>CAVUZZ010000001.1:0-282783 GCA_963746135.1 uncultured Actinomycetes bacterium
GCCTGCGGCAGGATCGGAAAACACGCAGTCGAACACGAACTCCTCCTCGGAGACAGCAAACGGCGCAGGATCGCTCGGGGCTCCCGCCGCGAGCGAGCACATCCGGAAGCGGTAAACAAGCCCGTCCGAGAACAGCGCCGAGGGATGCGAAAACGGGAGCGTGTTCTGCACAGACAGCAGATGCCCCGGCTGCCCTGGGCCTCGGGAACGCGTACACGTCCGTGATGTCCGCGATCGGCTCCGCCAGCGCCACGGAGTCCCGAGATGTGATCCGACATGCTTTCCTTCTGTGCCGGGGACCCGGCTAGTCGGCCGCCTGGTCGAGAAGCGGCTTCAGTGCAGGATGCTGGAGCGCCTCGCTAGCCTCGGGATCGTCGAGGACCCGCTGGAATGCGTCGTTCACACGCAAGGCTTTCCTGATCTCCTTGACGGTGCCTCCGTAATTCCGCTGATACGCCCCCGCTGTTTCCTAGGCGCGGGGGATGAACGCCTTCACCGCCTGGAGGTCAGGCAGACCCTCGTAGCCCTCGACGTGCCGGAAGATGACGTCGAAGAGCGCCAGCGTCGGCCCTGACGTGAAGAAGTCCTCCATGTAGGCGTCCAGGCCAGTCGAAGCTCGTGATGAACGCGGACCACGTGTCGTCGTCGAAGAGGACGAATCTCGGCTCGTGGATGCGTCGCGATCGCCATGCCGTAGTCGCCAGGCCGGTACCCCGGCGTCTCCTGCAGATCCTCAAGAGCAGCTCGAAGCCCTTCAGCCTCGCCAGGCTTGACACGGAAAAACAGGCTGAACTCGCTCGTGGACCCAACCGAAAGGCCCGGGCGAACCGTCCCCGTTTCAGATGCTGACATCCCTACCTCCAGTCGATCGGGCGATTCAGACAACGTCCGCGTAACTCCGATCACCCGACGAGGAGCTATTCCGAAGTATCGCGGCAAGAAGCGCCAACCGCTCTGCCGACGCCACTTTAACTCCCGCCCCGCCGACGTGCACAGGCAACTGATCCTGCCCCATCGACACGACCTCGATGTCCCGCCGCCTCGTGAAAGTCAACTCGCCGCGAGCGCTCTTTAGATAGAGGATCTCGAAGAAAGCTCGCATCGATCGGATCCGAACAAAATCCGAACAAACTCTCTGTAAGCCTCCGGTTCTCCCTGTCACTCATTGGCTTCCTTTGGCGTTGTCCAGCTCGCTCTTGACCTGCAGTTATTGGCTCCCAATCGTTCTGTTTTGGCACACCATGGCAGGTCCCCATCGCACCCCTGATAAGGGTGAGGTCGATGGTTCAAGTCCATCTGGGCCCACTGAACGTTTCCCCTGGTCAGGGCGGCTGTCATCCCGACGAACACCCCCCTCGGGGCCGCTCGGATGAGCGTCGACTCAAGGAAAAATCAAACGCGTTTTCCTGGTCCTTTTCCGTCCCCGACGACTCCGGGGGCCGCAGGGCTCGGTCGTGGCGACTGTTCAGCTTCCCAGCGAGCTCGCCCTCCGGCGCCCCCGCAACCAAGGTTGCCGGCGTCCAGATTCGCCATTCGTTGCAAGCTCGGCCGAGTCACCGACCTAGGGACTGTCTGGTGGCCCTGCTCCCTGTAGGAGCCGTGTCGACCCATCGATGTCAGTGAACAAGAATGTGACCGTCCCCGATCGGCAACTCGAGCATCGACTCACGCTAGAAAACAACCGAGTCCAGATTGATGGCTAGAGGTGTTACCGATCATTGAGAGTCGAGGGGGCGAGCCTCCTCTAACTCCTGATCCTGTGGAACAAAGCGTTCCACGTTGACCAATTGGGCCGAAAGCAAATACGAGAGGGATAACAACAGTGATGATGCCGATGCCGGTATAGACGGCCGCTACATCTCCCGTCGACTCGATGATGGAGCCCCCAAGTAGGCCCCGACGGGTATCGCGGACCATGCCAGCACTCCCCGACGCTCATGACCCGTCCCATCATCTGATCCGGGACGATCAACTGTCGCAAGCTGATCGTTTGGATGTTGAAGAGGATCCCAAACCCTGCTTGAAGGGCGAACAATGGAAGAGCGAGCCAGAACTCAGTCATTCGGGCGAACAGAAAAAGAAAGAGACCACACAATGTGAGCGCTCCGAGGGCAACCTTGCTGAAGGGCAATCGTTTCCGGATGCGGCCCACGAGCAAGAGACATAAGAGCCATCCCCCCACTGGCAGAGGCGAACAGAAAGCCAATTTGGGGCCGTGTAGCGTTGAGCCTGACATCGGCAAACAGCACGAGCTGAGTAAATACCGAAGCGCTAACGAGATTGAACAAGGCCATCATGCCCGAGATCGCTCGCAGAACAGGGTGACAGAAAACGAATCCCAGGCCTTCGACAACGTCGTGCCTTATGGATTTCCTCTCCTGGCTCTGATGTAGATCGTTAAAGGATGCTCGGACGATCACAAGGGTGGCGGCCGAGACTATGAACAAAGCGCGTCGAACCACAACACCTGCGCTATCGGGAAGACGCTTGCGAGAGCTCCAGCAATGACGGGCCCCGCTAACTGTGCGCCTTGGAAGGACGCCTGTACCCTGCCGTTGGCTGTGACGAGATCCCTTCGACCCACGATATGAGGGATCGCAGCGAACTGCGTCGAGTCGAAGAAGATGTTAAGGGTGGACATCGTGAACCCCACTCCGTAGATCCAACCAACGGTAAGGGAATCGGCCATAGCGACAAGCGGGACCGTGGCGATCGCGATCGCTCGAAGGATGTCCACGATGATCATCAATCGTTTCCGGTCCAAGCGATCTGTCCACGCCCCGATCACAAGACCGAAGAGCAGATAGGGGATGAATTCCATCGCCGTCGTGATTCCGAGACTGAGCGCTGAGCCAGTTATCTCGTAGACAAGAAGCGGGAGGGCGAAGAATGTGAACGATGAGCCCAGATTGCTAATCGTCTGGCCGGCGAAAAACTTCCAGAAGTCTGAACCCAAGCCTCGGGACTCCACTTGGATCTGCTCGTCCACCACGCTCCTCCTGGGTGCAGTGGGGACCATGATGGCACGAGGTCAAGTGTTCTCGCGTCCTGTTAGGAACTGTGAGACTTTTCTTGATGGGAGATAGCTATTTAACAACACTAAGTCGCATATGAGTTTCGCTGGCAAATGCTTCAGTCTCAAGCCTTTTGAGCTTAACGCTTTGCTTGAGCCCGCTAAACAACGAAATACCTTTACCAAGTAACATTGGCACTACATGCAATTGAATTTCATCCACAAGTCCGAGTTCTAGACATTGCCGCGAAACACTGCCGCCTAATAACACCACGCTTTTGCCATCGGATGCCGCTTTAGCTTCTTCAACGGCTTGCTTAATGTCATCAACTACGAAGGTATAGGTTATGCCGTCTTTTTCAATCGCATCATGAGCAGTATGAGTCATGAGGAATACCGGCACCTTTAGCATTCCGCCATACGGAACTTCCCCATCTTCTATTGTCTGGGTTTTATTTGAACCCCCAACGATGGCGCCGATTTCTTCCATCACTCTATTAACGAGAGTCGTGTCTGCATCTGCCGATTCAAAACCAAACATCCAATCGATGCCCCCATCGCCGTCTGCCATAAATCCATCTACGGTCACCGTGGCATGAATAAGAACTTTTCCCATCTATTCGCCTGTCTGTTCGCTGCATTCCTTACTGGCCTTTTCTGCCTGCATCGTAAGCCCGCCCACCACCTCGGGATCAACCCTTGCCGGGGCGGGTGCTCGGCCTCGATCTAGAGTCCACGTTCTGGCCCGTCGCGGCGGGGGGTCCCGCCGGTCTCGACTCAATGAAGAACGCTCTTAGCTTGATCGCGTAACTGAGTAAGGGCCTCGGCGACTGCTCCCGATCATCGTGTGATCGAAAAGCCGCGGGTCAGCGGGTCGCGATCGTCTAGGACCCAGTTTGCGAATCCGCAGATGAACGCGTTCCCCCGAATTTCGGGTACCACGGCATCATAATCACCGACGCGCGTCTCCGTGAGAATCCGGCTTTCGAAGACGGATCCGATTATCGACTCGTTGATGAAAACCTCATCGCGTGCCAGCTTGTTTTGAAGGTACAGCTGCGCGGTGCGACCGGCTGTTCCGGAGCCCGTGGGTGAGCGGTCGAGTTCCCGATCGGCATAGATGCACGCATTGGCCTGCGTAGAGCCGGAATGCCTCGCCGCTCCAGAGATGATCGTTCCGTACACCCCCCTGATTTCAGGGTGTTCCGGGTGGACGACCGCGTACTTCGCGTTCAGTGCGTCCTTTACTTCCATTCCGATGTCCTTCAGCCGGTCGGCATGTCTGCTCCCTGATCGCGAGACCGAAAGGAGAAGCGTCGGTGTAGAAGTAGAACGCGCCGCCATAGGCGATGTCACCGGTGACCGCGCCGAAGGATGGGGTATCGATGGATACATCCTGTTTCCAGATGAACGAGGGAACGTTCACGAAGCGCACGTCTGCGACGTGGGTGCCGTCCCACTCGACGAACGCCTCGATGAATCCGCAGGGAGCGTCGATGCCGACCCGGGTCACGGGGGATGTCCGTTCGACCCAGCCGAGCTCCACGGCCGCGGTCGCCAGCGCGATGATGCCGTGCCCACAGTGTGGGCTGTAATCGACATTCTGCATGAAGATGACGCCCAGATCCGCGCCATCGCTCACCGGCTCAGTGAGCAGGCCCCCGTACATATCACCGTGTCCCCTGGGCTCGAGCATGATCGCTCGCCTGATCTCATCCGCATTTTCCTGAATCCAGGCGCAGCGTTCCAGGATGGTCTTCCCGGGGATACGGGGTGCGCCGCTCGTGATGATCCTGAACGGCTGGCCCCCGTATGGGCCTCAACCGTGCTGAAGAGCCGACTGGTCTTCATGTACTCGCTCCTGAAAATCATTGTCCGGACTGGATAACGATCGGTGCGCGCTACACGCCCGCACATCGTGGAGACCAACTCGACCGGGGGTCGCATTGGTGACGCTGCCGCGGCTCACAACCGAGACACCGTTCACCAGGACCTCAACGATTCCCGTCGACACGACTGAAATGTTGTCGGGTCGGACGTCACTGCCAACCGTTAATGGGTCGAACAGCACGAGATCGGCCGCAAACCCTTGCCGGACGACGCCTCGGTTCGCTAGGCCAATCTGCTCTGCCGGCGCGGATGTCATTCGCCGAACAGCATCCTCAATCGACAGTAGCCCAAGCTCACGCACGAATCGGCCTAGAGTCGCCGTGGCGTGTCCCCAGTCGGACAGAGCGAAGCCCTTGCCTGCTAAGGGGCCGTCAAGATTCGCCATGGACCCGTCGCCCATGATGATGAAGTTGGGATCCGCCATGGCGTGCTGAAGGTCCACCCAATCGGCCCACCGTTCATTGATCATCACGCGGCCGTAACGCTCGCCGGCTTCCGATAAGAGCCAGATAGCGGCGTGAGCCACCGAGATCCCCTTGCGAGCAGCCACGTCGCCGAGAGTCAGGCCTACGTACCGTCCGTCCCCCCCGTCGTCGCTGATGTACATCTCTGAAGCGCCGCCCTGATCAAGCATGGCCGCAAAACGAGGCTCGAGATCAGCGGTGATCCGGGAGATGAAGTCAGGATCCTGGAGGCGGGACCCGAACTCCGGTCCAGCCTCAGACCTGAACTTCTGCGGCACGAACGCGGTGATGGGGGACGGCCCGTACTCGAACGGGAAGACGTCGTACCGCGATCGCACTCCCCGGCTGTCGGCGGCCCGGAGGAGATCGATCGCCGCCTCGGCTAGGCTCCTGTCCGGCTCAGTTGGTCGGCGGATGAAGTGGGACATCTGGAGCCGTGCTCCGGAAAACTCAGCAATACGCACGCCCTCTTCGGCCGCTTGGACGATGAACTCGCCTCGGTTCCGGCAGTGAGTTGCGTAGAAGCCGCCGCGTGCTCCGATGGGGGCGGCCACCGCCATCAGTTCCTCGGTCGTGGACGCTATGCCGGGTGCGTATTCGAGTCCCGACGACAGGCCTGCGGCCCCGGCGTCCATAGCTTCGTCGGCCATCGCTATCATTGTCGCGAGTTCCGATCCCGTGACCTCACGTAGCTCGAACCCAGCTACTGATGCCCTGAGGAGTCCGTGCGCAACCAGCGGGACCACGTTGACGCCCACTCCGCGCTCACGCAGTTTCTCAAGGTATTGAGGGAACGTCGTGACTTCACCGATCTCGGCCAGCGCATCGCCACCACCCAGTGGCATGTCCTTCTGGGTCAGGTTGCTCTCGCTCCTGAATGGCGCCACGCCGAAACCGCAGTTCCCCGGCACTACCGTCGTAATGCCCTGTGTGACCGCGCTGTGGGCGCGCCCATCCACCAAGAACGGCAGGTCCGCGTGCGAGTGGATGTCGACGAATCCGGGGGCCAGGATGAGGTTCGTCCCGTCGACGATCTCCCCCCCAATGAGAGTATTGGGCGGCGCCACTCGCTGGATCTTGTCGGCCGACACTGCTACGTCAGCGGACCTCGCCGGCGAACCCGTGCCGTCCACCAGCATGACGTTCTTAACGACAAGGTCATTCCGCCCAGACATACTCTTGTTCCTCCTGGGCCAATGGGTCGCGCCCGGTCGATGAGCTTAAGTCTCCCTGCGACAGTTCCTGACTGTCCAGCTCACATATCTGGCGTATTTATGTAAGAAGAACTGACAGATATCATCTCTGGGTGGCTCGTCAATTCGACCTTCATCGACTGCGGCTACTGCGAGAGCTGAAACATCGAGGCACGATCAGTGCCGTCGCGGCCGCCATGTCCTATAGCCACTCCTCCATCTCGCAGCAGCTCAAAGTCCTCGAAGCCGAGGTCGGCGCACCCTTGCTCGAGCCCGATGGCAGGCGAGTGCGGCTCACGCCGCAGGCCGAGATCCTCGTCCAGCACGTCGAGGCGATCCTCGAGCGACTGGACCAGGCGGACGCCGATCTGGCAAGGGCTGCGGGCGACATCGCCGGGACCTTCCGCATTGCGACCTTCCAGACTGTCATCATGGCGCTCATGCCGTCTGTGCTGACGGCACTTCGCACTGATCATCCCCGGCTGACTCTCGAGCTGACGCATGCCGACCCCGATGAAGCTCTCTCACGTCTGCAGGTCAGAGAGTTCGACCTGGTGTTCGACGAGGTGTTCGCTGGCCAACCGCTCGTCCGGTCCACTCTCGTGAAACAGTCTGTGCTGCACCGCGACCCGATGCGGCTCGCGGTCCCGCCCTCTGGGTCACCACCGGCGGATGCCGAGCGAGTCACAGACCTGGCCGACGCCGACTGGGTGATGGAACCAGCAGGCAGCCGAGCACGGGAATGGGCTGAAAGGATCTGCCGCGCGGCCGGATTCGTGCCGAAGGTTCGCTACGAATCCCCGGATATGGTCGTCCATGAACGGCTAGTCCGGGGAGGGCACGCTGTTGCGTTCCTGCCCGATCTGCTCTGGGTCGAGACGCTCCCGACTGTCGGCCTGCACCGGCTTCCGGACAGCGGCTACCGCGACATCATCTGTAGCGTCCGCGCCGGGACGTCCGATAATCCTGCGGTAACGGCCGCCACGAGCGCGTTACATGCGGCCTGCGCAGAGGCCGGCGACGCCATTACAGTTCGACTTGCCAAATGTTGAGGAGTGGACAGAATCACCGAGCGAGCAACGCTTGGTGATGACCCCTATCCGAACGGAATCCGAACCGTTCAGGAACGAAGAGAGTCCGGCGTGGACTCTGCTTGTCGCGGAGAGTCCAGAGAAGCCAAGAATCCGAGGCCCAGCCACACGGCCCCTCGCTTGTGTGCAGCAGATGAGAAGCTGGCCTTCACGTGCTCGGTTGCGCGGCAGAGGGCTTGCTAGGCTGCGCCAACCAAACTGAAAGTGAGGTATTCATGCCCCTGAGTGCAAGAAACCAGATCAAGGGCAACGTGAAGTCCGTGAAGATGGGAACTGTGATGGCCGAAGTGGTCATCGACATTGGTGGCCAAGAGTTGGTCTCAGCGATCACCGCCGGGTCTGCTGAAAGCCTGTCCCTCACCGAGGGCACGAAAGTCACAGCCATCATCAAGGCTACCGAGGTCCTGGTGAGTACAGACTCCTAGTCGTGCAGGGTGGGTCATTCATGATCCTCACCGTCCGGATGGTCTCGCACATCTGACAAGGGTGAGGTCGAAGGTTCAAATTATCCATCTGAGAGGACACGTTAAGGACAGTCGAACGTGGAACAAATGTGGAACAAGCAGCACGTCGCACCACTTCCCTAATCCAAGATTGGGGTCGCGGAGAGGCAACTCACATTGGGGGCCAAGATAGCCACAGCCATGAACGGTGACTCCTCGTCAACACAGAGAAAACCAAGCGAGACCGAGCGATCTGGCCCCCGCCGACGCAAGGGGCGCCGGTGGCTGAAGGTCGCCCTTGTAGTCGCGGTCGGCCTCGCCTCTTTCGTGGGCATCGTTTATGTCCGTGCGCTCCTCACCCTCGAGTCCTCAACCTTCTCTCGCGCTGTCATCTGGGTCGACGCAGACGTCGATGACTTTCCGAAGGTTTCCGGCGCGACGGATCAACGCACCTGCGGACCCGTACGTCTATGAGAAGGGGCCCGGCTACCCTTCGGGCCTCCCAGACGATGTCGCGCTTCCGGGCGACTACGAGGATCTCGAATCGTTTCTCCGTTCCACGGAGACCACGGCGTTCCTCGTGGTAAAGGACGACGACCTGCTCTACGAGCATTACTTCAACGGCTACGACCACGGCTCGACCCAGACGTCGTTCTCGGTGGCTAAGTCGTTCGCGTCGGCGCTTGTCGGTATCGCGGTGGAGGACGGCACTATCGCCCTTGACGACCCCATCACTGACTACCTTCCAGAACTGAAGGAGCGTGACGCGCGCTTCGACAAGATCACGATCCGGCACCTCGTCTCGATGTCATCGGGACTCCGCTACGAAGAGCAGGGAACGCCCTGGAGCGACGACACCGAGACCTACTACGCTCCAGATCTCCGCCAGCTCGCGTTGTCGGACAGCGAAATCGTCGGGCCGCCCGGGGAGCGCTGGCACTACAACAACTTCAATCCCCTGGTGATGGGAATGATTCTCGAGCGGGCAACCTCTCAGCACGTGGCCGAGTTCATGGAGGCGCGTCTGTGGCAACCACTCGGAGCGGAGGCCGATGCGTCGTGGTCGCTCGATTCCGTGGCGAGCGGCTTCGAGAAGATGGAGAGTGGTATCAACGCACGCGCCATCGACTTCGCCAAGCTCGGCTCTCTCTATCTTCACGGAGGGGAGTGGAACGGAAGGCGCATCCTCCCAACAAGCTGGGTACGCGAATCGACCTCAGTTAGCGTGGAACACGACCCCTCGCCGGCGTACGGATACTGGTGGTGGACCTACCGCGACGCACGAGCTCGGCGACTACTTCGCTGCCCTTGGGAACAAGGGCCAGTTCATCGTGGTGATTCCCGAGCACGATGTGGTAGTCGTCCGCCACGGCCGGGACTTCGGAGGTGTGGAGGATTGGGTCGGAGCCATTGCCGAAATAGTGCGGTCGTTGTAACGGTTCACTGCCACTGAAGCTCGTGTTGCGTTCTCGCTCAGCGACTAGCGGCGACGATCCAGGCATGGGAGTCGAACCAAACACCGTCCTCGCTGGCGTGCGCCGAGAGCATCTCGCGCAGCCGCTCGAGCACGTGTGCCGCAGAGGCCTGATCCAGGCGTTTCAAGGCATCGCTCGTGAACGCGAAGCCGCGAACCCAGGCGAGCGCAGCGGACACGTCCCCACCGTAGTAGACGGGCTCACGGACAGCGGTAAACGTGACGTTGGTGAAACCGGCCGCGTTCAGGATCCCCTCCACGGTCGTTGGCTCCGCCTGCGAGAACGCACCGCTTGCCTCGGGAGCGAGAGCCGCCTCCTCGCGCCCTCTGAGGGCTCGCTCGATCGACACGGACCACTCGTTCTCCTCGTGGCGCTGCCAGACCATCATCACGAGGCGCCCGGCTGGGCGCAGGGCCCGCCCGATGTTGGCAAACGCGGCGATGGGGTCGTCGAAGAACATCGTGCCGAACCTGCTGAAGGCGAGATCGAAATGCCCCGGCAGAAAATGGTGGACCTGCGCATCGCCCTGGTCGAAAGTGACGTTGGGGAGTCGCTCCGCTCGGGCGAGCTCGCGGGCGCGCGCAATGGCGGACGCGGAGATGTCGACCCCGAGCGCACTCCCCGCCGTCGCCATCCGGGCGGCATCACGGGTCGTCTGCCCGGTCCCACATCCGATATCGAGGACGTGCTCCTGGCGTTGGATTCGACAGGCGACTACGCAGCACCTCGTTGTGCAGCCGCAGCTCGGCGTCGTAGTCGGTTGCGCGGGGACGGTGTTTGCCAGACTTGCGGTCAGGGACCAGCCTCGATCACCCCACGTATCTCAAGCTCCGGGGGCTGCGGCTCGATGCTCGTGAGCACCCATGTGCGCGCCAGCGGCTTCCCACGCGGGAACGTCGGCTCCGGGCGGCACCTCTACGACGAGATCGAAGGGATCCTCGCTCCCGGCACGCCCCTGTCGAAGAGCTTCGGCGAGTTCGGCGAGCTGGTCGGGTCCGGGAAGATCGATTGGGAACAACCCGTCCCATCGAGCCGCGCGTCGGACCGGTCTCCGATTTGGCCAGTTCGCCGCGACCCAGACGGGGATCCGCGGGCGCTGTACCGGGAGGGGACGGAATGAGCCGTTCCAGAATTCGCTGAGCCGCTCCAAGCTCTCGTCAAGTAGACGCGCTCGCTCGCGTGGATCGATGGCCTCTCCATACGGCCTGAGATCGTCGGGATTGCCGAGCCCGACGCCCAGCGTCAGACGCCCATTGCTCAGGTGGTCCAGCGTTACCGTCTCCCGCGCGACCTTCTGGACGCGCCTCCGCGAGAGCGGAGTGATCATCGGCCCGATCCGAAGGCTGTCCGTCATGGAAGCGATGGCGCTGAGCGCCACCCATGGGTCGGCTACGGCGCGGCCTGAGGGCGGATACGCGATCCGATCCCACAGGAACAGGCCGTCCCAACCTCGGGACTCAGCAACCGCCGCGAGCTCGGCCAGGAGTCGCGGATCCGCCAACTCGTCGAACGGTGCCAAATACAGTCCACGCTTCATAGCCCGTCACCTGGGAGCACCTCGTCGCAGATTTGGGCCAGGCGAACCTGGTAGGGGGCGCCCAGCGGAACGCTCACGACTGCCTCGGGCTCGCCGAGGTCGCGGACCTCAACGTGGCTCATAAGCGGCAGCTCCAGCGCGGCTCTGTTCCGACTGCGATCTGTAAACAATAGCGCTCGAGCCCAGTGGTGTTAGCTGTTGGTCGGAGCGCTGCTCGTGTAGTCACCGAACGCCTCCTCCAGAGTCGGCCACACCTCGGCGTGGTTCTCGTAACTGATCCGCCCATAGAGGAGCGCGTCGACAGAGAGGAGAAGATCCTTGAAAGCTGCTCGAACTCCCGGCCCACCCGGTGAGGAGTTAGTCCTGCAGCGTGCTGACCTGGCCGTCCAAGGTGACTACGGCCTGCTCGATGATCTTCCGCATAGTTTACTCCTCCTTGCAGCAGATGTCGTGTGGTCAACCTGTAACGGCTTGCCCTTCCAGGGTGATCGCGGAGGGTTTCGGCCGTGCTGGATCAGGACTTGTCGGCGGACTGCAGAGCTGCGGACTGGTCTTTTCCTGCCTCCGAGACCTTGGTCAAAAAGTCCAGAATCAGTGCGAGTTCCTTGTCGTTGTAGCCCTCGGAGATTTCGCGCAGCGCGCGACGCATCCCCCCGAGTCGGTGCCCGAGTTCCGATGCGCGCTCGCGCCGAGCGTGGATCAACACTCTGCGGCGATCATGAGCGTCTCGGTCGCGCCGGACCCAGCCACCGGCCTCGAGACGGTCGAGGACGCCGGTGATGGTAGCGGGGCGAAGCCCGCACATGTCGGCGAGGTGTCCAGGAGTGATCGGCTCATGGCGGCTGATCAGATCAACACATAAGAACTCAACGTTGTTAAGTCCCAACGGCTTACCAACGTAGTGGTTGAAACTCGTCAAATGAGCTAGCGCCTCCCGCATTGCAAGCGGGAGTGCTGCCGTCATCTCACGTCGAGCGGTCGCCCTTGACATATCTAGCCTTTCGAGATACAAATAGTTTGTTATCCAAATAATCCATAATCCGAAGTATATCGGAGGGATGATGACATGACAAGTGTCCCCAGCCTCACGGACGGAAACGAGGAATCACTGCGGCGAACGTGACGAGTGGCCAACTTCGCTGCAATGAATCACTTGCCGATCAAGACCATCGGTGTCCTCAACTAAAGATTGGAGTTCCTCATGTTTACCGCCTACATCGTAGTGACGGTATTGGCCATCGTCGCTCTTACGTTCTCGGCCACGGCCGACTTCGTTCGCTATCACCAGGTCCTCACCAACATGGCCAAGGCAGGCGTGCCGGAATCGTGGCTGACCAAGCTAGCCATTCTCAAAGCCGCAGGAGCGGTCGGCTTGCTGATCGGCTTCGTCGTGCCACCGATAGGCGTCGCTGCTGCAGTCGGCGTAATCCTGTTCTTTGTCGGTGCGATCATCACCCACGTGCGCGCACGCTGGTACTCGTTCAGCTACCCATCGGTATATCTCCTGCTGGCCTTGGGTTCACTGGTACTGGGAAGTGCTTCCGCGACGCAGTGATTTAGGACAATGGGCTTCCAGGGCGGGGCAGCCGGTTCACCGCAAGCAGAACTCGTTGCCTTCCGGATCGGCCATCGTCACGTGATAGTGATCGCCCTCCGTCATCTCGAACAGCTTCGTCGCTCCGACACCCTCGAGCCGTGCGACGGCATCGTTTACTTCGCTCCGACGTTGCTCCAGAGGCATGCCCCTCCCCTGCGACACATCGAGGTCGAGGTGGAGCCGGTTCTTGGTTGTCTTTGCTTCGGGCACCTGTTGGAAATAGAGACGAGGCTGGATTCCCTCCGGATCGACGGCCGATGCGCCGGTGTCCCACTCGTTCTCCGGCACGCCGATGCTCTCGAGGAAGGCCTCCCACGTGTCGTAACCGTCCGGCGGTTTCTCCAACTCGTATCCAAGCGCCACCATCCAGAAACGCGCCAGAGCGGAGGGTTTCGCGGAATCGAAGGTGACCTGAAACTGAACAGTCATCGGGACCTCCCTGTCAGGTGGAGTCACGAACTCCCCAAGCGTACGCGTGACCTGCGACAAGACAATCGAGGTGGCCATCTTTCAAAAGGGTGAGTGAGACAGGGCCTGCGGGGGCAGAATCCCACCGTGGCGCAGTCCGAGCTTTCCGAGTCGATCCAGGATGTGATGACGCTCCTCGATTGGAGACGCCGCATCTTCGAGCTGTACGGCGAGATTCGTGCATGTCCCGAACCAGAGTGGGCCTGGCGGAGGTGGCGCGAGGTGAGACACGAAATCTTCGCGACACACCCACAAAGCCCGCTTCCACAAGAGGCACTCGAGAGCTTTTCTGGACTTGATTACTACGACTATGATCCGGCCTTCCGAGTTCTAGCCGACTATCGCGACGTCGGCACAGAGCACTACGACATCGCCACTAGTGGGACCGAGCCGATGCGATTCGCTCGCCGGGGAATCGCCACCTTCCAGATGCAGGGACAGTTGGTTCGCCTCGAGCTCTACTGGATCGAGACCTACGGGGGCGGATTGTTCATGCCCTTCAAAGATGCCACCAGCGGCGACGCTACCTACGGTGCCGGCCGCTACTTGCTCGACACGGTGAAGGGAGCGGATCTGGGGACGCTCTACGACAAGCTCGTACTGGATTTCAACTTTGCCTATAACCCGTCGTGCTCCTACAACCCTCGCTGGGTCTGCCCTTTGGCCACTCCGGCAAACACCATCGACCTCGTAATCGAAGCGGGCGAACGTCACTCGCAATGAAGAAGGGCCCGCAGCGGCGGACCCTCCTCAATTGCTACCTTCTTTAGTGGTTACTCGCCTTCCCCCGCCAAGTCGCTCATCGTTGCGAGACCATACTCGTCGGCTATCTCCTGGGTCACGACGAATGCGTTCGTATCGTTGGCCTCGGAGGGCTCGAGTAGGACTGCGTTGTTCTGCTCGAGCAACGGCACGAGGAGATCAACGTTGTTTTGGGGGTCTCCGGTCGCCTCAGCCTCGGGGTCGAGGAACAACAGCAAGGACCCTAGGTACTCCGGGGCAATATCGATCTCACCCTTCTTGATCGCGGGCTGGATTATCTCGCGCGACCCGAGATCCAACTGCCGGTCGACGCTGTAGCCGGCCTGCTCGAGGACCTGGGCGTACATCTCGGCCACGATCTGATTCTCCGCGAACTGAACCGCGCCGACCGTGAGGTCACCGGAACCCGACTCGCCATCGCCTGATATGCCCTCATCCTCGAGGAACGACTGGGCGACATCCGCCGGCGACTCCTTGTCGATCTCTACTCGGCCGTTGAGCTCGGTGATGTTCTCGGTCGTGAGCGCTGCGCTCACACTGTTTAGGAGCGTCTCGATGGTCGGGTCATTTGACTCCGAGTTGACGACGGGCGTGATGTTCTCTGCAGTCTGCAGACTCTTGTCGTCCTCCAGCAGGACCCAGTCGTTGGCAGAGATGGCGCTGGACGTCGAGAAGAGAAGACCGATGTCGATCTGACCGTTCTCGAGAGCCTGAACCGTCAGCGGGCCGCCGACATCGAGGGGCTTGAACTCTTGGAACTCGATTCCGTAGGTCTCTTCGAGGCCAGGGATGCAGAATGGGCGCTCCGGGCACTCCGGCGGCCCCCCCAGAACCATTTCACTCGCAGGACTTGCAGCACTGCCACCACCGCCACCGGTATCCCCGGTGTCGTCATCTGAATCGCTCCCACCCGACCCGCACGCTGCAAGAACAAGTGCAACAGCGAGAATGGTCGCCCCGAGAGCGTAACTGCGGAACTTCCGCATGGGTCTCCTCCCATCTTGGCTCGTCGGCACATCGGGTGCCGTCGGATACGTAGGGGGAACCATATGCCGATTACTATTTTTGTAGTTGATACCGGCGAGGTGTCCTCAGGTAACCGTTTCCGGCTCGCCGCCCATTCGGCCCATGGCGACCCTTCGCTTGGGTCCTTTAACCGTCCGAGGTGCCGAGATGCGTTCGAGTGCGCCGAATCCGAGTTCGACGGCGAGGGCGAGAAGGGCAACCAGGACGGCGCCCGCCGCCACTTCTACGTTGTCTCCGATAGATCGACCATCGATGATGTACCGCCCAAAGGTCCCATATCCGCCAAGCGCCCCGAGTGTCGCCGTCGCCACGACCTGAACCGAGGCGATGCGCAGCCCAGACACCATGAGCGGGGCAGCAAGCGGCAGCTCGATCCGACGGAGTATTTCCGAGCCGGTCATCCCCATGCCACGCGCTGCCTCGACAACATCGGCGTCAACCCCTTTGATCCCGACGTATGTGTTGATCAAGATGGGCGGGACGGCAAGAAGGAACAAGGCCGCAAACGTTGGCCAGTAACCGATGACACCTGGCAGTTGGGCGAAGAAAGGGAGACCGAAACAGATCGCCAGAATGCCGAAGGAAGGCAGTGCCCGCCCCAGGTTTCCTGTCGTGATGGCGAACAACTCGAACCGTCTCGTGTGGCCTACGTACAGGCCGAGGGGAATCGCTAAAAGCATCGCCGCCAATACGGCCGAGAAGGAAATCTGAACGTGCTCCGTGGCTCGCAGCACGATTCCGTCGGGTCCCGACCAGTGGGCGGGGTCCGTGAGCCACCCCCATACATTGCCGATGAACTCCATCAGATCAGCCTCCGGGCGCGCCTACTCGTCCACGGAGTCGCGGCGCGTTCGGCTAGCACCAGCAAGACATCAACCACCACCGCCAGAATCAGCGACAACAACCCGCCGATCATCACCTGCGTTGAATCGAACTGGTTGAAGCCTCGCAGTATGAAGATGCCAAGACCCCCTTTGCCGATAAACGCCGTCACCGTCACCAAGCCGATGGTTGTGACGGTTGCGATTCGGAGTCCCGCCATGATGACTGGGAGTGCAAGAGGCAACTCGACGCGCCACAACATCTGCCGATCCGAATAACCCATCCCCTGAGCCGCTTCCTTCGTGTCGCCCGGCACTCCGTTGAGACCCGACACGATGCCCCGGATGAGGATCAGCAGGGTGTAGCTCGTCAGCACGATCAAGGCGGTGGTCGTACTCAACCCGAAGTACTGCGTCAACAAGACCAGCAGCGCCAAGCTTGGAATCGTGTAGAGCAACCCGGTGACGGCAGTGATCGGCCCGTACGCCTTGCGGTGACGGTGGGCCCATATCGCAAGCGGGAACGAGATCAGGAATCCGATCAGCACGGCGAGAACGGTGAGTTGCAGGTGTTCGAAAAAGCGCGAGATCAACTCGGGCAGGAGGGTGCCAAAGACGCGAGACCAATCGATGATGGGACCGCTACCGGCCATCGACGATCTCCCTCGAGATGCGTTCGAGCGAAAGGATTCCTCTGTAACGCTGGCCCTCGATCGCAACGACTGCCACGTGGGTGCGCGATGTGACGATTGCATCGAGAGCTTCGCGCAAGGTGCTATCCCCGGTGACGTATGCGCTGAAGGGACGAGGCTTCACCTCAGACACCATCTTGACTCGCTTTAAACTTGGCATGTCGACCCAACCCTTGAGCTCGCCATCGTCGACCACGGCAGCCCAGTGGAAGTCGAATCGTTCCATAGTCCTCAGAGCGTCCTCGGACGATGTGTCCGAGGTCACCACGGGCCCTTCCTCGATCTCTACGTCGTCCACCTTCGTCAGAGCGAGCCGCTTGAGGCCTCGTTCGACACCCACGAACTGCTTCACGAAGTTGTTAGCCGGCGCGCGCAGGATCTCCTCGGGTGGTGCGTACTGCTCGACCACGCCGCCCTTGTTCAGGATCGCGATGCGGTCCGCCATCTTGATTGCCTCATCGATGTCGTGCGTCACGAACACGATCGTCTTACGAAGCTCCTGCTGGATGTTCAGAAACTGATCTTGAAGACGCTCCCGCACAATCGGGTCGACCGCCCCGAATGGCTCGTCCATCAGCATCACCGGAGGATCCACCGCCAAGGCGCGGGCGACACCGACTCGCTGTCTCTGCCCCCCGGAGAGCTCCGCCGGATAGCGATCCAGGAGCTCACGATCGAGCTCGAATATCTCGACAAGCTCGTCGACGCGGCGATTGATACGCTCATCCTTCCAACCCACCAGCTTCGGCACGGTCGAGATGTTGTCGCGAATTGATCGGTGCGGAAGCAGCCCGATGCTCTGGATGACGTATCCGATGTTGCGCCGCAGCTCGACCGGGTTCTGCTTCAGAATGTCGGTCCCGTCCACCTCGATGGTTCCCGAGCTTGGTTCGATGAGGCGGTTGATCATCTTCATCGTCGTGGTCTTGCCGCAGCCGGAAGGACCGACGAGGACGACGGTCTCCCCCTGTTCCATGTCCAGCGAGAGATCATCGACAGCTGCGGGGCCCCCGTTCTGACTGAATCTCTTGGAGACGTTCTTCAGTGAAATTGCTACGTCCGCCATCAGGCCACCTTACGTGTGGAGTCATGTTTGCTGGGTCCAGGTCTCAGGCTCATGCAGGCTCCTACCCCCCTATAGTGGGTTCACATGCTAGCCAAGTTGGTTCGTTTGCTGAGCGCCGCGCTGATCGGAGCTGTCGGCGTGTGGTGGGGACGTCACTTCGCGCACTCGAAGACACCGCCCCCGCAGGGAGTTTGGCGAGAGATCTCGGAGGCGGAGTTGACACGCAAGGGTGACAACCGGGCCACATGAGAGTTCTTCTCCTCGGGGGCACGGGGATTGTCGGTCGGCGGGTGGCTGCCGAGCTTGCTCGTCGCGACGAGGTCAACGATCTCATCATCGGGGGTCGCAACTACGAGACTCTGCGCAGGTCAACATCGCTCCTGGGAGACAAGGCGCGCGTGGCGTTGCTGGATCTCGAAGATGACGTTCTGCTGGGCACTGCTTGCGTTCAGGCTGATGTGGTCGTCAACTGCTGCGGGCCTTCGCACCTAACCGAGCTTCCCGCCGCCAGTGCTGCGATAGAGGCCGGCGTTGCATATGTGTCCCTCGGAAACGACTACGCGGCCACGCGTGCAGTGGCCGAACTCGATGAAAGGGCGCGGTTTACCGGTTCGACAGTCGTCGCTGGTTGTGGATTGTCGCCCGGCATCACGACGCTTCTGACGGCCCTTGCCCAGGAGGAGTTCGACGATGTCACCGAGACCGAGATCTCCCTCGCGCACTCCTATCGAGATCTCCCGACTGATGCTCACACCGCTCATCTCCTGCACACGCTCCGAACACCCGGCGCCTCGATCAGCGACTACGAGCTCGAGGTTGACCGATCGGGAGACTCCCCACACCGCGTCTACTTCCCGGAGCCAGTCGGCTGGGTCGAGACGGTCGGTTGCAGCCATCCGGAGCTTCAAAACCTGAAATCACAGGGACTTCGGTCGTTGAGTGTGGGGCTGGGTCTCACCGAAAAAGGTGCCATGGACGCGCTCCGCGCGCTGACCCGGATTCCCCTTGCTACGACGAGCGTGGCGCAACGAACTCTGAACGTGGCCCTCTCTCTGCCTCCCCGAGGCCCACGATGGTCGGCTGCACGAGTCGATGTCGTCGGGCACAGAGGTGGGCACCCGGCAACCGTGTCGCTGGGGGTGGTCGATCACCTCATGAACCTCGCCAGCTCTCCGATGATCCTCGCCACACTGGAGCTCGGGCATGGGCAACGCTCGCCGGGGGTCAAGTCTCCCGCCGAGGCTTTCGATCCTCGAGACTTTCTCGCGCAGCTCGGGGGCCGGGGCACGAGGGTGGCCCGGCTCGAGGCAGTCGCTCTCTAAAGCCGGCTACTCGTCTCGCTCGACGAAGGTGACCTGGACGCCACCGACGATGTCAGAGCCGAGGTTGTAGAGAAAGGCGAGGATCACGTTGACCACGGTGGCAAGAAGCACGAGCCCGACTCCGACGTATGCCGCCCATTTCAGCACGCCGCCCAGCGAAATCTCGAAGTTGGCTAGCTGCTCGAACTCCATGCCCCTGCCAACCTCTTCGATGGTGTCGAACACACCTGTGGACTCAACAAATGAGAACAGCATCGCTACGCCTATCAGCCATACGACGAAGAAGATTGCGTAGTAGAAGAGCGACATTTTCAAGACCGACCATGGGTCGACGCGCTTGACGGTTCTTCGCACCCGACGAACCGCACCCCGAGCCGGTCTTGTCCGCGGTGCACTGGTCCGGCGCCTGGTTCGCTTTGCCTTCCTCAGCCTCTCCTCGGTGGACCGCGATGGAGTCAGAGGACCTGGGGTGGCCACGGTACTGCGTGGTGGTGCAGCGGAGATGCCGGGCACTCTCGGCGTTTCCAAGGTGTCTGTCTCGGGCTTCTCGTTCCTGACGTGATCGAACACCTCGAAGGCCGAACCTTGCGTGGGACGACCAGCGGCCTCGCGTGCTACATCAACGGGCTGGGCGGAAGTGGTCTGGCGACTGTTCCTAGAGCGTCGGTCGCGTAGGCGGCGCCCCGCGGAGGTCAGGCCTCGGTCATCGCCCTTGGCATCGCGCAGGGCCTCGAGAAATGACTTGTCCGTATTGGGAACTCCAGACGAGCCGGCGACCTGGTCAGGTTCCACTCCTGGTCGCTCTCCCCGTCCGTGCTTGCTCGAAGCCACGTATCACCCTTCAGCCGCCCTCGTCCCGGGCCTAGTATGGGCTACTTCTCCACAATTTGCCCCCTCGATCGCTGCCGATGGGGTGCTCGCAGAGAGGCCTGCCCTGTACTCGATAGCATCGGATGGCCTTTGTCACGCCTTTACGACTTCCCCCGGATCACCTTGGTTCCGTCGAGATGACCGGATCCGGGACGATCAGGTTGGCAGTCTGCTCTGCCCGTCGTCGTCGATCTCCTCCGCCACGGGTGCAAGGGCCGAGATCTTGGCGCCATCGCCGAGCTGCATGACCCGAACTCCGGTGGTTGGCCTCCCCTGGCGGGAGATCCCATCCACACGCTGGCGAGTGGCTACCCCGTCGTCCGAAATGACGAACACCTCGTCCCCGGCCGTCACCACGATGGCTCCGATGATCTGCCCCCGGGGCTTGGTGAGCTTGGCTGCGATGACACCCTTGCCCCCTCGTCCTTTGCGTGGGAAGTGCTGCAGCTTCGTGCGCTTGCCGAAGCCAAACTCGGTGATGATGAGCAGGTCGTCGTTCTCGTTTCGGACCATGTCGGCAGCAACGACCTCGTCGTCCTCATCGAGGCGAATGCCGATCACACCAGTTGCGGTGCGTCCCATCGGGCGCACATTTCGCTCGGTGAACCGAATCGCCTTGCCCTTGCGCGTTATGAGGAGAGCATCCTCCTCGCCCGAGGTGGGCACGACGCGCACGACCTCGTCTCCATCCTTGAGGTTCAGAGCGATGATGCCCTCACGCCGGGTCGAGTCGTACTCCCGGAACAGGGTCTTCTTGACCATGCCCTTACGAGTCGCGATCAGCAGATAGCGATACGTCTCGTAGTCGCGGGTGTCGATCATCGCAGCGACCTCGTCCTCAGGGCGCATCGAAACGACGTTGACCACTGCCGTGCCGCGTGCTGTTCGGTCGCGCTTGGGAATCTCGTGAGCCTTGAGCCGGTAGACGCGCCCGCTCGTTGAGAACAGCAGAAGGTAGGAGTGCGCCGTTGTCGTGATGAGGTGCTCGACCACGTCGCCTTCCTTGAGGGCGGTCGCTTTGACGCCCCGGCCCCCACGTCCCTGCCGGCGATATGTGTCCAGGGGAACACTCTTGATGTATCCATCGCGCGACACGCTTACGACGAGATCCTCATCCGCTATGAGGTCCTCGATGTCGAACTCGCCCTCGTCGGGGACGATCCGCGTGCGGCGATCGTCCGCGTACTTCTCTTTGATCTCGGTGAGTTCCTCGGCGATGATCGACCGCACTCTGGTGGGGTCGGCCAGTATCTCCTTGAGCTCTGCGATCGTCGTCTGTAGAGCTTCATATTCCTCGCGAATCTTGTCTTGCTCGAGGGCAGTGAGGCGCCTCAACGGCATGTCGAGAATGTGGTTGGCCTGAATCTCAGACAACCCGTAACGGATAATCAGACCGTTCCGTGCCTCTTCGGTGTCGGCAGCCGCACGGATGAGCGCAACGATGTCATCAATGTTGTCGAGCGCAATGATCAAGCCCTCGATGATGTGACTGCGCTCTTCGGCCTTGCGAAGTCTGTACTGGGTCCGCCGGGTGATGATAGTGAACTGATGTGCGATGTACTCGGTGAGCGCCTGTCCGATGTTAATGGTCCGCGGAATACCATCGACGAGCGCCAACGTGTTCACACCGAAGCTGTCCTGAAGTTGAGTGCGCTTGTAAAGGGAGTTCAGTACCACCTGGGGGACGGCGTTCTTCTTGAGGTCGATGACCACCCGCATGCCCTGGCGGTTCGACTCGTCTCGCAGGTCCGCGATGCCCTCGAGACGATGCTCCTTCGCATTGACAAGCTCCGCGATCTTCATCAGAAGGCGAGACTTATTGACCTGGTAGGGGATCTCCGTAACGACGATGCGTGGGTTGCCCTTGGGGCCCTCCTCGACCTCGCAGACCGCGCGCATCTTGACCGAGCCGCGCCCGGTCGTCTGAGCGTCGATTACTCCTTGGCGGCCGACGATCAACCCCCCCGTTGGGAAGTCCGGTCCCTTGATGTGCTTCATGGCGATCTGCAGAGTCTTGGTCTCGTCCGCGGCCCGAGTCGGGGTCCCGCAACAATTCGACGGTGGCGTCGATGACCTCACCGAGGTTGTGCGGCGGGATGTTGGTAGCCATCCCCACGGCGATGCCACTCGACCCGTTGACGAGCAGGTTCGGGAATCGGGCGGGCAGAACGGAGGGCTCCGTCTCGTAGCCGTCATAGTTGTCGACGAAATCGACGGTTTCCTCGTCGATGTTACGCAGCAGCTCCATCGCTAGATTCGACAGTCGGCATTCCGTGTATCGAGGCGCGGCAGGCTCGTCTCCGTCGACGGAGCCGAAGTTGCCCTGACCGTCGATGAGCAGGTACCGCGTCGAAAAGTCCTGAGCGAGGCGAGCCATGGCGTCGTAGATGGCCTGGTCGCCGTGTGGGTGGTACTTCTTCATCACGTCGCCGACAAGAGCGGCACACTTGCGATACTGGCGATCGGGTCGGAGCCCTGCTTCCAGGGCAGAGAAGAGAATCCTGCGATGCACGGGCTTTAACCCGTCGCGCACGTCGGGAAGCGCCCGGCTGACGATGACCGACATTGCGTATTCGAGGAACGAATACGAGATCTCTTCCTCGATTGTCACGTCCGTGCTGCCGTCACCGTCGTCGGGGGGCAGCTTGTCCTGGAAAGGTTCTTCGGCCATGGCCCTCTCGTCCTAGATATCGAGGAAGCGAACGTCTTTGGCGTTGCGCTGGATGTAGTTCTTGCGCTCTTCGACGTCGTCACCCATCAGTTGCTGGAACAGGATGTCTGCGATCGCCGCGTCCTCCATGGTCACTCTCATGAGAGTCCTCTTCTCGGGGTCCAGAGTCGTCTCCCACAACTCGTCGGGATTCATCTCGCCGAGACCCTTGAAACGAGCGGCTTCCACCTTGCCGTTTTGCTCGCGCGATATGCATTGAGTTCGTCATCGTTCATGAAGTAGTGGTTCTTACCCTTGTGTTTCACACGGTACAGCGGAGGTTTGGCGACGTAGATGTATCCGAGCTCGATGAGCTCGCGGATGTGACGGAAGAACATCGTGAGCAGCAGGGTCTTGATGTGACTGCCGTCGACATCTGCATCGGCCATGCATACGATCTTGTGATAGCGGGTCTTGCTCGCATCGAAGTCCTCGCCGATGCCCGACCCAACCGCCGTAATGATTGACTGGATCTCTTTGTTCTCGAGGGTCTTCGCGAGACGGGCGCGCTCGACATTCAGGATCTTTCCTCGAAGCGGGAGAATGGCTTGAGTCTCGCGTGCACGTGCCTGCTTGGCGGTACCCCCGGCAGAGTTCCCCTCAACAATGAACAGCTCGGCCTCGTGCGGGTCTCGCGTCTGGCAGTCCGCCAACTTGCCCGGCAACGCGGTCGACTCCAGCAGCGTCTTTCGCCGCACCAGGTCCCGCGCCTTGCGAGCTTCTAGACGCGCGCGTTGCGCTCCTATGGCCTTGTTGGCGATCGCCCGCGCCTCACTGGGGTGCTCCTCAAGAAAAGACGCAAACTTCTCGTTCATCTCGCGCTCGACGTATGAACGGATCTCGGTGTTGCCGAGCTTGGTCTTGGTTTGGCCCTCGAACTGAGGGTTCCTTAGCCTTACCGAGATGATCGCAGTAAGGCCTTCGCGACAGTCCTCACCCGTGAGGGCCGGGTCCTTATCCTTCAACATGCCTTTGCTCTTGGCGTAGTTCGACACCACACGCGTGAGGGAACGCCGAAAACCTTCCTCGTGCATTCCGCCTTCGTGCGTGTTGATGTTGTTTGCGAAGGTAAACACCGACTCATTGAACGAGGTTGTCCACTGCATGGCCACTTCGACCTCGTGGTTCTCGGCCTTGCTCTCGAAACCGATCACGCGCTTGAACAAGGTGTCGCGCGTCGCGTTCAAATGCTTGACGAAGTCGACGATCCCGCCGGAGTACCGGAACTCCTCCCTTACCTCCGGCTCTTGCCGTTGGTCGATCAGCCGCACCTCGAGACCCTTGTTCAAGAACGCCATCTCACGAAGTCTTTGAGCAAGCGTTTCGAACTTGAACTCGATTTCCTCGGTGAAGATAAGTGGATCCGGCCAGAAGGCAACGGTCGTGCCGGTTCGTTTGATGCTCTTCCCAGCCTTGAGCTTGGCCTTGGGCTTGCCGCGCTCGTACTCTTGGTAGTGAAGCTTTCCGTTACGGGCGACTTCAACCTCCAGCTTCTTGGAAAGTGCATTCACTACGGACAGACCGACCCCGTGAAGGCCTCCGGAGACCTGGTAGCCCTTCCCGCCGAATTTCCCGCCAGCATGAAGGGTCGTGAGAACGACCTCAACCGCGGGCCGTCGCTCGCCCTTGACGTTGTCGACCGGAATGCCGCGTCCGTTGTCGGTGACCCGGCATCCGCCGTCCGGGAGGAGCTCGACGATGATTCGGTCGCAGTAGCCGGCCATGGCTTCGTCGACGGCGTTGTCCACGACCTCGTAGACGAGATGATGGAGCCCTCGGGTCCCGGTCGAACCTATGTACATGGCGGGCCGCTGCCTTACCGGATCCAACCCCTTGAGGACTGTGATGTCCTGCGCGGTGTAGGCGTCGGTGCGCGTGGCCGCCGATGATTTTGCTGCCGTCATAGAACCTCTACTGGTAGTTGCTTGATGGTCACGTTGCCGCGCCCCGTAGTGCCGAATCGCCCCGCTTGGATCTCCCTCGGAGACTCCAGTGCGGGCGCGGCGAGTGCGAGGCAAGACCGCTGGTTGAGTGACTCAAATCTTACCATCTAGCTGGACGTTTCCTGGTTTTGACGAGCCCTTCTACGACCCTTCACGGGGATCTGTTCCCTCCGTTGCATGCCGTCTCCGCCACGCCTCTCGAGCCCTCTCCAAAGCCTCCTGCGGATCCTTCGCTGGTGGCCTTTCGGTCGCTTCGTTGGGCGTGTTTGCAGCCGCGGGTACTGTCTTGGCCGGTAGGCGCTTCTCGTCCCTCGAGACGTGCCCCGGACCGGTCCATATCCGCACCTCGGTCACCGCCGGACGGCCGATCAGTGCGTTCGCGCTGAGCCTTGATCTCGCCCACCAGATAGCCGAGCTCCGCGGCCCACGCGGGGAGTCTGCCCGGACCTTGAGGACACCGTCTCGCAGCGAACTCGGCTCGGCATGCGCAGCAATTGCATCCCCGACGATCTCGATCCACCGGGACCAGATCACGTTCGCGTCTCTCGAGCGGCCGAGGCCGACCTTGACCCCGAAGCCGTCGAGCACATCGCGAATCCTGACGAGTTCGTTACCCATGAGGCGCACCCCGTTCGACAATCTCTCCTGCCGCCACCTCGATCACAAGGCCGGCGCGGGCCGCTTCGGTGGCTCCCGGCTCCGCGGACGAAACGAGGGTTTGGCCCATGGCCCTGATTGCATCGCCGAGCCACTGCCTCCGCTCGGGGTCGAGCTCAGAAAACACGTCGTCCAGGAGCAACAATGGCCGGTCGTCGAGACGCTCGGTGAGCAAATCGTGCTCGGCGAGCTTCAACGCCAGGGCCGATGTGCGTTGATCACCTTGTGACGCGTAGACGCGCGCGGTCCAGCATCGTCGGTTCATCACTGCCCGCTTGCAACAGCACGCCGACGTCGTCGCGCTCGAGGGCCGATCAACGACATCCCGCGCTCCAGCTCGCGCTGCGCTCAGGTTCCCGATGCCTTTCTTCAGCATCTCGGCGAGGGGCTCCTCCGCGATCGTGGATGGGTCGCGCAGGGCGTCCTCGGTGAATTCCTCATCGATCCACGAGCTGTTGTAGTCGAGGTCGAGACGGCCTCCTCCGGCGATCGATTCGTAACGCTTGAGAGCGAAGGGAAGCAGGTCGGCGAGCACCTCGAGCCTGGCGGCGGTAAGAGCAGACCCGACGCGGCACAGGGACTCGTCCCAGACATCAAGCGTCGACAACGATGTGCCCTTGGCGCGTGGAGCCGATTTGAGCAGCGAATTTCTCTGCTTTAGGACTCGTTCCCATTCTCGGCGCAATCCGTCGCGAGCTGGCCGAAGCTTGACCACCAGCTCGTCCAAGAACCGGCGGCGGCCATCAGGGCTTCCTTTAACCAGTGACAGTTCGTCGGGCCCGAAGAACACACTGGTGGTGAGCGCCGATAATGCCCGGCTCCCGGATACCGGTGTCTTGTTGATGAGCGCCCGGGTGCCTCGGCCGGGCCGTAATTCCATGTCGACGGCCAACCGCCTCTCCCCGCGGCACGACCCAGGCATGGAGCAGCGCGCGTTCCGATCCATCCCTGACAAGGGCCGCGTCGGCTGCCCGAGGCGACCCGAGGCCCGAGAGACAGTGCACGGCCTCGAGCAGATTTGTCTTGCCCTGGGCATTGCGCCCGACGATGAGGTTCACGCCCTCCGCCAATTCGAGGTGCGCGCTCCGATAGTTGCGGAAATCCTCGATATCGAGGCTCTCGACTCGCACTTCAAGATCCGCCTACAAGGAAGCGGGTCAGGAGACCCGGACGGGCATCAGCAGATAGGTGAAGTTCGCGTCGTTCTCGCCGCGCAGGATGGCGGGTTTGAGACCGTCGCCGGCCTCGAGGACCACGCGCTCGATCCTCGATCACCGATCCCCCGTCGTTGAAGAATCCGGCGTTGAACGCGATCACCAACGGTTCGCCAGTGTACTCGGCATCGATCACTTCCTGCCCTTCACCGACGTCCGGCGTGTGCGCCGACACCTCGAGTTCGGTTCCCAAGTGCATCTTTACCGGCATGTTGTTCTGGGCCAGGAGACCGACACGTTTGACGACATCGAGTAGTGCCTCGCGCTCCACGGTGAGGGTGTTCGAGTAACCCGTGGGGATCAGCTGCCTGTAGTTCGGGAACTCACCCTCGATAAAGCGCGATCCGATGATGGATTCGCCAGCCCCTTCCGGGCCCCCGATACCGAACACGATCAAATTGTCCTTGACGGTCGTTTTCACACTAGTAGCCCCGGCCTGAAGAGCTCGCGCCAGCTCGCTCAAGCCGCGGGCTGGGAGGATCACTTTCCTGAGCTCTTGGGGGCCGCCCTCGACATCGAGAGAACGCACTGCAAGCCGGTAAGAGTCGGTGGCCGCGAGCGTCAGGTTCCCGGACTCGAGCTCCCACAACACCCCGGTCAAAACCTGGCGGCTCTCGTCTGTCGACGCGCTGCGAACTACCTGTGACAGCGCCGTTCCCAGAGCCTGCGGCGCCAACCGAAATCTCGATTCCGTCTCCATCGCCCTCGCGCTCCTCGATCGGTAGCGCGGGATAGTCGTCGGGGGCCAAGGCTTTAACCCTGAACTGGCCACGGCCCGAGCCGATCTCGACCTCCGCGTCACCACTCGAGAGACTGACCTGGCCGGTGGCCAGGCTCCGCGTCATCTCCCCGAACAACCTTCCTGGCACGATCACGGTTCCGGGCTCATCCACGCCAGCCTTGAAGGCAGTCTGCATCGTCAGCTCGAGATCGGTGGCTGCGACACCAACATAGCCATCATCGGTGGCTGCGATCCTCAGACCAGAAAGAACAGGCAATGTAGCCCGGTTCGATATCGCGCGTGACGCAAACTGAACAGCCTCCAGCAGGTCGTCGCGCTCACAACGAAACTTCATCAACGCCTCCGTTCTGCGCGGAACGTGTCGTTAGGACAAAGCCTACGTCCCTGCTCCGACAGGTTTTGTTCTTTGGGGTTAAGTGCTTCTAATAGATATTGATTTTCTAGCAGTCGTACTAGGGGCTGTGAACTCCGTGGACAAGTACCGAATGGGCTGGTAACAGGTGGTTGGGTCTTGGGATGGAGCGCGCGATGGGGTTGTGGGTAAGAGGCGCGAACTGTTGCTAGCCACGTGGGCGCGAAGAGTTGTTCACACGGATTCGAAGTTACCGACAGCTTCCGTCTAGGGTTATCCACGAGCGGCACGCTGCCTCACCCTGGTGGTGAGCTCGCGAACCTGCTCGAAACTGCTCTCCCGCTCTTGCATCTGAGTCCGTATCTTGTTGTTGGCGTGCAAGACCGTGGAGTGATCGCGGCCACCGAAACGACGTCCGATCTCGGGAAGAGAGAGGTCCGTGAGCTCTCGACACAGGTACATCGCCATCTGGCGAGCGTTGACCAGCGGCCTGGATCGGTTAGAGGAACGAATCTCGTCGGCAGTGATGTCGTAGTACTCGGCCGCGACAGCAATGACCAGATCAGAGGTGACGCGTGACTCCGCGGCGTTGGGCAGGAGAGATTGCAGGACGCCTTGAGCGAGCTCGAGCGTGGGCTCGGAGCTTGTGAGCGACGCATACGCGGCGACTCGAATGAGAGCACCTTCGAGCTCGCGAATGTTGGTCTGAATGCGGCTTGCGATGTAATCCATGATCTCGGGGGACACCGCGAGGCCGTCCGTTTCGGCTTTGGTCTGCAGGATTGCGATGCGAGTCTCGAGGTCGGGGGGCTGGATGTCGGTTATGAGGCCCCACTCGAATCGAGTGCGGAGGCGCTCTTCGAGGGTCGAGATCTTCTTGGGAAGACGATCTGATGTGATGACGATTTGGCTGTGGGGATGAAGCGCGTTGAACGTGTGGAAGAACTCTTCTTGTGTGCGTTCCTTGCCCTCGAGAAACTGGATGTCGTCGACCATAAGGAGGTCGACGGCGCGGTAGCGACGGTGGAACTCGGTGATCGTACGGCGCTGGAGCGCAAGGATGAACTCGTTCATGAACTGCTCGGTCGTGACATAGCAGGCGCTGGAGACCCGGGTGACATTCACCGACGTAGCGACCGATGGCATGCAGGAGATGGGTCTTACCGAGGCCAGCACCTCCGTAGATGAAGAGGGGGTTGTAGGCCTCCGCCGGGCCCTCGGCAACGGCGAGCGCAGCCGCATGAGCGAACCGGTTGGACGAGCCGATCACGAAAGAGTCGAACGTGTATTTTGGGTGGAAACCAGCAGGGGCGGTACTGACGGCGCTCGTTTCCTGAGTCTGTGTCTGTGATTGAACCGGAGGCTCCTGGAACTCTTCCTCCTCTGTTGCCGAGAAGGAATCGCCGGCTAGAAGGATGACGTCGAGTTCGGTGCCCCCGACGGACGCCAGAGTTTCGGTCAACGGTTCGAGATAGCGAGTTTCGATCTGCTCCTTCGCGTAGGGATTGGGAACGCCCAAGATGAATGTCGTTCCTTCGATCCCGAGGGCCTTGGCACGTCCGAACCACATGGAGAAGGTGCTCATAGAGATGCGGTCACGGAGGAGCTGAGAAGCCTGGGTCCACAACTCTTCTGCCTGGGCAGTCTTCCCGGGTCTTTGAGCTTCAGCTTCTTCACCGAAGCCGGCCGCCTGCGCGGCCGAGCCCGCGTAGTCGCGAGCCTCCGAGTACGTCGTCACGAGCCTCCCCCTTTTGGTGCACGGTTTTCCACAATTTGTAAACGGCCTGGTCAGACGCGGCCGTCTCCTCTTTGAACAGGCAACGAAGTCATGCCGAAATTGGGCAGGTAAGCGGAGGGAGCACACCCCCTGTAGTCAACAGGGATATCCACAAGTGTGGACAACCTGGTCTGACCACCTACGGGGGTGCAACTCGACCGGAATGGTGCTCGGGGGGAAGTTCCGTCATCCCTAGCTTGTTGCACGAAGTTACGAAGCCGAAAGGTATCCTACGCAGCGCGCTCGGCTGGCCGTCAAGGGCCGTGTGGAAAACTCCTTCGCGACCCTGTGAGGCGACCTTGACGTGGACAAACGCGAAGCCGCTATACTCCTGCGACACCCCGATAGTCCCCCGAAGTTTCGCGACCTGCTTTGGTGGCGTCCAAGGGCGGGACGAAACCGCGAGAGATTGAGGCACCATGACGAAGCGAACTTTTCAACCCAATACCCGGCGGCGGAAGCGCAAGCACGGATTCCGAGCACGGATGAAGACGCGCGCGGGCCGCTCGATTATCAAGAGCCGGCGAACCAAGGGCCGCGCCAGGCTGTCGGCCTAGCCGCCCCACGAGTGAGGAATCCTCCCTCTTTGCGAAGTGGACGTGATTTTCGACGCGTCCTGGCCCAGGGCCGGCGCGTGGGCCGGCCGGGTTTCGTAGCCGCGGCCGTGGCAAACCCTGATCCCGAGGAGCCTTCGAGGCTGGGACTGGCCGTCAGGTGCAAGGGAGGCGCGGTTGCCCGCAATCTCGTGAAGAGGCGCCTGAGAGCTGCTTTCAGGCAGATCGAGCCGGCCGCCGGTTACGACTTCGTGCTGCGCGCCGACGATCGAGTCTTGGACGTCGAGTACTCGACCCTCGTCGCGGAGCTCGGATCCGCGCTCGACCGGGTCGTGGGAGGCGGAACGTGAGTCCGCTGGCTCGAGTAATGGTGGGCGCGATCGGCGGTCTATCGCCGCTTCGTATCGCCGTTGTTGCGGCAGAATTGCCGCTTCCACCCGAGTTGCTCGGCCTATGCGCTCGAGGCAATTAGGGTCCACGGAGCCATGAGGGGTTCCCTGCTGGCGGTAAAGCGAATCGGCCGGTGTCACCCATGGTCTCCCGGAGGGGTCGACCACGTTCCGGTGAAGAGAGGCGACTGATGGGTTTCTTCGAACTGTTCGCCGGCGCACTCGCTGCGTTCTACGCGCTCATCCCCAGTTTCGGCCTCGCAATCATTCTGCTCACCCTGGCCGTGAGAGCCCTGCTGCTTCCGCTGTCGATCAAGCAAACGAAGTCGATGCGGGAGATGCAGGTCATCCAGCCGGAGGTCAAGAAGCTCCAGGCCAAACACAAGAACGACCGGCAAAAGCTCAACGAAGAGATGATGAAGCTCTACAAGGAGCACGGAGTGAATCCGTTCGGAGGCTGCCTGCCTCTGCTGATGCAGATGCCACTGTTCATCGGGCTCTACCAGGTCGTTCGCCTGAACCTTCGATACATGGGCTACAGGGTGTCGGACACCGTGGCAGCTGGCTTTGTGCCTATCGCCGGGGCTACCGGACTGCTCTTAACGCTCCAGCAGAGCAAGCTCGCCCAGGACCTGCTTCACCCCGTCACCAGGGTAGAGGTAAACCAGTTTCTCCCAGGTCTGCGCCTCGACTGCTCCTTCCTTCAGGCCTGGCAGGGGGTCGGGACCGAAACCGTGGAAACCTCCTGCGGAGCCGGCAACCCCTTTTTGTCTTCTCTTCCCTATCTCTTGCTGATAGCGGTCATGGGTTTCACGACCTACTATCAGCAGCGCCAGCTGATGGCCGGGCGGGGAGCGCAGGATCAGCAGGCGCAACAGATGCAGATGATCATGCGCTTCATGCCGCTGTTGCTCATGGCCTTTGCAATCGGCATCCCGATCGGTCCCGGCTTCCCCGCTGGCGTGGTGCTCTACTGGGTGACCACGAACATCTGGACCATCGTCCAGCAACGGATCATCCTTGCGAGGCTCGGCCCGGCTCCAGCGTTGGCTGCCGGTAAAGCGACCGGGAAGCCCAAGGGCAAGACTGATAAGCCGGAAACGAACCAGAGCGGCAAGTCGGACGGTAAAGCCAAAGGGGCTCAGACAGCCAAATCCCCGAAAGCGGGTGGCACCAAGGCCCAAGGCCGACAGTCCGGCAATGGGGCCAAATCGACTGCGCGCGCGGGGTCGAGTAAGTCGAGTAAGAAGAAGCGGAGAAGATGACCGAGAGCGAGGATCCGCGACAGAACGAGATCGCCGAGCCCACCGAGGACGCGGCGGACCAAGCGACCGAGCCCACCGAGGACTTGGCCCCCAGCGCGATTGAGTCGACCGAGCCGGAGGAAGAGGTCACCGCCGAGGCCATCGCCCTCACGGGCAAGGAGTTCGTCGAGGGCCTGCTCGCCTCGATGCAGCTGGAAGCCGACGTGAGCACCAGGCTCGAGGACGATCGAGCGGTGGTAGACGTCACCGGAGACGACCTCGGGGTGCTGATCGGCCGAAGAGGCCAGACACTCGACGCCCTGCAAGAGGTAACTCGGACGGCCGTGCAGCGCCGGCTGAGAAGCCGCGTCAGGCTACTGGTGGACGTCGAGGGTTACCGGTCGCGACGCCGAGATTCCCTGACCGAGTACGCGCGCTCGATGGCGCGGCGAGCGATGGAACGAGGCACGGAGATCGAGCTCGAGCCGATGAACGCCTACGAGCGCAAACTAGTGCACGACGCGGTGACCGATATCGAGGGTGCGTCGAGCTACTCTGAGGGCGAAGAGCCGAATCGCAAGGTCATCGTCCGCGGCGAATAGCCGAATGGGGCCTTCCCCGGCCGATCGCCCACTTTCACGAAAAGCCCTGGTCAAAGCGTGAATCCCGAGAAACATCGCAGGTGGATGTGACCTCGGACGACGCTTTCGCCGCTTACATCCGACTGCTCGAGCGGTGGGCACCAAAGATCGATTTGGTTGCTCCCGGCGATCTCGACCGGCTCGAGAGCCGCCACATCCAGGATTCGCTCAAAGCCCGGGAGATCGTCGCATCCGCGCCCCCCGGTGAGGCGCTCGATGCGGGGTCGGGCGCAGGGTTCCCAGGCGTGCCGCTTGCGATCGTGGGGGACCGCTGGTGGCGCCTGCTCGAACCTCGGACCAAGCGAGCTGCCTTTCTTGACGAGGTGATCCGCGAGCTCGATCTCAAGGCGGAGGTCGTGCGCAAAACCACCCACCAGGCCGCCTCCGACCCACGACTGGCCGCCTCACACTCGGTCGTGACGGCTCGAGCCCTCGCGCCGCCGGCCACCGCCTTCGAGCTCACGGCCCCCTTGGTCGCCCCCAACGGGGTCAGGATCGTATGGGTGGGATCGAATGCGGAGATTCCTCGGGATGCCGAAGTCCTGGCAGGGGGCCTTGCTATCATCGGCAGCAGAGGCCCCCAACCGGGCCGCTGACCCCCGGAGGCAACGATTAGCGACGCGCAGGCCGCCACCGCGACCAGGAACTGGGAACTATTGGAAGTACGGCCGGTAGTGCCCGGGATGCCCCGAATCGTGTCCTTCACGAACCAGAAGGGCGGCGTGGGAAAGACCACGACCTCGGTGAACCTCGCCGCGGCCCTCGCTCTGCGAGGCCATCAGGTGCTCGTCGTCGATGTCGATCCGCAGTCCAACGCGACAACCGGTCTGGGCATCGATCACCGAGCGCTCGATGCCTCGACCTATGACGTGATGGTGAACGAAGCGGCCCTCGGAGACATAGTCCGACCGACTGGAATCAAGGGTCTCGACCTCGTCCCTTCCTCGCCCGATCTCGCAGGAGCCGAGATCGAGCTCGTCGAGGTGCCGGAGCGTGAGAGAAGACTTGCTGAGGCGCTCGAGGGATCGGTCTCGGGTTACGACCTCGTGTTCCTCGACTGCCCGCCATCGCTCGGCCTTCTCACGGTGAATGCTCTCGCGGCGGCCCAGGACCTCATCGTGCCGGTTCAGTGCGAGTACTACGCGCTCGAGGGTCTCGGACAGTTGATGGGAACCGCAGAGCGAGTGCAGGTAGGACTGAACGGGGACCTTCGCATCGCGGGGTTCGTGCTGACGATGTATGACGCTCGCACACGCTTGTCGAGCCAGGTAGCGGACGAAGTTCGGAGTCATTTCGGAGAGGAAGTGTTCGAGACCGTTGTGCCTCGAAGCGTGAGGTTGTCCGAGGCTCCCTCGTTCGGCGAGCCAGTTCTCACCCTCGATCCATCGTCGCGCGGGGCCTTGTCATATCGTCTATTGGCGGGCGAGTACGAAAGCCGCTTCGGTCTCACCACCCACGTTCCGGTTCCCCCACCCGCGAAATCCAACCAGTCCATGGAGAAGCCCGAGGTCCGGATCGCCAGGCCGGGCCCGGGCGGACGAGGCTACGGCGTGACGGCGCCGCCTCCCGGTGACCTCGAGGCGGCGTGGCCTCAGGGCCAACCCTGGAGCAAGCGATGACGCGCCGGGCGGGCCTCGGCCGCGGACTCGACGCGCTGTTGCCAGCGCACGAAGCGCGCGCCGAGAGTGCGGGCTCGGGCCTCAACCAGGTTTCCCTGGACGCGATCGCACCAAACCCGCGTCAGCCGCGCCAAAGCTTCGACGACGAAGCCATCAGCGATCTCGCCGAGTCGATTCGCGAGCTTGGGATTCTCCAACCGCTGTTAGTACGCGATCTGGGGCACGGCCGCTACGAGCTCGTCGCGGGGGAGCGAAGACTGCGCGCATCAAGGCTGGCGGGTCTAGAGCGCGTCCCTGTCATGACCGTCGACACCGACGACAGAGGCTCTCTCGAGCGAGCGCTCGTTGAGAACCTCCATCGCGAGGACTTGAATCCAATCGAGGAGGCCGAGGGCTACCGTCAGCTCTTGGACGAAGCGAGCTTGACGCAGGAGGAGCTCGGCCGACGCCTCGGGCGTAGCCGGGTGACAATCACCAACGCGCTGCGGCTTCTGTCGTTGCCCCCGGCGATTCAAAAGCTGCTTGTAGAGGGTCGTCTATCCGCTGCACACGGTCGCGCTCTGCTTGGACTCCAGGACAATCCTTTCCAGCTTCGTCTTGCGCAACGAGTTGGGGCGGAGGGCGTTTCGGTGCGGGAGACCGAAGACCTCGTACGTCGCTATCAGGCGATGACCCCGTCGAGCAAGGATCATCGCTCGCAGAGCAGGCCTCCGGTCGCAGTGGAAGCTCAGCGTCGGCTAAGTGAGTATCTGCAGACGCGCGTGAGAGTCGATGTAGGCAAGCGCAAGGGCCGCATCGTGTTGGACTTCGTTTCGACCGAGGAGCTCGAACGACTTTTGCGGATCATCACCGGGGATGAGCCGGGGGCAAGATCGTCTACGAGCTCTCCCGCCTAACCCCAACGAGCTTGCTCCTTACGCGTCAACGGATTGCAGCCAAATCACCGAAAGGTTGAGCAGCCCCTAGTTCGACTCGAAGTAGCGTCTGATCGCGTTCGTAAGTGAATCCGCGATGGCCGTCCGGAACTCAGGGTCCTCCAGTCGTTTCGCGTCGTCTGGACTGGTGATGTACGCCGGTTCCACGAGCACGGCGGGCATTCTCGTTTCTCGAAGGATTGCGAAGGATCCCGGATGACTGCGGCAGTCCTTTAGACCGAGGCGCGAGAGTTCGTCTTGAATCAACTCGGCAAGCTGCGAGCCGCCGCGCGATGTGCGCCAGTAGTAGGTCGACGATCCCTCGGCGGAGGGCTCGCTGTGCGCGTTGAAGTGGAGCGATATGAAGAGGTCCGCGGTGATCTGATTGGCGCGTTTGGCACGCGTGGTCGAGTCGGGGTTCTCCGTCTCCGGACGAGTGAAACGAACGCGAGCTCCGAAGCGCGTCAACCTTTCTGCCAACCGCCCCGCGAGGTCCCAGCAGAGGTCGGCCTCGCTCAGTCCTTCGCTCGAGTCGCCGACATCATCCGCTCCGTGTCCTGGGTCGATTGCGATGAGCGCCTGATGAATCCCCTCGTGTTCGACGCGGCGCAATTCCTCCCGCAAACCCGCGGCCGTGCCTGGCCGGTCGATGCGTAAACCGGTCATCGCGATGGTCGTGTGAGGTCCAACGATTCCGTCTTCGGCGACGCCGTACTCACGTTGGAATGACTTCACTGCGCGGTCGGTCTCGATTCCGAAGATGCCATCCTCCATGCCGGCGTCGAACCCGAGAGCGTTGAGGCGATTTTGAAGAGTTTGGACGTCGTCTCCACGAAAGGCCGGGTACTTCATGTAAAGGACGCGATCACCTAGGCGCCAGCCGGCTTCAACGAGTTGATCCCATGTGTCGGGTCCGACGATTCCGTCAGCGATGAGGCCGCGTTCCTGCTGAAATGTCTTCAGCGACAAAAGCGTCGAGGGGCCGAAATCGCCGAGGTCGTCGTCGACCATGAAACCCAGAGCGCGAAGCCGCGCCTGAACGTCGGCCACCTGATCCGAGCGCTCTCCTTGTCGTATCAGTCGCTTCATTGGCTCTGTGCGTCCTCGTATAGTCGTTTCATCAGCGGGTGGGGGTTTACCCACTCACCGGTGGGTTTCTGTATCCCAACGTGAAGGTGAGCGGAGAATTCGTCCTTGTGGCCAGGGGTCTGGCCGTAGCCGGTGTTGCCCACCAAGCCGATGTTCTGCCCCGCCTCCACTCGTTGACCTTGCACCAAGCTTGGCGGCTCGGCCAGATGAGCGTAGAACCAGTAGCGACCATCGTCGCCTCTTATGCCGATTCGCCATCCGGAATAGAAGAGCCACCCTGCGTTTTCAACTGTTCCATCGGTGACAGCCCGCACCGGCGTGCGGGGCTCGGCAAAGATGTCGTTGCCCTCGTGGACCCCAATCTGACGCCACTGGCCATCCACGTAGCGCATTCGCGAAGCAAGCCAGTCGTCACCGAAGTTGATCACCGAATACCACCTGGAGCGCGCGACCGGGAACACCTGGGCGTTTGGTTCGGGTGGCACATATCCACCAGAGGAGATCTCAGCGCGCGCCGGACCGGGCCCAGCTAGGGCCAGCGCAACAAGGGTCAGAGTCAAGAGGCGCTGTGAGGCAGTCGGCATAGTCTTCGAGAGTACGACTGCCCAGGCAATGGGCGGGTTCTCGCCTTAGTGCTGCCCCTCGAGCCATCGCTCGGAGTCCATGGCTGCTTCGCAGCCCATGCCTGCGGCGGTGATGGCCTGGCGGTAGCGGTAGTCGACGACGTCGCCAGCTGCGAAGACGCCGGGAACCGACGTTTCGGTGGTCTCGCCCGCGGTCTTGATGTATCCACCGTCGAGCTCGAGTTGGTCTTCGAAGAGTGAGGTGTTTGGAGTGTGGCCGATCGCGACGAAGGCGCCGCCGGCCTCGATGAAAGACTCCTCACCAGTCTTGACGTTCCTGACCTTCGCACCCTTCAGCTTGCCGTCTCCGACAAGCTCGGTGATAACCGAGTTCCACATGAACTCGATCTTTGGGTTCTCATCGAGCGCGCTGCTGCATGATCTTGCTTGCGCGCAACTCGTCGCGACGATGCACGACGGTGACCTTGGAGGCGAACTTGGTCAAGAAGATGGCCTCCTCCATCGCGGAGTCTCCCCCGCCGACGATCAGCAGTTCTTGATCTCTGAAGAAGAAGCCGTCACATGTGGCGCAGGTCGAGACACCGTGGCCGAGAAGCTCCTTTTCGCCGGGAACGTTCAACATCTTGGCCGAGGCCCCCGTCGTGATGATGACCGAACGCGCCCGGTGGGTGTCGTTGGACGTCTTGACGAGGAAGGGCTGCTGCGAAAAATCAACCGAGGTGACGTCCTCAGTCAGGTATTCCGTGCCGAAACGAGAGGCCTGCTTGCGCATGCGCTCCATCAGCTCGGGACCCATGATCCCATCGATGAAGCCGGGGTAGTTCTCGACGTCAGTGGTGAGCATGAGCTGCCCGCCCGCCTCAAAGCCTTCGATCATCAACGGCTTCAGATCGGCGCGACCGCTGTAGACCGCGGCGGTTAGCCCGGCCGGCCCTGATCCGATGATGATTACTTCTCTGACGTCCTCACTCACAGTGTTCACACCTCAATAAACGTAGTTATGGGGCCCATAATTCCGAGGCCCGTTGACCGACGATTACTCGATGGGTCCTTCGGTGCTCGTGAGAATCGTAGTGCAGTCCCCACGCGGGAAGGCGAACACGGCGTAGCGATCCGGACTTCGATCTCCCGTCACGAAGGCGATGACGATGATGTCCTCACCCTCGATCGTGGCGGTGGTCGCGTATGTCGCGAGACCCGGCGGGTCGAGCTCTCCCAATGCCGTCTGCCCGCACTCGGTCACGTCTTCAGTGAGCGGCTCTGGGGCGCGGGCGACCAGCCGCTGGAGGGCTTCGGGGGCTTGATCCGAGAGCAGGTTGCCCTCGCTCTCAGGCTGGGTGTCGGCGGTAGAGGCCTCGCTGGATCTCGAGTAGGCCAGGGCGGCCCTTTGACCAAAGCTGTCAAGGTCGCTCTCAGAAATCGTTCCCCTGTCGGACTGGAAGTCGGGACGAGCGTTTCCTGCCTTGAGTCGAAACGCGTCTTCACCTCCCGCCGCCTCGGTCGGTTCGTCTTCTGCACCCCCACCCGCTTCGTCGGAGTCCTCGGCCTGGCCGCCCGCCGAGTCGGCCCCACCATCGTCGGAACCCGACATCCCGAGGCCCCCACCCCCGAGGACGAACAGGGAGCCCACGGCCAGGAGCGCGAGCATCGCAGCTATCCCCAGGTACTTGCCGGCGCGCGCTCCGCGGCGCCCTAGAGGCACGACGACAGCATCGCTCTCATCCTGGAGCGGAGATGTAGTCCCAGGGTCACGGATCGTCCCGAGCACGCCCGCCCGAAGCATCGCTCGCTCGTCGCCGGTCAGGCCCTCGTCGGCGGCGGATCGGAGGGCGACAAGACCGGCGACGCTCGGCTGAACACTGCGCGCGCAGTGTTCAAGGTGGTCCTCGACGAGTCGATGCTGATCGGGGTCCAGCTCTCCTGACAGGTAAGCGGCCAGCAACTCCGAGCAGCGTTCGTGGGTCAGTTGGGAGCTCATGTTTGGTCCTTTGACGTATCCATGCCCTCTACGTGTTCCATAAGACGGGCGAGCTGGCGTCGTCCCCTGCTGATACGAGACTTGACGGTCCCGACAGGAACCCCAGTGATGGCCGCGATCTCCTCGTAGGGAACGCCTCCGAGATCGTGCATGACGACCGCCTCGCGGTAGTCGTCGGGTAGCCCGGACAGAGCCTTGCTCAGGTCGAGCCGGAGTGCGGTTGCTTCGTCAATCCCTCGCTGACGGGGGTCGACGCGTTCGATCTCGAGCTGGTCCGTCTCGAGCAACAAGTCCTTTCGCTTTCTGAGCATGTCCTTGCAGTGGTTGATCCCGATCCGGTAGAGCCAAGTGCCAAACGCGCTATCCCCCCGAAAGGACGCCGCCCGTCTGAAGGCTGTAATGAAGATCTCCTGGCTGGCCTCGAGCGCGTCCGAGCGGTTGTGGAGCATCTTGAGACAGAGGCCGAAGATGCGGTCTTCATGCCGCTCCATGAGCCCGCTGAAGGCGTCGTTGTCTCCCCCGAGGAATGCCTCGAGCAGGCCCTGATCGCTCTGCGGGCGTGGATCCGCCGCGCGCCTAGGGGCCACCGAAGGTGACCTCGGAGATCGAGGCCGAGCCCCCTCCGCCACCCGGTAGCGCCGTCACGAAGATGAGCCAGTAGCGATCCGAGACCGCTTCGAACCCGAAGTTCTCGGTATCGCCCGCGGCCTCGGACTCACCCACTATCTCGAAGCCGGAGGCATCAGATGCAGCTTCCGACGCGTGACCGACCTGCAGGCCGCAGCCACTGCACCCCTGGACCTCGACGCTGGCCACCTCGACGGCATCCCCGAGATCGAGTACGAGCCCGACTCCGTCTTTGCCGAGCGCGCTGAGCGGGTCCTGATAGTCCTCGGTGGTCCAGGCGGTCGATGGATCGCCGTCGATCGCGAGGTTGACCTCGTCGGAGTGTTCGGTGCCGTCGCCCTGCGGGTCGAAGTCACTCGCGGACTGAACCTCGATCGTGTCGCCACTGCCCGAGCCTCCACCGTTTCCCTGGCCCCCGTTTCCGTTGCCATTGGCTCCCCCAGTTTCCGGGTCGTTGATCAAGTTGAGCAGCAAGACCGAGGACGCCGCCACGATGACCGCGATGATCCCAAGGATGAGGTAGGGGCCCATTGGTCGTGACCTGCGTTCCCGTTGTGGTCTTCGTGTCCTTGGGGAGGCGGTGGTGGTCCGTTCGGTGGAGCGGACGGGTCGACGCAGAACCGCCGTCGCGGTTGCAGCCGACTGACCCTCGAGCGCGGTGCGCATGTCCTGGGCGCTCTGGAAACGCTGGTCGGGATCCTTGGCCATTGCTTTTGAGACAACGCCGTCGAGAGCCCGCGGGATGCCGCCCCTGACCGATCTCAGTGGAGGCGGTTCTTCGCGCAGATGCTTCATGGCGATTGCCATCTGGGTCTCTTCCTCGAACGGAGCCCGTCCGGCGAGCAACTCGTAGAGCGTGACTCCGAGGGAGTAGATGTCGCTCCGCTGGTCTGGCTCCTCGCCCCTCAGCTGCTCCGGTGACAGATACGTCACAGTGCCCAGGATCGAGCCGGTGGTGGTGACGTCCCCGTCGGCAAACGCTGCCTTGGCGATTCCGAAGTCGGCGACTTTGAGCCCGCCCCCCTCGGCCACCAAAACGTTTGCCGGCTTGATGTCGCGATGGATGACTCCCGAGCGGTGCGCGTAGGCGAGCGCTTCGCACACGGAGCTCCCAACCACGGCGGCCCGCTCGGGGCGCAGGGGTCCTTCCTTGACGAGGTGCTCCGCCAAGCTCCCACCTCCGCAGTACTCCATCACAATGTAGTGATGCGTCTGGCCGCCGTCGTCGGTCGGCTCGGCCCCCGTGTCGTAGATGGACACGATGTTGGGATGAGCGAGACGCGCGGCAGCGAGCGCTTCGAAGCGGAAACGTTCGAGGAATGCTGCATCGTCTGCCAGATGCGAGTGCAACACCTTGACTGCAACCGGTCGCGCGAGAACGTCGTCCCGCGCTTTGTAGACGATGGCCATGCCTCCGCGGGCGATCTCAGATTCGAGCACGTAGCGCTCGGCGAGTGTGATCATTTCGGACGCCACAGGAGGATGCTACTAGCGCCTCGACCGGCCCAAACCTCGAAGGTGCTCGCCCTCAGTTGGTGAAGGACTTCCCCGTGGCCTCAGTCCGACCCCAGTCCGAGATCTGATCGACGCGATCAACTACGACTGTGTTGGCATCCCGCCTGACGGTTACTCGGAGAACTTCCTTGTCGTCGCTCAGTTGGATCGACACCAGGTGGGTGTCGTGAGTGCGTGCGATCCTTCGAGCGCTGCTCTCGAGAAGGGGGATTGAATTGGTTTCGCCGCCGGCGGCCTCGGTCACCTCGACGGCGACCTCCTGAGAGATGCCGTCCAACTGGAACGCATTGACCGCGATGGCAGCACCGTCGTAAAAGACGATACCGAGTAGAGCAAGGAAAATGAGCAGCTTTACGGCCCAGCCTGCCACAAAACCCCGTTCGTCGGAGTGAAGGTTCATAGCCCTCTATCGGTCGCTAGGTGGGGGGAGCTTTACCCCTGGGAGGTAAATCGTCGGCCAAACACCGCCTTGGCGTAATCGAGCTCTTCCACGTGGAGGCCGGCGCACAGGGCGAGAAAGGCGACAGCGCCGGCGATTACCGGCACGACGACGATGAGGAGATCGTTCAAAAAGCTGCTTGGTTCGATGAGACCGCTGGTCATGGTGTAGGCGCCCCACACGAGCAATCCCATCCCGAGTGAGGCAATCCCGATCTTGACCGAGCTCCGCGCAATTCGAGCTTCGTCGATGCCGTCAACACGGCGCGAAAGGATCCGTCCTTGCAGGACAACTCCCACGACATAGTGGATCGCGTGACCCGCAGCGAGGCCCCTGACGCCGAGCCACGCAAACATCGGGATGTTGATAGCTGTGTTAAGAGCCACCACCCCGACGTTTATGAAGAAAGGGGTCTTCGCGTCGTGGAGGGCATAGAAGGCACGCAAGAAAAGCTGATAGATCGCGAACGGCACCAGCCCGAGAACGAAGAACCGAAGGACGCTGGCGACCAGCTCGGTCGATTCGGATTCCATCACTCCGTGTTCGAGGAGAACCCTCACTATCGGAGTTCCCAGCACGAAGTAGCCAACCGCCGCGGGAAGAATCAGCAGAGTGGTTGCCCGAACTCCTACCGAGAGCTGGCTCCGGTAGAGATCCCAGCGGCCGTTGGTCGCGTGCCCGCTCATTCCCGGTAGAAGCGCCGTAGCGATCGAGACGGAAAAGAGCCCGTGGGGCAAGAGAAAGAAGGTGAAGGCCCAGATGTAAGCGGTGTACCCCCCGACCTCGCCACCGGCGAGTACCTGGACCACGAGATAGCCGATCTGGTTCGTAACGACGTATCCGATCACGAACATCGACAGCTTGGCGAGCTTCACGACTGACGGATGCCGGATGTCAAAGGTCCACCGGTAGCGCCCCAGGCCGCGCAGGAAGGGCAGTTGCGCCACCGCCATGAGAGCGACTCCGAAGGTAGTTCCTCCGCCGATGACGAGAAGCTGTTCTGTTGTGACGGTCTCGAGGGTCACCGAATCTACGGCCTTGTAGAAACTGAGGAATATTGCGATGACGGCGAGATTATTGAGCACGGGCGTGAACATCGGTGGCCCGAACCTCTTATGAGCGTTGAGCAAACCGGCCGTGATTGCACTCAGTCCGTAGAAGATGATCTGAGGGATGAACAAGCGCAGCAGGAAGGTCATCACTTCTTCCATGCGGGCCGTGTTTCCGTCGACGTTGAGCGTGTAGAGCTTGGCTATCCACGGGGCCAGAAGGATTCCCAGGATGGTGACGGCCATCAGCCCAACCATCGAGACGTTTATGAGGGCGCTGGCGACTTGCCAGGCGCGCTCCGCCCTTCCTTCTCCAACAACTCGACGAAGACCGGAACAAATACCGAGGTAAGGACACCGCCGAGGAACAGTTCGTAGATTATGTTCGGAGCAGTATTGGCGAAGTTAAACGCGTCGCTCAATCCGCCCGTCTCGACCACTCCCAGAGCTGCAGCGATGGCGGCGATGCGCAACAATCCCGTGACTCGGGAAAGAACCGTTCCCAGCGTCATGGCCGCGGTTGAGCGGGCGAGGTTAGTGCTCAAGGGCTCCAGCTTGGGGGGGCGCGTTGCGACGGCGGTACCAGCGCAGGATGTAGAACGCGATGAGGAAGAACAGCGCACCCATGGTGATCGTCAGCGCGACGTTGTTGAACTCGGTCGAACGCACAGTCGGTTCGCTCTCAGCGATGATCTCCGATCCATCGGGGGTGATGAGCGCCATCGTGACCGGGAAGAACCCGCTGGAGTCGGCCCTCACGGGAATGGTTAGCGGCGTCCGCCCGGTTTCGAAGGTTCGAATCTCCTCGTCTTCAAATCTGAGCCGCGGCGAGTCCAGCTGGAAGCGAACCTTTACCGGGTAGCCCGCGTCGTTGAGCACACGCACGGGGATATCCTCCGCTCTTGATGTGAGGGTTATTCGTTCACTGACTTCGATCGAGATCTTGTCCATCTCGGCGCGTGCCTCTTGAGCTGAAGCACGTGCGTACGCGAGGCCTCGGTCTACGAGTTCTTCGTTTGCCCACCAGTTGCGGCTCTGGGCAACGAGGCAGTTGCGCAAAAGCCGCTGGTACATCGACGCCGGGGGACCGACGGAATTGAAACTTTCGATGGTGGATTCGGCTTCCTCGATCGTGCTGTAGTCGAATGTGCTGATCTCATGAGACACCGTCTCGGAGTCATCCTCGATGCGCCGGTCGACCCGGTCGATGTCGAGCTCGAGGCCTTCTTCGGGAGTCACGGTCTGGAGCCAGGGGGCGTTAGCGAGCCCTCTGTAGAGAATCCGCGTCAGTCCTGGGCTGGGGTCCCAGAGTGATGGGAGTGTGACCTGGATGATGCGATCCGCCCGGCTCGGTTGTTCCTCGCGGATCATCGCGGTCTCCGCAAAGAAGCGTTGCAGGTTGAGCCGCGTGTCGTCCCGGACCAGGGCGTTCAGCCGATCTTGAAGGCCTGGATCCGCCTGATATCCCAGCGTGTCCCCCGCCTGAGTCGATACCGACACTGGGCAAGCGGCAGTGAGGCCCTCGATCGGACATCCCGCGAGCAGTGGATTGTCCGCATCGACGAGGGACGATTCGGAGAAGAAGGTCTTCTCTCCCGCGTTGCTTGTCAGCCTCAGTTGCTCCAATGAATCAGCGTCTGTGCGTTCGCCAGGAGGAAATAGCCAGGAGCGATCGATGTCGATCTCGAGGATGTCGCTAAGGATGGTCTCGCCGAGCGTGATCTGCTTTGCCAGGTCGCCGTCTACGGCGTTTGCTGCCATCGACGGAAGGTCCGGACTAGCGTAGGGAACAAGGAGAGGTTGCACCCCGTCGGTGCTCAGCGCTTGTCGGAGTTGCTCGAGCAGATTTGCCGCGGCCCGAGCCTCCGGAGAGTCCTCGCTCACCTGCTCGTCTCCCCGTCGATAGCCGTTGCTCATATCGGCGATCTCCTCGATCAGCCGCGGCGTCGGTGCGAGGCCGAGTCGCAGCTTTCCTCCAAACCGGTTCACCTCGCTCGCGGTGCGTGTCAGCCATCCCCGGCTTCCGAGTGCCTCCTCGAGAGTTGGCCGCTCATCCTTCGCATCCATCACGAAGCCACCGTCCGGCCCCCGCGCAGGCAAGTCATTTAGCGGAACCGCAACCACGAAGTTCAATTGCGACTCTGCACCGTCCGGGTAGTAAATGAGGTGGGTGGTCAGAGAGTCGAGCGGTGACGCGTCATCCTTTTCCAGCAGGTTGATGGTGGCGGGGTAGATCCCTGCCTCGTCGCCCGCCAGGACCTCAGTTACCGCATCGTCCAGGGTTATCACGCGGCTCTCACCTGGCGCGACTGCCTGCCCGATCACTCTGGTGATGGCCTCGATGGCCAGGCCGGGCGGGGATTCGAACGAGTTCTGCAGATCGGATCGGCTGGTGAGGCGACTCTCGCGCCCGAGGTTCAGAGCGAATCCCTCGAGCGTGTCCGTCGACCGGTTCAAGACCCGAACCTTGATGTTCAGATCGCTGCCGGCGTCATAGAACACCGGCTGTTTCACAAGCTCGATCGTGATGTCTCCTGAACCAGTCTCCTGGGCGGCAACGGGCGACGAAGGCAGAGCCCCGAGAGCGAGAGAAGCTAGGGCAAAGACGACGATGAAAGGGCGTGCCGGGCCCCTAAAGGGCGCGCGCGAGCGAAATCGAAACATTTCGAGCCAGCATAAGGGTGGGCTTCGAGGAAAGCTCGACAACTGAAAGGGGCCTCTCCGAGAAGAAGAGGCCCTTTCTTGCCCTGGTAGTCGCCTTACTTCGACCCCCCGATGCGGCCGATCTTCTGGTAGAACTCGCTGCCGTAGCGCTGCTTGGTGGTCTCGCCGCCCCTCTTACCGCCGATTCGACCGATCTTGCCGAAGTGGTCCCCGCCGTAGCGCTGCTTGGTGGTTTGCCCGCCCTTTCGACCGGCTTCTGCCCTACTCATCTTGCGGTTGGTCTGGTCCGCCATAACAACTCCTAAGAACGCTCTCTCGAGCCCAACGGTGTCTCTCGTGGGATACCCGCGCCAATGCGACGAAAACAGCACGTTGTGACACAAAAATTGCGTGAGACCGCCCTGGGGAGAGGGTCTCCAGCCGAGGCGAGACGCGATAAGCGGTCAACTGCAGGGTGGAAGCTGCCGAAGGACTAGGACAAGTCGATATTAGGAAGCGAGAAAGCAGATCATGGCGACCGTTCACGACTTCATGCGATACGTGGTGGACCGGAAGGCATCCGATCTTCATATGAAGGCCGGAGGCCCCCCCTATGTGCGAGTAAACGGGGCTCTTCTGGTTAGCGATTTCCCTGCGATGACCACCGCCGACTGCGAGCGGGCGGCCCTCGACATCATGACCGATGACCAGGCGGATGTCTTCAAGGAGAAAGGCCAGGTCGACTTCGCTGTATCCGAGCCAGGTCTCGGTCGCTTCCGATTCAACGTTTTTCTCCAGCGCGGGTCGGTCGCACTGGCCGCTAGACGCGTGCTTCCCGGCAGCCCAGGCTTCGATAGCCTTGGACTCCCGAAAATCGTTCGCGAGCTGGCCGAGAGGTCGCGCGGCCTCGTTCTGGTCACCGGCCCTACGTCATCGGGCAAGACGACGACTACGGCGGCGATGATCAACCACATCAACGCGACCCGTCGTTGTCACATTCTGACGATCGAAGACCCCATCGAGATCCTGCATCAGGATCGTTCCGCTATCGTCAACCAGCGCGAGATCGGCCAGGACGCCCCCGACTTCCTGCAGGCTCTGCGCGCTGCTATGCGCCAGGACCCTGACGTCATTTTCGTCGGCGAGATGCGCGACCACGAGACGGTCATGGCAGCCCTTCAGGCAGCAGAGACTGGTCACCTCGTCATTTCGACTCTTCACACCAAGGACGTCACCGAGACAGTCAACCGCATCATCGACTTCTTCGAGCCAAGCCAACAGCCGCAGATCCGTGCGTCGCTGGCGGGTTCTCTGGTGGGAGTCGTGTCGCAGCGTCTGGTGCCGAGCGCCGATGATCGTGGGCTGGTACCTGCGGTCGAGGTGCTCGTCATGAACGGGCGCATCCGCGATCTGGTCATCAATCCGGAGCAGACCTACATGATTCGTGACATCGTTGCGGATTCGCGCTTCTATGGGATGCAGACCTTCGATCAGGCACTCCTCGAGCTCTACCGTCGAAAAGTGGTCACTCTCGACGATGCGCTGCACGCCTCGACCAGCCCACACGACTTCCAGCTGGCTCTGCGTCAAGAAGGACTCCAGCCAGTCTCATAGTCTGGAGTCATGTCCCGGACACTTTCACCCCTCGAATCGCTGCTCGAGCCCAACTCGCCTATTCGAAGGTTGGCCGAGCGCTTCGCCGACAACGGAAACGAGCTCTACCTCGTCGGCGGACCGGTGCGTGACGCCGCGCTCGGCCGAGCACGCAGGGACTTGGACTTCGCGACCGACGCGAGTCCCGAGCTCACCCACGACATCATCAAGCCAATTGCCCGGTCGGTGTGGTTGCAGGGTGCCAGGTTCGGCACCGTGGGGGCTCAGATAGGCGACACTCACGTCGAGATCACGACCTTTCGAACCGAGCGTTACCGGCCCGAGTCACGGCACCCGGACGTAAGTTTTGCAACCGATATCGAGACGGACCTTTCGCGGCGAGACTTCACTGTCAACGCTATGGCCATGCGCCTTCCCGAATTGGACCTGGTGGACCCGTTCGGTGGCATGAAGGATTTGTCGAAACGACTCTTGAAGACGCCCGTCGAGCCCGAGGCTTCGTTTCGAGATGATCCTCTCCGAATGCTCCGCGCATTTCGGTTCGCAGCGCAGCTCGACTTCAAGGTCGACGGAGAAGTGCTCGACGCGATCACCGAGCTGAAAGACCTCATCGGTACGGTATCGGCCGAACGTATCCGCGATGAACTCACGCACCTTCTCACCGGCCAGTCCCCGAAACGAGCGCTTGAGTTAGCCGACTCGACGAGTCTCACCGATATGTTTCTTCCCGAGCTGGGAGCACTGAAGCTCGAGCAGGACCCTGTGCACCGGCACAAGGACGTGTTTCATCACACGCTCGCCGTCGTCGAACGGACACCTCCGGAGGAGCGGCTTCGACTTGCGGCGCTACTGCACGATATCGGCAAACCGAGAACACGCCGAATCGGCCCAGACGGTGTCACCTTTCACCACCATGAGGTGGTGGGGGCAGAAATGGCCGCCCGCCGCTTGCGAGAGCTCCGTTATCCCAATGAGACGGTCGAAGCTGTGCGCGAGCTTATTTTTCTGCATCATCGTTTTCACACCTACCGGTTGGGCTGGACTGACTCGGCAGTTCGCCGTTACGTGCGCGACGCGGGGGCGTTGCTGCGCGAACTGAACCTTCTCGTGCGCGCAGATTGCACCACGCGCAACGAGGCCAAGGCCCAGCGGCTTGCTCAACGCATGGACGAGCTCGAGGCCCGCATCGCTGAGCTGGCGCAGCAGGAGGAACTCCGCAAGATCCGTCCCGAGCTGGACGGCACGCAGGTGATGGCCTATCTCGGCATCGAACCCGGGCCGGTCGTGGGAGAGGCGCAGAAGTTTCTCCTCGACGTGAGACTCGACGAAGGCATGATCGGTGAAGACGCCGTCTACAAGCGCCTTGAGGAGTGGGCCCGTCCAAGAGGAATCGAACCAGCCGGCCGCCGTGTCCCTCCGAAGCCGAGGAAGAAGAAATGAACGAGACCAGGGCATCTGTGCCGCACCCCGGTGAGCCGTTCTTTGTACCGGTCGCCGAGCATCTCGGTGAGGCCTACCTCCGCTACGACTTCACCAAGGGAACGCGCCAGGAGGTCAAGTTCCTCCTCGAGGAACTTCGATTGAAGAAGGGGGCGCGGCTCCTCGACGTCGGCTGTGGACCGGGTCGTCACGCCGTCGCATTCGCTCAGGCAGGTCTTGCCGTAACGGGAGTGGATGTGTCCAGCCGGTTTCTTGAGATCGCGGCTGAGTCGGCGCGCGAAGCCGGCGTCAAGGCTGCGTTCTTCGAATGCGATGCGCGCCAGATGCCTTTCGACGCCGAGTTCGACGCGGTGGTGTCCATCTGTCAAGGCGGATTCGGCTTGATGGGAGGCGACGATTCGGTCGTTCTGCGTCGAATGGCGGAAGCCACCAAGGTAAACGGCAAGGTGATTCTCACCGCATTCAACGCGTATTACTCGGCACGTCACCAGACCGATGCGAACCTCGATGCGGATATGGGCGTTGTCCATGAACGAGCGATGGTCCGCAGTGAAGAGGGCGCCGAGAAGGAGGTCGATCTCTGGACGAGCGTGTTCACTCCGCGCGAGTTGAGATTGATGGCAATCGGCGTGGGCCTCGTCCCCGAAGCGATTTACTCGGTGTCACCCGGCGCCTACGCGCGCGACGAGCCCTCGGCCGAAACTCCGGAGTATCTGATGGTTGCCCGCAAACCGCGGCCGTCTCGAAAGAGACGCTGAGGGCCTGCGTTGGGTGCGAAGCAAGCCATTACAAAAGGGGGGCCCCGGACGGACCCCCCTTTTTGCTGTTCCTTCTAGAACTCCCCGCACTGCCCATTCTCTGCGTACGGCTCCGCCTCCCAACTAGAGGTGCCGTAGCTGTAGAGACTGCCATCAGCGGCCGCGGTCAGAACATCCAGGGTCGGTTCACGGAACAAGTTCTCGAGGTACCCATTCGACTTCTGGCCCACCGAGCGCACCTCGTAGAAGATCGCGCCCTGGGTTTGGAATCCAGGATCGCTTCCATCAGGGCCTGGACCTCCGAGCAACATTCTGCTCAGCACCGCGTTCGTGATGTCGATGTCGGGATACCTGGCCGTGTGGGTCTGCCCAAAGCCGTCTAGAGCATCGAGCGAAATGGATGACATCTGACGGTTCGTGAGCCACTGCTCGTCGGTCATGCGAGTCGGCGCGATGGCTCGAGCCCCGATCTGGAACTGGTTGAGATCGTTCGTGCCCTCGACGCGCGGCGCGCTGCTCATGTGGTGAAGGTCGAGCGCGAGCCTCGGCCGCAGCGTTTCCCACACCTCGTAGAAAGCGCGCGACTCTGGCTGGGCGAAATTCTCCCAGTCGCGGTTGAGGTCGATGCGGGTGGGCGTCGTGGACTGCCTGATATTGGCCTCCGCGCCGTCCGGGTTGTACATGGGAATGACGACGACCGTCAGATTCTCGCGAATTAGCTTGGCGTCCGGGCTCCCACCCGTCAGGTACGTGAGAACCTGCAGGGCCGCCTCGGTTGAGTGAAGCTCGTTGCCGTGAATGCGGGCCTGTAGCCAGAAGACGTCTTCGCCCTCGCCGATGGTGGCGTAGAGCAACTCGCGACCCTCGCCGGACTGGCCGGCGCTCTCAACCGTCGACCATGCCGTTGCTGGTGCGCTCGATCTGAGCCAGGGACCTGACTACGTCCTGGTAGTTCGCGACGGAGCTGAGTGAGACCTTCTGGTTCTCCTGAAGACAGGGACCTCCCGGAACATGAGACGGATCGGCGGAGCTTTGGCCGACGAAAATCAGTGACAAGCATGCGCTCAGGACTATGAGCGCACGGACACGATGAAACATAGACATACCCCCCCAGTAGTCGAACTGAACTTGGATGGTACGAGGCCCTTTTGTCCCGGTCAATTCCATACAAATAGGAGGAGTCCGGCGGTACTCAGGCGACCTTGGTCTCCGCGCTCGGGGAGCATCCCCGCCTTCGTCATGGCCCTGGCAAGTAACCACGCCAGAAGGAGGACCATGCCGCCACCGCTTGCGAGGAGCCATCCCAGTGACGTATCGACGAAGACAACCAGGAACAGGGCCGCGACGACGCTCGCGAGGTTGTAGAGGATGTCGTAGAGCGCGAACGCGCGGCCTCTGTACTCGTCCGGCAAGGCTTCCTGGACCTGTGCGTCCACGGCGACCTTTGCAACGAAAGCGCCGTAACCCGCGAAGAGTGCCAATCCCACGGTCGTAGTGAGTTGAAGTACGGGGGCTGCGACCACCATGCTCGCTCCGGACACGACGAAACCGACGATCAGCAGAGCGGGAGTCGAGAAGCGACGACCCATTGCGGGGGCCATGAGCGCTCCAATGAAGGCTCCGACACCCGCCGCTCCGAGTGCCAGCGCACTTGCGCTCAGCCGGCCTGAGTCGTCCGCAGCGGTGTATTCGGTGCGGATGATCTCGATTGCGATGAGGGCGACGAACATCGCTGCTATGCGCAACACGAAGATGCCGAGCAGTGGCAGGCGGGCGCGTTCGCGTTTCCAGATCTCGCGGACGCCGTCCACGAGCTCCGTACCGATCCGAGCGGCGGCATCGCGTATTCGTTCGAGGTGCTTGTGTGGGTGTGCCATTGGATTGCTTATCCGTCGAGCAATAAGCGCGCCCGTCGCATAGAGCAACCCGGCCATGATGAATGCCGTCTCGGTCGAGGCGAACGCAGCAGCACCTAATCCCGCGACGCCTCCCATCAACGCAAAGATCATGCCGAGGCCCCCCGACACTGCGTTGCCGCGCAACAGGTGATGCTCGCGGAGGACGACCGGCAGCGAGGCGCCCTTAGTCGTTAGGAATAACCGGCCAAGACCGAGCAGCAGGAGCAGGCTGGCGTACAGTGCCGTATCACCGGGTAGCGCACCAATCCACAAAGGCAAACTCACGAGCAGCACGGCGCGGCGCAGCATTCGTCCACACCAGGATGGAGCGACGCCTCCAGCGATCGACCAGAACACCGGTGAAAGGCCCTAGAAGCGAGTACGGGAGAAGGGTGAGTGCGAACAACGCGAGAGTCCGCGTCGGAGTCCCCTGAGGGTCGAGCACGATCTCCTCTGCAAAGACAGCCTGGGCGAACCCGTCGGCCATCTGAGCGATGCCTTGAGCACCGAGGAGCAACCTGAAATCGCGCTCTCCAAGGAGTTCGACGAGATGCTGCTTCGACTTACTCACTGATCCATTCTCCGCCCGGGAGACGAGAAGTAGTTACTTTGGCGTTTCTCGTGTTCCAGCGGCTCGCTCGTAGACGGAGACGTGGAACTTGGACTCGGACGTAAAGGGTTCCTCCCGCCAGCCGCCCCATCGATTGCGGAGACGCAGACCCGCGAGCCGGGCCATGAGATCGATCTCGCTCGGATACGAGTACCGAATGGTGACTGGAAACATCTCGAGCGGCTCCCCCTCCTTCAAGACGATGTGCTGACTCTCGACGGTCTGGGTTACGGGATCGTGCCGGCTCGCTTCGAGATGGACTCGATCCATCCCGAGAGAATCAACCCCCACTGTCTGGTGACGCGTGAAACGTGTGCTGTCGGGTACGAAGGCCTCTACAACGAACACCCCGCCGTCCGTAAGATGCCGTTCGACGTTGGCAAGGCATCTCACCTGATCCTCCTGCGTGGTGAGTGCAAAGAGCGTGTTGAAGACGACGAAGACCAACCCGAAGTGACCCTCGACGTCGACGTCCGCGATGTCGCCAATCACGATGGGGATCTCTGTGCCACCGGGTTTCGCCCGGAGCTTCGCGACCATGGCTTCGGAGATGTCGATTCCCGTAACCTCGACTCCACGCTCCTTGAGCGGAAGAGCGATGCGCCCTGTCCCGATGGCTAGTTCGAGCGCCCTGCCGCCGCCGGCAAGCTCCACAAGCCGCGCGACGGTGTCGTCGTCATCGAAGAGCTCGCCATAGAGTTCGTCGTAGACGCCGGCAATGCGGTCTCCGTAGGTTTGCGCGTCGTAGTCCTTCATCTCGCTAGTCAACCAAAGAAAAAGGCCCCCGGTCTCCCCGGGGGCCCGCTCGATCGATTTGTTACCTACTGCTTGGGTTCGAAGACCCTATTCAGGTCGAGCTCCACGGTACTTGCATGACCGTTGCCGTGTGCCTCGATCCTCTCGGGCCTGACGAGGAACTCGCTGTCGTCGCCTCGGATGAAGGCATCGACGAGCTCCTTGGCCTCGGAGTCGGTGTACTGCACGGGTGGCGATTTCATGAAGTACGCACTCGGGGCGAGAAGCGGCCCGCCCTCGCCGCGGTCCATCGCCAGCTTGATGCAGCGGATGGCATCGATGACGACGCCGGCCGAGTTTGGCGAGTCCCACACCTCGAGCTTGAGCTCCATGCTGATGGGAATGTTGCCGAACTCGCGACCCTCGATCCGGATGTAAGCCCACTTGCGGTCCTTGAGCCACGGGACGTGATCCGAAGGCCCGATGTGAATGTCTTCAGCATCGATTCCGCCGGTTATCTGAGAGGTGACGCTCTGGGTCTTGGAGATCTTCTTGGACTGCAGACGCTCGCGCTCGAGCATGTTCTTGAAGTCCATGTTGCCGCCGAAGTTCAGCTGGTAGGTGTGGTCGATGATCACGCCGCGATCCTCGAACAGCTTCGAAAGCACACGGTGGCTGATCGTCGCGCCGACCTGGCTCTTGATGTCGTCGCCGATGATCGGGATGCCCTTGCGCGTGAAGCGGGCGGCCCAGTCCTCGCGGGTGGCGATGAAGACGGGCATGCAGTTGATGAAACCAACTCCCGCTTCGAGGGCCTGCTCTGCGTAGAAGCGCGCTGCCTGCTCGGAACCCACAGGAAGGTAGTTGATGAGCACATCGCACTTGGTGTCCTTCAGGATCCTTGCGACGTCGACCGGCGGCAGCTCGCTCTCGGTGATCTCCTCACGGTAGAAGCTGCCGAGCCCGTCGTAGGTGTGTCCTCGCTGAACCTTGACTCCGGTCTCAGGAACGTCCGAGAACTTGACGGTGTTGTTGGGCTCGACCCAGATGGCCTCCGACAGATCGAGACCGACCTTGTTTGAGTCGACGTCAAAGGCGCACACGAATTCGATGTCCTTGATGTGGTATCCGCCGAGGTCGACGTTCATGAGTCCGGGGACACGCTCGTCCTCACGCGCCTTCGCGTAGAACTCGACTCCTTGGACGAGTGACGAAGCGCAGTTTCCGACTCCGATTACTCCAACCCTTATTTTGGCCATGGAAGCGTTGTCCCCCTTCTCAGGTCTGTGTGTTGGGGCGGACCTCGGTGAGGTTCCGCTCGTTGGTTATGAGTTCATCGATCCACGCAATGTCACTTTCGGTGGCGCGCATGTCGTGGTTCTGCAGGGACAACGCATAGCTGTCCATGCGCTCGCGATAGGTGCGTAGGTTCGATCGGAACTGCGCGAGTTTGTCCTGAAGGTAGGCCCGACGACGCTCCAGGAGCGCGAGCCGTGCTTCGGGGGCCAGGTATCTGAAGAAGGCCAGCTTGAGAGTGAAGTGCTCGGCGTCGACCGCTGCCGCGGTCTCCTCGAGCATCTGAAGAAACATCGTCTCGCCTTCAACAGTGATCGTGTAGACGTTCTTGCGGCGCCCTCCGGTGAGGGTCCCCGCGGTCTTGGGCTTGTCGGGTGCGGGCTCGGCCTTCTCAACCGCCCCTGCTTTGGCAAGGCGCCTCAGTGTGGGATAGAGCGAGCCCCAAGACACCTGATAGAAGGGCCCGAGCATGGCGCCGAGCTGCTTGCGCAGTTCGTAACCGTGCATCGGACGCTCCTTGAGCAAGCCCAGAACGGGCAGCTCGAGCATCCCCGGTTGCTTCATCTCGTCCTTTCCTGTGTGCTTGGTGATAACCGGATGTCGGTTTTGGGTATCAGCACGATACATCACGTGGATATATCGCCTTGATATATCACCACGCGACATCGAATTTGGCAAATCGGCCATTGGAGGGCTCTGGGGCCGATTGGAGGTCGGAGAAAGCTTTCTAGGCCGAGATCGAGGCAAGCGGGAACGAAAACTAGACCGCTCCCTCCAGTCGGCCCTCCGCTGTGCGGTTTTGGCCGGGCGAGTTCATCGTGAGCGGCCCAGAAGACTCGACCCTCGAAAACTCGGCCTTCATCGCTGCCCGGTTTTGGTTTGAGGAGACCTGTCTGTCTCCAAAACAACGGTCCACAACGCGCTCGGCGCGTTTACCATCGCGCCATGAGCCTTTCGGGTAGGTCCTTCGATCCCAAGAGGCCGCCCGTCTCGACGACAGGCCCGGTGGTCGACTTCAGCCTGGCGCGACGCGCGACGCTCGAAGCCCTTAGAGGAGGTCGCCTTGCCACCACCGATGTTTGCGATGCGCATCCCGAGCTGTTGCGCGCAGGCAAGAACATCGGTGAGGAGGTTCCCGCCCCCTGTCCGGTGTGCTCGCATGAGAGCCTGCGCTGGGTCCGCTACGTTTACGGTGATGACCTCAAGCACAACAGTGGACGGGTCGTCTACCCGGCAGAGTGGCTGCTCGAGCTTATGGCCGACTACGACCAGTTCACCTGTTACGTCGTAGAGGTCTGCACGGACTGCTCGTGGAATCACTTGATGAGGTCGTACATCACTGGCAAGAAGTTCGCCGATCCACCCACGCTGCGGGAACGCAAGCAGCAGGGTTGAGCCGCCGCATCGACACAGTGCCGTTCGTGTCGCCGCTTCAAGCCGGGAGATCTGCGGCGGCATTCTCAGCAGCCGCGCGCGTTGCCGGCGCCGTGCTGGCCCTCGGATATCTGACAGGCCTCGTGAACGGACCACTCGTGGCCGTCGTTGGCGGACTGGCTCTGACCACGTTCGGACGCTCGCTCATGATGGACCGTGCCGGCCAGGCGCTCGCCGCAGCCGGTCTGGCGGTAATCGCCGGAGCCCTGGGGATCGCCGCGCTCCGCTGGGGGACCCTCGAGCTCGCGGAGCTTCGGTCGGTGCAAGCGGTCCTAGGTCCCACGATCGTCGTCGGACCCCAGGCCGCGGCGGCGGCCGCAACCATCGCAACCATCGCGGCCTCGCTCGCTCTTGGTTTATGGGTCGCGGCGCTTCCGACGCGCGGATTCGCTGCATGGGCAGCGACGAACCTGGAGACCCTGATGGTGGCCCTCGCGCTGGTGACCGCATTTTGGGGGCCGAAGGTCCTGCTCGGCTCCGCAGGCGTGCCTTCATCCGATGTACTCGGCTCCCTAGGCTTGTGGGCCGCAGTGGCGGCCGCCGTGACTGTGGTTGGCATCGGGGGAGGGCACCTGGCTCGAGCGCTTCCTCAACCGGTCCGAACGGGACTGATGGTTGTCGCCCTGGTGGGGCTGGGAGTCGCCGCAGGGCTCATCGGAAGCACCTTGTGAGCTCCGTAATTCTGTATTCAGTACACACCTTGCTTGCAGTAGCGCTGGCTATGGGCACGCTGGCCCCTCGTAGGTGGCGACGGTCGATTCTGTTGGTGGTGGCGACGATGGGCTGCCTTGGAGGGATTGCGCTGGCGCTCGCCGCGGGTGACGAAACTGTCTGGCGCTCGACCACTCTGGACCAACCTCGAGGGGCGATCGCGGGAGCCGCCGTGGCTTGTGCCTGGCTGCTTGCAGGTGCCTTGGGAGACGACCGAACGCTTGGGTCGGCTGCACTCGTGGGACTCGCCAGCACGGCGATCCTCCTAGCGACCCAAGGGGATTGGATCGTGCCCGCCCTCACACTGTGGCTCGCTTCGTCTGTCGCACTTGTTGCACTCGTCTCCCAGGGGGGGCCGAGAGTAGGTGCTCTTCTCGCAATCGGGTTGTCCGACCTTGCTCTCGTCGGAGCGTTCTCACTTCATGCCCTGGACGAACGGATATGGACGCTTCCCGGCTCACTCTCGGGCCTCCCCCTCGCCCTCGCCGCCGCGTCGTTCGCGGCTCGCTCCGGGGCGCTGCCACGAGTGGGGATCTGGGAGACGCTGGACTCGCGGGCAGCGCCGGCCTTGCCCCTGCTTCTCGGGGGGCCGCTAGCGTTACTCGGCATGCCAATGGCGGGAGCTGGACCATGGTTCTCGCTTGTCGCCCTCGCGGTCGCCCTCGGTCTCGGTGGCGCGGCCCTCGCGGGGGAGGAGCTGAGGCTCTCGGTGTTCGGGGCCTGGCCGGTGTGGCTGAGCTTTGGGCTCGTCGCCGCAGCCCCGGCCGTTCTGTTGCCGGCCGCTCTCGCGGCACTCCTTGCCGTGTCGGCGGTGGGCCTGTGGCCCGCGACCCATTCTCTGGCGAGAGCGAGCCGTGGCCTGCTTCTGGGGTTCCTCCCTCTTACGGCAGGCTGGATCGCGATCGCTGGCACTGTGGTGCTCGCCTTCGATCGAGCGGGGGCCTCTGGACAGTCGGTTGCCTGGACTCTCCTGGCCGGACTTCTGCCACTGACGGTGGCTGTGGGGGTAGCTCTGGCCGCCCGCATCGCGCGGCAGACCGGCCCCAACAGCTCCGAGGGGAGCGCGACCTGGGCGGCGCGCGCTCTCTTCCTCGCCGGTCTCTGCCTTGGGCTACTCCCCTCTTCGTCGCTCGGGCTCGACCCTGACGTGCTGGGTGATGTCGACAGGACCCTCGCTCTGAACGTTGCCGCAGCGGCGCTCGCGCTTGTGGCGGGGGCAATCGCGTACAAACGAGTTTCTACGGAAGCCGAGGTCGGCGGAGATCAAGTTTTGGCGAGTGACGCCACGCTCGTGTACTCGGAGGATCGGGCCGACACCGCAGTGATGGTGGGGGTGTTTGCGCTCATCGCACTGGGTAGCCTCGCAGCGGTCATCTATCTCGCCGTCGAGGGACTCAGCTATGGATTTCTGCCTCCGAGCAACCTTTGAGAGGGTAGGCACGTCGAAGGGCGAACCCCAAAAGCGAAAGTTGTCCCAGCTAGGAGCCTAGACTCGTTGGAATGAGCAAATCCACGCGCGGGCCCTCCGGCGCCTCGAGGGGCGCGAAGGGCTCGACTCAAACCACAAAGGCTCAACGTCGGCGACCACGCGCGCCGGTCGCACGATCGCGCGCGTCGCGCTGGCTACTTCGCCTTGGGTGGCTGCTGCCCGTGTTTGCTCTGGGTGTGGGCGGGGCCGTGTTGTTCCTCACCTATGCGTTCGCCAACATTCCCTTGCCCAGGGAGGTGCCGCTGGCCTCGGCAACGGAGGTCTACGACGCAGACGGGAACCTGATCGGGATCTTCTCCGGCGAGCAACGTCGCTTTCTCATCAACACAGAGGAGCTCATCAACAACAAGGACACCAAGCACGTTGGTGAGGCTGTGATCGCATCGGAGGACCGCACTTTCTACGAACACAACGGAATCTCTCTGCGAGGGATGGTTCGGGCCGCATGGGCGGACGTCACGTCCGGGGAAATTCAGCAAGGCGGATCGACCATCACGCAGCAGTACATCAAGCAGGCTGTGCTCGTGGATCCCGGCCGGACCGTGGAGCGCAAGCTGAAGGAAGCGATTCTCGCCGTCAAACTCGAGCGGCGCTACTCGAAGGATCAGATCCTCGGCTTCTATCTCAATACCGTGTACTTCGGCCGCGGCTCTTATGGAATCGAAGCGGCTGCCCGCACGTACTTCGACAAAAGCGCCGAGGAGCTCGACATCGGCGAGGCGGCGTTCTTGGCGGGCATCATTCCATCGCCCGAGTCCTTTCAACCCGACGACGACCAGGAAGCCGCCCGCGCACGACGAGACAGGGTGCTAACCCAGATGATCGACCAGGGTTACCTCAGCCGCGAAACGGCAGACAAGTGGATGGGCAAGAAGATCAAGATCGTGAAGGGCGGGGATCCGACAACCGGCAAGGACCAGCCGGCCGCCTACTTCATGGAGTGGCTACGTCGCGGGCTCGAGAGAGAGTTCGGCAGCGAGCTATACACCGGCGGATTCAAGATTCACACGACGCTCGACATGGAGATGCAGCAAGCCGCGGAGGACACGATCGCCGCCACTCTGACGGAGCCCGAGGACCCTCAGGCAGCGTTGGTATCCATGACTCCCAATGGAGCCATCAAAGCGTTCGTCGGGGGCCGGGACTTCGACAACGTAAAGAAGGCGCGTGGTTTCAACTATGCGAGCGACAATTATCGGCAAGCCGGATCCTCCTACAAGCCGTTCACTCTCCTCGCCGCGATCGAGAACGGGGTCTCTCTGCAGTCGAGTTTCTCGGGAGCGAGCCCCTACACAGTGGATGATCCTCAGTGCTCGACGAACGGTGAGCTGTGGGAGCCGTCGAACTACGGTTTTTCCAGCTACGGCTACATGGACCTGGTCTCCGCCACGGCATCGTCGGTGAACACGATCTACGCGCAGCTCATCGTGGAGATCGGTCCTCAAAGCGTCGCCGACCTGCTTGGAAAGTTTGGATTCGATGGGGATCCGAGCAAGGGTGGCAAGCAGCCGACGACGCCGAACTGCTCCCTCGTTCTTGGAACACAGGACGTGACCCCCCTCCAGATGGCGCGTGCCTACGCAGGTCTGGCCAACGGCGGCGCCTTGCCCGACATCACGCCGGTGTCTTACATCGAGAGCTCGAACGGTGAGTGCGTTAAGGCCTACCGACCCAACAATTCGAAGGCGTGCGGCAAGCGGAGAGTCCGGCTGAAGAGCACGCAGGTCGTCGACGAGAACTCTGTCAACCTCCTGAACGAAGCGCTTCAAAGCGTGGTGACCTCCGGATCGGGCGCAGCCGCGAACATCGGACGACCGGTTGCGGGGAAGACCGGAACTACTCAGAACTTCCGCGACGCGTGGTTCGCCGGCTACACGCCCCAACTCGCGACTGTGGTGTGGGAGGGCTATCCACTCCAGAAGAGCGGTGTCGTGCCCGAGATGCGCTATTGCACGGACACCGATCTCTGCCGGCCGGTCCATGGATACGAGGTCAGCGGCGGCGGTGCCCCGGTCAGTCCGGCCCCCATGTGGGGGGCGTACATGGCCCAGGCGATGGAGATCGGTGGTTTCCCGGTTGCGTACTTCGATGACGGGATCGAGTCCGGCACTGTGATCAGCACTCCTCCGCCGCCTCCCGAGAAGCCCAAGAAGGACAAGGACAAGGAAGAGGACAAGGAAGAGGAGCCGGACGAGGACGAAGAGGAGCCTGAGCCCGAGCCGACCGAAAACCCGACGCCCTCTCCCGAGCCGTCGAACACTCCTCCCGGCAAGGGCACAGGAGGCGGCGGAGGCAGCGGCAACGGCCGCAAGAAGGCCTCGGGAGAGAAGCCGTAAACGCGCAGAGGTCAGGCACGAAGCGGCCCGCGCAGTTTGGTATTCCTCCGCTGGTGCTCGTGCTCGCGGTCTCCATGCTGTTCCTCGGCGCAGGGTACGCACTGAAGGCCCAGTGCTTGGCGGGTTTCGGGGGCCGGGAGTACAGCCACCTCTGCTACAACGACATACAGCCGCTATACGGCATCCGGGGTGTGGCCGAGAACATCTTTCCTTACGTGAACGGGCAGCTCGCCGGGACCGAGCTGCTGAACGGAGCGATCGAGTATCCAGTCCTGACGGGCCTGTTCATGTGGGCCTCGGGCCTTCCAGTCACCACCAGCTCCTCGTACTTCAACGTCTCGGCTCTCCTGCTCGCTCCCTTCGGGTTGCTGACCTCCTGGCTGTTAGGGCGCATGGCCGGCCTGCGAGCGCTGCTTTGGGGGGCGGCCCCTGCGATCGTGCTCTACGCCTTTCACAACTGGGATCTGCTCGCGGTCGCGGCTGCCACCGGGGGTTTCTATCTCTGGTGGAAGGGCGCGCCGGGTTGGGCAGCCGCCGCGTTTGGTATCGGAGGCGCGCTCAAGATGTATCCGCTCATGTTCCTCGGCCCCCTGGCGCTCGAGCTCGTCTGGCGGCGAGATCTTCTCGGCGCTGCAAGAGTGGCCTTGGTGGGCGCGGGGACGTGGATCGCCGTCAACCTGCCCTTCATGTTCGCGAACTACGACGGTTGGTTCGCGACGTACGCCTTTCACAGACAGAGGACACCGAACTTCGATTCCATCTGGCAGTTCGGCTGGCCCGAATGGTCGTCGGGACGCACCAACCTGGTCTCGTCGGGACTCCTCGTCCTGTCGTTCTTCCTGATTCTCGGATTCAGCCTGCTGATGGCAGCTCGACGCTCGGAGGCTTATCCGTTCCTTCAGACCTGCGCGGCGTTGCTTGCCGCTTTCCTGCTGTTCAACAAAGTGCATTCGCCCCAGTACACGCTCTGGCTCCTGCCCTTCTTCGTGTTGCTTCGGGTCAATGTCGGCTGGTGGATCGCGTATTCCCTGGCCGATCTAGCGGTCTACGTGGGCGTCTTCAGATGGTTCTACGACATCGTCTATCAGGGCCTCGACTTCACTTGGGCCAAGAAGTTGCTTATCGCCGGCGTGTGGACGCGGGCGGCTCTTCTCCTGGTGCTGATCGGCGTCTTCCTGATCGCGCGCAGCGCCGTGGCAAGGCCGAACCGAGCGGAGTTGTCACAGGCTCCCTCTAGCCTTGGGCTGGTCGGAGAACAGCCCGCATAACCAGAGCTTCAGCCCTCCGCGCAGGCTGAATGACCGCCCATGGGAGGTGCTAGCATGACCAATCGGCGGCTTTGCCGCTGAGTCCGTAAAACCCCTGCCCTGTCATGCGGTGTTCCGCGCCAGGGCCTCGAGTTGTAGAGATGCTCGAGTCCACAGGAGGAGATATATGAGGAAATACGAGGCCATGGTCATCGTGGACGCCCGTCTCGAAGAGGGCGACATCCAGAAGGCCGTTGACCGCTTCACCCAGGCCATAACCGACAACGGGGGCCTACTCGGAAAGGTCGATCGTTGGGGCGTTCGCCGCTTCACCTTTGAGATCGACCACCAGAACGAGGGTTACTACTTCGTTGCCGAGTTCAATGCACCCGACGGTCTGGTCGACCGGTTGAAGCGAACTCTGCTGATCTCCGACGAGTTCATTCGAGGAAAGATCGTCCGTCCTACTTGATGGGCCGGCGACCAATCACTTAAGGAGCAGAGATGGCAACTGACAATGTAGTGACACTGGTTGGGAACATCACCGACGAGCCCGAATTGCGCTTCACACCTGGGGGCGCGGCGGTCGCGAATTTCACCAGTCGCGGTCAACCGGCGCTTCCGTAACCAGGATGGTTCCTGGGACGACAAGCTCGATGGGTTCTTCAGGTGCAGTTGCTGGCGCGACATGGCCGAGAACGTCTCCGAGTCCCTGCACAAGGGGGCGCGAGTCGTAGTGACGGGACGACTTCAGCAGCGAAGCTGGGATGACAACGACGGCAACAAGCGCAGCACCATCGAGGTTCAGGTGGATGAAGTCGGACCCTCGCTTCGCTGGGCGACGGCGCAGATCACGAAGGCCCGGCGCGACAAAGGTTCGCAGGGCGGGGGCCAGCCATCGGGCGGCAGTGACTGGGGCAATCAGGGCGGCCAGAGTAGCGGCCAGAGTGGCCCTGCACCGAGTCAAGGTGGTCCGAGTGACGGGGCGCCCGTGGGTTCCCCCCAACAGAATTCAGGAGATGACTGGTAATGGCACGTGACAACAAGCGTCGGGGTGACACCAAGAAGCCCCCAGCGAAGCCGGGTCGGCCGCGGAAGAAGAAATATTGTCAGTTCTGCGCCGACAAGGCGACCTACATCGACTACAAGGACATCAACCTGCTGCGTAAGTTCCTGTCCGAGCGCGGAAAGATCCGCGCGCGTCGCGTGACCGGGAACTGCTCGCAACACCAGCGCATGGCCGCAACGGCCGTCAAGAACGCGCGCGAGATGGCCCTTCTCCCGTACACGACACGATAGGGAGCGATATGAAGATCATTCTTGCGACTGATGTGGAAACGCTCGGCCACAAGGGCGACGTCGTGACCGTGTCGGATGGATACGCACGCAACTTCCTCGTTCCCAAGGGTATGGCTCTGGTTGCCTCCAGGGGCGCACTCAAGCAGGCAGAGCAGATGAGGCGCGCTCGAGAAGAGGCAATTCGCAAGGCCAAGGATTTGGCGGTATCGAAAGTGGCGCTGCTCGGTTCGAGTCCCGTCTACATTTCGGCGCGCGCAGGGGAAGAAGGCAAGTTGTTCGGCTCGGTCACCAAGAACGACATCGCGCGCGGTGCAGGACCAGCTCGAGCAGGACGTCGACGCGCGCCAGGTGCGACTAGATGAACCTCTTCGCAGGCTCGGGACCTTCTCCATCGAGATTCATCTTCACGAAGAGGTGAACACGCTGGTATCGGTCGAGGTCATCGCGCACGAGGAAGATGCGTAGAACCACGAAATAGTTTCCTAGTTCCACCGGCACGCGTCGCTCAGTAATGCACAGCCTGGAATGCGCGAACGTCCTACTCACGCGCGGTTTTCCGTGAGGCTGCGGGTGGTTTTCCCCAGCCGGTGCCGGAAGCCCACATGTCGTCCACCGATAACCGCAAGTTGTCCACCGCCCGTCCCCTATCCGGCGCACAGGCAGGCGTATTAGCTTCGAATGGACCGCCGGGCGGGCCGTTCACACTTCCCTCCGCCGCGTCGCCGAAGGTCCCGCGATCTGTCGCAGGGCCATGAGACTATCGAACGAACGTTCTATATACCTGGGAGGACCACTTGGCTCAGGGTGCACGGGAACTGCAACAGGTGCGTCCCAACCGCATACCACCGCACAACATCGATGCCGAGCAGTCGGTGCTCGGTGCCATGCTCGAGTCTCAGGACGCGATCGCCAACGTCGTCGAGATCCTCAATCCTGATGACTTCTACAAGCCGGCGCACTCGGAGATCTACGAGTCGGTCATGGCGCTCTTCAACCGGCACGAAGCGATCGATGCGATCACTGTCGTCGAAGAGCTCAGCCGACGAGGGACCATCGAGGGCATCGGGGGTCGGCCCTACATCCTCGGTCTGCTCGAGGCGTATCCGACCGCGTCGTCCGCGGCCCGCTACGCGCACATCGTCGAGGAACTGGCTTTGCTCCGTCGACTCATCCGGGCGGGCAACGAGGTACAGGAGATCGGGTTCGCGATGCCCGCGGACGTCGCGGACGCCGTCGACACAGCAGAGGCCCTCATCTACGAGGTTGGAAACCGGCGACTGCGCGATGAGCTTCACCAGCTCAAGGCGTTGCTCGGCGAGAACATGGAGCAGATCGAGCAGCTCTACGAACGCGGCGAGCACATCACAGGAGTATCGAGTGGTTTCAACGATCTCGACGACATCACGGCGGGTTTCCAGAGGAACAACTTGATCATCGTCGCAGCCCGTCCCGCGATGGGTAAGTCGAGCTTGTTGAATGACTTCGCCCTGGCCGCGGCGTTGAAACGGAATAACCCCATACCGACTGTCATCTTCACACTCGAGATGAGTCGCCACGAGCTCGTCAAACGCTTTCTCGCCTCAGAGGCAAAGGTCGACTCCCAGCGGATCAATCGAGGAACGCTCCAGGAGCAAGACTGGGGGAAACTCTCCGGGGCGATGGGCCGGCTGGCCGAAGCTCCCATCTTCATTGACGACAGCGCGAACATCACCCTCGTAGAGATTCGAGCCAAGTGCCGGCGTCTGAAAGCGAAGCACGGATTGGGTTTGGTCATCGTCGATTATCTCCAGTTGATGCAGTCACCCCGCAGGTCAGAGAACCGGCAGCAAGAGGTGTCTGAGATATCCCGAAACCTCAAGATCCTTGCTCGGGAACTCGAGGTGCCGGTGCTTTGTGCATCGCAGTTGAACCGAGGCGTAGAGATGCGCGCCGACAAGCGGCCGCTGCTCGGCGACCTTCGCGAATCGGGATCCATCGAACAGGACGCGGACCTCGTCATGTTTCTGTACCGCGACGAGGTCTACAATCGAGACTCCGAGGCACGTGGCGAGGCGGAGTTGATCATCGCGAAGCACCGCAACGGACCGACCGACACCGTGAAGCTCGCGTTCATGAATCAGTACACGAAGTTCGCATCGCTCGCAAAGGTGCCACGCTGACCCCAAAGGTTGATCGACGTAGAACGCGGTCGCTTCACCGCAGGCTGCTGGGCCAACAGGGTCCGTTTACACGCAAGCAGCAGCTTCCCATCGTGGACGAGCTGGTGATGACCGTATTGAGTCAGCACACCTCGGATCTGAACACCGCGCGCGCCTTCCGAAGCCTGAAGGATCGCTTCCCTAACTGGCACTCGGTCAGAGACGCGGAACCGGCGGAACTTGCTGACGCCATTCGCCAGGGCGGACTCGCTGACACCAAGTCGATACGCATTCAGCGGATCCTGGCCGAGATCGAAGAACGCGAGGGAAGCCTCGACCTCAGTCGGTTGAACGAGCTCGCCGACCAGGAGGTCGAGCGCTACCTCGTCTCGTTGCCCGGAGTGGGCCCGAAGACGGCGGCTTGCGTGCTGCTGTTCTCGATGGGTCGCGCCGCGTTTCCAGTCGACACGCACGTACACCGTGTCGCACGGCGGCTCGGCCTCATCCCGCCGAAGGCGACCGCCGAGCAAGCCCACAGGTTGCTTGAACCAGGAATCGCTCCGCAGCTTCGCTACGAGTTCCACATGCAGCTCATCAAACACGGACGCGAGGTCTGTAAGGCGGCCCGGCCTCGCTGCAACGACTGCGTCTTGTTCGACCTCTGCGCCGCTGGTCCGGACCTAGTTGCTAGCGGCGTTGCAAAGTAGGCCAGGCGTCCGGTTGAAATGTCCGGCTCAGGAGGAAGACTGACTAAAGGGTGGTTCGGGGGCGCGGGAACCCCTGACCCCTATGAGGTTGGCTTGCCAGCTTGAGCGGCTGTCGCGAATGAGTCCGCCGCGGCCTGGATCGCAGCAACGTACTCCCGCCACCAGTCCTCATTCCCAACCTCGTCATGATCAGGACCGGCGCGCCCGTCGATGAGTTCGCGAATGATGTCTCCATGGCCGGCGTGCTGTGAAGTCTCGGCGACCATCTGAATGAGCAGAACACCTAAGGTCGTGTCGCGTCTGTCCTCCGACCAGTGGGCGACCCAGCCGGGGGTCTGCAAGTCGAGGTCCGCGATGGTCTGGTCGCCATGCGTACAAGCGCGCTCGTAGAGTCCGATCAGGTACTCACTGGACTCGTCAGGTGTCGCCCACATGTCGGCGCTCTCCCAGATTGAGCCGTCGTCGATCCACGGAATGCTCTCCGGCGCTGGACGATTGAACGAAGCGCCAAGGTATGTGTACTCCAATCCCGCCAGATGCTTTACGAGGCCGAGCAGGTTGGTGCCGGTCGGTGTCATGGGACGTCGCAGGTCGAACTCGCTCAAATCCTCAAGCCTGGACAGCACGCCTGCCCTGCCAGCCTGCAACTTGCGGTGCAGCTCATCCTTCAAATCGGACACTCTTGCTCCTCTCGCCAAGGGGGCGTGCACACGCCCCACGAGTAGGGGCGCCGACCTGACCGAGTCGTTGCCTGACTCGCCCTGTACACCGAGTCCGTGCACTTTAGAGGATTGCCCGCAAATGCTCGGCATCCTGGTCGAACCGGTAGGGCTCAAAGACTGCTTGCATTCCCGGCTATCCCTCGATCGAGGTACTCGAGTCTCGCCGTTGTCGGAATGAGTTAGACCCTGCACTTACTGCAAGGTGGGCGTTCCTGTTCGGCCCGGGGCTCGTCGCGGCGGGCCGCGGCAGGTTGAAAGACACCACCAGACGACGGCAGACGACGACAGACGTGGAAGAAAGCAAAAGCCAGTCTGACCTGGACCGATAACACTGACCAGCAGAGCGGGTGAGGGGAATCGAACCCCCGTCACCAGCTTGGGAAGCTGGAGCTCTACCATTGAGCTACACCCGCACGAGCAGGATTATAGGTGGTGCTGCTCGGCGAATCCTCGCGAATCGCCGCCTCCCCGGGCACGCAATTAGACTCCTCCGGACACCATCGACCAGGGAGCTCCGATGATCCTTTCGGATCGAGACATTCGCGCCGCGCTACAAGCCGGTCGTATCGGGATCGATCCCTTTGACGAGGCCGACATCCAGCCTTCCTCCGTGGACCTGCACGTGGACCGCCTCTTTCGCACCTTTCACAATCATCGCCACGCCTTCATCGACGTGCGGACTGCGATGGAGGACCTGACCGAGCTCGTCGAGGTCAAACCGGACGAGGCTTTCATCCTTCACCCAGGAGAGTTCGTGCTTGGCTCGACCTGCGAGTACGTCAAGCTCCCAAACGATCTCGTTGCCCGTCTCGAGGGTAAGAGCTCGCTTGGGCGGCTGGGGTTGTTGATCCATTCGACCGCGGGGTACGTCGACCCGGGTTTCGAGGGTCACCTCACGCTCGAGCTCTCCAACGTCGCCAACTTGCCGATCACGATCTATCCGGACATGAAGATCGGACAGATCAGCTTCTTCCAACTGACTTCGGAGGCCGAGAACCCCTACGGGTCGAGCAAAGTTGGCTCGAAGTACCAGGGCCAACGAGGTCCAACCCCGTCGCGCTTCTTCGAGAACTTCTAACTGCTTTTCTGGAATGAGGGTCCGGAAGACCCGGTGTTCCAGCAACCCCTAGGTCTTAGGGGAATCCGCCTCCTCTGAAAGCGACCAGCCCACGGACGCCCGGCCCTCGTCGATCGCCCCCACGACTTCCAGTCGGTCGGCACTCCATGCGTAGATCGCCGACTGATCGAAGTGACGGGCGATCGCGAGCGCCTCCGCTTCGCCGATGTCGAGGAGTGCGAACCCGGGCTCCATCCAGGAGCCGTCCCCGGTTGCCCCGATAGATCGCACCGCTGCCACCAGCTCGGCTCCAAGGTAGGCATCGAGCTCCGCAAGGCGTCTTTCGTTTTCCTCGAGAGGGAGATCCTCGCCACGGGGGTTGAACGCGGTGAGGAGATAGACCGGGGAGGCAAGCGGCCAGTCACCGACCACGCTTTCGGACCGTGGAGAGATGTGCCACCAGCCCCATCCGTCGGGGCGTTCGATCCACAGATGAGCCTCGAGCCAGGTCCTCCAAAGCTCGGCGCGATCGGCCACGGAACTAGCCAGTGGTTTGCGGATCGTCTGGGCCGCCCGCGCGGCCCGAGGAGACCTCGGACTCTTTCGTCGCCGGCAAGTTGTCATCCGAGGCTTGACCATTGCCGGTTCCACTCGTATCCGCATCGGGGCGGAACTCGATCGACTCGAGAAGGATCTGCGCGACGTCGCGCACCGCCATGTTCTTTGAAGAGTGCCGCTCGTCGACCCCGTCGCTGAGCATGATGTTGCAGTACGGGCAACCGACCGCGAGCGTGTCGGACGCGGATGCGAGCGCTTCGTCCGTACGCTCCATATTCATCTTTTTGCCCATTCGTTCTTCCATCCACATCCGGCCCCCACCCGCGCCGCAGCAAAACGTTCCGTGACCGTGGCGATGCATTTCCTTGTATGAGGCCATCGGAATGGTCTCGATGATCTCGCGCGCACCTCTCCACACATCGTTGTGGCGCGCGTTGTAGCAGGGGTCGTGATACGTGATGGTTCCCGCCATCTCCCTGTTGGGTTTGAGACGACCATCCTTGACGAGCTCGTTCAGGTACTCCGTGTGATGGAGTACCTCGAACCTTCCGCCGAACTGTGGGTACTCGTTGAAGAGAGTGTTGAAGCAGTGAGGGCACGCGGTAAGGATCTTCTTCACGCCGTAACCCTTGAGCACCTCGATGTTCTGCTCGGCGAGCATCTGATAGATGTACTCGGCCCCCATTCGTCGCGCCGGGTCGCCTGTGCACGATTCCTCTCCGCCCAGCACCGCGAAGTTGACGTTAGCCATCTGGAGCAATTTCCCGAGGTCGTACATCACACGCTTGTTACGGTCGTCGAACGCGCCGGCGCATCCCACCCACAGCAGAACATCGGCATCGGGGTTGTCGGAGATGTGCGGGATCTCGAGAGCTTCCTGCTTTGAGGATCCCCGCATCCATTCCTCTCGCGCCTGAGGCGGTTGGCCCCACGGATTCCCCGTCGTTTCCAAGTTCTGCAGCGCACCCTGCATTTCGCGTGGAAAACGGCTCTCGCCCATGACAAGGTTGCGTCGCATGTCAACGATGACGTCGATGTGCTCGATGTTGACGGGACATGCCTGCACGCATGCACCGCACGTCGTGCAGTCCCAGATGACCTCGTCCTCGATCACCTGCGGATTAAGAGGAGGCAAGGTTCCGATTGCCGCCCCAAGTTCCTCCTCACTTGCGTGCTTGGCGTCGAGGAGTCGAGGCCCCTGCTCGAACAACTGATCGCGCAAGTCCATGATGACGAGCTTCGGACTTAGCGGCTTGCCCGTGTTCCAAGCGGGGCACTGGCTCTGGCAGCGTCCGCACTCGGTGCATGTCATGCCGTCGAGCATCTGCTTCCACGTGAGATCGGTGACTACGCTGGCGCCGAAGGTATCGTCCTCGCTCATGGTCTCGACGTCTATGTGCATCGGCCGAAGGGCGCCCTTCGGACGCTCGGATGTAAACAGCACGTTGAACCCACTCGTGATGATGTGGAGATGCTTCGAGTATGTGAGGTAAACGAGGAAGCCCAGAATGATGAGCGAGTGCCACCAGATGAACACTGTGTCGATCGCCTCGATCGTCGCGCGACTCATGCCGTCGAAGAGTTGAGCGGCGGCGTTGGAGACGGGCGTCCATGCGGTGTCGTATGGAAAGTGATCGAGCGCGATCTGAGCGGAGCGACTGAACAGAATGGTGAACATGATCGCGGCGATCGCGAACAGGATGTATTCGGCTTCTTTGGTGTGACTCCCCTTGAAACGACCGGGCTTCTGAATGCGCCGAATGTAGAAAGCGGTCAGGATTCCGACAAGGACCGCGACTATGAAGAAATCCTGTATCGCCCCGAGCGGTCCCCATCGCCCGATAAGTGGCAGGTGGAATCCGTCCTGGTAGACCGCACCGAAGGCCTCGAGAATGGTGGTGAACAGGATGACGAAGCCCCAGAAGATGAAAAAGTGCATGAGGCCGGGCACCGTCCATTGCAGGAGCTTCCGTTGACCCAGGACCACTACCACCTGTTCTCTGATCTTGAGCCAGACCGAGTGCGGCTTTCGATCGTCCGGCCGACCGAGGCTCAGAAAACCGACGAGGTCGCGCGTTCGCTTGGCAAACAGAGCTATCGAGACCAGGATGACGATGGTCATTGCGATCTTTTCGAGCACTCCGAGCCCTCCCTGTGGGACACGTTTAACTTGACCGCACAGTCAACTTTCGAAGCAGTATAGGTCGAGGGGATTTGCCCCGTGCGTAATCTACTGGGCACCCGGGGCCGCTCGGCTTGAGCGCATGCATGATGGAGGGAAAAGCTGGAAATGATGTCCATTAGAGAGGTTCTTGTCCAGAAGGGGCAGCAACGGCGGGGTTAAGGACGGAGTCGATGTGACCGAACCACCAGGCTTGCTCGAGCGCGACGAGCCATTGTCGGTGTTGGAGGCAGCCCTAGCAAAGGCGGAGCGCGGGCGCGGAAGCCTGCAGATGATCGAGGGCCACGCAGGTGTTGGGAAGACGGCCCTGTTGGAACACGTCGCCGAGGAAGCGGCCGGCCGTGGCTTCACGATCCTCAGAGGAAGGGGCAAGGAGAGGGAGCGCGAGGTCCCGCTTGTCGTGGTCGAGGATGTGTTCCGTAGTCACGTCCTCGCTCTAGGGGTCGGAGAACAGAAGTCTCTGCTCCAGGGTGCCGCCGCCCTCGTGGCGCCCCTCTTCGAACAAACTCTCTCGTCCCACCCGGACACGAGCTCTGTCTTCGAGGGCCTTTTCTGGCTAACTGCAAACCTCGCCGAGCGGACACCTGTAGCGATCCTGATAGACGACGGCCGGTGGGTAGACGCGTCGTCGGTCAGGTTCTTTGCTTATCTGGCAGATCGCATCGAGGAGCACCCTGTTGTCATAGTTGTGGGAACGCGCACGTACGAGCCCGAGTTGCGGCACTCGGTGGTCGAGCTTCGTCATCACCCCAACTGCCAAAGGCTGCCGGTGCCGCCGCTGAGCCGGTCGGCCACCGACAAGTTCGTCCGAACCCAGTTTCCTCGGGCAGGGGATCGGTTCTGTGCGGCGTGCTTCGAGGCAACGACGGGAAACCCGTTCTACCTTCGAGAACTGCTCGCAGGTCTTGATGGAGTGGTCTACACAGGCGCCGATCACGAAGCGGCGGAGGTACACGAACAGGGGCCCAACACGGTGGCGCAATCGGTTCAACGAAGACTGTCGGTCATGGACGAGGGAGCCATCCGTCTCGCTCAGAGCGTCGCGGTCCTGGATGAAAATGCGGAGCTTGCCCTCGCGGCAGGTCTAGCGGGTGTCGACATTGACAGCGCAACCGAGTGGGCCGCGTCCTTGGCCGCCGCCGGAATCTTGACTCCGAGTGAGCCGCTCTCGTTCGTGCATCCGATCGTTCGAAACTCGACTTACAAGCACATACCACCCCCCGATCGACTGAAGGCGCACGAAGAGGCCGTTCGAGTCCTTCACTCGGCTGGTGCCGCGCCCGAGAGGCTTGCGCCTCACGTGCTCCTTGCTGGAGAGGTAGAGGGTGTGAGAACGGATGAGGTTCTGCGCGCTGCTGCGGCGCGCGCCATCAGAAGGGGTGCTCCCAACATCGCGACCGACTATCTCCAGCGCGTGCTCGCCGGCTCGCTTTCTACCAACGACCGGGTCGAGGTTCTCGTCGAATTGGGCGAGGCCGAGGCGATGGCCGGTTACCCGCGCGCGGCCAGACGATCTGCCGAGGCCGCCAACCTCTGCTCCGACTCGGAACAGCGAGCAAAGGCTCGCTTGCGCATCGCCAGAGCCCTAATCGGCGCCGGACGGCGAATGGAGGCTGCCGGTGTGGTTGTGCCGGGTTTCGACGAATTGGACGAAAGGGACGACAGGCTAAGGAACGAGCTCGAGGCGACGTTCGTTTTCGCCGGACTCATCGAACCGAGTCTTCAGGAAGCGGCAACTCAGAGCATCGAGCGCGTGGTTCAAAGAACCAGGGGTGGGGGGCCGGGGACAGACCGAGCAGGCTTTGCGCACTCGGCTCTCTACCTGACTGCATCGGGCGAGGGACTCGAGCGCGCTGTCGAGCTCGCGAACCAGGCCTATGGGCAGGGGGACCTCTTCGACGATCAGCCTGACGATGAACTAACGGCGGCAGTCGTCAGCAGTGTGCTCAACATGGCCGACAGGTTCAGTGCCTCGATAGAGGTGTGCGATCGAGCGATCTCGAGTGCCAGAGCGCGCGGCTCGATCAACGGGCTCGCAACTGCCTCGGTGAACCGCACGTACCCGCTCAGGCACTCGGGGCGAATTCCCGACGCAGTTGCCGATGCTCAGCAGGCCATCGACGCACGCCGCTCCGGTTGGAACCTGTTTCTGACGTCCGCTCACGCCCAGCTCGCTCACGCCCGCATGGACTCGGGTGATCTTTTAGCCGCAGAGGCCGTTCTCCGTTCGCTCGATGAGAACGAGTACAGGCAGGCGCCGGAGTTCGGGCTCTTTTTGGAGGCGCGGGGTCGCTGGCACGTACTTTGCGAGCGTCCAGACGCAGCCCGAGTCGACCTCCTCGAAGCAGCGCGACGGTTGCAGACCAGCGAGTACCTGAGTCAACCCACTCTGAGTGCATGGCCGCAGTATCTGGCCAGGGCCTCTGTCGGGACGGCCCATGAGGAGCGCGCTGCCGGGCTGGCCGAGGGTTTTCTCGAGCGCGCAAGGCGGTGGGGCGCTCCCCGCGGCGTGTCGCTGGCGCTGCGAACGGTCGCCGTTATTGAGGAAAGCGAGCGCCGCATCGCTACGCTCCGCGAGGCAGTGACTTATGCGGAACGGTCCGAGGCAATGGTCGAAAAGGCTCTTGTCCAGGTTGCACTCGGGCGGGCGCTGAACGAGGCCGGTCACAAGGCGGAGGCACGTGATTGGTTGCGGCGGGGGATCCATCAGGCGCGTCTGCATGGCGTATTCCTGCTGGCGGCCCAGGGACTCAGGCTCATTTCCGACGCAGGCGGGCGCCCTCGCCGCCTGGCCCTCACCGGACTGGAGGCTTTGACCCCATCCGAGCTCCGGGTGGCACAGATGGTGGCCTCGGGAATGAGCAACAAACAGGTGGCCGGGGCCCTCTTCGTGACCGTGAAGGCGGTGGAGGCCCATCTCGGGAAGGTCTACAGGAAGCTCGAGATCTCCAGCCGGCAGCAGCTCGGAGTCGCTCTGGACGGTACTGAGGACCCCAGACCCGACGGGGAATAACCTAAGCTGAGTGTGGTTACACTAGCAGAGTTGACAACCTCACACTCAAGTTAGACCATTGCAGGTAAGCACCAGAACACATCTCAGGAGGAAACCCATGCCTAAAGCAGTAGGAATCGACCTCGGAACGACCAACTCCGTCGTTTCAGTGTTCGAGGGCGGTGAATCCAACGTGATCCCCAACGCTGAGGGAGCGCGCACCACGCCCTCGGTCGTCGCCTTCTCCAAGAGCGGCGAGATTCTCGTCGGCGAGGTCGCCAAGCGTCAGGCCATCACCAACCCCGATCGGACAATCCGGTCGATCAAGCGCGAGATGGGCACCAATCACTCGGTGGACATCGACGGGAAGAAGTGGTCGCCGCAGGAGATCTCGGCTCGCATCCTTGCAAAGCTCAAGACCGACGCCGAGGCCTACATCGGCGACAAGGTCACGGAGGCCGTAATCACTGTGCCCGCATACTTCGATGACGCTCAGCGTCAGGCCACCAAGGAGGCCGGACAGGTTGCGGGGCTCGAAGTCCTTCGCATCATCAACGAACCAACCGCAGCGGCACTCGCGTACGGGCTGGACAAAGACACAACCGACCAGACGATTCTGGTGTTCGACCTCGGCGGTGGAACCTTCGACGTGTCCCTGCTCGAACTGGGCGACGGCGTGTTCGAGGTCAAGGCCACTCACGGCGACACCAACCTCGGAGGCGATGACTGGGATCAGCGGGTCATCGACTGGCTCGTCAAGAAGTTCAAGGATTCAAACGGCATCGACCTGTCCAAGGACAAGATGGCGATGCAGCGTCTGAAGGAGGCCGGCGAAAAGGCAAAGATGGAGCTGAGCACCACCCAGAGCACAACCATCAACCTTCCCTTCATCACTGCGAGCGACCAAGGCCCCCTTCACCTTGAAGAGACCCTGTCGCGCAGCGAGTTCGAACGCATGACCGAGGACCTCCTCGACCGATGTCGTTCGCCGTTCGAGCAAGCCGTCAAGGACGCAGGAATTTCCGTCGACAAGATCGATCACATCATCTTGGTGGGTGGTTCCACCCGCATGCCGATGGTGCGCGAGATGGTCATCAATCTCACGGGAGGCAAGGAGCCTCACCAAGGCGTCAACCCAGACGAGGTTGTCTCCGTGGGTGCTGCAGTTCAGGCCGGCGTGCTGAAGGGCGACGTCAAGGACGTCCTGTTGCTCGATGTAACGCCGCTGAGTCTCGGAGTAGAAACACAGGGCAGTATCTTCACCCGCCTTATCGAGAGAAACACAACCATCCCAACCAAGCGCAGCGAGACGTTCACGACCGCGGCGGACAATCAGCCTTCGGTCGAGATCCACGTGCTGCAGGGTGAGGCCGAGATGGCCTACCGCAACAAATCGCTCGGCAAGTTCCAGCTCACCGACATCCCCCCGGCTCCACGCGGCATGCCTCAGATCGAGGTGACCTTTGACATCGATGCCAACGGCATCGTCAACGTGCACGCTCAGGACAAGGGCACCGGCAAGGAGCAGTCGATGACGATCACCGGCGGCACCAAGCTGGCCGACGACGAGATCGAGCGCATGATGAAGGAGGCCGAGGCTCACGCGGACGAGGACAAGGCACGCCGTGCCGAGGCCGAGGCGCGCAACCAGGCCGACAATGTCATCTACCAGACCGAGAAGTCGCTCACGGAGCACTCGGACAAGCTCGACGAGTCGACGAAGACAAACGTGACGACCGCACTCGACGAGGCGAAGGAGGCTTTGAAGGGTGAGGATGTCGATCGCATAAAGCAGACGACCGAGGCTCTGATGACTGCATCACAACAGATCGCACAAGTGATCTACCAGAACGCCCAGAGCCAGCCGGGCGGCGGCGGCGACGCGACCACGGAATCGCAGGGTGACGACGTGGTGGACGCCGAGGTCGTGGACGACGAGGACGGTAAGGAGCAGAGTGCCTAGAGCGAACCTTGCCGTTCGCCGGCGTGCGAGCGGCTTGGATCGTGAAGGGACGACGATATGGAAGGCAACGACCACAAGAAACGACGACCTATCCGTGTGACGGATAGGCGCGGAATCAGTAGACCCCAAAGCCACGCGGAGGGTGAAGACAACCAGCCTCCCCGGGAAGAAGACCCGATCGGATTCTCCGGGGAGGATATCGACGCCCCCGGACCGCCTTCGCAACAGGCGGGGTCTCCACCCGAAGAGACCACGGAGACCGTCCCGCTGGACGACTTTCTCCGGCTTCAGGCGGATTTCGATAACCGGCGGAAACGAATGATGCGAGAGACTGCGATGGCTTCGGATCGAGCCAAGCGTGAGATGCTCGAGCGCCTGTTGCCATTGCTCGACAACTTCGATCGAGCACTCGAGCATGACGATGGCTCTTCGGGTCTTCAGCTCCTGCACAAGGAGTTACTCCGCACTCTGGAGTCCGAAGGGCTCGAGGAGATTGAGGCGGAGGGACAGCGGTTCGATCCACACGTACATGACGCCGTCGAATCACATCCCAGCCCGGATGTCGAAGACACCATGGTCAAGGCTGTTTATCGCAAGGGCTACCGCATGGGCGATCTCGTACTACGGCCGGCGATGGTCGTGGTCGCGCACCCGGAAAACGAGAGCTCTGACGAAGCAACCGATGCAGAGGCAGAGGGATAAGCAAGATGTCGCAACGCGACTGGATGGACAAGGATTTCTACAAGATCCTTGGAGTGGACAAAGAGGCTCCAAAGGACGACATCAAGCGCGCCTACCGGAAGCTTGCGCAGAAGCACCATCCTGACGCCAACAAAGGAGACAAAGGAGCCGAGCAGCGCTTCAAAGAGATCTCCGAGGCCCACTCTGTCCTGACAAACGACGACAAGAGACGTGAGTACGACCAGATGCGAGCGTTCGTCGATGCCGGAGGCCAGCGCTTCTACGGCTTTGACCCGCGCGGTCCCGGGGGAGGCCAGGGAAACGTCCGTATCAACGTCGAGGACCTGCAGGACCTCTTCGGGGGGGACGGCGGCGGAGGGAGTGTCTTCGAGGACCTGTTTGGCTTCCGTAGCCGTGGGCGCCAGCGTCAGGGACGCGACATCGAAACCGAAGTGACTCTGGGCTTCGAAGACGCAGTCAATGGGGCAACCGTGACACTTCCGAATAATTCGACGAAGGTTCGGATCCCTGCCGGCATCGGGGACGGCGCGCGCATTCGAGTCGCAGGAAAAGGCGAACCCGCCCCACGAGACGGTGTCGCCGGTGATTTGTTCGTCCGAGTTCACGTACGTCCACACGATGTGTTCGAGCTCGGCAACAACGGTGATCTCATCGTGAACCTGCCACTGACCATCGCCGAGGCCGCCCTGGGGGCCAAGATCCAGGTACCTACGCTGGATGCCCCCGTGACCGTGAAGGTTCCTGCCGGAACGAACAGCGGCAAGGTACTGCGCGTCCGCGGTCAAGGCGCGGCCCGACAGAGCGGCGGAACGGGTGATTTGCTCGTCAAGGTCGACGTGGAGGTGCCCAAGAAATTGTCGCGCCGCGAGAAGCAGTTGCTCGAGGAGTTCCAAGAGGCTCACAAGGACAGCCCGCGCAAGCACCTCGAGGCGTACTTGGCTAAGAGCGCTAACCAGAAGGCATCCTGAGGGAGATCGAGATGGCCGAGGGTATGCAGCAGGATCGAGCGATCTACGTGATCTCGGTTGCGGCCGAGCTAGCCGGTGTTCATCCTCAGACCCTTCGCATCTACGAACGCAAGGGATTGCTCCGGCCTCAGCGCACGGCGGGGAACACGCGCCGGTACTCCGAGCGAGACATCACGTTGCTCCAACGGATCCAGGAGCTGACCACTGAGGGCGTGAACCTCGCCGGGGTCATGAGAATTCTCGAGCTCGAACAAGAGCTCGATGCGCTGCGTGCTCGCCACCTCGATGCCGTCGTCGAACTGGAAAGTGCCATGGATGACCTCCAGCAACTTGTCGAACAGCACGACTCGACGGCGCTCGTGCCCTTGCGTGAGGTCCGGCGCGTGCGGCGAGTTCTCAAGGCTGACATCCTTGAACAGGCAGGGCGGCGCACATTCATCGCTCCACCCATCAGCGACGGATAATGTCTCGCGATGAACCTGCTGTGGAACGGCTCTGATAGCGCGTCGTCAGTCCTGATCCTGGCGCACGGCGCAGGCGCGGATATGAATCACGAGTTCATGGCTTATTTCGCCGACGAGCTGGGTTCTGAGTCCCTGGCGGTGGCGCGTTTCAACTTCGGCTACATCGACGCGGGGAGGCGCGCACCCGACAAGCAGCCGGTCCTGGAAGCCACCTTTCGTGACGTAGTTCAAGAGGTCGTCGACGAACGGTCTCCGCAGCGATTGTTCATCGGCGGAAAGTCAATGGGGGGACGCATCGGCTCGCATATCGTCGCCGACGGGACCGAGGCGGACGGCCTTGTCTACCTCGGGTATCCGCTCCATCCGCCGGGTAGGCCCGAACGGATACGAGATGCTCACCTGGGGGATATCAACGCTCCTCAGTTGTTCGTGGAGGGGACGCGCGACCCGTTCTGTCCCCTCGACACGCTCAGGGAGGTCATCGCAAAGCGAAAGCTCAACGCTGACATCGTCGTCATTGACGATGGTGACCATTCCCTGAAGGTACGAAAGTCGTCCGGTCGTTCGACCAGGCAAGGATGGGACGAGGCCATCTCGGCGATCGAAGCCTGGATCAGAAGCAAACAGTAGCGGGCTCCGCATACTCTCCTTTGGATGCAACGAATCGAGGACTACGCTTTCTTAGGCGATACTCACTCCGCCGCATTGGTTTCCAGAGACGGGTCAATCGACTGGCTGTGTCTGCCACGCTTCGATTCCGGCGCGTGTTTTGCTGCCATCCTCGACGATCGGAAAGGCGGCCACTGGCGCATCGCTCCGGCCTCGAGTGAATTCACCGTCGATCGAACCTACCGGCATGAGTCCCTGGTTCTCGAAACGACCTTCGCTACGAGCGAGGGTCGCTTTAGATTGATTGATTGCCTGCCCATCGAGCAGGGAGGCGAGTCGGCCGATCCCCGCCGCGTGCATACACACGACGTTGTCGTGCGCGTCGTGGAGGGCCTCGAGGGCCACGTCGACGTCGCGATGGACTTTGCTCCCCGGTTCGACTACGGCGGGATCACACCATGGATACGAGCTCACGGCGGAGGACTGGAGGCAGTGGGAGGACCGAGCGCACTCGACCTCCAAGCAACGGTGCCCATTCGGAGACAGGACAAGAGTGCGAGCTCAGCATTCAGTGTCGAGGTCGGTGGTCGAGTCATGTTCCTTGCTCGGTCGCATGCCTCTCACCTATATCCACCCGAGCTCGACGTAGCCGCAGACTGTGACTGGCTGATCGATAGGACCGACCGTTTCTGGCGCGAGTGGGCCACGCGGTGCACCTATCACGGTCGTTGGAGGCCGGAAGTCATCCGCAGCCTGATTGTCCTTAAGGCCCTGACCTACTCTCCGACGGGAGGCATCGTTGCGGCCCCCACAACGTCGCTACCCGAGGAAATCGGTGGCGTACGAAATTGGGACTACCGCTACTGCTGGCTGCGCGATGCAACCTTCACGCTTGAGGTTCTGCTCGAGCACGGTTACACGGCCGAGGCCGAGGAGTGGCGCGACTGGTTGTTGCGGGCAGTCGCAGGTGACCCAGGCGAACTACAAATCATGTACGGCGTCCGAGGCGAGCGCCGGCTGACCGAGATGGAACTCCCTTGGCTCTCCGGATATGAGAACTCCAAACCAGTCCGGATCGGAAATGCAGCGGTCGACCAATTTCAGCTCGACGTATATGGCGAGGTGATGGACGCGCTTCATTCTGCGACGCGAGCTGGAAACCAACCCGTTGCGGAATCGTGGGAGTTGCAGCAGTCCATCGTGGACTTCGTCTGCGAGCATTGGACGTCTCCTGACGAGGGGATTTGGGAGGTGCGTTCCGGTCGTCAACACTTTGTTCATTCCAAGGTGATGGCTTGGGTAGCGGTGGATCGAGGCATCTCGATGGTCGAAAACCTCGGTCGCGAAGGAGACGTGGATCACTGGAAAGCCGTGCGTTCCAAGATTCGAGAGGAAGTGTTGCAGAGAGGATTCGACGAGCGAGGCGGGCACTTCAAGCGGTCCTACACCGATCCGTCGCTGGATGCTTCCCTGTTGGTCCTGCCTCTGGTGGGGTTCATCGACGCCAAGGATCCTCGGATGGTGGGGACCATCGAGGCAGTGCAGCGGGACCTGGTCGTGGATGGTCTCGTCCGCCGATACCGCACAGAAGTGAGTGCGGACGGTCTGCCCGGTGATGAGGGGGCTTTCCTGATGTGCAGCTTCTGGCTTGTTGACTGCCTGGAGTTGATTGGGCGCCACGAACAAGCGGAACGACTCTTCGAACACCTGGTGTCCCTTAATAGCGATCTGGGTCTTCTCGCAGAGCAGTACGACCCGAGTCAGCAGCGTTTCCTCGGGAACTTTCCTCAGGCCTTTTCTCATGTCGCACTGGCTACCAGCGCACTGGGTCTCGAACGGGCCGGGGAGTCACCGGCGTTTAAGCGGGGCCAATTCGAGTATCCGTAATCCAAGGGGTTTGGTTCAGGCCCTCTGATACAGACGAACCGTCAGCGGCGCGAAGACCAACGTCAGAGCCGCGGCCGTTGCAAGCACGATCACAATGTCTCCGGCCGATGGGTTGCCCTCCATCAAGCCGCGCGCCGTGTTCACAAGAATCGAAATCGGGTTTAAGTTCACGAACGCCTCAAGTCCCGCCGGCAGTGTCTCCGGGTCGACGAAGGCGTTGGACAGGAACGTCAGGGGAAAGAGCCCCATGAAGCCTGCGTTCATGACAGCGTTGGGCGAACGCATCACTAGCCCGATGGTCGTGAAGATCCAGGAAAGGCCGAAGGAGAAGACGACCACAAGCGCCAGCGCTGCAAGGACTCCGCCGGGGCCACCGTCCGCCCGGTAGCCGAGCGCGAGACCCAGAACGATGATCACGGTTCCGGCTATCAGGTAGCGCACGCTGTCGCCGATAAGAGATCCAACGAGCGGTGCCGGACGCCAGATGGGAAGCGAACGGAAGCGGTCGACTACCCCCTTGGTCAGGTCCGTGTTCAGCGCCACCCCCGAGTACACGGTGGTGAACACGACCGACATCACGAGGATCCCCGGGAGGATGTAGCGAAGGTACTCAGCCGTCGATCCGGCTATTGCTCCGCCGAACAGATAAGTGAACATCAACACGAACATCACCGGCGTGATCGTCACGTCGAGTAGCTGCTCGGGGACGTGCTTGACCTTGAGCATGCCCCGCCAGCCGAAGGAGAGAGCGGCCGAAAGGGGACTTGCTTTCGGGGGACGCGCGGTCGAGGAAATCGCCTTTCGAACAGCTTCCTCGTCGGCGCCAAGCGTCGCGGCGTCGGGTGTCGTCATGCTCATGCTGGCTGTTCCTCCTCGATCGCGTCGGTTTCCAGTGACGGCTCGGCCTCGGCCGGATGTCCCGTCAGGGCCAAGAAGACCTCGTCGAGGCTCGGCTGGCCCAACGAGAAGTCGGCGATCCGCACTCCGGCCCGAGTCAATCCGGCGATTGCCTCCGCCCCTCGGTCCGCCTCGGCGCACTGAACGGAAAGCGCGGCTGGGTCCGGCTCCAGGAACACCGATCCCAGATCGTTTGAAAGCAACCGTTCGGCCTGGGGCCGCTGGGCGGGATCAAGCAGTCGCACGTGCAACGCACCAGCGCCCACCGATGCCTTGAGCTGGCCAGGCGTTCCTTCGGCGATCACCTTGCCGTGGTCGATCACCGCGATGCCGTCGGCGAGCTGATCGGCCTCCTCGAGATACTGGGTGCAGAGCAGGATCGTGGTTCCACCGGCGACCAGCATGCGGATGATGTCCCAGACTTGGTTGCGCGAGCGTGGGTCGAGACCTGTCGTGGGTTCGTCGAGGAACATCAGCTTTGGGGTGACGACGATGCTCGCGGCGATGTCGAGCCGTCGCCGCATCCCCCCCGAGTAGTTCTTGACCAGCTTCGTGGCCGCCTCGGCGAGACCGAAGGCCTCGAGCAACTCGGTGGCCCGGTCCTTCGCGTGGGCTCGCTTCAGGCCCAGGAGGCGCCCGACGAGGATCAGGTTTTCACGACCGGTGAGGTCTTCGTCCACGGACGCGAGCTGCCCGGTGAGGGTGACGGCGCTTCGCACCGCGCCGGCCTCCTTCACGATGTCGTGCCCGAGGACCCGTGCGCTGCCCTCATCTGGACGAAGCAGGGTCGCCAGCATACGGATCGTTGTCGTCTTACCGGCTCCGTTGGGACCGAGCACCCCGTAGACGGACCCGGTCCGCACGGCCAGATCGACCCCGTCGACGGCGCGTGTCTCACCAAAGAGCTTTACGAGGCCGGTGGCCTCGATCGCGAGGGGGGATTCTGATGTCATTGGCTTCCTCTCCGGACGGTGTGATCGCCGATCGGCATCTCTACAGTTAGACCTCCTCAGGTCCCGAAAGTCATCGTGGTCAACGCATCAGGGCCTCTGTTCTTCCTGCGAGCTGAGTCTCCGCCTTCGTTTGCGCGAGGACATTCCGCAATCTAGTGGTTCGAGTGAACTTGAAGTCAAGCTCGATCCGCGATGTATTAGACTCTGGCAACTAGATATTTGACGGAGGCTAATGATATGTCCACCCAGCCCGATTCACCCGGGGACGTCCGGGCGTTCAACCGCTTCTGGACCAACCACATGGGCGTTCTCGACGCGGGATTGTTGGACACCCGCTTTTCGCTGACCGAGGCGCGGGTGATCTTCGAGCTCGGCCGGACTGCTGAGACCGACATGTTTCGCCTGCGGCACGAGCTCCACATCGACGCGGGCGATCTGAGCAGGATCCTTAAGCGCTTCGAAAGGGACGGCCTCATCGAGGCCTCGTCCTCGCCGGCGGACGGCCGCAGACGCGTGCTACGTCTGACTGACGCTGGAATCGCGGCGTTCGAGGATCTCGACGCGTGCTCCACCAAACAGGCGACAGGCATGCTGTCGGGTTTGTCCGACGTGGGTCGTCGCCGGCTCGTGACCGCGATGGCCACGATTCGGAAACTGCTCGAGGCTCCCTCTGGACCGGGAGCCATCGTTATCCGGCCCCCGGTCGTCGGAGATTTCGGCTGGGTGGTGCATCGCCACGGGGTCATCTACGCGCAGGAGTACGGCTGGGACGAGACCTTTGAGGCTCTCGTTGCGCGTGTCGTCGCCGAGTATGTCGAGCAACGGAAAGCGGCCAGGGAGAACGCCTGGATCGCGGAAGTCGATGGTGAGCGGGCCGGGTGCGTCTTCTGCGTTAAGGAGACCGATGACACCGCCAGACTTCGACTCTTGCTTGTCGAGCCGAGTGCACGCGGCCAGGGGATAGGGGAACGGCTGGTGACAGAGTGCATCGGCTTTGCCAGAAGGGTTGGCTACAGCCAGATCACGTTATGGACCAACGACGTTTTGCAGTCCGCCCGGCGCATCTATGAAGCTGCCGGTTTCCGGCTGGTAAAGGAGGAGCTTCATCACAGCTTCGGGCAGGACCTGGTGGGCCAGGACTGGCTCCTCGACCTCGATTCTCCTTCGCTCAGGGCTAGGCGGGGCCGCTTCGAGTATCCGTGAGATCGATGGTCGCGGACGCTGCCGCAGAGTCCTCGCCCGCGTCGTCGACGGCCCTGCTCAGCGAGTCAAGCGTCGACTGCAAAGCTTGAATGCGCTTCTTGAGCGTTGACTCAGCGTCGCTCAGCTTGCGAACTTCCGCGCGAGCGTGGCGCACTCGCTGGTCCGCCTTCTCCTCGGCTTCGTCCTTGAGCAGTTCGGCGCGCTCGACGCGCTTCCTTCTCGATGCGATTCGCCTCTCGGTGAGCTTCGCGAGTCACGACCGTGTGATCGGCGCGCGCTTTGTTCTTGATTCGCTTAGCTTCTTCCTCGGCCTCTTTCCTGAGAGTCCGAATTTCCGCCTCTGCTGCCGCACGTATTCCCTCGACCTCGGTTTGGGCTCGTGTCAACGCGTTATCGGACTCGATCTCGACTTCACGCGCCCGGGTCTGCGCGTCAGCGTGGGCTCTGTCGGCGTCGTCTCTGAGCGACTTGGCGTCTCGTTCTGCCATCTCCCGAAGAGCAGAGGCTTCGGTGCCCGCGCGCTCCAGAAGCTCCGCTACTTCTCTTTCGGCCGCCGTCCGGGCCGCGGCGATCTCGGCAAGCGCTTCGGCCTTCATGCGGTCCGCGTGCTCGCGCGGAAGCTGCATGAGCTTGCCAGCATCGGAACCAAGTTTTGCGTACGGCTCGTCTTCCTCGACCACGGGCGCCGGTTGGTTTTGAAGCAGTTGCTCGTTCTCGATCATTTGCTCGAGCTCGGTGGCAAGCAGGCGAAGAAAAGCGTCCACCTCGTCGCGGTCGTAACCGCGTACACGCATCGAGAATCGTGCGTTGTGAACGTCCCCAGGAGTTACTTGTTGACCGGGCAGAGGTTGCCCGATCGCGCTCTCCGGCTCGCTGACGAGCTCATCGCCTGCAATCTCGAAATCGTCGTTCATGCCTAGGTGCCCCCCGCCGCGAGTCGCTCGGACTCCACTCCGATTGGCTCATCCTCGTCCTGGTGGACAACTTCAACCCGGAGATCGTCGTGTGGTTGCTCTTTCTGTGGCTGATCGGCGTGGGATATCTCCAAATTGGTGGGCTCCTCGATGATGCCGTTGCCCCGGACATCTTCGCCGAGCTGTTCGGCGATATTCAGCAAACGCTTCATCAGAGAGTCGATGCGCTGCCGTGCCTGCGTCTCGATGTCACTGAGCTCGGCAACACGAGCTTCTGCTTCTTGCACCTCGCGTTGAGCCTCTGCTTCTGCGTCGGAGCGGATTTGGCTTGCATAACCATCAGCGCTCGTGCGGAGCTTGGTTGCGGCAATCTGCGATTCCGATCGAACCCGCTCCGCTCTCTCTTCGGACTCCGAGCGCACACGCTTGGCAAACTCTTCGGACTCCGAGCGGAGTTGATTGGCTGTCTCTTCGGACTCCGAGCGCACACGCTTCGCAACTCTCCACGAGCGGAGTTGCTCAGTCTCTCCTCGGACTCCGAGCGGAGTTGATTGGCTGTCTCTTCAGACTCCGAGCGGAGCTGCTCGGCTTTGGCTCGGGCTTCGTCTACGAGGCGCTTGGCCGTAGCGGCAGCCTCTTCGGTAACGCGGGTCGCTTCCGCTTCTGCTTCCGCTCGCGCACGCGCCGCCCAGTCGTGAGCCTGTTGGAGCAGATCACCGATTTCGTCACCGATGCTTTGGTAGACGTCGCTGGGGAGACTCTCCGACATGGCGAACCACACCTTCCACCCGCAAGTGGTGACCCCTTTGCCCGATGCAAGATCACCTAGGGTGCACAGTTTGGCGGCGCGTGCAGAGGGTGTCAATCCAGGGATTACAAGTTTGCGTCTTACCCCTGCGTGGGGGGCGGTGGCGGTGTGGGCGCTGTTTCCGCCGTAGAGGAGTAACCGAATGTCATGGATTCGAGTGCCTCGATGCGCTCGTCGAGAGGCGGATGTGTAGCAAACAGGCGGTTCAGCCAGGCCCCCGACTTCCTCGTCTTGACTCCCGGCTCTCCCTCTTGAGCCTGGAGCGCGTTCGGCTCTTCGATCCACATGTGCGCAGTGGCTCGGCTGGCATACTTCACAACGGTTTGATCACCTTTTAGCTTGTTGAGCGCAGAGATCAGACCGGCAGGGTTGCGCGTGAAATTCACAGCGTCGGCGTCGGCGAGAAACTCTCTCCGTCGCGACACTGCGAAATGCATCAGCTGCGCGATCAACGGAGCCAAAATCATCAGAACGATGCCGAGTATCGCAACGATTCCCCCAATGTTGTTGTTGCTGTCTCGACCGCGAGACATCCCTCCCCACCACATCGCCCTGAGAAGCCAGTCGGCCAGGAGCACGATGACTCCGACCAGCGTCACAGCGATCGTCATCACCAGGATGTCGCGGTTCTGGATGTGACTCATCTCGTGGGCAATGACACCCTCGAGCTCGTCGCGGTCCATCTTTTGAAGCAGACCTGTTGTCACAGCTATCGCGGCGTGTTCGGGATCCCGACCGGTAGCGAATGCGTTGGGCGCCCCGTCTTCGACGACGTAGACACGCGGTTTGGGCATCCCGGATGCGATGGACATGCCCTCGACGAGGTTGTGCAGTTGCTGGTATTTGAACGGGATCGGCCTCGACTGCGTGGCTCACCCTCAGAGCGATCTTGTCGGAGTTGAAATAGCTCCCCCAGCTCATCGCGACCGCCACCACCACGGCGATCGCGGGTCCGATCGGACCCGTGTCGGTCATGTACCCGAACACGAAGCCCATGGCCACTGTGATCAAGACAAAGATGAAGATCAGTAGCCACGTCTTGCGAACGTTGGACTGAATGCGCTGGTACATGACTTATGGTCCGCTGACTACTGAGGCGGGGGCTGTTGCGCGGGTGGTGCCTGGGTCGGGGGAGCCTGCTGCGGAGTGCCGTCCCCCTGGCCGAAGTCGACCTTCACCGGTTCCCTGCTGGCGGCCTCCTCGACCTCGAAGTACTCCGCCTCTTCGAAGTTGAATGCTCCTGCAAAGATGCTACTTGGGAATTGCTCGCGCGCGTTGTCGTACTGCAGCACCTGGTCGTTGTAGAACTGGCGCGCGTAAGCGATGCGTCCCTCAGTCCCGGTCAGCTCTTCCTGCAATGCCAAGAAGTTCTGGTTTGCCTTGAGGTCTGGATAGGCCTCGGCCACTGCAAAGAGCTGACGCAAGGCTCCTGTGAGCATGTTCTCGGCCTGTGCTTGCTCCTCCACTCCGTTGGCGGACACCGCCTGCTGGCGAGCGGCTACCACGGCCTCGAGGGTTTCACGCTCGTGCGCCGCGTATCCCTTCACGGTCTCGACAAGATTCGGAATCAGGTCGTAGCGCCGTTTGAGCTGGACATCAATTTGCGACCAGCCTGCCTCCACACGGTTTCGGAGCTGGACCAGGCGGTTGTACATGAAGATCCCGATGATCACCAGCAAGGCGATCACTCCGATGATGATTATGAGCGTTGCGGTCACTATTCCTCCTTGAGTACGCGCCCATCTGAGAACGCGAGCTTTCAGCCTCATGCAGGGTGGCGAGAATATACAAGCGGCTCCGGCTGCGCTGGATAGGATGACCACTCATGAGAGTTCGAATCGAGTTCTGCACCGCCTGAAACTATGGTCCCAAGGCCGTCAGTTTGGCGGACACGATCCTCGGAGAGTTTCAAGACCGATTGAGCGCGATCGAGCTCGTTCCCGGCTCCAAGGGTGCCTTCGAGGTCAGCTTGGACGACGACCTCGTCTTCTCCAAGAAAGAGAAGCGCCGCTTCCCCGAGGATGAAGAGATCCTCACACCCCTGAGAGGGCGCACCTGACCGGCTGAAGCGCGTATGGGTCAGGGCTGCAGCATCTCGCTGATCTCGAATGCGAGCTCCAAGCTCTGCTGGACGTTGAGGCGAGGGTCACATAGAGCCCGATAGCGCTCTTTGAGATAGTCGTCGTCCATGGTGGCTCCCTCGAGTCCTCCGCCCCCCAGACATTCGGTGACGTCCTCGTTCGTCAGCTCGAGGTGAACCCCACCCGGCACGCTCTCCTCCTGGGCATGTACGGCGAAGAAGCCTTTGATCTCGGCGAGGATGTCGTCGAACCTGCGGGTCTTGAGGCCCGACCTGGTGGTGAGCGTGTTGCCGTGCATGGGATCGCACACCCATGTGACTGTCGATCCTGAGTCACGTGCGGCCTGAATGAGAGGCGGCAACTTGGTTTCGACCTGATTCGCTCCCATGCGCGCAATGAATGTGAGGCGCCCCGGCTCGTTTGATCGGTTTAACCGCGCGCAGATTTCAGTGACCTCGTCACCAGTGGCAGCAGGGCCAAGCTTGCACGCGACGGGATTCCGCACACCCGACAGAAACTCGAGATGCGCGCCGTTCAGTTGCCTTGTGCGCTCGCCCACCCACAGCAAGTGTGCGCTGCAGCAGTACCACTCATCGGTCAGGCTGTCCCGCCGCGTGAGCGCCTCTTCGAAGGGTAGGAGCAGCGCCTCGTGGCTCGTGTAGAGGTCCACTTCGTGGAGTACCGGATCTCGGCTGAGGTCCACGCCACATGCGGCCATGAACCGCATAGATCTGTCTATCTGTCCCGCGATCTGTTCGTAACGCCGGCCCTGTGGAGAGTTAGCCACGAACTCCTGGTTCCACTCATGGATCTGGCGCAGGTCGGCGAAGCCACCTTTGGTGAAGGCTCGCAGCAGGTTCAGTGTTGCCGCGCTCTGGTTGTAGGCACGAACGAGCCGCTGAGGATCGGCTCGTCTCGCCTTCTCGTCGAAGATCGCATCGTTTACGGCATGTCCCCGAAAAGACGGAAGACTTTGGCCGTTGGCGCTTTCCGTTGGGGATGACCGAGGCTTGGCGAACTGGCCTGCGATACGGCCGATCTTCACCACCGGAAGGCCTGATCCGTAGGTGAGCACAACAGCCATCTGAAGAATCACCTTCAGCTTGTCTCGAATGTCGTCGGCCGAGAACTCACCGAACACCTCAGCGCACTCGCCGGCTTGAAGAACGAAGGCCTCACCTCGTCCCGCCCGAGCTAGCGAGTTTGTCAGCCGGCGGGCCTCTCCTGCGAACACCAGGGGCGGGAGCTTCCTAAGTTCCTCGAGTGCGACGTTCAACTCGGCCGCGTTCGGCCACTCCGGCTGCTGTGCGGCCGGGCGGTCAGACCACGATGCGGGCGTCCAAGTGGAGGTCATAGCCAGGGGTTGTATGTGGCCGCGCTCTGTGCGTGGCACGATGCAATCGTGAGGACTGCAGAGCTCGTGAGTCTAGCGGACATCGAGGATGCGAGGCAGCGTCTGGCTACCGTCGCAGTGCGCACTCCGCTCGACAGGTCGCGGGCCTTGTCCGATCTCATCGGTGGTGAAGTCTTCATCAAATGCGAGAACCTCCAGCGTACGGGCTCGTTCAAGATACGGGGCGCATACAACCGCATCAGCCGCTTGTCCCCGGATGAGTCCAAAGGCGGTGTCGTGGCCGCGTCGGCGGGCAACCATGCGCAAGGAACCGCGCTCGCAGCCTCACTGAACGAGATCAAGTCGACGGTGTTCATGCCGGAGGGTGCCACGCTTCCGAAGATCGAGGCCACCAAGCGATACGGAGCCGAGGTGATCCTCGAGGGCAAGGACTTCGGCGAAGCCTACGCGGCCGCCATGACGTTTGGCGAGGAGCAAGGTGCAACCTTCGTCCACCCGTTCGACCATCCGCACATAATCGCGGGCCAGGGAACGTGTGGGCTCGAGATCCTCGAGCAGATGCCAAACGTCAACACGATTGTCGTCCCAACCGGCGGCGGCGGCCTGATCTCCGGAATCGCGACCGCTGCGAAGTCTCTCAAGGACGACGTTCGAATCGTGTCGGTCCAGGCTGAAGGGGCGGCTGCTTTTCCCGCGTCCCTTGCCCAGGGGCAACCAGTAACCATCGAGGACATGTCGACGATTGCGGACGGCATCGCTTGCAACACGCCTGGAGAACGCACCTTCGCTCACTTCCAAGCTCTCGTAGACGAAGTCGTGACAGTGACGGACGAACAGATAGCAGAAGCTCTCGTGTTCACCGCCGAGCGGATGAAGCTCGTTCTGGAGCCTGCGGGCGCCGCTGGAGTGGCTGCCGGAATGCTCGGGCTTGGCGACCTCAAGCCGCCGGTCGTTGTCGTTCTCTCGGGCGGGAACATCGACCCCCTCCTGTTGCTACGGGTCATCCGTTTTGGCCTCTCGGCTTCGGGCCGGTACTTCGCCTTCCGGACACGCATCACCGATCAGCCTGGAGCGCTCCATCGGTTGCTTGGGTTACTTGCCGAGCTGGGAACGAACGTCGTTGGAGTCGAGCACCACAGGGAGGGCGTGCTCGCCAACCTCGGTGATGTCGAGGTTGCGCTTCAGGTCGAGACGAAGGGTCTCGGACATATCCAAGAGTTGACGGCCCACCTGAACGCCGCCGGCTACCGCATCGAAAGGCTGTAACGAATCACCGGCCCGCCCCGATAGTCTTCAGACACGCATGACAATTTCCCCTACCTCCCCGGATATCCGCAACCTTGTCGCTGCCTGGCTCGCCGAGGACATCGGACACGGCGACGTCACCACGAACTTGGTCGTGCCGGCCGACGCCTTTGGACGAGCCCGAATAGAAGCGCGTGAGCCCTGCGTTGTGGCTGGTGTGGCCGTCGCGGCCCTGTGTTTCGAGCTCACCGCCGAACGGTTCGACGGAGTGCTTGAATTCAAGGAGGTCGTCGGAGATGGAGGCTGGGTCGAAGCGGGTGAGGTAGTAGCTCGCATCGAAGGCCCGCTGGCGCCGACTCTCACCGCAGAGAGAACTGCTCTCAATCTTCTCGCCAGGCTCTGTGGGGTCGCGACTATCACCAGTAGTTACGTGGATGCCGTTGCTGGAACGAAGACGCAAATCGTCGACACCCGCAAGACGACTCCCGGGATGCGGAGCCTGCAGAAATACGCTGTGACTGTCGGAGGTGGGTCGAATCACCGCTTCGGGCTGGACGACGGCATCCTGATCAAGGACAACCACCTCATGGCGGCCGGAGGAGTCACCGAGGCGCTGGCGCGCGCTCGCGCCGGTGCTCCCCACGGGCTCCGGATCGAGATCGAGGTGGCCACCCTCAAGGAACTCAAAGAGGCGCTGGACGGTGGCGCTGAGGCGATTCTCCTGGACAATATGTCCCCCGATACGGTCGCTGAGGCGGTGCGCACCAACGAAGGACGGGCCCTGTTGGAGGTCTCAGGCGGAATCAATCTGGATACCGTGCGTTCATACGCGATGACTGGAGTGGATCTGATCTCCGTGGGGGCCTTGACGCATTCGGCTCCCTCAATCGATCTCGCACTGGAATTTCTCGAATCGGAGTTGGAGGAGTAGGGATGGCATTGTCGGCTGAGGCGCTGAGAACAGGCGTCGATGAGACCTGGGCGTCCGAGGTGCGCCGGCTTGCTGCCGAGCAGGATGCGGTGATCGTCGCGCACAATTATCAAGTTCCCGCGATCCAGGATATTGCCGACTTCGTCGGTGACTCTCTTGAGTTGTCGCGTATTGCCGCAGAAACCGACGCCTCCACCATCGTCTTTTGCGGAGTCCACTTCATGGCGGAGACGGCCAAGATTCTCGCACCTCACAAGCGCGTGCTGATTCCCGATCAAGAGGCTGGCTGTTCACTCGCCGCGTCGATAACCGCTGACGAACTACGCGCCTGGAAGGCCGAGCATCCCGGAGCAACCGTCGTGATGTATGTGAACACGACCGCGGAAGTCAAGGCGGAGACGGACTTCTGCGTCACTTCCGCGAACGCAGCCAAGGTCGTCCAGTCGCTTCCAGAGGATGCAGAGATTCTCTTTGGACCCGACATGTTTCTCGGCGCTCACGTCGAACGGACTACCGGAAGAAAGATGCATATCTGGATGGGTGAGTGTCATGTTCACGCTGGCATCGATCCCTCGGACATCTCGCGCACGCTCGAGAAGCATCCCGACGCCGAGCTTCACGTGCACCCCGAGTGTGGTTGTTCCTCCCAATGCATGTATCTACTTTCGACCGGAGATCTCCCCGCGGACCGCACCTTCGTGCTGGGGACGGGTGGCATGGTCGAACGCGCGCGGACATCCAGCGCCAAGGAATTCATAGTTGCTACCGAAACCGGCATGATGCACAGGCTTCGCAGAGAGAACCCCGCAGCCGAATACATTCCCGCCAACCCGAAGGCGGAATGCGGGTTCATGAAGATGATCACGCCCGGCAAGCTTCTCCATTGCCTCGAGACAGGCCGTGACGAAGTCCTGGTTGACAAGACCACGGCGGACCGGGCTCGCGTCGCAATCGAGCGCATGATAGCGATCGCCTGACCGACTCACTGCGCTAACTGGCTATCGTGGGAAGTGGCGTGCGTTCGTACACCGACCTACCGAGAGCGGCGCGACTGACGATCTTCCTTGTCGTCGCGGTTTTTGCCTTGAGCGCGATTGTGCTCCTGATCTTCCGAGTCGTGCGCTCCGGAGCCCTCCCCGGCACGACCGTCGCCGGAGAGGATGTCGGTGGTCTGGAGGGTGAGGAGCTGCGCCGCGTCTTGAGAGATGTGCAAGAGAAACGGGCCGACGACGAGCTGAGCGTCACTCCCAGCGACGACGGTACGGTGGTGGCGACATCGGGAGAGGACATGGGGTATCGGATCGATGTCGTAGCCACCGCCAGCCTCATCCTCGAGCGCGGCCGGCAGGGAAACCCGATCGCTGCGTTGGGCGACCACCTAGCTTCCACATTTGGAAGTGTGACCGTGGAACCAGTCGATAGTTTGGACGACGAAGTGTTCCAGTCCTGGCTCGAAGACAATGCCGATCAGTTGTCCACCCAACCGTTTTTCGGGGGCGTCGAGTTCGACGGTTCGGACGTTACCGCTGTGTATCCCGAAGCCGGGATCGTCCTCGTTGAAAGCGAACTGGAGTCCAAGGCTGTGGCGGCGACACGGTCGCAGGGTGATGACACGATCACCGTTTCGACGGAGGAAGAGGAACCGACCACTACCCGGGACGATGTCGACGTCCTCGTCGAGACTGCCGAGAAGCTTGTATCGGGACCGGTGACTCTGACGCGCCCGAATGGGGACCTGACGATTGCCCCCGCGGAGCTCGGCGCTGCTGCGGATGTGAGGGTCATCGAGGACGAAAACGACACGCGTCTCGAACTTGTCATGAAGACGGGAGCTTTACGGAAGGAAGTGGGCGACCGAGCTACCCAACTCGAGACCGAGCCACAGGATGCGACCTTCCAGCTCTCCGGTTTGGGTGTGGAAGTGGTGCCGTCGGTCGAAGGATTCGAGTTTGCGCCTAAGAGGACTTCAAGTCAGATCTTGAAGGTTGCGTCCAAGGGCAATCGGACGGCGGTGCTCAAGGGCAAGACCGTCGAAGCTGATTTCACAACCAAGGACGCGAAGAGCCTGGATATCTCCGAGCAGGTGTCCAGCTTCACGACTGAGCATTCCTGCTGCGAGCCGCGAGTCACGAACATCCACATCATTGCGGACATGGTCGACGGAGTCGTAATCGAACCAGGGGAGAGCTTCTCTCTGAATGAGTTCGTAGGGCCGCGCACTGCGGCAAACGGATTCGTCGCAGCTCCCGCTATCAGTGATGGTGAGTTCGTCGAGGAGATCGGGGGAGGAATCAGCCAGTTCGCCACGACGTTCTTCAACGCCATCTATTTCGGAGGCTACGACCTACTCGAATATCAGGCACACTCCTACTACATAAGCCGTTACCCTATGGGGCGAGAGGCGACTATCTCGACCCCGGCCCCCGACCTGGCGTTCCTCAATGACTCGGATGCAGGCATCTACGTCGATACCTCTTACACGGACACATCGATAACCGTGACCTTCTTCGGCAACGTCCAAGGCGAGATCGAATCGGTGACCGGAGCCCCTCACAACTTCGAGAGGCCCGGACGAGAGTGCCGCGCCAATCCGGATCTGGGGAGGGGCGAGGAGATCGTCGTCCAGACCGGGTACCAGGGCTTCGATGTCGAGGTGACGAGGATCTTTCCTTCGGGCGAGGAAGAGGAGTTTTTCACGCGCTACCAGAGCGGGCCCACCATTGTGGAGCGAAGGAAATGCTGATCTAGCGGCTCCGCTTCCGGCCTGGCCGCGCGACCGGCCCCTTCCGCTGCGGTGGGGCACCCCGCTTCGTCGCGCCCACTTCGCTACGCTGCGCTTCGCTTCGTTCCTTCCGGCTCGCGGCGCCTTCGGCGGCGCATCGCCTCCAGAGCGCTCCTCCGGGGGTGCCCCATCCTCGCTCCCGGGGCCTTTGGCATCCCGCTCCGGTTCGGTGATTGCTCGCGGCGCCTTCGGCGGCGCATCGCCTCCAGAGCGCTCCTCCGGGGGTGCCCCATCCTCGCTCCCGGGACCTAGTGGGGACCGCTTCCCGACACCGGTCGTCGGCTCGCGGCGCCTTCGGCGGCGCATCGCCTCAGCGGCACCTCCGGAGGCTGCTCTGGTAGCCGGTTCAATTGGTTTGGGGTCACGGTGCGTGGGGTTTGGGTGACTCTCTGTCTATATTTGGCAAATAACATGTCAGTAATTGACCGAATTGGCTTGACACAAGTGTCGTCTATTGTGCTTCATGTTGCTTCTGTCGTCTCTGGGGACAAGGGTGAGATTCTGTGACATTCGCGGGATATCGAGGTAGGCACGCGCGACTTCGTCCTAGACGGCGAGGTCCTGTTGTGATGGGAACGGCTGCGGCGATCTGGGCGGGTCAGTGTGCGGTCGCCTATGCGGGGGACCATGTCGTGTCGCAGGGCGAGACTCTCTCGGAGATCGCCGTACGCTACGGGACCACTGCCGGTTCGCTGGCGCGGGCCAATGGGATCGCCGATCCCAACCTCATCGTTGCCGGGACGAAACTGACGATTCCGAGCGGGTCGGGTTCGAGCCAGACGGTGGCTAGCGCAACGCACACGATTCAGGCGGGAGAGACCCTCTGGGACCTCGCTCAACGATTCGGTACCAGCGTCGATGCCCTTGCCCGCGCCAACGGGATCTCCAACCCCAACCTCGTCGTGGCCGGAACGAAAATCACGGTCTCGGGGAGCGACGGTGCCCGTGCAACGACTGCGGTTGGCGGAGGAACTCATACCGTTCGAGCCGGTGAGACCCTGTCGGACATCGCAGCTCGTTTTGGCGTTAGCGTCAGCGCGCTCGCTCGGGCCAACGGGATCTCCAACCCCAATTTCGTCGTGGCGGGGTCGACGATCTCGGTGCCCGGAACGACGATGGGAGCGGCGCCGGCCCCCGCGAGCTCGACGGAAGTCGGTTATCTCCTCGAGCAAGAGGCCTTGGCCAACGGCGTCAGTCCGTCACTCATCAAGGCAATGGCGTACCAGGAAAGTGGATGGCAGCAGGATGTCGTCTCGAGTGCGGGCGCCATCGGGGTGATGCAGGTCATGCCCGCAACCGCTCGGTGGGTGAACAAGGTTCTCCTTGGGGGTGCGTCGCTCAACGTGCGCCAAGCGCACGACAACATCAAGATGGGCGTGTCCTACATGCGTTACCTCCTATCCATCATGCCGACTCAGGATCAGGCGCTGGCCGCCTACTACTCCGGGCCGGGGAATGTGGGGAGCAAGCTCCGCAAGTACCAGCGCGTGTACGTCAACGCGGTCAACGCTCACGTGTCGCGCTTCTGAGTTCGCCGAGCGGAGAAGCGAGAAGCTCGGCATCCCGCCCTGCGGGCTGCAAGTCTCCAAGGCTTAAGGCTCGGGGCTGAGAGTTTCCTCTGGTTTGATGTGGGGCGTTGCGATCACTCCTCCGACGGAAGCGAGCAAACCCGCGATCGCTCCTGCCGCCACGAGCGTGAGCCCGAAACCCGGTTGTGCTCTGCCAACCAGATCGAGCTCCAGATGCAGTGGGGAGGACTCATCGGCGATAGCCCTATAGGCCGAAATCACGAGGCCACCCGCTACCATCGACGCCAGGAAGCCGAGCCAGGCCCATTTTCCTCGACGTCGGATCAGCAGCATCAATGCGGCCGAGACGAGCACGATCCCTGCGATCATCGATGTGACTCCGTAGCGTGTCTCCGTGCCCGACACAGGATCACCCCGCTGTCGTTCGTTGTTGAAGTCCTCCTCCGTCCCGAAGTCGGCGTCCTCGGCTCGCGTCGGGACGTCGGACAACGAGATCCAGTCGAGGGCTGACCCGATCACCATGGCCGCGCCGGCTGCGATCATCACCGCCACGGCGACCGTGCGAACGCGGTCGAAGAAGTCTCCTTGCAGGGATTGGGGCGACACCCGGGTAGCCTACTTGGATGTCTGAGAAACGACGCTGTCTGCTCGCCATCCATGCCCACCCGGACGACGAGTCCTCGAAAGGCGCCGGGACGATGGCGCTTTATGCGGACGAGGGAGTAAGAGTGGCGCTGGTGTGCGCCACCGGTGGCGAGGAAGGTGAGATCCTCAATCCGCGGATGGATAAGCCGGGAATCCTCGACCGCATTGACGAGATCAGGAAGACAGAGCTTCAGACCGCGTGCGACATGCTCGGTGTCGCTGAGATCTACATGCTCGGCTATCGCGACTCGGGTATGCCGGGTCGGCCATCGAATTCTCATCCGGATGCCTTCACGAGCGCGGATCCGGACGAAGCCGTCGGCCGTCTCGTCGAGATAATCCGCAAGGAACGACCCGAGGTCGTGCTGAGCTACGACGAATCGCGAGGATACGAGCACCCCGACCACGTGCGCGTCCACGAGTGGGGGATGCGCGCGTTCAAGGAAGCCGGTGATCCTGAATTGCATCCGGACCGCGGCGAGCCGTGGCAGCCATCCAAGCTTTACTACTTCGCGACGTTCAACAAGCGGCGCATGGAGGCACTCCATCAGGCCATGCTCGACGCCGGCAAAGAGAGCCCCTACCAGGGATGGCTTGAACAGTGGGAAGAGAGTGGATTCCGCGACCCCGAGATCACTGCCCGTGTGGACGTCGGCGACTATGTCGAGGTGCGCACCAAGGCGCTGCTCGCTCATGCAACGCAGATAGATCCAGACTCATGGTGGTTCGCCATCCCGGACGACGTCATCAAGAAGGTCTATCCATGGGAGGACTACACCCTCGTCACCTCCACGGTCGAAACCAAGGATCTCGAGGACGATCTCTTCCTCGGTACCTAACGGCCTCGCCCTTGACGACGAGCGCCCCCAAGTGACTACGTGGCTCAGGTCGGAGTGTCGCGCCGCCCCGCGTCACTTGAGGGTGGCCTAGTTGCGCTCCGCGAGCGTCTTCTCGATCACCGCACGAATGTCATCGCCCAGAAGCTCTTCTTGATCCAGCAACGCGTCACGTAGCGCTTCGATGAGATCGCGGTTGTGTTCAAACTTGTAGCGCACTTGGTTCTTCTGGTCCACGAGCATGTCCTCGACCTCACGCTTGGTGTCTTCGTTGCTCAGTACCTTTGCGACGATGTTTGGAGCGCTGTGCGCACCGTTGCTCACCGCTTCGTATGACACCAGTGAGCGACCCATCCCGTACGAGCCGACCATCTGAGCTGCGAGAGCGGTGGCCGCAATCAGATCGCTCGAGGGGCCTGTCCCGTGTTCACCAAAGAAGAGTTCCTCGGCGCACATCCCTCCGAGGGCGATGCGGACAGTCGATTCAAGCTCGGACTTTGTCTTGGTGAAGCGCTCCTCTGTGTCGGAGTGCGCCAGCAACCCCAGGGCGTGACGCCGTTTGATGATGGAAAGAACCTCGAGCTTGCGCCAGTCGCTGGCGAATAGGAACGCCGAGACGGCGTGTCCGGCTTCGTGAGTGGCGATGAGATCACGTTCGCGGTCGGTGTAGGAGACCGGTTGGGCCAGTCCGATCTCTTCGGACAAACGAGCCCGCTGAACGTCGCGCCAGCTGAGCTCTCTGCGGCTCTCGCGAATCGCCCACATGAGCGCCTCGTCCAGGATGTGCTCGAGCATTGCGGGGCTGTATCCGAGCGTCATTGCAGCGAGCTCTTCCCTGAGATCCTCCCGATCCATATCATCCTCGTGAGCGCGGTCGTGCGAGGAAGTAGTCGATCAGGTCGCGGCGGCCGTTTCTCGAGGGGAGGTCGAAATAGAGCGTCCTGTCGAAACGACCCGGCCGCATCAGCGCCGGATCGAGTACGTCTGCCCTGTTGGTTGCAGCGATGATCAGGATGTTGGCGTAGTCAGCCTGCCGCTTCTTCAGCCTGCGGTGGCTCGGCAGGAACTTGTTGACGGCATCGATGAATCGATTTCGCATTCGCTGGCCGAACGGAGGGGTGTCGAAGCTCTGAAGCTGGATCAGCATCTCGTTGACCGCCGAGTCCTTGTCGCCACTTCCCATCATGGGCAACGAACTCCAGCGTCCGCCTTGGTACGGAGTTGCGGAATTGAGTCCGTGCGCGCGCGGCACCGATTGCATCGATCTCCTCGATGAAGCCGATTGCTCCGCCCTCTTTGCGCGCCGCCTTCCTGACGGCTTTGAAGAAGCTCCGAATCTTCAGCGACGAGCCCGCCTGCCACATCGAGGTCAGCGCCGGAGAGGACACGAAGAAGAAGGGAACGCCGGCTTCGGCTGCCATGGCTTTTGCGATATGGGTCTTGCCCGTGCCGGGGGGTCCCTCGAAAAGGATGCCCCGCCTGGGGTTGCCACCCAGTTCCTCTCTGAACGACTTGTAGGTCAGGAAGATCTGAAGGCTCCGTGTGACCTCCTCGAGCACCGTGTCCACGCCTCGTACGTCCGAGAAGTTGATTGGGATCTCCTCGGGACTGAATCGCACGTGGGGGCTGCGGTTCATCATGAGTGGCGCGCAAATCGCAACGCCGACCATCAGCACGATGGCGATGGGCAGCATGTAGAGCATGAAGTCGGGACCGAACGTGGGCATCCCGAATCCCACCGGGTTGTTCTCGATTGCCCGCTTGACTAGGTACGCGAGGAGGAACAGGCCGAAGACCAGAACCCATTTGAGGCGCGCCAGTCGATTCCGCTCCCTGGCCTTCTCGACATCCGCCCGGTGGATCTTCGCGACCTTGCGCCAGGTCTCGCCCGACTTGAGGTGCTCCGCGTCAGTCGCTGTGGACCTCTCCACTTCCCCGTTGCTCCTTGTCTTCGTCCGTCCGAGCAGTGTGGCACTAATTGGAAATTGGCGATACCCGTGCCAAGGCTGATAATGACAGGGAAACGTCTATTTGTGACCAGAAAACTACAAAGAGTAAGGAAACCTGCCCGATTTGCTTAGGCGTAAACGGGGCGAAACGCTTAAATCGGCACCCGGGTGCGTCATTACAGCCTGATGGCGACCTTTCCTCGAGCATGTCCATCTCTCATGTAATTGATGGCCGCCGGAACATCGCTCAGCGGGAACGTCTTGTCGACGACTGGTGTCACCTTGCCGGACTGGATGAGCTCGCCGAGGACGATCAGATCCGCAGCGTCCTCCGACGCGAGGAACGTGCCCAGCTTCTGGCCCACGAACGGGGACAACATGTGTGCCCGGAGCGAACGATCGATGCCTCCGAGCCAGCGTCCATCCGTCTCGCCTCCGACGAGGACGAGCGTCCCGTGGGGAGTGAGAGCGCGTCGCAGACGACGCACCGAGGTGTTCCCGCCGTTGTCGAGAATCACGTCGTAGCGCTGTTCTCCGTCCGCGAAGTCGTCGAGCGTGTAATCGATGATGTGGTCTGCGCCGATCGACCGGACCAGATCCACCTTCTTCGTACTGCACACACCGGTGACCTCCGCCCCAAATGCTTTGGCGATCTGCACGGCAAACGTCCCTACGCCCCCGGACGCGCCGATGATCAGCACCTTCTGCCCGGGCTTGACCCGTCCGCGGTCGCGCACCGCTTGCAGGGCGGTGAGGGCCGAGATGGGGCTTGCCGCCGCCTGCTCGAAGGTGACGTTTGACGGCTTGGCCGCTAGCTTCTTCTCCCGGGCACCTGCGTACTCGGCGAACGAGCCCTCGGCGATGCCGTATACCTCGTCGCCGGGCTGGAATCTGGTCACGTCGGCGCCCACGGACTCCACGACGCCGGCCACCTCTCTGCCTCGTACGGGGGTCTTGGGCGCCCGGACACCGAAGCCGGCTATGCGAACCGGATAGGGCACGCCGGCCATGAAGTGCCAGACCCCTCGATCGACTCCGGCTGCGTGAACGCGAATCAATACCTGGTCGTCTTCGATCTCGGGCCTGTCGATCTCCCCGAGGCGCAGGACGTCCTCGGCCTCGCCGTACTCCTCCTGCAGCATCGCCTTCATCTTCATCGGCTCCTCCTCGGCTGCCACGTGTCGTGCTTCGACTTTCGGTCGCGCCTCGCTGCCGTCATTTTCCCTCTCCCTTACGCTGTAAGCGTCGGTGCTCAACGTACGCTTACGATGTAAGCCTGTCAAGGGAAAGGGGGAAGTTCGATGCTCTCCACCGGGCGAAGCTCCAGGGCCCGGCGGGGCCTAATCGTCCAGAGGAGCCCTCGCCACGACAAGACCGACCAGCAGGAAGGGCAGCGCGAGGGCAAGCGCCGTGCCTCTTGCCAGGGCCAGCACGAGCCAGGCGATCGAGTCGTCGGCGGGATCCACCAGTAAGCCGCCGATGAGTGAAGCGAGTACCCACACGATGATGGCTATGCCGGCCATGGACAAGGCCACCGAGGCCCTCCAGCGGGAAGGGCCACGGGCCTGCGACGACCGGGCAACGCCCCTCCAGGCACCTATCGCGGTCGGCACGTGCCCCGCGGCCGCCCGCTCGATCGCCCTGCGGGTCGCTCGGAGAAGGATGGGGATCAGAGCGACCTCGAGCGCCAGCACGATCAGCTGTGCCGAGCGCGCTTGGTCTATTGCCTCTTCGTCGACTCCTCGCACCTTGTCTCCGGTCGGCAGCGACTCGATGTCGGCGTGGATTTCGCGGGTGGCGATCACGTCCTGATACAGAAATGTCCATGCGACGTTCAAAGGAATGGTGACAGCAGCGACGATCAGCCAAAAGGTCGAGAAGTTTCGTAGCGTCGTTTTGAGCGCCCGGTCGACAAGCATCGATGGAGTCTAGGCATGCAGCGGCTCTGGTGCCGAAAGTCGTTCCGAGCAAGCAAGCGGCGGGATAATCACACCTTGTCTCTGACGTTGGGAGTGCAATGAGGATTCTGCTGTGGCACGGGTACCTGTTGTCCGGCTCGGGCTCGAATCTATACACGGTGAACATCGCTCGCATCTGGCGGTCGGAAGGACATGACGTCCTCTTGATGTGTCAGGAGAGACACGCCGGCGCGTTCGCGTTCGTGGACGCTGCAGGAGTTTTCAACGCGGACAACACAGAATTCGAGTGGTACGAAACAGAACACGAGCGGGCGACCGGGCGGCTTCGTGTGCTGCGTCCGAACATCGGCGAGGTACTGCCCGTTTATGTCTATGACGAGTACGAGGGGTTCACCGCCAAGCGCTTCGTGGACCTCACCGACGAAGAGCTGGAGCGCTACACGTCCGCAAACATCCGGGCTCTGGTGACTGCGATCGAGGAACATCAACCCGATGCGATAGTCACCGGGCATGAGGTGATGGGTCCTTATATCGCGAGGAGGCGTGCAAGCGCACGGGCACTTCCTACCTTGCCAAGCTGCATGGGAGTGCGCTCGAGTACGCCGTCAAGGAGCAACCGGAACGTTATCTCGAGTTCGCTTCCTCCGGCCTTGGATCCGCACGAGTAGTCACCGGTGGGAGCAACTACATGGTGAGGGAGGCTTCATCGGTGATTCCGGGCTGGGAAGACCGAGCACAGGTCGTGAATCCTGGCTGCGACATCGAATTGTTCCGCCCGGTCGAGAGAGATCCCTCGACACCAACGAACGTGGGATACGTGGGGAAGTTCATCGTGTCGAAGGGTGTGCACAATCTTCTAGGATCTCTTGGACTCACGACCACGGAGAATCTCAATGTCACGATCGTCGGCTACGGAGGTTTCGAAAGAGGACTTCACGAGATCGCCAGCGCTCTGAGAACGAACGATCCCGAGGTGCTCGAGACACTGGCGGTCCGCGGTGACGGCATTCAGGAGCTCAGTCATCTGTTGAAGTTCATCGACGCCGGCAAGGCGACGGGGTCGTATTTCTCGCGCGCGGCAAAGGTCACAGTGCAATGGCCGGGACGGCTCGAGCATGTGGCTCTCTCTCAGGTGCTGCCTCACTTCGACGCTCTGGTTGTCCCCTCCGTGCTGGCCGAGGCCTTCGGAATGGTGGCAGCAGAGGCTGCCGCATGCGGCGTGTTCCCAATAGTCCCGGACCACTCCGGCATCGGTGAGGTCGGCCGAATGATCGAGCAAGCGGTGGATGCACCAGGGCTGCTGACCTACGACCCGGACAATCCCCTCGAAGGGATAGCTCGCTGCATCGACTCCGTGTTCGCCATCTCTCGCGAGGAGAGAGCCGAGATGGAGGCAAAGGCAGTCGAACTCGCGCGCTCGCGCTGGTCGTGGCGAGTCGTTGCCGATCGGCTGCTCGAATTAGCGGCTCCTGAGGATCAAGAGGCTAGTCTGAGCACGAGATGACGGCCTTTACTCACGACGGCACCGAGAACATCATGCGGTGGGATCGAAAGACCCCCGGTTTCATGGAGGTCTGGTACTCGACGATCAACCATCCCGAGAGCGGTGGTGGCATGTGGATGCGCTACACGATTACTGCTCCACGAAATGGCACGCCCTACTGTGAGCTGTGGGGATTTTATTTCGATCCATCCAACAAGCGCACCTTTGCAGGCAAGCGCCGGTTCTCGATCGATTTTCTCGGTCGCGAACGTGACGATGGATCGGTCGTGCGCATCGGTGATGCGTGGCTCAGTGAGCGGCACCTGGAAGGCCAAGTTCACGATGACGGTGGCCGAGCTATGGAATGGTCTTTCGATCTCGAGCCGGCCGGCCGTTGCTTTCATCACATCCCTCAACCTTTGCGCCAGCGCGTCGAACAGCGCGTCTCGACCGTGTGCGTTCCAAATCTCAGTGTGCCCTTCACCGGATCAGTCAATTTGGAGGGTGAGCAGTTTTCCTTCGAGCGGGTGAGGGGAAGCCAGGCGCATCGCTGGGGACGCGTACATTCTCAGTCGTGGGCCTGGGCCCATTGCGACGGATTCGAAAATCACCCGGACGCAATCTTTGAGGGTCTCGCTGCGCGTGCTCGTTTTGCAGGCCTCCCCGTGCCGACCATGACCTTCACCTACCTGCGATATGACGGTCGGGACCTTGAATTCAACTCGTTGAAGCAATCCCTGAGCGCCAAGAGTCGTTACGAAATGCCCACTTGGGCTTTCACCGCGAACAGCGACGAGTTCAAGATAGTGGGTGCAGCGCGCGCTTTACCTGAGCGAATGGCGCAGGTTGCGTACGAGGATCCCGACGGGTCGCAGCGCCACTGCGCCAATTCCGAGATTGCGGACATGGGTATCGAGTTGTTTCGCAGGGAGAAGGGAAGGTGGCGCCACATTGACAGCCTTACCTGCCTGCGAACGGCCCATCTTGAGTTCGGGCGCAAAGAGCCATTCGTCGAAGTCCCCATCGCGTTCTGAGAGTCCATCGATTCGAGGAGGTACCCGTTGAGCGTTCAGGTCCAGGTGACGTTCGATTGCGCCGATCCTGCGCGTATGGCGGAGTTTTGGGCCGATGCCCTCGGCTACAAGCTTCAGGATCCACCGGAAGGATGGGACTCCTGGGAGGCCTGGGCGAGCGACCAGGGGATTCCGGAGGACGACTTCAACTCGATGTCCTCGGTGGTCGATCCAGACGGGAAGGGACCTCGACTTCTGTTCCAGCGTGTGCCCGAAGGGAAGTCGGCCAAGAACCGCATGCATCTCGATCTCAATGTTGGAATACCTCGCGACGATGCTCAAGCCTCGCGAACGAGGGTTAAGGAGGCCGCCGCGCGTCTCGAGGGCCTGGGGGCAGCCAAGCTGCGCGAGGCAGAGGAGCGCGGCGAGTTCTGGATCGTCATGCAGGACATAGAGGGAAACGAGTTCTGCCTGCAGTAGTGGAGCTAGTCGTCGTTGTGTGTCGCCCGCCGGGCCCGCTTGATCTCAGAACGCCGCCGCTTCTGCTGCAACCTTCGCTCCTTGCCGGCCTTCGTCGGCTTCGTCTTCACCCGCGTTCGCTGGACCTTCAGCGCTTCATCGACCAACCGGGCGAGTCGGTTCTTGGCTTCTTCGCGATTGCGCAGTTGGGAGCGGTGCTTCTCGCTTGCGACGCGCAAGTAGCCGTTGGAGTCGAGGCGGTTCGCGAGGCGGGATCGAATCCGAGCGCGTTGTCGAGGACCCAGGACGGAGGAGGTCTCGATGTTCCATGCCAGCTCGGCCCGAGTCGAGGCTTTGTTCGCGTGCTGACCTCCCGGACCCGACGACGTCGAGAAACGCTCCTCCAACTCGGTGGACGGAATCTCGAGCCGACGGTTGACACGTAGGCCGGTCACGGAGAGTCGATCTGTTTCAGCATGGATTCGACGTCATTCACCGGGAGATTACAGACTCCTCTCCGGCAAACGAAGGCCGTGGCCGGGCCGGTCTCCGTGCGTCCTTCAAGCAGCGGAAGTCGTTGTGCATCGGTCGCCGTCGGTCGTTCTGCAGCGATGAGCACTTTGCTCGGGAAGTAGTTCGTGTGCACCGCATCGACCAACTCACGAGATTCGTCACCGACGATGACGATTTCGACGGCATCGCCTGCATAGAATTCGTAGGCGCCAAGCATCGTGCCGAATCCCAGAGACGAGCGAGGCGCCACATCACGAACGAGCTGCATCGCTTTCAACGCAACGTCTTCGTACGAGCGGTCACCGGTAAGCAGGGCGAGTCGTTGCAACTCCAGTGCAAAGACCGAGTTTGCGGACGGCACGGCGTTGTCGAACAGGTCCTTTGGTCGCACCACGAGAGTTTCGGCATCACTGCCAGTGGTGAAGAAGCCGCCCTTGTCCTTGTCCTCGAAGAGCTCGATACCGCGATCCGCCGCCCACCTAGCACGCTCGAGCCAGCGTGTATCAAAGGTCGTCTCCCAGAGGGCAAGGGATGCCTCGAGGTAGAAGGCGTAGTCCTCGGCCACTCCGAGATGCTTGACCTGGCCTTGCCCTGTTCCATCGTGCCGGTATGAGCGCATGAGCCTGTCATTGACGATCATGGTCGATGTCAGGAACTCCATCGTTTCGATCGCGGCGCGTAGCCATTGAGGCCGCCCGAGCAGTGCCCCCGCTTCGGCCAGCGCCGAAGCTGTCAGCGCGTTCCAGGATGCAAGCACCTTCGTATCCGTCCCGGGTCGAATCCGTTTGTTCCTGTGCTCGAGCAGCTTTGAACGAGCTCTAAACAGAGCATCGACCTCAGACGGCTCCGCCGCATACACGGGGATATTGGCACCCTCGAAGTTGCCTTCGGCAGAGAACCCGAAATGATCGCTCGCAGCACCAGCGTCGTCACCTAGGACATCCCGCACCTCACCGATGTCGAAGACGTAGAACTTGCCCTCGACCCCCTCCGAATCGGCATCGAGGCTCGAGTAGAACCCCCCCGCTTCGTCGCGCATCTCAGCCAACAACCAGCTCACCGTCATCTCGGAAACCTCGCGGAAGCGAAGGATGTCGGTTGCCGCGAAAGCTCGGGCGTAGGTGCGAAGGAGCTGGGCGTTGTCGTAAAGCATCTTTTCGAAGTGCGGCACGGTCCAGGTTGCGTCGACGGAGTACCGGGCGAAGCCACCGGCCAACTGATCGAACATTCCTCCAGCGCTCATTGCACCGAGCGTCTTGATTGCCATTTTCGCTGCTTCTTCGTTGCCGCGGCGAGCGAGGCGCAACAGGAAGTCGACGTTCATCGGCTGCGGAAACTTGGGTGCTCCGCCAAAGCCACCGAACCGTGAATCGAAGCTCGGCGAGAATCCTCGAAGGGCCTCATCGAGCAGCTCCGATGTGATGTCACCCCCGGAGGTCACCAAGCTCCCAACTTGCCCGATGTGCTCGACCAGCGCGCTTCCGCGGTCCTCGACTTCATCACGCCGCGTTCGCCATGTTTCGCTGATCGCCGCCAGCAATTGCTGGAAAGAGGGCATCCCGTGGCGCGGTTCGGGCGGGAAGTAGGTTCCTCCGTAGAACGGAACGCGGCCCGGTGTCAGAAAGACCGTCATCGGCCAACCACCTTGACCCGTCATCGCCTGCACCGCGTCCATATAGACGGAGTCGACGTCGGGTCGTTCCTCACGGTCCACCTTGATCGACACGAAACTCGTATTCATCAGCCGAGCGGTCGCCTCATCCTCGAACGATTCGCGCTCCATAACGTGACACCAATGGCATGCGGCATAGCCGATAGAGAGCAGAATTGGCACGTCGCGCCTCCGCGCCGCTTCGAACGCCTCATCGCCCCACGGATACCAGTCAACGGGGTTGTCTTTGTGCTGCAGGAGATAGGGACTGTTCTCGGAAGCAAGTCGATTGGCCACGTCTTCAATGATTACCCGATTAGGGTCTTGTCTCGATGGCCGCGCTCGCGTACCTTCTTCCGCCGCTCTCTGGTCTGCTGGTGTACTCGATGGACCGCGATCAACGCGCGCGGTTCCACGGCTTGCAGGCGGTCGTGTTCGGCTTCCTGTGGCCCGCTGCGATCTATGCTGGATCGCTGGCTGGGCCCACGGGGACGCGGATCGTGTTCGCCGTCGGCGCGTTGATCTGGATCGCCTTCTTTGGGGCAACGGCTCTCGGCCGTGACCCCCGGCTTCCCGGCGGCCGGTGGCTGAGATCTCTCAGCGAGGGCTAAGCCCTACGGCTTGGGGGCGAAGCACATCCGACACGAGGTGGCTGTAGATCCGTTGACCGCTCCACACGAGGTGCACTTCCAGAAGCTTCCTGGATCCTGAGCGGATTGACCGGGTTCGGCCTGCCCACCGGCCGTTGAAGTCGAGCTGTGCCCCGATCCTGAATCGGCTCCCGGTACCACAGGGGGGGCGGGAGTACTGACGGCGGTGTTGGCCGGGGCGGGTTCCCACTGGCCGCTCTGCTCGTCGTAGACGAGCAGTTCGTCTCCGCGCTTGAACCACCAACGTCCATCGCGCTCGAAGGGCTGCTCCTCGGGTGCGTCCTCGAACCCTGTCGCCGCTTGGGCTGGCTGGGCATCTTGCACGGGAGCCTCAGTTGCGACGGACTGCTGTGGCTCTTCGGCATGAGCGGGCGAGCTGCTTGCCTGCTGCTCCTGCTCATGGGCTGCGTGCTCCTGAGCAGTGGCGGCGGTTGCGGGGAAGGTCGACGTCTCAGCGGGACTTGGGGTGGTCTCGTGGTCCGGCGCGAGTGCCACCAGGCCCGGCGGCTCTCCCACGGGGTCCTCAGACTGGTGTGGAGCCTCGGAGCGTGAGGGCGAGCCCTCTTCGATCCTCTTGCTGAGCTTGTTGAGCGTCAACAGGGTCACGAGCAGCACGAGAAGCGTGACGCCGAGAAGCCCCACGGTCACTAGTTGGAACAGGTTTTCGTCCATCTTCGATGTCTCCCCTCCCGGCCCCCGTAGAGACCGCGGTCAGATATCTCAAATCATCACGGATCTCTCCGGCGCGCAAATCCTGCCGGTCGTTGTCTACATCGGCGGCGGAGCGGCACTCCTGTTGCCGAAGTCCGTATCTTCGCCCCTCAGGTGCAGCCAGCCCCCGAACAAGATCACGGCGCAGAGGGCAGCTCCCCCGTATAGAAGCGGTCCGCGCGTGAATTCGACTCCAGCCAAACTGCCCCCCTGGAGACTCGGTCCTACGGCAACGCCCATGAGCATCAGCAGGGTGGCGGCCACCCCAAGGCCAAGGTAGGTGACGGGGGGAATCGACCGTGCTGCCCCAGTCGCTTGGATCAGAATGAGGACCACCGCGGCAAGCCCCAGGAACGCTGCAAGTTTGGGAAGGATGCCGAAGACCCCGGCCTCCCACAGCCCGAAGGATTCTTGCGATCCATTGAGGCGGAGGCCCTCGAGCGACACCGAGCCCCAAAATGGGATGACGGAGATGACGATCAGGGCGATTCCCGCCGCCCCGGCAATCATCTCGCCGCGTGTGAGTCTTTTGGTGTCCATCGCATCCTGTTGGGCCAATCGGTAATGCTCGCACTATAGGCAGCAACGAGCAGCCGGACCAGGGTAGGCACTCCTACCTTCGCTTTCTGCGCTGACCGCGGGCAAACCCCAATCCCGCCAACATGATGAGCACGCACGGAACCAGAGCCACGATCAGGAGAGGTCCGCTCGACACCTCGACTCCGGCCACGCCCTCGAAGCCGCTGTCGACGGGACCCCTGATGATCGAGGCGACCACCAGAGAGACCATGGCCAAGCCGAGCCAGAAGTAGAGCCAACGAGGGATACGAATTGCCGAGAGTCGGCGAGCGAAGGCGAGGCCGCATGCGGCCGCTCCCAGGATGACTGCAAGCTCCAGAGTCCATCCGTAGCCGAAGTGGGCGTTGAAGCGACCGCTGGCAGACGGCACGAGACCGCTTTCATCGAGCTTCAGCGGGCTCGTGGCAATCGTGCCCCACAAGGGCACGAACGAGAGCACAACCAGGATCAAGCCGCTAGCACCGATGACGAACTCAGGTCTCGTCGCCCGCGCGCCGGTCCTCTTGTCGGATCTCATTTGAAACGGCGACCATATGCGACCATGGGCGAGAGGACTTTGATCTCGCCGCCGGCGCGGCGGAGCCTTTTTCCCTGCGACAGGTGAGCCTGTGGAGGAACCCATTTATCGAGCGGGAGCGTGGTGGCTACGCCGCGCCGACGGTCACTGGATCTACTGGAACGTCCGGCGAGATGCCTGGGACTTTCATCCCTACGGTCCGCCTGCGGTTTCCGTTCCGACAAAGACACCCGAGCGAGCTGTCGGGGGGTCGCCGACTCCTCCGTCGACCAACGGGCCTCCCGAGCCGCCACCGAGTTATCGCTACAGCGGGGGAGAGCCGTCTGCGCGCCACGCGCCCCCGCCTCCCCCCGCGCCCCTTCCTCCATCCGCTCCAAGTCCCCCTCCCGCCCCGGTACCGCCGGCGCAATGGCCGGATCCAAGCCTCCCCGGATCCTCGAGGCCCCAGCAATATCCGCCTGTCCTTTACGTCCCCAAACCAAAGCCCGCCCCCCCGTGGGCGGCCGGCACGAGAGTCGTCTTCGCCGACTGGTGGCAGCGAGTGGGCGCGCTCATCGTCGACCTGTTCGTCACCGTGGGACCAACGATCCTCGTGTTGACGATCGTCGATGCAGCGATGGTGCCGGGCACGATTGACCCCTTCACCAACGAGATCGACTCCACTACGCGCTCCGTGGCAATGATCGCCGCCTTGACGCTGTGCTACGTAGTGTTCTTCTCTGCCTACTTCGCTCTGTCGAATGGCGGCGACGCCGGAGCGACGCTCGGCAAACGCTTGATGAGGATTCGCGTCGTCGACCAGTACGACGGAAATCCGATTGGGCCAGGCCGAGCATTTTTGAGGTGGGTGCTAGTGGGAGCGTTCTGGGTCCTCGTCTACATTCCCGGGCTACTCAATCTCTTGTGGCCCCTGTGGGACCCGCAACGGCAAGCGTGGCACGACAAACTTGCAAACAGCGTGGTCGTTACAGCGCCCCGTTAGGATGCCGTGGTTGCCAAGATGTTCCTGAGCGAAGGGGGTGCGTAGGTGGCCGTGATCAAGACCATAGATCTTGTCGGCGTGTCTGATGAGTCCTGGACTGACGCTGCGGAACAGGCCCTGAGTGAGGCGTCCAGGACCATCCGTGGAATCGACGCAATGGATGTTCTCGAGACATCGTGCAAGGTCGAAAACGGCGGCATCGTGGAGTACCTCACGCACGTTCGCATCAAGTTCCGCATCGAGCGGTAGTGCTCGTCCAATGGTCTGTTCCCTTACGTGTTCAACGGGGCACGGATTGATGCAACCGAGATACAGGAAGGATTCCTAAGCAAATGTCAGGCACCGCTCTCGTCGGCATCCAGTGGGGCGACGAGGGCAAAGGCAAGGTCACCGACCTTCTCGCCGAGCACACGAACTACGTTGTGCGCTATCAAGGTGGGAACAACGCGGGACACACCATCGTCGTAGGCGACGAGAAGTACGCGTTACATCTCGTCCCGACGGGCATTCTCTACAGTCACTGCACGCCGGTTGTTGGGCCAGGAGTCGTGATCGACCCCGGCGTGCTGCTGGATGAGATGACTGCTCTCACTCAGCGGGGTATCGACACGTCGAGGTTGAAGATCTCAGGAAATGCGCATGTCATCATGCCGTACCACCTCGAACTCGACAAAGTAACCGAGAGGTTCCTGGGACGAAACAGACTTGGGACTACGAAACGGGGGATCGGGCCTGCCTACGCGGACAAGGCGGCACGCATCGGCATCCGAATGCAGGATCTACTCGAAGAGAAGATCTTCTCCGCAAAGCTCGAGGTGGCAATCAAAGAGAAGAATCAGGTGCTCACCCGTGTTTTTGGCCGTCTTCCTGTTAACGAAACAGAGATCAGGGAGCAGTACATCGAGTACGGAGACAAGCTTCGCCCTCACATCGTCGACACCGTGCTGTTGGTTCAGCGGGCACTGGATAACAGCGAGAACGTGTTGTTCGAGGGAGCTCAGGCAACGATGCTCGATCTCGATCACGGCACTTATCCATTCGTCACATCTTCGAATCCGATTGCAGGAGGCGCCTGCGCGGGAGCAGGGGTTGGCCCGCGCGACATCGAGCGCATCATCGGCATTACGAAGTCCTACTGTACGCGCGTCGGCTCCGGTCCCTTTCCGTCCGAGGCAGACCCGGCCGATGCGGAAGTCTTGGTCGAAGCCGGCGGAGAGTACGGCACCACGACGGGGCGGAAGCGCCGCTGCGGCTGGCTTGATGTGGTCGCCGGACGATATGCGGCGCGACTGAACACGCTGACCGAGCTGGTCATCACCAAGCTGGATGTGCTCAGCGCCTTCGAGTCGATCAAGGTGTGTACCGCGTACGAGTACGAAGGCGAGCGTTACGAAGAGTTCCCGCCCCACCAGACAATCTTCAACAAGTGCAAACCCGTCTACGAGGTGTTCCAGGGCTGGGGCGACGACATCAGCGGCGCCCGTTCGCTCGATGATCTGCCGAAGGAAGCGCGCTCCTACCTCGAGGCCGTCGAGGATCTCGTCCGAACCCCGATCTCGTGGGCATCCGTGGGTCCGGAGCGCGACGAGATCGTTCACGTCAGGGACGTGCCGTGAGGGTTCTCGTCATCGGTTCCGGAGGTCGTGAAAGCGCCCTGGCATGGGCACTGGCGCGCTCACCTTCGGTTACGAGCGTGTTCGCCGCCCCCGGCAACCCCGGGATCGCACGCCTCGCCGAGGTGCTCGATATGGACGCGCTTGCACCTGCGATGGCTGTCGAAGCGGCGCGAACGGTGAACGTGGACCTGGTGATAATCGGCCCGGAGGCACCACTCGTTGCTGGAGTTGGGGACGCGCTGCGCGGGGAGGGCTTCAAGGTATTCGGGCCGAACGCCAATGCGGCCCGCATCGAGGGGTCAAAGGCGTATGCGAGAGAATTGATGGACAGAGGCGGCGTACCGAGCGCTCGCTGGGAGGTCTTCGACGAGGTTGACAAGGCAGTTGCGTTCATGGATGAACTCGGCCCCCCTTACGTCGTCAAAGCGGATGGCCTTGCCGCCGGAAAAGGCGTCCTCGTTGCAACGGATCGAGACGAAGCCGTCGAGGCGATACGCGATCGGATCGAGCGGCGCGTTTTCGGCGATGCCGGAGCGAAGGTCGTCATAGAAGAGTTTCTCGACGGCGAGGAGGCGTCTCTCATTGCCTTCACCGACGGGACGGCGGTAGTCGGATGCGAGGTCGCGCAGGATTACAAGCGCGTGTTCGATGACGATGCGGGTCCCAACACCGGGGGCATGGGCTCGTACAGTCCGGTGCCCTCTTGTCCACCCGAGACAGCCGAACGGATCCTCTCGGAGATCATCGAGCCGATGGTACGAGCCACCGCCGACTCAGGCGCTCCTTTTGTGGGTGCGCTCTATGCAGGCCTGGCCCTGACGAGCCGTGGCCCGCGCGTGGTCGAGTTCAACGCGCGCTTCGGAGATCCGGAAACTCAGGCATTGCTTCCCCGTCTGCTCAGCGATTTCGGTGAGGTGGTGATGGCGACTGCGACGGGGGAGCTGCCTGGATCACGACTCGAATGGTCGCCCCGGCCCTGTGTCAGCGTCGTGCTCGCGTCCGAGGGTTACCCAGGCTCCTACGACACGGGAGTCGAGATCGGCGGGCTCGATGCGATCGAGGACCTTGACGATGTGGTGGTGTTTCATGCAGGGACGGCCCTCAGAGAAGGACGCGTCGTGACCGCAGGCGGCCGGGTTCTTGCGGTTAGCGCACTCGGTGACGACTTCATCGCTGCGCGGGAGCGAGCGTACGAGGCGACGAGCATGATTACTTTCGATGGCAAGCATCAACGGTTTGACATAGGTCTGCGGGCGGCGGAAGGGCGGTCGTGACGGCGCTCGTTGGGATAGTGATGGGCTCCCGCAGCGATTGGGAGACGATGAAGAGTGCTGCCGACGCGCTCGACGAACTCGATGTCGGCTACGAGGTCCGGGTCGTAAGCGCCCACCGGACACCGGATCTGTTGTTCGAGTACGCGTCCAGTTCGGTCGCGCGTGGAATCGAGGTGATCGTTGCGGGGGCCGGGGGAGCGGCTCATCTGCCGGGCATGCTTGCGTCCAAAACGCCTCTTCCCGTTCTGGGCGTCCCCGTGCAGTCGCGCGCCCTGAAGGGACTGGACTCTCTCCTTTCCATCGTTCAGATGCCCGGCGGCGTGCCGGTCGGAACGCTTGCCATCGGCACTGCCGGTGCGACAAACGCCGCGCATCTCGCTGCTCGCATACTCGCCATCAAGCACGACAAGATTCGCGCTGCGGTCGAGCGGTTCATGGCCTCTCAGACCGAGCGAGTGCTCGCCGACGACGACCCGCGCAAGGGCGGCCCCGCGGGTTGATAGGCATCCTCGGTGGTGGTCAGCTCGCCCGAATGCTGGCGCTGGCAGGGCACCCTCTCGGTGAACACTTTGCAGCGCTGGACCCCTCAGCCGAGGCGGGCGTGCGCTCGCTCGCTCACCTGATCGTGGGCTCGTATGAGGATCCTGATGCACTCGACTGGATGTCCGAGCACTGCGACGTCGTGACCCACGAGTTCGAACGAGTTCCGGCATCGTCTGCTCGCCGAATCGCCGAGCGAACGCCGGTCCATCCCAACCCTGATGTGCTCGAAGTTGCCCAGGACCGCCTTACCGAGAAGGAGCTCTTTAATCGCCTAGGTCTTGCCACCCCTGCCTTCGCCGCCGTCTCGACGCGAGCGCAGCTCGATGCTGCGGTCGATGAGCTGGGTCTGCCGGCGGTGATCAAGTCGCGTCGCGAGGGTTACGACGGCAAGGGTCAATTCGTCGTGCGCGCACTTGCCGAACTCGATGATTGCTGGAAGGAGCTCGGTGGTAAGGACCTGATCGCCGAAGCGATGGTGGACTTCGATCGAGAGCTGTCGGTGCTGGCAGCTCGCTCCGCCACCGGAGAAACCGCCTTCTATCCCATGGTCGAGAACGTCCACGGCGAGGGGATCCTGCGTCTCTCGCGTGCACCGGCCCCCGCCCTCGTCAAGTCCCTCCAATCGACCGCCGAGACTCATGCGCACTCGGTCATGACAGAGCTGGACTACGTCGGCATGCTCGCAATCGAGCTCTTTCAAGTGGGCGACCAGCTGTTGGGCAACGAGATGGCTCCACGCGTGCACAACTCGGGCCACTGGACGATCGAAGGGGCGGTCACGTCACAATTTGCCAACCACCTGCGCGCGATCACCTGCCGTCCTCTCGGTTCGACCGAGGCGCTTGGTCACGTCGCGATGGTGAACCTGATAGGCGCCCTGCCCGATCTTGACGAGGTGCTTCGAATCGAGGGCGCGCACCTGCACCTCTATGACAAGCGACCGCGCGCGGGCAGGAAACTCGGCCACGTCACCCTGGTCGGGGACGATCCCGAGGAGCTGGAGATGCGATTGGGTCGCCTCACAGCCCTTTTGGGCTGACCGGGAGGGAACCTGTTTGGGGCCGCGCTCAGACCTGGCCGGGCGGGAGGTGGTAGGTCCTGAGAGCGATTTCGAGCTTGTACTCGTAGCGCTGGTCGAGGGCGCCGTAGCTCGCCTCGACCCACTGTCTCGTGTGGTTCGCGGCCTGCTTGTCTCGTGGCCTGGTCGGCGGCCCAGGTTATCGAGTATGTGCCCTCCTCCAGCGCCTGGATCGTCTTGGCGTAGGTGGCCGAGCGGACCTCTTCGACGACGTCCGTCTGAACGAGGCTCGCCCCCAGCACGGCCATCGCTTCATCGAGCTCTTCGGTGTCCTTGACTCCCCTGTGGGTCTCGGGGATCTTCGCCGCGGCCGCGAACTTGGCCAGCAGGTCGCGAAACGGGCCCTGCGTCTGACGGCCTATGTCGATCACGAGTGGGCCGGAAGGGCGCACCACTCTGCCGAGCTCTCCCAGAACGCGCTTCCACTCGGGAATCAGGTGCAGAACGTGGACGGCAACCGCGGCGGCGAACGAGTCATCGATGAAGGGAAGCGAGGAGGCGTCCGCCCTCACCAGCGGAAACGGCGCTTTTCCCCCAGCGTTGTGCACGAGCCGCTGCATCATTGCCTGAGAGAGATCGAGCCCCACCATGTCGGTGCCGCCCGCTTGGAGAGGAAGAGCGATCCGGCCGGTTCCGACGCCTATTTCGAGGCACGGTCCTTTGCCGGCCGACGCGCCAATCAGCGGGACGAGCTTTTCCATGCTGACGCTCGAGAGAGAGCGAGTCTTGTCGTAGTACTCGACCGCGCGGTCGAAGACGAGAGATTCCGCCCGCTCCATGACGTCAGCCTAATTGCTCGTCAAACGAGCAGGTCCGCCTGCGTGCTGCTCTTACCGATACTTGCGTTTCGCTGCGCCAGACCCGCGAACGTCACCTGCCCGGCCACTAGTATGGGCTTGTGATCCCCCGCTACAGCCGAGAGGAGATGTCCGGCATCTTCTCCGAGCGTGCGAAGTTCGCACGCTGGCTCGAGATCGAGATTCTCGCCGTCGAGGCGAGGGTGCGGCTCGAGGAGGTGCCGGTCGACGACCTCTCCGAGATCAAGCAGAAGGCGGCCTTCGACGTCGAGCGAATTGCCGCCATCGAGTCTGTTCGCCAGCATGATGTGGTCGCGTTCGTCGAGAACGTGCGGGAGAACATCGGCGAGTCGGGTCGCCACGTTCACTACGGCATGACCTCATCGGACGTCCTGGACACCGCGACGGCCGTGGCGCTAAGAGATGCCGGAGATCTCCTCGTCGAGGAGGTCGGGCGACTGACGCAGACGCTGAAATCGAAGGCACTCGAGCACCGTGACACGGTGATGGCCGGCCGTACGCACGGGGTGCACGCGGAGCCAACCACCTTCGGTCTCAAGCTGGCTGGGTGGGTTTTCGAACTGAGCCGCGCTCGCGATCGCCTCCGGACGGCGCGCGACGCCGTGGCGGTGGGGAAGCTCTCCGGGGCGGTGGGCAGCTACAGCCAGCTGCATCCGGAGGTCGAGACCTACGTCTGCGACCGGCTGGGCCTCGCGATCGAGCCGGCCGCAACGCAAGTGACCGCCCGCGATAGACATGCAGAGTTTTTGTCGGCAATCGCCCTAACGGGGGCCGGCCTCGAGCGATTCGCTCAGGAGATTCGCCATCTTCAGCGCACCGAGGTGCGGGAGGTGCGGGAGCCGTTCGCCGAGGGACAAAAAGGCAGCTCGGCGATGCCCCACAAGCGCAACCCCATTGTCAGCGAACGCATTTGCGGTCTCGCGTGGCTACTGCGCGGCTACGCCATGACGGGCTACGAGAACGTCGCTCTCTGGCACGAGCGAGACATCAGTCACTCGAGCGTCGAGCGGATCACGCTCGGTGATGCGTGCATACTTCTCGACTACATGCTCGCGAAGATGCGCTGGGTAATCGACGGACTCGTGATCGACGACAAGCGCATGCGGCACAATCTCGACGAGTCCTACGGGTTGGTTTACTCGCAGAGCGTGTTGACCGCGTTGCTCGCAAGTGGCCACCTCCAGCGTGAGGAGGCGTACGCACTCGTGCAACGAAATGCAATGACCGCGTGGGACGAGGGACGTCCCTTGATCGAGTTGCTCAAGAGCGATCCGGAGGTCACCGAGCATCTCGACCCCTCGGAGATCGAGTCGTGCTTCGACGAAGCGCGCTCCCTGCGACACGCCCATGTCATCTTCGAACGCTTGGAGAGTCTCTAGGGTGGCGATCTAGTGGCAACCAAGCACGTCGGCTCGGGCAAGGTTCGTGAGCTTTTCGAGGTGGACAACGATCATCTGCTGCTGGTGGCGACGGATCGTATTTCGGCGTACGACGTCGTTCTCCCACAGATGATCCCTAACAAGGGAATGGTACTGACGGGGCTCACCGCGTATTGGCTCGAATACTTCTCGGACATTCCCAATCACCTCGTCGGCTACCGAGGAGCGGACCTTCCGGATGTCGGGTTGGGGGATCTGCGCGGCCGGGCGATGCTCGTTCGAAAGGCCGAGCCGCTCCCAGTCGAATTCGTCGTGCGAGGGTTTCTGTCGGGCTCCGGATGGCGCCAGTACGCCGCGACGGGCGAGATATGCGGGCACAAGCTTCCGCCGGGTCTCAGGGAGTCCGGCAAGCTCGATGAGCCGCTGCTCACTCCGGCCACCAAGGCCACCAACGGGCATGACGAGAACATCACCGAGGATCATGCGGCGGCCATTGTGGGGGCCGACATCTATCGAGCGGCCCGCGGCCACGCACTGGATATCTACCGGCGCGCGGTGGAGCTTGCTGCTGAGCGCGGCATCATCATTGCAGATACGAAGTTCGAGTTCGGGAGAATCGATGGCGACGTTGTCTTGATTGATGAAGTGCTGACACCGGACTCGAGCCGCTTCTGGCCCGAGGATCAATACAGGCCGGATCGCCCTCAGCCCAGCTTCGACAAGCAATACGTGCGTGACTGGCTAGACGAGCAGGGGTGGGATCACACCCCACCAGCTCCGGATCTGCCGCTAGAGGTGGTCAACGCCACGACCCAGCGTTATCTCGAAGCCTACGAACGCGTTGCCGATCGGCCCTTCATGACTTGGCTTGACGAGGTCGTCGGATGAGAACGCAAGCGCCGGCACCCACCAGGTCCGCAACTCTCGGACGCAGGCTGCGAAGCGTGCTTGTCGCGCCCGCTGCGGGCTTCGAGTCTGCGATCTCGGCCGCGGACCGGAGGGCGCGCGCCGGGGAGGCGCTCGCAGAAGGGCTCACTCCGTACGTCCTTGCAATCGTCGGGGGAGCGTCGCTGATGATTGGCTGGCTCAAGATCGGGGGATTGCTCGGAGGCCGGGACGTGGATCCAACGCAGTTCGGATTCGCCGAGCTGGGCTTCGCGCTGCTCACCGGAGCCGTGCTGGCGATGCTGGGTCAAGCTGTCTTCGGAGTCGTGGCTTCGCCGGTCGTGCGCGCCTTCGGAGGCGGCATGAAGGGGCGCGATGCGCGCATCGTGTGGGGAGTCGCCGCATTCCCTCAGGTCTTCACAGTGCTCGTGCTACTTCCACTGGATCTGATAATCGTCGGTCCGGAGATCTTTGCGACCACCAAACCCGGCGACTCAGTAGCAACGGGGTGGGCCTCCATCTCGATAGCACTCGGGTTGTTGATGTCCGTGTGGTCCGTGTCGCTGTTCGCCCGTGGGGTGCAAGTAGTCGCGGATATCGGTCTCTTGCGAGCGATCGGCGCTGTGGTCGTGGCGGCAACGTGCTTGTCGCTGGTGATAGTCGCGGGCTCCTTGATTCTTCTATCGGTGTGGGGGTGAGCCAGCTTGTTCTCGTCGGCGTACTCAAAGGCAGGTAGATGGTGACCTTCAAGGCTGGGGTGCACGTCACCCTGAGGCCGGGCATCGCAGACCCGCAGGGTTTGACCATCGAGCGCGCGCTTCCTGCGCTCGGCTACGAGGGGGTGTCCGGCGTGCGCGTCGGTAAGCTGATCGAGTTCGAGCTGGATGCGGCCGACGCCCGCGAGGCCGAGTCGAAGGTCCGCGGGATGTGCGAGCAGCTCCTCGCCAACACCGTGATCGAGTCCTACACATGGAACATCACCGGCGAGTCCGTCGATGGTGGAAGGGAGGGATCGTGACGGCACGAGTCGGCATCGTGGTATTTCCCGGATCGAACTGTGAGCTCGACTGTCAGCGCTCGTTCGATCGCCTCGGTGCACGAACGGAGTTCGTGTGGCATGACGACAGAGTTCTTCCTGAAGTGGACATCGTCGTCCTGCCGGGTGGATTCGCGCACGGCGACTATCTTCGAACGGGAGCACTCGCGCGCTTCAGTCCGATCATGCACGCCGTTGCCGAACACGCAGCGGCAGGCAAGCTGCTCATCGGGATTTGTAATGGGTTCCAGGTGCTGTGCGAGGCGGGCCTCCTTCCCGGCGCGCTTCGAAAGAACGAGGGGCTCAAGTTCCTGTGCAAGTGGACAGAGCTCAGCGTCGAGGTTCCCGGAACGCCCTATACCGCCCGGGCCGAACGAGGTCAGGTACTGCGCGTTCCGATCAATCACTTCGAGGGGAACTGGTATGCGGATCCGGACACTCTCGAACGAATGCGCGCTCACGACCAGGTCGTGTTGCGCTACGTGAAGAACCCGAACGGATCCCTCGACGGCGTGGCCGGAATCACCAACGAGACGGGCAACGTGCTCGGCCTGATGCCGCATCCGGAAAGGGCATGCGAGTTGTTGCTCGGCTCGGAGGACGGCGCGGTGATCTTCGGCTCGATGCTCGATCATGTGGCGCACCTGCGAGCCACTCCGGCGCCTGTATGACCAGAACCGAGCATGTGCACCGCGATCTCGGTCTGACCGACGATGAGTACCAAGCGATCTGCGGCAGGATCGGGCGCGAGCCCACTTACACGGAGCTTGCGATGTTCTCCGTCATGTGGAGCGAGCACTGCAGCTACAAGTCGAGCCGCGTCCATCTCGAGTCACTTCCAACCGAGGGGGACCGCATTCTCGTCGGGCCGGGCGAGGGGGCCGGAATCATCGAGGTAGCGGACGGCGTGGCAGTCGCGTGGAAGATCGAGTCCCACAATCATCCAAGCTTCGTCGAACCGTTCAACGGAGCGGCCACTGGAGTCGGTGGCATCGTGCGCGACATCTTGTCTATGGGAGCGCGCCCTATTGCCCTCATGGATCCGCTGCGATTCGGCCCTCTAGACGACGCAAGGACCAGATACGTGGTCGACGGGGTGGTTCACGGAATCTCGTCGTATGGCAACTCGATCGGCGTTCCCACCGTGGGGGGCGAGTCCGTCTTCGAGGACTGTTACGCCGAGAACCCTCTGGTAAACGTCGCGTGCCTGGGAGTCGTCGACACGAAGTTGATGCACGGGCGTGCGGAAGTACCCGGTCAGATCGCGATCCTCTTTGGATCGTCCACCGGGCGAGATGGCATCGGCGGGGCCAGCGTGCTCGCTTCGGCCGAGTTCGACGAGGACTCGCTTGACAAGAGACCCTCCGTTCAGGTCGGGGATCCGTTCAGCGAGAAGCTCCTAATCGAGTGCTCGCTCGAACTCATCAAGCGCGACCTCATCGCTTCGTTCCAGGACCTTGGAGCCGGAGGGATCTCGTGTCCGACCTCGGAGATGACTGCCAAGGGCGGAACCGGGATTCGAATCGACCTCGGCAACGTGCACCGGCGAGAAACGAGCATGGAACCGTTCGAGGTAATGATCAGTGAATCGCAGGAACGCATGCTGGCGGTCGTCGAACCCGAGCGTGTCGACGAGGTGCTCGAGGTCTGCGCGAAGTGGGGCCTCGAAGCTCGTGCTCTAGGCGACATCACGAAGACCGGCAAGGTGGAGGTGCTGGACGGGGGCCGAATCGTTGCGGATGTACCGAGCTTGGCGCTTGCCGAGGAAGGTCCCGTCTACGAGCGAGCGATCGAACGGCCTCGCTGGATTGCCGATATCAATGCAACTCCCTCGGGCGATGAGGCTCCGGAACACTACGGGCAGGCGTTTCTGAAGGTGATCGGGTCTCCGCAGATAGCGTCCAAGCGCTGGGTCTGGGAGCAGTACGACCACATGATCTTCCTGGGGACGGTCATCGGCCCTGGAGGCGACGCTGCGGTCATCCGTCTTCCTGGCACCGAAACGGCTGTCGCCATCTCGACGGACGGACCCGGGCGCCTCTGCATGCTGAACCCCTACGAGGGAGCGCGCCACGCCGTCGCCGAGGCAGCTCGCAACGTCGCGACCGTGGGGGCCAGGCCAACGGCAATCACGAACTGCCTCAACTTTGGGAGCCCGGAGCGAGGCGAGGTCATGTGGCAGTTCTCCGAGGTCGTTCGGGGAATCGGGGACGCGTGCCGAGCCCTCGGAACCCCGGTGACGGGCGGAAACGTCTCCTTCTACAACGAAACCAATGGCCGTCCCATCTATCCGACCCCGGTGATAGGCATGCTCGGCATCCTGGGCGAGCCGGCCGCGGCTGTCGGGATCGGGTTTCGCGATGAGGGCGATGCGATCCTCCTGTTGGGCACGACCGATCTCGATGACTTCGGCGGCAGCGAGTACGGAAAGATCGTGAACGACGCGATCGGCGGAGTTCCTCCCCGACTGGACATGGCCGCCGAGAGTGCACTTCACGAGGTCTTGATCGGTGGCGCCGGCGGAGGCTTGTTCAACTCCGCTCACGATCTGTCCGGGGGTGGCCTGGCCGTGGCTCTGGCCGAGTGCGCCTTTGCCTCGAGCCGGGGGTTCTCGGTCCAGGTCGGGGGTACCGAGCCGCATCGCGCGCTGTATTCCGAGAGCCCCTCGCGCGCGGTCGTATCGTGCGCTCAGGGATTGGTCGACGAGGTGTTGGCGCTCGCCGGCAACCACGGTGTCGCCGCCGAGGTGATCGGGGCCGTCGCCGGGGATCTGTGCGACTTCTCGGTTTTCGCGCTCGATCTCGAGGAGGCGCGATCCGTTTGGGAAGGCGGCTTGAGCGACCATCTGTCCGTTACGATGGGACGAGATGGTGACTAGAGATCATCGCGGCGGACGAAAGTCTTCGCGCCCCCCCACAACCACCGAAGAGAGCAATGCCAGGAGAAGCTAAAGACGCGTGCGGTGTCGTCGGGATCTACGCACCCGGCGAGGATGTCGCACGACTCACCTACTACGCGCTGTATGCGCTCCAGCATCGCGGTCAGGAGTCGGCCGGCATCGCGATCTCCAACGGTGATTCAATGGTCGTGTACAAAGACCTCGGCCTAGTGAGCCAGGTCTTCGATGAGCCCACCCTTAAGAGTCTGCACGGACACGTCGCGATCGGGCACTGTCGCTACTCCACGACCGGGGGCAATACGTGGGAGAACGCGCAGCCGAGCTTCAAAAGCGGGTCGGAGGGGCAGGTGGCTCTCGCCCACAACGGCAACCTCGTCAACACGTTGGACCTGAGACGCCAGCTGGAGGAAGCGGGTGGAGATCCAACACCGAATCAGGCCCGATTGGGTACCTCCAACGACACCGACATTGTGGCGGCCTTCATAGCGAGGGCCCAGAGGCAGAGGGACACGCGGCAGGCGCTCAAGGACATTCTGCCGAGGCTTTCAGGTGCCTTCTCGTTCACGATCATGGACGAGGGCACCGTGTTCGGTGCCCGCGATCCGTACGGCTTTCGTCCTCTGTGCATCGGGCGGCTTGGCTCTGGAGGTTGGGTGCTGGCCTCCGAGACCTGCGCTCTCGACCTCATCGGTGCGAGATTCATACGTGACGTCGAGCCTGGCGAGATGGTTGCGATCAACGAAGGCGGCCTCACGAGCGATCGTTTCGCGGCGCCGACGGTCGCGACATGCGTGTTCGAGCATGTCTACTTCTCGCGTCCCGACTCTGCTCTCATGGGACAGAACGTCTATGCGACGCGTTACCGCATGGGCCAGCGCCTCGCCGAGGAGAGTCCCGCCGAAGCAGAGCTGGTCATGGCGCTGCCGGATTCGGGCGTACCGGCGGCACAGGGATACGCGGAGGCATCCGGAGTCGTCTACGGCGAAGGTTTCGTGAAGAATCGCTACGTGGGCCGGACCTTCATTCAGCCCACACAAGCAATGCGTCAACAGGGCATCAAGATGAAGCTCAACCCGTTGAAGGAAGTCATCGCGGGCAAGCGTCTCGTCGTTATCGATGATTCGATCGTGCGCGGCAACACCACTCGGAAGGTCGTAAGCATGTTGCGCGAGTCCGGGGCGCGCGAAGTGCACGTTCGGATCTCCTCACCTCCGTTGAAGTGGCCGTGCTTCTATGGCATTGACATGCCGAACCAGGACGAGCTGGTCGCGTCCCAACTGGATGTCGAAGGGGTGCGCGACCACATCGAGGCGGATTCGCTGGGGTATCTGAGTATCGAGGGCATGCTCGCAGCAACCGGATTGCCGAGCGATTCGTTCTGCACGGCGTGCTTTAGCGGTAACTACCCCATTCCGATTCCCGAGCGGGAGCTGCACACCAAGAACGTGCTCGAGCTACCGCGCGCTCATCTCGACTAACCAAATGCCGTTCGGTTAGTGGTAGACCCGAACCTGCATTCCAATCGGGGCTCTGTTGTGCGCCCATACGGCCGCCCACATCGGGATGCGCGCGCATCCGTGACTCGCAGGGTAGTTCGGGACTTCGGGCCATCCATGAATCGCACGTAATCCGTCGAAGTAGCTCGGGTAGTAAAGCCTGCCCGGCGAAAAGCCCGCAATCTTGCGATGCATCCGGAAGACTCCGTCGCGAGTTGCACCACCCGCTCCGGTCGAGGTGTGCAGGATCCACTTCACCTTGCCCTTGCGGACCCACAGGATCACCTGACGCGTCTGGTCGATCTCGATGTGGTTGCGAGGAAACCTGACGCGTGGCCTTGGCTTCTTGGGACTCGCGAGCGTGCGCCATGTCGATTCCGTGACGCCGCCCGTTCGAGCGCGCCGCTGAACCTTGTTGAACGCGTACATAGCGTCACGCGTCGTGATTCCAAAGCTCCTGTCGGCTGCGGGAATGATGTAGCCGAGCTGGATCAGCCTTTTCTCGAGGCGACGCACGTACCCTCCCGATGATCCGACGGAAAGGCCGGGGAGCTTCGTCCGGCGCCTCGAGCTTCGGTCGAAGCCGGACTTTAGGTCAGCGGATCCGAATCGCAACTTGGCCTTGAAGCTTCCCGGTTTCCGGATGTCAAACCGGGTCTTGAACCAGCGGCCGTCGCGAAGCTTGACGCTCTTCTTCTGGGCGACCTTCCCGTTGCGGTAAAGGCGGACCACGGCCTTCTTGCCCGGTTGCGCGGGTTTGATCGACCCCGACGCCTTGGCCCGGCCGAACAGGTTCACTTGGCTCAGCCTGACGTTGACGACGAAGGCGACTCTGATCGAGACGAATGCGCTCTGAGCGGTCAGCGTTCGCGCTCGAATACTCAGGTTCTCCCGGGGCTGGAGCAAGAGCGAGTAACGGCCTTCTTCGTCTGTCCGGGTCTGGCCGATCTCGCCGTCTTCACGGTCGATGATCGTAACGAGCTCGTTGTCGACGACGGGTGTGGCGCGGCCTTCGATGCGCACCGACTGCCCGAATTTGATCGCTCTCCTCCCTGCCTTGAGAGTCACGCTCTCGCCGGCCTGCCCGGCCGACGCGACGGGAGCCAGTGTTGCCAGCACCGCGATCGCGGTCGCCGTTGCCAAAAACAATTTGCGCACTTCTGGGTCCTTTTCTGCCATTCTGCCGCCGGTGTGGTGAACGGAACGGTACCCGAAGGACGGGGTGAGGGCTAGCATCTTCGGCTCGTAATAATCTGCCAGCATGTCTCTCAGATACGAGGTCGCGGACGGCATCGCGGTCATCACGTTGGACCGGCCGGAGGTGCTCAATGCCTTCAACGACGAGTTGGGTCACGCGGCCTTGAGTGCGATCGACAAGGCATCCGCCGACGACGCGGTGCGCTGCATCGTCATCACTGGCGAGGGACGGGCGTTCAGCTCGGGCGAGGACCTCGGTGCTCTGGCGGATGGATACGAGAAGGGGGATACCGCCCCTCTGGGAAACACCCTCGTGGACCGGTACAACCCCTTGATCCGAGCCATCACCTCCGCCCCCAAGCCGGTCGTTGCGGCTGTGAATGGGGTAGCTGCGGGCGCCGGTGCCAGCATCGCCCTCGCATGCGACTTTCGTATCGCGTCCGAGAAGGCCAAGTTGGTGCTCGCATTCATAAAGGTCGGCCTCGTGCCCGACTCGGGCGGGATCTGGTTCCTCACGAAGATGGTCGGAGCCTCGAAGGCGTGGGAGCTGGCGGCGCTCGGCGAGCCCGTCACTGCGGAAGAGGCCCTGAGGCTCAACCTGTTCAACAGGGTGGCTCCACCGGACGAGTTCGAGGACGCGTGGCGGAGTTTCGTCGGCGAGCTGGCATCCGGCCCCACTAAGGCGTTCGCGCTGACCAAACGGCTGCTTCGCTCGGCGATGGAGAGATCGCTGGACGAGCAGCTCGACCTCGAAGGAGAGCTCCAGGCCGAGGCGGGGCGGACCCAGGATCATCTCGAGGGCGTCAGGGCCTTCCTCGGCAAACGCGCCCCCCGGTTCGAGGGTAAGTAGTGGATCGCATCACGACCGATGTCCTCGTCGTGGGCGCGGGAGCTGCCGGCTTGTTTGCGTCACTTCATCTTCCGGATGCAACCGAGGTCGTGGTGGTCGACAAGGGGCGCAAGGGACGCGGGTCGTCGCTGTGGGCGCAGGGAGGGGTGGCTGCAGCGCTCGGCTCCGACGACTCCCCAGTGCTTCACGCCGAGGACACGATGCGAGTGGCGGCGGGTCATGCAGACACGTCGGCCGTGGCGGTCTTGTGCAGCGAGGCGCCGGAGTGCGTAATGGAGCTGGTGGAGCTCGGCTGCGACTTCGACCGCGTGAATGAGGAGCCGGGGGGCGAGTTGCACCTGGCCCGGGAGGGCGGGCAGACGGTTGCGCGCTCGGCTCACAGAGGCGACGCTACGGGCGCCGCCATCATGAGGACCCTGCGGCATCATGCTGCACCGAGGGTCGAGCGACTCGAGGGGACCTGCGTGCAGTTGGCGGTTGCCGAGGGTCGGTGCGTGGGCGGTTGGGTGCTGACCCAGCGCGGGCTCGTCGAGGTGCTCGCGACCTCGACAGTGCTCGCAACCGGTGGAATCGGGGCGCTCTATCACTCGACAACCAACCCCGCAGGAGCGACCGGCGACGGGATCGCGCTCGGATGGGACGCGGGCACGGGTCTCTCTGATATCGAGTTCGTACAATTTCATCCGACCGCCCTGGCGTTGAGCAGGGGTGACCAGAGACTTCTGTTGACCGAAGCGCTCAGGGGGGCCGGGGCGTTCGTCGTGGATGCGGAGGGCCGCCGTTTCTTGTTCGAGCATCACAGCGACGGTGAGCTCGCGCCGCGGGACGTCGTGGCGCGAGCAATCATGGCCCGCCGCTCATGGCTCGACTGCCGTCATCTCGATCCCAAGATGCTCCAGCATGAGTTCCCCACTGTAGTGAAGGGATGCCGGTCCTTCGGGCTCGATCCCGCGAATGATCTGCTGCCGGTCTCGCCTGCGGCGCACTACTCGGTTGGTGGAGTACAGACGGATCTCGACGGTCGCTCGTCCATACCGCGCCTCTATGCAGTGGGTGAATGCGCGAGCACGGGTGTTCACGGAGCCAACCGGCTGGCGGGTAACTCTCTTGCCGAGGCGCTCGTTTTCGGCCGGAGAGCTGCGCGCGCCATCTCGGGACAGCGCGCGGGGCGAATCAAGATGATGCCCGAACCGCCTGAGCTGCACGAGATGACCATCGACATTGATGCAGCTTGGGCACGGCTCAAGGATGTGAGCTCGTCCAAACTCGGAATCGAGCGGGACGCCGGGGGCCTGCGACGAGCGCACGATGAGCTCGAGGAGTTCGCGCGCCTGCCCCTCACCGCCGATCGTTCTGCGCTCGAGCTCCGCTTTGGGGCCCGTGCCGCTCGTTTGATAGCGCGCGCTGCATTGTTGAGGCGCGAGTCACGCGGTGTTCATCACCGAACCGATCATCCGGATCCCGACCCGGTCTGGGCGGGGGTCCGGCTGAGGCTCACGAGGAAGTAGTGAAAGAGATACCGCAGGGCTACGAGGGCCATCTTGGCGTGGTCGTAACCGAGGAGATGACGGTCGACTTCGGAGAGCTTGGCAAGGTCCATCCCGTCTACGCGACCTACTGGATCGCGCGGCACATGGAGGAGGCCGGTCGGAAGGTCATCGTGCCGTTTCTCGAAGAGACCGACGAGGGACTGGGAACGGCGGTCGCAGTCAGACACCTTGCATCAGCTTTGCCCGGGATGCGAGTGGAGGTGATCGCCAAGCATGTCGCGACCGAAGGGCGCAAGGTCGTCTGCGAGTGCACTGTGATCTCAGAGCTCGGTGACCTGATAGCTACCGGCTCGACCGAGCAGGTCGTCCTGCCGGCAACGAAGGTGCAAACGGGATTCGATGATCTCGAGAAGCGGTGGGACCTCTACCTGAACGCCAAGCGCCAGCACCGGCCCGACATCTTTCTGGACGCCGAAGGACGGTCCTGAACGACTACCGGGGGCCGTCGTCGTAGTAGCGCCGCTCGACCCGCGTGGTGCGGCTGCGATTCATTATGAACAGCGAGAGAAGAAGGCCGAATCCTCCGATCACCATGAGAATGACGCCGACGACCTGGAGATCGATCCCGGCGAGTGTGATCTCGACGGCGAACCTCAGAATCGCCCCGACGGCGAGGAGAAACAACGACGTTCCGATGGCCACGACTCACCCCTTCAAGTGAACTTACCTTCCGTCAGTCTCGCATCATTCTCTCGGAGAGGCTCGTTTTCCTCGTTAGCCAAGAAGCTTTTTGTGGAGCTCGAGCTCGTCTCGCAGGGGGATCCCATGGTCGCCGAGCTTCGGTATCTCGGGCTTGAGTTGCGTCCGGCTCCTGTCGACCGCTCCCTCGTGAAGTCCGACCAGAAAGAAGCCCCTGCGCTGATAGAAGCGAAGCGCTTCGAGGTTGTCGTTGGTGGTGACAACCATCAGGTGAGCGCATCCTCCGCTCCTCGCGATGTCCTCCACAGCCGCGAGCAGCCGGGAACCGGTCCCGAGCCACTTGGAATCAACGTGCAGAGTCAAGATCTCGCACCGGTCGGAATCGACGATGTAGGTGAGAAGACCCGCGATGCGTCCATTGTCGTCTGCCACCAGAGCCGAGTGATCAAGGGGATCGAGAAGCTCGCCGAACCGAGCCACTCTCCGCAGGTGGTGGCGGGCGACGAACGCTTCTAGAGACCGCTCGTCTTCAGGCTCACGTTCCCTGATCTCCACTCTCCGACTGTGCCATGCCGTGGGAGCATTGGTCCATGAAATCTCACACGGTGTACAGGACCTTCAACACGAGCGAACGGCGCGAGTTCGTGCGCATCACCGAGGATGTCCAAACCGCCGTCGAGGACTCCGGCATCCAGGAGGGGATGGTTCTCGTCTCGGCAATGCACATCACCGCAGCCGTATGGATCAACGACGACGAGCCCGGCATTCAGGCCGACGCACTCGAGTGGCTCGACAAGATCGCCCCTCCTTCCTGGAAGGCGCCATCGAACGGCACCGCCGAGCAGTTGCTGCCCGACCCCGGCGACTACCGGCATCATCGCGGGGGCGAGGACAACGGCGACGCGCACCTCAAGAACTTGCTCATGCACCACCAGGTCATCGTGCCGATCACCGAAGGCAAACTGGATCTGGGTCCCTGGCAGGCGATCTTCTACGTGGAGTTCGACGGGCAGCGGAGCAAACGACTCGTGATCAAAGCGATGGGCGAGTAGGCCGCGACGGCGGTCATCCCATTCCCGACAGGGTCGCTGAAGGGGGCAGAATATCGGTAGCTGTCGAGCCGGAGGGTGGACGCCGTGATCTTCGAACCTGAATTCGAATGCATGAAGCGCGTCGATCTGAGGAGGCTACAGTCCGAGCGCTTGGCGGAACTTGCGTCCGGCGTTTACGCCCGAGTCGACTTCTACCGCGGCAAGCTCGAAGAGGCTGGTGTGAAGCCCGGAGACATCTCGACCATCGACGACATCACCAAGCTCCCGATCACGCGCAAGCAGGACCTCAGGGACAACTACCCGTTCGGCCTCTTCGGCCGGGAGCGCCACGAAATCAGCCGCGTTCATGCATCATCCGGTACCACGGGGAAACCGACCGTCGTCGGTTACACGAACGCCGACGTCGATCTGTTTGCTCGGGTCAATGCACGCTGTCTCGCGATGGCGGGCGCCGAGCCGGGCATGATGCTGCACAACGCCTACGGCTACGGGCTTTTCACCGGCGGCCTCGGACTTCACTACGGGGCCGAGCGACTGGGCATGACTGTTGTCCCCGTGTCGGGCGGAATGACCGAGCGACAGATCATGTTGATCACCGACTTCGAGCCCGACATGATCTCCTGCACTCCGAGCTACGGTCTCACGCTCGCTCAGGAATTCGCCGAGCGAGGTGTTCCTCCAGGGGGCACCTCGTTGAGCTTGGGGATACTGGGCGCCGAGCCGTGGACCGAAATGATGCGTGGCGAGGTCGACGCGGGCCTGGGGCTGCGGGCCTCGAATATCTACGGACTGAGCGAGATCATCGGCCCCGGTGTCTCCTGCGAATGCGTCGAGGAGCGCATGGGCAGCCACATCAACGAGGATCATTTCTTCCCCGAGATCCTCGATCCGGATACCGCCGAACCGGTGCCCGATGGCGAAGAGGGCGTTCTTGTCTTCACCACTCTTACGAAGCAGGCGCTCCCGCTGTTGCGCTACTGGACGGGTGACATCACGTCGCTATCGGACCGGGAGTGCCTCTGCGGACGAACGCTCAGAAGGATGGCGCTCATCAAGGGCCGAACGGACGACATGTTGATCATCCGAGGTGTGAACCTTTATCCGACCGAGATCGAGCTCGTCTTGGGCGACATCGCAGAGCTGACAGCGCATTACCGCTTGGTGGTCACGCGCGAAGGCACGCTCGACGATCTGTCTGTCGAATGCGAAGTCACCGATGATGTTTTCAGAACGGTCGGCGCGGACGTGCTCGATGACGAGGTCGTTGCTGCGGACGAGCTCCTCGCCTCCTTGCGCGCTCGAGTCCGGCGCGGCATCAAGGGAACTCTCGGCGTGACGGCAGACGTTTCGTTGAAAGCCCCCGGCACGGTGCCCCGCAGCGAGGGCGGCAAGCTCAACCGCGTGGACGACCGCCGCAAGCTCACCTGAGAGGGGCGGGCTCGGCGAGACCGCACGAAAGATCGACCCGACATCGCCTCAGGTCACCGTTTGCGGCCGCTCCTTCAGACTCTCGTCGACCACCTCGACGATGCCCCCGTTGAGGTCAGCGACCATCGATGACTCCTCGAACCAGCTCGCCGGCGCCGCGTGCCCCCAGAAGGTCCCGCGCATCGGGTCGTTGACGCTCCAGCGAAGCGGCTCGAGGTCTGGATCCCCGGTGTAGTAGTCGCTCGTGTAAAGCTCGATGCGATGACCGTCGGGGTCTCGCAGATAGAGAAAGAACGCGTTGGACAACCCGTGCCGCCCCGGCCCCCGTTCGATCGCGTCCGCATGACCGAGAGCCGCCAGTCGGTCACAGGTCCTCAGGACGCTCGTCGGATCGCTGACCCACCAACCCGTGTGGTGCAGGCGCGGACCGTTCCCGTTCATGAGCGCCACGTCGTGCACGTCCGGCTTGCGGAACATCCACGCAGCCCAAAGTTTCTCGTCCTCACCGTCCGTCGACGTGTATTCGGAGCAACGAAAGCCGAGACTCTTGTAGTACTCGAACGCGGCCGCGCAGTCGGGGACGTGCAGGTTGAAATGATCGAGCCGTAGCACCTCCGCTCCTGTGTGAAGGTCGTAGCGGCGTAGCAGCGATTCGACCGGAGCAATCTCACAGAAGAACTCGACGGGGAACCCGATCGGGTCCTGAACGCGCATCGACCTCCCCTGGCCGGGCTCTTCGTCCGTCATCCATTTCGGCTCCCGACCAAGCGCTTTGTAGTGGTCGAATAAGAGGTCGAGGTCCTCGTTCGATTCCACGCGGTACGCCAGGTGCCCGATGTGTGGTTCCGTCCCCCTGGTGAGGACAAGCGAATGATGCAGCCTTTCCTCGTAGCCACGCAGGAAAAGAGAGTGGGGCGTCTCGAGCGTCAGCACGAATCCCAGCACCTCGACGTAAAAGTCGTGAGCGCGATGAAGATCGGTGACGACATACTCGGCGTGCGCGGCCCTGAGTATGTTGAAGTCCGGCTTGGTGGACCGAAAATCGATCATCTTTTTTCCCTCACGTTGCGCCATCCTTTCGGCTGGCTGCACTCACGCCGCCGCTGTGCGCCGCCGTCGGGTAATGCCCGCGATCGTCAACGATTCCCAATTCCGTCCTCGGCGGAGCCGTGGCGATTCGCTTCATCAGTTGTCGCGTTGCAGGAACTCTTTGATCCGGTTCATGTAATCGGAACGGTCATAGGTCGCTACCAGGAGCCCTGCCATCCGAACGGGGTCGCCGAAGAAGTAGTGCTCGTAGACCTCCTGGCGTCCCCCGAAGCTCGACACGCTTGCATCCCACGCAAGCCGAAAGAGCTTGACGCGATCCACGCCATCCATCGACGCGCAAGCAAGGTACTTGTCGACGTCCTCGCGCGCGTCGCCCTTCGCATCCGCTTCCGTCGGAAGCCCGAAGAGGCCGGACGCAGACATCTTCCAGATGGTGTCGATGAACTGTGGGTACTGCTTGGGGAACCAGTTGCGGGCGGCATTCAACGGGGCCCACTTCGGCGTCATCACACCCCAATCGTTCACCTTGGCATCGACTTCAGCCGTGCGAAGGAACGACTTGAGGGTTTCGAGGGCGATGATGATTTCGCCGATCTTCTCCTGGATGTGCTGGAACTGCTCGATCTTGATCGCGTCTGCGATCGTCGATATCAGGCCGAGCACGAACTCGGTCTTGGCGAGATCCTTGATCACCACCTGGTGCGTCATGTGAACCAGCGCGTCGGTCTCGTTGTAAAGCCTGCCCCTCGTCAGCAACTCTGGGTGGCGAATCATGAAGCACCGCTCGTAGGGAACTCGAACGTCGTCGAAGATCGCCACGGCATCGATCTCGTCGAAGCGCGATCCGAGCGGGTGGTCGTAGTGGCTGCGGCCGTAGTCGAAGCTTTCCCTGCAGAGGAAGCGGAGGCCGGGCGTATCGCATGGGATGGCAAAGGCGTAGCTGTACGGCTCGTCCTCTGGCCGGTTCTGCAGCACCGTCGATGGGAAGACCATGATCTCGTCGGCGATGGGTCCGATGGTTGCAAGCATCCGAGCCCCCCTGATGACTATGCCCTCGTCGTTCTCGGCGACGATCCCCGCGGCAAGGAAGGGATCCGTCTGCTCACTGGGCGGTTTGCTGCGGTTGCTCTGGGGGTTGATGAGCGTATGGGTCATTAACAGGTCGTTCTCACGGATGTACTGGTAGTAGTTGCGGATGTTGTCAGCGAACTGCTTGTCGACTTGACCGAACCAATCAGCGGCGGACGACATGGCCATGATCGAGCTGTTGAGATAGTCACCGGTACGGCCGAGCTGCCCAAGGCTGTAGTCCGACCACGTCTTGATCATCGTCCTGCGACGCTCCAGATCCTCGATAGATTCGGGCTGCAGGAAGGACATGCCAACGCGATCGCCGCTCGAAGGTGATTCGTAAGTCATCGTGTCGAGCAGATCGGCGTCGTGCTGCATGTCGTACAACTGTCCGTAGGTGCGGACGACGTTGCGGAAGGCCGGGTGATCGGCCAGTCCCTTCTCGACTCTCTCGCCGTGAATCTGTACGTCGCGGCGCGAGTTGTTAAGCGCATCGATGTAGTTCTTGCCCGTTCGTGCCGGCATCGCTCCCCCTAGTCTCCGGTTCCGAATCTTGGAATGTGATGCTTGCCAAGTGCCACGTGAATCGTTTCGAGCTCGCAGTAGAACTCAAAGCTGTAATGACCACCCTCGCGCCCGATGCCAGAGTCCTTGACTCCGCCAAAGGGCATACGGAGATCTCGTACGTTCTGGCTGTTGATCCACACCATGCCTGTCTCAATCGATTGAGCGACCTGGTGCGCCCTGGTGAGGTCTCCGCTCCAGACATAGCCGGCGAGCCCGTAACGCACGTCGTTTGCCAGCTCGATCGCCTCCTCGGTCGAGGAGAAACGGGTCGCCACCAACACGGGCCCGAAGATTTCCTCTTGGAAGACGCGGGCTGTGCGGTCGACATCCGCGATCAGAGTCGCCTGCAGGAAATTCCCCTCGGGCATGTCGGCGGGACGCTCGCCGCCGGCCACCAGCCGCCCCTCGTTCTTGCCGGACTCGACATATCCCATGACGCGCTCGTAGTGCTCGGGATGGATCAGCGGTCCCAGCTCCGTCGACGGATCGGTTGGATCGCCGACCCGCACGTTCGCAGCTCTCCGGCCGATCGCTGCCACGAAATCGTCGTAGATCGAGTCCTCCACCAAAAGCCGCGAGCCAGCGGTGCAGCGTTCCCCGTTCAAGGAGTAGACACCGAAGACCGCGGCATCGGCTGCCCGCTCGAGGTCCGCGTCCGGCGAACACGACGACGGCCGACTTCCCACCGAGCTCCATCGAGTTCCGCTTGAGCGTGTCGGCACCGTTGCGAATGATCGTTTTGCCTGTCGTCGTCTCGCCGGTGAAGGAGATGAGATCCACGCCCGGATGAGTGACAAGTGGCGCTCCCGCCGACTCCCCGAAGCCGTGCACGACGTTGAACACTCCCGGCGGTAGGTCCGCCTCAGCGATCATCTCCGCAAGCTTGCTTGCGGTGATAGGCGACCACTCGGCGGGCTTTAGCACCGCAGTGCAACCAGAGGCAAGGCAGGGAGCGATCTTCCACGACTCGAGCATGAGCGGTGTGTTCCAGGGGGTGATCAGCCCGGCCACACCGACGGGTTTGTGAATCGTGTAGTTGAGGAACTCTCCGCCGAACTCGTGTGCCTCACCGCCGAGGTCTTGAATCACCCGGGCGAAGAAGCGGAAGTTCTGAGCTGCACGCGCGGCCTGCCCTTTCGCCTGCGTGATGGGGAGCCCGGTGTCCATGACCTCTAAACGAGCGACCTCGTCGCCGGAGGACTCCATGATCTCCGCGATTCGGATCAGGTAGCCGGCGCGCTCCTTTGCGCTCATCCTGGGCCAGGGTCCCGCGTCGAAGGCTCGGCGCGCGGCCATAACTGCGGCGTCGATGTCGCCCTCGCGCCCTTCGGCGACTTCGGTAATGACCTTGTTGGTCGACGGGTTCAGCGTTTCGAAGGTGTGACCTTCAATGCCCGAGCGAAACTCACCGTCGACGTAGTGAAGAGGTTGCTTGACCGGATCCGTCATCCGTTACCTCCCTTGCCCCCCGGCTCCTCGACGACTGGATTCTCTAGCGTTCCCAGTCCGTCGATCTCTAGCCGCATGACATCACCGGCGTGGACGTGGCTCAGGCCCTTCGGGGTCCCCGTGAGAATCATGTCGTTGGGCTCCAGCGTCATGAAACGAGTGATGAACTCGATGATCTCGGGGATCTTCCAGATGAGATCCTTGGTGTTTCCCTGCTGGCGGAGCTCTCCGTTGACGTAAGTGCGCATGTCGAGCGAGTTGGGATCGTCGATCTCGCCCTCGACGAGGAAGGGTCCGATCGGACCAAAGCTGTCCCAACCCTTCGCCTTCACCGGTGGACGATACAGATTGGCAACGAAGTCCCGCACGGTAACGTCGTTGGCAATCGTGTAACCGCGCACGAAGGCGGAGGCATCCTCGGCTCGGACGTTGCGGGCTCTGCGGCCCATGACCACGGCCAGCTCGTTTTCGTAGTGCATGTACTCGACACCTGCGGGACGCACCACCTCGGCGCGATGAGCGACCCAGGAGTTCGAAGGTTTGAAGAAGAGAACGGGCTCCTTCGGCTTCTCGAGCCCAAGCTCCTCGGCGTGGTCGGCAAAGTTGAGTGCCAGTCCAATGACCTTGCGGGGCACCAGAGGCAACATGAAGGTGACGTCGTCGGTTGAGTACGCGACGCCCGTTTCTGCCCGTAGTACCCCCTCGGATATGAGCTCGCCCTCGTGGTAGCGCCCCTCAACGATGAACCGCGCTCGTTTCGCCATCAGTTGGCCTCCTTGTCTAGTCCATAGCCTGCAAGCACGTCCCGTATTCGCTGCTGGTTCGCCTCGGACGGCTCGCACATGGGTGGGCGAAGAGTGGGGTTGATCCGACCCAGCTCTCCCAGGGCGAACTTGAGGGGGCCGGGATTCGTCTCGAAGAAGATCATGTCATTCACAGGGAGCAGGTAGTAGTGGAGCTCGATCGCTTCCTCCCAACGTCCCGCAGCGACGTGGTTGTAGATGTCGGCCACCTCGCGGGAAGATGTTCGCGGTCGCGCTGATGTGTCCGGCCCCCCCGATGGCGAGCATCGGATAACAGAGCAACTCGATTCCCGAGTAGACGTTGAAGTCGCGGCCGCACTGGTGGATGACGCGCGACACGTGTTCGAAGTCCTTGTTCGACTCCTTCGCTCCGATGATGCTCGGATGGGCGTGGCGCAACCGAGCCATGGTCTCCGGGGCCATGTTGACGGCCGTACGCCCAGGGATGTTGTAAATGATTATCCGTATGTCGACGCTGTCTGCCAGTTCGGAGAAGTAGCGGTAGAGACCCTCCTGCGACGGCTTGTTGTAGTAGGGCACGATGACCAGTGCAGCGTCTGCTTCGAGGCCCTCGGCATGTCTAGTAAGCCGCAGTGTCTCCTTCAAGTTGTTCGTCCCGGTCCCCGGGACGAACGGAACCCGGCCGCCGACCGTCTTTGAGGCGGTCTCGACGAGGTGCTCGCGCTCCTCCAACGAAAGGGAGCTCGGCTCCCCGGTCGTACCCGTGACGGAAACGCCGTGACTTCCAGACTCGATCTGCCACTCGATTAGATCGACGAAGGTCGGCTCGTCGAAGTCCAGAGACTCGGTGAATGGAGTGACGATCGGGACTATCGACCCCCTGAGTTCCGACGCTTTCAAATAACGACCTCATCCTTCTCCACCGAGTGGTCGCGAACCGCGTCGATGGTTAGGACCTTGTGCTGCCGCGCGGCCCGTTCGATGTCATCGAAGGGGGCCGAGCGTTCGAGCAACCCCAAGATGGCGGCATGCTCAGCGACGGACTCGGGCCCTCGTTCGGGATTGCGCGCGAACACGGTCGGACGGATAGCGTCCATCCGCTCCTGCGTCTCGCCGATGACCTGCACGAGGTACGCGTTTGGGCTGCGCGCGTAGATGACGCTGTGCCACGCTCGGTTGAGCTTCGATGCCTCCAGCACGTCCGCGCTTTGTACAGCCGCCGCAAGGCGATCGTTGATACTGCCGAGAGAACGAAGGTCTGCAGGCAACATGTGTGGCGCGGCCAGCGCGGTTGCGTGACCCTCCAGGATGGCGAGCACTCGCATCTCCTGCTCCCAACGCTCGTCGTCGATCGGCGCCACCTGCGCTCCGACATTACGCGTGTAGACGACCCATCCCTCGGCCTCGAGCCGTCGAAGGGCCTCCCGGACGGGAACGGGACTCACGCCCATCTCGCGCGCCAGCGCATCCAGCACCAATCGATGCCCGGGTTCGTAGGTGCCGACAAGTATGCGGCGGCGTAGCGTCGCGTAAGTGCGTTCGGCCTTATTCATAGGCATCGTAGGGAAGTTCGAACGGATCGTGCGTCCCTGGAGACGCGGCAACCCTCGGTTCGGTTAGGCGAGTGAACCTGCTTCGGAAGTAACCCAATGCGTCGCCATCGTTGTAGCGGAAGTGGACGACTTGTCCGATGAAGAGTGTGTGGTCGCCTCCGTCATAAGCCTCATGGGGCTCGCATTGGAAGTGGGCGACAGTTCCACCAATATAGGGGGCCGATTGGCCTTCGCGCCACGGAATCTCGAGTTTGGAATCGTGCTTGCCCGCGAAGTTGAGAGCGAGCTGCTCCTGGCCGGAGGCGAGAACGTTTATCGCGAACGGGTTGTCGTGAAGAAGGTCGTGGCTCTTGGCCTTCTTGTTGATGGACACCAGGACCAGTGGTGGTTCGAGCGAGACAGAGGTAAAGGCGTTGACGGTGAGACCGCGAGGCCCGTTCGGTCCCTGCACTGTGACGACTGTGACCCCGGTTCCAAAGCAGCCGAGGCAGGTACGGAGCTCGAAGGTGTTCAGGTGATAAACCTCCGTGACGGGGTTGCGGAAGTCCTGAATCGTATACGATCTTGAGCCACACCATCAGGGGTGGGCATCCTCCCCAATCATCCCGGCCGCCTCGACCACGGCGGGCGACGACAGATAATCCTCGTACGTGATGGGGGCGAAGCGCTCGAATGGAATCCCCGCCAGCGCGGCCGCCGCGGCACCGGTATGCAGGTCACTGAGATGTGCCGCGATCTGTGCTTTGGCTTCGTTTGGCAGAGACGCTCTCACGACCGCCGGCTGAATAGGCCATGGTCCCCAGGACTCGATGACACGCAAGAGCGTCCGGTACTCCGGGTGTTTCGCTCGCTCCATGATCAGGACGTTCGAGTCGATCGCCGCGGCGTCGACTCGGCCCTGGGTCAACAGCCGGATCGATTCGAGATGTGATCCCGAGGCAACCGCAGACGAGAAGAACTCAGTCTCTGAGGAGATGGCACGAGCACGTTGCCGGGCGCCGTGCCATCCACTGAGCGAGCGTTCGTCGTTGTACGACCACGTGCGTCCCCGAAGCTGGTCGAAGGAGCCGATGCCCGAGCCGGCCCGCACCACAACGTCAGAGAAGTAGACGGGCAGTCCTTTCGTCCGCTCGTCCGCCCACACCGGCGCCACCGGGAGCAATTCTACGCTCGGCTTCCTCGTTGCACGCAGGAGCACGAGCGAAGGGGCGCACATGAATCCGACATCGGCCTCGCCCCGTTCGAAGGGATCGTCTCCAGGGAGCGGTCCAGACGTGCGCTGTTCGATAGTAAGCACGGCTCCTGTGCCGAGCTTCTGTCCGAGATGGTCGGTGATCACACGAAAGAACCGTTCGGGAATGCTGGGGGCCAGGTATGTGATGACCCCGAGAGGACGTGGGGTCACCTGCGGTCTTTCGGAATGACGAACTTGTTCGCGGTGTGTGTCGCGCTAAAGCGAGCAGTCTTGACATCCTTTAGCCCAATTGAACGCATGTGAGAGTAGACGTCGTTCTCGTTAAAGCCCTTCGCCCCTTTGGGTGAGACGACCCAGATCATCCCCTCGGGCTTGATGTATGTCTCCAACCCGGTGGTCTTCCGAAGATCTCGCGCCCGATCTAATTGAATCACGATCGCATCGGAGTCCTTGCGCTTGCGGGATGACTGATCGCACCCCACTGCTTCAACAAGTGCCAGAAATTCCGTGTCGTTGATCCCAATGAGGGTGACGCGCATTTTGGTCTTCAAGCCCATTTTGTCGACGATGCTCTTGGGGTGAAGAATCGCTTGGCCCCACCGTTCCGCCTCCGGCGACCTGAGGTGAAGCTCGAGGGTTCCCTCTGAACCCCTCAGGCTCAACCACCCATCCCGAACATCAACCGACGCGAGCGACGCAAAGGGAATCTTGGCGCGCTCCTCCCCGCGCCAGAGAACAAAGTCGGTTTCGAGCTGCGCCTTGCCCTCGGACGACGAGCCGTTGAGGATTCCGGAACAGACGACTTCCCTGCCCAATCAGGGCCTAGCTTTCCAGGGCGAGAACCGCCGGGTGCTCGAGCAGTCTGACGACATCGAGGACGAACCTGGCACCTGCCATGCCGTCGAGGATGCGGTGGTCGAAGGTAAGCGACAAGTTCATCATCAGACGCGCCACGATCTGACCGTCTCTCACGACCGCCCGCTCACTCGCTCGATGAACTCCCAGAATCGCAGCCTGGGGATGGAACACGATTGGCGTCGCCATCAATCCCCCGAATGGCCCAGGGCTAGTGACAGTGAAGGTCGAACCGCGCAGCTCATCGGGTTTCAGCGACCCATCGCGCGCTCCACGCGCGAGACGGTCGATGTCCTCGGCGATCTCGGACACTCGCTTGCGGTCGGCATCACGCACGACCGGAACCACGAGACCGGTCGGTGTGTCAACGGCCACTCCGATGTCGAACCGGTCGTGGACAACTATCTCCTGTGCCTCTTCGTCGAGCGACGAGTTCAGAATCGGGTGGTCCTTCAACCCCGCGACCACCGCCTTGACTATGAAGGGCAGCACTGTCAGTTTGGCGCCCTCTGGACTCCGTTCGTTTGCCAGTTTCCGGGTCGCATCGAGCTCGGTGACGTCGCATTCCTCGACATGGGTCACGGGCGGCACGAGCCTGTGCGCCACGGCCATGCGCTCGGCGATGGTTCGGCGAATACCGCGCAGGGGGATGCGTTGACCGCCGGTGGGAATCGACTCCCGCACTGGAGCTCGAGTCGTCGTCGATGCGGCGGGCGCGCCCTTCGCCGCCATCCTCTCGACGTCAGGTCTCAGGATCCGCCCATCGGGACCGGAGCCGCTGACCGCGCTGATATCCACTCCGAGATCGCGTGCAAGTTTTCGCACGGGTGGCATGGCCTTGACTGGACCGTTACGTGGCTGATCTGCCGAGTCGCCCAGCGTGACCCGTGGAGGTTCCCCGGCCGCAAGCACGGTCGCCGGCATGGGCGTGGTCTCGTCAGATTTCACAGCCGGCGAGATTGAGTCAGAGGCTGATCCCTCGCCGATCGTTATCAGCACCGTCCCCACTGGAACGATCTCTCCCTCGGCAAAGTGGATCTTCGATACGACCCCCGCCCACGGGGAAGGGATCTCGGCTGTTGCCTTGTCGGTGATGATCTCGACGAGGAGGTCGTCCTCCTTGACGACGTCACCCTCCTTCACCAACCACTTGTCGATCTCGCCCTCGGTAACTCCTTCGCCGAGGTCGGGCAGCTTGAAATCTGGCACCTTTTCCGGCTCCCTAGAAATTCAGGACCTTCTCGGCGCCGCGCGTGATGCGATCGACCGAGGGGAGGTAGTCGTCTTCGTTTGCGAACTGCGGGAACGGCACGTCGAACCCTGTGACGCGACCAACAGGGGCGTCGAGATCGAGCATGACTCGCTCGTGGATGAGGCTGGAGACTTCGGCGCCGATTCCCGCGGTGCGGGGAGCCTCGTGGACGACCAGAGCGCGTCCGCACTCCGAGGCATTGCGCGTAATTGCGTCGACATCGAGCGGATAGAGGGAACGGAGGTCGATCACACGAACCGACGTTCCGTCGTCAGCTTCCATCTTCTCGGCAGCTTCGACGCTGAGCGGAACGGTCGCGCCGTAGGCGAAGATGACGAGATCGTTACCGGCGCGCGCTGGTCGAGCGGTCGACAGGATCGAGCTCGCTTCGCCGTCGGCGTGGCCCAGGTCTATGGGCACTTCATCGGATACTTCCTCTCGCCCCGCGCGGTAGATCCGCTTCGGCTCCATGAAGATGACCGGGTCGGGATGCGCGATCGCTGCAAGCAGCATCTTGCGGGCGTCCGAAGGCGTCGTGGGGCACACGACCTTTAGACCGGGGGAGTGTGCGAAGAGCGCCTCGGGTGAGTCGGAGTGCAACTCGGGGGCCCTGACGCCACCGCCGAACGGGATTCGGATGACCATGTTGGCCGGGCACTCTCCACCTGTTCTCCATCCATAACGAGCGACGTGCACCACGATCTGCTCGAACGCCGGATAGACGAACCCGTCAAACTGAATCTCGACCACCGGCAACATCCCGTAGAGCGACATGCCTACGGCGGTTCCGACGATTCCAGACTCCGATAGCGGTGTGTCGATCACCCGTTCACCGCCGAACTCTTTGAGCAATCCGGCGCTGACTCTGAAGACGCCACCCGTCTGAGCAACGTCCTCGCCTAGCAACACCACTCGTTCGTCTGCGGAGAATGCTTCATGCAGCGCCCTGTTCAGAGCTTCCACCATCGTAAGTTGGGTCACGTCAGCCCTCCTCGGTGCCGGCGGACGACTCAGGGGTCAAGTCGACATCACCCGCGGATGGTGGAGATGGTGGTTGGGGCGGGGCCGGTTCTGGTTTGCGCGCGACGGAGTTAACTTCCTCGAGGCCCTCGGTGAATGTCCAGGGATTGGCCGAGGCGTACACGTGGTCGAACATGACCTCGGGTCCTGGTTGCTCGAGCGATTCGAGGCCCCTGATGCCCTCGGCAATCATCTCTTTCGCCTCTACCCGCAGCTCGTTGTCCTTGTCGTCGTCCAAGATGCTGAGCCTGCGCAGGAAGGAGGCCATTCGACCGACCGGTTCGAGATGTATCCACTTCTGGGTCTCCGACTCGTCGCGGTAGAGCGATGGATCGTCTGCCGTTCCGTGCGCCTTGATGCGGTAGGTGAACGCCTCGATGAGTGTTGGCCCGGCACCATCGCGTCCCCTGTCGAGAGCTTCCTTCGTCGCCTTGTAGCAAGCGAGGGGATCGAACCCGTCGATCCGAACGCCGGGAATGCCGTACGCGGCCGCCTTCTCCGCCACCGTTCTCGTGGCCATCTGACGCGTCACCGGAGTCGAGATCGCCCACTGGTTGTTCGTGCAGAAGAAGACCGTCGCGGTCCGGAAGACGCTGGCGAAGTTGAGTCCCTCGTGGAAGTCGCCCTCCGAGGTCGCGCCGTCACCGAACCATGCAAGCGAAGCCGTTCGGTCTCCTCTGATCTTTGCGGCCCACGCCACTCCCGTTGCGTGGGGAATATGCGTGGCGATCGGCACGCAAATGGGTCCGAGCCGGTAGTCGCGCGGGTTGTAGAACCCGGCCGGGCCCCCGTATCCGCGCACCCAGCCGAGGACCGTTGCAACCGGTAGGCCCCGCAGTATTCCGACCGAGTTCTGTCTGTAGGAAGGAAAGACCCAGTCGTTGTCCTCGCACGCGAACAGCGCGCCTGCGGCAGTGCCCTCCTCGCCCCAGTACATCGGGTAGGTGCCGACACGGCCCTGGCGCTGCAACATCACCGCGCGCTCGTCGAAGGTGCGCAGGATGACCAACCACCGGTAGAGCTCGAGCAGCTCCTTTTCCCCGAGCTCGCCGGGAACCGGGTAATCGGGTAGATCACCGCCGTCCCCGATTATGCGATGCGGTTCTTGCACGCTCATGGCCTTGTCCTCACGTTCGGTGTCCTGCTGACGGTACCTGGTCTACAGATGTCCGGCCGTTCCGTACTCGGTCGTCCGCAGCAATCGAATCCTGCTTATCTTGCGGATCCGATCCTGCGCGTACTCCTCGGCCGCCGCCGCGGTCGACATGGAGCGCTCGCGGCGACAGGGCAAAGATATGCTGCAGCTGCTTGTATATGCCCTCCACGCGTTGCATCGCTCGCTCCCGGTCGTATCCCCGCAACTCGTCTTCGACGTTCATGAGTCCACCCGCATTGATGACGAAGTCCGGGGCGTAGAGAATGCCGAGATCGCGCAGCTTCTCGCCATGCTCGGCACGATCAAGCTGGTTGTTGGCCGCGCCGGCAATGATCTTGCAGCGGAACTCGCTGAGGGTGTCGTCGTTGATCATCCCTCCAAGCGCGCAGGGAGCGAAGATGTCCGCCTCCATCTTGTGAATTTCGTTCAGCGGAAGAGTGTCGACGCCGTGAGTAGAAACCGCTCGTGCCAGGTTGTCGACGCTAATGTCGCCGATCGTGACCTTGGCTCCCTGCTCGACGAGGTAACCGCACAACGCGAAGCCCACCTTGCCGACGCCCTGAAGAGCCACGGTTCGACCTTCTAGCCCGGCGCTGCCGAAGACCTCCAGCACGCACGCTTTGATGCCCTGGAGCACGCCGTACGCGGTCACCGGCGAGGGGTCTCCCGAGCCTCCATAAGTGTGGGAGCAGCCGCACACCCACCGGGTCTCGCGCCGGACGGTGTCCATGTCCTCGAGCGCGGTGCCGACGTCCTCGGCCGTGATGTAGCGACCGCCGAGCGTCTCGATGAAGCGCCCGTAGGCTCTGAGCAACTCCTCGGACTTGATCCGGGTTGGGTCACCGATGATGACCGCCTTGCCGCCGCCGAGATCGAGCCCGGCCGCGGCCGCCTTGTAGGTCATGCCCTTGGCCAGTCGAAGCACGTCGACAAGCGCCTCGGTTTCGCTTCCATAGTCATAAAAACGGGTCCCACCTAGTGCGGGACCCAGCTTCGTCGAATGAATTGCGATGATCGCCCGAAGGCCCGATTGATCGTCAGAGCAAAATACGACCTGTTCGTAGCCATCCCCATTGATGTGCTCGAAAACGCTCATTTCCGCGCGGCCCCCTGCTGGTTGGTTGCGGCTTCGGTGACGCAACCCCGATGTCTTTAGGCAGATGCTACCAACGGAATTGGGAAAGCTGCCTTCCGAATGCCGAGGACGGGCTCGGGTTGCGTTCACGATCCGGCCCGAGCGTCGCCCAGCAGATCGACATCGAAGGGATTCGCCCCCTTCGATTGCCGGTTTGACCTTTTGGCTCCGCAGATCCCCCCAAAGAGCGCGGATTGACACACGCCCCCGATAGCATGGCTTGATGATTCGAACCGCCTACCTTCGCATCTACGAACCAGCCTCTACCTTCACGGAGGACGAGCAGCGGCGCTGGCTCTCGGATCCGGTCGAGGGTGACGGGAGCGAGCATCCCCGGTACCGGGCGTGGTTGGTCACCGGCCGCCTGCCGGCTGCGGAGGCCGGCTACAGCTCGACCGAGAACGCTTTCGTCCGCGAGATCGATGGCCGGTTCTACATCTGCCCATGGAGGACGCGGCTCAGGATGCTGGCCGGACTGCTAGCGTTCCGTGAGAGCGTTCCCGAGGAAGTCGCCGAAGCCTTCGTCCCTCAGAGCGAGGCGCGTCGTGCTGCCAAGGAGCTCGCGGCTTTAGACGAACGGTTCCCCGAGATCCGCTCGCACATCCTCCATGCGAACTGGCACGTCCCCCTGCGCTGGTTCTCGGCGTTCGATCCCAGCGAGAGAGTTCTCGTGGAGGACCGCAAGGGCTTGCGCATCCGGTACGAGACCCGTATCTCCGATGCACTCGCCCGGCTGTCGCATGTCATCTCGGTCCTCGAGGAGACGTGGCTCGACGAGGCCGTCGTTGCCGCCCTCAAGGAGCTGTCGGGGTGGCTCGGGGAGTTCTCCGCAGATGCCCTGCTAGAGCTGGACTACGGGTCGGTCGCGGGGATGTTCGACCATGACGAGCTGGTCGAGGACCAGTGCGCCGCCGACGTAACCGCCTGCATCGATGCTCTCGAGGAGGGGGACGGCCCTCGTGCGAGCCGCCTATTTGGTGATCTTACGGACAAATGGGCGACGGTTCGGGCTCACGAGATCGTCAATTAGTCCAAGTAATCCCGTTTGTCCACGACTATCTAGGTAGATTTGCCTACGCTACCGTAGCCTTCCACAAGTGTGAGAAAATGGCTCTATTGGGCCATTCCGCCCAAACGTCCGAGAGGTAATCATTGTTCGTGACGTGTCCGACGATCACAGGGGTCAATGTTCCTGGGGCAGGGGTAGTCGGACCTTGAGGAATGGAGGCACCATGGAGGCCCAGAAGGATGACCTTCTGACGCCGGCTGAAGTCGCCAAGCTTTTCCGGGTGGACCCGAAAACCGTCACCCGGTGGGCCAAGGCCGGAAAGCTTTCCTCGATCAGAACCCTTGGTGGACACCGCCGCTACCGCAAGGAAGAGGTCACCAGGTTTCTCGAGGGAACCACGTCTAGTAGCGCGGAGCTGCGCTAGCTGCTAGCAAGCCGGACAGTTGAAACGGACGCCAATAGATGGCGTCCGTTTTCATGTGTGGCGAGGGGCAGAATCGAACTGCCGACACCGCGATTTTCAGTCGCGTGCTCTGCCAACTGAGCTACCTCGCCGGGCGGTGTCTGGCGCCCCTGACCAGATTTGAACTGGCGGCCTTCTCCTTGACAGGGAGATGAGCACTCCTGACTGCTCCACAGGGGCAAGCGGAGTCCGAGGCTACCAGAAACCGATTCGGCTCCAACTCCCGGCAAAGCGGGATTTCACGCCCGTGCTCGACGTCCCCTCTCCTACGGTTTGGGGTTCCTTATGCTCGCGTTCGAAGGACCTCCGTCAAAAGCGATGGGAAGGATGAGAAAGCATGGGCGATGGCTCGAGGCGAGACCTGCGGACAATCGTTGTCGTAGCGGTCGCCGCGGCGGTGACAGGAACCGCGATACCGGCGGTGGCTGGACTGCTCGGCGGGACTGGAGATCGAATTGAAGGCGGTGCCGCGACGACCTCGAGTACCGGGCCCGCCCGAAGCATCATCAATAACGCCGGTTGTGACCCCACCAGCAATGTTTACGTCTCGTGCGCGAGCGTGCGGCTGAATCTCGCACGCCGTGGACGGGTTCTGTTGACTATGGACGGTGCATGGACCACTGCGACTGCTCCTTCCCTGGGTCGCTGCCGTTTCTTTGGTCCCGGAACATCCAACCAGCAGATCAACTTCGGTGAGCCCGCCGATTCGGAGACGGACCACTTTTTCGGATTCAACGAGGTCACCAAGCCTGTCGATGCCGGAGCGAGAACGTTCGGTCTGCAGTGCCGCGAATTCGCGACAGACACCATCTCGTTCAAGGAGATCATGCTGTCGGCCGTCTATGTGGGAAGAAGCCAGCAGTGACCTAAGGATCACGCAACGCGCCAACTCGAGGTGGTCTCGTGTCTGGACGCAAGAGAGGACGCACTGTGTGTGCGCCCTCTCGGTTTGCGGCTGGGTGTGACATCGGTAGTCGTTACCGATGTTGCCTCCCGCCTATTGAGAGTCACTCCGCGCGGCCTATGCAGCGCCGGTGCGAATCTCGGTCCGCTCCGCTTTTCTGTGGTCCATGACGCGAAACTAGTCTTGATGATCGGTGGCACCGCCAACCTTAGCGGCTTCTCGCCGACCCAAATTTGCCCAACTCTCCGTAACGTAATCGTCGGATAGCAACAGCCTTCGGAACCGATTCCCGAGGCCGGTTTTGACTACCACATCCTCGACCTGCTTAGTCGGCGACCTAAGCTCGGAGCGCTAGATGACCGATAGAGAGTCGTGAAGACAATCAGACTGGCCCTGGCCCTGGCGACGGCAATGGCGGTCGGCGCCGGGATGACATCTGTGCCTGCGGCGCCCCCAGTCGATGCGCCGGATTGTGGGCTCTTCCCCGCCGACAGTCACTGGAATCTGCGCGTCGACAACCTGCCGAGACATCCTCGCTCGAGCGAAATGGTATCGACTATCGGACGCCAGGAGACTCTTCATCCCGACTTCGGCTCGGGCACCTGGGAAGGCGGCCCGATTGGGATTCCATTCACGACTGTCGCCGGAGACCAGGAGCCGGTGCCGGTGTCATTCGGCTACGACGACGAATCCGATCCCGGTCCGTATCCGATACCGCCGAACGCACCGATAGAAGGTGGGCCGGGCGCCGACGGCGACAGGCACGTGATCGTAGTGGACCGAGATGAGTGCACTCTCTACGAGTTGTTCAACGCGCATCCCGTTGAGGGCGGAGCCAGTTGGACGGCGGGGTCGGGAGCGCGCTGGGATCTGAGCTCAAACGCGTTGCGCCCGAAGGGCTGGACGTCGGCGGACGCCGCCGGTCTCCCGATTCTTCCCGGGCTTGTTCGCTACGACGAGGTGGTGAATGGCGAGATCGACCACGCCCTGCGGTTCACGGTCTCGAGAACTCGTCGCAGCTACATCTATCCCGCTCGTCACTTCGCATCATCGCTTACCGGCCAAAACCTTCCCGCCATGGGGCAGCGCTTCCGACTCAAAAAGGGCTTCGAAGTGGCGTCGTTCCCGCAGCAGGCACGAGTCGTCCTACGAGCACTCAAGCGCTACGGGATGATCGTGGCGGACAACGGCTCCGACTGGTTCATCTCGGGGGCCCCTCATAGCGACTGGGACAACGACCAGTTGCGGACGCTGAAGACCGTCAAGGGCAAGCACTTCGTAGTCGTCGACACCAGCAAGCTCGCTCGACCCTGAATAGGGACTCTCGCGCATCACTCAGTGTTTGGGCGCGCCCTGATCGTTTGGAGCCATGCCCCCAGACCAGTCTCGGGAGGAAAGCCACAATAGGGATTCAGCCGTAGACCTTCCACCAATTGCTGTAGCAACATACGGGAACGCAGTGCGGCCGAAGCATGGTGCGGTGGATACACAAGGGCAGGAGGCAGTCGACTTCATATGGCAAGAAGGCCAGCCGGCGAACTCGGCCCGACCGACGAGGAACGCGTTCGGCCGGCGATCATCATCGTCAGCGAGGATCCGGACAACTTCAGAATCGTCGCGAACGAGGTTCGCAAGCGATATGGAACCGACTACCAGGTCGTGACGTCGACGAGTCATTCGGCGGCAAACGAGGACCTCGACAGGCTGAGACAAAGCGACGTTCCTGTGGCGCTGATCCTCGCGACTCACGGGGGGCAGGAACAGCATGGGATCAGTTTCCTTTCGCAAACGCGGTCGTTGCATCCCAGGGCCAAGCGTGTCGTGGTCATCGTATGGGGGGATTTCGAAACCGCCCGCCCTATCTTCAACTCCGTCACCCTGGGTGAGATCGATCACTGGCTGATGCGACCGGAACACGCGCGGGACGAAGAGTTCCATCGCTCACTCACTGAGTTTCTCGAGGACTGGACCGCCGAGCGCGAGGTCACGTTCGAGGCTGTTCGGATGATCGGGAAACGGCGCTCTCCGCGCTCTTCCGAGCTCCTCGACGCTTTCGCACGCAATCACATCCCGGTGGGTTTCTACGAGTCCGACTCGGAACAGGGCGGGCGCCTCCTGGCTGACCTCGGCCTGGCCGATCCAGAGCTTCCGGTCGTGCTGTTGCGATTTGCGCCGAACCCCACTCCACTCATCAATCCCAGCGACATGGAGATCGCCGACGCGTTCGGGATTACAAAACCACTCGACCCGGATGCGCTCTTCGATGTCGCAATCATCGGATCCGGCCCAGCGGGCCTCGCCGCAGCGGTCTATGCGACATCCGAGGGTTTGGAGACACTCGTCCTCGAGAGGGAAGCGGTTGGTGGCCAGGCGGGCACCAGCTCTCTGATCAGGAATTACCTCGGTTTTCCCAAGGGGATAAGCGGCAACAAACTGGCGATCAACGCTTACCTTCAGGCTTGGTCCTTCGGAGCGAACTTTCATTTCATGCGCGATGTCGAAGGTCTCGGAAAGGACGACGCCGCATACATTTTGAAGTTGTCGGATGGCACTGAAGCGCGCAGCAACTGCGTGATCATCGCTTCCGGCGTCACTTACCGGCGTCTTGACATCGAGAGCCTGGACGCGCTTCAGGGCAGGGGTGTGTTCTATGGCGCCGCCGTCTCCGAAGCTGCCGCAATGAAAGACAAGAGAGTCCTCGTCGTCGGCGGAGGTAATTCCGCCGGGCAATCCGCAGTTCATCTCAGCAAGTACGCGTCCAAGGTCACGGTGTTGGTGCGCCGCGAGACGGTTGCGGTGAGCATGTCCGGCTACCTCGTCAGGGAACTCGAGGCAATCCCCAATATCGAAGTGAGGCTCGGCCTCGAGTTATCCGGTGGCGGCGGGATCGATGGATTCGAACATGTTGTGGTGCGTAACCGCCGTTCGGGTGACGAGGAGAGAATCGAGGCGGACGCCCTTTTCGTACTCATCGGTTCACAGCCCGGAACGGAATGGCTCGAGCAGTCCGTTGTCCGCGATGACTGGGGCTTCATCGTTACCGGGCACGACCTCGTCTCTGGTGACTACGACTACACCTGGACCCTCGACCGACCCCCGATGCTCCTCGAGACTAGCTTGCCCGGGGTCTTTGCAGTGGGAGACGTCCGACGAGGTTCGGTCAAGCGAGTAGCGTCCTCCGTCGGGGAGGGAGCTATCGCAGTTCAGCTACTCCACCACTACAACGAGGACCGGCGCCAGGATGTAGAGAATCAAAGAAAGGGTCAGGTCGAGGCGCAGACGTGACCGAAAGAGACTCACGCGCGGAAACACCTCCTCCGATTGAGGGCCGGCGATTCCGGGCTCTATCCAGGGGCATGCGCATACTCCTGACGATCGCCGGAGGCCTCGTCCTTCTCGCGGGCCTTCAGTTGTTCGTTTTCCCCGAGCGTACGGACGAGTTCTTCGCCTGGACTATCGATGTTCCTCTTACCGCAGCGTTTCTTGGTGCCGGATACGGGGCGAGCGTTGCCCTTGAGTGGCTTGCCGCGCGGGAAGGTCTATGGGCCAACGCCAGAATCGCGGTGCCCTCGGTCTTCGTGTTCACGTCGCTGACACTCGTGGCGACGATTGTCCATCTCGATCTCTTCCATCTCGATTCGAGCATCGACCTGTCAACGCGCGTGGTGACGTGGGCCTGGATCGCCATCTACGTCAGCGTGCCCGTGTTTCTCGTGGTGTTGTTTGTCAGGCAGATTCGGATGTCCGGCGACGATCCCCCGCGCGCCTTATCGATTCCGAAATCGATGAGGTTCGTTCTGTCCATTCACGCCGTGCTGTTGCCCGTGCTGGGCGCCTACCTCTTTGTGGCTCCGGAGAACGCGATGTCGCTATGGCCCTGGCCTCTGACCCCCCTCACCGCCCGGGCCGTCGGAGCATGGGTGTTCAGTCTGGGAGTGGCGGCGGCTCACGCGCTGTGGGAGGACGACCTGAGGAGGGTCCGGGCCGCGGCCGTCGGCTACGCGGCCGTCGGCGTCCTTCAGGGGATCGCCCTCGCCCGTTTTCCCGACACCGTTGCGTGGGGCGAACCCCAGGCGATCGTCTACGTGGTCGTTCTCGCCAGCATGGTCGGAGTGGGAATCTCGGCTCTGTGGCTGGCCCGCGACCGGCGGTAGGACAAAGAGGAAGAAAACCCCAGAAAGTTTTCTCTTGTCACAAGTGCACTTGAAACCCTACAATTCGGCCTACTCAGGGGCTGCGACAAGAGGATCAAGACCGCGTTAATCCAGTGAAGTTGGGGCCACCGCGCCATTGCCCTATTGCCCGCGCCCACGGCGACACATCCCAAAGGGGGAATGCAAAGGTGGTCAGAAGGGCGATTCCGAGGGTCTGCGCGGCCCTCACCGTGGTTGTTCTGTTCGCGCTGATGCTTGCCGGTCCGGCGGGGGCCCAACCGCAGGCCCGAAGCGGAAGTCAAGCGAGCAACTCGGGCAAAGCGCCGGTCATCGGCCTAAACAAAGCGTCGGCGATCGACGGCCGCTACATAGTTGTGTTCCACGAGCAGGCACCGGCCTCCGCGGCCAGCACCGCAACGGTGGGCGTCCGAGCGCTCGGGGCCAAGGTCCTCCACAGCTACAGCCACGCTCTGGATGGCTTTTCTGCAAGGCTGCCCCAGAGCGCAGTCGAAGCTTTGCGAAGCAATCCTCACGTGGCGTACATCGAAGCCGACTCCCACGTCCACGCGTCGGACACGCAGTCGCCTGCAACCTGGGGTCTGGACCGAATCGACCAGCGCAACCGTCCCCTGTCGAACAGCTACACGTACAACGCTACGGGCTCGGGTGTGACCGCGTACATCATCGACACCGGACTCCGGCTGACTCACACGCAGTTCGGTGGACGGGCGGTGAGTGGGTTCGACTCCGTGGACGGCGGCTCGGCCGATGACTGCAATGGTCACGGCACGCATGTCGCGGGAACCGTCGGTGGTGCGACTCACGGTGTGGCCAAGGGCGTCCGCCTGGTCGCAGTGCGCGTCTTGAATTGCCAGGGTTCGGGCAGCAACTCGGGAGTCATCGCCGGGGTTGACTGGGTCACTGGTAATCATTCGGCCGGGCAACCCGCGATCGCCAACATGAGCCTGGGCGGCGGCGCGAACAGCGCCCTCGACACGGCTGTGAACAACTCGATCAGCGACGGAGTTTCGTACACGGTCGCAGCCGGCAACAGCAACGCCAACGCGTGCAACTCGTCGCCCTCGCGCGTCGGGGCGGCCATGACCGTCGGATCGACCACGTCCTCGGACGCGCGGTCGTCCTTTTCCAACTACGGCACTTGCCTCGACATCTTCGCTCCGGGGTCGAGCATCACTTCTGCCTGGCACACCAGCAACACCGCCACCAACACGATCGGCGGAACGTCGATGGCGAGCCCGCATGTGGCTGGGGTTGTCGCGCTCTACCTGCAGGGCAGCCCGAGCGCATCACCCTCAACGGTGCGGAACGCGATCGTCAACTCTGCAACACCCGGCGTTCTGACCGGTGTCGGAACGGGCTCACCGAACCTGCTGTTGTATTCACTATTTGGTGCCGCTCCTCCACCACCGCCACCACCGAGTGGTTGTTCGCTGGCTGAGTCCTATAACGGCTCGCTGTCTGGGACCGGAGACGCCGACGTCCATCCTGGTGGCACGTACTTCAACTCGACTCGCTCCGGCACGCACCGAGGTTGCCTGCGCGGTCCATCGGGAACCGACTTCGACCTCTACCTCTACAGGTGGAACGGGTTCAGCTGGTCGATAGTTGCCCGCGGTGAGACGTCATCGTCCTCGGAGGATGTGACCTACAACGGAACGACCGGCTACTACTACTGGAGGGTTGTCTCCTACAGCGGAAGCGGGAGTTACAGCTTCGGGATGACGAGACCCTGACTATCGGGAAGGGGGGCGGCTCGAGCCGCCCCCCTTTCAAGCTGTACCGGACAGCGTTAGCGGGTCGGGTGATGCGCCTCGGGATCGCGTGCGAGAACCGATCGTCCACCGTCGACCGGAATGGTCGCACCGTTGACAAAGCTCGCCTCTTCCGAGAGCAGGTGAGCGACGGAGGCCGCGACCTCATCTGGATGCCCGACGCGGCCAACCGGGTGCAGTCGTCGCATCTCCTTTCCGATTTCAGCGGCCGTGTCGGGATCCTGCTGATCCAGGAATGCCTGGTAGCGCTCGGTGCCGATCGAACCAAGCGCAACGGCGTTGACCCGAATCCCCAGCGAACCGTATTCAACGGCGAGTGCTCGAGTGAGTCCTTCGATCGCCGCCTTGGCTGTTACGTATGGCATGCAACCCGGAACCGCCCGCCCTGCCTGATGCGAGGAAACGTTGACGATGGCTCCCCCAGTGCCCGCTGCAAGGAATCGCCGAATCGCCGTTGCGCACCCGACTACGGCAGGCTTGAGGTTCAGCTCGATGATCTCGAGCACTGTGTGAGTCGAGGCCCAGTGGAACGAGGCATCACGAAACACTGCGGCATTGTTGACCCATCCCACGAGCGGAGCGGCGTCTTGTGCAAGATCGGCTGCCTTTTCCGCAACGGCCTCATCGGAGGCGTCTCCCACCAAGGCGATCACGCGGGATCCTGATGGATGATCCTTCGTCCAGTTCAATGCTTCAGGATCCAGGTCGATGGCGACCGCGACGTTTGAATCGCGCAGGAGCCGCTCGACGACGAGCGCGACCTACTCCTCGTCCCCCTCCAGTCACCACATAGGAACGACTCATCTCAATCCTTTCATCGAGCTCAGGATTCCAACCACTCCTGAATCATCCGCCCGGCCGCGTGAATGCAAACGAGCTCGAGCCGCTCCGGCCCGGGGTTGAGGAAACCGTGTGGCATCCCCGCCTCGGCTACGACCACGTCGCCGGGACCCGCCTCGATCTCCTCTGTCCCGGCTCTGAAGATCACTCGGCCGGAGCGGACGATCCAGGTTTCGGGATAAGGGTGGCGGTGCAATCTCGGGCCCTCGCCCGGTCCGTTGTGCACATGGAAGAACGAGATCCCTGCTCCGTAGGGCTCACCCTCGAATGTCACCGTGCGCCCGGATGCAGGGGCGAGTTCGGCCGATCGGATGACGTTGTACCCGGCTCCGCTCGCCGAGGTCGATTCGATGTCCGACATGTTGTTCCTTTCCCTACAGGAGTCACTCGATTGCCCGTGTCTTCCTGTCTGACCGGCGGGCGAGAAGATCTCACTGCCCGCAACCTATCGGACGCGCGCTGATGGGCGAGAAAAGAGAGGGGACGGCGGTTTCGCCGTCCCCTCGTCGTGCTCTGGACCGATGAGCTACTTGCTGAACCTCTTCGTTGAGGACTGAGCCCTCGTGCAGGTGATCTCGTCGATATCCTCGACGAAGGTTTGGGCCTGGGCCACGGCGTAATAGTTGCCAGCTCCACCTACGTCGTGCCGGACCGAGTACTCACCCAATCCGTTCGTGGTCGTGCTAGCGACAGTCCGGTCGGAGCCGCTCCTCACCTTCTTGATCACCACGTTCCTGCCCGCACCCAAGCAAGCTCCCTCGTCCGACCTCACTCTTCCACTGAAGCGGTGGGGCGTTGCCGTGTGGTTGATGTTGATCTGGGAGGACACGGTGACCTGCCGCCCGACACGTTCCATCAGGGTCTGAGGATTGAGGAACGGTATTTCGACGGCATTGGCCACGGCCGGATCGTCAAGGGAGAAGACGTTGAATCCCTTGGTCTCCTCAGACTCGTAGATGAAGCCGTTGTACCAGTAGCTCGACCAGGCTCCCACGGCAGTTAGCTGAGTGGGGTCAAGCGGCGGCGGGTCCGCGAAGGCGATCGTCTCGGCGTTGGCCGGGTCCGACAGGTCTGTCGCCCAAGTGCCGGCTTGATAGTTCCCGCCCACAAGAATGTAGCTGCCGTCGCTAGTTGGAACGAAGCCGAAGTTGTGGATGGTGCAGTTCTCGACCGAGCTCTGAGGCCGCGGCAGAGTCCATTCGCCGACCTCCTTTGCCGTCTTCGTTTCGTACATCCACAGCGTCCTGAAGCGATCGGGATCGCTCTCCTCGCACTCAGCCTGAGTTCCGCCGCCGGGCTCGTGGCCAAAGGTGAAGTACTTGCCGTCCCACGTGAATGCCGCGGCATGGCCGACGGTCACGCTGGGGATGGCACCGCTGTCCTCGACGAATTGCGGGTTTTCCAGCGAGCCGTTTCCAGATGCATCGGGGTTCATTCGGAAGAGGGCGAAGCCGTTACCCCCCGCGCACACACCCCTCATCACATCACCGAGAATGACCGCAACGTCGTGGCACTGGCGCCCCAAGTTCTCGCGGCGGATGACGTCGGCGGCGGTGATATCGTCCAGCGGAACGTCCACGATTTCAAATCCGGTGCATGAACCACTTGACCCGGAGTTGTAGACGAGCAGGCGGTCTTCTGCGATGTCGGGGACCAATGTAGCGGTGTGGGACCCGCATCCGTTGATGCCGAAGTCCGCCTGCATGCGTGCGTTGCTGATGTCGACGGAGTGAATCGAGATCCGGGTTGGCAGGGTCAGAGACGTCGAAGAAGTGCAGTCCCTCGAATCCCGGTGGGACGTCCTGTCCGCCACAGTCGACGGACTCGTCCTCGGGAGTCATGGGGTCGTCCGCGGGCGCGGGGCCGTTCCAGGTGCGGATCAGCAGGGTTTCCCAGATCATGATGTCGCCCTGGTTGCCCTCGCATTCCTCGTAGGTGATCAGCTCACCGGGGCTGTCGGGATCGGTGATGTCGATGATCCTGAACCCGTTGTAGGTGCCCTGGTACGCCGTGTTGCCCCAGAAAGCGAGGTCCGAGTTGACGATTCGGACCCCGTCGGTGGGAGGAACATATGGGCTGTGGCCCCGTCGGTGATGTTCGCTGTCGCTTCCCGGTTGTCGTGATCCGCCCAGCCAACGGCCGGAACCACCGATACCAAGAGCACAATGGCCGCGAGCACGGACCATCGCTTGAGTGAGCGCAAGGGGCTACCTCCCTACTAGTTCTTCCCGCGAGGGTTCGGTGCACTACCCCTGGATCGGTGCCCCTCCGCCGCAGTGGTTGAGCCCATCACCGGTGGAGATAAAGCAGTTTCCCCCCCGTATTAGAAAACCGATTGTCTTTATCCGGACAAGAGGGTGTCAATGGGAACAACTTCCACCGGGGCGCACATAGGGGTCGACTCGGTCACCCGGTGCGGCCATCTTGACTCGCCATTCAGCCGGTGGGACAGTTCACCGACACTTCGCCTAACGAGGAGAAACAATTGAACATCGCCGGCCCATTTCTGGCCCAAGCAGCCACAATGACCGAGCTCGAGGATTGGGGTCCGCTCGAAGAGGCCACGGGACCTGAGATGCAGACCTCCGGCTACACGTTATGGGAAGACGGCGACGCTTCGTCGGGGGTATGGGTTTGTTCGCCGGGACCTTCTTTCTGGAAGCTCGAAACGAACGAGTTCGTGCACATCATCGGCGGCAGCATGACCGTGACCCCCGAAGGCGGTGAATCCGTCACCTCAAGGCGGGTGACACGATGATGTTTCCCGCGTGGCTGGAAGGGGACCTGGGAGATCCACGAGACATTGCGAAAGCTGTACGTGATCTTCTAGTAGTCGCTGCACCCGGCGGATCGGAGCAGTTCGCCCTAGTCACCCGACTTTTTCGATCGCTGATCGAGCCAACGGTGCATGCGTTCGGACCGCTCAGGAGAATGAAACGAGAGCGTGTACGCAAGCCGTTCAAGTTCGGGACCCGCATCGCCGCGGGCAGTTGCCCTGACCATCATCTTCGCGAGACGTACAGCTAACTGAGGTTGTGCCCCGACCTCCTCCATCAGAGCGCGCGCGGAGTCGACGATGTCGGCGTTGTCGACCACTCTGTTGATAAGGCCAAATGATGCGGCTTCGCGAGCATCGAGTAGCCGGCTAGTAAGAATCCATTCCATCGCTCGTCCGACCCCAACGTGCTGGAGCAACCGGAGTGTTCCTCCGGCGCCGGGGATGATGCCCAGGCCCACCTCAGGAAACCCGACCTTCGCGTGAGGGACTGCCACGCGCAGGTCGCACGCAAGTGCCAGCTCCCATCCTCCACCGAGCGCGTGGCCGTTGAGTGCGGCGATGGTCGGAAAGGGTAGATCCTCGAGTTGAAGGAGGATCCCCTGGACCAAACCTTCGAGCGCGACGAGAGGGGGCCGGTCAACTAACTCTGCAACGTCCGCCCCCGCGGCAAACGCGCGATCGCCGGCACCTGTGATGATCAAGCCCCGGGTTTCGGGATCATCCCTCAGGTCGGTAAGGACACCCCGCAGCTCGAGCCAGTTGCTGCGCGAGAGCGCGTTGCGGCGAGCCGGCAGATTGATGGTGAGGAGGGCGACGCCATCGGTTGTCTCTTGAAGCAGTGCGCCGGTCTCAACCATCCTGGGTGTGATACTCGAACATCCCACGTCCCGTCTTGCGCCCGAGGTATCCGGCGTCGACATATTCGACGAGAAGAGGGCAAGGCCTGAAACGCTCGCCCAATGTGTTGTGCAGATAGCGGAGCACGCTTAGACGCACGTCGAGCCCGACGAGGTCACCGAGCTCGAATGGCCCCATCGGGAACCCGAGCGCAAGTTTGACGGCCTTGTCAATGTCGGAGGGAGACGCAACTCCTTCCATGAACATGTACCAGGCTTCGTTCCCGATCATGGCACTCAGCCTGCTGGTAGCGAATCCAGGCCGGTCGGTGACAACAATCGTCTCCTTGCCGAGTTGGTCGCAGAAGCGTCTCGCCCGTTCAATCGTCTTCTCGGTGGTGGTCAGCCCCTTGACCACCTCGATGAGTGGCATTCGATCGGGTGGATTGAAGAAATGAAGCCCGATAACACGATCCCGTCGTTCGGTCCAACTCGCGATCTCCGTGATGCTTAGGGCTGAAGTGTTCGTCGCGAGGATCGCGTTTGACGGAGCATGTCGGTCGAGTTCCTCGAACACCGCTCGCTTGATCGTCAGATCCTCGGGAACTGCTTCAATCACGAAGCGGCACCCGTCGACCGCCTTCTTGAGCTCGTCGATGGGCTGAATCCGAAGCAGTGTCTCTTCCTTTTGGGTCGGCGTGACTACGCCCCGCGCTAGCGCCTTATCGAGCGTGAGCTCGATCCCCGACATACCTTTGTCGAGCGCTTCGCTGCTCAGGTCGTGCAATCGCACTTCGAAACCCTGCTTCGCAGCGACTTGGGCGATGCCGTGCCCCATGGTTCCCGCACCGATGACTGCCACCGGCCAATCCGGTCGTTTCATCCCGCTCCACCCTCCCCGTGCTCGTCCGAATGGTGCGTCTCTGGGCCAGGATCTCGGCGACCGTTTGGGACGGTCACCCGTGAATCCCATCCTGCAGACCGGTGCCCACCGAGCGTTCGTACTCGCTCCGCAGCTTTCTGGAGAGTTGTCGCGCCCGTTGAAGAGGTTCCGGAACTCGCATCCGCCCCGTGACGCGAAGGACGATGTCTCGCGCAGTTTCTGGGGAGGTCAACCATGCTGCATGGGCCATTATCGGGTTTGCGCTTGCGAGGGAGCGGACACGAAAGCCGACGAGCCGGTTGTTGATCCGAACCGGTGTCCAGTCACCTCGGTGAGCGCCGGGTTGTAACGCGACTCCGATCTCGGGGCGCTCCGTGACTCCGATCGTGGGCACATCGAGCGCGGCACCAAGCTGGATCGCCAGGCCGGCCCCGCGGATGTGGTCGCGTCCAGCGGCGTTGACGATGATGATGTCGGGTGGCTGCGACAGTGCTTGTACGACATCCTCGAGAATGGGGCCAACAGTAAGGGCCAAGTAGCCGGGTTTGTAAGGACTCACCAGCTTCCTGGTTGCCGTCGCGGTGGCAACTACGTTGTGACCCTGCGTGATCACGGCTGCCGCCCAGGCGATGTCTCGAGCTTGATCTCCATGGCGTTTTCCCGGCAGGGACACGAAGACGCCGCCGATTGCCGGCTCCCCCTCGCCTCTCCACCGCCATTGGTCGTTCTCGTCTACCTGCCGCGCTAGCTTTCGCTGTAGTCGCTCCAGGTCGCGGGTCGAGGTGGGCCACATCTCCGGCTTCGGCACGATCATCACGGGTGGAGTCGAGTGTTCGACTATTGGTTCCGTCGTCGATGCGACGGAGGCCGCTCGGAGCGCCTCGTCAGCTAGTGGTCCTTTGCGCTGCCACCTGCGACGAGTTGGGTATTCGTCGTAGGCAGCGAGTAGCCGCCGGAGAGTAAGGATCGTGGTCTCGAGATCTTCGGAATCAACCCCTGCCAGGAGTCCTCGCTCGCCTTCGACGCATGCGGTCATCGCCCGATCGATCGTGCTGAGGCCGTCGGCAGTGAGGATCACAGGCAGGCTTCGGCCATCGGTCGGATCAGCGGTCCGTTCGATGAATCCCTTGGCTTCGAGACGGTAAAGGCGGTTGGTTACGGCCGCTGGCGACAACAGCAGAAGCCGGTGCAGTTCCCTGGGCGACATGCGAAACGGAGACCCGGCGCCGCGGAGAGCCGCGAGAACCAGGAACTGGCCCCAGTCGAGCCCGAACCTCGAAGACGCCCGCTCCATACGCTCCTGTAGAACCTGCGCGAGCCGCGAGACCCGTATCGTGACGGCAATCGGCTCTAGGTCGGCTTTGGGACGCCCGTTTGCCCATTCGCCAAGGACCACGTCCACCTTGTCCAACGCCGGAGGCTTTGTCCCCGCTTCGGCAAAGCGGCTGCGGGCCACAGGTGGGACCGCGGGACGTTCGTCGTCGTCGTTCCTGGGCGATGAGTGAGGTTCGACCTTCATACTTGGGCCCTCGTCTCTGTTCGTGAAGGGAGCACAACTACGGCACTCCCGGGCGTCGTGATTTCACCGCGTGGGTTCTCGATCCAAATGTCCAATTCGGCAGCGTGGTCTCCGTCACGCGCTGCGTACACGTCCTTCACTGTGCCGCGGCAGCGGAGATCTTCTCCTGGGTAGTCCATCCCTCGGTAGCTGCATCCGTATCGGGCGATCCTTCCAAGGGGTGCGATCCAATCGTGCAACAGCTGGCCTAGAAAGGCGTTCTTTAGCGCTCCGTGGACCACGAGTCCAGGCAGTCCGAGCTCACGCGCGTAGTCCACGTCGTAGTGAATCTCGTAGAAGTCTCCCGATGCCGCGGCCCACATCACGAGCTGTCGTGATGAGCAGTTCTTTACGAGCTCGGGGATCTCATCTCCCGAGCGCACGTCTTCGATGTACACCTGCGTCTCAAGTGTCATGGACGCCTGCCTCTCCATCAGTAATTGATCACCGTGGCTCGCATCAGCGCTACCTTCTCGTCGTCGCGCCGGAATGTTGTCTCACGAGTGATCAACAGCATTGGTCCGACCGACCCGGAACGCTCCTTGATGTCGACGATCGTCGTCGTCGCAGTCAACTCGTCTCCCGCCAGGATCGGCGAGCTGTACTCGAACTCGTGCCTCCGTTGAGACTGCGGTTCAGATCCGGATGCAGCCCGCGAATGGGTGGTCCTGGTTCCGGATCGCCAGGGCGGGTGCGCGGGAATCCGACAAATCCAGGCGGGCGCTGGCAACCCCTCGAAGCCTCGCTCGCTGCGCCGTCCTCTCGTCGTGGTACACGAGGTCTTCGAATCCAACGGCCCGCGCCCACATGCGGATGCCGGTGCGCTCGACCTCGAACACGACAGGGGGCCACGGTTTTCCGATCAGGGCTCGAAGGTCGTCTGTCAGCAGACCCTCAGCCATCGGATCTCGCTTCAGTTCGTTCCGCTTGATAGAGGTGTGGCTGATACCACTGCCACAACACACCGGCCTTGCAGGCCTTTTCGCCGGGGAAGCCTCTGCCGTCCTGCTCCTCTCGCAGCATCCGAATGCGGTCGAGATCGCAGTCGGCCACGAGCACACCTTCCACCGAGGACTCGGCCAGCACTTGCTCCGGAGAGCAGATCATCGCGAGACCTGCGTTATTGGTCTCGTGACCGAGGATGTTCTGACAGGTTGCGGTGTAGGCGAGGTTCTCGATGGCGCGAGCCCTGGTTAGCACGCGCCACGTATCCCACTGCGCCTTCTTCCAGAGGCCGGCCGGCATGAAGAGGATCTCGGCTCCCTTCAAGGCCAGCTGCCGCGCGAGCTCGGGCACATAGACCTCGCTGCAGATCAGGAGGCCGATCGTGCACTCACCGATGTCGAAGACTGGAAGTGCGTCGTGCGCCTTGTAGCCAAAGTCCCAGAACGAACCCCCTTCATAGATCCAAGGACCCTGCGGCGTCGTCCTTCTATAGCGACCCTTCTCGCCATTTGGACCGAGGAGCACCAGAGCGTTGTAGTGATGATCCGCGTCGCCCGCTATCTCCTCGACCATGCCCGCGATCAAGTACACGTCCAGATCGCGCGGCCTTGGCTTCCAACTCGGGGAGTGAGTCGTAGTCAACAGGCGGCGTCCAGGGACCGGGAAAGGTCTCGGGCAGACAGATAACGCGAGCACCCAGCGCGGCAGCTTGCTCGATATAGGCGAGCGCTCGCTGAACGTTCTTCGGAGGATCGTCGGTTTGCGTTGCCGACTGCACAACGGCGATGCGGATCGAGGCCATGCGCTTCCCTTCCTAACTTCGAGCCTGAGGAGTTGAGGCCAAGGCGTCGCCGAAGACGCCCTCCTCCTGGAGCCGAGAGATGTACTCGTCCTCGTACCTGAGCAGCGAACCAAGGATCGATTTGGTGTCGCCCCCCAGTTTCGGCGGGGGCGTGGCCGGGTCCTCGGGCACGCCGGCCACCTTGATTGCGTTGCCAACCGCGCGCATGACTCCGGCATCCGTCTGGAAGGACTGGATCATTCGACGAGCTTCCACGTTCGGGTCCTCGAACACATCGGGCATGCGATTCACCCTCGCCGTCGGTACTCCTGCAGCTTGGAGGATGTCGAGCCACTCCGCAGCATCCCGGCGGACGAAGATCTCTTCGAGTAGCGGTAACAGCTCGTTTCTATGGGCCTGTCGCGATTTGGCGTCTGCATACTCCGGCCGTTCAGCAAGCTCGGGAACACCGAGCGCGCCGCATAACTTCGTCCAGAAGTGTTCCTCACGCGGGGCAACCACGATGTGCGTCCCATCACGGCAGCGGAAAGCCTGCCAAGGCGTAATGAAGGGATGCGCGGATCCCTGCGGTTGCTGGTCGAGCCCCGAATTGAGATACAGGGTCCCCACATGCGAGAGCATCTCAACCATTACGTCGAACATCGCAAGGTCAAAGTGTTCGCCACGTCCACGCTCGCGCCGGTTCTCGACCCCCGCAAGCACGGCTACCGCTGCGAACACTCCCGCCAGAAGGTCGGCGATCGGAATGCCCATGATCACGGGAGGACGACCCGATTCCCCCATGATCGACATGTGCCCGGTCATTGCCTGCAGGATGAGGTCGTAGGCGGGTAGATCTCGGTAGGGGCTGTCCATCCCAAACCCCGAGACCGAGACCAGCACGATCTCCGGGTTGACCTCTCGCATCCGTTCGAAGTCCACTCCAAGTCGTTCAAGCACGCCGGGGCGAAAGTTCTCGACCACTGCGTCAGCAGTTCTCAGCAGATCAAAGAGGACTGCGCGGCCGCCTTCGGTCTTGAGATTGAGCACGATGCTCTTCTTGTTCCGGTTGTGCATGAGATGGATGGCGCTTTCGTCGCCAACGCCGTAGATGGCGGACCGCCTGCCGGGGTCTCCGATCGGAGGCTCCACTTTGATTACCTCTGCCCCGAGGTCGGACAGGATCATGCCGCCAAACGTGCCTGCGATTACCTGTCCGAGTTCGATTACACGAAGGTGCTCGAGCACGTCAGGCTCCCTGGTGGATCGTCATCGCATATCTGCGGAAGGCCGAAGGTTCGATGTGCAGCCGGGCACCCGGGGGCGCACCATCATCGAGCTCCAACCACATCGTGTCGTTGAACCGGTTTAGGAAATTGAAGAGGCAGGCAGCGAGGGTCAGCTCAACAGCCTGTGCTTGATCGAATGATTCGCGCACGCGGTCCCAAGCGGCCGGGTCGGCATGAGCTTCGTTCCGCGTCACTCGATCCGCCCACTCGATAGCTGCGAGGTCGCGCTCATCGAAGAGCCCAGTGCCAGCGGGATCCTCCCCGGACACAGCATCGATCTCTGCATCGGTCAGGTCGGCGGCTCGACCGAGCCGGATGTTGTGTTGCGTTCAAAAGAAACACCCGTTTCTCGTCGAGGTGCGAAGGATGGCGAGTTCTTTGATTCGCGGGTCGAGGGCCGCGTCGGGTCCACCTCGTTGTATCGACGCGATCATTGGGACAAGCCAGCGGGCTACCGAGGGAACGTGAGCAGCGGTTCTGGCAAAGTTGGATACGAACGCCAGCAGTTCCTCGGCCCCCTGGAAGATCGACTCGACCGCCGGCGTGGCCGCACCATCTTCCACAATGTGAACCCGTGCCGGAACGCTGGTCATCCAAAGGTCCCGGTCCAGCTGGCACGCAAGTCGCTTTCGAACATCCGGGGAGGCCAAGCCTCCAAGCCTGCATCCGTTCGCGCCGCCCCAGGACTAAGGCCGACGGAAGGCTCGGGAGCGATCCTCAGTGCGTTGGTCAACCGGTCGGCCATGGCACCGAGCGAGGCCACCAGGGTGAGCTCGACCATCTCCTCGTCGGAGAAGTGCGATCGGACGGTTTCGAAGGCTCTCTTGTCACGACGGGCGAGCCTGCGGGCAACGCGATCCGCCCATAGGATGGCCGCCCGCTCGCGCTCGCTGAAGGTGGGCGCCATCTCCCACTCGTCAGATCCAATGAGCGCGAGCTCGTCCCTTGTAATACCGAGGTCGCGCGCTCCTGCCTCGAGCTGAAGCCGCCAGTAGGGCGCACGATCGACCGCCGCCACTCGGAGAAGGACCAAGGACCTCGTCCTTAGCTCAAGCGTCGAAACATCTGTGCCACAAAAGGCCGAAGTGAAGGCCGGGAGGATCCATCGAGCGCTTCGCGGAACCTCCGCCAGGACGTCGAGCAAACCACTCGGCTGTGGAGTGGCCGGCGTTTCAGCGCCCTGAGCTGCTGTCATGCTGCGGTATTTAATCCCGCATGAGAGTCAAAGAGCAACCCTGAAGTGATTACGAATGTTTCGATGGTGAATCAAATGAAGCTTTCCTTGCCATTGTTTCCGTCTGTGTCTACCATCCCCCCACGCCGTACAAGGGATAGCGAACCGGGTTGCTTGGCCCGGACACCGGACCGGCAGGGGGTAGCAATGACTCATCGACGGATTCTGGCTCTCTTGACCGTTCTGATGCTGTTTGTGGCGGCATGCGGCGGGGATGACGACGGCGACACCGATGCCGACGCGAGCGCGGTGGGTGGAGAAGACTGCGAAGAGATAGAGGACATGGAGGTCGGCCACCCCGGTCTTCCGCCGGACTTCATTCAGATGATGCTTCCACTGGCGATCGACCTGGGCTACATGCGGGATAACTGCATCGAAGTCGAGATCATCGACTTCGAGTCTGGAATCGCCGCTTTCCGAGCCATGGCAGCCGGAGAATTCGACATGGGATTGTCCGGTTCGGTCTCTCCCATTCTTGCGTTTGGTGAGGGCGCCGATGCCGTGGGGATCGCCTCCGGGGGAGCACTGACCGACTTCCAGACCGTAGCCACGGGAGACATCGAGACCTGCGAGGACCTGGAAGGGCGCTCCGTCGCCACAGACGGGCCCGGTGGATTGGTCCACGCAGTCACCGAGCAGTACATGGCGACCTGCGGTATCGACATCGACTCGGACGTGGAGCTGATCGTAGGGGAGCCCGAGAGCTTCGTCCCCCGAATCGCCCAAGGCGAGATCGAGGCCACCACGATGCACATCGACGAGCGGATCTTCGCCGAGCAAGAACTCGGCACGGAGCTGAACGTCCTCGCGAATGCGTGGGAGGACGTGCCGCTGTTCCACTACACGACCTGGTCGACCGCCCGCCCGTTGCTCGACGACCCGGAGAAGCGCGATCAGTTCACCCGTTTCATAGCGGCCCTGTTGAGGGTGGGCGAGTGGCTCGCTGATGAGGGCAACCGAGAAGAGGCGATCGAGCGCATGGCGGTTGTGAGCGAGCAGCCTGAGAGCGTCATCGAAGAGGCGTACTCCACGTTTGGTTCGCGGTTCCCAACTACCTGTGACGAGATGATGCCGATGGAGAGCTACGACTTCCTTATCGATCTTCAGGTAGAGCTCGGCAACCTCGAGGAAGACTTTCCCGCAACCGATCTGATCGATACCTCTGTTTGTGAGGAAGCTGCAGACCTGCTTGCGGAGCAAGGTTTCTGAGCCGGAGATTTAGAGACCGGGTTGCAAGGGTGATGAGACGGCACGGGATGCGATCCATACGGTGAGAGCTGCGCAGTCCAGCGATGGCTGGATGAAGCGAGCCCTGCACAATCGGTGGCTGCTCAGATTCGCGGGTTTGGTCGTGGTCCTTGCCCTCTGGGAACTGATGTTCTCAGGGGGCAGGATCAACCCCATCTTCTCTGCTCCACCTTCGGCCGTCCTTAAAACCGTGCCTGAGGTCCTCGGCGACGAGCTTTATTTCCCGGCTCTGTTTTCGACGCTGAGATTGTTCTTCTTGGGCTTTGTCATCGCATCCGTGCTCGGGATCTTGCTTGGACTTCTGCTGGCACGAGTCAGGTTGCTTGACGTTGGATTGTCGCCGTACCTCAACGCGCTGTACGCCTCACCGCTCCCCGCGATCATTCCGATTCTGACGGCCATTCTTGGATACACCTTCCAAACGAAACTCTTGATCGTGGTTCTTCTCGCCATCTTTCCAATACTCATCAACGTTCATCAGGGAGCCATGTCCGTTGACGAGACCTTGCTCGAGGTCGCGCAGTCCCTCCGGGTGAGCGAAGGCAGACTTTGGCGGGACGTCATCCTTCCGTCCAGCCTGCCGTTTCTTATCGTGGGCCTCCGCCTTGGAGCTGCGCGCGCGATGATCGGCACCGCGGTGGCCGAGCTTTACACGTCACCAGACGGTCTCGGATACCTGATCCTTCGCTACGGCTTTCAGTTCGATATGGATGCCATGCTCGTCGTGGTTCTCACCTTCACAGGCATAAGTCTGTTGCTGTCATGGTCGACGGGACTGCTGGAGCGGCGCGTTCGTCAGTGGAAGGTGTCACCGGGATGAGCGCTGTCGCCTCCAGGCTGCGACGAACTGACTGGCCCCGCGTTGTGTTCATTGGCGGGGTATTCGTAGTCATTCTTGTCGTGTGGCAGGGGTACGTGACCTTCATCTACGACCAAGCCATCCCGCTGCCCACACCGGCGTCGACAGTTGCGGCCTTCTACGAGATGAGCGAGACAGGGGAGCTGTGGCAGGCGTCCTTTGAGAGCGCACAGGTGCTGGTCCTTGGGTCGATCCCCGGAATCGTGCTCGGTATCGTCCTGGGCCTTGTCATCGGTGCCATCCCTCCACTGAATACGAGCCTCGGCCCTTACGTCTATGCCTTCTATGCAACGCCCTTTCCTGCCCTGATCCCGATTTTCGTGTTGCTCTTCGGGCTCGGCAACACCGGGAAAGCCATGATCGTGTTCACGCTCGTCATAACGACTGTGCTCCTTCAAACCGTCGCGGGCGTCCGTAACGTCGACGCTCGCTTTCTCGAGGTAGCGAGATCGTTTGGCTCATCTCCTGCTCGAACTCTCCTCGAAGTTCAACTGCCCGCCTCCATGTCTTTCATCGTGGCGGGGATTCGTTTGGCCATCGGCCGCGCTCTGGTCGGAGTAGTCGTCGCCGAGTTCGATACAGCGCTCTCTGGTCTGGGGGCGTTGATCTTCAGGTACTCCGGTCGACTCGCTCTGTCGCATGCGTTCGTGCCCGCCGTGGTGTTCTCCATCACCGGAATCCTGATTTACATATCGCTCAAGAAAGCCGAGCAGGGCCTCGAGAAGTGGAGACAACTCGGATGACGTCAGTCCAAGTCACTGCCGTCCTCGAGAGCCAATCACACCGAACGAAAGCCTATGAAAGGAGTAAGGCAGCATGGCGATCGATCTGAGAGAGCTACTCCATGGTGGTGTCCCGACGGAGGTTGAACCCCTCGCGCGGATGGATGCCGAAACCGAGCAGGGCGGACACGTACCCGATACCGGGAAGGACACACCTGGTTTTCGGGAGGGGATGTGGGCAGTAAGCCCTTACAACTTCGACGAGCGAGTTCGCCGCGACATGCACTTGCCGGCGCAGGTCACGCTAATGGACATGACGCTGCGCGAGGGACGGCAGGTCGCGGGCGTGTCGGTGGGACTCGAGGAGGTTCTGGAATTCGCCGCGCCGGATCGACCAAGTCGGTGTGCACATCGTCGAGATGCACCACGACTACATCGAGGAGATCAAACAGACGAAGGCTTTGGGGGTGAAGTTCCTTATTCAGGCCCTCGTGCATCCCACCTCCGCGTTGAACCCGGAAGAGTGCCGGCAAGAGATCGACCTTTGCCTTGACGCTGGAGCCGACATTCTGTGTCCCGCATTCGCCATCTCCGATTACAACTACAAGCTCGTCGAGTCCATGGGTGGCCTCACCATCACTCGCGAGGAAGCCCTCGATCGAGCCTGTGAGGCGATTCAGTACGGCAAGGAACAGGGCGCGTACATGAACCCGAACCTCATGGACTTCTCGCGACTTGACCTCGAGTGGCTGAAAACAATCGTGTCGCGCCTGAAGGAAGCCGGTATTGATGCACTCCGTATCGACGACATCTGTGGCGCCTGCATCCCGGCCGTCTACAAGCACCACGCATGGGAGGTCAAGCAGATAATCGGCCCGGACATCCCTCTGGCCATTCACAGCCACAACGACTTCGAGCTTGGGACCGCAGGGCAGTTGGCCGCGCTCGAAGGCGGTGCCGAGGTACTCGAGGGCTGCATCAATGGGCTGGGAGAGCGTGCGGGCGTTCCAAACCTGGCGGTTCTCGCGTCGGTTCTCGAGATGATGTACGGCTACGAGACGAAAATGCGGCTCGACCTGTTGCAGGATCTGTCGGAATGGGTTGCTGATGTTTGGAACCAGCCGATTCCCCCGCACATGGCGGGAACCGGCAAGACCGCGTTTTCACATGCTGCGGAAGTGCACTACGCGCTCCCCGAGGGAGACGAGTGGTCCTTCAATGCTTGGGCGCCGAAGGTGATCGGCAACGACGCCTACGTTCCCCTCTGCCATTACTCCGGTGTGAAGGCCATCCAGCGCCGCGTGCTGGATCACGGTTGGGACCCGATCGACGACGAGGTGGCGCAACGTGTGCTCGAACGGGTGCGGAAGGAAGTACGTCAGCGTCGCAAGGAGCCGAGCGACCGGGTTCTCGAAGAGATCGTCGAAGAAGAGCAGCGTCGTTAAACCGACGCCTAGGAGGGAGTTAAGAGATGGGTCAGATGGACGGGAAGAACGTCTTCCTAACGGGAGCCAGCAAAGGCATAGGTCGCGAGATCGCTCGTGGACTTGCCAAGGAAGGCGCATCGATTGCGTTGGTGGCGCGGACCGAGTCGGCGTTGAGGGAGCTCGCCGAGGAAGTCAGGGGACTCGGGGGCCGGGGAGTCGCGATACCCGCAGATGTAAGCGACCGGGACCAGGTAAAAGAGGCAGTCCGTCGCGCGCGCGATGAACTCGGGGACATCCACGTTTTGGTCAACAGCGCAGGCGTGCTGGACAACGAACCGATTGCCGGCCACAGCGACGAGGCGTGGGAGCACCACTACGGGGTGAATGTGAACTCCTACTTCTACACGATCCGGGAGATCATCGGCGAGATGTTCGAGCGGGGGAGTGGGCGAGTGGTCAACATCGCGTCGACTTCGAGCAAGGTACCCATCGGTCCGAACCGAGCAGCGTATGTGTCCTCCAAGCATGCTGTGCTTGGACTGACGAAAGAGGTTGCTTTCGAGGCTGCGCCCCATGGTGTAACGGTGAATGCGATCTGTCCCGGGTTCGTTCTGACGGACATGGTCGAGGACAGCATGAGGAAGTTCGCGCGCGACGCCGGAAAGACACCCGAGGAGACACGGGCGTTCTGGGTTGCCAAGATCCCGCTGGGGCGCTTCATCGATCCTCAGGAGGTCGTGCCTCTTCTGCTCTTCTTGGTATCGGATGGTGCCGGTGCCATCACAATGCAAGCGATCAACGTCGACGGAGGCTTTTCACCGATCTAGAGGAGAGACACCGATATGCCAATCGAGAGCATCGGGGACTTGTCCCTCGTCGAGACCATTTACGAGAAGCGGGACAGGATCGCCTACATCACCCTCAACCGTGAGCGCGCGGGCAACTCGTTCAACGTGCAGATGTGCGACGAGATGGAGGCGATCTGGACCGATTTCAGAGATGACGACGATACGTGGGTTGCCATTCTCACGTCCTCCGGTGAGAAGTTCTTCTGCACCGGAGTGGACGTCAAGGAGTCCCGTACCCGTCCGATGGGGCATGTCTGGTTGCCGATTGCCCGGCTGATGGAGCAGATACACAAGCCGATCATTTGCGCCGTCAACGGAATCTGTTGTGGGGGCGGGCTGCACTTTATGGCCGACACCGACATAATCATCGGATCGCCGAACGCCCAGTTCTTCGACCCGCATGTAAATGTTGGCTTGATCTCGGGCTGGGAGCCCATCGGGCTCAGCAGGCGCATCCCACTGAACTATGTGCTCCGCATGACATTGCAGGGCAAGGCCTATCGCATCGATGCGGAGGAGGCGCATCGTATAGGCCTGATCACTGAAGTAGTCCCGACCGATCAACTGCTGACCCGAGCAGAGGAGATTGCACAAGACGTACTCAAGAACTCCCCGCTTGCCGTTCGCTGGTCGAAACAAGCCATCATGGAGGGTCTGAACCTGGGTCTGCGGGACGCGCTGGAGCTGTCTGGCTACATGCTGAAGGAAGTTTGGAACACAGAGGACCTCAAGGAGGGTGCTCGAGCTTTTGAGGAACACCGAGCACCCGTATGGAAAGGGAGATAGAGATGACAAAGATCATCGATGTTCACTGGCATCACGTACCGCAGGCTTTTTCCGACGCGGTCGTATCGGGGAAGCTTCCCATTGCTGGTCAGGTCGTCAAGAAGGATGACGGTACCGCACTCGTGAAGCTAGACAACGGTTTCAAACAGCCTCTGCCCGCTTTCTTGACGGATCCCGCGACTGTCATCAAGGATCTCGATGACGCCGGCGTCGATGTGGCGGCCGCGTCAATCGCACCTCCGCTGTCTCACATGGACTGCGATCCGGAGGTAGGTCTCGCGGTGAGTCGCGCGATCAACGATGCGTACGCGGAGCTCGAGGATCAGCACAACGGACGGATCGTGGCTCTCGCCAACCTGCCGATGCAGGACGTCGATCTCGCCCTCAAGGAGCTCAAGCGAGTTGTAGACGACTACGGATTCAAAGGCATCCAGGTCGGTAGCAACATCGGAGGCAAGAACCTCGGTGACGAGTCGTTCTTTCGCTTCTGGGAGGAGATTCGCGAGCGGGATCTATTCGTGTTTTCGCACGGCCTCTCTCCGCTCGGTCCGGAGCGTATGTCCGAGCACGAGCTAAAGAACTTTGTCGGGCTCCCCATCGACACGGCCGTCACTGTTGGATCGATGGTGTTCGGGGGCGTCTACGAGCGCCTCCCTGGATTGAAGGTGTGTTACTCGCACGGCGGCGGCGCGTTCCCGTGCCTCGTGGGTCGCTGGGACCACGGCTACAAGGAACGACTGAGCAAGCAGGCAGACACAACGATCAAGCTGCCGAGTGAGTACCTGAAGGACATCTATGCCGACTCGCTGAACCACGACCCGGCCGGAGTCCGCTACCTCATCGAGCGCCTCGGTGCGGGGCAAGTCGTGCTGGGCAGCGACCATCCCTTCGACATGGGTGAGGCCGACCCGGTTGGAAAGGTCAAGGAAGCCATTGATGACCCCGCAGTGGTCGAGGCGGTCCTGGGCGGAACAGCCAGTAGGTTGCTCAACCTTTCATGACGCCTGCCGCCGACGCGAGCTCCGAGCACAATCGAGCAGCGCGACGTCGTGATTTCGATCGAGGGAGCCTCGAAGGCCTTCTCCGACGGAGAGGTGGTGGCCTTCGAGAACTTCAACCTGGACATTTACGAGCACGAGGTTCTGTGCATCGTGGGGCCTTCGGGATGCGGCAAGACCACCTTGCTGAGATGTATTGATGGGCTGATTCCCCTCAGCACCGGCCAAATTCGTCATCCAGGACGAGGTAGTGACGGGTGCGCATCCAAATGTGGCAATGGTGTTCCAGCACTTTGGACTGTTCCCGTGGATGACCGTTGAGAACAACGTCGCCTACGGCTTGAAGGTGAATGGAGTCAAGAAGGAGGAGCGACTCGAACGAGCGCTGCGGTACATCGAACTGGTGGACATCACTGGATTCGAGAAGAAGTATCCCTACCAGCTCTCCGGCGGGATGCAACAGCGCGTCGGCCTGGCACGGGCTCTAACCATGGAGCCCGACGTGCTACTGATGGACGAACCCTTTGCCTCGGTCGATGCGCAGACCCGGGAAATCCTCCAGGAGCAGCTGCTGTCGATCTGGGAGACGCAGCAGCGGACGATGATTTTCATCACACACAGCATCGAGGAAGCAATCCTCATGGGCGACCGTGTTGCGGTCCTGTCGACTAGGCCCGGGCGCGTCAAGCGAATCATCGACATTCCATTCGGACATCCGAGGAACGTAAGCGAGATCTTCGCGGACACCCGCTTCGGGAAGTTGCGAAACATCGTTTGGGAGGAGCTTCGCGATGAGGCATCGGCCGAACTCGAACACGTTGTTGAAGACGGCTCCTGAACACCGAGTGCAATCGTCGTGATGCGGGGACGGCGGACGCAGAAACAGAAACGAAAGGGAACGTTGATCCGGGGTGACTGCATCATCCACTTCCTTGGTACGACCGGCGGCGGTCGCGATGGCTGTCGACACCGTCGGCGTACTGCCGATTTTTCTCACCGGCGCGCTCGCCGTTCAACTCCGCGACGACATCGGCCTCTCGGTCGATCTTCTCGGGCTTGTCTACGCGTCGTACTTCACAGCAGCCGCACTGTTCTCTGCACCCCTGTCCCACGTATCCGATCGCACCGGCCCTGAATGGGCCCTGCGAATCGGCACCGTGGTCTACATCGTTTCCTTTCTCGGGTTGGCCATCCTCGCTACATCACCCGTCATCCTTTCGGCCTTCATCGCGCTCGCTGGACTGGGGACCGCGCTGACTCGTACGGCATCCAGCGTGCTAATCGCGCGAAATGTGAATCCGAAGCGTCACGGCCTGGCTTTTGGCCTCAAGCACTCATCGATCCCTATAGGCACACTGCTTGCGGGTCTGTCGGTGCCGGCGATCGCACTGACTGTGGGGTGGCACTGGGCATACGCCGCGGCCGCTCTGCTCAGCCTAGCCGCGCTCCTCGCGATCCCCAAACCGTCCGGGCGGGTGGACCGGAGATCGGAATCGGGTCGCGCGGACATGTCGCTTCGCTTGTTGATTTTCTCGGCGGTGGGTTTCGGACTCGGCAGTTCAGCGGCCGCCTCGCTGGGTGCATACACCGTGAGCACAGCCGTTGCTTCGGGAATGAGCGAGGGTGGGGCGGGCATCCTCGTCGCGATCGGGAGCGTGGTGGGACTCGCGAGCCGGATCTTTGTTGGTGGTTGGTCAGATCGGCGCCGCGGAAGCCAGTTGGATCTCGTGAATTGGATGCTCATCGCCGGGACGATCGGATTCCTCATGCTCGGGGTGGTGAACAAATGGGTGATGTTGATTGCGGTGCCCGTCTCGTTCGCGACCGGGTGGGCGTGGCTCGGGTCCTACAATCTCGCGATGGTGCGGTTGAACCCGGTCGCTCCGGGAGCCGCGGTCGGTGTCACTCAGACTGGTGCGTTCGTGGGCGCCATCGTCGGACCCGCCGGACTTGGTTTCCTTGCGGAGGAATACTCGTTCACCGTCATCTGGATCACCGCGGCTATCGCCTCATTCATGTCCGCGACGATCATCTTCATCCTCCGCCGGTTCATGCTCAAGGAACTTGGTCACAGGGAGTTGCTGAACATCGAGTCACACGATGCAGGTGTGACGTGATGGTCGAGCACCTTCACCTGATGAATCCGGAAGATCCCTGCGCAGCAGAGTCTTTCTATCGAGGAGGAGAGCGATATGCAGGCATTGTTGGCTCGATATCACGTCAAGAGCGGGAAGGCGGATTTGGTTGAAAAGGCTCTGAGGGACATGAGTGACGCCGTCAGGCGGGACGAGCCCTTGTGCTTGACCTACCACGCAGCGCGCTCGACGGAGGATCCGGACGTTTTCGTTCTCTACGAGGAGTACGAGGACGAAGCCGCCCTTCTTGCACATCGTGAGACTCCCCACTTTCGAGACTTGATCGAAGGCACGATCGTCCCTCTGTTGGAGTCGCGCGAGCGCGAGATTCTGGTTCCCGTATTGAAACGAGCCAATGGAGACGCGGGAGCGAACGCGTGAAGTTGTCGCGGATCCTCCGAGACGGACCAGATGGCGAGCAGCCACGCATGGTCGCCGTGATCTCCGACGATGAGGTCGTGATCGATCTGCGCACCGCGGAGCGCAGACGGTTGGAACGCCAGGGTGCCTCGACCGATGCCGCCGACCGACTTGCGGCCGCCCTGTTCCCCGGAAGCCTGACAGCAGCGCTCGGGGCCGGCGATGTCCTCAAGAACCACGTGACCCTGGCAATCGAGGAGCGAGATGAGGCTGCCCTGATCCCGTTCTCCGAGGTGAATTGGACGGCTGCAGTCGATCCGCCTGTGATGCTTGACGCATCCGCGTTCGAGCAACACTTGGTTAACGCACACGCCCGAGGTAAGCGGACCGTGCCAGATCTCTTCTATGAGCTCCCCGTCTATTACAAGATGAACCCGGTAACGGTGCTGGGCCACGACGACACCGTTCCCTGGCCGGGCGGCGCCAAGTACATGGACTACGAGCTGGAGATCGCGGTCGTAATCGGGTCCACAGGAAGGGACCTGCGGCCCGACGAGGCTCTGGCGCACGTCTTGGGTGTCACGGTTATGAATGACTTCAGCGCCCGGGACGTGCAGGCGCGCGAGATGACCGCAGGATTCGGACCCGCAAAGGGAAAGGACTTCGGGACCGTGCTCGGCCCCTGGGTAACGACCCTCGACGAGCTCGATCTCGGCGACCTCACGATGCTGGCTCGGGTCAACGGCGAGGAGTGGTCGCGCGGATCCACCTCGACGCTGACATGGAGCATCGAGGAGCTGGTCGCTTACGCCTCACGCAACGAGATCGTGGTGCCGGGACAGGTCATCGGAAGCGGCACGGTGGGTCTCGGCTGCGGCTTGGAGCTTTACCGCAAGCTGAGTCCCGGCGACGTGGTCGAGCTGGAGATCGAGGGAATCGGCACTCTTCGCAACCGTCTCGCCGAGCCCACAGAGACACGCTGGGAGCCGGAGGTGAAGGAGCGCAAGGCCGAGGTGACTCTTCCGAGCAGAGAGAAAAAAGGCTAGAGGCAGTAGGACGAAAAGACACAGGCGATCACGCGTGCCGTGAGTTCCATCCCCCGTCGTCGTGGAGAATGCAGGCCGTGTGGTGGTCCTCGTCCACCGATGTGACATTCATCTCTTCTACGAGGGGGAATCGAACGTGCACCGTTCGGTCCCGAACCTCGAGAAGTTCTTGGGCAGCGCGCATCGCGCCCGCGACACGATCGCTGCCTAGCTCCGTAGCGACCGCTTGGGCCTGGTCGGAAGTCTCGAACGTGAGCTCACCCTCGAACGGGGAACTCCGTGCCACGCCTGCCAGCCCGTCAAGCAGTTGCCCGCGCTCCTCGAGGTTACTGAGTACGTCGCTTACGTCCCAGCCGCAACGCTCTGTGACTACGGGGCATCGCGTGTGAAACCGGCATCCTTGCGGTGGCGCAGCGGGGTCGGGTATTGCTCCCGAGAGTCGGATCGTCGCCAGTGATTCATCGAGCCCGGGGTTTGCAGCGAGCAGTGCCTCCGTGTAGGGGTGGCGCGGATCCTCGAAAATCTGTTCGGCCCTTCCCACTTCACAGATCCGCCCTAGGTACATCACAACAATGCGATCGCTCATATGTCGGACTACGTTGAGGTCGTGGCTGATGAACAAATAGGTGAGTCCGTGCTCCTGCTGCAGCCGGTGAAGGAGGTTCAGGATCTGGGCTTGCACCGAGACATCGAGTGCACTCGTCGGCTCGTCGAGCACGATGAACTCGGGGTCTAGCGCAAGGGCGCGAGCGATCGAGATGCGCTGACGTTGCCCTCCCGAGAATTGGTGCGGGTATCGGTACAGATGCTGCCGGCCGAGGCCGACACTTTCCAGTAGCTCCACGACCCTTTGGGTGAGTTCCTTGCCCGAGGCCTCGCGGTGAATCCGCAGCGGGCGCCCGACGATGTCCACCACGAGGTGGCGCGGGTTGAGCGATGCGAAGGCATCCTGGAACACCATCTGACAGTTGCGCCGGTAGCGCCGCCACTCCGGCTTCGGCATACGGTCGATACGAAATCGGTCGGACAAGCCCTTCATCGAGTCGAGGTCCTCAGGGTTGCGCCTGTCCGGTTCGATCGCGCGCACGGCGTCCAGGCGGCGCACGGACTCGTCGTCCATCCGGAAATACACGCCTCCGTCAGTCGGCTCGGTGAGACCTGCAATGCATCGTCCCAGAGTTGTCTTGCCACAACCGCTTTCGCCCACGAGCCCGACGGTCTCACCTCGTCGGACATCGAAGCTCACGCCATCGACCGCGCGAACGTGACCGCCGACCCGCTGAAGTACACCTTCTCGAACTGGGAAATGCTTCTTTACGTCACGGACGTTGATTACGTGGGTGACACCAGCATCGGTTTGATCCGACGACGCGACTCCGGTTTTCATCGCCGAGTGTCCCTGGTGGGCATTTCGCTCGGATCGACGCCGAGTTCGGCACTTCGCTCGTAGAGAAAACAGGCGACACTTCTCCCACCTCCCTGAGGGGTTAGGGGTGGGTCCATGTGCTCGCACACGGGGGCACGATACGGACACCGGCTCGAGAAACGGCACCGAGGGGCGGGATCCATGAACTCTGGCACGGAGCCTTCGATTGCGATTAGCTCACCACGACGTTGTCCGGTGGATGGAGTCGCGCCGATCAGCCCGCGCGTGTAGGGGTGCATCGGCTGACCGAAGACTTCGTCGGCCGGTCCCATCTCCACCACTTGACCGGCATACATCACTGCAACGCGGTCACTGATCCTCTGAACCAATGAGAGGTCGTGGCTGATGTACAAGACTGCCGTGTGCAATCGTTCCTGTAACTCGGCGAGCAGGTCAAGGATCCGTGCCTGAATCGTGACATCAAGGGCGGTTGTGGGCTCATCAGCGATGAGCAACTCTGGGTTCGCTGCAAGTGCCTGCGCGATCATCACCCGCTGCTTCATCCCACCAGAGAGCTCATGTGGGTATCGGTTCATGACCTTTCTTGGGTTGGGAATGCGTGTTTCGGCCAAGGCCCGGGCGATGCGCTCGTCTATCACGGCCTCAAGCCGACGATGTCGACGACGCATAGGGGGAACGGCAAGCAGAAGTCTTTCGGGTAGTCGGGCGCGATGTCTCGCGTCTCGACGCATGAGCAGATTGGTTTGGTCGGGGTCCATTCCCGCTTCACGCAGAATGTCGCCGGATCGGTGCTCTGCGAAGACTTCTGCCAACTGGTTTCGGATGGACATGCCCGGGTCGAGTGCTTTGCCGGGGTCCTGGAAGATCATTGCGATGTGATTCCCACGGATTTTCCGCATCCGCCGTTCGGAGGCTGCCAGTAGATCGACTGTCTCGTCTCCGGTCATTTGACAGGAGGGGCAACCCGTACCGCCACACATTCGGCAGGGCGCGACTATCCGGCCGACGCCATCACAAGCGTCGCAGCCGACGCCATGACACCTCGAACATTCGACGCGCGGGCGAAAGATCGCCTCGCCTCCCGCGAACTGGGCGGGGGGCTCTGGTATAAGCCGAAGAAGGGAGCGGGCAGTCACGCTCTTGCCCGATCCGGTCTCACCCACGAGCCCCAGCGTTTCGCCTTCGGCGATCTCGAAGCTCACTCCGTCGACTGCGTGCGTTAGTCCTCGTTTGGTGGAGAACCGAATTCGAAGTCCCCGGACGGAGAGTAGTGGGAGTCGATCCGGAGGAGCCGTGACTTCTTCCTCAGAAGCAGTGCCCCGCAAGGACTCCGTCAACGCCCTTCCGTTCTCGGGTCGAGAACGTCGCGCAGACCATCACCCACGAGATTGAAGGACAGCGACCACAGGAACACGGCAGCGCCACCGAACGTTGCGGCCCACCACCGACCCGCAACGATCCCCTCGCGACCCTCGCTCACGAGGTTGCCCCACTCGGCAAGACCGGCCTCCGCAAGTCCGAGAAAGCTGAGCGTCGCTCCGAAGAGCACAACATGGCCCATCTCTAGGGTGGCCTGTACTACCACTGGCGTGATCGCATTGGGAAGGAGATCCTTACGGTAGATCTGCCAAGAGGAATCCCCCATCACACGCGCGGCATCGACGTACTCGTTCTCCTTGATGTGGATGATCTGCCCTCGAATGATGCGGGCGTACTTTGGCCAGCCAAGGACCGAGATGGCGATGATGATGTTTTGGAAGGATGGGCCGAGTACCGCCGCGATAGCAAGAGCGAGGATCAGTTCTGGAACGGCCAAAGACACGTCGACGAGCCGCATCAAGATCTCGTCCCACTTGCCGCCAAGGAATCCGGCGAGACTCCCGATCGCGACACCCGCCACCACGGTTACGGACACGACGATGAACGCCAGCCGCAGCGAGGTTCGGGCTCCCCAGACCACGCCATAGAGCACGTCACCACCTTGCGCGGTCGTACCCAACAGATGTCCTGGAGTGCCGGGCGGGGCATTGATCTGCAGCCAGTCTCTTGGCATCTGGTATGCGTCCGGGGTGTTCGCTGGAACAAGAAGCGGTGCGAACAATGCCATTGCCATGAGAGCCACGATGATGAAGGCTCCGACTACGGTACTTGGGCTCTTCCTTACTTCCGCGAAGAGCTCACCGAAGCGCCGGGCCCGCGACCGAGTCGCTTCCCACCGGTCGCCCCTGCCCGGTCGCCTGACCTCTACGGTCGCGTCGCTCATCTCACGATCCTCAGGACCACGCGGCGATCAAGATGGGCATAGATCACATCGACAACCAGGTTGACCGTGAGAAACACGATGCTCGTCACCAATACGAAGGCCAAAATGGTCGCGCGGTCTCCCGGATGATTGCATCGGTCGCCCATCGACCCATCCCAGGCCATCGGAAGACCAGTTCGACTACCACTGTTCCTTGCAACAGGATCCCCCACGAGAGGCCGATCACCGTCACCGTTGGAACGAGCGCGTTGCGAAGTGCATGTCGACGGACGACCATCCGTTCAGGCAACCCTTTAGCTCGCGCTGCAACCACGTAGTCTTCGTCAAGTTCCTCCACCATCGACGACCGCAGCATCCGCGCAATGACCGCCATGCCCTCGAAACCGAGTACAAAGGCGGGAAGGGCCAGATGCTTGATCGCGTCGAGGAAGGCGGTCGGGTTGAGGTTGAGGATCGCATCGACCGTGTACAAGCCGGTGTAGGTCTGGACCTGTGAATAGATCGCCTCATCAAATCGCCCCAAGGGCGCTATTGGAATGATGAGGTAGAACAGGATCAACATGAGTAGGGCAAACCAGAACAGGGGCAGACTCGCACCACTCACGGTGACCACGCGCGTTATGTGATCCGCTAATCGGTTCCTTCGAGCGCCGGCAAAGGTGCCGAGCCCAATTCCGAAGGCGATCGCTATCAACGCGCCGGCCGTAGCCAGCTCCAAGGTAGCCATGAACTTGGCGGGGAGTACGTCGGAGACGTTTGCGACCGAGACGCCAGACCAACCCAGGTCGCCGCGAAGGACACCGCCGAGCCATGCAACGTACTGAACCGGTAGAGGATCGTCGATGCCGTAACGCTCCTCCAGGGCCGCGACCTCCTCCTGGCTCATGTCGTGTTGGAGGTAGATCCCGATCGGGGATCCACCGAGACGTGAGAGCGCGAACACGAGAATGGTTACTGCGATAAGCACCAGCGGCAGCTTCAGTAGCCTCCGGACGATGTACTGGTGAATCTGCAATCGAAACCTATCGTTCTCGGGGAACCGCTCGAGATTCCGGGGGCCTCTACTTGTCCATGTGTTGCCAGAGTGGAGTGATCCATAGCGGGTTGTATTGGAAGTCAACCCAGCACTGGTGGATCTGGACGTTCTTCTCGTCCGCCGCCCATAGCCACATCGGATCATCGTGCAACAGAGGTGAGCAACTCCGAGTAAGCGCCTCCCGCTCTTCGATATCCGCCAATGCTCCAGCGGTCTCGATCAACTCGGCTATTTGATCCGGATCCTCGATATCCGTTGCTGAAGCCCAGCGTCTCGCCCCACTCACCGTCCGGGTGGAAGTAGGTCATCATCAGCTGATGCGGATCCGCGAACAGGTCTGCATTCTTGATCCACATCGCAAACTCAAAGGGCACGCTGCTGTGCGCCTCATCGAAGCGGGCCTCCGGCACGATGAGGATGTTGACCCGGAAGTTCGGATTCAGCCTCTCGAGCGAGTCCTTCAGGATCAAACCAACGGCTTCGAACGTCGGGTTGTTGGACTCGACCAGAATTGACACGGTGAATCCCTCATCCCACCAGCCCGCGTCACGGAACAGTTCTCGGCTTGAGCGAGATCCTGGCTGTACTTGGGGGCGTCCGGATCTGAACCCAACATGTCGGGCGGAAGGTACGTTCCAGGCTCGCCGAATCCTTCGAGCCCCGCCGCAATATAGGCCTCGTAGTCGAATGCATAGTTGAACGCTTGCCGCACCCGAACGTCTTGAAAGAAGTCAGAAGGAACTGTGTCCTCAGGCGGCATCTTGTCGACGGGGATGTTCAGGTTGAAAGAGAGGTGCAAAGGCTCCAGGAGGAATCCAGATTCCTCGATGCAGATGTTCTCGTTGCCGCTCATCTCGGCAGCGAATTGCGGGGTGGGTTCGATGACGTCGAAATCGCCTGCCTCCATGCCCAGCAGTCCCACGCTGTTGTCCGGAACGACTTCCCAGCGCGCATCGAAATCCACCGGCTCGCCCCAGTAGTCTTCGAACGCCTCGAATCTCAGACTGACGCCACGATCCCACGACACGAACTTGTGGGGGGCCGTGCCAACCATGTTCGTGTCCATGAACTCATTGGGCTCGTCGGCGACCACGCCGCCGTTCGCTTCCACTGCGTCCTGGCTGACGATGGCTGCGGTCGGTGTGTAGACCACGGCGGCCATGAACCAACCAGCGGGCTCTTTCAGAGTGACCTCGAAGGTGAAATCGTCAACGACGCGCGTCTCATCGACAATTTCGGTGATGAGAGAGGCTCCCCCTTCGGGGAGATTCATGGTGACCACGCGATCCCAGGAGAACTTCACATCGTCCGCAGTGAGATCCGTTCCGTCGTGGAAGACGACGCCCTCTCTGATGGGAAAGGTGTAGGTAAGCCCGTCCTCGGAAATGAGACCGTTCTCCTGTGTGGGGACCTCCGTTGCGAGAGAGGGAATGAAGTCCGGCCCCTCTATTGGTCGAGCGACGAGTGTCTCGTACACTTGAATGATCGCTTGCCCTCCCCGACCCCCGGGTTCCGCCCGAGCCGGATCGAGAGTTTCGGGTTCGCCTCCCTGAGCGTGGACGAGTACTCCTGGGTTTTTGACTTCCCCGGAGCCTCCCCCCTCATCACCGCCTCCCTCTCCCGTTGGTGTCGAGGTGTTGGTGCAAGCTGCAATCAAGAGAACGACGGCAAGGCAAACCAGGCTGACTCTGTAGCGATGGAGGAAGTCCGTGCGACCGGAACCTTGCCGAGCTCCCCTGAGGAGAGCCGGGGCTGATCCACCTTCGGCCGCGTCTCTGCTCGGGGTGTGTCGACTCACGCGCCCTAGCACCACGTTCAAGCCCCCTTGGTGATTCGCTAGGTGATGCACTCCTCCCAATGAAGGTGGACGCTATACGGCCCGATTGGGTCCGGCAAGGTATTCCTGATTTGATTCGACGTTGAAACATTCCGTTGCGCGCTATTCATCCTGGCTGTCCGTTTTCGGTGGGATCAACGGGAGCAGCAGATAAGCCGGGTGACCCGGACCCGCATGAAGAGTGGTCCGTCCACGGTAGAGGTCGGCGGAACGATGCTTGGGGTCGTCGTGCGTATAGATGGCCACACCGCGCATCTTGCTGCCTTTGAAGTGCCCGAGCTCAACAGCATCCTGAGCTCCCTCGAACTCGTAATCCTTGCCTCGAACTGTTAATGCAATCCGATAGCCGCGTGGCACCACGATGCTCGTCGGCCAGATCTCGATATCGAGTTCGTAGATTTCGCCCGGTGTGAGTGGCTGTGTCTCGTCGTGAGTGTGATACGGCCGATAAGGAGTGCTGAGCTCGACGTCCAGCTTGCGGTGCGATGCCCGGAGCCATCCGTGGCCGATCGGAGTGTGGGGGTCAACCGCGCCTTGCAGCACGACTTCCTCGCCACTCGGCTCGAACACCCGTAGTACCAGGAATAGGTCAGCATCGGCGGTGCTGGACGAGACGAACAACTTGGCCGCCACCGGTCCCGTGATCTCGGTCTCCCGCTCGAGTGGAGACGTGGAGAGGGTTATCCCTTCGTCCTCGAGCGCGTTGAACGACGCATGACTCCGCAAGCCGAGGGGCTCGTTTGAAAGGGTCCCCGTCGCCGGTTCAATGTGCAGTTTCGTCCAGATCGTGCGCGCGATCGGCCACTCGCTTTCGGCTCGGTCCAGAAATCCTCCATCCACGTTGCGTACGCGCAGCATTACCTTCGGTTGTTCGCTCCAGCCGTTGTCGATGCCCTTCAAGAAGTGGTCGAAAAAGCGCTTCTGTAGACGAACGCCGTAGTCGGTGTAGAACTCGGTCCAGTGTTCCAAGCCGTGGATCTCCAGCCATTTCTGTTGCGAGGCTGCCCTCACGAATCCCTCGACGTTGCCGCGCAGGTGCAGGGACGAGCCACCCCAGTTTCCTGAAGAAAGAAGGGGGACCGTGATCCGTTTGAAGTCGGCCGTCCGCTCGCTGTGGAACGCGTCGCAAAGCCGGTGTGAGTCGATGTCTCCGGGAAAGTCCGTTCGGTTTGCCTCGAGTTCTTCATCGGAAAGAGTCTCTGGGCCCGCGACGAGCTCGCCGGTATTTGGATTTCTTGCCGCTCGTTCACCCAAACCATGCTGGACGGTGGTGATCGTGCGTCGGTACCAGACCTTCTTCATGTCGGACGCGATGCCTCCGTGATAGCTGAAATCGCGATAGAAGTCGGCGAAGCCCTCCCAGGGAATCATCGCGGCGAGAGACGGTGGCCGTAGAGCTGCTACCTGCCATTGATTGATCGCGTAGTAGCTGATACCGAGCAGGCCGACCTTGCCGTTGCTCCATTGTTGGGCGGCGGCCCACTCGATGCAGTCGTACAGGTCCTTGGCCTCGCGAGGACTCCACGGCTCGATGTAACCTGGGGAACGGCCCCATCCACGCGCGTCAACGCGTACACAAACGTAGCCGTCGGGAACCCACTTCTCAGGGTCGCAGACCTCCCACGCCTGGTATCGGTTCGAGGAGCCAGACTCGATCTCCGGATGTTTCCGAGTCATCGCCCGCCAGGCATCCGCGTATCCCTCCTGGAAGGGCAGGCCCTTTGCGTAGGGCCCGTAAGCAAGTACCACCGGGTATCTATCGTCGCCTTCCGGCCGAAAGATGTCGGCGCGCAGTACGAGGCCGTCGTCCATTTCGATCGGGATATCCCAGCCGATCAGCATCTGTTGCGACCGTTCCCATGTTTCTTCCATCTTGCCTCGGCCCTCCTGGTGGTTCTGGGAAACTGAATCGTTCTTTTACCAACGTTGTGTGGGAGACCTTCTGTAACACGCTGGTCATCGTGAAGGTTGGTTCGAACGAAGGAAGTGATTTTGATTCGAGCTCGAATCATTCGTGGGTTCGTTGCACGTGCGCGCAGTTGGCAACGTTTCACTGAACGGGGACTCGTTGATGAGAGAGTTTCGCTGAAGGAGCGTTCGGGCCTGCTTAGGGGTGCGTACAGCGCGCAATTTCCAACAGTAGCGCGATATATGTCTCCGGCCAGAGAAGCTGCTAGATTCCGGAGGTCTAGACCACGCGGATCGTCGGAGCGCTTGTACTGGCCAGAGGAAGGAGAGAACTCGATAGTGCCGCCTGATCCTTGCAACGCGCGTGCTGTCGCGGGAAGTGGTCGGAGCATCCGACATCGTCGCCTCCAATCTCGAAGTCGCGCCCGACACAGCCGTTGTGCGCATCGAACGGGTCCGGACGGCGGACGGTACGCCTATGGCCTTCGAGCGGGCCTTCCTACCGTCTCGCAGGTTCCCGGGACTCGAGGATGAGGACCTCTCGGGAGTCTCGTTGTACGAGGTTCTCGAACGCCGCTATGAAGTGCCGGTGCGCACTGCCGTCCAGCGCATCGGCTCAGTTACTCTCGACGATGAGGAGGCCGACTTGCTCGGCACTCCGGGGGGCCAGGCTGCGTTCCTCATCCAGCGTGTCACACGCGCCTCAGATGAGGCCGTGATCGAGTACGTCAGTGCGCTCTACCGCGGAGACCGATACGAGGTCCACACGCGGCTTGAGCGCTGAGTCATCTCCATGAAGTTCCCCGTTTCGTTGTGAGCGGGAGGTGAACGTCTTCCTGCAAACCAATCGTCTGTTGCTGCGACGGTTCACCGAGGGGGACCTTGATCACCTGGTCGACCTGGACGCCGACGCGGAGGTGATGCGATACATCAATGGAGGCAAGCCGACTTCCCGAGAAGAGATCGAAACCGAGATCCTGCCCCGCTTCCTCTGGTACTACGACAATTTTGCAGGCTACGGTTTCTGGGCTGCGATAGAGAAAGCGTCTGGGGAGTTCTTGGGTTGGTTCCACTTCCGGCCGGAGGCCGGCGCGAATCCTGACGAACCTGAACTGGGATACCGGCTGCGACGGTCGGCCTGGGGCAAAGGGTTCGCGACCGAGGGATCGCGCGCTTTGATTCAAAAGGGCTTCACCGAGCTCGGTGTGCGGCGCGTGGTCGCCTCGGCGATGGTCGCCAACGTGGCCTCGCGGCGTGTGATGGAGAAAGCCGGTCTGAGATTCGTGAAGATCTTCCATCAAGACTGGCCGGAGGTCATCGAGGGCTCGGAGAAGGGTGATGTCGAATACGCCCTGACCAAGACGGAATGGGAACAGCAGAACCGCGTCGGGTGATGAGCTAGATCATTGCCGCTCCGACTTCTCGTGAGTCCATCACCCTCCATCGAGTGACTCCCTGAAGCCCCATCTACCCGCTTCGTTGCCCGTACCAAGTCCAGCTCTCGACAGCCGCGGCCTCTTGTGGCACCTTTTCAATTATCACGATCGAACGGCGCGAGCCGCGGCGCGGTGACGGAGGGCTCGGGCCCACAGGGGGAGAGGAAACCATGTCCGTAGTCGCGCGGGATCGCGACCGACGTTCGATACGTCGCTTGCGAGTACGAAGGGGATGGAGAACAGCTACGTTCGCGGCAGGAGCGTTGCTTGTCGGGCTCCTGCCGTCTGTCGGAATGCCGGCGGCAGCACAGGAAGTCGGCGACGTGACTGTCGTGCCGATCCAGGTGACGGGACCGGCCAGCGAACGATTGAACCTGGTCATCCTGTGTGACGGCTACCAAGCGGACGAGATGCAGAAGTGTCGCGACGACGTGGACAGGAACCAGAACGTCCAGTGGTCGATCGAGCCTTTCCGCAGCTACCGCAACTACTTCAACGTCTACCGCGTCGAGATCGTCTCTCAGGACTCCGGCGTCCGCTGTGACCCGGACGACAACGACAATCCGAACAACGATCTAAAGGACACAGCACTCCGTCTCTGGTACTCGGACGGGTGCACCAATCCACTCGCGCGCGGCATCACGTACGGCCCTGCTCCCGCAGGGAGCCCTCCGGGAACACCGAACGGCAACACGGCGCGCACGAACATCCTGAACACATACGTGGCGCCGGTGCTAGGTATCCCCGCGAACTCGCAGAACGTCCAGACCCTTGCGATTTCCAACACCTTCACTTATGGGGGGATAGGCGGGACCAGTGCCACCACTTCCGGCGGCAGCCCGCAGGGACCCTTGATCTCCACACACGAGCTGGGACATTCTCTCGGTCAGATGGCCGATGAGTACCCCTACTCGGCGCGCGACGTCGTAAAACCTTGCTACACCGGCGGCGAGCCGGGCTCGTTTCATCACACCGTATACACGGACACGCAACAGATGATCAATGATCAGCACAAATGGTGGCGGTGGATAGGGGAGGAAAGCGAGTCCGGCGGCACGATCGGGCTCCACGAGGGAGGTAACACATTCCCCTGCGGTGTTCGCCGTCCGAGCGAGCACTCGATGATGAGATGGCTCGGGTTCTACTTCGACCAGGTCGGACGCGAGCACATGACCTACCGGATCACGGGCCGGCGGAACGCTGATGCCATGGCCTTAACTCACACGCCGGCCGGTCAGGTTGGTCCCAACGACGTGGTGTGGGTCGAAACACAGCATCCGAAGTACCACGAGTTGGACGTCACCTGGCAGATCGACGGTGAGACCGTTCCAAGTACGAACAACACCCGCAATCTCGAGCTCGCAGAGCTCGACGTCGAGGCAGGCGACATTGTGAGCGTGACGGTTCGAGACCTTACGGAGTTCGTACGCGACCCCGCCTTCAAAAACGGGCCCCGGTTGACGCAAACGCGGACGTGGACCGTAGGCGACCCGCTTCCCGTCTCACCGGTGGACGTCGCATTCACACTGTCGACTCAGACCGACAGGCCGGTTGGTGGCGAGGACGTGGTTTACGTCGAAACTACGCACCCCATCGACCGGGTATTGGACGTGACCTGGCGCTTGGACGGCCAGGTAGTTCCCAACCCGAACAACAGTCGCAACTTCAACCTGGGTCAGCTGAGCTTGTCGGCCGGGACGCACGAGCTCAGCGCGACGGTCACCGATCCAGCGAACCCGAGTTGGGGATCCGAGACGCGCACATGGACGGTGGACAATGAATTGCCGACCGCGCCCAGGGAGTTGTCTGAACCACTCACGACGCTTTCGGGAGACACCGAGCACAACGTGTACTTCGGAGAGTTCACGATGGGTCTCGAACCGCAGGACGATGAAGAGGGCTTCGTCGTCGGCGAGTTCCGTCTCAATCACGACGGCTGGTTCAATTACTTCGGTTTTCCCGACGAGCCTTTCGGAACTCCGTTCAAGTTCTCGCACTCAGGCACCGTGGTTAAGGCCCTTGTCTACGGCAATCTCGGCACCGGGGGGATGTCCAAAGCCGCGTTCGAACAGTCCTATCCGGACTTCGAGCCGGGCTATGGGACTCACACGGTCGAGCACCGAGCGATCGATGCCTCGGGCAACATCGGTAACGCCGACGACTTCAAGGCAACCGTGCTGCCGGGCGAGTCCCCCGAATGCACGACCACCCTGTCCGGCAAGCAGTCGAAGGTGGTCGTCGGCAGTGGGGTCACCTGTCTCGAGGATGCCAACGTCACGGGCGGGATCCGAGTTCTCTCAGGCGCCTCGCTGGTGGCTTCGAACAGCTCGATCAACGGCGGGTTGGAGTCCAAGGGTGCCGAGGTCGTGCAGTTGTTCGGCAGCACGGTGAACGGGATGACCCGCATCACCGAGACGACGGGCGATCTGACATTCGCAGGAGCGACGTTCAACGGCTCGTTGATCTTGTTGGATAACGAGGTCGGTGACTACGGCGTTGTGCTTGCCGGCAACACGATCAAGGGCGAGCTCTCCTGCAGCGGAAACAGCCCGGATGTCAGCGACATGGGTGCACCTAATTCGGTCAGGGGTGGCAAGTCCGGCCAGTGCTCGAGTCTCTGAACGTTCGCCTGTAAACCTAGCGGACGCTCGCGTTGCATCTGGAGTGAAGGGAGACCACACGATGCTCAGGACCGAGATCTGCGATCTGTTGGGAATCAGTTCCCCGGTCATTCAGGGAGCATTGGGAGGTCCGTGGCGCGCCTCGGCCCAGCTCATCGCCGCCGTATCCAATGCGGGCGGTCTGGGGAGTGTCGCTGCATCGCTTCGGGGATCCGATGACGTACACGCCGACATAGCAGAGGTGCGCGCACTCACTGCTAAGCCCTTCGCCGTCAACCACACTCGAAGGCCATTCAACGAAGAGGCCTTCCAGGCAACCCTCGACGAGAGGCCACCCGTAGTCTCGCTCGCTCTAGGGGAACCGTCCGATCTTGTCGCGAGGGTGCACGACGTCGGGTCATTGTTCATTCAGCAAGTACAGACGGTCCAACAGGGGCTCCAGGCTGCCGAGGCCGGAGTTGATGTGATCATCGCCCAGGGAGGGGAGGGCGGCGGCTTCAGCGGGATGGTCGGCACCATCGCGCTCGTTCCTCAAGTGGTACGCGCAGTTAGCCCGATCCCCGTCGTAGCGGCAGGTGGAATCGCCGACGGTCGTGGTTTAGCAGCCGCGCTCGTCCTGGGAGCACAAGGAGTCAATATCGGTACTCGCTTCCTCGCCTCGACCGAGGCGGGGATCAGCGAGGAATGGAAGCAGGCGATTTGCTCGGCCGAATCGGAGGACGCCGTGAAGATCGAGTTTGCGGACCACGTCGTCCCCGCCCTCACGGAAGGTGGGTGGGACGCGATTCCCGCGCTCCCTTCGAACCCCATTCATCGATGCCTGGAACGACCGCAGGGAGGAGGCATCGAGACAGGCCGGAAATTTGCGGGACGAACTGACGGCGGCAATGGAACAGGGTCGGGCGCACGAGCTCATTCCTCTGACTGGGCAGAGCGCAGGGCTGATCGACGGGGTCCTTCCCGCCGCCGAGATCGTTGAACGCCTCGTCCGAGAAGCCGAGGAGGCCCTCCAGGATGTGTCCATGTAACGAGGGTTGTGGCCATGTAACGAGCTAAACAGGTTTGCTCGGCCAATTGTGAGGGAAGTCCCACTATGCCCGCTTCCGGGAATTGCCGCCGAGCAGACGCCTAAGGAGGGGACATGGCCAGGACAGAGGTCCCAAGCAGATCGAGCGCTGGTACCTATCCGCTGGGGGTTAGCCGTCCGCCCTTGGAAATCATGGATCTGCCCAGCCCGGAAGAGGTCTTCGGGGTTCCGCATCTCGGAAGGAAAGAGATGTTCCGGTTCGCTCTGGGACCGAGCCTGGTGGCTCTCGGTATCTCGGTTGGCAGCGGTGAGTGGCTGCTGGGCCCCCTTGCGATCGGACCGGAAGGCTTCACGGGGTTTGGCTTCGTCATCCTCTTGTCCGCTCTGCTGCAGGTCTTCTACAACGTCGAGATCGGACGCTATGTGGTCGCCACGGGCGAGGTGCCAGTGGTGGGCTTTGGCCGCACGCCTCCCGGCTTTCTCTTCTGGGTGCCGTTTGCTCTCTTCGCGCTCTTCTTTGCGAACATTCTGGGCGGCTGGGCAGCGGCGGCCGGTCAGGGCCTGATGACGCTCATCACCGGGGACATCGCTTCGGGACCATCGGAGGACTGGGGGGTTTGGCTTCTAACCGTTGGGCTCCTTGCAGTCGTTTTCGTTCTGGCGGCGTTGGCCAAGAAGATCTCGAGAGCCCTACAGATCACAGCACTGTTTCTGATCGCGTTCCAGCTCATCTCGTTGTTCATCCTCGATCTCTTTATCGTCCCGTTAGATGTTTGGGCCGATGGGATAGTGGGCTTTATCACCCCGGCTCTCCCACCTGAGGGGACCGACGCGACGCTGCTGGGTGGCCTCGCGGGATTCACGGCCCTGGCGTCGGGACTCAACTGGTACATCATGGGCCACTACCGTGATCAGGGATACGGAATGGGTCATAGGGTCGGTTTCATCGCGGGAGGACGCGGCGAAAAACAGGACCTAGCGCCGGTCGGCATGACTTTCCCGGACGACGAGAAGAACGCTGGCTTGTGGCGGCGCTGGCACAGACTGCTGCTGACCGACATGTGGGGCATCTTCTTCGTGGGAGCAATTATGGGCATGTTGCTGCCTACGATCTTGATGAGGCAACTCGTGCTCCTGTCGGGCAGGGCACCCACGGAGGAGAACATCCCTACGTTCGCGGCCGAGATATTGGAATCGGAGTACGGGCGGGGCCTCTTCTACCTAGCGCTTTTGTTGGGGTTCTTGATTCTGTTCGACACTCAGGTGGCGATTTTCGAGGCCCTCGTCAGGAACTTCACCGACGCGATGAACGCCATCAGCCCGGGTTTTCGTCGCATCACCGCCGGTGACCCTCGACGTTTCTACTTCCCTTTCATGATCTTTCTGTTGGTGATCATCGCCATCATCATTCGGCTTGCATTCCCGGCGCGCCTAATTTCAATAACCGCCAACATGTCGAACTTCGGCGCTCTGTTCTTCCCGTTCGTGCTGATGTATCTCAATAGCAAACTGCCAAAACCAGCGAGGCCTCCGGGCTACACATATGTGCTGTTGTCCTTGAACTTCCTGTTCTTCGGATTCTTTTTCATCAACTTCGTCGCCGACACGTTCTTCGGGGGGCCGTTGGTCGTCTTCTGACCTCGAGGGGGGTCGAGGCCGTCTGCGCATGACACCTCGGCCCCCGCCGGCTCTGATCACTCCCCTATGGACCTGCGACGAGATCCATGTCCCGTGCAGCGCCGGCCATGATTCCGAAGAGACAAAGAAGGGCACGGTTGGCGAGTTCCTCGCTATCGTCCTGGGCGCTGAGGGCCTCTTGCACCACGCTGCGGGTGTAGACGAGTCTGAGGGCCACAGATCCCTGGAAAGGAATGGACATGGCCGGACCAGAAAGCTTCGACGAATACCTCTCTCAGGTTCCAGACGAAGCGCGGGCCGCGCTCGAGGGGCTCCGCAAGACGATCAAATCTGCTGCGCCCGACACGACCGAGACGATCAGCTATCAGATGCCCACCTTCAAGTACCAGGGCCGGGCGCTTGTAGGGATCGCGGCATTCAAGGACCACTGCAGCCTGTTTCCTTACAGCAAGAAGGTCATGGAGGTACTCGAGGAGGATCTGCAGTCCTATGACATCTCGGGGAACGGGGCGACGATTCGTTTCACGACCGACAAGCCCCTTCCCGCCGGTCTTGTCAAGAAGGTCGTGAAGGCGCGAATGAAGGAGATCGAGGGGCGCAGCCGCAAATAGAGGTGCTCCTGAGTTGATCTCGCTAGTGACCCCTCCGAACCGGCAGGGACGTCGTTTAGGCGGTTGAATGGGGATTCGACAGTCGTTCTGGAGGAGGAATGCCCGACCAGCATCGCGACGCCCGTGAGAGGGTGCCCCTCCACGTGCGGCTGCTGGGACCTTTCGTAGTCACACGCCTAGGGCAGCCACTCACAGAGCGGGAACTGGGGAGTCGCAAGGGGCGCACCCTTCTGAAACTGCTGATCGTTGAGCGACCTCGAACGGTGTCGGCCGACCGGGCCGCCGAGGTGCTCTGGGGAGAGCTACCGCCCGATCGGTACAAGCGCGTCGTCGCGCAACTGATGAGCAGACTTCGTGCCGCGCTGGGCCGAGAGGCCGTGGAGGGTGGATCGAAAGGCTATCGAATCTCGCCTGAGTGGTTCGAGGTCGATCTAGATGAGGCGGCTCGTTTCGTCGAAGAAGCGGAAGGTCGCGCAGCGACCGAGCCGACCCTGACCGCCTTGGCTGCAAGTGCCGCACTCGAGATCCTCCTGCGTGGGGTGGTGCTGGAAGATGAACCCACCGTGGATTGGGCCGAGCCTGCGCGGATCGAAAGGCGGAACCTGTTGAGGCGGGCGAGGCGCTCCGGCTGGTTTGCGGCTCTCGAGTCCGGTGATCACCAAAGTGGTATTCGGTTCGCCCGTTCTGCCGTTGATGACGACGACCTTGACGAGGAAGCGTGGCGCGCTCTCATGACCGCCTATCACTCGAGCGGGCAGCAAGCTCAGGCGATCGACGTCTACGATCGCCTGAGAACCCATCTGGCCGAGGAGATGGGCGTCGATCCGGCGCCGGAGACGCAGACCCTTCATTTACGGATGCTGCGCAACCAGCCATTGCCCAACCCTGATGCGACCGCTGTGGCGCATGGAAAATCCTACGACCCCAGTTTCGTTGGGCGAGCGGAGGAGTTCGAGTGGTTGGAGTCGCGCTGGGAGACAGCCGCTCGAGCAGTTCCGGTCTTCAGCTTGATCATTGGTGAGGCGGGCATCGGCAAAACACGCCTCGCGTCCGAGATCGCGGAGATGGTCCGCACGACCGGGGGACGTGTGGTGGAGGCACGGTGCTACGAGGCTGAACGGTCACTTTTTCTTCAGCCGCTTGCCGATCTAGTTCGCTCCCTGGCTCTGGCTGGGGATCCCGACACGCTCCGCGAACTCGCGGGCGAATGGGCCCCCAACCTTTCCGCTCTCGTGCCCGAAATCGACCTGGTGTTGCGACCGCATTCGTATCAGCCATCCACCCCCGAGATCGAACGCAGGCGAACGTTTGAGGCGATCGTTTCTCTGTTTCGGAAGACGAGCCAACGTACTCCACTGCTGCTTCTGCTTGATGACTTGCACAATGCAGGGTCATCGACTCTGGAGTGGTTGCATTTTGGTTTTCGAAGACTCACAGGCACCCGTGTCATGTTCCTGGCCACTTTGCGAGCGGACGAGGGCCATGAGGCAGAATCTCATCTGCACGACATCGCAGAGCGACTGGATGTCGGGCCTCTGTCCAAAGACGCCGTGGCTCAACTTGCTGCAGCTGCGGGAGCACCCGATCTAACCAAACACATCCTCGCGCGAACCTCGGGGCACACGCTCTTCGTGGTTGAGACATTGCGCGCTCTGGTCGAGGGGGCCGACCAGAGCGAGGTGCCCGAATCCCTGCTTGCTGCTGTGGTCGGGCGTGTCGAAAGAACCGGAACTCACTGCGAAGAACTCCTTCGCGTTGGTGCGGTCTTTGGTTCGGCCTTCGAACTGGCGCTTGTGGGACAAATGCTTGAGATCGCCCCTGAGGCGGCGGCCAGTAGCGCACGTCGCGCCTTGGACGCCAGGCTTCTGACTGAAAGCGAGGGCGTGTTCGAGTTCGCAAACGATCTCATCCGAGAATCTTTGTATCGCACCACACCGGGACCAATCCTGATCGCGCGTCACCGTCGCGCGGCTGCGCTCCTCGAAGGCCATCCGGAGTCAGTAGCGACTCACGCCCATGCCGCTGGAGAGTTCGCCCTTGCTGGGAAGGCATGGTTCGCGGCTGCGGAAAACGCGGTCGGCAGCTATGCAAACCGCGACGCCCAACAAATGATCGAGCGAGCCATTGATGCCGCCGTGCTGGCACACGATTCCAAAACCGAAGCGCGAGCCCTGCTGCTGAGGGGGCAGGTCAAAGAGGCTCTAGCCGAGTACGAGGGCGCGTTCGAGGATCATCGCGCGGCTCTGGCCATGTCTCACGAAATGGGTGAACGCGCTTTGGAGATATCGGTCTTGCGGGGGCTTGGTGGTGACATTCTCGTGGGTCTTGGACGACCGTCTGCAGAGTGCATCCCGTTTCTCGAAGAGGCGCTTGAGCTTGCAGAGCAGTCCGGTGATCCATCCGCCGAGGCCAGCGTTCTCAGCAGGCTTGCGGTGATTGCCACCAACAAGCTCAAGTTCACCGATGCCTACAGGTACGCGCGCCGTGCCATCGAGCAGGCGCGCAAAATGAACGATGAGCGCAGTCTGGGGTTCGCTCTGGACGGACTCAAGACTGCCGCTGCCTATTCGGGAAACATCGAGGTGCTACAGCCTGTGCTTTATGAGCTGGAACCCATACTTCGGCGCCAAGGACTCATATGGCACTTGCAGTGGACGGTATTCGAGTCGTCGTTCATCTTGCTCGCTCGTGCGCAATGGCAAGCGGCAAGCGACAGGATCGAATCCGCTCTCGAGATCAACGCACGCACCGGCTTCGAGGCTTATCAGGGTGCTTTCAGAGCGCACCTCGGTTGGATCAATCGGTCTCGGGGTGATTGGGACGGAGCGGTTCGCGAGGGGGAGCGAGCCGTGCGGCTCGCAAAGGACGCCGGCCATCCCTGGTGGGTCGCATTGGCCGAAGTGATGCTTGGCTGGACACTCACAGAGGTGGGGAACTCGCGCCAGGCGATCGAGCATCTTCATGCTGCACTTGACGCGGCTGAGCGCGACGGTTCGGAGGCCTACATGGTGCGTGCGCTGAGTCACCTCGGGCTTGCGTTGTGGCTCGAAGGCGATACCGATGAAGCGGAAGACTGCATGCACAGGGCCGAGAATCTCCTTAGGGGAGTGGAGGTCCCACCGGGTGAGGCGTTTCTGCATGGGGCACACAGCTACTTCGCCTTGGCTCGACTGCGGCTCGCTCGCGATGAGCGTCATTCGGCCGAAGCATTGGTTCAAGTTATTCGCGACCCCTCCGAGATGATGGGGTGGACCGAGGTGACGGCCGAGGCCGATCTTCTGTTGGGTTTGGCGCGCCGCGATGAAGAGCTAGTGAAGAGCGTCATCGATCGAGCTCGTGCAAGCGGGCTCGTTCGTCTACAGCAACTCGGCGAGCACAGCGGCGGCCTTGGCCGCTCCATCTGACGCCACGTCGCGATAGTCGACCTCGCGCGCAATCTCCTCGTCAATGGCCTGCGCGATCGCTTCAGGAGTCGCGTCGTCATACTCCATGTGTCGTCCGGCGCGATAGCGATTGAGTCGATGCCTGACGTGGAAGTTCTGCTCGAAGTGATCGCGCAGGGGCACGTAGATGAAGGGCCGCTTGGAGGCGGTTAGTTCCATCGTGGTCGTCAGACCGCCGTGAACGATGGCGAGATCGCAGGCCGCCAGGTACCGGTATAGCCCCTGTACGTATCCTTTTATCTCGAGCCCGTCGTGCTGCTCGAGCGATCCGGGATCGATGCGCGGACCGGCCACGACGATCAATCGCAACTCCGGAACCAGTTTCTTGGCGACCGGGAAACCGGCGATCACGCGGACGAATGAGCGCGGCACCGACACCCGATCCACCAACCGTTGCGATGCAGACCTTCTCGTCGGGTCCGAACCCGAGCCGGGCTCGCAGCTCCTCGCGGTCCGCGTAGTCTTTCGGGTCGAAGCCCGTGACGTAGCCGGGGAAGGTGAAGTGCTCCTGGGTCCAATCCCGGATCGTCGGGAGTTCGGGGCCGAAACCGAGGGGGACGATGTCGTCGGGGTCCCCGACGAAGACGGATCGGTCTCGCAGCCGAGGGTGGCGCTCGATGTGCTCGATCATCTCCAGGTTGTAGTCGGCGGCAACGACCGCTTCTCGATCTCCTCCCGATGGCATCGGCACCCATCCGACGAAGTCGGTCAGCCACGCGAACGGCGCGCGCTTGAGCTCGGGGTTCTCGTGGAGGAAATAGTCGACATCCCAGCCTTCGTCCGCGACCCAAAGGTCGTAGTGCTCCTCCTCGACAAGGTCCTTGAAGACCATGAAGTTGTTCACCAGGATCTCGTCCATCGTCCTTATTGCCTGGAAGGCATGGAGGTCGTGCTCCGCGCATTCGCTCTGGAAGTGTGCTGATTCACTTACGAGATGGCGGGCCGCCGGGTGAATGATCTCGTTGCGCTCGTGCAGTACCTTCGTTACCGGGTTCTGGGTGAGCCAGTGAATCTCGATCTCTGGCTCTCTCTTGCGTAGCTCGTCCGCGATCGCGATGTCTCTTAGCGTGTGACCCAGCCCAATCGGCGAGGACACGAATAAAGCGCGCCTGGGCCGCTTGGTCGAGCGTGTCCATTCGACCTGAAGTCCCCGTGGGGGAGCAATCGACTCTACGAAGGAGCGAATGAGGGAATTGATCTTCACGGGATGACGGGCCTGAGGCAAGTGCCCGACGCCCTCGAGCGTCACAAGCGTGCCGCCGGTCAGCTCGGCGGCTCGAGCCGACCGATCGAGCGGCTGGCAAGCATCCAGTCGACCGTGGATGAAGAGAGTGGGACAGGTCACCTTGCGAAGGATCTCGACGACGTCTTCCTTGGAAGCGGGACCGGCCTGGCCACCCACGGAGGCGAGCATCGCTTCGACCGAGCTCTCCATTGCCCACTGAACGCAGTCTTCCCATTGCTTCGTGGAGTGAGGTTCCGGCAGGAGTTGCTCGAAGAAGAACTCGACAAAGGCCCGGTAGTCGCGCTCCCAGAAGTGGCGGTTGTTCATTGCCCAGCCCTCGTAGTGGTCGCGCTCCTCTTCGAACCTGTACTCCACTCGATGAGGATGTGGCGGGGTTAGGAAGGGGACGTGGGTAGCGATGGACACCACCCCCAGGGTGCGGTCCGGATGAGCCGCGGCGAACTGAAGGCTCCAACCCGCTCCACCGCATAAGCCGGCAAGCACCGCCTGTTCGGTGGCGGTCTCGTCCAGAACCTGCAGCGCGTCGGCCACGTTCTGGGAGTCGTCGTAGGCCGCGGGTTCAGCTGGGCGGTCCGACTTCCCATTGCCGCGTGGGTCGAAGGTGACCACGCGGAAGTGCCGCGCCAGGTAAGGAACCTGACCTTTCCACATGAGCGAGTGAACGATCGGATGCGTCGGCATCAGTAGAAGAGTGGTGTCGCCGTCGCCGAATACCTCGTAGTAGACGTTTACACCGTCTCGCGTGATGTATCCGGAATTATCCGGTTCGCGTGCTCTCATCTCTTCCCTCCCGTCGTACCACTCTTCTGTTTCAGAGCTTCGGTGTCCAGAAGGTACGAGCCCTCGTTGCAACAAAGTTGCAACAACACTCCGCAGAATCCGTGTAGTTCCCCCGAACGGAAAGGGTGATGACCATGGCGGTTGCTCAGAGCAAGGTGGCATCCGAGGACCTCGTCTACGAGCTGGAGGGGTCGCTGCTGGAGGCATGTTCCTGCGAAGTGTTGTGTCCCTGCTGGATCGGAGAGGATCCCGACGGAGGATCGTGCGACGCCTTCGTCGCCTACCATTTCGACGCCGGCACGATCAATGGAGTCGACATCGCGGGGCTAAATCTCGTGAACGTCGTGAAGATCCCGGGCAACGTTCTCGTCCCTGGATCGTGGAGAGTCGCCATCTTTGTCGATGATCGCGCGACGGATGAGCAGCTCAACGCTCTCGTCGACGCATACGGTGGCAAGCTCGGTGGTCCATTGGCCGACCTGGCCGGCCTCGTGGGCGAAGTCCTCGACGTTCGCCGGGCGAAGATCAGCCATGAGATCCGTGATGGGGCGGGGACCCTTCGGATCGACAACTTCCTCACCTCGGAGATGGCCCCCTACCGGGGAGCGGACGGAAGCACGACAACCCTTCAGAACACGGTCTTCTCGACCGTGCCGGGTTCACCGGCATACGTAGGGAAAGCTTCGACCAACACCGTGAATCTGCCCGAGTTTGGAATGGTGTGGTCGTTCGAGGGGCGCAACGCGATCCAGTCGGACTACCTCATCAGGCACGCGGAATCGGCATGATAGGTACCCTCGCCGGCGGGAAATCCCTCCCGCCGGCGATCCCCCTAGCCATTGGGGTGTCGTGGACCATCATCGTCGCGGCCCAGGTCACCGGCGCGGCCGCGATCATGCACCATGACGGTCTGATCGATGCCGGTCTGCCCCTCTCGATGGCACTCATCTTGTTTGCGTTGTCATGGCAGACCATGGTGGTTGCCATGATGGTACCGACTAGCCTGCCGATGATCCGGCTGTTCCGAATGACCTCCAGCTCATCAGCCGGAGCAGGCCCGAGTGCTTGGTGCATTCCTGTCGGGCTACGCGCTGGTGTGGATGGTCTTTGGTTTCGCTGCCCTCGGAGGCGACGTGTTGCTGCACCGTTTCGAGGACTCATCTTCGTGGTTGTCGGCACGACCCTGGCTGCTTCCCTCATCGGCACTGGCTCTGGCGGGGGCTTTCCAGTTCACTGGTCTCAAGGATCGATGCTTGAGTGAGTGCCGCCACCCGGGTCCCTTCCTATTGCGGCACTACCGACGAGGGTCGCGTGCGGCCCTCGAACTCGGGGTGCGTCACGGACTCTTCTGCCTGGGATGTTGCTGGGCGTTGATGCTGCTGATGTTTGCGGTGGGTGTTGCAAACCTGACTTGGATGGCCGTGCTTACCGCACTGATGGTCTACGAGAAGACGGGGCAGTTAGGGGAGTGGGTCAGTCGGTATGCGGGCGTCGCTTTTCTGGTGATGGCCGTCGTCGTCTGGGTGACCGGTTCGGGCTTCTAGACCCTCATGATCGATTAGGAACGCCCGGAAGAAGCTCCGGCGGCCAAGCCAACGGACTCAGCTGAGGGCAATGAGGCTCACGCTGAGCGCGGCAAAGACCATCCCCAGCAGTTGCTGTTTTACCATTCGCTCTCCGAGGAAACCGCGGGCGAGCGCGACGGTTGCCGCGGGATACAGCGAAGTAATGACGGCCACTAGAGAAAGAAGACCGGCTCGAGTCGCTAGTAGGTAGAGGAGATCTGCCGATAGGTTGATGAACCCGAGCCATACAAGACTAGGAACCATTCCCATGCCCGGTCGAAAGGGAGCATGGGTGAGGGCCGCCAGCAGTGCGACGACCCCGATCATGCTTATCCGTGTTCCTGCTAAGGGCCAGATGCCTGAACCATCGGGAGCTCGTTCCAAGAGGATGAAGAAAAGTCCGAAGCCCGCGCCCGCGCCCAAGGCCTCTACGAGTCCCTGCCCGCCAGACGAAAGCAGCGGTTCGCCATCTGTCACGCCCGTAGCTGTCTCTGGTTCGGAGGAACTCGAAATCAGGACAACGGCCACGAGACCGATGCCAACCCCCACCAGCGATAGCCAACCCGGCCGTTCCCCTACGGCGAGACCAAAGGAAAGCGGTATCACAGCAGCAAGGACAGCGGTGATTGGTGCGACAACTCCCATCCGTCCGATTGCCAGCCCACGATAAAGGAGTGCGGCACCGGCCATCCCGGCTACACCCACGGCGGTTCCCCACTGAAGGGCCTCCCAAGAAAACGAGCCGTCCCAGAAAGGAAGGGCGAAAATGAGAATGACGCAACTGACGAGTTGAGACAGGAGGATCACGTTGAGCACGTGGGCTCTCTTCGTAAGAACCCCGCCGGTGAAATCTGAGACACCGTAGGCGATGGCAGATCCAAGCGCTAAAATGATTTCCATCGCTCAGCTCTTACAGCTTGATGATCTAACAGCAGGTAGACATCTGTTGCGCGGCGGACTAACCGTTGCCATCAGTGTCATCGGGAGAACATAAACGCGGTGTGTATCGCGAGCAGGACTAGATGCTGTCTGCTACCGTCTCATCCCGCTTCGATAGCAGTACTTCGATCTGTCCCTCGTCTACCGGCTTGGAGTACAGATAGCCCTGCGCCAGATCGCAACCCATGTCTTGGAGCACCGCCGCTTGACTTTTGTTCTCGACCCCTTCGGCCACGACATTCAGGCCCAGCGTGTCACCCAATTTCACGATGGCACGGGCTAACGCGGAATCCTCTGGGCCGGAAGCGATGAAATCGACGAACGACTTGTCGATCTTCAGGAGGTCGATTGGGAACTTCCGAAGGTAACCAAGGGAGGAGTAACCGGTTCCGAAGTCATCAATCGCAAGACGAACCCCTAGTTCTTTGATCTCATTCAGCCGGTTCGCAACAGACTCTGAGTCGTGAACGAGAACACCTTCAGTGATTTCAAGCATCAGGCTGTCGGGTGTGAGCTTGGATTCACTAAGAATGGCCTTCAGCTCATTGAGGAAACCTGGGTCGTGGAACTGTACCGGGGACACATTGACGGAGATGCGAACCGCGTCCTCTCGAGGAAACAGACTCTGCCAACGGGCAACCGTCGTGCACGCATGAAGTAGAACCCACCGCCCTATGTCTTTGATCTGGCCGTTCTCCTCCGCGAACGGAATGAAATCCAAAGGAGGAACCACGCCACGCTCCGGATGACGCCAGCGGACGAGAGCTTCAACGCTCTGGAGGTTCTCATCGTCTACCCTGACAATTGGTTGGTACTGAAGGAAGAACTCCTCATTGTCGATTGCTCGTTGCAGATCATTTCGGAGTTCCAGCCGCGCGTTCAGATCCCTGCTCATGGCGGATTCGAATAATGCGTAGTTTCCTTTTCCTTTGCGCTTGGCCTCATACATCGCGATATCTGCGTCGCGAAGAAGCTCATCCGAACCACGCGTACCAGGAGTCGGTTCGATGGCAATTCCAATGCTGGTGCTGATGGAGATCCCGTTTTCGTCTACTGACCTCACTGATGCGACGGTCTGCAGGATACGAGCAGCGACACTTGTTGCTTCTTCCGTGCTTTCTAGGTCTTCCAGAAGAACGGCAAACTCATCACCCCCGAGTCGAGCGATTGTGTCTGCTGACCGGAGAACCCCAGCGATTCCCTGTCCGATTTCTTGGAGCAGGACGTCACCGGCAGGGTGTCCTTTGGTGTCGTTGACGATCTTGAAGTCATCGAGATCCACGAACAGAACCCCCAAAGCATTTGCATCGCGTGCTTGTCGCGCCCGGGCATGCTCGACGCGGTCAATGAACAGGGCTCTGTTAGGCAATCCTGTGAGCGAGTCATGGAATGCCTGGTGAGTCACCTTTTCTTCAAGCCGTTTGCGCTCGGTGATGTCCTGCAGGGTTCCCATAAGACGCCCGACGTGACCCTGTGCATCTGTGATGGTCCGTCCCGCAGCCTGAACTAGCCGCGCCGTCCCGTCGGGTCGGTTAAGGCGTGTCTCGAACTCGAAAGCCTCTCCGGTTGATAGCGCGTATTCGAGGATGCCCTCTAGCTTGCTGCGCTCGGGTGTTGGAATCATCGCCATGAAGCTGTCGTATGACGGCTCGAAGTTCGACGCCACGCCACAGATGCGGAAGAGCTCATCGGACCAGTAGACCTGGCCGGAGACGACGTTCCAGTCCCAGCTCCCGATGTGCGTCAAAGATTGAGCCTCGGAGAGGTCGTCTATCGCGATCTCCAGGGCGGTACGAGTTGACCGTTCAGCGTCCAAGCTCAGTTCGTTCAGCTTCCAGGTCGTAAGTGCAGCGATGCTCTCGCCGGCTATGAACAGCGCATGCAGCGAAGCCCACTTCCATGGGCTCCTCAAGGCCGCCGCGTGATTGAAGACCGACGAGCTATCGATCGCACCCATAATGCCGTGGTGCAGGAGCACAAATCCGATGGCCACTAGAAACGGATACCAGGACTGATAAAGGGCCACCACGGCCACAATGACGAAGAAATGGAAGTGCATCTCGATGAGACCACTGGTGAGGTGTACAAGTATCGCGGAGGAAGATACCAAGCCGAGTGTCGCAAACGACGCCCTGACGTTACGACTCGGGCCTCTGAACAATGCCGCCGCTGCGAATATCGCCACTACCGCGATCTCCAGCAATGGATGAACCAGTCCGTAGCCTTGTTGGATTCCGACGATGAGCAGCGCAGGAACATGCACCCAAAGGAGCACAAGAATCGTCAGATGCCGGCGATTCCAGGACTCAGCGGTCAGTGTGCTCCCGCGGGGCAGGATGGCCCAAGCCCTCGACAGGACTGGACTCAATATGTCCGTGTTTCAGAAAGCCATCTCATATTGGTGTTTTTATCGGCAGGGCACAACTGATTCTGGATACGGCTTGCCATTCTTCATAGTGACGCACTGTCCGCAGGACGAACCACCATGCGCGACTAAAGCGAGTCGAGCTGTGCAGAAAACTTGTACAGGTTGGAGTACTCCCCTGCCACGAGGTCGTCCTTGCGTTGCTCTCTTGCCGGATTGGTGGCCAATTGGTTAGGCACGGAAAAACGGGGGTAAACGGCGCTGACTTATTCGAAAGCCGTTGTTAGAGGGGGTTCCACAGTGCAAGAGTTCCAAGATGGTCTCGGCGATGCATGGGCATCAGTCGCGACCTTCCTGCCAAAGTTCATCGCCTTTCTGGCGATCCTGGTCATCGGCTATTTTGTAGCCAAAGCAATCGCTAAGGTTGTCGACGGAGTACTGGAACGCGTTGGATTTGACCGTGCCGTCGAGCGGGGTGGCATCGGCACGGCTCTGGCTAAGTCTCGATACGATGCGTCCTCGTTGCTGGGGAAAGTTGCCTTTTACGTCGTCCTGCTGTTCGTCCTGCAGCTTGCGTTCGGCATGTTCGGACCAAACCCAGTCAGTGAGCTCATCACCGGCGTCGTTTCTTACCTGCCCAACGTCTTTGCAGCCATCCTCATCATCGTCGTTGGAGCCGCTATCGCGGCAGCCGTGAAGGAGATCGTGGAAGCATCGTTGGGGGGCCTGTCCTACGGGCGTGGTTTAGCTATTGCAGCCAGCACCACCATTCTCGTCATTACGGTGTTCGCAGCGCTTGACCAGCTCAACATCGCTGAGAACGTTGTGACGGGGCTCTTCTACGCGATGCTAGCCATTGTCGTGGGGTCCGCCATCGTGGCTGTTGGCGGCGGAGGAATCAAGACGATGCAGCGTTACTGGGAGCGAACCGCCGACCGTGCCGAGCGAGAGACCTCGAACGTGCGGGGCGAGATGGACGGAGCTGGAGACCGTATTCGTGACCGCGTCGAGACGCGCGCCAACCAGGCAGGTATCGGCAACGGCGAATCCACGCAGCGGCAGCCAGCCGGTGTCACCGGGTCAACGCAACCTCGGTCGAGCCAGCCGGGCTCGCCAACTCGTCCTTAGGTCGCAGTACTCGGCTCTCGGCCGTTGAACCAACAGCCGCCGAGGTCTGGGCCGAGAAGCAACGCCGTTCAGCGGACCCTCCGCCACTTCACGCGGTGGGTCCGTTCGGTGTGCAGAGCTTGTTCGTTTTGTCCAAGCGACCCGGATACCGCGAGGTCTGTCGGAGACAATCCGTCTTCATTCATCAGAGGATCACGGTCTAGGTCGCGAGCACTTGCGTTATCCCAACCACGGTGGGTACGCGCTACCCGAAGGTTGATCTCCCATAGGAGGAAAGATGGCAGAGCTTACGAATGTGGAAGAAAAGCTTGCTGAGGTAGTCGGTCTTGCAATGGCGGCGCAGACGGCCACCGAGAAGGTACTAAAGCTGACGGACTGGCCGGACGCGACGTCCGCCTTGGAGCAGATGAACCGAGAGGCATCGGAGACCGAGGAGCGCGGAACGGCCCTGGTAGAGACCATGGAGGGACGGAAGACCGCGATTCTCGAGGAGGCTCGCAGCACCAAGTCGAAGGCCTCCAAGATGCTGTCCACCTATCTCGACGATGACGCCGACGGTCTCGATGGATTCGAGTTCCTCACGATGGCAGAGGCAGGCGAGGTTGGTCACTGGAGGGTCTTGAGCGAGATGGCCCAGCGAGCGGGAGAGAACGAGGTGCTCGACCTAGCCAGATGGGCGCTCCCGATCCAGGAGCGCCACTTCGATGACGTGCAGAGGCTTTCGCTCGAGCTTGCTTCTAATGAAGATCCCAACGAAACGGCCTAGCAGCAGGAAGAAGCCCGCCGTCCTCGTTGGCGGCGGGCTTCCTTTCTTATCGCGCGTTCGATCAGGCTACGGCTGGGAGATGAGTTCGACGAGGGCACCCGTGTCATCGTCTTCAGCGTTGCGAGCGATGTCTGCCTGACTGATCACGCCCACTAGCTTGTGGCCGTCGATGACCGGAAGTCGCCGAACCTGGCGATCGGCCATCGTCTTGATCGCCTCCGACACGGAGTCGTCGGCACCGATGGTCACCGGCTTGCCCTCGGCAAGCTCCCCAGCCGTCGTCGACGCGGGGTCTCGGCCCTCGGCGAGGACCTTGATCACGATGTCTCGGTCGGTGAGCATGCCCTTCAGTCGGGCGTCCTCTCCACAGATGGGCATCGCTCCAACGCCCAGCTTGGCCAGCTTCTTCGATGCATCGAGTATCGAGTCGTTCTCTCCAACGCACTCGGGTGAGCCCGTCATGATGTCGCGAGCTTTGGCCGTCATTCTGCCTCCTCTGGTCGGAAGTAATCTCTCTCATTCCTGATACCCAGCCCGTTGCGAGATATCAGATACAGAGGTGGCCACTCCGCTCAGACGAGGTGCTGAGCTGCCCAGGTGGGGGATCGCTAGTTCAGCCGGCGAAGGCGAAAACGCGGCTCACGTTCTCCTCGGAGAAGAACTCGGCGGGTGACGTCACCCCGGCGGAACTCGTACGGCGCCTGCTGATTACCGTGCACTGCCCCAGCAACTGGTGGAGTCCGCTGAGCGTGATCATTACGCTATACGGATGCCCGTGTGGGCTCGTCTTTGCGAGTAGAGGGCATCCCGCCGGTCTTATGAAAGGAGCACGGCGATGAGAAAAATCGTTGTTGTCGAAAGCCTGAGCCTTGACGGCGTGATGCAGGCACCCGGTGGGGCGGATGAGGATACGCGCAGCGGATTCGAGCACGGGGGCTGGGCGGTTCCCTACGGCGATGAAGTAATGGGCAACGAGATGGGGAAGGGCATGGGCACCACGGAACTGCTGTTCGGGCGCAGAACCTACGAGCAGTTCTATTCCTTTTGGCCCAACCAGCAAGAGCCGAACCCCTTCACCGACGTGCTGAATGATTCCCAAAAGTACGTGGCCTCAACGACGATGACCGAACCGCTTCCCTGGAAGAACTCCACGCTTTTGTCGGGTGACGCGGTGACTGCCGTGGGCCAGCTCAAGCTGCAGCCGGGTAAGGACCTCGCGGTCCTCGGCAGCGGAGAGCTCGTCAGGTCGCTGATGGGGCACAACCTGATCGACGAGTTCACGCTCCTGATCCATCCGCTGGTCCTTGGCTCGGGCCGCCGCCTCTTTCCCGACAACGGCGAATCGGTCGGCGAGCTGCGTCTTACCAATTCCGTGACGACAACCACCGGTGTATTGATCGCGACTTACCAATCGGCCTAGCGAGGGCCCGGGAGGCCAGGCGCCCTCAAGGCGGTCGCCTCTTAGGTCGATGGATTAGTTAGGCCTTAGATCTTCCTGAGCGCGAGTGGAACGTGTGAAGCGGAACCCGAGGGCACGTCATCTACCCGAAATTCGGATCAAGGGCGGCTCGGCGTAGGCCGATGAACAATCAGCGGTAATGAGCGAAACGGCAAACCCGTCGTGAGGCGGGGACGCAAAGCCACGGGGCCCACATGGGTCAGCCGGGCTACCGAACCAGGGGAGCTACGTGCAAAAGCATTCAGATAGGGGAGCCAGCTCACCCGGCAACGATGCGCCGGGAAGAAGCCCGATCGATGCGCGTCAGGGGAGGCTGACCATCGCCGGAACCCTCAAGATCGTGTTTGCCCTCGTACTCGCCGCGTTCATTGGCTTCATGTTTGTCTCCTATTTGAGTGTCCATTCCATTGATGAGTCGTTCGGCCAGGTCGTCGACGTCGATCGCCCTACCCTCAGGGCGGCGACAGCGATGGACGACGCCGCGGATGAGGCCATGATCACCTTTCTCGAGTCTCTGGTGACAGACAAAGAGGTTTGGTCTTTGAGTGTCGAAGTCGAGTTCGCCAAGGCCATAGATGACTATCAGGCGCTCGTCAGCGACATGTCTCAGGATCAGCTCAGCGAGTCGGCCTCACAATTGTTTGGACGGTTGGAGAAGTTGGGTGGCGAGCTTGTCGCTGCGGACCAGTTGCGACGCTCCACGTTCATCTCACTTCAGACCGGGTTCGAAGAGATGGACGACAACGTCGAAGCGATACCTTTCCTGGCCGCCTTCGAGGGTGACGTCGAAGAGAACGCACGGATGTCCAGCAACTACCAGGCCAACCCTACAGAAGCCAGCAAGGGAGAGGCCTTGGAGGAATTTGCCGAGTGGTTCGAGGAGCTCGACGAGATCCACGAGTCGGCCGACAGGCCATCCGAGCATGCGGCTGTCGATGCCATGCAGACCGAAGTGAGGGATTTCGAGCGGGAACTTCTCCTGATTATTTCCCTGACCGAGGAATCGGCCGAGAAGCTTCCGAAGTTCCTGAGCATCAGCACCGAACTCGATGAGCTACTCGAGACTGGAATCTCCGCGCCAGCCCGTGCAAACCTTTCACAACGAGACGATCAGGCCTCCAGAACTGTTGAGTCATCCAAGAACGTGTTGATAGCGAGCCTTGTGGTCGGTTTGCTTCTGGGCCTCGGGGGTCTGATGTGGGTGCGCCGCCGCATCACTCGTCCGGTTCACCGCCTGATGTCACAGATCCACCGGCAGGGTGAGGCCAATGCGACCAACGAAGCGGATCTCGACCAGAGCGGAGAATTTGGTGTTCTAGCACGATCTCTTGCGAGCGCGGAATCACAGCGAGCAGCCCTGGAAGACGAATTGCGACAGCAGGCGTTGGAAGATCCTCTGACCGGTCTCGCCAACAGAACCCTCTTCAAGAACCGAGTGGAGCACGCACTCAGCCGCCGCCGGGAGAACGGCAAGGGGCTTGCCGTGGCGTTTTTGGATCTTGACGATTTCAAGACGATCAACGACAGCCTCGGCCACGCGGCCGGGGACGAATTGCTGATCGCGGTTGCACAACGGGTGAGGGAGAGCGTGAGAACCTCCGACACCACCGCCCGACTTGGAGGGGACGAGTTCGCGGTGCTGTTGGATGACATCGAGGATGTCGCGGTCCCGGCCCAGCGCATCTTGCAGTCGCTCGCAAAGCCAATCGAGCTCGAGGGCCAGCCCGTAGTCGTGAATGGCAGTGTGGGCATCGCGCTACACGAACCCGGCCAGACGGCCGCCGACTTGTTGCGAAACGCAGATGTCGCGATGTACAAGGCCAAAGGCGAGGGCAAGGGCGCCTTCAAATCCTTCGACGAAAGCATGCACGGAGCGGCGAGCGAGAGATTCGTTCTGAAGAACGAATTGCTCACGGCCGTTGAGAACGACGAGTTGAGGCTTCACTATCAACCCATCATGGATCTGACCACGGGGCGCAGGAAGGCCGTAGAGGCGCTTGTTCGGTGGGAGCATCCACTACGCGGCATGGTAAGTCCGGGCAACTTCATCCCTCTCGCCGAGGAGACGGGAGCGATCGTGCCAATCGGCAGATGGGTTCTGAAAACTGCCTGCGACCAGGTTGCCGAATGGCGCAGCAGTCCTGATTCGAGTGACTTGCGCTTGTGCGTGAACGTGTCCCCAAGCCAGCTTGGCGATTCAAACCTCGTTCAGGACGTCTCACGGGCCCTGACCCAATCGAATCTCCCCGCGGAGGCGCTCATCCTTGAGATTACCGAAAGTGCGTTCTTGCTTAGCGACGATCGGCTCGCCACAACGATCAAGGAGCTGGCCGCCCTCGGTGCAGTCATCGCATTGGATGACTTTGGCTCCGGCTACTCATCGCTGGGGTATCTCAGCAAGTTGCCGATCGGGATCTTGAAGATCGACCTCTCGTTCGTTAGCAGAATCGATCAGGGACCGGAAGAGGCTGCAGTGGCACAGGCCATCATCGTGCTGGGTCACACCCTTGGGCTGGAGATCGTCGCCGAAGGCATCGAGACCTCGGGGCAACTCGAGGAACTTAGACGTCGGGGGTGCCCATTGGGTCAGGGCTTCCTACTGGGGCGTCCGGCACCCTCCGAGCAGTTCTCGCTCCTGATTCCTGCCATCGCCTAGCTCCCGTAGTCGGAAACAACCTAGGCGTGAGTCGACGGGCCGAAGACCTTACGGCGACTCCGAGATGCGCAGCAGCGTAGCGACGACGACGGCCGCCGGGGGCGGACGGAGCCCCCAACGCCTCGGGTCTTCGCTTCCAGAGATCAACGAGCGTGCGGGCATCCGTTTACGGGAAATTTCGTGCGGCCCGGCTTGGCCTCAACCCGCCGAGACGCCGGGAAGGCGGCGGGCTACCGTCGACGTTTACGCTTGGGGCGTTCGTGCATCGCAGCCATCAGGGAGACTCGACGCCCGTCGGAGTCGCGAAGCTCGCTGTACTCGTCGATCGTCTCTTGCAGGCTGTCGCGCAGCTCATCCAGGTGTTCTTCGTTGAGTTGCAGGGCCGATCGGATGTACATCAGCAGCTCCGTATGCCCGGCCTCCACCAGCTCGGTTCGAAACGCGTCGATCGCGAAGAGTGCTCCGGACGCCTCCTCGAGACCCATGTCGAGCTCCCACGATTTCCCTGAAGCCCGATAAGGCTTTTCTAACGCTCCACCCTTTCCTGCTCGCACCTCCTCGAGCACGAGGAATCCCTGCTCCATCAACTTGCGAACGTGGAAAAGCGTGGAACCCGGATCCTTTCCCAAAGCGTCGGCGATCTCCTTGTTGGTCAGCGACTCGTCGAGGCACAGTCGCAGAATGCGGATCCGCAGGGGATGGGCGAGGGCCTTGCGCTCCTCGGCCGTGGCGAGTCTTCGCTTTTTTTGGGGCATCAGGGTCCCGCCAGTGAGTAGCTACCATGTGATTGGCTTTTATCAATCAATGGACTAATATCCATCACTATGCCGCTGGGTCAGAATTTTCGCAAGCTCTGGATCGCATCGGCTGTTTCCAACCTTGGTGACGGCGCGTGGGTCACGGCCTTACCCCTGCTGGCGGCCACCGTCACCCGCGATCCGGGACTCATCGCGGGGGTTGTGCTCGCGACCCGTCTCCCATGGTTGCTCCTTGCTCTCGTCGGCGGGGCGGTGGCCGACCGAGTCGATAGGCGACGGCTCATGGCCACCATGCAAGCGGTTCGGTGCGGGCTAACCGCGGTGCTGACGGTTGCGGTCATGGGGGACTGGGCGGGGCTCCCCCTCGTCTACTCGGTCGCGTTTCTGCTCGGCGTGACCGAGGTCCTGTTCGACGTTGCAGCCCAGTCAATCCTCCCGGCGATCGTGGAGCGCGATCAATTGGAGAGAGCCAATGGGCGGTTGCTCGGGGTTGAAATCGTGGCCAACGAGTTCGCTGGGGGACCGCTCGGCGGTGCCTTGTTCGCGCTCGGCCGTGCGCTTCCATTTGGGCTAAGCGTTGCAACGTTCGGAACGGCGGGCTTGTTGGTGACGAGGCTGCAGGGATCGTTCGCGCCCACGAGAGCATCATCACCAACTACGGTATGGCGCGACATTCGGGAGGGCGTGACTTGGCTTGTCGGTCATAGCCTGATCCGAACCCTGGCGATCATGGTCGGCGTCATGAACATGATGCTTTCTGCAAACAACGCAATCCTCGTGCTGTTCGCGCTGGAGCGGCTAGGCATAGGTGAGGTTGGGTTCGGTTTCCTGCTCGTGCCGGTAGCGCTAGGCAGCGTAATCGGAAGTCTGCTCGCCGATCGACTCCGACGCTCGCTCGGGGTAGGAGTCACCTTGATCGGCTCCGTGATCATGATGGGCTCTGGCTTGGTCGGGATCGGGTTGACGAGAAGTGTGACGCTGGTCGTCGTCCTTTCAATGGTCATAGGAGCGGCCAACATGACGTGGAACGTGATCACCGTTTCGCTGAGACAGTCGCTCATCCCCGACCATCTGTTGGGCAGGATCAACAGCGTGTATCGCCTGCTGGCCTGGGGGACGATGCCGATCGGTGCGGCCCTCGGTGGATTCCTAGCATCTGTCTTCGGTCTGGCATCACCGTTCCTGGTCGGGGGGGTCGTCTTCCTGACCCTGGCTGCGCTGACCTGGCCGGTGGTGAATTCCAGGACCGTCGAAGAGGCCCGAGCGGCTGACGTTTCATAAGAAAGCCAGGTGCGAGCGACCTCGAACGTGTGACATGAACTGCACCAAAGCGTGGTCGAATCGTCCAAACGGTCAGCGATGACTTTCGGGTCGCAGGCTGGTCTATAGAACGTGTGCCCTACTCAGGGCCTGGCAATCTACGAGAGGAGCCCTCATGCTGGCGAACGCGAAGGCATTCAATAGTTTTGCCGTGGACGACTTGGCGAAGGCCCAAGAGTTCTATGGCGAAACGCTGGGCCTGAAGGTTTCCGTGCTGGACGAGAACAACCTGGTGTCGCTGCACCTAGCGGATGGCCGGGACACGCTGGTCTACGTGAAGCCGGACTTCGTGCCGGCCACCTACACCATTTTGAATTTCCAGGTTGATGATGTCGACGAGGTCGTCGATGGGCTCGCAGGGCGTGGGGTGCGTTTCGAAAAGTACGAAGACTTCGGACAGGACGAAAAGGGCATTGCTCGAGGCAACGGGCCGGACATCGCCTGGTTCAAGGACCCCGCCGGCAACATCCTGTCAGTGCTCAAGGACTCCTAGACTTGGCTTGACAGCGCACTGCAGCCGACGCAACATCACCTAACATCGGCGTGCAACTGGGGGGAGAGGGTGACCATCGATTACTTCCTCAAGATTGACGAAATCCCGGGTGAGAGCCAGGACGCAAAACACAAGGGAGAGATCGAGGTGGGGACCTGGTCCTGGGGGGAGACTGCGACTATGCCGACCGCGCCGGGAACTGGAGGTGCCGCGGGCAAGGTGACCATCCAGCCCTTGACCCTTACTTCGCGCATCTCGAAGGCGAGCCCTCTGCTCATGTTGGCGTGCGCCTCTGGGCGACACATCAAGAACGCCGTGCTCACCGCCCGTCGTGGTGGTAAAGGACAAGCCGAGTTCCTCACCATCACGCTCGGGGACGTTCTCGTGTCGTCTTTTCAAACTGCGAGCGGCGGTGAGGATGGAAGCCCACTCGTCGACTCGATCTCACTCAACTTCGGCACGATCCGAGTGGAGTACAGAGAGACGAAGCCCGACGGAACCGTAGGCTCCCCTGTCATCTTCGCCTGGGACGCCAAGCGAAATGCGGGCATCTAGAGGTCGCCACACAAATGAAGGGCAGGATAAACGGTCCGCCCTGGATTGATCCTTCGCTTGATGGATCTTCAACCACTGGTGTCATCCGGTCTACGGGCAAGCACATGGTAGTAACCGTAGCTGCCGTGGTCGCTGTAGCCATCCTCGACCACCTGTAGGCCTGCTTCGCCGACCCAGGCGACAACTTGCGGAACGGGCGGGTAGTAGTGGTAGCCGCCGCGAAACACATTCTCCCCCTGCACTACTGGGAGACCTCGTTCTGTTGCATCGGCGAACGCCTTCTCGAGTTCCCGTTCGGTTACGAGCTCAACCGTCATGTACAAGTGGCCTCCTGGACGAAGTGCTCTTCGCAGGTTCGCCATCACTTGTGGCCAGTCCTCGGGAAAGATGAACTCCATCGCGTCCACGCACATCACCGCATCGAATTGCGCGTCCTTGTCCAATTGCTGCAGGCCGAGCCTCTCGGTATCGACCTCGGGAAACCTTTCGCGAGCCCGAGCCAGCATTCCACCGGATTGATCGATACCGGCGACCTGCCGTCCCGAGGCGAGAATCATGCCGAAGTAACTGCCCGTCCCACAGGCAGCATCCAGAACTCGGCCCTCCGGAGGACATAGTTCGATCAGGCGAGTGACAAATTGATGGTGTGTGGAGCTAATCTCCTCGGACTCGACATAGGTCGTGCCCTCCTGCTTGTCGTAACCTTCTTCGACCGCCCGACGTTGTTTGGACAACCAGTCGGATCGCTTCACGTTGTTCTCCTTATGAACGTGGGGCCGCTGCACTCACGAGCAGACGCTGAATCAAGCCTTCGTCGACCGCCGCGATCATCTCATTCCTTCCCCTCTGCCGATCGTCGAATTCGTTGCGGAGCACAGGCCTCAACTCGCGCGCGGGAAGCAAAGGCATCGAACCACGCCTGCGCAGTCGCAGTGAAGTCCTCGGTTACGTCACTGATTTCAATCGCTTCGAAGCCGGCGGCCTTCATCAGGCTCCCGATCGGACGGGTGCTGCTCACCGCTCGTGGCCCCATCCGAGCCGCCCGTCGATGCTGTGACTTCGACAGGTCTTCCGCAACCACTATGGTCGCGTAGGCCGTGCGCCCTCCCGGTTTCAAGATGCGTCTGCAGGCTCTCAGCACGGAGAGCTTTGGACCCAGTCAGCAAATGAGATCCACGTGGACAACGGCATCGAATGAGCCTTCCGCGAACGGAAAGCGCCGGGCAGACGCGGCAACAGCTCCTAGGGACCTCAGTCCTTCCGCCTTAGCTCGACGCGAAGCGACCTCGAGTCCCTCGGGGGGAAGGTCGGTTACCACCACCTCGCATCCCGTCTGTTGAGCGAGCCAGAGGCCCGGCCAGCCGCAGCCTGAGCCAACGTCGAGCAACCTGCTGTTGGTGTCGAGCTCAAGCCGACGACGAAGGTCCTCTGCCTGGTCGACGGTGGTGAAGCCGTTCGCTCCCCAAACGTCGCCGATCACCTCTCGCTCAGCTTCATCGACGACCGTTGCCGAAGCACGCAGTCGGTAGCGTTCGGCATAATCTGCGCGGGTGGCTCGCTCGTCCATGCTTGCAGTCATCTCAGTGCAGAACCCTCCACCGAATCACGAAACATAGCCGGACATATGTTGTATCGACGATTGCGGCATCGTCCAGTCGATGATGCGCGCGTCTTGGCCGTGCTGCACGCCGCAACTCTAGCGGAGCAGCACCCCCCAACCCTGGCAGTGACTAGCCAGGCATTGCCCCCATCGACAACGCCGGATGTTTGCTGACTGCCAGCTTGGGCACGTGCGCTAAAAGGGAGCGAACGCACATCTTTTCCAGCGGAGGTGAGCCACCATGAGAGCGATGGTCATCGAAGCATTTGGTGGACCGCAGGTTTTCTCGGAGCAAGAGATCGACCGGCCACAACCTGGCGCGAGGGAGTTGTTGGTCAGGGTCGTGGCATCGGGGACCAACCCGGTCGATGCGAAGATGCGGGCACACGGATCGGCTCGGGGTGTGACCCTTCCAGCCGTCCTGGGTGCCGATGCATCCGGCGTGGTAGAGGAGACCGGCCCGAGGTGCAGAGACTTTTCCGTGGGAGACGAGGTCTACTACACGCCGGATACGGGGAGCTCCCATCCTGGAACCTATGCGGAGTACCACGTGATCGACGAGACGATCGTTGCGCACAAACCCGCCGGCCTGAGCCACATCGAGGCGGCAGCCGTCCCGTTGGCGGGAGGCACCGCTTGGCAGGTGTTGGTGGATCGATTGCAGATCGCCCCCGCGGAGACGGTACTTATTCATGGGGGAGCGGGAGGTGTCGGCTCCTTTGCGGTTCAGATAGCAAAGGCCGCCGGGAACGCGTGTGCTCGCGACGGCATCTGCGGAGAACCAGGATCTCCTCAAGGAGCTCGGAACGGACCTCGCCATCGACTATAAGTCCAACGATCCCATCGAGGTTGCGCTCGAGGTGACGAACGGCAACGGGGTCGATGTTGTCTTGGACACTGTAGGAGGCGACACCGTGGAACGGAGCATGCGGGCCACTCGCAAGTTCGGAAGGCTCGGCACAATTCTCGGTCCGAAGGGCGACATGACTCCTCTCTATCAACGCAACCTGACCCTTCACGGGGTGATGATGAAACGCAACCGGAGGCAGCTTGTTCACCTGGGCGAGTTGATTGAGCGTGGTCAGCTGAGACCTATCATCGACCAAGTTCTGCCGCTCGAACAGGTCGCCAAAGCCCACACCAGGCTCGACTCGGGCCACGGACGGGGAAAAATCTTACTGAGCGTCTCCGAGAATCCATAACAGCCATCTGCCGGGTCGCGCCCTTCCAATGATGAGTTCTCGTTCGGTAACCTCGCCCAGGTCCGAGAGAGAAATGGAGGGATGTTCGTGGGTGAAAATGAGCAAGAGATTCGGGAGCTCATTCAAGGATGGGCCACAGCAGTTCATGGTGGCGATCTAGAAGGCGTGCTCGCAGACCATGCCGAGGACATCGTGATGTTCGACGTGCCTCCGCCGGACGAGGGTGTTCGGGGCCTAGACGCATACAGTCGAACCTGGCCGCCATTTTTCAAGTGGCAGCAATCCGGAGCATCGTTCGAGATGCTCTCGCTCGAAGTCGAAGCCGGTGAAGACGTGGCCTTTGCGTGGGCTCTGCTGCGTTGCGGGACCGACGAAGAACTCCGCCAGGATCCAGCCAACCGTTTGCGCCTGACACTCGGACTTCGAAAAGATAGCGGAAGGTGGGTCATCGCCCACGAGCATCATTCGTTTCCAGCCAAAAGCTGATCCAGAGTGGCCAACGGTTGACGATCAGTTCGGGCCAGTCCCATTCATCGTTACTCCAGTACGCGTCGCGCCATGACGGGGGGTTCGCGCCCAGAGAGTAGCCAGCCGCACAAGGCAGCAGCCGCGGGGATGCCGGCGATGATGACAATGAGGTGGGGGACCGGCACTTGGCTAACGCCGCTGAGGTGACCTGCACTCAGGCTGACGTACGCACCCACGGTCCCAAGCACGGCGCCGAGAAGTGCCAGCACGCCTGCGGTGATCGCAGTGAGGTTCCGCCGGATTCTGCTCGTGGCCCCGGTCGCGGTGAGAGTGCGGAGATCGCCGGAGGCCTCGCTACGAATCAGGCCGACGGTCATGGCGAGAATGCCGAGTGCGAGCAGCGTTCCAGCTGCCGTTGCCCCAAATCGCATTTGCGACAACCTTGTCTGGTCCTCTCTGGCTTCGACTGTTAGGCCGGCAGTGGCCGCCATCTCGCGCGCCGACGCGAAGCTCGTCATCGGTCAAAGGCCGGGTTGTTTCGATCAACCATCCGGCTTGGACTTGCTCCCAACCCAGTCTTTCGACAGCACCGGGGCTGATGAAGGTGTGGGGAAGCGACGAGTACCCCGGACCCTCGATAGCGGCAACGCTTGTCACAGGTGTCGGCTCCTTCTCCTCCGGGTGAAAGAACACGAAGTCGCCATTCTTGGCCGTGAGTACGTCGTGCGACTCAATGGATGCTGACTTTCCTCCCGACCTCGCAATCAGTTCTGGGGTGGCCAGGTAGAGATGAAAAGTGTCGAACTGCCCGCACTCACTCGGCATGCCGAGACCCCGTACGCAGGATGAGATTCGTCTCCCAAGGACTGCCGCCTGCTGATCCCCTGGGTCGCCGATGCCGGGATCGGGAGGCATCGCGGGATCGAGAACCATTTGGAGGTCGATGACGGCAGCACCGTCGAGTGTGGCGGCGAAGTCATGGACGTCCGCGTCCATGCTCTCGAGTTCGGGCTGCGTCCGCTTGGGGATCACGAATGCCTCGGGCGAGTTGCCCATTCGGACCATGAGCTGACGGTCGGAGAGATTGCCTTCACCGGCGCCGTACTCCGCCGCACTGGCAGCGGCCACGATGGACACGACGATTCCCAACCCCAAGGTGATCGCCGCGAGTGCAGCACCGGATCGAGCTTGATAGCGCACCAGGTCTCTTAGCGCGAGCCGGCCTGCGATCGGGAGCCTGCGCGCGACCGAGGCGAGGGCCCGGATGGCGAGAGGAGCGATCAGGAGGATTCCGAGCGGGATAGTTAGCGTGCCAACAATGCTGAGAGGAACGTTGCCCTGGTCTGCAAGAGCGAAGGAGACCAGGCCGATTGTGATCAGGATGCCTGCCAGCAGCGTCGTGCGATGCACAGGTTTCGGGCGCGGGGAGCGCGACGACAATGCAAGGATGATCGGGATGCGGGCGACCGCCCGTGCGGGCCACCATGCGGATGCGGTGGCCGTCACGACCGCAAGCATCATGCTTGCACCTATCAGCCAGAGCGGAACGCTCAGGCCGTCAATTCGATGGGCAGCCGCGTCCTCCACCCGCTCGGACGCAATGAACCATGCAAGCAAGCCCATCCCCGTGCCGATTACGGCAGCCGCCACACCGACAAGGAAGCCGTTGGCTAGCGTCACGAGGCGAATCTGCCTCTCGCTTGCGCCTATTGCTGCGAGCATGCCTAGCTGACGCATGCGGCGTTGAGCCATGACGACGAAGCCCGCGGCAGCAATCAGTGCAACGAGGAGCATGCCGACCGTAGCGAGGCTGAAGGTCCATACGGCCGCTTCTACTTTGTTGCTTTCCCGAGATTCCCGCAGAACGTTGCCCTCGATGGTCATCCGTTCGCGAAAGGCCTCGAGGCGATCGATGCTTCCCCCCACCAAGATGGTTACCTCCTGCGGGGGCTCAGCGTGAGAGGGGGAAACCAGTGCGAAGTCGTCCTCGAGGTTGCTGGGATTCTCGACTAGTCCGACCACGCTCTTGCTTCGACCTTCTAGCTCCAGGGAATCGCCGACGACGACATCGAACGTCTGAGCCACTGAATCGGTGACGGCTACCTCATCCGCAGCACTCGGGTAGCGACCTTCTTGGAGCGCCAGCATGGGGGCCGAGTACGGGCCTTGAGCATCCTGCGCTCGGACCTCGACATTCTCGACGGAGCCAGGCACGCGTACGAATCGCGATGCGACCACATCGATCGTGCCGAAGTATTCCTCGGCAGCCGCAAGGTCGACTGCCGTCGCGTCAGGATCAGAGTTCTTGAACTCGATTCGGTGCTCGGCCGAACCGAACGTACCCTCCGGCCCCCCCGTGAAGTTGAACACGAACGCACCACTGAAAGTGGCTCCCGCAACGGCGAGAACGAGCAACATCAGTACGAGGACCTGCTGCCGCCACTCGCGGCGAAAGAGTCGCCACGCCCAGCGTGCTACCGCCCGACGAGCGGAGATCCCTGCGGAGACCCCGGCTCCTAGTGTGCCCACGCGTCCGGCGCTGCGAAGTTGCTTCGAATTCATCAGTCCGAACCAGCTGTGAGGAGTGACTCAGGTCCCGGAGGAGGGCCCGTCTCATCGATCATTTTCCCATCGCGGAGAAAGACAACGCGGTCCGCCCAAGACGCCAACTGAGCATCGTGGGTCACCATTACTCCGGCCACTCCCCGATGACTTGCTGCGCGCAGCATGCGCATGACCGCCTCGCCGTTTACCGAGTCCAAGGCGCCGGTGGGCTCATCCGCAAACAGCAGCTCGCGATCGCCAACCAGAGCTCGAGCAATCGCCACCCGCTGGCGTTCGCCGCCTGATAAGTCGTCGGGCCAGTGGCCCACGCGGTCTGCGAGGTTCATCTCCTCGAGTACGTCGAGAGCGATCGCGCGAGCAGCCTTGGCACCGGCTCCGTCAAGTTCCAACGGAAGGGCGACGTTCTCCGCAGCGGACAATCCAGCGAGCAAGTTGAAATCTTGAAAGACGTACCCGATTGACCGGCGCCGCATCCGGGCCCTGTCGTTGCGTGACATGCCGGCCACCTCGACTCCGCCAATAAAGACTTCGCCGGTAGTGGGGTCCTCGAGCGTCCCCGCAATCGTCAACAGGGTGCTCTTGCCGGAGCCGCTCGGTCCCATGATCGCCACAAGTTCGCCACGGACGACTGAGAGGTCGACCTCCGAGAGAGCATGGACCTCTGAGGCGCCCTCACCGTAGGTCTTCGATACACAACGGAGCTCGATGGCTGCACTCATCGTTGAGTGGCCTCCTTCTTGGGTAGCGGATTCTCGACTGACGAGGTCTGATTACTCGTGTGAGTGGTTTTGTCGCGCGCAAGGCGGGTGTCGGCAGAATCGAGCCACCGCGCGATCCCCTCGAGCCGGAAGAGTTCGGCATCGACGACGAGAGTAAGACCAACGTCGCTCTCCGGCGCTTCGGTCTTTAGGCGTGTGTAGCGCTGCATCATCTCTACGAGGTGCCGGCGATGCACCTGGAGCAGGTCATGAACGTCTATGTCCGGCACTGCCAGGGACACCAATATCTTGATGACGAGCTCGTCGCGTGGTGGAGGCATAGTTTCCGAGGGCGTTTGGAGCCACTTGGCGAGATCCTGGCTCCCTTCCGAGGTGATCTGGTATCCCTTTTGAGGTCCATCGCCGTCCGCACTCTCGGCCTCGACGAGCCCGTCGCGCTCGAGGCGCTGGAGCGTCGTGTAGACCTGCCCGACGTTGAGCGGCCATACGTCCCCGGTACGCGCCTCGAACTCCTGCCGAAGCTGCAGGCCGTACTTCGGACCTTCACTGAGCAAGGCGAGCAGTGCATGACGGACGCTCACTGACGGGCCCGGCGGTCGAGGGGGCATGCGCCCTGGATAGGGGGGCCTTCACTGGTGAACATACTCGGTATGATACTCGGTATATATTCAAGATCAAGAGGCAATCTGAGACTCTCGGAAGGTTTTCTTGCGTGGCCTTGTGGATCTTCCTGGGTTCGCCGGTCCGCTGGCCGTGGCACCCCAGTACTGCTCGATGTCGGCGAGTGGTTCTCATTTCTGGCGGGCGCGCGCGGGCCATGACAACATGAGCCTGCCCTGGGAGGGGGCCTATGCGACCGGAGACCAGATACGCGAAATCGAGCGAGGGCTACGTGGCCTATCAGGTTTTCGGCGACGGCCCTCGTGACCTTCTCTTTGTCACCAACTGGGGCACGAACCTCGACGCGATGTGGGACGAGCCGTCGCTCACCTACTACTTCCATCGACTAGGTCGAATTGGCCGCGTCATCTGTTTCGACAAACGAGGCACAGGTGTCTCTGACCCCGTGCCCCTTGGCGCCCTCCCCACGCTCGAGGAGTGGATGGATGACGCAATCACCGTGCTGGATGCGGCCGGTTCTTCGCAGGCAGCGATCATCGGCGACACGGAAGGTGGCCCGATGGCCATGCTTCTGGCGGCAACCTATCCCGCTCGCGCGCTGGCTCTCGTCCTGGTGAACACATTTGCCCGTTGGCAGAGAGCCCACGACTACCCCATCGGGATGCCCGAGCACACCATGAAGAGGCTATGGATGCTGTACGAACAGAACTGGGGTCAGGATCCGGCGATGCTTGCCCTCACCGCACCTAGCGTCGCAGACGATCCACGAATGCGGGAGTGGATCATCCGATATCAGCGATTGTCAATTCCACCCGGAGCGTCCACAGAGATGTATCGCTGGATCACGCAACTTGATGTGCGTTCCGTGTTGCCGAGCATCAAAGTCCCAACGCTCGTCTTACACAGAAAGGACAATAGACACTACCGGGTGACATTCGGTCGGTACCTGGCGGAGAGCATCCCAGAGGCTCGGCTCGTCGAGCTTCCCGGCGCGGACTGCTATCCCTTCCACACTCCAGAGGGTGCGGGAGCCCTTGACGACATACACGAGTTCCTAACGGGAGTTCGGCAGGGCCCGTCCGCCGAGCGAGAGTTGGCTACGGTGTTGTTCACGGACATCGTTGGTTCAACCGATCTTGCCGCGGAGATTGGAGATGCTCGATGGCTTGAGTTGCGGGCGATGCACGACGAGGTCGTCCGTCGCAACCTGGCAGCGTTTCGAGGGCGAGAGATAGACACGACCGGCGACGGTTTCTTGGCGACATTCGATGGACCCGCCCGAGCCATTCACTGCGCCGTTCAGATCCGCGATGCAGTCCCATCTCTCGGAATGATGATTCGGGCGGGCCTTCACACGGGTGAGATCGAATTGCACGGCACAGATATCGGGGGCCTCGGTGTGCATCTAGCGGCCCGGGTCATGTCGACAGCGGGACCTGGTGAGGTGTTCGTTTCAGGCACGCTGAGTGACCTGGTGGTGGGATCTGGGATCGGCTTCGAGGATCGCGGAAGCCACACTCTGAAGGGCGTCCCGGGAGAGTGGAGGCTTTTCCGGGTAACGAAACTGCCCTAGTCGTCGCGTGAATGAGCTAAGGGAGGATCATGGCGTGAAAAGTGAGGATCGTGACTTGTCGCGACGGCCGACGGTGGCTCTCGTACGCCATGGCCAGACGGACTGGAGCAAGTCCGGCCGTCATACCGGACGGACTGATGTCCCTTTAACGGAGACGGGTCGAGACCAGGCGCGTCTGCTCGGAGAGTTGCTTGTTGATTGGCAAGAGGCACGCGTGTTTACAAGTCCCCTGGCGCGCGCGGTGGAAACCTGCCGCCTTGCTGGCTTCGACGGCGCGTACGAGGTCCTCGATGACCTGAGGGAATGGGACTACGGCGTGTACGAGGGCCGAACCACGACCGACATTCGGAAAGAGATTCCCGATTGGAGCGTCTGGACTCACCCAGTCGAGGAGGGGGAATCGGTTGACGCTGTGGGGGAGCGCGCGGACAAGGTGATCTCTCTGATCAGAGACGAAGATCGCGGCGTGGTCGTATTCGCGCATGGACATCTTCTACGAATCCTGGCGGCACGTTGGTGCGAGCTCGCGCCGAAACACGGACAGCAACTCGCGTTGGATACAGCGACCCTCTCGATCCTGGGTTACGAACGAGAAGCTCCCGTAGTGCGGATGTGGAACGCACCCTCCCTCCCTCGAGCGATGGACTAGGAGCGCCAAAACCACCACCGCGATTCAGCAAAAGATATAGTGACCCTAAGTTTGAACTCTTGGTCCCGCCCAACTGAGATTGAGATTCCATGATCGCTGAGCAAGGGCTCCGTGAGCGAAAGAAGCAGCGGACTCGACAATTGATTTCGGACACGGCCAAGCGCCTGTTCAGTGAGCGTGGCTTCGACGCCGTGACGGTTGCCGATGTGGCGCAAGCCGCCGATGTTTCTCCCGGGACCGTCTTTAACTACTTCCCCACGAAGGAGGATCTGTTCTTTGCCGAGATGCAGAGCTTCGAGGAAAAGCTCATCGACGCGGTTCGAAACCGACCTCCGGGAGAATCGGTACTGAGCGCTTTCAGGCGGGTGTTTCTCGGCGGGTATGGGCGGCTTGCCAACGACGAAGCCGCCGAGATGATCGCGACGGCAGCCCGCATCTTGCGGGCCAGTCCGACGCTTCAGGCTAGAGAGCGAGAGATCGATGCTCGGTCCACGAACGATCTCGCTGCGCTTCTGGCCGAGGAAGCCGGTCGTGGCGCCAACACGGTCGAGGCGTGGGTTGTCGCCAACGCACTGATGGGTATCCACCGCGGCTCTGTAGCGGACGCGCACGACAGGGTCCTTGCCGGACAGAGAGGCCGAAGCCTCGCCTCGCGTGCCAGATCACAGGGGAAGCGGGCGTTCGCTCAACTCGAAAGAGGACTAGGCGACTACGCCGAGCGGTAACAAGAAACGAACTCTGGTGTTGCAAGTCCCGGGTTTCCAACTTCCTTACTGCTCAGAAGCGGGAATTGCACTGGGCTCGCGGTTTCGAATTCTCCCCCACGGTTTGAAAACCGCCAATGCCATCGCGATGAGCAGAACGGTCGGGGAAACGATCGGCGGAAACAGCAGATCTCCCACCTCGGCAAGTGTGACCCGGTCGCCTGCAAGGAACTGCCGCCCCTGCTCGGCTTTCGCAACGACCTCGCCACGCAACGAAATCAGTACGAGAGATGTGAGCATGAGGTTGAGTGCCAGCTTTACCGCCACCCACCAGTACCGCACCAGGCCGTACTTCGTACCGAGACCGAGGAGGATCCCGCTGATCAAGCAGACCAACCCCACGATGAGCAACGACCACACAACGAACTGTCCCAGTGCCTGATAACTGACTGCCTTGGTACGGTCGTCGTTAGTGAACAACGCGGTGAAGATAAGAACAGCCATTGCGATGTCGATGCCGATCCAGGACCCGGCCGAAGCGATGTGGACGAGCAACACGCTCTTACGTGCGTTGGCCCCCAGCCGCCACCGTCGAGCTCGCTCTGAAGCGGAGCTCGGATCGATACGAGTCTGGGTGATCACCTTTGCTCCTCTCTTCCTGCTACCCGGTCATCGCCGCTGGGGCGATTTATAGTGTAACGCAAAGAATATACTGACAACAATTGTTGCGTCGACCGGTTGATAACTATCGTGGAGCGACATTTGTGTGTGTCCGAAAATGACACGGCGGGTTACTGACGGCTAATCATTGTGCAGGACAAGTGACCCAGGACGTTCGTACGCCCAGGAGAGGAGTAACGTGACGAAGCCAGTTGTCGAGAAGCCTGACATCCCCTCCGAATACGGAAATCCGACACAACGCCTCGCGTGGTCTGACGTCGAGCGGAGACTCGAGGGCTCAACCGTGTACTGGATCGCAAGCACCAGGCCTGATGGGCGGCCCCATGTCATTCCGCGCGACGGCATGTGGCTCGAGGGGGGACTCTATTACGGGGGAAGCCCGAAGACCGTCCATTACCGCAACATCACTCGAAACCCCCAAGTCGTCGTCCACATTGGCGACGGTCAGGAGGCGATCATCGTAGAGGGCTCGGTCGAGATCGAGAAGCCTACGGAAGAGAAGGCAGCTCGTCTCTCGGATGAGTCGTTCGCCAAGTACCCGCACTATGGGCGTCCCGACCCCAGCTTGTACATGGGAGGAGTGTCGGTGTTACGCCCGCGTCGCGTGCTCGCTTGGACGAGCTTCACTGAGAACGCCACGCGCTTCACGTTCAAGTAGATATCGCCAGCCAAGGATCAAGTTATTGGATCCGCTTGGCCAATCAGGGGTCTTGCCGTTAGGCGATGCGGAAGAGCTGTGCGAGAGACGGGACAGTCAGTTGCCGCCCTCAGTCGTCATCCCCGCCGCCGGGACCGGAGTTGTCGCGAAGAATCTCATTTGCGTCGCTGCGAGGGCGGGTTGCGCGATATGACCTACGTGACGTGATCGCATCGAAGGTATCCGCCACGGCGATAAGGCGCGCTCCGATTAGGATATCGTCGCCGGAGAGTCGGTGTGTGTAGCCGGTGCCGTCTATGCGCTCGTGGTGATGCCGCACCATGGACGTGAGTTCCTCGTCCTGCAGGTCCGCGACCATCTAGGCGCCGTCGCCTGGGTGACGCTTGATGATGGCAAATTCCTCGTCGTTGAGACGCCTGTGCCGGTCAGGATGGAGCGCGGTGTGTCGCTTCCCAACGTCGTGCAACGCCGCTGCCAGCCTGATCTTGTTACAGGAATCCTTGGGTAGCTTCATCGCCCGTGCAACCATGTATGCGTGTCGCGTGACGCGATCAACGTGACCAGTTTGTCTCTCATCTCTTGTATGGCGACGAACAGTTTCCGCCCTATACAGAGAAGGAAGGGCTCAGCGACCGGTCGCTCGAGCCTCGGTACTCAGCTGAAGCCCAGCGATTGCGCGTGGTTTTGAAGAAACGCCGTAGCGGATCGCGGTTCGATGCCACGCTCTCGCAACGGAGCGTCATCCCAATGTCCCTCGGCCAGATCTAGGAGCAATCCCGTGCCAAAAACCGAAGCCAGTGCTGGATTAGGTCGATCCAGCAATCGCATTCCGAGCCGAGCAATGGCCCGCGGCATGTTTTGACGCTTCATCTTTTGACGGGTGAGTTGTTCAGCAACCGTTACCAGCTGGTTCCGGCTGATGGCCTCGGGCCCACCGAACTCGATGAGTGATGACGAGCTCGGTTGAGTGCTGACGCTCGCGATGAGCGCGGCAACATCGTCGGTGCTGACCCATCGCCGCCGGGTGTCACCCTTTCCGAACACGGCCACCTTCCTCTCCTGCACGTCGAAGCGGCCAACCGGAGTGAGATGGATCTCCTGGAACGCGTCCGGCCGGAGAATGGCCGCGTCCATCGGCGACTCACGTAGCCGCTCCTCAGTCGCGATCTTCGCCCGTTCCAGCGGAAACCCCAGACCTGCATCGGCGCCGGCATACGAGACGTAGACGAAATACTCGACTCCAGTCTCCTGCGCGACTTCGATGAGGGCAGCAACGCCGACTTCGTCAACCTCTCGGATCGAGGGCCCACCGGTTCCGCTCAGCCGTCTCGCTATGGCAGTTGCCGTGCAGATAACTGTGTCCACGCCCGAGCATGCCGATCGGAGACTCGCTACATCGGTGAGATCGCCTCGGGCAATCTGTACACCCAAAGCCTCCAAGGGACCGCCGTCGGTTTGGGGACGGACCAAGGAGCGGACCGCTTTCCCGCGATCTACCAACTGTCGTACGACCCGTCCACCTAACTCCCCCGTCGACCCCACCACAAGGATCATCTCGTCGCCTCCATCGCTCCAATATTCAGCCCCCCGAGGACTGCACCACGAAGACATCGTAGCCGTGGGCGTGTCACCGGCCTCAGCGCGTTTGCTGTTCGAGTTGACCGGACACCATGTGGTCATGGACTATCCCGGAGGCAACGAGTTCTGCGTTCGATGGTGACGATCCAACTGCAAACCTGCATTCGCGTCTGAGGTTCAGAGGTCTATGGCACAACAGAACAGACTCACCGCCCGGCGACTCAATCGGGCCACGCTCGAACGGCAGCTGCTACTGCGCCGCAAACGCCTGGGCGTGATTGAGGGCGTCCGCCGCGTTGTCGCCCTGCAGGCGCAGGAGGCGGCCTCGCCGTACATCGCACTCTGGAATCGCCTGTCCAAGTTTCACCCGACCGATCTCGACACTGCCTTCGCCGCCCGTGACGTCGTAAAGGCGCCGTTGATGCGTATCACGCTGCATGCAGTGCAAGCGCAGGACTACCCTGACTTTCACACCGCAATGCTGCCGACCCTCCGAGCGGCTCGCCTGAACGATCGCCGCTTCACGGAGACCGGGCTGTCCACTGCCGACGCCGACGCGCTCGTCCCGCAACTATTGCAGTTCGCGGCCCAGCCCCGGACCGCTGCCGAATGCGAGAAGCTGTTTAAGAAGCCGCGATTGTGGTGGGCGCTGCGGACGTTCGCGCCATTGCAGCATGTGCCGACCGGCGGGCCGTGGTCGTTTAGTCGCCGGCCCTCATTCGTCGCAGCCCCCAGCCAGCCGGGAGCGGCCGACGCGGACGAATCAGCTCAATACCTGGTCCGGCGCTACCTCGAGGGATTCGGTCCCGCTTCGGCGCATGACGTCGCACAATTCGTCCTGTTTCCACGCTCGCGAGCGTGGGCGCGTGAGGTTCTCCAATCCATGGCCGGCACGCTTCGGCAGCTAAAGGGACCGGACGGGACCGAGTTATTCGACGTGCCTGGTGTTCGGCTTCCGGCCGAGGACACTCCGGCGCACCCGCGACTGATGGCGATGTGGGACAGCGTCCTGCTCGCGTACGCTGACCGAAGCCGGGTCATCCCGCCCGATTACCGCCAGCTTGTTACGCGGCGCAACGGCGACGTCCTGCCGACCCTGCTCGTCGACGGCTACGTCGCCGGAGTGTGGCGACCCGTTCAGGGAGGCATCGAAGCAACCGCATTTCAATCCCTGTCCGACGAGACATGGGGTGGACTCGCTGCCGAGGCCAGGGACCTGGTCACGCTCCTGGCCGAGCGAGAGCCGCGGGTCTACAGCCGTTACGAGCACTGGTGGAAGACCCTGCCCAAGGCCGACGTTCGCGTGCTGCCGGTATGAAAGGGGCGGCTTCGACAGATGCACTCTTTCCCGCGCTACTCGATCCCCCCAAGAGAGAGGCCCTTCGGTTCGAAAACGATTCGCTTAGCTACGAGCAGCTTCGGATTGGAGCAGCGTGGGTCGCCGGGCGCGTCGCAGGCGCCAAGCGGGTTGCCCTGTGGGCAACGACCGAGACGGAGACGTGCATGGGATTGTTGGGCATTCTCGCGGCCGGTGTCGCCGCCATCCCTTTGAACCCCAAGGCCGGAGAATCAGAGTTACAACACATCGTTAACGACAGCGCACCGAGTCTGGTCGTCGCCGCCAAGGGGGCCGAACTCCCACCTTCGTTAGCCGGACTCGAGCGTCTTTTTGTGGAAGCGAGTGGCGCTGTGCAGGATCTACCGCCCGAGCCCGAGACAGAATCCCCCGCACTGATCGTCTACACATCGGGGACTACAGGGCCGCCGAAAGGTGTCGTGCTGGCGCGTCGAGCAGTGAGTTCGAATCTCGATGCACTTGCGGAGGTTTGGAACTGGTCGAGTGACGACGTGCTGGTTCACGGGCTCCCACTGTTCCATGTGCACGGCCTCGTACTTGGAGTCCTTGGCCCCCTACGGCTGGGTGGACGCCTTCATCATGTGCGACGCTTCTCACCCAAGACGATCTGTGGCGCGCTCGCGCAGGGCGGGACCATGCTTTTCGGCGTTCCAACTATGTATCATCGCCTCGCCGGCGCACTCGAGAGAGATGCTGCGTTGACGGCTCCCGTTCGGAATGCGCGGCTTCTCGTGTCTGGATCGGCTCCGCTGTCCGTGCGCGAGCATGATCGAATCGCGAGCGCCACCGGGCAGCGGATTGTCGAGCGATACGGGCTCACCGAGACCCTAATGAACTGTTCGGTGCGCGCCACGGGAGATCGTCGTCCGGGCTACGTGGGGCTCCCTTTGCCGGGTATTGAGGTGCGGTTGGTCGGTGACGACGGTTCAACGCTCGATGTCCACGATGACGAGACAATGGGAGAAATTGCGATCCGAGGACCGAACCTGTTCACCGAGTACCTCAATGATCCCGACGGCACTGCGAACGTGTTGCGTGATGGTTGGTTCTTTACGGGGGACGTGGCTACGCGAGCGCGCGACGGTTATATCCGCATCGTGGGCCGAAAGGCTATCGACCTAATCAAGTCCGGCGGGTACAAGGTTGGAGCGGGCGAAGTCGAGAACGCCTTCCTGGAGCACGATGCCGTTGCTGAGGTGGCCGTAGTAGGGGAGCCGGACGAGGATCTCGGCGAGCGTATCGTCGCGTTCGTGGTCCTTCGGGGGGATGCGAAGTGCTCGTCTCAGGAACTGACCGACCACGTTGGACGCCTGGTTGCTCACCACAAGCGTCCGCGCACGGTCCATTTCGTAGACCGGTTGCCGCGCAACGAGATGGGAAAGTTGCTCAAAAGCAAGCTCGTTTCTCCAAGCCCTGAAGATGCTGGGAGATCACCTGAGACGGGCCCCTCAACGTCCTTACGCTGACGAACGCCATTGAGCAATGACCTCAGCTAGTTCAAAGACCCCGGCCCAACGAAGACTCCGCTCGTCATGCTACGCGTCATGGCAACCATCAAGGGAATCGGGGCGATTGGAATCTCAGCCAAAGAACTCGGAGTCAGCGCCGCACACGTTCAGGCAGGCTTCAGCCTTGATGCTCAACCATCCTGAGTGAGAGTGGTTCCTCTAGCGAAAGTGAGCGCCCATGTCGAAGCGAAGGATGATCATTGCGGTAGTTGCCGTCCTCGCTCTCCTCGGAGCTGGTACCGGGGTAGTTGTCGCATCCGCCGGTGACGATGACAAACCGCTGAAGGGCGCGGCTCTGGACGAGGCAACCGCCGCTGCTCTTGACCACGTCGGGAGCGGAACGGTCGTGGAGACCGAGGTCGGTGACGACGGTTCGGCCTACGGCGTCGAGATCCGCAAGGATGACGGCAGCGTCGTCGAGGTGAATCTGGACGAGAACTTCAATGTGATCGGGGCCGAGTTGGACGATGACGGTCCGAACGACACCGACGATCAGAATGACGACTGAGCCATGACCGGCAGGTTTCGCAGGGCCCTCGGCGGTGCCTTGGGGCTCTCTCTCACATTGGGACTTGTCGCCTGTACCGACACAGCACAGTCGTCCTCCGCCGAGGAAACTCCTTCATCCCAAAATGGAACATCGAGCGCATCGGGTGACTCGTCCCCGTCAGTGGAATCGGTCGAGATGTCCAACCTTCCACGAGGTGACGACCCGGTCGATCTCAACCCTGCCGACTTCACGACTGAGATCGACAACCCATTCTGGCCGATGAAGCCCGGCACCCGCTGGACGTATCACGAGATCGACGAGGAAGGCAAGAAGCTCCAGGTCGTCGTCATCGTTACTCACGAAACGAAGAACACTTGCCAACGGCATCACGGCACGTGTCGTACGTGACATCGTCAGTGAGGACGGCGAGCTCATCGAGGACACCTTCGACTGGTACGCGCAGGACTCGGAAGGCAACGTCTGGTACATGGGAGAGGACACTGCTGAGTTCGAAAACGGCAAGATCAAAACCAGGAAGGGCTCCTGGGAAGCGGGCATCGATGGCGCACTCCCAGGGATCGTCATGCCCGCCGACCCACTGCCTGGACTCGCCTATCGTCAGGAGTATTACCAAGGAAAGGCGGAGGACAACGGCGAGGTTCTCAGTATCGATGAGATGGCGGAAGTCCCATTCGGTCAGTTCGGCAACGTACTGCTGACCAAGGACACCATCACGATCGAGCCCGACGTGCTGGAGTACAAGCTGTACGCCAAGGGTGTCGGGCCGGTGCTGGTGTTTGGCGTCTCGGGCGGTGGTGGTCGAGAGGAACTTGTCAAGAAGGACACGGTGCCTCGCAACGCTGGAACCGGACCACTCGGCACAAAGCCTTAGGTCAAAGGCTCAGTCACGGTAAGTGTGTGCCGTTCTCCTCGACCTCGGCGGGCGCATACGCGAGGTTGAGCACACCGGTGCTAAACGTTTCATGCGATACGAGTCGCATATATTTCTCCACCTGGTGAGTGCGACGCAGGCTCAACGCCTCGAGACATGATGCGACCACATGGGAGCCCTGAACGAAGCGGAGCCGCCGCTAGAGGATCAGGTCTCGACGACCTCTTTCGTCGGACCGAAGACAAAGAAGTGGTCGAGGACCGGGTTGGGATCGCCTTCCCAATCCATGGCTTCTACCTGCTCTCTGGTCCGCCGACCTTGCACCGCTCGGAACAGCTCGAACGTCGACGTCCGTAGCGTTGCGGCCGGCTCGCCGTCACCGATCGTCTGGTCGACCTCATCCGTCTTCACTCTGAACGTGCTTTTGTTGTCGCCGTTCTTGGCCAGGAACCCCAACGCCATTTCGACCGACGGAACGAAGTTCGGATCGTCCTGAGCTCCGGGTTCACCGATGGCGGTTCGGATGTCCTGTTCGTGCGCGAGGGCATCCGAGATGGCAACTGGGCTGATCTCGTCTGCGTGTCGGAAGCGCTCGGTCCACTCTTCGAGACATTCCTCTAGAGATCGGCCGGAGCGTTCCTCGACGACCCTGTCCCCCCAGCCGGGCCCGAATCCTTTTAGACCCTGCTTCTCATAGACGGCAAAGAATCCGGCGAGGTGGGCGATCACGTCCTTGACGGTCCAGCCCGGGCATGTAGGAACCTCGACGTCTGCGTTCTTGGCGTCGACCAGTGAGCTGATGCGTTCGTAGATCTTCTCGTAGGCCGCGGCCTGATCCATCCGCTCCTCCGTTCGTAGGCATAGACCCTCGTCTGTTTCCTTGACAGGTCTTTTCCCACAACCACCTATTCGGAATCGCGCGATTGGCCCGCCGCTGCCGAGGGGATGAACCATCCGTCCGATCCGACCGGCGTGCCGCTGGTGAGCCGAGGCGCGTAATGCTCGAAGAACACACACGCGACGAGCTCGCCGCGGGTGCTCACCTCGACCCTCTCGAAGATCGATTTGAGATGATCCTGCACCGTCCAGGGGGAGATATGCAGCCGGTCGGCGATGGCGCCCGTCTGAAGCCCCTGGGCGACGAGTTGGGTCACCGCTCTTTCCCTGTCGGTAAGTCCATAGGCGTCCGCGATAAGGGGCGCGAGCTCGTGCGGACGAGCGGGCTCGAGGATCACCGCTGTCTGCGTGTCGTTTCCCTCGCCGAGCGTCGAGCCGCGAACCAGCAGCCAGACTCCCGACGCCGTGCGGACACGAGCGCGGGCGACGGCGGCCGTCACCGCATGCCGGTTCCCGATGCTACGCGCTCGGCTCGCGACGGCGGTGACCACCGGGGGGACCGGTACATCGCGGCCGCTTTCGCGCAACTCGGCGAGCCATAGCTCGGCGGTGGCGTCGGCTCGTGTGATCGAGTTGTCGGAAGCGAGCAGAACGAGACCAATGGATTCCTCTGTTGCCTGGGGGTCTGCGGACAGCGCAGCGAGCAGCATCGACCGTCGCAACCCCTCGGCGAGATAGCGCGAGAGCGACCCGATGAGGGCCGTGTCGGCCGGCGTGAAGGTTCTCCGATCGGACGCGCGCAGCAGCGTTAGTCCGCCCCACATGGTCGAGTCATCCACCAGCGCGACTCGAAGCTCGTCTCCGAACCCGTTGGGCCGCCTGAGCTCGCGATGACGCTGGCTCTGATCGAGATCCCCGCTCGTAGCCTCGCTGAGGCTTCCCGCGAGCTCACCCGAGCTTCTTAGAGCGCTGAACCTGTTGAAGTCCTCCCCTCCGATCTCGATTTCTGCCATGCGTGTCCTTGTCGCGTCCGGGAGTCCGTTCTCGACCACCTCGCTGGTCGGCAGGAGAGTAGCGGGGTCCATCGTCACCAGACAGGTTCCGTCGAATGGCAGCGCGCGAGCCAGGATTTGGGTGGCGCCCAGGGAGAAATCGCGGACCCCCCCGCTGCGGTGCAGGAGGCTTTTGAGGTCGCCGCGAAGGCGCTCTGGTGATGCGACCGTCATGCCCCCATTGTGGCATCTGCTACGAATGTCGAAACCCAGGATCCTGGGATGGTGGGCCGCCCACGCCTGGTTCAAGATGCGGGGTGAGTCGCTCACGCCGCGGCGGGGCGAGCGCCCGCTCAGGAAGGACGATTCATGGAAGGGTTCGACCCTAAAACCAGCTTCGGACACGACGCTTCGTTGCGATACGACGCCGAAGACACCCGAGGGGATGAGGAGCAGACCGTCGCCTTCCTCGCCCGGCTCGCCGACGGGCAGGAGGCCCTGGAGTTTGCCGTGGGCACGGGGCGGATCGCCTTGCCCCTGACGCGCGCCGGCGTGCGCGTGGATGGAATCGAATTGTCGCGGCACATGGTCGACCGGATGCGCGAGAAGCCTGGTGGGGATGAAGTAAAGACGACCATCGGCGACATGTCGCTGGTCAGCATGGGGCGTTCCTACGGGCTCGTCTACCTCGTGTACAACACGATCGGCAACTTGCTAACGCAGGACGACCAGGTCCGGTGCTTCGAGAACGCCGCCCTTCACCTGACCGACGATGGCGTGTTCGTCCTCGAGTGCCGGGTACCGACCGCTCCCTCACGACCCGGCCATCAGTTCGCCGATCCCGAGCGTATCGGCGTCGACAATGTCGTGCTGCACGTGGGTCGTTACGACCCCGTTACGCAGATCCTTGACGCGAACCACGTCCACATCGGCTCCGAGGGAATCATTTTCGGCCCAATCCGTCTGCGTCTGGCCCACCCTCCGGAGTTCGATCTCATGGCACGCATCGCCGGCCTCCGACTTCGCGATCGGTGGGGAGGGTGGGACGAGGAACCGTTCGACGCGACTAGCTGGCGCCATATCAGCGTCTACGAGCGAGCAAAGGCATGACCTGAAGCTGGACCCCTCGTGAGCTCGATCGTTGCTGGGGTCCGCCGATGACCGAATCACCCAGGAATCTGGGATGGACGCCGTGGCCACGGTGCCGCACCGTTAGGGCTCGAAAGGTCTGCGTCGGATCGAAGGTAGTCGATCGGATCGGGAGGAAGCTCGGTCCCAACGAAGGGAGAGAACGATGGCCGTTGAGAGCGCTTACGAAGAACAGCAGATACCCCAACCGAATCCCGATCTCCAGGATCTGAATCGCTTGGTCGGTGCGTGGCAGGTCTCTGGAGAGGCCCAGGGAACCGTCACGTACGAGTGGATGGAGGGCGGATTCTTTCTCATCCAGCACGTCGATCTCGAGCAGTACGGACAAAGGAACAAAGGCATCGAGATCATCGGTCACGTGCAGCAGTTCGGAGCAGAGCCGAGCAAGGACATCAAGTCTCGCTACTACGACGCCATGGGTAACACATTCGATTATGTGTACGAGGTCGAACGCGACACGCTCACGATTTGGGGCGGTGAGAAGGGATCTCCCGCCTACTACAGCGGCACGTTTAGTGCAGACGGCAACACCGTTACAGGCGAGTGGGTATACCCGGGTGGCGGAGGCTACAGCTCCAGCATGACCAGGATCGGCCAGTGATCGCCAACCACGCGTAACCAGAGGGATCGGGGCCACGCATTCTTTGCGGCGCCCGCGCGGTAGGAATCAAGCTCAGACGAGCTCGTAACTGAACTTGCTCCCATCGCGCTCCAAGCCGGGCCTCTGTTGATGTGTTGAGCACCGATCCGTGCTACGCCCCGCCAATGGCTTTCTCGGCAAGAGGTTGCTAGCGTTCGCGCTGTGAGCCCCCTCGGGTGGTGCCGGGCCGCCGACCCAGCCAACATAATGACCCGGTGAACTCTGAGTCGGAACACATCCCGTCGCGCGATCAAGACGTTGCACTGAGCTTCGGACTCCTTCGGCTAGACCCTTCGCGGCTGATCTACGGGACGATCATTATCGTTGCGCTCCTTGGCATCCTGGCGGAAAACACGAGGATCACCTCCGTGGATGCGCTCGGTGTGATATTGGGATCCTCATTCGCCCTGTGGATCGCTCATTGCTTTTCCGAAGGCGTAGGCGCTCACTTGAGGCTTGGGCGAGCTCTTCGATCCAACGAGGTGAGACTGATAACCATCGAGGAACTCAATGTCATTGCATTCGCTGTGGTCCCCGTGGGTTTGCTTATCTGCGCGGGGTTCGGATTGCTCGATGTCCACACTGCCCTGAGGATCGGCGCCTGGGGCGGCGTTGGGGTCCTGGCCGTTTCCGGGTGGGCGCTCGGAAAGGCTGGCCGACTGTCCACTGCTGGCCGACTACTGTCCGCAGTTCTGTGCGCGGCACTGGGGACGGCAGTCGTGATCATCGAAGTAGCGGTTTCGCACTAGATACAAAGAGCTTCTCCACGATGCCGCGCTTCAGTACGCGTCAGCGGGTCATCCGGTAGGTGGTGTGGGTAACGAGCTCGGTGCCCCGGGTACGCACGTGCTCGACCCTTCAAGGATCGAAGGACCCGTCGTAGGTTGTTGTGTTCGAGACGTGGATGAGAGAAGGTCGTCCACAGCTTGAAATCGTCGGGGCGGTCCTCGTTTCGCGCTCGATCGCCATAACTCGACCCGGCCCCAAAGCCGATTCGAAAATGATCAAGGAGGATGCATCATGGGCTGTCTGCTCGTGCTGATGGCGGGATTCTTTCCTCGATTCACGCTGTTCCTCTTCTGGATCCTTAGACCGGTGAGAGTCGACGCAGCTTTCGACACCTTCCTCTTGCCGTTGCTGGGCCTCATCTTTTTCCCCTTCGCGACTCTGTTGTACGTAATCTTGTACACGCCAGGGATCGGTTTGACCGGTTGGGAGTGGTTCTGGGTCATCATTTGCGGGTTCTTCGACATCGCGCACGTGGCAACTGGGTACACGCAGCGGTCGGGGATGCCTGGGGGGACCAGGGGATACCCGAACCAGCCTCCTCTGTAGCAGTAGCGACCAAAGTCAGGTCGCATCGTTCTAATCGTGCTCATGCACTATGAGCCTGCCCGTCGTCGGGTGCTGCAGGGCGAGCGCGTACCGTTTGCTTCTCCACCGTCGTTGACACTGGGCTTGTGATTTCGCCCCAGCCAATTTCAGGCAGAATGTCAGGCTGACGGAATCAAGGGGAGATGAGCGTGTATCAGTGGTGGGTTTTCGTTCATATTGCAGGGGTCTTCGGCCTGCTTGTCTCCCACGGGGTCTCGATCGCCGTGACGTTTCGTCTGCGCGCCGAGCGAAACCCGGCCCGCGCTGTAACTCTGCTGGAGATTTCCAGTTCAACGATAAGTGCCTTCTACCTATCGCTGGCGGTGCTACTCGTCGGCGGAATCGTTGCCGCGTTCGATGGAGGGTGGTGGGGATATGGCTGGATCTGGGCCTCGCTGGCGACGCTGGCGGCCATTTTCGTCGCGATGTACACGCTGGCGCGCCCTTACTATCAGCGCATCCGATTCGTGGCCACGGCCATGGTCGAAGGATCAAACGCCGTAACGCCAGAGCAATTCGAGAAGCTGTTGAAGGCTTCCCAACCGCTCTCCATCGCCGGCATCGGATTCGCTGGCTTAGCCGTGATCCTTTATCTAATGCTCTTCAAACCGACGCTCGGAATGGCCCCTGACGTCCCAGGACAGAGCACGGACAGCGGACCGGAGGTCGCGCTCGAGGCCTCAGAAGCGTCGTTCGGCGTAAGCCGTTTGACGGCGCCTGCCGACGAAAGTCTTACGCTCCGTTTCTCAAACGAGTCATCAGTTGCCCACAACGTATCCATATACCGTCGCGACGGGGAGGCGCTGTTCACAGGCGAGGTCTTTACCGGACCACGCGTAATCGAATACGCGATCCCAGCACTCGCTGCGGGGAGCTATCAGTTCGTGTGTGATGTGCATCCCCAGCAGATGACCGGCACGCTTGTGGCCCGCTGAGCATGGGATACAGGACGATAGTTATCGGTACCGATGGATCGGCAACCTCGTACCGCGCGCAACAGAAGGCGGTTCGGTTTGCAAAAACGGTCGGGGCCCACCTTGTGATTACATGTGCGACCTGGCCCGGCGGAGTGTCGCGGGTCGATGCGCTGCGAATACTCGCGAAGGCCCGCGCTTCCGCCGAGCGCTACGGAGTCACCGCCGAGACTGAGCTACGCGCCGGCGAGCCCGGCGAGACACTCGCTAATGTTGCTGGCCATGTTGGGGCCGACCTCATCGCGGTGGGCGACGTCGGAATGGGCAAAGCGCGCCGGCTGCGGCTCGGTGGGGTCGCAGAGCGTACCGCACACTCGGCGCCCTGTGACGTGCTCATCGTACGCACGCGTCGAAAGGTGAGAAAGACTTCCGACCAGCGTGTCTACCGCAGGATCGTTGTGGGGACCGATGGTTCCCCGACCGCGAGTGAAGCGGTGCGAAAGGCATTCGATCTCGGAATGATGTTCGAGATCCACGTAAGTGTCATCTATGTAGCCGGTGATGAGCTCGTCGGATCGATCGTGCTCGAGCGAGCGGCGGCAAGCAAGCCAGACTGGGTCCCTTTCAGCACGCAGATCGTCCGTGGCAAACCCGCAGACATGCTGATCGAGACCGCTGAAGAGGAAGACGGCGACCTGATGATCGTCGGCAACAAGGGCATTGTGGGCTCTCGCCGATACGTCATGAGCTCAGTGCCGGTCGATCTCGCTCATCGCGCACCGAGAGATCTGCTTATCGCAAAGACCGTCGGCCGCACGTTGAAGGACCTGGCCCCCGGACAGGGCGGAGTCGTTGATGTCAATGGGGACAAGCTCGCTGTCTACATCGACCTCGACGGCACAGTGCACGCACTATCTCCGCGCTGCGCTCACATGGGTTGCATGGTCGACTGGAACGACGGGGACAAGTCGTGGGACTGTCCCTGTCACGGCTCGCGTTACCGTTTCGACGGCGAAGTCTTTCATGGCCCCGCGACGCGAGGGCTCGATCCTCACTCGCTGTAGCCCCGCCGGAGCTAGGGACAGCCAAGACGGCTAAAGCGTCGTGTGACGTCTTCGCGCAGGAGCTAACTGGTCATGCCTAGAAGCTTGGCTAGATGAATGGCCATGATGGACAGCACTTCTGGGATGTCGCCGGACAGCAGAGTCTGGATGGACGGTTGGCATGCTCTGATACCACGTAAAGTTGACTGGTCGTGGGTGAAAAGGGGACCGTACGAGTAGTTGTCGTGATACACGACGATTTTCTCAGAACTCAGCTTGCAAGGTCCCTCAGGCGGGAGGCGGACATTGAGGTCGTCGGTGTGGCCCGGAACGGGGTGGGCGCCCTCTCAGAGGTGCGGCGGACTCTCCCCGACGTCGTGCTGATGGAGGTGCCCATGTCTCCCTTCGGCCACCCCATTCTCAGTGACCAAGTCGCTAGCATTGAGCTTTTTCGTTCCTGGTGGATAGATAAGTTCACTAACGAGTCCCGAAGGGTGATGAGACTCGCTCAAGACTCTGCGACTCACCTCAACCACAACAACATCGGAACCGAGCACATCCTGCTCGGGCTGATCCGCGAAGGCGATGGGATAGCGGCGAAAGCGCTTGAATCTCTGGGCATCTCGCTCTCGAGTGTTCAGGAGCAGGTCGAAGCACCCAAGGCCGGCCGCAAGGCGCCGAATCCGGCTCGCGTCGCCCTTACCGAGCGCGCCAAGGATGCGCTCGAACTGTCCTTGCAGAAGGCTCAACAGCTCGGAGAGAGCCAAATCGACACGGAGCACATCCTTCTTGGGCTCATCCCTGATGGGGGACGCGCTGCTCGTATCCTCGCCAAGCTCGGTGCCGATTCGGGACGCGTCCATCGGAAAGTCCTAGAGCTGCTATCGGGTGTCCCGGGGGCAACCGAGAGACATCACTGGGTCACGGTCCTCCGAGAGGTCAAGGATGCTTTCCCCCAACTATCCATAGTCGCCTCCTTTTCAGACGAGCGCGTTACTGGACTTGCTCCCCTCGCGCTCCAAGCCGGCGCCTCCGTTTACGTGTTGAGGACTGATCCGTGGGAGAGGGTCGCCGACGCCGTGAGAGTGGCGGCCAATGTGCACTAGTCCCGTACCGCTCCGCAGTTGACGTTCATCACACTCCCGGTTACGGCACTCGCTTGATCCGACGCCATGAAGGCGACAACGTTCGCGAGCTCGCTCAACGACGTCAGCCGCTTCAGCATGGTCTTCTGCAGATTCCAGTCGATGAGCTCATCTAGCGTCATGCCGCCCTTACCGGTGCCATAGTCGGGAAACGGGCCGGCGCCGCGGACGGCCTCGGGGATGCCGGTAGATCGCAGCGCCATCACGCGGATACCGCTCGGCCCCAGCTCGCAGGCCAACTGCAGGCAGAGGCTTTCGATGGCGTCGAACCGCACTCCAGTACATCCGACCTCCGGGATTACCTGCCGGGCGGTGGTGGCGGTGATCGCCAGGATGACGCCCGACCCTCTCGGCACCATATGCCGGGCGGCCGCCCTGGCTATAAGGAAGTGCGACCGAATGGCGTCGTCGATCGGCAGCACGAACTCCTCGAACGGCATTTGAAGCACGGGGACCCCGTGGGTATCTCCAGATCCGATCGCATTGAAGGTCACGTCGATGCTTCCTGCCCTCAGAGCCAGCGCGTCGGCGTGGTCGTCGACGGACTTCTCGTCGAGGGCATCGACTTGCGCCGTTTCAGCTTCGCCTCCGGCCGCTCGAATCTCCTGAGCAACCTTGTCCAGGGTGGCCTCCGTACGGCCCGCCAGGCAGACCCTCGCTCCCTCGCGAGCTAACGCTCGGGCCACAGCACTGCCGATCGTGCCGCCCCCTCCGTAAACGACAGCGGTCTTGTTGTCGAGAAGCACATTCCCGCCTTTCTTCCTCAGGCTAGTGGTGCGAGCTTAAGCTCGCCGGCAGGAGCCAGCCAAGGCCCTCGACGTGATCCGAGTCGGGACGCGTTAGTTTCAAACAGCCATGTCAGAGTTGCCCACCGGGACCGTCACCTTCGTGTTCACCGATATCGAGGGTTCGACGCGGCTCATCCAGGAGCTCGGGGAACGTTTTTTGGTCGTCCTTGAGGAACACGCAGGGATCGTTCGGCGTGCAATGTCCGAGTTCGGGGGAGTCGAGGTCAACACCGAGGGTGATTCCTTCTTCGTTGCGTTTCGCACTCCGGTGGACGCCGTCCTGGCGGCGGTGGCTACCCAGCGAGGCCTGGCCGGCCACGACTGGTCAGAGGACGCGCTCGTCCGCGTTCGGATAGGCATTCACACCGGGGAGGGGGTTCTTGGAGGCAACGACTACGTGGGCATCGACGTGAATCGAGCGGCGCGTATCGCGGGAGCGGCACATGGGGGCCAGGTGCTCCTCTCGGAGGCCACCCACGGGCTCGTGGAACGTGTCCTTCCCGAGGGAACGACCCTCAGAGATCTCGGACCGCATCGTCTCAAGGACATAGCCCACCCCGAGCACCTCTACCACCTCGCAATCGAGGATCTCCCGTCGGACTTTCCGCCGCCCAGGACCCTAGACGCCCGACCGAACAACATCCCTCTGCAGCTGACATCGTTCGTGGGCCGGGAGGGAGAGATCGCCAAGGTGCGATATCACCTCGACCACACTCGGCTCCTCACTCTCACGGGGGCGGGCGGGACCGGAAAGACCCGGCTCGCCCTGCAGGTGGCGGGCGACGTTCTCACTGAATACCGGGATGGAGCCTTCTTCGTCGATCTCTCCGCGGTTACCGATCCCGCACTTGTTCCTTCCGCCATCGCCCGAGCCCTCGAGGTTCGAGAGGAGGCCGAGCGACCAATCCTCGAAGCCGTTAAGGACCACCTCGGTTCCAAGGAGTTGCTTCTGGTTCTCGACAACTTCGAGCAGGTTGCGGAAGCGGGCCCCGTGGCCGAAGATTTGCTTACCGCGGCTCCCGGGTTGAGGATCCTGGTCACGTCTCGGGTGGTGCTGTCGCTGCGGGGCGAGCAGGAGTACGGGGTGCCGCCCCTCGACCCCCCGGACGTCGACGGGCTTCTCGACCTCCCAGCCTTGCGACGCATCGAAGCGGTGCAGCTTTTCACCGATCGTGCTGTTGCGGTGAGTCCCCGGTTCCAGGTGACGGAGAAGAACGCCGCCGCGGTGGCTGCGATAACCGCGCACCTCGACGGTCTGCCGCTCGCTATAGAGCTCGCCGCCACCCGTACCAAGGTCCTCACACCCGAGCAGATGTTGCCCCGGCTCCAGGAATGCCTCAGCGTCCTCGGAGGCGGCCCCAAGAACGTCCCCGAGCGTCAACGCACACTCCGGGGCGCCATCACCTGGAGCCATGAACTGCTCAACCCAGCCGAGCAAGGGCTGTTCGCGAGGCTGTCGGTGTTCAGAGGAGGCTGGACGCTCGAGTCGGCGGAAGCGATATGCGACCCCGAGGGACTAGACCTCGACATTCTCGACGGACTGTCCTCCCTGGTCGACCAATCGCTGATTCGCAGGTCCGAGCTAGGCGAGGACATTCCCCGGTTCTCAATGCTCGAGACGATACGGGAGTTCGGGCGGGAGCAGCTGGAAGTGAGGGGCGAAGGAGACCTCCTGTGCCGACGTCACACCGAATACTTCCTGAACCTGGCCGTAGAGGCCGAACCCCACCTCGTCGCCGAGGATCAAGGCGAGTGGCTCGATATCTGCGATCGGGAGCACGCCAACATCCGGGCCGCACTGCGGTGGGCGATCGATGCAGATGAGGCGGATCGCGCCCAGGAACCGGCCGGCGCGCTCTGGCGGTTCTGGCAGCAGCGGGGGCATCAGGCGGAGGGCCGCGGCTGGCTCGAAGAGATCCTGGCCTCGCCATCCAGCCGTCGGCCGAGCCCGGGTCGGGCCAAGGCGATGATCGGAGCAGGCGGTTTGGCCTGGTGGCAGCAGGATCGCGAGGCTGCCCGAGCTTCCTACGAGGGTGCTCTTGCCATCGAACGAGAGCTCGGAGACCCTGCTCGCACCGCGGAGGCTCTTTACAATCTCTCGTTCGTGGTCGCCGGGGAAGACATCGATGCCGCGGCCGGAATGCTCGAGGAGGCTCTCGACCTGTTCCGCCAAGCAGGAGACGAGGCGGGTGAAGCTCAGGTTCAGTCGATGCTTGTAATCCGGGACGCGGAGGCTCGGAACTGGGGTCCGGTGATAACCAGGCTCGAGGACACCACAACAATCTGGCGGCGACTGGGAGATCGACTTCACCTCGGGTTCGACCTGATCTGGCTGGCCTTCGCGTACGGCCGCGTGGGCCGAGCCGCAAGAGGCGCGGGCCGTGGGCCTCGAGGCCCTGGACTTGTTCTGCGAAGTGGACAACTCCACCGGGATCCTCATCACCATCGCGGACATGTCGTGGCTTGCAACCTGGGAGGGTCGGCACGAAGACGCCATCAGGTTGTCGGCCGCATGCGAGTCGCTGATGGAAAAGGCTGGCGGTCCGCCCGGCGGGTTCGCCGGACTGCTCGAGGGGGACCCGACCGCGGAAGCCCGTCCCCACCTCAGCGAGGACGTCGCGCAGCGGGCGTGGGAGGAGGGCCTCACGATGAGCCTGGATGAAGCAGTGGCTCTCGCCCGAGGCTGAAGCATCCCGACCGAGATCGAGGTGGTGCGTGCCTAGACTGGCACTTCACTTGCTCGGGGAGATGTCATCGACACCAGGGTTACCGGCAGCCAGATCGTCACTGCGGCGACCATCGGCGCGCTCGCGGGCGCAACCCTGCGCGCCCATCGTGGCCGCAAGGCGTCGGTTGTAGCGACGTTGGCCGGCGCGGTGATCATGGCCGGCTCCGAGAGCGTGGCTAGGTTGAGACAGCAACCGAACGAGATCCCTGCTTTATGGCATCGGATTCTCACCAGCGCCGCTTTGGCCGCGCCCATCGGCTGGATCGCCGAACGGCTGGGTCAACCTCATTCATCGACAGTTGGTCTCGCCGCTGGAGGCGTGGTGGGTGCGATGGGACTTCGCCCGCAAAAGGTCGTCCTGGGGCCCTTAGTGGGTTGGCTCGTCGGCGGCGCGCTCGGCCGCCGCTCCAAAGGGATCCCTGCGTCCACGGTCGCGGCGGTCACGATGCTCGTCTACCGGACCACGTCTGCGGTGCTGTTTCGCGACGCTCAAGTCACACTGCTCGCGGAGCGCGTCCGTGATTCGGACCTGCCGTTTGTAGTTCCGCTGGGAGCCCGGACACGTTATGTGGGGACCGATTACCTGCGAGATCTCGCCGAGATTCTCGAGGGGACATACGTCGCGCGACGCGCAGGATGTCGGAATCATCGCCTCCCTTGAAGAGCTGGCCGGTCCTGACTTCGATCCAGCCGTTATCGACCCCCTCGTGCGCGAATTCTACGAGCACACCACCCGTTTCAAGCTCGACATAGTCCCCGAATGGCGGATGTGGGTCCGCCCGGGGTACCTGCTCTACCGTACGCTCGTAGCCCGACCGTTGGGCCAGGCCAACGTTCCCATGAACCAACGCCAAGTCATGCGCGGGATCCTCAGCAGGATCGACACCATAGGCCTTGACCGTGACGTAGTGGATGTTCGTGGCTGGATCCGCTCCTTCGCAGACGGCAAACCCATCTACGTTGGCATCTACACGACCTACCGGCACGAAGATCGGGGGTACGTCAGCGTTGGTTTCCCACTGCCTGACGCGAGCTTTACGGCAACGCTGGAGCCACACGGGCGGTCGGATGGAGGTCTCACGTTGACCAGCGTGAGCAAGCTCGATCACCCGGGCCACTACCTCACCTACATCGACCCGGCCACCCGCGAGCTGACCTCGCTAACGGTCAATGGGTTCAGAGAGGAACTACATGTTTACGTCAACGACGGCATGCTGCGTGCCGATCACGCCTTCTGGGTTTTCGGTTTCCCATTCCTGACGCTCCGTTACAGAATGGACAGACGGACTGCTTTCAGTGGGTCGGCAGCAGGATGAATTGACCGCCGAGACGACTGCTCGTTGGCCTGAACTTCCCGCCGCTACACAGATATGGCGATTTTTCCTCGAGCGTGTCCCCTCTGTACGTGACTAATTGGCTAAATACTGAAGAGATGTCGCGGGATCACCCGACCAAAAGGAGCGAGCGATGAAGGCGACGGTGCATCTGCCTGGTGAGGGAGAGCAGATCGGAGGCCCGACCACGGTGACGATCAAGGCAACTGGCGAGGAGACCAAGAACTCCTTCTATCTCGGGGAGTCTGTCGTTGAGCCAAGCTTTCCGGGGCCGCCCCCACATGTCCACGAGCATCTGCACGACATGTTTTATGTCCTCGAAGGGACGTTGACCATGCGCCTCGGCGACGAAACGACCAAGCTACCCGCAGGTACTTTCGTCTGCGTGCCGCCGGGCGTGGTCCACACCTTCAGCAATCCAGGTGAGACCCCGGTCCGCTTCCTCAACTTCAACACTCCCGCAGGCTGGGAGAACTACATGCGCGATCTCGGGACGGCGCTCGCCAAGGGGGCTCCGAGCCAGGAGGAGATTGGTCAGATTGCGTCGCGCTACGACTTCCAGATCGCTTGAGAGCGGAACCGCTTTCCACATGACCATGGATTCCAGACGCAATGGGTGTGACATGAGGGCAGTCGTGTTGGGAGCGGTTTGATCGTGGTGGGTTAGTGCACCCACGTGAGGCCCTTAGAGGCGATCTTATTGACCGGGCGGGCGGTAATCCACCGTTTTCTGAGTTGCCTCGTCGATCTGCTCGGGCGTGAGAAGTGCAATCGTCCGAACGGTAGCCGCGCCCACCGCGTTTACGGTCATCGCGACCGCAGCCGCGTCTACCTCGCTGGGGAACTCGGCGATGACGTAAGCGTCCGTCTCGCCGAATGCGAAATGGAAGCTCTCGATCGAGCCGCCCATGTTAGAAGCGAGCTTCTCGACCATGGTCCGGCGGCTAGTACCGCCTTCCTTCACGACCCCCTTCATGCCGTCCGAGGTGTACGACACTTCCAACAGATACTTGGCCACTGAGAGCTCCTTTGACTAGTCCTGCCGCTCACTATCCTCTCGGAACGCGCAGCGGACAAGGGGGTACGGGGTGGGGCTGCCAACGGGGCCCATTCACTCCTGGGGCACTGATTGTGGAGATTTCGACGCGGACCTATCCTGGAACCTCGTGTCAACGGGCCCGAGATTGGAGTATCTCTCTGTGCCATCCATGTGCAGAAAAACAGTCGCACCTCAATAGGGTGAGTCACGGCAGAAGGAACACGACTCTTGGCTAAGCGCTCCTGCGTCTATCTGCTGCTGATAGCCCTCAGCTTGCAACTCTTCGGAATTGACCCAGTTCAAGCTCAGCCGCGCCCGAACGTCCTCGTGATCGTGGCGGATGATCAGCGTGCAATGAAGACAATGCGCGTGATGGAAGCAACACGCCGGATCTTTGTTCAGGGCGGGACGAGCTTTAGGAATGCTTTTGCTACTACTCCCGTTTGCTGCCCCTCTCGGGCCTCCATCTTCACCGGGCAGTACGCCCACAACCATGGAGTTATGCGAAACAGCCAAGCGCGCAAGCTCGTGCACGAAGACACCCTCCAGCGGTATTTGCAGGGGGCCGGCTATAGAACCGCTATCTTCGGAAAGTTCGGGGGGCACATGGCGGCAACCCAACTTCCCTACGTCGACAAATGGGCCATCTTTTCTAGGAGTCAACGCAGCTACCGAAACGGCAAGTGGAATATCAACGGTCAAACTCGAACCATCAGTACCTACGCTAGCGAATACATCCGGCGGCGGGCAGTTCGATTCATCCGACAGCGGGAATCGCGAGATCGGAAGCCGTGGCTTCTCTTCATGGCCCCCCCCGCCCCGCACGCACCTTTCATCCCTCAAAGACGGTACGCCGATCGCCGTTACGGGACCTGGAATGGAAATCCCGCAGTCCGAGAGAGATCAACAACTGACAAACCTCCGTACGTGCGGCGCTTGCAGGAAGCGACATTGAACGACGGCCGAAGGTTCCGCCTCAAACAGATGAGAACGCTCGAGTCTGTCGACGACATGATTCAGGGAGCCTTCAGGACTTTGGGGAGAAAAGGGGAGACTCGAAGGACCCTTGCAATACTTGTTTCGGACAACGGACTTTTATGGGGCGAACACAAACTCAGTAGCAAGTACCACTCGTATACGCAGTCGGTTCAGATCCCGCTGGCGATCCGCTGGCCGGGCCGTGTGCCCAAGAAAGCAACGAGGAGAGGGCTTGTGGGGAACATCGATATTGCCCCGACCATCTTGGACGCAACTGGCATTGGCCCCGAACACACGATGGACGGAAGGTCACTGCTTGGATCATGGAATAGATCGAAACTCTTCCTAGAGCAATGGAAGACGACATCCCAGGTGCCCACCTGGAAGTCTTTGCGTTCGAAGCGCTGGCAGTACACCGAGTACTTCGACTCGAATGAAAAGCTCACTTTTCGCGAGTACTACAACCTCCGCAAGGATCCCTGGCAGCTTCGCAATCTGTTGATGGATGGGAGCGAACGGTCCGGCCCAAATAGTGACCGACTCCGAATTCTGCATCGGCGGGTGCTTCGCGCAGCGGTCTGCTCCGGAATGGAGTGTCCATGATCGCCCTCGAATCTCGATCACTATCGGAACCGCGCCCACGCCGCCTACCCGCCACGTTGCCGCTGGATGCAGGTCGACACGCGTCCTATCTGCGAAGATGGAAAGACTGCTGAGAACAGGGGTTCACGCCGCCGTGCCTCGTACTCGGGCGGGATCGTCTTGTCATCGTTCGTGTCGTCTTCTATTCGGTAGTCGAGGATGAAGTCGGCGATGTCTCCCGTAGTAATGCCCTCCGACTTAAGACCACGTTTGTCCAACCACAAGCCGGTAGGCCGGGTCTCGTCGATGATCTCCTCTTCCTCCGCCCCGAAGTGCCGAGCGATCCTATCCACAAGGATCGAGATGCCGATCGGCCACGCACCTGCCGTCATTGGATCAGGCGCCTGCCCGTGGTCGGCCGTCATCATGAGAGCCCACTTGCGTTTGCCCACCTGACGATTGAGGAACCGAACAAGGTTGCCGAGGTCCTCATCCGCTTGCGCCACGACGTCTTTGATTTCGGGATTCAACATGTTCCAATCGTGTCCCGCGTCGTCGATCTGTTTGTAGTTGACAAACAGCAGATCCGCGATTCGATCTGCCCCGAAACCCTCGCGTTCGACGACCGTCTTCAGGATTTTCGTTTGAAACCGAACCCAGACGGGACTGTGACGGACATCGTGCCGGTCATCAAGATCCCGGCCTCTCCACCTTCCGTCGATCTTGCCATCACGACTGTCCACTTCGCGCTGAATCTCGGCGAAGCCCCCAACTTCATATAGATACTCAGGCAACCGGTAGTAGGTCTCTTCCGCCACAAATCTGATCGAAGCGGAAGCGGGAGCAATGATCTGGATGTCTCTGTCCCCTCCCGGAAGTTGGGCGCCGTGGCCCATCATTCCCGCGTGAAACCGGTGATATGCGAACATGCCCACCTTCGGCCGGTTACCGTGGTCGCGGTCGTAGAGATCCGCAAAGGTCGGGACTCTCAAGAACTTCGGGCTTCCGTCCTCGAACGAACTGGGTACGTCGTTTCCGTCTCGCACGTGCATGTCGACGATCCCGTGCCTTCGGGGGAAAGTGCCGGTTCCTATGGTGGCGTGAATGGCGGGAGTAACCGACGGCGAAGATCCGACGGTTGCATCGGTGATGGACGTACCGCGTCGCATCATCCGGTTGAGGTTCGGCCAGCTATCCGGCCAAGTCTCCAATACGTTCCGGCCTCCTCCGTCCCAAACGAGCACCACAATCAGCCTCGGCACCCGCTGGGTGGGGGAGAGCGCCTCCATGATGGGGCTCCCCACGCTCTTGTCCGAGAGCTCGGAATGCGTAATCTCGGCGAGCGTCGGGGCTACGTCGGCGAGTGTGGTGCCGGGACGACTGATGGGACCCTTCCGACTGAAGAATCCCGGTCCGTAGAGGACGAGTGGTACCCGTTGCAGGTACGGCCACGGTCCCGAGTGGGTCGTAGTTTGGAATCCGCCAAGGAAATTCGGTGGCCGGGGGACGAAGTACAGTTCCGGCGAGATGCCGGGCCGGTGCCCCCTCGCGATTCGTCTGAACTGCTCCAACGGTAGCGAGCAGGCCGACTGGAACCAGTCGTCGGGATGATCGGTGCTCGTCTTCAGGGAAGGAGGCTCGAAGTGTGGCCGCTCGGCTTTTGGCGCTGGCGTTCTCGTGGGCGCGGGCGAATCCTGTGGGTCGCGCCTGCTGAGTCGAGCCACTTTGAGTACACCCGAGCACTAGCATCGCCAACAGCGTCGCGGCGGTTAGCGTCCGTACATTCCCGTCGATCCCCAACCTCGCTTGCCCCCCAGGAAAAACACCACGTCATGAAGCTCCGGGCTATGCGTCCGGCCTCGTCGGGGCCCGGACGTGGCGCGCCCGGACCGCTTCGGGGACAGACTAGCCTTTGCTCGGTAGAGAGCGGGCGTAAGCCGCGCCGAGCCCTACCCACTTCGCGAGCTGACGCTTAGTGCGTACATCATCCGGGTCGACTCGTAGCCATCCCTGCATTTGCCGGCCGCGCATCTCCATGAGGCGAGCGTTCGTCGTGGCGACATGCGTCTTCTGACTGTGCTGGGTCGACACGAACCAATACACCGCCCTGGCCGCTTGCCGCGACGGCCATGTTGCCCCGGATGAGAAAAGCGAGCCCGCCGAACATCTTCTTCTCCGCCAGGTCGGCTTCGCCGCCGAGCAGGTCACGAATGCGATCCGCGAGTTCCTCGTCGTACGCCACGGAGGCGATCGTACGTCACGAGCAAGGACGCTGCGCCCGAGTTTTTTTCGGCCGGAGGCGCTCGACCTCAGTGCCGGACGGCGCTCTTGTCCGAGCACCTAACTGACAGTAGCCTTGTTCTCCTCGTCTCAATGTACGCTCCTGTAGCCGCGACCAAGATCTTTTCTGACAGACCGTCGTGGTTTTGGAGGACGACAAACATGAAGTGCATGGTGCTCATGTATAGCAACCTTATTATCCGTATCGAAGACATGGTGCCGTGACGTACAGCGGTTCACAGCCCATAACGCGCGGTGCGCGGTCAGGTCTTCTCGTTCCCATGACGGACTATGAGAAGACCAATCGAGCCTCTTGGAATGAGTTTGCTGAGGACTATCAAGCGGAGAACGCTGCCCAAATCATGCCTCAGGCGTTCACGGGAGAGCTTTGCTGGGGGACGTGGCACATACCTGAGGCTCAGTTGCAGGTGCTCGGTGACGTCGGCGGAAAGGACGTGCTGGAACTCGGCTCCGGCGCCGCCCAGATGTCGATGGCGTTATCCCGCCACGGAGCTCGAACGATCGGCCTTGATCTGTCCGAAAGCCAGCTCCGCATCGCCCGACGCTTAATCCGCGAAACGGGTATCACGATTCCTATTGTCCAGGGCAGCGGTGAGCGAACGCCTTTTGGCAATGAGTCGTTCGACGTCGTCTTCTCGGACTACGGTGCACTCTTCTGGGCCGACCCGAATCTGACCGTGCCCGAAGCAGCGCGCTTGCTGCGGCCGGGTGGGCTCTTGGCGTTCACCAACTACAGCCCCATTAGCACGATCGCCACTCCGTACGATGCCGAACACTCCCAGGAACGCTTCGTCAACGACTACTTCGGAATACACACAGTGCCCCTTTCAGACGGCACGATCAGCTTTCAGCTTCCGTATGGCGAATGGACGCGGCTTTTCCGGCGCTGTGGGCTCTTTGTCGAGGAACTGATCGAACCGCGTCCCGACGAGAACACCTCGAGCACATATGCCGACGCCGAGGATCTGCGATGGTCACGGCGCTGGCCGTGGGAGTGCATCTGGCGTGTCCGAAAGCCGGACGAACGCGCGAGAGGCAAGGACGAAAAACGTCAGCGCAATTAACATCAGAGCCCGCTGATCCCGCCCGGCAGACTGCTCGACTACTCAGTGGAGCGGGGCACGATCAGACCGGTCTCGTATGCAGTGACCACTGCCTGTGCACGGTCGCGTAGGCCGAGCTTGGTCAGCATTCGGCTGACGTGCGACTTGACGGTCTCCTCGCCGACCACGAGCCGCTCCGCGATTTCAGCATTGGACAGCCCCTCGGCGACCAGACGGAGCACTTCGGTCTCGCGCGGGGTCAGAAGATGTAATAGGTCAGGCTGAGCGGACGGACGGGGGTGAAGGCGTGCGAATTCCTTGATGAGCCGCTGAGTGACGGATGGGGCGAGCAACGCCTCGCCCGAGGCCACAATACGGACCGCCTGGAACAGACTTTCGGCGTCGACGTCCTTGAGTAGGAATCCGCTTGCTCCGGCACTAAGGGCGTCGTAGACGTACTCGTCGAGATCGAAGGTGGTGAGTATGAGGACGCGCGGTCCGTCGCGGCGGTCTGCAGCAAGCCTGCGGGTTGCCTCGATCCCGTCCATCTTCGGCATGCGCACGTCCATTAGTACGACGTCCGGTCGCTGCTCACGGCAGAGCCGGAGTGCCTCCACTCCGTCGGCCGCGCTGCCGACGACAGTGATGTCAGCTTGCGCGTCGAGCAAAGAACTGAACCCGGCCCGGACGATCTCCTGGTCGTCGGCTATAACGACTCGAATTGTCATCGATCAGTTCACCGCAGGCAGATCGGCTTCCACCACGAAGCCTCCACCATCGGCCCTGCCGGTGCGCAGCTTGCCGCCAAGCATCGCCACGCGTTCCTCCATCCCGATCAGACCCTGCCCGCCGGTGTGGTCTTCGGCTGGTCCCGGGCCCTGGTCGCGGATCAGCAGATGGATCGCCTCGGGCGTGTATGAGAGATTGACCTCGACCTCCGCACCCGGTGCGTGTCGCCGCGCATTGGTCAGCGCTTCTTGCACGATGCGATAGGCGGCAAGGTCGACTCCCGGCGGGAGCGGACCCACCGGGCCCCGCAGGGTGAAATTCACGGGCATTCCAGTCGCGCGGGCGGTGTCAATCAGTTCATCCAAGTGCGCCAGAGTTGGTTGTGGCGCGCGGTCAGCGGCGCCCCTCGCGTCCTCCCGGAGCACACCGAGCAGCCGGCGCAGTTCACTCAGTGCATCGCGGGCGGTGCGAGCGATGGCATCGAGGCGCTCCTGTCCCTCGGGAGGCAGTGCCGCGGTGGTTAGTCGGGCGTTCTCGGCCTGAACGGCGATCATGGAAACATGGTGGGCGACGATGTCGTGGAGCTCGCGAGCGATGCGAGCCCGCTCCTCCATCAGGACTTGCTCGCGCTGCGCTTCGGCCATCGCCCGACGAGAAGCGTCGCGTTCGGCGATCGCTTCGCTCCGCATCCCGCGCGAATCGCCGATCACCAGCGCGGCGACGGCGAGAACGAGCAGCGCAAGCCCAGAAACGGCAGAGCTCGAGCCGGAGAGAGCAATGACTAGGAACGGTACGGCGAGGAGCACGCTGGTGAGTCGCTGGTAACGCGCAGCTGCTAAATAGAGGACCGTCATCTGCCCCAGCACCGCGGATGCCGTGAGAGTGGCCGAGCCGGCGATCGCCAGGAACGTTGCCGAGGTGACAATGGCGGTCGCGACGGCCAAATGCTTGGGTCTGAGCGCCAGGGGGAGGGTCGCCATGAGGTTGAGGAGGAGGGCGGTGGAGCCGTCGCTGGTGGTCGGCCCTCCGGTGTAGATCAGTGTCTCGACCGAAGCGGCTACAGCAAGCGTGAGCGCCGAGATCAGTGGCCAGTCATGCCTGGCCATCAGCGATTCAATGCGACGACCCACGTCCGAGATCAGCGCGGCCGCTCCGCCTCGCAAAGTGGTTCGCGCCGCCTGTGGAGGGGCACTCCTCGCTGGGTCTAGGGGATCCTTGGGCGCCTGATTCATGCCGACATTTTCGCAATATTCCCGAACCGGAGCGTCCCCCGGCGTCGTGAAATTCGGCGTCCCACTTGCGAGGGATGAGGCCGTCGCCCGTCCCCTCAGCGGATCCCTTCAAGTTGGCTCCCACGGGTGATGATGCGGCGCCTCTGGTTTTCTACCGTGGCTGCATGAACACATCCATTGAGGTGCAAGGCCTCACGAAGAGATATGGCGGCACGGTTGCTGTCGACGGGCTCTCGTTCGCGGGTCGACCAGGCGTCGTGACCGGCTTCGTCGGACCGAACGGAGCTGGCAAGTCGACGACGATCCGGTTGATCCTCGGTCTGGATGCTCCGGATAGCGGCAACGCAACCATCAACGGCATTCCTTATTCGAAGATCGATAGTCCGCTGCGCGCGGTCGGGGTCCTTTTGGACGCGGCCGCGGTCCACCCGGGACGGAGAGCTTACGACCACCTCCTGTGGCTCGCCCATAGCAACGGCCTTCCGCGTGGAAGAGTCGACGAGGTCCTGGACACCGTCGGACTCACCGACGCAGCGCGCCGTCGCGCCGGCGGCTTCTCGCTCGGCATGCGTCAGCGTCTCGGCATCGCCGCAGCTCTGCTCGGCGATCCGCCCATCCTCATGCTGGACGAGCCCGTCAACGGTCTGGACCCCGAGGGCATCCGTTGGATCCGTGGCTTCTTGAGATCGCTGGCGGCCGAGGGACGAACGGTATTTGTGTCCAGCCACCTGATGAGCGAGTTGGAGGACACCGCCCATCACCTCGTCGTTATCGGGAGGGGTCGGCTCATCGCCGACACCAGTGTGGACGAGCTGCTGACATCAGCGTCCGGCAACCGTGTCGGTATCCGCACTCCCGACGTTCCGGAGGTCATGAGCCTGCTTGCGGAAGCGGGGGCCACGGTGACATCCACCGGTCGCGACACACTGGTGGTTCGCGGACTCGCGGCGGACCGCATCGCCGACCTGACCGCCACGCGCGGGCTGCGCCTTTACGAGTTGTCACCTCAGCGAGCCTCGCTCGAGGATGCGTACATGGAACTGACTAGAGACGCCGTGGAGTACGCGGCCGGTCCTTGATAAAGAAGAGGAGGATTGAACGTGACCAGCTACACCTAACCGCGCCGGCTTTCGGGGACGCGCTGCACGCAGAGTGGACCAAGTTGCGGTCGGTGCGTAGCACGGCGTGGTCGCTGCTGTCGCTGGTCGTCCTCACGGTCTTGTTCAGCGCGTTCGCAACCTCTGCTCTTGACACCTCTGGGGGAAGCCCCGGCAATCCCGGTAACAGCGACGTCGTGATGTTGGGGCTGTCCGGCGTCTACCTGGGCCAGATCGGAGCGGTGGTACTCGGGGTGTTGGTGATGGCGGCCGAGTATGGCACGGGGATGATCCGTGCGACCTTCGTTGCCAACCCGCGCCGAGTGGACGGTGCTCACGGCGAAGACCACTGTGGTGCTCGGAGTCGTTCTTGCTGCTGGACTAGTGGCGACACTTGCCTCCTTCTTCGTAGGCGAGGCGATTCTGCAGGGAAACGGCTTCGTTTACGCGAACGGCTATCCGGCTGCAACGCTGGGTAACGGACCCACGCTGCCGCGCGGTCCTCGGGACCACTGCTTACTTCGGCGCGCTGGCTCTGCTCGGAGCCGGCATCGCTGCGATTCTGCGCAGTACCGCGGGAGCCATGACAACCGCACTCGGGCTGTTGTACGTCCCGATGATCGTGCAGGTGTTCCTGTCGGAAGGGGACCCGGAAGCTGGTGCAGATGTTCGCACCGATGCCGGCCGGCCTCGCGGTGCAGGCAACCGTCGCGAACTCGGACAGTTCCATGTTGGGCGATCCGATACCGATCGGGCCGTGGGCGGGCTTGGGCGTCGTCTTTGCATACGCCGCGGTAGCCTTGCTCGTCGCCTTCTGGGTGATCAAGAGACGTGACGCCTGATTAAAGGCCGCGTTCCCCGGCGGGGGCTACTCTCAGGCGAGTCCGTTAGCTGTAACAGTACGAGTCCGACGAGGCGTCGCCGCCCTGAAGTCGGGTCTGGTGCACGCGCAGGCCACGGAACTCCTCACCATGCGGGAAGAATCTCTCGTCGATGCTCAACCCACCGTGGGCGTCGGTGTCGAGCTTGGCCATCCAGGCGCCTACGCCGTCCGGATAGAACTGGTCGTCCCACGCGCCGTACAGGGAGTTGGTGAAGTACACCCGCTTGCCGTCGCGGCTGACCTCGACCATCTGGGGTCCGCCGGAGAGTGGCATGTCGGCCCTGGCCGGGTGTGGGGTGCGGTTGACGATGCCGCCGACCCGCACGGATCCTGCCTCCTTCGGGTTCGCCGGGTCCGACACGTCGAACTGCTTCATTTCGCCGGTGCCCCAGCAGGACACGTAGAGGAACTTGTCGTCGACTGAGAGGTCGATGTCGGAGATGAGCGGCGGCACCGCAGAAAAGGGCTTCAGCGTGGGCGGTAGGAGATCCGGGTCCGCGGGCTCGGCGGGGATGGTGATGACCTTCTCGGCCTTCCAGTCGTTGCCGTCGCGGAACCAACGCCACACCGATCCGGAGAGGTCCTCGGTGGAGATCACGACGCCCACGAAACCCCAGGTCGCATCAGGGTCGTGGGACGGGCGGAGCTCCAGCGCCATCTGGTGCTGAGCACCGAGGTCGACGCGCTGGACGTGCTTACCAGCTGCGAGGTCCCAGAAATGGATGGCGTGGCCGTACTTCTGGCCCAGCAGAAGCTCTGGCACGATCCCGTCCTCGATCATCGAAGGGCTGCCCCACTCGCTGGAGATCAGGACGTTTTGGTTGAGGTGCCACCATGCGTCGTAGTGGAAGTGCTGCGGCCCCCGGTCGGTCTCCCAGGCGCGAAGGACGTCGAACGTTTCGTGATCGAGCAGCGCGATCCCGCCCGGCCCGTCGTCGTCGCCCTCGGCGCCGCCCACGCAGGTGAGGAAGACCCCGTCGGGTCCGCAGTGCAGGGTGTGGGGGCGGGAGTAGCCGGCCTTTGCGGACAGGGTCTTCCCGTCGATCGTCTTGACGAGCTTCGGCTGACGCGGGTCCGGCCCGGTGTCCAGCACGTAGATGTTCGACGAGCGCAGGCCCGGCACCAGGAGATAGCGGCGAGCGAGGCCGTCCATACTGTGGCCCTCATGCTTGAGCGCGCTGCTGCAGGCATTCCAGCCAAAGTGGTGCAGCTCGTTCCCGAGTCCCGGGACGTCGGTCCAGCCGACCACCCGTCCGTAGCTGTCGGAAGCCAGGGTTCACATCGACAACCGTCATAGCGTCGTTCTTCTTCGCCGCCCGGTCGAAGGCCACCACGTAGGCGAGCTGTTCGACAGGAGCGGCCGCCGCCTCTGCAGCCGTCCGGTAAAAAGTCGGATCGATCGTCGACTGAGCCATGCGAAACCCTCCTCGTACGGGACGCCGCTGCTCCGAGCATGTGCACTGCAAAGTTTCGCGCCGGTTGCCCGGGAATCCTAGCCCTGTAGGTCGCGGGGTCGTCCCAATCTCCTCCACCGGGATGAGTAGATAGCCACCGAGTAGGAAGCAGACGGCCCCGAGGAAAGTAAAGGTATCCGTAGCGGCCGTGGAGGGATGGTTTCAAAACCTGTGCGCATCATCAGGTGAAGGCGAAGAGCGGAGGGAGAACAGCGGCGACGGCCGCTATCCAGAGGGCGAGATGAGGAGGTAGGAGGTCTGCCATCGCTCGAGGCGGTCTAAGCAATTGCTCTCATCTTGCGTGATCGTACTGCGGGGTTACCTCGACCAGTCAGGGTGATGCAATGTCTCGGTCGGTCTCGGCGACGAAGCACTCGAGCGTGAAGGGCCACCCTCGCTCATAGAGCTCATACAGTCCCGCGCGAAACTCCTCCGACAACCGCTCCCATCCCCGGTGCTCGACCGCGATCGACGTGCCATCCTCGCGAGGCAAAAGTCACCTCGAGCTCGGTCGGCGGTTCGGGCATGGAATGCGGTCGCCAGGACAGCACGACGCGCTGTGGCGGCTGCCAGGCCAAAACCTCCGCCCAGGGAAGAACTCTGCCGTCCGTCATGCGCTCCACGATCGATCCGCCCATCCTCGCCTCGAACATCAGCTCCGAGACTCCGACGTCCTCGTGTTCGAATTCGTTCACCGCCCGCGAGTAGGACTCGAGCGGCCACCACTTGCCCATCTGGGCGGTGAAGAGCTCGAAAGCGCGTGCGGGATCGCTTCGGACGGTCACCGTCGCGCGGATCGGCTGAGCCCTGTTCAATTGCGCTCCTTTCCGATTGTTGGATGCGCTCCTGGGCGCTGGCGCGGCCTCCATATGATCCCAATCGGTGAGGGAAGTCTCTAGCAGGCTTCAGAAAAACCTTCTGACCCTGCTGCGACAACCTTGAAGGTCCACGCAGGGGGCAAATCGTGCGATTGAAGCCTAGGCAGCCCGCCCTTCGACGACGTATGCAGCGAACCTTCGCTATAACTCATCTGAACAAGCGCAGAGCTAGTCCGGTTCGCCCCCGACGATCACGCCCGATGCATCCAGCTCCCCGTCTGCCCAGGCCTCCATCAACTTGCGCATCCAGGCCGGGCTGCTCGCATAGAGATCCCTCTTTAGCACCTCGGGATCGACGAACAGCCGCTGGCGCAGGTCTTGCCAGATCGCACTCTCGCCCTCGGCCTCGGCGAGGGGCCGAGGCTGACCAGATAGTTCCTCTCGATGCGGTTGAAGTCGTCCTCGGCCTGGGCATAGATCATCCCGAACACTGCATTGGCATCGGTCCTGCCCACGACGTGCGCGATGCCCCAGTCATCGCGGGTGATCCTCACGTGCGCCGCATGCATATGCCAGCGGGCGAGATCAGGCGGGGGCCGGACTTGCGCGGTCACCAAGCGGGCCCGCGAGACGAGCGGCGTAAAAGCGGCCACCCCCGCGGTGGCAGCTCCCGACTGCAGGAAACGCCGCCTCGAGAGGACCACTCGACCCGACCTTGTTACCTTGAGGCGCTGGGTTTCGGCCAGGTTTTCGTCGTTCATTCGTCTCCCCCTCACCCGACCGACACGAGCCGGAAAACCTCCCAATCTCCCAATTCAGGGCAATTCACAGTAAGGAAACCAGTTTGCCCTGACCTGGTCGATGAAACGCGATTGTTCCCACCCCGGCTGAACCTGGTGTGCGAAGATGGCGCCCACTCGCGGTGAGGTAATCAGACAGGGGGACTGAGATGACTTCTCGTACTATGCGGTTGTGGCTGATCGCGGCGATGGCCGCCGCGTCGATCCTGCTCGGTACACTTCCTGCCGCGGCCGATCCCCCCACACATGCGCGACAGAGTTTCTCCGGCGCGGTTACCGACCAAGGTCAAGCATGCGGCGACCCACTGTCATGGGAGTTCACGGGTGAGGTTCTGGTGACCCGGTTCTTCGACAACGAGGGCAACCTGGTACGAATCCACGCCCAAATTAGGGAGTCCGGCACAATCACCAACCTAGCGACCGGCGAGGTTGTGGACCTTCCACGAACCGCGTTCCTCGAACGGGTGCTGTTGGTCGAGGATGGCTCCATAATCATTCAGGATGCAGGCTTGTCTCTCCGCGTCACCGGCCCCGAGGATTTCTTGCTGGATGTCGGGCGGTTCGTAGTGCGTCTTAACCCCAACGAGCTGTTGCAGTCCAGCGGTCAGCACCCAATTAGGGAGATCAATCCGTTCTCGGTAAGCGACCCGGCGCTCCTCGGGGCATTCTGCGACCTGTTCGCATAAGGAGTTCGCAGAATCGAGTGCGGTGACCCGACGATGGGAGTGACCAGCGGGTTCATCCTCTGCGCGTAATGAAGTGCGGGGGATCTGAACCTGCCACTTGGGTGTGATCAGTTCTTCCTGAAGACGCCCCGGCCCCCGCCCCATATACCCAGATCGAGAAGCACGCCGAGAATGACCAGGATCAACCCCCACCCCCGAAAGCCACCAGCCTCGTTCTCAGCAACCGCGAAAGTGAGAGTCGTTGTTGGGAAGAAGAAGAAACCGAGCAGCGGAAGAATGAATCCGTCGTAGGCCCGGCTCAGATAGTCGCTGAAGATCCACAGCAGAACCATCACGAACCGCGGCATCGCTAGGACGAATAGCACCGCGACGCAAGGCATTGACAAGAAGATAAACCGTTGGGACCGACGCTTTCATCGGAGGCGGGTGACGTACGCGGCCGCCAGGGTCTGGCCGTAGATCACTAAGCTTGCGGCCCGCTGGCCGCGCCGTTCAGCGCACGACGCGATAGGAGAGGTGCGTCGCGAACGGTGATTGGAGAAGATTCAAGTGCTCCAGACTTACCGTCTCGTCGAAGCCATCGAACAGCCGCTTCCCCCCGCCGAGTACGACCGGCGCGATCGAGATCGTCAGCTCTTCCACCTGACCTGCGCGCAAAGCCTGGCGGATGACATCCGCTCCGCCCCCGATGCCCACGTCCTTGTCGCCCGCCGCCTCGCGCGCCCGAGCGATCGCCTCGTCTAAACCGTTCACGAACGTGAATCCGGCGTCTGCAGGCTCGTCGGACGGACGGTGTGTCACGACGAAGCAAGGCACTCCGAACGGATTATGGCCGCCCCACGCCTCCGCGGCCTCGTACATGTTGCGACCGACGACGACCGCGCCAGCGCGGGCCATCCCTTCGTCGAGAAATTGCTTGTCCGCGCCCGTCGCCTCGCCGCTCGGCTCCTCGTCGTAGCTCCACGGGCCGCCGAAAACCCAGTAGTGCAATCGCTCGCCGCCCTCGCCCAGGCCGAGGCCCGGCCCGTCGTTCGGCCCGACGATGTAACCGTCAAGCGAGGTCGTGATTTGTGCGGCCACCTTCGTCATGGTCTTCCTCCAAGGGGTCGTCGCCGTCACTAGTAAAGGTGAAGACCGATTTTCACACCAAAACTCATCGGCATCGGCACGCTGCAAATCCGCGTTGCATTTCTAGACGACTGCAGCAACCAGGGGCATGGATTGCTTGGGGTGCCGGAGGGAGGAAGCCCTGGCCCAGATGGCGGCCGCGACGCCGCAGTTCCGCATGCTGCTGAACTTCTTTACCGGGCACTCAGGCACCTGATTTGGAAATGCAAGGGGCGGGCCGAGACAACTCAATCAGAGCGCCTTTGTTCAATGTGTGCCCTGAGATGCCCTGCTCTCTTCCGAAGCCAATGCTTCCCTCGTCATTCAAAGAAAGACGACTCAGTAACGTCACCAAGCAAGGACCTTCATTCTTGTCTTCCGGCTACAAAACTGGATCCTCTCTCGACTTCGTAGTACTAGGCAAAGAGACCCTTAGACCTGGAGGAGCACATGGCCGAGAAGAAGTCGGGTTACGGACGAAACTGGAGGAAGTGGCTGGTGATATACGCCGTCGTGGGAGTGATCGTGTACACAATCATTTACTTGGTGCTGTCGTCGAACGGCGGTGGCGGAGGTGGAGGAGGACTCTACTAGAGGCGGGCCCCAAGCCCGCTCAATCCGGCGGCTCGAGCGGACGTCGTGGCCAACTCCGACACGAAGGGTGTGCGCGTGGTTGCACGCTGCTGGGTTCTTCGGCTCTGCCCGCACTGCGACCGCATGCAGCGCCTCGCTCGGCCTCGACGGTGCGAGGCACCGAGGGGTATGAACCGCGCGTGACCTCGGGATCTTGAGATTGACTGTTATGGCGCGCGCATCCCAGGGCGTGTCCGTTAACCGTCTCGACTAGTTCATCAAGGTCCGAGCCGCAGGCATGCGAGGCTCCGTCCGGCCCGCGCGATGGGAAGACCTCAGAGGAGTCTGATAAGCCTGAAGCGTTCTGCAACCACGAGGGTGTCGTCGGTTATCTCGATGCCAGACCAGAAGCTTTCGTGCGCGGCACGCCAATCTGCAACCGACTCGAAGCCCTCACCCTCGTCACGCGCGAACTGCGTTGTGATCTGACCCGCCGGCACGGTGCGCACCTCCGTTGTCTCGATGACGGCAACGGGGCGTTCGTCGATATCGAGAACAACGAAGCGTTCTCCTACTTCAGGTAATGACTCGTTCGTGTACGGTTCGTATTCCTCGCGCAGGCTCGCACTGGCGATCTTCTTGCCCTCCAGGACCGCTGCGACCAAGTCACGACGCAGTTCCGTGCGCGAATGACCGAACTCGGCCGGTCGCATGCCCTCGATCCCGTTCATCTGGCGGACCCTACTCGTCCGACGTTCGATCGCTGCCTTGGCGGTAAGCGAGCTGTCCGGCAGTCTCTCTCGTCGGTGAAGGAGTGGCCGAACTTTGAAGGTGCCAGTCAGACCATTTACGACTGGCGATATCGAGGCCTGGCACGCCGGCGACACGGGTCGGCCGACATGTTCGCTACGAACCCAATGGGGTCAATCGGTGGTTGGCTTCCCAGTTGCGGAGGCACCTTGGAACCACAGGCTCGTACTTAACCCGCTACGTTCTGAGGCACGTAGGATTCCATCGTGCCTGGGAAGGGAACCGTACGGGTTGTCGTCGTGCACGGTCACGATCTCGTTAGAAGCGGTCTCGTATTACTGCTTGAGGACGAGGCGGACATGGAGGTCGTCGGTCAGGCTCGCGACGGAACGAGCGCTCGCTCGGAGGTGCGGCGGACCCAGCCCGACGTTGTGCTGCTTGAGGTGCCCATGGCCCCTTACGCCGGTTCCCCTCCCGCCGACCATGACGCCGGTCCCCCTCCCGCCGACCATGACGCCGGTCCCCCTCCCGCCGACCATGACGCCGGTCCCCCTCCCGCCGACCATGACGCCGGTCCCCCTCCCGCCGACCATGACGCCGGTGTCGCGTTTCCGCGGGATAGGCGGATTGATCTATTCACCGACAGGGCCCGCAGGGTTGTAGTCCTCGCCCAAGAAGAAGCGAGACTGCTCAACCACAACTACATCGGCACCGAGCACATCCTCTTGGGACTGATACACGAGGGCGAGGGAGTCGCAGCAAAGGCACTCGAGTCTCTCGGCATCTCGCTCGAGAAGGTCCGACAGCAGGTTGAGGAGATCATCGGAGCCGGGCAGTCACCCCCTTCGGGTCACATTCCGTTCACTCCCCGCGCAAAGAAGGTGCTCGAGCTGAGTCTTCGCGAGGCTCTCCAGCTCGGTCACAACTACATCGGCACCGAGCACATTCTGCTCGGCCTCATTCGTGAGGGCGAGGGCGTTGCTGCTCAGGTGCTCGTCAAGCTCGGAGCCGACCTCGGTCGTGTCCGTCAGCAGGTCATTCAGTTGCTGTCGGGGGCCCTGGAGCCAACCGAAAGTTACGATTGGGTCGCGCTTCTCCGGGGGCTCAGGGATGCCTTCCCCAGAGTTGGCATCGTCGTCTTGCTTTCCGACGACTCGATTCTGAACCTTGCCTCGACTGCGCTCGAAGCTGGTGCCACGGTTTACGTATCGAAAGGCGATCTGGTAGAGAAGGTCGTCCCGGCCCTGAGGGTGGCGGCTGATGTCAACAAGCCTGAAGCATAAACAGCGCCTGCCGCGTGCCGACGCGCTGTTCGCGCGAACGGGGCGCCCGGCGAGGACGATTCTCGGACGTGGACCGCGCGAAGCCCTTCAACACCGAGCAAGCGAGCTTCAACTCTGGTAGAGGATGAGTTGACAGGGCCGCTGCCGCGAAATGCCGGCTTTGGCAACAACGGCGAGCGCTATAACAATCAATACGGGCTGAAACGGCAAACCTGATTTCGACGAACTGCTTCGCTTAGCAAATTGAACAAGTGCTAGGGCCTTACTCAAAGTGAGGTCAGGAGCCGTCGTTGATGACGGCGATGTGGAAGATGCCTTCGTATCGGACGGCGAGGTTGTCGTATCTGGTGGCGACGGCGCGGTGGCGTTTGAGTCGAGGCAGACCCTAGGTACCTGATGTCGAGGTGTGACCGATGAGCATCAGAGTGGGTCCAGGCGGGCCTTGAGCAGGCAGAACTCATTGCCTTCGGGGTCGGCCAGGACATGCCATGGCTCCTCCCCTGTCTGGCCGATGTCGGCCGGGCGCGCACCGAGCTTCAGAAGGCGTTCGAGCTCGGCGTCCTGATCGCGGTCGGTGGCGTTTACGTCGATGTGCAGCCGGGATTTCCCCTTCTCCGGCTCCTCCCTCCAACTGAGGATGATCGTCGGCTGCGGACCGCCGAACCCTTCGCGCGGGCCGATCTCCACCGTGCCGTCGTCCTCGCGCTCGAGCACAACGAAGTCCAGGACCTCGCACCAGAACCGCGCCAGCACCTCGGGGTCGCGGCAACCGAGCACGAGCTCACTGATACGACATGCCATTTACGAAACCTGCTCTCAGCCTGGGAACTGCCGGGGAGTCGCACGCGAACCTCATGCTCCCAGCAGTGAAAACAATCCCGCGATTGTACCGGACGGGGATGCACGGGCGAAATGATTTTCAGGGCCGCTTCTATCCGGGCAGCCGGGCAAGGCCGTTGGCCATGCAGTAGGAAGCTGACTTTGAGACACGACCTAGCCGTCGTTGGGCACGCGCCCTACTCGCGCCTCGTTAGATCGGGACGTTGCCCGAACAAGAGGATCAACGCCAAGACACTCGCGACGAACGCAGCGGGCGGAACGGCGACGTTCATCGGTCGTTCGCACTGCGGCTGTACTCATCACCAACGAACGCACCCCGGGCTGGCGGGAGAGCCCTGCCTGTTCGATCACGCCTCGGCGATCGGCAAGTGTGGCCCGATCTTCCTCGAGCTGATCGAGCTCCACGAGGTCACCCCGGGCTCGAGTCGCGCTTCTACACCGGCGGTGGTGCCGGTGGCAGCAATCTCGCTCACATCGCCTACATCGTCGTCGACCCCGACGCTGAGAGCGAGCGCCTAGAGGTCGCCGGGATGCCCAAGTTCCTGCATTTGCGCCGGGGCCGATCCAGATTCGTTGCACGATGCGCCGTTGTTGGGGCAGGCGATTGAAGTGCACGAACAGCGACGGGATCAGCGGGCTGTTCGCGCTGTAGGCGGCTGGGGCTGAGGGTGGGGATGGGAGCGAGCCGTTGAGGGAGATGACGGAGGGGTAGGGGTCGTCGCCAGTTTGGCCGACGTCGGCGATATGGACGGCTGCTGCCGGGCGGTTCGTCCGACGATGAGCCGCAGGGTTCGCCTACGAAACCCGTGCGCTAGCTCGGCGAGAGAGGACTGCGGTCTGCTTGACGGGTTCGAAGCCGACACTGAGGTACAGACCCCTCGCTGCTGGGTTGTCCGGTCTGAAGACGATCTTGATGCGCACTGCGCCGGCCTCGGCGAGAAGGTCGATGCCGGCGGTGAGTAGGTGGCGGGCAAGTCCTCGTCGCTGGTGATCGTCTTCGGTGCGCATGGGTTCGACGAGACCCGTGGCGGTTTCCGGATCGAACCAGAACAACCCGTAGGCTGCGACTCTGTCGCGACTGTCGAGTACGAGAAGGTCGAGGTCGGGGCGGTACAGCGAAGTTTGACGAAGGCGCGTCTCGACGTCGGGTCCGCTTCGGTGGATCATGTGATGCGGACGCAGCATCGTGTCGAGGCGACTGGACAACCGATAGTCGTCGTGCAGTGGGCTGATCTCTGGTCGAGTGTCTGCAGCCAGCCACGATTCGACATCGACCGTCCCGTCTTCCTCGATCGCGAAGCCATGGCCGACCAACACCTCACGCATAACGTCATCGGCACGGTCGACCATGATGTCGACGGCTCCAAACCCGGACTCACTGGCGTGAGCAAGCCCGCGCTCGATGACATGTGCAACCCAGTCGGGAGTTGCGTCGGGCATGACGATCGGGTCGAGAGATATCCCGTCGCCCCAGTCGGTTGCGATCACTGCAGCTTCTGGGCGACCGAGGTGATCGAACCAGAAGAGCTGACGGAGATTGTCGGTTGAGCGCGGGGTGCGCCACCACCAGTGCAGATCGGCGGCTTCATACAATCCTTTAGTGGGGTGAACACTGCGGACTCGGTGCAGGAGCGCCGTCGCAACTTCCAAGTAGTGAACGCCAATCCGATGTTGCTCTCGAATTGTTCGCACATCTCAAACCTACAGCCTAGGGATTGCCCGAACACTCGGTCAGTACGCGGAGAGCTCTCCTGAACCGTTGGTGTTCTCGGGGACCAAGGGCGGACCTACGAAGGGCTGGATTCCGCCGGTCATGGTAGAACCCGCTGTATCGGCTGTCGGGCCTGAAGTTCCACGAACTCCGGATAAGTTCGTGGCGCTGTGGATCGCCTATGCTCCGCCTCTGCTTTGGGGCTCTGGCAACCACCTGTAGCCCAGCCCTGGTTCGGTCGTAATCCAACGGGGCGTCGACGGCGTATCGGCGAGCTTCCGTCGGAGCTGCCGAATGAAGAGGCGCAGGTAGTTCGATTCAGTCCCGTATCCGGGTCCCCAAACTTTCTGAAGGAGCCACGCATGTGTAAGAAGTTTTCCTGGGTTCGTTGCCATCGCTTCAAGCAGCCTGTACTCGGTGGGGGTGAGATGGACGGGTTGGTCTTCAAGTTTGACAAGTTTCTTGAGGAGATGAATCTCCAAACCCTCGAAACGAAGAACCGGTTCCGGCTCGCCCTCTGTAACCCGTCTGCGAACCGCTCGCATGCGCGCCAGTAGCTCCTTCATTCCAAAGGGTTTGGTGATGAAGTCGTCCGCGCCCGCATCCAGCGCTGCAACCTTTTCCTCCTGGCTGTCCCGAACCGAGATGATGATGACGGGTAGGTCCGACCATGCACGCAGACGGCCGATCACTTCATGGCCTTCGATTCCCGGAAGGCCGAGGTCGAGAAGTACGAGGTCCAGATCCTCTTCGGCCGCCAGGGAGAGAGCGGTCTCACCGTTACCTGCTTTCAACACCTCGTATCCCCGCGCGCTGAGAGCGTTCGTGACCGCCTTGAGCATCTGCGAATCATCGTCAACGACGAGCACTCTCTCTCGCATCACTCACCTCCTGGGAGGAAGGCTCGTCACCACTGGGCAACTCGAAAGTGAATGCCGCGCCGCCCAGCGGGTTGTCCGATACCCACATCCGTCCACCGTGGGCGATCACGATTGCATTGGATATTGCGAGGCCCAAGCCGGTCCCGGATGCAGTCACGTGCCCGCGCTCGAAGGGCTCGAAGATCCGGATCCGGTCTTGCTTCGGGACACCGGGGCCTTGATCGAACACAGTGACTCGTACCCCCTCAGCGTGGCCAACGGCGACGAGGGAGACGGGACTGCCTGAGGGCGTGAACTTGATCGCGTTTTCGATCAAATTGGTGAGCACCTGGTCGATCTGGACGACGTCGATGGCCACCTCGGGAACTTCATCTCCCACTCTCATTTCGACCAGTCGGTCCCCGAATAGAGGGCGCAGTCGGTTCAGGGTGCTCTCCATAACTTCATCGATCGCGCTGGGCACCTTAGTGGCCACTAGAGCTCCGGCCCGAAGTCGAGCCACATCGAGGAGGTTGTTGACTACCCGATGCAGTCGTTCCGTCTCCTGCCTGATGGTCTCGAGGTGTTCATGCCGTTGATCCTCTGTGAATCCGGAACCTTCAATCAGGCTTGTAACCGCTGCCATGATTGCTGCCAGAGGCGTCTTGATGTCGTGAGTCACGCCGGAGAAAAGCGCAGCCTTTAGTCGGCTCGTGTGCGCTTCGAGCTCCGCCCGCCGCACCTCGATGCTGAGGCGCATTCCCTCCAGGGCGAGGGCCAGTTGAGTTGCGAGGGACTCGAGGATCGCCTGTTCTTCGAGGTTGAGTCGACCACGACCGCCGGCCCAGATTCGCATCTCGCCAATATCCTGACCGAGCGCCGAAAGTCGCACCCGTTGAGGCTCTCCGGAACTTTCCGCGGCGCGGCATCCGTCAAGGGCGTAAAGGTCGTGGAGATCTCACATCGGCTCAACTCGAAGGCGTCACAGAGACCCAGAGCGAAGCCCGAAAGCACCTTCTCTGGATTTTCACCAGACAACAAACGCGTCGCCAAGCGATTGAGCAGGTTGGGCCTCCAGCTCGCGTCGTTCGGATTTGGATTTGGCCTGCAGGGCGGAAGACAACAGCAGTCCGACAATCACCGAAGTGACCAGGAACGCAGACAAAGCAACGAGATCTTCGGGTGCTGCCACCCCAAAGGTGTGAAGAGGCGGGGTGAAGAAGAAGTTCAGAGCGAGAAAAGACAGCAGTGATGCCACGATCCCGGCACCCGCGCCGCCAACCCTTGCCGCGATGACAACGGCGAGCACAAACAGAACGGCAACCACCGAAGTGGGCGGATGCTCCTCTGAGATCGCCAAGAGCGTGACGGCGGCTGGGCAAGCCACGCTGGCGACAACTCGACGAGCGAACGGCGTGGAAGCACTCCGAGGAAATCGGACGTTGTCCATGCCAACCATTCTGCTCCTGGTGGGTTCGGACGTGAAGCCTGCTTCAACCAAACACTTACGAAATCCTTACACGCTCATGGTCTTTGCTAACGACGTCATAACGCCGCAGTTGCGACGCTAAGGGCATGCATTTTCCCGTCCTCACAAAGCTCAGTCGCCCGAATCCTCTGGTTCCGGGAGCTGTGATCTCAGCTGGCGCGTCAGGGTGGCTGGCCGACCTCAAGCCCTACGAGAGATGCCGCGTAGTGGGCATCGTAAAGAGACTGCGCGTGGATCCTCAACAGGGGCAAATCGAAGTCACGATCGACGACGGCACCGGTCAAGTGACTGCCCGTTGGGCGATACGGGGCCAAGCCCCCCAGCTCGCGCTCACACCCCGAACAGTGGTGGTTCTTGAAGGGATAACAGTGGCGAGAGACGACGGCCGGCTGACATTGCTGGAGCCCGGATTCGAGACGATTACTTACTTGGCGTCCGATTGAGGGTTCATTGAGCGGGCCACAAGTACTCAAACGCGTACTACTGGGCCGCACGATGGCTTCCAGCGAGCTCGAGCACACCTTGCTTCCTAAGGTGTTGGCACTCCCGGTGTTCTCCTCAGACCCTCTGTCCTCGAACGCATACGCAACTCAAGAGATCATGTTGGTTCTGGGGCTGGCGGGGACGGTCGCCCTCAGTAACGTGATCCCCATCGCCCTGGCGGTAGCGTTGTTGCTGGCCACAGTCGTCGTGTCCTACCGACAAACGGTGCACGCCTATCCAAGTGGGGGCGGCGCCTACATCGTGGCCCACGAAAACCTCGGAACGAATCCCGGATTGCTCGCCGCTGCGGCGCTGCTGATCGACTACGTCCTCACGGTCTCGGTTTCGATCGTTGCAGGTGTCGACGCGATCGTCTCCGCGGCGCCGGCGTTGGCTGCTGCCAAGGTCCAAATTGCAATTGGATTCGTTGTTTTCGTGACCCTCATGAACCTCCGGGGAACGAAGGAGTCGGGCACGCTGTTCGCCATTCCCACCTACGGCTTCGTCTTATCGATCTATGCGCTGCTCGTAACCGGTCTCGTCAGGTGTGTGGGCGGCTGTCCCCTGGCGGAGAGTGCAGGAACGCATCTGGAGCCGGAACAGGGCATCACCTTGTTCCTCATTCTCAAGGCTTTCTCCGCCGGGACCACCGCTCTTACTGGTGTCGAAGCCATCTCCAACGGAGTGCCTGCCTTCCGCTACCCACAGTCCAAGAACGCCGCAACCACACTGTCAATGATGGGTTTCATGTCTATCTCGATGTTCCTGGGGGTCTCATGGATGGCGAACCACACCCAGGTCGTATACACGGAGGATTCTGCTCGAACGGTCGTCGCGCAGATTGCCCATGCCGTTTTCGGTGGCGGCTTCATGTTCTACGTGCTGCAGACGATGACTGCCGGCATCCTGATCCTGGCGGCAAACACCGCCTATCAAGACTTTCCGCGCTTGGTCTCAATCCTTGCTCAGGACCGCTTCATGCCCCGTCAGTTCATGAACCGGGGCGATCGCCTGGTGTTTTCCAACGGTGTCGTCATTCTTGCCCTTTTGGCCTCGCTACTGATCGTGGTCTTCGACGCAAACCTCAACAGCCTGATTCAGCTCTATTTGGTAGGTGTGTTCATTTCGTTCACGCTTTCCCAATCCGGCATGGTGGTTCATTGGAGGAGGGTGCCGGAGCCCGGGTCTGGAAGACGGATGCTCATCAATGGATTCGGTGCGGCGGTTACAGGAGTCGTGTTCCTGGTGGTCGTAACAACGAAGTTCCTCAGCGGAGCTTGGATGGTCGTGTGCGCCATCCCGTTGTTGATCCTGCTGATGCGGTCGATCCACCACCACTACGACGAGGTTGCCAGACAGCTGGCACATCCGGATCGCAAGCCTCCGGATAGCCGGCGAGGAAATCATTCGATGGTCATCCTCGTACAACAGGCAGACGCAGCGTCCGCGCGAGCCGTGGGCTACGTCCGTGCGGTAAGACCGCGCAAGGCAAGCGTCGTCACGTTCGACAACGACAATGCAGCGGCCATGAGACGGATGGCTCCCGAGATGTCTCTCACGGTTCTTAAGGAAAATGGTCAGCACGCCGCGACTGTTAAGTCATATCTCGCAGAGCGTAGAGAGAAATTGCCGCCAGAAGACTTTCTCAGCTTGGTGATCCCTGAGATGCTCGAGGGACGAGGCCTTTGGGAGATCGTCCGGCGGCCGGGGATCCATCGACTCAAGGCATCCTTCTTGCGTGAGCGGGGGGTTCAGATCGTTGACCTGCCCATCTTGCGAGACGCCCTTGATCCTGATCGTGACGAAACCGGGGAGCCAGCTCGTAACTACGTGGTCGTGCTCGTCTCCGGAGTCCATAACGCCACCCTGCAAGCACTCGAGTATGCCGAGACGCTGACTCCCACTGATCTCCGTGCGGTTTCCTTCGGGCTTGATGCCGCTGCCACGGAAAAGCTGGGAGACGACTGGCTACGCAGCAGCATCCCGGTTCCGCTGGAACTACATGAGTCGCCCTATAGAGACATGGGTCGTTCTCTCGCCAGCTACGTTGAGCAGTTCCGAGCCGACGGAAGAGATCGGGTCGTGACAGTCGTCATTCCTGAGTTCGTCGTGGGGAAATTAAGGCATCAATTCCTGCACGGACAGACGGCTCTCCAAGTGAAGAGGCATCTCTTGTTTGAACCAGGAGTGGTCGTGGCCAGCGTTCCTTACCATCTTGAGACGAACCACTAGGGGGCGTGGGGACTTTCGGACAACGGTTTTCAAGTCCGTTAACCGCGCTTTCTCGGACGTCGCCTACTAACTCGGGAACGCTGACTTCCATGTGCGCCAGGCTTTTGCCGTCTGTTTCTGTGCCTCCGACGGCGTGTGGACGGCCCTCTCTTCATTCCCGACCGCTTGGACGCAATGTTGTCGGTTCAGCTCGCGTCCCATACGCGTCCCAAATAGGACACACACGATGCGGGAGAAGCGAACCTTGCGGCTGAGCTGCTCTTTTAGTGGTGGCCCCAACGGGATTTGAACCCGTGCTACCGCCTTGAAAGGTCGGGTCGGGGAGTTTCGAGCCATCTTCGAGCTGAATAGTTACGATTAGCTAGGCGAACGCATTCGAACGTTTGTCGCACGCTTTGAGCATTTAGGGATCTGGCGCAGCCCAAACGCGGACCAAGATGGTGGCGTTGGCAGCTCGTCAACCCGACCCTCTACATCCACCCCCAGGCTCCTGATTGACGCAGTTGTTCTGCACTCGGCAGTCCCTAGAGCGGCCCGGTGTGACTTGTTGGATCGGGGTCCGCACACGCTTAGAACTACTGGGGCCGCATCTAGCGTGAAAGTCCGGCTGGTACCGCGAGCGATCTCACAGGATGGGCTAATGCGCGACGGTCCCGGTGAACGTCTCGCTGGCTTTCGTGTCGCTGCCGCGCTTGAGTTTCACCTCCATCTGACCGCTGCCCTGCCACCCCTCGTAGGCGCCGGTCCCACTAATGATCTTCCATGTGCCGGCCTGTTCCCCGGCTGCCCCAGTGCCCGTGGTGAGGCCGATTCTCAAGCTCCCGTCGGAGCACCGAACTGTCCTGTCGGTCGACCCAATGTCCTCTCCTTCACGGTCGCGGAACGTGCCGCCGGAGCAAAAGGGCGAGTCGCCGATGGTGGATCCCCCGAGTACCTCGCCCGTGACGATGTCGCGAAAGGTAACGCGCGTCTTGATCACGATCGGTTCGCCTCCCGCTCCGCTGCCCGCATTGGAGTCGCTCTCGATACTCGGGACCGCGGTCCTGCCGGCCGCGTCGCCGTCGTTACCGCCGCACGCCGCAACGCCAACTGCCATGATGGTCAACGCAACCCCGAGCCCGCGAGCTCGGCGCGAGCGTCCGAGATTCCTGCGAACACGGCTCATGATGCCTCCTTTAGGTGCGCCCGGTCGCAGCGAGCATTTGAAGGCGACGCTACCCCAGTTCCCCGAGCGCTGAGCGGCGGCCGGAATGCGGTCCGGAATCTGAGATTGGTCCGATGTGGGTGTTCAAGGACTTGTTCATAGCCCTTATCTTTTCTGACGGTTTTGCCGGACAGGGCCCCAGGTCACAATCGAGGAAGACGTTGCTTAGGAGCCACGACGCCGCCCCCGCATGATTGGGAGCTCGCCCATCGAGGTAGAGGTCGGCATGCCCGCGACACATAGAGGAAGCGACGGGCATCGCGGCCGAACTCAGTACCGCGATGGGCATGGCCATGGTCCTCCGAATCCAGATTCTCTTAGCCAAGCACGAAGAGGACTGTCGACTAGCAGCTCGTTTACTCGGTGATTCCGCCCGCCTTAAAGAGGACCTCGGGACCGGGTTTACTCCGGATTACATGTCGCGGTTGTTCGGTGACCCTGAGGCGGAGACCCGTGCCCTCCTCGGTGACGAGGAGTTCGAAGCCGCGCGGACCGAGGGCCACGCCATGACGCTCGACGAAATCACCGATGAAGCGCTCAATATGTATCGCCCACCTGCCTGACGCCGCCGAGCTTAGCGCACGAGCTTCGTAGAGGTCGTGATTGAACCGAGAGTTGCAGCACGTGACCTAACCCCGGGGCACCCACATCGGCTTGCTGCCCTCGGTGAGTTTTCGCACCCCGCTCCCGTCTGATTTCATCAGGAACACGCCGCTTCCCGGCGACCCAGGGTCGGTGTGCAGCTCGAACGAAAAAGCTATCTCGCTACCATCGGGCGACCACACCGGACGTCCCACATCGGTGGCACAACACTCGGCTCGATACAGAAGGGTCTTTTCGCCTCCATCTGCCTCGACGGTCCACACTGAGCCATCTCCCATGTAAGCGATGCGTTCTCCATCGGGCGACCACGAGGGAGTGGGTCCCCGCCCGGACAACCTGACGAGGGGCTGCCGGAGGTCGGAGCCGTCCTGGTTCACCGCGTAGAGTCCATCGCCTCCAAAGAACGCGATCTGGGATCCGTCCGGAGACCAAACCGGATCCCAGACCCGTTCCACCTTGGCGATCCTCCTGGGGTTGGAGCCATCAGGATCCACTGCGTACAGGCCCTCGGCATCGAGCGGGGAGCCCAGCGAATAGGCGATCGAAGAACCATCTGGGGACCACGCCGGATACGCCGCTGTCGCATGAGTTGCAGCCGGTAACGCGCTCCAGTCCTTGGCCATCGACATCAGCAAGATAGACATGGCCACCATCGGACAGGGCGATCTTGGAACCGTCCGGGGACCACGAGACCCTGGCTCCGCCGCCGCCTCTGTTCGGAACGAAAGAATCACAGGCAACGTTGGGACACGTCGCGACGCGGTACAGGTTGCTCCCATCGGCGTTCATCACGTAGAGAGCTAGAGCGGGGCCATCGAGAGGGTCTAGAACCCTCCCGTAGAGCATCGCCACACGGGACCCGTCGGGTGACCATGCATAGTCCATGATCCCGCAAACGCTAGCGGATCCTTCGCACGAGGATGGCACCTCTTCGTACGCTTTGAGCTGCTTGATCGATCCCTCTGGATCTATCATTCGATAGACCGGGCTCACTCGGAGAGTCGGGATAGCAACCGATACACGGAACCAGGAAGGAAAGGTGTGCGCCTGAGGGGGCGGGCTTTGCTGGAGGGAACGCCGAGTCGCGCAGCAGGGAACGGCCCACCCCTATCCCTCCCAGGACCAACACGAGGACGAACGTTCCGGTAAGGGCTACGGTGCCGACCCGCCGGAGTTGCGCCCGCCGAACGAGAGCTCGAGTGGCGGTTGGAGTCCGGTCAACGGCGTCTGTCTGCCGCTGCATCATGTCGCGCAGGTCGCGTTCCATCTTTTCCATCACTGATCACTCCCTTGTTGCGCCCGCATCGCCGCGATGCCGCGTGTTACTAGTGACTTAACCGTCCGAACCGAGCAGCCAAGAAAGTCCGCCGTCTGATGCTCGGACAGATCTTCGTAGTAGCGCAGGATGAGAGCGGCACGCTGCCGCGGCGCGACTCTTTGCAGTTGTGACCACAGTTCATCCGTTCTCTCCACGTCCGGAAAATCGCGAGCCAGCGCGCGGGAGAGCGCGCTCGCGTGCGAGGTAGGCGCGTTCGACTCGTCGGCGTCTGAACGACCCATAGGAAAGGTTCAGGATCGTTTGCTTCAAGTACGAATCGAGGGATTCTCGGCGCCGAATGTTGCCGAAGCGTCCGATCAGTCTGACGAACGCATCCTGGACGAGGTCCTCGGCAAGTTCTGCATCCCCGGTCAGCAGATAGGCAAATCTGAACGCTGGAGGCAGAATGCTCCTCATACAACCTCGCCAGTGGACCGAGCCCGGCTCCACGCGAACCTCCTCCACCGTTCGCAGTCATCCCCTGCCTCGGTTCCGACATCATGTCCTAAAGACGCGTAGCACACCATGTTGGCTTCGGTCGGCGTTCAGACATTCGTCTAAAATCACGCACTCGGGGAGAACATGGAGTCCAAGGGCTGGCAAGACAACCTCGCCGTCCGGGTGCTTACCGCGGCGGGCCGCAAAGCTTCGGAACCCACCCGGGTTTCATTCTCTTTCGCTGAGAACGAATGGTGGCGAGACGCGCTTTCCTCTGCAACCACAGCCGCCAGCGGCGCCGAGGACGTTCGAAGGCCGCCCGCAGGTGACACCTCCGCCGCCGCAGGGTCGGGCTTGACCATGTAAAGAGAATTCTCACAGCCGCCATTGGCAGCGACTACCTGTTCAGATTAGGTGGACGCGCCTCAACCCTGTTCTCTTGTCGGCACACCGCACAGGCCTCAGAGTGGAGTATTTCGCTCGTTGTCATCAAAGCAGTAGATGGGCTACGGAGGAGAGAGGGAAATCTACAGATGAGTCTCGAGGAAGCTAGGACCGGCATCAAGTCAAGGTTGGCGGCTGCGTGGACCGCTCTGATTGCTCTCTACATCTACGCCGATTTCCTCTCCCTCTATCGCCCCGGGAGAGTTAGAGGAGATACGGGAGGGCGCGATGGGTCCCCTCGATGTCTCCCAAGGAACTCTGCTGATCGCGTCATTGATCGTGATCATCCCCGCGGTCATGATTGTCGTGTCGCTACTGCTCTCCGCCGGAACGAACCGGTCTCTGAACTTGGCTCTTGCGATCATCTACACCTTGATCAACATTAGTAATCTGATAGGTGAATCATGGGCTTACTACCTCTTGTTCGGAGTCATCGAGATAGATCTGTTACTGCGTTCATCTTTCTCACCGCTTGGAGGTGGCCGCATGACTTGGCGTAGCTCGGATCACCCGAGACGTCACCAGCCATCGTTATGAAACAGCTCCTCGACCGGTCGTTTGAAATACGTCGCCAGATCTAGTGCGAGGGGAACGAAGGCGTGTACCGCTTCGTCTTGATCGAATAATGGTCTGCCTGGAGACGCCCATCGCCTCTGCCAACTGACCTTGAGACGGCCCGGCTTCTCTCGGAACCTCTGTCCCTCGTTCTCCACTGCTGTAAAGCTAGCTTGTCAGAGTTGTTTCCTGTCAAGCAGACTTGACATCCTGGAGCCGTTCAGCGCAATCGCTTGGGTGTGACGTAGTCCATCAGCGTCGCCTCGCCAGGCTTAAGCAGCCTCCACTGATCGATAGGAACGTCCAGCACCGCAAGGGCCGCCGTTGGGAACTTCTCACTGACGGCACTCGTTTTTCGGCCTTTCTGGGCAAGAGTAAGAACGAGCTCCTGCACAGCTGGATTGTGGCCAATCAAGAGAACGGATACTCGGTCAACCCTGCGAGAGCCGGCGGATCCGAGTCGCTAACTGGCTGCTGCTAGCTGCCATAGAGCTCTGGGTTCGATCTTAACGACTGTCGAGTCGGAAAGGCTAGGTCGAAGTTGCTCGAGGGTCTCTTGTGCGCGAGTGGCGGACGTGCACAGGATCATCGCAGGTGCAAGGTTCTTGTCCCGCAGGTATTTGGCGACAAGAGCAGCACCTTTGCGGCCGCGCGGCGCGAGGGGTCGATCGTGATCGGCAAGCGCGGGATCATCCCAACTGGATTTGCCATGGCGCATCAGAAGCAACTTCTTCATGAGGACTATGTCCTTCCCGTCAACGGTGCGCACGAAGGGAACCTCGGGTGCATTTTATGAAGGAAGAGAACGGTTGGCCAGGGAGGTCGGTAGTTATGCAAGCGGCATGTGATTCCTCGGCTCGAGGACGACGATCGCCGTCTCTCGCGGGCGTCGAGCAGCGTAGCCGTCGAGCTTCTGGTCCAGTTCGTGCCAGCGTTGCCACAGCCGTTCACGATCCTCGCCCATTGCAGCCCTCCCGAGCACATCGCGCCGGGTTCCACCGGCCAGCTCGACGATCGCCTCAGGGTGGGCCTGGAGGTTCAGCCACCAGGCTGGCTCAGCCGCACCCCAGCCGTTCATGGCCATCGAGACCAGGTTGGGCCCATCCTCGTAGTAGCCGACGATCACGCTTCGCGGCTCGCCGCTGCGCCGACCGCGAGTGGTGAGCCGCAGGGCACCCCACTTGCCTGGTCGCGGTGGCCACAGCCCCTTTCGCCCACCGGTCGCCCGGAAGATCAACCGGTGCAGGTGCCACGCGGTCACGACAAACCACCGAGGTGGAAGGCGTGCCTTGCCTCCGACCAAGCACACTTCTCCTCTCGCGGATGACCTCACAATAATTCCGGCAGTGAGTCGAGCACGACCTGCTGCTGTTTGATGCCCCCCAACGTGACGGATGCACACGACGCGCCATTTGGGCTCTCGTTTGCAACGACCACCCATAATCGAAAGGAGATCACGAAACCGAGTAGAAAGTTCTGACGAAGCGGCGGCCACGGGCCCCGAATGCAAAGGAAGCTGAGGCATGCACCGAGCGACCGTACTATCTCACACCAGGGATTCGACTCTCAGCGTTTGACGGCGTTTGCATTCTTGAGCAACCCGTCACGGAATTGACACGGGACGGCTCTGAGCTGGGCACCTCCAAGGTCTGGATGCGATTGTCTCACCTGGGCGGGTTCGGCCTAGCGTAGATCGCGCGAACTGTGCTGCTCCCAGGTGAGGTCCGTCTATCTCACCAAGGATGATGCCCACGGCAACTGCGTGGGGTGTGCTGCTAACCCCCAACTTCTCGTGGATGCCTTGCCCGGCGCGCGTCGTGACCGTGCGTTCCGTGCATCCGAGTTGGTTGCCCAATGCCCTGTTAGTGAGACCTCGCAGCTAAACCGTCGAGCACGCGCCTCTCTGCCTCACTAAGTAGGCGAACGGCGTGTGTGGGGTTGCCGAAGTCGAACGTACCCTCGGCCATGTCGCTGATCGTATCGGATACTCTTGACTCATAGCGTGTTTGTCGAGAAAGGCTGATGCTCCGGCCATGAAGGCGCGCTGACGAAAGCCTGATTCTGAGTGACTCGTGAGCGCGACGGTTCTGGTTGCGGGAAACATCGTCTTCACGTTGCGGATCAGCTCCAGGCCATTCACGACCTCCGGCATTGCGAGGTCGATGGTTACCGCTGTGGTTCGTGCAACCCGATCATCCGAAGGGCCTCGACTGCGGAACGGGTGTCGAAGACAGTGAATCCGTCTGCTTCAAGGATTGTGCGAAGTCCGATGCGGATGAGGGGTTCGTCGTCAACGACAACCACAGTGCGTTCGGGATTCAAACGTCCTCCTCCAGGGTTGATACAACTGTGCTTGGCTCAGAAGCGCACGTTCAGGGTCGACCGGTACGTCTAGGCCGAAAGCTATCTAACTCATTTCGAAGCACAGAGACAAGTGCCTCGACCACCAGGGGGTCGAACTGACTCCTACTGTTCGAGAGCAACTGCTCGATGGCGGCGTTCTTGCTCATCGCTCCTCGGTAGGGCCGGTCCGAGATCATCGCGTGATAGGCGTCGCAGGCAAGGACAATCCGGCTGGCGATGGGGATCTCGTCCCCCCGTAGGCCGTCGGGATATCCGGTGCCGTCCCAGCGCTCGTGCTCGGCCCGGATCGAAGGGGCTATGTGCGCGACGCTGGGGATCGAGGACGCAAGCTCGTATCCGATGATGGTGTGATTCTTCATTACCGCCCACTCGATCTCGTCGAGAGGCTCCTTCTTCCGCAGGATGGAGTCGGGGATGCCGATTTTCCCGATGTCGTGGAGCAACGCGACTTGCGACACCACGAGTATCTCGTCCGGCGACATCCCGAGCGTGGTGGCCACCTGCACGGCGTAGGAGCTGACCTCCTCGGAGTGTTCCCCGGCGTAACCGTCTCGTGCGTCGAGCGACTTGCTCAGGGCGCGCGCGGCGACGAGCTCCTCTCTCATGTGTGCGTTCTTGGCCTCGATCAGGTCTCCCTCAATGTGGTCGCATACCAGGGATGCCACGACGCGCATGAGGTTGATGTCCTTGTGCGCGAGCGAAAGGTCCGCCTGGTGGCTCATGCAGCAGAAGGATCCAAAGATAGTCCCGTCGGAGAGCACGAGGGGAATGCCCACGTAGGCACCGATGTCTGCGTCGGTCGTGCACGCGAGACCGCTAACGCTGAGGATCTGCCTTGGTATCGGGAATGACGTTGGAGAGCAGTCCGTCTGCGACTCTCTTGCAGTAGGTCCCCTCCAGGGGGATTCCTTGCCCCTGCTGTAGCCCAACGACTTGGCATCGCCCTCTAGTGCCCGATAGACCTCTTGACCGCCGGTGAATTCCGCAAGGTAGGCGACGTCCATCTCGAGATGCTCGCGGACGATCGCAAGCGCGCGCTCGACGGTCTCGGTTGAGCCCCTGCTTGTCTCGGCGGGGTGTTTCCCGGAGGCGCAGGACCGCCGCAATCTCCGGAAGAACCAGCGTGGGATCCACGGTGGCGCTGAGGTCGACTATAAAGACGCCGTCTGGAAATAGGTCGAAATTTCCGCCGGCGACCCTCAGGGCCAGCCGGGTCTTCCCCGTGCCGCCGGGCCCGGTAAGGGTAAGGAGGCGAGTCCTGCCGAGGAGCTCGTTGATCTCTGTGATCTCTTTGTCCCGCCCAACGAAGGAGGTTCGCTGCGAGGGAAGATTCGTCGGGCGAACATCGAGCGACTTCACCGCGGGAAAGTTGGAGCTAAGGCCGTCGATGATCAGATCGTGAAGATGCTCGGGGTAGTCGATGTCCTTCAGCCGATGCTGCCCCAGATCACGAAGCATTACCCCAACCGGCAAGGTGGGTTCGACAAGTGCTCTGGTGGCATGGGACAGGAGCACTTGTCCGCCATGGCCCGCAGCCGCAATGCGGGCGGCTCGATTGACGTCGATCCCCACGTAGTCGGCGCCCCCGCCACCGAGGATGCCGACGCCCGTGTGCATACCCATCCTGACTCGAAGGGCAGCGTTACCCGGCCAGGCATGGGCGGCTAGCTTCCGCTGCCCCTCAACTGCCGCTTGAAAGGCTCCTTCCGGAGTCAAGAACACGGCGAAGAACGAGTCCCCCTCGGTCCGGACCTCGACGCCGTCATTCGCAGCGATGACTCCGCGCAGGATCTCTCCATGGTCGTCCTGCATCCGCCTGTAGGTCTGGTGTCCCAGCTCGTTTAGGAGCCGTGTCGACCCCTCGATGTCCGTGAACAAGAATGTGACCGTGCCGGTCGGCAACTCAAGCATTGACACACGTTACAAAAAACGGCGTCAAGTGGAACAGGCTCGTTTTACGTGCTGTGCATCATATGCGGTTGGTGGCTCGAGCTCAGGCCGATTGGCGGCTTGACTGCGACTTCGAACCTCCTGTGCTTCCGCCTTAAAGGCCTACGCGGCAGGATTTCGAAGGGCTCGTAGCGACGCCGTTTCTAGGCGGTGCCCTGCGATCCTGACTTGAGTCGACTCCAGCAACTCACAGGCAACTTGACTATCGCGCGCCAGACGCCGCCAAGGCGAGCTCGATTGACCATTGGCATCTGCTCTCATTCAGCGTATCGGCGTGCTGGTGGTGACAGGTGCAGTCGTTCAGGCACGACGATCAAGCCGTGGCGGGAGCTCATGTGATTGCTGTCGGGTGGCGCGGCTCGTAGAGCATCACTTCGACGCCCCCAGGTAGGACGAGGGTAATGCTGATTCCCCAGCCTTCGTCCTCCGGGTCACCTCGCACCTCTACTCCTTTGCTACGAAGTTCCTTGACCGTTGCGCTGATGTCATCGCACATCAAAGTGAGCTGGTGGCGGACGCCCCCCTCGAATGTCGGCCCCTCATCGGGATGAACTGCGAGTTCGGCCGGCGGCAGGCCGAAGATGAGCCATCCATCACCCGCGTCCACGTGCTTGAATGAAAAAGCGTCCCGGAGAATGTCGCGCAATGCTTCAGCTTCCGAGGTGTATAGCAACACATGAGCGCCCATGATGGCCACCGTCTGATTCTAGTCCGGGCTGGCGTGGATCTGCGTTGAGCCCAAGTCTCAGTTGATGCCTGACACCGCGGGCGCGTGATCGGGCTCCATGCGATGCGGTCACGCTGCCCCCTACCAGGCGAAAGCGGAAGCGTCCCCGGTAGAAGGGACGTCACCCTCCGCTTGTCTCGGCCCAGGCCCCTTGACCGCCTCTCCAGTTCGCTATAGACGTAGACAAGCGCACTGGCGCCGGAACCATCAATGCAAGGCGAAAGGGAGTTCGTATGCAGAGGCCGTTTCTCATCACAGCGCTCGCGGCGTTGACCTGCGCGCTCGTGCTGCCAGCGGTGGCAGCAGCCGGCCCCGTCAAAGGGCCGCCGTCGTTCCACGAACGGATCGTGGAGGATTTCGTCGACGACGACTTCTGTGGCACGGGCGCAGACGTCTCGGTCCATTTCGAAGGCCGCGCGACCGTGTGGGAAACGGAGGACGCGTTCAAGATCCTCTTCAGCAACAAAACGTGGCTCACGTACAACGATGTCACGTTGGTTGACCAGTTCGCCGGCCGGACCGTCGATGTCGCTGCGCCCCCTCAGAGCGGAGCCGCTGAGACCCGCGAGGTGATCGAGACCGGGTTGCGCGCCAAACTCAAGTTGGCGAACGGCAAGGTCCTCACGACCGACCACGGTCTGCTTCACTACCTCGTCCACTTCGACGCAGAAGGCGAGTTCCTCGGCATTGAGGTCCTCCGCGACCGCGGCGGGCATCCCGCGTTCCAGAGCGACGTGTGGTGCGAGGCGGCAACGGCGGCCTTCGGCATTCCGTTCCCCGCCTGAGTCTTCCCGGTGGGGGCCGGACAGTACGGTTGGCGCAGGTCAGGACGTGTTTACGAGGGGTCTGTGTGGGCCGGATGAGGCCGTGCTTGAACAGAGAGTTGCAGGGAGTTTTCTTGAGTTTTCTTTGAGTCACCTGCACGATCTAGGGAGCCGTTGTCACACGGCGACGAGCACGTCGTTCCGTAACTGCCAATCAGCCGGTCCCGTATAGGGGTCAACCCCGAAGTCTGCCGCAGGAAGATCCAGAGCGAAGCGGAGGAGGGTTGACGCGGACCTCTGAGGAGCCGGCTATAGGACCCTCGAGGTCCACCAGGCCTGCGACAAGCGAGAGCATGGAGTGGGTCGACGACCTGAGCTTCGACGTCGAGCCGGGGAAGGTCACCGGGTTTCTCGGCCCAACGGCGCCGGGAGCGTTGGCACCGCGAAACGATGACCCACGGAAGGCCTCGGAAACGCGTTACATTGCCTCATGCCCGGCGCACGACCAAGCCGCGTGGAACCGTTCACAATCCACATACTGGACGAGGTTCTATCCGATCTCCGCGTGCGCATTGAGAACACGCGCTGGCCCGTCGAAGTGTTCGCAGACGACTGGACCACCGGGACGAGCGCCGAATACCTGCGTGGGCTGCTCGATTACTGGGATCACGGCTTCGACTGGAGGGCTCAAGAGCAACAGCTGAACGACTTTCCTCACTTCCGAGTCGACATCGAGGATTTCGTCGTCCACTTCATTCATTCGCGTGGAGAGGGGGCAGGCCGCGTGCCTCTGATCCTGAGCCACGGGTGGCCGAACACGTTCGCCGACATGTTGAAACTCGTTCCACTACTGGAGGACGACTTCGATCTTGTGATCCCGTCTGTCCCCGGTTACGGATTCTCCGAGATCCCGCCCCGGCCGTGGGCCTTTCGCGACGTGCCGCGGATCTGGCACCTCTTGATGACCGAGGAGCTCGGCTACCGGAGGTACGGCGCGCTCGGCTACGACATCGGTGCCTGGATCACGGGGCGCCTGGCGGTCGAATTCCCCGAGAGCCTGGTCGGGATCCACGTAACTTCGATCCCGGGCAAGATCCCTGAGGGGTCTGATATCGACGACGCGGAACGCCGGTATCTCGCGGCCGCCGCACGTTGGGAGGAACAAGATGCCGCCTACTCGTACATGCAGGAGACCCGCCCCTCCACCGTCACCTACGGTCTCCACGATTCGCCCGTAGGGCTTGCCGGCTGGATCGTTGAGAAGCTTCGCGAATGGAGCGACTGCAACGGTGACATTGAGAAGCGCTGGTCGCGCGACGAGATCTGCCTGTTGCTCACGATCTACTGGGCGACCGGCACGATCGGCCCGTCCTTCCGGGTCTATTACGACCGCTGGCAAGATCCCGAGCCCGATGCGTTGCCGCAGAAGCCCCCGGAGGTCCCCGCCGGCTTCGCGCTGTTTCCGAAGGACATCCTGAGACCGCCCCGAGCGCACGCCGAGCGCGCCTGGAAGGTGGCACGTTGGACGGAGATGCCGCGCGGGGGTCATTTTCCCCCAATGGAGGAGCCGGGCCTCCTGTCCGACGACATCTCTGCTTTCTTTGGTTCGTTGCGCTGAGCGCGATCCGACAACGACCGGACATGAGGCCCGGAAACAGAATCTGATGCCGGGCGTCAGCCAAACTGGTGAGTGGTTGTGATCAGTACCGTCGTGATAGTCACCGCCATCACGACCGCCCGATGAGTTTCGCCGTCTCAATGAGTCGTAAGGAGGAGACATCAGAACACCCTTAGGGAGGGCGTCATGACCGAAACGAAGACTTACACTCTGGATGTGGCCGGCGCCACTCTGCGATACGACGTACGGAAAGCTGAGACCGATAGCACCGCGCCGGTGCTGCTGATGATCGCGTCGCCCATGGACGCGAGCGGGTTCAATACCCTGGCCGGGCACTTCAGCGACCGAACGGTAGTGACCTACGACCCGCGGGGGGTCGGGCGCAGCGAGCGAATCGACGGCGCAACTTGGGCCACGCCGGACGAGCACGCGCAGGACCTGCACAGCGTGATTTCCGCGCTGGGGGCCAAGCCGGTGGACATCTTCGCCAGCAGCGGTGGGGCGATCAACGCGCTCGCGCTGGTTGCTCGGCATCCGGAGCAGGCGCGGACGCTGGTGGCGCACGAACCGCCCTCTGCGAAGGTTCTGCCGGATCGCGAGCAGATGCTCGCGGCGGTCGCGGACACCCACGAGACCTACGAGCGCGACGGGCTTGGACCCGGGATGGCGAAGTTCATCGCACTCACCAGCTTGAAGGGCCCGATTCCAACCGACTACGTCGATCGGCCACCTCCTAACCCCGCGCACTTCGGGTTGCCGACCGAGGACGACGGAAGCCGCGACGATCCGATGCTCGGCCAGCACATCGTGGCGGTGACGCACTACGAGCTCGACTTCGAGGCATTGCGCGCCGCGTCGACCCGAATCGTCGTCGGAGCTGGAGCCGAATCGGAGGGTGGGATGACCCATCGCGCCGCGGTGGCCATCGCAGAGAGGCTCCGGACGGAAGCCGTAATCTTCCCCAGCCACCACGGCGGTTTCCTTGGTGGCGAGTTCGGCCAGAAGGGCGAGCCGGACACGTTCGCGGCCACCCTGCGCGAGGTTCTCTCCACTACAGTCCTGAGGCAAGCTCCGGGGATGAAGGGTCGTCTGCGCGCGCCCCTGCTCTGGGTGGCGTTCGGGTTCGAACGCTGCTGAAAGATTGCGTTCTGGTCACTGTGCCTGAGCTTTGAGCGGTAACAGGAGTCGCTCTTGCCCTCGGTGATAGACTATTGGCAGAAGCACGATCAACCCGAGCGTTGAAATCGAGTCTGGGTACCAGCGCCTCTCTGACCTTCGTTCATCAGGTTCAGGGAGGTGTTTTCTTTTGAAAAACGGAATCGTTAGAACCTTCGATGCTGACAAGGGGTACGGCTGGATCGTCCCGAGCGACGGCGGGAATCTCTTCGTGCACAAGAGCAACATCCCGGGTGACATCACGACGCTGCCGATCCAACGCGAAAGTCTCATACGAGTCGCGCACGAACCACAACGGTGGTGTCGAGGCGATCAACGTATCGCTGAGCAAGTAACGACTCTCCACAACTGGGGGAAGAGAGGGGCCCGATGGGGCCCCTCTCTTGTGGGCAGGCGCTTTTACTTCGTGGCCTTCTTGCGCGATTTCTTGACCTCGCCCACGTCGCCGCGCGGGCCCGAAGACACAGTCGTGACGAACAAGGAAACGGGTGCCTCTTCACGAGATCCCGGAGCGTCTGGATGCCCTTCTTTTCCAGCGCTCGCGCCCCATACGCGCCCCAGGCACTAGAACGTAGATACCGTAGGGACCGGCCTCCGACGCCTCTGACCTGGGCTTTCTCGTAAGTGGCCCCAACGGGATTTGAACCCGTGCTACCGCCTTGAAAGGTCGGAGCGGACCGTTTCGAGCATCTCCGAACCTTACTGAATAGTGATGACTAGCTGGGCGAACGTCCTTGGACGTTTGTGGCTGGTTTTGAGCGTCTAGGGATCTGGCGCGGCCCAAACGTGGCCCAAGCTTCCTTCATCGATCTCTTGAACTCGAGCAGGACGCCGACCTTCCGAGGGATCGCGCCAGCGAGCTTTGAGCCCGTCATTGTTGAGGACACACGCATTGAGGGAGAGTCGTTAGGGGCTGTCAGCGGGGTCTTTCACAGCGTACTGTCAGCGTGTCAAGCGAAGGAGTGAAGCAGGATGGGCGAGGGCAATGAGCCGCACATAGGTCACCGCATCCGCGCCGCCCGAGAGCGGTTGGGTTGGAGTAGGGAAACCCTCGGATCCAGATCGGGCGTCAGTTGGGGTGCCATTGCGCAGATGGAGTCGGGACGGCGGAGGAACACACGCTCGGACACGCTCCTCGCCCTGGCCCGGGCTCTCGGCGTCACGATCGAGTACCTTGTCGGCGTCGGCGCAGACCTGCCCAGGATGTTCGGACACCAGGCCTTCTCCTACAAGACCGACGAAGAGTTCGTTGACATGGCCGAACGCTTCATCGATGAGGGTCTGGAGCATTCCGAGCCTGTCTTGGTCGCAGCTAGAGAGAGAATCTGGAGCTCATCCACGAGCGGCTCGGGCCTAGGGCTGAGCAGATCGAGCTGGCCGACTCCTCGCCTTTCTATGAGGATGCCCCCGAGGCCCTTTCATTGTTTCGGTCGTTCGTGGAGCGAGCCGTTACGGCCGGCGCCTCCTGGGCCAGGATCCTTGCGGAACCTCCATGGCGCGGACGCAACGACGAGGAGAAGCGCGTGCTCATGGTGGTGGAGTCTTTACTCGATCTCACCTTCAGCCCGCTGCCCGTCACCATGTTGTGCCCCTACGACGAGCGGCTGGTTGATCAGAAGGTTATCGAGGAAGCCAAGCTGATCCACCCACATATCCGCCGTGGCGAAGAGATTGTGGAGAACGACACCTATCGTAATTCCGCCGAAATAGCACTCGACAGCGCCACGAGCGCGAGTAATCGGGTGGCAGACTTCGGAGTCATCCGTCAGGCCCTTCTGGATAGAAGCAGTAGCCGATCCCCCGAACGGTTGTGATCAACGATGGGTTCGAGGGATCTCTTTCGATCTTCGTTCTTAGGCGGCTGATGGCCATTGGGATCAGCGACCCCGATCCCAGGAATTCGTAACCCCAAACTCTTCGAAGAAGAACCTGGTGCGACAAGACACGCTCAGCGTTGCGAGCCAACACCAGAAGTAGCTTGAACTCGATCGGGGTCGAGATGAACCATCTGACCGCGCACGACAACCTTGGCGGCAGCCGGGTCGACTCTGAGCTCGCCGAACTCCATGACTTCCTCGCTCCGCAGCCTGGGTTCGGGGACATTGGAGCACGCTCGCATGAGCTCGCGATTGAGCACCTCGATCTGGTCTTCAAGCCCCAGCCGTTCAGTCTGGTCGATGGCCACTCCAGCTGTGCCGCCAACGTCCAATGTCCCTGCTCGCCAGGGTTCCACAGTCACCCGAAATGTTCGGCCCTTCCACTCGATCTCGCACCTGATGGTTTCTCCTCGAAGTGCTGCCGCTTCGACAGCGCTCCAGTCGGATCCCTCTGCATCCAACAGTTCCGCCAAGCTCGTACCAAACGACTCGTACTCGACAGGGTCCATGTCTGAGAAGCCTGATCCCCACATCCAGGTGCTTCGCATTCACACGTCGTGAGACCAGACGATCAGTCCCAGATCGGAGTTGAGAGCTCGAAGCCGAGCCTTGTGCTCCTGGAACACCGCTCTCAGCTCGGCCTCTTCGGTCAGGTCTCTGACCAATCCATGGACCAAGTGTGTGCCGATAGGCAACGTTTGGACGTGGTGGTGACCTCCAAAAAGAGTTCTGTTCCACTCTTGGCTCGAAGTGCGAACAGACCTGTCCAAGGATGACCTGCTCGAACGAGTTTGTCGTACTCGTCTGTGACTGGTCGGTATTCAGCTGGCACGAACTGTCTCCACTGATCGTAGAAACGCAACTCGTCTGCCGTGTAGCCGACAAGCTCCTGCAGTCCGGGACTCAGCCATTCGAGGTAGGCGTTAGACCGCGATCATCTCGATCGGAATCGATAGGGGTGGCTGGCGCGCGGTGTTGGCGCTCGTTATTCATTCAGTGAGCCAAATTCATTCATGAGCCAATCCGCTTCGGGACTCCGTTTGTGAACAAACCGTTACGGGCCGGGCGTAGGAACGGCGACGGTCCGAGCACAAAATGGCCCGTATGCGATTGCTGATTGACGTGCGCAAAGCGATCTGGGTCAGCGCATCTCTGACGAGCCATCTTGCGAAGAGTCCTCCGCATGCCTCAAGTGCCGCGATCCGAGAACGTCCGTTCTCTCACGACGCCTTTGGAGTGCTTGAGTCGCCATTTCAGAAGCCTCTCCTTTCGTGGGCCTCGCTTGACTGTGTCACCACAGTGTATCTTCTGACTCTGTCAAAAGACGCACCACCAAGATAATGCTGTCATGGCTCCACAGAGCAAGCGGTTGAATACGGCCACCGGCGGGCGAAAGGGGTGGCCGGTCCATGTCTACCTGCTTGCCCTAGCGAGCCCTGGTGGCCCTGGGGGGATTCATCTGCGCTTCCTATGTGCGGGCGAGTGCCATCCGTGAAACTGAAGGTGCGGTGGGGCAGGCCGCGAGCTTCACCGCCGAGCTCGCCGCCAGGGAGATCCACAAGGATCTGGATGAATTGGCTTCGTCTGCCAAAGGCTTGGCCTCCACGAATCTGGGAGACCTACTCGTCAATCCAGAGAGCTGCTCCCTCACGTTTTCCGGCCTGGGGGTTTTTCCTGAGGGCCACCTGGAGCATCCTCGGCCCCGATGGCACCGTCATGTGTTCTTCGAACCCAGGCTCGGTCAGCCGTTCCGTCAACTATGGGAGCGAGAGCTGGTTCAAGGACACGGACCGGACAGATGTCCTCGTGGGCCCGGTAATCGATGCGCATCCTCCAGCACCCCCACGGATTATCAAAGCCTTCCCGAGCGAATCGGGAGTTGTTGTTGCCGGGTTACTCGATCTCCAGGGCCATGGGCAGCGGTTTGTCGGTTCAGTTCGGAGGAGCACGCCAATTCGAGTTTGTGGTGGTTAGCGCCGAGGGACGCCGCGTCGTCGCGCTGGATCGACGCCTCCCGCTGGTCATCGCACTGAACTGATCGACAACTGGCCTACCGAGGCCGAGACCTTCGAGCGAGCAGACCTCGACGGAAGTCAGCGCTACTACGGAGGAGCGAACGTGCCAGAGATCGACTGGACTGTGTTTGCAGGAGTGGGGCGGGACGCCACGCTTGCGCCCGCTCAACGCCTCTACCGCCAGACCACCTTCATCATCCTGCTCGGGACGCTGCTCACCTTTGCGGCCCTCTGGGTCGTGTGGACACGCATTGCCCGACCGATCCGTGCACTGGGGGAAGCCGTGCGTGGCGCCGGAGCGACCCGACTCAAGAATCCGTATCGGTTCGAGGGCCGGCTGAGGTGACATCGTTGGGAGCGGGCTTCGACGCTCTTCTTGACTCCTACGCCGGAGACGGCGCCCTCAAGAGAATCCGAGGAACGCTATCGGGACATGTTCGAGCGAGCGGGTGAGGGGATCGCGATTACCACCATCGACGGCAAGATCCTCGAGGCGAACCCTGCCATGGCAACCACCCTCGGCTACGATTCGCCGACCGCTCTCATGGAGGCGGTCAGCGTGGCTACCAGGACATGTACATGAATCCGGATGATGCGCCGGACCGGATCATGAATGCCCTTGCTGCGAAAGAGCCGGTAGACTCGATCTCACGCTGCGGCGAGCGGACGGTCGCGGTCATCGCGTCGATGAACTACATCCCCATCCTCAACGAGAACGGAGAAATAGAGTCGATCCACACGAGGGTAATCGACCAGACTCAGCGTAGGCAGCTCGAGAGACAGCTGGCCCAATCTCAAAGGCTCGAGAGCTTGGGGCAGCTTGCCGGCGGCATCGCGCACGACTTCAACAACCTGCTTGCCGTGATAATGAATTACACGACGTTGGTTCAGGAAGCGCTGCAGAAGTCGGAGCAGACGAAGGCGCTGAAGGGTCGCGTGTGGGGACGTGGAGCAGATCTCGAATGCCGCCCACGCGAGCAGCATCTCTAACTCATCGCCTGCTCACGTTCGCTCATCAAGAGGTCGTGTGGCTCGAAGTCGTAAGCCCCAATAGCATCCTCGAGGAGATCGAGAAACTTCTCAGTCGGACGATCGGTGAGGACATTGAGTTCACGACCACTCTTGCCGCCGATGTGTGGTCCGTACGGATCGACCCGGGTCAGTTGCAGCAAGTGATCGTGAACCTGGCCGTAAATGCCCGACGCGATGCCGGACGGCGGCATTGTGGCGGTGGAACACATCGAACCTCTACGTCGATGAGGGTTACACGGGCGACACAGGCCGATCTAGAGGTGGGTCGACACGTCCGCATCCGGGTGAGCGATTCCGGCACCGGCATGAGCCCCGAGATCGTCGACCAGATCTTCGACCCCTTCTTTACGACCAAGCCCGACGGGCAGGGGACTGGGCTGGGACTCGCCACGGTCCACGGAATCGTGGCTCGGCGGGCGGATCGATCCACGTCTACACCGAGCCCGGTGTTGGCACTTCGATGAGCGTGCTTCTTCCGGTAACCGATAAAACGGTTTCCCGTCGAGAGGAAGGAGCCGGTTCGTATCCTCACCGGTGATGAAACCGTGTTGGTCGTCGAGGATCGACGCGATCCGTGAAGTGGTGCATCAGGCGTTTCTTCACCCGTCACGGCTACGAGGCGATCCTTGCGGCAACTGGGGCTGCCGGCGATCGCGGTGGCGGAGGACCGTTCACGCCGCATCGATCTGGTAATCACGGACGTGGTCATGCCGGGCATGTTGGCGAACAGAGGTGACCGAGCGCATCAGCGAACTACGACCTGGAACGAGGCTCATCTACATGTCTGGGTACGCGCGGCGGTGCTCGATTCTCGGGGACGGCTCGAACCGGGGAGAGCACTGAGTCAGAACCATTCTCCCAGGCTGAGCTACTAACCTTGGTCCGCGAAGCGCTCGATAGTGACGGGCCATGAGCTCGCGACCCGGAACGGTCCTCGTCGTGGACGATGAGCCGCATCTGCTGATGTCTGTGCCATCCGCATACTGGACGCGGCAGGTTACGACGTGCGCTCCGCAGAGAACGTAGACGAAGCTTTAGCACGGCTGAGACAGAGCAAGTCCGAGCTGGTGATCACCGATATGAGCATGCCGGGTCAAACCGGGCTGGACCTGATCGATGAGTTGAGGTCACTGCCGACGCGGCCACCATCATGCTCACGGCACTCGACGATCGTGATTTGGCGGAGAAGGCGTTGGCCCTCGGCGCTTACGGCTACATTATCAAACCCTGCGGGCGCGACGAGCTGCTGATAGCGGTTTCCAACGCGCTGAGGCGGCGACGGTTGGAGATCGAGAACCGCGATCTCCGTGACGACCTCGAGGAGAAGATCCGGATCCGGACCTCGGAGCTATGGACGGCGCTTCAGACGGTGGAGCAGCGCCAGGAGGATTTGCGTGTCTCCCGAGAAGACACGATCGAACGGCTTAGCATCGCGGCGGAGTTCCGCGATAACGAGACCGCTTCGCACATCAAGCGGATGAGCCGCTACTGCGGAATGTTGAGTAGTTGGGTGGGCTTGGATGGAGAGCGGTCGAGATGATCCGCATTGCGGGCGTGGTCCGTCAACGTCGGCAAGATCGGGATCCCCGACAGCATTCTGCTCAAACCCGACAAGCTGACTTCCGAGGAGTACTCGTTCATGCAACAGCACGCCGAATTCGGCTACCGCATCCTGTCTGGACCGAAGTCGGAGCTCCTGAGCATGGCCACAAGCATCGCGCTCACGCATCACGAGAAGTGGGACGGCTCAGGCTATCCACAGGCCTCAAGAAGGAAGAGATCCCGCTAGAGGGACGCATTGCTGCGGTGGCCGATGTCTTCGATGCCCTCACCGACCACCGTTCTATCGAAAGGCGTTCGGGTTGCCGGACGCGATCAAGATCATGAAGCAGGGCAGGGGATCGCATTTGGAAGACGAGACCTGCTGGACCTCTTCATAGCCCACCTCGACGAGGTGCTGCGTGTTAGGGAGCAGGAGGAGTTTCCGCCGACGGCGTAGTAGCCCTTTTCTGGTCTCCTACCTACCTGAATCGAAGCTGCTTACGGTGGTCTCCGGTTCGGAGAGCTGGCCGGGCTTCGGCGCCCAAGAGTGAACCTGCTTGGGGCAGGATGGTGGTGGACAAGCACTAACGGAAGTTAACGGAGAGCTTGCGTTCGGACCACCCCAAACAAAGCGTTCTCGTCGCGCACCGTGCCGCTGCCGCGACGAATCATTGATCGGCTGGAGCGGCAACAAGGCCCTTCGTGTGCTCGCCGATCACGATTACCTGCACAGCGCTTCTACGGCTCCGAAAAGCAGACCGACTTCCACATCTCCTGAATCTCTCGGTAGTCAGCCATCTAATGAGTGACCTTTTATTTGCGATGCGCAGCGCCAGCGGTTCACACTTTCCCCAATGGGAATCGGGCGACGTTTTGGCGCGGCTGTTTTGAAATGCGCTCAGCTGAACCATAAAAGCGGTCGAAGGCATAAAGGAGCCACCGAAGCCGCTCTCGCAGTGCCCGGACCCGACACATCTGTGTAGACACAATTGTGTTGGTTTCTCGACTGGACCCATCACATTTGGTTGGCCCCAACGATCACAGGAGAACACGAGAAGCCCGGGCCGAAGCCGGGCTCTTAGCGAGCCGGGTGGGGAAGGGGGTGACCCCGGCGGCCGCCGCAGGGGGCGGCAGGGAAGCCTTTGTGGCGGACCTAGCTACCTCCGCAGTAGCGAACAGAAGCGCCTAGGCGCCCGGTCGTTGGCTTTCGCTGTCTCCGCTCCAGTCGCCGGCAGGGGCTGATCCTGCGGGATCTCGCCGTCCTTGAGCTTTCGCCGGCGTCGCTCCCGATTTCCGACGTACGCCGCCAGAGCCAGGAATAGGAGAAGGGCGGTGACGACGATGAAGTATGGCCACCCACGTCCCTGGGCTCGGCGATCACGGGCGCTGCCAAGCCCACTTCGGGAAAAGTGATGCGCGGCTCGTGCGGTGCGTTTGAGCAAACCGCTCCTTCAGCATGATCTGTGCGTCCCAGGGTCCCGCGGGTAGCTCCTTGTCGAGCAGGATCGTGACCGATCCCTCGTCGCCCACGGCGAGCGTCGTGCCGAGGGTGGCCGGGAACGGACCTGCGGTGAGTCCGCTTGGTCCGTCGTGCAATCGGAGGGCTCCGTTCATGTCCAGGGCCCGGCCCCCGGTGTTGTGAACGGTCACGAGAACCGTCGGCCGGCCGTCGGTCGAGCGAGCCGCGGTCAGAGCCGATGGTGAAGTCGGCCGCCGGCGCTCCGCCGGGCCCGACCAGAGGTAGATCCGGATGCCGACCCGGTTCACCTGGACGACGCCTTCACTGCCTTTGGGATCCGATCTGATCTCGGCCCAGACGACTCCGTACTGCTCGCCTGGGGGCGCGTCCGCGGGAACTTTGATGGTCACTGTGGCCGTCGCTCTGCCACCGGCTGGGAGGACAGCGGAGCGAGGGCTAACGGCGGTCCAAATGGATAGCTCGTTTCGTGTGCGGCCCTCGGCGCCGACGAACGAACCTCATCGATCGTCGGCCGCGGCCGGATACAGAACGACTTGTGCAGTCGCATCGGATGTGTTCGCTACCTCGACGCGCCTATGGATGATGGTGCCCGGCGCGAGGTGGTCGACGATGTACAGGCAGCCCGAGGGTCCCCGCCGACTGGAGCGTCCAACAGACGCAGTCCGATGCTGCCCGTCGGGGCTGAGGAGGCGCCTGTCGCCGCGCCCGCCGGTACGGCGAGCGACACGATCGCGGCGAGGGCGGCCAGAACACATCGCGTAGCATGGGTGGCACTTCGGCAGCGCCGGGCGCCCCCATCACCTAGAGAACCGAGTGCGTGATGACGGCGGAATAGGTCCCCGCGACCGTGCCACCGGGAACCGTCACGGTGATCGTCGGGTTCCACGTAGCCGAGTTGTCTCCGGTGATCCCGGTTGCGGTCACCACAGGCGGACAGCCGTTAGGTCCGTGCGGTTGTTCGCCGCGTACGTCGCGGTACCTACCTTGCTGATCGTCCCGGCGGAATAGCCGACCAGGCTTGCCGCGACGAGGTCCGGCCGTGGAGTGAAGGCCGAGGAGATGGCGCTGGTGACCCATCCGGAACCGGCCGCCGCGCTGCGAGCGTCTTCCACCTGCACCTGGCCCAGGGGGCCGCTGATAGTGCCTCCGCCGACGGTGTTGCCACGCGACCCAAGGCTGCCCGCGTGGCCGGAACGGTGATGGACAGGAACCCACCCGTGACGGTAACCGTCGCCGGTGTGTCACCCGTGGAGTCCGCCGAAGCCGGAACGACCCCGCCTACAGTCAGTACTCCCACTACCGCGGCAACCAAGCGCGCCACGGAATCTCATCGACATGCGTCGGTTCCTGTCCATCTGCTTCTCCTTGTCATCTAGAAACCCAGTCGGGTTCCTTTCCTGATGTGTCGGCGTCTGAGGATGAGAACTGGTCGTCATCTATCGGCGTGGGATTTGTTGACGATGTTGATTAGAGGAACCGATGGCTACGTTGTCGGTCGTAGTCATCGCGTCCACTTCGGTCGCATTTACGCCAAGCGGAAGATGACCCCACAACACCGGCCGGGGTCAGTGGGCGCGATGGCGACGGCCCGCCGCATTCTCGGCACGGTAAATCCTTGCCAAGACGTTCCTCTGCCACCCGACGACATCTTGAGCAACGCTTCCTAACCGCGACAAAGGTTGAGATGCTGCCTGGCGCCATCGAGCCAAGGTTTAGGGCACTAGTC
>CAVUZZ010000002.1:0-141575 GCA_963746135.1 uncultured Actinomycetes bacterium
CGGCTTTAGCCTGGTCGACCACATTGAACATGGTTGCGCTCGTGAAGACCATGCAACATAAGAAGTAGGGTGAGTTCTCGCCGCTTCGAGCTCGGCTTTCCTCGACGAAACGTCCAGCACGCGCATCTGGGAAACTCGGTGTGCATCAGGATTGATTCTGAGCCCCCGCAGACAAGTTTTCCTCTATCGCGTGGACACTCTCGAAGTGTGCGTAAACACTTCGCAAAGGTCCTCGACATGGTCTTGCCTTCCAGCCGCCTTGCCCTTCAGCTTACCCTTCGGACTCGTCAGCGATAAGTCCCAAAGAATGATCCGGAGTAGGAATATCCTGGAAACTAGGGTGCTGCTCGGCGATCTGGACCTCGTTCGGCTCCTCTGGACCGGCGAGCTGGTTCGGGTGGGTCGACTCCGCCGCATGGGGGTGATCCATACATGCCGTTACCGCCTTCACCCGACACGGAACCTTCGGATGACAGCAACGCAACCACTCTTCATTGTGCCCATACCGAGCAGGCAACAGACACTGCGATCGACAAGCCCACGAACAAGAAGAATGAAGGGAACTAGATCCCATCGGAGGGGTCAGGGCAAGGGACTCAGTCCCACGGAGAGTCGAAGCCGAGGGGCTGCCCGGCCACTTCGTGCGAGTGGCTCGTAAAAACACAAGGTCACCTCAAGCCCAAGAGTCGAAAGGTTACCGAGTGCATCCCCCGACGCATTCCGCCACTGCATTCGGTGATCAGCCAGCGCTGTCGGGTCGAGTCATCTTCGTAGACTTACGAGCCGTTTCAGATTGCGGGGATTCTCGCGGCACGAAGGGCGCGCTAAAGATTGAGAGGGCGCGCTCCTGTACTTAGACCTAGCGTTTTCGCTGAAGCTCGATTTTGCGGGTGGTGCTCCCCCCTAGCATCCGGCCCCACTTTTCTTCGCGTCTGCGTAAATCTTGTGTAAAACCGCGGCCGTTTTTGTACAAACTAATTTGATGGAAAATGCCGAAAAGGGCCTCTGACCTGCATCTTTTATAAAGTGAGCAACATAAGTGCAGGTCAAAGAATTGCAGAATCTTCGTGCTCGGCGAGGAGTTCTTTAGGGAAACCCATGGCTGAAAGGTAGCAAGCACGGGGGCACACGACCAGAGCCTTGAGCCTCTGGGCTTCGGCGAAGCTTCGCTGCGCCTCGCCGAGGGAAAAGGCGCGGCACCCGCCCTTCGGGCGGCCAAGTCTCCCCATTAGGATGCTGGGTCTATGGATATCGAAAGAGCAACTGTCGACCACGTGGCCCGCCTGGCGCGGCTCGATCTGACCGATGACGAGCGGGAACGCATGGGCCTCGGAGCTCGGAAAGATCCTGGAGCATGCGGCCAAGATCCAGGCCCTGGATCTGGACGAGGTCGAACCCGACAAGCCACACGATACCCATCCGCAACGCGATGCGCCGGGACGAGATGGGGGCGTCGCTAACCCAGGAACAGGCTTTGTCGGGCGCGCCTGAGGTCGAGGATGGACGCTTCAAGGTGCCGAGCATTCTCGAGGACGAGTCGCCATGACCGAGCTCCACTGGAAGAGTGCAACCGAGCTGGCAGGGCTTCTCGACCACAAAGAGGTGTCTGCTGTGGAGCTCGCGCGACAGCGCTCATCGAGCGAGCCGACGAGGTCGACGGCAAACTGCACACCTATCTCCATCGAACCGACGAGCGGCTGCTCGACGAGGCCGCGGCATCGGACGAGCGCCGTGCACCGGCGAGGCGCGATCGCGCTTCGACGGCATCCCGACGGCGCACAAGGACCTCTTCGTCACGAAGGGAGTGCCGACGACGTCGGGTTCGCGCATCCTCGAGGGATGGGTCCCCACCTACGACGGGACACTGGTGAAACGCTGTACCGCGGCGGGCCTTCCGCTCCAGGGAAAGCTCAACATGGACGAGTTCGCGATGGGCTCTTCGACCGAGAATTCCGGATACGGGCCGTCGAGGAATCCGTGGAAGACGAGCACGGTCCCTGGCGGATCATCGGGCGGTTCCGCGGCACTGGTCGCGGCGGGGGGTACACCGTGGTCGTGGGGGACCGACACCGGTGGCTCTGTGCGCCAACCCGCTTCGCTGTGCGGTCTGGTCGGGGTCAAGCCGACCTACGGGCTGGTTAGCCGCTACGGGGTCGTCGCGTTCGCGTCCTCGTTGGATCAGCCGGGACCACTTACGCGTACGGTCACCGACGCCGCCGCTTTTCTCCAGATAACCGGCGGGCACGACCCGATGGACTCGACTTCGATCCCGCAACCTGTTCCCGACTATCTCGCCAGCGATCGAAAACGGCGATCGAGGGCATGCGCATCGGCATCGTGAGGGAGTTCGAGGAGGCGGAGGGCACCGATCCAGGCGTAAAGGCGCGAGTGGGAGAGGCCTACCGGAGACTGGAGAAACTGGGGGCCGAACTAGTCGAAGTAAGCCTGCCAAGCTTCGAGTTCGGGATCTCGGCCTACTACCTGGTCGCGCCGGCCGAGTGCTCGAGCAATCTCGCCGCGGCTACGACGCGGTCCGTTACGGCCTGCGCGTGGATGGTCCTGGATGTGGTGTCGATGACCTCTCGAACGCGCGACGAGGGTTTCGGCGACGAGGTGAAGCGGCGGATCATGCTCGGGACCTACGCTCTCAGCGCCGGCTACTACGACGCTTACTACGGGAAAGCGCAGCGAGTCAGAACCCTGACGATCAGAGATCTCGAGCGCATCTATCGCGGAGGTCGACCTGATCGCTACTCCGACCTCGCCGTCCACAGCATTCGAGTTCGGAGCGAAGACCGCCGATCCGCTGTCGATGTACTTGAACGACGTTTTTACAGTGCCGGTGAACCTCGCCGGGAACGCGGCGATCAGCGTGCCGTGCGGGACATCGCCTGACGACGGACTTCCCGTCGGGCTGCAACTGATAGCCAAGGCGCTCGACGAAACCACTATGTTTCAGAGCAGCGTATGCGTTCGAGCAGGACCTCGGATGGGCCGGTTCGACCGAGGGGAGGCCGTCGATATGAGCACGACCAAAGAGGAACTGTTCGAGACGACCTGCGGGCTCGAGATTCACGTCGAGCTTGCGACCGCATCCAAGATGTTCTGTGGGTGCAAGGTGGATTTCGGAGGAGAGCCCAACACGCGGACATGTCCCGGTATGCCTGGGCCTGCCTGGGTCGCTGCCGGTAGCGAACGAAAAGGCGGTCGAGTACACGATCAAGATCGGGCTCGCGCTGAACTGCAAGATCGCTGAGCACTCGCTCTTTCACCGCAAGAACTACTTCTATCCGGACATGCCCAAGAACTATCAGATCAGCCAGTACGACCTTCCGTTGTGTTTCGGCGGCCACGTGGACATCTCCGGCGAGTGGGGAACGACGACCGTGGGAATAACGCGCGTCCATCTCGAGGAGGACACCGGCAAGTCGCTCCATGTGGGCGGTGCCGGTCGCATCCACGACTCGGCCTACAGCCTCGAGGACTTCAATCGGGCGGGAACGCCGCTGGTCGAGATTGTCAGCGAGCCCGACATCCACTCTGCCGAGGAAGCGCGCGCGTTCGTGTCCGACCTCCGCACGCTGCTCGACGGGCCTCGGAGTCAGCGACGTTCGGATGGAGGAGGGTTCTCTGCGGGTCGACGCGAACATCTCGGTGCGACGCAAGGGCGAAACCGAGTACGGAACCAAGGTCGAGGTCAAGAACATGAACTCGGTTCGCAGCGTCGGTCACGCGCTCGAGCACGAGGAGCAAAGGCAGCGCCGGGCGCTCGAGGCCGGCGAGGAACTCGTTCAGGAAACCCGTCACTTCGATGAGAAAACCGGCACGACATCGCCTGGGCGAACCAAAGAGGGTTCGAGTGACTACCGCTACTTCCCGGAGCCGGACCTCGTTCCCTTCGAGCCGGGAGCCGAGTGGGTCGAACGGGTTGCCTCGACTCTGGGAGAGACCCCGCATTGCCCGGCGCGAACGCTTCGCGACGGAGTACGGTCTCGGAGCCAACGACATCGAGGTGCTCACCGCGTCGAAGGCGACAGCCGACTGGTTCGAGCGCGCCGCCAGGTCCTACGGCGGCGACGCCAAGAAGATAGCTAACTGGATCATGGCCGACCTCTATGGCTTGGTGAACGAGGCGTCGATCGAGCTCACCGACTCGAAGATCGCGCCCGAACAGCTGGCGGGGCTCGTGAAACTGGTCGACGGTAAGTCGATCTCGGGAAAGCAGGCCAAGACCGTCCTGGACGAGATGTTCGCGACAGGCAAGGACGCAGACGACATCGCTAAGGAGAAGGGTCTCGAGCAACTGAGCGACACGGGGGCCCTCGAAACCGTCGTGGACGAGGTCATCGCCGAGAACGGGGAGGCGGCCGACAAGGTGCGTTCGGGGAACCTCGGCACTATCGGTTTCCTCGTCGGTCAGGTGATGAAGAAGACGAAGGGGCAGGCGAACCCCGGCATGGTGAACGACCTGCTGCGCACCAAGCTCACCAGCTGAGTAGACGGCTTGACACGTCCCGCTTCCTGGCGGGATGCTGCAAACGATTGCGGCGCGGGCGATGGCACACCCGCGGGCTTACTCTGAGGGACGAGAGAGGGAGTCACATGGGCCTCAAGACCTTTGGGTTGATGAACGTCGACTGGGAGGAACGCGTCGACATGGGCCGGCTGCGCACGCAGCGGCTCGAACGTGCAAAGGACGTCCTCGAACACTCCGAATGCGGGGCCCTGTTGTGCTTCGACATGAACAACATCCGCTATATCACCGCGACGCACATCGGGACCTGGGCCCAGGACAAGCTCAACCGTTTCTGTCTTCTTCCCAGAGGCGACGAGCCCATCATGTGGGACTTCGGCTCGGCCGCGCGGCATCATCAGCTCTACAACCCGTGGTTGGGCGACAGATCGCCGCGGGCATCTCCACGCTGCGCGGTGCTATGTCGCCCGAGTCGGGCCGTGCGGAAGATGTGGCGAGGAAGATTCGGATCGAGCTAGAGGAGCGTGGCCTCCTGGGTGAGCCCCTCGGGGTGGATGCCATCGAGCTTCCGGTGCTCTTTGCGCTCCAGGCCGAGGGCATCGAGGTCGTTGATGGACAGCAGCTCATGCAGAAAGCGCGCGTCATCAAGACGGAGGACGAAGTCACTCTTCTGAACACGGCTTGCATGATGGTGGACGCGGCCTACGAGGAGCTCTACCGCACTATGAGGCCGGGGATCAAAGAGAATGAATGCGTCTCGTTGGTGAACAAGGTCCTTTACGACCTCGGCTCGGAGTTCGTCGAAGGTGTGAACGCGATCTCGGGAGAGCGCTGCAATCCGCATCCACACGTTTACACTGACCGCGTCCTGAGACCGGGCGATCCTGCGTACTTCGACATCTTGCACAGCTACATGGGTTACAAGACCTGCTACTACCGAACCTTCGCTATCGGAAGCGCGTCACAGGCTCAGGTTGATGCCTACGTTCGGTGCCGGGAGATGCTCGACGAGGCGGTCGCGCTCATCAAGCCTGGGGTGACGACGGCCGACGTTGTCGAGGTGTGGCCCAAGGCGGAGGACTTCGGATTCGCGAACGAGGAGGCGGCCTTCGCTCTGCAGTTCGGCCACGGTGTCGGCATGTCGATCTGGGAGAAACCCGTATTCAGCCGGCTCGTCTCGCTCGACCACCCCGAGCCCATCGAGGAGGGAATGGTCTTCGCCCTCGAGACCTTCTGGCCCGCGGCAGATGGATGGTCCGCGGCCCGCATCGAGGAGCAGCTCGTTGTGACGGCGGACGGGTGCGAGGTCATCACCCGCTTCCCCGCCGAGCAGCTGATGGTCGCGGGCCAGCGCTACTACACCGCGACCGGACCGCTTCCGACGACACGCGAGACACAGTCTCCGCTCAATCGCGCGACGACCGACGCGGTGGCTGCGAGCGCCAAAGGTGAGGGAGCGGCTGCCACCAAGTAGCGTCGCAAACCGTGCGTCAGACTCCCAGTTGCTCGGCCATCCAGTCTGCGCTCAAATAGCGGTGCTTGTGGGGCACGTTCGCGCATCCATGGTTGCCGTCATCGAGCAAGACGAGGTCCACCGGCCCACCGGCCTCTTCGGCAAGTCGCCGTGCATGCTGCCAGGGAATGAGGCGATCTCGCTTACCCATGATCACCTGCAAAGGCACCTTGATGCGTCCGGCTCTGTCCTCGAGAGAGAGCTCGAGCGCGCGGACGCGTGCTTCCTTGTCGGTCGTTGAGCCGGAACGCACGCGAAAGGCGGCGCGCGTCAGATCCGGGAGGTCGTCCCAGACGGCTCCGAAGTTGTAAGGACCGGCGAGCGCGATGCAGGCTACGACCGAGTCCAAGCCGCTCGCGGCCCGCGGCGCGTAATAACCGCCGAGGCTCACACCCCAGATCCCGATCCGCCCGGCGTCGATGCCCTCGAGGCCCGCAAGGTAGTCGACGATCGCTGCGCCCGGGATCTCCCAGTCGCCCCGGATCGGCATGTCGTACTCCGCTTCGCCCTGCCCGGGTCCGTCGACGGAAAAGGTAGCCAGCCCTCGTTGGAGAAACAGCCTCTCGGTCGCCCCGAATTCCTCTTTGGCTGAATCCAAGCCAGGAATCAGGACGACGGCGGGACAAGGTCCCTCCGTGTGCGGACGTCGAAGCACTCCCACGAGTGCAGCGTTCTCGAACGGTATCTCGTGCCGCTGGCCAGGCGGATCGAGGTGGGGGAGTGCATCGTTCAAGCAGCGCACCGCGCTCATGTGCGCGGTCTTCATCTGGTCGAGATCCTCAACGAACACGAACTTCGCAAAGTGGAAGTAGACGGCTGCGCGCGCGAGATGAGCACCCGCCGAATGTGTTCGTCCCATTCTGAGAGCAGCCCGGCCAAGTGACTCGTGCTCGCGCGCTTCGAACGACCACGCGGAGCACCAGTCCCCCCATCCATCGAGAGGGGCAGTGATCTTCTCGAAGTCCGCGGGGACGACACCGTTCGCGGTGAAACGAGGTTTCCAGTGCGCGATCGCGCTACTCACGCGCTCGTCGATAAGGCCTCCCGGTACATCGGTGCAGGTCAGGGCGATTGCAATCGTTTGCGAGAATTATTACCCTGCGGGCACCCATGTCAAGCTACGGACCCTCCAGCGAGCCCTACCCGCGCTTCAGCAATGCAGAGATGCAAGCGCGCCGCGATGCGCTGGAGAGGCTGATGGCGGAGCACGAGGTAAGTCACCTGATCGTCTACGGCGCGAATCGTTTTGGCACTGCGGTGGCGTGGTTGACCCGATGGCCGGTGACCCGCGAGGCGCTTGTCGTGATGACACCCGGCGAGAGCGATGTCCTGCTGGTTCACTTCTACAACCACGTACCTCTCGCGAAATTGTTGGCAACCGAGGCCGACGTCCGCTGGGCGGGCGAGACCTTCGAGAACGCGGTCGATGAGCTCGAAAGACGCGGAGCGCGAGGGAAGAGGATCGGGTTCATAGGCCCACTTGGATATGCAGGGCATCGCCGGCTGGTTGATTTCGCGAGTGAGGCCATTGACCTGACGCCGGAGTACGCACGGCTACGGACAATAAAGTCTGCAGAGGAGCTCGAGTGGCTGCGCGTCGGCACGGCCCTGACAGACGATGCGATGCGAGCTCTGCAGTTCGAAGCCCGACCAGGCATGACCGAGGGAGAGCTCGGCAACCTCGTGGAGCGCGCGTATGTCGGCAGGGCCGGCGCGACGCACATCCATTACTTCGGCATGACCCCGATGGAGGCACCGTCGGTGAGCGTCCCCACCCAGTGGCCGTCGACGCGGAGCCTGTCTGAGGGACACGTCCTCACGAGCGAGATCAGCGCATCATTCTGGGATCATCCCGGTCAGCTGTTGCGCACATTCTCGGTGGCGTGCGATCCCGTTGGTCTGTTTCAAGAGCTGCATGCGGCCGCTGATGCGGCGTTCGAAGCAATCCTCGAGTGTCTCGTGGCGGGAGCAACAGCTCAGGACGTCGTGGAGGCGAGTGCCGTCATCGAAGATGGTGGCTTCACTACCCGCGACGATCTCGTGCACGGATTCGTCGGCGGTTACCTGCCTCCGATCCTGGGGAGCAAGAGTCGCGCGCTTGAACCGGTGCCGGATTTCGTGTTCGAGGCGGGCATGACCATCGTTGTTCAACCGAATGTGGTGACCCACGACGAACGGGCGGGGGTTCAAACGGGTGAGCTGGTTCTGGTGACGAACGAGGGAGCCGAGCGCCTGCACGACTACGAGCGCGGGTTCCTCCGCATCGCGTGAGTTCTTCAAAGGGCACGACATCGCAGGCTGGGGTGGGCCGCGTCCTCGCGAACCGCAACTTCTGGCCCTACTTCGTGGGGAACCTGGCCTCGAACTCTGGGACATGGTTCCAAAACATCGCGCAGGTGCTACTCGTCTACCGTTTGACCGGATCACCGTTCCTTGTCGGGGTCGTGAACTTCTCGCAGTTTGCAGCGGTTCTGTTCCTGGCCCCCTTCGCGGGCACCGCGGCGGACAGGTTCGATCGCAGGCGACTCGTCATCGTGATGCAGATGTTCGCGTCAGGGCTGGCCGCGTCGCTCGCGGTCATGGCGGCGATTGGGCAACCGAGCGCGTATGCCGTCATAGCAATCGCACTGGGGCTTGGAGTCACGACCGCGCTCTCCACCCCTGCTCTGCAGGCGATAGTTCCATCGCTCGTAAGCCGCGCGGAACTTCCGGCCGCAATCGCACTCAATGCGGTGACCTTCAACCTCTCACGCGCCCTGGGGCCGATCGCCGGTGTGTTCGTTATCGCTCGGTGGAACATTCCGACAGCTCTTGGGATCAACGCGCTCTCCTACGTCGCGCTGATCGTCGCGATGTTGTCGGTCACACCTCTCACCGCACAGGTCACTCCCGCCGAGCGCCCGAAGCTTCGGGAAAGCGCACGCATGGTGCGTGCGCGGAGCGAGTTGTGGATACCCCTGGTTGTTGTCGGTCTCGTATCGCTGACTGCAGACCCCGTGAACACGCTTACTCCCTCGTTCGCAACCGACGTGTACTCGAGGCCAGACACCTTCACAGGCGTTCTCGTCGGTGCGTTCGGAGCCGGCGCGGTGCTCGCGGCCGTTTTGGTGACGGGCAGATGGCGCCCGAGCCAGCGTCTCTTGGTGGTGACGCTCGGGCTCCTGGCTCTTGGGATCGGTGCGTTCGCTCTCTCGACCACCGCGTTCATCGGAATAGTGGCATTGTTCGTCGGAGGTTTCGGCTACCTCTCGTCCGTGTCGGCTGCAACGAGCCTTCTTCAGCTCGACCTTGCCGACGAGCATCGAGGACGAACGATGGGGCTTTGGAGTGTGTCCTTCCACGGTGCCCGGCCGATCGCAAGTCTGGTGGACGGCACGATCGCGGCAACCATCGGAATCCGAGCCGCCGGCTTGGCAATGGCTGTGCCGGCGCTTGTCGGCTGTCTGGGCCTGGCTGCGCTGGAGGTCAGACGCCAGAGGGCCGCGCGGTAGAACCTCGCACTATGAGCTTCGGATCGAGCTGGATCGTCACGGGCTCGAGTTGGGGGTCGCGCAACCGGTTGAGCACGAGCGCCGCGGCACGCGCGCCGAGTTCGTAGTGGGGAATGCGAATCGTTGTCAGCGGTGGCTTGAGCTTGTCGAGGAACGGAATGTCGTTGAAGCCCACTATCGAGACATCCTGAGGGCAGCCCAACCCTGCGTCGGCCAGGGCGTCATAGCACCCGAGCGCGAGGAGGTCGTTACCTGCAACGACGGCGGTCAACTCCTTGGAGTCGTTCTCGAGAAGCTGTTTGAATACACGCGCCCCCTCGCTCTCCACAAAGGTCTCGGTGAAACGAATCAGCTTGCGGTCGGCCTTGAGCCCCGCGGCCTTCATGGCGGCGATAAAGCCGCGGTAACGAGTCTTGCCAGTCGAGTAGCGCTCGGGACCGACGATGTGCGCGATACGCGTGTGTCCAAGCTCGACCAGATGCTTGACCGCGAGTGCGGTGCCCATGCGATCGTCGTTGATCACCGCGAACGCCCGGCTGCTCTCGACAGTGCGGTTGACCAGCACTATCGGAGCATCGGCCGCGATCGCGTCTTCGATGAGCGGATGATCAAGCTCGGCGGTAGCCATGATGAAGCCCTCGACCTGCCGGTCCTTCATTGTTTCGAAGTGCAAGCGCTCCTTGTCCCGGTCGTTGTCGGAGTTCGCAAGGAGCGCGGTGTAGCCCTCCGTGGCTAGCTCGTCCTCGATTCCGCGCACGATGGGAGGGAAAAGGGGATTCGTCAGGTCAGGGACCAGCACACCGATCGTGAACGAGCGATTCGTCTTCAGCCCTCGCGCCATGGGATTCGGCCGGTAACCCAGTTCCTCGGCCGCTGCGATCACCTTGCTGGCAGTAGCGGCGTTCACCAGGGACCTCGTCTGGGGGTTGAGCGCGCGCGATGCGGTTCCGGCGTGAACCCCAGCCCGCCGGGCGACCTCTCTCAGCGTCACTGCCGTCGTAGCCACTTCCCCCTGACCGATCCACACGGGTCCGGCGCCCGATAGAGCTGACCTGCAGTGCTCAGAGCCTAAGGCGTGAGCACCAACGGCCACCGGTTATGCCGGCTATGAGCCTCTTGACAATGACACGGGTGGCTCGAATACTGCAAACGATTGCTGTCGACCTCGACCCAGGAGGATGCGCGTGACCCACGCGCCCACCGTCGCCATCCTAGGAACGCGCTACCCGGACTTCCGGATCGAGGAGTCGATCCTTCGCCCCTTCGGCGCATCCCTGGTGGCGGGCGATGGTAGAAGTCGCGACGCGATAGCCGAGCAGGCCGCGGGCGCCACCGTTGTACTCGCCGGATCGGGCCCCCGTTTCGATGCCGGCACCATCGGTCGCCTCACATGCATCGGCATCGTCCGCTACGGCGTTGGCGTCGAGACCATCGATGTCGAAGCGGCCGCACGAGCAGGCATGTGGGTGGCAAACGTGCCCGACTACGGAACCCACGCCGTCGCCCTGCATTGCGTCAGCCTGATGCTAGCTGCCCTTCGACGGTTGCCTCAGGCGGATCACATCGTCAAATCCCATCGGTGGGGATTCGCCGAACTCCGTCCGCTGCAAGCTCCCGAAAGCCTGACCGTCGGGATCGTTGGCTTCGGCCGCATAGGACAACGCGTGGCGGAGATGCTGCACCCCTTCGGCTTCAACCTGATGGCATTCGACGCGCACCTGGATCCCGCCAGCCTGCGGCCGGAAGTTCGCTCCGTGACGTTCGAGGAGTTGATCTCAACCGCGGACATCGTCACCCTTCATGCACCAGGCCACGCGGATGGCTCTGCACTGCTGGGAGCGCGCGAGATCGGACTGATGAAACCTCGTTCCATCCTTGTGAATACCGCTCGCGGTTCGCTGGTCGACGCGGATGCGCTCGAGGCAGGGCTCATGCACGGAGCTCCGGGATTCGCAGCCCTCGACGTGTTCCCGGACGAACCTCCCGGCCGGCGCTTCGACGATGTCGGGGACAGGGTGCTCCTCACGCCGCACATGGCCTGGTACACGGAGGAGTCGGAACGTGATCTACGTGCGAAGGCCGCACACGAGGCGGGCCGCATTCTTCAAGGCCGTCCTCCTCTTCACGTTGTCGCGCGACCCGCCGAGCAGGCGTTGCCAACATGACCTCGCTCTACGACTTGACGAGTCCCGACGTTCGCGAGCTCATCGACGACCGGCCGATCGCGGTGCTTCCATTCGGCAGCATCGAGCAGCACGGGCCGCACCTCCCCTGCGGGACGGACACGATGGCGGCCGACCTCGTCGCAATCGAGCTGGCTCGTCGGATCGGCGGCCTCCACGCGCCGTTCTGTCCCTACGGCGTCACCCCGATTCACGCGGGGCACCCCGGGACCGTCACGCTTCGCCGGCAGACCTTCGAAGCGCTCCTAACCGACGTGTGCAAGGAGTTGATCGCGATGGGCACTAAAACGCTCATCTTCGTCAATTGGCACGAGATCAACACGCCATCTTTGGACGCGGTCGCGACGGACCTGCAGGAGGAGACCGGCACCAGGGTTTTCGTTGCTCAGGCGTGTTACGTCGCCCAGCGCATCTACGCGGACGACGGAGGGAGCCTCACCCACGGCGGGAGCATCGAGACCATGGCGGTCATGGCCTACGATCCCTCCCTGCTGAAGCTCGAACGCGCGGGCAAGCCTTCCCGCCCGCCGGGGGCCGAGGCCAAGGACGCGATGCGCAGGTCCAAGGAGGTTTACGGCTTCGTGACCGACGTGAGTGAAATCGCCGCCGAGGGGTGGTACGGAGACCCGGCGTGGGCGACACCGGAGCGAGCCGCGACGTTTCCCTCGGCAGTCGTCGACGACATCGCCAAGCAATTGGACGCCATCGAAGCGCTCGAAGGCGCGCGATGATCATCGATCGCGAGGCTCTGAGATTCGAAACTCGGCCTGGGCGAAAGTCTGCGGATCCGTTGGCCGATGCCGGCCTCGATTTCACAGTGAGGATCGTTCGTCTTTCGAGCAAGTCGGTTCGTTGGGCTCACCGTCATCCCAAGAGCGTCGAGTTGCTGCACGTCACCGAGGGTCGCGGCAGTCCTGTGGGAGGAGGGGGTCGAGCGGCGGTTCGAACAGAGGGGATACAGCTCTCGTTCCGGCCGGTGTTCCGCACGCAACATTGCCCGACCCCGGCACGGCCATGGAGCTCATCTGTTTCTTCCCCCACCCGGATCTCGACAACAACATCGAGGAGCTCGAGGACATGATCGTGAGCGCAGGCCAAGAGAGGGCAGCCAATGGGTGACAAGGTCAAACTGGCTCCGGTTGGACTGGGCCGGTGGGCGCGCGTTCTCGCAAGGGGGGCTCAACGCGGCGATGTAGTCGAGCTCGCCAGCTGCTTCTCGCGGAGCGAGGACAAGCGCAGGGCCTTCCAGGAGGAGTTCGGGATAGAGCGCAGCGCGTCGACCTACGAAGAGCTCCTTGCAGACCCCGAGCTCGATGGTGTCGTCATAACCACGCCCAACGACACGCATCGCGACGTGGCAATCCAGGCACTCGAAGCAGGCAAGGGCGTGTACGTCGACAAACCCATAGCGCACACGCTCGAGGACGCGATGGCGATCGAGGCGGCGGTTCGGTCTACGGGTCTCGTTTTCGCAGTCGGTCACAGTGCTCGCCGGCTCGCTGGTCACAGGACGATGAAGAGGTGGCTGGACGAGGGCAAGCTCGGTGAGATCTCACTCGTCGAGACCAATTTCTCCAACGAGCGCGGTCTCGAGCTAACCGAGGACACGTGGCGGTATTACGCGTCCAAGTCACCCGGGGGAACGCTCATTCAGCTTGGCGTGCATCATGCAGACAACCTGCAGTTCCTGCTTGGCCCCGTCGTTTCCGTGAACGCGAACGTCAAGAAGCTGTACACGAAATCGGAGGTGCCCGATGCAGTGATGGTCATCTGTGAGTTCGCGAACGGGGTTCTCGGTTATCTGGGATGTGGCTGGGCGTCGCCGGGGGTCTACTCGATGAACGTGCTCGGCACGAAGGCGAACTTGTTTTACGACCTCGACTTCACGCACTGGGACGAATCCCACCTTGCCGACAAGTACAGCACCCTTCGGTCGCAGTTCTACGGGGAGTCAGAACGGCAGACCGTCGATCTTCCACCGAGCGATATGTTCCGCGAGCAGCTCGACGAGTTCGCGCTCGCGCTACGAGGGGAAGTTGCAGTGGAGGTGGGGACGGAGGAGGCCGTTCGCGCCCTGGCAGTGGTCCGTGCCGCTCTCGAATCATCGGAGCGCAGAGGCGCCGCCGTCTCGATCGACGAAGTCATCGAGGAGGCGCGTGCTTGAGCGAAACCAAAGACTCACAGATTCGAGAAGTGAAGTTTAAGGAAACCAGTAGAGGGTTGGCCGAATGGAGGGAGAAAGCGTGAAGCACCGGTTGCTGTACGTGATTCTGGCGTTGGCGTTGGTCGCTGCAGCCTGTGGGGACGACGACGACGGTGGGGGCGGTGGTGGCGAAAGCGGAGGCGAGACCGCAGCACCGCAGGTCGAGAGGGTCCAGCTCGCGATCGACACCGACGACTACATGAATAACCTCGCGTGGGTCGTGGCCGACGAAAAGTACTGGCCCGAGCTCGGCTTCGAGGAGCCGGCGGAGGTCTTCGCTACCGACGAGTACATCCCCGGACTACTGGGCGGCGACGTGTGGGTTGCGCAGGGTGAGAGCGACGTCATCTGGGCGGCGCTGGACGAGGGCAGCGTCCCGCTCAAGATAGTGGGCGTCGAGAAGGACACCGAGGCGTGGTTCATCGGGGTCCGCGAGGGAGTCGATCCCGACAACCTCGAAGGGCTCAAGATCAGCGGAGGCCCGACAGGGGACAGGAACATCACAGTCGGAGAGAAGTCTCTCGAGGACATGGGAGTGGATCCTGAAAGCATGGAGTGGGTCCCGATTGCCGGGAGCTCCGACGAGCGACTGACGGCCTTGATCGCGGGCCAGATCGACGTGGCCGTTCTACAGCCGCGTCACCTGATTCCTCTGGATGAAGCCGGAGGAGAGATGATCTATCAGGAGTTCGTTGACTCACCACAAGAGGTCTGGGTTGTCACAGAGGACTTCTTGGCGGAGGACAAGGGAGCTGTCTGCGCGTACCTGGAGGGCCGCATCGCCGCCAAGCAATGGATCGGCGAGGGCGAGGAATACACCGACAACCAGGAAGCAGCCATCGAGCTGGGGGAGAACGCCGAGAACAGCATTTCCCCGGCTGAGGGGGACTTAGCCGAGTGGGCCAGCGAGATCGAAGGAAACTGGGCCATGGACGGAGGAGCCCCGGCGGATGCGTTCGAGGCGTGGAACCAGGACATGATCGACAACGGCAACGTCTCGGAGGACTTCGACTGGAAGGAGCACGTCGACTTCGACTGCCTGTGGGAGGTGCAAGAGAAGCTGGGGTTGGAGCAGAACCCCTCGTCAGACGACATATAGAAGACCGGATGTTTCAGGGGGGCGCGCCGTCGGCGCGCCCCCTGCGCGTGCGCGCAACCTCGCGCCGCGAGGCGCGGGCTTATCGCGTCATCCTTCGGCGACCACCGTGTTGCTCAAAGAGCCGAGCCCCTCGACCTCGACCGACATCGTGTCTCCCACCTTGACGGGCCCCACTCCTTCGGGAGTGCCGGTCATGATGACGTCTCCGACCTCGAGTCTCGTGAACCGGGTTATGTACTCGATGAGAAACGGAATGTCGAAGATCATGTCCCTGGTCTGGCCGTCCTGACGAACGTCACCGTTCACGGCGCAGGAGACGCGTACATCAGAGGGGTCGTAGTCGGTCTCGACCCAGGGTCCCAACGGGCAGAAGGTGTGGAACCCTTTGCCGCGCGTCCACTGTCCGTCGCTCTTCTGGATGTCGCGCGCGGTCACGTCGTTGCCACACGTGTATCCACCCACCACGGACATAGCATCGTCACTTGAGACGCGCTCGGCGGTGCGCCCGATCACGATGATGAGCTCACCCTCGTGATCCACTCTGTTAGACAGCTCTGGATAGATGACGTCGTGGCCGGTGCCGACGATCGCGGATGGCGGTTTGAGAAACAGAAGGGGTTCCTCCGGCACGGGATTTCCGAGCTCGGCCGCATGCTCGCGATAGTTCCTGCCTACGCACATGACCTTGGTCGGCACGACGGGAGCCAGGAGCTGGATCTGGTCGAGTGGTCCGACCGCGTCGCCCGCGACGAGATCGACGAACGGCTGGCCCTCGCGCGGCCCTGACCTCCTGGTTCTCGACCACCCCCCAGGAAGGTGGGCCTCCGTCGGTGTATCTGACGATCTTCAAGTTGCTCTCCCTTCGGTGGTTGGTCCCAAAAGTACCGATCCCGCGCCTGACTTGACTGGCCGGATGGGACTTCCTACAGTACCTGCAAACGATTGCGCCCCCGAGAGTATGCCGGGCGCCAGAGGGGATTAATGACACCAGAGGCAACTTCGAAGGCGGCGGCGATCTCGGCTCGGGGCGTGCGGGTCGAATACGAGCGCACCCGCCAAAAGGACACGCTCGTAGCCCTCGAGGACTTCAGTGTCGACATCAGAGCCGGCGAGTTCGTCACCATCGTCGGCCCCAGCGGGTGCGGAAAGAGCACGTTTCTGAATTGCGTGGCCGGGCTCTGGTTCCCCGCCGCCGGGGAGCTTCGGGTGAGTGGCAAACCGGTCACGGGGCCGGGCCACGACCGTTCGGTTGTGTTCCAGGACTACGCGCTGATGCCGTGGCGCACCGTCAAGACGAACGTGCGCATGGGCCTCGAGTTGCAGCGCCGGGTAGACGACGCCACCGATGAGAAGGTGGCGCGCTACATCGAGCTAGTGGGTCTAACCGGCTTCGAGGACGCTTATCCACGCGAACTATCGGGAGGGATGCGGCAACGGGTTGGTCTCGCACGAGCACTCGTGACCGAGCCGAGCATCCTTTTGATGGACGAGCCGTTCGCGGCCGTGGATGCGATCACGCGTGAGCTCATGCAGGACGAGGTCGCGCGCATCATCAAAGCCACCGGGCAAACGATCGTGTTCATCACGCACAGCGTCGATGAGGCCATCACTCTGGGCGATCGCATAATCGTGATCACCGACCGGCCCGGTCGTGTCAAAGAGATACTTCCGGTGTCCATCCCGCGGCCCCGCTCCGGCCGGGAGATCCGCCACCTGTCGGAGTACGTGGAATTGCGCGACCGAGTCTGGAGCCTGCTTGCGAAGGATCCTCGCCCCCAACCGGGGCTTCCAGCGGTAGAGACCAAGGCGAGGACCTGAGGTGAGCACGGCGCAGGCGACGACCACCGTCGCAACTCGAGCCCCCTGGGCCGGCCGGTCGGTTGGCCCGCGGATGACGGGACTGCTGAGCTTCATCGCGTTCTTGATCCTGTGGCAGTTGATCGTCTGGGCGACTGGTATCCGGGCAGAGCTGCTGCCGAGCCCGGGAGACGTCGTGATTTCCTTCGGCGAGATATGGGGCGAAGGAATCCTGTGGCCGGCAGTCGTCGAAAGTCTGCAGCCGCTGTTCTTGGGTCTCGCCGCCGCGATCGTCGCCGGAGTCATCCTCGGGTTGCTCGTCGGATCCTCGGGCTGGCTGGAGCTCATAGCTGGCCCTTATCTCTGGGGGTTCTTCGCGACGCCGCGGATCGCGACTGCACCGGTGTTCATCCTGTGGCTCGGGTTGGGCTTCGAGACCAAGACGACGCTCGTGTTCATCTCTGCGCTCCTTCCCGTGATCCTCAGCTGCAAGGAAGGCGTCCAGACCGTCGACGAGTCGCTCGTGAGTGCAGCGCGTTCCTTCGGGGCGGGGCGACTCGACGTCTTCCGGCGCGTCGTCGTTCCCTACACACTCCCATTCATCGCCAACGGCATACGCAACGGCATCGCGCGCGGTTTCGTGGGTCTGCTCATCATCGAGATGACCGTGGGCCGGGGAGGGATAGGCCGGGAGGTGATTGTCTCTATGGGCAACTTCAACACTGCGCGGATGTTTGCCTTTACGGCGGTGCTCATGGTTACGGCTCTGTTTCTCATCGCGCTGTCCCGAAAACTTGAAGCCTACGCGTCGCGCTGGCGCGAAGAGGTCTACCTGTGAGCGCGACGGTGGAATCCACCGCTCCTGCGCCCAAGAGGTTCAAGGGTCGAAAGCAGTTCACGCGCACGCAACGCATCATCGCCACCATCATCAACCTGACCCTCTTCTGTTTTCTATGGGAGTACGGGGTCAAGTTTTTCGAGATCAAGCCGATCATCCTGCCCCCGTTCAGCGCGGTGGTGGCGGAGATCCCCGAGATGCACGAGGAGGGGATCCTGCTCAGCAACGTCTTCTTCAGCTTGCGCATCTATATGACAGGGATGTTGCTCTCCATCGCCCTGTCCATCCCGCTGGGCCTGTTGCTCGGAGGCGTGAAGGTCTTGGACCGCATCGTCTCTCCGTACCTGTGGCTCATCTACACGACGCCGCTGTTGATCCTCATGCCTCTGATCCTTCTCTGGGTGGGAATCAACGACACGGCCAGGGTGCTCCTCGTCTTCATCAGCGCGGTGCCCACGATCGTCGTCGTCGTGATGGAGGGCGTCAAGACCGTGGATAACTCGCTTCTACGAGCGGCCAAGTCCTTCGGAGCGAGCAGGTGGACTCTCTTCCGCAAGGTCATCTTTCCGGCGACGATTCCCTTCATCGCGACAGGCGTGAAGATGGGTGTGTCGCGCGGGCTCATCGGTCTTTTCGTGGGCGAGCTCTTCAGCAGCTCAAAGGGAATCGGCTACATCATCGAGCTTGCCGGCAAGGTCTTCAACATGCCCCGTGTCTACGCGATGTTGTTCATGTTCATCCTCTTCAGCGTTTCCATGGTTGGGGGCGCTCAGTATCTGGAGAGGAGGCTCTCTTCATGGAGATCACAACCTTCATTGTGAGCCGCCCGCGAAGCCGTTCAGCTCAGCCATAGTGGCAACCCGAGAAGCACTTCATCTGGAACTCGTCGCGCACAGCGACCTCGACGGCTACGGCGACGGCATGCAGATCATGCGCCACAACGATGTTCTTTACGTCGGCCATCATGGTCCGAGCGGCATGGGGACGTCGGTGCTTGACGTCTCCGACGTCACGAACCCCCGGCTCGTGCGACAGATCCCGGCCCCCGAGGGCTCGCACAATCACAAGGTGCAGGTTGGCGACGGACTCCTTCTAGTCAACGAAGAGATGTTTCAGGGAAGCGACGAGTTCAGCGCGGGAATGATCGTTTACGACCTGGCGAACCCACTCGATCCGACCAGGATCGGTTACTTCAACTCGGGCGGCCTGGGGGTGCATCGGATCGTCTACACGGGCGGTCGCTACGCCTACATGTCGGCGATACCCGACGGCTTCGACGATCGCATCTGGGTCATCGTCGATTTGGCCGACCCCAAACGACCAGTCGAGGCCGGACGGTGGTGGTGGCCGGGGCAGTGGTCGGGAGGGGGCGAGACCCCAACCTGGCCGGAGGGGAAACGCTTCGCCGCGCACCACGCGCTCATCGACGGCACAACCGCGTACCTTGGCTACGGAGACGCCGGACTTGTGGTTCTCGACATCGAGAACCTCGGCTCGCCCAGAAAGATCGGTCATCTTCAGTGGACCCCCGGCGGTGACACCCACACCTGTCTCCCGCTCCCCGGGCGCAAACTCGTTGTGGTGACAGATGAGGCCACGAGCGATCGCTGTGCAGAAGAGAGCCACTACGTGCGAGTGATCGACGTTTCCGAGCCGAGCAGCCCGCGTGTCGTGGGCATCTGTCCCGAACCGACGGGCGACTACTGCGAGCGCGGAATGCGGTTCGGGCCCCACAACCTGCACGAGAACCGCCCCGGCACCTATGCCAGCGAGACCATCGTCTTCGTCTCCTATTTCAACGCGGGGCTTAGGGTCTACGACCTTTCGAGCGCGGAGTCCCCCAGGGAGATCGCCTTCTGGGAGTCCGCTACACCGGCTAACCAGGAGGCCCCCCAGATCAACGACCTGCTCGTCGACGATGACTTCAACATCTTCGTCACCGATCGAATCACCGGCGGACTCTATGTGCTCCGCCCCGACGAGGAGCTGACTCAAATCATGACCGAGGAGAAGCTGTGACCCAAGAGCGCATCGATCTGCACTGTCACTTCATTCCACCGGCCCTCCTCGATCGAATCGCGAGTGACGGGGGAGCGCACTCGATCGCCATCACGGACGACGAGCGGGTGTCGTTCGCGGGAAAGCGCTCAACTCAGAAGTTTCCGCGCGGAATGCGCGACCTCACTGATCGCCTTCAGCGAATGGACTCACAGGGAGTGGATCTGCAAGTCGTCTCGGCATGGATGGACTTCGCCGCCCTCGAGCTCGCCGCCGAAGACGGCGCCTGGCTCGCGCGCTGCCTGAACGAGTTGACCATCGAGGCGATCGCTCCCCACGCCGACCGCTTCCGCGCTATGGCCGCCGTGCCGTTGCAGGCGCCCGAGCTCGCAGCCGAAGAGCTCCGCTTTGCGCTGAAGGAGCTCGGCATGGTGGCCGTCGAGATCGCGACGACACTCGGTACCTCCGAGCTGGACGATCCGGGCCTCGCTCCGTTCTGGAGCGCGGCCGAGGAGCTGGACGCGCTCGTCCTTGTGCATCCCATGAACCAATCGATCGGCTACGAACGATTGAGTCGCAGCTACTTTCTCGACAACATCGTCAGCAATCCAGCCGAGGGCGCGGTCGCAGCCGCCAACCTGATCTTCGGCGGTGTGCTGGTTAAGCACCCGAGGCTCAAGGTTTGCCTCACCCACGGCGGCGGTTTCCTTCCTTATCAGATAGGACGGCTGGACCGGGGATTCGAAGCGAGGCCAGAGGTCACGGCAGTAAACCTCGACTCTCCGCCGTCGACGTTTTTGCGGCGTTTCTATTTCGACACGGTCTTGCATTCGCCCGAGGCCGTGCGCTTCCTGGTCGAGAGGGTCGGTGCGGACAAAGTGGTGCTCGGGAGTGACTATCCCTTCCCTATGGGTGATCCAGAACCGGTTGCAACGGTGCTGAAAAGCGATCTAGACGAAGCCACGACAGCCGGTCTTCTCGGAGGCAACGCGATTCAGGCGCTCGCTCCCCATCTCGATGGCTTGCTCGACCGATGACATCTTGATGCCACCGCGTGGGTGACCTGAGCACAGGGGGTGTGGATGAGTCATTCTTTCTTGATTCACGATGATGCGGATGATGTCGGTGTGGCCGTCGCCGATTTGGAGGCGAGCCAGGACGTGACCGGCGTGTACATGAACAGCGGCAAGACTGTTGGCTTGAAGAGCCGGGACGCGATTCCGCTGGGCCACAAGATCGCCCTTAGGGATCTCCCCGAAGGCGCCGACGTCGTCAAGTACGGAGTTCGAATCGGCCGGACGAGCACAACTGTGCAGGAGGGTGACTACGTTCACACGCACAACCTGAAGTCGGCCCGATGGTAGCGGGACCAACCGGTTACAAACGGGCAGACGGTCGCGTCGGAGTGCGCAACCATGTTGCGATCCTGCCCGTCGACGACATCTCGAACACCGCTGCGGAAATGGTCGCGGCGATGATCCCCGGCACGCTCGCGCTACCCCATGCTTACGGGCGCCTTCAATTCGGCGAGGACCTCGATCTGCTGTTCAGAACTTTGATTGGAAATGGAGCGAACCCGAACGTTGCGTCGGTCGTGGTCATCGGAATTGAACCAAGCTGGACGGAGCGCGTTGCCGAAGGCATAGCTCGTACAGGCAAGCCGGTCGAGGCTCTCTCCATCGAGCGACACGGAGATCTCCAAACGGCGGCAGCAGCAGCGCGCGTCGCGCAGGGATTCCTGCAGGATGCAAGCGAACTCGAACGCGAGCCGGTGGATCTCTCCGACCTATGGATCAGCATCAAGTGCGGAGAGTCCGACACGACCACGGGCCTGGCTTCGTGTCCCACCGTTGCGAGGGTGGTCGATCGTGTTGTGGACGCGGGCGGCACTGTTTTCTTCGGCGAGACGACCGAGCTGACGGGCGGCGAGCACCTCATCGCAGACCGCTGCATCGACGATGCCACTCGCAAGAAGTTCCTGGCCACCTACGAGGATTATGTCCGCATGATCGAGGAAGGTGAGGCCGACCTCCTCGGTTCTCAGCCAACCGAGGGCAACATCCGCGGTGGGCTGACCACGATCGAGGAGAAGGCGCTCGGCAACATCGCCAAGACAGGCACGGTACCCGTGGTCGACGTCCTCGAGCCGGCCATGGCCCCGACTGTCCCCGGCTTGAACTTCATGGACACATCTTCCGCAGCGGCCGAGTGCGTGACTCTGATGGGGGCCGGGGGGGCAGTGATCCATCTCTTTCCGACGGGCCAGGGCAACGTGATCGGTAACCCCGTGGTCCCGGTCATAAAGGTGAGTGGCAACCCCTTGACGGTCTCGACAATGAGCGAGCACATCGACCTCGACGTGTCGGGTTTGCTTTCCCGAGCCATGGATCTGCCCACCGCTGGAGGCCGTTTGCTCGAGGTCGTCGTTCGTACAGCGAACGGCCGGCTTACCGCGGCCGAGTCACTGGGCCATCGGGAGTTCGTGATGACCAAGCTGTACAGGAGCGCGTAGAACCGAGCGTCCGACCTTGCGGGTCGACGGGTTCGGGGGTTATCCTGCAATCGTTTGCAAGAGGAGACTGACGAATGACTGAAGAGAATCTCCGGGCCCACAAGCTGGGGTGGATCGGCGTCGGACGCATGGGCTTCCGGCTCGCCGCAGCGCCTGCTCGACGCCGGGTGCGACCTCTCGATCTACAACCGCACGCGCATCCAAAGCCGAGCCCCTCGTCGACAAGGGGGCCCGGCTGGTGGACTCGCCGGCCGAGCTGGCCGAACTGCGACATCGTGTTCTCGATCGTCTCGGGCGATGACGATTTCCGCGAGATCACGCTGGGAGACAGGGGCGTGCTGGCGCAGGAGGGGGCCGCGCCGAAGATCCTGATCGATTCGACGACGATTTCGGCGGGAATGTCCGCCGAGGTGAGGGTCGCGGCCGGCGAGAAAGTGCGGCACCAGAGCTCGCTCGCCGCGCCGGTCAGCGGTAACCCCCAGGTCGTGGCAGCCGGGAAGCTGACGCTGGTTGTCTCGGGCCCGGAGGACGCGTTCGAGACCGCCCGCCCCTACATGGACCTGCTGGGGGCCGGCAGCACCTACGTCGGCGATGCCGATGCGGCGCGGCTGGCCAAGATCTGTCACAACCTGATGTTGGGCGTGGTGACGCAGTGCATGGCCGAGATAACCGTGCTGGCAGAGAAAGGCGGACTTGAACGGAGCGCCTTCCTCGAGTTCTTGAACGCAGCGTCATGGGTTCGTCTTCACCCGCTACAAGACGCCCGCCTTCGTGAACCTCGACTATCACCCGACCTTCACTCCTGTCCTGCTTCGCAAGGACTTCGATCTCGGCTTGAAGGCCGCGCGCGAGCTCGACGTGCCGATGCCCTTGGCCGCCCTCACCCACGAGCTCGTTCAGAGCCTCATCGGACGCGGCCACCTCGATAAGGACTTCGCAATGCTGCTCGAGCAGCAGGCGGTCGCTTCGGGGCTGAAGCTCGAATCCGAGAACGCGGACGTGACAGACGGATTGACGGATGAGGACGACGTGATGGAGAGGCCGAGAGGCTGGGCCGACGAGGCGAAGCTGGACGAAACCACTCGTCTTGACCTCTATCGCAAGCAGTCCGCAATTCGACAGTTCGAGCAGCGCGCCGTACGACCTCTTCCTGCAGAACCTGGTCAAGGGCACAAGCCATCTATCGCTTGGGCAGGAAGCGGTCGCCGCGGGCTTCGGAGCGGCGATGCGCTACGACGACTTCACGTTTTGCACCTACCGGGGTCACGCACACACGCTTGTTCGGGGTGCATCCATGACCGGTCTCATGGCCGAGTTGCTCGGTCGCTCTAACGGCATCCTCGCGGGCAAGGGCGGCTCCATGCACCTGACGAGCACCGAGCACTACGCGATGGGCTCTTACGCGATCGTAGGAGCACACCTCCCGATCGCAGCAGGGGCCGCGTGGGCCGCGCAGGAGCGCGGCTACAGGACAGGTGTCCGTCTGCTTCTTCGGAGACGGAACCACTAACATCGGGGCCTTCCACGAGGCCGTGAACCTGGCGGCGGTGTGGAAGCTGCCTGTCGTGTTCGTGTGCGAGAACAACCTGTACATGGAGTACACGCCCATCTCGGCGGTGACGGCCGTCGAGCACCCGGCCGCTCAACGCGCCTCCGCGTACGGGCTCGAGTCGCTCATCGTGGACGGCAACGACGTCGACGAGGTCTACGGAATCGCAACCACCTACATCGAACGCGCCCGCGCCGGCGAGGGCCCGGCCCTCATCGAGGCCAAGACCTATCGAAAGGGCGGGCACAGCCGTGCCGACCCCGCCAAGTACCGGCCGCCCGAGGAGGTCGAGTCCTGGCTGGCGCGCGATCCGATCGATTTCTATCGTTCCCGTCTTCTCGAAGCTCGGGTTGCGAGGCAGCGGTGCTCGACGAGATCGACGCGCAGGTCCTCACCGAGGTGAACCGGGCAACAGAGGAGGCAAAGGCGGCACCTCCGCCCTCCAACGAGCTCATCTATACGGACGTTTGGGCCGACGGGGGGTCGCAGTGGCGGAACTGACCTACAGCGACGCGGTCGCTGCCGGGATCGCGCAGGAGATGAACGCGACGATAACGTCTACTTCATCGGTGAGGACGTGGCGGCCGCCGGCGGGGTGTTCAAGACAACGGGCGGGCTTCTCGACACCTTCGGGCCCCGGCGCGTGCGCGATACACCGATCAGCGAGGAGGCGATCGTCGGAGCGGTCATGGGAGCCGCTATGGCCGGGCTGAGGCCTGTGGGCGAGATCATGTTCTCTGACTTCTTCGCTACCTGCTGGGACATCGTCGCCAACCAGATCGCCAAGACACGCTACATGACTAACGGACAGATCACACTGCCGCTCGTGTTGCGGAGTGCGAACGGTGGCGGCCTTCGCTTCGGAGCGCAACACAGCCAGGCCGTGGAAAACTGGGCCATGGCGATTCCTGGTCTGAAGGTTGTCGCTCCGTCAACCCCGGCCGACGTAAAGGGTCTTTTGGCAGCGTCCATCCGCGACGACGATCCCGTCGTGTTCCTGGAAGCCAAGTCCCTCTACGCAGTCAAGGGTGAGGTCCCCGACGACGAGCATGTCGAGCCACTGGGACGGCCACGGTCCACGGCGATGGAGATGACGTCGTGCTCATAGCGCTGGCAGCAATGGTGCCGAAGGCACTCGAGGCCGCCGAGCGATTGCGCGCCGACCACGACATCGGTTGCCGCGTGGTCGACCTGCGTTCGCTGGTGCCGCTGGACGTGAGCGCGATCCTCGAAGCAGTGAGAGCAACGGGGCGCGTTTTCACAGTCGAGGAGAATCCGAGGTTGTGCGGTTGGGGGGCCGAGATCTCATCGATCGTCGCAGAGGAGGCCTTCTACGACCTCGACGGGCCGATCGTTCGAATCACGACTCCGCACGTGCCTCTCCCCGCAGCCGAGGCACTAGAGGACGCGACCCTTCCTTCTGTCGATCGAATCGTCGACACTGTCATCAAGGAGCAGTAGCTCTAGCGGTTGACCGCGCTCATGTCCGGGTAGCGGGTCCCAGCTGCTGCACCCGGAGGCGCGGCCTCGTTCAACGCCGCGACGTCCTCGTCGCTGAGATCGACAACTACGGCGCCCGCGTTCGACTCGAGGTTGGTGACTCGCTTGGTTCCCGGGATGGGAACCACGTCGTCGCCCTTCGCCATGACCCACGCCAGCGCCAGCTCGGATGTCGAAACTCCCTTGGCTTCGGCGAGTTGCTCGATGCGAGCCACCAACTCGCGGTTGCGCTCGATGTTGCCCGGTTGAAAGCGAGGATGACGCCTGCGCCAGTCGTCTTCGGCGAGGTCTTCGGTCGAGCTGATGGCCCCGGTCAGGAACCCCCGCCCGAGCGGGGAGTAGGCAACGAAACCGATCCCCAGCGCACGACAGGTGGGCAGGATGTCGGGCTCGACGTCCCGCGTCCATAGCGAGTACTCCGATTGCAGAGCAGTGATCGGATGCACCGCGTGTGCTCTTTCGATTTCTTCGGCAGATGCCTCCGAGAGGCCCAGATAAAGCACCTTCCCCGCTTCGACGAGCTCGGACATCGCGCCGACCGTCTCCTCGATCGCTACGTCTTTGTCGACCCGGTGTTGGTAGTAGAGATCGATCGTGTCGATACCGAGTCGCCGAAGACTGTCGTCGCAGGCACTCCTGACGTGTTTCGGGGAGCCGTCGATTCCTCGGTTGCCCTCATCGTCGATGACGTTGCCGAACTTGGTTGCAAGCTCCACCTCGACGCGGCGCGCGCGTACGACCTTGCCGACGAGCTCCTCGTTGTGCCCCCACCCGTACATGTCCGCGGTGTCCAGGAAGCTCACACCGAGATCGAGCGAGCGGTTCATCGTGGCGACCGATTCGGTGTCGTCGGCGATTCCGTAAGTTGCCGACATGCCCATGCAGCCCAAGCCTATGCGGGAGACTTCGAGTCCCTGAGATCCCAGCGCGACCTTTTTCATCCTGCCCCCTCCGTGAGTGCTCTCGACCGTAGCTCCCCAGCCGCCTGCTTGGCGGCCTCGAGGATGCTGCGATAACCCGTGCAGCGGCAGAGGTTCGATGAGAGAACCTCGACCAGGTCGTCTTCATTCCTGTCCGGCTCTGCTTCGAGAGCACCCACCAGCAGCATGATGAAACCCGGGGTGCAAAAACCACACTGCAATCCGAAGTTGTCGATGAACGCCCGCTGAACGGGATGCAGGGTGCCGTCACGAACTCAGGCCCTCGATGGTCGTGATCATGGAGCCCCCGCACTGGACGGCGAAAACCAGGCATGCTCGGGTGGGAGCGCCGTCGACGAGCACCGTGCAGGCTCCGCAAACTCCGTGCTCGCACCCGAGGTGTGTGCCGTGCAGGCCCAAGTCCTCCCGCAACACGTCGGCCAAGGTACGGCGTGGCTCGACCTCCAATTGGTGGCTGCGACCGTTCACCGCGAGAGTCACCGACGTCACGATGCTGCCCCGAGCGCGTCGTCCAGGGCCCGGCGTGTCAGCACCTCGACGAGGTGCCGCCTGTAGTCCGCGGAGCCGTGCGCATCCGAGATGGGGTCGACATCCTCGGCCGCCGCGCGCAACGGCGGCGAGAGCATCGGGCGTTGGCTGTTGCCCGACGAGGAGGGATTCGGCCCGCTTCGCTTTGACTGGTGTCGAGGCCGCGCCCGCGAGCGCGAGTCTCATGTCAACAACGACGCCGGCGTCCCCGACGGAGCAGGTTGCAACCGTTGCCACCGTCGCAAAGTCACCTGCGGTCTGGCTTTTCTCCCGGAAACCAATACCTGCGTCGTGGAGCAATGGCAGGCGCACCTCTGTGATGATCTCGTCCGCCGCGAGCGCCGTGGTGAAGAGTCCGTCGAAGAACTCGCTCGCCGGGATACGACGCGTGCCACGCGTGCTGCGGGCGACGATGATTGCGTCGAGCGCGGCCGCAAGCATGCACCATTCGGCGGCTGGATCGGCGTGCGCAAGACTGCCGGCGAAGGTTCCTCGCACCCTGATTGGAAGATGGCCAACCAGGTGCGATACCCGCCGCGAGCAAGAGCGACGTGGCGTCTCCTGACGCAGGGATCTCCAGATCGACGTGACGCACCAGTGCCTGAATGACCAGCTCATCCCCGCTCACGGTGACGCCCGCCAGGCCCTCGAGCCGGTTGACATCCACCAGCAGGGTGGGGGTCGCGAGGCGAAAGTTCATGGCCGGAACCAGGCTTTGACCCCCGGCGAGCACCTTGGCCTCACCGTCGTGCTCTGCAAGCGCGCCCAGAGCCTCGTCGATGTCCCGCGCGGCCAAGTATTCAAAGGGGCTCGGTTTCACAGGGCGGTATCCTATCGCTGCAAACGATTGCGAGAGGCCCTCAACCGGGGAGGAGGAGCGGATTGGGCGACAGGAACTACGTGGGCCAGAGCCCGCCGCGCCGGGAGGACCCCGGCCTCGTCGCCGGCGCTCACTCCTACGTCGCCGACCTCACCGCCCAAGGCTGTCTCGATGCGGTCTTCGTCCGCAGCTTCGAGGCACACGGGCGACTGAACGCGGTCGATGTCTCCGCCGCCCGCGGGGTCGAGGGCGTTGTGGGAACTTATTCCTGGGACACGTTGCCCGACCTCCCCGATACGCCGTTTCCGCCGAACGCTTCCATCCCGCCCGAGATGTCTTGGCCGTCGCTGGCGCGCCGAACGCGTCCGCTATGCGGGCCAACCGGTTGCGGTGGTCGTTGCCTCCGATCGCTACGTGGCCGAGGACGGTGCGGAACTCGTGCTCGCAGACATCGACCCGCTCGATGCGGTGGTTGATCCCGGCCGGGCCTCCACCGACGAGGTACAGCTTTTCGAGGGCCACTCGAACGTCGTGTCCGTCCGCGAGTTCGGGTCTCCGGTCGACGAGATCATCGAACGCGTCACCCATCGTGGTCGACACAACGATCCGCAATGAGCGCCTTTGCCCGACCTCGATCGAGACGCGCGGGATCCTGGTGGTCCCCGGCGGCGACGGCATCACCGTCCACGTCTCGCACCAGGCCCCCCAGCGACTGCGCGGTGCCCTGGCGCGTGCGTTCGATATGGACGCCGAGCGGATCCGGGTGATCGTGCCTCATGTCGGCGGGGCGTTCGGAGCCAAAAGCCAGACCTATCCCGAATACATCGTCGTGGCGCACCTCGCTCGCAAGCTGGGCCGTCCCGTGAGGTGGATCGAGGATCGCCGGGAGGCGTTCGCCGGCGCGACACACGGACGAGGGCAGACTCAACGACTGAGACTGGCGGCCGACGAGGACGGCAACCTGCTCGCGCTCGAGGCCGAGATCGACGCCGACATCGGCGCCTACCCGCACACGGGTGAGCTCATCGTTGCGAACACCGGCTGGATGCTTTCGGGTCCCTACACCATCCCCCGATTGCACGTCACGGGTGCGAGCTGTGGTCACGAATACGACTCCGACCGCGGCGTACAGGGGAGCCGGCCGGCCGGAGGCCACGTATGTCCTAGAGCGCGCGCTTGACCGGCTTGCCCACAGGCTCGGAGCGGATCCCGCCGAGCTTCGACTGCGGAACTTCATCGACAAGAGCGCGTTTCCCTACGAGTCCGCCACGGGGGCCGTGTACGACTCCGGCGACTACGGGGCCGCTTTGCGCCTCGCCCTGGAGCGCGCCGGCTACGAGGAGGTGCGAGCGGAGCAACACCGCCGGCGAACGGTGGGAAACAACAAGTTGCTGGGGATCGGAATGGGCAGTTACATCGAGAGATCCGGTGGCCAGGAGGGGAGCACCGAGTTCGGATCGGTCAGCGTCGACTCGGACGGAACGATAGCGGCTCGCTCCGGCGCGACTCCTCAGGGACAGGGTCACGCAACCGCGTTCGCCCAGGTGGTGGCGAGCGCACTGGACGTCGACATGAACCGTGTGCGAGTAATCCAGGGGGATACGGATGAGGTGCCGGTCGGCGTGGGCACTTTCGGGTCGCGCAGCATGCAGGTGGGCGGATCCTCCCTGCACCAAGCCGCCCACGACGTGCTCGATCAGGCCCGCGAGCGAGCGTCAGCGCATCTCGAGGTGGCCGAGGCTGACCTTCGCTATGCGGACGGACGGTTCACCGTCGCCGGGACGAATCGTTCGGTCAAGCTCGGCGAACTGGCGGGAGAAGGTCCACTCGAGGCCCAGGCGGAGTTCGTTTCTCGCCAGGCGTTTCCCTTCGGAACCTATGTCGCGATCGTCGAGATCGACAACAACACGGGAGATATCTCACTCAACAAGCTCGTTGCTGTCGATGACTGCGGCACGGTCATCAACCCGAAGCTCGTAGAGGGGCAGGTGGTCGGATCGATCTTGCAGGGCATCGGTCAGGCTCTGTACGAGCGGGTCGTTTACGACGAGAACGGTCAGCCACTCATGAGCTCGTTGATGGACTACTCGTTGCCCACCGTCGCGGAGCTTCCCGAGCTCGTTCTCGATCACACAGTGACCCCGAACCCGAACGTGCCGCTCGGTAACAAGGGGGCCGGCGAAGCGGGATGCATCGGGACGCCCCCGGCCATAGTCAACGCCATCGTGGATGCTCTCGAGGGCCGCGACGAGGGCATCGACGTGCCGGTGACGCCCGAGAAGGTGTGGCGGGTCCTCAGCTCGTCGCCGCTCTAACCAAGCCCTGGAGGACGCGCAGATCGCGTTTGAAGGTACGGGTCATCAGCGGCTTGAAGGCGGTGAGGCCGATCGCTCCCGCAAAGGCGAGCGGCGGGTAGAGCGTTTCAATCCAGTAGACGTGGGTTCGAGCAGGATGTGCGCCCGAACCAAGGGGGGTCAGTCGTATGTCGCCTCGGCCCGACACCCAGCCCTTGTGCTCGATGGCGAGGTGCTTGTTGGGCTCCCACGCGACCACCTCGATGGCATCACGCGTGGTGATCCCACCGATGCTCACGGTCGCCTCGGCAGTGACGCCGACTCCCTCGCGCGCGGCCGACTTCACCACGAAGTCGCGCGCCTCGAGCTGCCAGTCGCCCTGGTTCTCCCAATCGGTGATGAGCCGCCACACCACCTCAGGGGGGCCGGGCATCGTCTCAACGAGCTCGATAGCGACCGGCCATCCGTTGGTAGTGCGTTGCAAGAAGCCCATAATCTGGATGCTGACACAGGTCGAATCCCAATTCCGACGGTCGTCGGTGAAGAATGAAGGAACTGGGCGACGAATGGAGAACCTTGTCACTACGAGACTGCGGAGCGGACACTGCGTAGTGGGAAATGGCGGCTCTAGGTCTGGCAGCCCGCGACTGTCAGGAACGGGCGAGCTCCAAGTATCAAGAGGGCGCGGGTCACCCCGCGCCCTCGCCCGTCTCTGATTTCAGCTCATCGTAGGTCGGCCGTTTCATCTTGAAGAGGTCGCTCGCGGCCCGGGTGTACCACGAACCGCCGAGTCGTCCGATGGGATCCAGGAGATCCGGAGCGACTCTTCCGTCGCGCATGACATCCTCGTTCACGACAACGTGAGTCACATCACCGAAGACCATGTGCCCGTTTCCGATGCTGACGATTCGGTTCACCGTGCATTCGAAGGCGGCAGCAGCACCCGCGACCCGAGGTGGCGCGACCGTGATCGAAGGCGTGTCTTCGAGGTCCGCCCAGGCGAACTCATCCTCCTCGGGAGGGAAGTTCGCGGCGGAGAGATTCATGGCCTCGGCGAGCGGGAAGCTGACGATGTTGACGACGAACTCCCCGGTCGCCCTCACGTTACGAAGAGAGTCCTTGACGCCGGTGGACGTGAAGTGGATGACCAGCGGATTGCTTGAGATCGCATTGAAATAACTGTGGGGCGCCAGGTTCCGCGCGCCGTCGGCCGCCACCGTCGAGACCCAGGCGATGGGTCGAGGGACGACAAGAGCCGTCAGGAGAAAGTAGCCCTCGCGGCCCTCGAATCTTGAGGGATCGAAATCGATGTGCCCCACTCGTGGCCACCTTTCGAGTTGCCCGAACCACGGTGGTTCGGTGCCCGACATTGAAACCCGTCTTAGTCTGAACGAATGAGCTACGAAGGAAAGCCATGCGTGTGTCAGTTCCGGCGAGGCATCTGCGACCAGACATGTGTCGCCCGCATGATGGAGACGACCTTCTACGTGGCGGCGTTGAATCTCGTGGGCCGCCGCTGCCTCGTCGTCGGGGCCGGAGGGGTCGGACTCGAGAAGATCGAGGGTCTTCTTGCATGCGATGCGGACGTGGTCGTCGTGGCTCCTCAGGCGGATCGGGAGATTGCCGAGCTCGCCAAGTCGGTTGCGGTCGAGTGGCGCCGCAGGCCGTACGCGGCAGGCGATCTGGAGGGTTGTTTCCTCGTTGTAGCAGCAACCTCCGACACCGATGTGAACATCGCGGTCTACGAGGATGCCGAGGCTCGGGCGATGCTGGTCAACGTTGTCGATGTGCCGCCTCTGTGCAATTTCATCCTCCCCGCCATCGTGCGGCGAGGTCCGATCGCAATTGCGATCTCGACTGCCGGAGCGAGCCCCGCCCTAGCCAAACGGATGAAGAGCGAGATCGGTGGCCTCTTCGGTGAGGAGTACGCAACTCTTGCTCTCATGCTCAACGAGGTCAGGGGATGGGCCAAGTCGACACTCCCGACGTATCAGGATCGCAAGAACTTCTTCGAGAGCATCGTCAACGGCGAGCCGGATCCGCTCGAGCTGCTCCGGCGCGGAGACGAGGCGGCCGTCAAGGAACTCATCGCGAGATCGCAGGAGAGCCATGGATCTTGAACGCATTCTGAACCTGAACCAGTTCGAGTCGATCGCGCGAGAGCAGATGGAGCCTTCCGCGTTTGGCTACTACTCCGGAGGCGCAGGTGATGAAATCACGGTGCGCTGGAATTTGGAGGCTTGGAGCCGGTTCTCGCTGAGACCAAGAGTCCTCGTCGACATCTCGTCCGTCGACTTCTCATCCTCGATGCTCGGAACTGCGGTCTCGATGCCGGTCGGGTTCGCACCGACAGCGCTTCACAAACTCGCTCACCCAGACGGCGAGCTTGCGAGCGCGAGAGCCACGAGCGAGGCGGGTGCACTTATGTGTCTCTCCACACTGTCGACCTACACGATCGAAGAGGTCGCGAAGTCCGACGGTCCTCGTTGGTTCCAGCTCTACGTTCACAAAGAGCGCGATCTCGCCATCGAGATGGTGCAGCGAGCGGTCGCATGTGGCTACTCGGGAATCGTCGTCACCGCCGATCTTCCGGTTCCGGGGTATCGCGAGCGAGAACTTGCTCACGACCTCACGGTTCCCGAAGACGCGAGCCCGGCTAACTTTCCCAACACCGCGACGGAAGTGGAGTTCAACGACTACCTGGACCATCTGCACGATCGGTCCATGACGTGGGACGATCTGACCTGGATTCGCGAAACGGCGGGAGACGTTCCTGTGATCGTCAAGGGAATCCTCACCGAGGAGGATGCGGTACTGGCGAGCGAGCACGGCGCCGCCGGAATCGTCGTCTCGAACCACGGCGGTCGCCAGCTCGATCGCAGTCCCGCCGCGATCGACGTGCTCGAGGAGGTCGTCCAGGCCGCTGGCTCGGAATGCGAAGTGTTTCTCGACGGGGGCGTGAGAAGGGGAACCGACGTGGTGACTGCGCTCGCTCTCGGCGCGCGGGGAGTGTTCATCGGCCGGCCGTTTCTCTACGCACTCGCGGCCGCCGGAGAAGACGGCGTACGTCGTGCGTTCGAGATCATGAGGACTGAGATCGGCAACGCGATGACATTGCTCGGAGTCACGAGCGTGGACGAGATCACCCGGGCCCACATTAGGCAAACCTAAGGTCTGTCGCAGGGGATTGGGGGGTATTTCGGGTGGGTAGCTACCTGACAAACAACAGGAAAGACTGCCTGGAAAGAGTATACTGTATCCCGATTTCAAAGACCCTCTGGGGGAGGTCGGCGAACATGTATCACGAGATCACTGTGTGGACCCGGGGAATCATCATGGACAAGGAGGCCCGGGACGTCGTCAACTGCGTTGCCGCCGGCGCGGAAACCGCCGGTTACTACGCGCAGTTCATCAGTGACTACATCGACGATCCAGACCGAACCAACTGCCTGGTCCACAAGTACGCGCGCTTCGGTGACGAGCCGATCGCCGACCGTTTCGTCTACGAGAACGCGAACCCCGATTGGGTGGTGCTCGTCGAGGAGACGCTCATCAAAGCCGCCAACTTCTTCCGCGGCACACCCGACGGTGAAGCCGTCCTCGTCGTGAACTCGACACGGGAACCCGAGTACCTGTTGAAGTTCCTGCCCGACTTCATGCTCGCGAAGCTCAAGAAGTTGGTCGTCGTCGACGCCGTCTCGCTCGCGGAGCAGGAGGGCAGCAGTCCGTGGATGTTCGTGCGCGATCTCGGTCAGCTCGCCTACGACCGTACGTCCACCGAGGGGGCCGCCGAGCGTAGCGAGGTCGGCATTGGGATCGCCGCTCCCTTGCTCGGTGCGTTGACGGCAGCGACGGGGGTTCTCCCCCTTGAGGTGGTGCGCGACGCCGTTACCGACAAGGAAGCGTTCGACCGAGGCGCACAACATCACTCGGTTCTTGATTACGCACAGGCGCAAGTCCGCGAGGCTGCCGCAGCGCAGCCGATCTAGCCACTGACTGGGGGGTACCTGATGTCAGTAAAGGGAACGAAGATCCCGCCTAAACTTCGCCTTCCTCTCGCGGGCGTAACGCCTGCACCCACCGAAGAAGCCGGGCAAGTGCTCTTTCCAACGGGGAACTTCCGTTTTTTTCGGCCCGTGTACAAGGACAAGACCCCGCCTTGTAACCACGCGTGTCCCACCGGCGAGAACATTCAGAAGTATCTCGATTTCGTCAAGCACGAGAGATTCCTCGACGGTTATCTGACCATCATGGAGGACAACCCCATGCCCTCCGTGACCGGCCGAGTTTGTTACCACCCGTGCGAGGGTGCGTGCAACCGCGCAGATCACGACGAGCCCATAGGGATCCGAAACGTCGAGCGCTTTCTGGGTGACTTTGGACTCGAGCTTGCGGAAGACCCGATCAAGGAGACTCTCCCGGCTACCAACGGCAAGCGCATCGCGGTGGTTGGGTCAGGGCCCGGCGGGCTTGCTTCCGCTTATCACCTGAGGCGGCTCGGCTACAAGGTGACCATCCTCGAGGCTCAGTCGAAGCCCGGTGGCATGCTCCGCGGCGGAATCCCGCACTGGCATCTTCCCGAGAACGTCCTCAACGCGGAGGTCACCAAGATCGAGGATCTGGGTGACATCGAGATCAAGTGCAACACGAGGGTCGGCGAAGATGTGTCCTGGGACGATCTCAAGAGCTACGACGCCGCGTTCCTGGCGGTCGGCCAGGACGTCGGTCGGAAGCTCCCCGTGGAGGGCAACGACCTGCGAGGCGTCATGGGAGGTCTCGAATTCGTCCGCGAGGCGGGCTTCAACAAGCCGGTGAAGGTTGGCAAGAAGGTGATCGTCGTCGGCGGTGGCAACACCGCGTCGGACACCGCTCGTTCGGCCCTCAGGCTGGGAGCCGAAGAGGTGACTATCGTTTCCCTCGAGGGGCCCGATGAGCTCATCATCGTTGACGAGGACCTCGAACATGCAAAGGCCGAGGGTGTGCAGTTCAAGACCAACACAGCCTGCGCGCGCATCCTGGGCGAGGACGGAGTCGTCACCGGCGCCGTGCTTTGCGAGGCGCATCTGTCCAAGGACGAAGAGGGCAACGTCACGCCGCAGATGGACTCCGACACCGAGTACGAGGTGTCGTGCGACAACGTCATGATCGCCATCGGCCAGGTCCAGCACCTCGACTGGATTCCGGACCACCTCATTGAGGGCGGGCTCCTCAAGACCGACGAGTACGGGCGGCTGGAGGACAACATCTTCGCCGGCGGCGACATCGTCCGCGGTCCTGCGATGGTCGTTGATGCACTCGGCGACGGCAAACGAGCGGCGCGCAACATCGACACGGTCCTGAAGGCTGCCGATCTGGCCCCCGACGCACCGGTCGAGGTCATGCCCTACGAGCGGCTCAACACCTCCTACTTCCCGCACGCTCCTCGCATCGATGCACCCGAGTCTCCGCCCGAGGAGCGCATCAGGGATCAGGAGATCGAGGTGACACTCGCCTACACGCAAGAGCAGGCGATCGCGGAGGCGGATCGCTGTATGAGCTGCGGGGTGTGCAACGGCTGCGACAACTGCTACATCGTGTGCCCCGATGTGAGTGTGATGCGAGACACGCGAGAGAACGGCGCCTACTCCATCCGAACCAAGTACTGCAAGGGCTGCCTCGTGTGCGTCCAGGAGTGTCCAACCGGGTGCCTCGAGAAGGTCCCCGAACTGGACTTCGACGAGGACGATGGCGAAGTGACGAGGATGGAGACAGCGTTCTCCGTATACGACGGCTCCCATGCGGAGCAGTCCATCCCGATCGGTAAGCTTCAGGAGGACGCCATCGCCGAGTACGACGCGGCCCGCCGTCAGAGACAAGATGTGCCCTCAGGAAACGGCCAGAGGAGGTAGGGCGTGGCTCAGACAACCATTCCAGACAAGTCCGTCGAGACGCTTACACGTGGAGAGGGTTCGGCCGATCTCGGAGCAACTCCCGGAGTCGATCGCGCCGAGAAACTGGCCGACCTAGACGGCACGACGATGCGCCTGAACGGGTGCTCCGCCTCTGCCTATGCGGCCCTCTTCGCAGATGTCGACGTCATCACTGCGTATCCGATTCGGCCCTACACCGCGATCATGATGAACCTCTCGCAGTTCATCGCCGACGGCCTGCTCGACGCGGAATACCTCCATGCCGACGGCGAGCACGCTCAGATAAGTGCGGCGTTGGGTGCCGGGTCCTGCGGAGCGCGCGCCTTTACGGGTTCTTCCGGAGTCGGCGTCACCTATGCCTTCGAGGTCTACTCGCCCGCGGCCGGCGCGCGCGTCCCGATCCAGATGGCTATCGCCGACCGCACGCTGGATCCACCGGGTGACTTCGGATCGGAGCACACCGACGCCCTCTGCACACGCGACATGGGCTGGCTTATGGGCTGGGCCGCCACTCCCCAAGAGGTCTTCGACAAGCATCTGCTCGGCTACGCGATCGGTGAGGATCCCCATCTGCTGTTGCCGCAGATGATCTGCCAGGACGGCTATTTCGTCTCGCATATCTCGGGCGACGTGGCGCTGCCCAGCATTGAGCAGGTCGAACGCTTTCTTCCTCCCTACAAGCTTCCCTTTGCGCTCGACCCGAAGAAGCCGGTGTCCCACGGGCCACAGATCCACCCCGAGCAGGGCCCTCCGCTCCAACTCGAGAGAGCTCGGTCCATGGAGATCGCCCTCGACACCATCAGGGAGAAGACCAAGGAGTTCTCCGAGGTCTTCGGCCGAAGCTATCCGCCGTTCGTCGAGGAGTTCATGCTCGAGGATGCCGAGGTCGTGTTCGTCATCCAGGGGGGCCACGCGGTCACCTGTCAGGCAGCCATAAAGCGGCTACGCGAGCGGGGCATCAAGGCGGGGATGGCGCGGTTGGTCTGGTTCCGTCCGTTCCCCACCGAGGACCTGCAGAAGGCTCTGGACAGAGCAAAGGTCGTGGGGGTGGTCGAGACCAACCTGGGCCTCGGAGGCGCGAGCTACGGAGGCATCCTGTCGCTCGACGTAACCACCGCGCTGTATCACGCCGAAAATCGCCCGCTAATCACCTCGTTCATGGCCGGTCTGGGCGGCGAGACCATACCGATCAACGAGTTCACCTGGATGGCCGACAAGATGGTCGAGGCCATGGAGCGAGGCTCGGTTGAGAAGGCAAGCCACTGGGTGGGTTTTGAGGATTGAGGAACGCACACGCAAGTGACAGAATTTGGATATATCCCGGAAAATGGGAGGGGATGACTCGATGACACAAAAGGAAGTAGGGCCAAAAGAGGTAGTCCGCCAGCATCTGCCGCTGTTCGAGGAGCAGGGCAGGTCCGCATCGGTGCCCGATGATGTGGGGCGCAACTTGCACTACCTGCCCGACTTGCCGGAGGAGGATCCGTATCAAGCAGGCCACAGGACCTGCGCGGGCTGCGGCCCGGCCATCCAGTATCGCTGGGTGCTCAAGGCGGCCGGGCAGAACACCGTCGTTGCCGGTCCCACGGGCTGCATGTACGTGGCCAACGCCACCTATATGTCGACCCCATACACGGTTCCGTGGGCCCACACACAGATCGCATCGGGCGGCTCGTTCACGTCAGGGATGGCGGCCGCTTACGAATCGATGATTCGCAAGGGCAAGTACGAGGGCGAGTACCCGAACATCATGGTCATGGCCGGGGACGGAAGCGCCGCGGATATCGGAATTGGCTCGATTTCGGGCGCGCTGTACCGCAACCACGACGCGCTCTTCATTTGTTACGACAACGAGTGCTACGCGAACACCGGCATTCAAGTGTCTCCGACCACCCCCTATGGCGGGTCGACAACTTTCACGCCGCCGGGGAAGGTGATTCCGGAAGGCAAGAAACTCCCTCCGAAGAACCTCGCGAAGATGATGTCCGAGGGACACCCGAACTGCTACGTCGCTACTACGACCGTCGGCTACACGCTCGACCTCATGAACAAGACCCGCAAAGGCCTCAACCACCAAGGGGCCGCTTTCCTTCACTGCTACACACCGTGCCAGAAGGGCTGGGTCTACCAGACCCCCATGACTGTGGAGCTGGGACGCAGGGTGGTCGAGTCGGGCTTGTTCCCGGTGTGGGAGTACGACCCGGAGACGCGCAAGTACGACTACTTCATCCCGCCAGAGCAGCGCCCCGTCATCGACTACCTCGCGATGCAGGGACGGTTCGGGCACATGCATCCCGAGCACGTTGCGATCATGCAGGTCGCCGCGAACCGCAACTGGGAAGACATGGGCGCGGATGTTCCGAAGAGATTGAGGGAGCTCGAGGATCCAGAGGCACACAAGCACCTCAAGGAAGAGGAGTACTCCCTGCCAGTCAATCGCGGCATAGGGGCGTAGGAGAGCAGACAGTAAGGAGCAGCAAGAGTCTCGAACCATTGGAATGAATTTCCGCGGGCAGATGTCCTGCGGGAAGGGGGGTCCAGGGTTGGGGAACGCGGAGTTGCAGTTGCGCTTCGACGAGGGGCGCCAGCAGCGCTACTTCTCAGATCGGCGCGACCTGCTCGAGTGCGTCTTGAGGGTGGGCGAGCAAAGCCCGCATCCTCGCTTCGAGGTGTGGGGAGAGGGCGAGCCCGTCCTGCTGGCGGACGGCCGTGAGGCAGGCAAGCGCTTCGAGTTGTCCGAGGTACTGGATCTCTCCGAGGATGGCGTGCGCCAGCGTGTCGAGGACGAGCTGCGTACGCTGGACGGAGGCGTCGAATCCCGATGACGCGGGCCCGTCGAAGATTTCGCTCAATGTCGTTCCGATGATCACGCCCGAGAAAGTCAGGCCCGACACGGAACGCGGCCAAGCCATGCGCACGCGGCGGTTGTGCAAGCGATGAGCGATCTCATCGTCGAGCGGGTCAAGCCGCAAGAGCGACTGCCACTCTTCAACGCAGCGCGGGAGCTCTTGGAGCAGGCCGGTCGTAGCCCCGCCGAGATGCTCGAAGCAGTTGACCCCGGTCCCGAACAGGACGCCCTCTTCGAAGAGCTGGGTCTGCGACGGAAAGCAGAGGGGTGAGAACGAGGTGGAGAAGACGTACCCGTATGAGCTGCGTCTCCCCTTGGCTCCCTATCGGTTCGAGTGGGCTGGCGAAGAAGCCGTGAATTGCGAAGCGCGCCAAACACCATCCTTCACCGAGGAGCGTTACACCCATGCCGACGACACGGTGGTGATCATTCGCAACTATCCCGCCGACGGCTCCTTTCATCTCATGTCGGATCGAGGGGAGATCGAGTTGATCGACAACGCACGGGACTACCGCTCTCCCAATGCGATAAGCGTGGTGAAGCTGCCTTAGACGATGCATTACTCGTCCTGTTGCAACTGATGAGAAAGGAGCGAAGCAGGAAGGGGGAATCAAGGGTTCTGCTCGAAACCGATCGTCGGTTCGGGCCACTTCTAGCGGGAGGATAGCGTGGCAACCCTCAAACAAGCTGGGGAAGCTGTAGAAGAAAGAACTGTCGTGATGGGACGGGAGGAACCTCTTCCCATTCGGCCGCTTCCCAGTCCGTTGAAGCCGATTCACCTGCTCGGGCCCGGTATGGCTTTGACAGCACTTGCCGTGGGCCTGGGTGAGACGTTCCTGTGGCCCCGACTCGTGATCGTCTTCGGGACCGAGATCCGCTGGCTGTTTCTAGTCGGCGTAACCGTCCAGCTCGTGGTCATGATGGAGATGGCGCGCTGGGCTATGGCGACGGGCGAGAGCATCTTCTTCGGTGCCGCCCGCATCCACCGGGCGGCGATGTGGTTCTTCTATGCGACCGGGATACTCATCTACATCTTTCCGGGTCACGTCGCTTTGGGGGCACAGTCGATCGAGACCTTATGGGGCATTCCATGGGTACCGACTGCGATCGCGGGCCTCGTGTTGATCGGTTTGATCCTTACCTTTTCCAAGATCGTCTACAACGTTGTCGAGACCGTGCTCACCGTCTTCATCTCAGTTCTCGTGATCGGCTCGGCGATCATCGCTTCGGTGGTGGGCGAGTTGGGCGATGTCGGCGACACGATCACCGGTACGTTCTCCTTCGGTTTCATTGACGACCAGTGGTTCACCGCGGCGTGGTTCCCGATCATCATCGGGTCGCTTGCGTTCGCCGGCCCCTCCGGGATGCAGCAGATGTGGTACACGCTGTGGCTGCGCGACAAGGGCGCGGGCATGGGGCACTACCTGCCTCGCATCAGGGGGCTTCGGGGCCTCGACGAGGAGGAGACCATGCCGGCGCGCGGGTTCACCTTCGACTCGGAGGACCCCGCAGAGATGGAGAAGTGGAAGGGCTGGCGGAAGTGGAACGGGTTCGACGCGGGCGTGCTGTTCTGGGGCATCACAATGGTGACGACAGTCATCTACACGGTGCTGGCGCTGTCCGCAGCACGCCTGGATCCCGGTGCGGCCGAGGCGATCCGAGCCGGCGAGGATAGCGAGACCATCCCCGCCATGGCCGAGGCGTTCGGCGAAGCGGGAGGAGACTTCGCGCGCATAGCCTTCTTCCTGTTCATCGCGATTGTCGGGTGGAAGTTGAGCTTCGGGATCTTCGACGCTCTCGCACGCGGTAACGCCGACATGACCTACTACTTCATGCCCGCCGCCCGCAAGTGGAGCATGAGCAGGATCTACCTCACCTACGTGTGGATCGCGGTGGCGGCCGGAACGCTGGTCCTGACCCTGGTGGGGATGGGCGTCATGGGCAACGAGGACGGACCGGGCTTCATCCTGAACATGCTGGCATTCCTCTCAGCCTTCGTGATGGGGGCCTACTGTCTCGTTCTGCTCGTTACCAACAAGAAGCTGCTCCCCAAGAAGCTGCAGCCGGGAATCGTTTCCACCGCGGCTTTGGTTCTGGGCGCGCTGATCTACCTCGGCGGTCTGTTCGTCAGCCTCGCCGTTTTTGGAGCCCTCCCTGACTGAGCCACGGATTTCCCATGACACAGGGCTCATGACCCCGCGTGTCGTAGCGGGCATTTTCACGGCACTTGTTGCCGGTGGCCTGATGGCGGCGCTAACCGCGTCCGCCGGAGGGCTCACCGGCAGCATGCCGGGCATCGTCGCGCTGACGTTGACGCTTATAGCGGCGGGAGCGGCCTACGGCTGGATGGTTGACACCGAGCGTCTATCGGGAGGGTTTGGGTCCGGCATCCTGTTCTGGACCGCCGCGCTTCCTGTCGCCCGGATAGCTCAGGAGGTATTGGTGGGCGAAGGGGTCCCCGAGGGCATCCTGGCGTTCGTTGTGTATCAGGCGTTGGTGGGAGGCGCCTTCGGCCTTGGCTTCTATCTCCTTCAGAATCAAGTATCGACTCTGCTTGGCAGCGTGATGACGAAGAGGGCGTCGGCGCATGGGGGACGCGTCGACGCCTGAGCAGCGACGCTGATTCGAGCCTTACCGGCGTTACTCCCGCTGGAGATGAAACGCGTCTCTTGTTAGTTCGGCGTGCATGCGCATCGTGTTCGCTGCGCGCTGCGAATCTCCGGCCTCGAGGGCTTCGATCAACTCTTCATGTTCCTTCCACGAAGCCTCGCCGCGACTGCGTGCGACGGAAGCGAAGTACCAGCGAATTCGTTTGTCGAGGCGGCCGGTCATCTCGGCAAGGACGCGATTCCCAGCAAGCGCCGTGATCTGGGCATGAAACTCGGAGTTCAATCTAACGAGAGCCTCTTCGTCGCCGGCGGCGAGAGCCTTGGCTCCGGCCTTTGTGGTTCTTCTCAGTTGCTTAACCGATTCCTTCGTGGCGTTCTGGGCGGCGATCCGAGCCGATTCGACCTCCAACAACGTCCTCACGGTGAAGACCTCGTCGACCTCCTCGAGGGTAGGCCGGTGCACGAAGGCTCCCTGGCGTTGACGAAGCTCGACCCAACCGTTGCTGTGGAGCAACTGGAGGGCCTCACGTACGGGGATCCGGCTGACCCCCAGGCGCTTGGCGAGGTCGGCTTCAACCAGGTGCTGGCCGGGAGTCAAGAGCCCGTAGATGATGAGCTCCTCCAGCGTCTCGTAGACCTGCTGCCGCAGGGGCGCGGTCCTTTCCAGGCGCTCGATCTGCCTTTCTGCCATGACCCTCCTTCCTGACTCCAATTATCCAGGCCAGGCCGATGTCCCTGCAATCGCAGGCGTCGAATGTGCCCTCGCTGGTAGTTCGGCCCGATATCTGAGATGTTCGCGTGATGAGCACTCGTGAGATCACACACTTCATCGATGGAAAGCCGGTAGCGGACACACCGGATCGAACCGGTGAGGTCTTCAATCCCGCAGACGGAACGGTGGCCGGGCTCGTGGCGCTGGCGGATTCGGCCATGGTCGACAGAGCCGTCGCAAGCGCACGAGAGGCCTTTGCCCGGTGGCGGCAGTCGTCACTCGCCCAACGAACGGAGGTGCTCTTCGCCTATCGCGAGCTGCTGGTCGCGCGCCGGATGGATCTCGCCGCGGTCATAACGGCCGAGCACGGCAAGACGCTCGACGATGCCGCAGGTGAAGTGAACCGCGGCCTCGAGGTTGTTGAGTACGTGTGTGGTATCCCGCAGTTGCTCAAGGGTGCGTACTCGGAGCAAGTCTCGCGTGGCGTCGATACATACACAATCAAGCAGCCAGTCGGGGTGTCCGCAGGCATCACGCCGTTCAACTTTCCGGCCATGGTCCCACTGTGGATGGTGCCGGTGGCGGTTGCGTGCGGAAACTCCTTCATACTCAAGCCATCGGAGAAGGATCCGTCCGCCGCAAATCTGTTAGCGGAATGGTTTTGCGAAGCGGGGCTGCCCGACGGGGTGTTCAACGTGCTTCATGGAGACCGCGATGCGGTCAATGCTTTGCTGACGCATGCCGACGTCGTATCTGTCAGCTCGGTGGGCTCGACGCCTGTGGCGCAGCACATCTACGCGACCGCGGCAGCCGAGGGCAAGCGGGTTCAGGCACTTGGCGGAGCCAAGAATCACATGGTGGTGTTGCCGGACGCCGATCTGGATGCTGCAGCGGATGCCGCGATCAGTGCTGGGTACGGCTCTGCGGGACAACGCTGCATGGCGATCTCCGTGGTGGTGAGCGTAGGCGAGGCAGCCGATGAACTGGTTGCCAGACTACGGTCACGCACCCTTGACTTGAAGGTTGGAGCCGGGAACGAAGAGTCGTCCCAGATGGGACCGCTCGTTACTCGCGAGCACTTGGGAAAGGTCGAGTCGTACCTCGATGCGGGTGTTCAAGAGGGGGCCGAGCTCGTGGCCGACGGCCGCGCACACGAGGTTCCAGCGCGTGGCTTCTATCTCGGGCCCAGTTTGTTCGACCGGGTGACGCCGGCGATGTCGATCTACCGCGACGAGATCTTCGGACCGGTCCTCCTGGTCGCGCGCGTCGACACCTACGAGGAAGCGGTAGCGCTGATCAACTCGAACCCCCACGCGAACGGGACTGCGGTCTTCACTCGCGATGGAGGAGCGGCGCGGCGGTTCCAGAACGAGATCGAGGTCGGCATGGTCGGAGTTAACGTGCCGATTCCCGTTCCAGTTGCGTTCCACTCGTTCGGTGGGTGGAAGAACTCGCTGTACGGTGATCTCCACGTCTACGGCGAAGACGGGATTCGTTTCTTCACGCGCACCAAGGTCGTGACCAGTCGTTGGCCGGATTCCCCCTCAGCCGGGGTGAGCCTGAACTTCCCTCATGGTGGATCGACGGAACGGCCCTCGTAACTGAGCCGAAGTCACGATTAGGCGAGCAGCCGGCCGAGTCGGCCGATTCCCTCTTCTATGTCGTCGTCTCCCAACGCGTAGGAGAAACGAGCGTAGCCGGGTGCCCCAAAGCCCTCACCGGGAACGAACGCGACCTTCGCTTCGCCGAGAACCACGTCGGCGAGATCGAGCGACGTTTTGACGGTTACTCCGGCAATCGTGCGGCCGAACGTTCCCTTGATCGACGGGAATGCGTAGAACGCGCCCTCAGGGTCGTAGCAGTCGAAACCCTCGATGTCGTTCAGCAGCTTCACGATCGTCTGCCTGCGGCGGTCGAAGGCGGCTCTCATCATCTGCGCAGCTTCGAGATCACCGGCCACCGCTGTGAGAGCGGCGATCTGCGCTACGTTCGAGACGTTCGATGTCGTGTGGCTCTGCAGCGCGATCATCTTGGCGGTTACGTCGGGCGGCGCGATCGACCAACCCACCCGCCAACCCGTCATCGCGTACGCCTTGGCGACACCGTTGACGACGATGCAACGATCGGCTACCTCTGGCACCAGCACCGGCATCGATGAGAAGGAATTGTCGCCGTAGACGAGGTGCTCGTAGATCTCGTCTGTGATGATCCAGATCCCGTGCTCGTGGCACCAGCGAGCAATGGCTTCGACCTCGTCCGGAGGGTAGACCGAACCTGTTGGGTTGGACGGGGAGGTGAAGATCAGGGCCTTGGTCTGGGGCGACCGAGCCCTCTCGAGCTGATCGAGCGTCGCGCGGAAGCCCGTCGCTTCGGTCGTGTTCACCGCCACCATCGTTCCGCCGGCGAGACGAATCATGTCCGGATAGCTGACCCAGTAGGGAGCCGGCAGTATGACCTCGTCCCCGGGATCCACGATCGCCATGCATGCGTTGAAGAGGGCGTGTTTCCCGCCATTCGAGACGAGGACCTGCTTGGCCTCGACTTCGTAGCCTGAGTCTCGCTTGGTCTTGGAAGCGATCGCGGATCGCAGTTCGGGAAGGCCTCCCGCAGGCGTGTACCGGTGATAGGCGGCGTCGTGAGTCGCCTTGGCTGCAGCTTCCACGATGTGGTCCGGGGTCGGGAAGTCGGGCTCGCCCGCACCGAAACCGATGACGTCCTCACCGGCCGCCTTGAGGGCCTTGGCCTTGGCATCGATTGCCATGGTCGGAGAATCCGTGATCTCGCTCATCCGCTGCGCTAGCCGATCTCGGGTGATTGTGCCGCTCCTTCCGTGTGCCGGGTCCCACTGGTGACATTGTCGACGATTGTGCCCGCCCCGGCGCGCATCTCCGAGGCAGACCTATAGTTGTCAGCGTTTGGCCGCAAACGAGGGAGGAAGTGCGATGCCGCGTCATGGTGCCGAAGTCAGCCGGGCGATTCCCAATACGCCTCACAGCAGCCTTCCACTGGGTCGATTCGGCCGCCTCTTTGGAACCTTGAATGGGTTCTCACCCCCGGACGGTCTGCTCGAGGACCTCGGCAAGCCGGGGGGTCTCATGGAGGACAAGAGCAAGCCCGCCGGTGACAACAAGGGGATTCCCGCGGGATTCACCTATCTCGGTCAGTTCATCGACCATGACCTGACCTTCGATCCCGTGTCGAGCATCACCAAGAAGATCGACCCCGACTCACTTAGAAACTTCCGGACCCCGCGCTTCGACCTCGACTCCGTTTACGGGTTCGGCCACAATGCGTCGCCGCACCTCTACAACCGGAACGACCCTGATCTGCTGCTGACGGCCAAGACGAAGGGGACCAAAGAGCTCGACCTTCCTCGGAACAACCAACAAACCGCGCTCATAGGCGATCCACGCAACGACGAGAACATTCTTGTCTCTCAGATGCAGGTCGCTTTCTTGCATTTTCACAACGCGGTCGTAGAGCATCTGAGAGCGAAGCAGGCCAACTTCACCAAGCACAAGCTGCCGGGCGAGTCGCGCTTCGAGACGGCGCAACGACTGGTGCGCTGGCACTACCAGTGGATCGTCGTGCACGATTTCCTGCCAAAGATATGCGGTCAGGCGGTTGTCGATTCGCTGCTGGTCGAGAACGCGAGCGGTTCGACGATCACGAATGTCCTGTACCAGCCGACCAACAACCCGTTCATACCCATCGAGTTCGCAGTCGCCGCGTATCGGTTCGGGCACTCGATGGTGCGCACGGATTACGCACTGAACGACATCATCTTCGCCAGCATCTTCGGCAAACTCAACCAGCCTCTCTCTCATTTGGGTGGGGGCCGGATCCTGCCGGCGGACTGGCAGATCAAGTGGCCGCTCTTCTTCAGGTTCCCCGGTCGTGGAGATCCGCAGTTCTCGCGCAAGATCGACTCCAAGCTTGCTGCGCCCTTGTTGAAGCTGCCCGCACAGGTGATCGGTCAGAAGGAGTTCGATCAGGCCCCCGAGCGGCGGTCGCTGGCTACGCGGAACCTGCTTCGAGGAAAGCGTCTCGGAGTTCCCTCGGGCCAGGCTGTCGCGACCGCGATGGGCGAGACGCCGCTGGACAACACCACCCTCGGCCTGACCGACCCCGGGTGGGGCGACGAGGCGCCGTTGTGGTTCTACGTCCTGAAGGAGTCGGAGCGTGCGCCGAGTAGCGGGAAGCGACTCGGCCCGGTGGGGGGTCGCATTGTCGCCGAGGTGATGCTGGGAATCCTCGACAAGGATTCGTCGTCCTACGTCAGTCATCCGACTCCCTGGAAGCCTCTGAAGCCGATTGCTCCCGCAGCGGGCAAGTTCGCGATGCACGACCTCATCAAGTTCGCCGACGTGATCCAGGGGAGCTGACCCGTAACTGGTGGTCCCGGGCTTCGGTTCCGATGAGGCATCCTCGGGAGCGTGAAAACGACGCATATCGAGATCCCCGAGAACCTCAAACCCGCCGACGGGCGCTTCGGAGCCGGCCCATCGAAGGTCCGCGACGAGGCGATGGACGCCCTGAACGACCGGGGGCGCACGTACATGGGAACGAGCCACAGGCAATCGCCCGTGAGATCCATGGTGGGGCGGCTCCGCGCGGGCCTCGCCCAGTTGTTCTCTCTCCCCGATGACTACGAGGTCCTATTGGGCAACGGCGGCACCACCGTGCTCTGGGATGCGATCGTTTTCGGGCTGATCGAGCGCCGGAGCCAGCATTACGTCTTCGGGGAGTTCTCGGGAAAGCTCGCGGCCGCGGTTGCAAAAGCCGACTTCCTGAGCGACCCCGAGATAGTCAGCTCCGAGCCCGGGACCCATCCGATACCGGTTCCGTCCGAAGGCGTGGACCTCTACGCACTGACTCACAACGAGACCTCGACGGGTGTCGCGATGCCCGTTCGGCGGGTGCCCGGACGGGGGCTGGTGGCGGTTGACGCGACCTCGGCGGCTGCCGGTATGAGCGTCGACCCAGCCGAGTTCGACTTCTATTACTTCGCTCCCCAAAAGGGACTCGCTTCGGATGGCGGTCTGTGGCTCGCCCTCGCATCCCCGGCCGCCATCGATCGAATCGAATCACTCGCGGCGACCGACAGGCACATCCCGGCTTCGATCGACCTCGAGATCGCGCTCGACAACTCGCGCAAGGACCAGACGTACAACACGCTTGCCATCGCCACGATCTTCCTTGCCGCGGAGCAAATTGACTGGATCAACGCGAACGGCGGACTCGAGTGGTCGGCCGCCCGCTGCGCCCAATCGTCCTCGACGCTCTACGAGTGGGCCGAGTCCTGTCCACTCGCCAGCCCCTTCGTCGGGCGCGTCGAGCAGCGGAGTCCGGTCGTCGTCACCATCGACTTTGATTCATCCATAGATGCAACGGACATAACGAGTGTGCTCAGAGCCAACGGAATCGTCGACACGGAGTCCTACCGGAAACTTGGACGCAATCAAATCCGCGTCGCCGTCTACCCCGCAGTCGACCCGGACGACGTGAGGGCCCTTACGGGTTGCCTCGACTACGTGCTCGAGCGCCTTACCTAACCGAGCGGAACCGAGATTCGTGTTCGCCCCCTGTATCCTGCGTCCATGAGGGTTCTGGTCACAGAGAAGCTGTCTGCCGCGGGCCTCGAGCACCTGCGCGAGCAGCTCGAGGTCGATGTCGAGACGGGCCTGACCCCCGACAAGCTCCTGGCAGCCATCGGTCGCTACGACGCTCTGGTGATTCGGTCCGCGACCACCGTCGACGCACGTCTGATCGAGGCCGGCGACAACCTCAAGGTCATCGGGCGGGCTGGAATCGGCCTCGACAACGTCGACGTCGATGTGGCCACGCGCAATGGCGTGCTCGTCGTCAACGCGCCGCAGTCGAACATCTTGTCCGCGGCCGAGCACACGATGGCTCTTCTTCTCGCTCAGGCTCGCAACATCCCCCAGGCACACTCAGCTCTCGTTGGTGGTGAATGGGCGCGCGACAAGTATCAGGGCGTTGAGCTTCACGGCAAGACGCTGGGCGTCGTCGGCCTCGGCCGCGTGGGGACGCTCGTCGCCCAGCGAGCGAGCGCCTTCGGGATGCGAATCCTCGCCTTTGACCCGTACGTGACTGCGAGCCGAGCCGGCCAGATGGGCGTCGAACTCGTCGATAACGTCGCTGACATCTGTGCTCGTGCCGACTTCTTGACGGTCCACCTGCCAAAGACTCCAGAAACTGTGGGGATCGTGGGACGGGACGAGCTCGCCCGGTCCCGGCCCGGCCTCCGGGTGGTCAACACGGCCCGCGGGGGAATCATCGACGAGGCCGCGCTTATCGAGGCGTTGAAAGAAGGCCGGGTTGCCGGAGCCGCCGTCGACGTCTTCACAACCGAGCCCGTCACCGAGCACCCTCTGTTCGGGCTCGACAACGTGGTGGTCACGCCGCACCTTGGTGCGTCGACTGCCGAGGCCCAGGACAAGGCGGGGGTCGCGATCGCGGAGCAGGTCCTTCTTGCGCTGCGCGGCGAGTTCGCCCCCTACGCCGTCAACGTGGAGGTCGGCTCCGACATCCCCGAAGCAATTCGCTCGTATCTTCACTTGGCCGAGAGACTCGGTGGCATGGCGGTTGCGCTGGCGGGCCAGGGAATCGAGCGGTTGCGCTTCGAGTATTACGGGGGAATCGCTGATTACGACACCAGGGCGCTGACCCTCTCGGGCCTCAAGGGGGCGTTCAGGACGATCGTGCACGAGCCAGTGACCTTCGTAAACGCGCCGCTTCTCGCAAAGGAGCGTGGCATCTCGGTCGAGGAGGCCAGGTCGTCCGAATCGCAGGACTTCGTCAACCTGATCGAGGTGCACGCGGAGTGCAAAGACGAGACCGTCTCGGTGGCGGGAGTGCTCGTCGGCAAGCGGGACAACGAGAAGCTGGTCCGTGTCTACGGATACGAGCTGGACATGCAGTTCTCGCCGTACTTCGCGCTGCTCCGCTACGAGGATCGTCCGGGCATAGTCGGGATCGTCGGGAGCCTGATGGGGGAGGCGAATGTCAACATCGCCAACATGCAGGTGTCGCGTCAGAGCGAGGGAGGCGAAGCTCTGATGTGCCTGGCGGTCGATTCGCCGGTGCCTGAAGATGTACTGAGCAACATCGTGGACAGAGTTCAAGCTCGTGACGCTCGTCTAATCGAGCTTCACACTTAAGACCCGAGAACCAAGAGAAAGGGGCAACGATGCCGTTGCAGCCGGTCGACAAGGTCTGGATGAACGGACGGATGGTCGATTGGAAAGACGCGACGGTGCACGTGCTGTCCCACGCGCTCCATTACGGAACCGGCGTCTTCGAAGGCATCCGCTGCTACGAGACGTCGAAGGGTCCGGCGGTATTCAGATTGAGAGAGCACATGGAGCGACTCCATCGCTCGGGTCGCATCTTCCAGATGGAGGTTCCGTACTCGGTCGACGAACTCGTGGACGCGACGAGGGAGCTGATCAAGGTCAACGAGCTCAAATCGTGCTACGTGCGCCCTATCGCGATCAGGGGCTACGGCGAGATGGGGATCTACTGCGTCGACGTACCCATCGACGTCACCATCGCGGTATGGCCGTGGGGCTCTTATCTCGGCGAAGAGGGCATGGCCCACGGCGTCCGGATGATGATCTCCTCGTGGCGCCGCCACGACCCGAACATCATCCCGCCGACCGCCAAGGTGACCGGCGCGTACGTGAACTCGGTTGCGGCCAAGATCGAGGCCGTGCAGCACGGTTTCGACGAAGCGATAATGCTCAACCCTCAAGGCTTCGTGGCCGAGGCAACCGGCGAGAACATCTACGTGGTCAAAGGCGGCGAGATATTCACGCCGCCACTGGCGTCCGGCCCCCTCGAGGGCATCACGCGCGATTCGGTGATCACGATGGCGCACGATCTCGGAATGACCGTCAAGGAGGCGCAACTGAGCCGCGCCGACCTCTATCTGGCCGAGGAGATGTTCTGCAGCGGAACCGCGGCCGAGGTCACCCCCGTCCGGGAGGTAGACGGACGCATGATCGGAGAGCCGGGTCCCATCACCACGACGATCCAGCAGAAGTTCTTCGCCATCGTGAAGGGCGAGGACGAGAAGTATTACGACTGGCTGGAGTTCGTGGAGTAGATACGATGCGGGCATGACCGAGGTCCGCACCCGAATCGAGCCCGCACCCTCGGGCTCGATTCACGTTGGGAATGCCCGTACCGCGTTGTTCAACTGGCTCTTCGCGCGCCATCACGGCGGGAAGTTCGTGCTACGCATCGCAGACACGGACGCCAAGCGCGCGACGGAGGAGAACTTCCGCGCGGTGCTCGAGGACTTTCGCTGGCTCGGGCTCGACTGGGACGAGGGTCCGGAGGCCGGAGGGCCCTCACGCGCCGTACCGCCAGAGCGAGCGCTTCGAACTCTATCGCTCGTACGCACAGAAACTCGTCGAAGGTGGCTTCGCCTATTACGACTACGCGAGCAGCGAGGACGTCGCGGCCGAGAGGAAGAAAGCTCAGGCAGAGGGCCGCAGGCCGGATCATGCGGCCATCGCCTCCGCCCGGAAGGACGAGGGCCACGCTCCGTCGATTCGGTTCATCGTCCCCGCCGACCGCACGATCACGTTCCACGACGAGGTGCTCGGCGACATGTCGACCGACCTCGGGCGCACGCCCGACTTCGTCATCATGCGCGCCGACGGGAGCCCGACCTACATGCTGGCCGTCACCGCGGACGACATCGAGATGGGCATCACTCATGTAATTCGAGGCAACGACCTCGTCGCATCGACGCCGCGCCAGCTCCTGATACGAGAGGCGCTCGGCGTGACCAACGTTCCGACCTTCGCCCACCTCCCTCTGCTCGTCGCGCCCGACGGCAAGCCGTTGTCGAAGCGTTGGGGCGACGTGGCCGTCAGCGCGTACCGAGACCAGGGGTTCCTGCCCGAGGCGATGATCAACTACCTGGCGTTGCTCGGGTGGAGCTTCGACGATCGAACGAACATCTTCTCGGTCACAGACCTCGTCGAGAAATTCACCCTCGAGCGCGTGGGCAGGAATCCTGCGGCCTTCGACGTCGACAAGCTCGAGTGGCTGAACGGTCACTACATTCGCGCGAAGACCCCCGCCCAACTTGCCGAGCTGCTGGTTCCCTTATTGCGTTGCCGAGGGGATTCCGGCCGACACGCCGGGAGCCCGCCAGACGCTCGAAGCGGTGACGCCTCTTCTGGTCGAGCGGATGAAGCGGCTGACGGAGGCGCCCTCCTATGGTTCGTTTTCTCTTCACCGATGTGACTCCGGACGACAAGGCGGCGAAGGCCATCGAGGGCCAGGCCGAGTACCTGGCCGCCGTTGCTGACAGGCTCGAAGGTGTCGAGAAGTGGACGACTGCGGCGATCGAGGAGGCGCTGAGGGAGCTCGCCGCCGAACGAGAGCTCAAGCCAAAGAAGGCTTTCCAGCCGATCCGTGCGGCGGTCACCGGAACATTGGTGAGCCCGCCGCTGTTCGAATCCCTCGAGATCCTGGGGCGCGACAAGACGCTCGAACGGATCAGGACCCAGGCGGAATGAGTGGGTCGGGGGCTGATATCCTTGCCAACCGTTCCTAGCAGTGACCACAAGCGATCGTCTCGACGATCGCTCAGAAGCGATTGGGGTGTGGGGTAACCTGGCAGCCCGGCGGTTTCTGGTACCGCTAGTCCTGGTTCGAATCCAGGCACCCCAGCCCAGAGCATCGAGACAACTTCATCAACAGCGAGCATGGCCCGGTGGTCTAGTCTGGCCGAGGACGCCGCCCTCTCAAGGCGGAGAGCACGGGTTCGAATCCCGTCCGGGCTACCAAGCAAGACCGATAACGCAGCACAACTACGAGGAGTCACGCTATGAACCCCACCGACGTAGTCGAGCGCCCATATCTGCGGGACGATCAGCCCGACTTCGGTCCGGGCGACACCATCAAGGTCCACGTCCGTGTGGTCGAGGGAGAGCGCCAGCGCGTACAGATCTTCGAGGGCATCGTCATCCGGCGGCGTGGCAGCCAGCTCTCCGCGACTTTCACCGTACGGAAGATTTCGTTCGGCGTGGGCGTGGAGCGAACCTTTCCCCTCCATTCCCCGATGATCGCCAAGATCGAGCGCGTGACGCAGGGTGACGTTCGCAGGGCGAAGCTCTACTACCTGCGGGACCGGATCGGCAAGAAGGCGAAGGTCAAAGAGAAGCGCCAGGCTTAGTGGCGCAGGTGTCCCAGGAGCAGGACGCCGGTCCTACCCCTCGAGATCAACAGACCACCCACCGGTCCTTCTGGCGCGAGTTCCCGGTACTCGTCGTCGCTGCCTTTGCGCTCGCTCTACTGATCAAGACGTTCGTCCTGCAGGCCTTCTACATCCCCTCCGGATCGATGCTCCCGACGCTAGAGGTGGGCGAGAGGATTCTCGTCGAGAAGATCAGCTATCGCCTGGGCAGCCCCGGCAGAGGCGACGTCGTGGTCTTCGAACGATCGCTCGATCCGTCCGTTCCCTCCCCGCACGAGGACGATTCGGTGACTGAGGACGTTGTCAACGCCTTCAAGAGCCTGTTCGGCTGGCCCACGGGTGGCGAGCAGGACTACGTCAAGCGGGTGATGGCGGTCGGGGGAGACACGATCGAGAGTCGCGAAGGGGTCGTGTTCGTCAACGACGAGGCAGTGGAGGAGCCATACCTCCCGGAGGGCGTGGTCACGAGTGACTTCCCGCCACAGCAGGTTCCCGAGGGGCAGATCTTCGTGATGGGCGACAATCGCGGTAGCTCCGACGACTCGAGAAACTTTGGACCGGTGCCGGACGACGAGGTTGTAGGCCGGGCGTTTTTGTCGATTTGGCCCGCAAACGAGTTCGGAACGCTGTAAAACGCCCTAGTCTGTCAGTTCTATGTCAACCATTCAGCAGGTGGCCCGGGAGCTGGGCATGACCTCCCAAGAAGTCATCGCCAGACTCAAGGCAATGGGCCAGCCTGCGGACAGTCACCTGACTCCAGTCGACCAGACGGTTGCCGACCGCCTTCGCCGCGAGTCCGTGCCGAGTGGGTCGCCTGAGGGCAACGGCGCGCTCACTGCATCGTCCGGCGTTGCGAGGGGGGACCAGACGGTCGTTACCCGCGAGCCGGTTGCCGACGAGGCGCCAACGATGGAGGAACCCTCGCAGGGCAGCGAGCCGCCCGACGACGAGCCTCCGCCCAAGGAATCGGCCGAACAAGAGGGGCCGCCGAAGAAGTCGAAAGCGAACAGTCTCCTGAGGCAGGTGGCCGAGCTGCCGGTGCTCATCGTGCTCGCCTTCGGAATCGCGGTCATCATCAAGGTCTTCCTCGTGCAGGCGTTCTTCATTCCCTCCGCGTCGATGAACCCGACCCTCGTGAGGGGGGACCGTGTCCTCGTCGAGAAGATCGGCTACCGCATCGGAGAGCCGAAGCGTGGCCACGTGATCGTCTTCGCGCAGGAGACGGCCGGAGAGGCACCCGACCTTCCGTGGAGTGAGGACGTGCGCAACTTCTTCAGAGAGTTGATAGGTCTGCCCACCGGAGAAGAGACCGACTTCATCAAACGCGTCGTGGCTGTCGGGGGCGACGTCATCTCTTACCAGGGGAACTCCCGCAAGCTCGTCGTGAACGGCGAGCGAGTCGAGGAGCCGTACATCAAGGGGGGCCAGGACACCGCGAGCACCAAGATCTCCCGAGCCAACTGCAAATCTATGCACCTCGAAGCCGAAGACGACGGTTGCAGGGTTCCCGCCGGTACCGTGTTCGTCATGGGTGACAACCGCGGCAACTCGATGGACTCGCGGGTCTTCGGTCCCGTGGAAGAGGGCGAGATCGTGGGTCGCGCTTGGATCATCATCTGGCCGCCCGAGGACTTCGGCACGCTCTAATGATTGGCGGGGGAGCGGAGGTCGCCACTCCAGTAACCGACGTCGCCGGCCCGCGCGCCGACGCGCTCGGTCTGATGGAGCGTCGTCTCTACGATGCCGGGTTTCACCCACGTCGCCGGGGCCGACGAGGTCGGCCGGGGCGCTCTCGCGGGACCCCTCGTGGCATCTGCGGTCATCCTTCCACCGGACACGAGGATCGAGGGCATCAAAGACTCGAAGCTCTGCACCCGGCTCCAGAGGGAACGCCTCGCGGCGCAAATCAAAGAGGAGGCGGTCGCGTGGTCGGTCGTCAGGATCCGCCACGATCGAATCGATCGAGACGGGTTGCAGCGCTGCAACCTCCAGGCTCTTCGCCGGGCCCTGAAGGCGCTCGACAGCACTCCCGACTACGCGTTGCTCGACTGTTTCAAGCTCAAGCGCCTTCCCTATCCGAACCTAGGCGTCAAGAAAGCCGACTATGTCTCGAGGACGGTGGCCGCCGCCTCGATAATCGCCAAGGTCACGAGAGACGCCGCGATGAGGCGCTATGCGAAGCGCTACCCGGACTACGGATTCGGCACGAATGTCGGCTACGGCACCCGTGCTCACTGGAACGCCCTCCAGCGGTATGGGCCGTGCGAAATCCACCGCAAGAGCTTCTTCGGAGTCATAGGTTTTCCCGATAAGGATGGTGTAATCCGACCCCATCCGGCGCGAGAATTGGGGCTTGATCCAGCCGAGCTATCAGCCCGCCTAACAGTGGAAGTCGACGAGGAGAGGGATCGCTAAATGAGCGTCGAGGACCTCGAGAAGTACGAGGCCGAGATGGAGCTCCAGCTCTACAGGGAGTATCGGGACGTCCTTCCCATGTTCAAGTTCGTCGTCGAGACGGAACGGCGTTTCTATCTAGCCAACGAGGTCAAGGTGGACACCCGCCACGTCGGCGCCAAGGTGTGGTTCGAGGTCGAGCTCAACGACGCGTGGGTGTGGGACATGCACAGGCCCGCTCGGTTCGTTTCGCATGTGAAGGTCGTGACGTTCCGGGACCTCAACGTCGAGGAGCTCGCGCAGCTCGCGGAGCGCGACCTTCTTCCGGAGCCGCCCACGCTCGAGAGCTAGCTCTCTCCGGTTTCTCGTCGGCCCTTAGCCAGGTTTGAGCGTCCGACGAGCTCCTCTTTGTCACAACCCATCCCTAAAGTCGTGGCATGGACGCGCGCCGAAGTCTGGGGGCTACGGGTGAGTCTCTTGCCGCAGACCTCTATCGCAAGCTGGGATTCACAATCGTGGATCGCAACTGGCGCTGCGCCTCGGGCGAGCTCGACCTGGTCGTCGCGTCCGGCCGTCTCCTCGTCTTCTGCGAGGTCAAGACACGCCGCACGGACTTCTTCGGATGCCCCGCTGAGGCCGTGGGCTACGCAAAGCAGGCGCGACTCAGACGACTCGCCGCCCAGTGGATGAACGAGCACCGCACCGGCTGGAAGAATGTGCGATTCGACGTCGTGTCCGTTCTCATCGGCGAGACAGAGCCGGAGATCACGCACTTGCCCGACGCGTTCTGAGTTGGTTTCCGTCACACATCCTGAATAGCGTTATGCGCGCCGCGACTCACCGAGACCGGATTGGACGGTCTCATGCTTGCGAAAACCGAATCCGTCGCCCTGATCGGGACCGAGGCTCACCTCGTCGAGGTCGAGGTCGACGTGGGAACCGGCGTCCCACGGTTCACCATCGTCGGGCTGCCTTCCTCGACGGTGCGCGAGGCGGATCAGCGCGTCAGGTCGGCCATTCTCTCCAGTTCGGAGAGCTGGCCGCAGCAGCGGATCACAGCGAACCTGGCCCCCGGGGCTCTTCGTAAGGAGGGAACGCACTTCGATCTGCCGCTTGCGTTCGGTGTGCTGGCAGCAAGCGGCCGCATCGATTGGAAACCTCTGAAGAACTGGATCGTCGTGGGGGAGCTAGCGCTCGACGGGTCGGTGCGGCCGGTCAGGGGAACGCTGGCCGCGGCCATTGCGTGCCGCGAGAGCGGACGTAGAGGCATCATCTGCCCGGTGGCGAACGCAGTCGAAGCCTCTCTGGTCGAGGGTATCGAGGTAGTTCCCGTGCGCTCTCTTCGAGAGTGCATCGACTGGGCCAATGGCACGTGGAACCCGGATGTCCCCCCGGTCACGAAGGACCCCATACAGCCGGTCTACCCGGATATGCGTGAGGTGCGCGGCCAGGGAGTCGCAAAGGAGGCGCTCGAGATAGCGGCGGCCGGTGGTCATAACCTCCTCATGTGCGGGCCACCTGGTTCCGGTAAGACCATGCTTGCGAGCAGGCTTCCCGGCATTCTGCCTGCCATGACGCTCGAAGAGTCCCTTGAGGTAACCCGCGTGTACTCCGTTGCCGGAATCTTGGGCCAGCACGCCGGACTGGTCACGGACCGCCCCTTTCGCTCGCCGCACCACCATGCAACTCTTGCCGGAATCATCGGAGGTGGAACAGGTCTGCCTCGGCCCGGCGAAGCGAGTCTTGCTCACCACGGCGTCCTGTTTCTGGACGAGCTGCCTCTTTACAGGGGTGAGGTACTGGAGAGTCTTCGTGTGCCCCTCGAGGCCGGCCGCGTTCGAATCGCCAGGAGTGCCGGTGCGGTTACGTATCCGGCCCAATTCTCTTTGATCGCTGCAATGAACCCGTGTCCATGCGGATACAGCGGCGACGCAAAGCGATCGTGCAGTTGCAGGGAGAATCGCCGCGAGGCCTATCGGTCAAAGCTTTCCGGCCCCTTTGTCGATCGCATGGACCTGGGCATCATGTTGACCCGGCTTACACGCGCCGAACTAATAGGTCCTCCAGAAGGTGAGACCTCCGAAACGATCCGCTCTCGGGTCGAGGAGGCTCGAGCTCGCCAGAGTCGGCGATGGGGAACGGGCATCACGAACGCCTCGGTCGTCGCCGGGCGATTCCGCAGGGAGCTGGCCTTGACCGCAGATGCCCATGCGGAGCTGGGAGACGTCATTGACGGGGTCGCCCTCACGGGTCGTGGGGTCGACCGACTACTCAGAGTCTCCAGGACGGTTGCCGACCTACAGCGGTCGGCCAAGGTCGGTGTGGAGCATCTGGGCGTTGCTCTGGGATACCGTCTGCAGAATCTAGAGGGTGTGCAAGCGGCATGAAACCTCCTCCGCCAATCCCCAATCATCAGCCGCTGAACCAACGCATCATTGCGCCGGGTTCGAATGAATGGCGACACGGTTTGGACGAAGTCGGCCCCCACACACCTCCGCAGAAGTTGTTCTTAGCGGGAAGAGACATCGATCCTGGGGCCAGAACTGTCGCGGTGGTTGGAACCCGGCGGCCGACAGCAGCTGGCATCGAAGCGGCGCAGATGATTGCCAGGGGTCTCGCTCAGGCCGGCTTCGTGGTCGTCTCTGGTCTGGCCATCGGAATCGACGCAGCAGCTCATCGGGCAACACTTGAGGCGAAGGGTCACACGATCGCCGTCATCGGGAGTGGCATGGATCTCAATTATCCGAAGAGCAACCTTGTCTTGCGGAGGAGGATCGACGCCGAGGGAACGATCGTGACCGAGTACCCAGAAGGCGTCCCGCCTCTCCAACACCATTTCCCCCTTCGCAATCGGATCATTGTTGGATTATCAGAGGCGGTGGTGGTCGTGGAGGGTTCGATTAAGAGCGGAGCCTTGATCTCAGGGAGGATCGCCCTCGACGCAAACCGGTACGTTTTCGCCGTGCCGGGCAGCATCCGGAATCCCTACGCCGCAGGACCAAATGAACTCATCAGGTGCCAGGAAGCGACTCCAATAACGGATGTCCAACACATCTTCGATGAGTTGGCGCCAGAGTTGGTTTGGGGCGATATCGCTCAACCGCTTGGACCGGTCGCTCTGGATGACAATCAAGCGAGAGTGCTTGGTGTACTGGATGACTCCTCAGTTACGGCCGATTTCATCGTGTCGCAGACGCAGATGGCTCAAGGCCTCGTTCTGTTGGCGTTGTCTAAATTGGAGATCAGAGGCCTAGCGCGGCGCTGGAACGGCGCGTACGAACTGACGACCTCTGGTGCCCGAATCAGAGCTGCTCTGACTCCGCGCCACCTATAGGTCCGCCCCGAAAAGCCTTGGTCGATGTGGTCGCGGTGGTAAAGACCGCACCGACCGCACCGACCGCACCGACCGCACCGACCGCACCGACCGCACCGACCGCACCGACCGCACCGACCGCACCGACCGCACCGACCGCACCGACCGCACCGATCTGGGGAGAGGTACGCCCGAGTTTCGCGGGACCGGCTCGATTTAGGCTCCCGAGGTACACGGGACCAAAGCCCCCGTTTGCCTTCGTTAGACCCCGTTATCCCCCGGGATATCCACGATTGTTGACAGAGACGACACCGAGCCTCATGCTCGCCATCAGGGGCAAGGCGCGAAAAAATGAAAGCAGGAGCAGTGGGTCAGACGCGGTTGGAGGGAGCTGCCGAGGGTTTCCTGAAGGCGATTGGAGCCGAACGCGACCTGTCGACCAGCACCCAGTCGGCCTACGGAAGCGATCTCGACCAGTTTGTCGAGTGGGCGAAGGGGGAACAGGTTGCCCACCTCGAGGAGGTCGACAGACGCGTGCTGCGGCGTTACGTCGCTCATATGAGCGACAGAGGACTCGCTCGCCGCTCGATCGCCAGGAAGACCAGCGCTCTTCGATCGATGCTCCGGTGGGCTCAACTACAAGGTCTGCTCGACACGAACCCAGCCGATGAGCTCGTCGTCCCAAAACTCGACAAGCCCCTCCCCCGGGTTCTAAAGGCGAGCGAGGCTGCCTGGCTGTGCGAGCTGCCGCCCGGCGACGACCCCACTTCGATCAGGGACAGGGCGGTGCTCGAGGTTCTGTACGGGTCGGGTCTGAGAGTTTCCGAGTTGTGCGGACTCGATCTCGACGACATGGATCTCGCGGACAACCACGTCACTGTCATGGGGAAGGGGCGCAAGGAGCGAAGGGTGCCGTTGAGCGACCCGGCGGCCAGAGCTCTGGTGGCCTACGTCGAGGCCAGGCCACTGCTGGCACGAGCCCGCCGATCGCCGACGATAGGCAATGGGCACGCGTTGTTCCTTAGCGTTAGAGGATCCAGGCTTAGTACCAGAAGTGTGAGGCGAATACTGGATAAATATGTACGCGCGGAGGGGGCTCGGCATGTGAACCCACATGCGCTTCGCCACTCGTTCGCCACCCACTTGCTGGACAACGGGGCGGACCTTCGGGCTGTTCAGGAGTTACTCGGCCATGAGAGTCTTGCGACTACGCAGATATATACGCACGTATCGACCGAACGTTTGAGGACCGTATATGAGCAAACGCACCCGAGGGCCTGAACCGCGGAACGGTGACGACCCTGTTCTCGAAGCTTGGGGCGCTTACAAGAGCACAGGCTCTACGAGCGCGCGGGACTCCCTGATCCTCAACTTCTCTCCGTTGGTGAAGTACGTCGCGGGGCGCGTTGCGGTCGGCCTTCCCGCGAACGTCGAGCAGGCCGATCTCATCTCCTATGGGATCTTCGGGCTGATCGACGCGATCGATAAGTACGAGCCCTCCCGGGGTATCAAGTTCGAGACCTATGCAATCAGCCGCATCCGCGGCGCGATCATCGACGAGCTGAGGGCCATCGACTGGGTGCCTCGCTCCGTACGCTTCAAGGCGCGCGAGGTCGAGAAGGCCTACGTCGCCCTCGAGAACACCCTTAAGCGCCCGCCTTCGGATGCGGAGATCGCCGGCGAGATGGGCATCTCGATGAACGATCTCACGAGCATCTACACGCAGCTCTCGACTGTCTCGTTGGTGGCGCTCGACGAGATGGTCTCCGTTGACAGCGAACGAGGCGACAAGCGTTCGCTTGTCGAGACCCTCGAGGACACCAGGGCGACCTCGCCGCTCGAAAGCGTCGAGTCCGAGGAGATGAAAAAGATCCTCGCCGCGTCCATTAACAAGCTGCCTGAGCGGGAAAAAATCGTAATCACGCTCTACTACTACGAAGGGCTGACGCTTGCTCAGATTGGCCAGGTGCTCGGGGTGACCGAGTCTCGCATCTGCCAGATGCACACCAAGGCCGTGCTCGCCATGCGGGGCAAGATCAACGAGGCCACGAGCGGCGACTGAGCCGCCCTCTCACTCGGTTCATTGGGACCGCCGTGGTAGCCTTCGTTCGTCCCAAAATTCACACGCTCGCTTGCCGCGCACGACCTCTGGTTGGGTGCGGACTTCGGTCCCGGCATATCGACGGGTTCTGCGAGCGGAGGAAGTCCGGCCGACCTCCGAGAGGCGACCGGCGTAACCGAAGAAGGAGGAGCAATCATGCCCGTCGTCACGATGAGGCAGCTGCTGGAGGCTGGTGTCCACTTCGGACATCAGACTCGCCGTTGGAATCCGAAGATGAAACGTTTCATCTTCACGGAACGAAACGGCATCTACATTCTCGATCTCCATCAAACGATGTCGGGGATCGAAAACGCTTATAGGTTCACGCGCGATGCAGTGGCCAAAGGCGGCACCGTTCTCTTTGTCGCAACCAAGCGCCAGGTTCAGGACATCGTCCAGGAACAAGCGGTCCGCGCCGGGATGCCGTTCGTCAACTTCCGCTGGCTCGGCGGGATGCTCACGAACTTCCAGACCATTGCCAAGCGAATCCAGCGCATGAACGAACTGGGCGAGATGATCGAAACCGGTTCGCTAGAGGGCATGACCAAGAAGGAAGCCCTCGGCCTTCGCCGCGAGTACGAGAAGCTGGAGCGCAACCTCGGGGGCCTGAAAGACCTCAAAAAGGTCCCGGATGCGATCTACATCCTCGATACCAAGAAGGAAGAGATCGCGGTGCGTGAGGCACGCAAGCTCGGAATCCCCATCGTTGCGGTGCTGGATACCAACTGCGATCCGGACGACGTCGACTTCGGCATCCCCGGCAACGACGACGCAATCCGATCGGGCTCGCTCCTTACCCGGATCGTGGCAGACGCGGTGATCGAGGGTAAGTCCATGCGACCGACGGAGGGCGAGAAGCCGCAGGTGGCGCCCGCGCCGGCCGAATCAAAGGTCGAGACGCTGCCGACGGCGGAAGCCCAGCCGAAGGCGGAATGGGAGATCGAGCTCGAGAAGGCCGAGGCCGCGGCAGAAGAGGAGCCCGCGCCCGCGAGCGAACCGGCCCCGGCGGGGAAGGAAGCCACGGAGTCGCTGGCACCCGCACCAGCCGCAGCTGAGGAACCGAGTGTTCCCGCCGAGGAGCCAGCCGCGGAAGCAGCAACCAAGGAGGAAACGACGAGTGGCTGACATCACAGCTAAGGACGTAAAGGCCCTCGCGCGACGCAACCGGCGCGGGGATGATGGACGCGAAGAAGGCACTCCAGGAAACCGATGGAGACATCGATGCCGCCAAGAGAGTGCTGCGCGAGAAGGGACTGGCCGACGCCGCCAAGCGGAGTGGACGCGATGCCAGCGAGGGCATCGTCTACGCGTACATGCACAAGCCTGACCCGAACTACCCGCCGAAGCTCGGGGTTTTGATCGAGCTGAATTGCGAGACCGACTTCGTCGCAAAGACCGAGGCGTTCGAGCGCTTGGCCAAGGACATCGCGATGCACATCTCGTTCTCAGATCCCGCCTACACGGCCCGCGACGAGGTCCCTCAGTCGGTCATCGACGAGGAGTCATCCATTTATGCGAAACAGGCCAAGGACTCAGGAAAGCCGGAGCAGGTGATCGAGAAGATCGTCGCTGGCAAGCTCGAGTCGTTCTACAAGGAGAGAGTCCTGCTCGACCAGGAGTGGATCCAGGACAAGAGCAAGACGATCGCCCAGTTGCTCGACGGGGCGAAGTCCTCGATGGGCGAGAACGTCTCTGTCGGCCGCTTCGTCCGCATCCGTGTGGGCGAGACCACCGCGGGCTGAGGACACAACCGATGGCCGAGGATCTCCAAGCTGCCCCGAAGTTCAAGCGGGCACTGCTCAAACTGTCCGGTGAGGCGTTTGCCGGGCAGGGGGACTTCGGCATCGATCCTCGAACGGTCGCCTCGATCGCACGTCAGATCGCGGACGTCAAGGATCTGGGCACGGCCCTCGGCATTGTCGTCGGCGGTGGAAACATCATTCGGGGCCTGTCGGCCTCCGCGCAGGGCACCGACCGGACGACGGCCGACTACATGGGCATGCTTGCGACGGTCATCAACGCGCTTGCCCTCCAGGATGCGCTCGAGAAAGAGGGCGTCCAGACCCGCGTCCAGACGGCGATCTGGATGCAGGAGCTCGCCGAGCCCTACATCCGGAGACGTGCGATCAGGCACCTCGAGAAGGGCCGCGTCGTGATCTTTGCGGGCGGCACAGGGAATCCTTACTTCTCGACCGACACGTCGGCTGCACTGCGCGCACTGGAGATCGGGGCGGAAGTCATCCTCAAGGGCACCAAGGTCGACGGCGTCTACGACTCAGACCCGCTGGTGAACTCGGACGCGAAGTTGTTTCACTCGCTCAGCTATATCGAGGTCTTGAACCTGGGGCTCAAGGTAATGGACTCGACCGCCATCTCTTTGTGCATGGACAATCGGCTTCCGATCGTGGTTTTCAACCTGAAGGCTCCAAACATCGTCAGAGTGCTCGCCGGCGAGGATGTCGGTACTCTCGTCCACGCAGAGACCAACGCATAGGAGAGGAACGATGCCCGAAACGAAGGGCGAGGTTTTCAGCCAAGCCGAAGACAAGATGCGAAAAGCCGTTTCGGTCAACCTCGAAGAGCTGTTCACGATTCGTTCCGGGCGCGCCGCACCGCAGTTGCTGAACAAGGTGATGGTCGATTACTACGGGACGAAGACACCTCTGAACCAGGTGGCCAACATGGCGGTCCCAGAGCCGCGGGTGCTCATGATCACTCCCTACGACCCGAATTCGCTCTCGGACATCGAGAAGGCGATCCAGGCCTCCGATGTCGGCATCAACCCCAACAACGACGGCAAGGTCATCCGAATGGTCTTTCCGCAGTTGACCGAAGAGCGACGCAAGGAGCTCGTCAAGCTCGCACATGCCCGGGCCGAGGAAGGGCGCGTGGCGGTGCGCGCGATTAGGCGCCACGCAAAGCAGGATCTCGAGAGGATGAAGAAGGACGGCAAGCTGTCCGAGGACGAAGAGCGCGGCGCAGAGAACCAGCTCCAGAAGCTCACCGACAAGTACACCTCCCAGGTAGACGAGAATCTGCAACGCAAAGAGGCCGAGCTCTCAGAGATCTAAAGGACGGCCCGGCCTTGGAGAAGGAACCCACGGACAAACCCTCGGGCCGCTCCCTGCGCGCCGCGGTAATCACATCCCTCACCCTGCTCGTAATCGCCATCGTTTGCGCGCTGATCGGCCCGATCGCATTCTTCTTTCTCATTGTGGTTCTGTGCACGGCCGCGCTGTACGAGCTGTTCACCGGTTTGAAGCAGGCAGGCCGGAGGCCGTTCGTGCCCTTCGCTCTCACCGCGGCCGTCGGGATGATGACCGTCGCCTTCCTCGAGAGCTTCCGCCTTCTTGGAGCCGTCGTTGCGGTCACAGTTTTCGGCAGTTTTCTTGCAGCTCTTCGTCCCACGCGGGGCGCAACGCCTATGACCGATACGGCCTGGACGGTGCTCAGCGTCCTGTGGATAGGTGGAGGGGCGTCGGGAGCGGTAGCGATCATGGTGCTCGATGACGGGATATTCCTGATGATCGCCTTCGCGCTGTCGGTCGCCGCGGACGACATCGCCGCGTATTTCGTCGGAACGAGGTTCGGGACCCACAAGATGGCTCCATCCATCTCACCGGCAAAGTCTTGGGAGGGCTTCGCCGGGGGGATCGCAGGAGCCCTGTTCGGTGCCTTTCTGTTCTTCGTCCTCATACACGGACTCGACCCCCTCCACGGACTGGGGCTCGGACTGCTCATCGGACTTCTGGCCCCCGTGGGCGACCTGATCGAGTCCATGGCCAAGCGAGAGATCGGCATTAAGGACTCCGGTACCCTGCTCCCCGGTCACGGAGGCGTGCTGGACCGGGTCGACGCGATCGTGTTCTGCGCCCCCTTCGTCTTTCTCTACCTGAGGGGCATTGGGCTTTAGCGCGATCGCTTGTGGAGTTTGCGCGCGGCTTGGCCCCACGACCCTCGGGGTCAGGCGTGCCCGTGTGACAATCTTCATGTGAGCGAGAGCACTCGCCGGCGAGTCGTCATCCTCGGATCTACGGGCTCGATAGGCCGCCAGGCGCTGGACGTAATCAGAGACAATCCCGACGATTTCGAGGTGGTCGGGCTTGCCGCGGGCAGCCAGTCCGAGCAACTCCAGCGCCAGGCGGACGAGTTCGGCGTGTCCCGTCACGGGCTCGGGGCGGATGCCGCCCTGGAACTCGCCACGCTCGAGGAGGCCGACATCGTGCTCAACGCGGTGGTGGGAGCGGCCGGCCTCCGTGCATCGGTCGCCGCCTTGGGCTCCGGCAAGCGCCTTGCCCTGGCGAACAAGGAGAGTCTCGTCGCGGGCGGCGAAGTTTGTCTGCGTACTGCCAGCCAGAGCGGAGGAACCATCGTCGCAGTCGACTCCGAGCACGCGGCGCTGGCCCAATGCCTGGCGGGAGTGGACCCGATGACGATCCGCAGGCTGGTGCTGACCGCCTCGGGGGGGCCGTTCCGGACCCGGATGGACCTGTCGTCGGTTACGCCGGAGGAGGCCCTCGCGCACCCCACCTGGTCGATGGGTCCCAAGATCACAATCGACTCGGCAACCCTGATGAACAAGGGCCTCGAGATCATCGAAGCCCACTTCCTTTTTGGGCTCGACTACGATCGCATCGACGCCGTCTGCCACCCCCAGAGCCTTGTCCACGGGATGGTGGAGTTCGTCGATTCATCCACGCTCCTTCAGGCGGCCCCCACGGACATGCGAGTTCCCATTCAATCGGCGCTTACCTGGCCCGACCGCCGGCCGAGGGTGGGGAAGGCAATCGACTGGGCCGACGTTGGAACCATTGAGTTCGAGGCAATCGATCGCGAGCGGTTTCCGTGCGTAAATCTCGCTCGCAAGGCGGGCGAGATGGGCGGGACCCATCCGGCGGCGCTGAACGCTTCGAACGAGGAGGCCGTTGGAGCTTTTCTCAACCATCGGGTCTCGTTCGTCGATATCCCAGCGGTGATCGAAAAAGTGCTCGGAGAGCACGAATCGCTGGACGCACAGGATCTCGAAGCAGTGCTCGAGGTTGACGCCTGGGCCCGGAAGAGGGCAGCGGACCACATAGGCGGTGTGAGGATGAAGACTAGGTGAGAGACATCATGGAAATGAAAGGAACCCCGGCTTGAACTTCGGAATTTGGTTGTTCGTTCTTGCGATCCTCGTGGTCGTGATGGTCCATGAGTCGGGCCACTTCTTCGCCGCGAAGTACTTCAACTTCAAGGCAACGCAGTTCTTCGTTGGTTTCGGGCCCACCCTGTTCTCGCGCAAGAGAGGCGAAACCGAATACGGGGTGAAGGCCCTCCCACTTGGCGGGTTCGTGAAGATCGTCGGAATGAACCCTTACGAGGAGATCCCGCCGGAAGAACAGCACCGCTCCTACCCGAACAAACCGCGCTGGCAGCGAGCCATCGTTCTCGTTGCGGGTTCGGCGACACACTGGCCGGTCGCCTTCGTCACGCTGTTGATCGCGGGGATGGCGTTCGGGTACCCGACTGGCGAGCCGAGCAACCAGATCTCCGTCGTCGAGCCACGCGCTTTTGGCCAGGAGACTCCCGCGGCAGCAGCCGGATTTCAACTAGATGACACCATCGTCGCCATCGAGGGTGAGGAGGTAACGGCCTGGGACGAAGTGCGCGGCTTCATTCGTGCGAACCCGGGAGAGTCCGCGACCTTCACCGTCGAACGGGACGGGCAGCGAGAGACCATCGAAGCGGAACTCGGCACCGCAATCGTGTCGCAGTCAAACGAGCTCCTTGCACTCGCTCCGGCGGGCGAGGAAGTCGGGGAACCTGACGATGGCGAGAAGATGGTGGGTTATCTGGGCGTCGGTCCCCAGCCAGAGATCGAGACATTTGGTTTCGGCGAGGCGGTGAAGCACTCGGGAGAGCGCGTGTGGGACATGACGGTGAGGTCGGTCATCGGAGTCCCTCAGGTGTTCGCTCAGGTATTCAACGGCGACATCTTCAACGCGCTTGGGGGTGAAGGCGAGCGCTCAGCAGAGGACAGTCCAATCGGCATCGTGGGCGCAAGCCGCATCGTCGGTGATAGCGCCAACCGGGGAGAGTACACGGCCATCTTCGAGATGATCGCCGCGTTCACCATCTTCGTGGGGCTCATGAATCTTCTGCCGCTGCCGCCGCTGGACGGAGGACACCTCGCGGTCGTGGCGTGGGAAGCGATCACCAAGCGAAAGGTCGACATCCGCAAGCTCATACCGGTGTCGGTCGCTGTGATCGGATTCTTCATCATCCTGTTCGTTGCCGTCCTCTATCTCGACCTGGCCAGACCGGTCAACCTTCCGTTCTGATGAACGCATACGAGCGCCGCAAGACGAGGCAACTGTCGGTCGGCAATGTTGTGATCGGAGGTGGCGCGCCGGTCTCGATCCAGTCGATGACTACGACGAAGACCGAGAACGCGCAGGAGACAATCATCCAGGTCCACGAGCTGGCAACGCAGGGCGCGGACATAGTGCGTGTCGCGGTCCCTCATGAGGAGGACGCGCGGGCTCTCCCTCAGGTCGTCGAACACGGCGGAGTGCCGATAATTGCCGACATCCATTTCTCGGTCCGTCTTGCGATGCTTGCGCTGGAGGCGGGGGTGCACGGCCTGCGCGTAAATCCGGGAAACATGCGCAACCCCAAGCACATCAAAGAGGTTGCCGACGGCGCGCGCGAGCGCAACATCCCGATTCGAATCGGAGTCAATGCTGGGTCGCTCGACAAGAAGCTCATAGCGAAGTACGGGCGACCAACAGCCGATGCCCTGGTCGAGAGCGCGCTGTACGAGATCGGCCTGTTGGAGGAACACGGGTTCCGAGACATCAAGGTTTCCGTCAAACACCAAAACGTCCCCGAGATGATCGCCGCCTACCGCCTCTTGTCCGAGAAAACCGATGTGCCGCTGCACCTCGGCGTGACCGAGGCCGGCACCCCGAAGCAGGGAATTCCCAAGTCGGCGATCGGGATCGGCACACTTCTTGCCGAAGGCATCGGTGACACGATTCGGGTGTCGCTCACCACGAATCCGGTAGAGGAGGTCAAGCTCGGCAAGCAGATCCTTCAGATTCTCGGCTTGCGCGAGTCGGGGTTCGACCTCGTGGCCTGCCCCTCTTGCGGCCGTGCCGAGCTAGATGTCTTCGAGCTCGCCAACGAGGTCGAGAAGCGCATCGAGAAGATGGATCTGCCGCCGATGCAGATCGCAGTCATGGGCTGCGAGGTAAACGGCCCTGGGGAGGCACACGATGCCGACATAGGGATCGCCGCGGGTCCGGGCCGTGGGTTGCTGTTCGCAAAGGGCAAGCAGATTGGTTGGGTTCCCCACGACGGCCTCGTCGATGCCCTGCTCGAAGCGGCGGAGCGAGTCGCCGAGGAGATTCGAGCCAACGGTGACGTCGGCGACGGAGCGGCCACGGTTCTCAAGGGAGCGGCCCGCCGCCAGGGACCTCCTGTTGTGCCGATCGGCATGGGCCCTCCGGCCGACCTTCCCGACCCCTCATAACCTCCCCGAGGCCCATAGCCGAGCCCCGGACATGCCGAGCCCCTGACGGGCGCGCCTACCAGGCGTGATTTCCCTTCAAAGGGGTACAAGACCTACCAAGTACTCTGAATTTGGTTCATCGCGGGGACTCCCGACCGCAGCGTGGCGGCCTGGATAACACCGAGAACCAGCATGCGCAGACCAAGGCAAAGGGGGAGTCATGAGTCGCCGTAGACCGCCGCTGCTGATCAGCCGTCGAGGCTTCATTCAAGGGGTATCCGCAGCAGCGCTGCTTGCGGCCTGCTCCGGGGGCGAATCGGGTTCGACCCAAGATGCTGCCCCCACCGTGGGGGCGCCGGACGTGAAGTTCACCGAACCCTCCACCCAGCTCTCGGGAGATCTCCGTCTCCTGATGTGGAGCCATTTCGTCCCGGCGCACGACGAGTGGTTCGACACCTTCGCCCAGGACTGGGGCGAAGAGGTTGGAGTCAACGTCACGGTCGACCACATCGACGTCACGACTATCCCCGCACGCATCTCATCTGAGATCGGCTCGGGCGAGGGTCACGACCTCATTCAGTTCATCGCGACGCTGTCGCAATTCGAGCCGAGCGTCTATTCGATGAGCGACCTCATGGACGAGGCCAACAAACGCTTCGGCCAGCAACTAGAGCTGTGCCAGAAGTCCAGCTTCAACCCGACGACCGAGAACTACTACGCGTACGCACCAGCGTGGTCGCCCGATCCAGGCGACTACCGCAAGTCTTTGTGGGAGGAAGCCGGTTTTCCCGAAGGCCCCGCGTCGTGGGACGACCTTCTCGAGGGCGGCACCAAGATCTTCAGCGACCAGAACATCCAGATGGGCTTGGGGATGTCACAGGAGATCGACTCGAACATGTACGCGCGCGCTCTCATGTGGTCGTTCGGCGGTGCCGAGCAGGACGAGAACGAGACCGTAACCCTGATGTCCGACCAGACCATCGCGGCAGTCGAGTACGCGAAGGAGCTCTTCGAGGGTGCAATGACCGAAGAGGTGTTCGCGTGGAACCCGGCGTCGAACAACGAGGGTCTCATCGCCGGGCAGTTGAGCTACATCCTCAACTCCATCTCGGCGTGGCGCACGGCCCAGGAGAGCATCCCGGATATCGCGAAGGACGTCTTCTTCGTCCCGGCACTCGAGGGCCCGGAGCGGCAAATGGCCGCGCAGCACGTCATGTACAACTGGATCACTCCGAAGTTCTCGGAAAACTTCGATGCCGCGCAGGAGTTCCTGTCTGCACTACACGGAGAACCTGCCGAGGGCCGCGTACGAGTCCAAGATGTACGACTTCCCGGGCTACCCGGAGCAGGTGCCTGAGCTAGACGCATGGCTCGACGAAGACCCGTTCACGATCGAGGGCGACGACACGACCAAGCTCCAGCCCCTGAAGAACGCAGTCGACTGGTCGGCGAACCTCGGATACCCGGGGCCTGCCAGCCCGGCCATCGGCGAGATCAACGGCACTTTCATCCTGCCAAACATGCTCGCCCGGGTCGCCAGGGGTAACCAGGAGGCGGAGGAGTCGGTCGAGCAGGCGCACGCGGAGTGCGAGGAGATCTTCGAGAAGTGGCGGAACGAGGGCCTCGTCGGTGGAGGCTGATTCGTCGGAAAGCCGAGCGGCACGCCGGCTGAGGAAAGGGTTCGAATGGCGCATGTAGTCGAGGTGCGAGGACTCAAGAAGCACTTCGAGAAAGGTGATGTCCGCGCCGTTGACGGAGTGGACATCGCTACACGCGAGGGCGAATACCTCGTGTTGCTCGGTCCCTCCGGCTGCGGCAAGACAACTCTGCTGCGAATGATCGCGGGACTCGAGGAGCCAACTGAAGGCGAGATCCTCATTGGTGGGAACGTCGTGAACGGCCTCCCACCACGCGCTCGGGGCATAGCGATGGTGTTTCAGAGTTACGCGCTATATCCGCACAAGACCGTGTTCGACAACATCACCTTCCCGCTGAAGACGACGATGCCCGACCGTGAAGCCCGGCGTGAGAAGGCTGGTTGGGCCGCAGACCTGCTGGGGATCGGCGAGTTACTCGGCCGCAAGCCACGGCACCTTTCGGGTGGGGAACGGCAACGCGTGCGCGTTGGCTCGGGCGCTCGTCCGAGACCCGAGCGTGTTCCTCCTCGATGAACCGCTCAGCAACCTCGACGCAAAGCTGCGCACTTCCGCCCGTGACGAACTGAAGGAGTTCCAGGAGCGCCTGGGCACGACCACGATCTACGTGACGCACGACCAGGTCGAGGCGATGGGATTGGGCGACCGCATCGCAGTCATCCTGAACGGCAAGGTCCGCCAGATCGGCCCTCCTCAAGAGGTGTACTCCCACCCGGCGGACACGTTCGTTGCCACCTTCATCGGGTCGCCGCCCATGAACCTGATCGACCGCGGAGACCATCTCATCGGCTTCCGTCCGGAGAACTTTCTGCCGCTCGAGGCGATGGGTAGCAACGGCGACAACCTGCTCGAGGTCGACGTGCAGGTTCACCGCATCGAGTACCTCTCAGGCGACCGGCACGTTTATGCGACCACCTCGGCCCTCGGGCCCGACGATGCCCACATCATTGCTCGGATCCCTGCAACGGTGAACGCCGTCGTGACCGAGGACGGCACCCAACGCTTCGCCGTCCACGAAAAGGACCTGCGCTGGTTCGACGGCGAATCGGGAGTACAGACCGAATCGCGGCCGGTCCGCTCGTGACACCGGTTCACCGCGCCGAACGGGGTCGGGACGGTGGCCCCCGACGCCGTGACCCGTGAGCAGGGTCCGACCGCTCCGGTCCAGTTGCCCAAGCGGAGGTTCGCCGACAACGAGGGCAGTCCTGGCAAAGCTCTTCCTGCTGCCGACCGTCGCTTACATCATCGGTCTCGTCGCGTTCCCGTTCGTCCTCGCCATCGTGTTCAGCTTCAGCGACGTGACTACCGGGAACCCCAGTCTTGACTTCGTCGGCCTGCGTCAGTGGCAAACGATCCTCGGCTCACGGGTTTTCTGGACCGCCTTCAGGAACACGATCACGTTCACCGTGATCTCTATGGTGCTGATCGTTGTGAGCGCACACATCCTCGCCACGGTCCTGACGAAGGACTTCAAGGGGAAGTGGATCGTTCGTTTCTGCATACTGCTGCCATGGACGACACCGGTGTCGCTCGCGGCCGTGTCGTGGCTGTGGTTGCTCAACTCGATCTTCAGCCCCATCGACTGGGTGCTGCGCTGGTTCGGGCTGATCGAAGCCAACATGTACTACCTGGGGCGTCCCGTACTCGCGATGGGGTCGATCATCGCCGTGCACGTGTGGCGCATCGTCCCGGTGGCGACGGTCATCATCATGGCCGGGCACATGGCGATCCCAGGTGAGATCAACGACGCCGCGGAGATCGACGGTGCCGGGTTCTGGCGGAAGTTGAGGGAGATCACCATCCCGCTGACGCTTCCGATATCCGCAGTGGCGGTGCTCTTCGGGGCCATCCTCACGTTCGCGGACATGACCGTCGTCTTCATTCTGACTCGGGGTGGTCCGACCCAGGCGACCCAGGTGCTCTCGAGCTGGGCGTTCTTCAAGGGGATCGAGGGCGGCGACCTCGCCCAGGGCGCCGCGGTGGCGCTCTTCCTGTTCCCCCTCCTGCTCGCGGCGGCGATCGCGATTCTCCGGGTGGTCCGGCGTTCGGAGGTGATCTAGACCGTGGCGCGCACCGAGAGTACTGCCGAGAAGTTCACAGGTGGCCGCATCGACGTCACGGACGAAGCTGAGGTCGAACGGATACGCCAGCAGCGGCGTCGCCGCGCCAGAGGCGGACGGATAGTTCTCTACTCCATCGCGATCCTCGCGGCGCTGATTTCAGCGGGTCCGTTCATTTGGAGCGCGATCACGTCGTTCAAGGTGGACCCGGACCTCTACACCAAGGCAAACAACCCGTTCATCTACAACCTGCCGCCCACCCTCGAGCATTGGAGGTTCCTGCTCGCCGACACGCAATTCCTGACGTTTGCGTGGAACACGCTATGGGTTGGGTTCCTAGTGGTCTCGATCACGCTATTCGTCGGGCTTCCCGCCGCATACGCGCTCGGCACGGCTCGAGATGAAGTGGAGTGGTCCGCTCGGCATCGCAATCTTCTTCGTGTATCTCATCCCGCCGACCCTGCTGTTCATCCCGATGACCCGGGTGGTGGGTAACTTCGGGCTGCTGAACAACTCGTGGTCCCTGGTGCTCATCTACCCGACGATCACCATTCCCGTCTCGATATGGCTGCTAACCGGGTTCCTGAAGGGCATTCCCAAGGACGTCGAAGAGCAGGCTCTAGTCGACGGCTACAGCCGGTTGAGCGCCTTCATGCGGGTAGTGATCCCACTTGCGTTCCCCGGAATCGTCGCCGTCATCGTGTTCGCGTTCACTCTCACGGCCCACGAGTTCATCTACGCGCTCGCGTTCCTCTCCTCGACACCGGAGAAGACAATCAGCATCGGAGTCCCGACCGAGCTGATCCGCGGCGATGTCTTCTTCTGGCAGTCGTTACAGGCGGCCGTCGTGTTCGTCGCGCTGCCGATCGCGCTCGTGTTCAACCTTCTCCTCGGACGTTTCATAGCGGGCTTCACCATGGGCGCGGTGAAGGGCTGATCCTGGGATCGGGGTCGCCCTAAGGGGCAAGAGGGACTATTTGCGGCCGGCGTTGGGACGCTTGCCGTGGTTCGCCTTGTTCTTGCGGCGGCTGCGCCGCTTGCGGCCCTTTTTTGCCATCTGCGTCCTCTCGGATGTCGGGCGCGACTCAGCCTTACGGAGCCGCTCCGTGTTAGTCTCGGAAACCGTCGTGAGCAGGAGTTTTTCCCGGCTCGGGACAGTGTAGCAAGGGACCGGACAGCAGGAGCGACACAGCAGGTAGCAACAGGAGCAGGCGGGGTGGCCTCGGCCAGACCGCAGGAGTATGGGACTTTTTTCGGCCAGCCCCTCCCAGAGGGGCTTGTTTTGTGGTCGCGGCAGGTAGCCAGGCGAGTGGTGACAGGGAGGTGGCATGGACGTTCTCGAGGAGGTCTCCGACCTCGCCGAGGCGGTTGTCCGGCGCCGCTCCTTGAGCCTGTGGGACGTCGAAGTGGGCGGCACTAAGGGCAGTCGTGTCGTCAGGGTGTTCGTGGACGGCGATGAAGGAGTCGACCTAGACACGGTCGCCGAGGTGTCGGAGGAAATCTCGCGTGGCCTCGACCTGAGGGACCCCATCGAGGGGCGCTACACCCTCGAGGTCAGCTCTCCGGGGCTCGAACGCACCTTGAAGCGCCCCGAGCACTACGCGCGATCGGTTGGCAAGCAAGTGGTCGTGAAAACGAAGAACAAGGTGGTTGGGGACACCCACCGCGTCGACGGAACGATCCTCGAGGCCGGGGACGGTTCCGTCACGCTGAAGACTCATCAACAAGAGGAGGTCGACGTGCCTTACGAGGAGGTCAAGTCGGCCCGAACGGTATTTGAATGGAGGTAGCCAATGCAGATCCCTCTTGATTCTCTCCGCGAGGTTGAGCGCGAGCGTGGGATCTCGTTCGACACGCTTCTCGAGGCCATCGAGAAAGCGCTGGCGTCGGCGTACCTCCGAATGGCGGGAGGCGACGAGACGCGCGGTGCTCGAGCTGTGATCGATCGTGAGGACGGCACTGTGACCGTCTACGCGCAGGAGGTCGAGATCGACCCCGACACGGAGGAGATCGAGATTCTCAAGGAGTGGGAGGACACTCCTGCAGACTTCGGCAGGATCGCGGCCCAGACCGCCAAGCAGGTGATCCTGCAGCGTCTTCGCGAGGCCGAGCGGGACATTACCTTCGGGGAATACTCGGGCCGCGAAGGCGACATCGTGACAGGCATCGTGCAGCAACAGGACAACCGCTACACGATCCTCGACCTCGGTAAGGCCGAGGCTTTCATGCCTCCACAGGAACAGATCCCACACGAGCGTTACGAGCACGGCGCGCGCCTCAAGGCTTACATCGTGGAGGTACGGAAGAGCCGCGCGGACCGCAGATCATCGTGAGCCGCACGCACCCGAATCTCATCCGTCGATTGTTCGAGCTCGAGGTTCCAGAGATCCTCGACGGTGTCGTCGAGATCAAGGGCGTGGCGCGGGAGCCGGGTCACAGGAGCAAGATCGCCGTAGCGTCCAACGACCGCAACGTCGACCCGGTGGGCGCGTGCGTCGGGTCCAAGGGTTCCCGCGTGCGGATGGTGATGAACGAGCTGCGTGGGGAGAAGATCGACATCATCAAGTGGACGGAAAACATCGAGGACTTCGTGGCCAACGCGTTGTCGCCGGCCAAGGTCACCGAGGTTCGCATCCAGGACGACGGCCAGACGGCCCTCGTCATCGTGCCCGACTATCAACTCAGCCTTGCCATCGGCAAGGAGGGTCAGAATGCCCGCCTCGCAGCCCGGTTGACCGGATTGAGAGTCGATATCAAGTCGGAGACACAGGTACGCGCGGAGGAGCAGCGTGTAGCTGCCGCGTCCCAGGAGGAGGCCACTGGGGATGGCGCCGATGAAGCCGCCTCGGAGGACGCTGCTGCCGAGGTGGCCGAGACGGCCAAGGTCTCCGGGGCCAAGAAGGGCGAGGCAACCTCAGACGACTAGAATCCCTAGCGTCAGGACGTGCGTGGCTTGTCGAACCCGGCGGCCCAAGGACGAGCTGATCCGGGTGGCGCTGACTCCTGGCGGAGCCCCCGTTGCCGAGGGGCCACGTGCTCGGGCACCCGGCCGCGGCGCATATGTTTGCAACGCCCCGGCATGCGTGCGGAAAGCGGTGGAGTCCGGAGCGCTCAGGAGGGCGCTGAGATGTAGGGATCTCGACCGTTCGGGGCTGTGGGTCGAGCTCCGGAGGCATGTCGATGTAATAGAAAACGATTGAACACGAAGGAAGGAAGCAGCATGGCAAAGCCCAGAGTTCATGAGGTGGCCAAGGAACTTGGGCTGACCAGCAAGGAGGTGCTGGCGCATCTCGAGAAGATCGGTCAGCCGGTGAAGAGCCACTCCTCGTCGATTGAGGAGTCCCTGGCCGACCGCGTTCGCTCCGAGTTGAGCAACGGCTCGAAGGCCGAGAAGAAGACGGCTCCGAAGACATCCGAGGCGAAGTCCACCAAAAAACCGTCGGCGAAGAAACCGTCGGCGAAGAAGCCCGATGCACAGGCAGAAGGGGACAAGCCCGCGCCCAAGGCGAGGGAGCCCAAGTCCGACCAGACGCCTAAGACGCCGGCCGCGGAGACCAAGGCCCCGCCCAAGAGGGCGGCGGAGGCACCCGCCAGCAAACCTCCCGCGAAGCCCTCACCCGAGAAAACTGCCCCGGTCGAGACCATGCCTGAGCCGGCACCCGAGGCAACGGCCCCCGCCGATGAGATCAGCGTTCACCGCGGCATCACTGTGCAGGACTTTGCGGCCAAGGTCGATCGTGCGCCGAACGAGATCGTGAAGGTCCTGTTGGGACTCGGCGAGATGATGACCGTCAACCAATCGATGAGCGACGAGGCGGTCGAATTGGTTGCGGAAGAGCTCGCCCTATCTGTGAGGATCGTCGACCCAGCCGAAGAAGAGGCCGAGGAGGAAGCAGAAGGCGAGGACGAGGATGAAGGAGTCGAACTCGTCGACCGGCCCCCCGTCGTCACCGTAATGGGGCACGTCGACCACGGAAAGACGACCATCCTTGACGCCATCCGCAAGACGGACGTCGTGTCGGGCGAGGCCGGCGGCATCACCCAGCACATAGGTGCCTATCAGGTGCACTTCGGCGACAGGGAGATCACGTTCATCGACACTCCGGGTCACGCGGCATTCACCGCCATGCGCGCCCGCGGAGCACAGGCGACGGATATCGCCGTCCTCGTCGTGGCGGCCGACGACGGCGTGATGCCCCAGACGATGGAGGCCATCGACCATGCGCAGGCAGCGAGTGTGCCGATCATCGTTGCAGTCAACAAGATCGACCGACCCGAAGCCGATCCCCAGCGCGTTCGCCAGCAGCTATCCGACCGCGGGCTAGCTCCCGAGGAATGGGGCGGCGAGACGGCCTTCGTGGATGTCTCGGCGAAGACGCGGAAGAACCTCGACGGACTCCTCGAGATGATCCTTCTGACCTCCGACGTCACCCTGAATCTGAAGGCGAACGCCGAGGCCATGGCGCGCGGCGTGGTCATCGAGGCGCATCTAGACAAGGGACGAGGGCCCGTCGCAACCCTCCTCGTCAAGAAGGGCACGTTGCTCAAGGGCGATGCAGTGGTTGGAGGCGTCGCTTGGGGCCGCGTGCGAGCAATGCTCGACGAGCGCGGCAACGAGGTCGAGGAAGCCACACCTGGCCAGCCCGTCCTCGCCCTCGGTTGGGACTCGCCGCCCGCGGCCGGAGACGAGTTCAGGGCCCTGGTCGACGAGCGTGAGGCCCGGGCAATCGCCGGCGAGCGCAAGCAGCACCGGCGCGCCGCCGAGCAGGTGGCTCGCAAGCCCGCGTCCCTGAGCGCGCTGCTGTCCCGCACGCTCGAAGGTGAGACGCCACAGCTGAACCTGTTGATCAAGGCCGATGCACAGGGTTCGGTCGAGGCTCTGGTGGATCAGCTCGAGAACCTGGATCAGAGCACGGTCGAGCTGACCGTCCTGCGCAAGGGAGTTGGTGCGATCTCGGAGAACGACATCACGCTTGCTCAGGCGTCGAATGCCATCGTCATCGGATTCAACGTCATCGAGTCGGGCGCCGCCCGTCAGCTTGCCGAGGAAGAGGGCGTGGACGTCCGAACCTATCGAGTCATCTATCAGGCGATCGAAGACATCGAGAGTGCCGCCAAAGGGCTTCTCGGTCCCGAGCTTCGGGAACGGCCCATGGGGCAGGCGGAAGTGCGAGCCGTCTTTCGGGTCCCGAGGGCCGGGACGATCGCCGGCTGCATGGTGCTCGATGGAGTCATCAGGCGCAACGCCCGAGCCCGTCTAGCGCGCGACGGCTCGGTCATCTACGAGTCCACGATCTCGTCGCTGAAGAGGTTCAAGGACGATGCTCGAGAGGTCGCAGCGGGATACGAATGCGGAATCGGTATCGAGGGATACAACGACATCAAAGAGGGCGACCTCATCCAGGCCTTCGAGATCGAAGAGATCGCGCGCTAGGGAGCAGCTCGGAGTGTTCATTGGGGTTGCTCGCTTTGAGATATTCATCCCCGAGGCGACATCCCTCAAGGACAAGCGCGGAGTGCTTCGCAGCATCTTGTCGGTCGTAACCAGGAAGTACAACGTGGCCATCGCCGAGGTCGACTACCAGGATCTGTGGCAGAGATCGGCTCTTGGAATCAGTTGCGTATCCAGCACGATGAGTCAGTGCCGCAAGATCTTGCAGGAGGTCGAGAAGGCTGTGGGGCGGAACGCGGTGGATGGCGCCGAGATAGTCGATCGCTCGATTGAGGTGTTTGCGCTGGAGGATCTATCCCAGTGATCGTCTGGATCATCGCGAGGACAATATTGTGATCGTCTCGACGATCGCGAGGACCATGTTGTGAGTCAGAGAACGGAGCGGGTGCAGCGACTCGCGCGCGAGGTTCTCGGCGAGGCCATTCAGGACCTCAAGGATCCGCGCTTGGGCTTCACCACCGTAACGACGGTCAGGATCAGCCCCGACCTTCGTCACGCCCGCGTGTTCGTTAGCGTCTTGGGGTCAGACGACGAGAGGGCTTCCACGATGGACGCTCTCAAGAGCGCCACGCCTCTCCTTCGCACCCATCTCGGTCACGAGGTTCGTATGAGATACACGCCCGAGCTCGTCTTCGAACTCGATACGGGGGCAGATGAGGCTCAGCGACTCGAGGAAATCCTGCACCGAATCGAGGCTGAGCCTCCTAGCGACGGCGAGGAGCAGCAATGAGCCGGTACAACGTCGCCGACTGGGACGCCGCGGTTGACGCCGTCAAGAACGCCCAGAGGATCGCACTCGCATGTCACGTCAACCCCGACGGAGACGCGCTCGGTGCGCTTCTCGGCGTGTCACTCGGCCTGCGGTCGCTGGGGAAGACGACCTATCCGACATGGGGCTCCGATCCTGTGGAGACGCCGCCCTCGTTGACTTTCATGCCCGGCGTTGAATCGCTCGTCCAGCCGGGGGAAATCCCCAACGAGATCGATCTGTTCGTGGCTCTCGATTGCGGAGCCGCACATCGGCTGGGTGCCATCGAAAAGATCGCGCTCCAATCGGACCCGCTGGTCAACATCGATCATCATCCAGGAAACGACAACTTCGGGACGCTCAACATCGTCGTCGAGTCCGCCTCCTCCACCTCTGAGATAGTGGCCTTCCTCCTGAAGGACGTAGGTGTTGAATTCGATCGCGACATCGCAACCTGCTTGTACACCGGCGTCGTCACCGACACGGGACGATTCCAATACGGCAACTCGAGCCCCGAGACTCTTAGGCTGGCGGCCGATCTCCTGTCCTATGGGGTGGAGGCTCCGCAGATCGCGCTCCAAGTGTTCGAATCCGCTCCGTTTTCCTACCTGAAGCTGCTCGGACGCGTCCTCGAAAGAGCCACCTTGTTCGAAAAGCAGCGTTTCGTGTACTCGTGGATCACCCGCAAGGATCTGAAGGATACGGGGGTAGGTGCGGACGAGACGGACCTCTTGATCGATGCGGTGCGAACGACGCGCGATGCTGACGTCGCTGTGATCTTCAAAGAACAGAAAGACGGCAACTACCGGGTGAGTCTCAGATCGAAGTCCGGCCCCAATCATCCCGTTGTCAGTGTCGGCGAGATCGCTCGTGCTCACGGCGGCGGCGGCCACGAGCTCGCTGCCGGTTACACGGCGGTGGACGTCGAGAGTGCCGTACAAGACATTCTGAAACATCTGGGCGACAGATCTGAGTCGTGAGCCGCAAGCGGGACGCGGGGATCGACGGCGTTCTCGTTGTCGACAAACCCGCGGGCATGACCAGCCATGACGTTGTCGACAGGATTCGAAAGAGCCTCGGGACCAGGCGAGTGGGCCACGCGGGAACACTCGATCCCGATGCAACTGGCGTGTTGATCCTCGGCGTCGGCAGGGCCACGCGTTTCTTGTCCTACGCCCAGGCGTCCCCCAAGCGTTACCTGACTACGGCCGTGTTCGGCGTCACCACCACTACCCAGGACGCCTCGGGTGAGGTCGTTGAACGACGCCGGGTGGACATCTCTGAGGACGATGTACGTGCCGCCGCTGCCAATCACACCGGGGAGCTCGATCAGATTCCTCCGATGGTCTCGGCGGTCCGAGTCGGAGGCGAACGTCTCTACGAGAAGGCTCGACGCGGCGAGGAGGTCGAACGAGCCGCCCGGCCGGTGACCATCTTCGAGCTCGACGTGCTGTCGTTCTCCGAGGAACCGCCCGAGGCGGTTCTAGACGTGCGCTGCTCGGCCGGCACGTACGTACGAACCCTCGTTCACGACATCGGAGCTTCGCTCGGCTGCGGCGCGCACCTGCGCTCGCTGAGGAGGACCGAGGCGGGAGGCTTTGATGAAGCCGACGCAGTTGAGCTTGATGTCGTTGATAGCAGGCATCTTCTTCCGCTGGCCGACGCGGTGCGCGTCCTGACACACATCGAAATAGATGATGATGCTGCGAGGTTGGTTGCAAACGGACGACGGCTGGAATTGCCGTCCGAAGATCTCGTCGACGGCGAGCGCCTGGCTCTGATCAACGAAGGCGATCTCGTTGCGGTCTACGCGCGAAAGGGCAGAGAACTGGTTCCCGAGAGGGTCGTAGCAGGTAAGTGAAGCCACCTATGAGGAAGCTGGTTGGTGTCGACGCCCTGAGTCCGCAGGAGGGCGGTACAGCCGTGACCGTGGGGACATTCGACGGTGTGCATCTGGGCCACCGCGCCCTCATAGCTCGCACGATCGACGAGGCAGAGTCCTTCGGTGGAACCTCTGTGTTGGTCACGTGGGACCGGCATCCCCTCGCGACTCTTCGCCCCGGCTCGGAGCCCAAGGTGCTAACCACTCCCGAACGAAAAGCCGAACTGATCGAGGACACGAGCATGGACACGCTCGTGGTCCTGCCGTTCGACGAAGCCTTCTCCAAATGGAGCCCGGAGCGTTTTGTCACGGACGTGCTCGTTAAGTTGGGGGCGCGCAAGGTATTCGTTGGGAACGGCTGGCGATTCGGCCACCGGGCCGCTGGGACAATCGATTTGCTGCACAAGATGGGGACCCAACATGGTTTTGAAGCTGTAGCCCTCGAGCTGGCCGAGGTCGAAGGCGAGCGCGTTAGCTCCACTCGTGTTCGCACTGCCATCGCGGAGGGCGACATGATCACCGCACGTTCGCTGCTTGCTCGTCCTTTCGATGTCGACGGGGTGGTGCTACGGGGGGACAGAAGGGGAACCGGTCTCGGTTACCCCACGGCCAACCTCAAGCTCGACAGGAGCATCGCCCACCCTCCGCGAGGGGTCTACGCGGGACGTGTGGTAACCGAGAGTGACATCTCGTACACGGCGGCAATCAACGTAGGGGTCAATCCCCAGTTCGGTGGAGACCCGGACACCACCCCGTGGCGCGTGGAGGCCTATCTGCTGGACTTCGGAGGCGACCTCTACGACCAGCGGCTGCGAGTCGAGCTACACGAACGTCTTCGCGACGAGCTGAGGTTCGAGTCCGTCGACGCCCTCGTCGAGCAAATGGCCAAGGATGTCGACCGCACTCGATCCCTGATGGCCTGAAACGATTCGCGGCGCGAGCATCTCGGCATGGTCGACCAACGGATGAGGACGCGCCTTCGGGTAACGGGCACCGTTCAGGGCGTCGGCTTTCGCCCGTTCGTGTACGGACTCGCCACCAAGTTCGGGCTGTCGGGTTTCGTCCTCAACGACGCCAAGGGCGTGCTCATCGAGGTGGAGGGTGCCAGTGCCGATATCGCATCCTTTCGAGTCGCTCTCGTTGATGAACCTCCACAGCTTGCAACTGTGGAGTCCGTGGTCGAGGAACAGATTGCACCGGAGGGCCGGGACGTCTTCGAGATCCGAGCGAGCGCAGACGGTGGACCTGTGCGGACTGCAGTGGCCCCCGATATGGCTCCCTGCGATGACTGTGTCGCCGAGATCTTTGATCGAGCCCAGCGACGCTTTCGCTATCCGTTCACCAACTGCACGAACTGCGGTCCACGTTTCACAATCACGATGGGCATTCCGTACGACCGCCCCAACACGACCATGGGAACGTTCGAGATGTGCGACGAGTGCCGGGCAGAGTACGAGGATCCCGCCGACCGCCGTTTCCACGCTCAGCCGATCGCGTGCCCTCGATGTGGTCCGCGCCTCAGCCTGCTGCAAGGAGATGGTGTGAGCCACGATGGCGACCCTTTCGTCGAGGCGGCGCGCCTTCTCGCCGATGGCTCCGTGCTTGCAATCAAGGGTCTCGGCGGCTACCACCTCGCTTGCGACGCAACCAACGAAGTCGCGGTGTCCGAGCTGCGACGAAGGAAACACCGGGAAGAGAAGCCCCTTGCCGTGATGGTCGCCGATCGCTCTGCAGCGGCCGAGCTCGTCGACCTCTCAGAGGATGAGCGGGACGTCCTCGAGTCGCAACGTCGACCGATCGTCCTCGCTCGTCGCCGGGCGGAGGGGGCTGTCGCCGAGTCGGTTGCTCCCGGCAACGCCTACCTCGGGATCATGCTTCCCTACACCCCGCTGCATTACTTGTTGATGTCCGAAGTGCGCGGGCCCATCGTCTTGACGTCGGGCAACCTCACCGACGAGCCGATCGCCTACATCGATTCCGACGCACGGGATCGTCTATCCGGTCTGGTTGATGCTTGGCTGACACACGACCGGCCGATCCATGTCCGCTGTGACGACTCGGTCGTCCGCTCTGCATCGGGATCCACCTTTCAAGTTCGGCGAGCGCGCGGCTACGCCCCCGAGGCGCTGCGCGTGACCCCTCCGTTCGCACGGGCGACGCTGGGTGCGGGTCCCGAACTGAAGCACACGTTCTGCCTTGGCTTCGAGGATCATGCGATCCTTTCGCACCACATCGGGGACCTCGAGACGTTCGAGGCAATGTCGGCGTTCACCCAGGGAGTCGAGCACTTCACACGGATCTTCGACATCGTCCCGGAGGTTGTTGGTTACGACCTGCACCCGGACTACATGTCGACGAAGTGGGCTCTGGCACAACTGGACGCCGAGCTCGTCGGCGTTCAGCACCACCACGCGCACATCGTTTCGTGCATGGCCGATAACCTGCGAACCGAGCCCGTTATCGGACTAGCGCTCGATGGGACGGGTTACGGAGATGACGGTGCGATCTGGGGGTGCGAGGTCCTGATATGTCGTCTCTCGAGCTACGAGCGGATGGCTCATCTTCGCTACGTACCGATGCCTGGAGCAGCGATGGCCATCCGAGAACCGTGGCGGATGGCGGCGGTGTACCTGAACGAGGCGCTGGGAGAAGATGCGGCGTCGCTACCTATCGACTTCGTTGTCCGCACGAGAGGGCGTTGGGGACCGATCCTTCAGATGGCTTCGTCGGGTCTGAATGCGCCCTCGACTTCGAGCGCAGGCCGTTTGTTCGATGCGGTCGCCGCATTGTGCGGCCTGAGAACCAGAGTGTCGTACGAGGGTCAGGCGGCCGCCGAGTTGGAGCAGGTCGCCGATGGCTCCGAGCTCGACGCTTATCCGTGCACGGTCGCGGATGGAGTGATCGACGGCGTCGAGCTTGTCGGCGCCGCCGCTCATGATCTCGTGTCGGGATCGACAGTCCCCCAGGTCGCGGCTCGTTTCCACAATGGACTTGCGGACGCGCTGGTACGGGCTTGTGTGGGGACGCGCAATAAGCTCGGGCTCGAGACCGTGGCTCTCTCGGGAGGGGCGTTTCAAAACGTTCTCCTGCTAGAACGGGTTTCGACAGGGCTCGGGATAGCGGGCTTCGACGTGGTCGCGCACCGGCGCGTCCCCCCAACGACGGAGGGATTTCCCTGGGCCAATCGGTCGTCGCCAACGCTCGCACCACCAACGGAACCTAAGACCCAGCAATAGAAGCCGACCTCATCCCCGGGGGTTGTCGTTGCAATCGGGCTTGCGCTTGAGCTTTGTGGCGCGATGATGTCCCCGAGCGCGCCGTCGTCGCGGGAAAAGTACGGGGGGAAGGGTATGTGCCTGGCAATTCCGGGACAGGTCATCGAGATAGTCGATGCCGACACCCACATCGCCAAGGTCGAGATAGGCGGAGTTAGGCGCAACGTCAATGTCGGACTGCTCGACCGCGCGGGCGAGTGCGCCGAGGTAGGCGACTGGGTGCTCATTCACGTTGGCTTCGCGCTCTCCAAAGTGGACGAGGCCGAGGCAAATGCCACACTCTCGATGCTCAACGGGATGGGCGAGGCCTTCGAGGACGAGCTCGAGCAGCTACGAGCGAGCGACATCTCGTGACAGGGGCGAAAGAGCTCCCGGTCATCGACCCTCAGTCCTACGGAGCCGTTTGCGCGGTCGTCGACGGCTGCCTGACGTGCGGCGACGTGGCCGTGCCCGTGACTGTCGTCGAGGAGGGAGATCCCGACGCGATTTGCGCCGATGATCACGGAACCAGGGGCTCCGTGGGCGTCGAGTTGGTCGCTCCCGTCCGCCTCGGCGAGCGGCTCCTGATACACGGCGGCGTCGCGATCACTAGGCTCGGTGAGGCATGAAATACGTTGATGAGTTTCGGGACGTCGAGCTCGCGCGGGCGCTGGGGACCCAGATAGCAGCTCTAGCGGAGCCCGGCCGGCATTACAAGGTGATGGAGGTGTGCGGGGGCCACACGCACACGATCTACAAGCACGGCATCGAGGCTCACCTACCCGAGAACATCGAGTTGGTTCACGGTCCCGGCTGTCCCGTGTGCGTGATTCCGATGGGTCGCGTGGACGACGGGATAGCCATCGCTCGTCGACCGAACGTGATCTTCACCTGCTTCGGAGACATGATGCGGGTGCCGGGAGGGGAGGGGAGCCTCCTCGACGCAAAGGCCGAAGGCGCCGACGTCCGCTTCGTCTACTCGCCGCTCGATGCTCTGAAGATCGCACGCGAGAACCCCGCTGCCGAGGTCGTGTTCTACGCAATCGGATTCGAGACCACGGCCCCCTCGACCGCGCTGACACTCATGCGTGCAAAGGCCGAGAACATCACGAACTTCTCCGTTATGTGCAACCACGTGACGATTGTTCCGCCGCTAAAGGCGCTGCTTGACTCGCCCGACCTGAGGCTGGACGCTTTCATCGGTCCGGGTCACGTCTCGACAGTGGTGGGCTGCCGTCCCTACGAGTTCATCCCCGCCGACTACGGGCAACCGATCGTGGTGGCGGGTTTCGAGCCACTCGACCTCCTTCAGTCCGTTTACATGATCATGAAACAGCTCGACGAGGGACGTTCGGAGGTAGAGAACCAGTACGGACGGGTGGTCGAGTACGACGGGAACCCGAGAGCGCTGCAGGTTCTGTCCGAGGTCTTCGAACTACGTCCCTATTTCGAATGGCGTGGCCTCGGGTTCATCTCTCAGAGCGCGCTCCAGCTGTCGCCGGCCTATGCGGACTGGGACGCCGAGCTTCGCTTCGACGTCCCGGGTGTGAGAGTTGCCGATCCAAAGGCTTGCCAGTGCGGCGAGGTTCTCAAGGGCGTCATCAAGCCATGGGAGTGCAAGGTCTTCGGGACGGCCTGCACGCCGGAGACGCCCATCGGCACCTGCATGGTCAGCTCCGAGGGAGCGTGCGCGGCGTACTACAACTTTGGTCGCTTCGCCAAGTCCTCCGCCCGCGCGGCCACCTGAGCATGGCCGACATCGAGCAGGAGGTGCTCGCGTGGATCGAGCGCCAGCGCAAGCTGCGCCCCCGCTTCCGCGACGACCGGATCACGATGGCCCACGGAGCAGGTGGGAAAGCCACCCACACGTTGGTCGCCGGTCTCTTCGAGCAAGCGTTCGACAACGAGCACCTCGCGGCCCTGGCGGATGCAGCAACCCTCGAACTCGATGGCGCGCGTATCGCGTTCACTACCGACTCCTTCGTGGTGAAGCCGCTGCGCTTTCCCGGTGGCTCCATCGGCGAGCTAGCCGTCAATGGCACTGTCAACGACCTCGCGATGGCCGGTGCCCGCCCGGTCGCCCTCTCGGCCGCGTTCGTGCTCGAGGAGGGCCTCGACGCAAACTTGCTGAGAGCGGAGGTCGATGCCATGGCCACGGCCGCCAGGCAGGCTGGGGTTTCGATCGCAGCGGGTGACACCAAGGTCGTCGAGCGGACCAAGGCCGACGGTATGTACATAACGACCTCGGGCGTCGGCATCACCGACCCTCGCGCCTCCCTCTCGAGTTCTTCACTCCAAGCGGGCGACCGCATCCTGTGCTCGGGATACATCGGAGATCACGGGACGGCGATCATGCTCGCGCGCGGCGAGCTAGATCTCGATGCCGACATCGAATCGGACACGACATCCGTGTGGCCCCTGGCTCGGGCACTTATCGAGTCCGCGGGACCGGCGCTTCGGGTGATGCGTGATCCAACTCGCGGCGGAGTCGCCACGGTCCTGAATGAGCTCGCGTCCGACGCCAACCTCGGGGTGGTCCTCGACGAGAATGCGGTACCGGTCCATCCCGCGGTAACCGGCGCATGTGAGATTCTCGGGATCGATCCGATGTACGTCGCAAACGAGGGCAAATTGCTGGCCGTCGTGGCCCCCGATGCTGCCGATGACGCACTTGCAGCATTGCGGTCAGTTCCCGGAGGGGAGAGCGCCGCGCTCATCGGAAAAGTGGCCCCGCAACCCGAGGGCATGGTTCTGGTCGAGACCGCGTTCGGTGGTACGAGGATCATGGACATGCTCATCGGAGACCCGCTCCCACGCATCTGTTGAAAAACCTGGCGGCAAGTGCCTATACCGAACGCGCCGAGATCGTCGAGCGCTTCTTCAAAGAGGAGGCTCCCCGGCTAGCCCGGCTGTGCCACGCCATGGCGAACCGGTTCGTCCGAGGAGGCCGTCTCATTGCATTCGGAGTGGGCGCCGCCGCGACGGACGCGCAACACATCTCGGTCGAGTTCGTGCACCCCGTCATCGTCGGCAAACGCGCCCTGCCCGCGCTGGCGCTGGTCAACGACGCGCCCTCGACCATAGGAATGGCGCTGGCTGACGACCGAGCCTTTCTGGCTCGGCAACTGACGATCCTGTCCAGACCGGAGGACATCGCTGTGGGCATGGTCCACGGCCCTGATGATCCCGGCTCTGAATCGGTGGCGGTGGCGCTTCGCCAGGCCGCGGGGCTCGGTCTGTTGCCGGTGGCGCTATCCGGGCCACCCGGCGGGCTGGTACCAGAGATAGAGGCGTCGTTCGCGGTGATGTCCGACGACCCATTCATCGTCCAAGAGGTGCACGAGACCCTGTACCACGTGCTCTGGGAGCTGGTGCACGTTTTCTTCGACCACAAAGGTCTGCTCGAGGACCGTCGGGAAGGAAAGCGCCACGACACCGGCGACTCCAGTTTTCTGTATCCCTTCCTTGCGGAGGCCGAGGAGGGGCTCGAACGGGTCCTTCGCGAAGTGGAAGGTTCGATCGTTCAGAAGGCCGGAGACGTCGCATCATGCGCAACGAATCAGCCGCTCCCGGCGAGCTGGTCACGACCGCAGAGGTCATAACCGGACGAATCGCCGCCGGCGGGAAGGTCCTGGCGTTCGGAAACGGTGGATCGGCGACCGATGCCCAGGATCTCGTCTTCGATCTGATGGCTCCACCGCCTGGACTCAGGCCGGTTCCGGCGATCTCCTTGACGAACGACGCGGCGGTTGTCACGGCGGTCGGCAACGACGTCGGCTTCGAAAACGTTTTCGCTCGCCAGGTAATCGCCTACGGATCGCCCGGTGACGTGGCGGTTGCGATATCGACGAGCGGGGGATCGCGAAACGTCCTCGCTGCTATCGAGGAGGCGCGGCGACGCGAGCTTGTAACGGTTGGGTTCGCGGGCTACGGGGGCGGACGGTTAGCCGAGCTGTGCGACCGGGCCCACGTCATCGATGCGGACTACATCCCTCGGATTCAGGAAGCGCAGGCGACGCAGTATCACGTCCTGCGAAGGTTGCTCGAATAGCTGGGCAAGGCCGGTGCAAAAGCGGTAACGTGACAACGCGTGCAGGAACTCATCGGGCACGCGGTTGGTGATGAGGCTGGGGGGCCGCATGACCGATGGCAGCACCCAGGTACTTGATGCAGCACGTCGACCCCTAAGTCCGGGGCGCTTGGGTCCACTTGTCTCCGCATCCATAAGCAACCTCTCTCTGCGCGCGTCCGCGCGCCACGCAACCCATCACTACGTCGTTTGTTCCGAGTCGACGAGAGCGGTTTCAGTGACCGCGCAACCAGAGGGGAGCCACGATGTCGCTGGCAGACATTGAGTTCGCGCCTAACCAGAAGGAGACGGAGGGCATAACGGCTCATGTCATTTGGATGACGTCGGGACAGGGGTGCGACGGAGACTCCGTCGCGATGACCTCTGCGACGAACCCCAGCCTCGAAGACATCATCACGGGCATCATCCCGGGGATGCCGAAGGTGGTCGTGCATACTCCGGTGCTCGCATACGAGAACGGAGACGAATTCTTCAAGGCCTGGTACGACGCCGAAGAGGGAAAGCTCGATCCGTTCGTGCTAGTCGTCGAGGGCTCGATTCCCAACGAGGAGCTCAGCGGCGAAGGTCACTGGGCGGCGATCGGACACGACGCTGTAACGGGACAACCGATCACCACCAACGAGTGGGTAGACCGGCTCGCTCCTAAGGCGGCTGCGGTAGTCGCGCTTGGCACCTGCGCCACGTACGGTGGCATTCCGGCAATGAAGAACAACCCGACCGGAGCGATGGGGCTTCCGGATTACCTCGGCTGGGACTGGAAGTCCGCCGCAGGGATTCCGATCGTGTGCATCCCAGGCTGCCCTGCACAGCCCGACAACACGACCGAGACGCTGCTGTATCTGGTCCTGCAACTCGGGGGCATGGCGGCACCGATCGAGCTTGACAACGCTCTTCGGCCCAAGTGGTTGTTCGAGCGAACCGTGCACGAGGGCTGCAACCGGGCCGCCTACTACGAGCACGGTGACTTCGCGAAGGTCTACGGCAACGACCACCGCTGCCTGGTGAAGCTGGGATGCGAGGGCCCGGTGGTGAAGTGCAACGTTCCTTTCCGAGGCTGGCAGTCGGGAGTCGGGGGTTGTCCCAACGTCGGTGGGATCTGCATCGGTTGCACGATGCCGGGCTTCCCCGACAAGTACATGCCCTTCATGGACGCCCCGGCCAAAGCGTTGGTTTCGACCACACCCGCCAAGTACACCTACGGACCCATCTACAGGATGTTGCGGAACTGGGAGATCAAGCGCAACGGTGACAAGGAACCGGCATGGCGCCGTCGCGGGAAGACCCTCGAGACCGGCTACCGGCCCCGCCACTACGCCAAGTCCTAGACGACGACCGCGCAAACAATTGAGGAAAGCGAGGACCTAAGAGATGGCAATCAAGACTCCGACTGAAAGAGAAGTCGTCGTCAAGGAGATGTCGTGGGATCCGATCACACGCATCGTCGGGAGTCTCGGGATCCACGCCGAGATCGACTTCACCAACCAGCAGGTGTTGAACACGTACAGCACCTCGATGATTTTCCGCGGGTTCGACATTTTCATGAAAGGGATCGATCCGCGCGACGCCCACTTCATCACCAGCCGGATATGTGGCATCTGTGGAGACAACCACTGCACGTGCTCGTGTCTGAACCAGAACATGGCGTACGGTGTCAAGCCTCCGCCGCTGGGCGACTACGCCTTCAACCTGGCCGAGTCCGCCGACTTCATGTTCGACCATGCGATCTTCAACGACTGCATGGCGAACGTCGACTTCTGCGAGCAGATGGTCAAGGAAACCAACCCCGAGGTGCTGGCCAAGGCCGAGCAGACCACGGCAGAGCATTCGAGCATCCACGGCTATCGAACGATTGCCGACATCATGCGCGCGCTCAACCCGTTCACCGGGGACTTCTATCTCGAGACCCTTCAGGTGGCGCGCTACACGCGTGAGATGTACTGCCTGTTCGGCGGGCGGCACACGCACCCGTCGACGATCATGCCTGGTGGTTGCTCGGCCGACATCACCCAGCAGACGCTGACCGAGTACTACGTCCGGCTCATGCGCTACTTCGAGTACGTCAAGCGCACCGTTCCAATGCACGACGATCTCTATGACTTCTTCTACGAGGCGATGCCCGGGTACGAGAAGGTCGGCTTCCGCGAGACCAACCTGGTCAACTGGGGATGCTTCGACGATCCCGACTACGTTGACTACAACTACGCCAACATGACCGACTGGGGGCGAAAGCGCTTCGTCACTCCGGGCATTGCGATCGGCGGAGAGCTCGTGACCACGGACTTGGTCGAGATGAACCTCATGATCCGAATCCTGCTCGGAAGCTCGTACTTCGAAGGCTGGGAGAACGAGGAGACGTACGTCACACACGACCCCCTCGGGAACCCGGTCAGTAAGGACCATCCCTGGAACAAGACGACGATCCCCAAGCCGCAGAAGCGCGACTTCCTCGACAAGTACAGCTGGGTAGTTTCTCCTCGCATCTACGACAAGCGGACCGACACGCACGTCGCATGTGACACGGGCGGTGGACCGTTCGCCCGCCAGTGGGTGACGGCGAAGGCCGGTTTGGTCGACCTCGGCTTCCTCAAGGCTACCGGCGAGTCCATCCAGATGGCCCTTCCCCGCACGGCGTCGATGCCCGAGATGGAGCTCGAGTGGAAGGTTCCGCAGTGGTCGAACGCGATCGAGCGCGACCGCGCACGGTCCTATCACCAGGCCTACTCGGCGCTCGTCGCCCTTCATTGCATCCAGAAGGCCATGGGCGAGGTCAAGGCGGGCCGCACGAAGAGCTGGAACGACTTCAAGGTGCCCGAGGAAGCAGTATCGGTCGGCTTTCACGAGGCGGCGCGCGGTGTGCTCTCGCACCACATGGTCATTCGCGAGGGCAAGATCGCGAACTACCAGCCCTACCCGCCGACTCCCTGGAACGCGAGCTCGCGCGACGTCCACGGAACTCCGGGTCCTTATGAAGATGCCTGTCAGAACACTCCGATCTTCGAGAAGAACGGGCCGGACAACTTCAAGGGAATCGACCTCATGAGGGCGGTTCGGAGCTTCGACCCGTGCCTCCCATGTGGAGTTCACATGTACACGGGGGACGGCCGCGTCAAGAAGGTCGTTCATACACCGACGGGTCTTTGTTGATCGAACGGTCGGTGGATTTGTCCAGCACCAACGGCCAGGTGGATGGCGTTCGGGAAGCGCCGTCCGCCGACGAGCTCGTCGAACGCCTGGGTGAGTTGTTGTCTCGCCTCGAGAACGTGCGTGATCCCGTCGCCCGCAATACCGCGGAAGAGCTCTTGGCGACTCTGATGGAGGTCTACGGCGAGGGGCTCGAACGGATTCTCGATGCCCTCGACGATCCCGAAACCCCAGCGCGCTCGGTGCGCGATCGTCTTCTCGATGACGGGGTGGTCGCAAGTCTGCTGCTCATGCACGGCCTTTTCCCCGTGGACCTCGAAACGAGAGTTCGTGACGCGCTCGACAAACTGCGCCCACAGGTCGTTGCCGAGGGCGGCGGACTCGACCTGGTGGAGGTCGTCGATGGAGTCGTTCGCCTGAGCCTGACCGAGCCGGGATCGGGGTGCAACGGCGATTCGTCGCTCGAGCCGCGGGTGGTCGATGCGCTCGAGCGAGCGGCCCCCGATCTGCTGGGACTCGAGCTACTGACTGCAGCGGAGGTGCGTAAGGCGCGCAGCGCCCATACGCCCCTTCCGATACGAAGCCGTGGGTGAGAGCTCCCCGTTCTTCGACCGCCGGCCGATGTCGGGCCATCGGCACTTCTCCACGACCGGACGAGCCTCTGTAATCAACCAGCTTCGCCGTCTTCAGATGCGCGAGATGTCCCCGCAGGCGGAGTCCAGCATCGAGCGCTGCGAGTTCTGCAGTGTGGACATCGCGACCTCGCACCGACATGTGCTCGATATCGAGGAGCGCACGATCATGTGCGCCTGCGAGTCTTGTTTCGTCCGAGCTTCAGGCGAAGCGCGTTATCGACCCACCGGGCAGCGTCTCGTGTGGTTGGAGAACTTCATACTGAACGATGAGCTGTGGGCCAAGTTCGCGATCCCCGTCGGTCTCGCTTTCTTTTTCCATAGTTCAGCGGCGGACTCGATGATCGCCCTTTACCCGAGTCCTCTCGGCGCGACCGAAAGCCAGCTCGAGCTGGCCGCGTGGGAAGAGCTGCGCGCGGCGAACCCCCAGATCCAGCGACTCGAGCCCGATGCCGAGGCGCTGCTCGTGAACCGCGACTCGGATCCACACCAGCACGCGATTGTTCCGATCGACCGCTGCTACGAGCTCGTCGGTCTGCTGAAGACGAAGTGGGAAGGGATCTCGGGTGGTGCCGACGCAGAGCGTGCCATAGCCGAGTTCTTCGAATCGATTCAAGTCGAGGCCAGCTCGGCATGAGCTCATCGAGCCACGTGGTGGGCACCTCGTCGAGCCCGCTCCCGCGCATCGAGATCCTGTCCGCCGACCCTCAGAGGTTCGCGGCGACTCCAATCATGAACTTCGCGGCGCGCATCACGGAACCCTCGGAACGCGAGATTTACACCATCGCCCTCACCTGCCAGGTGAATATCGATCCAGCACGCAGGAGCTACGACGAGAGCGCCCGCGCGGCCCTGTTCGACCTCTTCGGCGAACCCGAGCGGTGGGGCGCGACGACCAGAAGCTTCATGTGGACCCAGGTGGACGTCCTCGTGAAGAGCTTCAGCGGCAACCAGACCTTCGACATCCCGGTGTCCTGCAGCTTTGACACCGAGCTTGCCGCGGTCAAGTACTTCTACTCGGTCACCGACGGTGAGGTGCCGTTGACGTTCATGTTCTCTGGAACGATTTTCTACCGGGATGACTCGGGCGAGCTGCGGCTGATACAGGTCCCGTGGAGTTGTGATGCCCGCTTCGGCATGCAGGTAGCGACGTGGCGGGGACTCGTCGATCACTTCTACCCGAACCGGGCCTGGATAGGAGTGCAGCGCGAGACACTCGATGCATTGCGAGCGTACCGACAGGCCAACGGTCTTCCGTCTCTCGAAGCGTGTGTGATCGAGCTCCTCGCAGACGCGGACAGACCTGCTCACACCGGAGGGGGACTCACGTGACCACCTCCCTCGACGAGCTCCTCGAGTCACTCCTTTACGAGGGTTACGCCCTCTTTCCCTACACGCCCGGCGCCACAAAGAATGCAACGCCGACCCCGTTCGGGATCGTCTATCCACCGGCGTATGCGGCTCGGAGCGCTGCGACCTACGATCACCTCCAGATGGAGTGCATCGTCCGAAGCACGGCCTCCACCGACGTCGATGCGTTCGTAGTCTTCCTGCAGTCCAGCGGAGAGCGACACGAGGCGGTTCAACGCCGGGTTGACATCCCGCGGCGCTCCCTTCAGCAGCTGACCGACGAGCCCCAAGTCGTTGCATTCGATTTCGATTCGCTGGAGGGGGAGGTAAGCCTGACCGCTCGAGCATCGACAGAGGAGACCTTCAATGTGGGGTTGAAGGTGAGCAACACGACGCGCACCGAAGACCTCGGGCCAGGTGACCAGGATCGAGCCGGTGCGCTGGTCCACTCCCTCATATCCACCCATCCGGTACTGAAAGTCAGTGCTGGGAACATCGTGTCTCCGCTCGAGGCACGGGGGTGCGACAACGTCAACACCTGGCCCGTGCTCGCCGCCGACGATGACACCGCGATTGTGGGGGCTGCCATCATGTTGCCAGACCATCCGGCCATCGCACCCAAGAGCCGGGGCAACCTGTTCGATGGGACCGAGATCGAGGAGGCCCTGCTCCTCCACGTCCACGCGTTGAGCGATGAAGAACGCACGTCCATCGCGCAAGGCGACCCCGCAGTGGAAGCCATGGTGGAACGCGCCCTGTCGGTTGCCCCCGAGTCGATCTTCGACCTTCACGGCGTCATGCAGCCTGCGCCCGAGCGCGAGCCGAGTCCCGCTCCACCCGGCCCTCTCGGGCCCCATCCCGAACGCGGCGAGGCAGAGGCCGAGTTGCACGGCCGCACGGTGCGACCGGGGGCGAAGCTCGTCCTGAAGCTCGAACATCGCACCGACGTCTACGACAAGATGCTCAACGGCAGGGTGGCGACGCTACGGCGCATCTACCTCGACTTCGATGACAAGCTCTACCTCGGAGTCACCGTCGACAGCGATCCGATGCAGCAGGTGCTTGGCGAGAGCGGACGGTATCTGTTCTTTTTCCCCGACGAGGTGGAGGTTCTCGAGGCATGAATGCACCCCAGTCGAATCAAGGACAGGAGACCACTCCGTCTCTCGAGCCGAGAGTTCTAGTCGCCGCGGTAGGCAATCTGTGGATGAAGGACGACGGCTTCGCGACGGAAGTCGCCAAGCGGCTCGAGGCGCGCGACGTTCCCGAGGGTGTGGCCGTCCTCGACTTCGGAACGGGAGGACTGAACCTCGCATACGAAGTGATGCGGGGATACAGCGCGCTCGTTCTGGTGGATATCAGCAGGCAGGGCGGAAAGCCCGGCACGTTGTACGTCATGGAGCCGGACGAGGAGTCCGTCGAAGGCGGAATCGAGGACGGCGACATGATCGATCCGCACGGGATGGACCCGCAGACCGTTCTGCGATTCGTCAAGAACGTGGGCGGGTGGCCCGGCAAGGTGATCGTCATCGCGTGCGAACCGGCGACCGTCGAGGAGATGGGCATCGGCCTAAGCGAAGAGGTCGAGGGTGCGGTCGATGATGCCGTCGAGCTGGTCATCACTACTGTCTCAGAGATCCTCGCCTCCAGCCATGCATGAGCTGTCGTTGTCTAGCGCAATCGTTGCCACCGTCACCAAACACGCGGGCGGTTTGCCGGTCAGCACCGTCAAGCTCCGCGTGGGTGCCCTTCGGCAGGTCGTCCCCGACAGCCTCGAGTTCTACTTCGATCTCGTTGCACGCGACACGATCTGTGAGGGGGCGCGTTTGGAGCAGGAGCTCGTCCCCGGTCGAATGCGATGCACCTGCAGCTACGAATGGAATCTCGATGCCCCTTCGTTCAGATGTCCGAGCTGCGGCGCCGGCGACGCGAAGGTGGTCACGGGCGAAGAGTTCGAAGTCGAGTCGATAATCGTGGAGGAGGAACGCAGTGCATCATCCAGTGCCGGTGCATGAGGGAGTGCTCGACGCCAACACGACTATCGCCCGAGCCAATCGCGAGGACTTCGACCGAGCTTCCGTGAAGGTCATCAATCTGATGAGCTCACCCGGAGCCGGCAAGACGACCCTCCTGGAGGCCGTGCTCGACGATCTCGACGGGGTGCGCACCGCAGTTCTCGAAGGAGATGTTCAGGGTTCACTCGACGCCGAGCGAATCGAGGCGCTGGGAGTGCCGGTTGTTCAGATCAGCACGAACGAGACGTTCGGAGGGGAGTGTCATCTCGATGCCAATATGGTGCGCTCCGCTCTCGGCGATCTTCCGCTGGACGAGGTGGACCTGCTGATCATCGAGAACGTGGGGAACCTGGTGTGCCCTGCCGAGTTCAAGGTGGGCGAGGACGTGCGAGTGATGGTCGCGTCGGTAACGGAGGGGGAGGAGAAGCCGCTCAAGTACCCCCTCATGTTCCGATCGTGCGATTACATCCTCGTCAACAAGACCGACCTGTTGCCGCACCTGGATTTCGACCTCGATCTCTTTCTGACGAACCTGGACAGCGTTCACCCAGGCGTGGACCACACTCTCGTCAGCGGCCGCACCGGCGAAGGGCTCGACGTATGGAGGAAGTGGTTGCTCGAGCAAGCTCGAACGCCTGTTCGGGCGTCATGACCCCCGTGGCCTCTGACCTGCTAACATGAGTTCCGCTGGCTGGGCGTGTTCCCGGCTGGCGTCACCACCTCCAACGAATCAACGAAAAGGATTGAACACGCGCATGGGTTTGCTCAACGAACAGAAGAACGAGATCATCTCGGAACACGCCCGGACCACGGGCGACACGGGCTCCCCGGAAGTGCAGATCGCTTTGCTCTCTACGCGCATCACCGAGCTCACCGAGCATCTCCAGGCTCACCCCAAAGACCACCACTCCCGGCGAGGGCTTCTCCGCATGGTAGGGCGGCGCCGCCGGCTTCTCGGCTACCTGGAGCGAGAGGACATCGAACGGTACCGGGCCATCATCACGAAGCTCGGACTGCGAAGATAGTTCGAGGTGCGGCAGCGCGCGAAGCTCGTCTCGACGAGTGCGCATTGATGAAAGGAGACACCCCCGGCACAACCCCGTAGGGGGAAGCACAGAGTAGAAGTGGAATCAAAGGGGAGGGCCGGCTTCCAGGCACTCTCACGAGCGCAGACCCGGTCGGTTCTCAGTTGTGAGTTCATCTCTTGCTATCAACAGGTGAGCTGTCCACTGAAAATCGGCCATGGCTGGCACCTCTCCTGTAGCCCGGCGGGCTCGCGCCCGCTCACAACTTTCCGGCGGTCGCATGGCGACCGCAAGGACACAGGAGGAAATCCGAAAAATGCAACCAGACCCAAAATTCGTAGAAAGAAAGATTGGCGGAAAACTGTTCCGCTTCGAGACCGGACGCCTCGCAGGACAGGCTGGAGGCGCGGTCATGGCACAACTCGGTGAGACGACCATTCTCGCCACCGCAACGACCTCGGCCCCCAGGGGCGACGGTGATTTCTTCCCACTCACTGTCGACATCGAAGAGAAGATGTACGCGGCCGGCAAGATCCCTGGTGGATTCTTCCGTCGCGAGGGCAGGGCCGGCGAGAAGGCGACGCTGCTTGCGCGTCTCATCGACCGCCCACTGCGCCCCGCCTTTCCCGACGGCTTCCGTCACGAGGTTCATGTCGTTGTCACGACGCTGTCGTTCGACAACTCCAATCCCATTGACATCCTCGCTCTGAATGCGGCATCGGCCGCGCTCGCGATCTCCGACGCTCCGTTCCAGGGACCCATCGGCGCGGTGCGGATGAGCCACATCGACGGGCAGTGGGTTCCGCACCCCACCCACGAGGAAGAAGAGGAATCCACGATCGAGCTCGTCATCGCAGGACGGATGAACCCATCGAGCGGCGAAGTGGACATCATGATGATAGAGGCCGGTGGGTCGGAGAGCATGTTCGACCTCATCGAGGCCGGCGCCAAAGCACCCGACGAGGCCGTGCTGGCCGACGGAATCGAGGCGGCGAAGGCCTTCATCGCCGAGGTGATCGACCTGCAGAACGAGCTCGTCGCAATCGCCGGAAAGCCCAAGGGTTCGATCGACGGGGACAAGCCCGATTACCCGCTGTTCATCGATTACACCGACGAGATCATGCAGCGCGTGCGCGCCGAGGGTGAGGCAGCCCTTCGCGAGGCCGTCGCGATCCAGACGAAGGCGGAGCGACGCAAGGCCCTCTCCGAGATCAGGGCCGACCTTGTCGAGCGTCTCGCCGACGAGTCCGACGATGTGGCCGAGAAGATGGTCGCCAACGCGGTCAAGGCACTCGCCAAAGAGATCCAGCGCCGGCGAATCATCGAGGAGAACGTCCGGCTCGACGGTCGCAAGGCCGACGAGGTCCGTCCGATCTGGAGCCAGACGAGCGTCATCCCGCGCGTGCACGGTTCTGGCCTCTTCACCCGAGGCGAGACCCAGGCGCTGAGCATCACGACTCTCGGCATGGGCCGCATGGAACAGATGGTCGACGACCTCAGCCTGCAGGAGACCAAGCGCTACATGCACAACTACAACTTCCCGCCCTACTCCACCGGAGAGGCGGGCTTCATGCGGGGGCCCAAGCGGCGTGAGATCGGGCATGGTGCACTCGCCGAGAAGGCGATCCTTCCAGTGATTCCGCTCCGAGAGGACTTTCCCTACGCCATTCGGGTCGTCAGCGAGATCATGTCGTCCAACGGCTCGACTTCGATGGCCAGCGTCTGCGGCTCGTCACTGTCGTTGATGGACGCGGGCGTTCCCGTGCGCGGCGGTAAACACGTCGGAGGCGTGGCCATGGGCCTGGTCCACGAGGGCGACAAGTTCGTCCCGCTGACGGACATCCTCGGCGACGAGGACGCTGCGGGCGACATGGACTTCAAGGTCGCGGGCACCGAGAATGTCGTCACCGCTCTGCAGCTCGACACGAAGATCCAGGGCATCCCCGCAGAGGTTCTGCGTGCCGCCCTGATGCAGGCGCGCGACGCTCGCCTTCACATCATCTCGAAGATGAACGAGACGCTGAGCTCGCCCCGAGAGGAGCTCCAGCCTCGCGCTCCTCGTATCGAGGCCATAAAGGTGCCCACCGACAAGATCGGTGAAGTCATCGGTCCCAAGGGCAAGCACATCAACCAGATCGTCGAGCAGTCGGGCGCCGAGATCGACATCCAGCAGGACGGCACGATCTTCATCGGAGCGGCCGACCAGGCCGCAGCCGACAAGGCGATCCAGATGATCGAAGAACTCGCGAACCCGAAGATGCCTGAGGTCGGTGAGCGCTACTCCGGCGCGGTCGTCAAGACCATGCCGTTCGGTGCCTTCGTCAACATCCTTCCTGGACGGGACGGGCTCGTGCACATCAGCAAGCTCGGCGAGGGGCGCATCGACAAGGTCGAGGATGCGGTCAACGTCGGAGACGAGATCGAGGTCGAGATCACCGAGGTCGACTCGATGGGTAAGGTCAACCTGACTCCGGTCGCCTGGTTGGATCGTCAGGTCGCCCAGGGCAAGACCCTCGAGGAAGCACGCGCCGCCGCTGGCGAGAGTGGCGGCAGCCGCCGCTCGGGAGGGGGCCGTGATCGAGACCGCGATCGAGGTCGAGGCGGCCCTCGACGAGAGGGTGGCCGTGACCGCGGCCGACGTGAGGGCGGAGACCGTGGGGGCCCTCCACGCGAGCGTGCACCGCGCAGGGAAGAACACTAGCTGTTGCGCCGGGACCGGCGAAGGTCCGGATCGCCCTCAACGATGAAGGAGTCGCATGGCTTTTGCTCGCACCACGCTTGATTCCGGAGCGACTGTAGTCACTGAAAAGATGACTGAAGTCCGGTCGGTGACCGTGGGCTTCTGGTTCGACATCGGAGCGCGCGACGAGCCCGAGGAGCTCGCAGGAACGTCCCACTTCCTCGAGCACCTTCTATTCAAGGGAACCGACACGCGCAGCGCGAAGGACATCGCCGATGCCTTTGATGCCGTCGGAGGGGACGTGAACGCGTTCACCGGCAAGGAGTACACCTGCTACTACGCGGTGGTGCTTGACGAGAACCTTCCGATGGCGCTCGATGTGCTGACGGACATGCTCACGCATTCGATGATCGATCCCAAGGAGTTCGAGCCCGAGCGAAATGTGATTCTCGAGGAGATCGCGATGCACGAGGACGCTCCCGACGAGCTCGTTCACGACCTCTTCTACCGGGCGATGTGGAATGGACACGCTCTCGGGCGCCCGGTGCTCGGATACAAGGACACCATCGGCGCGGTCATGCGCGATCAGGTAGCCGACTACTGGCAGGAGCGCTACACGCCCAAGAACATGGTCGTCGCAGCCGCCGGAAACGTCGATCACGAAGAGCTCGTCAACCGCGTCGAGGCGCTGCTGGCCGACAAGACCGACGGGCGAAAGACCTTGCGGAGTGGATCGGCTCCGATCCTGGGCAGGGGAGTCGAGGTTCACAAGCGGCCGACCGAGCAAGCTCACATCATTCTCGGAACCGAGGGTCTGCCCAGGAACCACGACGCTCGCCACGAGCTTGCGCTGCTCGACACGATTATCGGCGGCGGCATGTCGTCCCGGCTCTTCCAGGAGATTCGCGAGAAGCGAGGCCTGGCCTATGCCGTGTACTCCTATCGTGCGATGTTCGCCGACTCCGGCGCGTTCGCCGTCTACGCGGGCACGACGCCGAACAACGCACAGACCGTGATCGATCTCGTCCGCAGCGAGGTCGACTCGCTCGTCACGCACGGAGTAACCGAGGTCGAGCTCGAGCGGGCCAAGGGTCATCTCAAGGGTTCGCTCGTGCTAAGCGCAGAGGATCCCTCGAGCCGGATGAACCGTCTGGGCAAGCAGCAGCTGACCACCGGCGAGATCATCTCTATTGACGAGTTGATCGAGCGATTCGATCGGATCGAGATGGACGACATGACGTCGATCATCGACAGAATCCTGTCGCAGAAAGACTTCCTTGTGACGGTAGTGGGTCCCTTCGAAAAGGGCGCGTTCGACCGCTACGCAGCCTGATGACGACGAAGGTCGGGGTCATCGGCGCCTCGGGCAAGATGGGGGTCGAGGTATGCAGGGCGGTCGAGGCCGACGACGACCTCGAACTCGTTGCGCGGATCGGGAGTGCCGATTTGCTCGAAACGCTGGTGAGTTCGGGGGCCGAGGTTGCGGTCGAGTTCTCGACACCCGACACCGTCAAGGACAACGCAGCCTTCTGTTTGCGCAGCGGGATCAACACCGTTATCGGGACGACCGGCCTCACCGGCAGCGACCTCGAAGAGCTTCGGGCGGTGGCTAAGGAGCACGGCACGAAGTGTTTCGTGGCTCCCAACTTCGCGGTCGGCGCGGTGTTGATGATGCAGTTCGCAGCTCAGGCCTCGCCCCATTTCGACTCCGTTGAGATCGTGGAACGACACGAGAAGCAGAAACTGGACGCCCCGTCCGGTACATCGTTGCGCACCGCCGAGTTGATCAATGCCGCCCGGAGCGAACCGTGGGACTTGCCAACGTCCGGAAGAGAGTCGGTACCGGGGGCGCGCGGTGGAGATGTGAATGGCGTGCGGATCCATTCTCTGCGAACGTCCGGATCGGTCGCGCACCAGGAAGTCGTTCTGGGTTCGGTTGGTCAGACACTCACCATCAGGCACGACTCGCTTGATCGCTCGTCGTTCATGCCCGGCGTGATCCTTGCCGTCAAGAGAGTGGGAACGCTCGAGGATCTGACCGTCGGCCTCGAAGCGCTGCTGGATCTGTAACTCGTGTTCCGTGTCGCGCTCGCGAGTCTCGCTCTCGCTTGCCTCGCAGCGTGTCTCGGAGTCGATCCAAACCTGACCGAGGACGGGCTCGGCAAGCCATTCCTCACTGTCGACTTTCCCACCGAGGCGACGGCGGGATCGACCGAGGAGTTGCTTGTCCAGATAGACAACCCCGGTCCAGGAGACATGAGCTCTTTCACCGTGGCGTTCGCGAACGTTGCAGTGGGCGGCACAGTGGGGAACGCTCCGCCCCTTCTGCGCCCCGCTCCGCCTCCGAGACGGATCGGAGACGACCAGCAGGTCAGCCCCTCGATCACCTCGATCGAGCCCGAGCCGGTGACGGTCGGCGAGGGGGGTCTGGTGTTCCGGTTCGGCCCGCTTCCCGAAGAGGATTCAGCAACCGTCTCGTTCGAGATCGTCATCCCGGAGGAACCCCAGACCTACGCAAACTCGGTTCAGGCGTTCGACAGCCAGATCCTGGACCGGATCGACGCGGTGAAAGTGCAGGTAGAGGTCGTTGATTGAGCCATTCCTCGAGCCAGGACCTCTGGCCTATTAACGTGTAATCGACGTGTTGGAGGTAGCGTGACACCAGCGCGGAAGCTGATCAACATCGACCTGGAGGAGGAGTGATGGCCCAGGCGGTTTTCGGAGAAGTCCTCACGGCGATGGTGACTCCGTTCAATGACGACGGGTCGCTGAACGTCGAAGGTGCTCGCAAGCTGGCGTCACATCTCGTGTCGCACGGCTCGGACGGTCTCGTGGTCTGTGGAACGACTGGGGAGTCCCCGGTACTGAGCCACGACGAAAAGCTGGCACTGTTCGAGGCCGTGGTGGACGAGACCGGCGACCGGGCGAAGGTCATCGCGGGGACCGGCACGTACAACACTGCCGAGTCGATCGAGCTGACGAAGGAGGCGGCGGCACGGGGCGTCGACGGTTGCCTCGTCGTCACGCCCTACTACTCGAAACCCCCGCAGAACGCGCTCCTCGCCCACTTCACCGCGATCGCGGACGCGACCAGCGTTCCTCTGATTCTGTATGACATCCCGGGCCGCACTGGGATGCGCATCGAGCGCCCGACCATGGTCGAGCTCGCCAAGCATCCGAACATCGTGGCCGACAAGGATGCAGTGGGCAACGCACTCGAGACCGCCAAGCTGCGAGCCGACCTCAACGCTGCGGGGCTCGAGGAGTTCGCGTTGTACTCGGGGGACGACCTAATGCTCATGCCGCATCTCGGAGGTGGCGTGAACGGCGTGATTTCGGTGTGCTCTCATCTCATCGGTCCCCAGCTCAAGCAGATCATCTCGGCTTACAACGACGGCAAGAACGAAGAGGCGATGCGGATCTACCTCGAGTACCTGCCGCTGATGAACACCATCATGGGACTGACCACGAGTCCCATCCCGGTGAAGGCCGCCGCGGCGATGATGGGACTTGACGTCGGAGAGCCGCGCCTGCCGCTCGTTCCTCCGACCACAGAGCAGGCCGCGGCGATTCGGTCCGCGCTCGAGGACGTGAACCTTCTTTGACGAGGATCATCTTCCTCGGGGGCATCGGTGAGATCGGCCGCAACATGCTCGCGCTCGAGCACGAGAACAAGATCCTCGTTATCGACTGCGGCCTTTCTTTTCCGAACGAGGAAATGCTCGGTGTCGATCTCGTGCTACCCGACTTCAGCTACATCACGGAGCGCGCCGATCAATGCGTTGGAGTGCTGCTGACTCACGGACACGAGGACCACGTCGGCACGCTGGCGTGGTTTCTGCCCAAGGTGGATGTCGAGGTCTTCGGAACACCGCTGACCCTCGGCATCGCAAGACGCCGTCTCGAGGAGCACGGGGTGAAGGCCCGGTTCGTGGACATCGCCGCGCCGGGCCGGCGTCAGATCGGACCCTTCAAGTGCCGGTTCCTCGCCGTTTCTCACTCGATTCCAGACGCCATCGCCCCGGTTATCGACACGTCCGATGGGCGAATCCTCTACACGGGCGACTTCAAGATCGACGAATCGCCTATTGATGGGCGTCACACCGACATCGAAGGGTTTGCCGAAGTTGCCCGCGAAGGTGTCGACCTCATGCTCGGGGACTCGACTAACGCCGAGACGCCGGGTCGCACACCCTCCGAGTCGGTCGTAGGGAACACCCTTCGCAACATCTTTGCCACAGCCGATCAGCGCATCATCGTTGCTTGCTTCGCGTCCAACCTCCATCGGATTCAACAGGTGTGCGAGATTGCCGAGGAGTTCGACCGGCGGGTGGCCTTCATCGGCCGATCGATGATCAACAACGCGGAAGTGGGGCGAGAGCTCGGGCACCTCAAGCTCAAGGACCGGACGATTCTGCCGATCGACGAGATCGACCATCAGCCTCCGTCCAAAACCGTGCTCGTATGCACGGGCTCCCAGGGCGAGCCCTTGTCGGCGCTCTCACTTATCGCTGCGGGCGATCACAAGTTCGTACATGCCGCCAGGGGCGACACCGTCATCCTGTCTGCGTCGGCCATCCCGGGAAATGAATCGGCAGTGCATCGCGTGATCAACTCCCTCTACAAGGTGGGTGCGGATGTCTACTCGGCAGAGACGAGCGAGGTTCACGTCTCCGGCCACGCGGCATCCGACGAGCTCGCGAGATGTTGATACTGGTACGCCCCAAGCACTTCGTCCCAGTGCACGGTGAGTTCCGGCACCTCGCTTTGCACAAGAAGATCGCGGAAAGCGTGGGCATCCCCGAGCGTGACATTAGCGTCGTCGAGGATGGCGATGTGCTCGAAATGACCTCGAAAGGCGTGCGACGCGATGGACGGGTGACTGCGGGCATGGTGCTCGTCGATGGTCTCGGGGTGGGGGATATCGGACCGACAGTGCTGCGTGACAGGCGCGTGCTGGCAGAGGACGGCTTCTTGATGTGCGTCGTCACCATCGATTCCCAGTCCGGCGAGATCCTCGCTGGCCCTGATCTCATCAGCAGGGGTTTCGTTCACATGGACGAGTCACGGGAGTGGCTCGACGAGGCGGCTGACAGGGTTTTCAACGCGCTCGAACGCCTGGAGGACGAGCACGTGACCGACTGGCAGATGATCAAGAAAACCTGCCGTCGCTCACTCGGCGAGTTCGTGTGGAAGTCGACTCGCCGCCGGCCGATGATCCTCCCGGTCGTCATGGAGATCTGACCGGGCCAAATTCGCTTTTAACCCCGCTCAGCGAGGTTTTTGGTCCAAGAAGGTCCGGGGACAGTCGGTGTTCGGCGAGGCGGGACTAAATCCTGTTACTGGTGTTAACTGGTGTTACTTTTGTGACTGTTGACGCCCTAGCCAGAAGGGAACACCGGGTGGCGACCAGGACCCGCCGCAGGACATCGAGCAGGTCTCGTAACTCGCCGCGCTCGCGCGGTGGCAGCGCGCGTCCTCGTCCAGGCGGCCCCCCAGACGAGCGCCCGCACGAAAGAAGCCACGGCGTCCGAATCCCGTCATCTCGTTCTTGAAATGGGCCTACATCGGCATCGCGAATGCCCCCGTGGAGGCGTGGGCAATCGTCGTCATGTTCGGGGCGGTCCTTGGCGGCCTCGGGATCTACACGGGCGGTGCGGGTCCGATCGGAAGGGGGCTCGACTATCTCGGCCGTCTCTTCGCCGGGGACGTTGCAGTTGCCGTCCCGCCGGTGGTCTTCGTAGCCGGTGCGATGATGCTGATCCCCGCTCTCAGGCCCCAGATGGGCCGGATCATGAGCGGCTGCGCGCTAGGTCTGTTCACGCTCGCCGGGATGTTTCACCTGGCAGGCGGCAACAAGCCCATCTACGCGTCACTCGAGAAGCTGTCGGACATCGGGGGCATCTTCGGCGCGATGGCTGCGAACCCTCTGTCCGGGCTCATCGGAGTGTGGGCGACGTGGGTGGTTCTCAGTTTGCTTCTCGCCGCCAGCCTCCTGATCGTCACCAGGACCCCCGTCAGCCGCGTGATCCAGTGGACCGGTCTCGCGCTCGCGCACGCCGGCGCGTTCCTCAAGGGACTGTTGTGGGGGGAAGAGGAACTCGACGAAGAGGACGACTACTACGACGACGACGCCGAGGACGAGTACTACGAGGACGACGAGGAGATCGAGCCTGCCGCCACCCGATCGAAAAAGAGGAAGGCGCGCGGGGACGCCGAGCGTCCACCCACTGCGATGAAGGCCGGCAGACCGACGCAGATGGCGCTCGTCGTAGGCGATTCGAGCAACTACAAGCTGCCGTCATTGGACCTCCTGTCGAAAGGCGGGGACCTCGAGGTCTCCGCACGTGGGATCGAGGAGATGACCCGGACGCTCGAGGCAACCATGGAGCAGTTCGGAGTCGATGCCTCGGTCACCGGTCACACGCCGGGCCCGACGGTGACCCGATTCGAGATCGAGTTGGGCGCAGGGGTCAAGGTCAACCGCGTTCTCTCTTTGTCCAACGAGATCAAATACGCACTCGCCTCAGGTGAGCTCCGTTTCCTGGCCCCCATTCCGGGACGAAGCGCGATCGGTATCGAGGTCCCGAACAGGACCCGGCAACTGGTGACGCTCGGCGATGTGTTGAGTTCCAAGGAGGCACTCGCCGACAAGCACCCGATGACCGTTTCGCTCGGCGTGGACATCTCAGGAGAAGCAGTGATGGCGAGTCTCACGGAAATGCCACACCTTCTGATCGCCGGTGCTACGAACTCGGGTAAGTCGTCATGCATCAACTCGATCATCACGTCGGTGCTCACCCGTGCCAGGCCCGATCAAGTCCGAATGCTCTTGATCGACCCGAAGCGTGTCGAGCTCACCACCTTCGCGGGCGTTCCACATTTGCTGAGCCCGGTCGTCACCGTTCCCAAGAAAGCCGCGGGCGCGCTCAATTGGGTCGTCAAGGAAATGGAGATGCGCTACGAGACCTTGTCGGCCAATGGAATGCGAAACATCGACTTCTATAACGATGCAGTCGCACGCCGTGCTGTCGTCAAACGTGACGAGCTGGAACCCGACCCAGAACCACTTCCTTACATTCTCGTGGTCGTCGACGAGCTGTCGGATCTAATGATGGTTGCGCCGCGCGATGTCGAGGCTGCGATCTGTCGCATTGCGCAGATGGCTCGCGCCGTCGGCATCCATCTCGTCCTTGCAACTCAGCGACCATCGGTCGACGTCGTCACCGGGCTCATCAAGGCCAACATTCCATCTCGTCTCGCGTTCAGCGTCGCAAGCCAGCAGGACTCGCGAGTAATTCTGGATCAGGGCGGAGCAGACAAGCTGATCGGTCATGGCGACATGCTGTTTCTGCACGCGACCTCATCCAAGCCACGGCGGATCCAGGGTGCGTGGGTCAACGAAAAGGAAGTCGCCGCGGTTGTTGGGCACACCCGCCGCCAGAGCCAGCCCAACTACGTCGAGGGCGTCACGGCCGAGGACGTCGCGCTCGGCTCGGCCTCGGGTGGTCTCGGAGGAGGCAGCGAGGACGACGACGATCTGCTCAAGGAGGCCATGGAGCTGGTCGTCCGTAGCGGGCTGGGTTCGACCTCCATGTTGCAGCGGAAGCTCAAGGTCGGTTTCGCCAGGGCGGGGCGCCTGATGGACCTGCTGGAGCAACGGGGCATCGTTGGCCCGGGGCAGGGGTCCAAGCCTCGGGATGTCCTCATGACGATCGAGGAGCTCGAGGAAGGCAGGGAGGCGGAAGAGCCGAGCGTCTGACATGGCTGAGCAGTCACACCTACAGTCTTCGCGTGGAGTGTGCTCAGCGTGTCGCCGACTGCACCAGGAACCTGAAGCTCGCGACGGCCGACGAGTTGGCTCCGGAACTGGCCCTTCTCTAGGCCCCGCACGTAAGTCCACGCGTGTGATTCCGCGCGGCACGATCTCTCTGAGAGTCGGCAGCCTGTCGCCACCTATAATGGCTGTGGTCTCGTGGCGATGCGGTCGCCACCAACGAACGAATTTGTCTAGTGCAGGAAGTGGAGATTCGTGTCCGAGAACTCTATGGGCGCGTACCTGAGGGACGCTCGCCGTCGCCGACGGGTGAGCATCGACAGGGCGGCCGAACAGACTCGAATCCGGCCGGATTATCTGATGAGGATGGAGTCGGATGAATTCGACTTTCTCGCGCCCGCATACGTACGCGGTTTCCTCCGCACCTACGCACGCTTCCTGCGCGTCAACGAGGAACCCCTGGTTACCGAGTTCGACCGGAAGTACGGCCGAGGCAAGACCGACACATCGTCCATTACAGCGCTAAACGATCGAGCAAGAAGAGTCCCGCGTCAACGACGCCCGCTCAACAGTTGGACGGTTGCAGCATTGCTGGCCGCGTTCACTCTGGTCGCGCTCGCTGTCGTCGGTGTCATAAGTGACCAGGGAAATCAGGACCCTCCAGGGGAGCGCGCTGCCGATGAACAACCGGCCGCCGAGCCCACACCGACACCCGACGAGACCGCCGAAGAGGAGCCGATCGCGTCTCCAAGTCCCAGTGATGAGCCGGAGGAAGAAGAGACGACGATCGCACTCGAGGACGGTCTCCAGGTTCAACTCGTCGCGAAGAGAGCGCGCTGCTGGATCGAGGTCACATCGGATGGAGAGCTGGTCACACCCGGTGGCGTAATGCTCGAAGTCGGCGACCGCTCAGAGACGTTCACCGCGGACAACAACATGGAGATCGTGCTTGGTTACGCGGAAGGCGTCGACCTCGTCGTCAACGGGCGCAACCTAGGTGCTCCGGGAGGGCCGGACGCGATCGTCGTTTCGCTACCCGAAGACGTTCAAGACCTCTTCTAGGAAGAAGAACCCGCCCTATGGCCAAGGTTTCTATCGTCACGCTGGGCTGCCCGAAGAATGCCGTCGACTCCGAGGGCTTGGGCGGCCTCCTCGCAACCGGAGGACATGAGGTCTCCGAGGACGTGGAGGGAGCCGAAGTGGTGCTCGTCAACACCTGCGGATTCATCGACCCTGCCCGGCGTGAGACGATCCAAGAGACCCTCGACCTGGCAGAGCTCAAGGAGACGGCCGGCCTGAGAGGGCTCGTTCTCACCGGTTGCCTGGTTGCGCGCTCGGCGGACGAATTGGACGACTCCCTGCCAGAGGTCGACGCTTTCGTGGACTTTGCTGCCTACCCACGCATCTCGGACATCGTCACCAGCGTTGCGTCGGGGACACTCGACCAGCGGATTCACGGGGAGCCCGGCACGCGCTTCGATCCCGCGTGGTGGGACAGCACCGATCGCGGCGTCTCCCAAGGTTCGTTTCGGGCGAGCCCCCTGGGCCTACCTGAAGATCGCCGAGGGCTGCGACCGCGGGTGCACGTTCTGCGCCATCCCTCTGATGCGAGGAAAGTTCCGCTCCCGCGACTTCGAGACGATCGAAGGGGAGGCGCGGCTGCTTGTCGATCTCGGGATCACCGAGCTCTCGCTCGTGAGCCAGGACTCTGTCATGTGGGGACGCGACTCGGGCGAGGGGAACATGGCTGCGCTGCTCCGCCGTCTCGAGGGAATCGACGGACTGAGACGCATCAGGCTGATGTACCTCCACCCGCAGGGCGTAAGCGACGAGCTCATCGATTCCATTCTCGAGTCCGAGGTGATCGTCAGCTACTTCGACCTGTCTCTTCAGCACATCGCCGCATCAATTCTCAAGGGGATGGGCAGATGGGGTGGTCGCGAACGATTCGAATCAATCGTAGCGCGCATCAGGAACGCAGATCCGCTTGCCGGAATCCGCTCGACCTTCATCATGGGCTTCCCCGGCGAGCAAGATCATCATGCTCGTGAGGTCGAGTCGTTCGTGGCCGACACCGATCTCGACTGGATCGGAGTATTCACCTTCAGCCAGGAAGAGGGTACGCGCAGCTACGACTTGCCGGACCAGATCGACGCGTCGGTCGCGCGGGAGCGCACCGAGCGGGTGCAAGGAGTCGCGGATATGACGATGGCGCGCAGGGCCCGCTCGCTCGTCGGCAACTCCTTCGAGGTCCTGGTGGAGCGATTCGATCTCGATGAGGGCCGGTGGATCGGACGGTCCAAACGGGAGGCCCCCGAGATCGATGGTGAGATCACCATTGCGACCGATTCCCATGTGCACGTAGGGGACTACATCGATGTCCGGATCACCGATTCGATCGGGGCCGATCTCCTTGGCAAGCACGAAGCCTGAGCCGGCTCAGGTTCGACGGACGATCGCCGAAACCGCGGAGAAGAACGGCTTTGCGACCTTCTTGTCACCCTCGACAGTTGCATTGCGCCTAGCAGCGCTGGCTGTCGACATCCCCATCAGGAAACGCCATGCGGTGTCCTGATCGATCGACACGCGGGCGTCCGCCTCGCGCGTCAGTCCCTCGTAGAGCTTCCAGCCGCCCTCGTCCCTGCGCACTGCCCAGCTGAACCCTGCACGCCCCGTCACGTCGATCGCAACGGTCGTGTTCTCGGCTGCATCGAACTGGTCGTAGGCGCGCGGGACACCGTGCATGGCCGTTGCCAGGATCGGTGCGACGAAGCTGGGCCCGTTCAACCCCGGCTTCTTCAGGGCATCACGGATCTGCTGGTGATGAACCCATCGTTCAGTGAATTCGCGCGCTCCGACGAGCCACCATGGAGCCGGATCTGGCCCGGCCCAAGAGACCACCTCGCCGGGCGCCGAGGGATCAACACTCTCGAGGAACTGGGCCACCAACCGGCCGGTGCTCTCGAGCAACTCGGCCAGAAGGCGTGTGCTGAGGAAGCGTGCTGCCTCCACCCAGCGGTTATTGATCTCATCGAGCACTTGGACCATCGCGTCCCAATCGGGTGGTGAGTCGCCGTGGTTCAGATGCGCGTCGCGATTACGGGACAGAAAAGAGAGATCGTCGGCGAGCAGATGGACGGCGAGGTCACGAACCGTCCATCCCTCGCAGACAGTTGGTTCGCTTGATTCCTCCCCGGTCAGTGAGCCGAGGAGCCGCACGAGCTCGGCTCGTTCCTGCTCCATGACTTGGCGAACGTCCACTTTGGTTGCGGGTCGCAGCATGGGCCCATCCTAGAAGGAGGGCGCCGAGGGAAGGCGGCCGCGGGTACGCTCGAGGAATGCTACGGGGAGGGTCGCCCTGAGGGCGGAGGTCATCGGCGTCGGTACCGAGTTGCTACTCGGCCAGATCGCCAACACCAACGCGAAAGAGATATCGACCGCGCTGGCCACCGTAGGAGTGGACGTCCTGTGGCACACGGCGGTGGGGGACAACCTCGGGCGCATTGAAGAGGCCGTCAGAACTGCCATGCACCGATCCGATGCAGTCATCATCACGGGTGGGCTCGGCCCCACATCCGACGACATCACCGCCCTCGGAGTGGCTGCTGCCACCGACCGGACCCTCGTCAGGGACGAACGCCTCGCAGCCCTCATCCGCGGCTTTTTCGAGTCACGGGGACGCGGCATGCCCGAGTCGAACCTGAAGCAGGCTGACCTGCCCGAGGACGCGACACCGATAGAACCGGAGGGGACGGCACCGGGTTTCTACGTCGAGCACGATGGTGCGATTGTTTTCAGCCTTCCCGGCGTCCCCTGGGAGATGCAGGCGATGCTCGAGAAGACCGTGCTGCCGGTGCTCCGCGAACGCGCGGGAGATGCCGTCACCGTCAGCCGGCACGTTCTGACCGTGGGGGTCGGCGAATCGGCCGTGGCCCATGCGATCGCCGACATCGTCGACGCCCAGTCGAACCCCACGATCGCATTTCTCGCGGGAGGAGGCACCGCCCGCGTGCGCCTCACCGCGAAGGCGACCGACGAGGCGCAGGCCGAAGCCCTGATCCAGCCCGTGGAAGCGGCGATCAGAGACCGCCTCGGTGAGGCCGCGCTCGAGCCGGGTGAGGACTCGGTGGTCGGCGTCTTTTCCTCGCTAGCCCGCGGCCAGAACCTGCAGGTGGCGGCGGCGGAGTCACTTACCGGAGGGCTGCTCGGTGCCACTCTCACCGAAGCCGAGGGCGCGAGCGACTTCTTCCTCGGCTCGCTGGTGTGTTACTCGACCGCAGCAAAGCGGGACGTGCTCGGCGTCGATCCGGACATCCTCGAGAAACATGGTGCCGTCAGCGCGGAGTGCGCCGCGGCAATGGCTGAGGCCGCCGCCCTTCGCTTCGGGGCGGACGTTGGCGTGTCGACCACCGGTGTCGCGGGTCCGGCCGAACAGGAGGGCAAGCCGCCCGGCACCATCTTCGTTGGAGCTTTCGTCGATGGGCGCACCGAGGCGCGACACGTGCAGGGATACGGGAATCGGGCGAACATGCGCGTCATCGCCCTGAACTCGGCGCTCGATCTCGCTCGACGCATGATCGTCAACTCGTCCAGGTCATGAGCTCGGAGCGATTGAGGCTCTTCATCGCGGCGGACCTCCCGCCGGCCTTGCTCGAGGACCTCAACAACACACTGGCCCCCCTGCGTGCGAAACCCGACCTGGAGTCCGCGCGCTGGACCGTGCCCGCCAACCAGCACGTGACCCTGAAGTTCCTGGGATGGGTCGACGCAGGGGCTGTCGATCGGGTGACAGCCGTGCTCGCCTCGGTGGCCTCCTCACATGAGCCAGCGACGATCACCCTCGCCCATCTCGGAGCCTTCCCGTCCGAGAGAAGGACCCGCGTTCTGTGGATTGGGCTCGACGACCCCGAGGGTCTGCTGACCGCGCTGGCCCGGGATCTCGAGTCCTCCCTCGTGCCGCTGGGCTTCCATGCCGAGACAAGAGCCTTCACCCCCCATCTGACTCTCGCGCGATTCAAACCGCCTGCATCCGTCGCAGGGGTACTGTCCGAACAACCAAGGGTGGCCGAGCCGAGCTTCGAGGTGGGCCACCTCGCGCTCTATCGCAGCCATCTCCACCCCAAGGGAGCCAAATACGAGGTTTTGGGAACCATTCCGCTCGGATCACACTCGAAAGAAGGGTGAGGGGGCTGAAGGGCTCGGAAGACGGGAAATGGTCGTTTGATGACGCAACCCCATATAGTGATTGATTGTGAATAGCAACGGTTTTGCCCGAATCACCACTGCTGCCATCGGGGCCGCCGGGGTGGTCGGGGCACATTCACTTGCGTACCGGCTCGCGCACACGTCGCACGGCAGCCACGATCACGCGTCGGAGTCCGCAGGGCACGGTTACTGGGACCTTGCAATTCTGCTGGGTATTGCCGCCCTCATCATCGGAATTGGCGTCGAGATGGCGTTCGGAGGTCGACAGGCCCAGCCACGGCGCCTTCCCCTCTCAACCTGGCTTCGTCTGTTTGCGCTACAGGGGCTGACCTTCGCATCGCTCGAATCCCTCGAGCGAGCGATACAGGGTGGAGGGCAGCTAGGCCTCCTGTTCCAGGAACCCGCATTCTGGCTTGCGTTCCCATTTCTAATGCTCACGGCCGCAGTGGGCTGCGTGCTTCTTGTGCTCGCACGCAAGGCAGGAGAGAAGCTTGCACGGCGTAGACGTGCCCCTCGAATCGAGCGACGACTCGTCTTGCGCATTCAACCTCCCTCTGCGCCGGTCATCTCTCACATAGTCGTTTCGGTCACTCGCGAGCGAGCTCCACCTCCTACTCCGGTCTTTTGATCTTGCGCGGGCATTGACGCCCGCACCCGACTGGAAAGTGTGGTGAGAATGAGAAGAGTTGGTCTATGCGCCGTGTTTGCGGTCGCAATCCTGTGCCTCGGCGCGGGGGCAGCGTGGGCCCACGGTGACATCGTGAAGACGAACCCTAAGAAGAACACGGAGGTAGCGATGCCGAAAGTCGTTTCCGTCACGCTATCCGAGGCGCCCGTGCCGCAGTCCAAGCTGGCGATAACCGACGGCTGCGGCCGCGACGTTACAGAGAAGATGTCCGTACAGGACGACACCTTGCAAGCATCAATCGGCGATGCACAACCGGGTAAGTGGAAGGCTGCCTTCCAAGCCGTGTCGGCCGTTGACGGACACCCGACTGAGGACAACTGGACCTTTACGGTTGAGGGGACTGCCGACTGCGACGGCGATACGGAAGAGGTCGTTCCAACCGACGACCCATCTCCCGCGCCTACGGACACGGCCGATGACGAGATTTCGAACGCTGCGGGCGACGATTCGGCAACGACGAACGCTTCCGATTCCGAGGAGAGCAGCTTCCCTGTCGTTCCCGTGGTGCTCGGCGGGGTGGCCCTCGTCGCCATTGCTGCATTCGTCAGGGTCAAGAGCTCGAGTTAGTGACAGAAGGCTTGCTGCTCGCCCATGGAGTTGGGCGGGTGTACCAATCGCCGCTCCCTCTGTGGCTGTACCTGGTGGGCGCAGGAGCCACCGTCGCCGCGTCGTTCTTGTTGCGCGCGCTCGTGCGCGACGCTGCCCGACGAACGGCCGGAGAGGAAGGTGTTCGGTGACACCTTCTCGATCGTGGCAACGCGTCTCCTAACTGCAGCGGGCATCTTCTTCCTGTTGCTTGCCCTCGCGTCCGGAGTCTTTGGGGAGAATGTCGGACTCGGTCTCGCATCTCTTCTCTTCTGGGTGGGCCTGATCGTCGGGACCCTGACCGTCTGCGCCGTGATGGCGGGAAGCTGGGAGCGCACCGATCCCTGGGCAACGTTGGAGCGCTTCTACCGAACCGAGACGGCCGAACCGAGTCCTGCTCTCCAGCAACGAGTCGAGTCGATGTGGTGGATCGCACCGGTGACCATCTATCTGTTGTTCTGGTTCGAACTTGTCTCTGGAGTTGGTTTCGACTCGTTCTGGATCGTGGCGGCCCTGCTTGGTTACACGTTGATCGTTCTTAGCCTGCGAGCACCGCTCGGTCGCCTGTGGAGCTCCGTCGATCCGCTTTCAATTCTGTTTGGTTTCGCCGAAAGAGTGGCTCCGCTGAGCCTGCGCGCCGACGGTCTCTACTACCGTGGGTGGATTCGAGGCCTGGATGAAGAGCGGCCGATGCCCCGGGGTCTGTACGCCGCGCTATTCGTCCTTCTCGCATCCACCACTCTGGACAACGTGCGTGCGACGGTGGGGTGGACCGACTTCCGGTCCTCCGTGGGTCTCGCAAACACCAGCGATGTGGTGGTTGAGTCGGTGGCGCTGCTTTTGTTCGCGCTGGTGTTCTTGGGCCCGTTTCTCGCAACCGTGTGGGTGTCCCGCCGGTTCGTCGGCGAGGGCCTGGCATTCGGCGAGATGTGCCGTCGTTTCGGCTGGTCACTGATTCCGATTGGGGTCGCCTACGTGCTGGCCCACAATGCTCCGCTCGTCCTCTCGGGGTTTCCTCTCATTCTGAGGGGATTGTCCGACCCGTTCGACATGGGCTGGAACCTGATGGGGACTGCGGAAGTGCTGCAGGGATACTTTCCCTCGCCCGCATTGGTCTGGTTCCTCGAGATCGTCATCATCGTGGGCGGGCATATCCTGGGCGTTCTGGCGGCGCACCGAAGTGCAGTACGTCTGGGACGATCTCATCGAGCGGCCGTCAAGAGCCAGTACGCGCTCACGGCGCTCATGTTGGTGTTCACAATTACGACTCTCTGGCTGCTCTCCCAGCCATTGGTCACGTAGACAGAGGGGTGTTGACTCATTAACCAGCAGGACATGCTTTTCGCCCATACGTTGGGGGCCGGGGGGCCCGACCTCGAGCTCATCCTGATCGCCGGCGCGATGGCGGTTCTGGGCATCGTGTTCTTCTTCCAGAAGGCGGTGAAGCCGGCGGTGAGTGTCGGCCTCATTATCGTGGGCATCGTCGCGGGAGCGTTTGCGTTTGCGAGCGGTGGCGATGATCAGCCGGAGACCAGGGAATCCCGTGCGGCCGATGCCGAGGGAGGCGCATCTCCCGACGGCGCAACCATCACGATTCTCTCGCCCGAGGATGGCGCGACCGTGCCGGCCAACGAGCCCGTCGAGATCACCTACGAAGTCGATCCCGGAGGCCTGCCGCCCGATCAGCTCGGAGACATGCACGTTTACGTCAACGACAAGCTCCAGTCGATGCAGGTTACGGACGTCCTCGAGGTAGAGCTGAAGCCCGGGACTTACACGGTCGGGGTCGAGGCGGCTCAGCCCAACCACGCTTCGTTCGATCCCATGATCCTCGATGAGATCGAGCTGAAGGCCGAGTAGAGAGATCATTACCACGCGCACTCGATCGCGTTCGCATCCGATGCGGCGCTTCGCCGGTGTCTCGTTGCTCGCGCTCTTGTGCGTGGCCGGCTTCGCTCGTCCAGCGCAGGCTCATGCGGTACTCCTGGAAACGTCACCAGGCTTCGACGAAATCGTGAACGAGCAGCCCGAACGGGTCGTCGCAAACTTCAGCGAACCCGTCGAGATCAACTTCGGAGCGCTGCGCGTCTTCGACAGCAGCGGAGAACGCGTGGATACGGATGATTCGGATCACGTCGAGGGCGAGCCCACGTCGATCGCGGTAGGACTCCGACCCGAACTCGACGACGGCACCTACACGGCGACCTATCGCGTCATCTCAGCCGACGCTCATGTGGTCGACGGCGCCTTCGTCTTCCACATCGGGGCTCCCGGCGCGCACTCCGAGGGAATAGGGGACGAGTTGCTGTCCGGCGAGAGCGGAAGCGGACGGCTCGAGCAGGTGCTGCTGGGAGTCGCGCGCTGGACGAACTTCAGCGGGCTACTGCTGCTGGCAGGCGCCGTGTTCTTTGCAGTCGTGATCTGGAGACGACCGACTGGCTCGCTGGCAGAGCGTCCCGAGGATGTCGAGAGTGCCTTCGGTGCGCGCTGGCGGACACTTGTGGTCGCGGCATGGTGGACGATTCTGCTCGCCGGCCTGGCTCTGTTCATCCTGCAGGGGGCGCTTGCAGCCGATCTTCCGCTATCGCAGGCCCTCTCGTTCAATGTCCTGGAGGGTGTGGCCGGGACCCGCTTCGGAATCGTCTCCCTCATCAAGCTGGCGGCGCTGATGGCCGGTGCGGGTGTTTGGATCGCGCTGCGGCGCTCATCGTTGAGGTCATCGCTACCCGTCGCTACACGCAGGTCGTCCCCCAGCATTGGAGCTGCCGCGACCAACCTGCCTCTGCCGGGCTGGCTCCTCGGGCTGGTCGGTGCCTTGTTGTTGATCCTGCTCGCGACCCCTGGTCTGGCCGGGCACGCCGGAGCCACGTCGCCGGTAGCGATCAACATTCCCGCCGACGTCGCGCACATGGCGGGTGTTGCCGCTTGGCTGGGTGGCCTCGTGACTCTGCTCCTGGTTGCGTATCCGGCAACTCGATCGCTGGACGAATCGAGCCGCGCTACCGCGCTTTCACCGGTCGTGCGCCGTTTCTCCGCCGCCGCTCTCTGGTCCGTGGCCATCATCGTGGTGACGGGCTCGATTCGATCGTGGCTCGAGCTCGGCTCTGTCAGCGCCTTCTGGGAGGAGACCTACGGCCTGGTCCTGTTGAGCAAAGTGGGGGTCTTCCTTCCGCTGGTAGCCCTCGGCGCGGTCAACAAGCGCATCGTCGGCCCTCGGCTCGAAGCGAGCACCACTATCTCGGGGCTGTCGCGCATCCGGCGTCTGATCACCGCTGAAGTCGCGTTGGGAGTGGTGGTTGTCGCGCTCACAGCCTGGCTCGTAGGACTGTCGCCGACATCCGAGGCAGCTGCTCCGGACGGGCGCTCGGGGCCTTTTGAAGCGACTGTCGAGTTCGGCGAGGGAAGGCTCGACGTTCTTGTCGATCCCGCGCAGGTCGGAGACAACAGCGTGCACCTGACGGCGACGAATGAGGACGGGTCGCCGCTTGAGCTCAACAGGATGTCGGTCGAGTTCGCACTTCCCGAACAAGGGGTTGGTCCACTCGTTGCCAAGGGGCGAGAGTTGAGTCCCGGACACTTCGTGGTCGAGGGGAACCAACTCTCGATTCCGGGGGAGTGGACCCTGACTTTCAAGGGACGCGTAGACAAGTTCACTCAAGTCGACGCCAACACGACCGTTGAGCTCGACCGATGAGAACGACCATCGGAGCGCGTGAACGCATCTACGTCGCCCTTCTGGCCTTTGCGGGCACACTTGCCGCTCACTCGATCGCTTACTGGTTGGTTGCGTCCGATCCTCATCACCATGCAAGTCTCTTGCTAAGCACGGGTCATGGTTACTGGGGCGTGGTGACGCCGCTTGCAATAGGACTTTCGGTCGCGGGAATCGCCGGCTTCCTGATCTCGAGTTCGGGAACCGTTGCGCGCTTTGGTGATGTTGCAGTTCGAGCAGTCGCGCTGCAACTCACGGCGTTCCTCCTCATGGAGACAATCGAGCGCGCGACAGTGGGCGGTTCGCTGGTTGTGATCAAGGAGCCGGTGGTGCTCGTCGGCCTGGTGGCGCAGATGCTGATCGCTCTGGCGATCGCGGGACTGCTCCTCGTGCTCTCAAGGGTGCTGGACTCGGCATCCGGTTCGAGCATCCTCGTTGCCCCCACCACGGATCGATCTATTCCGCTCAGGGGGCTTTCGAAATCCCCCCATCCGTTCGAGTTCCGCTATGGCGGGGCTTTGCTTCGCGCACCTCCAGCGACGTCGATCACCTAAGACGTCCATCGATCACAAAAGGAGGTAACGAACGCGATGAAGAAGCCCATCGTTGCGGCTGCCGGGGTCCTGATGGCCATTGCCATCGCAGGGCCCGCGTCGGCACACGTGACTGCGACTCCCAACGAGGGACCCGCAGGCGGATTCTTCAAGACCAGTTTTCGGGTGGGTCACGGTTGCGAGGGCAAGCCGACCACGAAGATCTCGATGCAAGTTCCCGGGAACGTCACGTCGGTCCACCCGCAGGTGGTAGCCGGTTGGGACATCGAGACGAAAATGGGTGAGCTCGACGAGCCTATAGAAAGCGAAGGAGAGACGATCACCGAGGGAGTGAGGGAGATCACCTGGACGGCAACCGACGACGGGCTACCCGACGCGTTCATGCAGGAGTTCGGCGTGAGCATGGCGCTGCCCGACGGCGAGCCTGGCGAGCCACTGTGGTTCCCCTTCGTGCAGGAGTGCCCCGGCGGTGACTCGCATGACTGGATCGAGATACCCGAGTCCGTTGAGGCCTGGGGCGAGCTGGAAGCGCCGGCGCCCTACGTCGTGCTAACCGAGGCCGAGGCCGATCACGAGGAGGCCGACGCCGAAGAGACGGCCACCGAAAACGGTGCGATGAGCGAAGAGCAGATCCGTACCATCGCCGCCGAGGAGGCATCCGACAACGACTCGAACAACCTGATCGCGTTTCTCGGTGTGATTCTCGGAGCCATCGGCGTTGCCTTCGGCATCACCGCGAACATGCGCGCTCGTAAGGCGACAAGATAGGCGAGAGGTTGAGGGGCCGGTTCCCACTGGGGGCCGGCCCCTTTTGTATGTAACGTGTGGGGAAATCCAAAGGGGAGATTTGAGCCCACCCTCCAGAGTTGAGGGGCCAGACTCAGACGATCCTGAATTTCAGTCGGCGAGGCACCAAAATAGCAACGGCGATACGCGAGCAGTTGGTAGATCGTGACGTGGTGGCGGAGGAACCTCTCGAGTTCGACGAGCCGACACGCGAGGAGCAAGGGGTGCTGCTGACGCGGCGCGATCGGAGAGGCCTTCGGCGGCTCATGAGGCCTTGATGACGCAGGCGAAATGGGACCAGTCCCTTCGCTGTTGCACTATTGCCGCTAACCATCGATACGGAGGTCGTTGTGGATAAGGTCGTTGCACCGGACATCGGGATCGGTCACGTGCACCTCAAGGTCACCGACATCGAGCGCTCGGTTCGCTTCTACGAGGACATGCTCGGTATGGATGTCGTCGCGCGCTACGGCGACGAGGCCGCCTTCATGAGCTACAACGGCTACCACCACCACCTCGGGCTGAACACGTGGCATAGCAAGGGGATGGGCCCTGCCCCCTTGAACGCCGCCGGGCTGTACCACTTCGCGCTCATCTACCCGTCGCGGAAAGACCTCGCGAACACCGTCAAACGAGTGCTGAAGGCAGGGTGGGGGATCGACGGATCGAGCGACCATGGAGCCAACGTCTCCGTGTACATGCACGACCCAGACCAGAACGGGATTGAGATCTACTACGACCGGCCCCCCGAGGAGTGGCCGCGCGACCCGGACGGAAACCTGAAGCTCCTACTCGAGCCCCTCGACGTCGAGGCGCTGCTGAGGGAAGCGGACTGACCCCTCCCACCACTCTGGGACCCATCGACCTCAGGCCTTCCTCGGGCGTAGAATGCCAGCGGGGTAATTACCTGCGTGTAACCTGGGGGAAAGCCGTGTCTTTCGAACGTATGTTCGATAGAGTGCCGTACGAAATGAGGTTCTTGTCACACCCCGTCTTTAGCGTGGCACCACGACGGTCACCGGCTACGGCCAAACCTAGACAAGGAGGACTCGGTGGCGAATATCAGAGACCGAGCGGCGGTTCAGGACCATCGGCGTGACGTCAAGGGTCGCGACGCTGTGGTCGAGATGACCCTCGCCCAGATCGAGAAACAGCACGGCAAGGGCGCCATCATGCGCATGGGTGATCTCGGGCCTCAAAGCGACGTCGAGGTCATCTCGACGGGGGCGCTGGCACTCGACCTGGCGCTGGGGGTCGGTGGATTGCCCCGAGGACGCATCGTCGAATGCTTCGGTCCCGAGGGAAGCGGTAAGACGACGGTGAGTCTCCACGTCATCGCCGAGGCGCAGAAGTCGGGGGGCCTGGTCGCCTTCATTGACGCCGAGCACGCGCTCGATCCGAGCTACGCCAAGGCGGTCGGTGTGGACATCGACAACCTGCTCGTCAGCCAGCCCGACACCGGGGAACAAGCGCTCGAGATCGTGGACACCCTCGTCCGTTCGGGGGCCATGGACGTGATCGTGGTGGACTCGGTGGCGGCGCTCGTGCCGCGGGCCGAGATCGAGGGCGAGATGGGTGACAGCCACGTCGGCCTTCAGGCTCGCCTCATGAGCCAGGCGCTCAGGAAGCTGACCGGCAACGTCAGCCGCTCGAAGACCATCCTGGTGTTCATCAACCAGATCCGCGAAAAAATAGGCGTCATGTTCGGGTCACCTGAGACCACCCCAGGTGGACGGGCGCTCAAGTTCTACTCGTCCGTCCGGCTCGACATCCGCCGTATCGACTCGCTCAAGGACGGCGCCGAGATCGTCGGCTCGCGAGTGCGAGTCAAGGTGATCAAGAACAAGGTCGCGGCCCCCTTTCGCAAGGCAGAGTTCGATATCCAGTACGGGAGCGGCATATCCAAAGAGGGCAGCCTCCTCGATGTCGCCATCGAAAACGGCATCGCACGCAAATCGGGGGCCTGGTTCATCTACGGTGAGGACCAGCTCGGCCAGGGACGCGAGAATTCCAAGACCTTCCTCGCCGATAACCCCGACATCGCGGCCGAGATCGAGCTCAAGATCAAAGAGAAGCTGGGTCTCATCGGGACCGACAAGGACGATGCCCCCGACGTGCAAGAGGCTCCAGCCGACGAGGAAGTGATAAGCGAGGACTAAGCGCCACCGGGCCTTGCAGCCAATGGACCTCGATCAGCTGGCTCTACTCGCTCAGGAGGCGGCAGAGCGCGCCGACGATGGCTCAACTCAGGCCGAGGAAGCCCTAGGTGCGGCCATCGAGCGCGCGGGGCGATACATCGCTCACCGCCCCAGGACCGAACGACAGGTGCGCGACAAGCTGGTTGAGCTGGACTACGACGCGGACACCGTCGACGCCGCGGTCACGCGACTGATCGAGCTGCATCTCATCGATGACTCGGACTACGCGCGCCGGTGGATCGAAGAGCGGGCCAGGACCAAGGGCAAGGCTCCGGATGTGCTCGTATCCGAGTTGCGAGCGCGTGGCGTCACCCGGGAGGTGGCCGAGGAGGCGCTGGCCGAGGTCGGCTTGGAAGAGGACACGCAGGCGATCGAGGTCGCTGCGAAACTCACCCGCAAAGTGCTCCGGTTCCCACTGGGCGAGCAGGGCCCTCGTCTCTATGAGCTGATGCGACGCCGGGGTTTCAGCCACGAGCACGCTGAGGCAGGTGCACGGGCGGTCCTTCCTCCCGAGGGCTGGGACTGAGGGATTTGTTGTTCCCCAGCCGTTTTCTCGACGGGATTGCCGACGGCAGCATCACCCTTGCCTTTCGTCGCTGGAAGAGCGCGCGAGCGAAGGTCGGAAGCCGACACAACTCCCCGATTGGGCTGATCGAGATCGATTCAATCGATGTCATAGAGCTCGGAGACATTTCCGTCGAGGACGCTCGGAACGCGGGTTACGAATCACTAGACCAACTGCTCGGATTCCTCGGCTCGCGCGACGGCTTGATCCATCGAGTGGCTTTCCACTTCGCTGGGCCCGACCCTCGCGTCGCTCTTCGGAATCGAAGTGATCTCGACGAGGACGAGGTCACCGAGATCAAAGCCCGTCTGGCCAGGTTCGACGGAACGAGCGAGGATGGCCCCTGGACGGCCGCCGTCCTCGAGGTGATCCGAGATCGTCCAGGGGTGCGAGCCCCGGACCTCGCCGCCGGCTTCGGACGCGAGACCCAGCCCTTCAAGCGGGACGTTCGGAAACTAAAGGAGCTCGGCCTGACCGAGAGCCTCGAGGTCGGCTACCGCCTTTCTCCGCGGGGGAGGGCATTCCTGGAAGCGCCCTGACCCCAGATTTTCGCGACTTTTCCCGGCTTAAGCGGCCACGATGGAGCTTTGTTCCCTTGTGAGGGCGTACGATGGAGCGAGTCAAAACACAAAGCCATTGAAACTGCCCTCAACAGGCACGAACGAACAACAAACGAGCTGATATGTCCGACCTATCGATCGAATTTAGAGTGAACAGTCCAAGTCTCACGCTGGCCGGCGGCTGCTTAACGCCGCCGCTCACTTGTAGACGCCTCCTTCGGTAACCCACCAGACATCCCAGCTCCGTTCTTCGCTCGTCGCCGTCGGCCGGGAGGCCGCGACGTGCCCTGGTGAGGCGGAAAGGAGCGAGGGATGGAGATCGTCATCGGTCTCGTCATTGGTCTCCTCGCGGGCGTTGCAGCCGGATACTTCGTTCGGAAATCTCAGGCGGAAAGGGAAGTCGGTTCCGCGGAGGCCCGGGCCAAGACGATTCTCGAATCGGCCGGGCGGGACGCGGAATCCGCGAAGCGAGAGGCCCTCATCGAGGCCAAAGACGAGATCTTCCAGATGCGCAAGGACGCAGAGATCGACCTGAAGAAGCGGGCGTCCGAGGTCGAGCGCAAGGAGGACCGGATTGCGGACCGCGAGGCCACGATGGATGCCCGGGCCTCTGGGCTCGACCGCAAGGAGCAGGGCATCGAGGCCAAGGAGACTCACCTCCAAGAGGCCAGGGCCGAGCTGGAGTCCCTTGCCGAGCGCGCCAAGACGGAGCTCGAGCGCGTCGCCGGCATGAGTGCCGGAGAGGCTCGCCAGGGACTCATCGAGAAGATTCAGGACGATGCCAAGCGCGAGGCCATGGTCATCGTGCGCGACATCGAGGCTCAGGCGCGCGAGGAAGCCGACCGCCGGGCCCGCAAGATCATCGCAATCGCCATGCAGAGAGTCGCCTCCGAGCTGACCACGGAGTCGACGGTCACCACTGTCACTCTCCCGAACGAGGACATGAAGGGCCGCATCATCGGTCGTGAGGGCCGAAACATCAGGGCCTTCGAAGCGGCAACCGGCACCAATCTGATCATCGATGACACGCCCGAGGCGGTCGTGCTCAGCTGCTTCGACCCCATAAGGCGCGAGATGGCTCGGCATACCCTCGAGCGGCTGATTGGCGACGGGCGCATCCAGCCGGCGCGCATCGAGGAGATGCACGAGAAGTCCAAGGACGAGGTCGAACACGAGATTCGCGAGGCCGGCGAGTGGGCGGTCCTCGAGTCGGGGATCACGGACATGCACCCTGAGCTCGTCAGGGTTCTCGGACGGCTGAAGTTCAGGACTTCGTACGGCCAGAATGTGCTCCGGCACGTCGTCGAGGCGAGTCACATCGCCGGGATGGTGGCCTCCGAGCTCGGTACCAACGTCACCCTCGCCAAGAGGTGCACGCTGTTGCACGACATCGGCAAAGCCGTCACGCACGAGGTCGAGGGCTCCCACGCTCTCATCGGAGCCGAGATCGCCAAGCGACTCGGCGAGAAGCCAGAGGTCTGTCACGCCATCGAGGCACACCACGGCGAGGTCGAGCAGCGCACGATCGAGGCGGTGGTCACCCAGGTGTCCGACGCCATCTCCGGCGCACGTCCGGGGGCCCGGCGCGAGACGCTGGAGACCTACGTCAAACGACTCGAGCGACTCGAGCAGATCGCCATGGAATTCGACGGCGTCGACAAGGTCTACGCGATGCAGGCCGGCCGGGAAGTCAGGGTCATGGTCAAGCCGGAGCAGGTGGACGACCTGCGCGCCGAGGTCATCGCGCGGGACATCGCCAAGAAGGTCCAGGAGGAACTTCAGTATCCGGGCCAGATCAAGATCATGGTGATTCGAGAGCTGCGGCAGTCCGCCTATGCCAAGTAGCGATCGTAACGGCTCCGCCGAGGGCGGAATTGGGATTCATCGACGACCGCGCAGGATGGTCGGGAGCCTCTCGAGGCCAATCGCATAGGCTCGGTCCCATGCTTGACGCGGCAACAGAAGCGATCGTCTCGACGATCGCGGGCATTACCCGACGGCGGCGCTCCTGCGCCGGCGGGAGCGTAGACGACCCGAAGGGCGTCGAAGCGTGAGGGAAGCAGAAAAGACATACTTCATCACCACCTACGGGTGCCAGATGAACGAGCACGACTCCGAGCGCCTCGCTGGGTTGCTCGAAGCTGAGGGCTACGCAAAGGCCTCCAAACCGGCGGATGCTTCGGTCGTCCTGTTCAACACGTGTTGTATCCGGGAGAACGCCGACAACAAGCTCTACGGAAACCTCGGTCACATGAAGGCCATCAAAGACGTCCGTCCGGACATGAAACTCGTCGTGGGCGGATGTCTGGCCCAAAAGGACAAGTCGGCGATCCAGAAACGCGCACCCTGGGTGGATGTCGTTCTCGGAACCCACAACCTTGCCAGCCTCCCGCGCCTGTTAGAGGAGTCGAACGCATCCCCGGCTTTCGAGATCCTCGAGCAGACGGAGGTGTTCCCCTCCGCGTTGCCGAGCAGAAGAAACTCACCGTGGCACGCGTGGGTGTCGATCTCGATCGGGTGCAATAACTCGTGCACCTTCTGCATCGTGCCGGCGGTCCGCGGTCGCGAGGTGAGCCGGCGACTCGGCGGCATCGTGAGCGAAGTCGAACAGCTCGTGGACGACGGTGTGGTCGAGGTGACGCTGCTCGGCCAGAATGTGAACTCCTACGGGCGCGATCTCGACGGGACACCTATGTTCGCGAAGCTGCTTAGGGCCCTCGACCGGGTCGATGGGCTAGAGCGCGTGCGGTTCACGAGTCCACACCCCAAGGATTTTCGTTCCGACACGATCGCGGCTATGGCGGACTGCGAGGTCGTTTGCGAGCACATTCACCTTCCGGTCCAAGCGGGCTCCGACAGGGTGCTCAAGCGGATGAAGCGCGCCTACACCCGGCGCAAGTACCTCGAGAAGGTGGCTCTCGTACGCAAAGCGATCCCTGACGTCTCGATCTCGACGGACATCATCGTCGGGTTTCCCGGTGAGACCGAGAGTGAGTTCGCAGAAACACTGACGCTGGTGGAGGAGGCGCGCTACGACTCGGCCTATACCTTCCAGTATTCCTCGCGTCCGATGACCGAGGCTGCGGACATGGACGGCCACCTTCCCAAGAAGGTCGTGCAGGAGCGATTCGAACGGCTGATTCGGCTTCAAGACGACATCTCTCTCGAGCGCAACGTGCGTCATGTGGGTACCACACAGGAGGTCATCGTCGAGGGAGCCTCCAAGAGGGATTCGACGAGGCTCAGCGGAAGGACACGACACAACAAACTCGTGCACTTCCCGTCTGACGGTGCCGGAGATGGATCATTCCGGACCGTGTTGATCACCAGCGCGCACTCGCATTATCTCGAGGGGGAACTCGTCGATGGACGGTCCGAGTCACCCCGAGTACGACAGCGCGTCAGCCTCCCGTTGCTGAGCGCCGCGGCCGCGCACGACGGCGCCCGCTGCTAGGAGGACCCATGATCGCGCATGGAGCCGTCGTGCCCCATGCGCCTGTTCTCATCGAGGACATCCAGCCGTCACTCGATGAGGCCCGGCGTGTCCGCAAAGCCCTTGACGAACTGGACTTCTCGGGGGCCGATGTCATCATCCTCGTGTCGCCGCACGGCCCAACGGCCGGCATCTACGAGCGCAATGAAGGATCGCTCCGCGGATTCGGTATCGATGGCTTCGAGGTCGAGTGCGAAACTGACGCTGAGCTGGGTCTCTCTTTGGGGCGCGTGTGGGAGCAGCCGCAGATCGAGGCTGGACTGGACTTCGGGATCGTGGTGCCCCTCCTTCTGGGTCTTGGTGACGGACGCCCCGTGGTTGCAGTGAGCCTTCCCCAAACCACCGGCCCCGGGAGTGGCTCCCTGTCGGACGCGTTAGATGCGTCCAGGACGCTGTCGGGTGCTTTGAAGGCGACTGCGGACGAGCGCGCAGTCGCTGTCGTAGCAAGTGCGCATGGAAGTGCGGGGCTTACCCATCGAGCACCACTAACTCAGTTATCCGGGGCAATGGACGCCGATCGCGACCTCATCGAGGCACTGGAGGACGATCCGGCTCTGGTCGAGGGTTTGATCAATCGGCTTCACGAGATCGGACACGCATGCGGCGTCGGCCCCCTGGCGGCGTTCGGACAACTGTTCGGCGGTTGGACGACCGAGGGCATCACGTACGAGGCTCCATACGGAGTCGGCTACATGGTCGGGCAGTGGTCGCCGTGACCGTGCGCGTCGCTGCGATCGTCGGACCAACGGCGGTCGGCAAAACCAACGTGGCGCTGGAGGTCGCGGAGGCGCTCGAGGCGGAGATCGTTTCGGTCGACTCGATGCAGGTGTACTCGGGAATGGATGTCGGCACCGACAAGGCGACGTCCGAGATGCGGTGGAGAGTCCCGCACCACCTGCTCGATCACTGGCTACCATCTCACGACCTCACGGTGTCGGAGTTTCAGGCGGAAGCCAGAAACGCGATCTCGCACATCGCAAAGCGGGGAGTTCTCCCTTTGCTTGTGGGCGGATCGGGTCTCTACTTTCGTGCGGTGGTGGACGACCTGCTCTTTCCACCGCGCTCGACTGACGTGAGGGAGGGGCTTGAGCTCGAAGTGGAGGAGCTCGGATCGAAGTTCCTTCACGCTCGGCTGGCCGAACTGGATCCGCGAGCGGCGGCAAAGATCGAGCCCGAGAATGCGCGGAGGATCGTGCGCGCCCTCGAGGTCATCGAACTGACAGGGCAGCCGTTCTCTGACAACGATTCCTTCGATCGCTACGAGAGCATCTACGACCTCGTGATGGTTGGATTGACGAGGTCTCGATCGCAGCTGTACGAACGGATCGATGCACGGGTTACGCGGATGATCGATCAGGGCCTCGTTGAGGAGGTGAACCTTCTCGCCGATCTGGGCATCAGTAGAACCGCGCGTCAGGCCCTCGGCTACCGGCAGGTCCTCGAGTCGCCCTTGGCCGACCGAGACACTCTTCGAGACGAGATCGTGCGCGCAACGAAGCGGTTCGCCAGGCGACAGGAGGCCTGGTTTCGCGCGGATCCGCGCGCGAAGTGGTTCGATGCCGCCGATCCGGAGTGCAGCGAGGCCGTGATCGATTTCATCGGGTCCACGCTACGGTTGAGCTCGACATGAAATTCGCCAAGTACCAGGGAACCGGCAATGACTTTGTCATGCTGTCGGATCCCGACGACAAGATGGAGCTGACCCCGCACCTCGTGCGCTCGCTGTGCGACCGACGGTTCGGCATCGGGGCCGACGGTGTGATTCGAATGGCCCCCTCGGGCCGTGCCAACTTCTTCATGGACTACGCCAACTCGGACGGCTCGCCATCCGAGATGTGCGGAAACGGAATCCGCTGCCTTGCGGTGTTCGGTCGATCAGAAGGTCTAATCGACGACACGGTCATTGAGGTGGACACGCTCTCTGGCGTGAAGACGGTGACGGTCGAAGGCGATCGCGTGCGCGTCGACATGGGACCACCGATCTTCGATCCCTCCGAAGTTCCGGTCACGCTTCCGAACGGAGGCCAGGACGCGCTGCGCACCAAGCTCGAGCTCCACGCCGAGATCCTCGAGGTGGCGGTCCTGTCTATGGGGAACCCGCATGCTGTCCTGTTCGTCGACGATGTCAACATGGTGCCGGTGACGACGCTCGGACCACGACTCGAAGAGCACCACGCCTTCCCGAACAAAGCCAACATCGAGTTCGCGACCGTTGACTCGCCGAATCGCATCAGGTTGCGGGTGTGGGAACGAGGGTCGCGCGAGACGCTTGCATGCGGCACGGGAGCTTGTGCCGCGGCCGTAGCGGCGAGGCTCCTCCGGGGCGCAGATGCCAAGACGACGGTCGTCCTTCGAGGAGGCGATCTCGAGATCGAGTGGGCAGGCTCCTTGACGGACGAGCAATCGGTGTTCATGACGGGACCCGCCGTCGAGGTCTTTAGAGGCGAAATTCCCTCCTAGACGGCCACGTTGTGATCGCGGAGCGCCTCGTTGAGGCTCACCTTGAGGTCCGTCGAGGGTTTCCGCTGACCGATGATCAAGGCGATGGGCACGCCGTAGCTTCCCGCGGGAAAGTCCTTGGATCTGGTTCCCGGGATCACGATCGAACGCGGTGGTACGTGGCCCTTGTACTCGACCGCCTCGGTGCCGGTCACATCGATGATGCGCGTCGAGCCGGTGATGGTCACGTTTGCTCCGAGGACAGCTTGTTCTCCGACGTGGGTTCCCTCGACGACGATGCACCTCGAACCTATGAACGCGCCGTCTTCTACGATCACTGGATTGGCTTGCAACGGTTCCAGCACACCACCGATGCCGACTCCGCCCGAAAGATGGACGTCGGCACCGATCTGCGCGCATGACCCGACGGTCGCCCACGTGTCGACCATCGTGCCTGAGCCGACGTACGCGCCGATGTTCACGTAGCTCGGCATTAGGACGACGCCCGGCGCGAGATACGAGCCATACCGAGCAGTCGCCGGAGGAACCACGCGTACCTTTAGTTGGGCGTAGTTGCGCTTGAGCGGAATCTTGTCGTGGTACTCGAACGGACCGAGTTCTGTGATCTCCATTCCGCTGTGTCGGAACAGAAGCAGGATGGCTTTCTTGACCCACTGATTGACGACCCACTCATCGCCCGCCCGCTCGGCCACTCGGAGCTCACCGCGGTCCAGGAGCCCGATGACCTCATTCACCGTCCGCGTGGCATCTGCATCGCGTGGGTCGGCCGGATTGGCGAACAATTCCTCGATGCGTTCGGCGTAACCCTCGTGCGTCAAGTCGGCGTGTCCCTTCATATGACTTCGTCCAGCAGGTCGACGGCCTTGCGGCATTGCGCCAGTGTGGGGACCAGCGCCATACGAACGTAGCCCTTTCCCGGCTCACCGAAAAACGTGCCCGGAGCCACGACCACGCCGCCCTGCAGGAGCCGCCGGGCAAAAGCCTCGGGCGGTTCGTCGTCCGGCGTCGCGACCCAGAGGTAGAACGTCGCCTCACTTCCTGCTATTCGCAATCCCTTTCCGGTAAGGAATGGTTCGATCACCGCTCGCTTGGCAGCGTAGATGGAGCGCATCTCCTCGACGTGGGTTTCCTCTTGCCAGGCGGCAGCGGCGGCCCGCTGGATGAATTCGGGCGAGGCGGTCCCCGCGAGGGGGCGGTACCGCTGCATCAGTGCCATGACGCGCTCGTCGGCGACTATGGAGCCCGAGCGATACCCGGTCATCGCGGATCGTTTGCTTAGCGTGTTGAAGACGACCACGTTGCTCCTCTCGGCCACCTCTAGAGCCGAGTGGGGCGGCTCACCAAAGTAGATCTCGCTGTAGGCCTCGTCGGAGGCCATCAGGAACTCATGCTCGGCTGCATTGGACGCAAGCTGTTCCAAGAACGACAGCGGCGCCACCGCGCCCGTCGGGTTGTGGGGATAGTTGATCCAGAAGAGGGCGATGCTCTTCCAGGTCTCGTCGTCTATCGACTCCAGGTCGGGCAGGAACCCGTTCTCCTCTCGCAACGGCACCTTCAGAACTCGGCAGCCGTTGAGCTCGGCTCCTCGAAGGGGGATGGGATAGCCCGGCTCCGGGATAACTACGACGTTCTTGTCGGCCGACCGGTCAACCGCTATCTGCGCGAGGGCAAAGATGGCCTCCTTGCTGCCGGACGAAGGGAGAACCTCGGTTTCGGGGTCCACGTCGACCCCAAAGCGTCGTTTGCACCAGCCGGCGATAGCAGCGCGGGTCTCGGGGAGTCCTGCGGCTCTTGGATAGCTCGACTTCTCTGCGATGGACTCGACGAGGGCCTGACGAATGAACTGGGGGGTCGTCTCCATGGGATCGCCTACACCGAAGTCGATCAACTCTCCGACCAGCTCGGCGGCCTCCCTCTTGGCGACCTCCAACTGAACGAATGGATAGGTCGACAAGCGTTCAAGGGCGGGATTGAACTTCACTGCGATGTGATGAATCGTTGCAGGGAAGTGAAGCACTCCGTCAGCGCGTTGATTTCGACCAACTCATCGGAGCGGTGGGCATACTCCGGAGCCCCAGGACCGAAGTTGATGGCATCGATTCCCGCAGCGCTGAACTCCGAGACGTTCGTCCACGCCTGTTTAGGCTCGAGGGGGGCAGAGCTTGCCACTCGCAGCTTGTCGACCAGCTTGCTGTCGGTCGCCACGCGCGCCGGCGGAGCGTTGCCGATGATGTCGAGTGATGAGGCGTCACCGACGAGGTCCTGTAACGTGGCCTCTGCGCTTGCCGGAGACCTGTTGGGCGCGTACCTGTAGTTCACGTGGCAGACGACCTCGTCCGGGATGACGTTGCGCGCGATACCACCCTCGATACCCGTCACGTTGACGACCTCGAAGAACTCAAGCCCTTCAACGCTCACTTGGCGCGCAGGGCTCGAAGCGACACCCTGCAAACCCTTGATTGCAGCGTGAATTGCGTTATCGCCGAGCCACGGGCGGGCCGAGTGCGACGAGGTTCCCGAGTAGGTCACGTCGGCATTGAGGTTGCCGAGACAGCCGAGTTGGATCGCGTTTGATGTCGGTTCCAAGATGACGACCAGATCGGCCGCTCGAAGATCGGCTGAGGCCTCGAGCAAGCCGGTGATGGGGCTGACGTCGATCGTCAACTCCTCGCGAGCAAAGAACAGGAACGCGGCATCGATGATTGTTTCGGGCCGCGCGGAGTCGATCCAGCTTGCCAGATGGATCATCACCGCAAGCGCACCTTTCATGTCGCTGGCACCCAGTCCATGTACCGCATCCTCGGACACGCGGCCCGGGAAGTTGCCCTGTGCAGGGACCGTATCGAGGTGCCCCGCGAACACAACCAGAGGGTTATCCGACCGGCGTTCTGGCGCGTAGAACAGGGAGTTGTCCTGGACGAGTGAAGGTCGGCGCGTGTCGATCATTGCCTCGACCGCCTTGCCTATTGTGGCTTCGTTGAGGCTCTCGGACGGAGTGTTCACGAGCGTGAGTGTGGTCTCCGCGAGTCGGCTCGCCAGATCGGACGGTGAGGGCTGCGTACTCATGTGCGGTGAGGATACCCGGCGGTCGTTGAGGGACTTTGTTGGCAATCCCCTATAGCGGTCCGAGCCATATGCTGACAGGCTAAGACGAAGCCTCACCGGGCGGCGTGGGGAGCAAGGCGGCTGAAAAAAAGGTGGTTCTCTGAGCGGTCCCACAGCTATGCATACGACACGACCGGAGCGGGAAAAAGCCGTTCTGGTCGGAGCGATCTTCGGATCCACTTCCATCGATCAGGCGGAGTGGTCGCTCGAGGAGCTAGAGGCGCTCGCCGATACGGCTGGAGCGGACACGGTAGAGCGCACGATGCAGCGGCGTAAGGCCCCCGATGCCGCGACTTATCTGGGCAAGGGGAAAGCGAAAGAGATCGCCGGGATTGCGAGCGCGCTCGACGCCGACATGCTCATCTTCGACGACGAGCTGACGCCCGCGCAGGGCCGCAATCTCGAGGACATCGCCGGTGTGAACCCGCTTGCCGAGCGAGGTCTCAAGATCATCGACCGCACCGGTTTGATTCTCGACATCTTTGCTCAGCACGCGCGCAGTGCGGAGGGGAAGCTACAGGTCGAGCTGGCTCAACTGAACTATCGCCTTCCGCGCTTGCGCGGCTGGGGCGATGTGCTCTCCCGGCTGGGCGGTGGCATCGGCACGAGGGGGCCGGGCGAGACGGCCCTAGAGGCCGAGCGCCGGGCGATTCTTCGTCGCATCCAGCGGGTGAAAAAGGATCTGGTGGCGCTGGAGCGAACCCGGCGACTAAAGCGCGAGCGTCGTACCAACTCTGGGATTCCGGTTGTTGCGCTGGTCGGCTACACGAACGCGGGGAAGTCGACATTGCTTCGCAATCTCACGGACGCGGACGTCTTGGTGCAAGACCAGCTCTTCTCGACGCTCGATCCGACGACGCGTCGACTCGAGCTGCCTTTCGGCAGGGACACGCTGATGACTGACACAGTGGGCTTCGTCAGGAAGCTCCCACACCAGCTGGTCGAAGCGTTTCAGTCGACGCTCGAGGAAGTAGGGGAGTCGACCCTCCTGCTCCACGTCGTCGACGCAAGCCGCGATCCCGAACGCCAACTCGATGCCGTGAACACGGTGCTCGGGGGTCTAGGAGTGACCGGCAAGCCGGCGCTTATCTTCATGAACAAAGTGGACCTTCTCTCCGATGTCGAACGAGACAAGGTTCAAGGCCGCTGGCCCGACGCCGTATTCGGTTCGGCATCCACCGGCGAGGGCATCGATGCTCTGTTGGAACGAATCTCCAACGAGCTCTCCAAACTGAAGGTAGAGGTGGAGTTGTCCATTCCGTTCGACAAGGGAGAACTCGTGGCCCGCGTCCACGACGAGGGTGAGGTCCTGCACGAGTCCTATACTGAGAGCGGCACGCATCTAGTCCGCGGCTCGGGCACGAGTCGCTTCCGACGTTCCGGGAGTATCTGGAAGAGGATCCGGCTTAACCCGAAGGCGGTGGGACGACGAGTCGCTCTCCGGGAGCCGTGTAGGCACGTGCTACAAGCACCGTTATGAACATGCCGGCGATCGAAACGGATCCGAGGAGCATGAAGAGCACCACGAGTTGAACACCGGCAGCCTCCGTTGGGCTCGCCCCCGCAAGCATCATTCCGACGAAAGCTCCCGGCAGGAAGATGAGCCCGACATTCTTGGTCGAGTCGATCGTCGGAATCAAGGCAGCCGCCGCGGCGCGGCGCGCGTATGGACGCAGAGCGACGCGGGCGGGTACACCGAGGGCGAGCCTCGACTCGATCTCGAGCGTCTTGTCTGTGATCTCGTCGCGAAGCCGTGCACCTGCGAGTGAGACGGCTGTCATCGAGTTGCCGATCAGCATCCCTCCTATGGGGATCAGGTACTGAGGCTCGAGCGGGAAAACCCTCGTTCCGAAGAGGATCGCCATAGCCACGAAAGCGGCCACACCGATCGTCATCGCCGCGAGCCAGTGAGCTCCCCTGACTCCTGTGAGCCTCCTCCCGGACGTCAGCGCAGCCGCCGCGAGCATGACGATCAGGAAGACACCGGCGGGGCCGAGATGATCGAAGACGACGTTAATCACAGCGGTGAGGGCGCCGAGTTGAACGATGGCCCGAACGACGGACACCACGAGCTCGGACTCGAGCCCGAGGCGCTGCACCCACGACAGGACTATCGCCAGTGCAACGAGGATGAGAGACGAGGAGGACGTCGGTCATGAGCTCCGCTCCCGCGGCCACGCCCCGGTCACATCTAGCGGCGTCCCTGCCGCTGCCTCGCGACCCTCTACGAGCAGCACCGCGTGGTGCGCCAAGCGGACCGCTTGGTCGAGGTTGTGAGTAACGAGAATGACCGTCAGGCCGGTCTCATTCAGGCTCGTCACCAACCGCTCGACATGAGCGGCCGCGTCACGGTCCAGGGCCGAGGTGGGTTCGTCCATCAGCAGAATCTCCGGGCGACGGACTAGGGCGCGAGCGATGCAGACACGCTGGGCTTGCCCCACTGACAATGCGCTCGAGTCCCGCTCGAGAAAATCTGAGCCGAGTCCTGACGAGGCCAGTGCCGTCCGCATGTCCTCCTCTGAGACGGTCGGCAAACCGTATTCGAGGTTGCTTCGCACCCCGCCCTCGAACAACGCAGGTGTTTGAAAGATCATCCCAACCCTCCTTCGAAGTTGAGTGGGGTCGAGAACTTTGATGTCGGTAGAGCCCAGGAGGACGGAACCACCGCTTGGCTCCTCGAGCCTGTTCAAGCACCTGAGCAGGGATGTCTTTCCAGCACCTGAGGGCCCGACGATTGCGGATACCGCGTGCTTGGCGAACGACGCGCTTATGCCCCTGAGGACCGTGCGGCCACCTCGTTCCAGTGAGACGTCTTTCAATTCCATTGCCGTCGATCCGCGTGGTTCGGAGTGCACCCACCGAGCCTACGGTGCCTCGTCCGTTCGACGCCGAAGAGTTTGCTCAGGTTGGGCCGTATGCTTCGACGATGCGAGTACTGGTGGTGGGAGCAGGCGGCGTGGGGAGCACGATGGCAGTCGTGGCACAACGACGGGACTTCGCGGAGAACTTCGTGCTGGCTGACATCAAGGAGGTTCAGGCCCGGACGACCGTCGATCGTTTGAACGACAAGCGCTTCGAGGCTGCTGGCGTGGACGCGTCTGATCCAAGTGCAATCGTGGCTTTGGCGAAAGAGGTCCGCGCCGACACGATAGTCAACGCATGCGACCCTCGCTTCAACCCGCCGATCTTTGACGCCGCCTTCGAGGCTGGGTGCACTTATCTCGATATGGCGATGACGCTTTCGCAACCACATCCCGAGAAACCTCATGAAGAGACGGGAGTGGTACTCGGTCAGTATCAGTTCGACGCGGGGCAGGCGTGGGAGGAGCGGGGTCTGCTGTGCCTCGCCGGAATTGGAGTCGAGCCCGGTCTATCGGATGTCTTTGCCGCGCTACGCAGCCGATCATCTCTTCGAGTCGATCGACGAGGTTGGTGTACGTGACGGCGCCGATTTGACGATCAAGGGTTACGAGTTCGCTCCGACGTTTTCGATCTGGACCACCATCGAGGAGTGCTTGAACCCACCCGTCATCTACGAGCGTGATCGCGGGTGGTTCACCACTCCGCCGTTCTCAGAGCCCGAAACCTTTGTTTTCCCCGAGGGCATTGGACCCATCGAGTGTGTCAATGTCGAACACGAAGAGGTTTTGCTCATCCCGCGCTGGGTGGACTGCAACAAAGTGACCTTCAAGTATGGATTGGGGGACGAGTTCATCGGCGTGCTCAAGACCATAAGCATGCTCGGACTCGATTCAACCGAGCCCGTCAACGCTCGCGGTATCGAGGTCGCTCCCCGAGATGTCGTGGCTGCCACACTTCCAGACCCCGCCAAACTCGGCGATCGCATGGAGGGGCGGACCTGTGCTGGTACGTGGGTTCAGGGGACGGGACTAGATGGTCGGCCACGCGATGTGTACCTCTATCAAGTGGTGGACAACGAGGATTGCATGGAGAGATACGGAAGCCAGGCAGTCGTGCTGCAGACCGCTCTGAACCCGGTGGTGGCGCTCGAGCTTCTCGATTCGGGGGTCTGGTCAGGAGCGGGCGTGCTCGGCCCCGAAGCGTTCGATGCAAGTCCCTTCCTCGACCTGTTGGCTAGCTATGGGCATCCTCACGGCATGGAGGAGCGACAGCCCGCCTAGGGCTACAGCTTGCGGAAGACTGCGACGACCTTGCCGAGGATCTCGGTTCCTTGGGGTGCCTGGAACGGCTCCATGTTGATGTTTGCCGGCTCGAGGATGATCTCGGACCCGCGGTGCCGGATCGTCTTGACTGTGGCTTCCGGAGCATCGCCGTACTCGCTCGGCATCATCGCGGCCACGATCTCGCCCGAGTGTGCGGTGGGCTGCTGGCGAATGATGACGAAGTCGCCGTCGAAGATGCCGGCCTCGATCATGGAGTCCCCGTGGACCTCGAGCATGAATACGTTGCCGTCCCCGACGAAGTCCGCCGGCATGGGGTAGATCTCGTCGACGTGCTCTTCGGCCATGATCGGGGAGCCGGCCGCGATGCGACCGAGAAGGGGCACGGAACGAGCGGCGGAGCGCTCGACGGCCAGGCCCGTATCGGCGTCGAACAGGACCTCGATCGCACGCGGCTTGGTCGGATCGATGCGGAGGTAGCCCTTCTTCTGGAGTGCCTGAAGATGGGAGTGGACGGTGGAGCTCGAGGCCAGCCCCATGGCCTCACCGATCTCGCGCACGGAGGGTGGATAGCCTCGCTCGGCGACTGCCTCGGCGATGTACTGAAGCGTTTGACGCTGTCGGTCGGTCAATCCCTCGACCATGTCTCCTCCTGTTTTTCGATTCGAGCCGTCCTGGTGGCTGCGGTTGCTTCGCCACCCGAGCGGCGCCTTTGATCAACAACTCGACCTCGGATGCCCCGCTCACGGCACTCCCGCTCGAGCCTGGGGATGCCGAACGCGTGTTCGCCACAGGATAGAGGCTTTTCGCGCCCACTTCAAGAACATACGTTCGCCTTTTGACCTTGATATCGAACAGGTGTTCGGCTAATGTAGCGAACAGGTGTTCGCCTCCAGCACCCGGATGTCTCGGTGAAGAGCGCGAAGAAACGGGTAATTACCTAGGTGTGTTTCAGGCAAGAGGGCAGGGCGGTCGGTCGCAAAGTGTCACACCCCCGCCCTAGCGTTGAGAAGAGCGATGCAGACGATTCAGGGAGAGGGGGCCGAGAATGGCGGTTAGAAGAGAAGAGCTCGAGCAGACCCCGGGACGGGTCCTCCGTTTCCCGGCAGAACGAGCAGCAGCCCGGCTGAGGCGCCAGCGACTGATCGAGGGACGCAGGCGCCTGGCGATGCTGATGGCGGCCCTCACGGTGGTCGTCGGCGTGATACTCGGCACCAGCACCGGGTCGGCAGCAGTGGCATCGAGGCCGGGAGCCCCGAGGACCGTGGTTCTGCAAGCGGGAGACAGCCTGTGGTCGGTGGCGACCGAGTTCGCGCCGGACGGAGCTGACCCTCGGGCCTATGTGCACGCTCTCGAAGAGCTCAATGAACTCGATGGCGCGGCTCGAGCCGGGATGCAGCTCACCCTCCCGCGCTGATCCCGACTCGCCCCCTTTCGTTCACCACTCGGCTGTAGTCTCGGACCACCGCACAGCTATGAGGAGGAGCGATGGGAGCAGGAGAGTTTTCGGCCGCCCGACCCCCTATGCCGGTAAACGAGCCGGTCCGCGACTATGCCCCCGGCTCGCCCGAGCGGGAGCGGCTGCTCGCGACCCTCAAGGCGATGGAGAGTGAGCGGCACGAGGCTCCTCTGGTAATCGGAGGGCGCGAGGTTCGGACGGGTGACGTCTACGAACAGGTCCTTCCGCATCGGAAGTCGCACGTGCTAGCCGACGTGCACCAGGTTCGGCCGGAGGACGTCGACGCCGCGATCGCCGCGGCCAAGGACGCTCAAGCAGAGTGGGCGAGCACTCCCTGGCAGGACCGCGCCGCGGTCTTCTCCCGGGCCGCCGACCTGCTCGCGGGACCCTGGCGAGACCGTATCAACGCAGCCACCATGCTCGGGCAGTCGAAGACCGTCCACCAGGCCGAGATCGACGCCGCCTGCGAGCTCGTCGACTTCTGGCGCTTCAACGTCGCCTACATGCATCAGATCTACTCGGACCAGCCCATGTCGTCGGCCGGGATGTGGAACCGGATGGACTACCGCCCCCTCGAGGGATTCGTTCTCGCCATCAGTCCCTTCAACTTCACCTCGATCGCGGGCAACCTCACGGGCAGCTGCGCACTGATGGGCAACGTGGTCGTCTGGAAGCCGGCATTGACCGCGACCTACTCGGGACAGCTCCTCTTGGAGCTTCTAACCGAGGCCGGGCTCCCGCCCGGCGTCATCAACCTCCTTCACGGGGACGGGGCCGTCGTCGGTGACACGGTCTTCAAGCACCCAGACTTCGGCGGGCTCCACTTCACGGGGTCAACCGCGGTCTTCAAGCATCTGTGGGGCGAGATCTCGGCGAACCTCGACGGTTTCCGCAACTATCCGCGCGTGGTGGGGGAGACGGGCGGCAAGGACTTCATAGTTGCCCACCCTTCCGCCGACGCGCGGCAGCTGGTCACCGCGGTGATTCGCGGCGGATTCGAGTACCAGGGCCAGAAGTGCTCGGCGGCCTCGCGCGTCTACGTGCCAGCGAGCTTGTGGGACGAGGTATCCGAGCAGCTCGTCGCCGAGATCAAGACCATACGGATGGGCGACGTGTCCGACCTGACGAACTTCATGGGCGCCGTCATCGACGACAGGGCGATCGCCAAACACAGGAGCGCGATCGATTACGCGAAGCGCTCGCCGAATGCGGACATCATCGTGGGGGGTGGGATCGACGATTCCGAGGGCTACTTCGTCGAGCCGACGATCATTCGTACGCGGGATCCGCAGTCGCGGCTTCTGAGCGAGGAGTTCTTCGGACCGATCGTCACTGCCTACGTCTACGAGGACTCGCAGTTCACCGAGGTGCTCGAGCTCGTCGACTCGACCAGTCCCTACGCCCTCACCGGGGCGATCTTCTCCAACGACCGAGCCGCCGTGTCGCAGGCGCGCGACGCTCTTCGCTACTCGGCAGGTAACTTCTACGTCAACGACAAGCCCACAGGCGCGGTCGTCGGGCAGCAACCCTTCGGGGGGGCCAGGGGCTCGGGCACCGATGACAAGGCGGGCTCCATGTGGAACCTGATTCGCTGGGTGGCGCCGAGGACCATCAAGGAGACCTTCGACCCGCCGACCGACTATCGCTATCCCTACATGGAGGAGTCCTAGGAGTTGCGGTCCTGAAGCTCCCGGATCCAGCAGGCCGGACAAGTGGTCCCACCCCTCCACCCTTAGGGAGGTTGTGACTCCGTTCACGATCGCTTGCAAATTGAAGCGATTTTCTGCCCGCCTACCCTTGACTCTCGCCCCCGACATGGGCGTAATTACAGTTCCGTAGTTCCACCAGATGTTGTGTTGTAGACTTTCAAGTGCCCTACATCTGGTAGTCCCTGTTGTTTCGAAGGGAACAGCTGCGGGGTCGAGAAGTGTTGAACCAGAGGCCGGATGAACCCGGTCGAGAAGGGGGTTTTAGGCGTGTCGCAAGCGACCACATCGCAGCTCGGAACCGATTCTGAGCTCAGGATCAAGCGGTACTTCACCACCGAGGGAGTCCACCCTTACGACGAGGTGGAGTGGGACACGCGCGACGCTTTAATCCAGAACTACCGAACCGGCGAGATCGCCTTCGAGCAGCGCGATGTCGAGATTCCCCGAGCGTGGTCGCAGAACGCCACGAACATCGTGGCTCAGAAGTACTTCCGTGGCTCTCCCGGAACTCCAGAGCGGGAACGTTCGGTCAAACAGATGATCGATCGAGTTGTCGACCGCTACCACGAGGAAGGGATCGCCCGCGGCTACTTCGCCGACGACGACGAGGCTCAGGTCTTCGCCGATGAGCTCCGCCACCTCCTGGTGACTCAGAAGGCCGCGTTCAACTCTCCGGTGTGGTTCAACGTCGGCTGGCGCCCGAAGGGCGAGGAGCAATGCTCGGCGTGCTTCATCCTCTCGGTCGACGACGAGATGAGCTCGATCCTCAACTGGTACGTCGAGGAGGGGCTCATCTTCAAGCACGGTTCCGGCTCGGGGTTGAATCTCTCGAAGATCCGGTCTTCGCGCGAGCTCCTGCACTCGGGAGGCACCGCATCTGGGCCGGTCAGCTTCATGCGAGGAGCGGACGCGTCGGCCGGCACCATCAAGTCTGGAGGTGCGACTCGCCGTGCGGCCAAGATGGTCGTGCTCAACGTTGACCATCCCGACATCAAGGACTTCATCTGGTGTAAGGCGCATGAGGAGGCCAAGGCACGCGCTTTGCGTGAGGCCGGCTTCGACATGGACCTCGACGGCAAGGACAGTCACTCGATCCAATACCAGAACGCAAACAACTCCGTGCGGGTCACCGATGAGTTCATGAATTCGGTGATCGAGGACAAGCAGTGGGATCTCGTCGGCGTTACTACCGGTGAGACGGTCGAGTCGCTGCCGGCACGCGAGCTGTTCCGTGAGATCGCCAAGGCGGCATGGGAGTGCGCCGATCCCGGCGTCCAGTACGACACGACTATCAACGACTGGCACACTTGTAGCAACACGTCGCGCATCAACGCCAGCAACCCGTGCTCCGAGTACATGCACGTGGACAACTCGAGCTGCAACCTGGCCTCGCTCAACCTAATGAAATTCCTGGACGACAACGACACCTTCGACGTCGAGGGCTACAAGCATGGTGTCGAGGTCATGTTCCTGGCTCAGGAGATCTCGGTAGGGTTCGCCAGCTACCCGACGGACAAGATCGCCCAGAACTCGAGAGCTTTCCGCCAACTGGGCCAGGGCTACGCAAACCTGGGAGCGATGCTGATGGCGCAGGGCCTGCCCTATGACTCCGACGAGGGTCGTGCATGGGCCGCCGCGATCACGTCCATCATGACGGGTCACTGCTACGAGACGTCTGCCAAGATCGCCACCCGAGTGGGTGCGTTCGAGGCCTACGCCGACAACCGCGAGCCGATGCTGAGGGTCATCAACAAGCACCGCGCTGCGTCATACGAGATCCCCGACGGACTCGTGCCCCAGTCGATCGTGGACGCCGCGCGAACCAGTTGGGACAACGCGCTGGCGCTGGGTGAGAAGCACGGTTACCGAAACGCTCAGGCAACGGTGCTCGCGCCGACCGGGACCATCGGACTGCTGATGGACTGCGACACGACCGGTATCGAGCCGGACCTCGCGCTGAAGAAGATGAAGAAGCTCGTGGGTGGCGGGACGATGTCGATCGTCAACCAGACGGTGCCGCGCGGCCTTCGCAAACTCGGCTACTCCGATGAGCAGGTCGCGGCGATAGTTGCCTACATCGACGAGCACGGTCACGTGGTCGACGCCCCGAACTTCCGTGAGGATCACTTGCCGGTGTTCGACACGGCGATGGGCGAGAGGTCGATCAGCTACATGGGTCACATCCGAATGATGGCTGCAGCTCAGCCGTTCCTCTCTGGTGCGATCTCGAAGACCGTGAACCTTCCCGAGGACGTTACGGTCGAGGACGTCGAGCAGGCCTACATCGAAGGCTGGCGTTCGGGCCTCAAAGCGCTCGCCATCTACAGGGACAACTGCAAGGTTGCACAGCCACTTTCCGGCTCCAAGAAGGAGAAGGTAAAGGCCGCAGAGGTCGCCGGTGTCACTGCTTTGCCGGAGCCGATTCGTCGCCGGCTTCCCAAGAAGCGTGCCTCTCGCACCATCAAGTTCCGCGTAGCGGATACCGAGGGCTACATCACGACGGGTGAGTTCCCAGACGGGTCTATGGGCGAGCTGTTTCTCAAGGTCGCCAAGCAGGGGTCGACGCTCGCAGGAATCATGGACGCCTTTGCGATATCCATTTCGATGGGTCTTCAGTACGGGGTGCCCCTCTCGGCCTACGTCAAGCAGTTCGTCAACACCCGCTTCGAGCCATCGGGCATGACCGACGACTCCGACTTCCGGATCGCTACGTCGATCCTCGACTACGTCTTCAGGGTGCTTGCTGTCGAGTACCTGAACGACACGGACCGCCACGCACTGGGCATCCGTACCTCCGGTGAACGCCAAAGCGAGATCGAGTCGAAGCTCGACCCGAACGCAACGGGAGACAAGACAAACGGCAATGGCAACGGGATCGGCAACGGCCATGCGACGAAGGCCGAGGAGAGCGAGGGCGTAATCGTGCTCGGGAACGTGGCCTCGGCAAGCGTTGGCTCGCATCCGTTCTGCGGCACCTGCGGCGTGCAGATGCACCCTGCGGGCTCGTGCTTCGCCTGCCCGTCCTGTGGCTCGACGAGCGGCTGTAGCTAGTCCACCGGCGATCTCCTCGTAACAACGAGGAACGAGGGACGCTTTATGAACAAGCAGAAGAGCTGTAGCGAGTGCGGAGCCGAGCTCAAGGCCGGCTCCGCACTCTGCGCACTCTGCGGCACGCCGTCCCAGCGCGACAAGACTTGGGGCGACCGCAAGCCGAAGCCAGAGCCACAGCCGAGTGACGTCGATGACTATCAGAAGGACCTGAGGGCGCTCAGAGCAAAGCTCAAGTCCCTGCGCGACGACGCCGAAGCGGTTTGACCTAGGTGGAGAAGAGGTCCTAGCACCAAGACATGCGCTGTCCCTATTGCGAATCTGAAGAGGACAAGGTCGTCGACTCGCGGCTCGCCGAGGAGGGGCGCGCGATTCGACGCCGGCGAGAGTGCATCGGCTGCGGGCGTCGCTATACGACCTTCGAACGCGTGGAGGAAGTCCCGCTCCTGATTTCGAAACGGAGCGGTGACGAGGAGCCGTTTGACCGCAGCAAGGTCATCGAGGGTGTTCGACGAGCCTGCAAGAACAGGCCAGTGAGCGAGGCCGACATCCTCACAATCGCCGACGACGTTGAAGAAGCCATGAGGTCCGACGTCCGCCGACCGGTGCCGTCCGCCGAGATCGGACGCGAGGTGCTCGAGCGATTGCGTCTCCTCGATGAGGTCGCGTATCTGCGCTTTGCCTCGGTCTACAAGGACTTTCAGGAACTCGACGATTTCGAGCGAGAATTGGGGCTGCTCCTCAAGAAATCCCCGCCCAAGGCCGGCGACGACGAAGTGCAGGAGGGCGAGTGAGACTCGAGATCAAACGCATCGATCCGGACCTCCCTCTGCCCTCTTACGCGCGCGACGGAGACGCGGGCCTCGACCTGTCCTCAGCCGATGACGTGGTTCTCAAGCCGGGGGAGCGCGTTGTCGTTCCGACAGGTTTTGCGGTCGCCATCCCGGAGGGCTATGCCGGCTTCGTGCACGCTCGCTCGGGACGCGCCTTCAAAGAGGGGCTCGCACTCCCGAACGCTCCCGGTCTTATCGACGCCGGCTACCGCGGGGAACTCAAAGTCCTCCTTGTCAATCTCGATCCCGCCGAACCGATCTACATCCGACGTGGAGAGAAGATCGCCCAGCTCGTCGTTCAACGAGTCGAGCGGGCAGAGCTCGAAGAGGTAGCCGAGCTCGAGCCTTCGAAGAGGGGCGACGGCGGATTCGGAAGCACGGGCCGCTAAAGCACTACGTCGTTTCCCATCTCGTTCCGGAGAACCGGGGGAAAGGCAGTGCACGCTCGTGATTGATTGCCCTGTTGGAACAGCTGAGAGCATGTCGCGATGCGAAAGGTGCTGATCTTCCTCGTTGTTACGTTTCTCGTTCTTGGGATCGGGGCGGACTTCTTCGTCAAGACCCTGGCGGAGCGAGCGATAGCAACCGAACTCACGTCCGAACTCGAGCTGGAGCAGACGCCCGACGTCTCGATCGACTCCTTTCCCTTTCTGGTTGCGTTCTTCAGGGGCAAGCTCGACCGCATGACCATCACGGGTGACGACGTCGCTGCGGGTCGGTTGAATCTCGCTGAGGTTGTGCTGACCCTCGACGACACGACCTTCGATACGAGCGAGGTGATCTCAGGAGACGTCGATCAAATCACTATCGGGGGAGGCGACGGTGAGAGTCTTCTGGAGGAGGCGGATCTCAACCAGGCACTGAGGGATGAGGGCATTCCGGCGAGTGCCCGACTATCTCCGGGCACTGTCGCACTCGAGACCGATGCCGGATCGGTTGAGGGCCAGCTTGACGTCGGCGAGAACGGCCTGACAGTGACCGGCCCCGGCGGGATCACGGTCACCTTTCAGCTTCCTTCACTCGGGGGCCGGGTTACCTTCGACGATCTCCAGATCACCGACGGCGAGGCAACCCTCTTCATGGACGTCGCCCCAGGGCGGCTGCGAAGGCCGGAGAACTAGGTCTGAGCGGGCCGGAGAGTCGCACCGGGTTCGGCAAGCCTTTACAATGACGTCGAATACTGCGGGCGTGGCTCAGTGGTAGAGCATCACCTTGCCAAGGTGAGGGTCGCCAGTTCGAATCTGGTCGCCCGCTCGGATAAAAGTGCAGGTCAGGGGCCCTTTTCGGGCCCCGACTCGCGTCAAGAGATAGGCCCGGTCCCCGTTTTGTCCCCCCTGTGTCCCCGTCGCGAAAA
>CAVUZZ010000003.1:0-1891812 GCA_963746135.1 uncultured Actinomycetes bacterium
CCCTTGGTGTACAGGCATGTCAGCTGCTCATCACTGACAAGCAGAACCCTAAGGCGGTCGCTGCGCCGGCGAGCGTGCCCCCACGCTCGAACGAGAAGGGGATCAGGGAGTTCGTGAGCATCGCGAGCAGGCCTCCCGCCGCCAAGGCGGCCGCGCGGTCGCCCTGCACGGCCCCCCATAGGTCGGTGCCCAAGAACCCGAGGGCTGCCGCAACCCCGCAGGCGAGGACGACGAGCAGCCACAGCCGGCCGAGCCGTCGCGGCCCCCATCCGCTTGCAGCGAGGTCAGCCGAGGGTGCGATCGCTTGCGGGATATTCGAGATGAAAACGGCGGCGACGAACCCGAGACTGATCGTCATACCGATTCCGATTTGGATGCCGAGGATCATGGATTCAGGGACGCCGTCCACGACGGAACCCACGACGATCCCCATGGCGCCGCCCGCTCCCTCGGAGCCGAAGCGCTTCTCGACGAACTGGTCGGCAATCAGAAATACTGCGACGCCCACCATCATCCACAGCCCGGTCTGCCACGACTCGATATCGTCCTGAGCCTCGGGAAGTAGGTCGAAGGAAACCGCCGCGATCATCGCCCCGGCACCGAACCCGCCAAGGATCCCGACCACCTCGGTGGGCACCTTTACCCAGCAGACCAGCAGCCGGCCACGAGCAGCGACGACTGTGCGAGCAATCCCCAGCCAACCGCTTCTAGCATCCGCGGATGCTACGACTCGACTATGAGCAAGTCCACATGACTAGCCGAGACGTCGGTACATTGCCGAGCTTCCGGATCGTCGCAAATGCGACTAGACCCCGAGCGCGCAAATCTCTTGGCGATCAACATGGCGGTGCGGAAAGCATTTGTGGCAATCGCACGGCTGGGCACTCTCGAGAGCGTTTCGACAATGCAATGTAGGCGATTGAGTGAAATCAAGACTCGACTTTTACTGGGAGATTGGTTCGGATGTTGTTCGGACTCAGCCGGGCAAGGTGGCGGCTGGTCAAAGACGGTGGACCAGTCCTATCTTGATGCTTACGACTGTCCAGACGTTCGCAACAGCCTCCTTGAGTGCCTGCTCGGCACTGCTTTGTAGTCGAAGTCGCACTCGGGGTCGTCGTGGAGGACGAGCAGGCGTAGCGCGGGACGTGCCGAGCCGCCGGCGAACTGCAGCATCTCCACGTCGCCGTTCGAGCGCGACGGCCACGATCGGGCTGCGACCGATGCCGCTCCAGATGCGGATCGGCTTCTCCGAACCATCGTCCAGATAGTCGAGCTCCGCCTTGTGCGTAATCGTGCCGCCACGCCCATCGCTCGTGTAAGCGAGCGCCGATGAACTGCCAATAACCCGCTCACACGGAATGCCTTATTTCCATTCTTACGGAGACGAGCTCGTGGCAAGATCGCCGGGGAGGATTTCTTTTCTCTCACCCGGGTGAGGAAAGGCCAAGGGTGAAGAAGTAGCACTGCGATGTGTGGTGGCATCGATCTAGCCGTGCACTCACTCGCGGTCGGAAGGACCCTGGAGATGATCTGGGCGATTTTTTTGCTTCTTGGTGTCCCGCTATGGCTCTGTGCGGCAGCGATCGGGGTGCTCATTCTGCGTAACCGATCGTTGCGAAAACGAGCGGGTAACGTCCCCGCCCGGCTGCGCGTCGCACCCGACAAACGCTGGACGCGGGGGCATGGTCTCTGGGTTCACGATGTGTGGGCGTTTCGAGGAAGTCCCGCTGCTTGGAGCGAGAAGCTCGTATGGGTCAAGGGCGTAACTATTCGGAGGGTGACTGCAGATGAGGCCGAGAAGCTCCGACGTCTCGGAGAGAACCCAACTGTGGCCGTTTTTGCTTACGAAGGCGGGACGATTGAAGTAGCTGCCTCGGCGGCGCATCGAGCTGAGCTGATCGGTCCGTTCGTCGATAGCACCTCCGTGTCGGAGCTTGACGCCGCAGGGGCCGAGTCCTTCTCACCCTTTCCCACACCAAACAACCAGCACGGAGCACTGCGACCGTAGTGCCTGTACAGAGAGTTGCAGGGAGTTTTTTTTTGAATTTTCTTTGACCCATCCTGCACGATCTCCCGGAGCCGTTGTGACAACCGGAACGACCTCGTCGTTCCGTAACTGCCAAAGAGAGGGCTCCGTGCCCGGGTCAACCCCGGAGTCTTGTGAAGCAAGATCCAGAACGTGGCGGAGGAGGGTGGACCCGGCCTCCAAGGAGGTGGCCACCCATCTCATCTACACGGAGTGCACCTCCAGGGACTATCTCTCTAGTAATCGAGCTTGAAAGTATGACCTCGGGCCTGGTTGTGGATTTGGCCTCGCCAGCATGCCGTCGCAGCTATGTGACGGAAGGGAGATTGCCATGAGCAAAACGTTTAAGGGCACGATCAACCTCAACGAGGGCGATTCGATCCCTGATTGGGAGCCGTACCTGCAGCCGGTCGCTCCCGCTGGATCACCGAACGTCCTGTACATTGTCCTGGACGACGTCGGGTTTTCGGCGATGGAGCCGTGGGGCGGGCTGATCCAGACGCGGAACATCGACAAGCTGGCCGCGACGGGACTCACGTACACGAACTGGCACACGACGGCTCTATCTTCGCCGACACGCTCGTCACTGCTCACGGGACGGAACCACACGACCAACGGCATGGCGTGCATCGCAGAAGCAACCAGCGGCTTTCCTAATGCGAACGGTCACATTCCGTTCGGGTACACGACGATCGCCGAGGTGCTCGGCGAGCCGCGGCTGGAACACGTACATGCTCGGCAAGTGGCCCACTCGTTCGCAGCCGACGAGATGAACATGGCCTCGACGAAACGCAATTGGCCGGTCGGTCGCGGCTTTGAGCGCTACTACGGGTTCCTCGGCGGCGAGACGAACCAGTGGTACCCGGACCTGATCTACGACAACCACCCCGTCGATCAGTCCGCGATGCCCGAGGAGGGCTATCACCTGACGACCGATCTCACGGACAAGGCGATCGAGTTCATCAGGGACGCGAAGATGATCGTGCCCGACAAGCCGTTCTTCATGTACTTCTGCCCAGGGAGCAGATCCCACGCGCCCCACCACGCCCCGAAGGAGTGGATCGAGAAGTACAAGGGCAGGTTCGATATGGGCTACGAGGCTTACCGCGAGCTCGTGTTCGAGCGGCAGAAGAAGCTGGGGATCTTCCCTGAGCATGCCGAGCTGACCCCTCTGAACCCGTACTCGGAGGAGAAGAGCGTCGAGGGCAAGCCCTGGAACCCGGTCGATGTCGTACGCCCCTGGGAGTCGCTCTCCGACGACGAGGAAAGCGGGTTCTTCTGCCGCATGGCAGAGGTTTACGCCGGGTTCTTGAGCCACACCGACCACGAGATCGGACGGCTGCTCGACTTCCTCGAGGATTCAGGCGTCCGCGAGAACACGATCGTCGTGTTCGTATCCGACAATGGGGCCAGTGGCGAAGGCGGGCCCAACGGCTCGGTCAACGAGAACAAGTTCTTCAACGGGATCCCCGACTCGATCGAGGAGAACCTGAAACAGCTCGACGAGCTCGGCTCGACATCGACCTACAACCACTACCCGGTGGGCTGGGCGTGGGCATTCAACACTCCGTTCAAGATGTGGAAGCGCTACAACTTCGAGGGCGGCGTGGCCGATCCAATGATCGTCTCGTGGCCGAAAGGCATCGAGGCCAAAGGCGAGCTCCGGCATCAGTTTCTGCACACAACCAACATCGTGCCGACGATGTACGAGCTGCTCGATATTGAGCTGCCCGAGGTGGTGAAGGGATAAACCCAGATCCCACTCGAGGGCGTGAGCTTCCAGTCAAGCTTCGAGAGCGACGACGTGCCGACTCCGAAGGAGAGTGGCTTTTTCTCGATGCTCGGGCCCGCGGGCGGTATGGCACAAGGGCTGGAAGGCGGTCAGCGTCCGCCCGACAATTGCCGGCTGGGGCCACTTCGACCAGGATCGCTGGGAGCTCTACGACACGGAGGCCGATCCCACCGAGAGCCACGATCTTCGCGGATGCAGACCCCGTGAAGCTCCAGGAGATGATCAACCAATGGTTCCACCTGGCGGGGTTGTACAACGGGCTCCCCATCTTGGACAAGACCGCGGTCGAGGTCCTTGCCGACTCGACCCGGCCACAGGTGGCGCCACCCCGACCGATACGTTTACTACCCGGGCACAGCTGAGGTGCCGGAGACGGCAGCTGTCAATGTCCGCAACCGCAGCTACAGGCATCGCGGTCGAAGTAGCCATCGAGGCGGAGGACGCTACGGGCGTGCTCTTCTCCCATGGCGCCCGGTTCGGCGGCCACTCCTTGTACGTGAAAGCCGCGGGCTCAAGTACGTCTATAACTTCGTGGGAAGCAAGGAGCAGGTGGTCGAGTCCACGAAGGAGATCCCGACGGGCAAGGTGATGCTGGGGCGCATCGTTCGTCCGTGAGGGTGAATCTATGCCGACCACAGGAACCCTCTCGCTCTTCATTGACGACGAGAAGGTCGGTGAGGGTCAGGTCATCGCCCAGCCCGGCAACTTCTCGCTCGTGGGTGAAGGGCTGAACGTTGGCAGGGATCCGGCCGAGCCGGTGACCGACGACTACCCCCGGAATGGAGCCCCTACCCGTTCACTGGCGGAACCATCAAGGAGGCGATCGTCGACGTCTCCGGCGATCACTACGTCGATATCGAACTCGAAGCCCTGGCGATGATGAAACGCGAGTGAGGCTCACTATAGTCCCCACCAGGACGGACAGGCGAGCGACTTTAGCCGGCGCCCGCTTGGCGACCGCAGCTCGTATCGAGAGTCAGCCACGGAACAACTGCGACGAGGTCCACGGCGCCGTAGTCAGGTCTGAATGTCCGAGACCAGCGGGTCGCGGACCTGGCGCCGCGCGAGACCCGGGCGTTATCACCACGCCGCCAAGGCGCCGAGGACGGCCGCAGGCCGCCCGCAGGTGCGACTCGCCGCCGAAGGCGGCGGGCTTGACTATGTAAAGAAAAGTCTCACAATCAGAGCCCGCGCCTCGGCTGATGCCGTTCTCGACCTTTCTCGGTGTTCCATCGGATAGTGCGACGAAATGTCTGTCAGTTCATCGGGGGGAGCAGCTTGCCTAACTCAGCTTCGGACGGATGAGGGAGAACAGTCGACGAGCTGGAGCCGTGATGATCGGCCCTCGTCCTAGCATTAGACGATGCCAACCGCCCGGAATCACCACACACTCTCGGCCTTCTGTCTAAAGCGGTTTGCTGACGAGAAGGGTCTGCTTTCGCAGTGGGATGTGGCCTCCAAGACATGGAGCTCGGTCCGACCCAAGACCGCCTCGGTAGAAGTCGATTTCTACATATACGTCACTTGATCGCGGAGAAGAGAATCGACATCGTCAAGATAGGTCGACTCATTCGTATTCCTGAGACGACGATCGACCACTTGATCGCGGTTGGATACAGACGAACTCCGGGCTGAGGCGCCGCCATGGGGCACTCGGATATCCGAACCACCTACAACCTGTATGGCCACAAATTCCCCGAATGGAAGATGAACTGGTCTCCTGGTTGAATGCTCGGTTTGACCGAAGGGCGAGGGGTGCCAGCCCATCAACGGCGGAATTCCGGCGTGACGAGTTCGGATTTCGTTCGGATTTCGAAAGACGAAGCACTGGGCGAGAGGCATCTTGAGAGTCCACACCGGCTCTGACCAGGGGGAATGTTCAGTGGGCCCAGATGGATTTGAACCATCGACCTCACCCTTATCAGGGGTGCGCTCTAACCGAGCTGAGCTATGGGCCCCGGACTTGCCGACGGGATGACCGACGACAACGAGGAGGCATCCTACCGTCGAAGAGACACCCAGAAAAGAGCGGCCCCCGCTTCTGCGGGGGCCGCTGATCCTAGAGTCAACCGGTCAGGCGGAGAGGCCCAGTCCTAAGACGATTTGATCCTTCGGCCTGGCCCCCACGACCTGTGCCGCCAACTTCCCGTCCTGGAACAGAGCGATCGTCGGGATGCTCATGACACCGTATTTCGCGGCGATGGTGGGGGAGTCGTCGATGTTCAGTTTGACGACTTTGATCTTCCCCTCGTACTCGACCTGGATCTTCTCGAGCTCGGGGTGCACCAGCCGGCAGGGGCCACACCACTCGGCCCAGAAATCAACGATGACCGGCGTGTCGGCCGCCAGAACCGTCTCATTGAAATCGGTTTCACCGACCTCTTGCATGTCTGTCACGAAGATGCCTCCTGTCGATCCCGCCTGAAGCGTTCATTTGTGCGTTTGTCCGCTACCCCTGGACAACGTCCCCCTGGAGCCTATATTCCACCCCTGTCGCCGTCTGAACCTCCCCGCTTCACCCGCGTGCCAACGATCCCAGGTCTGAGGACTCATTTTGCTCCAGCTGTTCGAGCACCTGCCGGAAGCGGCACAATGAGCCTGGAGGTGATGCTCGTGGAGCGCAGATTGCAAGAGAAGAAGCGAGTCGCTCTTGTGGCGCACGACCACAAGAAAGACGAGCTACTCAGTTGGGCTCGGTTCAACCGGGGCTTCCTTGCGCAACACGAGGTCTATGCGACGGGCACCACGGGGAGACTCGTCGAGCAGGAGCTGGGGATTCCAGTGATCAAGTTGCAGAGCGGCCCCCTTGGCGGCGACCAGCAGATCGGTGCAAGGATCTCCGAGGGAATGGTCGACTTCCTCGTCTTCTTCTGGGATCCACTCGAGTCTCAGCCCCACGACCCTGATGTGAAGGCGCTCCTTCGCATGGCCGTGGTGTGGAACGTGCCCTTCGCGTGTAACCGCAGCTCGGCCGACTTCATCATCTCGTCACCGCTCATGGCGACCGAGTACGAGTACCCAACACCCGACTACAGCGGGTACCTAACGAGGGACCTGGACGACTTGAATCCAAGCGACGATTGAGTTCTGGGCCAATGTGGTCCTATCGTTTCGGCCTAGGGGCGGCGGATGCGACGCGACACTCGGGCGCACATAGAGGAGGCGTCATGAGCCGTGGTCTCAGGGATCTCGGACAATCGCGCCAAGCTCGCAGGCTCGCGGCTGCCCTGACTGTGACGGCAGTCGCGCTCGCGGCTTGTGGCGGTGGGGACGGCGACGAAGGTGAGGCGGCCGGCACGGCCGCGAGCCCGAGCGAGTCTGCTGCCGGCGGCGAAACGGAACCGATCCTGATTCTGACTCGCATGAATATCCCATCGGGCAGGATCCTCGACGGATCCACCGTCGGGGACTCGCCCTTCTGCACCGGCGGCAAGGTCAAGGACAAGCACGGGACTCCCGAGGTCGGGCTGGTGGACAGGACGATTACCTGCCAGGACGGAACCCTGAGGATGGGCTTCGACCCACAGGAGCCTGTAGGTGACACGCAGAGTGGCCCATGGAGGTTCATTAGCGGGACCGGCGCCTACGAGGGGTGGGAAGGTTCCGGTGAGACGAAGATGACGTACGACCCCAATGACAACCGCAAACACCCCACGAGAGGTCGCGAGAGGTACACGGGGACCGTTACGCACTAATCAATCCTGCCGTCACAGCTAGGTGCTCTTTCACGTTCGCACCTACTAATTAACGCGGCGGGCGATCGCCTGACCGATAGATCCGGCCCCGATGAGGGTGACGACTTCGCTCCTGCTCATCGTGGGACCAGCCTGATCGTTACTGCCTTCGCAGCAGGACCCGTGACCGTTTCCACGATCTTTGGCCCATAGCGTTCGTACTTAGACCAGTACGCCGAATCGATGTCGGCGTGGATGTCATCACTTGCTTCGGCGAATGTCACATCGCGTTCAACTCCGCCTGCCCGTATCCGACCGCGCCCACTAGCCCTGGCTCGTACGTACCAGCCATTGTTAGCGCCATACGCGGAGCGCACGTACAGATCGTCGCCCGCTCGGACGACCCACATGGTGGTGTACGGACGAAACGTCCCGTCCGGACGCGTCGAGGTGAGCTCCAGCTCGGTCGCATCGGCGACGTTTGCCAGCTCCTCAGGGGTCCAATCGCTCACGATGAAGTTCCCATTCCTCGGTGTCGGGCTATCGCCCGGTTATGCCCAACGGCCCGGCAGTCCACACGATTCAGCGTCTCTCTGAGGATGCCGGATCCGCAAGCGATCCTCTCGGCGGCCGATCGCCTCGTACGCCACGACGACCGCGCAAACCAAGCTGACGAAGGCGAGCGCGGCGAGCGCCGGAACGGAGACCGCCAGCGGGATAAGGACGAGCAATACGACGGCGCCCACGGTTCGTCTCCTGAAGACGTGACCTGTGGTGCGGAAAAGAAACGCAATATGGCCGAGCAGGTACAGAGCGGCGCCCAGTCGAGACGGGTGTGGATTGCTCAGATGGGGTTGCGGTAGCGGAGGTACACGACGTCGTTAGTGAACCGGCGCTCGTCCACCAACTGGAGCTCGGCGCGCGCGTCCCTCGGCAGTGCCGGCTTGCCTCCACCGACGAGCACGGGATGGATGAACAGGTGACACTCATCGACCAGCCCACCCTTGAAAGCCTGCGCCGCGAGGTTCGCGCCGCCCACAGTCAGATCGCCCGTGGCCGACCGCTTCATGTCCCGCACTGAGTCCGGGTCGAAACTGCGCTCGAGCCGGCTCCTGGCCGTCGACACATCCTGCAGGGTCGTGGAGTACACGACCTTGTCCGCCGTCTGCCAGACCTTCGCGAAGTCGGCCATAGGCTCCGACTGTGCGGCCAGGGCGGCGTCGGTCTCCCAGACGGCCATCGTCTCGTACAGCCGCCGCCCGTAGAGCCAAGTGCCGACAGGGCGTATGAGATCGGTGATGAACGCGAACACCTCGTCGCTTGGCTCGGTCCAGTCGAAACTGCCGTGCGCGTCCTCGATGAAGCCGTCGAGTGACACGTTGGTTATGTAGGTGAGCTTTGCCATCTCCTTACACCGTCAAGCGGTGGGGTCGAGCGGTGGGTGTTCGAGGACGCGGGGCCGGTACTCGACCAGCTGGATGCGACCATCGAAGGTGCGGTTGTCGATCATCTCGAGACTGACATCGGGATAGCCGTCGTAGATGCGTTCTGCTCCCGTTGCGCCGGTTATCACGGGGAACATCACGACGCGAAAGCGATCGACTAGTCTGGCTCGCAGCAGCGCCCGGCAAAGAGTGAGGCTGCCGATCGTGCTCATGATGCCCGCGCCGTCACTCTTCATCTCCCGGACAGCTTCAACCGCGTCGCCGCGCACAAGCGTGGCGTTGGCCCACGTGAGCGGCTCCTCGAGCGACGTGGAGAACACCACTTTCGTCGCGCGCGTGAGTTCGTCGACGGAGGCCTCCTCGTCGGCGTTGAACTCGTCCGTTCCCGCTGGGGTTTCTCCGGCAGCGAAGCCCGACATCAGCCGGTATGTGTTCGCGCCCATCAGGTACGTGACTTCGGGTTGTTCGCCGAGCCAGGCGAGGTACTCAGGCCCCTGTAGACCCCAGAAGCCGGGCCAGCCCTCCGCGGACGCATAGCCGTCGAGGGAGGTGATGAAGTCGACGAGGAGTTCTCGCATGGTCGTGTCCTTGTCCTTGGATGTCAGGTGGCCGCTCCTGTCTTCGTAACACAGCCGCGTGACCACTTAGGTGCTGTTCGATTCCTTCTGGATCTGTCTCGATTTGAGATTCACGTTTGCACCTACTCGTCAAGAGCACCTGCTTGATTCGGCTTCGCTGGAGAGCGTTTGCGCAGGTAAACTGCGGTTTCTGAGGGGCGGTGAGCTCAATTGGTAGAGCACCTGCTTTGCAAGCAGGAGGTCGTCGGTTCGATTCCGATCCGCTCCACTCCAAAGGTCAGGTCAGACAGCACTCGACCAATCCTTGATCTCGACCGTGGCTGGCCGTCCTGCCTTCGTCCCGTCAGCGACTGGCGGTAGATGTCGTTCAGCCCTCGACGAAGTTCCCCATCGCGGTTCGGAAACTTGTGTCCGTAGAGGTCGAGCGTCGTCTTGATCGAGGAATGGCTCGAGGAAAAGCGGCCGTCGACTGGAGGGCGGCGAAGGTACTAGAGGAGGGATCGGCTCGGCGCGACACTGGTCCCGGACCGGGGGGCCGTCATCTCACTTTCGCCCGCCTTGCCGGATCTCCGTTGTGACTCACGCTCGTTCGTAGCGGAGGTACACAACACGACCGCCGAAAGTTCGCGTCTCCTCAAGACTGAGCGGGAGAGTTCGGTCGAGTTCTGAGAACAACGGCTTTCCTCCACCCACAACGACCGGATTGACGAACAGACGAAACTCATCCACGAGACCCAACTTCATCGCTGATCCCGCAAGCTCAGCTCCGCCGATCGCTATGTCTTTTCCCGTGCGCTCCATCAGTCCGGCGGCCTCTTCAGCGATGCCGCCGCGGGCCAGCCGCGTGTTGCCCATGACTTCCGTGAGGGTCTTCGAGAACACAACCTTGGGAAGAGCCTGCCAGATGTCTGCGAACTCACGCGTGTAGTCGGTCACCGCGGGATCCTCGTCCGCCCTCTCCCAATACACCATGGTCTCGTAAAGTCGCCGTCCGAGAAGAAACCCACCGAGGGCGCGGGTCCGCTCGTTGTGGAAGCGATGTAGCTCTTCGTCTGGGGCCGACCAGTCGAAATTGCCGTCCGGTCCGGAGATGAACCCGTCCAGCGATGGGTTCATCGAATAGATCAGTTTGGCCACGCCTGTCATCTCCTCTCTTGGCTTCGGGTGAGGGCCTTTTCCGCGGTCCCATTTGTAAGACGATCCCAGAGATCCAGAATCATGATGTAGCCGTCCAGTGAAGCCACTGCGTGCAGGTAGGTCATACCCATGCCTTCTCCTTTCTCTCGAAACCGGGAACGCGTCATCCTGTGTCCGCCAGCTCCACAGCCACCCGATGATCGTCGGTACGCCCGTGGATGGAACACGGCTCTGGATGCTTGAGCTGAATGGACGTCTCCCTCGCCGACCACTGCTGTCCCGATGGGCATCTGCGAATTGAAATTGTCGATGCTTACCTGCGGCCGTGCGGCGATGTTGCGGGAGTGCATCGACTCCGGCGAGGAGACCCAGAAAAAGTCCGTAGATCCCTCCGCCGAGAGTAGACGGGGGTGACCCAAGGGTGACCGTCCTCGCCCGCGGTTCCAAGGATCATGTACAAGTTGGCGTCGATCACAGCTCTCGCGAATCGGACCGAACGGTTGCCAGCCAGTACGTAGCCGTCGACTCCTCCAAGTGCTCGCGCGCCGTCTGCCACGGCGTCGGCACCGCGACATCGCCGAGCATCGGGTGAGCGGATACCGGTTGCTTGTCGACCACCTTCACCACTTCTCCTTCCTGCGAAGAAGCACTTGTCCGTGCGCTACCGGATCGAACCGCCGACGTCCATCCCTTGCTCCCGTTGTCGAAGCTGACGCGGCCGGTGCAGCTAAGTGGTTGACGCTGCGGCGAACAGCTCGTACTCGCGGTCGAGGCCCTTGAGGCGGTAGCGCCCGCGTGAATCGAACGTCAGCCCTGTTGCGCCCTCCGCGAGGTCGTGAGTGCTGCCCGACACCAGAACCTCTCCTGCTCCTGCTTGGGTCACGATGCGAGCTGCGGTGTGGACCGCTACGCCTCGGATGTCGTCGGTGCTCAGAACCACTTCTCCGCTGTGGATGCCTACCCGGATCGCTATACCAATCGCCGCTAATGCCTCAACGAGTGCCAACCCGCAGCGGATGGCGCGCTCGGCACCGTCGAAGGTGATAAGGAACGAGTCGCCAATGGTGTTGACCTCGCGGCCACCGAAACCGACGAACACGCTGCGGACAAGGTCGTTGTGCATGGTCAGGGTTCGTTTCCATGCCACATCGCCGGCTTTGCGCGCCAGTACCGTGGAGTCCACGATGTCGGTGAACAGGATCGTGATCGTCGCGCGGTTTTCCTCGCCCGGCTGGATGTCGAATCCGGCGCCGCCGGCCCAGTCGACCATCTCGAGTTCTTCATCGCCCTCGACCCAGGTAAGGTGCCGCGGCATTATGTCGAAGACCTGATTGGGCTCGATCACCAACCCCTCCCCATCTTCGGTCCGCACGCCCATCCGCCCGCGGATAACGATGCCGCGGTGGTAGAGCTCGCATAAGTTGGTGCCGGCCTGGGGCTTCGCGTGCTCTTCCCAGCTCCACCCTGGTTGGAGGATGTGGCGGCTGATCACCGTACCGGCGATGCGCACTTGGTAGGTCGCACCAAGCGGGTAACTCACCACAGCCTCGGGCTCACCGAAGTCGCGGACCTCAACCACGATCAAGGCTCGGAGACGACGTGTCGGTAGATCGCCTCGTCCCAGAGCACCGCGCTCGACACCCTAAGCGCACGCCGCGAGCTTTGGTGGTCGGGGGACGCGCATCTGGTCGATGACCGGAGTCCCGCATGCATCTGACAATACGGTCGCCGTCCAAGCGAACGCAAACTCCGCAAAGGAATGACAGCGCCACTCCAAGGTCGCTAGTGCAAGCGAAGACTTCCCTCATGCGGAAGCGCTCAGGGAGTCGCAATTGAGCTGGTAGTAGCGGTCGAGAGCGGGATCGTTGTAGTCGGAGAGGGTCAGCGCCTCTGGAATTCGTTCGACGAAGCGAGCTTCCGTTCCCTGCAGGGTGAAGATCCGCGCTGAAGTGTCCCAGCGCGTATTACGGATGTTCTGGGCCTCGGCCCGCAACAGGGCCAGTCGGTGCTCAGGGCATGCGACGCCCTCGCCCATGCGGGTTATGCCCCCGATTCGTAGGGCCAGGGGATCGCCCTCGCTAGTCACGATGGCCAGCTTCGAACCTTGGAAGACGAGGAGATTGAGCTGCTTCCACGCGGTGCCGTGCCCCGAGAGGTCGAGCGTCTTGACGAAGAACTCGGAGCGGCCGTCGTCATTTACATCGGCCGAGCCGATAGCTCGGGGATAGCTGAAATCGGTTCCCGCGTCGAGTTCCTGGTCGCTGGTCGTGTCAGATGTCGTCAGTCGCATGTGCCACGAGCGCGGCCTGAGGTCCTCGCCGATCCGCGCGTAAAGGGTCAGCGTGTCGGTCGACCCGTCTCCGTCGGCGTCGCCGGTGACCTCTGTGGCGCAGCCCACGTCGGAGGGAAGTCGCTCGAGCTCGAGCGGCTCGCAGTCACCACCGTTGGTGAAGTCGGTGGGTAGCGGCTGGGGTCGCGGGGATGCCTGCGGCTCGGCTTGAGAGCAGGCCCCGAGGAGAACGAAGGCTAGCACTAGGCACAACAGCAACCCGCGCCCGCGATCCTCAGGTTTGTATATTTGCGGAAACATGCCATGACCAGCATAAAGGTTATGCTGGTCTCTGCAAAACGGATCTTCATCTCTTGGACCATGGACGAACGAGACAAGCGAAGAATCGGCGAGGAGATCGAACCCGGTGGGCGGCCGAAGGCACCGGGTCACCTGGAGTTGCTTCAACGCTTTCTGAACACGTGGAACCACGAGTTCCCCATAGATTGGGACCGTCTCGGCACGCCGGCGAAGGCCCGCGCTTGGCTCCGAGCGAAGGGCCTCATCTCGGCAAGCACCCGCGTCACCGCTCGCGACGCAGCCCGTCTGCGCGAGCTCCGGGAGGCTCTCAAATCTCTCGTGATCGCGAACGACGCAACCTCCCCGCCGCCAGAGGCGGTCGCCGCCCTCCAGCGCGCCGCTCGAAACGCGGACCTCAGGGTCGAGCTCGACGAAAGTGGCCGGACACGGCTTGAGCCCACCCAGAGGGGGGTCGAGGCCGCCGGCGCGACGATGCTCGGCATTGTGCACGAGGCGCATCTCTTGGGAACCTGGCCGCGCCTCAAGGGGTGCAGGCAGTGTGGCTACGCGTTCTTCGACCGCTCCAAGAATCGCTCGGCGTCCTGGTGCGCCATGTCGATCTGCGGAAACCGGACGAAGAACCGAACGTATCGGCGACGACGCTCCCCCACGCCCTCGAGGCGACGATCCAAGTGAGCAGGTGAGCGACTCACAGGTGACTACATTCCTCCGACACCAGAGGCTGCTTCGTGACCCAGCAATCACATCTGCACTACCGCGAGCGGAAATAGTCGAAAGGGGTTAGCAAAATGGGAAAGCTCATCGTTCACAATGCCGTCACTGTCAACGGCGCCTTCGAGGCACCCACTCCAGATGCCTGGTTCGTTCTGGACACCGACAGCGGAGACGCCTCGCTCGAACAACTCTTACTAGCGGACGCGATGGTGCTCGGACGCAAGACGTTCGAGGGCCTCGCGGCCGTCTGGCCCCAGCTCGTTGACGATCCGGGAATGGGCCGCTTCGCCGGCCGGATAAACAGCATGCCGAAGTACGTCGCATCGCGAACGCTCGCCGAACCACTGGAATGGAACGCCACATTGATCAAAGGCGATCTCGACCAGGCCGTACTCGCGCTAAAGAACGAGCACAGCGGGAACCTGATCGTCTCTGGGTGCGGGAGCTCGCGCACTCTCTTACCCAACAGGGTTTCGTCGATGAGTTCTGGTTCTGGGTCCACCCGCACCTCTGGCCGACAGGCCCTCGGATCTTCGACGGCGTCGGCCCGGTCCCGCTGGAGCTGGTGTCTTCGACACCGTACCGCTCGGGCGTACTGTGGCTGCGCTACCGGCCGGCGCCCGGCTGACGGAGCGTCTAGGTCGCGCTTGCGATGGCTCGGTCCATCGCTTCGAGGGGGGACTCGATTACCTTGCCGTGCCCCGGTGCCAGCCGCGCGGGTTCGAGTGCCCGCAGAGTTCGAGCGCTGGCCAGTTCGGTGGGGCGATGCCACGTGAACAGAGCCAGCGGCATAATCGGTTTCACCTTTGCGGACGTTGCGACACCGCCCAGGGTCGAGAAGACATCGCCGCAGTAGACCGTGCGGTCGCGGACGTCGAGGAGCGCGACATGTCCGGGAGTATGTCCGGGAGCCGCTATCACCTCGAGCGATCCGATCCGATCGTCGGCATCAACGGTTCGATCCGGCTTGGTCTCCGTGCCGGGATAGCTGCCGCGGAGCTTGTCCTGTGGCTCGGCCGGATCCAAGCCCATGTCCCTTGCTAGAAGCCGAGCATCGCGCGTAGAGATGATCACCTCCGCCTCCGGGAGTCTCTGCTTCAGAGCGTCGAGCGAGCCGACGTGGTCGCCATGAGCATGCGTCAGGACGATGCGAACGATGGGTGCACCGGTGCCTTCGGAAGCGGCGATGATCCTGGGCGCTGAACCACCAAGCATCGTGTCGATCAGGGTGAGTCCGTCGTTCTCGCGCACGAGATACGCGTTCACCAATCCCAGCCTGACGATCCGGTTCACGTTTGTCATAAAGATCGAAGGCTAGTTCATCGTCTCCCGCTACTGACAACGGATCTGTACGGCGATTCCGAAAGCGGACGCCGAACGGGAAATAATGGGTGCGAAGCGGCTGAAAAATGTTCCCAGGCACAGGGCGGGTCAACAAAAATTCATTAAGCTGACAGTCGTGGCGACGAATCAGTCTGACACGAGTACTCCCGCGAACGCCCCTTCCGGCAAGTCGCTTGATCAAACCGCTGCCATGGGCCTCGTTCTTGAAAGAACAGGCTTGCTTCTGGCTGGGCTCGGGTTTGCGTTGCTCGCGGTGAAGGTAACTCGAGTGTCACATCTGAACGCAGCTACGTCGCTTGCCCTACTTGAGAGCGCCGGGCCTCTGGATGTGGTGATCGGTTCTTTCGTTGCGCATCTTCCGCTCGTTGTTTTTGTGATCAGTGCGATCGTGCTGTGGTGGGTGGCCGGATCGTTCGTCAGTCTACGCGCGGTCACTCCAGGACATATGGGGGCTGCCGGGGTACTTCTGTTTGCACTCCTGCTCCTCCCCTGGCCGTTCTTGTTGGTGCTACTAGTTGTGGGAACCTTCCGCTTCCAGCGAAGCCGCTCTATCGACGCAGTGGTGGACACTGCCGCAGCAAGGCGGAAACGCCGCGGCTATATCGTTTTGGCGAGTGTCGCTGCGATCGTGCTCATTGCAGACTCGAGCATGTGGCTTCCTCCGGAGATACTCGAGACAGGCGAAGGTACGGTCGTCGGCTACGCGCTATCGGAGCCTTCAAACTCTGGAGCATGGATCGTGGTGTTGAAGCACGACACGCGGGAGATCGTTCATCTGCGCCAATCCGAAGTAAATGAGCGGCATGCGTGCCGCTTAGCAGGAGAGTCACGACTTGAGCTAGAGGGGTTCCCGTCTCTGCTACAGCTCGCGCTCAGGGAGGACCCTGACCTACCCGAGCCTCTCTGCGAGGAGTAACTGCGGCTCCGTTGGTGCATTGTGACCTAGCCGCGTTTGGGTATCTCCTGCACTGACCACCCGTTTCCGTCGGGATCCTTGAAGAAGACGAACGATCCCCACGGGAAAGCTTGCACGTCACCTACATCGACGCCTCGCTCGACAAGCTCGGCGCGCGCCGCGTTGATGTCCGAGACCACCATCTGCACGCCCTGGACCGAGCCCGGCGGCTCGTCGGTTATCCCCTTCCCTAAAACGATCGAGCATGCCGACCCTGGAGGAGTCAGCTGAACAAAGCGGACCTCATCGCTGACCAGGTGGTCGTGATCGGCATTGAAGCCGGCCTTCTCGACATAGAAGGACTTGGCACGATCCACGTCAGAGACGGGGATCGGGATCAACTCGATCTTCCAATCCATGAAAACCTTCCTTTCGAGTCATTACACAGTGTGGTGAAGAGGCGCGCTTCCCTTAGACGTCATTGATGTCGCTGTAACGCTCGGATTACGGATCGAGATGAGACGGCAGGCCGAACAGCGGAAACAGGCTTGCTGTGTCGAGGAACACGTTGATGCCGACAACCTGGCCCCCGGATACCTCGATGACCTGAAGAGCCCAGGGGTCGTGACCCTGACCCGAAGGACTCTGTCGGTACTGGCCGAATGCCGGCGACCCGTTTGCCTCGGTGGGAACCAAGCGCGACCCACGACAGCCAATGCCCTTTCCTAGGAACCATGCGCGGATGTCGGCATGCCCGCGTAGCCACAGCGCAAAAGGCGGCATCGACAGCGTCGCGTCTTCGTGCAGTATCGAAGTGAGCGCGTCGAGGTCGTATCGCTCGAATGCGTCGACGTAGCGAGCCAACAGCTTTCGCTGTTCCTCATCATCCGGTTGCATTGAGTCAGAGGTGGTGAGGTCGTTTTCGCTCAGCGTCGTTCGCGCTCGTTGGAGCGCGCTGTTGACCGACACGACGGTTGTATCGAGCAGTTCGGCGACTTCGGTCGCCTTCCAGCGAAGGACTTCCCGCAGTATGAGCACTGCCCGCTGACGCGGCGGCAGGTGTTGCAGCGCGGCGACGAATGCGAGGCGGACGCTGTCTCGTTCCACTGCCAGATCTGCGGGATCGTTGCCCTCCGGCAGGATGTTGCTGTCGGGCATGGGTTGGATCCATGTCGCCTCGGGCAGAACGTTGCCAAGGGGCCCCTCGGCGGTCTTGGGCTCGGCAAGGTCCATGGGACGAGCCCGGCGCTGCGACCCGTTCAACATGTCCAGACACACGTTCGTTGCGATGCTATAGAGCCACGAGCGCAGCGAAGAGCGTCCCTCGAATCGATCAAAGCTCCGCCATGCGCGCACCATCGTTTCCTGTACCGCGTCTTCCGCTTCGAACGTGGACCCAAGCATCCGATAGCAGTAACCGGTTAGCTCTTTTCTGTACTGCTCCAGCTGAACCTCGAGATCTCTCGGAATCACTCGTCGTAGTGCCCCATGTCGTTTGATCGGCCGCTGCGAGATCAGCCATTCCGAGTCTCCCTTCGGTCCCTCATTGCCCGCGATTCAAGACCACTGTGGTGTTTCGGCCGGCCCTCAGTCCGGTGGAGGTCCAGGCCAATTGGTTTCTTCCCAGGTGTCCCTGTATAGCAAACAAGTAAGCCGATTGATGAACCGTTGCCGCCACAGGAGGTGGCCGTCCCAGAGCTCGCGGCCGGATCAGGCGGAATGAAGGGATTTCCCGTCCGAAGTCGAGCGGTCCCCTTGTGACGTCATCCAGGAGGAGCGGGACACGGGCATGCCCGAGGCTCCATGGGCGTCGGGTTTGACTCCGAGCACCTGATGGATGCTTATTCGCGAAGCCTCGAAGCTGAGCGCAGACCCCGCCATGTAGAGCCTCCACACCTTCGCTCGGCCCAGCCCGACGAGATCTACGGCCTCGGTCCAGTTGCTCTCCAGGTTCTTCACCCACCATCGGAGGGTCCGCGCGTAGTGCTCTCGCAGAGACTCGACATCACGCGCCTCGAGACCAAACGTCTGCATCGCGCTGACGACTCCACCGACCTCCTGCAACTCACCATCGGGAAAGACGTAGCGAGGGATAAAGGTACGGGGGCCGAACGCGGGCTCGCCTGAGCGTCTCGAAATGGCGTGGTTCAGCAGGCGTCCACGCGGGACCAGCAATCGCTCCAACACCCCAAAGTACTCGGCGAGTTGAACCAGGCCGACGTGTTCGAACATACCTATTGATGAGATCGCGTCGAACGGTCCGTCACCGACGTCCCGGTAGTCCTGGCGGCGAAAGTCGACCAGGTGCGCGACCTCGCTCTCGGATGCCCGAGCGGCCGCGAAGGTCGCTTGCTCGCGGGACAGAGTTATGCCGACTGCGGAGACCCCGTAGTTGCGGGCAGCATGAAGCACCATGCCACCCCAACCGCACCCCACATCGAGCAAACGCATTCCAGGTTCGAGACCAAGCTTTCTGCACACGAGGTCGTACTTGGCTGCCTGAGCCTCCTCGAGAGAGACGGGGTCTCGTTCGAAGTAGGCGCAGGAGTACGTCATCGATGCTCCAAGTACGAGTCGGTAGAAATCATTGCCGACGTCGTAGTGATGAGAGATTGCCTCAGCATCGCGGTTTCTTGAATGCGGCCGGCCGTGCAGCCGCACCTCCTCAGAGGGAACCGGGGGCGGAAGCGAAAGAGCGCCGAGGCCAACGATCGCCCTCAGCAAACGACCGACGGCACGGGAGTTGAGTCGCAGATCGGTGTCGATCGTGCGTGATTCGAGCATGTCCCGAAGAGCGAGAACCTCGAAGATGTCCCCTTCGACATCAAGATCGTCGCTCACGAAAGCCCGAACGAAGCCGAGCTCGCCGGGAGTGTACATAAGGCGCGTCAATACCCGAGGTGACTTCAGAACGACTGCTGTCTCAGCATGCGAGTGCCCGAGCGAGCTCCCATCCCAGAAACGGAATGCGATCGGAGGCTCCCCGCCGAGAAACGCAGCAATGACCGGTGCAAGCCGGTCGGCGACCGAGACCATTCGACAATGGTCGGACAGGCTTTGTCACTTCGCACCATTCAAACGGACCATTGTGAGCCTCGCTGCGGGCGCGTTCATCCGTTTTGACTGGTACCGAAAGCGACAATCGCCTCAACGGCACGCGCATGTCGCAAAGGCTCTGGAACGAGGGTCATTATTTCTTCTTTTGCTCCGGTCGTGCGAGCGCACCGATGCGTCGTCCGTTGACCGAGTCCTCTATGAGGGTGGCGAGCCTCCGTTCGCGGGTCTCCTCCCGTTTGGCACTGACGACCCACAAGGTGGCGGTTCGTCGGTAGCCTGGGGGCTGTGACACCCAGAAAGCCCAGGCCCCCTTGTTCCCACGGAACCTCTTTTCGTACGAGGCACTGAGCTGCGCGTTTGCCCGCTCGTAGGAGTAGGTCTCCGAACCTTCCTTGGTACGTCTCTCGAACGCAGCGAGACCAGCAGGATGCATCAATCCTTGTTTGGTCAATTGCTCGACCTTCTTGATGTTGATGGCGCTCCAGTTGCTGTTCGGACGTCGTGGCGTAAACCGGTTGTAGTAGCTCGTCTCGTCGATGCTCCTTCTCACTCCGTCGATCCAGCCAAAGCACAGGGCTTGATCCACTGCCTCGGACCAGGTCATGGTCGGTAGCCCAGACGCCTTCCTATGGAAGCCGACGAGAACCTCGCTCTTGCTGGCGTGGTTCTTCTTGAGCCACGCGTGCCATTCGTCCGGAGTCGCAAAGAAGGTTGGCTTCATAGACGGTGGTTTATCGCAGACACTTCGTTCCGTCCAGAGTGATACTGAGGATCTGAACCGGAAGGTTACGAAGCCCCCATGGACCGGAGGTTGTGATGAAGAATCCCCCGACCGGGATGTCCCGCATAGTCCCTTACCTCTTCTATGAGGACGTTGCGACCGCTCTCGAGTGGTTGTCAAGAGCGTTCGGATTCGTCGAGCACCTTCGCTTCACGGACGACGATGGATCGGTGACACATGCGGAGATGCGTCTGTCGGATGGAGTCATCATGCTCGGAGACCCGGGCGGGACCTATGAGAATCCGAGGCATCACGACCACCTTCACTCCAGCTTGGTCGTGTACGTCGATGCCGTCGATGATCACTGCTCTCGAGCTAAGAGGTACCGGGGCCGAGGTCATCTCCGAGCCGGCGGAAACCCCTTATGGGGATCGCATGTACTCCGCCAAGGATCCGGAGGGTCACCGCTGGGATTTCTGTCAGCACATCAAAGATGTCGCGCCCGAAGAGTGGGGAGCGAAGGTCACGAATCCTCTGTAGTTCGCTGAGGGGAGTCAGCTTTGGACGCGAGATTCGTGGCGAGCTGTTCCACTCGCGCTCTGATCTCGTCCCTGATCGCGCGCACCTCTTCGATCGGGCGACCGGCCGGGTCGGAGAGCTCCCAGTCTATGTAGCGCTTCCCGGGAAAGAGGGGGCAGCTGTCTCCGCACCCCATCGTCACTACGATGTCGGCCGCCCGAATGGTCTCGTCGGTCCAGAGCTTTGGAAGCTCCCGGCTGATGTCGATCCCAACCTCCGCCATCGCCTCAACGGCAACGGGATTGACGTCACTCGCTGGGTCCGAGCCACCAGAAAAAACCTCAACTCGCTTTCCGGCAAGATGCTGCATCCAACCGGCTGCCATCTGTGAACGCCCGGCGTTGTGAACGCACAGGAAGACGACACTCGGACTAGTGGTCAAGAGACCTCCCAGAGCTAGGAAGCAGGTTTCGTGGCCCGGATGATCGCGGAGTGCATGCCGTCATTGACTTCGTGCGTGGAGTCGACCGCAACGTCCGTGAATCCTGCAGCTTCGAGCCCGGTCTTGTACTCGGTGAAGGTCAACGCTCCGGCGATGCATCCCACGTAGCTTCCGCGTTCGGAGCGGTCGGCAGGCGTCAGGTCGTCGTTCGCGACAACGTCGGTAACTCCGATTCGACCACCAGACCGGAGAATACGGAACATCTCTGCGAAGACCGAGGGCTTGTCCGTCGAGAGATTGATCACGCAATTGGAGATGACCACGTCGATTGTTTTTGCGGGCAACGGCACTTCCTCGATATAGCCCTTTAGAAACTCAACGTTGTCGAGACCAGAGTCTTCCTTGTTGCGTGCTGCGAGCTCTAGCATCTCGTCGGTCATGTCCAGCCCGTAGACCTTGCCCGAGGGCCCCACGCGCTGTGCAGAAAGGAGCACGTCGATGCCACCCCCCGAGCCGAGATCGAGGACCACCTCGCCCTCGTGCAGATCGGCAACGGCCATCGGATTGCCACAACCAAGACTCGCGAGGAGTGCTGCGTCGGGGAGAGATTCGCGCTCGCCGATCTTGTACAACTCGGAACCGAACGATGCCCCGCTCGGACCGCAACAATCGCCTTCGCCTCCGCAACAACCCGTGGTCTCTTCGGCATGCTTGCCCGTCTCAGTGACCACGTTGACTGCCTGCGCGTAGCGCTCCCTTACTTGCTCTCGCAGCTCGTTCACGATGCGATCTCCTTTCGCCCAACAGCGTCACTCAGACGCATGAGTGCTTCTTCATTGATCGAATAGAAAGCCCAGGTTCCTCGTTGCTCGCGCGTCAACAGCCCCGCGCCAACGAGCTTCTTGAGGTGGTGGCTCAGGGTCGGCTGCGAGAGGTCGAAGCTCGAGTTGATGTCACACAGACAGACGGGCTCGGGGCTGCCGGCGAGCAGATTCACGATCCTCACTCTGGTCGGATCGGCCAGAGCTTTGAAGAGACCGGCGGTTGCGCCTGCCTCTTCGGCGGAGAGGCCCTCGCCCAGGAGAGGAGCGCAACACTGCGCTGCGGGTTCTATTTCGGTGATCATGGTCGCCATGAGGTTCATCCTTATATAGATATTCGTCGATGTAAGAGAGAGACTGGCAGATACATCGATGGTTGTCAATGTATTTGGATGTCCGGGTGCGAAATCAGGGTCTCTAGGGGTCGACTTGGGGGCTGTTCCTGATGTTCGGTAAATCTTGCTGCTCCCAGAATGCTGAGGAACGCAATCAAGATCAGCACCGAATTCGATAAAGGAGTCATGAGGAGAATGAGCATCTTCGACAAAGCCAGCGTCTACCGCCGGATGCCCGTGGGGGCCCGGCTGCTTGCCGTAGGCGGAATCGCGCTCCTGGGACTGACGGCCTGCAGTTCGTCTGAGCCCGCGGGTGATGTTGCGAAGGGCGCATCGTCCGCTGCCGATTCGATCGAGGTCGTGGCGGTGGATTCTTCATTCGATCCCGGGACCTTGAACCTCGAGGCAGGCGAGGAGGTCACCGTTGAGGTGACCAACGACGACGACATGGCACACGATTTCGCGATCGAGTCGCTCGAACTCAATACCGGCACGATTGAGGCAGGCGAGGTCGCAAACGCCACGTTCACCGTGCCGGATGAAGGAGTGGAATTCGTCTGCACCTTCCACGCCGAAATGACGGGGCGCATCGAGGTGAAGTAGCTAGATCTTGCGCCAGTCGGTAACAGCCCCGTAGGTACCGTCGGCGAAGGACTCGATGTCGTAGTCCCCGAACAGCATTGGCTCGAGCAATCGCAGGCACAGGAAAATACGGAAGTAGAGATCCCTGATCTCACGTTCGGCGTGCTGGTCCGTGCGCATCTCGATCATGTGCCGCCACGACCGGACGTTCGCCGACAGGACCATGGTCGTCTCAGCTTCGTTGGGAAGAACTGAGCGAGCCGTCTGCTGCACCCGCTTTCGCATGTCGGTGCGCGCCTCGGCGACCAGTCGGGGGTCCCCCTGCATCTGCAGCTCCACCAGCTCTTCGGCGACTTCATCGTATTCACTGGCGAGAAAGTCGATGCGTTTTTCGAAACGTTCGTGAAGCGTCGGCACGTCCTGGTACTCGGGTCTCTCGACGAAACGAAGCACCTTGCCCGAAACGAAGCGCTGGCTGAGTTGTGAGAAAGCAGTTCCGGCTCGGTGGCGGACTATCTCGTGAGTGATCGCTCGCGATACGCCGTAGATGAAGAAGGAGAACACTGGGTGCTCGAAGACCGAGCCGTGACCAGAGGACGACAGGTTGTCGAAATAGCGCTGGGCGTTTTCGTTGTAAGTGCGCTTGGGTCCGAAGCTCGAGTAGCAGGTCTGTCCGGCCGTCTTCAACAAGAGCGCCCCTGGGGGGAGCGGTGTCGGATCGTCGAGGTACCCGTCGAAGCTCAATTCCTCTCCGTAGCCCTCGAGGAACGGCCGCAACCCTTCGATATCGACGTTGGGTTTGGCGATGAGAGCCACGCCGGCGTGCCGCAGATAAGGCGTTCCTCCCTCGGTGTGTGCGACCTCGCTGTGGAGGTTCGGGAACGCGCTATCGCTCGTGCCGCCGAGCTTCTCGTAGATGGTTTGGGGATCCATCGCCTCAAGTTACCGCCTCGTGGCAAGACCAGAGGGCGATCTGTCGAGATTCTCTGGACCCGTATAGATGAGTGCAGCGCTTGCCTCTTGCGAACAGTCGGGATCGACAAGCTCTAAATCTGCAGCCCGATCGTATGAAGTGAGCATCAGCGCCACGACGATGCACAGACAGACTCTCCTGCCGAACATGACGGTTCGCACCCGTTCCAGGTTGCCAGAACTCACGCGTTTCTTGCCAACCCGAGATGCTTAGACGGGTTTTCGGTCCTCAAAGCCGTTGTCTTCGAGGGCGCGGCTCCCTGATTGTCCTAGCCGAAAAGAGAAAGCCCCCGGGTTTCCCGAGGGCTCGGATCTCAGAGGTTCGGTCTAGTACTCCACTTCGACGTCGCCGACTGCCTTGGGCATCGCTCCGATGACGCCCTGGAGCTGCATCAGCTTCATCATGTTGCCCGAAACCTTCAGCTTTCCCTGCATGAAAGCCTGCTGGGCATTAACCTCGCCCTTCTGCAGCCCCGCAGCGGTGTCGTAATTTTGAGTGACGGTCGCCTCCGCTCCCTCGACCTCCCCCAGAGAGACGTTCGCCGTGCCGTCGTCGAGGACGAAGTAGTACTTGACCTCAGCGCCGTCGACATCCGTCACGACTTGCTGGAGCTTGGCCGACTTTCCACTCGCCGCCGACTTGAAGTCGTCAGATGAGTTGAGAGCACTCGTCATCGTTTCGGCCCATTCCTGAGACAGGAACTTCACAGCCACGGTGGTACCTCCTACATCTCGGCGGTTTTGTCCGGTTGGCGTGGGTCGCCCGGTAATGCATCGCTGGCCGCGAAACATACCCTGTTACCAATGCAGCGCACCAATGATTTATCTGAGCCGCGCCCCGCGGCCACGCTCGTTATTCTCAGGGACTCAGACCGCGGACCCCAAGTACTTCTCACCGTAAGACCCAAGTCGATGCGTTTCATGGGCGGAGCCATGGTCTTTCCCGGAGGATCGGTCGCGTCCGCAGACTGCGATCCCCGCTGGGAGCACGCTTCTTCTCTGAGCCGGGAGGGGGCACGCTCCGCTTTGGACAGCGAGGATCCTGCTGCCGCCCTTGGTTCGTTTGTGGCGGCATTGCGGGAGGCATTCGAAGAGGTTGGGTTTCCTCCCGGTCGTGGTCCAATCGAGAAGCTCGAGCGTCATTTGACGGACGAGCCCGATCGGTGGCTCGAGCGCTGCCTCGAATTGGGCGTAGTGCTCGCAACCGATGAGCTCGTGCCCGCGGGTCGATGGGTCACCCCTCTGGGGTCACCCGTGCGATTCGATGCTCGCTTCTTCGTTGTGAGCGCGCCAAGCGGTTGGGAACCGGCTCCAGATCCTTCGGAGGTGGACGGTGCGCACTGGGCGACTCCCGAGGAAGCTCTGGGCGAGCTCGCGGCGGAGAACGCAATCATGGCTCCGCCCACCATCGAAATGTTGCAGCGAATCGAGGGTCACGGTGATGTGTCCGCCATTCTTTCTTCTCTTCGAAACGTAGAGTGGCAGACCGAAGGCCAGACTCTGCGCGCACGCCTGTCTCCACATGTCGCGGTGGTGCTGGCTCCGAATCCGGGTTACATGACCGGTCCGGGAACAAACACCTACGTCGTGGGATCGGGTCGCACGGTCGTGATCGATCCCGCGGTTGCAAACGGGGACTACCTCGACTCGGTTATAGAGATCGCGGGCGAGGTCGCCGCGATAGTGATCACGCACCGGCATTCCGACCACACGGGAGGGGTCAACGCACTCGTCCAACGCACTGGTGCTCCGGTGTATGCCTTTGGTGACGATCCCGTCGATGGGATCCAAGTGCAAGCGCTCGCCGAGGGTGACGAGATCTCAGCGGGTGGCGCCTCTCTACGAGCACTCCACACGCCGGGCCACGCTTCGGACCACCTCAGCTTCGAGTTGATCGGCACCAAGAGTCTCTTCGCCGGCGACAACATTCTGGGCGAGGGCACCGCGGTGATTGCACCACCGGATGGAAACATGCGTGACTACCTCTTCAGCCTTTATCGCTTGCGCGGTCTGGAACTCGAGCGCATCTATCCGGGTCACTTCAAGGCGCTCGACGGCGGCACCGCTGTCATCGACGAATACCTCGCTCACCGCGCCGAGCGACGCCGGTCGGTCCTCGAAGCACTCGAGGCCCCCCGCAGCGTTGACGAGATCGTCGAGAGCGTCTACGCGGACACACCGAAGCATCTCCACGCCCTCGCGCGCCTTCAGGTGGTCGCAATGCTCGAGCTACTCGAGGAGGAAGAAATGGTCGAGGCAGTAGACGAATTGTGGAGGCGCCTCGACATTGGTGCCGAAACGTAGGGATGTAACCGAGCAGCCCACTAGAGTGGAACTAAGGCTGACCACGAAGCGAGATGGAATTTCATGATCGCCAGAGACCGGCGGAGTGCCAAAAGGGGAAGTTGGGGGTGGGCCCTCAACGTCGCCGAACTCATTGCCTGGGGCACCATCTCTCTTTTGGCTGTCATCATCCTGATATCTGAACTCCCAAATGACGTACGCCTCAGGGGACTTGCTGCCACCGCAGGTCTCGCCGCGTGGATATGGGCACTGTTCACCTTCCTCGTCGAGAAGGCGCGCCTAAATCGCTGGGTAGGAATCGTCTTGGGGTTGGCGTCGCTCGGCTTCGCTGCGGCCATCTTCGGGATCCTCCACACTCACCTGCCGTCGAGCCAGCTTGCTCTGGTCGCGGCGATTGTGGCGATTTCGATGCTGAGCAATCCCATTGCAGGTCTCGCAATTGGAATCGCGGGCAGCGCTGCGTACTGGATCGTCGCAGCTTTCACGGGTGGTGTTCCCGAGCTCGGTACCGGGCTGCTGAACACCGGAGTCTTTCTGCTCTCGGGAACGATCGCGGGCCTCCTAGCGCGTGAGGTTCGCAAGCAGTTTCACGGTCAACAGGAAGAGCACAGGCTCGCAGCAGCGGTTCGTCACAGGCTTCTCGCGGTCGTCGACGCGGTCGATGAAGCGATCGTCTTTCGTGATCGTCAGGGCGCGGTGCGCGTCATCAACCGGAGAGCGGGAGCTTTGTTTGGTGTAGACCCGGATGACTTCCTGGGGCTTCCGGGGGCCGAGCTCCTCAGGACCATCGCCAGGCGCACCGAAGATCCTGAAGGCTTCATGGAGACATTTCAGGAGGTAAGGGCCGACCCCGAAGGTGAGCTCCGCTCGACGATCGAGCAAATAATGCCTGCGCGTCGGCAATTGCGTCTCTACTCGGGGCCGACGTTCGACGAGGTCGGAGAGTTGGTCGGGCGGATCGACGTCTACACCGACATCACCGAAACGACCCAACACGCGGCAGAGATTCAACGGCTCTATGACGAGGCACGAAAGACGGCCGAGAGTTATCAACGCAGCCTCCTTCCCGATGGGATGCCCAACCTCCCAAGAGTCAGCCTGGTTGCGCGCTACATTCCGGCCGCGGGGAGTCGCGCAGTTTGCGGTGACTTCTATGACTTCATTGCGATGGACGACGGCAAGATGGGAATCACACTCGGTGATGTCTGCGGTATCGGGCCGTCGGCAGCAAATGGGTCGGCCCTGGCGCGCTACACGTTGCGCACATTTTTGAGCGAGGACCCTGAACCGTCGTCCTTGTTCGAGCGTATGAACTCTCATATCTCGGGTCAGATCGACATCGACCGATTCATCAGACTGCTCTTTGGCGTTTTGGATCCTGAGCGAGCAACGTTCGAATACGTCAACGCGGGCCATGTGCCACCCGTCGTCTACCGGGCCCGATCGCGGGAGGTCGAGTGGCTCGACGAGGGTGGGATTGCAATGGGCGTCGAGGACGACGCCGAGTACAAGGCGGGCCACATCGAGCTCGAGCCCGGCGACATGCTGGTGCTCTACACCGACGGTGTTACCGAGGCTCCGCGCGACTCAAGGCCCTTCGGTCAAGGCCGCTTCATGGATCTGGTGCAGCTCTACGGTGTGGGAACTCCGGGTGAGCTCGTCCAGGCGCTCAGGCGCGGGGTGGACGCGTGGGTCGGGGAGGGGGACCTCCGGGACGATCTCGCTCTGCTCGTTCTGCAGGTGGTTCCCGACTCCACGCTCGAGGAGCCCGAGCGAGAGATCGTTCTTCCGAACGAGTCCGCCCGGCTGGGTGAGATCCGCCGCTTCGTGACAGGGTTCCTAGCCGATATCCGGGGCCCCGTTGAGATCAGCCAGGACGTCCTGCTCGCGGTTGGTGAGGCGGCCGCGAACGCCGCCCGGCACGGGCGCCGGCAAGAGGGACGAAGTGAGGTGAGGGTCGGCGTGAAACTAGATGGCACGGACGTCGTCGTAACGATCGCGGACGACGGAAGCGGCTTCGACATGAATGAGGTCAATGCCAGGGAGCGTGACCGCTTCGCGGCAGGAGGCCGGGGTCTGTTCCTCATGCGGGAGCTGATGGACTCGGTGACCTTCGAGACCTCCGGCCAGGGCACGAAGGTCGTGATTCGTCACACAGTGTTCCCCCCAGGGACTCCGATGAGCCCTGGTGTCGCACGCGCGATTCATCCTTCGGGCCAGAAGCGCGATACTTGACTGTCCGGTCAATTAAGGAAAGCGGACAGGGAGATATTGGGATGACACGGGAAGCAGTGATCGTCGAGGCAGTCAGAACGCCGCTGGGGAAACGCAACGGAAAGTTGAGCGGGTGGCACCCGGTTGATCTTCTGGCGGAGGTGCTCAACGAGACAGTCGCGCGTACGAGCATCGATGCAACTCTGGTCGACGACGTGATTTGCGGGTGCGTGAGTCAGGTTGGCGAGCAGTCGCTCAATGTCGGGCGAAACGCCTGGCTGGCTGCCGGTCTCCCCGAGGACGTGCCCGCAACAACCGTCGACCGACAGTGCGGCTCGAGCCAGCAGGCGGCCCACTTCGCCGCTCAGGGGGTCATTGCCGGCGCATACGACCTTGCAATCGCGTGCGGCGTCGAATCGATGAGTCGCGTTCCCATGGGCTCCAGCGCTCAGGCCCCCGGCTTCCCCTTCCCCGACAGCCTCATGGGCCGGTACGAGGGGGGACTCGTCCCGCAGGGGATTTCGGCCGAGATCATCTCGGAGCGATGGAGCATCACCCGCGAGGAAGCCGACCGGTTCGGCGCACGGAGCCATGAGCGAGCCTTGAGAGCGACCGAGGCCGGAGCCTTCAAGAACGAGATTCACCCAATCAAGGTCGAAGACGAGCTCTTCGAGATTGATGAGGGAATGCGGACGCCTAATCTCGAGAAGATGGCTACCCTGCAGACCGCCTTCAAGGAGGACGGCATTGTGACGGCCGGCAACTCCTCGCAGATTACCGACGGCGCCTCGGCCATCATGATCACAACTCCGGAGAAGGCCGAGGAGCTGGGGCTTCGCCCCCGGGCCCGGTTCGTGAACTTCGCGGTGGCCGGCACCGATCCGATCACGATGCTGACCGGCCCCATCCCGGCGACTCGCAAGATCCTCGCTCAGACCGGTCTGGACATCGAGGACATCGACCTGGTCGAGATCAACGAGGCCTTTGCGAGTGTCGTGCTCGCATGGAAGAAGGAGCTCGAGATCCACGACGCCTGGTTCGACGAGCATGTAAACGTGCACGGCGGGGCGATTGCGTTGGGTCACCCACTCGGAGCTTCGGGCACGAGACTGATGACCACCGGTCTCAACGCGCTCGAGCAGCGCGCGGGCCGCTATCTGCTGCAGACGATGTGCGAGGGCGGGGGCCTTGCGAACGCCACCCTGCTGGAGTGCCTGAGCTAGTCCCAGATTTCGCTACACAGGCCGCAGGGGTGGCTTGCCGCCTTCTCTGATCAGGTTCATCGGCTCCATGCAGTGGGTGGGGGGCTTGTCCCTGGCCGCTTTCTCGACCCTCAGCTCCAGGCCGCAGTTGCCGCAGACGTATTTCAGCCCGTAGTCGCTGATGTCGGTGACTTCAGGCTCCGGGGGAATGTCGCCCATGGTCCGGACGTACCGGATCCCAAAGATCAAGATCCCGAGGAACATAAGGACACCGGTGATCGAGCGGTAGTAACCGAAGGCCTCGCCCAGGGTGACCATGGCCCCGAGGGCGAAAATGATGACGACGACACGGGGTCTGCTCACGTGCCGGTGCGCTCCTCCCGGGGGTCGATCCACAGGCCTATCCACAGCTGGGGAAAACAACATCCTTGTAATTCTGGGCACCCGTAAGCCGTCAGTGCCACCTCGTGGCGACCACGAACGCCGACAGGATCAGTCCAAGTCCGACGAAGAGCCAGGGCCCGTCGCCCTCGAAAAAAATATAGAAGGCCAGGATCAAGCCCACTCCGACTCCCATGAGCGCGAAAAAAAGCCACCCAACCCAAGGAGGAGAGGTTTTCGGCTTCGGTTTCGGAGGTGGCTGGTGCTGGAATTGCTTGCGCTTCGACTTGCTCTTGGGCATAGGAGTGAATAGTAGCCGAGGGAATATCCTGGTTTCGCATGACCGTTCTAAGAACTCTGGGCAAACTCCTAATCTCCGTGGGCGCTGGCGTCCTCCTCTTCGTCGCGTGGACCCTCTGGGGTACTGGACTGTCGACCGACCGAGCTCAGGCCGCTCTTGAGGAGGACTTCGGTCTGCAGGACCCCATCACTGCGCGCGACCTCTCGCGTGAGGGAGTCGAGAGCGTGAGAGTCGATGACTCGTTCATGCCCGACCGCAGCGAGGCGGTCTTTCGCCTCGTGATCCCGGAGCTTGACGTCCGCGTGATGGTGGTCGAAGGCGTGGATACCGAGTCCCTCAGAAAAGGACCCGGCCACTATCCGGACTGCCGCCGGGGGTTCAGCAAACCACTCTGCACCGGTCAGGAAGAGGTTTGGCCGGGCGAGGTCGGCCGCGTCATCATCTCCGGCCACCGGACGACCTACGGCGCCCCCTTCTACGACATCGACAGGCTGAGTAAGGGGGACGAGATCCGGCTGGAGACCAAGTGGGGTGACTTCACCTACGAGGTAACTGGAAGCGAAATCGTGCCCCCCAACGCTCAGGACATCGCAACGCCAGTCAGTGACAAGCCGGAACTCGTACTTACGACCTGCAACCCTCGGTTTTCGGCCGCCGAACGCCTCATCGTCTCAGCCAGTTTGTCGGAGTCATCGCAGTGAGCATCATCCGTTCGGGCGAAGGCCCGCACTTCAAGAAACGTCGTTCGTGGAAATCGCGCCTGTTGGAACTGTCGTTGTGGGTGGCGATAGCGATCGCCACCGCCGTCATCCTCGTAATGCTTTCCGAGGAACTCCTCCCCAGCAACTTCTGACGCCGTTTGGTGGGGTCGCTGCGGGAAATGGCACAAGTGAGTGCCGTAGACCGAAGGAGAGTGTGTCATGGCGAAGGATCACGGACCGAGTGTCAAGGACGACGAGCAGTACGAGGCGCTACGCAAGCAAGGGGAGTCCAAGGAGAAGGCAGCCCGTATCGCAAACGCGTCCAGTAATGAGAGTCGATCCAAGGTCGCGGAACGCGGCGGCGAATCCGGCAGTTACGAGGACTGGAACGTGGACGACCTTCAGGAGCACGCTGCAGAGATCGGCATCGAAGGCCGGTCCGACATGAACAAAGGCGATCTCATCAAGGCTTTGCGCAACCACTAACTCGTGGCAGTAAGCTTGATGGGTGCAATTCGCTGGTGCCCCAGCAGAATTGGACTACGCTCGCACTTGTGCGCCTGTTGCTTGTCGATAACTTCGACTCATTCGTCTACAACCTTGCCCAAGCCTTCGGGTCTTTGGGGGCCGAGCCCGTTGTACTCCGCAACGACGTTTCTGTGGAGCACTTGGCGTCAACTTCGCCCGACGCAGTCGTGATCTCACCCGGACCCGGGGCACCCGGAGACGCAGGTGTGTCGATGGATGCAATCAGGTACTTTGCCGGGCGATTGCCGGTGTTCGGTGTGTGCTTGGGACACCAGTGCATCGGCGAGGTTTACGGCGGAACCGTCGTGAGATCCGAAGTGGGTCCCGTGCATGGAAAGACGTCATCCATTGCACACGAGGGGACCGGCGTGTTTGCTGGACTAACGGAACCGATGGAAGCAACGCGTTATCACTCGTTGTGCGTGCGGGAGTCGGATCTCCCGAACGTGCTCGCGATCACCGCGCGAGCGGAAGACGGAACCATCATGGGACTACGTCACCGGCACCTTCCCGTCGAGGGTGTGCAGTTTCACCCCGAGTCTGTGCTGAGCCCGGAAGGTACGCGTCTGCTGGACAACTTGTTACAACAGGCGAGCTAGGAAATAGCGTCGACGGCCGTGCGAAGAGCAGCGGCATAGTCGATGCGTCCGTCGCCCGCACCAGGTTTGTATCCGCCGTAGATCGCATGGCCGGCCTCGAGCCTGAAGCAGTCCACCTTTGCGAAGCCGGCATCGGCTAGCCACTCGAGCTGGTCGACGAGCCGGGAGGGCTGGTCCATCGGATCAGGTACCCGGTAGATGTTCCACTCGGTGCTGAGGAAGAGATCGAAGAGCTCGACTTGGCCACCGGCCTCAGCCTGATGTTGCGCGCTCTCGTCCCACGACGAAGCGAAGAGCTCTTGCGCTTGAGGACCAGCGGGCTCGACGAGATCCGCGACAACAAGTGCAGACCTCTCGGAGGAGAGCCGGCCGACGTCCTTGAAAAGCCGTTTCTTTCCCGGCCCGTCGAGATGGTGGATTACGAGCGACGAGACGACCGCGTCCGCCCCCTCGAGATGAACGCGCCAGTCGTCGGCCGCGAGATCCATCGAGTCGACACGGATACGGTCACCATGAGGGGCGAGCCGCCGAGCCGTGGCCTCTCGCATTGTGGCAGAGCCATCCAATTCCGATATCCGGGCGTTAGGAAACAACTCGGCGAGAGTGTGGCCGAGGATTCCCTCACCGCAACCGATCTCGACGATGTCAAAGACGTCGGGTGAGTTGAATGGAAGCAGGGTTGCGATGGATGCCAGCTGATGGACCCTCGAGGGCACGGCCACAGGCGCGAGCCGCCGGTAGGTATCCGAATCGCTTTCGTTCCACACCGGTGGATCTGCCACGGACCCCCCCTTCACGTCGTCAGGTCGTTCGCGTGGAGTTCATGCTCGCTCGAAAGAAACTCACACCAGTGGATTCCACCGTGGACGGAAGGTGAGTCTAGGGGTCCACTTCTTGGACGAAGAGCGTGACGCTGTCGCCGGGTTGGACCGGCTCCCCCGGTTCAGGATCCTGGGAGCAGACTGTGTCTGGAGGCTGCGGACAGGGCTCGGGCGATCCCTCTTGAGACACATCAAGTCCGAGTTCGTCCTCGAGGAAAGCCTCTGCCTCGTCGGCGTCGTCGCCCTGAACGTCAGGCATCTCGAACTCAGGACCTTCTGAGACGAGGATCTGAACGGTGTCGCCTTCTTCCAGTTCCGTGCCTGCCCCCGGATCCTGTGCGATGACGATGCCCTCGCCGGCTTCGTCGCTCGGTTCCGTCACGACATCGGCCGTCAGACCTTCGTCTTCGATTGCTGCAACGGCGTCAGCCTCGGGCAGGCCGACCACGTCGGGTACCGTGGCCGTGGCGACCCCCGTGGATACAACGATGTTGACGGACTCGCCCTCATTGAGGAGCTCACCCGACCCCGGATTTTGCTCGAAGACCGTGCCTTCGGGGCTGTCGGAGCTCTCACGTTTCACCCTGCCCAACTCGAGGCCAACCTGATCGAGGGCGTCCTCGGCCTGGTCTTCGGTGAGAGTCAGCAAGTTCGGGACCGTTACCTCGCCGGGGCCACTGGAGACGAAGATCGTGACCATGTCGCCCTCCTCGGCGGTGGCTCCAGCCTCGGGATCCTGCCTGAAAACGTCGCCCTGATCGACCTCCGCGTTGGAACGATTTCGCGATTGGACCTCGAGCCCCGCGTCCTCGAGCTCGGTTGTCGCGCGCTCCTCGCTGAGCCCCACGACATCGGGCACATCCACCTCTGGAGACCCGCCCAGTAGCAGGTAGGCCCCCAGCGCGAGAAGTCCGAGCACGAGCAGGGTGATCAAGATGTACTTGCCGGTCTTGCTCTTCTCTTCCTCCGGGTAGTCGTCGTAGACCTGTGTCTCGGACATGACCTGAGTCCCGGCCGCAAGGAATGGAGTCGCCTTCACACGTTGGCCGGCGAGGAACCGGTCGAGGTCCTCTGCCATTTCGTTGGCGTTCGCGTAACGGTTGTCGGGGTTCTTGGACATCGCCTTCATGACGACTGCGTCCAGTGCTTCGGGGACGTCCGAGTTCACCGCGGAGGGCCTCTCCGGCGTCTCACGTACGTGCTTGTACGCGATCGACAGAGGTGTGTCGCCGGAGAACGGCGCATCACCAGTCAAGATCTCGTGTAGAACGCAACCGAGTGAGTAGACGTCGCTCCTCGCGTCGACTGGGTTCCCTTGCGCTTGCTCGGGTGAGAGATAGGCAGCAGTTCCGATGACCATCCCGGTTTGCGTCATCGTGGCTTCGGCGTCTCCACCGAGGGCGCGAGCGATGCCAAAGTCCGTCACCTTTGTCTGACCGCTGTTCGTGATCATGATGTTGTGAGGCTTGATGTCTCGGTGCACGATTCCGGCCTCGTGGGCGCGGCCCAGTCCATTGGCCGTGTCTCGTGCTATCTCGGCGGCACGCTCAGGCATCAGCGCACCATCTTCGTCGAGTACCTCGGAGAGTGACCGGCCCTCGATGAGCTCCATGACGATGAAGTAACGGTTGTCCTCGTCGCCATAGTCGTACAGCGCAACGATGTTGGGATGGTTGAGCCCGGCCGCGTTCTGAGCCTCTCGTCTGAAGCGCTCGATGAACGAGCGGTCGCTGGAGAGCCGCTCGCTCAGAACCTTCAGAGCAACTTCACGTCCGAGCAGTTCATCGCGTGCTCGGTAGACGCGCGCCATTCCCCCCGTTCCGAGGAGGCCGATCACGCGGTACCGGTTTCCGTAAAGCTCGTCAGTTGAGGCGCTCAATCGTCATCCTTCGGTGGCTTTGGCGGTTTCTCGGGCTTTTCGGCGCCCTTTCCCGGAGGCGGGCCCTCCTCGTCGTCCTCATCCTCTTCATCGTCTCCGGGATCCTCGGGACCCGTGCTTATGGTCAGGGTAACGGTGTCGCCCTCCGAAACGGTGGAACCGGGGGCCGGTGTTGCTGCTGATACGACGCCCGGAGTGGGGAAATCGTTGCTGGGGGCTTCGGTGCTGTCGACGGTCAATCCGAGCTCATTGGACAGTTGCTCCGATACTTCGTCGAACGGTCGGCCGAGGATGTCGTCGGGAACGGTCACTTGCGCCGGTGCTTGCTCCTCCTCGGCCGCGGTCGGCTGTCCTGCCGCCGGCGCCCCGCTGTTGTTCAGAGCCCTGCGGCTCCTCGTCTCCGGCCAACAGACGGAAAGCCAGGAGAGCGATCGCAACGACGATCAGAGCGGCGAACGACAGAAGAACGGCGCGCCCCACCCGCTGCGCATCCCACTCGCCGGTCAAAGGGCGACTCACCGTTCGCTGACTGGTTGCATCGAGCACGGCAGTCGGGCTTCCGCCGACCACAGCAGTCGCTTCGGCCCCGGCGGATCCCAGTCTCGAGTTTTGGTCGAGCTCGTTCCTGAGGGCGTTCGCCATCGTGTGCGCGTCGGGGAAACGGGCGGATGCGTCCTTGCTGGTTGCTCGCCGAACGATCTCGTCTAATCCGGGGGAGATGTCTGGATTCACACTGCTCGGAGGCGGAAGCTCGTCCGCCATGTGTTGCATTGCGACTGCGACGGGGGAGTCCCCCGTGAATGGAACGGTTCCGACGAGCATTTCGTAGAGAACTATCCCGGTGGAGTACTGATCTGTCGCCGGCCCGATGGCACCGCCGGATGCTTGTTCGGGTGAGAGATAGTGAGCGGTGCCGAGCACGGATCCCGCCGCTGTCAGCGTTGCGTCACCGACCGCTCGCGCGATTCCGAAGTCGGTCACCTTCACCTTTTCCTGCCAACCGGTCGCGCTCGTGGACCGTTCTCTCTTGGTGACCATGATGTTCGCGGGCTTTATGTCGCGGTGGATGACGCCGGCGGAGTGCGCGTGATGCAAGGCATCGAGCGTTCCCGCCGCGATGAGGGCCGAGCGCTCCTGGCTCAATGGACTCTCGACGCGCATCAGCTGGGCCAGATCGCTGCCGTCGATGAACTCCATGACGAAGAAGTAGTGGTCGTCCTCTTCGCCGTAGTCGTATACGCCCGCGATGTTGGGATGCGACAGAGCGGCAACAGCGCGGGCCTCGCGCCTAAATCTTTCGACGAAGCGTGGGTCGCCCGCGAGGTCGTCGCGCAAGATCTTCACTGCCACCGTGCGCCCCAGCCGCTCGTCCGTTGCCTTGTGGACGGTCCCCATACCTCCGGCGGCGATCACCTCGACGAGGACGTAGCGCCCCGCAAGCTTGGTCCCGTTCACCAGCCGTTGATGTTCCTATCCGCCTCGATCAGTGCCCGAGCGATCGGTGCGGCAACCTGTCCTCCAGTCGCCTCCGATCCGAGCGATCCGCCGTTTTCGACGATGACCGCGACGGCGATCCGGGGATCGTCACCGCTGGGTCCGGCGAAACAGATGAACCACGCGTGGGGATTGGCACCCTCGGTCGTCTGTGCCGTTCCGGTCTTGCCGGCGACCACCACACCGGGAATCTGAGCAGCCGTCCCCGTTCCGTTCTCGACGACGTTGCGCATCATTCCACCGAGCGTGTTCGCCGTCGTGGTTGACATCGCGCTCCCCAGCGTTTCGGGACTAAACCGTTCCACGATCCCCTCGGAGTCGATGATCTCATCGGCGAGGCGCGGCCGAGGAACCTCACCGTCGTTCGCGATCGTGGCCGCAACCAGCAGCATCTGCAGCGGAGTGGACACCACGTCCCCCTGTCCGATTGCGCTCAGAGAACGGCGGGGAAGGTTGTCCTCGTCCGCTTCGAGAAACGTGCTGGGCTCTGTACGCAGGTCGAAGGGGATGGCGGAGTTGAAACCCAAGCCCTCTGCCATGTCGGCTATCTCGCTTGGAACCTTCTGACCGAGGTCGGCAAAGGTCGTGTTGCACGAAATTGTCAGAGCGAGCTCGAGCGTGATCGTGCCACCTCCGGCGCAGGTCCCACCCGAGAAGTTGCTAATGGTCGCGTCAGTTTGCGGCAGGTCATAAGAGGCCGGGTCGTCGAACGTCGAACTCGGTGTGAACCGGCCGGACTCCAGGGCGGCCGCGGCGGTCACGACCTTGAAGGTCGAACCCGGTGGATACCCCCGCTGCGTGGCGAGGTTGATCAACGGGGAGTTGGGCGAGTTTGGATCTAGCGCCGCCCGGCCCTGTCTCTGAACTCGGGGGTCGTGCGAGGCAAGTGGGTTCGGGTCGAAGCTGGGGTTGTTCCACATCGCGAGGATCTTGCCGTTGTTGGGATCCATCGCCACGACGGATCCGCGCTGGTCACCAAGCTGCTCGCGCGCGATCTGCTGCATCTCCGAGTTGATCGTCACGCGCACGTTGTCACCCAGTTCGCCGGAGCCGAACAAGCTGTCCTGGATGTCCTGCATCGAGATGACACCAGATTCGCCGAGCAATTCGTCGTTGTACGCACTCTCGATCCCCGAGGTTCCGAACAGGAAGGAGTAGAAGCCGGTGGTGTGTCCGAAAAGTTCACCCTCGGGGTAGCGGCGTTCGAAACGAAGACGCCCGCCGGTGTCAACGCTTCGCGCGATCGTCACTGTGTCTTCAGTGATGATCTCCCCGCGCTTGATCGAGTACTCCTGAAGCAGTCGACGGGAGTTTGCCGGGTTGGATGCGATCTCTTCCGCAGCAAAGATCTGCAGCCGGTTGAGCTGCGCGAACACCAGCAGTAGCATCACCACGCTTGCGATTCCCACACGAGTGATCTGTCTCTCCATCTACCTGCCCCCGATAAGAATCTCGCCGGTGCGTGCAGGGTCGGGTTCGGATGCGTTCTGGTCGCTGATGCGGATCACAATCGCCCACAAAATGAAGTTGGCGAGCATGCTCGAACCGCCGAACGACATGAAGGGCAGAGTGATTCCTGTAAGCGGCAGGGTGCTCGTTACCCCTCCGAGAATGATGAAGGTCTGAATCGCGAAGATGGCCGTCAACCCGCATGCAAGCAGTTGCCCGAAGTCATTCCGGCAACTGAGTGCCACCCGAAACCCTCGCGCGAAGAGGAGTACGAAGGTGACGATGACTGCGGCCGTTCCCATCAAGCCCAGTTCCTCGCCGATCACCGCAAAGATGAAGTCCGTCTGAGCTTCGGGGATGATGTCAGGCCGCCCCTGGCCCCACCCGGTGCCAAAGAGACCACCCGTTGCGAATGCAAACAGAGACTGAGCGAGTTGGAACGAGTCGCCTTGAATGTAGTCGGGATTGAAAGGATCGAGCCAGGTCTGGACGCGCACCTGGACGTGGCTGAACATGGAGTAGCCAAGGAACGCGCCAGCACCGAATAGCACCAGTCCAAAGAGCACGTAAACGATGCGGGCGGTGGCGACGTAGATCATGACGAGGAAGATCGAGAAGAACAGAAGACTCGACCCGAGGTCCCTCAGGTAGAACATCGTTAGAAGCGAGATTCCCCACATCAACAGCAACGGACCGAAGTGCTTGAGGTCGGGGAAATGGAAAGGTCCGATCTTTCGACTGGCGATTGCCAGCAGTTCCTTACGCTCCGCTAGGTACGCGGCGAAGAAGACGACCAGGCAGATCTTCGCTAGCTCTCCCGGCTGGAAACTGTACGAGCCAAACCGGAGCCACAGTCGCGCGCCGTTGATCGTTGCCCCCAATGGCGAGAGAGGCAACAGGAGAAGAACGATTCCCGCAAATCCGAGGATGTACTTGTAGCGCGCGAGAACTCTGTAGTCCCTGAGGAAGATCAAAGTCCCGGCGAAGCACAGCAATCCGACTGCCGTCCAAACCACTTGGGCGGGGCCGAAACCGCTCGGCTCTGGGTCCAACCGGTACACGGCAGCAAGCCCGATAAGGTTGAGACCAGCGATCAATGGGAGCACGAGTGGGTCAGACTGACGCGCAACCTTGCGAACGAGAACGTGCACGCAAATGTAGCCCACCGCTACTGTCGCGATGAGTGGTGCTGCGATTCGCAGTCTGTCGTCGATGTCGCGCGCCAGCGCAACGAGGGCCATCGCGCCACTGCCGACTACGAGGGCGATTATCAAGAGCGTGAGTTCGCTATTACGGCGAGCAGGGGAACGAACCGCCACGTCAGTCCCTATTGTTGTTGCCGTTGTTGTTGCTGTTGCGGTCAGGTTGCCGGCTGTCTTCGCGCTCGCGCTCTTCGGCTTCGACCTGCTCCTCGAGAATCGCGACGTGCGACTGGGCGTCCTCCAGTGAATCCTTCTTGATTCCGTCGGCTACATTCGCAGCCAGAAAATCAGGGAGTTGCGTGGCTCGGAGGTCGGAGACCTCGACCTCCTCGTTCAAGCTGAGTCCGGCGATCTCTTCTGGAATGCCCTCGTAGACCGTGACGAAGCCGTCGTCGTTCACGCCGACGTACCAGGAGTTGCCGAGCAGGTACCTGACTCCGAAGAAGGCCGCCACGCCCAACAGCAGGACGATTACGAGAGCCACGACCAGCTTCCGGGGCCATCTGCGCGCCGGAGGTTCGTCGTGGGTCTCGTCTCGCGTGGGCGTCGGCTGCTCCTTGCGACGTTCGGGTTCAGGCGGTGCCGCGACGGCGCCGGCGTAGGTCAGTTCGCTACTCGACGGCGCAGCTGCGGAGCCGGCAATGGATCCGGGGCTTTCGGTAGTGGATTCTCTGCGTGACTCCGTCACCGCCCCGGCTCCCTGCAGGTCCTCGGCACCGATGTCCACGATCACGACCGTGATGTTGTCCTCGCCGCCGGCTTCGTTCGCCGCATCGACTAAACGCTCGGCTGCGACCTGTGGATCCGATTCCTGAGTGAGCAGCGAGGCGATGGTGTCGAAATCGATCATCGAGGACAACCCATCCGAACAGATGAGTATCCGGTCGCCCTCGACCACGTCCACGGTCAAAAGATCGACCTCGACCTCGGAGTCGACTCCGAGGGCGCGCGTCACGATGCTGCGCTGCGGGTGCCTCTCGGCGTCATCGGCGGAGAGTCTGCCCTCTTTGACCATGCGTCCAACAAGCGTGTGGTCCTCGGTTATCTGGGTGAGAGTTCCGCCGCGCAGTAGATAGGCGCGCGAGTCGCCAACGTGCGCGAACTGAGCCTTGGACGAGTCCAGCAGCAACAATGTGCAGGTGGTCCCCATGCCTCGGAGAGTGGAGTCGCTTTCCGCCTTCTCCCAGATCCGGGAGTTCGCCGCGAGCACCAGTTCAGCAAGTGTGTTCGGGTCCTCCGCTCTTGCCGATGACGACTGTTCCTTGATGGTGTCGATCGCGGTCGACGAGGCGATATCACCGGCGACGTGACCACCCATTCCGTCAGCAACAACGAAGAGCGGTTCGTGCACAAGAAAAGAGTCCTCGTTCACTTCGCGACGCCGACCCACGTCCGTCTTGATGCCGATCCGATAACTCACTTGCGCATCTCCAGCACCGTCTTTCCGATCTTGACCCGATCACCACGTGAAAGCTCCGCCGGCGACGTGAGCCTTCGGCGGTTCAAATAGGTCCCGTTCGTGGAGCCGAGGTCCTCGACGAAGTACGAGTCACCATCCGCGTAGAACCGAGCGTGAACTTGAGAGACATAGGTGTCGTCAACAACGATCTGACACTTCTCGGCCCTTCCAATGGTTAGTTCCTCTCCGAGTCCGTATGACTTGCCCTTGAGGGGTCCCTCGATCACCGCCAGTTTGCGAGGAGCTTTCTTGGAACGTTTCGATGGTGGTCGCGGTGCCGGTGCCGGCGGTCTTGAGGAACCTTGTACGCGAGCCGCCGAGGGACGCAGCTCGAGGTAGACAGCCTTAACCGCTCGAGCAACGAAGATGTAAAGCACGATCAGGAAGACGTACTTGAGGAGATTGAGAACCAGTTCGGGCATCTAGTCCCCCTCTGCCCGGAATTCGACCTCGCTCGTGCCGAACGAGATCCGGTCTCCGTTGGACAGAGAGTGCTCCTTGGCCAGCTTGCCGTTGACGACCGAGCCATTGGTTGATCCCAGGTCCACTAACTTCCACTTGTCGCCCTCTTGGCGAAGCTCTGCGTGGCGTCTGCTGACGTTCGAGTCGCTGATAACCACATCGTTGGTCGAAAGCCGCCCGATGGTGATGGGCGAACGCGTGAGCGAGATTCGCTCGCGTGGTTTACCCGTCTCATCGAGGACCTGGAGCTCGGCCCCCTTCGCGCGCTCGATGCCCATTCGGTCGGCGGTGTGGCTGCTTATCGCTCCCGTCGAGTTCACGTCCTGAGCAGACTTCGGCTCGCGCGTCGAAACCTGAGGCACGACGCGGTTCGGATCGGCGGCGAGCGCGGCCTCGACTCTGAACTCGCCTCTGCCCAACTTCTCCTCGTTGATGAATGCGATCCTCGGCAGCCCCATCAGGTTGAATCGCCGTTCCTTCGCCTTGTCGATGACGAGCTCGGAAAACTCGCGCTTCAGGCCGTCGGCCATCGGCTCGAAGCGCTGGTAGTCGTCGGGCCCGATGAACACCTGGAAATCGTTAGGGGCGTACGTCCGGTTGACCGAAACCGTTCGGTTCTCCTCCATCTCGCGCAGAATCCGCCGACCGACTTCGACCGGCTGCAGCCCTGAGCGGAAGACCTTGGTGAAGAAGCCCTCCATCAAGCCCTCGAGCCGCTTTTCGAGATCCCTGGCAACTCCCATGCGAGAGTGGATTATCCCCCCGATGGGAGGTTCCACTCGTTTGCGGTCCCGCCGAGCCGGCCCCGCTTGTTCTTCGGTCCCGCCGAGCCGGCCCCGCGCGTTGCATCTCCGGCTACGGGCACAAGTATTCTGTTGAGCCACTCGGGCGAGTGGTGGAACGGCAGACACGCAGGCTTCAGGAGCCTGTGCTCGCAAGAGCGTGAGGGTTCAAATCCCTCCTCGCCCACCGATCGAGCGAACACCAGCCTCTGCCACAGGGTCAGGGCGAGCCAACATCGATTAGCCCCGCTAGTCTCCGATGCGTGAGCACAACGTTGCGGCGATCTCTTGATGAAGTGGCGGACGAGTCCGGTTTCTCAGGTGTGGTTCAGGTCCTGAAGGGTCAGGAGGTGCTCTACGAGCGAGCGAGTGGTTTCGCGGATCGAGCTCACGAGGTGCCGAACACGGCCGAGACTCGCTTCGGGATGGCCAGCGGATGCAAGGGGTTCACGGCGCTGGTCGTGATGTCCCTGGTCAACGAGGGGGTGCTCGACCTCAGTACGACGGTACGAAGCGTGCTGGGTGACGAGCTCGACGAGATCGATTCGGGAGTGACAGTCGCTCACCTGATCTCGCATACCTCAGGCATAGGGGATTACCTCGACGAGAGCGTCGTCCGCGACATTGCGGACTACACCCTGGCCGTGCCGGTGCACCAGCTCTCCAGCACTGCTGACTATCTGGCCGTGCTCCGGGGCTACCCGACGAAGTTTCCGCCGGGTGAGCGCTTCGAGTATTGCAATGGAGGTTTCGTCGTCCTCGCTCTCATGGCCGAGGTTGCGGCGCAAACGAGCTTCTACGAACTAGCCGCTCGACGGGTGTTCGAGCCGGCGGGCATGATAGCCACCGAGTACCTCCGTTTCGATCAACTACCCGGATCGGCCGCCATCGGCTATCTGCCTACAGACGATGGCTGGCGTACGAACCACTTTCACCTTCCGATTCGGGGCTCCGGCGATGGCGGTTGTTACTCGACTCTGGGCGATATGGCCCGGTTCTGGCCGGGGCTATTTGGCGACAAGATCCTGCCACGGTCTCTTGTGGATGAGATGGTCCGCCCGCACAAGGACGTGCCGGAGGAAGGGCTTCGTTACGGCCTCGGGTTCTGGATCCGAGCCGATCGAGAGACGGTGATGCTCGATGGCATGGATGCGGGAGTTTCGTTCCGCTCGGCATACGACCCGGCCTCCGAGGTGCAGTACACGGTGATTTCCAACGAGGCCTTCGGAGCGTGGCCCCTGGTGAAAGAGCTCGACCGGTGGGTGCCCGACCTCGTCCGAGAGGCCAGATGAGCTCTCGTAGCGGGCCCCCCACGAGAGAGGCTGTTTTTCTTGTCGGTTTGCTACTAGAGTAGTAGGCCGTCGTGCGTTCTCATCTCGGGTAACGCCTGCTGGGCGGGGGATCTCGCTTCGCGCTGCAGTCGAGGAGCAACGACGGGTTGAGAGTGTCGGGCCACCGAAGGTCCGCAAACACACAAGGGGGAGGACTGTTCATGCGATCAGTCAAACGGGGGAAGTTTGGTGCGCTGGCCTTGCTGGTCGCGCTCGGCCTTCTCGCAGCTGCGTGTAGCGCCGAGGAGAGCGGTGGAGGTGGGGACGAAGGCGAAGACACTGGTGAGGCGACAGCGACTATGGCCTTCGGCACCTCGGCCGATCCGATCGTGCTCGACGGAGCTTTGGTCTCGGATGGTGAATCCCTGCGTGCGATCGACCAGATCTTCGAGGGACTCGTAACGCTCGAGCCTGGTGGAACCGAGGTCGTTCCCGGGCTTGCCAATGACTGGGAAATCTCCGAAGACGGACTCGCCTACACGTTCAACCTCGAGGAGGGCGTGACCTTCCACGACGGCGAAGAGTTCAACGCCGAGGCCGTCTGCTTCAACTTCGACCGTTGGTACGGCTTCAAGGGCAGCCTCCAGAACCCCGCCGCCAGCTACTACTGGCAGACCGTGTTCGGCGGCTTCAGCGACGGCAAGACCGAGTCGCTCTACGAGAGCTGCGAGGCCGAGGAAGAGTTCGTTGTCACGCTGAACCTGACCAAGCCTTCGACTTCAACGCTTGCCGCGCTCGCCCTGACGAGCTTCACAATGGCGAGCCCCGCGGCGCTCGAGGAGTACGAGGCCGACAAGGGCAAAGTCGATGCAGAGGGCATCTTCTCGCCGGCAGGCACCTATGCGACCGAACACCCGACCGGCACCGGCCCTTTCATGTTCGAAGAGTGGCAGCGTGGTGACCGCCTTGTCATGACCCGTAACCCGGACTACTGGGGCGACGCACCCGGCAACATCGAGACCCTCATCTTCCAGCCGATAGCCGACCCGGCGGCGCGGCTGCAGGCCCTGCAATCGGGCGAGATCCAGGGCTTCGACCTCGTTGACCCGCAGGATTACCCGACGATCGAGGACGATGACCAGCTTCAGCTCCTGAACCGACCTGCGTTCAACGTCGGCTATATCGGCTTCAACCAGGCAGTCAAGCCGCTTGATGACATCGCCGTCCGTCAGGCGATCGCACACGCGGTCGACCGCGAAGAGATCGTCTCGGGCTTCTATGCCGGCCAGGGTGATGTGGCGACGCAGTTCATGCCACCGGAGCTTTTCGGCTACTCACAGGACGTCACGACGTACGAGTACGACCCCGATGAGGCCAAGCGCCTGCTCGAGGAGGCCGGATACGAGCTTCCCGTCCAGATCGACTTCGCGTACCCGACGGACGTCGAGCGTCCTTACATGCCGGACCCGCAGGCCAACTTCGAGGCGATGGTCGCCGACCTCGAGGAGTGCTGTTTCGAGGTCCAGCAGAAGTCGGCCACCTGGACTCCCGACTACCTCGACAATGTCGACAATGGTCGGTACGGGCTCTATCTACTGGGCTGGACCGGTGACTTCGGAGACCCCGACAACTTCATCGGTACGTTCTTCCAGACCCCGCAGCCCGCATGGGGCTTCGAGAACGAAGAGATCTTTACTGCTCTCAACGATGCCGAGGCCGAGGTCGATGAGCAAACCAGGATCGGGCTGTATGAGGAGGCAAACAACCTCATCATGGACTTCCTGCCTGGTCTCCCATACGTGCACACCGAGCCGGGGCTGGCGTTCACAGCGAACGTGACCGGTTACCAGCCGAGCCCGGTGAGCCTGGAGCCGTTCTCCGGCGTTACTGTCGAAGGCGGTCAGTAGCAACGGCGGCACCCGTCTGAGGTAACAAAGAGCGGGGCACCTTTGGTGCCTCGCTCTTCCTCGGAGTCGCTCGGGTAGCCTTGCCTCGATGCTCAACTACGCCCTGCGTCGCGTGTTGCTCACCATTCCCATTCTCCTGGGACTGTCGATCATCGTGTTCGCGTTCGTTCACGCGCTCCCCGGGGGCCCAGAGGATGCTCTTCTAGGAGAGAGGGGGACGGACGAGCAGGAGGCGCAGATCCGGGAGGAACTGGGGCTCAACGAACCCATCTTCGTCCAGTACGGGCTCTATATGAAAAACCTTCTTTCAGGCAACCTCGGGGTCAGCGTTTCTACGCGGCAGCCCATCACCGAAGAGATCAAGCTCCGCTTCCCAGCCACCTTCGAGCTGGCGATCGCCGCCATGTTGTTCGCCATTGTCATCGGGGTGCCCCTGGGTTTCATTGCAGCAAAGCGATATCAGGGCGTACTCGACAACACGAGCTTGATTCTGTCGCTCATCGGTATCAGTTTTCCGGTCTTCTTTCTCGCGTTGCTCTTGAAATACGTCTTTGCGATCAAACTCGGCCTCTTACCGACCATCGGGCGCCTGGACATCACGCGCTCGCTCGAGCACCCGACTAACTTCTACGTTCTGGACTCGATCATCGCAGGGGATCCGGCGGCGTTGTCGGACACACTCAGGCACCTAGTTCTTCCCGCCATCGCTCTCGGAACGATTCCCCTAGCGATCATCGCCCGCATCACCCGCGCGGCAGTGCTGGATGTCACTAGTGCCGACTACGTTCGGACGGCACAGGCGAAGGGACTCGATCCACGTGTCGTCGATCGCCGGCACATCCTTAAGAACGCCATGCTGCCGGTAGTCACTATCATCGGCCTGCGGACCGGCTTGCTACTCACCGGAGCGGTGTTGACGGAGAGCGTATTCGCCTGGCCGGGTCTTGGAAGCTGGATGCTCGAAGCGACCAGGTTCCGCGACTATGCGGTTCTCCAGGCTGGCATCTTGTTCTTCGCGGTACTGATCGTGTTCGTAAACCTACTGGTCGACATCTCCTATGCGTTTCTAGATCCAAGGATTCGGTACAAGTGAGTCCATTCGGTCATCGCGCGCGGCACTTCTCGGAGAAACGAGCATGAGTCTCGCGGAGGCCGAGGTCCAGGAACTTCATCTCGAGCGACCGTCGAGTCTCGGCCGGGATGCTCTGGACCGATTTATCCACAACAAAGCCGCGATGGTCGGTGTGGGGTCATTGTGCTGCTCGTGCTGGCCGCAGTCTTCGCCCCACTGATCGCCCCCTATGGTCCCCAAGAGCAGGTGGGTCCCCTCAACAACGCCAACCCGGCGGGCCCCAGTTCCGAGCACTGGATGGGACTGGACGAGCAGGGACGGGACGTGTTCTCGCGTGTCGTCTATGGAGCAAGGTTGTCCTTGCTCGTGGGTCTCGTGTCGGTGGGCTTCGGTCTGTCCTTTGGTTTCGTTCTCGGAGCCCTCGCCGGGTACGTCGGTGGCTGGGTGGAAACGATCATCATGAGGACGATGGACATCATGCTGGCGATTCCGCGTTGTTGTTAGCGATTGGATTAATCACGATTCTCGGCCGCGGAATGGTGCAAATCATGCTTGCCGTCGGGATCACTACCATACCGGTCTTCGCGCGCTTGCTTCGGGGCTCGATTCTGGCTCAGCGCGAGGCGGACTACGTCTTGGCCGACGCGCTCGCTCGGCGTCCGTGGGAGGCGTCTGTTGATGGTTCACATCGTGCCGAACGCCCTGGCGCCGTTGATCGTCCAGGCGACCCTTGTGATGGCAACCGCAATCATCGACGTAGCAGCACTCGCCTTCCTGGGGTTTGGTCCGGCGGAGCCCGGACTGCCGGAGTGGGGCAAGATGCTGGCCGACAACGCAAACCGTCTCGAACAGGCGACGCACCTGGTCATCTTCCCAGGTGCGGCGATTGTGATCAGCGTTCTGGGACTGAACCTAATCGGGGACGGTCTGCGCGAATCCATCGATCCGAAGTTGAGGTCCTAGGTCATGGCGCCGCTTCTCTCCGTGCGAGATCTCGCAGTCCGGTTCAAGACTCGGAAGTCAACGATCCGGGCGGTCAACGGCATCTCGTTCGATCTCGACGCGGGCGAAACTCTCGGCATCGTCGGGGAGTCCGGATGCGGCAAGAGCGTGACCTCGCTTGCGATGCTGGGGATCCTGCCCAAAGCGGGTCAAGTCACGCGCGGTGAGGTGTTGTTCGAGGACGTCGATCTTCTGAAGGTCCCGGACTCGCAACTCCGCCAGATCCGAGGGAACGACATCGCGATGATCTTCCAGGACCCAATGACCTCGCTCAACCCGGTTCTCACTGTGGGCAGGCAGATCACGGAGGCACTCCGCAAGCACATGGACATGAACAAGGACGAGGCCAACAAGGAGGCCATTACGCTTCTCGACCGCGTCGGGATCCCCGCCGCTAAGGACCGGATCGGGGATTATCCTCATCAGTTCTCGGGTGGGATGCGGCAGAGAGTGATGATCGCCATGGCGATCTCGTGCCGACCCAAGGTACTGATCGCGGACGAGCCAACCACTGCATTGGACGTAACCATTCAGGCCCAGATTCTCGAGGTTCTCAAGCAACTCGTAGCCGAGGAGAACATGGCGCTCATACTCATCACACACGACCTCGGCGTGGTGGCGGGAACCTGTGGACGCACGAACGTCATGTACGCGGGCCGCTTCGTCGAGAGCGCGCCGACACGAAAGCTCTTCGCCAAGCCGCGCCATCCCTACACGCTGGGCCTATTGAAGTCGGTGCCCCGCCTGGACGCGGTGCGCAAGGAGAAACTTCAGCCCATCGGTGGAACACCGCTGTCTATGACCAGTGAGATCGAGGGTTGCGCGTTCGCTCCTCGGTGCATCTACGCGACCGAGGAGTCGAGGACGAAGACCCCAGAGTTGCGTCGAATCGACAGCGACGATCACCTTGTTGCGTGCTGGAACCCTGTCGAGGACGAAGAGATACCGCGCATCGAGATCGTGGCGGCGCGCGACGAAGGTGTGGCGGGATGACGGGCAGCGGCTCGGGCGACTTGCTCAAGGTCGAAGATCTCAAGGTCTACTTCCCGATCAAATCCGGCCTCTTGTTCGATCGCCACGTTGGCGATGTGAAGGCGGTTGACGGACTCTCGTTCGAGATCAAGAAAGGGGAGACTCTCGGGCTCGTCGGCGAGTCCGGGTGCGGGAAGACGACTGTCGGCAGAACCATCTTGCGCCTCTACGAACCGACCGAGGGGCGCATTTTCTTTGAGGGTAACGACATCTCGGCGATGTCCCAGAAAGAGATGCAAGAATTTCGAGGCCGGATGCAAATGATTTTCCAGGATCCCTACTCGTCGCTCAACCCGCGTCAGAGCGTGGGCAACCTTATTTCGGAGCCGCTGAAGATCCACGGGATCTCATCAGGCGATAAGGCTCGCGCACGAGCCGAGGAGCTTCTCGAGATCGTCGGTCTCCCAAAATCGGCGACGGCCCGCTATCCCCACGAGTTCTCCGGAGGCCAGCGGCAGAGGATCGGCCTGGCCCGGTCTCTTGCACTGAATCCCGATCTCATCGTGGCGGACGAGCCTGTCTCGGCTCTCGACGTCTCGATTCAGGCGCAGATGATCAATCTTCTCGAAGAGCTTCAGGAGGAATTCAACCTGACATATCTCTTCATCGCTCACGACCTCGCAGTCGTGCGACACATCTCGGACCGAGTTGCGGTCATGTATCTCGGCAAGATCGTCGAGGTCGCGGACGCCGACGATCTCTATGCCTCCCCTCGCCATCCCTACACGATGGCGCTGCTCTCGGCCGTACCGATACCAGACCCAATGGTCGAGGAGTCGCGCGAACGGATTCTCCTCAAAGGAGACTTGCCGTCGCCGGCAAACCCGCCTCAGGGTTGCCGCTTCCACACGCGCTGCCCCTTCAAGCAGCCCGAACGATGTGACACCGAGGATCCGGAGCTTCGTACGCTGGCCGATGGCCATGTGGCTGCTTGCCACTACGCCGAGGAGATCATGGCGGGCCGAATCAAGGCTTTCGGCGCCGGAGAAGCCCAAGCAGCCTCGTGACCCGCGAGCCATCGATGTGCTACTGAGATGGGTAGGGTCACCGACGGGAGTTCGTCGAACATGACCGAGCCAAGGAGGATCTGAGATGGGAGTAGGAGTAAGCCATGCAACGGCTCAGTGGAGCGGCACGCTCTTCGAGGGCAAGGGTTCAGTCGAGCCGGCCAGCGGCGTTTTCGGCGAACTACCCCTGACCTGGGAGGGGCGTACCGACCGGCCAGAGGGATCCACCTCGCCTGAGGAGCTCATCGCCTGCGCCCATGCCGGGTGTTTCTCGATGGCCCTGTCCAACATCGTCGCCAAGGAGGGCAGCGAAGCAAGCAGTCTCGTCGTCAAGGCGGACGTGACCTTCGAGACCGGCGACGCCGGCCCGCGGATCTCCACCATTCATCTCGACGTCACGGGCACCGTCCCGGGGATCGACCAGGCGAAGTTCGAGGAGCTCGTCGGAAAGGCAAAGGTGGGCTGCCCCGTGAGCAAGGCGCTCGCCGGCAACGTCGACATCACCGCCGAGGGCAAGTTGTCGTAGCTCTTTGACTGGCCCGAGGTACGACACGGCCCCCGCCGGGTGGTAGCGGGGGCCGTGTCGCGCCTTGGGGGGCAATGCTTGATAAGAGTGCTTTCGTGACTCCGACGGGAATGTCCTTCCGGTGGCGAGAATTTCTGGACCGTTTTCGTCAGCGATTCAGGTCGGCAGCTTGCCTGAGGGCAAGGTCGTAGACCTCTTTCAGGGGAAGGTCCAATGCGCGCGATGCAGCCCGTGCGTCCTCATACTCTGGAGCCCGGTTCACGATGCGCCCTTTGCGGATCCCCAACTTCACCCGGACGACCTGGCCCTTTACCTCCACGAATACCGTGTCGCGCTCGAGCGCCTCTTTGGCCACCGGATACATTCGCACGCCCAGCGTGGAGGTCTCCGCGAAGAGGACGTCGAGTATCGCGTCTTTTTTTTCAGGCTGCACCAGAACCGAAAGCGTCAGGGCGCTGCGCCCCTTCTTCATGGCGATCGGCGTGGTCCATGCGTCGGAGGCGCCTGTGAGAAGCAGCCGCTCGCATGCGTTTGCAACGAGCTCGGGACTCATGTCGTCGATGTTGGCTTCGATCACGAAGGCATCCGTGGCCAACGGAGGATTGAGGTCGGTGGATGGGAACTCCGACTCCCCGACCAGGAGCCTGACCACGTTGGGCAAATCCGTGTCGCGCTCGCCGGCTCCGTATCCCGTCGCCTCGAGCCGCATGAAGGGAGACGCACCAAAGGTGTCGGCGAAGGTCACGAGCAACGCCACACCCGTCGGTGTAATCGTTTCGCCGGTGCCCCCGGGAATCACAGGGGCGTTCGCTGCGGCCAGAACCTCCGCAACTGCGGGTACGGGAACCGGAAGGAGTCCGTGTGCCGCCTCGACCGTGCCGCTACCGAGTGGCAGTGGGGAAACGGCCGTATGCCCGGGATCGAGGTGATCGAAAGCCGCGCACGCTCCGACGATGTCGATGATTGTGTCGAGGGCGCCCAGTTCGTGGAAATGGATCTGACTTATGTCGACGCCGTGAACCGTTGCCTCGGCTCGGCCCAGGGTCCTGAACGCCGACAGAGCTAGGGCTCCGACACGCTCCGAAAGGGTCGAGGCAGTCAGCACCTTTTCGATGTCGGCCAATGAGCGCTCGGTGGTTTCCTGCTGGACGTGGACAATCGCACGAGTCGCACGCAGACCTCCCCTGTCAACGTCGTTCACGCTCAAAGACCAGCCGGTCAGATCGAGGGCGCCGACGGCCTCCTCGACGATCGATGTCGGAACTCCCGAGTCGAGGAGCGCTCCGAGGATCATGTCCCCCGCTGCGCCGGCAAAGCAATCGAAGTAGCAGACCTTCACTGGGTCTTCCCGTTGACAATTCGCAGCGCGCACATGGCGGCCCCGAAACCGTTATCGATGTTGCACACGACCACGCCGGCCGCGCACGAGTTCAGCATTCCCAACAGCGCCGAAAGACCGTCGAAGGACGCTCCGTATCCCACGCTTGTCGGGACGGCGACTACCGGCGCGCTTGTGAGCCCTCCGACGATGGAGGGAAGGGCACCTTCCATGCCGGCGACGACTATGACGGCGTCCGCCTCGTTCAATGGAGCCCGAGCCGCAAGGATTCGATGAAGCCCGGCCACCCCCGCGTCGGTCACTCGCTCGACCTTGATGCCGCAGGCTTCGGCTACGATCGCGGCCTCCTCGGCGACGGGCAGATCAGAGGTCCCGGCGGTGATGACTGACACCAGTCCTCGAGGAGATTCGTCCGCCTCCGAGCGAAGCACGGCGACACGAGCGACGTCGTGGCATCCAGCCTCGGGCCAACGGTCCTTCAAGGCCTGCGCTGTATCGTCGGGGACTCGCGTGACGATGACCGGTCCGGTTGTGCTTGCCAGCATCCGGTTGGCGATCGCCACCGTTTGCTCCGGGGACTTGTGCTCGGCGTAAATGGTTTCGGGCATTCCCTGACGAAGCTCGCGATGGGTGTCCAGCCGTGCGAATCCGAGATCGTCGATGGGAAGCTTCGCGCAGAAGACCGACGGCATCGTCGGGTGACAAACGACCGTCCTTCACCGCTGTTAGCAGGTCCTTTACCTCTTCTGCGCGCATGTCGTCAGTGTAGGATGAGCGACCGTGCCTGAACTCACTCTTGAGGAACTGACAATCGCGGCTAGCCGTAGTGGCGGGCGTCGCCCTGCTGTGCTTCCTGCTGGTGCTGATCCTGATGTTGCGCCTCAGAAAAGTCCGGCGCGAGTACATGCTGCTTCGGGGAGAGAGCGGTGACAACGATCTCCTCGCGACCGTCGGTGAGTCCGTCGGAAAGGCACGCGAAGTCGAGCAGAAGATCAACGTTGTGACGAATGCCCAGGAAGACTTGGCGTCGGTCGGTCGTCTCGCTGTTCAGCGGTTTGCCGTGGTTCGCTACGATGCTTTTGAGGACATGGGAGGGCAACTGTCGTTCTCCGCTGCTCTCCTTGACGACTATGGCGATGGGATCGTAATCACTTCAATCAATGGCCGCACCGAGACTCGTACCTACGCGAAGCCCGTTCGAGCGATGAAGTCGCAACACAATCTTTCGGACGAGGAGCGCGGCGGCAATCGAGTCGGCGGTATCGGGCAACGACCGCGGAGCCGAGGAGCGCTCGGCCTCGCGCGGTTAGCACTACCGAGTGACTGAATGATCGACCTCAAGGTCCTTAGAGATAATCCCGAGTTCGTCCACGCGTCGTACGACCGTAGGGGAGGCGTCGATGATCTCGACCGCATCCTCGAGCTTGACGCACGGCATCGCGAGCTTCTCGGAGAGGTCGAGCGCCTCCGAGCGGAGCACAACAAGGCCAACAAGGCCATCGGAAAGACACCACCGGACGAACGTGCGTCGGCGATCGCCACAGCGAAGGGAATCGGCGAGAAGGCCGACGCGCTTACTCCGGACCTGGAGCGTGTGAGGGCTGAGCTGGATGAGGCTGCGGCTCACCTTCCAAACCTCCCTCACGAGAGTGTGCCCGACGGGTTGACCGATAGGAACAACGTCGTTGAAAGAACCGTGGGCGAAAGGCCGGAGTTCGATTTCGAGCCAAAGGACCACGTGACGCTCGGAGAGAACCTCGGCATCATCGATTCGGACCGGGCGGCGAAGACATCGGGGAGTCGGTTCGTGTACTTGACCGGTCCGGGTGTGATCCTCGAACTCGCCCTCGTACGGTTCACCTTGGACTATCTGATGGAGCATCGCTTCACACCTGTGATTCCACCCGTGCTGGTTCGAAGACACGCGATGTACGGAACCGGATTTCTTCCAGCCGAAGAACACGAGTTTTATGTGATCGAACGCGATGGGCTCTTCCTGACGGGAACTTCGGAGGTTCCCCTTGCGGCCATGCACTCGGACGAGATCCTTAATGCGGCCGATCTGCCGATTCGGTACGCGGGCTACTCTCCGTGCTTTCGGCGCGAGGCCGGGAGCTACGGCAAGGACACCAAGGGACTTATTCGAGTTCACCAATTCGACAAGGTCGAGCAGTTCTCGTTCAGCCATCCCGACGATTCCTGGGACGAGTTCCAAGCGATCCGAGCAAACCAAGAGCGAATTCTCCAGAGCCTTGAGATTCCTTACCAAGTGCTCGTTATGTGCGCCGGAGATCTGGGTTCGGCGGCCGCGAAAAAGGTCGACAACGAGGCGTGGCTCCCAGGGGCGAAGCGTTATCTCGAGCTGACCTCCGCTTCCAACACGACCGATTACCAGGCGCGCAGGCTTCAGATTCGGTTCAAGGGCTCGGCGAGCCCGGACGATTCGCCGAGCAAGTCAGACATCGGTACCAGGTTCGTCCACACCCTTAACGGAACCGCCTGCGCCGTGGGCCGGATGATTGTGGCCCTTCTCGAGAATTTCCAAAGAGGTGACGGCGGCGTCAACATTCCCGAGGCGCTTCAGCCCTACACGGGTTTCAAGGAGATCAAGCCCGCCTCCAAATAGCTCGTGAACATTGTGACAAATACCCTCTATCGGGTTGTGTTCACATGTGGTTCGGCTAGTGTTTCGGACGGCTGAGTTTGAGGCAGTCCGCGCCGCGACCTTGCAACTTCCCCGTCGCCGAGCAGGGATGAGCCTTACCTACAGGGAGGGGAACTGTGAAGTCTCGACTCTTGGTTCGCATCGGCGCGAGCCTCGCAATGGCGCTAGTCGCAGGGTCATTGGTCCTAGCGCCCGCTGCAGCATCGCCGAACGGGCTCGTCATCTCCGAGTTTCGATTCAGGGGGCCAGCGGGAGGCAACGACGAGTTCATCGAGCTACTCAACACCTCGGATGGAGACATCGACATCTCGGGGTACGCGCTACAGGGCTGCGCCAGCGCGTCGGGAGCACCATCCAATCGAGCAGTTGTTCCGAGCAACGTGGTCCTCGAGGCCGATCAGCACTATCTCTTTACGAACTCTGCTGCCGGTGGCTACTCGGGCACGGTTCCGGGAGACCAAACCTACGCAACGGGAATCTCCGACAACGCGGGCACGCGTATCGTCAATGGGACTGGCACCGTTATCGATGCCGTCGCAAGTAGCGCGAGTGTCGCCACAACCCAGTGTCTCGAGGGCACGGGTGTCGACAACCCACAGAGCACCGGCACTGTCGCGGCGTTCCAACGTCTCGCGAACGAGACTCAGGACACCGACAACAACGCGGCCGACTTCACGGGGCCGTCAGCGGGTGATCCGCAGAACAAGGCCGGGGGCGGTGGAGATCCCGACCCCACGATCACGAAGATCCATTCCATCCAAGGGCCGGACGCGACCACTCCTCTCGCCAACCAGATCGTCACTATCGAAGGCGTCGTGGTGGGCCACGACGACGAGGACGGTTTCAACTTCGAGCGGAACTTCCCAGAGGATCGTGGAATCTTCGTCCAGGAAGAGACTGCGGACCAGGACTCGAACGCGAGCACGTCCGAGGGAATCTTCGTCGGGTTCGTGGACAACGTGCTCGACTACCCACTTGGCTCTGTTGTCAGGGTCGAGGGCCAAGCCAAAGAGAAGTTCGGTCTCACTATGATCGCGGAGAGCATAGGTCAGGAACCAGAGATCATCGGCTCAGCTACCCTGCCCGACGCCGTGACCATCGACCCTGCTCTCGCGGAGGCTCAGACCGAGGCCACCAAGACGTACTACGAAACGCTTGAGAACATGAGGGTTCGCCTCGCCGAGGGTACTGCTAACTCGGGCGGAACGACCAAGTTCGGAGAGTTGTTCCTCACTCCCGGGACGGAGCGCGACCGTGTTTTCCGGGTCGAGAGCGAGCCGGCGTTGCTGGCGACCGACGCGGACGCGGGAGCGGGCGATCCTCAGAATCCCTACAAGGACGAAGACGGTTCGTTCACCACGGTCGAAGGTGATCTCTTCGATACGGTTCAGAACGTCATTGGCCCTCTTGCCTTTTCGTTCAACCACTACAAGATCATGGTGCAGGCCAACGCCATGCCGACCGTTATCAAAGGGCCGACAGAGTATCCCTTCACGGGTGTCAGCGAGGCTGCAGCCAATGAACTGCGGGTTGCAAGCTTCAACGTCGAGAACTTCTTCGGCATCGGCGAGATATCGGACCGCACGCCAGTCACTCCTGAGGAATACCAAGATAAGCGTGACAGCATCATCGATGCCATCGATCGTCTCCTGAAACGGCCCGACATCGTGGCCGTCCAGGAGGTCTCGACCATCGAGGTTCTCGAGGACATTGCCACCGGACTCGGCGGATACAGCGCCTATCTCGAGCCCGGAAACGATGAGCGAGGCATCGACGTAGGTTTCCTGATCTCGGATCGAGTGGACGTGAACAGCGTCACTCAGATTGGTAAGGAAGCTCCGGGTAGCTGTTCGGACGTCGCAGGTCGTCTGTTCGACAGGCCCCCACTCGTAGCCGACGTCTCGGTCAACGACCTCGACTTCTCGATCTTCACTAACCACTTCTCGTCCAAATCGGCGCCGGACTCCTGTCGCGAAGCACAGGCAAACTTCGTTGCCGATCGCGTGCAAGAGATCGAGGCCGCAGGGGGAGATGCCATCGTGGCCGGTGACCTCAATGCGTTCGAGACGGAGGGCGCGTTGTCGATCCTGCAAGCAAAAACTTCGCTCGACAACCTCTGGAGCAGAACACCGAATCAGGAGCGCTACAGCTACGCGTTCGACGGCAAACTCCAGACGCTCGACCACATCCTCATCACCGACGGACTCGAGGATGCGTTATGGCGCCTTCCAGTACGCACATTTCGACAACGACTACTACGAGCGCGACTCAGTCGGTGATGGACACAAGTTGTCCGACCACGATCCTCCCCTCGCCACGTTCACCCACGATGCCTGCCCGGACGGAGACGACCGGGCAACGGTGTTCGTGCGCAATGTGAACAGCAAGGTGACCAACTACGATACAGGTGACGGGTGCACGATCAACGACTTGATCGTGGAGGAGAACCATCCCAAGAAAGACCAGCTCAAGGCGCACGTCGATGAGGTCACCCAAGATCTCTTTGAGGCCGGGATCATCACCAAGAGGGAGCGAGACGACATCCGAAAGGCTGCCAACAAAGCAAAGCCCGCGTAACACGCTAGCTAGTGTGACTTAGCGGTTTTGAGAGAGACGGGCCCACAAAGGGCCCGTCTCTCTTCTTTACACAGCTCCTGAGTGATATGTCTTTTCAGGCCCACTCGAGAATCGAGGGGCCGCTTGCAACCTTTCGCCTCCACAAGGAGTCAGAGAGGACATCCTGGTTGCGCTTTCACCCTCCGGTGACGAGCGACGTCATTTAGAGAAAGGCATTGCCTTGGTTGCCTTGAAGCTGGCTCTTTTTGGGCGACGTCTCGTCGCCATAGTTGTTTCCGTAATGCTCGCTTCGATCGGCTTTGGTGTGAATGTCGCTCCCGCTGCGATGGCGGATCCGACTATTGGTATGCGGGCCGCGCGCGGGACCATCGAGATCACGCGTCGACCCAATAGGGCGGCTTGGCTCGACCCCGCGTTGAGCGTTGTCGCCGTTGACGGTCCCTTCGAGCTCCTTGTAACGCGCACCAACTACGATGAACCGCTGACGCTCACACGCACGCTGCCGGGCGGAGAGCAGGTACTCGACAGCGAGTTCCTCCAGGAATGGTGGGGACTTAAGAACTTCTTGAGAATACGGATCACCAACTCGCAAGGGAATGTAGTCAAGGGGCGATCGCTCGACTTCTGCCCCAATAGCTGGGATCAGCAGACGCGTCAATGATTCTGGCCCCTTCCATCCGACCTATCCCTACTTCTGCAATGGCGGGCCCTTCACGACAGGAATGGTTTGGGGAATCGACCAGGGTTGGGCAACCAACATCTTCGAGTTCGGAGGGATGCGTTTTAACGGTCCAGATGGGCGATACACCTTGACGGCCTGGATTACCCGGGATTACGCGGACGCTTTCGGCGTTCCAGAGGAACTGGCCAGCAGGGACGTGACCGTGAAACTGAAGACGGTCGCCGGCGGCGGGGGCGGATGTGGTGGACACTGCGGGCACGGCAGAGCCCTCGCTCAAGAAGCGCACACCATAGATGTGCCCGTCATCGCGAATCCCGATCCCGCCATCTTGCCCGACCTTGCCGCTCTGCCGGCGTTCGCGATGAGCCTGTCGAACGGAAACAAGCAGTTTCTGAGGTTCGGGGCAACGGTCTGGCTCGGAGGTGCCTCGGGGCTCCACGTCGAGGGTTTCCGGCAGGAGGGTGAGGACGTTATGAACGCCTTCCAGTACTTCTACGAGAACGGCGAGATCATCGGAAAGGCCCCCGTTGGCAGCTTCGAGTACGACGTTCGACAAGGCCACTCGCACTGGCACTTCCGCCAGTTCGCCAAGTACAGACTGATCTCCGAGGACACCAGCAAGGTAGTAAGAAGCAAGAAGGAGGCGTTCTGTCTCGCGCCCACCGATCCAATCGACCTGACGCTCGACGGAGCCCAATGGCGGCCAGATGACATCGGCTTTGGCGCTAGCAATTGTGGTGGAGAGTCGTCCCTATGGGTCAGAGAATTTCTGCCGCTGGGCTGGGGCGATACCTATCACCAGAACCGTCCGGGCCAGAGCTTCAACGTTACGGGCCTTGAGGACGGGACCTACTTCCTCGAGGTCGAGGCAAACCCGGGTTCCTTGCTCCACGATGCATCAGAGGACAACGACATTGTGCAGCGCAAGGTCATCATCAAGACCAGGAACGGCAAGCGCACCCTTAGGGTGCCGCCGTGGAACGGCATTGACACCGACTGATCATGAAGTTGTTTGACCATTTGACGAAGTCTTTCGTTCGTTGAGGCTTGGCTCTGCGCTTGGCGTCACGGGTAGTCTGGGGGCCCGGGAGGGCTACGCTAATTGGCAAGCGGACGGTCTTGAAAACCGTTGTCCGAAAGGACTTGGGGGTTCGAGTCCCTCGCCCTCCGCCAAGCGAAAGTGCAGGTCAGAGGGGTATGAGTCGCCCCGGGACTCCTTTGGTCGAGAACACGTGCATCGAGCTCAGGCCGCCTACAGGCCGTCTCAGCTTCTCGATACGTCTCTTCAAGCCCGTCCACCACTCGTTCCATGGCGTCGGGGAACAGGTGAGAGTAGGTATTGAGGGTCACAGTTGCGGACGAGTGCCCGAGGTGGTGCTGAACCGCCTTGACGTGTGCCCCGCGAGAAATCAGAAGCGCTGCACAGGTATGGCGGAGGTCATGGATCCGAAGCCGACCAGGGGGCCCCGCAGCCCAAACCGCCGGTAAACACGTCCTGACCTGCGTCAACCGTACTGATTTGGTCATTCATGATCCTCACCGTCCGGATGGGGCCCGCACATCTGATAAGGGTGAGGTCGATGGTTCAAGTCCCCCCCGGGCAACTGAAACGTTTGCCCTTCAACTCATCGACCTCGAATCCGGCCTATGACCCGGGACGGTGTCCCGCCGCATGCTCAAATCAGGTGTTGAGCCTTGCAACAAGTCGTCCTCCTCAACGGGGAACTTGTGGCCGAACAGGGTTCGAGTATCCGAGTGCCCCATGCGCCTCATCACATGATGGGGTCGGCTCCGTCATCGATTATGAAAGCGGCGGCGGTGTGGCGGGGTTGCGGGAATGTGAGGGGGTTGTGACGTCATACTCCCAAGCGGCGTACTCGGCGTGCCTTGCTTTCATATCCTCGAAGAGGAGCACCATGCGGTCCAGGTACCAGAGCTTGCCGCCGTGAACGATCACTATGCCGGCCACTACCGCCAAGACGTCTAGGGAGACCAGCCCATAGGCTAGCGAGACCATCCCGATGGTTGAGTACGCGTTCGCCACATTAGGAACCCGAGAGCGGAACTGTTCGGGAATGTCGATCGAGGTCCGGTTGGACCAGATGCGCTCGCCTAAGACGGCCTTGGACGCCCAGTTCTTGGTTGACCTCGGTTCTTTGAATAGCAGTGGGTTAACCATCATCCAAATCAGGGACAGGCCGAGCGGAATCAGGCAGTACCAACCGATCCAGTCGCGGCTCCAGATCGAGACTGCGATCAGCGACAAGACGCTGAATCGGGTCCAGACGCTTACCGGGTTGGCGTGGCGCATCCAGTTCTCGCCCTCGAGGCCAAAGAGCCGGGCCATCTTGCGTTCCTTTGTGACCTCGGCCACGTCGTTTCTCCTCGCCTTCTGTTGCATCATTGTCAAATCAAAAGCGCCCGGAAGAAGCTGAGAAGTCCTGGTTCGTGCTCCCCCGAGACCGGTTCCTCGTACTCATTAAGTCACCCCAGCGCGATCTTGTGAACCGGCTTCTCGCCACTTGAGCAGAAGCCTCGCGGCTGCTGAACGAATGGGCCGTCTTCAGGCCGTCAGAGGCTCAGAAACCGACGGGAACAACCGGTAGTGCAAGGAAGTCGTATTCAATTCTTGACCAGCTAAAAGGGAGATTCTTGGTCGGTAGGCGACGTTCCGAGAAAACGCCGTCAACGGACTTGAAAACCGTTGTCCGAAAAAGGACTTGGGGGTTCGAGTCCCTCGCCCTCCGCCAAGCGAAGATTCAGTGCTGACCACATGGTCGCTCCGGACTCTCTGCCTCTAAAGAGCGTCTTGTTCAGTTGGTCGCCATGACAGTGTCCTGGCTGCCACGTTCAGCTGACGATCAGCATCGGAGATTAAAGCGTTCACCCGTCTGGAGGCGATGTGCGCCATCGACGCAGGCTTTCGCCCTGCGATGGAATCCAGGCGGAATTGGACCGGCCCCCACCGTCCTTTCAGCAGCCTGTCGCGAGTTCGTCGAGCCGACTCGGCCACCGGCCTGGAGGCCCGCGGAGCGAGGGATGGGGTCCCCCCCGATCGAAGGTGGACGGCTCCGGCTTTGACCATCCCCTTCCGCGAGCGTGTGCCCCTGGCCAAGTGACGCGACGGGCTCCGCCTCCTCCCGTGGCCACGGGCCTACATGCCGAACTGCATTGATCCGAAGTGCGCGGCGAGGAAGCAGCCGGACATGTCCGCAGTTCGTCATCCGCGGGGTGACGAGTAACCGCACCTGTGTCGAGCATGACGCGGCCGGGAGTGGCCGATCCGAGTCGTGCGCCACGGCGGCACCCGCGCCAGAGTCCCCCTCTGCGCGCTCCCGCGGGAGTGCAGGGGGCGCATGTGATGGAGTGCTCGTACGATCGGGCAGGTGGAGCCAATGGAGATGAAGAGCGGGATGCCTGTTGGGGTGGCGGCGTTTGTCGGCCGCGAGCGTGAACGTGCGAAGGTGGCCGATCTGGTCGCGGACGCCCGGGTGGTGACGCTGACCGGTTCGAGTGGTTGCGGCAAGACGCGGCTGGCGGTGGAGGTCGCAGGGGACGTGGCGTCGCGGTTTTCCGACGGGGCCCGTTGGGTGGACCTGCAAGGGGTGAGCGAACCTGAACTGGTCGCACCGGCCCTTGGTGGGGCGGTGGACGTCCACGAGCGACCCGGACAGGCGCTGACCGACACGCTCGCCGAGCAGCTTCAGGCACGGCATCTGCTGGTCGTGCTCGACAATTGCGAGCACTTGGTGGAGGCGTGTGCGGACTGGTCGGCGAGTTGTCGTCGGCGTGTCCGCGGCTGCACGTACTGGCCACCAGCCGCGTGCCGCTGGTCGTCGAGGGTGAGGCGACGTTCGAGGTCGCCCCGCTGCCGGTGCCCGGCCCCGATGCTGGGTCCGCCAGCACGGTCGCGGCAGCGGACGCGGCGCGGTTGTTTGAGCTGCGTGCCCGGCAGGTGGCCGCGGACTTTCGGATCGATGCCGACAACGCTTCGGCAGTGGCCGAGATCTGCCGGCGTCTGGATGGGATCCCGTTGGCGATCGAGCTGGCGGCGGCGCGGGTGCGGGTGCTGGCGCCGGGCCAGATCGCGGCCGGGTTGTCGGACCGGTTCCGGTTGTTGATCGGCGGGGTGCGCGGCGCGCCGGCACGTCAGCGAACGCTGGAGGCGTCGCTGGACTGGAGTTACGACCTGCTCGACGACGTGCAGCGCTTGGCGTTGGCGAGGCTTTCGGTGTTTGCCGGGTCGTTTGAACTGGATGCTGCCGAGGCGGTGGTGGCCGGGGAAGAGATCGACGGCGACGACGTCCTTGACCTGGTCGCTGGGCTGGTCGAGCAGTCGATGTTGCAAGTCGCGCAGCGCCAGAGCAGGGCCCGCTACCGGCTGTTGGAGACGATCCGGGTGTATGCCCGGCAGCGACTAGCCGAGATGGACGATCCGGATCGGGTGCGTCGTCGCCATCTGGAGTTCCATGTTGGGCTGGCGGGGCGGGCGCAGGCGGGTCTCACTGGTGGAGAGCCTGGGCCCTGGGTGGCGCGGCTTGCGGCTGATCTGGATGATCTGCGTGCCGCGATGGATTCTGCGGTCGAAGTAAAAGATCTGCGGGCGCTCGTGGACCTCACCGAGCCGATCGTCCGCTTCTGGTTCGACCGTGGCCTGTCCGGGGAGGTGCACCGGCGGCTGCACGACGCGGCCGACAAGCCGGGCACCCCCGCTGACGACCGCGTGCGGGGGTTGATCGCCGCGGCAGCGCTGGCCCTTGCCGGCTGCGAGCCGGCCAAGGCCCATCGGTCGGCAAGCCAGGCGGTCGCCGCGGCACGCGCCGCCGATGTGGGCGCCGCGCTCGCGGTCGGGTTGGGCCAACGAGCTCTGTCGGGGGTGTTGTCGGGGCTGTCGACCGGCGAGCAGGTGGACGCTGACGTCGAGCAGGCGCTTCAACACGCCCAGCGCTGCGAGGATGCGTCGACCCACGCCTACGTCCTGGCGTTCGCCGGCGGGGCGTTGCTTCACAGCCGCTCGATCGACGCCGCGGACCGCCTGTTCGAGCAGGCCGTAGAAGTGTGCGAGGCCAACCACCTCGCCTTCCAGTTGCCGGCCGCCCACGCGGGCCCTGTGGTGTGGTCGGTGTGGTCCGGGCGACTTGACCGGTCATGTGGACACGCTCGACTTGCCATCGAGCTCAGCCGGCAGGTTGGACGTCCCGTGTGGGAGGCGGTTGGGCTTACCGGGCTTGGAGCAGCTGCAGTCCTGCAGGGCGATCACGACCGAGCGCGGGAGTGGCTGTCCGAGGCGCAGGCGGTGTTGCGGCCACGAGCCCTGGAGGGATCTCTATACGGGATGTGGGTGCGTCACTGGCTGGCCCTGGCGGCCTATGCATCCGGCGACCTGGAAACTGCTCGGGCCATGGCCGCAGAGATCGTGCGGATCGGCCGTGGTGGCGGCAGCCGCTTGGACGAGTCCGTCGGCGAGTGGCTGCTGGGCGTGCACGCACACTGCCAGGGGCGCGACGACGACGCGCGAGCGCACCTGGAGGCCAGCCGCGCACTGGCAACCGACCCACGGCTCCCCCATACGCTGGGCCGGTCGTTGCTCGGCCTCGCGGAGCTGGCCGGGGAGGACGATGACCTCGACGAGGCGTGGGGGCTGGCCCATGACAGTCTGGAGGTCCTGGACGACTACGGCGACCGGGTCGGGGCCGCCGCGGCGCTGGAGATGATCGCCGAACTGGCGTTAGCCCTCGGCGAACCCGAGCGGGCGCTTCGCGTGCTCGCTGCGTCGCAACGGTTCCACACCGACACGGGCATCGCCCGCTTCCCCCTTCAGGTCGACCGCTTCGATCGTGCCCGCAACAGGGGACAGGATGCGCTGGAGCCCACCGACGCGACAGCATGCTGGGACGCGGGGGGCGAGCTGTCGTTGGCCGACGCGGTCGCCTATGTCCTTCGCGGGCGGGGCGAGCGTCAACGCCCGGAGATCGGCTGGGCGTCACTTACTCCCGTCGAACGCGACGTCGTGCGCCTGGTCGCCGAAGGCCACACCAACGCCGCGATCGGTCAACGCCTGTTCATCTCCGCCAACACGGTGAAGAAACACCTGTCGCGCGTCTACGCCAAAGTGGACATCGACGGACGCGCGGATCTCGCCGCACAGGTTGCCCGCCGCGACCTTTAGTACACCCCTGACCGCCGAAACGTACCCGGTCGGGTGACGTTCTCCGACGTCCTCTGCTTCATCGTTGCAGGCATGACCGCACGAGACGCAGGGAGATGGCCATGAGCAACCAGCGCACCCACTACGTCACCACCACCGATGGGGTCAGCATCGGTGCGACCGTGCACGGCGAGGGGCCACCGCTCGTCTTCCTGCATGGGGCCGTGGGCGATGGCGACATCGACTGGGACCGGCTGGTGGGGCACCTGACCGACAGGTTCGCCTGCCATCTGCCGAGCCTGCGAGGCCGTGGCCTCAGCGGCGATCACCCCGACCTCAGCATCCGTCGGCAAGTCGACGACATGCTCGCCTACGTCGACAGCATCGGGGAGCCGGCCGGCCTGGTGGGGTGGTCCGGCGGCGCCAACCATGCCCTCGGCGTAGCGGCGCAATGCGACACGGTCACCGCGGTGGCCCCCTATGAGCCCGTGGTGCAGAGCCTGATGGACGAGCAGGAGCATGCGGCGCTCGGTGGCGCCGCAGCCAGGATGGGCGAACTGGCCGCCGACGGCAGCCTGGCAGATGCGGCTCGCGCGTTCGCTGGTTGGCCCTTCAACGATGAAGAGATCGCCATGACCGAGGACGCCGGCTACTTCAAGGCTGCAGGGCGCTACGTCCCGAACCTGCTCAACCTCCTCCAGCAGTTGGTGGAGCATGGAGACCCCACCACTGATCCGGCCGTGCTCGGCGCGATCTCTGCTCCGGTGATGGTGCTGCACGGATCGGACACCAAGCCCTTCTTCGCCACCAGCGCGCGGCACGTGGCCGACCACGTCCTCAACGCACGGATACACGAGATCCCAGGCGCTGGGCACGCCGCCCCCTTGACCCATCCCGAGGCGCTCGCCGAAGCACTCACCGAGTTCTTCTCGCCAGCGCGGCAGCCGGTCTGACCCGCCAATCGAACCAGCATGCACCTGTACCCGATCGAAAGTGCGGTTCTACCTCGATCGGCGGCGCGGTTAGCCCTCGGAAACTGACTGGGGCAACCGGTAGAGCAAGGAAAGTCACGTTCCTCCGCTTGACCAGCCATAACGGAGATCCTTGCCGGTAGCGACGTTCCGAGAAAGCGCCGTCAACGGACTTGAAAACCGTTGTCCGAAAGGACTTGGCGGTTCGAGTCCCTCGCCCTCCGCCAAGCGAAATGTGCAGGTCAGAGCACGAGTCGCTCCAGGACCTCCGGTCGACGCCCCTTAACCGAGCTCAAGCCGTCATCCGATGTGGGCGATCAAGCGGTCCCGCCGTACGCGTCGTGGTAGTTCCACCACTGATAGGGCGGGGTCTGCGGATAGCCCTCAGGCGAATCCTCCCACTCCTCCTGGCGACCCAGGGCGGTGATGTCGAGATAGCTCCAGGTGCTCCCCCATCGCCTCGTCGCCTCGGGCTTCGATTAAGTAGGTGCGAAAGATCCGATCGCCTTCGCGAATGAAGGCGTTGGTCCCGTGCCACTCGTCCACGTCGAAATCCGCATCGAAGTCGTCGGTAAGCGTGTACCAGGGGACATCCCAGCCCATGCGCTCTTGCAAGCCGCTGGATCTCAGTCTGGGGTGCCCGCGAAACGAACGCCGAGCGTGGTGTCGCGCGCGTTCAGGTGGGCGAGATGCGCAACCTGGTCGGCGAGAAAGAGCAGCCCTCGCAGGCCCGCTCAGGATACGCGCCGCCCGCCGCGTAAGACACGACTTCTGGCCCGTAGAAGAAGCGATACACAATGAGCTGGCGCCGTCCCTCGAAGAGGTCGAGCAGGCTGGCCCGGCCGTTCGGCCCTTCGAAACGGTAGTCCTTCTCAACCGCCATCCACGGCATCCGGCGACGCTTTGCGGCAAGTGCGTCGCGCGCCCGCGTCATTTCCTTCTCCTTAACCAGCAGCTTCTGTCGTGCGGCCTTCCACTCTTCCGGCGACACGATCGGGGGTGTGTTCATGACTGACCTCCACTTCTCTTTCAGACTCCTGCCGACAAGTTTGTCCCAGCGCGAGTCCTGCTTCGGAATCGCTCATTATCTCTTTGACCGTTGGGAGGTCCGGAACTCATCGCGGGGCCGAGCACAAGGACAAACCGGCCGAGGGGCGTACGGCAAGGACTACCTGGGTCGAGGGATTCCATGGTTCCGCCCGAGACCCTCGACGGCTGCCAATTGACATCCATCACAGACAGATGGCAGGTTTACTCCCCGAAATCCATCCAGTCTGGGGGAGTGTCATGAAGCGACTGTCCGTACCTCTTTTTGCCATACTCGCGCTGGTCGGCGGGCTGATCGCCGGCGCTCCAGCGAGCGCAGCACCCAAGTCAGACAGGCTCGACGTCTACGTCGGTGATCTGTCTGCGGGCCAGCTGAGCGCGCTGATCGAGCTCGGCGTCGACCGCCACGACCTCGAGATTGCTCGCATCCCCGGAGAACGCGGCACGAAAGGCGAGCTTCGTGTAGAGGCGATCATCAGCGGGGCTCAGGCCAGGCAGCTGGAGACGCGAGGCGTCACCATGAAGCCGAAGGAGGTCGACGGCCAGACGGTCGCGGAACGCGCCACCCTCGCAGCCGCCGAAGGGTACGAGGTGTTCCGCACCTATAGTGAGGATGGCGGAATCCAGGACGAGTACGAGCAGGCCGCCGCGGACAACCCGAGCATCGCCAAGGCGGTGAGCATCGGCCAAACCGTCAACGGCCAGGACATCATCGCGCTGAAGATCAGCAAGAACGCCCGGACGCTCAAGGACGGCAAGAAGCCATCGGTCCTGTACCTCAGTGCTCAGCACGCCCGCGAGTGGATCACGCCGGAGATGAACCGCCGGCTGATGCACTACTTCCTCGACAACTACGGCAGCGACAGCCAGATCACCAGGCTGGTCAACGAGAACGAGCTGTGGTTCGTGCCAGTTGCGAACCCCGACGGCTACGACTTCACCTTCACTCCCGACAACCGGCTGTGGCGCAAGAACCTCCGTGACAACAACAACGACGGCACGATCGCGCCCGGCGACGGCGTCGATCTCAACCGCAACTACGCGACCAAGTGGGGATACGACAACGAGGGTTCCTCTCCGCTTCCAGGGAGCGAGACCTACCGTGGTCCCGGACCCAACTCCGAGCCGGAGTCTCAGGCACTCGAGGCCCTCGCCGGGCGAGTCGGGTTCGAGTTCTTCGTCAATTACCACTCGGCTGCCGAGCTTCTGCTCTACGGCACCGGCTGGCAGGTCTCGACACCCACTCCGGACGACGTCATCTACGAGGCCATGGCCGGCGACGACGCGAACCCCGCTATCGAGGGCTACGACCCGGACATCTCCGCCGAGCTCTACACCACCAACGGTGACACCGACACGCACATGACCGAGCTGTTCGGCACGCTCGGGTTCACGCCCGAGATGGCGACCTGCGAGTCGGCCTCTCAGGAGGATCCCAACGACGAGTGGATCGACACCGACTGCGACAGCGGCTTCAACTTCCCAGACGACGAGGATCTGATCCAGTCCGAGTTCGAGAGGAACATCCCATTCGCGTTGTCGGTGGCGGAGTCCGCCTCCGACCCCGACGACCCCGTGTCCGTGGTTGGTCGCACCGCCGAGGACTTCCGCGTGGACACCTTCGACGTCTCGTACGGCGACCCGCAGGAGGTCGCAGTGACTGCCAAGCGGGCGCTGGAGAACACCAGGATGCGCTACAGCATCAATGGTGGACCTACCCAGGTCACGAAGGTCACGGAGTGGGCCGGCGGCGAACGGTACGGAGACGAGAACGACGATTACTACGCCGAGCTTCGCGGAGTCGTGCGCGGAGCTGACTCCGGCGACGACGTGCGGGTGTGGTTCACGGGTGTCAAGCCTGATAAGGGCCCGGTCACCAGCGAGGACTTCACCTACACCCTTCAGTCCGAAACGGGCAACGACGTACTCGTCATCGCCAACGAGGACTACGAGGGCGTCAACCCCACCTACCCGCCGAGCGTGACCGCGCCGAAGTATGACGAGGCTCATGTGAAGGCGATCGAAGATGCCGGCTACTCGGCCGATGTCTGGGACGTCAGTGCACAAGGCGTTCCCCACGACCTCGGTGTGCTCAGCCACTACGACGCTGTGCTGTGGTACCTCGGCGATAACCGGCTCACCCAGGACCCAGAGGACTTCTTGACGCAGACACCGCTCGGCAACTTGCCAGACGTCGCGGTGGCCGAGCGTCAGCAGTACCTCACGATGGCGGTGCGGGACTACCTGAACCAGGGAGGCAAGCTGATCCACGCCGGCGAGACCGCCCAGTACCAGGGGCTCGCAGGCATCAGCACTTCGGTCGGTGGTCTGTACTACGGACTCGATGGCGCGCCTGAGGAGGACTGTGTCATCGTGGCGCAGCCGAACAGTCAGACCGCTGGCTTCTTCGAGGACTGCCTGATCATGGCCGACGACTTCCGGCAGTACTACCTCGGTGGCTACACGCGCACTAACACCGCGAACCCGCCTTCGGCTACTGGCGTCGGCGCTCCGGTCGACGGTTGGCAGGCCGCCTTCGGCGGACCCGTGGTCACCGGTGACAACCCGCTGAACCAGGCAGGTCTGTTCCAGCCAACCAGCGACGTGCTCCCCGTAGGGCAGTTCCCGCAGTTCGCCAGCCACGGAGCAGTCGCGTACCCGGAGGCGGCGGGCAACCCGTTCAAGCCGATCGAAGGTGAGCGTTATGCCGGCGCTGTTCACGAGGACGCGTCGTACCAGCGGCTGACACGCACGGTCACCGTTCCTACTGGGGCGACCGCGCAGCTGCAGTTCCAGCTGTCGGCTGACATCGAACCCGGGTACGACTTCGTGATCGTCGAGGCCCGCACGGCGGGTGGCAGCAACTGGACGACGCTGCCGGAGGTCGGCGGACTGACCTCGAGTGACTCACCCGAAGAGTGCGACGGTGAGGACTCGTTCCTGCTCAACCTGCATCCGTTCCTGGAGACCTATCTGGGCACGGACTGCAACGGAGCAGGCGCGAACCGGAGAGTGGCACGCGATCCTGGACAGCACGGATGGATGGACCGAGGTCGCCTACAACCTGTCCGGCTTCGCCGGATCGCAGGTCGAGGTGTCGATCTCCTATGTCACCGACCCGGCGACCGGTGGGGTCGGCGCATTCGTCGACGACACGAGGGTGGTTGTAAACGGAGCGGTCGACGCCGACGGGTTCGAGGGCGCGACAAGCGACTGGACGCCAACAGAGGAGCCACCTCGCAGCCCGCCGAGCCCGGCGAACTGGCGGATCGGACCTTCTCTGGTCAACTCCTTCGGCGGAGTCGCCACGGAGGACAGCCTGCTGCTGGGCTTCGGCCTTGAGCATCTGTCCACCGACGCCGAGCGCGCAGACCTGGTCCAGCGGGCCCTGGACGGCCTGATCGAGTAGACATCGGAAGGCCTGCTCAAGGAAGGCCCCGGATCCGCGACGGATCCGGGGCCTTCATTTTTGGACTTCCTGGCGCCCTTCTGTGACGACGCCACGCTGCGCACGACCGCCTCCCGCATCAGGTGAAGGAGAAGAGCGGGGGGAGCATGACCGTAACGGTCGCTGTCCAGAGGGCGAAGGTGGGGAGATAGGAGGTCTGCCATCGTTCGAGACGGTGGAAGGCGATCTGGCCACGGAGGAAGCGCATCGAAAGCCAGGCGGCCCCGGCGAGGTTCACGAGCAGGACGAGGTTGAGGCCGAGCGCTGCCGCCCGATTCGGGGTGAACCCAAGATCGCCGATCCGGGCCACCATCACGCCGAGCACCATCACGTCGAGCACGAGAGCGCTCCCGACAGCGAGCAGTTGGACGCGGTCCATCAGCCCGGCCGGTTGGGACGGCTCCCGCGCAGACATCGTGTAGAGGACGAGCCCTAGCACGACGACCAGGAGGGCGTCGAAGACGCCGAGCAGTTCACGGTCGAACGCGCCGGCGACTCCGGACGCCGCATAGGTGGCCGCAGCGACTGTCAGCATCACGGCGAACAACGGGGTGAACAGCATGGTGAGCACCGGCGCCATGTTCTCAACCACATGCTGCTTGGACTCCACGAGCCACGCCGCAACGATTACGGCACCGGCCGCGCCCGATGGCAGCACCCACTCGACGACCGTTTCGGCGAGGTCGGTCCCGATTGGTTCGAGGATCAGCACGGTTAGCAGGATCAGCACGCCACCACCGAGCGCGATGAGCACGTAGTAGATGACCCACTCACCGGTGAAGCGGACGAAATCCATGCGCCGTTCGTGTAATCGGATCGTGCCGCCCATGTACGGGTAGGCGACCACGAACCACAGCGCGACGGGCAGATGGAGCGCGACGAGGAGTTCGGTGGCCGAGTCGGCACCGTACGGGTAGAGGTTGACCACGAGCGCAGCGAGCACGAACGGCGCGGCCATTAACACCCATCGCCGTGTATCGAGATTCCTTCGGCGGGCGAAGTACCCGGCGAGGAGCGGCAACACCAACAGACCGATATTGCGCGCCAGCCACCCCGCTTCCTCTTCGGGGAAGTTAGCAGCGAGGCGGGCGACCTGGATCGGCACGGCAGCAGCCACCGCGAAGAGGAGCGCCTCGAGCCACCCGCTGGACGGGCGCGCCGGCTCGTCCTCACCGCTCAGGACGAGCTGCTTCCAAAGTCGGCCCCTGTGCTCGCGTGCGAACTCTCGGGACAGGGTGTCGAGGTCCCCCATCCGCTTCACCGCAACGAGGAACGCTTCATCGCCTGTGAGGCCGGCCGCGTCTAGCTCGGTGATCTGGTCGCGAAGATGAGCCTCTAGCTCATTAACGTCGCGGCCGTTTACGGCCGGAGCCTTCGCGACGTAGGAGCGCCACTCGGCGATCTGTGACTCAACTCCATCCATGGTCACGCCTCGCCCAGTGCTATCGGCAGTCCGCCGGAGCCTCGCCAGATGTCACCCAACGCACGCGTGACGGTAGCCCACTGCCGTTGCTGCTCCGCGAGCGCCGCTTGCCCGTCGCCAGTGATCGCGTAGTACCTGCGGCGCCGACCTTCCGGCGGATTCCGCCACTCCGTTGTCACGTACCCGAGTCGGCGTAGGCGATGAAGCAGCGGATAGAGCATCCCGTCGGCCCACTCAAGCTCGCCGCCGGAAAGCTCGCGCACCCGCTTCAGGATTGCATAGCCGTAGCTCTCACCCTCGGCCAGGATCGCGAGCACGAGCGGCGTCGCCGAGGCCGCGACCAGATCCTTGTCGATGTGCACACCCACCTCCCATGGCTTGAAGCATGATGCATAGAACCACAAGGTATGAGCAAAACGCAAGCGAGTGTGTGCCAGGAAACCCCATGGCCCTCACGGGTGCACGCGTCCTCGAGACCCTTTGATCCTTTGAGAGTCTCTGGGCGAGGCCGCAGTTTTCATTGTTGCGAATGAGTCAGAGCAGCATGAGTTGCGGCTATTTCGCCAGCGGCCCCCAGCTGTAGACGAACACTGGTTGAGATTCCGTGTGGATTTGTGTCTCCGATTGTCCGTCAATCGACACGGCCCAGAGGCTGATCGGGCCGCTTTCACCGTGCCGGCTGAAGGTCAGGGTGCCATCAGGCAGCCACGCGGGATGGGACTCTTGTAGGTCCGACGTAGCGGTCAGGTTCCGGACCTCACTCCCATTGGGGCGGACGACGAAGACGTCCTCGCTTCCGTCCCTGTCCGACATGAAGGCGATCCACTCTCCGTCCGGCGACCACGATGCCCACTGGTCACGAGCGGGATGCTGGGTGATGTTAACGACGTTGTCACCGTCGCTCTGCATGACGAAGACATCGAATTCGCCGTCGCGCGTGCTCTGGAAAGCGATGCGCCTTGCGTCAGGGCTCCAGGTCGGGTACTCGTCGAGAGCCGCGTCATCAGTCAGGCGCATCTTGTTCGAGCCGTCATGATCCATGATCCATACGTCGAGCGCTCCACCTTGGTTCGAGAAGAATGCGATCTTCTCGCCAGTCGGAGCCCACGATGGCGACCAGTCGGCAACCCCATCGCTTCGAGTCAGGTTGCGCGACCTGCCGCCGCGCGTGGCAACAACGTGGATGTCACCTTCGTCACCACGGAGCGGGTTGAGACGGTAGGCAACCCAGCGACCGTCCGCCGAAAGCGACGGGCTGAAGTCGTTGCGACGGGCCACGCCGGCGAGAAGACGAGGTTTCCCGCCCGGCACCTTCGCGACATAGACGTCGAGACCTTGCCGCCCCGGAGCTTCCGACGCGAACGCCAGCCGCCAGGGGCCGAATGCCGCTGGTGCTGGAACTCGCGTAGTGGGCGGCGTTGGACTGTCGAGAACGTTAGGCGGCGAGCCTATAGCCGACGCTTCCTCGGATGAAGGTGTGCAACTCGCCGTGAGCATGGAGCAAACGAGAACCAGCAGCAAGATCCGCATGCGACTACTACTCCAGTTCTTCGGCAGGGGTTCCCGAGCAGAGCAGCCCCGCTTTCGAACCTGCGCGAGGATCAGCCCTCGTGAACAGTGACACATGGGACCGGGACGTCGCCGAGCTGGTTCTGCGCGCGTTGCCGCCAACCCCGGCCCGGGTACTGGAGGTGGGCTGCGGCGAGGGACGCCTCGCTCGGAGCATGTCTGCTGCGGGTTATCGCATCGTGGCAATCGACCCCCGCGCACCGGAGGGGCCGCTCTTCGAGAGCGTGACGATCGAGGAATTCGTCGCGTCCGAACCATTCGACGCGGCGGTCGCCACACTGTCTCTTCACCACATCGCCGACCTCGACAAAGCGGTCGCGAAGATTGCCGGCCTGGTTGTTCCGGGAGGCACGTTCGTCCTCGTGGAACTCGCATCGGAGCGCTTCGACGAGGCGACGGCCGCATGGGCGCTGCAGCATCTTGTTCCAGGAAACGAGGACGGCTGGCTCGGGCGCCGGCGCAACGAGTGGATCACACAGGTCGGCGGAGGTCACGATTCTGGATTCGCCGAATACCTGCATCGGTGGGCCTCGTCAAACCAATTCCATAGTGGAGCGGCGATGCTCGAGGTCTGTCAACGTCACTTCGACGAGGTGCACTTCGAAGCGTGGCCCTACCTCTATCCCGAATTGGAGGACGTCACTCGCGACCACGAGATCGCCGAGATCGAGGCAGGGCGGATTCAGGCGACAGGCTTCAGTTTCGTGGGTTCGGCGAGGTTGCCGCATAAGGATGGTCTGATCTGCGAGACGCATCGGTGAGCCAAAATGGCCCTTGACATGGTGCCATAATGATGCCATAATGGCGCCATGGACCTCACATCGTACGTCGCCACCCTTCAGAACGAACTGGCCGTGGCCGCCGGAGCCGCGGATGAGGACGCCCGCGCACTCGCCGAGCGACTGACTGCTTCACTCGACTCGGCCACTCGACTCGTGCTGCTGGAGGCCTTGTCGGCGGCCGCGGACGAGATCACCCGAGAGCTCGCGCCTGGCTCGGTCGAGGTGCGCTTACGCGGGCGGAACCCCAGCTTCGTCGTCACGCCGCCACCGACCGAGGAGTCGTTCGACGACACGACCGATGTTGTCGCACAGCGGCTCGGGGGCACACGCGACCGACCCTCGGCCTTCCTCAGAGGACAAGCCCGATACGGACGAGGGAACTTCGCGGATCAATCTCCGACTTCCCGATTCTCTGAAGCTCCGAGCCGAGGAGGCCGCAGGCCGGGAAGGACTCTCGGTCAACGCCTGGCTTGTTCGAGCTGTTGTCGCCGTTCTGGAGTCATCAGACCGCAACGACCCCTCACGTCGGCGCAGCCCCCGGGCCGGAGAACGCTACACGGGTTGGGTGCGCTAGATGGCTAACGCCGCCGCTTCCACACTTCCTCAGGAGGACACCGCCATGCCTACGTTCGAAACCCCCCAGCCGATCTCCGTCACGATTGCCCTGCCCGTCGGCGACGTCTGGATCATCGCGAGCGACCGCGGCGACACAGTCGTCGGGGTCAGCCCAAGCGACAAGTCCAACGAGTCCGACGTAAAGGCCGCGGAGTCGGCCCGCGTCGAGTACTCCCACGGCACTCTTCTTGTGAAGGCGCCAAAACGTCCCTTTTCTTTTGGCAAAGGAGGTTCCATCGATGTCGCGATCGAGCTGCCAGCAGGCTCGAAAGTGCAAGGTGAATCCGGGGTAGCGGACTTCCGTTGCGTCGGCCGGCTCGGAGAATGCAGATTCACCAGCGGCACTGGGAACATCCGACTTGAGCACACGGGCCAGCTCTCCGTGACCACCGGCACCGGAAGCATCATCGTAGACCGAGTCGTTGGCCGAACCGAGGCCACCGGAGCCGGTGACATACGCATCGGCGAGGTCGATGGTTCCGCCGTGATCAAGAATCTAAACGGTGACACCTGGGTCGGCGAGGTCACCGGCGACCTACGGTGCAAGGCCGCCAACGGCAATATCACCGTAGACCGAGCACACGCCACGATCGTCGCCAAGACATCCAACGGCGACGTTCGGTTCGGCGACGTCGCGCGCGGCACGGTTGTTCTTGAGACCGCATTTGGTGAGCTCGAGGTCGGAATCCGAAATGGAACCTCCGCGCTGCTCGACGTGCGCTCCAAGTTCGGCAGCGTGCACAACTCCCTGGCCGCCTCCGACGCCCCAGAGCCAACCGACCAAACCGTCGAGGTGCGCGCAAGAACCTCTTTTGGCGACATCGTGATCAGCCGTTCCGACCTGCCACCGAGCCAAGAAAGCATTCACGGAAAGAAGGAAGAGTGACAACGTCATCCTCACCGGCGATCGCGGCGACCGGGCTACGCAAGTCGTACGGCGACAAGGTAGTTCTCGACGGAATCGACCTGACAGTTGCCGAGGGAACGATCTTTGCGTTACTCGGCCCCAACGGTGCCGGCAAGACAACTGCAGTTCAGATCCTGTCGACACTGGTTAGTGCCGACGGTGGAGAGATGCGCGTCGCCGATCATGATCTGGCCCGGGATCCCGATGCGGTCCGCGCCGCGATCGGCGTAACGGGCCAATTCTCCGCAGTCGACAACCTCCTCACAGGGGTGGAGAACCTGGTCCTGATGGCGGACCTGCACCACCTGGACCGCGCAGAAGGGAGAAGGCGCGCCGCCGAACTGCTCGACAAATTCGACCTTGTAGAGGCCGCCACGAAGAGGCTCCAAGCATATTCCGGGGGCATGCGCCGCCGGCTCGACCTCGCGATGACTCTGGTCGGTGACCCGCGCATCATCTTCCTGGACGAGCCGACCGCCGGTCTCGACCCGCGCAGTCGCCACACCATGTGGCAAATCATCCGTGACCTTGCAGCCGAGGGAGTCACGATCTTCCTCACCACCCAGTACCTGGAGGAGGCCGACCGTCTCGCGAACCGGATCGCAGTACTCGATCATGGGAAGCTGGTCGCCGAGGGCACCGCGGACGAGCTCAAGCGCCTCATCCCCGGCGGTCACATCCGGCTGCAGTTCGCCGACGCGCGGGTCCTCGACTCAGCGGCTCGAACCCTCGGCGAGTCCTCGCGCGACGACGATGCCCTCACACTGCAGATTCCCAACGACGGAGGGGTCAGTTCGTTGCGAGCCACGCTCGACCGGCTCGACCACGAGGCGATCGAGGTTGACTCACTTACCGTCCACACCCCCGACCTCGACGATGTCTTCTTTGCTCTCACCGGACATCCCACCTCAGAGAAAGCGGGCATTCAATGAGCACCTACGCCGTGCGCGACTCAACCACCATGCTGCGCCGAGATTTCAAGCACCTGCAGCGGTACCCCGTTATGACGATCGCAACAGTGCTGACGCCGACCGCCTTCATGCTGCTGTTCGTCTACGTATTCGGCGGCGCGATGAGCTCCGGTTCCAGCGCCCCTGGCGCGTCCTACGTCGACTACATCGTCCCCGGAATCCTCATGATGACAATGGGCAGCGGCTGCGCGGCAACCGCAGTTGGCATCAATATGGACATGACCGAAGGCATCGTGGCACGGTTCCGCACGATGTCGATCTCCCGCGCCTCGGTTCTGACCGGGCATGTCGTGGGAAGCATGATTCGGACGATGGGCAGCGCAGTAATTGTCATCGGCGTGGCTCTAATCATCGGTTTTCGACCCACGGCCGCCCCCGCCGAATGGCTCGCAGTGATCGGTTTCATCGTGCTGATCGTCCTCGCACTCACCTGGCTGGCGGTCGCGCTCGGCATCTCCGCCAAATCGCCCGAAGGAGCAAACGGCTCGACAATGCTCCTGCAGTTCGGGCCCTTCATCAGCAGCGCGTTCGTCGACCCGGAAACCATGCCGGCCGGAGTGCGCTGGTTTGCCGAGAACCAGCCGTTCACATCCATGATCGAAACGATGCGCGGATTGCTCTTCGGCACTCCGATCGGGAGCAGCGCCGTCATCGCTGTTGGCTGGGCCTGCGCGATCGCGCTCGTCGGCTACCTCTGGGCGCGAGTGGCGTACAACAGGGATCTCGCCCACCGGGCGTAGATCGCCCATTCAGGATCCAGGGGCAAAGCACCCGATTCTCTGGCTCGAAACAGAGCAGAAGGGGCCTCTCGAGATCGTCCACGACTTGAATTCCGCCCGGCCGGCGCTCAGGGAGCGAGGATTGGTCTTGTTCCCGGAGACTTACCCTGTACGTTGAGGTGCAAGGAAAGGCAGATACCCGATGGCTATTCAGGAAAAACAGCAGAGCCCTCGGATCCCCCTGAGCAGGGAGCGAGTGCTGCGCGCCGCCATCGCTCTTGCCGATGAACACGGTGTCGACGAGCTCAGCATGCGCAAGCTCGGCCAGGAGTTGGGGGTCGAGGCGATGTCCTTGTACAACCACGTGGCCAACAAAGAAGACGTTCTAGACGGCATGGTCGATCTCGTCGTCGGCGAGATCGAGGTGCCGCCTAGCGACACGGACTGGAAGACGGCCCTCCGCGAGAGGGTGCTCTCGGCTCGAAGAGCTCTTCTACGGCACCCCTGGGCATCTCGTGTGATGGAATCGCGGACCCAGCCGACTCCCACGATGCTGGCATACATGGATTCGGTGATTGGAATATTCCGGACCGGTGGCTTCTCTATCGACCTGACGCATCACGCATTGCACACGATGGGCAGCCGCATGTTGGGCTTCGCGCAGGAGCTGTACGACGATTCGGGTGGCGATCTTGGTCCCGAACTGGAGGCGCTCATGCTCCAAGAGATGGCCGAGAAGTACCCCTACATTTCCGAGCTGGCTACAGCCATCAGCCACGACGAAAACACGATCGTGGGCCAGGGTTGCGACGATCAGTTCGAGTTCGAGTTCGGCCTCGATCTGATCCTCGACGGACTCGAGAGGCTGCGGAACAAGGCCTGACGACTCCAAGACTGGTCCGATAGCGCTATCGGGACCCTCCGTCGCGCCTGACGGGAACCATTTCGATTGGATGACCGTCGAAGAGGTCATGGCTATGCAAAGAGGGCAGGCGAGCAAGGTCGTGGCATTGATCGCCGCCGTCCTGCTCACAGCGTGCGGATCGCCCGAATCGGACGAACCGAGAGCAGATCGGCAGGACCCCCCGGCTACGCCTTCAGCCAGTACGACTCCGTCTTCGGCAACCAGTTCGACTCCCTCTGGCAAACCCTTGGAGCCGCGTGGAATGGAGGCGCCACCCCCCGTCAAGGTTCGGTACTTCGAAGAGTCGATCGAGCTCCATGCATGGACATATTGCTATCGGAATGGGTGTGTGGATGGGGCTCCGCCCGACAAACCGCATGATGTGGGAAACCCTGAGGAGATCGGCGTCGAGTTCGAGCTGCCGGGGTGGTCCTTCAATGCATCATTCATTGCCGCCGGAGAAAAGTGTGGGCGCGTCCAGACGGTGCCGTTGCAGCCTGCAGGCGATGGGCGGTTCGTTCTTCGTCCCGCCGGGTTCGCCGGCACCTACGACGTCACGCTATTCGGCAGAGGCGACGGAGACCTGTTCACGACCTTCAGGTGGACCACACCGACCGACGGACCGTTGCCAGAACCGAGGGCACGGCTCGCCGTGCTCGCTGGCAATGACGGCGAAGTCGACAGTTATGGCATCGAGCTTGAACTTACGAACCTCGCTCAGACGCCCCGCTCGGTCAATGCGACCGTAACGGTTGAGGCAAACGGTGGCGAAGCTCTTACATTCACGGCCAAACCTTCGCGCGCCCGGTGTTTTCCCGAAGGAACCGTCTACTGGGACGGCCCCGATGACATGGGACACGCAGCTGCAGAGTTGGGCGAAGGTCCGTTCACTTACGACGTAGTGCTCATGCTGGACGGTCAGCGCTTCGTTGCCAACGCCACGTGGCCAAACGACGAGATCAAAGGGAACGAACCATCGGTGAGACTCGAATTCTCCCCCGGTCTTCCTGCGCTTTCGTAAAAAACCAACGGCGAGACCAGCCTGACCCGCACCAACAAAACGACGGCCTGCACCTTGCCATTGTTTAGTCCGCGCTGACGCCAGCGAGCTTTGTCCGTCTGTCGGAGATGACCTGTGGCCCCTTGTTCCAGGTCGGAAGAGCCCGACATAGGTCACGACGCCCCGTTACTTTGATTCCACCGGATCGCAAGGCTGCCGACCAACTGACGAGGCCCGAGTGCCACCGTGCGAAGGGAAGAGGATCCGAGACTACGACCTCCACGTCGTTGCCGAACCCGGGATCAATGCGGCAAACTTCGGCGTCGTGATTCTCGATCAATAGCCAATGGCTGATCCGCCTTTTGCCCTGATGAAACTCGAATCGGACGACAACCCTTTCTTCGGGCAGCAGGTCGTGGTGCAAGTAAGACCTGCACCACGACCACAGGACATAGTCGGGATCGGCATGTTCGCTGGTCAGCTCCGTCCATTTTTCGGCCCAACCACCGAGCGCGCTCAGGACTGTTGCGAGATCCCTCCCCGCAGGTGTCGGTTCATATAACGACCCATGGCCATCTGGCTTTGGTCGGATCACGAGGACGCCGACACGCTCGAGCTCACGCAAGCGGCGTGTCAGCAGTGCACGGGAGAGCCCCGGGGCTCCCGCAGCGATGTCGTTGAAGGTGTGGCATCCGGCCAGCAGGTTGCGAAGGATTATGGGTGTCCACCGCTCCGCAACCACTTCTGAGCCACGCGCTATCGGGCAGTACTGGCCATAGGTCCGCATGTGAACCAGTCTCTCCGCGATTAGCTGTTCCTACAAGTTCCGATTGTGAACCAGGAGGCTCAGGGCTCGAGAACCGTCCGCAGGGCGGCTCCGAACTGAGCCGGCTGTTCCGCCATCGGGATGTGACCGGACTCTTCGATCACGTAAAGCGGCCAGCCGTGCTTGGTGCGCGTCCGCTCCGCGTACTTGATCGGCATGACACGGTCGTGGCGACCCCAGATCATCGCGACCGGCGCCTTGATCGATCCAAGCTCGTCGTCGGGGATCGGCTTGGTGCCGACCTTACGCAACAACGTGCGGTTGGCCGCGTTCACGCTTTGCTGCTTCGCTCGATCGAGTTGGTAATCCTCAAGCACCGTGAGTTGATCTCCCATTTGCTCTCGCACCCGGTCGACATCGAAGAAGATCTGTCGCTGCATCCTGTGCAGGCCGGCCCGATCGGGGTTCCTGATCATCCGTATGAGAGCAAACAAGAGCGAGGGCGGTGGCCGGAATGGACCCAACGAGCCCGAGTTTATGAGGATGAGCTCACCGACCTCGTCAGCACGCTTGACTGCGAATCGACCGGCGATGCTGCCGCCCATCGAGTGGCCGATTAGGATCGGCGGCTGGTCGCACGTCTTTGAGATCAGTTCACCGAGCCACTGCATAACAGTTGGTTCATCGAGCGTGCCTTCTTGGACCACGGACCGACCCAATCCGGGCAAGTCTGGCGCAATGACTTGGTATCTATCGACCAAGTTTGCGATGAGCCCGCCCATGATCTCAGCGAAGCCACCTTGTCCATGCAGAACCACAATAGGTGGACCTTGCCCGCCCTCGAGTAGTGAAGTCGAAACACCAGCTAGGTCAAGCCGCCGCGACGTGACGGGCAGTCCTTCGATCACACGCGCAGCGAGCCGATCCGCGGTTGTGGTTTCTTCCCTGCCAAGCCTCGGCTCCATGCGGGCCTCCTTTTTTCCCGTCGGCGGCATCCAGTTTCGCCGTCATTACCATTAAGGCCAGCATGCAGCGGAGACATATTCGAAGCTAGGACAAGAAGTGAACTCCCAGGGTCCCAATCTTGGGGTATGGGCCTCCCCAGGGCCCTCCGTCGTGTTCGCTCGGGTTGCAGCCCACTATTTGACAATCGCTCGTTCTTTTGCGGGCCAGTTCACTAACAGGACTCCCGCGATCACGGCCACAAAGCTCAGCAGGAAGACCGGTGTAGCCCGTTCCGAGAGCAACAGGACACCGAGGGCCGCCGCGACGATGGGATTTAGGTTGATGTATACAGCCACCTGCGTCGGCGACAGTTGTGCCAGTGCGACGGTCCACATGCCAAAGGCGATTGCGCCCCCCGGAATACCGAGAAACAGGACGATCAAAGCCAATGATGAATCGACTTGCCCGAATTCTTCGACTATGCCCTCCCAGAGTGAGATGGGAAGGAGAACGAGAGTCCCACTCAGCATTGCGTAGCAAACCACGGTGAGTGGGTGCTGGTCTTTGAAGGCTCGCTTGGTCAACACACCGTAGAGGGCACCGAGAAACGCAGTGAAGAGAACCAGGGCATCTCCAAGCAATGCCCGGCCATCGGTCTCCAGGTTGAGCCCTCGTTCTCCAACAACGATCAAGACACCGCACAACGTCAAGACGACTCCGGCCGTTCGTCGGGTCCCAAGCCGTTCCCCCAGGAACCAACGTGCCAGCAGCATGCTCCATATCGGCAGCGTTGCGAGCATCAGCGCACCACGTGTTGCCTGAGTGAACTGCAACCCGGCATTGAAGCTGAGAGGAAACAAGGAAAAGATGATCGCGCCGAGGAGTACATCAAAGCGGAGGCTTCGTAGGTCTACACGTAGTAGCACGGGCCTGACAACCGCGATCGCACCGAGCAGAACCAACGCTCCAATGCCGAATCGAACAACCGCCAAAGATGTGGGTGGGATGTCACGAACCGCCACTCTTACCGCCACGACCGAGGCTCCCAACAAGATCGCCGCGACGAATGCGCTGGCGTTAGCCGCAAGGTCCTCTCGACCTCGCAATCGACTGGTCACGAGCGTGCCGCGACCTCGTTACGAACGGCCCAGGGCCTGAGAATTGCGTAGATCATCTCAGAGACAGGAACAGAGATGTCGTGGATGTGTGCTCGCCGTACCACCGTGCCGTGCAGCGCCTCCAGCTCCATGCGCCGGCCGTTTGTGAGGTCGTCGTACAAGGAAGAGAATCCTGTGGGCTCGAGCTGTGCGGCAAAGTTCGCGTGTTTCTCTACGGTATCGCTCGGAAGTTCGAAGCCCTCGGCCGCGGCCACCGCGCAAACCTCTTCGACGACTCTTCTGAACGCGCTCCAACTTTCGTCGACCGCCCTTACGTCGCCGATCGGTAAACGGACGGCGGCAGTCATCCCCGCTTGGGCACAGATGAAAGCAAACTTGTCCCACAGCACTCGATGTATGTCGTCGGAGAGGTCGGCATCGATGTCCGCCTTTCTGCAAATGTCCAGGAGTCGCTCGGCGCGTTGGCTGCGCGGCCCCTCCATCTCTCCAAACACGATGCGCGCCGGCCCGCCGGTGTGAGCGACGACCCCCGGCTCAACAATCCTGGAGAAGATGTATGCCGCCCCACCCATGACGTGCTCTCGGCCGACTACGCGAGCGATCTTCTCTTCGTTGTCGACTCCGTTCTGAAACGAGAGGATCGCGGTTTCTTTTCCCATCAGGGCGGGGAGTAGCGCTGCGGCATCTTCAGTGTCGAAGGACTTCACGGAGAAGAGTACGTAGTCGCACGGACCAATCTGCGAAGGGTCATCGGTCGCCGGGAGATCGACATGGAAGTCACCCTTGGTGCTCTTTACCATCAATCCGCTCGTCCTCAGCGCTTCCAGGTGTGCGCCGCGAGCGGTTAGGTGCACGTCCACGCCAGCGAGCGCCAGCCGTCCACCGAAGTAGCCGCCCACTCCACCGGTGCCGAAAACCGCTACCTTCATTCTGTTGATCCCTCCGTTCAATCCTGCTGCGTATCGACATGTGTGCGCGTCCAACGGTACCGATGTTGTCCAACCATCCACGGCGCTCGCTCCGCAGTACCAGGCTCATGATTTTCTGGTCGCGCGCCGCACCATCGGTATTGATCCTGATTAGCTCAGCCGCTCGTTGAGGAAGGTGCGGACTGTCATGTTGAAGTCTTCTGGGGCCTCGATGTTGCAAACATGACCAGCGTCCGGCAGGACGACTAGCCTTGAGCCAGGGATAGATGCCCTCAGGTCTTCAGCGACGGACATGGGCGCGCGAACGTCCTTGTCGCCGTATATCAGCAGCGTCGGGACGTTGATTTGAGGGAGTACCTCTCGCAGGTCTCCGGCGGACACGCGCGCCATAGCCCGGAAGCCTGCGGGATGGAACGCCAGCATGGTCAGGCGGAACTCCTCAACGGACTCGGGTGGCACCTTCTCCGAGAACATCGTAGGAAGGAGAGCATCCACGAACTCCTCGGGCGACAGGTCGGCTAGTGCAAGTGCTTGTTGGAGGCGCTGCTCAGCTACATCAGGAGGCAAGGATCCGCGCCATCCGGCATACGCGGAGGCAAGAATCAGGGTTCTGGGCATCGCTGGGTGGCGACGGCAGAACTCGAGCGCGAGGATGCCACCGAAAGACATCCCGGCCACACTCGGTCTGCCAAGGCCAAGCCCGTCGACGAATCCGGCTAGGCAGTCCGCATAGCCGGCGATGCCGAACGATTCGGGCGGGTCGGATGAGCCGCCGGTTCCGGGCGCGTCCCACACCACCACGGTGAATTCGTCGCTTAGCCCTTCAATTTGCCGTCGCCAAATCGTCGGGCCGTCTCCCACATATCCGTGAAGGAGGACAAGAGGTGGTCCGGTGCCGGCGCGTTCGTAGGTGATGTTGAGCCCACCAACCTCGATCGTCTCCATTGGCGCATCCCTCGCATCGGACTCGACTGCTGTGTTGCACGACCAACGTAGATGCTACGCCGCAGCACGGTTGTCCTCGCTCTGGTCCGTGGTCTAGTAATCCCTAGTCAGGAAGTTGTGGCACTTCGATTCCTTGGCTGCGTCCGAGGAGAACTGCCCGGGTGATTGCTGTCGTTCCGAACCGATCGCGCAGGCTGTCGAGTGCTGAGTCGAGAGCATCGAGTTGGTGACGATCCAATGGCAACGCCAGCTGGATGGCACTGTCGTTCCACAGATTCGTGAGCGACACTCCTACCAAAGTGATGCCGTGCTTCTGGATCATGGGAGTGGCCTCGCGCATCAACACCCTTGCCAAGGCGAGAATCGTCTCGGTTTGTGCGGTTGCCTCGGGCAGGGTGCGCGACCGCGTCGCCCGGGAGAGGTCGTCAAATCGCAATCGGAGCACAACGGTTCGGCATACGCGGTGCGCCGTCCGCAACCGGCGGGCGAGGCGGTCGACGAGAGACACGAGTACGGCGTCTACGGAGGCGGCTGACTTCGGCCTGCGACCGATCGACCGCTGGGCTCCCATCGAACGTCGTCGTCGCCCCACCTGTACGGGTCGCGGGTCGCGATTGTGTGCGAGGGCATGAAGTTGCCGGCCGGAAGCCACGCCCAGCATCCGAACCAGCACAGCCTCGCTGAGTTGAGCGACCTGTGCCACGGTCGTGATCCCTGTTCGACGAAGCTTGCCGGACGTGACGGCTCCAACTCCCCAAAGCTGCTCGACGGGGAGCGGATGAAGAAATGCCAACTCGCGGTCCGGCGGCACAACGAGCAGACCGTCGGGCTTTGCCACGCCGCTTGCCACCTTCGCGAGGAACTTGGTCCTCGCCACACCGACCGAGATGGGGAGCCCAACCCGATCGAGCACGTCGCTTCGCAATCGAATGGCGATCTCCTCCGGTGAGCCCGACAGTCGCCAAAGCCCTCCCACATCGAGGAAGGCCTCGTCGATGGACAGCCCCTCGACCATCGCCGTCGTCTGGTCGAAGACCTCGAAGAGCGATTTGCTTGCCTCGGAATAGGCGGACATACGGGGCGACACCACCACTGCGTCCGGACACAATCGGCGAGCCCTTGATCCGGCCATGGCCGTGCGGACCCCATGGGCCTTGGCCTCGTAGCTCGCCGCCAACACGACCCCGGCTCCGACAATGACTGGGCGACCGCGTAGCCGTGGGTCGTCTCGCTGCTCAACCGACGCGTAGAAAGCGTCGACGTCGGCATGGAGGATCGAAGCGGCGTGCCTCATCGAACATATGTTCGCATACGACCTCGCCCGAAGCGAGGGCGAAATCGATCCAGTCGAGCTCCGTGAGGTGCGTCACTGGTCGGGGGGAGCAGTTCTCTCCGCACGGGAGTAGAGGTAGCGCCTCTCGGGGAGGCTGAGAGTTCTGCGCGCCGCTTGCTCGTAGTGGATGCGGGCGGCATCGTGGTCACCTGCGAGATCGAGCAGGTGCGCTCTGACGGCCTCGACACGGTAGTGCCCCGTGAGCGCGGGGTCTGCGTCCAAGGTCTCCATCTCCTCCAGGCCTGCAGGCGCGCCCTGAACCATCGCCACCGCAACGATCCGGTTGAGAGTGACCATCGGTCCAGGTGCAATGCTGGCCAGAAGGTCGTACAGCGTGAGGATCTGCTGCCAGTCGGTTTCCTCCGCCCGAGGCGCCTCGTTGTGGACCGCAGCGATGGCAGCCTGCAGCTGATAGGGGCCGATTTGGGCGGTGGCGAGCGTCTCGGTAATAAGTGAGACGCCTTCCGCGGTTGCATTGGCGTCCCACAAGCTGCGGTCCTGCTCGAGCAGCGGCACGAGCTCTCCGTCCGGCGTGGTTCGTGCGGGCCGACGAGCGTCGGTTAGTAACATGAGCGCGAGAAGGCCCGCAACCTCACCGCTTTCAGGCAATCGGGTCCGCAGCTGACGGGTCAAGCGGATCGCTTCTGTGGAGAGCTCGACGCGGTTGAGCATGGCGCCCGCACTCGCTGTGTAACCCTCGTTGAAGATCAGATACAGCACCTCGAGCACCGCCCGCATGCGCTCGGAACGCTCACCCTCCGGGGGCAACCTGAACTCCGCACCGCTCTTCGTGATTTGCTGCTTAGCCCGGCTGATGCGTTGGGCCACGGTGGTCTCGGGCACCAGGAACGCGCGGGCGATCTCCGCAGTAGTCAGCCCTCCCACCGCGCGTAGCGTAAGAGCCACCTGCGATACACGCGTGAGCGAGGGGTGGCAGCACAACAGCAACAGGGTTAGCGAATCATCGACACCGGGTGCAGGCTCCGAGCCCGACAGCGCCTGAGCCGCGGCGGTCTCCTCGCGACGCGTTCGGGCCGAGTCCCTCCGCCATAGTTCGATCTGTCGCCGCGAACGCGACAGTGATCAACCAACCTCTCGGATTCGCCGGCACCCCTTGGGACTTCCATTCGACCGCGGCGGCCAGAAGTGCCTCCTGGACCGCATCCTCGCAGGAGTCGAAGTTGCCGTAACGGCGAACGAGCGCGCTAAGCACTTGAGGCGCCAGGTCACGCAGCAACTGCTCGAACCCGCTAGTGGTGTTCAGATCAAGAACCCGCTGAGATCCATGCACGGCCGTACCTCCACGAGACCAAGTTCTGCCTCCGGCACGCGGGCCGCGATCTCGACTGCCCGGTCGAGGCTCTCGCACTCGACCAGGTAGAACCCGGCAACGAGCTCCTTGACCTCAGCGAACGGACCGTCCGTCGTCGTCATCCGCCCCTCTTGCACCGACACGCGCTTCCCCATTGAAGGATCGGCGAGGGCTTCCGTCACGATCATCTCCCCAGATGCGTTCAAGTCCTCGTTGAGCGCTGTGTACGCGCTCAGGCCCTCGCCGCGCTCGTCGGCCGAGAGACCGTCCCAGATCTCCCGGGACTCAGGGTTGCTATAGATCAGGATCAGGTATTTCACCGAATCCCTCCCGCTCGAAGTTTTTCTCCTGGCATGTCGAGATCAGTCTCTCAGCCTCGACGTCACAGATAAGAAGCGTTCTCAGGGCGCTGGACCGAGTCGAGGAGGAAACGTGATGGAGCTGAACTACCTGACTATTCTCGTAGCAGCGGTGGGGGTCTTCGTCGTGAGTGCGGCGTGGTACGGCGTGCTCGGCAACCAGCTCGCCGAGCTGAACGATGCCTACGTGGACTCAGGGCAGCCGCCAGTCTGGAAGATGCTCGCGGAGTTTGCTCGGAGCCTCGTGGTCGCTGCTGTGGTCGCGGGCTTGACCAGTGAGATGGGGATCGAGGACTGGTTGTCCGCGGTCGGGCTAGGCCTCGTTCTTTGGATAGGTTTCCCAGCCATCATCCTGAGTGGATCCGTTCTGCATGAGAACGTTCACTGGAAGCTGGCCGCAATCCATGCCGGTGACTGGCTTCTGAAGCTGGTCGTCATCGCGGTCATCGTCGGAGTTTGGCCGTGAGGAGCAACCTGATCGGATGAGTTGGACGAGTCGCCTGTCTACCTGATTGCGGTGCGCGTAACGAGTCGATCGACGAACTTCAACACAGTGGGGTGGTTCGGGTTTATGTAGTGGTTCCCCTCCACCAGCGCCGTCTCGCAGTGCGGAAGAGCGTCCGCCAGGACTTTGTCTACATGCCGGAAGGCTTCGGGCGAGTCCTTGGCGGAAACCACCAACGTTGGTTGGTCGATCTCCGATAGCTCCTGTGGGGTCAGATCGAGCGCCCCGCCGCGCAGTTCGGCCAGGATGGCGGGGCCGTTGCCTCTGAACATGTTCTTGAGCTCCTCAGAGAAGGAGGACCAGGTCTCAGGCCCCAGCACCTCTCGAAGGAAGACCTCGGCCACAGTCGATACGTCTCTTTGCCCGCGGCGAGAACCTTGTCGATCAGGGGCTGTAGCCATGTCATCCCCTCGCGGTGAAGCTGAAGCATTGCGGGCTCCAGCAGAGCTAGTGCTATGACCTTGTCGGGGTACCGGCACGCGAGGTCGATTGCGATCTCGCCGCCGTAACTCCGTCCGATGACCACGGCCGGAATCGCAGACAACGCATCCAGGAGTGCCGCCGCGTCGTCGGTGTGTTCGGTGACATGGGTGGTCTCGTATGGCTCTGGTCTTTGGCTGCGAAACGAGCCTCGGCGGTCGTAGGAGATGCACCTCCCGTGTTCGGCCAAGTCAATCAGGGCGTCTTCCCAGACGAGGGCTGAGCTGGAGGTCCCGTGAATGCACAGGATCGGAACTCCTTCACCTTGTTGCTCGTAATAGATGTCAATGCCATTGGCATGGACCAGGGACATGGTCTCAACCTCCGGTTTCGCGTGCTACTCGAGATAGCGGGGGCTTTCAGCAACTCCTTCGCAAGTCCGCGCGCGCCAACGACTCGCATCATCACCTCGAACAAGCGGGCCCTGATGCTCTTGGGGCGCCGGTCCCTCGTTACATGGAGTACCGAGCCTCCCCGGTCGCGAGGCGTGGCAGTCAACTCCCATGTGCCGCCGGGATGCCAGAAGTTTGACTCCTTTACGGTGGCCCTGACGGTTTTCGAATCATTCCATTCGTAATCTCGGTGGCCCAGATTCCACCCATGACATCCGTACCCTCGGTAACAAGAGCCGAGCCGTCGCTCAGTTTGTGCACCCGGTAGACGTTCGCGTCGATCGCCGGCCACAGCTCCGGCCTTCGTTCAGAGAAGTCCGTCAGAGCTGCAAGTACCTCCTCTGTTTCCAAAGGAGACTCGACCTGGAACTTGATCGTCGCCACGCTCACGTCCTTCCCTCGCGTCCGTGCGAAGAGCATCCTGAAAGGGAGGCGTTGGCACATCGGGTGAACGCCCCATCTTTGAGCTAGACGCCTACCAGGCCCTGCTCGATTGCGAAGAGGGTGGCCCCTGGACGGGTGGAAACTTGGAGCTTCGTGTAGATGTGCTCGATGTGGTGACCGACCGTCTTGGGCGAAAGCGTGAGAGCGTTGGCGATCGCCTTATTGGAAAGGCCGGACGCGAGGAGCCGTAGCACCTCTACCTCTCGATCTGTCAGGCCGGCGGGCCATGCCGATCGAGCAGGCTTCCGTTTTTCACCTGCAGCTTGCAGAACACCGCGGACGCTCTGCACGTCGAGTCGACTCTCGGCACAGGAGATCTCGAGTTCTTCTGCTGTGCGCTTCGATGACAGCGCTTCTCGGTGCGGGCGACGTTCCGTCATGGCACGGAACACGTCGGCCGCGGCCAGCAAACGTGATTCAGAAGACAGCGACGGCGCCTTAGTCCCTCGGTGGTAACCGGAACCGTCCATGCGTTCGTGGTGGGAACTTGCGACCTCCGCCAGATCCTCGAGTGGTCCGCATTTAGTGAGAATCCGATGCGTGAAGTATGGGTGTAGTCGCACTTGCTCCCACTCTCCCTCGGACAAGGGACCCTCCTTGTTCCAGATACCGCTCGGCACCGCTACCCGACCGAGGTCGTGTACGAGGGCAGCCCGCCGAAGCAGAGTCGGGTCCATCCCCGATGTACGCGCCGCTTGCTCGGCAAGCTCGGCGACACCGCTCGAATGACCGTGCAGGTAAGGGGATTTCAGATCGACGAAATTGGCGAAAGCGCTGAGGACTTCATCGACGTGAGCGTCCTCGATCATCACTTGGGGTCCGGGCTCGGCTTCCAAGACTGCGTCCCAAAGGGACCCATCCTCGATCTCCATGACGAGCCGGGGGCCGTGCTCGAGGGCGGCTTCGAGTACCCGGGGCTCGTAGGCCCTACCCTTTCGTTCGCGCAGGAACTTGGTTGCCGTGTCAGGGTCCCGCATCCGGGTTAGAAGCTCACAGTCGCGCGCAACGATTGCTACTCGGCACGACACTGGAATCTCCTCGCCGGCGATCCCGTTGGGTAGTCCCTTTCCGTCCCACCTCTCGTATGCGCAGTCAAGCGCGCGTAGAACCGAGTCGTTCAATCCGATGCGCCGAGCGAGCATGCGACCCACCTCGCAATGGGCTCGAAACGAACGCTCGGCTCCCTTGGGGTCTGTTAGACGCGGATCCCAGCAGGCGCACCCGCGTCAACGGCGGCTGGCCTTCCGCGAGGTGGCGCAGCATCCATCCGATCACCTCGGATGGAGACCCCATGAGCGATGGAGCGAGACCCCGGTAAAGAGCCAGTTCATCGCCGCCATTGAGTGCGGCGTCCGGCGATGCCTCGCTGGTGCAACCAATGAACCGCAGCAGCGATACGTAGTAGGTGTCGAACAGGTCCTTTACAGACAACTCGATCGGCCGAGCGAGTCCCATTGCTAAGTGACAGGTACGTAGAGCATGCTCCATTGGCTGCCCGGTGCCGAGGTCGGTCGCTAGAGAAATTGCCGCTAACAGATCGGCCAGCCGAACCTGCTTTTGCGGAGGGGTCGACATGTGACAAGTGTCTCCTCCTACGCCCTCGACGTAAATGCTGTGACGGTACTGTGGTTCTGCTGCAACGCCGAACGGCACGAGGAGGAGATCTGGGTGAGAGTGCTCGTCACGGGTGCGAATGGGAAGGTCGGAGGGGCGACTGTCAGGGCGTTGCTCGAGCGCGGTCACCAGGTGCGCGCCACCGACCTACATCGCGGGGTGTTCGAGCGTCCGGAGGAGGGCGCTGCCGAATACATCCAGGCCGACCTGACCGACGCGGGAGACGCTTACGCGGTTTCACGGGACATGGAGGCGATCGTGCACCCAGCCGCAATCCCAGAGCCTACTCACAACCCTCCGCATGTCGTCTTTCACAACAACCTCATGTCGACGTTCAACATGATCGAGGCGGCCATCAGACTGGGGGCAACCCGCTTCGTCAACATCTCGAGCGAGACGGTCCCCGGTTTCTTCTTTGCCGAGCGCGAGTTTCTCTCTGACTATGTGCCGATAGACGAAGAGCACCCGATCAGACCGCAGGATCCATACGCTCTCTCCAAATACTTCGGTGAGCTCCTGATGGATGCAGCAATTCGACGCTCGGACATACGGTGTATCTCGATACGCCCGACATGGGTTCAGCACGAAGGCAACTACGAGCGCAATCTAGGCCCGCACATCCGTGACGAAGCTCTTCCCAGTCCCGAGCTTCTGGAGCTACATCGACCTCTACGATCTGGCGGTCGCCCTCTGCCTGGCCGCCGAATCGGACCTCGAAGGGCACGAAGTGTTCTACATCACGTCCCCGGACAACATTGGGTCACGAGATCTCGCCCAAATGGTTAAGAAGCATCACGGCGAGAAGGTCGAGATTCGCCCGCTGGCGCGCCCCGACGCCAGCGGTACCTCTTCCGCCAAAGCGGAGCGGATGCTCGGCTACTCGCCCACCCGATCGTGGCGTGACTATCTCGACGACGAAGGCCGGCTCGGCCCGGGCTCGGCTGAGTCAACTTTTACACGGCGCATCCCCGGTGCTCCAAGGTCTATAGTTTGGGCCGGTGCAGTGTGCCGAACACTGGAACGGTTCGCGACCCGGCACGCGTCCTTCGGGAGAGAGGACGGGGCAATGAAAGCGATAGTGATCGACGGTCCCAATCAGATTGAGTTTCGCGACGTCGAGAAACCTGTCTGCGGGCGGACGACGTGCTCATCAAGAGCGCCAAGGCCGGCCTGTGTCGTACCGATCTCGAGCTTCTCAAGGTGTGGTGCCTGATGAGTGGGTCCGATACCCGTTGATCCCAGGTCATGAGTGGAGCGGAACGGTCGTCGGAGGTCGGGGCCGACGTGACGGAGCTCACCGTCGGAGATCGAGTGGTGAGCGAGGGCATGATCCCGTGCAACCGCTGCAAGCGGTGCAAGGAGGGCGCCACCAACCTCTGCGAGAACTACGATCAGCTGGGCTTCACCCGTGCGGGAGGCTGCGCAGAGTACGTTGTCGCACCGAGGCACGTCGTGCAGCGACTTCCCGAGGACGTTTCGTTCGAGTCCGCCGTTTTGGTCGAGCCCGCTGCGGTCGTACTTCATGTCATCTCCCGTGTGAGGCCATTGCCAGGAGAGGCCATTGGCGTGGTGGGGATCGGTACGCTCGGATCCATCGCAGTGCAGATCCTCAGGCTTTTCGGCCCCCGCGCACTCATCGCCTACGGAATCCGCGCCGAGGAGTTGGACTTCGCCCGGAGGATGGGAGCAACTCACACGGTTAACGTCGCGGAGCAGGATGCCGAGGAAGCGACGCACAAGATCCTGGGCGAGGGTGTTGACACTGATCGTGGAGACGGCGGGGTCTCCCAAGGCCCTTAATACCGCGCTCAACACCGTGCGAAACGGCGGGAGGGTGGGCGCTCTCGGAATCGCGGGCGAGTCCGCTCGACTCGAAATCCCTTCCGACTACTTTGTTGCGAAGGATGCTGCCGTATTCGGGGCCTTCTCGTACACGACCTCAATCTGGAGCAAGGTTCTGGGCTTGGTCAACAACGGATTGGTCAGCTTCGATCCGATTGTCACGCACCGGTTCGCAGCCAAGGAGTTCTCCAAGGCTTACGAGTTAATGGACAACCGCGGAACCGAGGTAGTAGCAAAGATCGTGCTCGAGCACGAGCAGTCGATTCCCGCCTAGAAAAGTGCGACTCTGCGCGGTTTGGAACCCGGGAGAGAACCGGCGCGCTCTGTGCGTGGCCGATCAGCGATGGCATCCATCCAGTTGGGCGCTTCGGTGACGTTGCGGACCTGATGGCGAGCCACATCGGGAGCCTCGAAGCTGCAGTTGAGGCTGCCGGCGTCTCATCGGAATCTTTGGGACGGTACGACGAGCTTGCTGGGATCGAGCCGGACTCCGAAGGTCTGCGTCTGCTAGCGCCTGTCGTGCCGGCCGAGGTATGGGCGGCCGGACTGACCTACGAGCGCAGCCGTGACGCGCGCATGCACGAGTCAAGCGAGAAGGATGTATACGAGCGAGCCTACGAGGCGGAGCGTCCCGAGCTGTTCTTCAAGGCGACGGGAGCGCGCGTCATGGGACCTGGGGCACCGGTGGGGTTGCGCGCGGACTCGTCCTGGCAGATACCTGAGCCCGAGATCGCTCTCGTGCTCAACGCCGCGGGCGGAATTGCCGGGTACACGCTGGGCAATGACATGAGCAGCAGGGATATCGAGGGAGAGAACCCGCTCTACCTGGGACAGGCAAAGATCTTCGCCGGCTCGTGCGCCCTTGGCCCCAGCGTCGTGTCGGCTGCCGCAGTCGAGGATCCGTATGCCCTTGAAATCGAGATGCACATCACGCGAGGCGGAGAGACCGTCTTTACGGGAGCGACGAGCACGGCCCGGCTCCACAAGCGGTTCGATGACCTCGCGGCCTACCTAAAACGCGACAACTGGATCGCGCCGGGGACGGTCCTCCTCACCGGCACGGGAATCGTGCCGCCAGATGAGTTTTCGCTTCAGCCGGGTGACGTGATCGAGATATCGAGCGATCCTATTGGACTGTTGCGCAATCGGTGTGAACCGGCAGGAGAGCTTGTTCCCCCGCAGGGCTGGAAACTCCGGCCGTGACCTAGTGCACGCTTAGAGCTGGGGCGGAGTGTGAGTGGGCACCCTCAAGATCCCCACTCACACTCCCAAGCTGTTACCGCGAGAACCTGTAGATGGTCGTGGTCTCGTACACCTGATCGGGTCTAAGCACGGTCGATGGGAAGTTCGGCTGGTTGGGAGAGTCCGGGTAGTGCTGCGTCTCCAGAGCAAATCCGTCGGTCTGGCGGTACACCTTGCCGCTGGTGCCGACGAGAGTTCCATCGAGGAAGTTGCCCGAGTAGAACTGAATCCCCGGCTCCGTCGTAAGGATTCTGAGCCTGCGCCCGCTTGTCGGCTCGCGCACGTCCGCCGCCAGGATCATGGTCTTGTCGTTGGCGTTTGGACGGTTGAGCACGAAGTTGTGGTCGTAGCCCTGACCGATCACGATCTGCTCGTGACTGTCGCGAATGCGCTGGCCGATCGCCGTTGACCTTGTGAAGTCGAACGGCGTGCCGGCCACGGGCGCGATCTCACCGGTCGGGATCAAAGTTGGATCCACAGGAGTGTAGTGGTCGGCCTTGAGCTTGAGCCTGTGGTCCTCGATCGTGCCGGAACCCTCACCGGCGAGGTTGAAGTACGCGTGATTGGTCAGGTTGACAATCGTCGGCGCACTCGTGGTCGCGTGATAGTCCATGCGTATGTCGTTCTTGTTGGTCAACTTGTAGACGACCTTGGTTACGAGCGTTCCTGGATAGCCTTCCTCACCGGCGGGACTCGTGTAGGTGAGCTCGAGCGAAACGCTGTTCTTGCCAACCACTTCGGTCGCGTCCCACACCCGCTTGTCGAATCCCTTGATGCCGCCGTGCAGGTGGTTCGGACCGTTGTTGGTAGCAAGCTGGTACTGAACGCCGTCGAGTGTGAACTTGCCCTCCGCGATCCGGTTGGCATAGCGGCCGGTGATCGAGCCGAAATAGGGACTTGACGTCACGTAGTCATCGAGGTTGTCGAAACCCAGAGTGACATTGTCCAAGTGGCCTTTGCGATCGGGCACCTCGATCGACTGGATGATGCCGCCGTAGGTCATGATCTTGACTTTCATCCCGCGCGAGTTGGTCAGCGTGTAGAGATCGACCTGCTGCCCGTCAACCGTCCCGAAAGGCTCACTGCTGATACTCGGTGCGGGCGGCTTCTTCTTGTGGGAGGTTGCGCCGGCGAGACCAAGGGCTGTGCCCGTTAGCAGCAGGACTGCGCCGAGAAGCGCTAGAGCACGGCTTGAACTCCGTTTCCGAAAGAGTCGAAGCATTGGATTTCTCCTATTGTTGTGGTGAGCCCGCCGATCGCCGTCGATCGAACAAGTCTGTTTCCCGTCGGTTATGGCCTTGTGAGATTCGAACGGCCGATCGGCGGGCCGCGACAACTCCGACCCCGCCGGCCGCGGTTCGAAACCATCACTCCCGCGCTCGACGATCCCGATCCGTCCACTAGGCGGGGTCCAGGTAGACGGTCTTTGTCTGGGTGTAGAACTCGATGGCGGCGCGACCCTGTTCATGGGGGCCGTAACCGCTCCCCGACAGGCCCCCGAAGGGAACGTGGACCTCGGCCCCAGCGGTCTGCGAGTTGACATGAACGATGCCGGCCTTCACGCGCTCGACGAATTGCTTCGCGCTGTCGAGATCGCGAGTGAAGATCGCCGCGGAAAGGTCGAAAGATGTGCTGTTGGCGCGCTCGATGGCTTCGTCGTCGTCGTCGACCGGCCAGACGGCGACGTTAGGACCGAATACCTCCTCGCAGGAGAACTCCGCGTCATGCGGCAGATCGGTGAACACTGCAGGGGCCATATAGGCACCCTTGGCGTACTCGCCGTCGATGAGCCGTTTGCCTCCGCAATGCAGCTTTCCCTGCTTCTCGGCCCGCTCCAGTGCCGCGAGCACACCAGTTAGCTGAACCTCATTGACGAGAGGGCCCATCTCCGTGCTTTCGTCGAGACCGTAGCCAACCTTCATGCTGCTGGCCTTGGCGACGAGCTTTTCCGTGAACGCGTCGTAGAGATCGCGTGGCAACGTAGACGCGGCGGGTTGCGGTGCATTTCTGCCCCGCGGATGCGAAGGCCCCCAGTGCTACGGCTCCGACCGCCGAGTCCAGAGCCGCGTCAGAACGAACGATTACGGGGTTGTGACCTCCCATCTCGAGTTGCACACGTTTCGCCGAGCGGGCCGCCTTCTCCAGGATCCCCCGCCCCGTCTCCGTAGAGCCGGTGAAGGAGATGGCATCGATTCCGTCGTGCTCGACCATCGCGGCTCCGACCTTGCTCCCGGGCCCGATCACGACATTGACGACACCCGGAGGGATCCCCGCGTTGTCGAGCGCCTCGATTAGACGGAGACCTGTGAGGGCCGCGTCGTCGGCCAGCTTCAGCACGACTGTGTTTCCGAAGACCAATGCGGGTGCGAGCTTCCATGTCGGGATCGCCGCCGGGAAATTCCAGGGGGTGATGATTCCGATCACGCCGACCGGGCTTCGACGCGTGAACAACCACGTCTGAGCTTGATCCGACGCGTACTGCTCACCGAAGGGGCGGTGCGCCTCGCCGGCGAAGAAACGGAGAATCGCGGCCGCCCGGGCGGACTCGACGCGCGCCTCGGAGAACGGCTTGCCCATCTCGCGCGTCATCAGGCGTCCCCACTCGTCGGCGCTTGCCTCGAGATCGTCCGCGGCCTCGCGCAGGACCCGGGCGCGCGCACTAGCCGCCATACCAGCCCAACCGGGACCCGCCCGATGAGCTGCTTGAACGGCTGAGTCGACCTCAGTCGCTCCAGAGCGTGCCAACCGGCCGATCACCTCACCGTTACCGGGGTCCGTGTCGTCGACTGTGTCGTCGGCTTCCTGCCACCGGCCATCGATGTAGTTCCGTGCGGTCGGAATGGTCATCTGCTACACCTCCGGGATCGCGAGATCCTTGGGTCGAGAGTCCATCGGTTGCTTGATCACATCGGGATCGAGCTCTTCCATGAGGCGTAAGCACAGCTCCGCGCGCCGGACGCGCTCACGGCCCAATCGCATGGCGGTGTCCTCCACGTGCATCCCCGTCGGGTAGATGCCGGGTGAGCTGCGGACGCCGAGTTTCACGTACATGGGAGCGGCGGCCCTGACCATCTGCGGCACCTCGTAGAACCGGACGAAGCCGCCCTGATCGTCGGGGACCTCGACGTAGACATCCAAGGGGGACGTTGTTGCGGCGCGGATCTCGCGGAGTTGGTCGACCGAGAGATCGGTCGCGACGTTGATGGTGCCCGCTCCGAGCTCCTCGAGGGTGCGAGCGGTCGCGGGGTTTGCCACCGGAAGCAACACGGATGTCTTGAAGACCAGGTTGGCCGGAAGATCCCCTCCCGCTCGCGCCTTGTTCAGCACTGCGAGAACCCCTATGTCGGCAACGAGCAGACTCCGAATGCCGAGTTCGCAGGCGCGCTTGGCCTCTGCAAGACAGGCGGCGAGGTCTGCATTTCCACGGGCCGAGCCGCCGTGCGCGGAGGTGACCAAAGCCTGGCCCCCTGTCGCCCAGGCACCACGGGGACCAAGAAAGAGGCTGACTTCAATCGCGTGCTCTGCCCCGATTCGCGCCATCTCGTTGATCTCGGAGTCCGTGAGCATCATGACTCCGCTGCCCTGCGAGACCCGCTGGACGGCGACGCCTCTTTTCTCGGCCTCGTCGACCACCGCCCGCAAGACCGCCGGCCCCTCGGTGCTCGGGATCTCGATCCGGTAGCGCGCCCCGTCCGAGAAGCGCTCCGAAGACTCTCCCGCCCCAGGATCCCAGTCGTAGCCCGTCGACGCGAGTAGTCGGCGTAGGTCCTCGAACGTCATGACGCTGTACCCCCCACGTGGTGCCCCCCAATCGCCACCCTGAAAACACGGCCACAATACGCGTGGACAAACACTGTTCGGAACAGTATAACTGTCGAGAATAGAGCTGCCGTGGGCACCGTCCGGGGGTGGGCCTCGGGTGGGGGCACTCTGTGGGTGGAGGGAGGAACCCGAGGTGGGCAAGGAAGACTTCGCTCCGTTGGGATTTTCGAAGAGCAAGTTCAGTCGCCGAGATCTGTTACGCCGGGCGGCTGTGGGAGGCGCAGTAGCGTCGATTCCGTTCCTCGCAGCTGCATGCGACGACGACGAGGGAGGCGGTGGCAGCGGGGACGCGGCGGCGAGCGTCGGCAACTTCCCGGAAACCCCCGACTACAACTTCGTGTTCGTCAACCACGTGACGACCAACCCTTTCTTCGTCCCCACGATCTACGGACTGCAGGATGCAGCGGCACTGCTCGGCATCCCCGAGCCGCAGTGGACCGGTTCGGAGGAGTCGGATGTACAGGAGATGGTCGATGCCATGACCACGGCAATTTCCGGTGACGCCGACGGAATCGCGGTGGCCGTGGTGGATACCGAGGCGTTCACTGGTCCTATCCAGGACGCTCTCGACGCGGGCATTCCTGTGGTCAGCTACAACGCAGACGGCACCGGCCTCGGCTCTACCCCGCGCCTCGCCTATGTCGGTCAGGACCTGTATGGATCCGGGTTCGAGATGGGAAAGCGAATCGTCGAAGAGGTAGGCGAGGGCCCGGTGGTCTTGTTCATCGCTACGCCGGGCCAGCTCAATATCCAGCCTCGGATCGATGGTGCCGCCGATGCGATCAAGGAGTCTGGTGCTCCCATCGAGTTCGAGCAGATCACGACCGGCCCCGAACTACCCGAGGAGTTGTCGGCCATCGAGGCTTACTACAACGGACACAAAGACGTTAAGGGCATGTTCGCGGTCGACGCCGGAAGCACTCAGGGAGTAGCGCAGATCATGGAGAAGTACGATCTCGCCGCCGCCGGCGTGATAGCGGGCGGTTACGACCTGCTGCCCGAAACTCTGCAGCTGATCAATGACGGTCACATGAACTTCACGATCGACCAGCAGCCGTACCTTCAGGGGTTCTTCCCGGTTTTCCAGCTGTTCGTGTACAAGATCTCCGGGGGACTGAGTGGGGTCGCCGAGACCAACACAGGTCTGCTGTTCGTAACTTCGGAAAACGTGGCCGGCTACCTCGAGACAGAATCGCGCTTCGAGGGAGATGCTGAGGAGCAGAAGATCCTCGAGCCCGCTACGTAAGATAGCTCGCGACACATATGGCAAAGCAAGCCACGGAAGAGATCTCGAAGGCAGATCCGGTCAACACGGACGGCCGTGGTTCTGACGGTATTGCTCGCCTCGCGACCGCGCTCTGGCGCCGTCGCGAGGCGAGCATCGCTCTCGTCGCTATTCTGCTGGTCGTCTACTTTCAGTCGGTCAACGACGCCTTCTTGTCGCAGGGAAACATCAGAGGTCTCGCGCAGTCCGGTTATGCCACCGCGATAATTGCGTGCGGTCTGGTGATGCTCCTCATCTGCGGTGAAATCGATCTCTCCGTGGGTTCCGTGATGGGGTTCACGCCGATCATCGTCTATCTCGCAGACCAGGAATTCGTCTTCCCCATCGCCGTTATCGTCGCGCTACTTGTGACGTCGCTTGTGGGCCTTATCAACGGCGTCATCACCGTGTACCTGAGGGTGCCTTCGTTCGTTACGACCTTGGGGACGCTCTTTCTGCTCACTGGTTTGAACGTCTCGCTCACGGACGGTTTCCCCAAACCCGCGCCCGAGGAGAGCACCCTCACCAGGATCCTCGGAGGCGGACCGTACTCGGGCATCATCTGGGCGCTCATCATTGTCCTGTTGATGCACTTGTTGCTGACGCGCATGCGCTGGGGACTGCACACCTTTGCTGTCGGAGGCAATCTGGTCGGGGCGTCCGAGGCGGGCGTGCACGTCAACCGCGTGAAGATCGGAAACTTCATGCTGTGCAGTGTCCTCGGCGGACTCGCCGGCATCATGGAGGCGATCCGGATCAACTCGGTGGATCCTCTGGCCGGTGGACCGAATGTCATGTTCCTCGCGGTTTCCGCGGCCGTTATCGGCGGGACCGCACTTGCAGGGGGTGCCGGGACGATCATCGGCGCGTTCTTCGGCACGGCCGTGCTGGCCATCCTGCGCAATGGATTCACGCTGCAAGGCGTTAGCGCAAACACGTTCAACATCATTCTGGGCATTTCGATTCTCGTTGCTATGACGCTGAACGTCTATGTAGGACGCCTTCGTCGAACGGGAAGGACTTGACGTGACTCCTCCTGAGCTCGAAGAGAAGGACATCATGAGAGCGGAGAACATCGTCAAACGTTTTGGCGCGCTCACCGCACTCGACGGTGTGACGCTGCGACTACGCAAGGGTGAGGTGCTCGGTCTCATCGGAGACAACGGCGCGGGCAAGTCGACACTGATCAAGATCATCACCGGCTACCACCGTCCTGACGCGGGGACGCTATCTATCGAAGGGCAGGAGGTCCAGCTCAGGTCTGTCTCGCAGGCACGGGCCCTCGGAATAGAGACTGTCTTTCAGGATCTCGCACTCGTTAACGAGCTGAGTGTCTTCCACAACATGTTCTTGAACAGCGAGCTCACTCTCAAGCCGCTCCCCTTCCTCAACAATCGTGAGATGAAGAAGCGAACGCGCAAGTATCTCGACGATATGGGCGTGAAGATCCAGTCGATCGACGTCGAAGTCGCTCAACTGTCCGGAGGCCAACGCCAGGCGATCGCGGTGGCCCGGTCGGTCTATTCAGACGCCAAGATCCTCCTGCTCGACGAGCCACTTGCTGCCATGGGCGCGAAAGAGGGCGCCATGATCCTCGACCTCGTGCAGCGCCTCAAGGAGAAACGTGAGGTCTCGATAATCCTGATCGCGCACAACTACGCACAGGTTCTTGAAGTATGCGACCGGGTGAACCTCCTCCAGCACGGGAAGATCTCCTACGACAAGAAAGCCAGCGATACCTCCATCGAGGAGCTCACGGAACTGGTCGTCGCCGAGTATCGCAAGGCGCGCGAAACGGCCTGAAGCCCGGTCAGCGAACGGGCATGCCGGGCATGTTCACGTGCGAGCGGACCGACGCCCCTAGCTCGGTCTTGAAGTCCGGGTAGGGACCGAGCTTCTTGTCCGCGTACTGGGTGAGTTCCCACAGGTCGGTCGTGCCGTTGCGCAGAGCTTCTCTGACTGTGTCGTGCAACTCGTAGGTGTAAGCGAGGCCCTTCTCGAGCCACTCGATCGCTTGGTCGCCCTCCAAGACGTCGTAGTGGGCGGTCAGCAGAAAGCTGGGCTTGAGCGAGATGATCCTCCGGATCGTGTTTTGGTACGCGGTTGCGTCGTAGTAGCGGGGAGGTATCAAGAGCTCTCCGGCTCGTGAGTAGATTCCTCTCTCGAGGACTGCGTCGATGATGACGGCCGTCCCGCTGCGAGCGTCCCAGATGCCGAGGTGACCGAGGCTGTGTCCGGGCAGATGCATAACCTCGACTCTCCAATCGGGCCCGAGCCGAATGGTTTCGCCTCCGCGCAGCCCAAAGTCCACCGAACAGTCTCCGCCGAGGTCCCGGAACATTGCTTCGCGATCTTCGCCAACCGCTTGTGGAAAGCCGAAGGCCGCATGCCATCCGTAGTTTTCGTTCATCATCGCCGCGTTGCTCTCGATCCAAGGCCGGTCCAGCTCGTGACACCAGAGCCGGGCACGCGGGTTGAGCTTCTTGAGCAGGTGATCCCCGCCGCAGTGATCGACGTCGGAGTGGCTCAGAACAACGTCGTCCACGGCTTCGATGGAGGAACCAATTCCCTCGAGATACGGGGCGATGACCTCCTCCGGAGTGGGTCCAATCCCGGTGTCTACAAGGAGCTTGCGGTCCGGACCGTCGAAGTAGTACTGGCACATGATGCGCGGGCCGATGTCTGACTGGATGCGATGGATACCCGGAACAACCTCCACTTTGTCCTCCCTTTGGGTTAAACGACCACTCGCAGTTCACCGTCGGCGACGCGAACCTGGAACTTCCTCAACCTGATGCTCGGAAAGGCAATGCATTGTCCAGTTGGGACGTGGAATTCGAGTGAGTGCCAAGGGCATGTGACCACCTCGCCGTCATAGACCCATGAAAGCTTCCATTCAGTGTGAGGGCCGTAGTCGATTGTTCCCGAGGTTGCTCCCGTGCACAACGGACCGCGCTGGTGAGGGCAGAGATTTGGGATGGCGTGGTACTCGCCCTTGATGTTGAAAACGCCGATCTCTCGATTCGCCGCGCGCACGATAAGGTGATTGCCCTCGGGCAGGTCCTCCATGCGGCCGACCGGATACTCCTCAGCCACTCCTCACCTCGTCGGGTGTATCGAAGTTGAAGAACCGCGCTGCGTTGCCGCCCATGATGTTTTTTCTCGCCTCGGGAGAGAACGGGAGACCAAAGACGTGTTGCGGGTGATCGAAGTCGTGATGAGGCCAATCCGATGCGAACATCGCCCGGTTGGTTCCGTCAAATAGGTCAAATACCTTGACGATGTCTCCGCGGCGTTCTGGTTCCTCAATCGGCTGGGTGCCGAAGTACCACTCGCGGAGGTAATGGCTGGGGCGGTCCTGCAAGAGAGGAACCTCACGCCTGCGCTCCAGGTATTCCTTGTCGAGACGGTTGATGATGAAGGGGACCCAAGTGACTCCCGCTTCCATGATTCCGACCCTTAGATCGGGCCAGCGCACGGGAACCGCCGTCTCGATCATGCTCACGAGATTGGCCATCATGGCAAAGGGATGCGCGATGCAGTGTTGCGCCATCGACGTCTGGAACACCTCGAGTTGGAAAGGGAAGGCCGGGAAGACTGCCTCGACGCTGTGGATGCAGACGGGGAGACCGGTTTCAACCGCAGCCTCGTAGATGGGGTCGTAAGAGTGATGACCGTAAAGGGGGCGCAATCCGGAGGCGGGAAGGTATACACACGCCCACTCCTTTTTGCCCGCATAGCGCCGGATGTCTCTTGCGCCGGCTTCGGGGTCCTGAGGGGCGATCACGAGGGCACCCTTGAGAGTGGGTTCTTCGGTTAGCCAGCGCTCGTAGAGCCAGGCGTTGTAGGTGCGCGCCAGCTCGACCGCAAAGAGCGGATCGCGCACCATTGCCAGGAAGAGAAGATGGTCGGGGAACAACACGGCCAAGTTGACGTGGAGCTGGCTCAGCTCGGCTCTCATCGCACCGGCGGAAGTAACGGTCTGAGGTCGGTTGCTGCCACCGGGGAACGGAGTTCGATACTCGGCACGCGGGGACATCCCTGGGAGGTCGAGGTACCGCTCGTCCACCTTGCCGATCTCTCGCAGCGCCACGTCCCACGGGTCGGTTGCGTACTCGGCCAACTCAGTGGGGTTCTCGTGGACGTGAACGTCTGCGTCCACGATGAAAGTGGTCTCGAGCGTGTCGCGCGACGGTGACCGCGTCTCCTGTTCGGTGGCGATCGGTTGGGGCCCCTTCCGGTCCACTGTTCGGAGCAGTATTATAGCGGCGCTATGAGGCCCTTGACCATGTGCTCGGGATGAACGCGTGCCCTGCACCGGGCGGAGGCGCGGGTACCGGGGAGGGAAGCTCCTCCTTCCAGGTCCATCCCGGCCATCCCTTCGGAGGCTTGCTGTTGACCGGCGAGCACGAGCGCACCGCCCTAGCCATGTGTGATTGCGGGGCGGTACTGAGCCGGGCAGACGCCGTTTTCGCGACCTGTTCCGAATGCGGCGGCACCGGTTACCGACGGGCAGAGGTCCCCTGCCACAGGTGCGGAGGATCCGGGGAGGTAGTCGACCATGCCGCTCTCGAGTGGGAGCGCGTCGACGATCAGACGGAGGGAGCGACATGGTAGATGACGGCGACAACGGCTTCAGGAGTCGGGACTGGTTCGAGGGGACCGACCTCGACGCCTTCCTGCACCGCTCCTGGCTGAAGACGGAGGGGTTCACCGACGAGACCTTCGAGGGCAAGCCGGTCATCGGCATCTGCAACAGCTGGAGCGAGGTAGTCAACTGCAACGCGCACCTGCGTGATCTGGCCGAGGCGGTCAAGCGGGGCGTGCTGCAGGCCGGTGGCTTCCCCCTCGAGTTCCCTGTCATGTCGCTCGGCGAGTCGTTGATGAAACCGACGACGATGCTCTACCGGAACCTCATGGCCATGGATGTCGAGGAGAACATCCGTTCCTATCCGCTGGACGGGGTCGTGCTTCTAACGGGGTGCGACAAGACCACGCCGGCGAGCATCATGGGAGCGGCCAGCGCGAACGTGCCATCCCTCGTCGTAACCGGGGGACCGATGCTTAATGGGAAGTGGCGCAACCTCAACCTGGGTTCCTGTACCGACTGCTGGCATTACCACGAGGAGCTGCGCGCTGGCCGCATCGACCACGTCGAGTGGAAGGAGATCGAAGCATCGATCTCACGAAGTGCGGGTCACTGCATGACGATGGGAACTGCCTCCACCATGGCGTGTGTCGCGGAGGGTCTCGGCATGACGCTCCCCGGAGCCGCAGCCATTCCCGCAGCGGACTCTCGTCGCAAAGCAGTTGCAGAAATGTCGGGCCGCAAGATCGTCGAGCTCGTCGAAAAGAACATTCGCCCCGCGGACATCATCACCCGTGAGTCGTTGGAGAACGCGATCAGGGTGCTCCATGCCATCAGCGGCTCGACTAACGGAATCCTCCACCTGCTCGCAATCGCCGGGCGCGTCGGTGTCGACCTCCCGATGACCCTCTTTGACGAGTTGTCCGAGACGACGCCCTGGCTCGTGAACCTCAAGCCGTCAGGCGACTACTTGATGGAGGACTTCTATTACGCGGGCGGGTTGCCCGCCGTGATGGCCCAGATCTCCGACTTGTTGCACACGGACGCTCTGACCGTCTCGGCGCACACTGTCGCGGAGAACCTCGAGGGGGCCGAGATCGTCAACCCAGACGTGATCGCCCCGCGCGAGAACCCTTTGTCCGAAGGCGGCAGCCTGGTCGTGCTCTACGGCAATCTCTGTCCCGACGGAGCCGTTATGAAGCGCTCTGCGTCCGACCCCAAGCTGCTGCAGCACGAAGGGACAGCTGTCGTTTTCGAAGACGTCTACGACATGAGCGAACGAGTCGAGGACCCAGACCTCGAGGTGTCCGCCGACAGCGTCCTGGTGCTGAGAAACGGTGGACCTGTGGGCGCTCCGGGCATGCCCGAGTGGGGCCACCTCCCGATTCCGGCCAAGCTCCTCAAGGAAGGCGTCGAGGACATGGTGCGCATCAGCGACGCCCGCATGAGTGGGACTTCTTACGGTGCTGTGGTGCTGCACGTGGCCCCGGAGTCGGCGGTCGGAGGTCCACTGGCTCTCCTCAAGTCCGGCGACAGGGTCAAGCTCGACGTTGCCAACCGGCGCCTCGACATGCTTGTCGATGATGCGGAGTTAGAGGCCCGTCGCTCCGCATGGACACCCCCGGACAAGTTGGACAAGCGTGGTTACCGGCGGTTGTACGAGGACCATGTTCTCCAGGCGAACGAAGGTTGCGACTTCAGTTTCCTCAAAGGCCGCTCGCCCGTCATCGAACGCTCCCGCACCTACACCTAGCGCCCCGGCCCTCAATGGAGATACCAACCACCGTCCACGAGGAGGGTCTGCCCCGTGACGAAGCTGCTGAGCTCGCTCGCAAAGAACAGCACCGCGTTCCCGATGTCCTCTGGATCGCCTTTGCGTTTGATCGCCTGGCTGTCCATCACTTCCTGATCTAGCTTCGGTATGTCGCGCCCCGGCAGGAAGTAGGCCCTGGTGGGAAACGCTCCCGGCGCAATCGAGTTCACCCGGATCGACTCGGGGCCGCATTCCCGGGCCATCGCACGCGTCAATCCGACGACCGCCCCCTTGGATGAGACGTAGTGGAGAAATTCGTCGGCACCCACGAAAAAAGTGATGGACGAGATGTTGATGATCGATCCACCGCCGCGCTCGAGCATCTGCGGACGGATGGCCTTGGAGCATAGGAAGTAGCCCTTGACGTTCACCGAGAAGACGAAGTCCCACTCCTCCTCCGTGATCTCGTGCCACGGACCGTTCGGATACACGCCGGCGTTGTTGACCAGGATGTCGGTGCCGCCGAACGCAGCTTTCGCGGCGGCGGCCAACGCCTCGACCTGGTCCGCCTTCGAGATATCGACCTCCACTGCCGTCGCGTCGCCCCCATCGCGCCGGATCGTGGCCGCAGTTTCCTCGAGGCCCTCGGGTTCCAGGCCAGCGGCGACCACGGAGACGCCGCTGCGTCCCAGGGATACCGCCGCCGCCCGCCCGAGGCCGGAGGACGCCCCCGTGACGACTGCGGTTTTCCCCTCCAGGTTGAGGCTCATCGGCGGTCCTTTCGAAGAGGTTTTCCTGTTGCTGGAACTGTTCCGAACACCGGCACACGAACCCGCTTTAGGGGGTCCCGCGTGCTAGGCTCCAGGAACACGATGTGTTCGGAACTTTGGATCATATGCCGCGCTCCCTAGAGCCCCTCAAGAGGGCGAATCTCCCGTCCAGCATCGCGGACCGCATTCGGCGTCAGATCGGAAGCGGGCAACTCAAACCGGGGGAGCAGCTCCCCGGTCACCGTGAGCTGGCCGCGATGTTCTCGGTCAGCGTGGGGTCTGTGCGGGAGGCAATCAGCATGCTCGTGAGCGAGGGGCTCATCGCGACGAGGGCCGGTCACGGAACGTTCGTCGCCGAGGGCACCGAGCACATTCCGACAATCTGGTCGGCAAGCCCCCTGGACCGCGTCAAGGTAGAAGAGCTGATCGACGCACGCGAGGTGCTCGAAGGCGCGATCGCAGAGATGGCGGCCAGGCGGGCCACCTCCGAGCAGATCGCGGCACTTCAATCGATTATTGAGCGGATGCAGGAGGGTCATAGCGACGCCGCGGGATTCCTTGCTGCCGACGTCGAGCTGCACCTCCTGCTGGCAGAAGCCGCGAACAATCGATATCTGCTCAAGGCCATGGGGGGCATTCGCTCCATGCTGCGAAAGGACCTCGAGCTCGGAGCCGAGTTGAGCATCCGCAGGGTCGGCGATTTGCAGTTCGCGGTGGATGAGCACCGTCGCGTGGTTGAAGCAATCGCGGCGCGGATCCCGCGAGTGCCCGAGAGGCCATGATCAATGTGATCCGCCACAACCGCGAGAACGTGCTCGGTATGTACACCGACGTATCCACAACTTCACCGGACGGCGTCTCTGCGGAATGACAACTGCCGCTTCACCTCGGGTGCTGACCGTGGGCGAGACGATGGCCTTGTTGGACCCGAAAAGCGACGGCTCGTTCGCATTGGGCATGGAGTTTTCCCTACGACTTGCGGGGGCCGAGTCGAATTTCGCGATCGCCCTCCGGCGACTTGGCATCGACGTTACCTGGGTGTCGCGTCTGGGCAGCGATGCTCTGGGCGACGTCGTCAATGCAGCGCTCGAAGATGAGGGACTCGACCTTTCATACGTGAGTCGCGATGACGCTCCAACCGGTCTGTACTTCAAGATGCGAGCGGAGGGCAAAAGCAGTCTCGTCTACTACCGAAAGGGGTCGGCGGCGTCGCACCTTGAGCCAGACGATGTGCCGGACGACGCAATCGAAGGTGCGGCCCTCGTCCATCTCACCGGTATCACCATGGCGCTCAGCGAATCCGGTCGGAGAACCGTCGTCGACGTGGCACGCAGGGCGCGAGCGCGGGGCATCCCGGTGATCTTCGACCCGAACTATCGTCCCGCGCTGTGGTCAGGCCCGGACGAAGCGGCGGCGGCCCACGAAGAGGTGCTCGGCTTCGTCGACTGGTACCTCTGCGGTTTTGAGGAGGGAAATCTTCTTTGGGGTACTTCCGACGAGCGAACGCTTCTCGACACGTTGGACCGGAAAGGGCTTCGCGCGGTGGTGCGCGTGGGGCGAGAGGGTGCGCTCGTCCACGACATGTCGTCTGTAACAACCGTGGCGCCCGATCGTCTCGAGCAAGTACTTGACGAGGTGGGGGCAGGTGACGCGTTCGCGGCGGGTTTCGCATTCGGCCTGCTAAATCGGTGGCAACCAGTCGACTGTGTGCGTGCCGCCAACACGATTGCCGCGAGGGCGCTGCGAGGCACAGGAGATTGGGAGACGCTTCCATACCTCGTGGAGATCGAAGACGACCTCAAGCCGCGCAGAGACAACACCGGAGACAAAGGCGACAACCCCGCAAGTAAGCAAGCATGAAGGGAGTCACCAGATGAGGAAGAAGAGACTCGGTTCCGAAGGCCCCGAGATCACCAGAGTCGGTTTCGGCGCGTGGGCGATCGGAGGACCATGGAAGTTTGGTTGGGGGCCCGTTGACGACGACGAATCGGTCCAGGCGATCCGTCATGCCGTCGATTCGGGCATCAACTGGATCGACACGGCGGCGGTCTACGGGCTGGGCCACTCCGAGGAGGTCGTTGGGCGCGCGGTCGAACCGTTTGATGTGGGGAAGGACGTACTCGTCTTCACAAAATGTGGACGCAGCTGGTACGGCTCCGAAAAGGGTGAGGAGATCGTCAACGACCTGCGTCCGGAGTCCATCAGGTTCGAATGCGAGCAAAGCCTGAAGCGGCTTGGACTCGAGCGCATCGACATGTTCCAGTTCCACTGGCCCGACTTCGCGACCGGCACCGAGGTAGAAGACTCCTGGTCGACAATGCAGGAGCTCGTCGAGGAAGGAAAGGTGCGTTGGCTCGGTGTCTCGAACTTCAGCATCGAGTTGCTCGAGCGCTGCGAACCGGTGCGTCATGTCGACTCGTTGCAGCCCCCACTGAGCATGCTCAACCGATCCGCGCGCAACGACGTCATTCCATGGAGCCATGAAAACGGCACTGGAGTGATCGTCTACTCGCCGATGCAATCCGGGCTTCTCACCGGTGCCTTTGATCGCGAGCGCGTCGAATCACTGGCGAAGGACGATTGGCGACGTGGTACCGCAGCGTTTCAGGAACCTAAGTTCTCTCAGAACCTCGCCCTTGTCGACGGACTTCGTAAGGTCGCTGAAAGTATCGGGTGCAACCTCGCGGAGCTTGCGATCGCGTGGACCCTTGCAGTCCAGGGAGTCACTGCCGCCATCGTCGGTGCCAGACGACCGGATCAGATCGATGGATGGATCGGAGCCTCGGATCTCGAGCTATCGAGCGAAGTGGCCGAGGAAATCGAACGGATCATTCAAGATACCGGCGCGGGAACGGACGAACCACCGACGAGGGTGGCTCGTCGCTAACAGTCGCATCGAGAGCGACGGCTGGCCGCGTCGTCGGAGCAACTTCGTGAGGTCAGTCGATCAACCGAGCGGAGCGCGTAGCCCTGCCGGGTAGGCGATCCCCTTAGCGCTCAGTCGGCGCGCGACGGCCGCCTTGACGCCCGACAGAGCCGGGCCCCCAGAAACCTCGGCCCGTACGCGCGTGATCTCCTTCTGAAGCGTCGTGGCTTCCTCTTTCTCGCCTGCGATGAAAGCTCTCTTCAGCGAGACCAGAAGGTCGGGCCGTAGGTTTGCGAGGACCGTCACCGAGCCGGCGGCCCCCGTCTCGAACGCATCGAGGACCATCGTGTCCGAGCCCATGAACACCGCGAAACCGTCCGAGTCGGCGACAGCTCGGGCAACCTCGAGGTACTCCATGTGTTGCTCGAAGGACTTCGTGGAGTCCTTGATACCCGCGAGTCCCGCCGCGGCAAGAGCTCGGACGGCGTCGGAACTCAATTCGTTTCCGGTCCTGCTGGGGATTGTGTACGCGTAGACGGGTGTCCTCGTCGAGGCCATAAGAGTCGTGAAGTGATCAACGATCTGGCGTTCATCGAGAGCGTAGTAGTAAGGCACGACAGCCGTGAGCGCGGTTGCACCAGCGTCGGTTGCCTTCCGCCCGAGCCGCACCGTCTCGCGGGTCGCGGCGCGGCCGACGTGCGCAAGCACGGGCACTCGCCCTGCGGCTCCCTCCACGACCGTTGCGATCACGCCCACAGCTTCGGATTCGTCAAGAAGCGGGCCCTCGCCGCTCGTTCCGCAAGGCATGAGTCCGTCGACACCCTCTGAGATGAGATCGTCGACGTGTTCCCTAAGTGCAACGTGATCGACATCTCCGGCCTCATCAAACGGGGTAAGGAGGGCCGTCACGATCGAGATGCGTCCTGAGGGCATGGCTAGAATTCCTTCTCTCGTCGTCCAACTTCACCCCGGCGTACGCAGCCAGGACGCTACCATTCGAGAGATTGAGAGGGATTCCCGACCGTTCTATCGAGTTCGGCCTGTCTCTTGCGTTGAAACGATGGGGAGGCCAGGTCCGGCGCACTTCGACCAAGGAGGGAACATGATCCTCGAGGATGCAGAGTTCCAGGCGACGATTCCGGCGACCGACCTCGACAGGGCCCGGCACTTCTACGAGGACAAGCTCGGACTCTCTCCAGAGCGTGTCCTCGATGTCGGGATCGTCTACCGCTTCGGAAAGGGCACTGGATTCTTCCTCTATCCAAGTCAAACGGCTGGAGCCGGACACACTCTTGGTTCCTGGTTCGTCGAGGACCTCGAATCCGCGGTCAAAGAACTGCGCGCTTGTGGGATCGAATTCGAGGACTACGACTATCCCGACCTCAAGACGGTCGACGGCATCGCCGATCTCGGACCGGAGTTGGCGGCCTGGTTCAAGGACTCCGAGGGCAACTTCCTCGCAGTGAGCCACCTCAAGTAGTGATTCTCCGGATCAACTAGGAGGCCGCTACCAGGGCTGCACTCGATGCTTTTTGCTTGTCGCTCGCGGCGATGTGGTCTGCGATTCGTTTGGCGTCCCGTGGGACGCCATTGATCGTCTCGGATGTCATCGAATAGAGGAAGTGGAGACCGATGAAATAGAGGCCTGGCTGGCTTGCGACAATCCCTCCTTCGTGGTCCGGCTCCTGACGGTCGCCCAGGATCGGGAGGTCGATCCACGAGAAACCCGGTCGAAAACCGGTGCACCAGATGACGTTGGACACATCGACGACGCGTCCGTCCTCGAGCACAGGGCGGCCGTCCTTAGCGCCGACCACCCTCGGAACGCGCTCGACGCCGGCCGCGATGAGGTCCTTGGGTTTGACTCGGACGAGGGGCGGAGCCATGTGCAACATCTTGGATCGGACCTTTCGCCCGATGGGCGTCTTCACCGTCAGGACGCGGTGTCCAATGAACCGCACGAGCCGCAGAAGCAGATTGCGCGCGACGAAGGTCTCTATCCGGAACGGGATGTGACCGGATTCCTTGCCCGACATCAAGGTCGCGTGGCTCTGCACGACCTCGATCGCGATGTCGGCTCCGGAGTTTCCAGCTCCTACAACAAGCACCGATCCATCTTGCAATTGGGAGGGATTCTTGTACTCCTTCGAATGGATCTGAACGATGTCTCGGTCGAGTTCGGCCGCGAAGGGCGGCACCCACGGCACCTGGCAGTTGCTCATGGCAACCACGACATTGGACGCGACGAACCGGTTGTCTCCAGATGAAATCAGGAAGCGGTCTCCGTCCCGAGACAGCCCGTCGACCTTCACTCCATGCCGAATGGGGAAATCGAAGTGGGACGCGTATGCCTCGACGTAGTCGGCCATCTCGTCCTTGGTTATGAACGTGGATCCGGGGGCCGGGAAGCGCATCCCCGGTAGTCCGTCGATGCGAGCCGGAGTGAACAGCCGCAGCGAGTCCCAGCGATTACGCCAGGAGTCGCCAGTTCTCTGGTTGGCATCCAGGATCACGAAATCGCGCTTCTGTTGGGCGAGGTAGTAACCCGTCGTGAGCCCGGCCTGCCCACCTCCGATCACGATCGTGTCGAAGCTTTCGGTTTCGCTCTGTTGAGCCATGATCTGGATCCTCCTCTGGTCTGCTTCCACCTGCAGGTTCGACGCTACGCAAGGAGATGCGCCGAGGCTTCGGGAGAAGCACCCAAATCAGCGAAGCGAGATGGGCAATTCTATGTATGCGGGCTCAAACGAGATCGTGCTCGTAGGCGTAAGCAGTGGCTGCAGCGCGTGAAGACAGCTGCAACTTCGTGAACATGTTGCTGATGTGCCGAGCGACGGTCTTCTCACTTATCACCAGATCTGTTGCGATTTGCCGGTTGGTCTTTCCTGTCGCGACGAGGGCAAGCACCTCAACCTCGCGTCCGGTCAGACCCGCAGCCTCTCGCGTCCCGGTATGACCTGACAACTTTTCCAGGCGGGTCAGATCGGGCAGAGCCCCGAGCTCTGTGAAGGCGCGTCGTGCTGCGTCGAATTCTAGCTCCGCACTCTCTTTGTCTCCAAGCTTGCGCCGAGTTAGACCGACCAGAACCCGCGTCCGTGCGGCCTCGTAAGGAACATCGAGATCTCGCCAGGCATTGCCTGCCTGCTGGAGTGCATCGAGTGCGCGACGCTCTTCTCCCTGCGCGAGGAGCACCGCACCCCGGACCTGATCGCAGATCGCGGACAGAAGTGATGTCCCGAAATCGTCTGCGAGCTTCGAGAGTTCGTCTGCGGCGGTCGCTGCCGCGTCCACTTCGTTCGAGGCGATCATGATCTCGACGAACGCAGGGAGCAGTCGAACTCTGCTTACGGAATCGCGTGCGTCGTCAAGGGCACTCCGAATGCCGGTCTTTGCCGCGTCAATCTGACCTTGAGACAGTCGCAGCTGGGCCATCCCCGGCTGCGGTGGTTGACCCCACTGATTGGACTGGAGGTAGGACTCCTGCGCCTCGACTACCTCGCCCCGCAGGCGGTGCAGCTCGCCGAAGTGGTAGTAGGCCAGACCAACGGCAGCTTGGCCCACCATGACGGAAAGAGCCTCGTGCGCCCGTTGCGCCTCGGCCATGGATTCGGTCCACGCGCCTTGAAACTGCATGATCTGGGCCCGATGGATCAGACATTGGCCTCGAAAGGGAACCAGATCGGGCTGTGCAGAACACCAGTCGCTCAATGCGGCCGTCCACTCGCGGGCTCTTCGAAGGTCGTAGGTTGCCTGACAGGACTCGATCACAGAGCAGTAGACGATTCCCGTGATCAATGGGGAAACCTCGCCGGTCGTGACAGCGACCATGGCCTCGTCTAGGTGCGCGACACCCTCGTGGATGCGTCCGAGCTTGATCAAGGATTGGCCTCGACCGAGCTGCGACAGCGTCAGCAAGTCGACGTCGTTGAAACGGCGAGCTTGCTCGGCGACTTGTTCGAAGAGGGTGAAAGCGGACGCTGGGTCTCCGCCGAACAAGCTTTGCAAGGCCACGGGTACGAGCACGTAGCCTTGCTCGACGCAATCGTGGTCGTCGTCGGTCACCAACCTTCCGGCCCGAGCGATCCAGGCCTGGCCGGGGGCCATCTCTCCTCTCTGGATGAGGTTCATGCCGAGCCAGAATGCACTCCTGGCAGCGCGCTCCTCGTTACCGAGTTCGAGAAGCTCTCGATAGGCGCGCGCTCTGAGCTCACCGCTTTCCTCGTACTTAGCGAGGAGCTGCGCGGCCGAGGCGGCCCGTTCAAGATCCTCGGGCTCGAGCGCATTCTCGGAGTCGGCTGCCATAAACCGGCTGAACGCCTCCCCCCACCGTTGTCGCTCGAAGGAGGCGCGTCCCAGTGCGAGCTGCGCTGTTTCGTTCGAGGCGCCCATCCATGGATTCTCAGGGGATTTCACGAGCAGAACAAGGGGTGCGGCAAGGTCAGCCGTCCACCAGGAAGGTCTGGAGGGGGCCAAGCAGTCTCTTCGATCTCTTGGAGACGTGGGGAAGGCGTGCGACCCGTCGTGTCATCGGCCGGCCGGCCCCCCTTCGCTGGAACTGGTCGAGCGCGACCGATTGCCACAAGTTGTCCATGACCTCGGCGGGATTCCCGTCCACCTGGTCGCGCGGCAGTTCGAGGTGTTCGGCCCAAAGACGCAATCGGGTGTCTAGTGCCAATTGGGGATCGGAGGTGACCACGTTCACCTCGGAATCATTGAACAGGGAGTGGTTGTTCAGGTTTCCCGAACCGATCGTGAGCCACTCGTCGTCGACGATGCCTACTTTGGCATGAATGTAGACGGGACTCGTCTCGTTGCCGTCGCGCCCGTAGAGCGTGCACGCAAGGAACCGTCCGGCATCTCCGTCGGCCTCGGCGAGCAACGCGAGCTGACCCAGTGTGTCGTCCTTGCCTGTCAGTGGCTTGGAGGGCAGAAGAACGAGAAGGCGAAAGTCGTCTGAGGGAGGTTGAGCGAGCTTGTCCGCAAGGATCCTCACGATCTCCGACGACCACAGAAACTGGTTTTCCAGGTAGATGAACTTCCGCGCGTCGCGAAGGGCCCTTATGTAAGTCGCAAGAAGGGTGAAATCCCCCTGGGGCCATGCTTCGTAGATCCGCTCGGGCACCGTGCGAACGAGTTGTGCAACGACCTCACCGGCCGGTGGAGGAGAAGGAGTTTCATCGAGTGACTTACCGGTCACGTCACGCCACCGCAGGGCGAAATGCTGGGCCACATCGGCCACCAGCGGTCCTCTGATCTCGAACGCTGCATCGTGCCATCCCATGGGTTCTCGGGGTGGATGGCGCGAGCTATCGAGCCGGCTTGCCCCCAAGGCGGTGAAGTCGAAACCACCGACGAAGGCCAGACCTCCATCCACCACCACGATCTTCTCGTGGTGGCAGTGAAGCAGGCGCTCCTTGGAGTCGATTGCGATCTCCAAACCTGCATGACGTGACAATCTGGCGGCCAATTCCTTCGCCTCGCCGCGCCTTGGTCGGAATGGCGGAGGCAAAGGCGCGCCTCCCCAAACAAGAATCCGCACTTCCACCCTGCTCCCCGCCTCGATGAGCAGGTCTTCGAGCGTCTCGCCAGTTTCCTCGTTGAGGATGAAGTCAGGTTCCATGTGCCACCCGGCGACGTGCACGAAGGAACGCGCAGATCGGATGGCCGTGCTGATGGCGTTGAAAGCCTCTTGACCATCGATGTGAACGTCGAGGGCGTTGCTCGTCCTCGGCGGCGTGTGTCCGGTGACCCATGCTGTGTCACCCGGCTCGAAAGCGCCGGCCCAACCGGTCTTAGAGAGTCTCCGGCGATGATGTCGCCTCAACGCCCATTCGAGACCGTCCCCGAGCGCACGGTCCACTCGGTATATCGGGTTGCTCTTGCTCGGTGGCAGCCTGCCCCCTCTGATCCAGTCACTGACGCGAGAAAACATATAGGTTGCCGTCGTGGGCGATCAGAGGGACGAGAGGATCCGAGAGAGGACGGAGGGCGTCTTCGGTTACGTAGAGGATGCCTTCTACGTAGCCGTGGCGCTCGCCTTGGCATTCGCAGGCGTAATTCTGTTCGGCTACGTCGTCTATGACTTCGTCACCAGGCTGACCGATGGCGGAGACCTGTCCAAGCTGATTCTCGAGTTTCTCGACGGCCTGCTGCTGGTGTTCATCATCACCGAGTTGATTCACACGGTGCGGGCAGTCATCGACGAGAAGGCGCTCGTTGCCGAGCCTTTCCTTATCGTCGGCATTGTCGCTGCGATCCGGCGCCTCATCGTAATCAGCGCCGAGGCAAAGGATTTGCTGGGAAAGCCCGAGTTCAGCGACGCGATGTTCGAGATCGGACTTTTGACGGGGTCGGTGCTGCTGCTGGCAACAGCCATCTTTCTGCTTCGGCACACCGTGAGGAGCGAGCCGAGCTCGGAGCACGAGCCGGACTGAGGGTTAGAGAGTGTGGGACGCGAGCCCCGGCTCGCGGGGACCGGGGCTCGCAGGTGGTCCAGTCTTCGCCCTAGAGCTGGATCTCACCCACCTCACTCCCACAGCGTGAGGTGATTGCCTTCGCGCCGCCTCCGCTTCGCTTCCACCCGCCCAAACCCTCGAAGACCTGCCAGGAGAAGAGCATCGATCTCGAGGGAACCCTTGAACACAGAATCGCGGGGGGAACTCTTCTGTGCCGGGAGGGCGAGTGGAGTCACCAAACTCCAACTTTCGTCGGTGTTCGGCCGGCTGCTTACTGCGAAGTTCTTCATGGCCACATGATGGCCACGGGCCTTTCAGTGGGCTTAACGTGCCGTTAAGGTCACGAGGCTTTTTGAAGAACTACCGGGAACGGGGCGGATTCGATACCGATTTCCTCCATTTGTCTGGAATAGACCCCGTACCACCTCCGCGCCTCACCATGGCGCCCGGCCGTGCTCAGGGTCCCGATCAGCTCCAGATAGGCTTGCTCGTCGAACGCGTCCCGCTCGAGGATCCGCAGCAGATACCGAACGGCGGCCTCATCGTCTCCGCGACCTACGGCTCGCTCGGCGAGCTCCCGAGCTACTTTCGTGTAGCTGTCGCGCGCCTCTTCCCGAACGGCCACCGACCAGTCCTCGTAAGGGTCCTCCTCGAGGAAGTCGCCCGAGTAAAGCGACTCGGCTCGCGTCAAGTGGTCGATCGCCTCCTCCTCCTCACCTGCCCGGTGGGCCCTCACCCCTGCTGCAACCTGGGCAAAGAATGCTTCGACGTCGACGCTGAGGTGATCGAGATCGATGCGGGCGTCGTTCTGATCGGCGGCGACGAAATGTCCCGGGTCGAAACGCTTGTCAGGATCGAGGACCGCCCGCAGAGTGGCCAGCGCGACCGAGAATCGGTTGGCGACCTTGCGAGGCTCCTCGTCTGGCCACAGGGTCTCCATCAGGTACTCGCGCGAGACGGAGCGTCCTCGTCTTCCGACTAGGATCTTGAGCAAGTCACGAGCCTTTTTCGATTGCCATGCGGTTCGGGGGACCGGTGTGCCGTCGCGTACCACTCTGAATCCTCCCAGTGTGTGGATCTCGACAGTCCCGACGGCCTGGCTGTGAAGGGAATGAAGGAGACCGGCGGAGTTGACCGTCCCCAACCGCACACCACAATCTCGCAGGAAGCGCGTGGAACGCTCGGCCCGAGGGCTCGTGAGTGGTTCGCCGCGAATGTTGGCGATTGCGAGTTCGACCCGGGCCTCACCGAGTGGGTTGCCGATCTCCCTCCACACAGTCCCGGCTTGCTCGAGAAGCAGCGCGCCTTCGGCATCGTCCCCACACGTCATTGCGCGCAGCTCGAGGGCCTCGGCAAGCCCCGCTCGGTCGCGACGTGTGCGCGCTTCTTGAGCGACTTCGACTGCCTGCGTCAGCGCCGCGTCGCGATTGCCCTGAGCGGCGGTCACCCACCCCGCGGCCAGCATCGCCGGAACTCGTTCGAGCCCTACAGCGAGCTCCAGCGCTCGTCCTGCAAGCTCGGTTGCGCGAACCGGGTCCTCTGTTGCGAGGAGTCGCGCCAAGCCGGACAGCGCGGGAACGAGTGCCTGCAGGTCCTTCGGCTGTTCCGATTGGGCGATGGCCTCCTCGTATGCAGCGCGAGCCAGTGCGTTCTCGCCACGCTCCCTGTGGATGTCGGCGAGAGTGCACAGTGGATACGACACTCGTCGCGAGTTAGCGCGCTGATAGAGAGCTTTCGCAGCCTCGTTGTCCGCGATCGCTTCGTCGAGCTTGCCTATGTAGAACTTCACTTCGCCTCTGTTGGCCAAAGCGAGCGCTTGGATGATTACGAAACCGGCGAGATCCGCAAGTCGAATCGCGATGTCCAACTCATCGAGAGCCTCTGGGTACGAGCTTTCCTCCATGTGATGGGATGCACGATTGGTTCGCACTCGCGCAATCAGAAGCACGTCGCGCGTTCGTTCGGCATGCTCGAGAGCTTGAATGTAATGAGCGTCATTTGCACGCCGATCGCCCTCGAGGGCTGCGAGCAACGCCAGGATCGTGTGAGTCACGGCCAGGGCCTCAGAGTCACTGACCCCGCGGCGCGCGTCATGGCCTGCTCGGCCTTTTCGCGACACAACTTGGCTTCGCCCCTCATCCAGTGGACAGTCGCAGTCCAAGAAAGCAGTAGTGCTTCGTTGCGTGGATCGGAGCCGTCGAGGCGGGCCCGGTCGAACGTTTCCATGGCAAGGTCCGGCTCCGAGCTCAGGTAGTGGATGAGGACCATCCGCCAGGCGATGTCAGGCTCGAGGTGCTCGGAGCCGCGGGCCACACGCTCGTAACACGCCAGAGCCCCCACCCAATCGCCGCGTACCTGCAGCGCTTCGCCTTCGAGTTGATAGGTTCGAAGGCCGCGCTGCGCCGATGGGACCGTTTCTATCGCTCGGATCAACGTGTCGACTGAGCCGTGAGCCAGAAGAGTTGATCCGTGCTGTTCGAGAAGGTGAGCGAGGCCGTTGTGATCGTCCATCGCCTCGAGTGACTTGACTGCTTCCTCGATATACCCGTGGCTTTCAAACCAACGAGCTGCCGTGCGGTGAACCCATCGACGTTCTTCTTCACCAAGCGGTAGCTGCTCGCGCGCGAACTGACCCAGCGGAGCATTGAGGCTGAACCATTCCTCGTGACCCGAAGGCTCGACAAACAGACCTCGCCGCGCCAGTGCGGCTAGCAGCTCGGAAGCATTCGGGATACCGAGGTCTTGGCAAACGCCAGCGGTAAACCGATCGAGCACGGCCATCTCTCTGACGAGTTTGCGGACCTCGGGGGATTCGCTCTCGAAGACCTCACGCGCGAGGTAGGCGTAGAGAGGCCCCCCTTTCCCCGTCACCCGTGCAAGTCGTCCCGGCCGTTCTTCGACGGTGCTGGTCTTGAGGGATTCGAGTGTGAGCCGCACCGCCGCGGGCCACCCGCCGGTCACGCGCTCGAAGGTCCGAAGCGAGTTGCTCCGCGGAGGTTCCCAGAGAAGAACGAAGCATCGACTGGAGTTCGTCGAGGGTGAATGTGAGCTCGGCCCCCGTTATCTCGAGCACTTGGCCCTGCCCTCGCAGTCGCTCGATCTGGAAGGGCAGCTCGGAACGACCGGCGAGCACCAGATGGAGGGTCGGGGGGGCCTGCCGGCAGAGCTCGTCGATGACGCGGCCTGAGGCCGTGCCAGGGCCGAGTTCATGGAAGTCGTCGAGGATCAACACGAGATCACGCTTCAGCTGGTGGTAGAGCGACTCAGACAGGGCCGCGGCAAAAGCGCGCGGCGAGCCGATTCGTCACTAGCGGAGTCTGGGCCGCTCGACCCGATCATCCCGGCCGCAATCTCGCCCGGAAGATCGGGAATTCGCAGGCGCAGCGCCGCCAATAGACCGAGGGCAAAGCTGGGAAGGCTTCGGTCCTCCAGAGTCACCGTGTACCAGGCCGGCGTGATGCTTCTCAGCCACTCCCCCAAAAGGGTTGATTTCCCGAAGCCAGCGTCGGCGATGACAGTAGTCAGTCTCCGACTCGTCACCTCGTCCAGGAGGCTCACGAGACGCGGTCGGTCCAGGACGGGTGCGCCCCCGGCGGGCGGGATTATCTTTGCGGTCGCCACACGTGGCTCTGGTGCCCGGTTGTCCATTCAGCCCCGATTTTCGTCGTGATGTGCCCGCCTTGGCTGACGTTATAGGAGTTGACGATGATTCGACAGTCCTCACGTGGGCAGGCACGTACCATTGGAGGCAAGTCCGCGTTTGCGACGAGGGAGTGTCATGTCCCAACGATTCGAACCACAGCAGGAACCGGTGATGGTGGTGCCGGGCGAGCCTTCACCCGAAACACCGGAGGAAGAAGGCAAGGAACAGAGCGAGAGAGTCGAATCACCGGCCAAGGTAATGCGCATCGGCGCGATGGTGCGCCAGCTACTCGATGAGGTCCGGCAGGCTCCTTTGGATGAAGCCAGCCGAACGCGTCTGGCCGATATCTACGACACCTCAATCAAGGAACTCTCCGAAGTGCTGTCACTCGAGCTGCGCGAGGAGCTCGAGCGTTTGAGCCTCCCGTTCGACGACAACGAGGTTCCGAGTGACTCAGAGCTGCGGATCGCGCACGCTCAGCTCGTCGGGTGGCTCGAGGGTCTGTTTCATGGAATCCAAGCCATGCTGTTCGCTCAGCAAATGGAGACGAGAGCTCGACTCGACGAGATGCGTCGTCATGGCCTTCCGCCGGGCCCCCAACCAGGTGACCAGCAACCGGAGACTCACGGCGGCAATTACCTCTAGTCGAATATCGGAGCTGGTTGACGCTACTTCCGAACGATTCGCTTGATGCCGTTCATCGTCGCGAAGTACAGCCAACCGCCCGGGCCCTCCGTGACGTCCGTGATCCCGCTCTGACCGCTGAGGATGATCCGCTCTCTTCGAACGCGCGAGTCCTTGCGGTTCATGATCATTCTGCGGAGGCGACCTCCGAAATCACCCGTGTAGACATCCCCACTCAATGACTTCATCTTGCCTCTGTAGAAGGTGGGATCGGTCGGCACGATGATGCTGCTCCAACGGACATCCGGTCCCTTCGGATTCGGACCTACTCCTCGCGTTCCGCACTGATAGCCGCTGCCCCATCCGTAGTTGCGGCCCTTCTTAATGACGTTGAATTCGTCGTCGCAACTCGGACCGTTCTCGGTGGAGTAGATCTTCGTAGTGCCCGGTTTATGCGCGAGGCCGAAAGGATTGCGGTGCCCATAGCTCCAGACCGCGTTGTTGAAGGGGTTGCCGTCTGGAATGGATCCGTTGGGATTGACCCTGAGAATCTTGCCCAGCCGGTTGTTGGTTTGCTGAGCCAACGCCGGGTTGTGCTGCTCACCGGTAGAGACGTACAACTTGCCTCCGGCGAACTCGATCTGACCGCCATTGTGATAGCCGCCAGAGCTCGCGCTGATACCGCTCACGATGACCTTCGGGTTCCGACAGCGACCCCTGCGAACAGTGAATCGTTTCACCTGGTGCTGCAACGGGTCGGCCTTTGTGAAGTAGACGTAGAGGAACCGGTTTTGCTTGAACTTCGGATGGAGGGCGATGCCCAGCAGACCGCGCTCGCCGGTCGAGTTCACGTTTAGGTGCGTGCACGCGCGCCCTTTGAGGTTGCGTCCCCTCAACACTCGAATCTTCCCTGTGTTTTTCTCTGTGAAGAAGATTGTTTTGCTTTCAGGTGCGCGTGCCATGTCGATGGGGAAGTTCAGGCCCATCTTGTACCTCTGCACCTTGGCATTGGGGGGAAGGGCAGACGCTGATGGCGCCAACGAAATAAGCGATGCAGCAACCAGTAGCGCGAGCACCGCGGCTCTTGCCTTCACTTGAGATCCCTTCGCACGCCCGACGAGAGTGAAGTGATCGTGATGACCACTTAGGGTCGTCAGTCTATGAGCAAGCGGACGTCTAGTGACAAGAAACCGAGGCGCTCTCTCCTTCCGCCGGTCGGCAGCAAAGGTCGACGGAGGCTCCGCTATGTGACCGTGTTCACAATGGGAGCTCTTGCTGCGCTGCTGCTCCTGCGCTTTGTTCCCTTGCCCACCCAGGATCTGGGACCCGCGCGTGTACGGACTACGGCGCGCCTCGGGGGAGGTAACACGGCAGTTCTAATTCCGCCCCTAGGTCAGATATCGGCAAATACTCATTCGGTGCCGATGACGCTCGGTATCGAGCTCGTTCAACTCGACCTTCCGCGACTTGGCGTTTCCGTTTCCACCGACGCGGGCCGCGAGGCCTTACAGGCTCGCATCCAGAGTGATCTCGCAGGAGCTCTTCGCCGTACGGGTGGTCTGCTTGTCGTGGCGGGGACGATCATCGGCGCGCTCACGGGTGCCCTCATTCCCTATCGGAAATGGAAGTATGTTCTCGCTGCCGCAGCGGGAGGCTTGATTGCCGTATCGACTCTGTTCGGCCTCGCGCTCGTGACGTTCGATCCCAACGGGTGGGACGAGCCGAAGTACACCGGGACGCTCGCCCACGCTCCGGACATGCTCGAGGCGGTCAATCGAAGTCTTGGCTCACTAGACAACTTGCGAGATCGTTTCGAGGTTGCATCGCAACGCATCTCCGATTTGGTCACTTTGCTCGCCCGGCCGTTGGACGACCCCGCCGGAGGCACCAAGGCGATTCTTCACGTCAGCGATATCCACTCGAATCCTCTGGGCGTCGAAGTTGCGCGCCAACTCGCGCGCCAGTTCGGCGTCTCGGCCGTTATCGACACGGGCGACCTGACCTCATTCGGTCATCCGGTCGAAGCGCGGGTTGGAGATCTGATCGACGGTTTCCCGGTGCCTTACGTGTTCGTGCCGGGGAACCATGATTCAACCGCCAACCGTGCCGAGCTGGGAGGGATCGAGGAGGTCACCCTGCTGGATGGGGAGACCGCGACAGTGGGGGGCCTCGACGTGCTCGGCTGGGCCGATCCGACCTTCACCGCATCGAACCGGATCACTACGGAGGAGGGGAACGCGGAGCGCGAGGCAGAGGCGGCGCTGGTTGCCACTGCGGTGGAGGAGCTCACTCCCGACGTCCTGGCGGTGCACGATCAGCGGCTGGCTGAGGACTCCTACGGCCTGGTGCCGCTTGTTGTGGCCGGCCATACTCACGAGCGCGACTCGCGGGTGGAGGACGGGACCATCCAGCTCGTTGTTGGCTCTACAGGTGCGACAGGGCTTGGATCGTTCACGATTCAGGCGGATCTTCCTTACGAGGCCGAGGTCATCTATTTTCGCGACGGGCTGCCTTCGGCGGTGGACTACGTGAGTTTTCGGAGTCTCGGGAGCGAGTTCGACATTCAGCGAGAGGTCCTCGAGGTCGGCGAGCAGTTCCTAGAGGGGACCCAATCTCCCTGACGCTATGATGCCGTCGGAGGCGTGCCCGAGCGGCCGAAGGGAGCGCACTGCTAATGCGTTAACCGGGCAACCGGTTCCGGGGTTCAAATCCCCGCGCCTCCGCTCCTGCCGTAGCCCTCTGACCTGCGGAAACGACTTTACAGAGCCGCCAGGACCGCCACCGTGACAACGGATTGACAACACCGGGCGCGAAAGCGGCCCCGAGGGGCCGCCGCGCGGGGTCATCGCGGGCCTAGGCGGCTAAGGCGAACCGGAAACGGCCATCCGGCGCTGAGCACTGCCGGCACTCCCATTTCACCTTGCGCCACCTTGAGAACGCGCGGATTATGAACGAGGAGCTCGCCGATAGGTTGAGGGGGATAGGGCTGGCCACAATCCTCGTCGTCGAAGACGATCCGGTCCATCTATTCCTCTGGCGGCTATGGTTCGAGCTCGCCGGGCACGAGGTCGTCGATGCTTGTAACGGCGACATGGCCCTCGCACGCATCAAGTATCGGAGTCCTCACGTCGTGGTCACCGACATGATGATGCCGGCGATGAACGGGTGGCAGCTGATTGAGCAGCTGCGTGCCGATCCGGTGACAGCCCAGATCCCGATCCTGGCGATGAGCACCCATGTTCGTCTCCGCGACGCGGAAGCCGATGCGTTTCTCAGCAAGCCGTTCGACCCCAATGACCTCCTCGAGGTCGTGGACACCCTGATCGAAAGGACCCCGCGTGGGCCGGCTCGGGCTCCTGAGAAGGCTAAAAAGCGGTTTCGTTCAGCTGTCGAACTGTTCCGCCCGAGTTCTTGGCGTTCAATCTGCCGGTAACGATGTTGTAGAAAATGGCGACGTAGCCTGCGGGGGGACTCAGAATCTGGGCACTGTCGCTTGCGCTGATCTCCGTGTTCGTTCGGGTGGTTGAGGCGGACTGTCAGTCACTGGGCGCTACCATCTCTTCGGTTGCGCTCGTCTCCTCGAAGGGGTTAGCCAGCACGTGAGTGAGCTTCTTTCAAGTTGGACGTCCAGCAACACGTGGACCTCAGCCGCGCACCAGAGAATCCCCGCGCCTCCGCTCGGTTCCGTTCTCAGAATGGCCAGGAAAGACTGTCGGTTAGAGTCTCATGGCACAGTTATGCGCCCGTAGCTCAGTGGATTAGAGCGTCCGGCTACGGACCGGAAGGTCGGGGGTTCGAATCCCTCCGGGCGTACCCTCACTGAGTCACTTTGTCTGGTTTGCTTGCGGCGGCGTCCGGCCGATGCCGCCATGCACTTTTCTGGACTGAATTGGCGCTTCCCCGCCCCTTTGTCCCACCAGCAGGGTTTACTAGGGCCCGTGGGACTGGGTCATTGGATGCACGAACAGCGCGAGAAGCTGATTCTCGGCAATGCCTACGACTTGCTCGATAGTGACGAAGACGTAGTGCAATGGGTGCGGATCGCCGACACCTCGGCTCGGCGCGAGGGCTTCGCCTTCGTAACGCCCCGGCGTGTGATCTTGCACTGGAACGGGCGAAACGCTGAGGACATCTCCTTCCTGTGGACCCAGATTCGGACGTGGGCGGTTGACGTGAACGCCGACCACGGACCCCAGCTTGCCGTCCAGGGCGAGGACTTCGAGGTCAGCATCAAGCTGCCCGCCGACACGCACGCAACCGCGGAGCGTGTTTCCGATTTCTCCAGGCGCTGGGCTCGACACGCCCCGAAGTCCGAGGAGCATCCCAGCAACGCGCGCAAGACGAGTAAGTCGGACTGGCGGAGCGACGGTGAAGTAGTGGTCAGGAAGGTGTCTCGCACTCCTCTCGAGATGGCTCGCAGGATTCTGGTGACCTTGATCGGCGTGACCGTCTTCATCATTGGAGTGCTCATCGTTCCGCTCCCCGGTCCTTGGTCCTTCCCGATCCAGCTTCTCGGCCTCGCCATCCTTGCGAGCGAGTACGACTGGGCGAAGGATGGCCTTATGTGGACGCGCAAGCAGTACGCAAGGGCGAAGGCGGAAATTCAAAAACGGCGGGCCGCCCGATCTCAGCCCGGTCGCTAAAGCACTACTGAACTTGTGACGGACGAGCTGGCCATTTCGGTGGATGAACGCTTCATGCGCCTCGCGCTCGATGAGGCAAAGCGTGGGCTCGAACACGATGACGTTCCGATCGGGGCGGTTCTGGTGCGCCACGGGGAGGTCTTGAGCTCGGCGCACAATGAGAGGGAGTTGAAGGGCGACGCGACTGCTCATGCCGAGATGCTCGCAATAAGGCGGGCGACCGAGAGAATCGGTGGCTGGCGTCTTGACGGGGCGACTATGTACGTGACCATCGAGCCCTGTCCCATGTGTGCCGGTGCGCTCGTGCTGGCGCGCATCCGACGCCTCGTTTATGGCCCTCAAGACCCGGGTGCAGGAGCGGCCCTGTCGCTCTACAACATCGTTGACGATCCCCGGCTGAACCACCAGCTCGAGGTCACTTTGGGCGTGCTCGAGGATGAGGGTGCAGCTCTCCTTACCGAGTTCTTCGGGAAACGCCGCCACCTATAATCGGTCGTTCAGACTCTCGGGGCCGCCTTCGGCCGCGAGACTCCTGGTGGGGTACCGAAGCGGCCATAACGGGATCGCCTCGAAAGCGATTGTGGGTTCACGCCCACCGTGGGTTCAAATCCCACCCCCACCGCTTCCACGGCCGGGCTCCCCTAGGGCCCGGCCTCGCTCGCAGCAGGGTGCCTCTCGTCGCCGAGCTGTTTCTGCCACCAGCTCACGTCGTGCCAGCCGCCGAACTTGAATCCCACCTCGCGAAAAACTCCGATCTCCTCGAAGCCGAGCGAGGAGAACAGGGCAATGCTCGAGGGGTTCGGCAGAGTGGTGCCTGCGAGTGCAGCGTTGAAACCGCGGGATACGAGTTCGTCGAGCAACGAAGTCATGAGCCTGCGACCCAGACCTCTGCCTCTGGCGGCCTCGTCGAGGTAAACGGACACCTCGACCGAGAAACGGTAGGCGGGTCGGCTCCGGTGCAAGCTGCCGTATGCGTAGCCGAAAAGGCCCTGGGGTCCCGCTGCGACGAGCCAGGGGTACACGTCGCCTGCAGCGGCCATCCTTTCCGCAATGACCTCAGCAGGAGGCGGGTCGAGCTCGAAGGAGACCACGGAGTCGCTGACGTAGGGCCGGTAGATGCGGGCGATCTCCACTGCATCTGACGGACTCGCAGACCGTATCTCGCTCATTCGGAGATTCTCCAACGATGCTCCACGCTTGCGCCGGCAAACTCTTCCCAAACTCTTGCCCGGCTAGACTCCCGCACGGAGGCGTGCGAGAGCGGCCGACTAGCGATCGTCTCGACGATCGCGCCGCCAAACTCTTGCCCGGCTAGACTCCCGCACGGAGGCGTGCGAGAGCGGCCGACTAGCGATCGTCTCGACGATCGCGCCGCCAAACTCTTGCCCGGCTAGACTCCCGCACGGAGGCGTGCGAGAGCGGCCGAATCGGCACGACTGGAAATCGTGTGATGTGCAAGCATCCGAGGGTTCAAATCCCTCCGCCTCCGCTTAGGCACTTTCTCGGCCCGAACCGGTTGGTTCCAAGGAGCCGTAAGCTGGCGCGCGGCCGTGCTAGACGGGGGGCTCGGGGTACCCTGAACCGGAAACCCTCGATACGCCGGGTTGAAGGTTCGTCTGCGGCCTCTGAAGGATCGGGCAGCCCCCGGTGAGCAGTGTTGATGGTCGGGTCCTACGCAACTCGGAGCCGCGAACCAGGTCAGGCCCGGAAGGGAGCAGCCTTAAGCGGTGTCCGGAGTGTGCCGTCAGGAGTGCCCGCCCGGAGCAAGCTGCCGGGCCAGCGCCGGTAATTCAGTGGTCAAGGACGAACCGCACGGCCATTTTCTATCCCCCACGAGTGACCCAGGACCTCCCGAGCGCAAGAACGCGGACACACCACGGGGTTTGACCACGCTTTCCAGCCGGAGCGACCCCGCTATGTCTGACCGGATGCGCTACCAAACCGTGGCTCAGGTAGCGAGGACGGGGGAGGGCCCGGAGGAGCACTCTGGAGACCGATGCGCCGCCGAAGGCGCCGCGAGTCGGAAGTAGCGGAGCGGCGCGAAGCGCCGCAAAGCGGGTGCGACGGAGCGGCCCTGCCCCCGCCCGCAGCCGACCCCCGACCAGACACAGCGAACGAACGAGCCGCCCAGTCACAGCCCACGGCTACTATGGCCCGCATGGCGTACGTCTCCCTCTACCGCAAGTACCGGCCCCAGACCTTCTCGGAGATCCTGGGTCAGGAGCACGTTTCGACCACCCTGGCGAACGCAATAACCGAGGACCGGGTCGCGCACGCCTATCTCTTCACCGGCCCCCGAGGGACCGGTAAGACATCGACCGCACGAATTCTTGCGAAGGCCCTGAATTGCGAGCAGGGTCCCACTCCAAATCCGTGCGGAAAGTGCGAGTCCTGCATCGCCATCGCCCAGGGCTCGTCCATGGACGTCTTCGAAATGGACGCGGCGAGTCACTCCGGAGTGGATCGAGACCCGCGAGATTCTGTCGGGCGTTCCGCTCGCGACCGCGGGCGGGCGCAAGAAGATCTACGTCATCGACGAGGTCCATATGTTGACGACTCAGTCCTTCAACGCATTGCTCAAGACACTCGAGGAACCGCCCGACCACGTCATCTTCGTGCTCGCGACTACCGAAGCACACAAGGTGCTTCCCACTATCGTGTCCCGAACTCAGCGCTTTGACTTTCGCCGGATGCCGCTTGCGTCGCTTGTCGAGTTGCTCTCGGATGTTGCAAAGCGCGAGAGCATCGACATCGACCCGGATGCAATCGAGGTTGTCGCACGTCACGCTGAAGGAGGAGCGCGGGACGCGCTGTCGGCTCTCGACCAGCTGCGGAGTCTGGGCGGCAACATCACAGTGGAGCACGCAGAGAGGCTGCTCGGCGAGCGCGGCGAGGACGCGTTCATCCAACTGTTCGATGGAATCGCGAACGCCGACATCGGTTCGGTCTTCACGACCCTCGACTCGATGATCTCGCAGGGGGCCGACGTGCGGCAGCTCGCGCTTGGGACGCTTGGTCATGCGCGGGCACTGATGTTGCTCAAGACCGCGCCCCAAGCGGAGGATCTGCTCGATGTTCACGCCGAGGACCGGCAACGACTCGCAGACCAAGCTGGAAGGTTCCGTATCGGCGGGCTTCTCCGGTTACTCGAACTCGTGGGCAAGGCGATCACCGAGATGCGCAACGCGCCGAACCATCGTTTGTTCCTCGAAGTTGCTCTCACGCGCAGTGCATCCCCCGAAACCGACCTGACTCCTGAGGGCTTCATCGGCCGTATCGAGAGGCTCGAGCGTCGTATCGGTCTCGAGGATGGCGCGGCTCCGTCACCTTCGCCTAAACAGCGAAAGGTCTCCTGGTCCCAAACAGGAACCGGTGCCCGAGCAGGAGACTGTGACGCCGGAACTTCAAGCGACGGAGTCTCCCACCGAGGTTCTTCGCGAACCGAAACCGAACAGGTACCGGATACCGTCGTTCCCGATCAACCCGCGGCGAGCTCGGTGGATCACCTTGGGCTCGGTCACATCAAGGACGCGTGGCCATCCGACGATGAAGGAGGTCGCCCAACGCAGCAAGCGCGTTGCGGCATTCCTCAAGCCATCACAGCCTGTCGCATACGATTCCGACGGCTTGATCGTCGAGGTGCAGTCCGAGTTCCATGCGGGGCAGATGGCCACGGAAGCCAATTCGCTCATCCTGGCCGATGCGCTTTACGCGGCCCTCGGGCTCAAGCCGTTCCTGCGCTTCGCAGAGCGTGGGGCCGAGCCGCTCGACAGCGAGACGGGGGCGCAATCAAGCGGAGATGCATCAGCCGGATCCGCGTCCGAGACCGCAGGCTCTTACGCGGACGCAGCGGAAGCCGTTGACGCCGACCACGATCCGGTCGAGCTACTCAAGAAGGGCTTCGACGCGGAAGTGGTGCGGGAGGTCGAGGAGTAGTGTGATTCACGCAGGGAGGGAACGAACAGATGGGCAAGGACATGCAGCGAATGATGAAGCAGGCCCAGAAGATGGCGGCCGACATGCAGAAGGCGCAGGAGGCGTTGGCCGAAGATCGAGGTCGAGGGCAGTGCGGGCGGAGGTGCCGTGAAGGTGGTGGCTACAGGCGACCAGCAGATGGTCTCGGTCACCATGAGCGAAGATTCTTTGAGGGCGAGCCGGACGCGGACGATCTCGAAATGCTCGGCGACACGGTTACCGCAGCCGTGAACGACGCGTTGGACAAGGCGCGTGAGGCCCAGGCTGAGGCGCTGGGCCCGCTCGCTGGAGGAGCTCGGGGGCCTCGGCCTCCCGGGCATGTAAGGGCGGAAGCCTCAATTGTTCGCCGGCCCACTTCAGACGGCTCGTCGACGAGCTTGCCAAGTTCCCGGCATCGGCCCCAAGAGCGCTCAGCGTGTCGCCTTTTACATCCTCAAGATTTCGCGGAGCCGAGGCGCGTGCGCTGACGGAGGCAATCGTCGAGGTCAAGGACAAAGTGCGGCTCTGTGAGCGGTGCTTTAACGTTGCCGAGACCGGGAACTGTGTGAATCTGCCGCGACGCGCGACGCGAGTACAAAGGTCATTTGCGTCGTTCAGGAGCCCCCCGACATCATCGCAGTGGAGAGAACGCGCGAGTATCCGCGGCCTCTATCACGTACTGCAGGGCGCGATCAGCCCGATCGAGGGGATCGGCCCCGAGGACCTTCGAATCAAGGAGCTGCTCGCCCGGATCCACCGGCCGGCCGAGGGTGACGAGCAGTGGCACCGAAGTCATCGTGGCGACCAATCCCAACACTGAGGGTGATGCGACCGCGATGTACCTCGATCGCTTGCTGTCGCCGCTCGGGGTCGCCGTGACCCGGCTTGCCAGCGGGCTGCCGGTCGGCGGGGATCTGGAATACGCCGACGAGGTGACCTTAGGCCGGGCCCTCGGCGGCCGCCGCCGCATGAGCCCCTAGCTCACTTTCGGACCACCACTATCGACGACGCCTCAGAGTTAGAGAGTGCGAGCTCCCGGCTCACATTGCTTGCTACCGTGTACCCGATGGCATTGATAGTGCAGAAGTACGGCGGAACCTCTGTCGGGGACGCAGAACGGATAAAGAGCGTCGCCGAGCGCATCGTCGACGCCGTGCGCGTCGGCAATCAGGTGTGTGTCGTCGTCTCTGCGATGGGGCACAGCACCGACGAACTCGTGAGCCTCGCTGCCCAGGTGTCCGAGGAGCCGAATCCTCGCGAACTGGACATGCTCCTTACCTCCGGCGAGCGCATCTCGATGGCGCTGCTCTCAATGGTCATCTCGGATCTCGGTTACGAGGCGATCAGTCTCACCGGCTCACAGGCCGGCATAGTGACCGACACGACTCATGGAAAAGCCCGAATCCTCGAGGTCAAGGGCGACCGGGTGCGCCAGGCCTTAGCGGCGAACAAGATTGCAATCGTCGCCGGTTTCCAGGGAGTCTCGACTGCCTACGACGTGACCACTCTGGGTCGGGGCGGCTCCGACACGACTGCGGTAGCGCTTGCTGCCGCGCTCGGGGCGGACAGGTGCGAAATCTATACGGACGTCGACGGCGTCTACACTGCCGATCCGCGCATCGTCCCCGCCGCACGCAAGTTGCACGCGGTCTCGTACGAGGAGATGCTCGAGATGGCCGCGAGCGGATCGGGTGTCCTGATGTTGCGGGCGGTGGAATACGCGCGTAAATCATGGAGTTGTGCTCCACGTGCGCTCCTCCTTCGGTTACGAGGAGGGAACGTGGATCAAAGAGGAGGACGAGCGTATGGAGCGAGCGATCATCTCGGGAGTGGCCCACGACACTTCCGAGGCGAAGGTCGTCATTCAAAACGTGCCAGACACTCCGGGTATCGCCGCGCGGTCTTTCGGCCACTTGCAGATGAGGGTGTCAACATCGACATGATCGTGCAGAACGTTTCCGATGAGGGCCGCACCGACATCTCTTTCACGATGCCGACCGAGGATCTAAAGCAGCGCCCGATCCGTCCTCGATGAGGTTGCGGCTTCAGTGGGGGCAGAGGGCGTGGTCACCGACCCGGACATCGCAAAGATCTCTCTCATCGGTGCGGGAATGAAGACTCATCCTGGAGTAGCGGCGGACATGTTCGACGCGCTCAGCGATGCCGGTATCAACATCGAGATCATCTCGACCTCATCGATCCGCGTGTCATGCGTTATCCGGGCGTTTGAGGTCGAAAAAGCGGTCAAGGCGATTCACGACAAGTTCGAGCTGACCGAGGAAGCAATCATCCGCGAACAGCATCCCGCGACCGCAACGGGCCAGCTACGCGCCATCAATTCAAGGGAGACGTAGATGCGAGTCGTAGTCGTCGGAGCCACCGGTGCCGTAGGCACCGAGGTGCTGCGGATCCTGGAGGAGCGAAAGTTTCCGATTGACCAGTTGATCCCCGTGGCGTCGCCGCGTTCGATCGGCCGCAAGTTCGAGTTCATGAGCGGCGAGATCGAAGTCGTCGGTCTCAGCCCCGATGTGTTCGACGACACCGACATCGCGATCTTCGATGTGTCGGAAGACCTCAGCTCACAGTGGGCCCCCATCGCCGTGGCGCACGGGGCTGTCGTGATCGACAAGTCCTCGGCATTTCGCATGGATGCCGATGTTCCACTCGTGGTTCCGGAGATCAATGCCGATCAGGTTCGGAACCGCCCGAAAGGAATCATCGCAACTCCCAACTGCACCACAACTGCGATGGTCATGCCGCTGGCTCCCCTGCATAGGGAGTGGACGGTCAATCGAATCGTGGCCGCCACCTATCAAGCTGCTTCGGGGTCCGGCCAGCCGGGAGCGGACGAGCTGTGGGAGCAGACTCAACTCGCAGCGAAGGAGCCCGAGGCGGTCCGCGAGGGCCGCGCGGGAGATGTCATCAAGGGTGGCGATACCTTCGTGCACCCGTTGGTGCTCAACGTTTTGCCAAAGTGCGGTTCGGTGGGGGAAGAGGGCTATACGAGCGAGGAGTTAAAGCTCTGCCGTGAGACGCGCAAGATCCTGGGGGTTGCCGATCTCAAGGCTACGGCGACATGCGTGCGTGTTCCAGTGGTGACCGGTCATGGTGTCTCGGTGCACGCCGAGTTCGAGTCCAAGGTGTCGGTCGATCGAGCTCGAGAGATCCTTGCGTCATCTCCGGGGGTCGAGTTGGCGGACGACGTCGACAACGACGTCTATCCCACTCCCTTGGCCGCAGCCAATCAGGACTCGTGCTTCGTAGGGCGTATTCGCAAGGATCTCTTCGACGAACGCGCACTCGAGTTCTTTTCCGTTGGCGACAACCTCCGCAAGGGCGCCGCCCTCAACGCCGTGCAGATCGCCGAGCTCCTTCTCTAGCTCTGCTCAGCCCCTCGCAGCGAACGGCGGTGTGCGTCGACAACGGACCTCAATCGATCGGGAAAGTCGGTGACGATTCCGTCTACACCGGCCGCAAGCAACCGCTTCATCTCGTCGACTTCGTTCACAGCCCATGTCCACACGCCCATTCCGTCGCCATGGGCCGCACGCACGAGCTCCTCGGTCACCTGCGAGTAATGAGGCCCGATGCGCCGTGCATAGCGACGGACGTGGTGAAGGCGACCGAGTATCTCGGCGGCATTCTCGTGGTCGTAGAACAACTGGATGAGATCGATACCAGGAGCGAGCGAGTGCAAACGCGCAGGACTGACGGCCGAAAGAGACATCAGCACCACCCGACCGCTGTTACCGATGAGCCGGTGATCGGCGAGAGTCCGAAGGACCTTCCATTCGATCCCCGACTTCGAATCATCTCTGCTCTTGAGCTCGATGGCGAATCGCGCCAGATGGCGATACCTCGCGAGAACATCTGACAAAGTCAGAATCGATTGTCGCTCGTAGTCCGGCGAGCTGGAGGCTGCATCCTCGTTGAACCACGATCCCGCGTCTGCATGTCGGAGTTGTTCGAAGGCCATTTCGGAGATGACGCCATGTCGTTCGATCCCGCGAAGCGTACGAGTTGAAACGAGATCGTGGAAGACGATTGGTACACCATCGGCCGTCAGTTGAACATCGAACTCGAGATAGTCGGCACCCATTTCTATCGCGATGTCGAATGCGGCCACGCTGTGCTCGGGAGCATGCCCAGACGCGCCGCGATGCGCGATGATCGCCGTGTCCCCAAACGCCCTCTGCGGCATGGGCGCTTGCGCTTTCTCTGAGATGAGTCGTCTCCTGTCCCGCCCGCGGCGGCATAAGCATTCCTTCCTGATGTGAACGATACGCGACGCGACCGCGTATACGACGGGGCGCTGCATCGCCCATCGAGACAAGCGCTAGGGCCGTAACCGCGTCTCAACAGCCGTCGTAGCTGCAGTCGTGCAGCCCTAGGATTGCTACTCATTCTTCGTGGAATAGGGGGCATAGGTGAAGGAGACTTTCGAAGTCGAAGCGATCGGGAAGGTGGAGTCTCCATTGACCGACCTTTCATCTGCTCCCAAACAGGGCGATGAGGGGGCACCCGATGCATGGCTCGTCTTCGAGCCATCGGTCGTCGAGGCTCTCGAGGGCATCCATCCTGGAGACGAGGTCATCGTCCTTACGTGGCTCCATCAAGCCCGCCGAGATGTGCTGCGGACGCATCCGCGCGGCGACATATCGAGAGCGCAGCAAGGTGTTTTCGCCACGCGGTCCCCGAACCGTCCCAATCCGATTGGCCTACACCCTGTAGAGGTTGCAGCGGTCGAGGGCCGAAAAGTCCGAGTTCGAAAACTTGAAGCGGTGGACGGGACGCCGATCCTCGACGTGAAATCGGTGCTCAATCGCGACATCAGCGCGCGGTAGAGAACCTCTCCTTCATGAACTAAGGCTGACAAGCGGCAAATGTCCCTCGGCCGCGCAAGTAGGTGGAAGTTCGTATGGAGTCTGGTTTAGCTCGACCACATGATGTAACGAATTTGGCCAAGGAAGGCTGGTCCCGCGTTCGGCTGCTAGAAGCTCATCCGGAGTCGCATGATTGCGTCATGCCTAGCCGGACCAGGTGGCAGCGGACCATGGGGGATTAAACCTGCCACGGTTGTCAGCATGATGGAAGGTCGAGTAGCTCCCGCGACCGTCAGCCTTGCCGGCGGTGAAGGCATACCACTCGGCCGGCGAGCCCTTCTCGCACGTGACATCGACAGCGACGGCCGCAAAGTTGCGGTTGGGATAGTCGTAGATGTGGACCGAGTTCGGCTCGCCGCCCACCGACGCGTTGTATTCAACGGGCCTGTACGCCGAGTTGATGTGAACCGCGCCGAACCGCTTTCGCAGAGGTTCGCCGATCCGCTCGCACCAGTCTTTGACTGCAGGCTCGGACTCCTTGGGTAGCGCCTGGCCATTCCGGCAGTCAAACTCAGCGTAGGCAAAATGCGGAGAGGGGCGATCCGCACGCTCCTTGATCTTCTTTCGGCGAGCGCGCATCCGTGTTAGCGCCTCGCGGTCCTCGTCGCGCTCTTTGATGGTCTCGTCCAAGACGCTCTCCGCCTCGGCCTCACTATCCTTCAGCCGGTCGAGCCGGTCGAGCAGTCGGTCCCGAGTAGCCAGGCCCTCCTCGATTAGTCCCGAAAGGGTATCGAGGCGCGACCCAAGTAGCGCGGCCTGCCCGTCTCCGCCGTCTGAATCGGCCACGCCATCGGGAACATCTCCGGCGGCGTCCCGAAGGCGTTCGACCTCCTCCTCGAGCTCGGCTACGTGCAGGTCCTCCCGGACCTCCTTGACCACGGCGCGTCGTTGGTCCAGCTCCAACCGGATCTGCTTCAGCTCCTCGCGAAGCTCCTCCGCCTTAGCATCGACTTTGCTCACAGTCTTTTGCGCGCGCTCCGTCTTGGCTTGGCCGCGCTTGAGGTCCTTCAGCTTCGCCTCGATTTTCTCGTTCAGCTCAGCTGCGTTCAACTTTGGCATGAACTCTTCCCCCCAACTCTTCGTTCGTGGCCGGAAAGGCGGATTCGAGCCCGAGGCCTTAGCGTCCCGAACGATGCTTTTGCGATCTTAGTCCATGGTTCTTTGGAGGAAAAGTCTGTGCAAGTAGTCCCGCGCATCACAAGCCATCGAATAGTGGCGATTAAGTGGGCAAAACGACCTGATTGAGAGCCGCCAATTTCGTGCACAGAAGAGGAGTATGCATGGCCGGAACCGGAGTGTGGATCTTCTCGCCCGCCTCGCGATGAGTTTACGGTCCGACAACGGTCAGATCAGATGACACACACCTAGCCACGACGATGAAGGAGTAGTTCGATGCGCAAAATCACGGCCGGTCTTTTCATTTCGCTCGACGGCGTCGTCGAAGACCCGCAGGATTGGCACTTCCCTTACTTCAACGACGAGATGGGTGCGGCCGTCACCAACCAGCTAGCCACAGCCGACACGCTGTTGCTCGGCCGCAAGACGTACGACAGCTTCGCCGGTGCATGGCCTGACCGCGAGGCCGCGGGCGAGGAGGACGCCGCTATGGGCAAGGCGCTCGGTGATGCGCGCAAGGTGGTCGTCTCGAACCAAAATCTCCAGTTCACCTGGCGCAACTCCGAGCAGCTCAAGGGCGACTTTGTCGAGGCCGTCACCGCGCTGAAGAACGAGCCCGGCACGACGGATATCGGGATGAGTGGATCTGTCTCTATCGTTCGTCAGCTGCTGGCTGCCGATCTTCTCGACGAACTGCACTTGCTTGTCCATCCGATCGCAATCCGTAAGGGGACGCGTCTGTTCGACGAGGGGGAATCACCCATCCCGCTTCGGCTCGTCTCCTCCCAGACCTTCACCACCGGCGTCATATACCTCATCTACGCCCCAGCCGAATCAACTCCCTCGGGCGGGTACGACGAGGCGAAAGCACAGCTGCCCCAGACTGAGAAGAGCTGATATTCGAAACTTTGGCACGTGCAGCCGGGGGACAACTACCCGTCGACGGCTTCTCTCAGGTCGCCGCCTCGAGGGGCCTCCTGATGAGCGCGACTGAGGCCGCGGCGATCCAAAGGAAGGTGGGCACAAAGGTCGCGATGAGGATAGGAGGGCTAGTCACTGCGAGCGGACGGAAGAGATCGATCGTCCCCGCCGCAGCACCTAACCACCACACCCACTGGGGCAGCACGCCGCCGCTCCAGCCGCAATCGACAGCGCGATGAGGACGACACCTAGAGCGACCTGACCTTGCACGAGCGCTGCATACTGCAGGCCTTGCACCATAAGGTCTGTGTTGAGATGCGTGGTTGGCGGGCGATGGTCTGATCCTTCTTTGGCGGAAACTACCCACGCTAGCGGGCGAAAGTGGGTGGTTCCGCCGATGCGTGGTGTCCCGCCGGTCCCTATTGTCGGCCGTGCAAGTTCAAAGTACGAGTCGAAGGAAGCGATGGGCAACGACGCTGATCTGGGGCGGCAGGACCGGCAGGTGCGGCTGCAAACCGCCAAGGCCACGAGCGCCCGCTACGGATGGCCGCTGCACGTGATCTATAACGCCGCCGACGACCCAGCCATCGAGCAGCCCGAAGCGTTTCTGGTGCGCTCTACACCGCGCTTGGCAGCTCCAACCGTTAGTGAGGGATGAGGAGGAGAACGATGGATGATGCCGGCAGCTCAGAGCGTTTCGAGACCGTGGTTATCGGTGGCGGGCAGGCGGGCCTTGCGGTTGGGTACCACCTGGCGAGACGAGGTCGGCCGTTCGTGATCCTGGACGCGAACGAGCGGATTGGCGATTCCTGGCGCTCGCGTTGGGACTCCCTTCGCCTGTTCACTCCTGCTCGTTACTCGGGACTGCCGGGCTGGCGCTTCCCCGGTGAACCCGGATCCTTCCCCACGAAGGACGAGGTGGCCGACTACATCGAGTCCTACGCTGGGCGCTTCGACCTCCCAGTTCGAACCGGCGTCAGCGTGGACAGGCTATCCAAGGACGGGAACCGGTACGTCATGACATCTCTCGACCACCGCTTCGAGGCCGAGAATGTCGTGGTGGCATCAGGCGCCTACCACACCCCCCGGATCCCCGCCTTTGCCCACGGACTCGATCCCGGCATCGTGCAGCTTCATTCCAGGGAGTACCGAAGCCCATCTCAACTGCGCGAAGGCGGCGTCCTCGTCGTTGGGGCCGGCAACTCGGGGGCTGAGATCGCCTTCGAAGTGTCGCGCACACATCAAACGTGGTTGTCGGGTAAGGAGACGGGTCACAGTCCTGTCCGCGCCGGGAGTGTGGGAGACCGGCTGCTAACACCCGTGGTCTGGTTCGTCTTCTCACACGTGCTTAGCGTAAGCAATCCACTCGGTCGCAAGGTCCGACCAAGGGCGCTAGTCACCGCGGCGCCGCTCGAACGAGTCAGGCCTAAGGAACTCGCAGCCGCCAGGATCGAGCGCGTACCGCACACGGCCGGGATCAAGGACGGTTACCCGATGCTTGAGGGCGGACACGTAATGGAGGTGTCAAACGTCATCTGGTGTACGGGATTCCGAGCACACTTCGATTGGATCGACTTGCCAGTGGTCGGCGCGGACGGAGAGCCCGTGCACCGAACGCGGCATCGTTGAGAGCGAGCCTGGCCTCTACTTCGTGGGGCGGTTCTTTCTGCATGCGTTTACCTCGTCGCTTATCGGCGGTGTCGGGAGGGACGCCGAGTACATCGCAAAGCACATCGCGTCACACGAAGGAAACGACCGACCCTCTGCGGTGCCGGCTGGAGATCATGAACGCGAACCGCATCCTTTGCGTGACTAAGACACCGTGGTGTGCCAGTGTGCGGAATGGTCTCTTGAGGTCGAGTGGCTCGGATGGCGGGAGAGGCTTGGACGTATGCTCGGCGCGTGGCGCTGGACCTGCTCCGGAGCGGCAAGCAGATGACCCGTGACGCGCCTGACGAGGCGGCGAAAGACCGAGCCGATGTTCAGGCGCTTGCGGCGGCACGGAGGACATAGCTCTCGCCTGATCAAGATGATCCCGACGGGGTCGGCGGCACCGAGTACATCCCGCACTGTCTCTGGAAGCTGCTCATAGACGAGCGCTACCAGCGACGAGGCCTAGGCACCGCAACTCTCGACCTGATCGTTGAGGACTTCCGCGGGCGACCTGAAGTGGACGTGCTGTGGACGAGCGCCCGCCAGGGCGCCGTGCCGGGCTACAAGGACGTCTGCCGAGGACACGAAGGAGTCCGAACCCGCTGATCGGAGACGCCTACTAGCGCCCTTACCGACGTCAGTTCCGGATGTCGCGGCGGACCGCGATTAGTTTCCACTCATGATCCGGTCTCAGTAATGAGAGCGAGGAGGTAATGGTGAGCTACAACGACACGGCGATCGCAACGGATTGGAGGTCAGAGCAGTGAGTGAGCTTGTGGGTATCGCTCGATTCAAGTTTCACGAGGGCAATGTCGAGGAGTTCAAGCGCTTGTCCGCTCAAGCGATGGAGATCGTGCGGACCAAGGACAGCGGAACGCTGCAATACGACATCTACTTCAACGACGATCAGTCCGAGTGCATCGTCCTCGAGCGGTACAAGGACTCCGAGGCGCTCATCGAGCATGCGGAGCACCTTGGCGATCTAATGGAAACGATCCCTGCGACGGGATCGGTCTCCGGCGCACTCCTCGGTGAGCCGAACGCAGAGCTCAGAGCGAATCTGCCCGATAGCGAGGTCGTCGGTCTTTTCACGCCCTACCAGTCGATGTAGACACTTGCCGCCAAGCGGCGCCGACCTCCCAGACACAACTGAAAGAGGAAACCATGACCACGCCAGCCCCGACCGTCACCAACCACGACGACTTCGAGCGACAGCTCCTCGAGCTGCGCAAGCGCGAGAAGGCACACACCCGCGAGGGCGACGCGATCGCCGCGGCCCGGCGCCGGCTGCCCATGACACAGGTGCCGCCCGACACCACCGTCATCGGTCCCGACGGCCCGGTCCCGTTCGGCGACGTCTTCGAGGGGCGCGACGAGCTGGTCGTCTACAGCCACATGTTCTACGACGGGAAGCCATGGGAGTGGCAGTGCGAGGGCTGCACCAGGAACTCCTGGCCGATGCAGGACGCCGCCGACGCGGCCTACCTCAACGCCAACGGGATCACCTTCGCCATCCTCGGCGACGGGCCGTACGAGGAGATCGCGGCATTCCGCGACTTCATGGGCTACACAGCGCCGTGGTACTCCAACGCCCACCTCGACGACCCCACCGTGGGCAACGCCGGCCGGATCTCCTGCTACCTGCGGCGGGAGGACAAGATCTACCTGACGTACTGGACGACCGCCAGGGGCGACGAGGTGTTGAGTCCCTCGTTCGGGCTCCTCGACATGACCGCCTACGGACGGCGGGAGGAGTGGGAGGACTCGCCCGAGGGATGGCCGCAGTTCCCGACCCACTCCGTCTTGCGCACCGACGAGCACGGTGCGCCGATGGGGCCCAGAAAAGGCGGTCGACCGGTGCCCCAGTGGACGCGCCCGGGCGTTACCGGGGTCGGTGTACAAACCGGGTAGCACTGCCACTGAGGCGCTGATTCGCCTAGCTCGTGTCGCCCCACCGCGGCCCACGACCGAACTAAAGGTTATCGGGGTAGTCAGGAGAATTGCCTCTGACCTGGACTTTTCGTGGTCGGGAAGGCGGGATTTGAACCCGCGACCTCAGCGTCCCGAACGCTGCGCGCTGCCAAGCTGCGCCACTTCCCGTGGTGACTTCTCGATCGAGCCTTCGATCGGCAAGTCTCCCATATCCCCTCACCCGGGGGCGACTGAGCTCGCCGGCGAATAGCCGAGAAATCCCTTCACGTGGTGTTCATGAACAGGATGCCGGTCGGCAATACGCCGTTGCTACCTTGCACGCGGATGGAGGGCACCCGAAGGGACGGCCTCAACATAGAACCGCCCATCGGCGGCTCACATAAGGAGGAAATGCCCGTATGACGAGAGTGACGGGGAGGCCACTGCGGCTCCTGCTACTCGTTTTGACTCTGGCACTCGTGGCAGCGGCGTGTGGGGGTGACGACGATTCCGGGGGCGGTGAGGGTCTCTCAGGGGAGATTCTGGTTTCCGGCTCGTCCACCGTCGAGCCGATCAGCTCGCTGAACGCAGAGAAGTTTCAGAGTGAGAACCCTGGGGTCTCCATCGCTGTCGACGGGCCCGGCACGTCCGACGGATTCGAGCTGTTTTGCAATGGTGAGACGGATATCTCTGATGCCTCTCGACCGATTGAGGAGGAAGAAATCGCCGCCTGCGAAGAGAATGGCGTTGAGTTCGTCGAGCTGAAGGTCGCAATTGACGGCCTTTCGGTCATCACTTCAGCCGATAACAGCGGGGTTGAGTGCGTTGACTTTCTCGATCTCTATGCACTGCTTGGTCCCGAGTCGGAGGGTTTCAGCAATTGGAGTGACGCCAACGATCTGGCAGAAGAGATCGGAGCACCGAACGCTCCCTATCCGGATGCTCCTCTAGAGGTGACGGCCCCCGGCGAGGAATCAGGGACATTCGACTCCTTCGCGGAGATCGTGCTCGAGGACATCGCGGTCGACGAGCGGAAGCAATCGGAGGACGGTCCCTTCGTGCGTGCGGACTACACGGCATCTGCGAACGACAACGTCATCATCGAAGGGATTTCCGGAAGTCCGACTTCTCTCGGGTGGGTGGGTTACGCCTTCTATCAGAACAACTCCGACACTGTGAAAGCGCTCCAGGTATCACACGAAACAGAGAATGTTAGTTGCACGGCGCCTGATCCGGACACGATTTCGAGCGGCGAGTACCCGATTGCTCGAGATCTCTTCATCTACGTGAAGAAGGAGAGCATCGACAACAAACCCGAGGTCGAGGCGTTCGTCGATCTCTACCTCGGTGACGACGGATTCACCTCGGTAGGAGAGGTCGGCTACGTGGACCTCGCCGACGAGGACAAACAGGCGACTGTCGACAACTGGGAGGCCAGGGAACTGGGCCCGGTGCTCAGCCAGGAGTAGCAAACAAACGCGGTTCCACTGGGAACCACCTGACTTCGGAGGGATATGTCACAGACGACACCCACAGGATTGGATCTCGAGGATCTTCGAGGAAGCCCGAAACGCATCAGACGCGAGCGTGCGTTCAAAGGGTTGTTCTTTGGAGCTGCGTTCTTTTCGATCGTCATCAGCGGAGCGATCGTCGTCTCGTTGTTCGGGGAGGCCCTGACTTTTCTGCGTAACGTCGACTTGTCGGCACTGATCGACGTAGAAGGGGGTTGGTTCCCGCGAAGAGGACGTTTCGACGTGATCACGCTCATCATGGGAACGCTGGTCGTATCGCTTATCGCGATGGTCGTGGCCACGCCCCTTGGACTGGGTGCCTCCCTTTATCTCTCCGAGTACGCGAAGCCGCGTGTCCGGCGCGTTCTGAAGCCCATCCTGGAGATTCTCGCAAGCATTCCTAGCGTTGTGCTCGGGTATTTTGCGCTTGCCTGGATAAGTCCCAACATCCTGCAAGCCCTGTGCAATCAGCCCACATCTTTCAACCTTGGAGCTGCCGGGATTGCGGTTGGGATTCTCATAACTCCGTTGGTCGCCTCCGTCGCCGAGGATGCCTTCCGATCGGTACCAGTGGCTTTGCGCGAGGCGTCCTACGGAATGGGTGCACGCAAGCGGACGACAGTCACCAGCATCGTTTTCCCGGCAGCTGTTTCTGGTGTCGTCGCCTCTTTGATTCTCGGATTCTCCCGGGCAGTCGGTGAGACGATGGTGGTGGCGATCGCGGCCGGTGCAACCGGTGGCTCCCTTTTCACGGTCAACGCCTGCGGACCAGGTCAAACCATGACCGCGGCGATGACATCGCTGGCAATCGGAAGTGACCAAGTTCGGGGGAGCGAAGGTACCTTCGAGAGCCTCTTTTTCGTGGGTCTTGTTCTCTTCCTTATGACACTCGTCCTCAACCTTCTTAGTGAGCGATTCGTTCGCCGAGTCAGACAGAGGTCCTAGATGTCTGCCAGAGGCGAGACTTTGACAACCACCGAGATTGTTGAGCGAGCGCTGCGTCGTAGGCGAACCGATTTCGCCGGACAGATCTTCCAGGTGCTCTTGTTGCTGGCCCTTCTCATCTCCCTGCTGTTTCTCGTTGTGTTGCTTTTCGACATAGTCAGCAAGGCGATTCCCACCTTTCAAGAGCGCGGCAGCGATGTAGTTACGGCAACTGTGTCATCTCTGCCCGAACGGGCCGGTGTGTCACAGGGCATCAGTGGTTCGCTGCTTTTGGTTGCGTTTGTCGTGGTCATCGCGTTTCCTCTGGGAATCGGAGCGGCAATTTATCTGGAGGAATACGCCTCGGATACGAGACTGAATCGCTTTATCAACGTGAACGTCCGCAATCTCGCGGGTGTGCCGTCGGTGGTTTACGGATTGTTGGGTTTGGCACTCTTCGTGAAGTTGCTCGGTGACGTGACGGGAGGTCGTTCGGTCATGAGTGCGGGCATCACCCTGGCCATCCTTGTCCTGCCGATCGTGGTCATCACTTCTGCCGAAGCGCTTCGCGCCGTACCCAACAGCATTCGCGAGGCCGGCTACGGTCTGGGTGCGACAAAATGGGAGGTCACCCGAAGCCACGTGTTGCCGAGTGCCGCGCCTGGGATCCTTACCGGAACGGTGTTGTCGCTGTCTCGCGCGATCGGGGAGACCGCCCCACTACTCATGGTCGGAGCCGTGAGTGGCTTCTTTGCGGTGAGTGCGGATGGTCTCATCGAACGCTTGCAGAGCCAGTTCACGGCCCTTCCGGTTCTCGTCTACAACTGGTCTAGGCTCCCCGACCCTGGATTTCGCGAGGACTTGGTGCCCGCCGCGATCGTGATGTTGCTCGTGCTTACGCTCAGCGCAAACGCGGTAGCTATCGTGGTCCGCAATCGTTACGACAGGAAGTGGTAGACAGATGAATGCCGGTACGACGATAAAAGGAAACCTTTTGGCACAACCTGGTGTGCACGTTGCTGTTCCTCACCACGAGGCCTTTGCCACCAAGGATCTCGTCTTCGAGATCAAGGATCTGAACGTCTACTACGGTGCGTTCAAAGCCGTCCGCGATGTCAATCTAGGAATCAGCAAAGGGGCCATCACCGCTCTGATCGGGCCCTCTGGTTGCGGAAAGACCACCTTCATTCGGTGTCTGAATCGAATGAATGACCTGATCGAGACGGCGCGTATCGAGGGCGAGATCATGTATCACGGCGTCAACCTGTACGACAAGAAGGTCGATGCGGTAGAGGTCCGTCGCCGAATCGGAATGGTCTTCCAAAAGCCCAATCCGTTTCCCAAGTCGATCTACGACAACATCTCGTTTGGACCCAAGATCTCCGGCTTCAAAGGTGACATGGACGAGATCGTCGAACAGTCCCTCCAAAAGGCGGCACTTTGGGACGAGGTCAAGGACCGCTTGAAGGATTCCGCCATGGGTTTGTCAGGTGGACAGCAGCAGCGCCTTTGCATAGCCCGTTGCGTCGCGGTACAGCCGGACGTCATTCTGATGGACGAACCGTGCTCGTCCCTAGATCCGATTGCAACAGGACGCATCGAGGACCTTATGCAAGACATCAAGAAGGAGTACTCGATCGTCATCGTGACCCATAACATGCAGCAAGCGGCGCGTGTGAGTGACATGACGGCATTCTTTACCGCTGAGGTGAACGACGAGCAGGACAGACGTACGGGCGTCCTGGTCGAGTACGACAAGACCGAGAACATCTTTCAGACACCGTCTGATGAGAGGACCGAGAATTACGTTACCGGCAGGTTCGGCTGAGTCGAACCAACAAGACCCAAGACCCCTAAGAGCGGCGTTCGCGTTCGAGTTGGAACAGCTGCGACTTCAGATCGAGGTCATGGCGCTTCGTGTGGACGAGGCTCTAGATCGTTCCACTTCGGTTCTTCTCACGGGCGACCTCGAGCTAGCACAAAGTGTCATAGAGGCCGACGACGAGATCGACGACATGCTCGTCTCACTCACCGAGCGATGCTACGACCTGCTCGGCCGCCAGAACCCCGTGGCCTCGGATCTTCGCCTCGTCGTGTCCGTGATCCGAATCATTGGCGATCTCGAACGCACCGGCGACCTATGTTTGCGAATCGTGAAGCTCGCCCCCGACCACGACCTCATTCGAGGCAACCTGGAGACCTACGGGATCCTGCGAGAGATGTCGCTCGAAGCCCAGGAGCTGTTTCGCACCGCTATCAGAGCTTGGTCGATTCGCGACCTGCGTCTTGCCAGGACGCTGGAGGAGCGGGACGACGCGATGGACTCTCACAATAGGGCTCTGATGGAGGGCATCATGGCGATGAATGGCCCCCACGCAGTCCCCACGGCAGTGAAGACTCTGCTGGCGGGTCGTGCTCTCGAACGCATTGCCGACCACTCCGTCATGATTGGCGAGCGGCTTCGCTACATGCTCACGGGCAATGCAGAGTCGCTCTCGGCGGAGATTCGTCCCTCGCGCCGCACGGGCGATGACAACACACCCCAGGGGTACTGAGCGGACCTCAGGGAACGAACTTGTAACCGAGTCCTCTGATGGTCAACAGGTGCGCAGGTGCGTGTGGATCCTCCTCACACTTGGCGCGTAGACGCTTGATGTGCACGTCAAGCGTCCTCGTGTCGCCGAAGTAGTCGGCCCCCCAGATGCGATCGATGAGTGTCTCGCGGGTCAGCACCCGGCCAGAGTTTTCTAGGAGTATCTCGAGCAACTCGAACTCCTTGCGCGGGAGATGCACCTGCCTACCGCGCACGGTGACCTCGAAGCGATCTGGATCCAGCCGTACCCCTCCGCTCTCGAGAACTCCGTCGGCGCCGGCCGATTCGTTGGAGCTTCTGCGCAACACAGCCTTGATGCGGGCTAGGAGCTCGCGTGAGCTGAACGGCTTCGTCACGTAGTCATCGGCCCCGAGCTCGAGTCCGAGCACCTTGTCGATCTCGGTATCCCTAGCGGTCAGCATGATGATGGGAACGGAAGACGCACGCCGGATCTCCTTGCAGATGTCCTCCCCGCTTACTCCGGGGAGCATCAAATCGAGAAGCACCAGGTCTGCTCCCGAGGTCTTGAAGCGCTCGAGACCGACAGCACCGTCCGTGAAGCGGTTGACCTCGAATCCTTCGCGCTCCAACTGGTATTCGAGCGCTTCTCCGAACCCCTCTTCGTCTTCGATCAGCAGAATCTGCGGCAACCCTTTAAGTCCTCCTCGATCAACCCGCTGAGGCGATTCTCTGCGGGGGCGGTGGGACCGCCGGAACGCGGGCGGTGAAGATCGAGCCCCGGCCGAGCTCGCTCTCCAGCTGCACGCTTCCCCCGTGCAACTCGGCGACGTGCTTGACGATCGCAAGCCCCAATCCCGTGCCGCCTCGGTCACGTGAGCGCGCTCTATCGACGCGATAGAAGCGTTCGAAGACGCGCGACTGATCCTCGAGCGGGATGCCGACTCCGTTGTCGCTCACTCGCACGATCGCCGAGTCGCCATCCTGGTAGACGTCGACCAAGACCCGGCCTCCCTCTGGTGTGTAGCGAATCGCGTTCTCTAGGAGGTTCCTCACAAGAACCGCCATTTGAGCCTCATCTCCCCGGACGAAGACCCGGTCGGAGATCTCGGTATGAAGGGTGATTCCCTTGGCCGCCACCTCAGCCTCAGTGTCCTCCATCGCCCGCCTGGCCCCCGCCGAGAGGTCGACCGTTTCCCGAGGGACCTTTTCGGGATCCTCGATTCGGGACAGATCGAGAAGGTCGCCGATCAGGCGGCCCAGCCGAGCGGATTCGAACTCGATCCGATCCGCGAAACGTTGAGCTGCCGGCTGATCCTCGTGCACCGCATGCCTGAGGGCTTCGGCGAGCGTCTGCATGCTCGCCACAGGGCTCTTCAGCTCGTGGCTGGCGTGCGCGACGAACTCACGCCGCATCCGCTGCGTCTTGAGCTCTTCGGTGACGTCTTCAATTACTACGATCACTCCGCCGCGAGAGTCGAGAGGCTCAGCCCGCACTCGCAGAGTCAGACGGGCGGGAAACCAGATACTCACAATCTCTTCGACCGTTTCCGATCGATCCAGCGCAAGTCGAGCCACCGTTCTCACCTCATCGGAGGGCAGCCGAGGAGGAAGAGCTCCCTCCGGAAAGCCGAGAAGCTCACGGGCGGCTCGGTTGGCGGCAATCGGCCGCAGCAGATCGCTCAATACGACCAGCCCCTCGGACAATCGTTCGAGGATCGCCCACTCCAGGCCGGAGGGAATGAGCTCACCGTCTCTGTCCGCCACCCGACTCGGGCGCCCGGAGCCGGCTCGACGCTTCCGGGCGGCCACGCTGAGCATGACGAGGGCGATCAAGCCGCTCGCCATCAAAGCACCGGTTACCAGCCACGCGAGGTCGTTCATATTGAGTTCGCTTCTTAGCTCGAAGCATAGTGTGACCACGGCGCTCTGGATGGGAGACTGAGGGCGAAGTCACCTCTAATTCGCTTCGTGTTCTTAATGCGTTAAGACAGAATCCCTTAAAGCTCATGCAATCTGAGAGGGACGGCGGTGGATACTGAGAGCGTGGTTCGCATCAACTTCAACGATGAGCTGGAAACCGCCGAGGGCGGGCTGATGTCCGAGGGGACCCAGGTGCGCCGGCAGCTCCACGCCGTCCTGGATGCCCTGGAGCGGCGAGACCCCGAACTGGCCAAGCAAGTGATCGCCGACGACGACAGGGTGGACGACGCTCACATCGCAACCGAAACGCGCCTGATGAGTCTGCTGGCGCTTCAGGCGCCCGTGGCGACCGATCTCAGACTCATTCGAGCCATGATGCACACCAACCTGCACCTCGAGCGGATGGGCGACCTGTGCGTGAACATGGCCAAGTTCGTGCTCAACGAACATTCATATCCTCCCGATTCGCCAATGGTGGCGAGGCTGAGAGAGATGGGGATCCGAGCCGGAGAGATGCTCGATATCGCCCTGACTTGTTTCGCGTCGCGCGATCTCGAGGCTGCCGAAACCCTTCCGACCAAGGACAACGCCATCGACCGCCTCAACCGCGGAATGCTCGACGACCTCAAGGACTACGTGGACGACGAAGCGACCTTTGCGCTGGCGATCAACATCGTGCTCGTTTCTCGCTACCTAGAACGCTTCGCTGACCACGCGGTCGACATCGGCGAGCAGGTCTCGTATCTCGTAACGGGAGTGCTGCGGGAGTTCGAGGACGCGTCGCACCCAGAATCGAGCGTCGACGACGCGGACAGCCGCGAGCTCTAATACTCCCAGTTAGTTTTCTTCGAGTCGGTCACCCAGCTCGCGGAAGCAGCGCGCCCTAGCGTTGTCGTCGTCGGAGTCCGTCATACAGGTTCCGAACTTCCCGAAGATCGGACTGGTGCTCGGCGATGAGCGCAACGAAGCTGATTCCAATGGCAACGGCTACGACGATAGCGAGGAGACCAGTTATCAGGCCCGTGACCGCATGCCCGCGATTGTCGGCCTGACCCTTGGACACGCGCGACATGCCGATTCCGCCGAGGATGGCCGCAATGATGCCGAGCGGGATTGCCAACGCGGCAAAGATAACGAGAACCGCGAGAACGAGGCTTACTACTCCCACCACTAGCGCGGCGGTTCCGACTCCATTGCGCCGTCGAACGGGTTGCGCCGGCGGCGGGGGTGGAGCATTTGCTGCCGTGTTCGGTGGGGGTGTGGATGCCATGTGTGTCCTCCCTAGCGACTCGGTTGTTTCGCCCAAAGACCGTATCCCTTAGGACTGTCGCATCCTAGGGGGTTGCAGGGCGGAGACGCAGGAGCGTGGCCTCTGGCCTGCAGTTGAATCGAATGGGGCTGAATCTTCCCGCGCCCAGGCCCGGGCTGACGTGCAGCCACGAGTCCCCGACACGATGGGGTCCGCCCGCCAGCGGGAGGGGCAAAGAGCAGTTCGTGACCAGCGCTCCGACGAATGGGACACGAACCTGGCCCGCGTGGGTGTGCCCAGCCAAGATGAGGTCGAACCCGGCGAGAGCGAACTCACTGACGATCTCAGGAGAGTGCATGAGTCCGATTGCACAAGCGTCGTCCTCGTCGCGTTCGAGATGATCGGTTTTGTGACGGCCGAGGTACGGGTCGTCCACGCCGGCAAGTCGAATCCTTCCAGCGGGCGTATCGATGACCTCGGTTCGGTTGTGGAGCTGCACCCATCCCTTGTCCTGCAGACCGTCCCTCAGCCGGTCGCTGTCGGCGTGAGGTGCTCTGAGGTTCCGTTTTCCCGTCCAGTACTTCGCATAGCTCTGAAAGTTCGCCTGGTAGTAGTCGTGGCTGCCGAAGACAAAGAAGCGACCCCAATGGGCCTCGAGAGGAGCGAGGACCTCTACGAGGGGGTCGATCCCCGTATCGTCTTGCACTAGATCGCCGGTGGCGAGGACGAGGTCCGGAGTCAGGCCCAGCCGATCAGGCAGCTCGGACAGCCATCTGATGCGAGCGTGGTTGTTCTCGTCCAGGTGGGTGTCGGAGACGTGTAGAAGGTTCAACTCCGGAACGCCTGGATGGCAAGGGAGATCGTGGGTCACCAGGCGGTACCGAAGGGGCTCGTAGAGCGCGTAGGCGCCCAGAGCGGCACCGATTCCAGCTGTTCGGGCAAGAACTCTCGTTGCTCGCCGACCTTCGTCCCTGCGTCTGCCCATGGCTTCGAGGATACTGGTGCCCGTGAAGCTGTCTTTGAGATGGAAGATCGTGGGTGGCTTCGGTCTTCTCCTTGTTCTGATCGGGATACTCGGTTACGTGACCCTGTCGTTGTTCTCGTCTCTTCGCCAGGTGCAGCGACGGGTCTTCAACGACGCGGTCCCGGGTGTGGTGGCAGTCGACGAGATCGTGCGCTCGTACACCGCCCAGAGCGCCGCCGTGCGGGGTTTCTTGCTTCTCCCGAGCGATCAGTTGCTCGAGCAATACAGAGCCGAGGTCGAGAACGTCGAGGACGTCTTGGAGGAGAGCCGGGATCTCTTCACCTCTCGTCAGGAAATCGATGTCCTGGACGAGCTCACCCAAGCTGGCGAGGACTTTCAAGCCAGCGTTGACCAGAACGTTGTGCCGCTGGCGGAGCGAGGCAAGAGGTCCCTCGCTCAGGCCGCCTTCAGCCAGCAGGGAGCACCGCTGATTCTCGAGATCGAGGACCTCGGTCGAGACCTGCGAAACCTGCAGCGAGAGGTCGTCCGTGGGGCCGAGGAGGATCTTCAGACCCGATCCAACCAGGCCCGGATCACCTTGGTTGCGGTCATCATCGGTGCGCTTGGGGTTGGCCTCCTGCTCACCATTCTTCTACCGCGCAGGCTGGCATCGAGCCTCTCCGAACTTGTGGAGGCGGCTCGAGCCATCGGACGGGGTGACTTCGACCAGAAGATCGACATTCGCTCGGGAGACGAGGTCGAGGAGCTGGGCCATCGCTTCACCGAGATGCAGGGGGCACTTAAGCGTCTTCAGCAGCTCGCCCTGCAAGATCGCGAGCTCGAGATCGCAGGGGCCATCCAGCGCAACCTGCAACAGCGAACGATGCCGAACACCGCCACCGTCAGGCTGGTGCCGATTCAACGCCAGGCGAACCTCGTCGGTGGCGACTGGTATGACGTCGATGTCGACCACTCATCCATGACGGTTGCCGTTGGAGACGCTTCAGGGAAGGGCATTGCTGCTGCTTTGATGGCAACCGTTGCACTGTCCGTTCTCCGAGCGGAGCGGGGACAGGGAGCCTCGGCCCGACGCATCATCGAGCGAGCTAACGAAGCACTCAAGGAGGCAACGGAACCAGAGTCGTTCACGACCCTCATCTACGCCACCATCGATCTCGCCACGGGTCAGGCAGGTTGGCTGAACATGGGCCACCCGTCGCCCTTCATGTTGACCTCGGACGATAGGGAGGACCGGCGCGACGGCCGCCCTCAGGGCTATTTCCTTGAGGGGCCCCGAAACCGCGCTCTGGGCTGGTTCGACGAGCCAGGCACGGCCGAGACCACCATTCAACTGGGTCCTGGCGACCGCTTGATTCTCTATACGGACGGGTTCCTCGAGGCAAAATCGCCGGACGGTGTCATCTTTGGTGAGAATCGCTTTGCCGAGGCGCTGATCCGGCTTGCTCCGCTGGACTCCAACGAGCTGGGCGAGGAGCTGGTGCGGGACGTGGAACACTTCGCCGCAGGTAAGCTGGACGATGACCTCACAATGCTCGTGATCGAGTTCCAGGGCGCACGGCTGACTCAAGAGGCGACGGAGGTCAGCCCACCTGTGGGGCGCGCGGCAAAAACGGAGAACTGAACGGGAGAGACGCTTGGCACAGCAGAAGGTAGAGATCGACATCCAGGACAAGGGGGACTACAAGGTCCTCGTGCCTGTTGGCGACCTCGATGTCTATACGGTTGGCTCTCTCAGAGACGCGCTCGGCAAGATGATCGAGGACGAGACACCCAGTGTGGTCGTGGATCTTGACGGGGTTCCGTTCATGGACTCGTCGGGACTCGGAGCTCTCATGGGTGGCGTGCGACGCCTGCGCGAAGCCGGAGGAGATTTGGCGATCGCATGCACGCGCGAACAACACCTAAAGCTGTTCACGATCACCGGATTCGGCGAAGGCGTGTCCATCGCCCCCACTGTCGAGGAAGCTGCCCAGGATTTCCGGGAGTAGGACCTAGCTCTTCTCCTCGGGCGCGTCATCGGTCGACTGGATTCGACCCAGCAGTGACTTTCGTGCTTTTGGTTTGGCCTCCGAGGCTTTCTTTCCAGCCTCCGTGGTCGCGACCTCATCGTCCTTGTCGGCCTTCTTCTCTGGCACTGGTAAAACGTCGGTCTCGCCGGCTGTAGTGGCTGACTCCGTGGAGAGGCGATCGGACTCCCCGGTTGAAACCTCCGCTACGGGCGCGTCTCCGGACTTGTTCTCTTTTGCTCCATCGCCCTCGCCATTCCTGTCGAGCGACTTGTCTGAGGGGCCGTCACCGCTGGACACGGGTGACTTCTCGTCCGTGGATTTCGTGGCGGCCGCGAGGGCGGCGGCTTTGTCCTTCTCGACCTTGGCGACCGATGCGGTGGCCTTGGCGGCCTTCCTTTCGGCTTTTATCGTCGCTCTCTGGGCCTTCTTCTGGGCACGCGTTGCGGCACGCTGCGCTCTCGTCTGGGGCCCCGTTGCCGGCGAGACTTCCCCGCCCGAACTCTCTCTTGTCCTGGCCCGGAGAACGGTTGCCACAACCAGCATCGCGATCACCGCGATGAGAGCTGATGACACCGATACCAGAATCAATTGTGCTGACGTCATGAAAGACTCCTGCTGGACGTCTAGTTAAGACAAAGTCGCGCCAAACTAACCGAGAGCAAGCCATGACAGGAGACGCGGGCTATGGGGATCGAACAAGATCTGCTTAGAGTCTCCTTTACGCTCGTCCGCTTTGTAGCGTTCGCAGCCAATGCCTTGATTTTCGGAGCGGTTCCCCTGCTGATTCTCGTGTTGCGGCCGGCCTTCCGGACGCTCGACGCGAAGGCTTGGCGCTCCGGGCGAATGGAGCTCGCCGTACGAATCGAGGGTCTTGTGAGAGCTTCACTCGTCGCGAGCGCGGTCGCAACCGTCCTGGCGTTGCTCCTGCAGACTGCTCTCGTGTCGTTGCTCGACGAGGGCGAACTTGGCATGGAGGCATTTGAAACTGTGCTATCGACGAGCTTCGGAATCTGGAGCCTCATTCGACTCCCCGTTTTGGGTGCGCTATCAGTGCTGCTTTACAAGCGCGTGCAGGACCTTTGTCTCTCAGGAATGGATCCGAGCGAAAAGAAACCCGGCACAGCATGGTGGACCCTGTGGGGTTTGCTGTCATTGACGTTGCTCGCGACTTGGTCGTTCGCCGGTCACGCCGCTGTATCAGATCCGGCATGGGCGGCGCTTACGAACGATGTCGTGCACCTCGCTGCTGGAGCCACATGGTTCTCCGGCATCGTGATCCTGGCAGTGACACTTCCGGATGTCTGGCAGAACAAGGAGACTTTCGATCGGCTGCAGATCCTCTCTGCGGTTGTCTCGCGCTTCTCTCGACTTGCACTGATTGCGATTGGCATCGTCGCGGTTACCGGCACACTCAATTCGTTTTTCAACCTCGAGTCACCGACGGACCTCATCGACAGCGGTTATGGGATCACCCTTACGATCAAGATCGTTTTGTTTCTAGGCATCGTGGTTCTCGGCGCGGTCAATCACTTTCTTGTTCGCAAGAGACTTCAGAACGCAGCCAAGGACGGCAGTAAGCCGGACCCTTACGCGCTCTTTCGCAAGACGATCGCTACGGAACTCGTGATCGGGCTGCTGGTCATTGGGTTGACGGGATTACTGGTTGGACTGGCTCGAACGAGGGAGACCGGAACGCAGGCGGCGCCGGCGCTTAGCTCCGAATGGGGGGCGGCTCGGTTTTCCTGAGGAACAGACCGCCGCCCACGCCGAGCAACAGCGCGGTTGCCAGTGCTACGACCAGCATGGAGGGCTCGGGTTCGAGATCTTCGGCCGGAGCCGCGCTAAGGGTCTGCTGGTCCTCGGCCTCTTGGGGAATCTGCCCGGCCTCCGAGTCGTAAAGCGACGGGTCGGTGGGGTCTGACAGGGGCGGTGTTCCCGTGCTGTCGCCGAAGGGATCTCCAAAGTCGTCCTCGCCGAAGGGCGTGGTTGAGCCGGTGTGGTCGGTGTGGTCGTCAATACTCGACGGGATGGTCGGACTCGTGTAGGAGCCGAAGTCGGAAAATGGATCGTGTGTCGTGTGAGTGGGGGACCCCGTGGTGGAGTTGCTCGTGCCCTTGGGTGACCTCAGGTTCTCATGACCCGAGTGCCCGCCGTCTTGATTGTGTCCGCTGCCACTCGTGTTGCCCCAGACATGGTTCTTGTCGCCGTCGCCGCCTCCGTGCCCGGGATGGTCGGGCTTGTCAGACCCGTCGCAATCCGGGCCCCCGTGAACGTGGAACGTGTAGTCGTAAGTGCGCGGCTCCTGGTTGGCAGGGTCTTCCTCGCCGGGGTCCCCGGGATTTTCCTCGTCGCTCGCCAGCCAGTAACTAACGGAAACGCTGTAGACGCCGCGGGGGTTCTCTCTTCGCCGGTCAAGCTCAACCGCCGCCTTCTCGACCCACTCCTGTCCTTCCGGAGCTGGCGCTCGGGTGGTCGCCCCGCTCAGCGTCCGTCCACATTCGTCCTTGACGAGGATCGTCGTTTCCTTGCCCTCTGTGCCCTGTGCGACGAGGGCTTCCCTGAACCTGACGGTGACGCGGTTGGCCCTGTGGGGGTAGTCCCTCTTCCCCCTGTCGGGGATCGTGTCGAAGATCTCGGCCGGCTTTCTCTCGGCGAGGCTGGGGGCGGCACCAAGGACGAGGATGAGCGCGCCAATGAGAGCCACAAGGCTTCCCGAGCGAAGCTTTCGTCCCTTCATCAAGTCACTCCCCAGATGCCCGCTCACGTGCGGTCTCAGGCGGTATTTTTCGAATCCCCAATCCTACATAACTTCTTCGATAAACGGTTCTGTAACCACTCCGCTAGTCCAAACGGACTATGTGGTCTGTAGTCCACCAAGGCGCCCATAAAGGGTCTGTTTTGGCTATCAAAAGAGTCTGTCTCCATCTGTAGGGTTTTTGCAACAGGTTTGGGCCTGTGCATCAGACTCGGCACGAGGGTGGAGGCGACTCTTGGTATTGGACACCGATCAGGACTGGCGGGCGCATGCGCTGTGTGCGCAGAATGACCCCGATTTGTTTTTCGCGGCGGGCGCGCTCGAGCACAAGCTCGCCAAGACGGTTTGCCGCAGGTGCCCGGTGAGAAGTGAATGCCTGTCCTATGCAATGGAAGCGCCGGTTGATCACGGTGTTTGGGGGGGCCTGACCGAGCGCGAGCGTCGCCGCTACAGGCGGCGTGCGCCACACGGTGACTGGCGCACCCTCCTGGCAAGCTCCGCCTAGCTAGACCAGTCCCGGCTTAGGTCCGGAGCGTTAGCTCCAGCAGGACGCAGGTGTCGCGCCAACGGGCGGCGAGGTCCTCGGGCAGCCCGGGCACGTTCAGGCGTTTCTCGGCCACCTTCTGAGCGATGGCGTCCCACTCCTCGTCATTCGGAGAGATCTGCCTGACGTTTGCGGAGATCTCGGCAATGCGTATGTCCTTCCCCTTTGACCGCAGGATGACGTCCGCCTCACGCATCTCTTCGGCACCGGGGAGCATCTGCTCTCGCTCACCCGAGAGGACGTAGATCTTCGATGTCTTGTTGTCGTAGACGAACCACACCGGCGACTGCAGCGTCTGGCCGTTGTGACGCCAGCGGAGCCACATGATGGTCGACTTCTTGAGCGCCTCCTGAACGGCGGCCGAGGTTGTGGTTCCCGCCTTTGCCAGGTGACTTTCGGCCCAGCCGAGTTCGTCGGCGACCGAGTACGTCACGTCCTCCCAGGTCTTGTCCGACGCCGTGAGCACGTACCAGCCCGAAAGGTTGAAGAAGCCCTCGATGGCGTCGCTGGTCGAGGCGTACTCACGGTAGTAGGACAGCTGGATCTCCCCGTCGGTCGGACGCTCGGCGAAGCAGAAGACCCAGTTGACGGCGCCGGGGCTTAGATATGCCTCGGACCAGAAGACGCGGGGCTCGGCGACCTCGAGGTGCAGCCCGATCGAGTCGCCAGGGATGCTCGCCTGGAAGGCGGTCCAGTAGACCTGGACGACTCGATTGACGTCGTTCTCGAGAGTGATGCGAAGAGCCGCTTTGCTACCGGCCGCCTCGCCCTGCTTGATGCCATGTCGGCCGACCGCGCGCGCGACCTCGTCGAGGATGGCGGCCAGTCGAGGGTTGAGAGCTTGCTCGGTCGTCGCCATCAACCAAGGGGGGACGACTCGTAGGCGGAACGCAGCATGAAAAACGCCGGAGGGACGAACCCGATCACGAAGAGGACGAGCTGACCAGCGGCGAACTGTCGTTGCTTGAGCGCGAGTCTGGGCCAGAAGTCGAAGAGGATGATCCGCACTCCGTTAAGCGCGTGGTACAGAGTCGCGGCGATAAGCGCAACCTCGAACGGCTTGAACCACCATTGTTTGTAGAGCGTAATGGTCTCGTCGTACAGCTCGGGGCCGAAGCCGAGTCCGAAGGTGTCGACGATGTGGCCATAGAGGAATGCGAGGACGAGGATTCCAGTGATCCGGTGGGCCGCCCAGGACCACTGGCCGATTCCGCCCTTGTAGATGGGACCGAGCTCGGCCGCCCTTAGGCGGAGCAGCCCCACGAGGATCCACAGCGCGATCAGGCCCGAGCCGATCGTCAGGACGGCGACGAAACCCTCGATGAGTTTTGCAGCCAGCATGCGCGTGATGTTAACCGCGAACATCTCGGGAATGCGCTAGGTCCCGGGTACCAGTGCGCACCCGGGACGAGCGTTGAGGGCTATTTGGGTCCGGTTTCCAGTGCCTGTCTGAGGTACTGGTCGACCTCCGGGCCCTTGCCGAACTGCTGGTGAAGCTCGTCGCCCTTCTCGGCCCACAGTCGGTTCAGGGACTGCTTCAAGCCTGGGTCTCCACCAGTGAATCCAGCGGCGAACCACTGCCCGAGCTCCTGGTAGCGACTGGCGAGCCCCCGCACCTGGGAGTCGGTCGTCGGAGTGCCGGCCTTCATGGCCGCCTCCGCGTCCTCGAGTATCTGCGACCACTCCTTCTGGTTGCTCCTGATCTCGTCCCAGTCCGCTTCAGCACCGCGCTTCTGGATCTGCTCGCGCTGCTCGGGCGTGTAGTACTTCTCGACTTCCATCATGACCTCCATGATCTCGAGTAGTTGGCTGGTCGACGGCTCGTCGGAGCCGTCGAGAACGCCGAGGATTGAACCGAGCCGCTCGCGTAGCTCCTGATGCAACTCGATCTGTTCCTCGACTGCATCGAGATGACGGCGAACGGCTGAGCGCGGGTCGGTGTCGTCATTCTCGATCATGGACGTTATGTCGGCGAGCGGAAAACCAAGTTGCTTCAACGAGATGATCCGGTACAGCCGCCGCACGTCTGCATCGGTGTAGATTCGGTGCCCGGCCTCAGACCTCTCCGAGGGCCGCAGCAACTCGATCTCGTCGTAGTGATGAAGGGTACGGACCGTTAAGCCCGTCGCCGACGCCAACTCGCCGATCTTCCACTTGTCCTTGCTCACGTCCATGACGACAAGCTAGACCCTCCCGCAACGTGAGGTGCAAGCATCAATTCTCGAACTCGGTCAGACCTCGAAGAGCTTGTCCGCGATGAGCGAGAGTCCCCGGAAATCGATCGCCTCCTGCTCGAGGTAGGGGACTCGGACCCAGCGGTGTCTCGGAATCTTTCGAGCGAGTGCGTTCAGATTCTTCTCCTCGAGCCGGACGACCCGCATGAACGCCTCTTCGTTGTCGATCAGCTTCGCGAGGAGCTGTCCATGCTCCCCCAGCTTCTCGAGCTTTGCGAGTTGACGCGGCTTGACGTCGACTCCATCCCCGAACCTCGGATGCACCCGGTTGACGATCAACGCGCCGAACGGGAGCCCTGCCTCGTTGAGGCGTGCCGCGAAGAACGTTGCCTCCATCACCGAGTCCTCTCCCGGAGAGGTCACGATGACGAACGAGGTGGCGGCGCTCTGCAGGAGGGCCGACACTTCTCTGGCGCGTTCCTTGAAGCCGTCATACATACCTTCGAGGTTGCTGAAGAACTCTGCAGTGTCCTGAAGCACGTCGCCACCAACGATTCGTTTGACCACCCGGAGGAAAGTCGTTGCCGCGATGTTCGCGACTCTGAAGATGCCGCTACCAGCCTTCATGTAGGGCATCAGGAACCATCGGAGGACGCGCGACTCAAAGAAATCCGTAAGCCGGCGCGGTGCGTCGAGGAAATCGAGAGCGTTTCGCGTCGGAGGTGTATCGATCACGATGATGTCGTATTCGCCGCCGGCATGCAGCTCGTACAGCTTTTCCATCGCCATGTACTCCTGAGTACCCGAGAGCGTCGACGAGATGTTGCGGTAGAAGCGATTGGCGAGAATCCGCTCCGCCTGCTCGGGAGTGGGTGCGTAACGGGTGACGACTTCGTCGAACGTGGTCTTCGTGTCGAGCATGAGAGCCCAGAGCTCACCCTTCATCTCGAGCCCCGCGCTCGAGAACTTCCGCTTGTTGACCTTCGACGGCTCGTTGGTAAGTTCCTTGAGACCCAGCGAGGACACGAGCCGCTTGGCCGGATCGATCGTCAGCACTGCGACCTTCTTGCCGTCCAGCGCGGCCTGCAAAGCGATGGCCGCTGCCGTGGTGGTCTTTCCGACGCCACCAGAACCTGCGCAAACAACTATCTCTTTGTGGTTCACGATCTCGCCGATCGGGTTTACGCGCGCGTGGGCAGGGCTCATAGCGACTCCATCTGCTCTTCGACGACGTCGGCGAGGGTTTCTATGTCGGGAAGAGCCAGACCTGCGGAGAACAGGAAGGGAAGTTCGATGACGGGTTGAGTCACGCCCTTTCGGAGTTGCGCAAGGTGTGGGGACTGAATGGCACGACGAACCTTCAAGAAGTGGGCATAGCCGTGCAGAGCTTCGAGGTCGTCGTCGTCGAGCTTGATCCCGGCCGCTTGGGCAACGCCGTAGAGCTCGTCGATCTTGCCGTCGGCCGCGATCTTTTCGAACTCATCGGCCTCCTCGTCCGTGAGCAACCGGCTGTAGATGGCGTTCGCAAACACCGCGCCTTGCGTGATTCCGAGATCTTTGACAAGCGCCTCTGAGGTCTCGAGTGTCTCGGTGACAGGCATCTCCTCTGCGAGCGTGACGAGATGGACCCGGCTCCTCTTCGGATCGGTGAGCATCTCGTTGAGCCATTCACTCTGACGTCTGACGGGCCCAACGCGGACTGCGTCGGCAAGTCCCTGGGGAGCCCTCAGGAACGTCGCCATGTGACCGGCAGCGGGGGCATCGACGACAATCGTGTCGAATCCGGGGGGCCCTCCCCCGTGATCCTCGTCCTGTTCGAGGTACCAGATCTTGCCCAGGACAAGGATGTCTTTGAGCCCTGGTGCGGCCGTTGTTATGTAGTCGACGAAGTGAGTGCTGCGAAAAGCTCGTGAGATGCGGCTCATGTGGTACTGGACCCGCAGATATTCAGCCAAGGCATCCTCGGGAATGATGCTGAGCCCCCAGACTCCAGGCGACAGCTCGCGCTGCTCGTAGGTCACATCGCCCCCACCAAAGAGCTTGGGAAGCGTTCCCTTTCGGTCGATTTCAGCCATGCACACCTTGCGTCCGTGGCGCGCGGCTACGAGGGCGAGCGCCGCCGCCACCGTGGTTTTTCCCACGCCTCCCTTCCCGGAGACGATCAGGATCTTGGGATCGAGGAACTCATCGACGTCCATCGCTGTGTCCTATCCACTCAGTTGCCCTTTCGCACTTTGACAGCTTGCCCTAGGCTCGGCGAATGAGCCACGAAGAGCTTCTCGCCCGCCACCGCAAAGTACTTCCGGACTGGCTAGCCCTGAACTATGAGCAACCCATCGCGCTCGAGCGCGGCGAAGGCCGGTACGTCTGGGATACCGAAGGGAATCGTTATCTCGACTTCTTTGCAGGCATCCTGACGACGATGTCGGGCCATGCGGTCCCCGAGATCGTCGACACAATCAAGAGCCAAGCAGACAAGATGCTTCACTCCTCGACTCTCTATCTGATCGAGCCAGCCATCGAGCTCGCGGAGCGCATCGCCGAGCTCGCTCCGGTGGACGATGGCAAGGTCTTCTTCACGTCCTCGGGATCCGAGGCGAACGAGACGGCATTGCTGTTGTCGGCAGCGTACCGGCGCTCGAACCAGGTCCTGGCTTTGCGAAACAGCTACCACGGTCGTTCCTTTGCAACCGTGGCGATCACCGGCAACAGGGGATGGTCGCCGAGCGCGTTAACTCCCGTGAACGTCAGCTATGTCCACGGCGGCTACAAGCTCCGCAGTCCATGGCGTGATCATTCCGACGAGGCCTTCATCGGCGAGTGCGTAGACGACCTGCGCAGCGTCATCGACACGATGACGTCTGGTGATGTGGCATGTCTGATCGCAGAACCCATCCAGGGGGTCGGGGGCTTTGCAACTCCCCCCGATGGTTTGTTCGGGGCCATGCACAAGGTGCTCGACGAGCACGGCATTCTGCTCATCTCTGACGAGGTTCAGACTGGGTGGGGGCGCACAGGCGAGCACTTCTGGGGAATCGACGCGCACGGAGTGAGGCCGGACATGATCACCTTTGCGAAGGGCTTGGGTAATGGCCTTTCTATCGGCGGGGTCGTGGCGCGTCGGCGAGATCATGGATTGCTCTGCAGGCCAACTCGATTTCGACGTTTGGCGGGAATCCACTGTCGACAACGGGGGCCCTCGCTAACCTTGATTACCTGCTCGACAACGATCTCCAGGCCAACTGCAAAAAGAGGGGCGAGCGCCTCATGGGTCGCCTTCGTGCTACTGCTGATGACTGCGACCATGTGGCTGAGGCGCGGGGGAAGGGGCTCATGCTCGGCGTCGAGCTCGTAAGGCCCGGAGGTCTCGAGCCGAGCCCCGAGGCAGCCGCCTGGATGCTCGAGGAGACGAGACGCAACGGACTGCTCGTCGGAAAGGGGGGCCTCTACGGAAACGTGCTCCGCATCGCCCCTCCGATGAGCCTCACCGAGGAAGAGGCCGAGGAGGGCGGCAACATCCTCGAGCAGGCAATTCGCGGCTACGACCCAGCCTGACCACAGATCAAACTTCACGCCAGACCTGCGGGAGAATCTAGGGATGTACCTCTTCCGGCGCGCGCGCCGAGCTCTCAGTCTTCTATGGGTTGTCGCCATCGCGGCCGGGGTCCTGATGCTCGGGGCAGCACCCCTCAGTGCGCAAGAGGGCGGCGAGCAGACCGTCGACGTCATCGAGCTCGAGGGAATCATCGACCCCACCAACGCGAACTACCTGAAGGGGCGCCTGGCGAGATCAGAGGCCGACGGGGTTCACGCGGTGGTCATCCGTCTCGATACTCCGGGCGGACTCGACGTCTCGATGCGGGAGATGATCCAGGAGATGCTCGAGATCGACGTCCCCACGATCGTCTGGATCGCGCCGCGCGGAGCGCGCGCCGCATCGGCAGGGACCTTCATCACCTATGCGGCGAACCTTGCTTACATGGCGGAAGGCACGGCCCTGGGGGCCGCGACTCCTGTCAACCTCGGGGGCGGCGACATCGAGGACACACTTGCCCGCAAAGCGACTAACGACGCTGCGGCCTTCATCGAGGAGCTTGCGATCCTTCGGGACCGGGATCCCGAGTTCGCACGAGCTGCGGTCGAGGATGCCGAGTCGATCGGGGCCACGGAAGCGGTTGAACGCGGCGTAGTCAACGGGCAGGTGAGCACGCTCACTGAACTGCTGGAGGAAGTCGACGGAGAGACGGTGACTCTGGGAAACGGGGACAGCAAAACCCTCGAAACCTGGGATGAGGCTTCGGACTCAGCAAGCGTCAGGTTCCGATTCCAGGAGATGAACGTCCTCGAGAGGCTGTTGCACCTCGTAACGAACCCGGAGATCGCCTATTTGCTGATTCTGTTCGGGACCTTCGGAATCATCTTCGAGCTCTATAACCCGGGGATCGGCCTCGCCGGCATCCTGGGTGGTGTTTGCCTGTTGCTGGGTTTCTACGCGTTGAGCGTGCTGCCGACGAACTGGGCGGGGGTGGCGCTCATTGTCATGTCGGTCGTCTTCTTCATCGTTGACCTTCAGGTTGCCGGCCTCGGAATCTGGACGGCTGGAGGAGTCGCGGCTCTGGTTGCGGGTGGCCTGATGTTGTTTTCCGGAGCACCAGATGCGCTGGCGTTGTCACCGTGGGCGATCGTTACCGCTGTCGTCGTGACCCTGGTCTTCTTCATCTCGGTGATGACCGCGGCATTGAGAGTGCGCCTTCGCCGTCCGATCAGCGGCGAGGAGGCTCTCGTGGGCACTGTGGGCGTGGCCAAAACCGACATCGCTCCGGAGGGCACCGTAATGACCAAGGGGACTCTGTGGCGCGCTCGCACGATGGAGACGGGCATTGCGGCGGGCTCGAAAGTCCAGATCAAGGCCACGGAGGGTCTCGTTCTCCTGGTGGAGCCTCTCCACGAGGATGCGAACGCTAACAACGGGCAGGACACGCAATAAGCGGACCATCTGCAGTCGTGGGAGGCTAGCGAAACAGCTCCGTTTTCGAGGGATGTTCGAGGGAGGCGACTAGAACGTGGGCCTAGTGATCGCCGGAGCGGTGATCGTATTTTTGTTGATTCTGCTGTCGGCGTCGATTCGCATCGTCCAAGAGTACGAGCGTGGTGTGATCTTCCGGCTGGGACGAGTGCTCGAGGGGGCCAAAGGGCCCGGACTGTTCTTCCTCATTCCCATCGTGGATCGGATGGTGAAGGTCAATCTTCAGATAGTGACTCTCGACGTGCCGCCACAGGACGTCATCACGCGCGACAACGTGACCATTCGAGTCAACGCGGTCGTCTACTTCCAGGTGTTCGAACCGGTCAAGGCCGTCGTCGAGATTCAGAATTACCTCTTCGCTACATCTCAGATTGCGCAAACAACCTTGCGGGCGGTGCTGTCCAAGGTCGAGCTCGATGACATTTTGAGCGAGCGCGACCGGCTCAACCAGGAACTGCAGCGGATCATCGATGACCTGACGGATCCGTGGGGTATCAAGGTGAACCTCGTCGAGATCAAGGACGTCGACCTTCCCGTCGAAATGCAGCGCGCAATGGCGAAGGGTGCTGAGGCAGAACGAGAGCGCCGGGCCAAGATCATCAATGCCGAGGGTGAGTTTCAGGCATCCGAGCGTCTCGCTCAGGCCGCTCAGGTCATAGCTCGTCACCCGATCGCCTACCAGCTGCGCTATCTCCAGACGATAACGGACGTCGCCGCTGAGCAGAACTCGACGCTCGTTGTGCCAATTCCCATCGAAATGCTCAAGGCGTTCGAGGCCGCGTTCGGCAAGGACGTCTTCCCCGACGCGATGCACGAGCGAACTGTTGAGTCCCCCTTCATGGACGAAGAGCCGAGCGCGCCGGCCCACCGACCCAGAGCCTCCACCCGATCTACCGCGCCGTTCGGCTCAGCCGCCGCGTTCGTAAACCTGCGTGGGCCACGGCCACTCTCACGCCGATCAGGAGGGAGAGTTCCGGGCGTCGCCTCAAATTCGCCGCGCGCTGTTCATCGCAGTCGTCCCCTTCATTGTCCTGACCCTGATCGGACTCGTGATTCTGTGGCCGGGGGAACCCCCGAGCCAGATCGAGGGAGATTTCGCCAGTCCGGATCGGGTCGGCGCTACTGTCACAAAGGTCGAGGAGATCGAGTGCCAGGCGATCCCCGGACAGGAATCGTTCCGCTGCGCCGAGGTAACTGCCCGCATCGATGACGGTGATGAGGCCGGAACAGATGCCTCGTTCGAGACGGCAGAAACTAGCCAGGCCAGGCATATAGCCGTGGGCGACAAGATATTCGTCGGGCGCTCTCTCAACGATCCCAACGAGAATCGCTATTTCTTCATCGACTATCAGCGTGGCCTGCCGTTGCTCGCGCTTGGGCTTCTCTTTGCCGTCGTCGTCGTCGCACTGAGTGGCATGCGCGGCTTTGCTGCACTTGTGGGACTTGGGATCTCTCTCTTCATCTTGCTTGCGTTCGTCCTGCCGGCGATTCTCGAAGGCAAGAGCCCGATCGCCGTTGCGGCAGTGGGATCCGCGGCCATCATGTTCGCGGCGTTGTACATGGCGCACGGAGTCAACGTGAGGACGACCACCGCGGTTCTGGGGACTCTGGTGAGCCTGTTGCTGACGTGCCTTCTCGGCGCGTTCTTCCTGGATATCGTGAGCTTCACCGGATTTGGCTCGGAGGAGGCGGTTTTTCTTCAGGTTTCGGCAGCACAGGTGAACCTGCAGGGACTGATCTTCGCGGGCGTGATCATCGGCACCCTGGGGGTACTCGATGACGTCACCGTGACCCAGGCATCGGCTGTGTGGGAGATACACAATGCGAACCCGCGCTACTCCGCGCGCCAGCTGTACTCGAGCGCGCTACGCATTGGGCGGGACCACATCGCGTCGACGGTCAATACGCTGGTGCTGGCCTATGCGGGCGCGTCTCTGCCGCTGCTCATCTTGTTCACCCTCGCCGACACTCCGCTTACACAGACTCTTACCAGCGAGGTGGTGGCTCAGGAGATTGTTCGTACCCTGGTCGGGAGCATCGGGCTCGTAGCGTCCGTACCGATCACCACGGGTCTCGCAGCGTTGGTCGTGAGTCGGGACGAGGTCAGAGTCTCGGGACGAGACGATCAAGAGGCAGGGGAAGAAGCCCGGGAGGGTTCGACGGAGACAGATCCCACCCCCGATGGGCCGGGCTACAAGCGCCCCCGAGCGGAACGTATGTTCCGCGACGACTCCTAGCACTGCACTCGATCGCGATCGCCCAGGTTACTCGGAACATGCCGAGCAGATTCCGAAGACCTCTGCCGTGTGATCGACCGGGGTGAACCCGTGATGCTTCGCCACCCGCGTGGCCCACGCCTCGATCTCGTCGCTCGCAACCTCAACGGAATTGCCGCATTGCGTGCAGACCAGGTGGTGATGGTGCTCGCCGGTGCCACATTGCCGGTAGATGGCTTCGCCGTCGGCCGTGCGGAGAACGTCGACCTCGCCCACGCTCGCGAGAGCCTGGAGATTCCTGTACACGGTCGTCAGGCCGACGCGCCGACCCTCGGCCTTGAGCTCGTCATGAAGCTCCTGCGCGGTTCGGAACCCCTCAGCGGTGCCGAGTGCCTCCTTGATGGCCGCCCGCTGTTTGGTCGACCTCTGGGGCCCAGTCGATTCCTTGTCCATGTCCTTCATCACACCACCGCCCGTGCACACGCGAGGACACTGGCAAGCACAAAGGCAACGATTGCAGCCATCACGATCGTTGCACCAGGTGGCGCGTCCACATAGTAGGAAGTCACGACGCCGGCGACGCTGACCAACAGTCCTAGTACAAGGCTGCCCGCGAACGTTCGCGTTGAAGCTGCGCGTCAATTGCTGTACGGCCGCCACCGGAAGTACGAGCATGCCTGACACCAAAAGGATTCCTACGACACGCATGGTGACACCGACTGTGATCGCTGCGGCTACCGCCACCAACAGGTTCAGGCGGCGCACAGAGACTCCCGACGCACGAGCGACCTCCTCGTCGTAAGAGACCGCGAAGAGAACGCGTCGCAGCAGCGTGGCGATCCCGAGAACGATGACCGAGATGCTCAGCGCGGCCAGGATGTCAGACCTGGTGACGGTGAGCAGCGCTCCAAATAGATAGGTCAGGATGTTGGTGTTCGAAGTTTCGGATAATCCCATGAGTAGCGCTCCTCCCGCAATGCCCCCGTAGAACACCACCGCGAGGGCAACGTCGCCCTCGGTTCGGCCGCGCTCTCGCATCAATTCGATAGCGACGGCACCCAGAATGGCGGCGACGATCGCGGTGACAAGCGGCAGGGTGTCCAACAGAAAGCCGGCGGCCACCCCGGTGAATGCGACATGACCGATCCCATCACCCATCAGTGACAAACGCCGCTGAACGAGGAAGATGCCGATTGCGGGAGCGGTCACACCCACCAGCGCTGCGGTAACGAGTGCCTTCTGCATGAACTCCCACCGACAGAACTCGAACGGGCAGGCGTTCCAAAACCCATTCCACATGTTCGCCAGGACGTCCATCAGTGGGATCCTCCGGCGGGATTCGAGAAGGGAAGGGGCTCCTCGACAGAGTGGGGATGATGATGAACGTGACTGTCGTGCAACTCGTGCAATGGCTTTCCGTCGTAGGTCACCTCGCCCTGCGTCAGCACGACGGCGCGCGACACCAGGGGCTCGATGACGCCTAGAGCGTGAGCAACGAGCAGGACACTTCGGCCCCCCCGGTTGAGTTCACCAAGAGTCGTCGCGAAGCTCTCTTGGTGCTCGAGATCTATCCCTGAGACGGGCTCGTCGAGCACTAGCACGTCCGGCTCACCCGCCAAGGCCCGCGCGATGAGCACTCGCTGCTGCTGACCCCCCGAGAGGTTCTCGACGGGTTCCTTGTGCTTGTCGGCCATGTCCACGAGCTCGAGCGCTTCCCTTACGGCCCGAGCGTCGTCCTTGCTGTGGGGCCCCCACTTCCGCGACCTGGCCAGACGACCCGACAGGACGACCTCGAAAGCGCTCGCCGGGACGCCGGAGGCCGCGTTCGCGCGTTGTGGCACGTAGCCGATTCGCCCCCAATCGCGAAACTTTGGCAGGGGCGTACCAAACACCTCGAGTCGGCCCTTCCGAAGGGGGATGAGACCCAGCAGGGCCTTCACCATCGTCGTCTTGCCCGAACCGTTGGCTCCAAGAAGGACGACGAACTCGCCGCGATTGAGATGAAAGTGCACCCTCCGCAAAGCCACCGTTGCTCCGAAGGTGATTGTTGCTCCAGAGAGATGGAAATCGGGTGTCATGGCTAGTTGCACCCGAGCGCTGCGGAGATCGAATCCAAGTTGGATCGCATGACGTCGAGATAGTCCGAGTCACCTTCAGGCTTGAATTCCAATGGATCTAGCACCTCTACGCGCGCACCGATTTCGTCGGCAATCACCTGAGCGATGTCGGGTGCGACTTGCTCTTCGAAAAAGATCGTTGTTACTCCGCGCTCGCGTGCTAACTCGGCGACCTCAGCGACGCGCCCGGGTGAAGGCTCCGATTCCGGATCGATTCCCGATACGCCGACTTGCTCGAGACCGTAACGGTCGGTGAGATAGCCAAACGCCTCGTGGCTCACGACGAGCTCGTTCCGTTCACAGTCCTCGAGTGCCGCCGAGAACTCCTCGTCCAGTTCGTTCAGCGCACCCGCGAGGTCTGCGGCGTTGTCTTCGTAGACGTCAGCGTTGCCATCGTCGACCTCGGACATCTCGCTGGCAATGACGTCGCCCAGGGACGCAAGGCGCGAGGGGTCGAGCCAGACGTGTGGATCGGCCGCGCCTTCTTCACTCTCGGGCCCCTCGTTGTCATCCTCGATCAGCTCGCCCTGAGTGTCGAGCGCATCGATCGTCGGTATCCCCGACAGTTCGTCGATGAGGTCCTCGACGGCCGGTTGGAACCCGCCACCGATGTACACCACGAGATCGGCTTGAGCCAGCGAGCGAACCTGGTCAGGAGCGAGTTCGAGGTCGTGGGGCTCGACCCCAGGTGGCGACAGGTTGGTAACTGTCGCGTGGCGCCCGACTACCTCGGCGGCCACGAATTCAAGCGGGTAGAAGGCTGCGATTACATCGGGTCCCTCCGAGGCTCCGGACTCGCCGCCCGCCCGGCCACAGGCTCCGGCGGCGAGCATCACCAGGGCGACGAGAGCCGGAATGAGGGGGCGCATGTGCTCAGGTTAGGGCTTATTGAAAACGATTGTCAAATCCGTTAGGCGGACGACGGCCCGGGAGAACCTCCTGGGTGTGAGGATGAGCGCGGCGAGGGTCAGGACCATGGAGGGGTGGATGACAGGGCTGTATCCGGAGATCGATCCGTACGATCACGGCGCGCTCGAGGTATCCGACGGCAATCTCGTGTACTGGGAGACCTGCGGGAACCCGCGCGGCAAGCCAGCCGTCGTCCTGCACGGCGGCCCGGGCTCGGGATGTGTGGCGTGGCACCGGAGGCTGTTCGACCCGCAGGCCTATCGGATAGTGCTGTTCGATCAGCGAGGATGCGGGCGGAGCACGCCGCACGCGAGCGCACCGCAGACGTCCCTCAAGGGCAACAACACAGCAAGCCTGATGGCGGACATCGAGCTGTTGCGCCGCCACCTCGATATCGCCCGCTGGTTGGTCCTTGGCGGCTCATGGGGCAGCACACTCGGGCTCGCCTACGCCCAAGCGCACCCAGACCAGGTCTCCGAGCTGATTCTGTTCGGAGTCTCAACCGGACGACGTTCAGACTTCGACTGGTTATTCCGCGGAGGACTGGCCGCTTTCTTCCCCGAGCAGTGGGAGCGACTCTGCGATGCCCTGCCGGCGGACGAGAGAGATGGCGATGTGGTCGAGGCCTACCATCGACTACTGAATGACCCCGATCCCGACGTTCGGAAGCGCGCCACGCTCGCCTGGTGCATGTGGGAGTCCGCGACTCCCGCATGGCCTCCCACGTCTGGTCTGGCCGAGCGGTTCGATGATCCCAAATACGCGCTGGCGTTTGCGCGGCTTGTGACTCACTTCGTCCGGCACAACGCATGGCTCGAGGATAAGGACTTGCTCAGCGGTGCCGAGTTGCTCGCGGACATCCCCGGGATCCTGATCAACGGACGTTTTGACTTTCAGGCGCCCGTCTCCACCGCATGGGAACTGCACCGCGTCTGGGCTCGTTCCGAGCTCGTGATCGTCGAGGACGCAGGCCACGCCGCCACTAGTCCGGGTATTTCAAACGAGCTGGTTCGCGCTAGCGACCGATTCGCGTCGTCCTGATCGCCACTCGCGAGGCCTCTTGGTTACGGCACGAAGAGAGGTCGTTCGGGTTCGATGGCGCGCCGACCACCGGCAGGGGCTTCCCGCCACGTGCCCGGGTGATGGACGCTGGTTCTACGCTTGCAATTCATGGCCGATCGTCACAAGCCCAGCAAGGAAGAGCCGCTGCTGCGGATAGCGGCACGCCGAGCCGTCCGCAATGCACGCCGAGAGGCGGCGACTCCGGAGTTCGGCAGGTTTCTCGCATTCCAGGCTTCGGGCGCGGCGGGCGACGCTCTCCTGGCGATAGCTCTGGCCGGCTCATTGTTCTTCTCAGTGCCTGAGGCAACCGCTCGCGGCCGCGTAGCTATTTACCTGGTGGTCACGGTCGCACCCTTCGCGATCGTCGCGCCGTTCCTCTCGCGTTTTCTCGACAGGCATCGGGGTGGCCTGAGGTTCGCGATGGTGATCTCGGCCCTCGGCCGGGGGTCCCTTGCATGGCTGCTCGCAACTCGCACCGAGAGTCTCTATCTCTTTCCGATCGCGTTCGCGGTGCTGGTGCTCTCGCGTTCCTCACTCGTGGTGAAGGGGGCCATGCTTCCCGAGCTGGCTCCGGAGGATCGCCCACTGGTCAAAGCCAATTCCTCGATTGCAAAGGTGAGCGCAATTGCGGGGATGGTCGCGGTGCCATTCGGGCTCTTGCTCCTGCACTTCTTCTCGGTGAGGGCCGAACTTCTTCTCGCCGCGGTCGTCTACTACCTCGGGGTTCTCCCGGCGCTGAGACTTCCCCGCCGCAAGGGTCGTCGAGCGGTTACCGAACGACTCGAAGCCCAGAACTTCGCGCGGTCTGTGAGCATTCGCCAGGCGACTTTCGCCGTGGCCGGGATGCGACTGCTCGTCGGTTTCCTCGTCCTGCACCTGGCGTTCGCGATGCGCCGCGAGGAACTTGGGTCGGTGGGCCTAGGCCTTCTTGTCGGAGCGGCCGCCGCCGGATCGCTCGTTGGTTCGCTGCTCGCGCCGGCCCTGAAACGGAAGCTGCGCGAGGAGGGCATCATCGCTCTAGCGCTCGTTGTTGCGGGGGTCGTTGCCGTGATCATCGGGCGAAACTTCTCGGTCGTGTCGGCGGCCGTGTTGGTGGCAGTCTTTGGCGCCGCGTCGGGCGCGGCAAAGGTCGCATTTGACTCGATCATCCAGCGGGAGACCCCACCTGGTGCGCGTGGCTGGGTCTTTGCTCGGCTGGAGTCGGTACTTCAAATTGCGTGGGTCGTTGGGGCGCTAATCCCTCTTGGTCCGGCCATCTCTTCGGGGGGCGGGGTGGTTGCGGCAGGAGTTGTCGCCAATCTCATCGCTTTGATCTACGTCCTCGGCCGGCGCCAAGTTGTCGATAAAGGCGGTGGACAGTTTCCGCCCGGGCAATAACATCAAGGCGGGCGACGGCGGCGCTTCGGCGCCGGCGTGAGAGTTGACGCCCGAGAGGCGTCGAAGAGTGAGGGAAGCAAGAAAAGGCGAGTGACAGAGGTTTCTCGCACCGGGTGGCAGGGGGACAGATCGTGGACATCGTTTTCAACGGAAGCGAACGACCGACCCTCGGCGTGGAGATCGAGGTTCAAGTTGTCGACGAGGCGGGGGCACTCGTCACCGACACCGCGGCGACCAAGATCCTCGCCGACCTTCATGGAGAGCCTGGGTTCAAACACGAGCTACTCGAGTGCACCATCGAGGTCATCACCGACGTCTGCCCGACCGTGGAAGCCGCGCGCCGCGAGCTTCAGGGAAAACTCAAGCAACTGTTCGAGGTCGCCGACAACTACGGCTATCGCATCATCTCCTCGGGGACGCATCCCTTCTCGGCCTGGGTCGACCAAACCGTGTCGCCCGACCCCAGATACCACCGCCTCATCGAAGACTGCCAGTGGACAGCGCGCCGTTTGTTGATCTTCGGCGTGCACACCCACGTTGGGCTGCGCACCGGAGAAGAGGCGATCGCTGTGGGAAACAGCCTCGCAACCTTTATCCCTCACTTCCTCGCTCTGTCGACTTCGAGCCCCTTCTGGCAGGGACGTGACTCCGGGCTGTCTTCGATCAGGAGCAAGATCTTCGAATCGTTGCCCACCGCGGGTTTGCCGTACCAGATGGACAACTGGGGGCAGTTCCAGCGCTTCATGCGAACTTTGATCGGTGCCGGCACGATCCGCAGCATCCGCGAGGTCTGGTGGGACATTCGGCCGCACCCTGGATTCGGAACCCTCGAGCTCCGTATCTGCGACGGGATCAGTTCCCTCGAAGAGCTTGCCTCGATAACTGCGTTGTCGCAGTGCCTCGTGGTCTGGCTTGCCGAGCGTTACAACTCGGGACTCGACATGTTCGAGCACCAGGCTTGGACGATTCGAGAAAACAAGTGGCGAGCCGCCAGACACGGTCTCGAGGCCGAGATAATTCGTGATGAAGAGGGGAATGTCATGTCGCTCCGGCGATCGATCAGTGACATTGTGGACCGGCTTGCACCGACGGCCGAAAGACTCGGTTGTCTGAAAGAGCTCAGGGGGATCGATGGCATCCTCGAGCGCGGAACGTCATCGACTCGTCAACGTGAGGTCTACAGAGAAACCGGCGACCTCTCCCGGGTCGTCGACCATCTCGTTGAGGAACTACGGAGCGGAAAGCCTCGCCCCCTAAGCGATGGCGACATGATCGGTGGGGTTCCAGACAGCGGTGACCGCCTGCCAGGTGAGGCGGGAAATCGCCAGACCTAGGGGCGGGGGCCCAGAATCCTGGCGTCACCCTGTCGAAGGGTTGCTCCCGTTTGATCCAGCCACTCGCACAGTGGCACAGCGTATTTGCGCGAGGTCCCCAGAAGATCTCTGATCTGTGCCACCGTCAAAGGTCCTGACTCCTCGATGGCGCTTCTAACTCGAGCGCGCGCTTCCTTCGTCTGCGACGTAGTCAGATGGAAATCGCCTATGCGCACGAGGTCGCCGGTATCGACGAGGGCTCGAAGCAACGCGGGATCGGCACGGAGTTCCTTGCTCAGTGGTGGTGTGAAGCCTCCGGCCTGGATCGTCTCCAAGACCTGGTCGCGCTCTCGCTGCTGGTCGAGGGACATGTTGACCGCGTGCGACACCATTCTCAGTAGAGCGCCATCTGACTCGACGTCCTCGATGGTGTCCACTAGTGCATCGAATGCACTTGAGTCGAGTCCAGTTTCGGCTCGCACCACAGCGCGCGTCATCCCGCTCTCGAGAGGGTTTGCCGAGTGATGTTCGAGTAGAACCCTCTGGACGGTCGACTGGAGCTCCTCGAGTCGCCGGGTCGAGACGAGGAGATTGCCCATTCGGGCGACGCCATGCACCGGGCCCGTGTACCCGGTCCTCAACGCGGCCTCGTGTGCATTCAATTGACCTTCAGCTTCAATGAGGGCCTCGAGTCCCTCGGTTTCGGATGCGTTGGCAAGACGCTTCAGCAATGCCAGCCGCTTCTGATCCGAGCGTTGGACGCGTGCCGACAAAGGGTCGAGGACCCGCCCGCCGCCGAAACTCAGCATGCGTCCCGCGTCGCGCAGGACAAAGCGATCACCGCGCGCCAGGGGCAAAGGGTCGCGCAAGTAGAGTTGAGCGAAGCCACTTCCTCCGCTGGCAATCGAGGCGACGTCGAGAAGTTTGATGCGCACCGGGGTTTCGGCAGAGCCGGCATAAAAGAGATGCGATCCCTTTTCAGTGAGCACGTGATCCGGTCCCACGGCCCACTCGGGCAACACCCGGACTTCGGCGTCGATGGTTCTTGTCGGCCTCCACTCGGATGGACCGACGATGGCATTGCCACGTTCTGCACCATCCCGATCGAGACCCACGAGATTCAGGGCAACACGGTTGGCGGGGCCAACTGATCGCAGTTGTTTCTTGTGGCTCTGTATCGAACGAATGCGAGCACGCCGACCCCGGGGACTGATCTCGATTTCACGGTCGATCTCGAGGTGCCCGTCTGCGAGGGTCCCGGTGACGACGGTCCCGGCCCCCGAGATGCTGAACACTCGATCGATCCAGAGCCGGGGTCTTCCTCGGTCCATCGGCTTGGGAGCGTTTGCAACCGCTTCATCGAGCCGCACGACCAGCTCATCGAGGCCGGCCCCCGTTGTTGCGGAAACCGGGACCACGGGCGAGCCCGAGAGACCAGTGCGATCGAGATGCTCCTCGGCTTCGAGCCGGGCCACCTCCAACGTCTCGCCGTCAACTGTGTCTGCTTTGGTTAGGGCGACCACCCCGGACGTGATTCCAAGCACGTCCAAGATCGCCAGGTGCTCGGTCGACTGCGGCATCCACCCCTCGTTTGCGGCGACCACGAACAGAACCACCGAGATTCCACCGGCCCCCGCCAGCATGTTCTTGATGAAGCGCTCGTGACCGGGCACGTCGATGATTCCGATTTCGTTACCCGAGGGCAGAGGGAGCCAGGCGAAACCCAGGTCGATTGTGAGTCCCCTCCTTTTCTCCTCTTCGAACCGATCCGGATCGATGCCGGTCAGACGCTGAACGAGAGTTGATTTCCCGTGATCGACGTGACCGGCGGTACCGATGACATGCATCAGAGCACGATAGCGGGCCGTGATTTGATGGGGATATGGCACTTCACAAGCCGACTGAGCCATACGCCGCGGAGGCCAAACGAGAGCGCATCGCTCGCCCCGGAGCGTCGACAAGGATCCGTGTAACCACCCACGAGGGGGCCGAGGTCCGGCAGAGATCTGACGCCGTGGCCACCGAGGAGCCTCTCGAGATTCGGCTCCATCAAGATGGCGACGACTATCTCTCTTCGGTGACGATGCGAACACCCGGCAACGACTTCGAGTTGGCCACGGGATGGCTCCTCGCCGAGGGGATCGTGAGACGCCACGACGATGTCACCAGAATGGCCTACTGCGTCGACCGCAATGTCGGCGAGGAACAGCGATACAACATAGTCAACGTCCATCTGCGCACCGATGTGCAGCGGGACCTGGGTTCGATCGAGCGCAACTTTTTCACCACCAGCGCATGCGGTGTGTGCGGCAAGGCGGGTCTCGATCAGTTAGCGACGAAAGCACGTCGAATCGACTCCAACCTGTTGGTGCAAGCAGACTTGATTCGCTCGCTTCCGGAGAAGTTGCGATCCGCACAAGGTGTGTTCGAACGGACCGGCGGACTGCACGCCGCAGGGTTGTTCGATTCATCGGGCGGGCTGCTCGGTCTTCGAGAAGACGTAGGCCGCCACAACGCGTTGGACAAGCTGCTCGGCTGGGCTCTGCTCGAGAAGATGCTCCCACTGGGCGAGTGCATCGTGCTCGTCAGTGGAAGGGCGAGCTTCGAGCTCGCTCAGAAGAGCGTCGTTGCGGGCGTGCCAGTCATGTGCGCCGTCTCGGCACCGAGCAGCCTTGCCATCCAGGTTGCCGATGATTTCAACATGACGCTGATCGGCTTCCTGCGCGACGACCGCTTCAACATCTACGCAGGAGCCGACCGCATCCAGCGCGGGGACTAGACCGCAAACCGGGGCGCTAGCCGAGGGCCCTTGCAATCGCGATCAGCTTGTCTACGTCCTCGGGGAAGACGCTGCGGAGGTCGAGGACCAGGTGTTCGTCCTCGATGCGACCGATGACGGGCGGAGAAGAGGCCCTCAGCAGTCTCTGCATCTCGTCGACGCTTCTCTCCGCGTGAGTGAGCGCAACTCCCCACGAGTCAAGCTCCTCACCGGGAAGCGATCCACCCCCTGCAACCGAGGCTGTCGGGGAGGCCTCGGCTTTTAGGTTGTCCGAGGTCACGCCCTCGGCGACTCGCTCGGCGCGCGACCGGAGCTCGTCGGCCGAGGTGAGCGCGAGAGACCACAACGGCAGATCCTCGACTTTCCCCTCGAGATGAGCGCGCAACGTTGCTTCGAGACCTGCGAGGGTCATCTTGTCGACTCGAAGCGCGCGGACCAACGGGTGCTGAGCGATGCGATGGAGAAGATCGGAGCGCCCGGCGATGATCCCGGCCTGCGGACCACCGAGGAGCTTGTCGCCAGAGAAGGTGATGATGTCGACTCCCTGAGCTAGGGCATCATCGATCGCAGGTTCCCCCGCGGCCCATGAGGCCGCGTCCGGGACCTCGATGTAGCCAGAGCCGGCGTCAAATACAAGCGGGATCCCCCGTTCACGAGCAAGCCGCACGAGCTCTCGCAACGAGACGTCGGCGGTGAATCCAGTGACTTTGTAGTTGGAGGGGTGCACCTTCAACAGGGCGGCAGTGTTCGGAGTGATGGCTCGTTCGTAGTCCGCAAGATGGGTGCGGTTCGTCGTGCCCACCTCGACGAGTCGCGTACCCGACATCGACATCACGTCGGGCATACGAAACTCTCCGCCGATCTCGATGAGCTCCCCACGACTGATGACGACTTCCTTATCCGTAGCGAGCGCGGCCAACGTGAGCAGTACGGCGGCGGCGTTGTTGTTAACGACGAGCGCGGCCTCGGCCCCCGTTACTGCCTGGACTAGAGTCGCTCGCGTGGCTGTAACGCGATCCCCTGCTTCCTGCGGTGAGGTCGTACTCGAGATTGGAGTAGCCGCCGGCGATTCGGGAGATGGCGTCCATCTGGCGCTCCCCCAGGGGGACCCGGCCGAGGTTGGTATGGATGAGCACCCCCGTGGCGTTGATGACCGTCTGCAGATACTTCTCACTGCGTTCATCAAGCAGTTCACGGGCACGACCGACGACCTTGTCGAGCGAGGGCGCGTCACCACCCGCCTTGATGTCCACGCGCGCGTGATCGACCGCCAACCTGGCCGCGTGCGAAGTAAGGGCCTGAGGTGCGAGTCCCTCCAGAGAGGAAAGGACGCGATCGACCGATGGGAGTGAGCGGAGGCGTTCATTGAGGTCGTCGCTCATCCGAGAAGCCTAAGCGGTGCAATGAAGTCGCTAAGGCGTGTAGTCGAGAATGCGACGGCGCATTGCTTCCTGTACGGCGCTGACGCGGTTGTTTACGTGCAGCTTCGAATAGATGTTCGCGACGTGAGTGGTGACCGTGCGCTCGCTGATCGATAGGCGCGAGGCGATGGTCTTGTTCGGGAGCCCGTCGCTCATGTGACCGAGTATTTCTTTCTCGCGTGGGGTCAGAGGTTGAAATACCTCTGCCACCTCATTCTTCTGATAAGTCTGGAACTCGTTGAGCACCTTGTCGGCTAGCACGGGATCCAGTTGTGGAGCGCCTTTCGCCGCTGCTCGAACAGTCTTGAGAACCTCTTCGAGCTCTGCGGTCTTGAGCAGATAGCCTGAAGCACCTGCTTTTACGGCATCGAACACGAACTGTTGCTCATCGTGCCCTGACAAAACGACTACCTCAACCTTGGGGAACGCGTCCTTGAGCTCGCGCGTCGTCTCGATTCCGTCCTTGTTCGGCATGATCACGTCGATCAACACGACGTCGGGCAACGTGTCCTCGACGATCTTCAGCGCCTCGGTACCGTCGGAGGCCTCTCCGACCACTTCGATATCGCCCTCGGTCTCGAGCATGGTCTTGATGCCGCGACGCAACAAGTCGTGGTCATCCACTAGTACCACTCTGACAGCGTCTTGGCTGCCCAGCGGTGTGTCCCCTGTTCCCATATGCGGATGATATGCGACGGATGTCACTTGGTGTCGAGGCCAATCGAGAACTCATTCACATCTGTTACATCGTCGGCGTTTGCCCGAACCCTGAGTCTTTTGGGGAAGTTGTGATTTAAGTCGACGCACGGGGGGCGCCGAAATAGAGACTATGGGGATCAAGAAGGTTTGGCGCGGAGCGAGGATTGCCTTGTGTACTGCCGTGATTGTCGCTGTGACAGCGCCTGCAGTGCAAGCAACAGAGTTCGATCGACGCCTGAAGCCCGGAGCTGAGGGAGCGGACGTGGGGAGGCTTCAGGTCCGCATCTCAGGCTGGTATACCACCACAGCTCAGGAGACCTTCTCGATCGACCGGTCCTATGGCGGCCAGACGAGGACCGCAATGAAGGCCTTCGAGGCCGCGTATGGCAGACCCGTGAACGGGATCGCCTCCATGATGGACCTGCAGATACTGAACAACCTTCAAGACACCGATGGTTCGACCAAGCACTTCAACTATGGCGAATTCCAGCAGAACCGATCCTCCTCTTGCTCCTCGAGGGCCAACTCCTATGCCGGCACGTTCAGTGGCGGCATGTCGACACCGTTGCGCACCAAGCGCAATGTGAAAAGACTGATGTGGCGCCTCGAGGCAGTACGGAAGAAAGGCGGCTCCGAGGCAATCGGTATCAACTCAGGGTTCCGGAGCACGGCCTACAACGATTGCATCGGAGGCGCCCGCGCCAGCCAGCACCTCTACGGCACGGCTGCTGACAACCGCATGGCAGGCATTGACAACCAAACCGAGAGACGTATCGCCAAGAGGAGTCAGATTCACGGAATCGGTTGCTATTCCTCGATGACCCATAACCACTTCGATCTGCGTATCGAGAACAAGGATCTCCAGGGAGGTCACTTCTGGTGGTGGCCGGAAAAAGACAGTCGAGGACGAGACCTTGCCGACGACGGTCGTCCATGTTGGGGGGAGACGGCGCGTCAAGCATCCATAGGTGTAGCCACTCCTACGCCCCCCACCACCACAAGCATGGTTCTGCAAGGCATGCAACAGGGTGTCATCGGGGCGGGTTCAATGATGCCGACTCTCGAGGAGATCGAACTGTTCGAGACCGCCGGCGAGGCGGCAGACCTCGGCGGGCTGGATTGAACTTTCGGTATTGACGGCTCGTTGGCCATCCGGCGCTCGACACTGGGCACATGAGCATCTCTGGACGTTTGGTTGCGATGTTGCTTGTAGTAGTGCTCGCGGTTGTGGGCGTCTCGATCGTCTTGCGCGACTCGGACTCCGAGTCTGACTCTGCTCCACAACGAGCTCCGCGGGTGATTGCTACAAGCGCCCTGTACCTCGACGATGACACGCTCTCGCGTCTGGACCTCGACTCCGGGACCGCTCGCGCCATTGGGCGAACACCGACCAGTGACATTCATGCTAGCGAGTCAAGTCCCTGGGTTGTCTATGTCGTCTCCGGCGACGGGGAGGAGGGAAGTGAGGATTTCCTGGCCGCCCCTGTACTCCGGGCGATAAACATCGAGACCGGAGCAACGACCGACATCGGCCCCGGGTTCAATCCGCTGTGGCATCCAACGGAAACGCGCTTCGCCTACCTGAAGCCCATCGAGAGGCGGCAGTGCTCCGGGGAGCAATGCGAGGGATTCATCGAGATCATCGTGCACGACCCCGAAACCGGGGCGAGCACTGTGCTTACGGAGCCGGGGCACTTCAACCTCCTTGCATGGTCGGGAGAGCGCTTGCTGGCTGCAGATGAGACCGACCTTGCGGTTACTCTGAGCCTTCGCTCCAAAGATGACGTCGAGCGCTTGGACCTCGAACCCAGCGAGCTATGGGATGCCTCACCCGATGGTCGCTGGCTTGTTCGCACGGATTCGGATGGCACCACATTGGTAGATCTCGACGGTGGCCCCGAGCGGGGCCTTCCGATAGGCGACGGCATCCTTGCGGACGGCACATGGTCGCCGGATTCGAACCACATCGTGGCGGGAGTGTTGAACCAGGCGCGAACCAAGACCAGAGCTCTGTTGATCGACGTTCCGGGCGGCGACGTCCAGGAGATCACAGGTGAGCTTCCGGGGATCCTCGACGTGACCTGGACTCCCGGTGGGGAACAGTTCGCATTCCTGACTTTTGTGAATCGAAGCAACCGAACCGAGTTGAATCTCTGTTCGATCGCGAGTGCCCGCTGTCAGGTCGTGGGCCCGCCGCTACAACGGGCGATTCTGCTGCGCCTCGAATAGTTTTGCCTAGCTCTCCTTTTCGATGGCAGCTGCGGCCTCTCGATCGTCCTCGGTGAGATCCTCCTCATCTCGGAGTTGCAGCTTCACGTAGTTGCCAACAGTTGCAGCAACCGCGGCTGCAGGCACCGAGACGAACGCACCAGCAATGCCTCCGAGAACTGCGCCGCTGGTGAGAGCGATGAGGATCACAATCGGATGCAGACGAACGGCCTTTCCCATTACCACGGGTTGCAGGACATCACCTTCGACCTGCTGAATGAGCACGATTACTCCAGTGATGATTAGCGCGTCGGACACCCCGTTGGTGACCAGAGTGACAAGCGCGGCGATCGCGCCCGCGACGACTGCCCCGACGATCGGGAAGAACACGCCGAAGAACGTGATGACGGCCAGGGGAATCCATAGAGGATTCCCGACCATTAGCAGCGCGACGCCTATGAGAATCGCATCCACGAGCGCGACGATCGCCGTCCCTCGCACGTATCCAGTCAGCGTCGACCACGCGCGCCGACCCATCTCATCGAGGTGCTCCCTGTTCTGTCGTGCTGCCTGCCTCTTGAACCAATCCCAAATCTCCTGCCCGTCCTTGAGAAAGAAGAAGACAAGGACGAACACGAGCAGGATGCCTGCGATGAACTCGAAGGTCACCGTGAGGCTGGTGAGGATTCCACCTGTGATTTTGTCCGAGTTTTCTTGTATGCGCTGCGTTGCCTGGTCGAGATAGCGGTTGATTTCTTGTTCGGAGATACTGAGCGGCCCCTCCCCGAGCCACTTCACGACATCGTCGAAGCCTTCGGTGGCCCTGGATTTCATCTCGTCGAACTGACCGGTGAACTGCGGGATGAGAAGGGCAACGATGCCCGACAGCACCAGCAGCGAACCGATGATCACCGTCCAGGTCGCCAGCAGCGAAGGCCACCCTCGCTCGCGTAGGTAGGACACAAGCGGGGCAAGCAGGGTGGTTATCAAGAGGGCGACGAAGACGGGGATGAAGATGATCTTCAGGCGGACGATGAGCCACAGGATCGCAAGGACTCCCGCAATCGTCAGGAGGAGGAACGCGCTCCATAACCCGACTCGCTTAAGAGGAAGGGGGACGAGGTGGTTCTCCTTGGTGGCCATGCTTGAGGGATACCACCACGGGTGCCTCGTGACACGGTTTGCCGGCTTGCAAGTCGCCCAAGTCGATCAGCGGCCCCGTGCGACCGCCTCTCTTACGGCGGGGACTACCTCATTCCCGAAGCGCTCGAACTGTCCCAACCGGTCGAAACTCGTGGGCCAGAACAAGAACGTGTCCATGCCGACGTCGAGAACGAAGCTCGTCAGGGTCTCGATCCACTGCTCGGCTGGCCCTGTGAGTCCGGACGTTTCGACCCCACCGATGCTCCCCATGACGTTGTAAGCGCGCCGGATTTCTCCGGGGGATCGCCCGGCTGCTTCGGCCGCCTCGTCGATTCTCGAGTTCAGGGCAGCCGCTGTGCCAGGCGGAACGATCGGGAGGGAGGGAATCCAGCCGTCGGCTGCCGATCCGGTGAGGTCGATCATCCGAGGACCGAGGGCGCCGAGCCAGATCTCGATTCGATGGGCGGGTGGAGGCCCCGGTTTGTGGCCCATTACCGAGTAGTGCTCCCCCTCGAAGTCCACCCTCCGCGTCCCCGACCACATTAGGCGCATCACTTGAATGGCCTCCTCGAGGGCGTCGACTCGTTCGGCCGCATTCCGGACAGGCCCTCCCATGGCCCGGACGGCTTCGGGGAATGCGCCCGCTCCGAGCCCGAGCTCGATTCGCCCACCACTGATCACGTCGAGACTCGCTGCGGCTTTGGCCAGCATGGGAGCCGGACGTAACTGCAGGTTGGCGACATCAGTCACGAAGTGAACCCGCGTGGTCAGAGGAACGAGAGCCGACATCAGGGTCCACGTGTCAAGAAAGCGCCGCTGGTACGGATGGTCCTGGATCCCGATGAATTCCAAGCCGGCGCCCTCGATCGTGCGAGCCGTCGTAGTCGCTAGCTCGAAGTCGGCCACAGGGTCGAGGTTGCCGCCGAATTGGATATTCCTGTTGTGATCGGGCAAATCGGCTCCACGAGAGTTGGCCCGCCTTTCCTCAAGGTCACAACGACCAGACGGGGCGGTTGTTCCTCAACGCGAAAAGAGGCCGGTCGGGCGACCGGCCTGTCTGTAAGTTCGCTAGCTAGTGCTTGTCCTTCGAGAAGCTCTCCTTGATTCCATCTACGGTCCCTTTGGCCCGGTCAACAGCACTTTTGGCTTTCTCTTTGCCCTCGGCGGTGTCGTGCTCAGCCTGGCCCTCGGCTTCGAGGCGTTCGTCACCGGTGATCTTGCCGGCGGCCTCTTTGGACTTGCCGGACAATTTTTCTCGGTTTTCAGGCATTGACGCCCTCCCAAAGGTGGTGGACACTTGGAGGCGAACACCTTGGAACGGTTCGCCCCACTAGGGCACCTATAGCCGCAGTTTGTGCAGGTAAACAGCGCCTTCCGAGGAAATAGAGAATCCAGCTGGTTCGTTTAGTTAATTGTCGGTTGGACACAACAATTAGCAGCGGCTTCCAGCCGTCTTGCAGCACCGGAAGTCAGAAGGAGGTCTCCGTCCACGTGATGGATCCCGCAGAGAAGCTCGACTGGCAGGAGCATTCCGCCTGTCGAGAGTATGAAAACACATTGTTCTTCGGACCCGACCAGGGCGAGTCAGAGCTCGAGAAGCAAGCTCGTGAGGCTCGCGCCAAGGCCGTCTGTCAGCGCTGCCCGGTCGCAGAACCGTGCCTCGAATTCGCGATGGATACCAACCAGAAGTACGGCATCTGGGGAGGCCTCACGGACAAGGAGCGCGCTTCGCTCAAGCGTCGTCGCGCTCGCGCTCGCAGAGCGTCCTAGGTCCCGACGATCTGATTGAAGGCCATCCGCAAAGGGTGGCCTTTTTTCATGCGGGGTGCCGTCGGCCTCGATCGAATGATTGCAACCGCTCAGCAATCTGGCGGAACCGAGTAACCGGTACGAGGTGCACTCCGTCAAAGAGCCCCGAATCCCTCAAGGTCTCTATCTGCTCGACCGCGAACTCGATGCCGTAGCCGGGATCGGACTCGAGCTTGTCGATGATCCGTTCCGGGATACGAATGTCCGGGATGGTTGCGTTGATACGACGAGCCATGCGGGCGCTCGCAAGAACCAGGACGCCGGCGTAGACGCTTCCCTTGAAATCAAGCCCACTTCTCCATTCCATTAGCCTGTGTGGCGCGTAGGTGATCTGAACAAAAAGGAAATCAGCAGAAGCCCGCCAGGTGATCGGCTTGCCGGTCCTCGCCACCGTCCCGATCTTGAAGTCCGCGTATCCCTCGAAGAGTGCGCCGGTGCCAAAGTTGCGCACCTCCGAGATCATTCCTCTAACGCTCAGGTCATCGGTACGCCTGCCCTCTTGGGGCGCGTCGCCATACACGAACAGGAAGTGATCGACCCCATAAGCGGCAGCCGTGAGGAGATCGCGTCTGAATCCAAGCAGGTTGCGATCGCGTGCGTTGATGCACGCGATCGAGCGCCCACCCATATAGGCGACCTCATGCGCCACGGCGACGCTCGAAACGGTTGCACGTCCGAGGTGGTTGTCTGGAATAAGGAAGGCGTTGACCACGGGATTGAGCACGTCAATCTGCGTACGTACGTGGTCGATGCTCGGCTTCCGCGAGGGCTCGATTTCGCACAGAATCGAAAAGTCCTCGCTCTGAAGGAACGAAGGGGGTGGTTCGGGGGGCGACGGCACTTTCGAATCTCCCACTCAAGGGTTCTACCTCATTGGGTGAATCCAGGCATGCAGGCGCGCGAGAAACGACGAATGTGACGGCTAAACGGTGTTGGCTGTTGGTGGCCGGAGGCTGTTCTCGAGGACGGCGTCGTCGGAATTTCCCCCGCCCATGGACTTTGCCTTCGCGATTAGCGGCTGGAGCTTTCCAGTCTTGTTGAGGTAGAAGACCCCGGCTCCCAGGCCCGCCAGAGCGAGCACCGGCGAAAAGCGGGAGGCACACGATCGCTTCGGCTTGCGCATGTCGCGGATTTTTTCGATTCCCTTTGTGATCGCCAGAGCGGCGACGGCTTTCTTTACTAACGGGTTCACGGTTGCTCCTCCTCAGGGTGGTTCCTTGCTGTTGTGTAGTGGCTACCCCTCAAACCTCCCACAAATCCTTAAACGCTCGTTCAACCACCTCGAACGAGCGTCCAAACGACTTTTGCCGGCAGTGGGTCAGAATGTGCTTCGTGATCGCCTTCGAAGAGTTCGAGACCAAAACAGGTGGGCGCCTCGATGCGCTCGATATCACGGAGGAAGTGCTGGAAGTCGCTCGAGCCTCTGGCGTGACCAGGGGGAATGTTCTTGTTTTCTCCCCGCACACGACATGTTCCGTGATGATCGCTCGGCGGGGAGTGGAGGTCATAAGGCAGTTGGAAGATGCCATGCACAAGCTTGCCCCCGACGACCTCTACTACCAGCACGATGATTTCTCGATTCGTACCGAGAACATGACCGAGGACGAACCGCCAAACGCTCCGTCGCATCTATTCCACGTTTTTGTAGGGAAGACGTCCGAATGCATTCCGATAGTCGAAGGCGGACCTTCACTCGGCGAAGACCAACGCGTGCTTTTCGTCGAACTGGACTCTTCGCGTCCCCGCCGGTACTGCATTCAGGTCGTGGGTGAGTAGAGCCTCGTGAGTGTCCGCGAAATGACTTGGCTCGCCGATGATGTCGAGCGGGTAGAGAACATTCTGCAGGTGACTGCGGGCGCGTCCTCGCATCCGCTCGTGAGTGAGGCCTGTCTTCATCTGATCAAGGCCGGTGGCAAGCGGGTCAGGCCGACACTGGTTCTGTTGTCTTCGCACGCAGGTAATGCCGGTTTGCATTCCACCGATCTGTCGGCCGCCGCCGCCGAGCTCGTGCATTTGGCCACCCTGTACCACGACGACGTCATGGACGAAACGGAAACACGACGGGGTGTGCCGACCGCCCACAGCAAGTGGGGAACGCAGGTCGCCGTCCTCGCCGGCGACTACCTCTTCGCATGCGGCTGCGCGCTTGGTGCGGATGCTGGAGGCGAGGTGCCGGGGATCCTCGCGCGTGCGATAGCTCAGGTGTGTGAAGGCCAGATCGTGGAGACCGCGTCGCTAAACGATCCTCTTCGTCCAGTCGATGACTACATCCACACGATTTCACTCAAGACCGCGGCGCTATTCAGGGCCTCCTGCGAGCTGGGAGCTGCAACCTCTGGAGCGTCCAAGAACGAGAGATCCGCACTTGTCACCTACGGAGAGAAACTGGGGCTTGCCTTCCAGGTCGTCGACGACGTTCTCGACCTCCTGGGCGATCCGGCCGTGACGGGAAAGTCACCAGGAACCGATTTGAAGGAGGGCGTCTTCACGGCCCCCGTCCTCATCGCCTGCGACCGCGATTCGCGCATCGCGACCCGCCTATCGAACGGAGACCGCGAGCTCGAGCATCTTCTCCCTGATCTCATCGCCACCGGATCCATCGACGCGACGATCGAGATGGCAACGGGCTTCAGACAAGAGGCTCTCACAGGACTGGCAGCGCTCGAATCGGGAGCCTGGCGGGACTGGCTCGAGGACCTGATCGACGGCGTACTGGACCAGATCCCCGAGGTTCCGAGTGCCTAGAGCGTCTTCGGACGGCCGGACACGATCTCCTGATGTAGATCCCGGACTTGTTTGGGGGGACCCTTTTGGGATAAACTCTTGCAAGCATCTGAGATACATCTGCTAGCAAGAACCTTCCAGAGGAGGAACTGTCATGGCGAGGAATACCGCCACCGTTGAGCGACTCAAGGGCGGTGTCGACAAATTCGTGAGCAAGGCCGTCGACGCTACCGTCCACCTGCCGCTTGGCATCTACGACCGGACCCGCGAGGAACTCGCCGACGTTGACGCGAAGCGCCTTCGCAAGACATTTGAGCGGCTGATGGAGGACTTCATCGACCGAGGCCAGGATCGAGTTCAGCCACTCGAGAGGCGTCTGAAGCGAGAGGGACGGAAGGCCGAGGCCGAGTTGTCAGAGGCCGTCGACGAGGCACAGAGGACGACGCGCACCGTCAAGAAGGCTGCGAAGAAGACAACGAAGGGTGCGCCGAAAACAACTCAGAAGACCGCGCGCAAGACCGTGGAGCGGACCTCGGAGGCCAAGCCTCAGCGCATATCTGCTCCCCGTACCGCGAGTGAGCTGCCGATCGAGAGCTACGGCTCGTTAACCGCTGACGAGATCGTGTCTCGCCTGAGTGGTTTGACCCAGACGGACCTCTCGAAGGTCTACAAGTTCGAGAAAGCTCATGAGAATCGAGCGACCGTTCTGAACGCGATTGAAGGCAAGTTCGTGACGTTGCCGATCCCGGCCTACGATTCTTTGATCGCGGATGAGATCGTTGACCGTCTCGACAAGCTCGATGCGTCGGAGCTCAAGACAATTAAGAGTTACGAGGGCGCGACCAAGAAGCGTTCCACCGTGCTTGAGAAGATCGACTCGCGTCTGTTCTAGGTCTCGCGAGGCTGCAAACTCGGAATCAATGAGGGTCCGGAAGGCTTCGGCTTTCCGGGCCCTAACCTTTTCGTGAACATATCAACGAGGTGTTCGATATAGACGTTCTCGTCCGCCGGAAGCATGTGTTTCCCACCGAGGATTTCTTGCTCGACGAAGAACGCGAGGAGGGAATTGAAGAAGAGTCTGGCGATGACTTGGGGATCGACTTGGCCGCGCGCTCTGTCGTTCATGCGGGCGTCGAGAATGTCCGCAAGCTCGCGGATCGACTGGCCAACCGCGTCCGAGAAGAAGGCCTCCTTCTCCTCAGGAAAGATCTGCACCTCCTGCAAAAGGAGCCGCGCTAGCTCCGTGTTCTGGTGAAGAACGTCAAAGAAACCTCGCGCAAGGACCAACAGCAAACCGCGAAGGTCGAGTTGTCCCGCAAGCTCGGGAAGCTGTCGCAGCACGGGCAGAAACGAGTACTCCTCGATGATCGCCCGGAAGAGATCTCTCTTGCCCGCGAAGTAGTGGTAGATGAGGCCTTCGGTGATGTCCGCTTCGCGCGCGATGTCGCGCATCGATGTTCCGTGGAAACCCTTCGTGGCAAACAGGTGAAGGCTGGCCTTGAGGATGTCCTCTCGCCGATCACGTCGCACATGCTGAGGCTCGGACGCATTCACCTGGTCACATGCCTTTGGTGAACGAGCTATGGCCCCCCCGGGAGCGATCGTTGATCTGCCGGAGAATGTCGTCGCGGACCAGCCGAACCGCTTGGCCCATCTTGTCGTGCTGGGCCTTGGCGATGATGTGCCTTCGACCGTAGTGAAGGTCGAGGGTCACCTCTCTGCCGTGTCCACCGTTCTTGGCGATGCGAAGGTCCGCTCGAACCAAGTCGTAGTTCACCAGCCGTCGATCGAGCTTTTCAAGATCCTTCTCGATCCGCTCAATGTCCTGTTCCTTCAGGTCATCGTCCGGCGTAATCACACGAAGCTCCATGGATCACCCCTTTTAGTGGAAGGCACGTGGTTCATGGTAGACCGTCGCTCAACCACATGAGAAACGAAGCTGGCAATTCGAGTGCTGAGAATTCCTTCCTCACATGCTCTCTTCCCGCCAAGCCCATCTCTCTCGCTCGCTCGGGGTGCTCTAGCAACCATGCAATTCGGCCGGACAGCTGGTCCGAGTCCTTTGCATCTACTACGAATCCTGTCGATCCGTCGAGTACCGCCTCCGGAGTGCCGCCCGAACGACCTGTGACACACGGTGCGCCGCTCGCAGCTGCTTCGAGCAGAACGACTCCGAGTCCCTCCATCTCGAGCCCGAAGTACCGGTCAGCCACAGGAAGAGCGAAAACGTCGGCGAGAGCGTAATAGGCGGGAGCATCGGCCTCGTCGACGCGGCCGGCGACGATGACGCGACCCGCGCTCTCCCGAGCAAGCCCCTTGAGCCGGCCCTGCTCCGGTCCCGTCCCGGCGATGACCACGACCGCCTCTGGCACTCTTTCGTTGATCGCGGGTAGTGCCGCTATCAACCGGTCGACACCTTTGCGTTTCACCAGGCGCCCGAAGCAAAGCACTACCTTGTCTTCGGGTGACAGACCCAGGCGTGCTCGTACGGATGTCGTTTCGATCTTGGGATGGAACCTGTCCAGGTTCACCCGCGCACGAAGCCGTTCGATCGGCGGTGCTGGTAAATCGTGTGCTTCGATGAGTTCGCGCAGGGCGTCACCTGTGTACGAACTGACCGGCAAAAGCAAGTCGGCGCCGGACATGGCCTTAGCGAGTCGTCTTCGCAGGCCCACGACGGAGGCGGGAACGGTCAGCTCAGCGCCATGGACGATCGCGACGTATCTCAGACCCCGCCGAGTTAGATCGAGGCCCCTGAGGCCGAGGGGCCAGGGCGTTCCGAAGATCACCTTGGAGGTGTGGTAGCGAGCGGTCAGACTCGAGATGGCTCGTACGACCCTACGGCTGGGGACGAGCATCGTGCCTCCCTCGTACCCATGGGTCGGATAGCCGAGATCGTGAGGGATGGGAATTCCGTCCCGCTGAGGGGGGCCGAGCACGGCAATACGCGGAGCAACCAGGGAGCAGAGCTCGGCGAGGTAGCTCTCGATCCCGCCGCGGCCGGGCAGAAACGAAGAGGTAACCATCACGGCGTCGGGCATGGCCGGAGACTAGTGCACGGCGTGATGAGATCTCTTACAGGAAGGGGGCGGACGATTTTCTTGTCGCCCGCCCCCTGCTTCTCAGCCCGCAAACCTCCTGACCGGGCCACGAATCAGGAGATCAGGCTGCGAACCCTGCAATTTCAAGAGCCGATCTGGGAACGGCTGTGTCCCTACTCTGCGAGTCTGGAGCCGGGAAGTCAGTCCCTCGAGCGGGCCTATTTCGCGACCCGGCAGAGGGTAGAGGACATGAAGAAGCCCCCGGGCGGGAAGGAAGACCCGGGGGCTTCTAAATACTGCTGGCCTGTTCTAAATATGTCCTCAGAGCCGCTTCTGAAACCGTTTTTCGAAGTCTTTTTGCGCTATCAGGTCCGAAGGCAGCGGTCACGCAACGGGGACCGATGCGGAATATCCTGCTTGCCGTTGTTCACATCGTGTTGGGGTTAGGAGAAGCAGAGCAGATGCGCTTGAGAATTGTTCCTGCCAAGGGATCTTTCTTTGAATTGTTCGAAGCTATGGCCGACAAAGTCCAGCAGGGGGCCGACGGCTTGGTCGACTTGCTAAAGAACTTCGAGGATGTCGACAGGAAGACCGGACGTTTGCTCGATATCGAGCACGAGGGCGATGAGATCACTCATGAGATCATTCGGCGCCTCAACACCACTTTCGTTACGCCATTCGATCGCGAAGACATCCACCTTCTAGCGTCGAGTCTCGATGACGTTCTCGATAACATCGAGGCTGCCGCTGAATACCTGCAGCTTCACAAGATCGTGCAGCCCCTACCCCAGATGATCGTTCTCGCCGAGACCCTGGGAGAGGCCGCGGCCAAGACGGCCGAATCGATGCCGGGGCTAAGGAAGATGAAGAATCTCGAGGAGTACTGGGTCGAGATCAATCGTCTGGAGAACGAAGGAGATCGTTCTTACCGTCGAACTATTGCGGCTCTGTTCTCCGGTGACCACAAAGCGATGGATGTGTTGAAGTTCAAGGACATCATTGAGGAGATCGAACAAGCGATCGATCATCTCGAGGATGTCGCCAATGTGATCGAGACGATTGTTCTCAAGCAGAGCTGATGGACCAGTTTGCGGGTCTGAGTTTCGAAGCTTGGGTAATCATTGCCGTCGCTCTCGCGTTCGACTTTGTCAACGGCTTTCATGACGCAGCGAACTCCATCGCCACCGCCGTTGCCACACGCGTACTTGCTCCTCGTTACGCGGTCGCGTGGGCAGCCTTCTGGAACTTCATCGCGTTCCTCGTGTTTTCGACGGCAGTTGCGGAAACAATTGGAACGGGCACGATCAAGATCGATCAGGTCGCCAGCCTCGAGGTGATCCTTGCAGCGTTGCTCGGAGCTATCACCTTCGACCTGGTGACTTGGTATTACGGGCTGCCCGCGTCCTCTTCCCACGCGTTGGTGGGTGGGCTTGCCGGCGCAGCGATCGCAGCGGACGGTTTTGATGCCCTCGTTGCATCGGGGATTTGGAAGATCGCAGCGTTCATCGTGATCTCCCCGCTTCTTGGCATGTTCCTCGCAGTCGTGACCATGAACCTGGTCATGTTCATTACGGAAGCCCTTATGAGCAGAGGGTGGGCCACGTTGAGTGGCGCTAACTGGGTCTTCCGCAAGCTCCAACTGTGCTCCGCCGCGGCGTACTCACTTGGTCATGGAGCTAACGACGCCCAGAAGACGATGGGCATAATCGCGGCGGTGATACTCATCGACCAGGGCGCTCCGATCACTGAATTCGAGGTCACGCTCCCGATTGTTCTTTCCGCTCACACCGCCATCGCCCTCGGAACGCTCTTCGGGGGGTGGAGGATCGTGCACACGCTGGGATCAAAGATCACGAAGTTGCAACCCGTCGGCGGGTTCTCAGCGGAAACGGGGGCCGCGATCACGTTGTTCGGTACGGCGGCGCTCGGCATTCCGGTTTCGACGACTCACACGATCACCGGCGCCGTTGTCGGCGTTGGGGCGACCAATCGCTTTTCGGCGGTTCGCTGGGGACTCACGGGCCGAGTGGTCTGGGCCTGGGTTCTGACCATTCCCTGCGCGGCCGCAACGGCTGCCCTGTCGTACTGGATCATCATCACGGTTGGGGCCGACATCGTCCTGCCGGTTGGAATCGCGGGGGCTGCTTCCTGGCTCGTGCTCTTCCTCCGCAATAGGCGGAGGCGTGTACAGGACCCGGTCTTTGCTCCCCCGTGATGCTGGAAATAGTTACGCTAGGACGATGACCGACGCCAAGGAATTGAAGAAGCTCAAACAGCAGACGCATGAAGACCGCAAGCTCATCCAGCAGGCGGCCGACGCATTAGCGGAGATCGATCGCAATCACGGTCTCGAGGATCACCATGCCGACGTTCTTGCCGCGCTACGCATTCGACTCGAAGGCAAGAAGCGGGCGTCACTCGACGACCTGCTCACAGTCACCGGTGATATCTCTGGGAAAAGGGACCTCAGCGACACCCTGAGCGCGCCTGAGAGGAAGGCCTCGGATTGGCCCGAGATCAAGGAGAAGAAAAAAGACTGGCCGGGGCTCTGAGGCCTTACCCCTGGCCCTTGTCTCTGAGGAAACGTTCGAACTCCGCCGCGATGTCTTCACCCGAGGGCATCTGAGAGGGATCCATCTCCTCCATGTCCTCTTTTCTTGTTCGTCTGTGCGTTCCTCGAGCATTCGCACGTACGCCTGGACGTCGTCGTCACCCGCCACCATCTCGGTAACACGTTCTTCGTAGACGCTCGTGGCGCGGAGCAAGTCATCGATCTCTGCAGCCGCACCCACTAGCTGAGTCGCCCGTTCGACCAGTGCGAGTGCAGCCTTCGGGTTCGGTGTCACAGCGAGATAGTGGGGGACCGCGGCCCAGAGACTCGCTGAATCAATTCCAGCCCTCGAGAATGCTTCATGCAGCACACCGACGATGCCAGTCGGTCCCTCGTAGCGCGACCTCTGAAGGTTCAGTCTCGCAATCAAGTCCGAATCGACGGCCGTTCCAGTGATCTGAACCGGTCGTGAGTGCGCTACGTCGGCAAGCAGTGCTCCGAGCGTGATTACCAGCTTGACTCGGTGTGCCTGAGCGATTTCGACTATCAGATTAGAGAACGAACGCCACCTGGTACTGGGTTCCGTTCCCACGAGGATGATCACGTCGTTGCTTGTGCCTGTGAGCCTAGCCGCCGTAAATTCGTTGGCGGGCCATGTGATCTTTCGGGTCGTCCCGTCGACAAGTTCGACCTGGGGCCGGACTGCCTGGAAATCGTAAAAGTCCTCGGGATCGATCGATGCGAGCTGAGATGCCGACCAGACACGTCCCAGGTGCGACGCGGCGAAGGTTGCAGCATCACCCGCGTCGTTCCAGCCACGAAACGCGGCTACCAGAACGGGCTCTCGAAGCTCGATGTCTGTGTGTTGTGTGATTCTCTCGTCCATGGCTCTAACCTACTCTCGGTAGCCATCTACCTCAGGGGAGCAGATGCTCGACCTACCCATAGAAGGCGTGATTATCGCAGTTGCGCTGTCCCTGCTCATTGGAGTGGCGGGGGGATTCGTTTACGCCGGCCTCATGGGTTACCGCAAGAGGTCGAAGGCGGACTGATTCTCAGTCTGTAACGTCTCGCTGCGAGATGTGGCGCTGCAGCTTTCTCTTGATGCGCTGAAGGGCGTTGTCGATTGACTTGACATGGTTGCCGAGCGCTCCCGCAATTTCCTCGTAGGACTTGCCCTCCATGTACAGGGCTAAGACGTCGCCTTCGAGTTCCGTGAGATTGCGGCTCATCGAAGTGCGGAGCGCTTCGATCTCCTCCGCAGAGATCACCAGCTCCACCGGATCGCTGGTGTGTTCCGGCGACTTGAGGTGATCGCCAAGAGAACTCGCACCCTCTTCTCCGTGTGCAGGGGCGTCGATTGAAACTGAGGAATTCAACGGTTGGTGCTTCTGGCGATTAGCACTCTTGATTGCGGTGAGGATCTGTCGCCCGATACAAAGCTCGGCAAATGCCCGGAAGGGCGTCTCTTGGCGGAGATCGAAGTCCCTGATGGCCTTGAATAGACCGATCATGCCTTCCTGAACCACGTCCTCTCTTTCCGAGCCGGCAAGGAAGTAAGTGCGGGCCTTGGAGCGCGCGAAGTTCCGGTACCGGACGAGGAGAACCTCGATGGCTCGCTCGTCACCGTTGCGGGCTTGCTCGACCAACTCGATGTCTTCGAGCCGGTCGAGTTCGAGAGCTGGAGTAATCAGCTCTGAGATCCGATCGTGTTCATACCTCTCCCCGAGAGTAACCAGTTCGATTCCGCCTAGAGGCTGCAAGGTCCCGTTCTCGAATGACTCGTCCGCCGGGCCGTTCCCGCGACACTGACCGATCTGGTGGCACAGGAGAAGCCTTTCTATCTGCTGGGGTTATTCCCTCCCCAGGCCCTACTATGCAGGTTTCCTGGAGGCGAATGGGGGCTGGTGTCCCCCCCGGTCTTCAAAACCGGTGGGTCGGGCGATCCCCGGCCGGCGGGTTCGATTCCCGTCCGCCTCCGCCAAAGAGCCGAGGCGTCCTCGCCCAAGCCTTATCCGGTGAGGGCCTTTGCTAGACGGCTTCTCTCACTGTGGGAATCACCTCGGTGGCCAGCCGTTCGATCTGCTCGCCTCGACCACGCCCTATGGGTTGGAAGTTCATCGCAGTGAAGCCGAGTTCGGTGAAGCCGATCAATCGCTCGGCTACGGCGTCAGGAGATCCCGTCACGACGCCCGGCTTAGAGTCGGCTTGCTCGTCCACTCGAATCTCCATGTTGTAAGCGAGGGTGATGTCGCCGGGATCGCGTCCCGCTTTGTGCGCGCCTCTCAGAATTTGTTCAAGCATCATCGGGACTCGTTCTGGCGGAGCGAGATCGAGCGATGGAATCCAACCGTTCGCCAGTCGCCCGGTGAGTCTTAGCGCGCGGGGGCCTATCGTGCCGAGCCAGATGGGGATGCGACGGTTCGGCTTGGGCTCGAGCTCGGCCATCTCTGTGTGGTAGTGCTCTCCGTCGAATGTGAATGCGGGCTCGCTCCACAAACCGTGGGTGATGCGAAGGGCCTCCTCGAGACCGTCGACTTTGTCGCGTGCACTGGGAACTCGCAGACCGAAGGCCCTGAACTCGTCGTCGGAGTATCCTCCTCCGAGTCCGAGGATCAATCGCCCACCGGACAACCGGTCGAGAGTCTCGGCCATCTTGGCAACAATCGGCGGCGGACGATTGGGCACCCCGAGCACACGCGTGGCCACTTGGATACGCGCAGTGTTGGCCGCGATCCAGGAGAGCAACGTCCACGTCTCGAGAGTTGGATGCTCGCTACTTGGATGATCCGATGCCGAAACGAAGTCGAACCCAAGTTCCTCAGCTCTTACCGCATCTCCTACTGGGTCGGCGCCGGGTGCCACGGATGTCGTTACGTCCAAACCGAAAAGAACATCAGTCACGTTTCCTCACCTTCGAAAGAATGGCCGATGCCCATGGGTGGGTAGCTTGGACATCTGCGTGGACGAACTCGACAACTGATAGACGGGGGAGCAGATAGTGGACGAGAGGCCCGATGCTGAGTGCGTAGAGCACGGTCCCGATTCCCACCGTGCCCCCGAGAAGCCAGCCGGCGAATCAGGACTACCACTTCGATCCCAGTGCGCACTAGCCGGATCGAATAGCCGCGCTTCGCCAGACCTGTCATCAGTCCGTCGCGCGGTCCCGGGCCGAGCCCGGCACCGATGTACAGGGATGTGGCGACAGCGTTCAAGAAGATCCCCGACAACATGAACAGGACTTGAAGAGGGAGAGCGTCCGGTTCGGGGAGTACCAGCAGCGCGGCGTCGAGCGCCAACCCAACAACGATGACGTTGCTTATGGTCCCGACGCCTGGGCGCTCTCTCAACGGGATCCACAGGGCCAGAACGACCGCCCCAACCAGGATGACGACGGTTCCAAGGCCGAGGCCCGTCCGGTTGGCGAGTCCCTGATGGAAAACGTCCCATGAGTCGAGACCCAGCCCGGAGGCGACGAGCAGTGCGATGCTCACGCCGAAGAGGACAAGTCCGAAGAAGAGGGCGAGCAGGCGCTTGCCAAGCCCTGCAGGCCTGCGCTCCAGTTCTGTCACCTGACTCTCCTAGGATAGTTGATGTGTCAACATGATAGCCAGAAATAGATGACATGTCAACGAAAAGCGATTAGGGTCGAACGGTGACCGAAACCCGGTGGCTCAACGAGTCTGAGGCTCGCACGTGGCGCGCCTATCGGAGAATGCGCGCCCTGCTTGACCTGCAGCTCGGCCGTGATCTTGCGGGCGCCAGCGGATTCTCAGAGGCCGACTACGACGTCCTGTCCAACGTCTCGGAGGCCCAGGGACAGAGAATGCGACTGTCCGAGCTAGCCGCCCTCATGCTGTGGTCCACGAGCCGCCTTTCCCATCAGGTCACCCGTATGGAGCAGCGCGGTCTCGTGGAGCGAGTAGGAGACGAGTCTGATGCTCGGGGAGCATTCGTGGTACTCACCGACGCAGGTTGGAGGGCGATCAGGGTGGCCGCTCCGGGGCATGTCGAGTCGGTGCGCGAACATTTCATCGATCTCCTTACTGCAGACGAGATCGAGGTCTTGGGAGACATCTCGGAGAAGGTGGTCGATCATCTCAGGGACCGACAGCGTGTAGCGCGCAACCACTGACTGCCGAGATGGATCAAGCTAGACAGTCATGGTCACAAACAGCGACTCGAACGCGAATCTGGACGGGAACTCGCTCGTCATCGAAACGAGCGGGCTCACGAAGGTCTATTCGGGCACGCTGAAGGCGGTGGACGGCCTCGACCTGGCCGTCCGAGAGGGTGAGATCTTCGGGCTCCTCGGTCCGAACGGGGCCGGCAAGACGACGACGGTTGGCATGCTCACGACACGGGTGATTCCCACCGAGGGCACCGCAAAAGTGAGGGGCGTCGACGTGGTGTCCCGTCCAACCGTCGCCAAGCAACTGATTGGAGTCGTTTCTCAATCGAACACGTTGGATCGAAGTGTGGACGTGTGGGAGAACCTCTACTTTCACGGTCGCTACTTTGGAATGAGCTCGCGCGAGGCGCGCCGCCGAGCCGATGAGAGCCTCGAGCTCTTCCGCCTAATGGACCGCGCGCATACGGATGTATCGACGCTTTCTGGCGGCATGGCCCAGCGGCTCATGGTTGCGCGCGCGATCATGCATCGCCCACAGGTCCTGTTTCTGGACGAACCGACGGCCGGTCTCGACCCCCAGAGCAGGCTCGCCTTGTGGGACATCCTCGGAGAGCTCAACCGTGCTGGCCAGACCATCCTGTTGACCACTCACTACATGGAGGAGGCCGAGCGACTCTGTAACCGCGTAGCGATAATGGATCACGGCAAATTGCTTGCACTTGACACCCCGGCGGCGCTCAAACAATCGCTGGGGGCCGACACGGTAGTGACAATCACGTCGGATGAGAGACTCGAAGAGCTTGCGCGCCACATCGAGGAGATGCAGGGAGTCACACGCGTGCACGTTGTGGACCAGACCGTGCGCGTAGGTTTGCGTGGGTCAAACGGTGTTCTGCCACGCATCCTGGGTCATGCCGAAGGTGGAGGATTTCACGTGAAGGACCTCTCGATCGCGGAGCCGACGCTGGAGACGGTCTTCATAACACTGACCGGGAAGGATCTTCGAGAGTGAGCGCACAACCACACACGCTGAGCCAGGTGCGTGCAACTCGAACTTCGTCGCTAGCAGCGTTCAGGGCATTGCTGGTCCGCGACGCAACGGTCCTACGAAAGAATGTAGTTCTGTTCGTCATTCGAACGATCATGCAACCCTTGCTGTTCGTCTTCGTCTTCACGTATGTGTTCCCCAAGATCGGTCAGGGTGTTGGTGGTGCTAGCGGCCAAGAGGACTTTTCAAGTCTGCTGGTCCCGGGCGTCGTTGCGATTGCGTGCATCTTTCAGGGCATCCAAGCGGTTGCGCTGCCGCTGGTCACCGAGTTCAGCTACACCCGCGAGATCGAGGATCGGGTCATGGCTCCGCTGCCTGTCGCGGCGGTGGCAATCGCCAAGATCGTGTCGGGAGGTTTGCAGGGCATCCTCGCGGGATTGGTTGTCTTTCCTCTTGCAACCGTTGTTCCCGCGACGGACGTGAGTCTCGAAGTTCAATGGATCGAGCTGATCACGTTTCTGCCTTTGGCCGCTCTCGTCGGCTCGTCTCTCGGCCTCGCGATCGGAACGCGCGCGAAACCGCAGCAGGTTCCGCTCGTCTTCAGCGTCATCGTCATTCCGGTGACTTTCCTTGGAGCGACCTACTATCCCTGGGCGAGCCTCGATCCGATTCCGTGGCTCAAGTGGATAGTCTTGCTGAACCCACTCGTCTACATGGGTGAGGCATTCCGAACGGCTCTCACGCCCCAGTTCCCGCACATGCCTGTTCCCGTCATCTATGCGGGGCTAATCGGTTTCGTGGCGCTCTTGGGATGGCAGGGGATCGAGGGGTTCAAGAGTCGCGTGCTCACCTAGCGACGAACTCGATGAAAATGGCTTCTCTGCTCCCGTCTGCTTCGCGCTACGCGGAACCCCTAAATACCGCCGCGGCAACCACTAGGTCCTCGAAAGCGACTCCTACCGACTTGAAAACCGTCACTTGATCGACATCGGTGCGCCCCGCTGCCCGACCCCCCGCCACGTCACCTAGCTCTGTAACATCTGAGGAGGCGAGTACCCCCGACTCGAGAGGGATTCTTAGATCACCTGCCTCGCGGAGAGCCGGTTCTTTGACTTCGACGAAAACCGAGGACCTCTCGATGGTTGCATCATCAAGCTCGCGCGCGTCGGGCTTGTAGGCACCGACCGCGTTGACGTGCGCTCCGGGTCGAATGAGAGCACCGTCGAAGAGAGCCGAGGATGTGGTGGTGCAAGTGCAGATCACATCTGCGTGCTCGACCGCGTCTGCCGAGGCGACTTCGGCTCGATGCCCGAGCTCGTTCGCCCTCTTCACGAGGCGTTCGGCTGAAACGCGACTACGGGACACACATAGAACTTGTTCCAACTCCGGCAGCACTTTGCCCATGGCTTCGATGTGAGCCTGGCCTTGAGTGCCTCCGCCGAAAACCAGCAAAGTCCTTGATTTGCCCCGCGCCAGGTGGCGAGTGGCCACGGCGCTCACGGCAGCCGTGCGAATTCCCGTGAGGGCCGCGCCGTCCAACAGAGCCAAAGGTCGAAGTGCCTCGTAGTCGAAGAGGACGTAGATCCCGTGGATAAGGGGAAGGCCGGATGAGGGATTGGCGGGTGCCACCGTGACCAGCTTCACTCCCACCCCCAGATCCTCGCCCCAGGCGGGCATGACCAGCAGGTCGCCCCTACCGACATCCATATGGGAGCGTGGCGGTGCGCTCGGAAGCGCCCCCGAGAAGACGCTATCGAGCGCATCGATCGCATCCTTCATGGGCAGGGCACGGCGAAGGTCCTGGGGACCCAAGTAGGGCAATGACATCAGCGCAGAAGGAATCCGGTTCCGAGAGGATCTGTCGGATCCAAGACGAAATGATGAAACCCGCTGAGGTGTGCGCTTCCTTCGACCTCGGTGATCACGGCTGGTATGTCTGCCACCCGAGCGTCACCTGTGACGCGAGCATGGAAGACACTGTTGACGATGCTCTGGTGGGTGAGTGTCTGACCACGCGGGAGCACACCCGACCGATCCAACAGTGCGAGACGGGCAGAGGTCCCGCTTCCACAGGGAGATCGATCGACCTCACCGTCGGCGAAGATCGTCACGTTCCGCTGACTCAGGTCACCCGCCGCTCCTTGGTTTTCGTAGAAGATCACGCCGTAGACGTCACGCAGCTCAGGCTCGACCGGGTGCACGACCTCATGTCCCGTCTCGATCGCGAGCTTGATCTCCCGACCAAGCTCGATCAGAGCCGTTAGGTCCGACGGTTGGACAGTGAGTCCGACATCAGCTGCGTGCACGGACGCGTAGAAAGCTCCGCCGTACGAGATATCGGTAATGATGTCGCCCGCGCTGGTGTGTACGACCAGCCCCTCGGAATGAACGAAGGAGGGAACATTCGTGAAACGTACGGACCGGACCTTGCCCTCTTCGACTCGAGCCACGGTTTCAAGGCGACCGGAAGGAACGTCAACAACGACGGTGGTTTCGTCACCTGTGATCGTGACGACGCCCGTTTCGATGGCCCAGGTCACCAACGCGATCGTGCCGTGGCCACATGCCGTGCTGAATCCAGCGTTGTGGAAGAAAACCACTCCGAGGTCGCCATCATCGTCGGCCGGATCGGTAACGAAGCACCCGTACATATCGGCGTGACCCCGAGGCTCGAAGACAAGGAGCTTTCGGATGTCGTCGAGATGCTCGGATGCGAATCGTCGCTTGTCCAAGATGGTTGTACCTGGAAGTTGCTTTACTCCTCCACTAACGATGCGAAAGGGCTCACCGCCGGTGTGGTAGTCGGTTGCGCTAACTGTCAGCTGGCCCATGGGACAACCCTAGGCGACCTCATCCTGAATGGGCGTTCGAAAAAAAGGAGCAAGAGAAATCCGGATTCCTTCAAACCCGCGACGAACATTTCCGTATCCGTGCTTGGATAGAGGTAATAGCGGCTTGGTTAGCACCGGCCCAAAATGAGCTGTGAAGCAACCTTTTCGGACTTCCGAGAGTCTTACGAGTGTGAGTAACGAATGCGAAGGGAGTTGTTGGTGGAGGCGATGAAGGACGACTCCACAGGTCCAGACTCACGCGCAGTCGTTTCATGGGCGGTTGCGGCCTTGCTGGCCGGCGCCGCTCTGATCGGCGTGGTGAGCGTCCTGGCCGTCATCGTGTGGGCAGTGGGAGATGTTCCTGGGTGGGTGACGCTCGTGCTCGGCGGAGGCCTGGCCCTAGGAGCGGCTGCCTTCGCCTGGATCCTCGCCAGGGCCCTTCGGTCCGGGGACTAGCCGGCAAGTATTCTGACCTGCGTTGACCACCGACTTCGACGCGCAGGAGATTGCATGTGGGTGTTCCCGCTTGCGGCGGCAATAGTTAGTGGCTACTTCTCGTGGCTGCTGGGGGCTCAGTTCTTCGCAAAACGACGTCTGAACGTCCTCACCTGGTCCATCGCTCTGGGCATGTTCTCGCTGGCGTCGGCCGCGGCGGCGTTCGGGGGCCTGTTCGGTTGGTCTCCCCCTATCTTTCGCACGTACTATCTCTTTGGAGCGGTTCTCAACGTGCCGGCTTTGGCGTTGGGGACGGTGTATCTCCTCGCTCCGCGTCGTGTGGCCAATGGGTTGGCCCTCTTTCTGATCGTCGCCTCGTGCGTGGCCGCATTCGTCGTTTTCAACGCTGAACTGAGGAGCGCGGGTCTCGACACCGAGGGCATCCCGCGTGGTTCCCAGGTTTTGTCGGAGGACGTGCGTCTTCTCTCGCGCTATTTCTCGATCACAGGGTTCCTGGTTGTGGTTGGTGGGGCGCTCTGGTCGGCCGCGCGCTTGGCCCGAGGGCGCCAACCCAATCTGAAGCGACTCGCCGCGGCCAATCTATTGATCGCGCTGGGAACAACTGTTGTCGCCATCGCAAGCGAGATGGCCCGAATCGCAGCCGGCTCGGTCGAGGATCTCGTGTTCGCGGCGGGCCTCTTCATCGGAGTCAGCGTGATGTTCGCCGGCTTCCTAAAGACCCGGCCCCCTAAAACGGCGCCGTGACCGAGGAACTGGCCGACGGCTGGTACCTCATGAGCACCCAAGATTTGGAACGCGAGTTGGCTCGTTGGCGTGCCCCTGAATCGGATGTAGGCGAGTCCAATGCTCAACGGGTGACCATCGAGGAGGCACTGGAGTTCAGGAATGCCGGAAACCTTCCGGACGAGGCCGATCGCACCTTGCGTTTAGTGCTTCGTGTCGATGACACACAGGATCTCGAGCGACTCGCAGAGCGGAGGCTCGAGTTTGAACCCGACTACCAGAACGCGCCGACCTGGAGACGCGAGGGATCGCGGCCGATCAACGTGGTTCCACTTCGCCGTCCCGGGGTGGCGCCAGTTAGCACTGCTCCGTGGTGGGAGGATGCCGAACTCGCCGCGCTGGAGCGTGAGTTCGTGGAAGAAAAGACCGCCGGGGGTGTGCGCGTGCCGGGTGAGTACCGCGGCTTCATTTTCAAGACCATCGTGGCACTGAGGTCTCAGGGACGCGAGGTCACGCCCGAGACCATCTCCGACTCGATCGCTCGCTGGCTCCCCGAAGAGAGCGCAGCTCGGATTGCTCGGGAGCTAAACGAGCTCAATCAGTAGCAGATCGCGCGGACGCCCTTGCGTGTCCCGAGGAGAAACATGTGGCAGCCTCGGGGCCATGACCTCGCCGGCATCCTCCACTACTCGAGAAGGCAAGTCGTTTCCGCTCCCGGAGCTTGCTCTTATCGGAATCGCCGCCGTCTGGGGACTGACGTTCACGATGGTGCAGGATGCCGTTGGCGAGATCGCGGTTATGACATTCCTCGCCTACCGGTTCATCCCCGCATCCCTGATCGTGGGTCTGATCTTCCGCAAGGAACTGCGCGTGCTGAGCTCGGCCGGGTGGAAGGCCGGATGCGTCATGGGTGGCTTTCTGACGGCCGGCTACATCTTCCAAACCGTGGGTCTCAAGTACACCTCAGCATCCAATGCCGGATTCATCACTGGGATGTTCGTTGTGCTCACCCCGTTGTTCGGGATGATCTTCCTCAAGCAGCGCGCAGGTTGGTACGCGTGGGTGGCCGCCGTCATTTCCGCGTTCGGTCTCTATCTGCTCTCGGGCGTCGGAGGAGTTCGCTCGGGAGACGTACTCATGATCGGTTGCGCGTCCTCGTTCGCGTTCCACATCCTCGCCACCGACAAAGCCGTCAGAAAGCATCACATCGGTGCTCTGCTGGCGGTTCAGCTTGGCGTGGCCGGATTCGTGCCTCTCGGCATCGCTGCAGCGGCAGGCGACCTGTCCGTGCCACGTGGAATGACCGTATGGAGCGCGCTGCTGGTCACGTCGCTTGTCGCGAGCGCCTTGGGCTTCTTCGTCCAGACCTACGCTCAGCAACACGCGCCACCAGCGCGCACTGCAGTCATCCTGGCCAGCGAACCGGCATTTGCCGGGCTTTTCGCTTTTGCGCTGGCCGAGGAGCGCTTCACCCTGTACGACTTGGCGGGGGCCCTGCTGATTCTGGGAGCGATCCTGTTCGTCGAGCTGGCCACCTATCTCAGCGCAGCGCGTCCCCTGCCGGAGAGTTGAGCACCTCTCGACCAAACGGTCGGATGGTCCTGGAGCGGTCTCGAGGGCGTTGACTATCGAACATATGTTCGATATCGTGAGTCGATGACGGAGCAGCTGTTCGAAATCGGGCGACGGGCCTTCAACACCCCTCAGTTCCGGGGCATCACGTTCATCGAGGTCGAGGCCAAATCGATCATCAACCACGTTCCCGGAGACCGGCTGCCGTTCAACTACACGATCAACCCCTACAGAGGGTGCAGTCATGCGTGCAAATACTGTTTTGCTCGTACGACGCACACCTATATGGACATGAACGCCGGGCGTGACTTCGAATCGAAGATCGTTGTCAAGCTCAACGCTCCCGAGCTCCTGCGAAAGGAACTACGCGCGCGCAAGTGGATGGGTGACCACATTGCGATGGGCACGGCCACCGACCCATACCAGCGTGCCGAGGGCCGTTACAAGATCATGAGGCGCATCATCGAGACTTTGACGGAGTTCCGCAATCCCTTCTCGATCCTGACCAAAGGCACATTGATCGTTCGCGATCTCGAGTTGTTGCAGAAGGCGGCCGAGGTCATGGACGTTTCGACTGCATTCTCCGTCGGGACGCTCGACGAGGACGTGTGGGCTAAGAGCGAGCCTGGAACACCTCATCCGCGCAAGCGCATCGAGACGGTGCGGCGACTGAACGATGCGGGTATCCCCTGTGGAGTGATGCTAGCCCCCATCCTGCCGGGGATCAGCGACCATCCAGATCAGCTTCGAGCCGTGATCGAGGCGGCGTTTGCCGCGGGCGCTACCCACGTTTCACCGATCCTGCTGCACCTTCGCCCGGGTGTGAAGGAGGAGTACATGGGCTGGCTCGAACAGAGCTACCCGGATCTCGTGCCTCGCTATATGTCGACGTACGACCGGCGCTCGTACGCGCACAAGAGCGACCGCGACGCTCTGTCGAAGAAAGTCGAGGCCATCAAGAAGGCGACGCCTCATGCGAAGCGCCCGCGCAATCTCTCGCCTAACTGGCGTTCACGTACGCGGGACGAGACCCCGAATGCACGCAGCGAACAGCTCAGCTTGATCTAGATCAGTTGTGGCGAGCGGAGACGAGCTATGCGTTCCTCGACCGGCGGATGCGTCGAGAAGAACCTGGCGAAGCTCGACTGCCGGCCGGTGAAGGGGCTGACAATGAAAGCGTTCTCTTGAGCGGGATTCACGTTCATCGGAACTCGCTTGGATGTGGCGTGCAGCTTCTCGAGCGCCCGGGCGAGGCCTTCACCGGACCCGGCGATCTTGGCTCCAACGCGATCCGCCTCGAATTCGCGCGAGCGAGATACGGCCATCTGAATCACCGCCGCTGCGATGGGAGCCAGCACGGCCAGAGCCAGGGCACCCAAGGGGTTGCCGCCCTCGTCATCGCCTCCGCCGAACATCGCTCCCCACATCAGCATCCGGGCGATGAATGTGATTCCCATGGCGACGGCTGCCGCGACCGAGCCGATGAGGATGTCGCGATTGCGGATGTGCGCTAGCTCGTGGGCGATGACCCCGCGCAGCTCATACTCGTCGAGCGTTTTCATGATGCCCTGTGTGACGGCGACGACGGCCCTTTTGTCGTTGCGCCCTGTCGCGAAGGCGTTGGGCTGCTCGTCGGGAGTGATGTAGAGGCGGGGCATGGGCATGTTTGACGCCGCGGTCAGTTCCCGCACCATGCGATAGAGCTCGGGGGCCTGGGATTCCTCGAGCGGCTGCGCGCGCGTGGACTTGATCGCGATCTTGTCCGAGAACCAGTACGAGCCTCCGGCGAAGAGGAGGCCGAGGGAAAGCCCGATGACGGCGCCGTTTCCGCCGAAGAAATACTGGCCGACCATGATGAGGAGCCCGCCGAGGCCGGCGAGTAGCACGAATGTCTTGAACGTGTTCTTAACCATGCTTCCATTATGAACGTGTCTTCTGGTAAAGCCGCGATAAAGGGATGGGAGCTCGAGGTCTTCGAGAGTGACCTCGAGCTGGCCGAGAGGTTCACGATCGCGACCGTCTCGTGGGAGGTCGCATCCAACGTCTTCGTCCGCGTCCGGTTCGATGGTCATGAGGGCATCGGTGAGGTATCTCCCGACGAGCGCTGGGGGGACTCGCCGGGCTCGACGGTCGAGGAGCTGAACGCTGTTGAACCGGCATCGCTGGGACATCCCTTCGATCTCGAGAGCATCCTGGAGCTGCTACAACCGGGCCCCGCCCGGTGCGCGCTCGACATCGCCAGGCACGACCTTGCGGCGAAACTGGCCGGCGTCTCGGTCGCCGAGCTCTTGGGCCTGGGGGGTCGCCGTCTTCCGTGGACGTCGGTCACTGTCCCCATCGCCGAGGTGGGCGCAATGGTCGAGCGAGCACGGCGCTTCGCAGACCATCCGTGCCTCAAGATGAAGGTGGGCTTCGATGGGGATGTCGACGCGCTAGCCGCGATCCGGGCGGTCTATCCAGGGGTGATCCGTATAGACGCCAACGAGGGCTGGACACCGGATGAGGCGATAGCAAGGCTTCGTCTGCTCGAACGTTTCGACATCGAGCTCTGCGAACAGCCGATTGCTCGCGGCCAGCTAGACGAGCTGAGACGGGTGACCGGAGGCACGTCCATTCCAATCTTCGCGGATGAGGATGTCGCAACCGCATCGGATGTTGCCCGGCTCGCGGGCGTAGTCGATGGAGTCAATTTGAAGCTTCGCAAGACGGGTGGCATCCGTGAGGCTCTGCGGGCGATCTCGAGCGCTCGCGCATTGGGTTTGGGTGTGATGCTCGGCTGCGACCTGACTTCCGGAGTGTCCGCAACCGCCGAGGCCTCGATCACTTCGCTGGTCGATCATGCGGACATCGATGGACCACTCCTGCTGGCACACGATCCGTACCCGGGAGTGGCCTACGACAATGGTCACGTGACTCTTCCGCCCGGGCCCGGGCTCGGAGTCAAAGACGATGATGGCAGAAGCCTGGGGGTGGAAACGTCGTGAGATCGTGGTTGGTCTTGACGGACGGGTATCTGACCGAGCGCAACGCAAAGACCGCGCACGGCGTGATTCACTTCGCGCCGGATCGCATTGCCGCCGTCGTTGATCCTGAACACGCGGGACGGGATCTGATCGACGTTCTGCCCGAGCTCGGTCGTCAGCGCGCCTGTTGTAGCTACGGTCGCTGAGGGCTTGAAGCACGATCCGACGTCACTGCTGCTCGGAGTGGCAACTCCAGGTGGATGGATGCCAGACCACTGGCGGGCATGGATCGCGGAATCGATCGAAGCTGGTTTGGAGATTGCGAACGGGCTGCACACCTTGCTATCCGACGACGCTGAACTCGTTGCCCTCGCCGAGACACATGGAGTGCGCCTCTGGGATGTGCGCGTTCCACCTGAAGGCATACCGCTGTTCTCGGGGAAGAGCCTGGACATTCCTCAACGCACCGTCCTAACGGTAGGAAGCGACTGCGCGGTGGGAAAGATGACCGTGTCACTCGCCCTCACGAAGGCTGCCATGGACGCCGGGGTGAAGGCCGAGTTCGTGGCGACGGGGCAGACCGGGATCCTCATCGCCGGACGTGGCATCGCCGTTGACCGTGTGATTTCTGACTTCACCGCCGGCGCCGCCGAGCAACTCGTTCTGGATTCGGATCCAGACTCCGAGGTCTTGTTGGTGGAAGGGCAGGGAAGTTTGTGGCACCCCGCGTTCTCTGGGGTCACGCTGGGACTGCTCCATGGTTCGGCTCCCGAGGCGCTGGTGCTCTGTCATCAAGCAGGGCGAGAGGCAATCGAGGAACCACCCTTCACAGCATTGCCCCCCTTGGCCGACATGGTGGCGACCTACGAGTCGATGGCGCAAACTCTTCGCCCCGCGCCGGTAGCGTGCCTAGCCGTGAACACGCGCGATCTAACGGAGACGGAGGCGGCCGCGGAAATCGATCGAATTCAAGAGGCCACCGGGCTCCCGACCGGCGATGTCCTCCGAGGGGACTCTCCAAAGTTGTGGAGTGCGGTTATGGACGTGCTTGACCGATCCTAGGGGTACCCGGTCGAGACGGTCTTGTGCACGCTTGTAGCAAGCCGGTAAGTCGACAATCCGTCGGCAGCAATGCGCCACAACACCACGCTGATTATGGAGTTGGCTACTCCAAGCACGGGTTGTTGCCACCCGACCTGGAACTGAGCCAGCGTCGCATCGACGAGGAAGTACGCGGAGCTAAAGGCGAAGAACGTGGCGAGCACGGCCAGCGCTAGAGGTTTGTAGACGAACCGCCACAAGTATCTGGTCCGGTTCGCATCGGAAGATGCGCCGAGCGCTCCGACCGCCCCCTCATAGTTCGGGTTCTCGGCAAGTGGTCGTCTCCATGGATCGATAACTCGGTCAACGGTCCACCTGATGCCGGCGCGATGCACGAACGCGTAGATGAGTCCGAACAGAACCAAACCGGCGAGAGCAAGCCCAGGCCATCCGAGCCCGAGTGCTCCAATTTGACCTCGAGAGGAGAAGCCGCGTGTTTGGCCGTAGGTCGAAGGCGACAGGAACCCGATGATGCCGAGCACGATGACACCCGCAATGAAGCTGTTCTGCCAGCATTGCCATGCGAAGGTCGAACGGTTCAATCGCTGAGGCCGACCAAGTTTGGTCCATTGCACTGCATCGGAATAGGCGCTGCGCCCGGCCTTGGCCATTTGCGCAATCTATAAGACGTCTTACCGAAGAGCGATGCGGTAGCTGCAGTGATGCTCGCCTGCGACCATGTGTGAGACCCGTTCGATCTGAGCGTTGCTCAGTACCGCACGAATGAACTCGATCTCACTGCTGCATGCTTGTCCATAGCGCATGGCCACGCCAAAGATGGCGCAGTTGTGCTCTGTCACGAGCCATGTCCCATCGTCGAGTTCCGTGTAGTCGGCGAGATACCCGTCTTCGTCAAGGATCTTGGCGAGTTCCTGTACCTGTTGCGGGAATGCCTTGTTCGCCATGCGAGTACGAGCGCGTTCGATACGGCGCTCGCGCCGTTTGTCGAATATGGCTTCGAGCAGCTCCGGGTCGGCATCCTCGACATACTCGAGCAGTTCGTTCGTGATCTCGGCGTAGGCGCGTGGGTAAAGACCGTCGGCCGCCGAGGTGAGCCGGTAGACGTAGCGGGGACGACCCGGACCCGATCGGACCTCGTCGAAGGCGACGAGCCCGTCTCGCTGCAACCCGGAGAGCTGTTGTCGGACACCGGAGACTGTCATGTCGAGCGACGCAGCAAGGTCGTCGGCCGAGAGATCCCCTCGCTTCTTGAGGTTGTTCAACAGCGCCCGCTTCGTAACGGGTAGGGCCGTGAGGGCGGGGTGACTGGCCGGTGACATGGGGCAATCGTAGCCTTCCAGCAGCCTTTAGGCAATAAAAACAGGAACTTCTTGTTTTTCTCTGGCGATCGGAGTACCGTCGACCCTGAGCGAAACAGGAGGCAGCATGAACAAGACCGCGGTCGTCACCGGAGCATCTCGAGGGCTTGGTCTGGAGCTCGCCCGGGCGTTGGCTCGGCGGGGCTGGGCTTTGGCGATCGATGCCCGTCGCGCTGAACCTCTCGAGGCCGCTAGACAGGAGCTCGCGTCGCACACCTCCGTGGTCGCGCTGGCGGGAGACGTGCGAGATGGAGCTCACCTCACCCAACTCGTCGAGGAGGCCGGCCGCCTCGGTCCCATCTCGGCGGTGGTCAACAACGCAAGTCTCCTAGGCCCGAGCCCCCAGCCTGCGCTCGCCAGCTACCCGCTCTCGGAGCTTCGCGAGGTCTACGAGGCTAACGTTTTCGCCCCACTTCGTTTGATCCAACTCGCGCTTCCGCGTCTGGAGACCGGAGCGCGCATTGTCAACGTGACCTCCGATGCGGGAGTCGAAAGCTACGAGGGCTGGGGAGGATACGGGTCGTCCAAAGCCGCTCTGGAGCATCTCACCAGCATTCTGGCGGCCGAGCATTCCGAGTTGCGCATCTACTGGGTCGACCCGGGGGACATGCGCACCGAGATGCAGCAGGAGGCGTTTCCGGGAGAGGACATCTCCGACCGACCTCCTCCCTCGGACAGCGTTCCCGGCTTCATGACTCTTCTCGAGGGTGACCTGCCCAGCGGCAGGTATCGCGCATCTGAAGTTTCCGCCGGCCAGGAAGTGAGGTCGTGAAAACGAGCTCGATGATTCGCCCCTCCATCGGGGAGATGGATTTCGAGCTCCCTGATTCGCTGATAGCCCTTGATCCACCGGAGGATCGGGGGCTGAGGCGCGACGACGTTCGGTTGCTTGTATCCCGCCTGCCCGCGGGAGACGTGAGCCACAGATCCTTCACGGATCTACCTGAGCTTCTCAATCCCGCAGACGTGGTCGTCATCAATACCTCTGCCACGATTCCGGCCTCGCTCCCGGCGATAGCACCCGACGGATCACTGCTACGGCTGCACCTTTCGACGCATCTCCCAGGCGATCTCTGGATCGTCGAGCTGCGGCGCCCCTCAGAACAGGGTCCCCGACCCTTCACGGACAAGGCTCCGCCCGAGCTATTGCTTCCCAACGGCGGTACCGCTCGCCTTCTGGCTCCGTACGCGTCGGATCGTGGGCAGTTCGTCTCTCGGCGTTTGTGGATAGCCGCGCTGTCGGTGCCCAACGGCATTGACCGGTATCTGCACGAGCATGGAAAGCCGATCACATATGGACCTCGAGCGCACTCGCTCGAGAGCTACCAGACAGTCTTCGCAAGCGAACCCGGAAGCGCCGAGATGCCCAGTGCGGGTCGTGCGTTCACTCCCGAACTATGACAGGCTCATCGCGCGAGGCGTCGAGATTGTGCCTCTGTTGCTTCATGCGGGCGTGTCCTCACCAGAGGTCGAAGAGCCGCCTTTCGAGGAGTTCTATCGAGTTCTTTCGCAGACAGCGGACCGGATCAATGCCGCGCGACGCGCCGGGGGCAAGGTCATTGCCGTCGGCACAACAGTCGTTCGCGCACTCGAGACCGTCGCTGACGACATCGGGACGATTCATCCCGGAGAAGGTTGGTCGAGAGTGGTGATCTCCCCGGAGCGACGCAATCCGCGGGGTGGACGGGCTGCTTACAGGGTGGCATGAGCCGCGCTCCTCGCACCTGTGGATGATCGAGTCAATCGCGGGGTCCGAGGTATTGCGCAAGGCCTACGAGGCGGCGCTCGAGCGCCGGTATCTGTGGCACGAGTTTGGCGATCTGCACCTGATCTTCTGAGTCCCCCGCTCGGCGGGCGGATCGTCAAACTCTGCCGCACATAAAAGTCCGATTCTGGCTCACATTCGGCGCCCGCAATCGGTTAGACCAAACGTGATGCCCACAACCGCTCTGCCACCGTTCTGGCTGCTTGTCGAGAACCACGCCGACGAGCTGCTGCGATACGCCGCGCCGCCTGTCGGGTGACGACGCAGAGGACGTAGTCCAGGAGGCTTTTCTGCGTGGACTTCGCTCCTACCCGAACTTGAAGCATGGGGATCACCTTCAGGGCGTGGTTGTTTCGCATCACCACGACTACTGCGTTCGACCACTCGGGCAGTCAAAGAGAGATCCCAGTGGCCGAGGTCAAAGGCGGTGCATTCGAGCACTCGTTTACGATGGCGGGGCTTTCGAAGCGATCATCGAATCACTGTCCGATGCGAACCGGGATGCCCTCAGGCTTCGTTTCGTCGAGGACCTTGCCTACGAGGACATCGCTCGCAAGCTCGGGTGTTCGGCGGAGGCGGCAAGACGACGAGTATCAACGGCAATCGGATCTTTAAGAGAGAGACTCGCATGAGTCCAAGCACTGAGTTTCTAGACAAGCTGGCATCTGCCGCGGTCGCCGAGGGTTTGACCGACGTCACCTACGAGTTCATGTCGACTCCAATAGGTGAATTGCTGGTGGCGACGACGGAGCAGGGAGTGTGCCGTGTTGCCTTTCAGCAGGAGGATCCTTCCGGAGTGCTCGAAGAGCTCGCGATCGGGTATCGGGGGTCGCGTCGTCCGCTCGGCAACCGAAACTCAGATGGTCCGAGATGCACTCGCCGCTTATCTCGAGGGCGATCCGACCGAACTGAGTTTCCCCGTTGACCTGTCCCTAATGCATTCGGGTTTTCGCCGGACGGTTCTTGAGCACCTGAGGAAGGTCGGTCGAGGTCATGTCATCACCTACGGGGAACTTGCCCGTCGGGCCGGCTCGCCGAGAGCGGCGCGTGCGGTGGGAACGGCCTGCGCGACGAACCCGGTCCCCTTGATCGTTCCCTGCCACAGGGTGCTTCCCTCTGGCGGCGGAGTCGGCAACTACGGAGGCGGGCCGGAGAAGAAGGTTTTCCTTCTGGAGCTCGAGGGTGCCCTGGGTGCTGGGGTGAACGCCCGGCCTTCGATTCTTCGGCATCGGGAGCGTTTTTCCGGCGTTTCCAGATACCGGACCTTGATTTCTTCGAACGTTTCGAAAACTCGGGATGGGATGGGCCGACGAAGTAGTTGCATAGAGATATGAACGTCAAGATCGCGCGCGCCGACAAGCAGGCGCCCATGCTGGCTCGTTTGGAGCGCCCTTTGGGTTGTCTATCTGGTCTGGGGCTCGACCTATCTCGCCATCCGCTACGTCGTCGAGACGATGCCCCCCTCCTCGGCGGGAGGGGTTCGCTTCATCGTGGCCGGCGCTATCATGCAGTTGGTCCTGATGATCAGGCGCGGTTACAAAGGTGTGTCGGTGTACTCCAAAGGAAGTTCTGGCGTGCACGCTCGTCGGCGGCGCGCTGTTGTTCGGAGGCAACGGCCTGGTAATGGTCGCCGAGCAGTCGATTCCCTCCGGCCTCGCCGCTCTCGTCGTGGCCGCGGTGCCGTTGTGGGTCGTCGTGTTGAGGGCGATCTTCAAGGACAGAGTTCCTCGAGCGACGCTGATCAGTGTGGTCATCGGATTCGTTGGCGTAGGGATATTGGTGTTGCCGGGATCAGTGGCGGAGTGACGCGTCGACCGCGGGAGTTTTGACTGTGGTTCTCGGCCTCGGCCTTCTGGGCGAGCGGATCGTTCTTCTCCAAACGTTTGCCGTTGCCGGAGGACCCATTCATTTCGACCACGATCCAGATGCTGTGTGGTGGCCTCATCATGCTTGCTCGTCGGACTTGTCGCGGGCGAAGGGGGCCGGGTTGAACTTCGACGCGATGTCGACCTCATCGATCATCGGGCTCGTCTATCTGGTGTTCGCCGGGATCGCTGCTCGCTTTCACCGCGTATACCTGGTTCCTTCAGCACGCTCCGATTTCGAAGGTGGCAACCTACGCCTACGTGAACCCCGTGGTGGCGATCTTCCTCGGCTGGCTTCGTTGTCCGAACCGGTCACGCTCGCGATCGCCATCGGTGCGACGATCATCGTGGGCTCGGTGGCCTACATCGTGCGCCACGAGTCCAAACCAGGACCAGTGGAAGAGGATCTTCCTCCCGAGAGGCTCCCCCAACCAGCTACGAACTAACTCGAGCCTCGGGCGGAACCGAGTCGGATCGGTTGGCAAGAATGTGTCCTACAGCGACTCAGAATCGCCACTGGATCCGGATTAGGTCTGAGTGGTTCGCTTCGCCAGCCAGTAGCACAGGGCCGCCATGCCCACCACACCGATCGCCACTCGCGCGCTTGCTTCCCAGGTGACGTCCGGCCGTCTTAACTCAGGGAGCCGGGAGCGCAGGGAAACGGGATTGCGAAACATCTCGATTCGCCACTCTCGGTCGATCGCGATTCTTCGCAGTTCCTTATTGGGGTTGACGACAACCGGATTCCCGACAGTCTCGAGCATCGGAAGATCCGTGATCGAGTCCGTGTAGGCGAAAGAGCGGTTTAGGTCTATGTCGAGCTTGGCCGCGAGCTCCTTGATCGCAATGGGCTTGTTTGGACCGTACGCATAGAAGTCAATCTCGCCCGTGTACTTGCCGTCGATGATGCGAGGACGCGACGCGATGACATGGTTGATGCGCAACATTCGGGCGAGAGGCTCGACGATTTCCTCCGGCGACGTGGAAACTATGCACACGAGTCGGCCGGCCGCGTTGTGGTCGTGGATAAGCTCGAGCGCCTCGGCATAAATCAGCGGAGAGATGACGTCCTCGAGAACCTCGTTGACGACCCTCTTTACCTTGTCGACCTCCCAGCCCTCGGTGAGTCGCGCGGATTCGGTGCGCATCCGCTCCATCTTTGTCTCGTCGGCCCCCATCAACTGGAACATCAGCTGCGCGTAGACAGCTTTCGCCAGCAGGGAACGGCTGATCATCCCCTCTCTAAAGAAGCTCCTGCCGAAAGCGAGGGGGCCGGACTTGGCGATGATGGTCTTGTCGAGATCGAAGAATGCAGCTTCCACTTTGCATTCATTGTGACGTATCGAGTTGAGCGCGCCAATTCAGGCGCTCTTTTGACGGGAATCATCCCGAAGAGTTGTGACTCACGTCACAGTTTGTTCATTGAGGCCCTGTCATCGTCAGTGCATGGCCCCGCTCCGCATCGCCGTTGTCAGCAACGATCCCGATGTCCGGCTTGCGGCCGCAAGTGCATTCGACCATGCTCCAGCCTCCTGGGTGGTCTCTCTCCACACCTCGGTACCGAATGAGGCCGACGTCGTTGTCCTCGGTCCGGACGCTGGGGGTGACGGTATCCTTTTCGATCCCGCGTATCCGAGGCGCGCAATCGACGAGATCAGGTCTCAGATCAGTGCGCGCAAGGGCGCGGTGATCGTTGTGTCGTCCGCCTCTGGTGGAGTCGGATCCACATCGATCGCGCTCCACCTTGCGGCCGCGATTACCCCCGCTGCGAGGGTCGGTTTTATCGAACTGGCTCCCGGAGCGGGTCCGAGGCTAGGCCTGACACCCGGAAAGCATTTGACTTGGGCGGATCTGGACGAGTCAAAGGAGTCCATCGCTCGGTGCTTTCTCCCGGTAGCGCCGGGTTTTCGAGCACTATTCGCTCCCGAGGATGGAGGTGATCCTGGAGTGATCCTGAAGCGCGCGCGAAAGGCCTTCGATCTGCTTGTGGTCGACGCGCCCGCGCGATGCGCTTCAGTCGTGATGAGCGAGGCGGACGCCGCGGTGTTGGTCATGGGCCCATCCCTTCCGCAGGTGCATCGGGTGAGGGCATTCATCGACGACTGGCCGGACCTCGACTGCGCGGTTGTGGTCAACCGTCTCGGTCGAGGTGGGGAAACGACGCGCGCTCAACTGGCCGACCACGTAGGCAGGCCGATATCACTCGAGGTTCCGTGTTGCCCCGCCTTGCGGGACGCGGAGGACGACGGACGCCTGCTGTCGTTGACTTGGACACGCTACGGACGAGCGGTCGCTCGGCTGGCGGATGCCCTGGTGGTTCGATGAGTTCCGTTCCCGATCTGTACGAACTGGTACTCGAGCACGACGACCTCGCCGAGTTGGATCCTGCGCAGAGACGACTTGCGTTGCGGGAACTGGTGGCCGCCGAGGTGGCTGAAGACGAGCTCGGCTCCTGCATCGCCAACCTCGCCGACGCGATCGACGGGTTCGGACCGCTGAGCAAGTTGATGCGAGATCCACTCGTAACCGACGTTCTGGTGAACGGAATCGAACCCGTCTGGGTTGAACGAGGCGGATCGATGGTAGTCACGAATGTCGCGTTCTCCAGGGCCGACGAGCTGCTCGCATTGATCGACAGGCTACTGAGTGCGACTGGGGTCAGGGCGGACTCCGCCAAGCCCGTTGCCGAGGCTCGCCTGCGTGACGGTTCTCGGATACACGTCGTGCTTCCGCCGGTTGCACCCAACGGTCCACTGGTCTCGATCCGAAGGTTTCCTGCAACCCGTTTCCGTCTAGGCGATCTTGTCGACGAGGGGATGATGAGCTCGGGGAGAGCGACACTTCTCGAGACACTTGTTAGAGACCGTCGTTCGATGGCAATCAGCGGAGCGACCGGTACCGGTAAGACGACGTTGCTCAATGCGCTCCTTGGAGCCGTGCCCGACACCGAGCGCGTGGTTCTTATCGAGGAGACCCCCGAGCTAAGGCCCGCGTGCATGCACTCGGTATCGCTGATTGCTCGGCCCCCGAACGTCGAGAACAGAGGCGAGGTGACCCTTGTCTCTCTGGTTCGTGCGGCATTGCGCATGCGTCCAGATCGCATCGTGGTGGGGGAAGTTCGGGGCAAAGAAGCTCTTGCCGCTCTGGCCGCGATGTCGACGGGTCATGAGGGGTCGATGGTTACCATCCATGCACGCGGACCCGACGAGGCACTCGAACGCCTCGTGACGCTCGCGCTCCAAGCCGGTTCTGGCACGTCGGAGCTCGCGCTGGAACATCAGGTGACAAGGGCTCTCGATGTTGTTGTCCAACTCGGACGTGCTTCAGACGGACGACGCGTCGTCACTGCCATCGAGGACGTCGCTTGAGACTTCGGTTTGGAAAGCATCACGTCGGCCACGAGCTCGAGGATCGCGCAGCTGCTCTGCGCTCGTTAGCCGCCCTTCTGAGGGCCGGTGTGACACCGCGGGACGCGCTCATCGTGTGGCACGAAGACGCCCCTCATGACTTGCGTCCCATTCTCCAGAGAATGTCGAGGAGGCTGGCGTTAGGCGAGTCGACTTCGGGCGCAATTACGATGCTGAGCAGCGACTTCGGCTCGGACGGACGCTGCCTCCAGGTGCTCTATGGGATGGCCGGCCGTCTCGGCGGCGATCTAGCTCGATCGGTCGATGGACTCGCTCGCGCCATCGATAATCGTCGAGCTGCTTGGCAGAACACACTCGCAGCGGTTGCAGGCATGAATCTCTCAGGGCGCATCATCGCGGGAGTTCCTCTGTTGTGTCTTCCCTTGCTCCCCGCGTCCGACGTCCCTTTGTTGGACGCAACAGGTTTGTTTCTCGTGAACCTGGGCGTCGTCCTCGCGGTGCTTGGCATGAGGTGGATGAAGCACCTGACTCCTCGGCCGCCCGAGACGGAGGACGGAGCTTGCGCGGTTGCCCGCGCGGCCGCGGTCGCTTTGAGGGGAGGGGCGTCTCTGAGCGCCACCATGGAGGCGATAGCACTCCATGCGCCCGATGACGTCCGCACGGATCTAGAGCTTGCGCATAAGCTCAATCGCCTGGGGTTGTCGTGGCCCGAAGGCCTTCGGAGGACCGCCCATCCCGGACTTACGCGCATGTCCGTAACACTGGATCGGGCAGCCCGCAAGGGTCTGCCGGCGGCTGCCGGGCTCGAGGCATTCGCCGCTCAGCGAGATGCCGAGGCCGCAAGAGAACTGGATAGGACGATTCGCCGGGCCCCCATCCTCATGGCTGTCCCATTGGTTGCGTGTGTGCTGCCTTCATTCCTTCTTCTTGGAGTGGTCCCGTTCATGCGTGGGCTAACACTGTGAACCTCAAGAACCGACTAATGGCAAGCTTCATGAATGCGACGGCTAATAACCCTGTTTCTAGCGGTGCTGATCTTGGTGGGTTGCTCTGACTCGTCCGACGGCAATGACACGTCAGAGCCGCAGGCGACCCGGCCCCCAGGCTCGCCGGAGTTCGCGACGGGCGCGTTCTGATCGATACCGGAGGCGACTCGGTCTTGATCGACGTAGACGTTGCCGAGACCGATGAACAACGAGCGTTCGGCCTCATGCATCGGGAGACGCTGCCCGATGACGAGGGCATGCTCTTCGTGTTCTTCGAGGACTCGGTCAGTGCCTTCACGATGCGCAACACACTCATACCTTTGTCAATCGCGTTCTTCGACTTTGACGGCGAGATTCTCAAGATCCTGGACATGGAACCCTGTGAAGCCGAGCCCTGTCCGAGTTATGACCCAGCCGTCACGTATCGAGGGGCGCTCGAGGTCAACCAGGGCGCATTCGATGAATGGGGCGTAGAGGTCGGCGACATGGTCAATCCCCTTCCCCGCTCGGAACAGTGACGTACGTCACAGACGACTAGCTGATTCACGACTGACATAGAGGCACCGACCGGCACGAAACCGGTCTCCGATCAGCGGAGGTGTCTCATGAAGTTCGTAGGTGACCGTTGCAAGGCTCTTCTCGGGGGCCAGGCCGGTCAGGGTGGAGTCGAGTACGTCCTCGTCATCCTCCTCGCCGTCGCCGTTGTGGGAATCATTACGGCCGTAACCAAGAGTGGTGGCTTCGAGTCCGGAGTCGAGGGCGTGATCAACGCCATCTTTGGCAAGTTCATGGACGGCGGTAAGTGATATTCCGTCGTATTGACGAGCGCGGCCAGGCTGCTGTCGAGTTCGTGCTCTGTCTGCCGATCGTGGCCCTCGGCCTCGGGGTGCTGATCGAGATCGGCTTACTCGTCGGTGACCACGTGCGGTTGTGGCACGCCGCTCGCGAAAGCGCACGGATTGCCATCGTCGACTCGGATCCCGATGAGATTGAAGGTGCTGCCGAGCTGGGGGGCCTCTCTCCTCTGACCGTCGAGGTCGAACCGAAGTTTGCCGATCGCGGTACCGGAGAGCCACTCACCGTCACCCTGAGTTACAAGCCAAGCGGCCGTCTTCCCTTGATCGGAGACCTGATCGGCAGCCGCACATTGACCTCGTCGGCCACGATGCGCATCGAACAGCCGTGAACCCTGCCTCCAGACCCATCGCATGAGCCTTCTCTTCGTCACGTGCTCGGCGATTCTCTCGTTGATGTGTGGGACGGTCATCGTTGCGTTGGGTGGTGCCGCCGAAACGCGTGCCCGAGCTCAGACCGCGGCCGATGCCGCTGCACTCGCTGCCGTCTTCGAGTCGGGGCCGTACGGGTCCGCCGATCCGGAGGGACGAGCGCGTGAGTATGCGCGGCGCAACGACGGGATCCTCACTGACTGCGATTGCGTGCAGGGAGCAACCGAGATGGAGGTGGAGGTGGTCCTCGATGGATTCAGGGCTCGGGCCAGAGCCGTTGTGGAACTCGAGAAGCTTGCACCCGCATCGGTATCAGTGCGTGGCCCGACCACAATGAGGAGCCTCCACCCGGCTTTGAGAATGGCCGTTGACCGCTTGATCGAGGCGTCCAGGGGGCGCGTGTGCATCGCGTCGAGTTCTCGTACGACCGCCCGCCAGACCGAGTTGTGGAACGAGGCACTCGAGAAGTACGGCGATCCTGAGATCGCCGACAACTGGGTGGCCAGACCTGGGACCTCCAATCACGAAGAGGGTCTCGCCGTCGATCTCGGCGGAGATCTGGGGCTCGCGGTGAGTCTGGTGGTCGAGCTCGGACTGCCTTTGTGGCGGCCAATGTCTTGGGAACCCTGGCATTTCGAGTTAACCGGCTCGCGCGGGTAAGGAGGAATCGCCGGACGACGGGGACACTAGAATCTCCCGTTCCACCAATGAGGAAGAGGATCCTGGATGGCTACGGTTCCGCCGCACCGCCTTGCCACATCGCTCGAGGACAAGCTCAGCGCCCTCGAGACCGAATTCCATTCCGCCTACTGGGAATCTCAGACTGAGGCGACACCGGACTCCGAGGCCAAGCGGACCGAGCTCGAACTCGAGCTGCGGCGGATCAAAGGTGACCCGGAGTCTCTGAAGCTGGTGACGGAGGCTTTGGACGAAGAGCTCCACGAGCCTGTGTTGAAGCGACAGCTGGACGTCCTTCGTCGATCGCTCACAGCGAACCAGATGGATGACGACCTTCGGGCCGAGATGGTGGGTGTCTCGAGCGCAGTCGAGAGTGAGTTCGCGTCGTTCCGTCCCGAGATCAACGGTGTGCGCGTGTCGGACAACGACATCCTTGAACTCCTGTCGACCTCGACGGATGAAGACGAACGCCGGAGTGCATGGGTGGCCTCGAAGCAGATTGGAGCACGAGTCGACGAACGGGTTCGAGACCTTGCTCGTCTGCGCAACCAAGCTTCACGCAACCTTGGGTTTGCCGACTACTACCGGATGTCACTGGAGTTGTCGGAGATACCCGAAGAGTGGTTGTTCTCGTTTCTCGATGACGTCGAGCAGCTCACGCAGGAGCCATACTCCACGATTAAGCAAGCCCTGGACGAGCGTGTGGCTCACCGGCTCAGCGTGGATGTTGTTTATCCGTGGCACTATGCGGATCCGTTCTTCCAAGAAGTGCCGCCGGACGGGCGCGTAGATCTCAGTGGCGTACTCGGATCGCTGTCGGCGGCCGATCTTGCCGCCGAAACGTTTGCGGGATGGGGAGTCGACCTCGCGAAGGTGTTCGAACGAAGCGATCTCTATCCCCGCGAGCGCAAGTGTCAGCACGCTTTCTGTCTCGATGTTGACCGCACGGGAACCGACGTTCGCATCCTCGCAAACATCGTCCCAGGCGAGTTCTGGACCTCCGTGATGCTCCACGAGTCCGGGCACGCCGCGTACGACCTGATGATCGATCGGCAGCTTCCCTACCTGCTCCATCGGCCGGCCCACACCTTCGTGACCGAGGCGATGGCGATTCTTTCCGGCCGACTGGTGCGCGATCCCAAATGGCTAGTCGATGTCGCCGGGATCGAGACCGACGTCGTCAACGAACTTGCTAGTGGACTCCGTCACACCAGTGCGGCTCAGGAGTTGCTCATGGCACGGTGGGTACTTGTCATGGCCCACTTCGAACGAGAGCTGTACTCCGACCCGGAGTCCGATCTCGATTCACTCTGGTGGGCTCTGGTCGAACGATTCCAGATGGTGACTCCTCCACCAGACCGAAACGCACCTGACTGGGCTGCAAAGATTCACGTTGCAGCCGCACCCGTCTACTACCACAACTACCTTCTCGGGGCCGTGCTGTCATGCCAACTCGAAAGCGAGATCGAGGCCGATCGCGGGGCGTTGGTCGGTAATCGAGGAGTCGGTGAGTGGCTGACCGAGCGCTTGTTCCGAGCCGGTGATCTACTGCGGTGGGATGAACTCATCGAACAGGCGACCGGGCGACCACTCGACGCGAAAGACTTCGCTCGCTTCGTTACGCTTTAGCCTCTCGGCCTTAGAGCGACGCGTTCTTCTTGAACCGGTCGTAGATTGCTTGTGCGCCGGGTTGTATGAATACGACGCTTGCGGCCCCCGCCGAACCAATGCTGACGGGTACGGTTACATTCCCTACGTCCTGGGTCTTCACTTGAGATGTCAGCACACCGAGTTGGAACAACTCGTGTGGAGGAATGTCTAATCGGGTCCACTTCCTCGTAGCGGCCATCCAGTCGAACATCCTCCCGGGGCTGACAGCGATATCTGTTCGCAGCTTTCTAAGAAGCGCAATCAGAAACTTTCCGTGGTTCGTAGTGCGGTCGATATCTCCACCCGGCAGACTCTTGCGCGACCGAACGAAGGCTAATGAGTTGACGCCACCGAGACGCTTGGTGTTTGGTTTGATGTTCGCACCTGAGCCCGGGTCGGACATTCCGTGCTTCACATGCAGAGGAACGTTGCCCAAGTCTCGTATCGCGAACCGGAACCCCTCGAAGGCAGTGAGCAACCAGTAGTCGATCTGAATCCCCGTGATGCTTTCGACCGTGCGAACTGCTAGCTCGGGGCCTCCTCGGTAGAGAGATTCGTTGATGCGTGCCGAACCCGATCCGGGGATGTTGACCCACGAGTCACGTGGGAAGTTCAGGATGCCGCCCTTCATCGTCTTGGTATTGATGCCGGCCAGGTGAACCCCGTCGGCACGCGAGTGCGTGGGGTTGCCCGAACGGGCGTCGCTCCCGAGGATCAGCACGAAGATCTTGCCGTCCTTCGGCTGATGATCTGCGTGCACGCGTCCGCCGGTGATGGGAGCGGCGGCCATGCTGTTACCGCTTCCGGATCCTTCCCCCGCGATTGGAACCAGCACGCAGACGGCCGCGATAAGAGTGATGAGTATCGCTGCACGTTTGATCACGAACGATCGCCCCTTTGATTCCCGCCACCCGATCGCTTCTTCTTACCCTTCTTGCCCTTCTTCTTGTCTTTCGTGGGTGACTTGCTTCGTTTCTCTTTGGCCGAGTCATTTTTGTCGCCAGCTTTCTTCTTCTTGAACGGTTGCTGGTCAACCTCGTAGCCGAAGACCTTCCAATCGCCTTTCTCTCGCGCGAGATAGAGGACAGAGCGATTCATTGTTGCGAAGGGTGATTCGTTGGATTGGCCGCGAGCAACTACCATCACGCTCATCGTGGCGCGGGCCGTCTCATCCATGACGATCCGGGCAGAGCGACGCCGGATCCGGACATCATCGGCACCTCTCGGCACTCCCGCATCTAAACGCTGAAATGACTTGCGTGCTTTGACGGTGAAGTTCGTTCTCAGCGCGATGCTTCGTTTCTCGGGCGCGAGAAACAGTGCATCAAAGATGTCTTGTGTCATCGTCTTGAGCTTCTGGCGGTGACTACGAAACGATGCCTTCTGTTTCTTCGACAGCCTCTTGCCGGAGGCCCGCTTGACCGTGAGCTTCCACTTGGCTTGCCGAATTTCGGGATCACCGATGCTGCCGGGCGACGGCCCACGCAAGTTGCTGGAACCGCTGTCGTCAGCCGTCATGGCCATGGCGGCCGCAACGAGCCCACCGACGGCGAGGATCGCCACGGCGACCAGCCACCAAGGCTTTCTTTTGGACTCTTGTGATGTGGAAACTGTCATTACTGATTCTCCCTGGGCCGCGAGTGAGATCGAAGTCCTTTCCTTGGTGAGATCGACTCAGCGGGCCGCGAGTTTGTGTTGATTTCTTGCGAAGAGGTTAACCACGGATTGCCATTAAGTGCGTATTTCGCCTGCACTGTTCAGGCGGGGCACCCTGAGATCTCGGCGGTATGCTGACGCATCTTCGACGATCAATGCAAATGACAGGCAACGAAAGGAACGAAGTATGGAGCTCGGAATCGACGTTTCGAAAGTCGACTCACACGCCGTAGTCAGTGTCTCTGGAGAAATCGACGTCTACACCGCTCCGAAGTTGCGGGAGAAGCTAATTGAGCTCGTCTCCGAGGGCACGTACGACGTGGTCGTCGACCTGGAAAAGGTCGATTTCCTGGACTCGACCGGACTGGGCGTTTTGGTCGGTGCTCTGAAGCGCGTGAAGGCACACGACGGGGGCTTGGCGCTCGTTTGCACGCAGGACAAGATCCTAAAGATTTTCAAGATCACGGGATTGACCAAGGTCTTCCCGATCTACTCGTCCGTGGACGAGGCGACGAGCGGCTAGACCTAGTGACCCAGGTCGAGATCGAGATTCCTTCACGCTCCGTCTACGTGGGGGTGGTGCGACTGGCGCTGGCAGCGCTGGCGCGCTCCGCGGGGCTTAGCGAAGAGTCGGTCGATAACCTGAAGATCGCCGTCGGCGAAGCATGTGCCAACGCCGTGATCGTGAACGAGGAAACCGCCCCTGACGTACCGGTGAAGGTTCACTGGTCACACGAGGACTCTCGTGTCGTCGTCGAAGTCGAGGGGGCCGGGCACCCCTACGACACGAGCGAGGCGGAATCCGACGTTGGTCTGGCTGCACGCATGGAGATGTCGGTGGCTCTGCTCGAGAGCCTCGTGGACTCGTGCGAGGTAACCGAACGCCCGGGCGGGGCGAGGACTGCCCGCCTGACCGTCAACCTCTAGCCCAGGACCTCCAGGGCAAGAGTCCCGATCGCTCGTGCCTTGTCTCGTGCGGGTTTCGCCACCGGACCCGTTCAGGACCTCTCCCTGTCCACCTCGAAATTGACCTTTCGGGAGTCCGGCGTGTATCTTTTGGCGACCCAAAACATGAACATGTCACTATCGAAATCTGACAGAGAAACCCTCAAAGCGATCTACCGCTTGACGCGCGATGGTGCGGCGGCTCACACGGGCGCGCTCGCGGACTCACTCGGGGTGTCTCCCGGCACCGCCACTGCTGCCGTGAAGAAGCTGGCCGAGCGGGGGGTGGCCCAGCATCAGCCCTACAGGGGCGTCGAGCTCACCGCCGAGGGACGTCGGGTCGCAGTGGGTGCGATCAGGCGTCACCGCATCGTCGAGCGCTTCCTCGCCGACATGCTCGGATATCCCTGGAACGACGCCGACCGGCTCGCGGGGACCTTCGAGCACGAGCTTCCCCAGGAGGTCGAGGATCGGCTGTTTGTCGCTCTCGATCGCCCCGCGACCTGCCCCCACGGCTTCCCGATTCCCGACCTCGACATGGACGAGATTCCGGAGATGCCCCCGCTCTATGCGCTCGAGCCGGGCGTGAAGGCGGTTGTCGCGGTTCCGGGTTCCACGGATCCCGAGGTCATCAAGTTCCTCGACGACTTGGGGCTTCGGCCGGGAGTGCACGTCGAAGTGCAGGAGAAGCACCCATTCGACGGCCCCATAGTGGTGCGCGTCGAGGGCAAGGACCGGACGATTGGGGAAAGAGTTGCCAACCAGATCTTCGTTCGGGTCACCGAAGCGAAGCCACGCAAGAAACGCGCCAAGCAACAACCAGCTTGAGTACACCCGCGGGATGAGAACAGGCGTACGACGCCAGAAGGGAGAACTATGCATTTGCTAGCAGCTGAGGGGGGCTACCAGGAGTTCACGCTTGGTAGCGCGGAATGGTTCTGGCTCGTCTTCGCAGCGGTCACCGCGCTCGTCGCGCTCGGCAGTTGGTTTGCAGCTGATGCGTGGCGTTCTGGCTGCGGACCAGGGAACCCCAAAGATGATCGAGATCGCGAAGGCGATTCAGGAGGGAGCCCTCGCGTACCTCACGTCGTCAGATGAAGACCATCGCGGTCATCACCATTCCCGTTGGCATCATCGTCTTCGTGACATCCACGGCGGTTGTGCGACCGGATGGAACGGAAGCGCTGAGCTTCTTCCAATCGGGCACGTTTCGCACGCTTGCGTTCCTGGCGGGATGTTTCATGTCGGGTGCGACGGGTTTCATCGGCATGAGCCTTGCCGTGCGAGGTAACGTTCGCACCGCTGCAGCGGCCAAAAGTGGATCGCTTCCGGCCGCCCTGAAGGTTGCCTTCCGGACCGGTGGTGTCGCCGGAATGTTCACCGTCGGGCTCGGACTTCTCGGAGCCACTCTGATCATCATGGTCTTCCAGAACACGTCGAGCGCCATTCTTGTCGGCTTCGGCTTCGGTGGGTCGCTGTTGGCATTGTTCCTCCGTGTTGGGGGAGGGATCTTCACGAAGGCAGCCGACGTCGGCGCGGACCTCGTCGGTAAGGTCGAGGCCGGTATCCCCGAGGACGACCCTCGTAACCCCGCCACCATCGCCGACAACGTCGGCGACAACGTCGGGGACTGTGCGGGAATGGCATCCGACCTCTTCGAGTCCTACGAGGTCACTCTCGTCGCATCCATCATTCTCGGAGTCGCCGCATTCAATGCGATCGGACGACCCGAGGCCGCAGTCGTAGGTCTGATCTTTCCGGTCATCGCCCGCGCCGTCGGCGTGCTCGCATCCATCGTCGGGGTTTACCGGGTCAAGGCGACGGACGAAGACAAGACCGCCATGGCGCCCATCAACCGTGGCTTCATGACCGCCGGCATCCTCACGATCATCGGCACCGCGGCCGTTGCCTTCCTCTACGTCGGCAACGAGACCGAGTTCAACGAAGGCACCATGATGTTTCTCGCGGTCGTAACGGGCCTCGTGCTTGCGCAGGTCGCCAGCCGCTTGACCGAGTACTTCACGTCGACCGAGAACAGGCCGGTGCGCGAGATCGCTGAAGCGACTCGAACCGGGCCCGCGACGACGATTCTGTCCGGCTTCTCGTCAGGACTCGAATCGTCGGTCTACGCGATCATCGCGATTTCGGGGGCTCTCGGTATTGCAATCGCGCTCGGTGGTGGGAACCTTCAGTTCTCGCTCTACCTCGTCGCCCTTACTGGCATGGGCATGCTCGCTACCACCGGCGTCGTGGTTTCGGAGGACACCTTCGGTCCGGTTGCCGACAACGCTGCCGGGATCGCCGAGATGTCTGGCGAATTCAAAGGCGAGCCCGAGAAGATCATGGTCAGCCTTGACGCAGTCGGCAACACCACCAAGGCGGTCACAAAAGGATTCGCGATCGGTTCGGCCGTTATCGCTGCAGTCGCTCTGTTCGCCTCGTACATCGAGACGATCGGGATCGAGAAGAACATCGTCGCGGAAGTCGGGGAAGGGGCCGCGGACCTCTTCAACAACCGGTTGACCTCTATCAACGTCGCCGATCCGAAGACTTTCATCGGTCTGTTGATCGGTGGTTCGATCGCCTTCCTGTTCAGCGCCCTGGCTATTCGCGCCGTGGGCCGCAGTGCGGGCATCGTCGTGCAGGAGGTGCGGAAGCAGTTCCGGCTCAAGCCGGGGATCATGGACGGCACGGAGCGGCCCGACTACGGCGCGGTGATCGACATCTGCACCGCGGCTTCGCTGCGCGAGCTTGCCACTCCGGCTCTTCTCGCGATCTTGAGCCCCATCATCGTGGGCTTCGGCATCAACTACTTCGCCCTTGGGGCGTTCCTCGCAGCGGTCATCCTCACCGGCCAGCTCATGGCTAACTTCCTCAGCAACGCGGGTGGGGCCTGGGATAACGCCAAGAAGTACATCGAGGATGGAAACGAGGGCGGTAAGGGCTCACCGGCGCACGAGGCTTCGATCATCGGTGACACGGTCGGGGACCCGTTCAAGGACACAGCCGGCCCGGCACTCAACCCGCTTATCAAGGTGATGAACCTGGTAGCCCTGTTGATCCTCCCTGCGGTTATCGCGTTGGAGAACAACAGTTGGCGCTTCGTCATCGCAGGGATTGCGGCGGTGATTCTGGCGGGTGCGATTGCCTTCAGCAAACGCCCAACGACACTTGGACAGACCGAGGACGATGTTCCGCGTTCGGAGGCTCCCGTTCCAGTCGACTGATCACGACTACCTGAGTCAGCTAAAGAGGGGCCCAAGATTCAGGGGGCCTCTCTTTAGGTCCGGCTTGCTTCCTCGAGCACTCGACCCTCTTGGACGTGATAGGGCACGCTGGCCGCAACCACCCCCTTCTCGAACAGCAGGTGACGTTTCACCACGAGTGCCGTCTGTCCATGAAGAACCTGATGACGCCTCTTCTCGACCACGAACTCGGGCAACACGACCGTGACGACGCGGTGCAATCCATCGGCCTCGAACTGCTTGATGTAGCTCGTGAGGGAGCGGCCGATGTCGCGATAGGGAGAGTCTTCGATCTCGAGTGGGTGGGGGATTCGTGCATGCAGCCAGTCGTTTCCGAGCTTTTCTGTCGCTTCTGGGTCCAGTCCGAAGCTGACGCCTCGAATGTCGGTCGCTTGGAGCGTCTCCGCGTATTCGATGGCCTGAAGAGTTGCGTTGTGAACGGATGAGACGAGAACGCAAACATGGTTGCGAGCGGGTTCCTGCGAGTCATCCACGTCTGGATCGATGTCTTCTTGCATTACGGGGATGTCGAGTATCTGAACGCCGGGCTCTGTGAGCATCGACGCTTTCAACCGGTGCAGTCGAGGATGCCGGACGATCTCAAAAAAACTTCGAGTCTCTAGGACTTCCGGAATCACAAGCGTTAGGAAGTCGTCTTCCGTAAGCATCTGTCGTTTCGCTCTCACGAAGGTTTTTAGCGAGTTTGTTCGGGATCGTTTCGTCTCCAGATGCTGCAAGGAGATTTCTGGGGCCAGCCTCTTCCAGGGTGACAGGTTCGCCCTGTCGAAAGTCACGGCGGTGATGTCTGTCGCGCGCATCGCACGCGCGTAGCCCACTGCTCTGGCCGTCGCTGCGTCGACCCGCGCCGCGAGGATCACAACGTGCTGGTTACCCGGTCTCCGGTCTGTGGGCCTCCTGTCGGGGCTCTCGAGTTGCCGGGCAAGGCTTTCGTAGTGGCCGTGTACGGCCCGCATTACAAACATGAGTATCGGAATCATGACAAGGACTATCCATGCTCCTCGTATGAACTTCGTGTAGATGACAACCAGGAGCACGGTGCCGGTGACGAAAGCCCCGAAACCGCTTATCGCTACGGTTTTCCGCCAGTCAGGTGGCCTGAGTCTGAGCGATCGGCTCACCATTCCCGCTTGAGACAACGTGAAGGAGATGAAGACGCCTACCAGGTAGAGCTGGATGAGGCGATTGAGATCCGACTCGAAGTACCAGATCAGCAACGATGCGGCGATTGCCAGAATCAAGATTCCGTTTGAGAAAACAAGCCGGTCTCCTCGGTTCATGAACTGGCGCGGCATGAAACGGTCGGCGGCGAGGATTGAAGAGAGCCGAGGGAAGTCCTGATAGGCGGTATTCGCCGCCAGGATGAGGATGGCTGCAGACATGATCTGGACGACGTAGAACATGAAGCCGCCGCCGAAGACAGCGTGGGCGATCTGCGCAACCACGGTCTTGGTGTGTTCCTGATGCTCGGTGATGACGACACCTGTTCCTCGAGCCAGATAGGAGATCCCCAGGAACATCGAGGTAGACAGGGCCGCCATGATCGTCAGGGTCGCTGCCGCGTTACGGGATTGCGGGTACCGAAATGCGGGGACTCCGTCGGCGATGGCCTCCACTCCGGTCAATGCGGTCGTGCCGGCGGCAAAGGCTCGCAGAATGAGCGCAAAGGTGACGACCGTTTCGAGGGGTAGGTCATTCCCAGAGGTCTCTGCTTGCGGACAGCCGCCGATGCATTGAACGACTCCCGAGCCGATCATCAGGTAGATCGCAAGCACGAACCCATAGGTTGGCACTGCGAACAAGACCCCCGACTCTTTCGATCCCCGGAGGTTAGCCAGAGTCACCAAAATGATGAATCCGACTGCAATTTCTACTTCGAAGCGAGCAAGTCCATTGAAGGCAGAAATCATTGCGTCGACTCCCGCGGTCATTGAGACCGCTACTGTCAGGACGTAGTCGATTAGCAGGGCTGAACCCGCAAGTAGCCCCGGATACAGTCCGATGTTCTCCTTCGAGACTCGGTAGGCTCCTCCGCCGGTCGGGTACGCCTTGACCGTCTGGCGATAAGACGTGATCACGATCCACAGGAGTGTTGCGACCGCGATGGCAATCGGAAGGATCAATTCGAACGCCATGGTCCCCGCAAGCGCCAGTACCAGCATCAACTCCTGCGTGGCATAGGCATTCGACGAGAGGGGGTCCGAGGAGAAGACCGGCAGCGCAATTGTCTTGGGCAGGAGCGTGTGCTCGAGCTCTCCCGACGACATGGGCTTTCCCAGGACGACGCGCTTTAGGACCGCCCCAGCTTTGCTCACGGGCGAGAGACTATCCGTGCTCCGGACCGGGCACGAGCGAGTACTCGGGGTTCAGGACGACGAACTCGTCCTCGCGACTCAGGCCCGCGATTCCCTGGATGATGAGACCCACTCCGAGTCTGATGCCCTGTAAGGATGATCGCCCCAGCCATTTAGCGACCATGTGCCCGCTGCCGTCGATTATCGTCGCCTCGATGGATCCGGTCCCCTCACGCGGGTCGATGCGGATGTTCTGAACTACGCCCGCGACTTTGCATCCAGAACGAGCCTCCACCTCGGCGATCGGCGTTGCTCCCTCGATGGACCTCGCCCATGCGGCCAGGTTCCGAGCCCTAAGCTCATCTGGCGACGAAGAGAGTTCGCTCAGCCGTCCGGATAGGAGTCCCATAACTGAGAAGTATGGCAGTATCGCCGCGCTGATCCGAGCGGTTCGGACACCTAAAAGGAGCCTTTCAGTGCACGTGATCATCGCCGGCTGTGGGCGCGTAGGCTCGGAGCTGGCAATCAATCTCGAGCGCCTCGGTCACACCACGGCGGTCATCGACAAGAATCCCAAGGCCTTTGAACGTCTCCGCCCCGACACCAAGGGAGCCAAGCTCACCGGTTTCGTGTTCGACAGGAAGGTCTTGGAGGAAGCCGGGATTGCCGATGCAGCGGCCTTTGCCTCGGTTACCAGTGGCGACAACTCGAACATCGTGTCGGCGCGGATGGCCAAGGAGCACTACCGAGTCCATCAGGTCGTGGCCCGAATCTACGATCCCCGACGAGCACAGATCTACCAGCGCCTTGGCATCCAGACCGTCGCGACGGTCCGCTGGACAACCGACCAGATACTTCGTCAAATGCTTCCCGACGACATTCCGGTTGAGTACACGATCGACAATGGCGAGGTAGTTGTAGCCACCCTGCCCGCTCCTAGCGAGACGGTCGGTAAGCACACCAGTGGTTTCGACCTCGATGGCCGAAGGAAGCTGATCGCTGTCAGTCGCTTCGGAGTGCCGAGGGTTCCCGATGAATCGCTCGCCGTCCAGGACGGTGACATTCTTCACTTCTCGGTTATCAGGGGGGATGTCGCGAGTTTGGCAGAAGAGCTCAAGAAAGTGGGGCGTCCAGAATGACCCCCAAGTCGATGAGAATCGCAATCGCGGGGGCCGGGAATGTAGGCACGTTCGTCGCTGCCGACTTGCGCAATCGCGGTAACGACGTGGTACTCATCGAACAGAATCCCGAACATGCCAAGAGGGTTCGGCGCGAACAGGGGATTGGACGTCCACTGGGTCATCGGAGACGCCTGCGAGATCCACACCTTGGACGAAGCGGTGCTCTCTTCGTGTGAGGTCGTGGTGGCGGCGACGGGAGACGACGAGGACAACCTTGTCATCTCGCTCCTTGCCAAGCAGGAATTCGCCGTCCCGCGCGTCATCGCTCGCGTGAATCATCCCGATAACGAGTGGCTCTTCAACGAGTCATGGGGCATTGACATCGCCGTCAGCACCCCACATCTGCTCACCGCTCTGGTCGAGGAGGCTGTGAGCGTAGGCGACTTGGTCAAGTTGCTAAGACTCGAGCAGGGTCGAGTTTCGCTGCTGGAAATAACCCTCGCCGAGGGCTCGCCTGTGGACGGGAAGACAGTGCGTGAGATCGAATTCCCGGCAGACAGCTCTCTCGTCGCGATCGTGCGCGACGGTCACGTCATCGCTCCACGCGGCGAGACGCCTCTGCATGCCGGGGATGAGGTGCTCGCCCTTGCCAGCGTCGCAGCTGAGAACGACCTCAAGCGCGCCCTAACCGGCGACTAGCACTTTCTACTCGGACTCCACACCGCGACTGGCGCTCGCTCTCTGCAGCGCCTTGCGCTGCTTTCGTCGACGCAGGTACCAGACGATCGCAGCGATCACAACCAGCCCACCGATGATCAGAGTGGGGAGATCGAAGTACCCGAGCACCATCTCCCAGTTGTCCTCGACGACGACGCCGAGCCAGGTGAGCGCGAAGGTCCAGGGAATGCATCCCAGAAAGGTGTACAGCGTGAATTTTCCGAAAGGCATCTTTGCAATGCCGGCTGGAAGGGAGATGAACGTGCGGATGACAGGGAGCAGGCGAGAAAAGAAGGTGGCCGCCTCTCCGTATCGCGCCCACCAGATCTCGGCCTTATCGATGTCGTGGCTCTTGATCAGGACGTACTTGCCGTACCGATCGAGCACCTCCCGACCCATCGTTCGACCGACGCCGTATGCAATCCAGGAGCCGGCTACGTTTCCGAGAACACCCATGGTCCCCACCCAGAAGAAGTTCAGGTCTCCGGTAGCTGCATACCAGCCGCCCACCAGCATGGTGACCTCGCTGGGGAAGGGAATGCAGGCAGACTCCGCGAGCATCAAAAGGAATATCGCGGCGTAGCCGTAGTCGATGACCCACGACTCCATCAGGTGAATGAGGGTTTCCATCGCGGGTCACATTACGGGGGCAATGATGCAAAGGAAGCCACCCAAAGGTCGGCGGGGGATCGGACCGACCCAAGGGTGCTCCACACTTGGTCGTGGCGGACCTATGGGTCCGCAGAGGCTCCGGAGGACCTAGTGGTGGTGAGTCCGGCGCAGCGTTTGCGCGAGCGAGGGGCCAAAGAAGAGCGTCGCTACAAAGGTTGCTCCAAGAATGACGGGCCCGGCGAGCGCCTGTTCGACTAGGCTCTCTATCAGCAGGAAGGCATCGGAGACCATTTGTCGTTCCTTTCCGAGATCAGCCGATCTCTCGGGAGGATCCCTCCGTCTCTCGAGAAGGACTCCTGAGGTTGGTCACAAAGGGGATTAGAGTGGCCCGGTGGTCCTGTGACACTCCTATAGCACTCTTTGGGGAGTGTCAAGTCATCCCTCAGAGCAGTCAGGAGGCACGGGAACAGCGGGGGGTCCGGGAATGTTCGTAGTTGACAGAGGCGGCCCAAGGGTGGCCATAATCGCCTCCCGCCCCGCACCCGATGAACGACCGGGTTCCCGGTCCGATCCCTGGGAACGTTTACCCGATGAGGCGACGTCCTCAGATCGAGACAAACGAGTAAGGAGTTTAGTGGCCAAGAACGTCGTAATCGTCGAATCGCCCGCAAAGGCAAAGACGATCGAGAAATACATGGGCAAGGACTACAAAGTCGTTGCCTCGCATTGGCCATGTCCGGGATCTGCCCAAGTCAGCGATTTCGGCATCGAGGTCAACGGGGGAGTCAACATCAAGTACGTCGCCAGCCGGACGGCGAATGCTCAAGTAAGGCCATGGCGGCCATCAAGAAGGCAAGTGAGCGGCGCTGAGACGGTGTGGCTGGCTACCGACCCCGACCGAGAGGGCGAGGCCATCGCCTGGCATGTGGCCGAGCGGTGAAACTGAGCCCGGAAAGCACTCGTCGGGTGACCTTCAACGAGATCACCAAGCGAGCGGTCTCAGAAGCTTTCGAGCAGCCGCGGTCAATCGACATGAACCTCGTAGATGCTCAGCAGGCGCGACGAGCGGTCGACCGCATCGTCGGGTACAAGCTGTCGCCGTTGCTGTGGCGAAACGTGGGGCCAAACCTTTCGGCCGGGAGAGTGCAGAGTCGCTGCGCTGCTGGCTCGTCGTCCAGCGAGAGAGAGAGATTCGCGCCTTCAAGCCCGAGGAGTTCTGGGACGCCATCGCGTCACTCGCCGACCGAGGGCGGAGACGAGTTCCAGGCGAAGTATCCCGTCGGTTCGAAAAGAATCAATTCGCACTGACGAACGAGGATGCGGCAACGTCTGTCGTCGAACGCGTCCGACCGGTCCATGGACGGTCACCGATGTTCGCAAGACGGAGCGTTCGAAGAAGCCTCCCGCACCATTCAAGACGTCGACCCTGCAGCAGGCGGGCTCGATCGAAGCTCGGCTTCCCGACGTGGAAGACGATGAAGATGGCTCAGGGGCTTTACGAGGCAGGCCACATCACGTACATGAGGACGGACTCCATCGAACCTTTCAAACGACGCGCTCGGGCAATCGGTCAACGTTCGTCGAGACGAGCTACGGCAAGAATACCACCAGGCACGCAAATTCTCGGCGAAAATCGAAGGGGCCCAGGAGGCTCACGAGGCGATTCGGCCAGCGACGTCTCAGTCACGCCCTCGGATGTAGAGGGAAGCCTCGATCGCGACGCCTACCGGCTGTACGAGATCATCTGGCAACGCACGATCGCTTGTCAGATGGCCGAGGCCGTTTACGACGCCACTTCCGTGGACATCGAATCGAACGGAGTGACTTTCCGGGCAACCGGTCAGATCCTCAAGTTCGACGGATTTCTCAGGGTCTATATGGACGTGTCGGACGATCAGACGGAGGAGGTTGAGGGTCTCCTTCCCGAGCTCGAGACCGGTCAAGTTCTGAATCTCAGAGACCTTGAGGCGCTGCAACACTTTACGCAGCCGCCTCCGCGGTACACCGAGGCCACACTCGTCAAGAGGATGGAGGAGGTTGGCATCGGCCGGCCGTCAACATACGCACCGACGGTTCGCAGCGCTCAATCGATCGCGAGTATCTGAGGACCGAGAGTCGCAGACTCTTCTTGGTTACGCGTGGTGAGGTCGTCACCGATCTTATGGCGGCCCACTTCCCCGATGTCGTGGATGTGGACTTCACGGCTCGTATGGAGGCGGAACTCGACGACATCGCGGCCGGTGACAAGGCCATGGTGCCCATCGTCAAGGAGTTCTACGACTCATTCACCAAGCGCACGTCGAAGAGCAGAAGGACAAGATGTCACGGCCCGAGCGCCGACCGATAAGATCTGCCCCGAGTGCGGACGGCCGGTGGTCAAGAAGTTTGGAAAACACGGCCTCTGGTTCCTGTCGTGCTCGGGCTGGCCCGAGTGCAAGTGGTCTCAACAGCTCGACGAGGAAGGCAACCCGCTGCCCGATCCCGAGGGAACCGGCGAGGAGTGTCCGAAGTGCGGTCACGAGCTGGTTGCGAGGAGCGGCCGGTTCGGGCCCTTCGTCGGGTGCTCGAACTACCCGGAGTGCAAGTACATCAAGCGAGAGCCTCCCAAGGAGACGGGCGAGACCTGCCCGGAGTGCGGGAATGGACTGGTCGAGAAGCGAGGCCGCTTCGGCCCCTTTGTCGGGTGCTCCAACTATCCCGAGTGCAAGTACATAAAGAAGAACAAGAAGTCTGGATCGAAGCCACGCAAGAAGACCACGAAGAAGAAGGTCACCGCCAAGGGCAAGGCCCCGTCCAAAAGCAAGGCTCCGACCTAGGCCTTTCCCCACGCGCTTTGGAGCCCCTTTGATTGGTCTCCTTCCGTCTGATGTCCCCTTCTCTGTCCCCTCGCGCTACGACGCCCCTTTGGGAGTCTCCGCTTACGCCGGCGCGAAGCGCCGCCGTCGGGTAATGCCCGCGATCGTCGAGACGATCGCTCCTTTCCTGGCCTAGCATGAAGAGACAGCGCAGGCCACAAAGAGAGGACTGACAATCCAGCAAGCGCCGCATCCGCGGCTGCAGGTCCTGAACGGATCAGAGGAGTCGGGCGAGCAGGTTACCTACTGGACTCTGTTCAAGAACCGCAACTTCGTGCGGTTCTTCGCCGCGGAGTTCGTGTCCAGCCTTGGGGATTGGATCGGGGTCATAGCGATCGCTGTGTTCGCCCTAGAGCTCGGAGGGAACGCCGGGGTGGGGCTCGTTATGACAGCGCGCGTGCTCCCCGGTTTCATCGTTGGACCGATCGCCGGCGTGTTCGCCGATCGTTACGACCGCAAGAAGTTGATGGTGGGATCGGACATCGCCAGAGCTTTACTGATTCTTTCTGTCCCGTTCGCTCAGAACCTCATCTACCTGCTGGTCGTTTCGGCGATCCTCGAGAGCCTGACGTTGATCTGGGGGCCAGCCAAGGATGCCTCCCTTCCCCACTTCGTGAAGCGCAACCAGTTGCAACACGCCAACTCGCTGTCACTCATCGCGGTCTACGGACCGTGGCCACTGGCGTCGCTAGTCTTCGCGTCGCTCATCCCCGTCGCTTCATTCATTGGCGACAACGTTGGGGCCCTGTCCGGACTGGCCGACAACAACCAAGAGGCTCTCGCGCTGTGGCTGGACGGCCTTACGTTTGCATTCTCCGCGCTGATGATCTGGACTTTGTCAATTCCATCGTCCGTCCATCGCGACACCAAGTTCGATTTCAATCAAGCGAAGCGCGACCTTGTCGAGGGTTTGACCTTTGTCATCAAGCACAAACAAGTGCGTCCGTGGCTTCTCGGCATCGGCTGCACTTTCACGGCTGCCGGGGGAGTGTTTTCGCTCGGTCCTGGATTCGTTACGGATGTGCTGGGAGGTGGCAAATCCGGGTTTGGTTTTCTGATTGGTTGTCTCGGGACGGGGATGATCGTCGGACTCTTGACCTCCGGGGCGCTCACGAAACGCGTCCAAAAGGACGTGCTCTTCTCTTCGTGTCTCTTCCTGTTGGGCGTCAGCCTGATCGCGTTCGCATCCGTGGGCAGTCTCAATACGGCAATCCCGGTAGCGAGCGCGCTGGGCTTCTTCGGTGGAGCCGCCTACTCGACGGCCTATTCGCTCATACAGGAGCACACGACCGACGAGCTAAGGGGGCGGACATTTTCCGCTGCCTACACCATCATCCGCACCGGCACGCTGATCGGCTTAGGTATCTTCCCGTTGTTGGCGGGGGCGTTCGGGCGTTACTTCGACGGACGAGACATTGCCGGATACCCGATTCCCGGCGCCCGCCTCACTCTTTGGATCGCGGGTCTCTTCGTCATTGGGGGTGGACTGGTGTCCATACGAGCCATCAAGGCCGGGCGCCTGACGGTCCCTACCCCGGCCACGCAGCCCGGTTTCTTTCTCGCTTTCGAGGGCGGCGAAGGTGCCGGAAAATCGACTCAGATCGAGGCTTTCGTCGATTGGCTCACGGCGCGGGGTGACGACGTAGTCACGACGCGCGAGCCGGGAGGCACCTCCATAGGCAAGCAGATCAGGAAGGTGCTGCTGGATCCCCAGGCGAAGACCATGGACCCTCATGCCGAGGCCCTTCTATACGCGGCGGACAGAGCTCAACATGTATCCGAGATAATCAAGCCGGCCCTCGAAGCCGGCAAGACCGTGGTCTCAGATCGCTTCATCGATTCCTCGCTCGCATATCAGGGCCTAGCGCGGGGGCTTGGGCTTCAGGACGTCTACGAGATTTCGAAGTGGGCGGTCGACAACACTCTGCCCGAGCTCGTCGTCTATCTGAAGCTCGATCCACACACCGGGTTGCGCCGAAAGACGACCGAGCCAGATCGAATTGAGCTCGAGGAAGATGGGTTCCACGAGAAGGTCGCCGATGCGTACGCGGAGCTCGCTCGCACCTTCCCCGAGCGATTCGTGGTTGTGGATGCTGCCCGGCCATCCGCTGAAGTCCACGAGGAAATCGTGAAGCTCTTCGAGGAGCGCGAGGCTCAACGGGAAGCCGCCCGCGATGACGACAGGAATCCGAAAACTCGATGAGTGTCTGGGACAGCGTGTACGAGTCTCCGTCGACGACGGCGATCAGGAAACAGATCGCGTCGAGCGAGGTACCCCACGCGTGGCTCCTTCTCGGGCCGAGTGGATCGGGAAAGAGAATGACGGCGGTTGCGATGGCAGCAGCTCTCAATTGTCGGAAGGAACCCGGACATGGCTGCGGCCAGTGCGGGATCTGCGTTCGCATCGGCAGACACCGCCATCCGGATGTGCACCACATCGCGCCGGAGGGTCCGATCATCCCTGTCGATCTCATTCGCGAGAGCGTCATCCCGGAAGCGTCCCGCACACCCTTTGAAGCGCAACGTAAGGTCTTCATCATCGAAGAGGCAGAGCGGATGCACCCCTATGCGCAGAACGCATTGCTCAAGACGCTCGAGGAACCACAGGACGACACAACCCTCATCCTGATCTCTGATCGGGAGGAGGAGTTGTTGGACACGATCAGGTCGCGCTGCCGCATCATGCGTTTGGATTCGGTACCAGAGGAAGAGATCGTTGCCCTGCTCATCAGAGAGGGCGCCAGCGACGAGACGGCGCATCTTGCTTCTCGCCTCTCGGACGGCGATGTAGAGAGAGCCCGCGCTCTCGCACTCGACGAGGCAGCCATCGCCCGGCGTTGGCTTTTCCGCGGGATCCCAGGCCGGTTGCGGGAGGTCAAGGACGCATTCGATACTGCAATCGAGGTCATCGCCGAGGCGAAGGATGCCGTCAAGGAGCGCGAGAAGTTGCAGAAGGCCGAGGTAGCGGAGCTCGCCGAGGCGCTCGGAGAAGGGCGCGGGACCGCATCGGCTCGCAACGCTCTGGCAAAGCGACACAAGCGAGAGCTCCGGCGCCTCGAAGACGAGGTTCTCGGAGACGCGTCGAGGTCTCTGGCCTCGTTCTACAGGGACGTGCTGGCCGATCGTCATGGAGGGTCGGCTGCGATCGCAAATCTCGACATGACCGACGACATCCGTGCGTGGGCCTCCGCCGATCTTACCGACGCCAATCTCGTGGCCGCGATCGAGCGGTGTGTCGAAGCCCGGGCCAATCTCCTCAAGAATGCCAATCCTCAGCTGACGATGGAAGCCGCGATGGTCGAACTCGTCCGGCTTGTCCCGGCCCCCGCGCTTGACACCGCAGGCTGGTAGCAGCTCGTAGTGACAGCCCGCGGGGACAACGAGGGCAAAGACCCGCCTCGGTGACGCTGCGGTGACGCCACCGTGACGGACGAGCTTGAAACTCCGGAAATGCCACCGTGTGGAGAAAGGTGATTCGAGATGGCGCTCGAGGGGATCGACGTTTCACATTGGCAGGGAGATGTCGACTGGCGCGCAGTCAAGAGATCGGGGCGTCACTTCGCCTTCGCTAAAGCAACCGAGGGTCGCTCGTTGGTCGACGAGAAATTCGAACAAAACTGGAAGAAAATGAAGGAGGCGGGCATCATTCGAGGTGCCTACCACTTCGCGAAGCCCACCGCCGCAGCCAGACCACAGGCTCGTCACTTTCACAAGACCGTCAAGCTCGAGCCGGGAGATCTTCCGCTTGTCTTGGACCTCGAGGATGGTGAGGAAATCGGTTCTCAGAAGCTCGAACAGTGGGTTCGTGATTTCGTGGACGAGCTCAAGTCCCTCTCCGGCGCAACACCCATCATTTACTCCGGCGGTTTCTGGAAGTCGCACCTGAATCACATGACCGACAATCTTGGTTGTCCCCTGTGGCTGCCGCAGTATGGCCCCAAGGCCGAGAACCCGGCGGCGTGGAAGAAGTGGACCTTCTGGCAATACTCGGACGGCACCATCAACGCCGCGAGATTGAGACCCGTGCCCGGAGTTGGGCAAAGCTGCGACCGCAACCGCTTCCAGGGATCCGTGACACAGTTGCGAAAGCTCACAATAGGCAATGGTGTCGTTCCTCCCAAGCAGGACTCCAAGAAAGAGACCACGCCAGAGAAGGACACTAAAAAGAAAACGCCCGCTAAACGGCGGAGCCCGGCTCGCGATGATGCTGATCTATCTGTGCGAGACATCCAAGAGATCCTCCTGGAGCTCGGGTGGCCGCTAAAGGTCGATGGCGAAATGGGAACCACGACGTTCAGCGCGATCAAGGACTTTCAACGAGGTTTTGCGTGGTGGGATCTTCTGATCGATGGCAATGCCAGCATCAAGACCAAGGAAGCACTGCGCTACGCGGCCGAGAACGACGGTTGCTGCTCTCTGCACTTCAAGTTCGCAGAGTTCAAGTCCAAGGGCAACGGCTGGATCAAGGTGCATCGTTCTTTGATACGCGGGCTCGAAGAGGTAAGGGAGAAGGTAGGTCCGCTGTCGATTCTTTCCGGCTACCGGGATCCGGCGCACAACACGCGCATAGAAGGTGCAACCAACTCTCAGCACCTTCACGGAAACGCATGCGATCCGGTGAAGGACCTGTCGTTGGACGTCGTTAAGGGCGTTCGCCGATTCTCCGGCATAGGGATCCGCCGGTCCGACAACAAGGTGCGCCACGTCGACGTGCGGCATGAGGGGCCGAACACGACGGGCGGGACGCCACAGAACCCGACCATCTGGTTTTACCCCTAGCGCGGTATTCAAACTCGAACCAGGTCGCGATGAACCCTGACCCTAGAGCAGCTCCACCCATCGCACGGGTGCGAGGTCTGCTGCGACGCGGGTGAAAGTACTGCCGGAGTCGTCGCTGAGGAAGAGGTCGCCATCCTCGGTGCCGAACGCAACGGTCTCGCCAGAAGCCGCCAGACACCCTGTGTTGATGTTGTCCGAGAACCACTCGGGCAGCTCGCCACCGCATCGCACGAAGGTTCCCGAGTCGTCAAGAGGCCGCCTATAAAGCGTGGAGGCGTCCCCGCGGGGCCCAGACGAAGCCGACATCACCACCATTTCGCCGGCCACCGCGACAGCGCGTGCGTAGGTGGCATGCAGACCCGCATCGTCGAATTCCCAGGAGGCGCCCTTGTCGCTGCTTGTTGCGAGCCCCCAGGCGGTAGCGGCGACGATCCTCTCCGCTGCGGTCGTGACCTCGTGGACGTCCGAGCGAATCTCAATCGTGGGGGTCCACGTCATTCCACCGTCGTCCGAGCGAAGGATCCCGCCCACGTGGACATTGCAGTAGAGGACGCCCTCGTCATCCTCCGCCAAGGACCGAACATCGGGTGGACCTCCCCACGGAGTGAACCAGTCGACGCGGCCCGGTGCAGAGTCGAATGCATCGAGAGAGTCGAGCCGCCCGCCTTCATCCTTCAGGAGATGCGCCCCGGATGTGCCAACGAAGAGCCCCGTCTTAGCAGGAAGCAAGCAATTCGCTCTAAGGCCCCCAACTTTCGCGATTTCCTGCCACCCGCCGTCCTCGCGAAGGACGAGTGAGTCCGCAAGCGCATACGAGGCCTTGCCGTCGTGTGCGAGGGCGTTTACCCCCGACCCCTCCAATGAACGGGCATCATCGGGCCACCCAAAGATGCCCTCGGTTGTTGCCGCGAGAATTTGATTCACGTTGCCAATCTAAAACAGAAGACCCTTAACGATCTCCGCAAGCTTTCGGCACGTCCTTGTCCCCATTGCCCTGTTTGCAATCTCATCCAAGCAACCGAAACCTGAAATCGAACGATTCCGGCTCTCGTTGGTTACCGTCGGTCGATGATTCCACGCACGAAGGCAGCCTGTCCCGCATGCTGCAGATTGTCGGATATGACGCTCACGAGTCTCACCCCCAAAGTCACGGGTGGATCCCACGCCTCGTCGACAATTCGGGCAAAGTCGCCATCGTCAAGCGACTCCACAAACCGGAGGGTCTGCTGGAAGACTGCATCGTGATAGTCAGTCAGCAACTCGGTCGAATCCACTCGCACGGCGGAGACATCATCTGATGAGTGGCCGTAGCCTGTGCTCGACGCCTTGAAGGGCAACGCAAAGCGATCCGCCCACCCTCCGCTCGTGTAAACCTGCTCGGTGCCTGCGACGTCGGCGATGTGATCGTCCTGGATCCGGCTTAGATGCCATACCAGCCAGGCGATCGAGTTTGTCTGATCGTCGATCCGAAACGACAACTGCTCTGGAGAGAGTCCATCCGACGGCGCGGTGGGTGATTTCCTTCACTCGGCCGAATGCATCCACCATTAGATTTGCAGAAACCACTGTGCCCCCCTTTGCATGCCCACTATTGGACTATCGGATCGCGGTCAGAGGAGCTTCGCACAAATGTCAGCAGGTCGGGACCGCTCATACGGCGACATCCTTGAGCAGAAGGCCGATCAAGTACGCGCAGACCGCTGCGCTGCCCCCGACGACCAGAGTCTCGACCGAGCTGATCCACCACTTCATGTCGACGAAGCGGGCCTTGAGCGCACCTACGCCGAGGAACGCTGCGGCGGTCATGACCGCGCTCCAAGCGAAAGTGTTTGCCACTTCGCCAGACGATAAGGAGTCGTAGACAAAGGCTGCCAGAGGAACGAATCCCACTATCACGAAAGCCGCGAAGGTTGCTCCTCCCGCCCGCCACTCATTGGTCGCTAGCTGTGCGTATCCGAGCTCGTCGGTCATCATCGTGTCCAGCCAACGCTCGTTGTCTGAGGTGATGATTTCAACCGCCCGGTCAAGATCGGAGCCGGTGAATCCCTTGGCGGCGAGAATCTGCCGAATTTCTTCGCGCTCGCCTTCGGGAACAGCCTCGATGTGAAGTTTTTCCTCGCGCCGTGCTCGGGCACGCAGCTGACGCTCGGCGCGCGTGGCCAGGAAGTTACTAACCGCCATGCTGAATCCGTCCGCGATGAGGTTCGCGAAGCCCAGCACGATCACGATCCCCGCCTCGAGCCCCGCTCCCGTGACCCCTGCGACGATGGCGAACGTCGTCACGGCACCATCCACAGCCCCATACATGAAGTCGCGGAGGTATTCGGGGGAACGGGTTTCCGAGAGGCGTTTCCTTACCGCGCTTTCTGTGTGCTCAGTCCTGAGGCGCTCGATCACTCGCCTCGACTCGGCTCCCGCCGACCGGCGTCTGGCCAGTGCGTTTGCTCTCAGTCTTCGCCGCATCGCTATTCGTCTGAGTCGCGGGGCGGTGCTTTGGCCCTTGCGACGTAGGCCGCTGCCTCCGATCGTCTGTGAACCTCTAGCTTGCTGAGGATCGACGACACATAGTTCTTGACGGTCTTGTCGGAGAGATGGATCTGCTCGGCGATCTGGCGATTGGTCATGCCTTGCCCAACCAAGTCAAGGATCCGATCCTCCTGCGGAGAGAGGCGAGCGAGCTTCGGATCCGTATCGTCGTATTTGGATTTACGAAGGCGCTCGAGGACACGTTTGGTGACGCTCGGGTCAAGAAGAGACTGACCGGACCCGACCTGCCTAATGGCGTCGACGAGGTCGCTTCCTCGAATCTGCTTGAGTACGAAGCCCGCTGCACCAGCCATGATCGAGTTGAACAAGGCCTCGTCGTCTGAGTAAGAGGTCAACATGATCACCTGAGTCTCGGGTCGCATGTCCCGGATGCCTCGGCATGCCTCAACGCCGTTCATGTCCGGCATGCGTACGTCCATCACGACGACATCCGGCTCGTGAATGCGCGCAGTGTCGATCGCCTGGCTGCCATCACCGGCCTCGGCGATCACTTCGAGATCGTCCTCGGCTTCCAAGAGAGCGCGCAAACCCTGCCGCACGACCTCGTGATCGTCCACCAACATGATCCTAAGAGCCTTGGTCATTCGTTGGCCCTTCCGGTCGGAACGGTTAGGCGATGGACCATTCCCTTGCCAGTGCGAGACTCGATGATCTCAAGGGTTCCTCCGAGAGTCCGTGCGCGTTCGTCCATGTTAGTGAGACCGTAGCCTCGATCCACTGTCTTCGGGTCAAAGCGCCGACCATCATCAGTGATCTCGAACATGAACTCGTTCACATTCCGTTGTGCATACGATGTGAACTTCGCGAGCACCGGCGTGCCGAGCGATATTCGATAGCACTTCCCTGCAGATGTGAACCACGTGACCTTGAGCCTCAGGGTCCAGTGACTCGAGGGCACCAAGGTTCAGATCGACGTATGCCGTTGCCAGCGTGTTCACTTCGAAGTTCCGTGCGAGGTCGGCGATTCGGCCAGCGACACTCTGATGCCCATCGACGGCAGGCTTGAGCTCGAAGATGTAGGCCCGCACTTCTCGGACGACATTGTCAAGCTCTGCGATCGCAGCGTCTATTCGTGTCTGGGTGCGCTCTGGAGCGTTGCTGAGAGTGGCAAGTCCGGCCTGCAATGAAAGCCCCACCGAGTAGATAGATTGAATGACACCGTCGTGGAGATCCTTTGCGATTCGATCTCGCTCCTCGAGTATGGCCATGCTGCTGCGCCTACTGATTACCTCTTCATGCAAGTTTGTATTCTGAATTGCGACTCCAGCCTGGGCGGCGAACAACATGGCAATGCGCTCGTCGTCCTTTGAGAACGCGGTGCCGTCCTCCTTCTCGGTTAGATACAAACGGCCGTACACCTCATTACGGCTGAGGATGGGTACACCGAGGAACGTGTGCATGGGCGGGTGATTGGGCGGAAACCCGGCCGAGCGAGCGTGGTCCGATATCTCCTGAAGTCTGAGCGGACGGCCCTCCTCGATGATCACCCCGAGGACGCCGTGCCCAGAAGGCAGATCGCCGATGAGCTTGGCCGTGTGGTCATCGATACCGGAGTAAATAAAGCGAGTTAGCTTGCCGTCGTCTCCTAAGACCCCCACGGCGGCGTAACGGGCGCCAATGACATCGCGGGCCAGGTCGGCGATCCGCTGTAGCAGGAGTTCGAGGTCGACCTCGGAGGCGAGGACCATGCCCGCCTCCACAAGACCCGCCAGCCGTCGTTCGGCGGGCTGGTCACTGGTGGCCTTGTCGGCTGAGTCTTGCATGCAACGATGATAGCGACCGACTCATCACTGCGTGAGGAAGGCGACCAATCAGTAGAGTGGCGCGTGGCGGACTACCACCTCGCTAACGGAACCCAGGAGGGCCTTGCTAAGGGGTCAGAAGCAAGGACACCTGTTGGGTGACAGAGGTCACTGTCACTTTCAGGTCGCGCCGATTCCGATTCTCCGCAGGAAAGCCAGTGCCTCAATTGAGGGTTGAAACCATCGAGCCCAATAGGAACCTTCATGGCTCCTCCATTAGGTTGGTGCAGAGATTGAGGACAAACGTCAAACGTGGAGCGCACGCGATGTCCTCCTATTGAAGCAGTCAGTTTTTCGTCACCAACGGCCCCGTGGCCCATGGATCGTCAGGGTGTGCGTGGCACGTCAGGCATGATGTTGTCGTCGTCCATCTCGAATGGAACATCCTCGACAACCTTGACGATTCCAGGAGTGCGGCGTGCCAGCTCGGTTGCCAGACGTCGTGAGCTCTTCCTGTCCACTTGCCCGGTGATGGTCGCCACTCCGTCAGAGACCTCAACATCGAGTCGACCAATTGCTTCGTCACCAAGAACAGAGATGGTCTCCACTACGTCCGACCGAATGCTGCGATCGTTTCTGCCCATCGCTCTCACGAGATCGGCGCGCGATACAATGCCAACCAACCCACCCTTCGTCGTCAACGACAGGCAAGCGTTTGACGCGATGCCTCTCGGTTAGCGCCGCCGCCTCCCAGACGCTCGCGTGCGGAGACACGGTGATTGCTGGAGAGGCCATGGTCTCGCCGACTGTGAGATCGTGCAGGGACTCTTCGGTTTCCTTGTGTCTCAGATTGGCAATGGCGTCGAGAAAGTTATTTACGACTCCATGCTCCGTCGGATATGTCGCGCGGATGATGTCCGACTCCGAGATAACCCCAACGACTCGATTCTTTTCGACGACCGGGGCACCGCTGATGTGGTTTCGAGCCAACCTTTGTGCTGCATGATGGATCGAGTCTTCGGGTTTGAGCGCCACAAAGAGTTTGTCATTACTTCGTCGACTCCGATGTCCTGCATCTTGGATTCTCCCTAACCGCCACTGCCGTCGCCTATCCAGGATTCAGACACTGACGCACAAACCGTCTTATTCGTAGTGCCGGAAGGCCCGGCTTCCAGGTGCCCTTTGTCTCGCTCAGGGCGACCTGGTCGCTCTGCCAGGCCGCCCGGCCCCCCCGCACGGGACAAGCGCCCGCATCTACCACTGGATGTATCCAATTGCGATGAGGATCACTCCGATCACGTAGAGGGTCCCGAACACCCGGAAGGTGTACCGAGTGCAGCCCTCTGGGAGCAGAGTGTCCCCAACATGTCCTGTGGGGTCGCCGTACCTCTGAGCAAGTGTCGTAAGTGGGCAGCGCAACCCGTTTCCGAGGAAAATAAGGCCCTCGAGAGCGACGAGTGCTGCAGAGATCGTGAGCAATAGATCGCGTCGCCCGCTCAGCTCAGCCCGCAGTAAGAGACATAGAGCGCGCCTTACTACGGCCAGTCTGCTGGGGTCTGGAGTGACGGTGGTAGCCACTGGGTCAGCTCCTACTTGCGAACGACGAGGGTGTGTGCAGCCCATGTCGCCGAGCCTCTGCTTATCGACCGAGATCAATTTGGTGACGAAGGGACTGCATAACCAAGCAAGCCGTTCACGATCCTGAGGACCGTCCGCTGGAGTTCATCTGACGCCTCCTTTTGCTGCGTGCTGGGAGAGCTCTGGGATTCAGTTTGTGCTTCTGGCGTGAGTCGGCCTAGTGCCACCTAGCCTGATTTGTGACAAACCTTTAGCCCTACCGCGCCGAGACGGATGAGATGTCTCCTGATAAGGACCGAAGAACGATCTGGCCTTTCAAGGAGGATGCAATGAAGGTTCTCGTTGCGGTGGCCTCGAAGTACGGGGCCACCTTCGGCATCGCCAAAGCAATTGGTGATGTTCTGAGCGAACAGGGTATCGAGGCTGATGTCGCGTCGATCGACCGAGTTTCCGGAATCGAGGACTACGACGCCGTTGTAGTCGGTAGCTCGGTGTACGCGGGGCACTGGCTAAAGGTCGCGAAGAAGTTTGTTGAAGCAAACGCACGAACCTTGGCGGCACGGCCTACGTGGTTGTTCTCGAGTGGTCCGATCGGAGATCCGCCCAAGCCTGAAGAGGGTCCCGTTGACGCACCCTCGATGGTGGAGTTGTCCACTGCTCGCGATCATCACGTCTTCGGAGGAAAGTTAGACAAGAGTCAACTGAACTTTGGGGAGAAGGCCCTAGTGACCGCCCTGCGGGCGCCGGAGGGCGACTATCGGGATTGGGACGAGATTCGTGCGTGGGCGTCAGAAATAGCCGATGCACTGGAGAGCGGTGCCCAGATCCTGAGCGAGCGTGTTTCTTAGTGCCTTACAGCTTTAGACGTCGAATTACCTTTCGTAGGAGGTGGTTGTAGTGCGTGCAGTTGTGTACCACGGACCAGGGAACAAGGAATGGGAAGAGGTTCCCAAACCGACCATCGTTGAGGACGGCGACGCAATCGTGCGTGTCGATGCCGTAACCATTTGCGGGACCGACCTGCACATCCTCAAGGGCGATGTACCGGCAGTAGTCGAAGGCCGTGTACTTGGCCACGAGGCGGTCGGAACCATCGAGGAGGTGGGTTCCAGCGTAACAACGATCAAGCCGGGAGACCGGGTGCTTGTATCCTGCATCACGGCCTGCGGCCGATGCCGGTTCTGCCGTGAGGGTCGTTACGGGCTCTGTGTGGCTGGAGGCGGATGGATACTCGGTCACAAGATCAACGGCACACAGGCCGAGTACGTGCGTGTTCCATTCGCCGACACCTCGACTTATTTGATACCGCCCGGTGTTTCCGACGAGAGCGTGCTGATGCTCGCCGATATCGGGCCCACGGGTTACGAGGTTGGCGTGTTGAACGGAGGAGTCCAGCCTGGGGATGTAGTGGCTGTTGTCGGCGCAGGTCCCATTGGTCTCTCGTCCATGCTGACGTCGCAGCTGTTCTCGCCCAGCCGCATAGTCGCGATCGATGTGGCCGACTCGAGACTCGAAGCAGCAAAAGCCTTCGGGGCTACCGACTCGGTAAACAACTCGCGCAAGGATGCGATTACGGCGATCAAGGAGTTGACCGACGGCCTCGGTGCCGATGTAGCGATCGAGGCAGTCGGCATTCCCGAAACGTTCGAGCTCTGTGCTGAATTGATTCGTCCCGGTGGACGATTGGCAAATGTAGGTGTGCACGGAAAGGCAGCCACCCTTCACCTCGAGGACCTCTGGATTAAGGGTGTGGAGATCAGGACTGGTCTCGTTGACACTTACTCCACAGCGACTCTTCTGAAACTGGTCGCGTCAAGGCAGCTCGAGCTTGACGGGTTCATCACCCACCGCTTCACGATGGACCAGTTCATGGACGCCTACGACGTTTTTGCTCGAGCTGGGGAAACCGGCGCGTTGAAGGTCGTTCTCACGAAGCCTTGATCACTCTTCGAAGATTCGTTCCAAGGCCGCGGCAGGGCTGGGGTTTCTCGGCATTCGTCTCGATGAACCTCGCAATCGACAGGCCAAGGGCGACACGGACATCTCCGCACCCGGGGCTTCAGTGCGGGCGGTGATGATCATGGCCAGAGAGGACCTCCAGATCGCGGCGAGATCCGCGCCCTCCTTCGCGGGTAGTGCGACAAACCTCACCCTATGGGTGCAAGCCTGAGTACCAATGGGAACCAGTTGAGGCATTCACCCAGTACTCGACCCGCTCCCAGGGGCGTTGTGCCCGAAAGTCCCGGGAGGATCGGGACTTTTGGACCTATTGCTCACCCGTGGTTTCCGTTCGGATGGCTCAAACAGCCAGAACTGCAGGAAAGGAACGCGAGATCAGATGAGTGAGCGAAGCAAAGCCCTACTCGTATGGCCGGTGGCCGGTTTCTTCGTGGTCATCGCCTTTGGCGTAGGTCTGATCTCCGAAGCCGCCTTCGGCGGAAGCGCAGGCGTCGTCGCTGCCTCGTCGACCGAGTCCACCGGTGGCGAGAATGCCGCCAGCATCGAGCTGGGTGATCTCTTCATCGAGCCGGCCGCGATCAGCCTCGAACCTGGCGACGCGACCATCGCCGTTCGCAACAACGGAGAGACCCAGCACGACTTCACGGTGACGGGCATGGCGGCAACCGAGCCTCTAGATCCTGGCGCCGAGGAGACGATTGCACTCAAAGGGCTCGAGCCAGGCACCTACGACTTCATTTGTTCGGTTCCAGGACATGCCGAAGGCGGGATGAAGGGCGTCATCACGGTGGCCGAGGGAGCCGGGAGCCGAGACGACGTCTGATTCCAAGGAGACAACGGATCACTCGGAGCACGCCTCGATGTCGCCGCAGGAGATGCTCGACGCCGATGCTGCGCGCACCGCACTGTTTCCGGCCAAGACGAAGGGCATAGGAGGAAAGCTCCTGAAACCCAAGGTCGATGCCGACGGGACCAAAGTGTTCGAGCTGACGGCTGACGAAATCAAGTGGGAGACCGAGCCGGGCGTAATCAAAGAGGGAATGGCATACAACGGCCAGATTCCTGGGCCCACAATCAATGCCGATCTCGGAGACAGGGTCAAGATCGTGGTCAACAACGAGCTCGACAATGAGCCAACCAGCCTCCACCTGCACGGAATGACTGTTCCGAACGACATGGATGGAGTCCCCGCCCTCAACCAGGACGCGATCCTGCCGGGTGACAGCTTCAATTACGAGTTCATAGTGCGAAACACGGGTTCGAACATGTACCACTCGCATTTCATGGCCGACACGCAGGTCCCGAGTGGTCTGCTCGGTGCGTTCATCGTCGATGACGCGAAGGATCCGAAGGTCGATATCGACACCAACATGGTGCTGAACGACGGTCCTCTCGGCTTCACGATCAACGGCAAGGGCTTTCCCGCCACTGCACCCATCGTTGCCTCCAAGGGCGACCTGGTGCGGATCCGCTACATGAACGAGGGCCTTCAGATCCACCCCATGCATCTTCACGGAATGCCTCAGAAGGTCATCGCGAAGGATGGCCACGTGTTGAAGCACTCCTACATGGCCGACACGGTCTTGATAGCGCCGGGAGAGCGTTACGACGTTCTGGTCAGAGCGAGCGAGGCCGGCGCCTGGGCCTTCCACTGCCACATCTTGACCCACGCCGAAGGTGCTGACGGCATGTTCGGGATGGTCACCGCGATGGTCGTGGAGTGAGCCTTCCGGCACACACTCTCGAGTCACGATGGTGGGTATCTCGGTTTGGGATGACCCGATACCCCCGCTGCTCAGCAAGGACCAATGTCCGAGCTGAGTCAGACGGGGTGAGCGGTCTCGCTATCTAGGGTCGGGGTCTCGCCGGACGGGATCAGGCCGATCGGGGTCGGTCTCCGCGGCCTTGTGCTCGAGCTCCAGGGCTCGCTCTTTCTCCCGTTCGGCTTCCTCGGCGTGGCGCCGAGCCGTGAGCTCAGCTTCCCCCGCTCGTTGGGCCGCTCCGTGTGCTTCTTCGCGATGCTCGGCAGCTTGTTCGCGTTGCTGCTCGAGCTCTTCGCCTTGCCACTGGTCGACCAGTAGACGGCCGCAGCGATTACTACGACAGCGATGACAATAAGTACGATCACCCATGCATCCATTGAGACCTCACTTTCTCGATCGATCTCCATTACCCCACCGGTCGTTCTTGAACACATGCCCTCGCCCCCCCATCCCCTGGATTCGTAACGGACACGTTTTGAAATGACTTCGGCGATGAACACCTCCACGACGGGAGGGATTGGGAGGACCCCTCCGCGTGGGTCAATCCTTTTGCTGATGACGGCATACTCCGTGTCCGTGGCTGATGTGAAGGCGTCTGGTGATGCCCATTTCCTGGGTTACGACGCCGAGTTACCCTGCCCAGCGAACTTTTCAGCGAAGCCACAGATGTCGGCCCGGCCGACCGCGGCGAGGGTGCATGACTTAGAAAGACGGCCCCCGGCTCCCCCAAATAAGTCCCCCCACACCAGGATCTAGGTATCCAGCCCGATGTCGGGCCCCCGCCTTATCCGTAGCGTTCTTTAACGGATTAGCCAAGGAGGAAGCCACGATGGACCCTTACAGCATCTCGATGCTCGCCGAACAGCACATCGACGACCTTCGTAGAGATGCTTCGAAGCACCGGATCGGCACGTATCAGTAGGAAGCACAAGAAAGACCGCGGCGTAAGAGGGTGCGGTACGGCTCCAGCGAGCCCCGGCCCCCTAATGGGCTCAGTAGAGCTCGGCAAGGAAGGGCGGGCCGATCCCCTCGGCCCGCCCTCGTTTTCGTCATCCCTCGGTGCGATACTTGCCGGCATCGCGACAGCAAACAACACACCGTTCATCGGACGGGCCGAGGAACTCGGCCGTTTGGTGGAGCTTCTCGATCGGGCCGAGAAGGGTCGGCCCACGGTCGCGCTCGTCGCAGGGGACGCTGGGGTGGGAAAGACGCGGTTACTCGCCGAACTCGCCAGCCGAGCCGAAGAACGAGGCGCCCGTGTCCTTGTCGGCGGTTGCATGGAGGGGGGGAACGTCGGACTTCCGTACGTCCCCTTCGTGGACGCCTTCCGCGATCTCGGAGCTCGTTCCGATAAGGCCGAACTCGCCGGTGAACTCGTCGGTGCCGTTCCCAATCTCGGCCGGCTCATTCCGAGCCTGGCGAGCGAACGTGTTCCTGCACGAGCGTTCAACGACGAGTTCGACCAGGTCGAGCTCTTCAGTGGTGTCCTCTCGCTATTGACGCGCCTGTCCGAGCGACGCCCCTCTCGTCTTGGTGATCGAGGATCTTCATTGGGCGGATCGCTCGACCCGCGACCTGCTCGACTTTCTGATCCGAACACTCCGCTCAGGGCGTCTCGCCCTGATCGTTACCTATCGCTCCGACGAACTCCATCGCCGTCACCCATTGCGTCCACTCCTCACCGAACTCGTTAGGAACACCGAGATCGAGCGAATCGAGCTACGACCTTTCAACAAAACGGAGCTGGCCGAGCACCTCGAGGCCCTGATCGGCGAGAGAGTCGTCGGGCCTGCACTCGATCGGATCCTTGCCCGTTCCGAAGGCAACGCCTTCTTCGCCGAGCAACTCGTCGCGGCGGGTGCGATCCGGGGGGACGTGGTGTTGCCGGGAACGCTAGTCGACGTACTTCACGACCGAATCGAGGCGATCCCCGAGGATGCTCGAGACATCCTCAAAGTGGCGTCTGTGGCAGGTCGGAGGGTGAGTCACCCTCTGCTGCTCGCAGCCGCGGGTCGCCCGGAGGACGAGCTCGAGTTGGGCCTTCGTGAGGCCATTGCCCGCCAGATCTTGGTCGCCGATCCGATCACGGAGAGCTACCGGTTTCATCACGCCCTTCTGCAGGAGGCCGTCTATGCCGATCTCCTGCCCGGAGAACGGGGCCGCCTTCACGCCACATACGCACAACTCCTAGCAGAAGCTGGTCCGGCCGCGGAGCTCGCCCACCATTGCCTCGCGAGTCACGACCTTCCCGGCGCGCTCAATGCCTTGGTGCGGGCGGCGGCCGAGGCCACGGACGTGTCCGCTCCCGCGGAGGCCTTCGGTCACCTCACCGAGGCGATCGAGTTGTGGGAGAAGGTGCCCGACGCGACCAGCGTGGCCGGGGTCGATCGCATTGACCTGCTTCTCAAGGCCGCCACCGCGGCGGGCGACTCCGGAGAGTTCCGGCGTGCGGTGGCACTCGCGCGAGAGGCCGCGGACGGGCTCGAGGCAGGTCACGATGACTTACGCGCCGCATACGTCTACGAAAGTCTGGGCGAACACCTGTTGCAAACCGGTTCCTATGAGAAAGGAAGCCCCCCGCGCCGGATCGATCCACAAGAAACCCAAAGTGAGGCCGTTGCCACGTTCCACCGTGCGGAAGAGCTCGTCCCGTCCCATCTTCCAACCGCGCTGCGAGCGCGAGTAACGGCCGGGCTCGCTCGGGCTCTCGTCGGCGAACTCCGCTATGACGAAGCCCGCAAGTGGTGTGACGAGGCGCTGGCCGCGGCGAAGGCAACGGGGGCAGCTGAGGAGGAAACTCACGCACTGGTGACCCTCGCAATCCTGGAACAACGAGGCAACAACCCAATCGTCGCGCGCTCCCTACTAGGTGAGGCTCAGGCCCTGGCCGCGGCCGCCGGTTCCCGAAGCCAGCAGCTGCGTGCCGTAAGCATCCTCGCCGGGCTCGAGCTCGATGTCGGAGATCTCCCGGCAGCCTGCGCGACCCTGGATGAAGCTGTAGCGATGGCCGAGCGCACTGGCCTGGCTTGGAGCGAGTACGGCATCACCTCGGGCGTGATGCGAATCTTCGCTTACTACGCCGTGGGCAGGTGGGGCGAGGCGGAGGGCCTCATTGCCGAACTGGATGAACACCGTCCCTCGGCTGCGGCAATGTCGGCGGCTGCTCTGTTCGTCGAGGTAGGGCGGGGCCGGACGAGCGCAAATGACAGGCTCGAGCGCTTAGAGCGACGGTCGGACGAAGACGAATGGGATCGCGTACCTCGGTGGAGGCTGCAGCACCGATCTCGCACAGTGGCAAGGCGATCTGGACGGTGCCCAGCGCGAGGGCTCAGAAAACGATAGATGCTCTCGACGCGGTCGGCGAGGCGTGGGAGCTCAGCGTGATCTGGCCCGCGACCCTGGGACTTGCTGCCGAGGCGGATCGAGCGGAGAGCGCGAGGGTCAACGGCGACGGGACGGCGGAGTCCGAAGCGAAAACCGTGGGCGCGGCTCTGCTCGAGCGAGGCCGCAGCGCGGAGGAGCGGTCCCGTTCGGTGGGACGACAGATCGGCCCCGAGGCGATCGCCTGGCTCGCCCGGGCCGAGGCCGAGTGGACGCGACTCATTGGAGCGTCCGATCCTGAGCGCTGGAAGGTGGCGGCCGATGCATTCGCTTACGGCTACGTCTACGAGGAGGCCCGGTCGCGCTGGCGTCTAGCCGACGCACTGGTTGGGGCAGGTGACCGAGACGAGGCCGCGAAGGAAGCGGGCGCTGCCCATGAGGTCGCCTTGCGACTGGGGGCCGAGCCCTTCCGCGCCCGAGTTGGGGCACTCGTCCGCCGAGCGCGGCTGGATGTCGAGAGCGTGACGCCAAGCGCGGGAGCGGCCGGTCTAACCCCTCGCGAACTCGAGGTTCTTCGACTCGTGACGGACGGCCGGACGAATCAGCAGATCGCCGACGTCCTATTCATCAGCCGCAAGACGGCCAGCGTTCATGTAAGCAACATCTTGTCGAAGCTCGATGTCCATACCCGGGGGGAGGCGGCAGCGGTCGCGCACCGCCTCGGACTCGATGGGGTACCCAACTCCGAGGAATCGACCGCCGGTTAGTTGAAGGCGGGTATCACCTCGTCGTGGATGAGCTTCAGCTGACCTTTCACGTCGGGGACGCCTTCCAGCTCCTGGCCGGTGAAGTGCTTGACGAGGAACGGGTCGGTGACGGACGCGATGACGTGGTTGATCCCGGCGGGGATGATGTTGGTCTTGAGCTTATCTACGCACTCCTCGGGTGTTCCCGAGACCGACAGGGCATCGCCCAGCTCCGGTGTCGTGAGTTCGAGAGCACGATTGACGTCACCGCTTGCAAACGCATCGGTGATGGGCTGGAGACTCTCGTATTCGATTCCGTGTCTCTCGACCTGACTCTTGGGCATCGCTGGGATATAGAAGGCGGCCATGATGCGCGCCAGCTTCTTTCGCAGCCTTCGAGTCGGGACCGCACGCCCAGATGAGCCAAGCCCCGATGTCGAGGTCGTCTGGATTGCGACCGGCTTTCGTTGCCCCCGCCTTGACGTGTTCGACCACGTAGTCGTAGTTCTCGCGCGAGTAGCCGCACGCATGGTGCATTCCATCGGCGAGCTCACCCGCCGCTTCGAATGACTTAGGTCCCCCCATTGCTCCCAACTTGAGTGGGAGGTGCTCCTGCACTGGACGAGCCGCCGTGAACATCCCCGTGTAGTTGAAGAACTCACCCTCGAACGTGATCGCTCCCTCGTCGAGGAAGGTGCGCATCACCTGAAGCCCTTCTTTCACTCGCGACAAAGGTTTCGAGGTCTCCCATGGAATGTGGTACTGGTTCAACATAACGAGATTGCCGAAGCTCACGACCGCTTCGGCACGGCCGTCTGTAAGTTCGTCGAGTGTTGCCAGCGATTGGGCGATAAGGGTGGGCTCGCGCAGGATGACGTGCGTGACGTTGGGGCCGAAGCGAATGTTCTTGGTCTTGTCTGCCGCTGCGGCGAACAGCAGCCACATGTCCTTGTGATAGGTCTCGTCGACGCTGTAGCACGCATAGAACCCGAGGTCGTCGGCGGTCTTGATCATCTCGATCGAGTCACTCAAGGGATATGCCGGCACCTGCACATAGCTGAATCTGACCATCACCCATCCTCTCTATCGGCCCCGTTCGCATTGGGATATCACTTAGTCACATGCCCGGGCAAGTCTTGGAAACAAGTGCGACTGAGGATAGAAAGAGGGAGTCGCTCGCTCTGGGGGGAGGGAAGTCTCAATGACAGGCATACGGGAGTCCGGAGACCGGACCTCGGTCGGCGATGGACTCCAAACGAACGGCAACGGAGCCGATGGCCTCACCGAGGAGTTCGTATCGGAGTGGCGCGACTCGGCGTACGGGTGCTTCAGCTCCGGACACAAGTTCTGTCGCGAAGTTTGTCCGGTTATGCAGGTAACCCGCAACGAGAATCACACCCCGACCTCCTTCCACGCCAACATCGTCGCGATGGAGAAAGGACACCTCGCGGTCGAGGACGTAGCCGAGGATTACATCCATTGCGTGCAATGTGGTGCGTGCGAGCTCAGGTGTCCAAACACTCTGTTTACAGGGGACTTCTACCGACACCGCACACGCACCGTTGACGTTGTCAAGGCGATGCGGGCCCTCGCCGTCGATTCCGGTGTGGAACAGCCGAACTGGAAGCGCTGGGTCGAGGCCACCATGGAAGCTCACAACGAGCCGGTCGTGGATGGCGTTAGCCAGGAGAGGGTTCGAGTCTGGGCTGAGGGCCTCGACATTCCGACGGGGGGCGAGACGATCCTGTTCGTCGATTGCGAGGCGGCCTTCTACCGCACGTCCGTCGCCCGCGCGACAGCCCTGGTTCTGAAAAAGGCTGGCGTGGAGTTCGGCCTCATGCAGGAGCAATGGTGCTGCGGGGGTCCCGCAGCCGAGATGGGTTATGTCGAGCATGCCCGCACGCTGGCCGAGCACAACCTCGCCGACTGGAGGTCGGTGGGGGCAACGCGGGTAATCACGCTCGACCCCCACGACTACATCTCGTTCACCGTCGACTACCCCAAATACTTTGGCGATCAGTACGACATCGAGATTCTGCACATCACGGAGCTCGTGGCAGAGCTTGTTCGAGAGGACAAGCTGGACCTCACTCAGCCTGTTGAGCGAGTCGTTACGTATCACGATGCATGCCGGCTCAACAAACGAAAGGGCATCTACAAGTCGCCGCGCGAGATTCTCCGCGCGATCCCCGGTCTCACCTTCAAGGACGTCGATCACGTCACGCAATGGTCTTACTGCTCGGGCGCAGGAGGCGGGATGCGGATCGAGCGCCCCGAGATCGCCGACGAGATCGCTCGAAGGCGAATGGAGAAGGCCGCCGATCTCGAGATCGACACTCTGGTCAGCGCCTGCGTGTGGTCGGAGCGACCGCTGTCTGAGCAGGGCGCCGATCGAGAACCTTCGATCGAGGTCAGAGATCTCATGGAGTTGGTTGCGGACGCAGCGGGACTCGATTACGGAGGTGTGCAGCGATGAGCGTCGCCGCGCTGTCCGATTCGGTGGTCGATGAGCTACGGGCCATTCTCGGCTCAGACTACGTACTGACGAACAAATCGAGTCTGTTCAATCGCAGCGCGCGTGCCTGCCCCCTTTCCCGTGCACCGGTGGGACGAGCACATTGCGGACATCGCCGTCCTGCCCGAGACGGCCGAGCAAGTGTCCGAAGTCGTGAAGCTCGCCAACACCTACAAGATCCCGGTGGTGCCGCGCGCGGGTGGCACGGGGTTGTCGGACGGGGCAGTGCCTGTGACCGGCGGGATCCTCGTCGATGTCAAGCGCATGAACAAGATCCTCGACATCGACCTCGACGACCGGACGGTTACCGTCCAACCAGGTATCAACATGTTGAAGCTCAACGAGGAACTTCGACGCTACGGGGTTATCTATCCAGACGATCCCGCCTCATATCCATGTTCACTCGTCGGTGGCCGCATTGGTACCGGAGGCTGGTCGCTAATCGGGGCGCGCTACGGACACACGCGCGACCTCGTCATAAGCATGCAGGTATGTCTGCCCACGGGGGAACTAATCGAGGTTGGCGACGGTGGCGGACGAAAGATCCGTAAGTCGTCGACCGGCTTCCAGCTCAAGCAGTTGTTCATGGGGCATCAAGGAAGCCTCGGCATCACCACCGAGGCGACACTCGAACTCGTGCCGCGACCCGAGGCTGAGTTCGCAGCTTTCTTCGGGTATCCAGACTACGAGACCGCCTATAAGAGCACCGGAGCGCTTGCAAAGTCGGGCTTGGCGAGTCTCGCAGGCGTCGTTCTGTTCGACGAGTGGAAGGTCAATTACCTCCGGCGAGACGACGAAGCTTACATTCCTCAGCCCCCGGAACTCAGGTGTGTTGTCGCAGTGGCGGCCTACGGCACATTGGCCGAGACGAAGCCAGCGTCGCAGGTGATCATGGCGATCGGCAAGGACACCGGCGGCAACTATCTCGGCGACGAAGTCTCTCAAGGTGACTGGGCCTCGCGTCACGATCGCTATGCGACGCCGCTTCACGGACGGACGCCCGAGGGACAGGTCGTGCCGATGAGCTGGCACTGCGAGGATGCGGCCATCACCTACAGCGCCTTGCCCATGGTGCGTGAGGAGTGGCATGCGATAGCAAAGCGGTACATCGATGACTACGGCGTCTTTGACGATTGGGGAATGTTTGCCTATACGAACGGCGCACATAAACCATGGGGCGACTACCTCGTTGAGATCGACATCGGAATCTGGGAGCAGCGACTGGACGACGCCATGTGGGATGCGTGGGTTCAGTGCAAGCGAGAGATCACCGAGGTGTCGCTCAAGTACGGCGGCTCGATCACCGCGTGTCACGGGTCAACACGCGAAGGAGATGCGGAGTTCGTACCGCGGGAAATGGGAGGCGGCTTCGACGTCATGAAGAAGATCAAACGAGTGCTGGATCCCAACAACATCATGAACCCGGGGAAGAACCGCCTCGACGAGGCGTACGAGGACTAGGAGATCAAGTGTTTGGTTTCAGACTCCAAGCGGAGCGGCCACCCGAGCCTCGGCCGGTTTCGAACGGCGTCGTCATGCGACTCGACGACGTTTACGAGATCGATCCAGACCGGATGCAGATCATCGCGCAGCAGAACATGCCCGTATCCGACACCCTCCGCATTGTCGACAGTCGCTGGGAGCACCTTGCCTGGATGCACGATCACTGGGCCGACCACGTCTTGTCAGGGGAAGCAGAGCAGGACAAATAGCACTGGCGGCATCAAAGTGTGCTCACGTCCAGGTCCACCATGTCAGCTTCGTCGGGCGGATACGGATCAAAGCGTCGGGTCGCTCATCGGGCGCGTACTGTCGGTATCGAGCGTTTAGCGACTGCACCACTTCGGGGGGCGCGTCGGCATCGATCACCGCATGCGCTCGCACCATCACCCACGCAAGCCGCGTCCAATCCTCGTCCCAATGGTCTACGAGGACGGTAACGCGAGCGTCGCGCTCGATGTTTCTGACACGGGCGAGGACCCGCCCTGTCTTGGGTTTGTGATCGATCGGGGACACAAGCTCATCGCCTATCACCACGAAGACCATCGGCACCGTATGCCCGCTTCCGTCACGAGCGATAGTTGTCAGCACACCCCGGCGCTCGCGCTCGAGCAATGCACGCACCGAATCCGGTAGGTCACCGAGCGTTCTTGCGCGACCAGAAGGCATCAGCAGCCGTAACCGATTGGGCGGCTCATCTGTTCATTTTCGGAGTCGATCAGTCCTGCTCCTTGTGGCAAACGGCCTCGAGCATGAATCTCTCTGGCCCGTACCAGAACGTGGCGTAGTAGCCAGTGTGGTATTCGGGGTACTCCCGTGGTTCATGGATGACCTCGTCCTCTCGTGCTCGGACCCAATCGTGAACACGATGAACTAGAGCCCGTGACTTCACAATGAAGGCCAGGTGTTGTAGCCCCGGCTCGTGCCGCGAATAGCTTCCCGACTCGAGCGCCGAGTAAAAAAAAATCATCGTCCCGGGTTTGTCGCCCGCGGGCCGGTACGAGAACTGTCCCTTTGACTCGACGAAGGGTTCAAAACTCAGCAGCGGCATGAGCTCGTCAAAGTAAGTCTTCGCCTCCCCGAGATCGGAAACGTTCACCCCGATATGACCGATAGGCATTTTCTCGTCCTCCCTAACGCACGATGTGGATTGATGACTCGTGTCGGGCTGCGATTGTCAAAGGCCATGTCCCCTTGGACGATTGGAAAAAGCATGAGCGTCTCTGACGCGGATCCCCTCCGATTCGAGGAGCTCCTTTTGCTCTCTGACATGCGGAGCAGCGAGGGATCCGTCGGCTCTTACGACGCGCCACCACGGCAACCCGTCACTACTCCTCTTCAGGAAGTTGCCAACAGCTCGAGCCCCACGCGGGTATCCAGCTTCCTCCGCAATCTCGCCATAGGTTGCAACCTCGCCGGGCTCGAGCCCCCTTAGGACACCTCTGACGCGTCGCTCGAACTCACTCTCGGCGTTCATTCTCGCTTTCTCCCCTTGTTTTGAATCTTCTAAGACCTCGGACCGAAGAGATACAGCTTGGTTGTGCTCGTATAGAAGATGGCCGGCCTCGAGGTGGACAGGAGGCTGCCACTCCGCTGCTTCACGTGTGCTGTTGCGTCGCGGTCTCGGGAGGGACAAGAATCACTCCAATCCATCGATCAAGGTGGCGAGCTCGTCGAGCCTCTCGTCTGAGGCGAAGATCATGGGGCGCAACACCGTGCGATCCGCGATCAGGATCTGCATCGTCACCAGATCGCTCTGATCGCCCGACGGCGTCACGATGCCGCTCTGCTCGACCCTCCCCGCGAGCGCCCACATACCCATTTCAGCGATCGCGATCGAACGTGCATCCTCAGGTGTAGGAAAGCGCCACTCGAGGAACTCGGTCGTGCTTTCCGGCCAGGTCGTCCTGCGAGCGACTTCGAGTCCGTGACTGGCTGCGAGCGACGCGAGATACTCTGGCGCCCGGTCGCGCTCGACGCGGGCGCGCGGCCGCGAGTGGACGTTCTCGATCGTCGAGGAGCCCGCCTCGAGTGGTCCTGCAACGGAGACGGTTGGTACGCCTCCGTCCCCGATCACGATGCCGGCGCCGACGCAGACCGCGGCTGCGCCGAGACGCCACGCGATCATCGGCGCCAAGCGGTGTTGTTTCGCGCCGGGCACTGGCGGCGAATCCGACGGATGGGACGGATCCGGTTGGCGATGATGCAGGTCGATCGGTTCCGGCACCTGGCTCTTGCGTGTGAGCAGGCGGACGAAGAAACGACCGAGAAACGACCTGCGATGAGGAACTATCACCCCGCCCTCGGTGCCGACCCAGCGCGGCTTGGAGCGGCGAAAGCGGCCTCGATCGATCCACGCCCGGCGAATTTCGAGATCTCCTACCGAGGTTATGAGATGCCTCGCAGTTTCCTCGTCTGCCCGATAGACCCCGTCGGGGCGTGGGAGTCTCTCGCCGCGGGTCGGGTCGGTCCACCACACCGACAGCAGTGGGCGAACCGTCCGAGGAGTCGGATCCCTGATGAGGGCGACCCATCCGAGCCTTGCCTTGTCATTCCCGCGCCGGAGGTCCCACCACGCGAGCTGGATGCCCCAGAGCCGTCTCAGGGAGAAGGCCGCGCTGCTCAGTAGCAACAAAGCGACCACTACGATCGCCGTACCCGCGACACCGAAGATGCGGGTGGTGTGGATGCCCCCGTTCTCGTCGATCGGGGCGCTCAGAGGCTCGCCAACTTTCCACTCGCTGTGTTCGAGGTAGCGGCGCCATGCGATGACCCTCGAACCGGACGGTGCCGCGAACGACACCATGATTTCGTCATCTAGGGGGCTGGAGCTGATGACCTCACCGTGCACGACCCCGTCGACGGATGGCCATCCGAAGAGACGGTGCCCTGGGATCGCGGCGACAGTGACAAACGCGATGGCGATGAGCCACGCTGCCACGGTTTTCGCGGCATGGGCTCGAGCGCTCATCAATGGCCCTGCAACATCTAATGGAGGTCCCTCGATGGTTTCGTCGGTCCCAGCCGCCAAGTTCACTCCTGATTTTTTCTCGGAACAGAAGCCTTATCCATCGAGCGCTCCGCCAAACCCGCGGGACTCCTCTCGTGGCGGTTGAGTGCAAGCGAAGTCTGGCGGCTGACCTAATCATCTTGCAGGGGTGAGTCACTCTTCTGGACCAAGAAGTTCCCGATTGCCAGCCACCGAAGTCCCGAACGCTCAAGGACGTCTAGAGCCGCGACAGGAGAGCCCACAATCGGGGAGCCGTGGAGGTTGAGCGACGTGTTCAACACAGCTCCGATGCCCTTTCGCCGGGCGAACTCTCGGATAAGTCGGTGGTAGTCGGGATTCCAGTTCTCGTAAACGATCTGAGGTCGAACTGTGTCGTCGTACGGGTGGGTGCCGGCCCGGATTTCCTCCACTCGACGCGTGGTATCGAACGTCATCATCATGTATGGACTGCGAATCCCTTTGGGATTGTGGATGTACTCACTCTCGCATTCGTCGAGGATCGAGCATGCGAACGGCATCCAGAAGTCGCGATTCTTGATCAGTTCGTTGATTGTCCGGACGATCGCCGGATTCGAGGGGTCGGCCAGGATCGACCGGTTGCCCAGCGCCCGGGCTCCGAATTCCAGCCGGCCTTTGAAGCGAGCGACGACCTCGCCCAGAGCCAGGAGACGGGCGACTTCGGACTCGATGTCTCGATAGTGTCGATAGGGGAGCGTCCGACGGCGAAGGATCTGCTCGATTTCGTCGTCACCGTAGCCGGTCCCCCAATAGTTGTCGCGTATGGGCATGATTGGCCTTTGGTGCTCATCGGTCACGGCAGAGGCCGCTGAATACGCACACCAGGCCGCACCCACGGCTGTCGACTCGTCCCCACTCGAGGGGAAGCAGAACAGGTCCTCCACTTCGGGTAGTTCGCCGATGACCTTGTTCGCCTTGACGTTCATGAAGATGCCACCGCCCAGGGCCACGCGGCTGATCCCGGTGGCCCTGACACAGTTCCCCACCCACGTGGCCAGAATTTCCTCAGTCCATCGCTGCAGCCCACTACAGATGTGGTCGAACCTCTTATTGTCGAGGCGCCTGCGGAGGTGCGGAAGGATGTAATGAGTGTCGGCGATACCGGAGCGTCGCTGCCACGTGAGCCCGTCGGTTCGGGAGAATTCAAAAAGCCGATTAAAGACGTCGAATGCGTCCCGAGCTCCCGATTCCGGCGCGTAGGGAGCCAAGCCCATAAGTTTGTACTCGTCCTCGTTGGGGGTCATGCCAAGGTGGAAGGTGGTCAGCGCGTACACCAGACCAAGCGAATGCGATTCATCAACCTGACCGATGCGATGAAGCCTTCCATCCTTAGCTAGGCTCACAGTCGCCGAGAGATCGTCGCCCGCCCCGTCGCAGGTCAGGACCAGGACGTCATCCCGCCAAGGCGAACCGAAGTACGCAGCAGCAGCGTGCGAGAGGTGATGGTCGACGAAACGCACCTTCTCGCGAGCGAACCCCAGGTTGAGTAGGGGAAGGAGGCGTTCGCTCTTGCGAAGACTGCGATGGACCCGCTTGATCGGGGTCGCCCAAAGTAACCGGTGCGCGATGCCACTAGGAGCATTGAAGTTCTTGAAGCGCCTGATCAGGGCATCTCGATCCATCGCCTTCGGAAGATGGTGGCTGGCCATTGCCACCTGGTCGATGTCACCGAGGTCAGCGCCGGCCTGGCTCAGGATCTCGGCGACCGCCAACGTGGGGAACCCCGAGTAGTTCTTGATACCGTTAAGCCGTTCCTCCTGAATGACGTACTCGATGACACCGTCGCTGGTCATGGCCGCCGTGGCGTTGTGGCCATCATGAATGCCCAAGACCCTCATCGCGAGTGTGTGTGAGAACGGTCTCTCGACGACGGATGGATGACCATCCCGTGAGTCGCTCCTCGCTGGGCGCCACTAAGGTTGCGGGGCTCACGTCGCTCCTCCCATTCACAGCTCGCGGCGTGCATCAAGGTCCCCTCCTGATTGCAATTCCTCGTCAAGAAACCTCCAGATTGGCTCGAAAGCCTTAGGGGCCGCTAGATCTCCTTGGTCCCGGCCGGCGAGAGCGCCCCAGGCTCGCCTCGCCGAGAGAGGGAAACGCGCGCGTAAAGTCGGAGCACCTCTGGCCGTTGCCTGTGCCCGTTGCAGAAACGAGCGAGAGAAGACCCGTCTTCCTTCAAGGACTCCTTTCAGAGCATCTGTTCCACAGAGGTAGAAGGAACACTGCTTACCTCCGCTGCAGCTCACCTTGTGCATCGTGGTGGCAAAGCCCGACCGCCGGAAACATCTCGGAAGCTCGTTCCTCTCAAGGACTCGCTCGCGCGCCTTCACCGCTTGCTCGTCCAGCCTTTTGCCCGGGCCTTTTTCGAGGCGCCATTCGGCGAGGTTGATCAGCAGGGTGGAAAGGCCAAGCAGTCGATGGGCTTCAGGCGAGAGGGTGACTCCGCCGTCCTCGAGAGCTTCCACCGCCTCGAACCAGATATCTTCCTCTGGAAGAATCCCGGACTGTTTGGGCTGCTGTTCCTGTCGGGCTGCTTGGTCTAGGGCTCGAACCACAAGTCTCGCGGTCTCTCGCGCGAGGGGATGCCGTTCAGCGGATTCGTCCCGGGAGCGGATTACCTCGCGGACGCCCGAGCTCGTGACGTCCGGTGGTGCGATCGGTCTCGCGAGGGCCAGGGCTTGCACGAGAGCCTGTTGGCTGATCCATGACTGGGAGGATTCGAGAAGATTGAAGGCTTGCGACCACCAACGACCCTGCCCTCGGGGACGATCCCCACTGTCGACGCGGGCTGTCGTGGAGCCCTTGGTGAAGGTCGCGACGGCAGCTGCCTTGAATCCCTCAGCGAGGGATATCTCTAGTCCGATATCGGGAGGATCGAAATCCTGGGGTCCGAGGCTGTCTCTCTTCTGCACGGAGCGGAGCCTTTCGAGGAGCTCGTATGCCGGATCTCTCTGCTCATCGATCGTCAAAAGCAGACCAGGCAGTACCCATCCCAACGAGGCGAGGGGATATTCGCATCGCTTCCATCGTGGCGTGTTACGTAACGACGTTGCGAGGTCCTCACCATCGGCCGAGTCGATCCGCTGTTGCCATGTGTCGCTCAGTCGCACCCATGCGGGGTTGCCCAGTTGCCCCAACCTTGTGCAGATCGCCCGGCGGACTCGGAAACCGTTCTTATCAAAATACGGGTAGTCGACTTGCCGCCAGAGGAAATCGATCAGCATGGGGTCGCGGCGGAACTCGACGGCTGAAACGAACCTCAGTTTGTTCAGATCGGCCGAAGCCAACCAACTCTTGTCCAGAACCTCGACTTCGAAATCGCCCATGTCGAGCGGCTCTCCATCGGCTTGTAGGGCAAGGATCACAGCTCGGACCATCTCAATGGATATGTCGGTCCTCTCAGCAACGCCAACTTGCCTCAATACTCGGACGAATGACCGCCCGTCAGGCCCTGTTCGCCAAGCGTTCAATTGGCTCGGCTTTTCGACAGCCGACCGCTCACTTGTCGCGGGCCGACCAAATGTCATGAGGGCACCCGTCAAGGCGTTCAGGGTCGCAACAGGAACACCCGGTTGGAGCAGATCACGCCAGTAGCGTGGATCCAATTTGAGACCGAGCGTGCCGGCGAAGGCGAACCACATGGGATGGGTGAAGCGGATCACCCTGCCGCTTCCGGAGCCGGATACCGCCACTACCTCCCGCTGGGACAATGAGGCAACGCCTGCCGCGAATCGGCGCTGGTTCTCCGCGTCCAAAGCGCGGGACGCGTCATCCCAGCTCAACTCGGGCTCCCTCTGGTAATGAGCTTCCCTTCCCACAGCCGCCAGGGCCACGAGGACAGGCGAGTTGGCATCGCGAATCTCGTCGAGTGCGATATTCAGAGTCCATTCACACATCCATGCGAGATGGCGCCGGAATAGGCATCGATCGGAAAAGAGGATGCGCACCGCGTGCTCCCCATCCTCTCCGGCGCGCACTCGGCGGACAAGCACATCGAGCGCGAGGTTTATGAGTGCGAGGTCACGCGTGGGCTCGACGTCATCGAATGCAACCCCAAATGCCTGTTCCAGCGGTGTGGGTTCGCCATCCGGGCTGCTGTCGCGGGGCCGGAGCTTGTAGGCGATGAGTTGTTTGAATTCACCATCCGGCATCGGGCGGGCGCGAAAGGCGGCAACTTCGCTGATGGATGGAGCGAGGTCCTCATTCACCCAAGCCACGAACGGGATCTGCTCCGACAGCAATCCTTCAAGCAGGTCGGCCAAAGCGGCTCGTCTGCTCGTAAGAGGCTTACCTTGTCCCACCTGGTCAAGCCCCTTGATAAGGGCGACTACCTTCTGTTTCTTTACAAGCGACGCGTAGAGCCGCCGGCCGTTCGCCTCATCCCCCGATGATCCCACCAGCTGAGTCACGAACCTGTCTCGAGCGAGGGTCGGCAGGCTTGCATTGCTGGCTTCGTTTGCTAAGTCGACAACCACAGGGACTCTACGCTCGTCGGCCAACAGCGCCGCTACTTCGGCAAGGAGGCGAGAATCCGTACCTGTCAGACCTTTGATCAAACACGCACGCGGAGGGCGCGCATCGAGGAGCTCATGAACGATGGTCTTCCCAAGGGGATCGGGATCCTCTGTTTTCCCAAGACGGGGCGAAGGGAGCCGCGAGCGTCTTAGGTACGTCGTCAACTGCGCCTGACGAAATCTGAGGAAGTACAGGAGGTAACCGAACCCGGCGAGGAGAGCGCCGAACGCGATGTTCATCGCCTGGCTGCGGAGAATGGTTCTCCAGTCGGCCCCTTCCGCGGTGGCCCTGATGGTTCCTCCTACGATCAGGGCAGCCAGCGTCATGACGACCGCCTCCGGTAGCCATCGGAGGCGGGTCCTAAGTCTCTCCAGTAACCCGCTGAAACGGAGCCATTCGCGTCTCATGGCAGTTTCATCGGATGAGCGTCTGGCCGTTGTCGAGCACGATTGTGGCCCCGGTCAGCCCGGGCATGTCCAGAGCGATCGCTGCTAGGGCTGTGCCGACTTCGGCTGGCGTCAATACCCGCCCGAGGGGTGCCTTGGCTGCGATCGGGGAAAGATCCGGGCTTTTGCCTTGCGCAGCGGCGAGCTCGCGCAGGTTTTCCGTGTCGACGGTCCCCAGGGCTAGGCAGTTGATGCGGATGCCGTCGGCCCCAAGTGGCGTGGCAAGGGCGTTTGTCAGACCGATGAGACCTGACTTGGCCGCTGAGTACCCGGGTGCTCCATATCCTCCGAATGCGTTAATGGATCCGACGAGGGTTATCGAACGGTTTCCGCTACCTTCTCGCAAGAGGGGGACCACGTGACGGATGGTCGCGAAAGCGATCAGCAGATTGTTAGTGACAACCCTGGAGAAGATCTCGAGGTCTTCCGTGGCGGGATCGGATTGCGCCAGCTCCTCTCGGTCGCCGCCCCCAGCGATAGCGATGACGTGCTCAAGTCGCCCCAGACCGCGGAGCTGGAACACAGCATTGCCGAATGCAGTCTCGTCAAGAAGGTCGACCGCGAGCTCACTGGCGACCAGTCCTGCTTCGGACGACGGCAAACGTCTTTGATCAGCCGTGGCGATAGCGAGCCCACGCGACGACAGGGTTCGTACCGTCGCCCGACCGATGGAACCGGCAGCTCCTGTGATGAAGCCGATCCGATTACTCGCTCCTTGCATCCATTCCCCTTGGCCGTCGGGTCTTAGTCAATAGCACACCAGGGCGAAGCCCGCCAGGTTCCACAGTCCAACCCTTCTCCTATGCGCGTTTCCTAGGAAGAGGCTTACCAGAGCGTTCTGCGGGGTGACGAAAGAGTGATGGTTCGGTGACACCCTTCGAGGATGCCAGCGGCGTCGAGGAAACTTCTAAGACCTCGGACCCAATGGGATAACAGCTTGGTTGTGTCCAGACTGAGGCTAGCCGCCGCGAGGTGGACCCCTAAGCCTCGGCCTGGCTGGGGAGGTCGGTTAGGCTCTCGACTCGATTTGTTGCCGGGGTAGCTCAGTCGGCAGAGCGATTCACTCGTAATGAATAGGTCAGGGGTTCGATTCCCCTCCCCGGCTCCCTTCCCTTGCTAGCCAAGCGCTTTGTTCCGCGCTAAAGGGCATCCAGCCCGATAACGGTTCCGCTGACCGACCCGACGTCGGCATAGTCCTCCTTGTGGGGTACGCCGTTTCCCTGCGAGAGACCGAGTTGCTCGGCGGCTTCGTCTGTAGTGAACAGGTATCCGCGACGGCCGGTCTGCTCGCTAACGGAGTTCTTGAGAAGGCGATGTGTGACGTTCACGGCGGGCCCGAGCAGCCTCTCACGCCCAGCGATCCTCTGGATGACTAGATGGCCGTGGTGAAGGAGGAATTTGAGATCAAGGGTTGGGAGAATGCTGCACGCATCGCACTCGTGTTTTTGGTGATGAGTCATCGCTTCGTCTATCCGCTCGCGGAATCCGCTGTAGGCAGACCGGATGGCCTGCAGCGCGGCCTCACCGTCTTTATTCAACTGATCATCTGTCGCATAGCCGAACACAGCGTCGCCCTCGATCTCGGAAAGCCGAAGGTCGGCGCGATTCTGTCCACGACCACATCGAGCAAGCTGCTCATGATCGGGTAGGCAGGAGGTATCGGACCGGCAGAGCCAATCATCTCGGGATGCACTGCCGTGACGAGGCCAAGGAAGGTCGTATATCCGGAGATATCAGCCAAGAGCAGAGTGCCCGTTTCCAGACGAGGACTCTCGAACGCTATCGCCATCGAAGCTCCTTTTTCATTTGGTGGCCTGCGACTCCGATCCTCGCGCAGATAAGGCTTGTCGCACTGCGCTTGCACCCAAGGGCTTGTGACGCGATGGTTCAGTTTGGCCTAAGGGGGGTGCGCCAGTGAATCTGACTCTCTACTCGTTCATGAAGTTCCTGCATGTGTTGCTGGCCGTGGTGGCGGTGGGCTTTAACGCCTCATACGGGATCTGGCTTGCGCGCGTGGCCAAGGAGCCGGAGCACGCACCACATGTACTGCGGGGGATTCAGTTCCTGGACGACCGGATCGCGAACCCAGCCTACGGGCTGCTGCTTGTGCTGGGATTGGCGATGGTGTGGGAATCGGGGATTCCCTTTAGTACGTTTTGGATCGCTGCGTCCCTCGTTCTATACGTCGTAATGGTCGTCTTGGCGGTTGCTGGGTTCACGCCGGCATTCGCCAGCAAATCGCTCTTGCCCAAGCCGGACGCGTGGATTCCGATGAGTACCGGCAGGTGGCGAAACGAGGCTCGACCATCGGCGCGATCCTCGCCGTGCTGGTCGTGGTCATCATTTTCTTCATGGTCACGAAGCCGACTCTCTGAAGTCAACCTCGCGTCGGAATCAGCAGACTGATGGCCACGTAGTGGCAAGCAGCAGCTGCAATCACAACTACGTGCCAGACCTCGTGGTAGCCAAAAACGCGCGGGTTGGGGTCGGGACGTCGCCGAAGCAGCACCAATGTCCCGAAGGTGTACATGAGGCCTCCGGCAAGAGTGAGTCCGAGCGGGAGAATCTCGGCGTTGACCAGCATCGGAGGGAGGGCCGCGATCCCTATCCAGCCGAGGGCTATGTACAGGGTCCCCCCCGCCATGGAGAACCGGTCGACATTGATCAGTTTGAGTGTGATTCCTGCCAGTGCTCCCGTCCACACGATGACGAGCACTACGAGTTGCCACAGGCCGGGTAGGACGAGCACAGCGAAAGCTGTGTACGTTCCCGCGATGAGCACGAAGATCATGCTGTGATCGAGGCTCCGAAGAACGCGCGAAGACGCTGGCGACCAGTCCAAACGATGGTACGCCGCGCTGGTACCGAAGAGCCCAGCAAGGCTTAGTGCGTAGACGAACATCGCAACTCGGATGGAGTCCGAAGGCGCAATAACGACCAAGCGGATGCCCGCGGGCACCGCGATGAACAACGCCACTTGGTGAAAGCGGCCGCGCAGAAGCGGCTTGAGGATCGGGACGGCCTTCGATTTCTTAGAAAGCCCCGGCGTCGGTCCGGGCAAGGTGCTTCCCCTTGGTCGCGTTCACTGTTCTGCGAAATCGTTCTTCGTCCGAAACCCAGTTTCCCGCGAACTCAACCGAACTTCTCACGATCGCCTTGCTTGGGAATGATTGGGTCGCCGGGTGCTACTGTCGAGCGATGCCAAAGCTCGACGCAATCGGCGTGATCGTGGCCGACCTTGATATATCGGTCGCGTTCTACCGGAAGCTAGGCCTCCAATTTCCCGACAACGTCGACCCGGAGGGACATGGGCACGTCGAATCGACGCTGCCCGGCGGGCTCCGCTTGCTCCTCGACACCGAGGAATCGATCAAGTCGTTCGCTCCCGAGTGGTCTCCACCCACCGGCGGCCCGCGAGTCGGGATCGCCTTCCTGTGCGAGTCGGCGGCCGATGTCGATCGCGTCTACCGAGAGTTGGTCGATTCCGGAGCCGCGAGCATCAAACCGCCGTGGGATGCGGTATGGCGCCAGCGCTACGCGCAGATACAGGATCCGGATGGGAACACGGTCGATCTATTCGCCCCCCTCTAGACCGCGTACGTGTGTCCCAATCGGTGGCTCGTCCCTTTCGTGAGGTATGTGGCGAACGCGTGACTTGCCCGAGTGGCAAAGAGAAGATTCACGAACCAGGAAGGGCCAAGCGATGACGCGTGTTACTCATTATTAGCTGCGGCTTGGCCTGCTACGGCGAAATCGAACCAGGGGAGGATGACATCGATGTTGGAACGTGTCGCGCGCTGGAGTTACCGGCGCAGGTGGACGATGCTCGGAATCTGGCTGGTCGCGCTGATCGGTTCCGGGTACCTCGCCTCCACCATCGGAGGTGACTACACCACCGACTTTTCGCTACCTGGGGCCGAGTCGCAAGACGCTTACGACCTCCTGCTCGATCGCTTCCCGGAGTTCGCCGGTGACACCGCAGACATCGTTTTCAGGGCTGAGGACGGTCTCGACGATCCCGAGGTCCAGTCCGCGCTCGAGGGACTTTTTGCGGACCTGTCGGAGCTCGATCATGTAATTGCGGTCGAGAGCCCGTTCACGGAGGAGGGAGCGCGTCAGATCGCGCCCGACGGGCAGATCGGCTTTGCGACAGTTCGATTCGAGAACCTCAATCAAGAACCGATTCCACTCCCGGTGATAGACGAGCTCAAGTCATTGTCTCAGGATGCTGAGATTCCCGGACTCACGATCGAACCGGGTGGCAGCGCCGTCACGTTCTCGGAATTCGAGGAACCGGGCGGATCCGAGTCAATCGGGTTCCTTGCGGCAATGGTCATTCTTCTCGTGACGTTTGGATCAATCCTGGCGATGTTGCTTCCGATAATGATGGCCCTCTTCGGCATCGGTATCGGGCTCTCGCTCATGTTCCTGTTCGCGAATTTCTTGAACGTGCCGGAGTTCGCGCCGCAGCTTGCTTCGATGATCGGCATTGGTGTCGGCATCGATTACGCGCTCTTCATCGTGACTCGATATCGCCAGCATCTGCACACGGGTGAAGATCCCGAGGCCGCGAACCTTGCGGCGTTGGTTACCGCAGGGCGAGCGGTGTTGTTTGCGGGCACCATTGTCGTTATCTCACTCCTCGGGATGCTGCTAATGGGCTTTGCGTTCGTCGAAGGCCTAGCTGTGGGAAGCGCAGCGACGGTCCTGGTGACAATGCTTACCTCTGTGACACTGCTTCCGGCCGTTATCGGGTTCTCCGGTCGCAACATCGACCGTTGGAGGCTGCCTTGGTTCCACCGCGGTGAAGACAACCCACGCGATTCCTTTTGGTTTAGGTGGAGCCGGCTGATCCAGCGGCGGCCCCTGATATTTGCGATAGCCGGCCTGATTGTTTTGGTGGTGCTCGCAATTCCCGTCCTTGACATGCGTCTCGGTTTCGCCGACGCCGGCTCGGGCGATACCTCACGCAGCAGCAGGCGTGCCTATGACCTCTTGAGCGAGGGATTCGGACCGGGCTTCAACGGTCCACTGCTCCTGGCGGCCGAGCTTTCGGATCCCGCTGACGCACAAGAGCTCGAGGGTGTGACTCAGGCGATAGGTGAAACAGATGGCGTCGTTGCGGCGTCGCCTCCCATCGTGAACGAGGCGGGAGACGCGGCCGTCATCACCGTGTTCCCCGAGACCTCCCCTCAGGACGAGGCGACGACCAACCTCGTCCAGGTCTTCCGCGAAGACGTCATCCCCGAGGCTATGCAGGGGTCTGAAACGCCAGTCCTGGTCGGTGGTCTAACCGCCTCCGTAATCGACTTCTCTGACGTCAACAGCGAACGCTTGCCTGTTCTCATTGGAGTCGTCATTTTCGTCTCGTTCCTTCTCTTGGTAGTTGTTTTCAGATCCATTGTGGTGCCGCTCAAGGCTGCGATCATGAACCTGCTTTCCATCGGTGCGGCCTATGGAGTGATCGTGGCGATCTTTCAGTGGGGCTGGGGGAAGGATCTCGTCGGAGTCGAGACCACGGCCCCCATTGAAGCGTGGGCTCCCATGATGCTGTTCACCATCCTGTTCGGGCTCTCGATGGACTACGAGATCTTTCTGCTATCCCGCATTCGCGAGGAATACGTGAAGACTGGTGACAACGCCCTTTCGGTTGCCAACGGACTTGCAACGACTGCCCGAGTGATCACCGCGGCCGCGGCGATCATGATCACGGTGTTCCTGTCTTTCGTGTTCGGCTTTGACGAGCGAGCGATCAAGGTTTTCGGAATGGGCCTTGCTGTCGCGATCTTCGTCGACGCCACACTCGTGCGACTGGTACTTGTGCCGGCGACGATGGAATTGCTCGGCGATGCCAACTGGTGGTTCCCGAAGTGGCTCGACCGGATCGTTCCCAAGGTCAGCATCGAACCGCACACAGATGTCGCAGTCGATCTGCCGGTAGATCTCGATCGACCGGAAGAGAAGGTAGAGCGGGTCTAAGGCTCAGAGAATCAAGAATCGCCCTGCTCTGCCGAGGCTTGAAGCCTCTCGAGTGGAGAGGTTTCGCCGCGTCTGTCGCGACGAATGGCCGCGAGTTGCTCGGCGGCGATGACGGCTATCAGCACGCCGAGCAACAACGCGCTCAACACGAGAGCCGACACGTGAGGTCCAAGGAATCCAACGGCCAGGCACGCCATCGCCCCGGCGAGGCGCTTGCGGCCGATCGTTCCGGTCATCCTCAATCGAAGCGCAACGTGAGCCATGAGATAGAGCGCCGGACCAGCGACTACGGCGATGAGCTCGGAGTCGCGTAGCGTCTCGGTCGGATGTGCAATCACCAACTCGTCTCCAACCGCCGAGACGATGATTCCTGCCACGATAAATACGTGGAGGTACGTGTAGCCGTCGCGCGCAAGCGTCGTGCGATCCTGAGCAACCTCGAGATGTTGCTGAACGATCCTCGCGACGATGTTGAAGTAGAGCCACCAAAGCGAGGCGCTGGATAAAAAGGCCACCACAAAGGCGAGGAGCGTTGGCCGCGTGAGATCCAAGTCCGAAGTGGTGGCGCCGGTGACCACGATGGATTCTCCGAGGGCAACGATGACGAACAGCTGGAAGCGTTCGGCGAAATGCTCGGTACCTACCTGCCACGTCTCCCCACCCAAGCGTCGCCTGCCGGGGACCCAGTAGAGGACGAATGGAGCGGTGTAGTCCACTGCGAGAGCAACAACCCACAAGATAGTCCGGGCGGATCCCTCCACGAGCGCACCGGAAATCCAGAACACTCCGGCCGCAACGAACCAAACAAGAATTCGACCGGCCCTCTCACGCTCGGTGGTTCCAGACCGCGCCGCCGCGAAGGTTAGGAAAGTATGCCGGCCGACCTGCATGGCTACATAGGTGCCCGCAAACAACAGAGCCTTGTCCCCAAAGGCTTCCGGGATGGCGATTGCCATCAGAAGGCTTCCCAGCATCAGGATGATCAGGAGTAACCGTGTGACGGCCGACTCTGGGTCGAGCTCGTTGGTGACCCACGTAGTGTAGTTCCACGACCACCACACGACGAGTAGCACAACTGATGCCTGTCCGACCCCCGCCCAACTCAGATTGTCGACGAGTAGGTGCGTGATCTGCGTGATCGCGAATACGAAGACCAGGTCGTAGAAAAGCTCAAGGGCGGTTACGCGCCCTCCACCCTCATCGGCACGACGCTCAACGCGTTTCATGGCGGGAGTGTAAGTGACGCATTGAACCGAGCAAAGTGCCTAAGTGATCTCCGCGGGCTTTTTCCGTGCGACTTCGCGCTGCCAGAGGAAATAGGAGATGGCACCGACAGGTATGGGGAGCACGAAGGTGAGGAGTCTGAAGACGAGTACTGCGGCAACAACCTGGGCCTTGTCGCCACCCGCAGTCACCAGCGTTGCCGTCAACCCCAGTTCCACAACGCCGACCCCACCGGGCGTGATGGGGATGGCGGAGAGAAGTCTGACAAATGCAAAGGCCGCAAGCACTTCCTGCCACGTGACTTCATCGTTAGACACGCCTACGTGGCGCAAGGTTAGAAGGAGAAGGATGTAGAGGGTCACATGGCTGACAATCGTTGCAACCGTGAGTTGAGCCCAGCATGTTCTTAGAAGAGCGACTGTTCTGTGCCTGAACTCGGCGATGATCGCACCCCAATCTCCCTTGGGGGGCCGGCGCGTCAGAGGCGCCAGCTTTGACAGCACCACGCCAACCGCACGTCCGATAGCAAAGGCGCCTTGCTCGCTCCGCAGAATGATGACGAAGACGAGAATGGTTCCGATGAGTACGAGGAGCCCCACTATGGACGAGGCGAAGAGCCCTCCGCCCACGCCACCGCTGAGCGCCAGTAGCAGGAGCACGATGATCGGCATTGCCAGCTTGACGAACGTATTCCAGGTGCCGGTCAACGCAAGTGAGATGGCGATGTCCTTGGGAAGGAATCCATAGGAAGCGTACATGGCCGACTGGAGTCCCGCCCCCAATGCTGCACCGCCGGGAAGCGTGTTTGCAACGGCGGTTGACGTCTGAGTGATCTTCATGGCCTGGCGATAGCTAAGGCCCGGGCGCGCTGATACCTCCACGAACCAGTAGGTTGCCTGATTCACAACAGCCAGCGCAGCGAGAGTCACCATTTCGAGCCACGTCATCTCCTGGATCGCGGCCCATACGTCTGCATAGTTGACGACGCGCGGAAGAAAGAAGACGAAGATCACAACCACCACCACGCCGGCGATGATCGATTGTGCTAACCGCCCTCTCGAAACCCCGCGAACTTTCGGAGTAGGAGCTTGGGCCAGAACGGAGACCTTTCATCGAGGAGCACCACCACCCGGCTGCGGGGCCTCCTTGATAGTGGACGACCCTGGAATGGGGCGCGAGGCTCACGGCCGGGTGAGAGGTCCCTAGTATCTCGCTAATGAAGGAGATCAATCCACCACTGGCGCCGGACGAGCTTGTCAGCACCGGCACCGAACGCGAAATACTCGAAGCATTTCTCGAGTTCCACCGGGGCGTCGTGAAACGCAAGCTCAACGGTCTGCCAGAGGCGGAAGCTCGTCGCTCACTGGTTCCGTCGCTTACAACCCTGGCCGGTCTCGTCAAGCACCTTAGTGCTGTGGAGAGAGCTTGGTTCCAGCGCACTCTCGCGCAACGGTCAGCCGACGTGATCGAAGGCGATTCGAGAGGTGGTGACGACAGCTGGGCCGTGACGGAAGAGGAGTCGATCGAGGGCCTGATTGTCGAATACGATCAGGCGTGCGCCGAGTCTCGCAGGGTGGCGACCGAGTTCGAGCTGGAGGACTCGGTTCCTCACCGAAGGCTCGGTCGAGTCTCGCTGCGCTGGGTCTACGTCCACATGATCGAGGAGACCGCTCGCCATGCCGGCCACGCCGACATTCTCAGGGAGCAGCTGGACGGGGCGGTCGGTGTAGACGGCTGACAACTCGCGTCCGCGTTTTCAGGCTTGGGGACGTGGGGTTTCGCGGCGAGAAAAGGGGGCCGAGATTGATCCCGGCCCCCGGAAGTGCCAGTAAATCAAGGGGTCACGGTGACGTTCGCCCTCATCCCGAAGGCGTAGTGGGCCGGCAGGTGGCATCCGATGATCAAGTCACCGGGCTCCGTGAAGGTGTAAGTCGTCGACCGTGTGCTGCCCGCGGGTACCGAGATCTCGCCCGGAACCGCACCGTGGCTCGCATGAGTCCCTCTCTCGTGCCGATCCTGATCGGCCTCATCGCCCAGGAGGAACTCGTGATCAATCGGATCGGCGTTGTGAATGACGAAGCGAACCGTCTCTCCGGCGTCGAACTCGAACGCCGCGGGATCGAAGCGCGAGTGGTTGATGTTTACAGCAACACCAGTTTCCTCTGCCTCTGCCGTTAGCGCACATCCACCAAGTGCCAGGACTGAGACGACAAGAAGGAGTCGTAGCGCGGCCGTCATCGCCGCGCTACCAATCGATTGCTACCCGTGAGAATCAGCACGACCAGTGCCATTCCCACGATCCATGCCCAGATCGGTGTCGACTCCTCGTGCGGAATGGTCGAGGCGGCGAGAGCGTAGCCAGCGTCAACGGGCGAAGGAGTCTCGCCGTCCACACTGATTGCGAGGTCGTGATCAAGATCCTCAGCCCGCGTGCTGATCCGTATGTAATCGAGCCATATGTCCTTGGTGGGCAGCCACTCCATACCCCGGTCACTTGCGAGGTCGGTCAGCAAAGCCTCGGAGGCGTCTTCGCTGCGCTCGTGAACCAGTCCCTCGTTGGACCCGGCCTCGTCCAATCCCGGCATCAGCAGGGGCTTCGTCTCGTTGAGCAGGAAAACGTCGGCTTCCACGACCTCGTCGGCACCTCGACCGAGCGCCAGGATGCGGAGCGGAACCCAGGGTCTGTCTGTCGGGATCGTCACATGCACCGGGATGCCGTCACCGGCCTGGAGTCCCTTGCCCTCTGCGCGAGCGAGATTGAAACGGACCGCCATGAAGATCGGACTGCGCTGAGCGTAGAAGTCCAGGACCTCGGGCGCATCGGGAGGAAGAAAGAACCCGTTGTCCTTGGCCCACTTGCCTACCTCGTCGCCTCCACCCTTCAGGACGACGATGTCGAGAGCGCTGACGCGCTTCTCCATCAGGACCTCAGCTTTATCAGCCGCCTCGAACGTCAGCACGCCGCGGAGGGCGGTTCGCTCTGGGGGCTGGACCTCTTCGACGAGGCGCTGGAGAGTCCAGCGACCTGCCTTCGTCACGTCGGTGGGTACTGCTGGGAGCGGAACGATCGATCCGAACTTGCCTCCACCGGCCCCCGCGAACTCGAACGACGTCACGTAATGCTCGACTCCGTCGACGTAGGCCGCAAGCGTCGTCGTCTTCACGAGGTTTACCGATCCGTTGGGAGCCACGAGTCCCCCACACGCGAGCGCGGGCCCTGCCATGAGCAATGTTGCAACTGCCGATAGCAAAAGGACTTTGATGAGCCGCATTTGCGCACCTCTTCCTGTCGTAGCCGCGTGATTGCACTTGGACGAGAGGGATGGCCGCGATTGTTCCCGTGGAGGGTCGCCCGAGGTGACGAGTAGCATCCCGTCGATGGAGCTCGCCGCCGCCCAGGCCCTCTGGGATCCGGACACTGTCTATCTGAATACCGCCAGTTACGGCCTTCCTCCTCGGCCGGCGTTCGACGCTCTGACGGCGGCCCAGGACGAATGGCGGCACGGGCGCACGAGCTGGGAGAAGTGGGGAGACGCAACCGAGATATCGCGTGGTGTTTTTGCAGAACTCGTAGGTGCGAGTGTCGAAGACATCGCAACCGGGACAACAGTCTCAGAGTTCACCGGAATGATCGCCAACTCCCTGCCCGAGGGTGCTCATGTCTTGGTGCCCGACATGGAGTTCACCTCAAATCTGTTTCCATACTTCACTCACCCGGATCGGGGCGTCACCGTCGAGACTGTTCCCGCAGCTGACTTGCCCGGGGCGATCGGGCCGTCGACAACTGCAGTTGCCTTCAGCGCGGTTCAGTCCTCGTCCGGAGAGGTCGCGGATCTCAGCGCGATCGAAGCAGCAGCCGCCAAGCACGACGCGCTAACGATCGTCGATGGAACGCAGGGATGTGGGTGGCTTCCACTCGATGCAACCCGTTTCGACTTTTTCGTCGTGCACGGATACAAGTGGCTTATGTCTCCCCGCGGGACATCCTTTCTTTACGTGAATCCGGAGCAGCGCGAACGAATAAGGCCGTTGAGCGCGGGATGGTACGCAGGCGAGAACGTTCACGACTCCTACTACGGACCTCCGCTTCGTCTTGCCGAATCCGCTCGGCGCTTCGACCGCTCGCCTGTCTGGTTCTCGTGGGTGGGAACTCAGCCGTCTCTCGAGCTAATACGCAACGTTGGGATCGAGGCTATCCACGCACATAACGTGCGTCTAGCTAACCTCTTCAGGGCTGAGATGCACCTCAAGCCGGGCAACTCGGCCATCGTGTCGGTGGAGACTTCCGTGGAATCCCACGAACTCGAGAAGGATGGCATTCAAGCTGCATCGCGCGCAGGCAACCTGCGGCTCTCCTTCCACATCTACAACACAGAGACGGACGTAGAGATCTTGTTGAAGGCCATCGCCCAATAGTGATCTGGGCTTAGGTTGTTTGGTCCAACGACTGCAGCGGAGTAAGCGTCGGCCGGCGAGGAAAGAATCGTGAAGCGCATACCTGATGAAGCGCGAGTAGGGCGCCGATAAGGATGCAGACGTCACCGGGGCTGAACACGTTGGCGAACGGAAACCCAGCCGGAATGGCAAAAACGTCTCCGAGGAAGGCATAGTTCGGATCCGTGAGCCGAGCGGAGTTGGCGAACTGATGCGGGTCGATAACCAATCCCGCCTTCGCCAGAGCTCCGGCAGTTGCAGGCATCACCCCGCCGTTGGATGCGATGGCGACAAAGTTCATGAATGTGCCCATGCCGATGATCCATAGTCCGGGAAGCTTGCGGTTGCTCAGCAGGAACACGAGTAGGAGGGCATAGGAGACCAGGTGAAGCCCGAGATAGATCGCTCCGCTTCCCGGCCACAGCGAGATGATGCCGACCTGCATGCCGAGCGCGCCGACGACCGCCCACGCGTGTCGAGGGCTGAATGTCGCAAGTGCTTCCAACCGGCCTCCGGCCAGCGGAACCGATAAGACACACAGAGCGAAACAAATGACGAGCAGCAAGTTTTCTCCCGGGTTCGTTGTTCCCTGTACGGAGATATCGGCACGCCACCGGCTGGCTTGACTGGGCCACCCGGCCTCGTGCGCGACCCGCTACGGGCTATGCAGTTGGTAGTCCATCCGGCCGTCGCGCCGGTCTCTACCTGGCCATTTCCCGGCCATATAGGCCCTCAAGGCTCAAGCCCCAGAGAGCAAGGGTCGAAGTGCGCCATATGGAAACAATTGGATACCAGAAAAGAGGGAGGTAACTGTGAAGGCTCGAATCTTTCGTGTCGGTTCTGCACTCGCCACGCTCGGAGCTCTCGTGGCTGCGTCAGGCGCTGCCAACAAGTGGGGCTAGCCCCATCAAAGGCACACCGAGGTGGGTCTAGTCGGCAATTGACTGGTCCGCCTCTGTACGCGTTCGGTATTCGATACCAGACCTCGAACGGAGAATGAATTTGCTGGCGAAGCTCAAGCCGGTTTGGTTGTACGTGACTGCTATCACGCTCGCAGGCTTCGGACTCATCTTTCTCGCTGCGCCCGACGCCGGGATGAGGGTGGCCGAGGATTACGGCACGTTCTGGATTCTGGCCGGCTTTATCGTCCTGGGCGAGTTCTTCCCGATCCGGACGAGTCGTATCGATGGCGGAGATAGGCGAGATCACGGTCTCGACCATCTTCACCTTTGCGATGATGATCCATTTCGGAGCGGGACCGGCGATGCTCGCGCAGGCTGCCGCCTGCCTCCTTGCCGATCTCCGATCAGGCAAACCCGGCTGGAAGGCGTTGTTTAACTCCGGGCAGATTGCAGTGGCGCTGGCCGTCGGCGGTTTGGCCCTCGGTCTTGCGACCTCGGGCACCTATTCTCTCGGCGTTCCGCTCTTTACCAGCGCAGACGTCCCCGGCATCTTGCTTGCGGCGGCCGTGCTCTTTCTCACCAACAACGCAGTATGCCGCATCGCCATCGCGCTCCACGAGGGAGCACCGGTGCTCAAGTTCCTTCGCGCTGATCTCGGATATCACGCCTGGACGAACTGCGTGCTTCTCGCACTATCGCCGGTGGTCATCGTGGCCGCTGACAGGAGCCTGCTCCTAGTTCCGTTGCTCGCCATACCGATGGCAATCATCTGGAGCATTGCCACGGTCTATGCAGAGAAGGACTACAAGGCTTACCAAGCGCTACACGACGATCTGACCGGACTTCCGAACAGGGCGCTCTTCTACGATCGGCTCGATCGAGCTTTGCTGGAGGCCAAGCGCAAGGGATCGAGGGTCGGAATCATGCTGCTTGACCTCGACCGCTTCAAGGAGATCAACGACAGCCTCGGGCACCACATCGGCGATGCTCTGCTCCGGCGGATTGGACCTCGCGGTTAAAGAGGTTCTGCGTGAGGTAGACACATTCGCCCGGCTTGGCGGCGACGAGTTCATTGCGCTGCTACCCAACGTTGGAAGCGAACAGGACTCAATTGAGGTTGCCGAGCGAATCATCGCTGCAATCGAAATTCCGTTCGTTCTGGATGAGGTGTCCTCGGGTCTAGTCATGGACGTTGAGGCGAGTCTCGGCATCGCTCTCTATCCCGAACACGGAGCGGACGTTGACACCCTTTTGCAGCGCGCCGACATCGCAATGTACGTGGCTAAGGAAACTCACACCGGCCACGAGACTTACGCTGACGATCGCGACCAGAACAGTGCTCGACGACTCACCTTGCTTGGAGAGCTGCGACGCGCCGTGGATCGCGACGAGCTCGAACTCTTTTATCAACCCAAAGTCGACCTTCGCACCGGCGACGTAGCAGGTGTCGAAGCACTCCTCAGGTGGGACCATCCCCGGCTCGGGAAGGTCGGCCCTGATGAGTTCATCCTCGCTGCCGAACAGACGGGCCTAATCAGGTCGCTGACCCGTTTCGCGCTCGAACGTGCGCTGAGGCAATGGCAGGTGTGGAGAAACGAGGGCCTGGTCGTCGACATCGCTGTGAACCTTTCGCGACGGAGTTTGCTGGATCCGAGCTTCGTCGAGGACGTGAAGGCGATTCTCGCCATACACCATGTTCCCCATGGTCACCTGCTTCTCGAGATCACGGAGAGCAGCATCCTCGCCGATCCCATTCGCGCAGCTGAAGTTTGCGGCCGGCTGAACGAGCTCGGAATCGGCCTCTCGTTGGACGATTTCGGTGCGGGGTACTCATCGCTCGGTTACCTGAAAAGACTCCCGGTTCAGGAGATCAAAATCGATAAGTCCTTCATTCTCGGGATGACTGAGGACGAGAACGACGAAGTGATCGTTCGATCCACCATCGACCTTGCACGCAACCTGGGCTTGCGAGTCGTCGCCGAGGGTGTCGAAACGCGCGAGGTGTGGGACAGTCTGCAGTCACTTGGGTGCGATCAAGCACAGGGCTTCTTCCTCGGCCGGCCGATGCCGGGCCACAAGTTACCTGAGTGGTTCGAGAACTTCGGGAGCCCGTCGAACCTGGTGCCGGTCGCACCGTCTCGGCGTGCACCCTTGGCCGCGGTACCCAAGCTGGACGCGGCTAGGCAGGCCCGGCGGTCGGGGGCTTGATGATGTCCCGCGCGGCTTGGCGCGAGGCGCCTGTTGCAGCTCCCATGAGAGCCAGCCACGCTGCCTTCTTGCCGATGGGAACGGCCTGGTCGACCTGAGGCGGATCCTCACGCGTGACCAGTCGCCACAGGGTGGTGACGATGTAGGAGGAGAGCTTGACCGCAAGAATTCCGAGGATAAGTGCGCCGACGTTCTGAGCCATAGATGGCTTTTTGGGTATCGAGCCGTCCGGCTGCGGCACTTTCTTGGGCATTGGTCTCTCCTTCAGAAATCGTCTATTTCAGAAATCGCCTGTGGGTCTTCTGGAAACTATGCCCGATCACCGGCTCGCTAATAAGTTCGCGTCTATGCGTCCTGAAACTCCCTCTCAACCCCGGCCAGATCATCGAGCTCCTCACCGCCTTCTGCCGGGCCGACGGCAATGATCCGGTCTCCGGCATTGAATAGAAAACGAGGTTTGGGCCGATAGGTCCACCGGCGTCCGCGCTGGACGGCCAACACGAACATTCCAGTCTCGGTCTCGATCTGAAGTTCCTTGATTGTCCGTCCGTCGGCAGGCGATCCAGGCTGGACGACCGTCTCGTGCCCAAACTCGTCGGATTCGACGAGGGCGGCCGCGATGACTGGATGGAGCTCCTCCCCGGCCTCGACAAGTCGAGTCATCTCGCGCGCCGAATCGAAGATCATCTCGGATGCCTGAGCGAGGCGTATGAGACCTCTCAAGTCATCGGGGTTGCGCGCCTCCTGCGCGCTGCGAAGTACCCAGGATTCCAATTCATCGTGAATCGCGTCGCTCCGGGCTTCCAGATTGGCAACCTCGGCGGCAAGGGCCTGGCTGTTGAAGAGGAGTGCGGAATAGGCAAGTCCGACTGCGACCTCGGACGAGTCCTTCATCTCGACTATCAGATCCACCGCCCGATCGAGATCACTGAGCACGATCTCTGGTGGATCGGGTTGTTCGGGGAGCTCGGGAGCGCCCATGACCCTGCGCGCGAGGTTGATTCCGTCCTCGGGACCCTGGACCAGAAGCGCATCGCCGCTCGCGACCATGAAGTCGGGACCCGGATCGAAGTTCCACTCACCACCGCGGCGCGCCGCGATGACCCACATTCCGATCTCGACGGGAAGCGCGAGTTCCCGAAGCGTTTGACCGACGGCCTCTGCGTTCTCTCTCACTTTGACGCGCGCAACGACCTCAGCGGCGTGACGGAGGTCCTGGCGAAGGTCTTCCAGGATTCCGATTCCGGACGCGACGATCCCTGCGATGTCCTCGGCGGCGTCGGCGATTTTCTCCACGGCCGCGGATATCTCCAGAACGCCCGCCATGTGTTCCGCGTCTTCAGGGCTGCGAGCGGCGAGGATGCTCATGCGGCGAAGCCCGCGTAAGTGCTCGGCCATTCGGTCCTCGAGCCGTCGAACCTCTTTGGCAAGGTCGGCATCAGAGAAGAAGATCGCCGCGTACGCGAGGTCAACCATCAGCTCAGAGGTGTCCTTGATCTCGGCAAGGAACTCTTTGACGGTTCTCGGTCCATCGGATGAATCCATCATGAACTCCTTCACGCTACTCCGAACAGCACAAGGGCCGTTACTAGACAGGTCACTCCCAGGAGGTCCATTCCGCTTGTGACGATTGGAATCGTGTGGGTATCGGGGTTGAGGCCGAAGCGATAGGTCACAACTGCCGCGTAGTAGCCGATCACCGCAGCGATCACTGTGGCCATGATCCCGCCCACCATCACCACACCGAGAAAGGTCCAGGCCCCCGGATACGCGGCTCCGGTAACCGTGGCAACACCGAGTGTCGCCACGGCCGTGAGCGCGTAGACCAGCAGCCCGAGAGCCAGGACGATCGTGCCGTCGAGCAGGGCGACTGGGCCCGGCCGGGCGCTCGGCGTAACGGCTCCGAGGTGCAGCTTCGAGCCGAGCCGCGCGGCAAGAATCGAACCAAGGGCTCCGGTGTTCTCAAGAAAGCCGGGGATGATGATCAAAAACGCAGCCAAGGGCGTGAAGACCTCGTCCATGCGGGGTTGAACCACCGTCCCGGCGAGCACATCGAGGACGATCGCAACACACAGAACCGGAAACGCCTCACGCACGATTCGCCGGGCGACGGTCAGCGCGGTCGTCCAGCCCTTGTATAGGGCGATTATCCCTGCGACCAGTGCCAGGCTCCCGACAATCGGTGTCACCACGTCAATTTGTGCGAGGAACGACGCCAGGAACAAGCATGGGAGCGTCACGACATCTCCGATCGCGGTGATGAGTGGTGCTCCCACCGCGTCGAGGTCCCAGTTCTTCCTGAACGACTGAATCGAAAGTGAGATCGTCACGACCAGGACGACGACGGAGGAAAGAAGCCCTCCGACAAGTGAGATGACGATGAAGTCCCAGACCGAGACGGTTTCGACCCCGAGCAGGCCGGCCATCGCCCTGGCGAGGAGACCCATCGTCACCGAGGTCCCGATCGTCAGAAGTATTGAGGCATAGATGTTCTGGTACAGGATGCCGGTTTTGTTCCTCGAAACCTCGAAGAGACCCGAAAGGATCGCGGTTCCCAGCCGTGCGGCGAGCGCTCCGAAGATGTTCCCCCTCATGCCAATGGACACAGGAATCAGCACGAACAGGCCCTCGATGACCTCGATCCTGTTGCCCATTCCCACCAGCGCGAGCCCGGCCAGCAGAGAGGTAAGAGAGGCGATGGTGACGGCGATGAAGCCCTGGCTCATCGTCCGCCGCTCGGACGACCAGTAGTCCACAACCTGCCTGGCGGGGTCGGCCACCCTCCGAGCGGTCCCCCTGACGGCGCGGGCCGGGACCCCCACCAGGGCGCGGATAACCATCCCGACCCGCTCGAAGACGGGCCGGAACCGGTCGCGCGCTCCTTTCCGAGAATCGTTCATGAAATCCGGGAACTCCAAACCGCTGCGGTGCGTTCTTACGAATAACAGGTGTCAACCGGTTCATCGCCCGCAATGCCCGTTCGCAATCGGGGGAGATGGGGCAGAGCGAGCCGGAGCGAGAGGAGCCTCGATGTCCAACCAAATCGCAATCCGAGGCCAGAGCCCCAAGGGACTCCCGCGCGCATCCCAGCGTAAGCCCGAGGGGCGTGTCTGCGTCCATCCAGGGTGCGAGACACGTTTGTCCACTTACAACCGCCGCGATAAGTGCTGGACTCATGCCGAGATGAAGGTGCCCCGTCTGCGTGGCCGCAAGCCCGCAGCCGGATCTGCCTGAGTAAGGAGATCCAGCCCGATTGGGTGTTTCCGGCTGCACCGCCGTAGACGATCCGCGTCGCGCCCCGAGCGCGGCGGGATATCCTGGCGCCGATGGTGCCATTAGCTGGTTATGGAGGCTTCCGGATGCGTGCACGGCTTGCCATTTTGATTGCTCTCATGACGATCGCTTCAAGCGTGATGGCGCTCAATTCTCCGGTGTGGTCCTCCACCGGACCCACTCTGGCTCAGGAAACCGACTCCGACACCGAGGGCGGTGGCCAGGGCGAGGAATCAGAGGAAAGTACTTCCCAGGGCAGCAACGAGGACGAGGGTGGCGAAGGCTCCGAGGAGGGTGGAGCCGCGGCGGAAACCGGGCCTCCCTGGACTTACCAGATGGCCCGCATTGCGCTCGTATTGCTTGCCTTGACGCTTCTGGGCGTGGCTTTCGCGTACTACCGCTTTGTTGCCGTCCGCCGCCGCGAAGGTTTCTGACGGCCTTAAGCTCGGTTCAATGACACGTCTCGTCGAACCTTCAATTGCATCTGCTGTCGCGCGCCGCGTCGCGGGGACGAGCGGCCTCGACCGGTCATACCTGCTCGATAGGCTGAAGTCCGATCTCGACGTGGCCGTTCCGCAGGCCGAGGAGCTGGTTGCCGAGGCGAGTGGCATCCCGGCTCCTCCGCCGGTTGCCTGGGGCCTAATCGACCGAGCCACCTGGGCCGAGGCAAACATCTCGAGCATGACTGCGATGCTCAATCCCATTGCCGAGAAGATTGGAGATCGTCTTGACAGACTTCCGACGTTCGCAAGGTTCGCGCAGCGGGCGGTGGTGTCGGTCGAGGTCGGAGTTCTTCTCGGTTACGTCTCTCGCCGAGTGCTCGGTCAATACGATCTCCTCGTCCCTGAGGACGATGGATCACCCGAGGCAAGGCGACGCCGCCGAAAGCTCCCCGCGGGGGGTGCCGCCCTCTACTTCGTCGGCCCCAACTTGATCGAAACCGAGCGTCGCTTCGGGTTCGTCCCGCGTGATTTCGCCATGTGGGTTGCGCTCCATGAGGTCACTCACCGGTTCCAGTTCGAGGGGGTGCCGTGGCTGCGACCTCACTTCCTCGATCTCGTCAAGCGCTACGTCGACACCGTGGATATCGATACGAAGGGTCTGATCGCCCGGCTTCGTGTCGCGGCTCAACGTCTTGCCTCCAAGGATTTTCCGCCAGAGGAGCGTTCGCCTATGTACCTTCTGGCCACCGATGAGCAGAGGGTTGTCCTCGACGAGATCCAGGCCCTTATGGCGGTCGTGGAGGGCCACGGCAACTTCGTCATGGATTCGGTGGGCGAGCGGGTCATACCGTCGATGCGGCGCATGCGTTTCATCTTCGAAAGGAGACGCGACCAGGTAAACGGGATTCAGAAGGTCCTGTCATCGACGCTCGGTCTCGAGATGAAGCTGAAACAGTACGAACTTGGTCAAGCCTTTTGCGAGGCTGCGGTGCGAGAGGCCGGGCCCGATGTCCTGGCTCGGCTCTGGGTGGGGCCCGGGCAGTTCCCGACCCTCGCCGAACTGAAGGAACCCGAGCTCTGGCTCGGGCGCGTCGCGGCCTGACCCCTTTGGCGAGGGGATACGGGGGCCCCGGCTTCACGGTGGTCGAGCAGGCCGCCCAGAACATCGTTCGCTACTCGATGCTGCAGGACGGAGACACCGTCGTGGTAGCGGTTTCGGGGGGCCCGGACTCGACCTGTCTGCTCGATGTGCTCCACCGGTTGTCGAGTAAGCACTCTTGGGCGCTCCACGTGGCCCATATGGATCATGGACTGAGTGAACGCTCTGAGGCCATCGCGGCCCGTGTCTCATCGGATGCCGCCACTGCCGGTTTCGAGGTGCATCTCGTAAGGGCTCCCGGTCTCGAGGGGCCTAATCTTCACGCCCGCGCCCGTAGCTTTCGTTACGCCTTCTTCGAGACGATCGCGAGAGAGGTCGGCGCCAACGCGGTGGCGACTGGTCATACGCTCGACGATCGAGTCGAGACAACGCTCGCTCGCTTCATCCATGGCGCGGGGACCGAGGGGTTGTCGGGCATTCCGCCTGTCATGCCCGCTCAGAACGGAACTCTGCGCGTGCGTCCGCTGATCGAGGTTCGCCGGTTTGCGACTCGCGCTTACTGCGATGAGGTCGGTCTCGCATATGACGACGACCCCGCCAACTCGGACGATCGCTTCGATCGGCCCTCGATCCGGTCGATAGTGGTGGCGCCAATCGAGAAACGTTGGGGAGAGGGAGCGGTCCACGCCATGGCCACGTCGATCGAACGCCTTCGCGACGACGCTGAGGCTCTGCGGGGGTTGGCCGACACCCTTTACAAGGAGCTCGCACGAGGGGAGGGCGGGGAGGTTCGGTTCGAGCGTTCTGGGCTCAATCCGCTGCCGCGCGCCTTACGGCGGAGACTGCTCGAGCGCGCGGTGGGCCGAGTGAGAGACCGCTCGGGAGGGATCGACCAGGCACTCGACGCGTTCGACAAGCCCGGCGGAGAGACCCGTCATTTCGACGTTGCAGCAGGCGCGACGATCGAGGTGGCGCGAGATGAGGTCGTCGTGCGGCGACAGGCGACCGACCAATAGGATGCGAGCGGGGCGACACTATCGGTCGTCGCGATTTGAGACAGGGGGACTAGGTTGCACTCAGCCGATCTGCACGAAGATATTGAGGAAGTCCTGATCTCCGCGGACGATATTCAGGACAAGATCGCCGGGCTCGCGAAGCAGATAACCGATGACTACCGAGGCAAAGACCTCCTTCTGATCGGAGTCCTCAAGGGCGCCTTCGTGTTCATGTCAGATCTCGCACGCTCGATTCAGTTGCCGGTTGAGTTCGACTTCATGGCGGTGTCGAGTTATGGCTCATCGACTAAGTCATCTGGCGTGGTCAGAATCTTGAAGGACCTCGACTACGAGATAACCGGCCGGCACGTCCTTCTTGTGGAAGACATCATCGATTCGGGATTGACCATTAACTATCTTCTTCGCTATCTCGAGGCACGTGGTCCGGCCAGCCTCGAGATCTGCTCGCTCTTCTGGAAAAAAGGGGAGCAGGCAGTACAGCTGGAGGTTCGCTACCCAGGTTTTGAGATTCCTCCGGTGTTCATTGTGGGATACGGTCTCGATTTCGCCGAGAAGTACCGCAACCTCCCTTATATAGGCGTTCTCAAGCCCAGCGCTTACGGGGCCGATTCTCCTTAGAGTCGTGATTCCGGGCCTCCATTTCGTGATCGCAGCTCCGAAAGGACAGCTGTTTAGCGATACGAGGCTGGTAGGTTTTCGGTGCAGCAGGTCGACGGCGGCGGTCGCGGTCGGTACCTGTAGGCGCTGTGAGCTGGCCAGCGAGCAGGCCAAAAGGTGACGAAGAGTGAGGGAAAGAAAAGAAATGAATCGAACGTTCAGGAACTCAATCTTCTACCTGCTGCTGATCATCGTGGTGGTCTGGGTAATCGCCTCGTACCAAAACAACACCGACAAGCCTGAGGAAATCGCCTCAGTCAACCAATGGGTCGAGATGGTCGAGTCGGGCGATATCGAATCGGCCGAGTTCCTCACGGTCGATGAGAAGGTCACAGGAAAGCTCGGCAGCGGCAGCGACTACGAGTTGCACGTCCCCAAGGACACGATCGACGAGTACCAGCGCATCGCCCTTGACAACGACGTCGCGGTCACTGCTGACCCCCAGCGAGGCTCGCCCATCCTCTCGATCCTCTTTCAGTTCCTGCCGATCCTGATCATCGTCGGATTCTTCTTCTTTCTCATGCAGCAGATGCAGGGAGGCGGTAACCGTGTGATGAGCTTCGGGAAATCGAAGGCCCGGCTCGTTACCAAGGACCAGCCCAAGATCACGTTCGGTGATGTCGCGGGCCTGGACGAGGCCATCGAGGAGTTACACGAGATCAAGGAGTACCTCGAAGCACCCCAGAAGTTCCAAGCGATGGGAGCCAAGATTCCCAAGGGTGTCCTTCTCTACGGACCTCCGGGAACCGGTAAGACACTGCTAGCGCGCGCAGTCGCGGGTGAGGCCGGGGTTCCGTTCTTCTCGATCTCGGGCTCCGACTTCGTCGAAATGTTCGTCGGCGTCGGTGCCAGCCGCGTTCGCGACCTGTTCGAACAGGCCAAGGCAAACGCGCCGTCGATCGTGTTCATGGATGAGATCGACGCCGTCGGCCGGCACCGCGGTGCGGGGCTCGGCGGAGGTCACGACGAGCGCGAACAGACGCTCAACCAGTTGCTCGTAGAGATGGACGGCTTCGACGTCAAGGGTGGTGTCATCTTGATCGCTGCCACCAACCGACCCGACATTCTCGACCCCGCTCTTCTTCGTCCCGGGCGCTTCGACCGTCAGATCGTTGTCGATCGTCCCGACCTGAACGGACGAGTCGGTGTACTGAAGGTCCACACCCGCGGCAAGCCGTTGTCCAAGGACATCGATATCGAAACCCTCGCGAAGCGCACGCCAGGTTTCACCGGTGCGGATCTCGCTAACGTGGTCAACGAGGCAGCGCTTCTTGCCGCGCGCTTCTCCCGAAGTGAGATCTCGATGAACGAGCTCGAAGAGGCCATCGACCGGGTCGTCGCGGGTCCCGAGCGTCGCAGCCGTGTCATCTCCGAGAAGGAAAAGAAGGTCATCGCATACCACGAGGCCGGTCACGCTCTCGTGTCGCATGCTCTTCCGAACGCGGACCCGGTCCACAAGGTCTCGATCGTTAGCCGAGGTCGCGCGCTCGGTTACACGCTGACGCTGCCGAGTGAGGATCGCTTCCTCGTGACGCGCAGCGAGCTCGTGGACGAACTGGCGATGCTTCTCGGGGGCCGGGTAGCGGAAGAGGTCGTGTTCAACGAGCCCACTACCGGTGCGTCCGACGACATCCAGCGTTGCACTCGCATTGCAAAATCGATGGTCATGCAGTACGGAATGAGCGACCTCGGCCCCCTTGCTCTCGGCGAGACCGAAGGGCAGCAGCCGTTCCTCGGTCGCGATTTCGGACATATAAAGGACTACTCCGACGACGTCGCCAGGAAGATCGACGAAGAGATTCACCGTCTCGTCGAGGAAGCGCATGATGAGGCCCGCGAGATTGTCGTCAAGTACCGCGACAAACTCGACCTCCTCGTCGAGAGGCTTCTCGAGAAGGAGTCCGTCGAAATGGCCGAGGTCGCCGAGATCTTCGGAGAGGTCGCCAAGCAGTCTCCCGCAGACGGTACCGAGCGAGCGAGAATCCGACGCAAGGCCCGTGAGGAAGAAGAGCGCGCCGCCGCGGCGGCGAAGGACGCGGAGGAGGCAAGGCGCCGGGTGCCGCGCCCGAGCCCCAAGCCGCGCCTGGGCGAGGTCTAACCGCACCGATCCCCTTCGGGGTCCTAACTTGCTCTCGGGCAACCGTCACTTCTGTGACCACCATCCACCGCCATGCGACGCCTGAGAGTCACAGAATTCGACCCAGTGGGTCGTGGGGTTCGGGAGGGTTAGCTCCTTGGGCTGTTTATGGTGTGGTCATGTCAGATTCCAGTGAAGAAGTAGCCCGGATACGACCCCGGCCCCCGATCGACATCGCTGCCATCGAAGATGCGGTTCGCACGATTCTGGAGGCGATCGGTGAGGATCCGGACAGAGACGGGCTCAAACAGACACCCCGTCGGGTCGCCGACATGTACGAGGAGCTCTTCGTCGGCCTCCATACTGAGGATCCCTCGGACCAGCTCGATGTCGTGTTCGAGGCGAACCACGACGAGATGATTATGATCAAGGACATCCCACTTGGCTCGATGTGTGAGCACCATCTGATCCCCTTCATCGGACGGGCCCACGTCGCGTACATCCCCAACGAGTCGGGTCAGATCACCGGCCTGTCGAAGCTCGCTCGTCTGGTGGACCTGCTGTCCAAGCGTCCCCAGGTCCAAGAGCGCCTCACGACGCAGATCGCAGACGCAATCGAGGGGGCCCTGGCTCCACGGGGCGTTCTGGTCGTGATCGAGGCCGAGCATCTGTGCATGAGCATGCGCGGCGTCCGCAAGCCGGGAAGCAAGACCGTGACGTCATCAGTGCGTGGCCTGTTCCGCCGTAACGACGCCACGCGTGCCGAGGCCATGGGTCTCATTCACGCCCACTAAGCGATACCCGTTCGCGGGCGAGAAGCCTGACTAGACTGCTCGCATGAAGCTTCGCTGCAGCGATTCCTACATTTCGCTCGATCGACCGGTCGTCATGGGCGTGTTGAACGTTACGCCCGATTCGTTCTCCGACGGTGGGCTGTGGGTCGACCCCGAACGCGCGGTTGCCCACGGTCTCGAGATGGTCGAGCAAGGGGCAGGCATCATCGACGTCGGCGGTGAGTCGACGCGACCGGGAGCTGAGGAAGTGTCCGAGACTGATGAGCTCGATCGTGTCCTGCCGGTTATCGACGCGCTATGCCGCCGGATATCGATCCCCATCTCCATCGACACCCGTAAACCGAGGGTGGCCGAACGGTCCGTCGAGGCGGGGGCAACCATTATCAACGACACCTTGGGCGAGGCGACCGACCACACGATGGATCACGTGGCCTCGAGCACCGGGGCGGCGATCGTCGTCATGCACTCTCGAGGCACACCGGCGACGATGCGAACGCTTACCGAATATGACGACGTCGTCACGGACGTCCGTGACTTCCTGCGACTTCGGGCGGCACAACTAGTTGACCGGGGTGTTGCACGCGATGCGATCTGCATCGACCCGGGGTATGGCTTCGCAAAGAACCCGCGGCAAAACCTCGTGCTCTTGCGACGGCTCGATGAGATCGTGGACCTCGGCTATCCGGTGCTCGTGGGGACGTCGCGAAAGTCGTTCATCGGTGCGACGCTCGATGTGACGAGTGAGCAGCGCGTCGAAGGAACTGCCGCCACGATTGCCTGGGCGATCTCGAAGGGCGCTCGTATCGTGAGGGTCCACGACGTCGAACCGATCGTTCGCACGATCAGGATGCTCGAAGCGATCAAGAACAGCTGATGGACACGATCTCGATCCGTAACCTGCGCCTAGCAACGCACATCGGAGTCACCGAGGAGGAGCGTAGCGAGCCTCAATGGGTTCTCGTAAGCGTCGAACTGCAGGCGGATCTTCGGGCAGCGGCGAAGAGTGATGATCTCGAACAGACAATCAACTATCACTGGGCGACAAACGAGATCGCTGCCATTGTCCGATCCAGTCAGTGCTCGCTACTCGAATACCTGGCAGGGAAGATCGCGTCTCAAATGTCACGGATCGAGAGGGTCGACGGGGTTACGGTAGAGATTGCCAAGGAGTCACCACCCGTGGACGAAGACGTTGGCGGGATCGTGGTCCGGATCGAGCGGTGACCTAACGGTCACCGAGGAGTGAATGCATGACGACGGCTTTCATTGGTATTGGCTCGAACGTGGGAGAGCGCTCTAGCTTCTGTCGCAGAGCGGTGAGCGCGCTCGACGACACTCCTGAGATTAGGGTCACGGCCACCTCCAGCCTGTACGAGACCGAGCCGGTGGGCGGGCCCCCACAGCGTTCGTTCGTCAACCTGGTTGCCCGGATCGAGACGACACTCGGTCCTCGCACGCTTCTCGGCGTGTGCAAGGCCATCGAGCGGGCGTTGGGTCGCGAACCCTCCGAAATTCGGTGGGGCCCACGCGTGGTTGACCTCGACGTGCTGACGTTCGGTGACGAGAAGATCAACGACGAGGATCTTGAAATTCCCCATCCCCGGATGCTCCAGCGCAAGTTCGTGTTGGTTCCTTTGGTCGAGATCGAGCAGGAGGCCGCCGACCCCTGGGGCGTGCACTATTCGGACTGGATCGAGGAGGCCGAGGGAGAGGTTCACCTGCTCGGGCCTTTTTAAGTACTTGAAGCACACTGCGAATCCCATAGGCATGAGCAGATAGAGCGCATATGCTCCCGGAAAAGCAATAACGGGCACTCATCAGCGCTCGTTATTGACTTCGCCGGTGAAGGGTAGCGATCGTCTACGACGAGTCGCGCAGAGTATTCGAAAGGCCCTATGAGAAGGCTGTTGTCGTTGGTCGTGTCGCTGAGCATCGGTCTTAGCGCCGTTGCAGGGGTGGGCACAGCAACAGAAGCGCCGGCCCGTCCCAGGGCGCGTCCCGGTCTGCCGGAGCTCGCGCCGGCTCCCGACGATGCGCTTAGCCGTGCGCTCGTCACTGGGGCGGTTGACGATGCCGAGTACGCGCTGGAGCGCGCACTGACCCTGTTCGAACGGTCTCCGGTCGCCCGCCGCTTCGGTGATGTTGCGGCGCCCGGACCGCGCGACGCGACCCGCGCTTCTTCGTGATCTCGCGCTGCGTAAGGACCAGTTGTCGGCGGACGACCGAGCTGTGGCAAATGCACTGCTGGCTCGCCCCACCGACGGCAAGCGCAACGACCCGATAGACATCAAGTACGGAGATGCGAAGTCCACACGTACTTGCACCACCAACCTGTGCGTCCACTACGTCACGACGGGACAACACGCGGTAAGTAGCATCGATTCCAACGGCAACGATCGGCCTGACTACGTCGATACGGTCGTCGACGAGCTTCAGGGACGTGTGTGGAATCGAGTGATCGGGCAACTGGGTTACCGCGAACCCAAGCGCGATCGGCGTTCTTCCAACAACGGTGGCAATGGAAAGATTGACTTCTATCTTGGCGACCTGGGAGCCGAGAATCCACCTCTGTACGGTTACTGCGCGTCGGATGATCCCCACCTACGCTCCAACAGCGACTACCGATTCTTCGACATGTCTGCTTACTGCGTTTTCGACAACGACTACCGAAGTGAGCAGTTTCCCAACCAGACGCCCATCAAGAACCTTCGAGTGACAGCGGCGCACGAGGCTTTCCACGCGGTCCAGTACGCTTACGACTTCTTTGAGGATCTCTGGCTCCTCGAGAACACCGCGGTGTGGATGGAAGACGAGGTCTATGGGGGGATCAATGACAACCTCCAGTATCTTGCGGACAGTAGCCTGAAGCATCCGGAAGTGCCTCTGGATTTCGGGGCCCGTCTTTTCGAATATGGCAACTTCATCTTCTGGAAGTTCGTCACGGAGAAATTCGGCACCCGTCTCGTCAAACGGGTGTGGAACAAGGCGGATGGCTCCCGCGGAGCCGCCGACCTGTACTCACTACGAGCTTTGCGTGCAGTTGTCGAGAAACGCGCCCCCTTCGGCCGGACGTTCGTCAACTTTGGCATTGCGAATTTCACGCCGGAGTCGCATTACGAGAAAGGTGTTCTCTACGAAAGCAGCGTTGGCGGCGCGCCGGTGCGTAGAAGGTTCACTCTCGGACAATCCCATCGCAACACCGCCCTCCAGAGGCAACGGCTCGACCATCTAACAACCGCCCACTTCCTGCTCAAGCCCGGAGGCGGGGTCAAACGGGGAGCGAAACTGAAGGTGGAGGTCGATGGGCCGAGGTCAAAGACAAAGCCCAAGGCGATGCTCATTGCATTTGACGGCTCGCGAACGGTCGCTGAGAAGTTCGTCGAACTCGATCGGGCAGGTATCGGAACTGCGAAGGTTCCCTTCTTCGGTACCACGCGGACGCTGCTCATGTTGTCGAACGCCAGTACTCGCATCAGCCGTTGCTTCCGTTTCCCCAACTCGCCATTCTCGTGCGCTGGATTGCCGGTCGATCAGAACATGGCCTTCGAGTTCAAGGCGAAGCTCATCCAGTAGCCATCTAGCCTTCGGCGAAGCTTCGCTGCGCCTCGGCGAGCGAAAGGCTCGGCACCCGCCCTGCGGGCGGGCAAGTCTATGCTTGCTGGACGACCGGTACCGCGAGGACTGGAGCGAGGCCACGAGATGTCGACACCATCAGGTCCCCCGCATCGAATCGTCCTGGTCGGCGCGGGCCGCGTCGGGACCGCTGTAACAGAGCTTCTGAGGGGTGCAGGACACGAGATCACCGGTGTTTCGTCACGGCGGGCGGAATCGGCCGAACGAGCAGCCACTCGCCTTCAAACAACGACGTTCGACCATAGGACGGAGTTGCCGGCAGTCGACGTGCTCTTGCTTGGGGTTCCCGGGGACGCAATCGAGTCCGTCGTAGCCGAGGTCACCCCCTCGCTCGAGCCGGGCACGGTTCTGGTTCACTTCGCCGGGATGCTCGGAATCGGTCCGCTGAAGGAGGCGAGCGCAGCGGGGGCCGGAGTCGCAGCTCTGCATCCCGTGCAGACCTTTCCTGACGTCGAGCGGGGAATCGAACGTCTCCCTGGCTCCGCCTGGGGCGTGACGGCGGAGCCGGCCATCGAATCGTGGGCTGCGGATTTGATCGCTTCCGATCTCGAGGGATTGCCTGTGGTCGTTCGCGAGGAGGCGCGTTCGATCTGGCATGCAGCCGCCGTGAGCACGTCGAACGGAATCGCAGCACTAGTCGCGGTGGGCGAAGCGATGCTCGCCGTCATAGGCATCGACGATCCTCATGGAGTGCTCGGTCCTCTCGCCGCGGGTACGGTTGCCAATACCGGCGAGCGGGGCGGTGCCGAGAGTCTGACGGGACCCGTAGTGAGGGGCGAGAGAGAGAGCATCGGACGCCACCTCGATGCCCTGGCTGACGCGTCACCCCAACTCGTTGAGGACTACGCACTCATCGCACGGATCATAGTGAATTCAGCCACGAGAGCGAATCGAATAAGCAAAGAGGAAGCCGTGAAGATGCTCGAGCTGGTGGAGAATCAGCCGAGATGATAGTCGTTCGCTTAGTGGACGAGCTGCGCGCCGTGCTCGACGAGCACCGAAGGAACGGTTTGAGTGTGGGACTCGTTCCGACGATGGGAGCGCTACACGCAGGGCACTTGTCACTCGTACGTCGTGCCCGTCATTCGTCGGACGTCGTTGTCGTCAGCGTTTTCGTCAATCCCAAGCAGTTCGGCGAGGGCGAGGACTTTGAGCGTTACCCACGCGACACGGAGGGCGACCTCGAATTGCTCGAAGGCGAGCGCGCTGATGTGGCATTTCTTCCGAGCGTCGACCACATGTATCCACCCGATGCCACAGTCGGTGTCGCGGCAGGCTCCATCGGAGACCGCTTTGAGGGTGCCGACCGGCCCGGACATTTCGATGGAGTCTGCACAGTCGTAACGAAGCTTTTCAATATCGTCGAACCCGACCTTGCGGTCTTCGGGCAAAAAGACGCCCAGCAGGTCGCAGTGTTGAAGCGATTGGTCAATGATCTCGACTTTGCGATTGAGCTCGACGTTGCACCGATCGTGCGTGAAGGCGACGGACTGGCCATGAGTAGCCGCAACGTTTATCTGACCGCCGAGCAACGGGATCAGGCCCTCGCGTTGTCGCGTTCCTTGGAGATGGGGCGAGACGCGTTCGATCAATCGGATGATTTGCAGATCGCCGAGAAAACGATGCTCGAGCACCTGCGGAATGCGGTTGGCGTGGATGTTGCCTACGCCGCGGCAGTCGATCCGGATACCTTTGAAGCACCGCTGCCAGGCGGCGCTGTTCTGCTGATTGTTGCCGCACGCGTCGGGCAAACGAGACTCATAGATAACCTATTGATCGTCCGCGCTGACGGCCGGGGAGACTGACATGCTGCTCGCAATCGATGTGGGTAACTCGCAAACGCATCTCGGCGTCTTTCGGGGTGAGGAACTGTCGCACGAATGGCGTATGTCGACGAGACCTGATCGGACCGCCGATGAGCTGGCCCTCATCTCGGGTCAGTTTCTGGGGCTTGCGGATCTGTCGTTCTCACGCGAGATCACAGGGGTGGCGATTTGCTCCGTGGTGCCACCCCTGACGCAGGAGATCCGTCAGATGACCGAGAGGTACTTCGGTTTTCCCGCAGTCGTGGTCGAGCCCGGAACCAAGACCGGAATCGCAATCAAGATAGACAACCCACGCGAGGTCGGTGCCGACCGCATCGCCAATGCTGTGGCCGCCAACGACCTGTTTCCGGAAGAGCCATCAATCGTCGTGGATTTCGGAACCGCCATCACTGTGGATGCGGTCTCCGCCAAGGGTGAGTACCTCGGCGGCGCCATCACTCCGGGTCTTGAGACTGCTGCCGGAGCGCTTTACCAGGCGACCGCACAGATTCGGCGGGTCGAGCTCATCGCTCCCGGCCACGCGATTGGCAAATCGACGATCCAGGCGGTCCAATCGGGAATCGTCTACGGCAACGCAGCACTTATCGACGGCCTCATTGAACGGATCAGCAAAGAGATTGGCGGCAACGCCAACGTCATCGCCACTGGTGGCCAAGCCGCCATAGTCGTCGAGCACTGCAAGCTCGTAGATCGCGTGGAACCCGACCTAACTCTCGTAGGGTTGCGGCTGATATTTCAGCGCAACTTCGAGATTGCCGAATGACGAACGACGACAACACCTACCCCTATAAGTACGAACGCACCGCCTCTATCGGCGAGCTCCGCGCGCGCTTCGAGTCGACCCAACCGGGCGAGGAAACGTCCGAGACGGTAGCCGTCGCCGGACGCATCATGACGATGCGTGGCCAGGGCAAAGCAGCTTTCGCCGATTTGCGCGACTCGACCGACCGCATTCAACTCTTCGCTCGCTCCAACGTGCTCGGAGACGAAGGGATGGAGTCGTTCAGGAAGATCGGAGTTGGAGACATCGTCGGAGCCGAGGGCGAGATCATGACAACGAGGCGCGGAGAGCTCTCGATCAACGTGCGCTCGGTGACCATGCTCGCCCCAGCCTTGCGACCGATGCCCGACACTTTCCATGGGATTTCCAATGTTGAAACGCGCTACAGGCAGCGATACCTCGACCTCCTTCTGACCGAGGATGCCCGCCGAGCCCTGGAGGGGCGCGCCAAGGCGAACAGCGCGATTCGACGCTTTCTAGACGCACGTGGCTTCGTAGAGGTGGAGACTCCGCTCCTTCAACCAGTCGCGTCCGGAGCCACTGCTCGGCCCTTCAAGACTCATCACAACGCTCTCGATATCGACCTTTACCTTCGCGTGGCCCCCGAGCTTTATTTGAAGCGGCTACTCATTGGCGGCGTCGACCGTGTCTACGAGCTCAACCGAAGCTTTCGCAACGAGGGTGTGTCGACTCAGCACAATCCAGAGTTCACGATGCTCGAGGCCTATGAGGCATACGTTGATTATGACGACACGATGGCTCTGGTCGAAGAGCTCGTGCGTGCGATTGCCTTCGCGGTAGGTGGTGGCTACGAGATCACCTTCGACGATCGGACCATCGATCTCGCCGAGCCATTTAGGCGTATTTCGATGTTCGAGGCCATCACGACCAACGGGGGCCCGGACCTGGCTGACGTCTGGAAGGCTGGCGACTACGAAACCATCGCCAAAGAAGCGGACGGCGCAGGAATCCACGTCGACCCGAAATGGCCGCCCGGCAAAGTGCTGGCCGAGATCTTCGAAGCAATCGCCGAGCACAAACTCATCGACCCCACGTTCGTCGTCGGGTACCCGAAAGACGTGTCGCCGCTGGCGAAGGACCACCGGAGCATCGATGGCTTCACGGAACAAACAGACCTCATCATCGGTGGGATCGAGATGGCACCAATCTACTCGGAGCTGAACGACCCCGCCGAGCAACGACGGCGTTTTGAAGAACAAGCAAAACAGCGCTCGAGCGGTGACGAAGAGGCGATGATCGCAGACGAAGATTTCCTGGAAGCCCTCAGCTACGGCATGCCGCCAGCAGGAGGGTACGGCCTAGGAGTAGACCGCCTACTAATGGTGCTGCTAAACCTCCCCTCCATACGCGAGGTAATCCTCTTCCCAACCCTGAAACCCGACCACTAACTCCAACTCTTTTCGCCCGGGCCCAGGAACCCAAGCACCGCAGCAATGGTCTAACCGAGGTTGAAGGCCCGGGACCGCGAAAAAATCGACGTCCCAAGCTCAAAGCTGCCCGTGCTCAATAGGCGCCTTGGAGCGAGGACGGGTGCGCCCCGGAAGGGGACTCTGGAGGCAAATGCGTCGCCCCCGCCTGGCCTAGCAATGAACCAACCGGGCAGGCGCGGGGGCGCCGCAAAGCCGGAAGTAGCGGACCGGCGCGCGAGCGCCGGGGAGCGGGTCCCCAGGAGGGGCGGACCCGCCGCAGCGGAAAGGGGCCGGTCGTGCAGCCAGAGCCGGCCTAGGCCAAAAGGGGAACAAGGACGAGAACAATGCGAGGATTCTCCGTCATGGCTATCCTGGCCCGGGCGAAACTCGGCCGCCTTCTCCTCTGCGTTGGACTAACTACTGCTCTGCTCGCCGCGTGCGATGACACCGATCTTGATAGGGGCGCGGCCGGAAACCCCCGGCCGACCCCCACCGCGAGCGATTCGCCGCGTCATCGGGTTGGTTGGGACTCTTTCCGGCCCTGGCGCCTGGAGGGGCGAGGACGCTTTCGAAGGCGCGGACGTCAGCGTGGGAGACCTGAACCGGAAGCTGAGTGACGAAGAGGCCCCCTTCGAGCTCGTGAGCCTGGACGACCAGGGTGATCCAGACCGGGCGGTCGAGCTGGTCGAGGAGCTAGCCCAGTCTCCGCGCACGGTCGGAATCGTCTTCGGGGGCCCGCCCGAGGCGCTTCCCAGGACCGAGGACGCTCTCGCGGCGGCAGGGATTCCGGCGATCGTCTGTTACGGGGACCTCTACGGCGCCAGGAAGCTGAGCGCTCATATCTTTCAGATGTCCCCCTCGTATCTTTGGGAAGGACGGACTCTCGCCAGGTACGTGGCCAACGATCGCGGATACCGGACCGTGGGAGTCATGAGTGAGGACTCACCGGACGGGCGCACAGCCACCGCCGCCCTGAGGCAGGAGATGCGACGTCAAGGGCGCCGAGTGCCTCGAACGGTCACCTACGATCCGGCAGACCAGCAGTTCCGACCAGACCTCCGTGTCCTTCGAGAGGCCCAGGTCGAGGCGCTCGTCGTCCACGGTGGTCCGACGGTCGTCGCGACGATCCTGGCCGACCTGCGGTCGATGGGAATCCGGTATACCGGCACTGCCGACGCCAGGGTCGCGAGCGCACCGCAGGGTCAGCGGCTCCGGCGCTCGAATTCAAGGTACTGGCGTCCTCAGGTGATGGCCCTCGACCTAGCCATAAGCGACGAAACCGATCAGTCGATCCCCGTGGGGATGGTGGCTTCCGACACCTACCGCGGGGCGCTCACTACCTGCCGATCCCCAGTTTCGAGCGCTTCAGGGAGTCCTTTGAAGGTTGGTGGGCCGCCCTCCCCACGGGTTGGGAGCTCAGAACCTACGACGCGGTGCAGGTCATCGGCTGGGCGACCAAGAGGGCATTGGGGGGCGATGACGTCGCCGAGGTGCTCGAGAGCTTGGACGGAAAGCGTTTCGGCGGCCTTCCCGTTAGGTTCGGGCCTGACGATCACACAGCGATTGATGAGTCGACCGTCGGCCTCTGGACGCTCCCCCCGATAACCCCAGACGCTCCTGACTCGCCCCGACTCGAATGGGTGCCTCTGGCCAGGGGTTTCTCAATAAATGGGCAACGCACGACGGTGTTGCCTGAGGACTGGCGCCACCTCTTCAAGAACCCACCACCGCCATCCGCTCCTCCCCCTCGGATCTCGACGATGGAGTTCGGTGTCATAACCTCGCGAAGAGATCCGATTCGGTAGTCGGGTGGCTCAAGACGAGGGTGGTCCCAGACGATGCCAATGAAAGGGTTTAAAGGCCCGTCCGTAGACGTATTGTGAAGTTGTGATCCGTCGTCGGGGCGTGAATGGAACGTTTGTACGTCTCTCGGCGTTCTTCATGTGGAATCCCTTACCGAGGGTTAATCACAGCCCGTTCGTATAATGAGATTCGACCGTTTCGGCGGACGAATTTAAGAACGGCGAACGTTAAGCACTGACCGGTGGCCAGCACGATGGTTGCCAATGATCGTCCGGGGATTCGGCGTCACAACCGAGTCCCAATATGAGTCGGCAGAGCGGCACGCGCAGCAAAGCGACTCAGCGAAATGAAAAGGAGGCGTGGCCCAGTGTTCGAACGGTTCACCGACAGGGCCCGCAGGGTTGTAGTCCTCGCCCAAGAAGAAGCGAGACTGCTCAACCACAACTACATCGGCACCGAGCACATCCTCTTGGGACTGATACACGAGGGCGAGGGAGTCGCAGCAAAGGCACTCGAGTCTCTCGGCATCTCGCTCGAGAAGGTCCGACAGCAGGTTGAGGAGATCATCGGAGCCGGGCAGTCACCCCCTTCGGGTCACATTCCGTTCACTCCCCGCGCAAAGAAGGTGCTCGAGCTGAGTCTTCGCGAGGCTCTCCAGCTCGGTCACAACTACATCGGCACCGAGCACATTCTGCTCGGCCTCATTCGTGAGGGCGAGGGCGTTGCTGCTCAGGTGCTCGTCAAACTCGGAGCCGACCTCGGTCGTGTCCGTCAGCAGGTCATTCAGTTGCTGTCGGGTTACTCCGGAGCCAAAGAGGGTGCAACCCAGGGTGGCGGAGGCGAACAGCCCAGCGGTTCGCTCGTGCTCGACCAGTTCGGCCGCAACCTGACGCAGCTCGCGCGCGAGAACCAGCTCGATCCTGTGATCGGGCGAGCCAACGAAATCGAGCGCGTAATGCAGGTTCTGTCTCGCCGCACCAAGAACAACCCGGTCCTCATCGGCGAGCCGGGTGTCGGTAAGACAGCGATTGTCGAGGGTCTCGCTCAGAACATCGTCAAGGGCGAAGTCCCGGAGACCATCACCGGCAAACAGCTCTATACGCTTGACCTCGGCGCACTGGTCGCCGGCTCCCGCTACCGCGGTGACTTCGAAGAGCGCCTCAAGAAAGTGCTCAAGGAGATCAAGACTCGCGGCGACATCATTCTCTTCATCGACGAGCTTCATACGCTTGTCGGCGCGGGTGCCGCCGAGGGCGCAATCGACGCCGCGAGCATCCTCAAGCCGATGCTTGCGCGCGGCGAGCTTCAGACCATCGGCGCAACGACTCTCGACGAATACCGTAAGCACCTCGAGAAGGACGCCGCGCTCGAACGACGCTTCCAGCCGATCAAGGTGCCCGAGCCGTCCGTTGCTCACACGATCGACATCCTCAAGGGATTGCGCGATCGCTACGAGGCTCACCACCGTGTCCACATCACCGACCGCGGCCTCGTCGCTGCGGCGAACCTTGCCGACCGCTACATCTCGGACCGATTCCTACCCGACAAAGCCATTGACCTGATCGACGAGGCGGGCTCGCGACTTCGCATCAAGCGGATGAGCGCGCCACCGGACTACCGCGAGCTCGAAGAGAGGATCGCGGACGTCCGACGCCAGAAGGAAGACTCCATAGAGGCACAGGACTTCGAGCGCGCGGCGGGATACCGCGACGACGAGAAGCGGCTGATGGAGGAGCGCAAGGAGCGCGAGTCAGAGTGGCGTGAGGCCGAGGATCAAAGCCTCGCCGAGGTTGACGAGGAGCAGATCGCAGAAGTTCTGTCGTCTTGGACCGGGATCCCGGTCACTGCATTGACCGAGGAGGAAACCGCAAAGCTTCTCCGGATGGAAGACGAGCTTCACAAGCGGATCGTCAGTCAGCACGACGCGATCGCAGCGGTGTCTCGTTCGATTCGGCGCACACGCGCGGGTCTCAAGGACCCCAAGCGTCCGGCCGGCTCGTTCATCTTCCTCGGCCCCTCGGGTGTCGGTAAAACCGAGACCGCAAAGACGCTCGCCGACTTCCTTTTCGGTGACGAGAACGCCCTTATCCAGCTCGACATGTCCGAGTACATGGAGAAGCACACTGTCAGCCGTTTGGTCGGGTCACCTCCAGGTTACGTCGGTTACGAGGAGGGTGGTCAGCTCACCGAGGCCGTCCGCCGCCGTCCATTCAGCGTGGTGCTCCTCGACGAGATCGAGAAGGCACACCCGGACGTCTTCAACACCCTGCTGCAGATCCTCGAGGACGGTCGACTGACCGACGCTCAGGGCCGAACCGTGGACTTCAAGAACACTGTCATCATCATGACCTCGAACCTCGGTACGCAGAATCTCCGCAAGCCCGCCATGGGCTTCGGTCAGGCTTCGGCCGAGCTCACTTACGAGAAGATGAAGGAGCGGGTGTCGGAGGAGCTCAAGCAGAACTTCCGGCCCGAGTTCATCAACCGTATCGACGAGATCATCGTGTTCCACGAGCTCACCGAAGAAGAGGTCAAGTCCATCGTCGACCTGATGATCCAGCGAATCGAGAACCAGCTCCACAGCCAGGACGTTGATATCGAGCTCACCGACGAGGCAAAGACACTGTTGGCGAAGACGGGCTACGACCCCGCTCTGGGGGCCAGACCGCTACGCCGGGCGATTCAGCGTCATGTGGAGGATCCCCTTTCCGAGAAGATCCTGTGGAAAGAGTTCGAGGCCGGCGACACGATCGTTGTGGACGTCGAGCGCAACGAGCACGGCGACGAGGTCATCGGATTCCGCAAGGGGCCGCGCGCGCCCGACGTTCCGCCGCTCGAGATGGCGGGCACCGCCCCCGAAGAGGGGACCGAGGGAGACGCGGACATCGCGAACTAGTCACTGGAACGGAGCACACTAGAAGATCAAGGCCAGAGGCCCGGCTTTACCGCCGGGCCTCTGCGCATGCGGAACAAAGAATCAATTCCACCCAGAGCATCGATATCGGGGATGACCCCAGGGATGTCCCCTAGGTCGGGTCATCCTGAGGTAGGAGGCATTGCGCGAGCCATTGGCCCCTCAGACCGATGGAGTAGGCAGGGGCCGTTTCTATACTTTCCGTGGAGCAGGAGCCCGACCAGTCCAATAAGGAGCAATGGTGCAGAGCTACGACGACATCCTCGTTGCCGAGGGCGTGCAGAAGGTCTACCGGACTGGCGCCGGTAGCGTTGCGGCCCTGGTCGACCTCGACTTGCGGATCCGTCCAGGCGAGTTTCTCGCTGTAATGGGGCCCTCCGGCTCCGGCAAGACGACGCTCTTGAACTGTCTATCCGGGTTGGACACTCTCAGCGGCGGCCGCGTGATCGTCGAGGGCCTCGACATCCACAGCCTCTCCGATGCAAAACGGACGCGCCACCGCGCCGAGCGAATGGGTTTCATCTTTCAGGCCTTCAACCTGATTTCAGTTTTTACGGCGGCCGAAAACGTCGAGCTTCCCCTCTTGCTCGCGGGCCGTTCGCCTGCCGACGCTCGTCGGCGGGCAGAGGAGACGCTCGAGCGAGTCGGGCTCGAGCATCGCAAGAACCACAGGCCCAACGAGCTCTCGGGCGGAGAGCAGCAGCGTGTGACCATTGCTCGGGCGCTTGCAGGACGGCCGGCCATTGTCTGGGCCGACGAGCCTACGGGCAACCTCGACTCCGAGACCGCCGCATCCGTACTGGACCTGCTGAACGAGCTGAACTCCGAGGGCCTAACCGTGGTCCTCGTTACCCATGACGCCGCGATTGGAGCCAGCGCCCAGAAGCTCATTCGGATGCGGGACGGGGCGATCGAGTCCACCGAATCAGCAGCTTCGGTTAGCTGAGGAGACCCGTTGAATCCATCAGGCCTCCCCATGCTGTTGATCCTGGCCGCGCTCGCCCTCCTTACCGTTTCGTTTGTGGCTCTGCGTCGGTCAATGCTGCGCCGCCTTGCCTTCAGGGATGCCACCCGCAGGCCAGGGGAAACGGTATTGGTCATCGCCGGTTCGCTCCTCGGTACGGCTCTCATCACCGGTAGCTTCATCGTCGGCGACACACTCGATTCCTCGATTCGAGCGTCGGCAACGACCCAGCTCGGGCCGGTCGACGAAGTCGTTGTCACGTCCGATCCCGACGAGGCGACCCGGATCGAGTCGGCAATTTCAGGGCTCGAGGACGATCGAATCGACGGCGTTCTGTTGATAACAAGCGCCTCCGCCACGGTTGCCACCGCGGGCGACGACCCGGTCGCCGAGCCTGGCGCGCAGCTCATCGAGGTCGACTTCGATGACGCTCGCAACTTCGGGTCAGATCCCGCCGCAACCGGAATCAGCGGCTCGACGCCCGGGGCGGGCGAGGTCGCGATAACGGAGGATCTCGCCGAGACCCTCGAGGTCGATACCGGCGACGAGGTCGTCGGATATCTGTACGGACAGGCCATCGACCTGGAGGTTGCGCAAGTGCTTCCGCGCCTCGGCGTGGCCGGATACTGGCGCGGCTTCGAGACACAATCTGCGAACGCGTTCGTCGAGCCGGGAACCTTCGAAGAGGCAATCGGTGGCGAGACGTCCGAGGACGCAGCGCCACCCCAGACCTCGGTTCTCGTCTCGAACAGGGGCGGAGTGGAAGACGGAGCCGCCTACACGCCGGGCGTGACCAGGCTCATCGAAGAGGAGCTCGGCGCCGGATTCCGAGTAGAGCCAGTTAAACAGGACATGCTCGACGAGGCCGAAACCGCAGGCGATGAGTTCAGCCAGCTGTTCATCGCCATCGGCTCGTTTGCGATCGTCGCGGGGATCTTGTTGCTCGTGAACATCTTCGTGATGCTGGCGGAAGAGCGGAAATCCCAACTGGGCATGTTGCGTGCTGTTGGAATGCGGCGCGGCGATCTCGTACGCGCGTTCATCATCGAGGGATCGATTTACGCCGTCGTCGCGAGCATCGTCGGAGCGGTCTTGGGAATCGGAGTGGGTTGGGCAATCGTTGGTCTGGCCGCGCCCATCTTCAGTGGTGCGGGCGACTTCAGCCTGAACCTCCAGTTTGCGGCCGAGCCGGCCAGCATCATCGGCGGTCTGTGCATCGGGCTGCTGATCGCTCTCGCGACAATCGCGTTCACGAGCATCCGAATCAGCCGCATCAACATCATCGCCGCCATCCGCGATCTGCAGGAGCCGAAGCTAGCCAAGGTTCGCAAGCGGTCGATCGCGGCCGGAATCGTGGCTGCCGCGCTCGGTGGCGCTCTGCTCGCTGTCGGGCTGAACAGTGCCGGAGCATGGTTTGCGAGCATCGTTGGAGTGCCGATGATTGCCTTTGGCGCGATGCCGCTTCTTGGGCGTGCCATCGGGCGCCGGACTGCTCTGTTGGTATCGGCGGGGGCTTCCCTGCTGTGGGGGATCTTCGGCAATGGTCTCACCGACGGTGCCTTCTACAAGAACGGCGACATCTTTGCATTCGTCGTCTCGGGCGTCCTCCTCGTCTTTTCAGCGGTCATCCTGTTGAGTCAGAGTCACGAGACCTTCGGAAGCACGCTTCGGAGGATTGCAGCCTCCCGTCTCCCACTTCGACTCGGCCTTGCCTATCCGCTTGCCCGAAAGTTCCGCACCGGTCTGACCCTCGGCATGTACTCGCTCGTGATCTTCACGATGGTGTTCCTCTCGTCGATGTCGACTTCGTTCAACGGGCAGGTCCAGAACTTCACCAACGACGAACGCGGTGGTTTCGATCTCGTCGTAAGCGCAAGCGGGTCGAACCCTCCAACGACGGACGAGCTTCAATCGGTGGAGGGGGTCGAAACAGTGGCTCCGCTGTTCCCGGGCCAGGCTTTGTTCCAGCCCGATGGCTTCCCCGAGCCCGAGGCGTGGCCCATAACGGGGGCGAGCGAGCAGCTCGTTGAACAGGGCCCACCCACTCTCGAGGAGCGAGCCGACGAGTTCGATACCGATGCCGCCGTCTGGGACGAGATGCTGGCCGACCCGAACTCAATCATCATCAGTAACTTCTTTCTCCAAGGAGAGGGCGGGCCGCCGGCCAGCATCATCGAAGTCGGCGACACGATGAAGGTCATCGACCCAGTCACCGGCGCCGAGAACGAGCGGAGGGTGGTTGGAATTCTCTCCTCTGACAGCACCTTCGCCGGTGGATTCCTTTCGGAGGAATCGGCTCGTGACCTGTTCGGTGAGCGAACGGTCGCGTCGCGCTTCTACATCGATGCCTCGGGATCGGAGGCGGACGCACGTGAGCTTGGCCGGACCTTACAGGGAGACTTCCTGGCCAACGGAGTCGAGGCCGACACGTTCCGAGCGCTCGTCGACGAGCAATTCAGCATCCAGTTGCAGTTCTTCAACCTGATGCAGGCCTATCTGGCACTCGGTCTCATCGTCGGCATCGCAGGGCTCGGTGTGGTCATGGTTCGCTCGGTGAGGGAACGCCGGCGCGAGATCGGTGTCCTGCGGTCTCTGGGCTTCGTGTCTCCAAAGGTGCGAGTGGCGTTCCTGCTTGAGTCGGGGTTTGTGGCGCTCGAGGGCATCGTGGTCGGGACGGCGCTTGCCCTCGTCACCGCCTCGCAACTGTTTGCAAACGGTGATTTCGGCGAAGGGATCAGCTTTGAGATTCCTTGGGGCAACGTGTTGCTGTTGACCAGCGCTGCTCTGCTCGCGTCTCTCATCGCCACCGCGTGGCCCGCGCAGCAAGCCTCGCGCGTCGCACCCGCTGTTGCGTTGCGCACTGCTGAGTAGCCCATTCGGACCGATACAGGAGAACAGTAAATGGGAACTCGCATCGGGGAATACGAACTGATATGTCTCGTCGACACACACGGAGTGGTTGGTCCGTTCGCCGAGGTGTTCTCTGACGTTCCCGCCGAGGCCTGGAGCCCCTACCGGGATCTCTATCCCGATCTGTTTGTCGATTCGGGCTGGCGACCCCCGTTTGGCTGCTTCCTCTTGCGCTCCGAACGCCACGTAGTTCTTGTCGATGCAGGAGTCGGCCCGCCAGGTGGTTCGTTTCTTCCCGATGCCGAAGGTCTGCTGCCCTCGGCGCTGGCCGAGCTTGGTATCGGCCCCGAGCACATCGAGGTCTGTGCCCTCACGCATTTTCATGTCGACCATGTCGGATGGGTCTCAAGAGATGGCCGGCCCCTGTGGCCTCGGGCGAGCTACATTGCGAGTCGGAGGGACTTCAACTGGGTCGAGGGCCGCGATCCCCTGGAGCGGGATCGGATCCTCCGACCCACGGTGCCGCTACTGCGCGCAGGAAGGCTCTCGCTGGTCGAGGAGGCCACCGAGATCGCTCCCGGTATCCGACTGGAACCGACTCCGGGACATACTCCGGGGCATTCGAGCATCCGTATCGAGTCTCAGGGCTCGAAGGCGATCATTCTTGGTGATATTGCGGTTCATCCCGCTCTTCTGGATCGTCCAGAGTGGATCTACCTGTTCGACGTCGATCCCGAAGCGACGGTTGCGACTAGAAGGTCCGTGCTCGAGGACATCGAAGACGAGGACATCATCGTCGCGTGTGGCCACTACCCCGGCGGGATTGGCCGCGTCGGGCGCGAGGGGTCGCACACGGTCTGGAGAGCTATCGAATGAGCGTCAGATCTTTCGTACCGCGTTCATCGCTTCGTTCAGTCTGCGTACTTCTTTTACGGGCATCGACCCTGACAGTCTGATGACGTGTCGCTTCCCATGCTGATCTCTCACTTTTACTTCGGTGAGGTGAGGAGAGCGCCGATCTCCGGTTCGACCCTTTAGTTCGACGTCGCCAGAGAAGGGAATGCGCTTCCTTCGTCCATCCCCACTAACGCTGGAGACGAGCCGCGGCTTCCCACGCAGGTCCTTGACCTCGAACGATTGAGCGCTGCGCAGCGGGATCTCGCGCACTCGGCCAATCAGGTTGCGGAAGCGCAGAACGCCGTTCGACAGAACCTCGATCCGGATCCGTTCCTGGGCGCGATCGACAGAGCGTGAGCCAAGGTAGAGGAGGCCGGCCAGAGCAAGGGATAGACCAATAGTGATGACACCCACGGTGGCGGATCGGCCGCTGAGAAGGTCGATGAGTCCGGCAAGCACCCCGATGCCCGGAAGCACGACGAAGACCCATCCCATGGTTCGAGTGAAGCTCCCATCTGGCTGGTAGTGGTACAGAACCTCATCTGCCTGACCCCGGGTCTCCTCGGCCTCCATTCGCACATTGTCGCCCCTCAAGGGTTTCAAGCGGGGACATCGTCCGGCTTTGTTGTCTTCAACGGCCGCGATCCATCGCGCATCAGTTGAAGCATTCGTGTCACAGGCCCGCTCTACGGTGAGCCCATGGTTACGAGACAGCGCCACGACGTCCACTTCTGCACGGCCTGCGGGTTCAGCTCGCCTCGGTGGTTTGGGCGGTGCCCTGATTGCGGGGACTGGAGCTCTGCCTCAGAGGTGGATCCGTCGGCGAGCTCCTCCGCGGTCCCGGTGACAACCCTGGCGGACACCCATTTCGACGTCGAGCGGTTCTCCACGGGGCTCGCCGAAGTCGACCGAGTCGTTGGAGGCGGCCTGGTTGCGGGCGGAGTCTCGCTACTTGCCGGTGAGCCAGGAATCGGCAAGTCGACGCTCGTGCTTCAGTTGATCGATGGGCTGGTTCGGTCGGGCCGCCGTGCGCTGCTGATCACTGGTGAGGAGTCGATAGGTCAAGTGGCACTTCGAGCCACACGTCTCGGTGTCTCCGCGAGCAATCTCGGGCTGCGGCGACATCGTCACTTGCCGACGTGCTCGCGCTGGCCACCTCCGAGGACCCCGACGTTCTGGTCGTGGACTCAGTGCAGACACTCGAGAACCCGGACCTCGACCAGCCGCCCGGCTCCCTCATACAGGTTCGGGAATGCGCCGCCGCCCTTGTCCGCCACGCAAAGGCGAAAGGCACCTGCGTCATCCTTGTCGGCCACGTCACCAAAGAGGGCGCGGTTGCGGGACCGAAAACGCTCGAGCACATTGTTGATTCGGTTCTCGCGCTCGAAGGCGAGCGCACCGGAACGGTTCGGTTGCTGAGGGCTACCAAGAACCGCTTCGGGTCGTGTGACGAGACCGGAGTCTTCACCATGGGCGAGCGGGGTCTCGAGGCTGTCGGCGATCCCTCGGCGATGCTTCTGGCTGATAGACGGAAGGGTGTGACCGGCTCGGTTGTGTTCTGCGGTCTCGAGGGAACTCGCCCCGTGCTCGTCGAGCTCCAATCCCTTGTGGTCGACGGATCTCCACCCAACGTCCGGCGCGTTCCCATCGGGGTCGACGCCAAGCGACTGGCTCTGCTGGTGGGAGTGCTGCACAGTAGAGCCGCACTGAATTTGAGTGATAAAGATCTGTTCGTTGCCGCGGCTGGAGGTTTCGTGATTCGTGAGCCCGCGGCCGATCTCCCATTGTGCCTCGCTCTTAATTCCGCGGCTCGAGATCAGTCTGTGGCCGACGACGTGGTCGCGATCGGCGAAGTGGGGCTCGGTGGCGAGGTCCGCCGCGTACCGGGCCTTCCGCGCCGTCTCGCCGAGGCAGCTCGGTTGGGGTTTCAGTCGCGCCCTGGTTCCGCGCGGGCCAACACCGGCGGTGCCCGGCCTCGACATCATCGGAGTGACCGACGTTGGTCACACGCTGGCGCGTTGTTGCCGATACAAATCCCGCAGAAAACGGGGCGGTCGACAAACCGCGACATGATGAGAACAGGACCGATGCCGTCAAGCTTGAGTAAGAGACGGTCGTGGTATCCTAGGAAACCCAAGACGTTCAGGCTTTCGGCCTCAAGACCTTGCGCGGAAGCATTCTTTTCGCGTGTCTGAGAGCCCTAATCAACAGGAATCGCAGGAGGTAGCTCGCGTGAGTTTTGCAGTCGGCGACAAGGTCGTCTATCCACACCACGGCGCAGCCATCATCGAGAAGCGCGAGAAGCGCGAGCTCATGGGCGAGAAGCGGGATTACTTCATCTTGAAGCTCGCATACGGCGAGTTGACGCTGATGGTGCCGATCGATTCGACCGAGGAGGTCGGCTTGCGGGCGATCACGCCGGCAAAGGAAATGCCGAAGGTCTTCAAGGTCCTCAAGAAGAACGAGCCCACGACCAACACCACTAACTGGTCTCGCCGATTCAAGGCGAACGTCGAGAAGCTCAAGTCCGGTGACATCTACCAGGTCGCGGACGTCGTTCGTAGCCTTCACCAGCGAGACCAGGAGAAGGGCCTGTCCGCCGGCGAGAAGCGCATGCTCACCAAGGCCCGCCAGATCCTCGTGTCCGAGCTCACCTTCTCGAAGAACTGCAACGAGGAAGAGGCCGAGAAGATGCTCGACGAGGTGCTGGGATAGCCGACCTCGGCTACCGGCCGGTTGCGGCGATCGTCGCAGCGGGCGGGCGCGGCGAGCGAGCGCGCGGGTCCACGCCTCAAGCAGTTTCAGGAACTCGGTGGCCGCCCCCTGGTCGAATGGTCGATCGACGTTCTCGCCGACTTCGGATGCGATCCCATCATTCGTCGTAGTGCCGCCGGAATCGGTTGATGGGATCAGACCGATCCTTCGCCCGACGGTGTGATGGTCGTAGGTGGCGGTGACAGCCGGCAGCATTCCGTGCGCAACGGCCTAGCAACATGTCACCTCGGAATATGTGGTCGTTCACGACGCGGCGCGGCCCTTCGTCACCACCGAGATGATCGACCGAACGCTCTCCTCACTTGCTGATGCCGAGGGAGCGATCGTCGCGACGCCCTTGGACGAGACGCTCAAGAGGGTTGATGGCGACGTGGTCGGCGAGACTCTGACTCGCTGCTCATCTGTGGCGCGTGCAGACTCCTCAGAGCTTTCGCACCGAAGATTCTGCTGGACGCTCACGACAAGGCTGCAGCCGAGGGTTTCGAGGTAACCGACGATGCTTCGCTCGTCGAGCGTTACGGGGGCCGTGGTCGTCGTTGTTCACGCCACGCGAGCGAACATCAAACTGACTTATCCCGAAGACTTCGTGATCGCCGAGGCGATGTTGAAGAGTCGCGAGCAACGGTGATCCGCGGTTGGAACGGGGTTTGACGTGCACGCGTTCGACGAGAGTCGCCCCTGGTCGATTGGCGGTGTTCAGATCCCCGATGCACCAGGGCTCGGCGGTCATAGCGACGCGGACGTTCTGAGCCATGCGGTGACCGATGCGCTTCTCGGAGCGGTGGGTCTGGGAGATCTCGGCTCGCTCTATCCCGACGACAGACGAATGGAGAGGACGCGGCGAGCCTGTCGATCGTCGCCGACGCCGCAAGGCGGCTGCGCGACGCAGGCTGGATCGTGTCCAACGTCGACTGCACCGTGATAGCCGAGCGACCCGAAGCTTGGCGCGTTCAAGGATGAGATGGCGGCAAACCTGGCTCGCGCTCTCGGATGATCGCGACCCAGGCCGTGTCGGTCAAGGCGACCACCACCGACGGTTTGGGCTTCACCGGCCGAGGCGAGGGGATTGCCGCCCAGGCGGTCGTGTTGGTCGAGACTCGCCGGGCACGGAAAGTTAGGTCTGAGCCCAATGACGATCCGAATCTACGAATCCAGGCGACGCGAGGTGGTGGATCTCGAACCGCGTGATCAGGGCCGCATCGCGATGTATGCGTGTGGGCCGACCGTCTACAACCTGATCCATATCGGCAACGCACGCACTATCGTCTGGTACGACCAGGTACGTCGTTACTTCGAGTATCGCGGGTACGACGTGACTTACGTCATGAACTACACGGACGTGGACGACAAGATCATCGAGCGCGCGAAGATCGAGGGAATTCCACCCGAGGGTGTAACGACCAAGTACACACAGGCCTTCGAGGAGGACATGAGTGCGCTCGGTACCGAACCGGCCTCGTTGGTGGTGCGAGCAACGGATCACATCGAGGACATGGTCGAAGCGATCCAGGGCCTGGTCGACAAGGGTCTCGCGTACGAGGCCGAGGGGAACGTCTGGTTCGCGGTCGAGAAGTTCGATGGTTACGGAAAGCTTTCGGGCACGCTCCCTCGACGACATGAGAGCCGGCGATCGAATCGAACCCAGTCCAGGAAAGGAGCATCCCCTCGACTTCGCCTTGTGGAAGACCGCCAAGGAGGGTGAACCCGCATGGGAGTCCCCGTGGGGGCCGGGTCGGCCTGGATGGCACATCGAGTGCTCGGTCATGTCGACGAAGTACCTCGGGATGGGCTTCGATATCCACGGAGGCGGACTCGACCTGATTTTTCCCCATCATGAGAACGAAATCGCTCAAGCGGAGGGTTTGTTCGGAGGCGAGTTCGTGCGCAACTGGCTTCACGCGGGTCTCGTTCAGATGGAGTCCGAGAAGATGTCGAAGTCGCTTGGCAACATCGTCCTCGCACGCGATGTCGTCGAGCAGTACGGGGGCGAAACGGCTCGATACTGGATGCTCGCTTCGTCGCTTCGTAGTCAGGCTGTGTTCTCGGACGACACGCTTGACGACGCGGCCCGCTCGCTTGAGCGTTGGCGCACTTTCCTGGAGGCTGCCCGTCACGCTCTCGGCGACACAGCGCCGACTGCTTCCTCCTCCTACCGTCGACCACTGAGCGATCCGGCTCCTGAGGGGGCGGGGGCCGAATTTATCTCTCGCTTCCTGGCATCCATGGACGACGACTTCAACTCTTCGGAGGCCTTCGCCGCCATTCACGACCTGGTCAGAGAGGGCAACAGGTTGATCGAGGGGGCGCAGCGCGGCGATGAGGCAGAGCGCAAGTCGCTGGCCGGCATCCTCGAGGTCTTCCTCGAGCTGACCAGCGTCTTGAACTTCCGGCTCGAGTCCACGGTGGGCGATTCCGGGCTTGTCGGCGGGCTTGTGGAGTACCTGCTCGAGCTGCGAGAGTCCGCTCGTTCCGAGGGGGCGTTCGCAGCGTGCCGATGAGATCCGCGATCGCCTTACCAAGCTGGGCGTCTCGATCGAGGACACACCCGCCGGGCCCCGGTGGCGGCGCGAGTGGCACCAGCTAGGAAACGCCAGCCGGCCGATGACGACTCCTCGGTTCTCGCGGGCAGAAGACCCGTTGTCGAGATTCTGCGAGCCGGTTCGGTTCCCGAGCGAATTCTCATAGCCCAAGGTGCTGTAATGAAAGGGGCGTTGGCCGAAGTTCGTCGCCGAGCCGAGGCCCTCGGTGTTCCCGTTCGGATGGTCCCCCGTTCCGAGATCGAGGATCTCGCTGCGGAGTCAATCATCAGGGCGTCGTCGCCATCACGGCTCGTTACCGTTACACGCCCCTGGAGAAACTCCTCGACGGTGCGAACACAACGTTGTTGTTTCTCGACGGCGTAATGGACCCGCACAATCTCGGATCGCTTCTTCGAAGCGCCGATGGCGCGGGCTTCGACGGAATCGTGATCCCGACGCACCGAGCTGTAAGTGTCACCGGCACCGTCCGTCGCATCTCTGCCGGAGCGGCCGAGGTGGTTCCCGTGTCCCGGGTGAACAACCTCGGCGCGGCGATCGACAAGGCGCGGACCAACGGGTTGTGGATTCTCGGCCTAGACGCCGAGGGGACCAACGACATCTGGTCCACGAACCTTGCCGAACCCCCCGTGGGAGTCGTGTGTGGCTCGGAGGACAAAGGCCTCTCTAGGGGCGTGCGAGACAGATGTGACGAACTGGTGCGTATCCCTCACACAGGGTCGTTGGATTCACTCAATGTTGGCGTCGCGGGAGCGATCGCAATGTTCGAAATAGCCCGAAGGCGAGCATCATCCGATACGCTCTAGCCTCCCGCGCGACGTGCCAGGAGTCGCTGTGGCTTCACCTTGGGGAAACACGGCTTGGGAGAGAAATGAGTGCGTAACGAGGGTGCCTTCACAGACTCGGACGAGGGTCTGGTCGAGCTCGCCCAATCGGGAAGCGACGTCGCCATCGACGCACTGCTGACCAGATACCGTCACTACGCCCGGGCTAAGGCTCGGACATACTTTCTCGCGGGTGCCGACAAGGAAGACATCGTTCAAGAGGGAATGATCGGTCTCTACAAAGCAATCCGCGACTTCGAGCCCGAGCACAACACGGCCTTCCGCGCCTTTGCGGAACTCTGTATCACCCGCCAGATCATCACCGCAATCAAGACCGCGACGCGCCAGAAGCACCAGCCGCTCAACTCGTACGTCTCTCTGAACCGCCCGATTGCTGGTGGAGATGACGACGACCGATCTCTTGCTGACTCGATTGAGACAAGCGAAGTTGCGGACCCCGCCGAGCTCGTCATTTCTGCCGAGGAGGTTCGGACCATCAAGGCCCAGATGGGTGAGGTGTTATCTCCCTTCGAGGTCGAGGTGCTCGAGCACTACATCGACGGGAGGTCCTATCAGCAGATAGCCGACATGCTGGGTCGCCACGTGAAGTCCATCGACAATGCGCTGCAGCGCATCAAGCGGAAGCTCGAGCAGCACATCGCTCGGCACAAAGCGCTGCCTGCTTGAGCTCCTTACACAGCCCGCACCTTAACGGTGGCGGGGCCGATAAAGCGGGTACCCTCAAGGGAGGCCGGGTTAGCTCAGTCTGGTAGAGCAAAGCTCTTGTAAAGCTTAGGTCGTCGGTTCGAATCCGACACCCGGCTCGTCAGCAGTTTGCCTCAAAGGGAGACGACGTGGCTTCGGAACTATTGGCGGAAGAGCGCGTGCCCGTTGGCGATTCTGCATGGGAAACGGCGCTCGCCCAACTGGACGAGGTGGCCGAGCTCATGGGGCTCGCTCCCGGGGTTCACGAGACTCTTCGTTCCCCCAAACGCGCGCTGATCGTTGCGGTGCCGTTCCGTCGCGACGACGGGTCGACGAAGGTGGTCCAGGGCTACCGGGTCCATCACAACGTGACGAGGGGCCCCGCAAAGGGTGGCATTCGCTACTACCCGGGAGTCGACCTCGACGAGGTGAAGGCGCTCGCCATGTGGATGACGTGGAAGTGCGCCATCGTGAACATCCCATTCGGGGGCGCGAAAGGCGGAGTGTCGGTCGATCCCAAGAACTTGTCGAGGGCGGAGCTCGAACGCATGACCCGTCGTTACGCAAGCGAGATCCTGCCGCTCATCGGACCCGAGCGCGACATCCCCGCACCAGACATGAACACGAACGAGGAAATCATGTCGTGGATCATGGACACCTACTCGATCAATCAGGGGTACTCGGTGCCAGGAGTGGTAACCGGCAAGCCGGTCGCCATTGGCGGTTCGAGAGGGCGAGCGGGAGCAACGTCACGCGGCGTCATGTACATGGTGTTCTCGACCCTTAGGAAACTCGGCATCCCGATCGAAGAGGCGTCGATTGCGATTCAGGGCTACGGGAAGGTCGGCGGTTTTGCGGCGCAGCTGTTGCACGACTCGGGTTGTCGAGTGGTCGCCGTTTCAGATGTCGAGGGTGGCCTGTACCGCAAGAAAGGACTCGACCCGGAGGCCATCAACCGCTACAAGCGAGAATCGGGAACGGTGGTGGGTTTTGCGGGGGCCGATCCGATCAGCAACGATGAGCTCCTCGAGATCGAGTGCGACGTGCTCGTTCCTGCAGCGATCGAGGGTGTCATCAGTTCTAGAAACGCCGATCGGGTCAAGGCCAGCATCATCGTCGAGGCCGCCAACGGACCCATTACGTTTGAGGCCGACAAAGTCCTCAACGATCGGGGAGTGTTCGTGATCCCGGACATCCTCGCCAATGCGGGTGGTGTGACGGTCTCCTACTTCGAGTGGGTGCAGGACCTGCAGGCCTATTTCTGGAGCGAGGAGATGATCAATGCCCGGCTCAGGGAGATCATGGAGGGTGCGTTCAACGCCGTCTTCAAGCTCCACAAGTCGAAGGGCCTCACGATGCGTCAGGCTGCGCACTGGATCGGCGTCGGCCGGGTTGCGGAAGCGCACCTCACGCGTGGCCTGTTTCCGTAGTCCGCGAACTTTCCTCGGGTCAGCTGTGCTTTGAAATCCTGTAAATGACAGGCTTGTAGTTCGTCAGGGCTTAGAGTGAGGCCCATGAATGAACTGACCCAGAGAGACATTGAGATCCTCGACTTCGAGCGCTCCTGGTGGAAGCACGCGGGTGTCAAGGAGCAGGCCATCAGCGAGCGGTTCGACATGTCGGCTACGCGCTACTACCAAATCCTCAACGAGCTGCTCGAGAACCCTGCAGCTATGGCCCACGACCCCATTCTGGTCAAGCGACTCAAGCGTCTGCGGAGCTACCGGCAGAAGCAGCGGGTCGCCAGACTGCTGGGCGCCGAGTACGAGTCGAGCCGGCGCTAGTGGTGGGATCACCCGGGAGGTAGGCAGGTGGGGAGGCATTCCTCTCCTCGGCAGTGGCGCTATTACCTCTCGATCCTGAAGTACGCCCTGCCCTGGATCCTCGTCGCGGTGGTGGGCATTTCGGCGGTATGGGCCGGCGTTGGGGCACTGGGGGACGACGAGCTTGACCCCTCAAAGGGTCCGGTGGCCAGGGAGGAGGAGCCGAGGTCAAGTCGCGAACCAACCGCGAAGGCCACTCCGGTGGAGCCCGAGGAACCCACCGAGGAACCCACCGAGAACCCAACGAAGGAGCCCGAGGACGAGGTGGTCCCTCTCATCACGGAGGGGATGACCGTCCAGGTTCTAAACGGCACGAACGTCTCGGGGGCCGATCAAACGATGGCCGATCGCCTCGAGGAGCTCGGCTATCAGGTGATCAACGTCGTTCCGGCGGCGATCACGTATGAGGAAACGACTGTCCTCTGGTCCTACTCGGAGTCGGAAGAAGCCGCGGCGCGACTTGCCGAGCGATACGGGTGGCAGGTCAAGCCCAAGCCGGACAATCTCTCTACCCAGGTTGCCCTGCATATCGTCGTCGGGGTCGACGAGACTTAGCGCGGCTCCGGTCTGGCCCCGCGCGACCGGCCCCTTCCGCGAGGATGGGGCGCCCCGCTCCGTCGCGCCCACTTCGCTACGCTGCGCTTCGCTTCGTTCCTTCCGGCTCGCGGCGCCTTCGGCGGCGCATCGCCTCCAGAGCGCTCCTCCGGCGGGCGCCCCATCCTCGGCCTCCCGGGGCCTAATGGCAGGCCGCTTCGGATTCGGTCCTTCGGCTCGCGGCGCCTTCGGCGGCGCATGGCCTTAGAGCGTGGTCGGGCGAGTCGTTTTGGTCGGTTAGTTGCTTGGGGGGTTCAGGGCTAGGTCCAGTTTGAAGTTCAGGGTCCCTGTTATTGGGGCGCCTCTTAGGGCTGGGACTACTCTTACTTCGAAGTTGCCTTCGGTGGTCGAGTCGGAACTGCGCAGGACGCCTTCGTCCAGATCGAAGATTGCGGCGGTGGTCGTCTTCGCCGACCCGGTTAGTTCGGCTGTGCCCTGCGGCAGGGTAGTTGTGAAGCTCAGCGGGCCGTCGCCGGTGTAATCGATGCGTGCGAACTTGCCCTGGCCATCAAGGTCTAGAGCTTCGAGCGTTCCCAGCGTGTCCACCTGCTGGAACACCGGGCCCACTTGGACCTCCTGGGTACTCCGCCAGGTGTCCTGAAGCTTCACGGGGTCGAGCGCGAGCGGGGGCCGGTAGGTACCGATGAATGCGAGCTGGTCCTGATCCAGAGTCTCTGCTGGCACGTCGTCCACCGCGACAACCTCGAGCACCTCACCGTTCGTGCCGACGCGAAGGGTAAAGCTGCGGGGACTGGTGCCGGGAGAGGGAAGCCCTCGCTCGATAACGTCTGTCGGCGTCAGAGAGATCTTTATGACCGCCTCTTCATCGTTGCTCGACTCGACGACCTCGGAGACATCGAACGTGACCTTGTACGAGCCCTCGCCGCGGCCGGCGATGTCCCAACTCGATCTCGCGGTGACAATCAGCTCGTACTCGAGCTTGCTCCCCGGTTCATATTGGTAGTCGAGGCTCACGCTGTCCGAGCGACAGCCGATCAGTAACAACGCAAGTGCAACCACGAGAATTCGGACAACCATCGACTCAGTCTAGGTAGGGCTAGGGTTCATGAGATGACCGTCGACTTCAGCACAGTCGTTGCCACCAATCCGAAGAGTGCGGGGCTGTTCCTCGACTTTGACGGCACTATCTCCCGGATCGTGGAGGTTCCATCGGACGCGAGACCCGTCGATGGGGCACGTGAGGTGCTGGGCGAGCTTGCACGGAGGCTTGCAGTCGTATCCATCGTTTCGGGCCGCTCCGCAAGGGACCTTCTCGAATGGCTCGGCCCAGGAATCGAGATCTGGGGCGTGCACGGCGCCGAACACGTCGTGGACGGCCGGGTCGATTTATCCGATTTCGTTGCTCCCTACGCCGGAATCATGGCGGAGGTACGAACCGAACTCGAGAAACGATGTGCCGAGCTCGGCATCCCCGGCGTCTTGGTGGAAGACAAAGCTGCGATCGTTGGACTCCACTATCGCAATGCGCCCGAGCCCGAAGTCGCGCGCGAGAAACTCGAGGCGCTCGCTATCGATGTCGCCCGCGCACATGGCCTCAGAATGCTTCCCGGTCGGATGGTGATCGAAGTGAAGCCGCCGGTCGAGTTTTCCAAGGCGGACGTTGTTCGACGGCTTGCCGACGAGCACGATGTTCGGGCGGCCGCGTTCCTGGGTGATGACGTCGGCGACCTTTCGGCGTTCGACGCCCTCGATGAGCTCGCTGCAAGAGGTGTGGCAACCGTCAGGGTCGGCGTACGTTCCCACGAATCTCCCCCAGAGCTCCTCGAGCGCGCTGACGAGGTTGTCGACGGACCTGAGGAGGCCGTCGATTGGATGCGTTCCTTGATCTAGGGCTCTGTTCTCGACTCCTATCGAGGCGACGCAGCGGATCGAGGGTCGCCGGCCTCGGCAATGGCCTCGAGGTCGTCAATCTGCGAGTAGATCCAGTCCTCGGGTCTGGTTGACTCGACGACCGCCCGGGCGCGCTCGAGGGCGATTTGTCTCTCATCTTTTGCCATCTCGAGAGCATGTTCAATTGCCGAAGCCGTCTCCTCGATGTCAAGCGCGTCCTCGATCTTGACTGCGAAGTCGCCGAGCTCGTCGAAGGAACCTGCGCCTTTGGACAACACCGACCGCGCCACTGCGCCGGTTAACCGCCACGCCTTCCTTCGAGACGAGATTCATGCCATCCATGATCGGGTTGACGAGCAGCACGTCATAGATCGACAGCGCGCCAAGCGTTCGCTCGTAGTCATCCTTGAGGAACATGCGAATTGAGTCAGGATGCCGGTCGTTGACGCGTGCGATGGCGTCGTTGATCTTCTCGAGGTATTCGCGGTACTCGTCCATTGACTGACGTGAGGGGTAGAGGCACGCAAAGAAGATGACCTCCCGCAGGTCCTCGCGGCGATCGAGTAGCGCCCCGAAGGCTTCGAAGCCTCGCACGATGTTCTTGGATGGTTCCGTCCGGTCGGCTCGAACGACTGCGGGGCCGCTCGCTTCCTCGATGAAGCGGTCACCCCAGATGCGAACGGTCTCGGACTCGGCCAGCTCCTCTAAGGCGGCTGCGTCGATCGTGATCGGATATCCGCGCACCCAGGTCGTTGTCCCGTTGTGGTCGATGCAGCCGCGTTCTCTGTCGACGCTGTATCCCGTTTTCTCGCAACAGTCGATGAATGCGTTGACCCACGAGGAAACATGGAAACCCAGTAGGTCCGCGCCCAGAAGTCCTTCGATCACTCCCTTGCGGACAGGGTCCGGCAACCGGTCATATCCCTCCGAACAGAAGGATGAGTGGGTGAAATGAAAGATGATTTGTTCCGGCCGTTGCTCTCTAACGAGGCGCGGCGCAACGGCAAGGTGGTAGTCCTGGAAGAGAATGAGGTCATCCGCGTCTGCCTCCTCGAGAACCGCTGAGGCGAAGACCTCGTTGACGGCCACGTATGCGGATTCCCACGCCTCCATCTCGTGTTTCCCGAAGTCTCCGATCTCCAGCTCCTCCCAAAGGCAATGATTAGCGAACCAGAGCATCCGGTTGGAGACGACGTCGTAGTGAACGCGAGTAGATGTCGGGATCGAGGTCGAGCAGCCGCACACGGTAGCCGAGCTCCTCGGGAAGCTGCTCTACCTCACCGGCGGCGAGAGCTTTTCTGTCCGTCTCGGAGATCGCAGCGGCGATCCACACGGCTTCCTCGCCCAACTCCCGGGCAACGGGGTCCATCGCCCCGGCCAGACCTCCCGCCCCCTTCTTGAAGGAGAAGCCGTCGTCGCCCTCGATGAAAGAGACCGGGCCCCGGTTCGAAACGAGTACAACGCCTGTTTCTTTCTTCACCTCCCCGTATCGTAGTGGCGTGCACGTCGTTGTCGCGCCGGACAAGTTCAAGGGGACGCTCACTGCCTCCGAGGCCGCGGAGGCACTAGCGAAGGGCGTACGGGGGGCGATTCCGCACGCCTCTTTGACTCTCCGCCCTGTAGGCGACGGCGGAGAAGGGACGATCGATGCACTGCTTCTGGCGCACGGGGGCCGGGTCTCAACGAAGCAAGTAAGTGGACCCGTGGGTGGTCAGGTCGAAGCCTCGCTTGCCCACCTCGCAGACGGATCCTGCGCAATCGAGATGGCCGGTGCAGCAGGACTCACGCTCGTTGACCTCGACAAACGCGACGCGCTCGCGTCCTCGACGCTTGGTCTGGGTGAACTCATTTCGGCCGCGTTGGACGAAGGCGAACGTCGAATACTGGTCGGACTTGGTGGTAGCGCATCTACCGATGGTGGGACTGGAGCTGCGAGGGCGGTTGGTTGGCGGTTTCTCGATCGAGACGACGCAGAGTTGCCCCTGGGAGGGGCCTCCCTGAGGGACCTCGCGCGCATCGACTCCTCAGGCGTGCGGCCAGAGGTCGCCGCCGCCACCATCGTGGCCGCATGCGACGTCGACAACCCGCTCTTGGGCGACGCCGGTGCAGCCCGCGTTTTCGCTCCTCAGAAGAGCGCGAGTCCGGAGGAGGTCGAGATCCTCGAGGAGGGGCTCACGATTCTCGCCGCTCGCATCAAGGAGGACCTGGGACTCGATGTCACTGACGTGCCCGGATCGGGGGCGGCCGGAGGAACCGGCGCGGGCCTTCGTGCCTTCTTCGGAGCCGAGCTAGGGCCTGGGTTCGAAGTGGTCGCCCGTGCGACGAACCTTCGAGAGGAGATCGAGCAAGCGGATCTGGTGGTGACCGGCGAGGGCAGCCTCGACGACCAGAGCCTTGGGGGCAAGGCACCCATCGGGGTCGCGCGCATTGCTCGGGACTTCCAAGTTCCTTGCTACGCCGTTGCAGGAGAGGTTTCAGCCGACCCTGGCGCGCTCGAAACGCGAGGGGATCCTCGGAAGTGCGAGCTTGGTCGAGGCGGTTGGAAGGGACCGCGCCTTTGACGATCCGGCCGGATCGATCGTGGCGGCGGCCAAGACCCTCATCCGACAGCGAGTGACGGAGGGCCCGGGTCGCGAGCGACGACCTTGGCCCATCTAGGCGGCGCGCGAGCTCCGAAAATCTGTAGTGGGTCAGTTTGAGCGAGGCGTAGCGCAGGCCCCTAGATCTGAGCCACGACCTCCCGCACCTCTGCCCCGCGGAAGGTGGAACCGGGATGCTGAGGTGCGTTCGGCAGGCCGACTTGAGCCATCTCTTGGGCAGACGCCTCGTTCTCGAAAAGGACCACGGCTAGGCTCTCCCCATCCTTTGTCGTCGCTAGCCAGTATCCAGACAAGAGCCCAGGTATCTGTTCGAGCTGAGGCAATATCGTCCGCAGATATTCCAAGCCCTCTTCCTCGTGACCTGGCTCGACGTCTGCGGTTACAAGTAGGGCGTGCATGGTTTCCCTCCTTGATTCGGGACGCGAGCCATGGAGTGTATGCCGACTGATTACTCGGCTACTGCTTAGAGTCAGACTGACCCACTACCCAAAAGAGAGACGAGGAACGCCGCCTTCCCAGGGGCATACTTCAGGGGTGTCTCGACCCGCACCACCTCGACTACCGGCCGGCGAGCGACTTCGCGGAGCGGGCATGGCCGCGTGGGCGCTGATCGGACTGGGCATTGTTGCGGCGGCCACCATCTGGGCCCTCATCAAGATCAGCATCATCTTTCCGCCCCTGGTGATCGCTCTCATAATCATCTATGCGCTCAATCCCATCGTTTCTCGCCTCGAGGGGGCGGGCATGCGTCGAGGCGTCGCTGCGGTGGGTTCGTACATCCTGATCGCTGGACTTCTCACGGGAATCGGTTTCGCCCTTGCTCCGTTGGCCTCCCGTCAGATCGAGACGTTCCAAGATGACTGGCCCGTGTTTCGCGACAGGCTCGTCACTGTCGTCGACGATTCAGTGGATGGCATAAACGAACGCCTCGGGACGGGCTTCAGCACGACACAATTCGACTGCCTGCTTGGTTCGGAGGAGATCGGCGAGGGCGGCGGGCCATCCGTCGCACAGTGTGATCGAGCAACCCAGCGATACCGGAACTTCTTTGAGTCACAAGCATCACGGCTGACCGAGATTGGCTCTTCGGTCATCGAAGTCTTGCTGTGGTTTGTCATCGGTCCTCTCATTGCGCTCTACCTGTTGATGGATCTGCCTCAAATTCAACGCGACATGCTGAACCTCGTCCCCATCGCAAACAAGGAAGAGGCCGCGGATCTCGCAGGCAAGATCGGCCGCGCCGTCGGGGGTTTCTTCAGGGGCCAGTTGCTCGTCGCCTTTCTCGTGGGACTCATGTCCGCTATCGGGTTCGCCATCATCGGTCTGCCGTTCTGGTTCGTGATCGGGGCAATCGCTGGGTTCTTCAACCTCATCCCGCTCGTGGGGCCCTTCATAGGGGGAGGCATCGGCTTCATCATCGGAACGGTCTACGGGGGAGTCGGCCTCGGTCTCCAGGCTGCCGTTGTCGAGGTCATCGTTCAGCAGATCGACAACCATTTCCTGAGTCCCAACGTGATGAAGCGCACCGTGCAGATCCATCCCGTCACCGTCATGCTGTCGTTGCTCGCCGGCGGTGCGCTGGCGGGTTTCTGGGGAGTCCTGTTGGCCGTGCCCGCAGTCGCTGTCGTGAAATTGGTCCTGGGTCACCTCTGGGCGACTCGCGTCCTGGGCGCCGAGGTCGCGCCCTACGCCTCCGCAAAAGGGCACCCCCCCTCGGTCATCGTCGAACCTAGCGAGGAGTCCGGCGTCAAAGCGGAGGAAACCTCGACAGAAGCGACACCCCCGACCCCGACTCACTGAGCGGGCCAATCCGCGCGGCGATCCGCGTCCGAATCTCAGGTCAGTAGGGTTTAATGCAATTGGTTGCAATAAGCTTTTCGTTGACCTGTGAAGCGGAGAGGCCATGCACATCCCAGACGGATTCATCAATGCTGGAACCTCGGCCGGAGCAGCGCTGATCGCGGCGGGTGGAGTGACCGTTGCCGTCAAGAAGACGTCGGAGTACATGGACGACAAGCAGGTGCCGCTCGCAGGGCTGACCGCCGCCTTCGTCTTTGCGGTCCAGATGCTGAACTTTCCAGTAGCGGCAGGCACGAGCGGGCATCTCCTGGGAGGTGCGCTGGCGGCGATTCTCGTCGGACCCTGGGCGGGTGCACTTTGCATGACGGTGGTGCTCATCGTCCAAGCCTTTTTCGCCGACGGGGGGATCACCGCGCTCGGTCTCAACGTCCTCGACATGGGCTTCGTGACCGCGCTGGGCGGTTACGCGCTCTTCGCCGGCCTTCGCAAAGTACTTCCGAGCAAGCGCTCATACGTCGTCATTTCGTCCGGGATCGCGGCCGGAGCGTCGGTGATCATGTCCGCGCTCGTTTTCGTCATCCAGTTCAATTTAGGCGGCAACGTCGACCTCGCGCCGGGGTCTGTACTCACGGCCATGTTGGGGGTCCACGCGCTCATCGGCCTCGGTGAGGGTCTCATCACCGCGGCAACGGTGGGCCTCGTCCTCAGCGTTCGCCCCGACCTTGTGTTCGGAGCGAAAGACCTAGCGGCCCCTCTGGAATTGTCTCCTCGCATTGGCGCTGCGGGAAGTCTCTCGTGAAGAACGCATCAAGCACACGCCTATTTGTCGTCGCCGGGCTTCTCCTGGCATTCGCTCTCGTTCTGTTCGTCAGCCCGTTCGCCAATCCGAATCCGGACGGACTCAATCGTGTCGCTATGGACGAGGGTTTTGCCGATACGGCCAGCGAACACCGCCTGGGGGACAGTCCGGTCGCCGACTACTCGGTGAGCGGCGTGGAGCACGAGGGAATTAGCAAGGGCCTCTCCGGCACCGCCGGCGTAGTCGCGACCTTTGCTTTGTGTTTGGGGCTGTTCGGGTTCACAAAGAGACGCCGCGAGTCGGATCAAGTTCAGTCGAGAGGTGATCGATTCTGAGCGGGGGGCACACTCACGGCCATGGGCTGCTCGTCCACGGGCACAGCCGCCTTCATACGGTCGCGCCTCAATGCAAGGTGGCGGGGGCGCTCGCATTCGTGCTCATCGTTGTTGCCACTCCACGTGATGCGTTCTGGGCCTATGGCGTCTACGCGGGACTCCTCGTCGCTCTCACTCTGAGCGCCCGAGTGCCTCTGCTAGTTCTTGTGCGCCGACTGACAATCGAGACGCCCTTTCTGCTGTTTGTTATTGCCCTTCCGTTCCTTGCCCGCGGTGAACGAGTCGACGTTGCGGGGATGAACCTTTCAGTCGAAGGCCTGTGGGCCGCATGGAACATCCTTGCTAAGGCAACTCTTGGCACGGCGACCATGATGCTGCTCGCATCAACCACATCAATCACATCGATCCTTCACGGCCTTCAGAAACTAAGGGTCCCGTCCGTGATCGTTGCCATCGCCGGATTCATGATTCGTTACCTCGATGTCATCGCATCTGAGATGCGAAGAATGAAAGTCGGACGCCAATCTCGTGGATACGAGCCACGAGTTCTGTGGCAGGCGCGGGCTCTCGCCTCTTCTGCAGGGACGCTGTTCATTCGGTCCTACGAGAGAGGTGAGCGGGTTCACTTGGCGATGGTGTCGCGTGGCTACGCTGGAGTTATGCCCGAGCTGGCCGTTGTCGAGGCCTCGGCTGCGGACTGGCTAACCGCATTTCTCGTGCCGGCGATGGCTGCGATGACCTGCGCGGCAGCGTGGCTGTGAACGCGCTCGAAGTACGCGCTTTGGCCTTCGCCTACCCCGATGGCCTTCAGGCCCTGTTCGACGTCAACCTGACGGTGTCGCGAGGGGAGCGTGTGGCGTTGCTCGGCCCGAACGGCGCGGGAAAGACTACGCTGGCGCTGCACCTGAACGGGGTCCTGCGCGCGGGGGCCGGATCTGTGCATGTCCGGGGGCTCGAGCTCAACAAAGCGAACCTCAAGGAGATACGCAGGCGGGTCGCGATCGTGTTTCAAGATCCCGACGATCAGTTGTTCATGCCGACTGTTCGCGAAGACGTGGCTTTCGGTCCCGCAAATCTCGGGCTGGTGGGGCGCGAGCTCGACGCCAGAGTCCACGATTCGCTCGATGCCGTCGGGATGACCGAGTACGCCCATCGGCCGCCGCATCACCTCAGTTACGGACAGCGTCGCAGGGTGGCCGTGGCAACTGTCTTGGCCATGCAGCCCGAGATCCTGGTGATGGACGAACCGACGTCGAATCTCGACCCCGCCGCCAAACGCGAGCTCGCCGACATTCTGCAGAGTCTCGATCTCACCATGCTGATGGTGACTCACGACATGCCGTACGCGCTCGAGCTGTGTGAGCGCGCGGTCGTCATGAACCGAGGGACGATCACCGGTGATGGCCCGACGCACGAGATCCTCGCGGACGAGTCCCTGATGCGAGCCAACCGACTGGAGCTTCCCTACGGCTTCGATCCATCCTTTAGCCGCTGACCCCCGCACTTCTCGCAGAGGCCTCGGACCGCGTAGTGCGTGAAATCGGGCACGAAGGCCGTGGCGGCAGCGAACTCATCTTTGACCTCGTCGAGAAGTCCGACCGGCAGCGAGCGCTCCGAGCCGCAGTTCGAGCAGACGAGATGGACGTGATTGTGTTCGCCTGAATGGTGATACTCGGGGCCCCGTTCGACGTGGGCATGTGTCAACACGCCTACTTCTTCTAGCAGCTCGACGGTTCGATAGACGGTTGAAGCGTTGACCCCTGGTTCCTTTTCCTGCACACGACCCGCGATGTCGGCGGGCACAATGTGTCCGCGGGTGCTCATTATCTCCAGAACGATTGCGCGTCTTTGTGCGGTCATCCGATGACCGCGTTGGCGAAGGAGCTCGAGAACTCCGTCCGTGTCCGGTCTTAGGTCGCTGTTCAAGTCTGCAGAAGGAAGTTAGCCATAGCCGGTCGCTCGATTATCTCTTGATCGAAGCGGACTGCAAGGGGGCCGCTCTCCTTCGGAATGAACTGGACCAGGGCATCGGTGAGATCCTCCGTGAGTTTGATTCGCCCGAGCTCGTCCAAGCGGTGCAGCACGCTACGCATGATCTGATGCGACATCTTGCCGAGTGACAGCGTGTCTTGTTTCCGGTGCAGTCTCACGCCGAGGTCAACTTGAGCCAGGGCGTTGAGCCCGTATCTCTCGACCAGATCGATCAACAGTCCGATGTCGACCGCATAGTGCGTGAAGAACGGGAGTTCGAGAGCCACGTCACGACGTAGCGCGTATTCTCCCGAAAGGGGCTGCACGAGCCCCGTCAACCTTGGGTAGAGAAGTTGCAACAGCGGCCGAACGACCAGTTCGGTCACCCGGCCTCCGCCGGTTGGGTCCCCATCGAGTGGCCGCCGGTAGAAGCCCTTGGACATCTTGATGTCGGAGTCGAGCAAGAGCGGTGTGAGAAGTCCCACAACGAAGCCTGAGTGGAACTTTCGAATATCTGAGTCGCACCAGCAGATGAGATCACCAGTTGTCACCGCGAGACTCTTCCAGAGGGCCTCGCCCTTGCCGAGCACATGTCCCATCTCGGGCATCACGTCGCGGCCCCTGTGGACCTCGGCACCCGCCGCCTCGGCCACCGCTAGGGTTTCATCCTCGGAACCCGAATCGACAACCACCAGTTCGTCGACGAGATCGACCTTCTCCATCAGGTCCATGCGGATCCTCGTGCACATGTCCCCGATGGTCGTTTGTTCGTTCAGGGTAGGAAGGCTTACGCTTACTCGCAGGCCCGACTCTCGCTTCAGCTCGGCCAGCTGGGAAGGATCGGGCATGAAGGGCCCAGGGTTCGACGGCCCAAAGGTGCGGCGATCGAACCAGTCCAGAATCTCGGGATGCTGAAACTCGCTTCTCATCACCATCGAGAGTAAGCGGGTTGGCATTTTGGACGTTCCATGCACACGAACCACTGACGATCGAAATGAGGCGGTCAGATGAAACACGTTCGAGGACTCTTTTGCAAGGAATGCGGCAAGGAGTATCCGGTGGCGGCCCAGCACGTCTGCGAGTTCTGTTTCGGCCCACTGGAGGTCGGTTACGACTACGAGGCCATCGCCTCGTCCATCTCTCGGGAGTCCATCGCCTCGGGCCCCCGTTCCATCTGGCGCTACGCGGATCTGCTTCCCACACCGGCAGAGGGTGTCATCGATATCGGAGCAGGTGGAACAATGATGCGGCCGGCCCCGAGGCTCGGCGCAGAGCTCGGGTTAAGGAAGCTGTGGATCAAGTCGGACGCCGGTAATCCGACCCATTCCTTCAAGGACCGCGTCGTTTCAGTTGCCATCAGCGTCGCTCGATCGTTTGGCTACGAGGTCGTCGCGTGTGCATCGACCGGCAACCTCGCGAACGCCGTTGCGGCCCATGCGGCTGCCTCCGGAATGCGTAGTGTCGTGTTCATCCCGTCGAATCTCGAATCGGGCAAGGTCGCCGGCACCGTCATCTTCGGGGGGAATGTCATTCCCGTCGATGGGAGCTACGACGACATCAACCGGCTCTGTGCTGAGCTGTCGGGTAGCCACCCCTGGGCTTTTGTCAACATGAATGTGCGTCCCTACTACGCGGAGGGCTCCAAAACACTCGCCTTCGAGATCGCCGAGAAGCTTGGCTGGCGGGCTCCCGACGCGATGGTCGTCCCCATCGCCTCCGGCTCGTTGTTCACCAAGATGGGCAAGGGGATGCGCGAGCTCCACCAGGTCGGCCTGGCCCCCGAACCCCACATGCAGCTCCACGGCGCGCAAGCCGAGGGGTGCTCACCCGTCGCTGCCGCGTACGCGAAGGGGGCGGACGAGGTGCTGCCCGTGAAGCCGAACACTATCGCCAAGTCATTGGCCATCGGCAATCCCGCTGACGGCTATTACGCGCTGGGCGAGGCTCGGTCCTCGGGCGGGACAATAGAGACGGTTCCCGAGGATTCTGTCGTCGAGGGCATTCGGTTGCTCGCCCGCACGGAGGGAATCTTCACGGAAACAGCCGGCGGGGTGACCATTGCGGCGCTAGAGCAGGCGGTGCGCAAAGGAGCGATTTCGCCGGACCAGGAAACCGTTGCCTTGATCACGGGCATCGGGTTGAAGACGATCGAGGCGCTTGGGGCGCCTGAGGCAACCACACCGATTCGGCCGCGGGTCGAGGATGTCGACGCGGCTCTCGCGGTGAGAGGAGCAGCCGTATGAGCGTGAAGGTGAAGGTCCCCACCCAGCTGCGAACGCTTACGGACGGGGCTAGTGAAGTCTCGGGGACCGGCGACGATATCGGCGCCCTGATCAAGGATCTTGAGGCGCGCCACCCTGGCTTTGGCGAGCGTCTGCTCGATGATTCAGGCCAACTTCGTCGTTTCGTGAATATCTACGTCAATGACGAAGACGTTCGCTTCCTCGATGGCCTCGGAACCACGCTGCCCTCTGGGGCGCAGGTCTCGATCATCCCGGCAGTAGCGGGAGGCTAATCCACCCGCGGGAGCCACCCCCAGGGTGCTATCCGTTCGCGTAGGCGGGAGCCATTAGTCGCGTCAGGTGGTTGATCTGATGGCCGAGCGACGACTGCATGGAAGTCGAGAGACGGCGTTCACCCCACGGGCCCCCAGGGCTCGCAGCCCCCGTGCAGCTGCCTGGGAAACTCAAGGAAGGGGCCCATTTGGCCGATTCCCTAGATAACTTAGGGAACCGACTAGCTCATAGGGGCCACTTTTCGCATGGCACGCATTCTGATCGCAGATGACGACGCCGTTGTTCGGCAGAGTCTCGTGATCGCGCTCGTGGACCGAGGTCATGAGGTCGCAGCCGTGCCAGACGGCCACAGAGCAATCGAGGCGCTCGTCGGCGTTACCCCGGATCTGATTTTGCTGGACGTGATGATGCGCATCAAAGACGGTTTCGTAGTGCTCGAGGAACTCAACGAATCGGGCTTCCGGGATCTGACCCGCGTGCTGATGCTGACCTCCAGCGGCTCTGAGAAGGACGCCAGACGCGCCTTCGAGCTGGGAGCCGATGCCTACATCACGAAGCCGTTCGACCCGGATGAGGTCGTCAAGCAGGTCGAGAGCCTGCTCGCCCTTTCGAGCGAGGAACTGAGGATTAGCAGAGAGAGGGAGCTGGACAGATCGAACCTGTTGTCGCAGCTCGAATCGATTTTGGGAGAAGGCTAGGGCATGGACGGAACGACGGTGGGCACCGCACGCATTTTGGTGGTGGACGATGATCCTGACCTGAGGAGCCTGCTCTGCGGCATTCTCATCGATGAGGGACACAAAGTCGCAGCCGCAGCCGATGGGCGCAAAGGACTCGAGTCGATCATGAAGGACGCTCCCGACCTCGTGGTGCTCGATGTCATGATGCCGCACATGGACGGTTTCTCCGTCCTGAAGGGCATGGCCGAGGCCGGTATTTCGAACGTCAAAGTTCTGATGGTTACCGCTCGCAGTGCCGAAACCGATTGGGCTGAGGGGTTCCGGCTCGGAGCCGACTACTACGTAACCAAGCCCTTCGATCCGGCGGAGCTGACCGAAGCCGTAATCACCGTGCTCACCAGCACGAAGGCGGAGCTCGCCGCACAACGAGTGCATCTACTGGACAAGGCAGAGATGCTGAGCCAGCTCGAAACTCTGTTCGACCCTCGCTAGATCAAGCTCCCGACCCTCCCCTTCTCATCACGGTCACCGACCCCGGTAACCTTCCTAGTCGTGAGGCGTCCTAAAGGCGGTGGGAGTGAAGCTCCCCGTGAACTCGTTTCGTCCGAACTCGTTGAACGCTGCAAGAAAGGCGACGAGGCCGCATGGACCGAGCTCGTGGAAGCGACCCACCGCGAGGTGTACTCGCTGTGTCTGCGGATCCTGCGAGACCCCGATGATGCCGCCGAGGCGACGCAAGATGCGTACCTCAAGGCATGGCGGGCTCTCGGCGCGTTCCGCGGCGATGCGATGTTCACGACGTGGATGTATCGCGTGGCCGCCAACTCGGCGATCAGCAAGCAGAGGAAGCGGAAACGAAAGCGCGAGCACGAAATTGGCACGGACGATGAATTGATGTCCCAGCTGCCGTCGACGGGATCAACCGAGGCGCTGGCGGGGGCCAGGATAGAGCTCGAGGCAGTCGAATCAGCTTTGCAGTTGTTACCCGAGCACTATCGAGCGGCGCTTGTGCTCCGCGATGTGTACGGCTTGTCGATGGACGAAGTTGCTAAGGAAATGAAGATCACCGAGACGGCAGCGAAGGTCCGCGTACACAGGGGCCGTAAGAAGTTGAAGGAGCTCGTAACCAGAGGCTCGGATGAGTAGTCGGATGAGTGGCGAGCGTGGAGTCGACGAAATGAGTGGGAGCCAGGATGAGGTGCGCTGAAGTTCGAGAGACGATTCCAGCCTTCGCGGGCGAGGGTGAGCCCTCGCTGGCCACCCGTCGCCACATCGCGAAGTGTCAAGGCTGCCGCGACGAGCTCGAGACCTACCGAACCCTGCTGACCTCCTTGCGGAGCCTGGAGGCTCGCCCCGTGCAAGCACCTGTGGGGTTGGCGGCGAAGCTGATAGCCATCCCCAGGGAGGCATCACGAGTCGACCATGTTCGTTCGCATGTGTCTCGCAACCGGGCGGCCTACGCGGGTGGAGCCGCAGCCGCGGTAGCGGTTGCCGGAGCGGCCGGTGCCTTCCTCTGGCGCAATCGAGAGAGATCGTCCGGACGCTCGGGCAGAGCGACCAAGGGATGGCTGGCAACAGCCTGAGTCGTCGCCGCAGGGTGTGATTGACGAGCCGTCGCGACTAAACTGCTACCCCGTTAGGGCGGTAGCTCAGTCTGGTCAGAGCGCTGGTCTCCAAAACCAGTGGCCGGGGGTTCGAATCCCTCCCGCCCTGCTACGTGATGTCGCGGGCCTCGTGGACACCTGTTCCTGAGGGCGCTCTCTCGTATGCCTTCGTAGCCTCGTCGGCACCGGCTCGCGGCGATAAAGCGATCCTTCCCACCGAGAGTGGCGGAACGCCTAGTTGCTCGACTCGAGATGGCGCCGACGGTGGCGGGGGTGATGGGGCTGGTTCCGGTCCATGCGTTCGGAGTGGAACTCGGGGTGCTCTTCCCGCAAATGCTGATCCAACTCCGACTCAGAGCGGAACCGCAGTTTGCACTCAGGGCACTGAAGCGCGCTCATGGCTTGATGGTACTCCTGCTGGCGTCACCATCACAGCCGGATGCCCCTGTCGGCAATGAAATTTGAAAGATCCGTAACGCGATCCAGCAGGTCTCGTTGAACCCTGGACAATCCAACACGACGAAGGAGTGAACGTGTCCAAGAGAATGTTCAGCTTGCTTCTAGCGGGACTCATGGCAATCGGAATCCTGGCCGCAGTGCCGGCCTCGGCCGGCGGCGACCGAGAGGTCATCCGGAGGGGTAGCTGCAGCGGGTCCACCAACTGGAAGTACAAGGCCAAGGCAGACGATGGCCGTATCGAGGTCGAGTACGAGGTCGACCAGAACCGTAGTGGCGACCGGTGGCGAGTGAAGCTGTGGCACGACGGCAACCGTTTCTTCAAAGACACGAGGATGACCGGTGGCGCCAGTGGTTCATTCGACATCGAGCGCAAGGTGAACAACCACGAGGGCGTCGACAGATTCCGGGCGCGAGCTCGCAATCTCAGGACCGATGAAGTTTGCGGAGGAAGAGTCACCTTCTAGGATTTCGAACCACTTCTGACGTCGGGCCGGTCTTTATCGGCCCGACGTTTGTTTTCTATTTTCTCGACCGGCATGATGATGACATCGATCAAACGCCAGTCGATTTGGATCAGGTCCCGCGCTGCCCGTTCGATCTTCGAGGTCAGACCCTCATCCGTCGCAGGGACGACTTGAATATCGGCGAAGAACACGTGCCCGTCCTCTCGAACCTTGACGACGGCATCCCGCACCCAAACCTTTGCGAGTAGCTCAGTACGAAGCCGTTCGGGCAGGGGGTCGACGGCGGAGCCATCCACGACTGTTGGGCGAGCGTCCATGAGACCTGCCGTCGCTGTGCGCAGGTTCTTGATTCCATCGTGAGTAATGTCGAGTGAGATTAGGATGGCAGCGATTGAGTCCAACCACCAGATTCCAAAACCGATGCCGAGCACGCCGATCATTGCCGCGACAGCCGTAAGCCAATCCGCTTTGTTCATCTGGGCATCGGCGTACAGGATCTTGTCGTGCAATTGCCGAGCCAGCGGGATCTTGATTCGGCCAAGGATCACCGCTGGAACGGCACTGTAGATAAGCGCAGGCAACATGAACCAGCCGAGCCAAATCGGCTCACCCCAAGGTTGGATCAGACCGATCGGCGCGTGCTCGAATGCAGCCAGCTTGGTTACCGAGTCGTACAGGATGTAGAGGCCCATAACGGCCAGCGCAACCGACGCGCACAGATATCCGACGTTGATTGCACGGTGGTAGCCAAAGGGAAAGCGTTCGTTCGGTGCTCGATTGCGAATGCGCGAGACGATGAGGAACGAGATTGACGGTACGAGACTAAGGATGTCCTCGATCCACGCGGCTTTCATCGCCTGAGACGATCCCAACGTGACGTAAATAAAGAAGATGGCCGATATCAGATAGCCGACAGTGATCCACTCCAGTCGGATCGCCCTGTCGTTTGCCTTCGCTTTGTCCGGAGGGAACTCGAAGGGTCCGCTGAATCTCACGGTGTGCCCAACTCGTCGAGAAGTTGCTTGATCTCGCCCGGGTGTTCGAGCAGGAATGCTTCGACCGTCGTCATCCAATCGTTCTCGCCCATCGGCAGAGCAAAGACATGGTCCGATTCGCTAAGGCGCACTCCCGTATCGACCACCTCGAGGTCGTCAGCTAGGTAGTTGTCGATTGCAACCGGACCGTCGTAGTCCTCTATGCCATCTACTTCGACGACGTGTACGTCCGTCTTACGAAGCAGCCCTGCGATCTCGGTATTCGCCTCGACTCCCACCTCGAGACCGGCGATGTCCTCGGAGGCCTCGCTTTCGTCTGGAACCGCCACCAGTGTGGCGGTGGTGAGATAAGGGTGTGTAATGGCCGCTTCCGCTGACCAGGGAGTCTCGGTCGTAAGGCCCCCGAGGACGAGGTCGAGCTCGCGGAACCCGAGCGCTCCAAACAGTTCCTGCTCAGAGCCCTCCACCCACTCGATCTCCGCTTCGATCTCCTCAGCGAATCGCTCGACAAGCCGTACTTCGATGCCGTCGGGTGCGTTTTCTCCGAGCTCGACCCATGGGGGAGCATCGGTAACCCCAACTCGCATGACGCCGCCACTCGCCGCGCGCGAGCGTTCCCCCCGGGTCACGCGGGACCCCGCAGGCGGCCAGGGAGATCACAAGCAGGATCATCAATCTCTTCACGGGTTCCTGGTTCCCCCACCCAATCAGTGCAAACGACCTGGGCCCACGCACCGGGTTTTCCTTTACGGGTTACTACATGCATAGTAGAGAGGTCACATCACGTCCAGACAGTGCTGCCGACACCGGGGGTTGGAGATCGACGACGAGGAGCGCTTTCACCCCTCTAGAAGGCCATCTCTCCCGAGCCCCGCGTTCTTCAAGGCGCCCCTGTTGCTGTTCCGCTTCCCTGGTGTGTTGGTGGCCGTCCTCGCGGCGGCTCTGGTACTCGGTGTTGCGGCCGCGTCCGGTTCGCTGTTTCTTTCTTCCGCGGGCAACGAGGCTCTGACTCGGGAGATCGACAAGCTGACGCCGGCTGAGGCCGGGCTCAACATCACCGGATATGGCCCCCCCAACGCAGCTCAGTACGAGGCGTCGGACCGGATGCTGACCGAGCGAATCGCCGAGATGACCAACGTCGAGGTGCCTCAAACCCGCATCGTGAGCGACAGCCTCCGCGTCATATCACCTCAGGTGCCCGAGAACGACGACCTCGAGATCCGCATGCTTCACCGTGTCGATGCCGAGAGGAACATCGAGGTAATCGAAGGCGCGGATATCCAGGGGGGTGTCTGGGTTCCCGAATCCGTGGCCCGTGCGGCCGGTGTCGAGGTGGAGGACGACTTTCGGTTTGGATACGGCCGCGGACAAAGCACGCAGCCCGTCGCGGGGATCTACAAGGACCTGCCCTCCGCGCCACTGAACGACTACTGGACTCCTATGACCTACGAGATCCTGGCACTCGGGCCCAACCAGCCGCAGCCTCCACCCTTGGTGATCATGTCGTCTGACACTCTCTTCGACAGCGCTGAACCAATGGGGTTGCCGCTTCGTTACCAGTGGGATGTTCAGCTGGGAGAAAGTCGCATGACCCTTGCGCAAGGACAGAGACTGCTCGCGCAACAACAGTCCCTCGAACTCGAGGCCCGCAACCCAGAGACGCCTCTCGGGCGCGCTTTCGACGACATCGCCTTGGCCTACGGGGGGGCCGAGTTCCACTCGAGCTTCCCCGGAGTGGTGCAGCGGGTAGAGGACACAGTCACTTCCATCACCGGACCCGTAGAGCTTCTGTCGCTCGCCGGGCGCGCTGTGGCTCTAATCGTTTTTGCCGGGGCGGGGATCTTCGCGGTGCAGCGGCGTCGGATCGAAGTGCGACTCCTGTCCTCGCAGGGAGTCTCCCCTTTGAGTCAAGGTCTGCGAGCCTCCGTCGAGGCTCTGATCCCGGCCCTGCTCGGTGTGGCCCTCGGGTGGGGGATCGCCGTCTACCTCGTCCGTGCGATCGGCCCAACGAGTGCATTGGGCGAGGGAGCTCAGGCGACTGCTCTATCGACAGCTCTATGGTCCTGCGCGCTGGCAGTCGTTCTGTACGGAGCTGTGACCATGATGAGCGCGCGGCGCGAAGTGGAGACAGGCTCGGCGCGCTTTCGGGGCGTGGTGGCACGCCTTCCATGGGAGCCGCTCGTCTTGGTGCTCGCCGCTGCGTCCTACTACGAGATAGTCACGCGCGGCGAGCCCGTCGTCAGTTCGCCGGATGGTGCGCCGAAGGTCGACATCCTGCTACTGCTGTTTCCCATTCTGTTCATCATCGGCATGGCGGGGGTGGCGGCTCGCGGCTTGCGACGCTTACTGCCGCGAGTTCGTCGGATGGGGGATCGTTCTGCGTCTTCCATGTATCTGGCCAGCCGCCGGCTCGCGGGAGCATCCAGCATCGCTCTTGTTTTGATCACGGCATCGTCCATTTCGTTGGGAGTGCTCGTCTACGCCAGCATCCTCGTCGCATCCAACGAAGCGTCTGCCCACGCAAAGGCGAACCTCTCGGTCGGGAGTGATGTGTCCGTACCGGTTCAAACCTCGCAACCCAAGGACCTGCTCAACACGACCTTCGACTTTCCCTACACATTCGTGACCAGGACAGACGATGGGGAGATTCAACCTGGCGACCGAGAGTTCGAAACGTTGGGAATCGATCCCGAGTCCTTCGCCGGCGCAGCGTACTTCGATGCGAGCTTTGCTTCGGATGGCATCGATGACCTTGTGGGCCGACTCGAGCCCTTCGATGGCGGGGCCCTGACGGCATTGGTGGTGGCCGCCGAGGAAGAGGTCCCGGACGGCGCCGTTTACGTGACGCCTCGATACGATGTCCCGATCGAGATCGTCGGAACCGCTTCGGCCTGGCCGGGGCTCAGCGCGGACAAACCGATGCTGGTCACGCGCTATGACGCACTCTTTGCGGTCTCGGCAGCATCCGACAGCGCTGTGTCCGAGCAGCTGATATCGAACTACGAGCTCTGGGCCGAGGCCTCGGCTCCCGAAGTCGAGCAAGCCTTGCTAGCCGAGCGAATCAATTTCAATCCAGTGAGCGTGATGAGCACCGCAGAGATTCTTGCCAGCCCTTCCTTTCTGGCTCTCAGCTGGACCTTCGGCTACCTTCAGGCCCTTGGTGTCATGGCAGGAGCAATCGCCTTGGCAGGCATGCTCCTGTATCTGCAAAGCCGCCAGCAGGCCCGTGAGGTTTCCTATGCCCTGGCAAGGCGAATGGGATTGACGCGGAGCGCTCACCGATTGGCGGTCGCGCTCGAACTGGGCGGCATGCTCCTGATCTCATTGTTGATCGGAGCCGTTCTTGCCTTGGCCTCTTCATGGCTCGTTTACGCGCGGTTGGATCCTCTGCCAACGATTCCACCCGGTCCTCTGTTCGCGGTCCCACCACTGCTCTTCGTGGTCCTGGTCGCGTTGATCTCTCTGGCTGCGTTGCTCGGCGCATGGCGCGTGCAACGGAAAGCCGACACCGTGAAGGTGTCGGAGGTGCTGCGCTATGCGAACTGAGTCGATCGCGGCAAGCGCTCTCGGAGTTGTGAAGATCTATTGGACTGCGACCGGTGAAGTCCACGCGCTCAAGGGGGTCGATGCGTTGTTCTCGGCGGGGCAGGTCACCGCTCTCGTCGGTCCTTCGGGTAGTGGCAAGTCCTCGCTCATGCGCATCCTCTGCGGGCTCGACCGCCCCACCGCCGGCTCGGTGATGGTCGGCAGCACCGAGGTCAGCGCCCTCAAAGGTGCCAAGCTCCACCGTTTCCGTCGCGATTACGTCGGCTACGTGTTCCAACGACCCTCCGACAACCTCATCCCCTACCTCACGGCGCGAGAGCATCTCGAGCACAGCGCTCGTCTCAAGGGCTTGGGTGAGACGAGCAAAGTCGACGAGCTCCTCGACCAATTGGGAATCGCCAACCGCGACCACCACCGGCCTCATCAGTTGTCCGGCGGCGAGCAACAGCGGCTCGCGTTCGCTCAAGCCGTGATCGGTGATCCGTCCATCGTCGTGGCGGATGAACCCACTGCGGAACTCGACAGCGAGTCGAGCCATTCGTTGCTCGAGACTGTGCGAGACCTTGCCCATCGCGGAATCTGTGTCGTCGTTTCGACTCATGATCCCGCTGTCGTCGATGTCGCCGAACGAACGATCTATCTGCGACACGGTGCTGTCGAGGCCGAAACCAAGGAGGCACGCAACCTCTCGGTCATCGACGCGGCGGGAAGAGTGCAGCTCCCACCGGAGGTCCTCAAGCTGTTCCCGAGCCGGCGCGCAGTGATGTCAGTCGAAGGCAACGAGGTAAAGCTCATCCCTCCCGATTCCAGCGAGTGGGAGCGGGGGCAACAGTGAATTCTGCAGTGCTTCTGTCCGCCAGGGGCCTGGTCAAGAGCTATCGGCGGGGGCCCGAGGAAGTTCATGCCCTGGCCGGAGCCACGTTCGATCTTTACCCGGGGGAGGTGGTCGCACTGATTGGCCCGTCGGGTTCTGGCAAGACCACGCTTCTGAACCTCATCGTGGGTTGGGAGAACGCCGAGTCCGGTTCGATCGAGTGGAGCGGGCAACACGTGCCCGCCGCCGACCGGTTGTGGAACGACCTCTCGATCGTTCCGCAACGCTTGGGTCTGATCGATGAGCTCAGCGTTGCCGAGAACATTCGTCTTCCTCTCCGGTTGGGCCAACTAGCCGCGAAGGACCAGGCGCAGCACTTGATGGACGAGTTGGGACTGACTCAATTCGCCGACCGTATCCCTACAGAGATCTCGCTCGGGGAGCAGCAGCGAACCGGGCTGGCTCGAGCCCTGGTCTGCGCTCCTCGGCTGTTGCTCGCCGATGAGCCGACCGGCCATCAGGACGCCGTTTGGGGTCGGGGGGTCCTGAGGGCTCTGCGGCGAGCTGGCGATGTGGGCACGACATCGCTGATTGCCACCCACAACGAAGAGGTACTCAAGTACGTTGACCGGGTTCTCGCCATCAAGGACGGTCATCTGCACGAAGAGGTGGCTCGCGGGCAACGGGAGGACGCTCACTAGGCCCGGAATCACGCCCGGCACTTCTCTGCGAGGGCTGCTCCGTGCTAGTCTTGGTGCTCGTTCCAAGTCCCCCGTCCGGACCCTTTCTACAGCGCGCTTCGGCGACGGCGAGGGAGTGAGCGACCGGTCGAGCACAGGAAAGGGCGACGTGAACAGGCAGTACAAGCGTGAGATGAAGAAGCAGGAGGGGAAGAAGCGGGCACCAACGCCGCGTCCGGCCGCCGCGCAGCAAAAACGGCAGCGCGCCAAACCTCGCCAGTTCGCCAAGGAGGTCATGGCCGAGCTTCAGAAGGTCAACTGGCCCTCCCGAAGCGAGGTCGTCTCCTACTCGACTGTGGTGCTCGTTTCGGCAATTGCACTCGCCCTTGTTATCGCTGGCATGGATTACGTCTTCACCAAAGGCGTGCTCGTGCTGTTTGGGAGCTGACGCATGATGCAGGAAACCCACACCGAAGATCAAAAGCTCGAGGCGGCATCGTCCACCGGATCGGATGCGGCCGACGAGCAGCTTGCCCAGGAGGCTGCCGGGGTGACCGACACTGCCACTTCCGAGACGGACTCCATCGAGGTCGCAGAAACCAATGGCGGCGACACGACCTCCGAAGTTGCCGCCGAGACTGAAGCCGACCCGCTGGCTGTGGCCGAGGAGACTGCAGCCGAGCCCGAGGCCACGAAGACCAAGGAAGACACGGGGCCCGAGCCGGTAGCGGTGGCCGAGGAGACTGCAGCCGAGCCCGAGGCGACGGAGACCGAGGAGTCTGACGAGGCAGATACGGAGCTCGACGACTACGAGACGATCTTCGTACCTCCGACCGAGCGCCCCGGCGATTGGCTCGTAATCCACACCTACGCGGGCTACGAGAACCGCGTCAAGACGAATCTCATGTCCCGAATTCAGTCGATGAACGTGGACGACAAGATCTTCGAGGTCATCATCCCGATGGAAGACGTCATGGAGATCAAGCAAGGTCGCAAGCAGGTCGTTCAAAAGAAGGTGTTTCCCGGTTACCTGCTCGTTCGCATGTACCTCGACGACGACTCCTGGTACGTCGTCCGGAATACTCCGGGCGTGACCGGGTTCGTGGGTTCGGGAGCCAAGCCGACCCCGCTATCGGATCGAGAGATCGACAAAATCCTTCAGGTCAAGCCCGAGGACAAGAAGAAGCTCAAGCCCCGGCTCGAATTCGAAGAGCAGGAGAGCGTTCGGGTCATTTCCGGGCCATTTGCAAACTTCACGGGAACCATCAACGAGATCAACCTCGACCAATCGAAGCTCAAGGTTCTGGTCAACATCTTCGGCCGTGAGACTCCGGTCGAGCTGGGCTTCGATCAGGTCGCAAAGCTCTAGGAACAATAGGAGAACCGAATGGCACAACGCCGCCAAAAAGTCACTCAGGTGCTAAAGCTGCAGATCCCCGCCGGACAGGCGACCCCTGCGCCTCCTGTCGGTCCCGCTCTTGGACAGGCCGGGATCAACATCATGGACTTCTGCAAGCAGTACAACGCAGCGACGCAGCAGCAGACGGGGACCATCGTCCCTGTCGAGATCACGGTCTACGAGGACCGTTCGTTCTCGTTCATCACAAAGACGCCTCCGGCGGCCGTGCTTCTTCGACAGAAGGCGGGTGTCGAGAAGGGCTCGCCAGAGCCCAACCGGCAGAAGGTCGGCACCGTGACGAGAGATCAGGTTCGGGAGATCGCGGAGACCAAGCTTCCCGATCTGAACGCCAACGACATCGAGGGTGCCATGAAGATCGTCGAGGGCACCGCTCGTTCGATGGGCATCACTGTCCAGTAGCAGTTGAGATTTCGTCTGCACGACGAAATGGGTCCTAGCCAGTGGGAGATGGATTCCAAACCATCGCTGACCACGAGGAGGTAGACGGAACATGCCGAAGACCGGCAAGCGCTTGAAGGAATCCCTCACCAAGGTCGATCGCGACCGGCTGCACTCTGCAGGAGACGCGCTCAAGGTGGTGAAATCTCTTCCCTCGGCAAAGTTCGACGAGACCGTCGAACTGAATCTTCGACTGGGAGTCGATCCCCGTAAGGCCGATCAGATGGTCCGCGGCGCGGTGTCACTCCCCAACGGAACCGGCAAGACCGTGCGTGTCGCCGTATTCGCAAAGGGCTCGCATGCGGAAGCCGCCAAGGAGGCCGGCGCCGATGTGGTTGGTGCCGACGATCTCGCCGAGCGCATCGAGGGAGGCTGGCTCGATTTCGACGCAGCCGTGGCGACTCCGGAGATGATGCCCATCGTCGGGAAGCTCGGGCGCGTGCTCGGCCCCCGTGGGCTGATGCCGAATCCAAAGTCCGGCACGGTCACGCCGGACGTCGCCAAGGCGGTCAACGATCTAAAGGGAGGACTTGTCGAGTACCGCACCGACAGACACGGGAACCTCCACTTGATCATCGGCAAGAAGAGCTTCACGGACGGCGACTTGGCGGTGAACTACGCAACTGTCATGGACGAGATCGTTCGAGCCAAGCCCGCCGCGGCAAAGGGACGGTACCTGAAGAGCATCACGGTCTCGACGACGATGTCCCCTGGAGTCCGGATCGACCCCACGCGCTGACAAGGACCTCGAAGCAGGTCACCTGGAGGAGGCCGAGGGCTAGCGGCTGAAGCCGCAGAATCAGACGCTCACCGCCGGCGAAACGACGTGATGGAGGAGACGAACAACAATTGGCAGTCACACGAGGCCGAGCGGATGCTCGGCCTCATTGCTGATCCCAGCCGGTTAAGAGTCTTCAGCGCGCTCGCGCTCGGAGCAACGACGACCGCGGATATTAGAGAAATGACATCGTTGGATGCGCGTACGGTCGAGAGGGCACTGGCGCGACTGGTGGCGGGGGAGCTCGTGGTGCGAGAACCGAACGGCGTGGTCAGGCTTTTGACCGAGGATCTGCTGATGATTGCTCGGAGCATCGGCGAAAAGCGCGATCGAGAGGGGGCCGCGGACGCCGATGTGCCCGGCGCGGTTGTGCTGGCCCGGTTCATGAAGAATGGTCGTCTCACGGCCATCCCTGTGCAACTTTCCAAGCGCACAATCGTGCTTGACTACCTGGCTCAGAACTTCGAACCAGGCCGGCGCTATCAGGAAAAGGAGGTCAACGAGATCCTCGCCGCCTATCACGAGGACGTTGCCGCCCTGCGCCGCTACATGGTGGATGAGGGCTTCATGGAACGGGAGGCGGGCATCTACTGGCGGTCTGGGGGTAGCTTCGAGATCTGAGCTGTAGGTCTGAACTGTAGGGTCGGAGAGAATGACTCTTTACGAGGTGACGCGAGCGGTAGAGGCGGAGCAGCCTGTGATGATCTCCGCGCTCATGGGCTGGGTGGACGCGGCCTCTGTCGCCACCGACGCCGCCAAGCACATCGCCGGAACGGGGCCGGTCGTCGCGACCTTCGATGGCGACGAACTGTTCGACTACCGATCGAACCGCCCCATTCTCGACATCATCGATGGCGCCATGGCAGACGTGACCTGGCCTGAGATAACCGTGAGGGAATCGACACTCGGAGGCCGTGATGTTCTTGTGTTGACGGGAACCGAACCCGACATGCGGTGGCGCGGTTTCTCTGCGTCGGTCGTCGAGCTCGCGAAGAAATTCAACGTCGGACTCCATGTGACGCTCGGGTCGGTGCCGGCAGCCGTCCCGCACACTCGCGTCACGCCGTTGTTGACCACGGCGTCGCGCGAGGGGCTGATCGCTGACACCACCACTCTGCCTCCCACGATGCGGGTACCGAGCGCGGCGATCAGCATCGTCGATCGAGAGCTCGGGCGGGCGGGCGTCGACACAGTCGGTTTCTTCGCTCAGGTGCCGCACTACGTCGCCGGCCCGTACCACGACGGCATTCTCACCCTCGTGGGTCGCGTGGCGTCTCAGGTCGGTGCCGAGGTTTCGCTGGACGAGCTCCGTCAACAAGCCTTGACCGAGCGCGCACAGCTAGACGAGATCGTGTCGGGCCGGCCCGAAGCGAAGGAGCACGTGGCCAGGCTCGAAGCGGCTACAGAACAAGAGAACATCCCGTCGGGCGATGAGCTCGCCGAAGAGTTTCAGCGCTATTTCAGCCAGCAGGATCCGGGCGGAGGTCCCTTCCCCGGCAGCGGCTCAGATCCGTTCGACACATAGGTTTCTCGCCAACAGAGAGCGTGGACGGCGGAGCATCAGGTCCATCGCTCGCGGTGCACGACTTGTTCTGGAGACTTGCGGCCGCGTCTCGCCGAGCCTGTTGTCTCGGTCGATGCCGCGTGCCCAACGGTGACGATGCCGACCGGAGCGACGTCACCCGGGATGTAGAGCAGGTCCTTTAGCCCCTCCAGTTTGTGCGAACCGAAGATGCCCGCGCTCAATCCCTCGTTGACAGTCGCGAGAAGGACGAGCATCAGCATCGCCCCCGCATCTACCCACCAGTAGGGGACCGGCCAATCGATCTCGGTGCCGTCGTCTTTTAGTTTGTCGGGCTCCCGATAGCGGTCGTGATAGTCGTCCTCCCGGACGCAGATCACAAGGTGAACGGGGGCTGTCGACATCCAGGGAGGCATGCCAGAGGCCACGTATTGAGCCTCGTTGCCCAACTCTGCAATCGCCTTTCGCGTGGCTGCGTCGGTGACGACCACCAGGTACTGACCCTGGCTGTGGCCGGCGCTTGGCGCCCGGCCGGCGGCGTCGAGGATGCGCTCGAGCGCCCTCGGATCCACCGGAGTGGGGAGATAGTTACGGATCATCTTGCGCTTTCGAAGAACCTCAGCGAATTCCATGGTGTCCTCCTCGTTGGCCGATGCGATATCCTCCTACGCCTAAGCAGCCCCAGACCGCAGGTGGGTCCGCCCTTAATTCCCACAGCCTGCGCAGGCGAGCGAAATGGTTCCCTCGGGAACCGTTGACGCACACTCTCGTGCGCGGTCGCCGTCTGGCGACCGCTTTTTGCTGTCAGGGAACTATTCAAGAGGGAGAAGCGCCTATGGCTAGACCGGAGAAGGTTGCGGCCGTCAAGGAGATCTCGGAGAGGTTCAGCAACAGCGAGGCTGCTCTGCTCACCGAGTACCGGGGCCTCAGTGTCAGCCAGATGGCCGAGGTCCGGCAAGCACTCCGCGACGCGGACTCCGACACCGACTACAAGGTGTCGAAGAACTCGCTTGCCCGGATTGCGGTCAAGGAACTCGGCCTGGACGATCTGGTCGAACTGTTCGTCGGACCGACCGCAATTGCCTACGTCACTGGGGATGCGGCTGCGGCGGCCAAGGCAATCGACACCGTCGCCAAGAAGTACCCGGTCCTCAAGGTCAAGGGAGGCATCCTCGCGGGCAAGTTCATCTCAGCGGAACAGGCGACAGAGCTCGCCAAGCTCGAACCCCGGGAGACCCAGCTCGCCAAGATCGCCATGATGATGAACCAGCCCGCGCAGCTCACCGTCAACGTGCTGGCCGCACTGCTGCGGGATCTCGGCTCGATGCTGGTGCAGGTCGTTACCCAGAAGGAGTCCGACGCCCCCCCGGCCGAGGAAACACCGAGCACAGAGGCCTCAGCCGAGGAAGCACCGAGCGCGGAGGCCCCCGATGCTCCAGAAGAGGCACCCAGCGATTCGACCGAGTCCCCAGACGAAGACGCCGCGCCCGACGGCGAGAAGGAAGAGACCAGCGCCAAAGAGGAGGAGTAAATGGCTACCAAGACACTCAGCCACGAGGAAGTACTCGACGCCATCGCCGATTGGACGGTGCTCGAGCTAAGTGAGTTCGTCAAGGCGTTCGAGGAGAAGTTCGGCGTCAGCGCAGCAGCCCCGGTCGCAGTGGCCTCCGGTCCCGGAGGCGGCGGAGCTGAAGCAGCCGTCGAGGAGGAAAAGGATGAGTTCGACGTCATCCTCAACGCCGCAGGTGACAAGAAGATCCAGGTCATCAAGGAGGTCCGCAGCCTGACGAGCCTCGGCCTGAAGGAGGCCAAGGACGTCGTCGACAGCGCGCCGAAAGCCGTGCTCGAGAAGGTCAACAAAGAGCAGGCGAACGAGGCGAAGGAAAAGCTCGAGGCCGCCGGCGCCACAGTCGAGGTCAAGTAACCCAGGGCTGTAACGACCAGGGGGCGGGCTCTCACGAGGGCCCGCCCTCTGCGCGCCCGTGGCCGTGAGGAAAACCACAGGTGGCTTCGATGCCGCCCTTGGGTTGGGTTTCCCGCCCCTACGCCGGAGGACCGGGGGCAGAGTCTACTGAGCAGCTGGGTTCCCCTCCTGGCCCCCTCACCTGGGAATACGTAGGCGAGGCTAGGTGTTGACCCGGGGGCACGAGCAGGAATATGGTGATTTCTGGCCCAATACGAGGGGTACCTATACAGGCGCTGCCACGATCAGGCCAACTGAATAATCGTTTACTTGACGCGGGTGTAGGCGTGCGCCTATACTCGTGTGCTGCTGTGTCCACCCCCTGTGCGTCTCAGACGTCCTGTCGCGCGGCTAAGAACCGCCCAGTTCGATCCGTTCGGGGAGCAAGCTTCAGAACCGCCGTCTAGCACCACCAAGAGGAGGCTCGCTTGTCGTTCAATGCCCTGCGCGAACGCCGTACGTTCGCCAAGCTCACCGAGGTTCTCCCGCCCCCGAACCTGATCTCGGTTCAGAAAGAATCCTTCACCTGGTTCCTCGAACGAGGGCCTGAAGGACACGCTCAATGACATCTCCCCGATCGAGGACTTCACCGGGAACCTCGCGCTTCAGTTCCTGTCCCATCGCTTCGAGCCACCGAAGTTCGACGAGGACGAGTGCAAGGAGAAGGACCTCGACTTCTCCCGCCCGCTGTTCGTGACCGCCGCCTTCATCAACAAGGAGACCGGCGAGATCAAGGAGCAGACGGTCTTCATGGGTGACTTCCCGATGATGACCGAGAAGGGCACCTTCATCATCAACGGAACCGAGCGAGTGGTCGTTCGCCAGCTCGTCCGTTCCCCGGGCGTCTACTTCGACCGCAGCGTCGACAAGACGTCCGACAAGGACATCTACGCCTGCAAGGTCATCCCTGCCCGCGGTGCATGGCTCGAGTTCGAGACCGACAAGCGCGACACGGTCGGCGTGCGAGTCGACCGCAAGCGCCGCCAGTACGTGACCGTGCTGCTGAAGGCCCTCGGGTTCGGCGACGACAAGGAGATCCTCGAGCTCTTCGAGGGCGCCGAGTCGATCGCGGCAACCCTCGAGAAGGACACGATCGAGACCCAGGAAGAGGCCTCTGATCGACGTCTACCGCAAGCTCCGTCCGGGCGAGCCGCCCACGGTCGAGAGCGCACGCAGCCTGATCGAGAACCTGTTCTTCAACCCCAAGCGATACGACCTCGCTCGGGTCGGTCGCTACAAGGTCAACGCAAGCTCGAGTTCGAGTCGACGCGAAGACGCCATCACGGAGATGGGATCGGTCCTCCGCAAAGAGGACATCCTCGAGACGATCCGCTACCTGGTGAAGCTGCACGCCGGTGACCCCGACTACGAGACCGACGACATCGACCACTTCGGCAACCGCCGGGTCCGTCCGGTCGGCGAGCTCATTCAGAACCAGATCCGCGTCGGGCTCTCCCGCATGGAGCGAGTCGTCAAGGAGCGCATGACGACCCAGGACGTCGAGGCCATCACGCCTCAGACGCTGATCAACATTCGCCCGGTCGTCGCCTCGATCAAGGAGTTCTTCGGATCGAGCCAGCTCAGTCAGTTCATGGACCAGACCAACCCGCTGGCCGGGCTGACGCACCGACGTCGTCTCTCGGCCCTCGGCCCCGGGGGTCTGAGTCGCGAGCGTGCCGGCTTCGAGGTACGAGACGTCCACCCGAGCCACTACGGCCGCATGTGCCCGATCGAGACGCCGGAGGGTCCGAACATCGGTCTCATCGCGTCGCTCTCGACCTACGCGCGGCTCAACCGCTACGGCTTCGTCGAGACGCCTTACCGCAAGGTCATCAAAGGCAAGGTCACGGACCAGATCGAGTACCTCACCGCCGACATGGAGGACCGGGCGGTCATCGCCCAGGCGAACGCCGTGCTCGACGAGAAGGGCAGCTTCACCGAGAACAAGGTGCTTGCCCGAGCTCGTCACAACGAGCTCGACTACGTCGACGCAGTCGGAGGTCGACTTCATGGATGTCAGCCCAAAGCAGATCGTGTCGGTCAGCGCATCCTGCATCCCGTTCCTCGAGCACGACGACGCAAACCGTGCCCTCATGGGCGCCAACATGCAGCGTCAAGCGGTGCCCCTCCTCAAGCCCCAGGCCCCCATCGTCGGGACCGGGCTCGAGTTCCGGGCTGCGACCGACGCCGGCGACGTGGTCATTGCCGAGCAGGACGGCACCATCGAGGAAGTCACCGCGGACCGCATCGTGATCGCGGCCAAGACCGGACACGAGCGTCATATCTACAAGCTCGAGAAGTTCCGTCGCTCGAACCAGTCGACGTGCATGAACCAGCGTCCTCTGGTGCGAGAGGGACAGACGATCAAGCAGGGCGACGTGCTCGCCGACGGTGCTTCGACCGACAACGGCGAGATGGCCCTGGGCGCGAACCTCATGGTCGCGTTCATGTCCTGGGAGGGCTACAACTTCGAGGACGCCATCATCCTGTCCGAGCGCCTCGTCAAGAAGGACATCCTGTCCTCGATCCACATCGAGGAGTACGAGATCGATGCCCGCGACACGAAGCTCGGCCCCGAGGAGATCACTCGCGACATCCCCAACGTCTCGGAAGAGGTCCTCGCCGACCTCGACGAGCGGGGCATCATCCGTATCGGCGCCGATGTCGGCACCGGCGACGTGCTCGTCGGCAAGGTCACGCCCAAGGGCGAGACCGAGCTGACTCCCGAGGAGCGCCTGCTTCGTGCGATCTTCGGTGAGAAGGCCCGTGAGGTGCGCGACACCTCGCTCAAGATGCCCCACGGTGAGGAGGGCAAGGTCATCGGGGTTCGCCTGTTCACCCGTGAGCAGGGCGACGAGCTGTCCCCCGGAGTCAACGAGCTCGTCCGCGTGTTCGTTGCGCAGAAGCGCAAGATCTCCGAGGGCGACAAGCTCGCCGGACGCCACGGAAACAAGGGTGTCATCTCGAAGATCCTCCCCGAGCAGGACATGCCGTTCCTGCCGGACGGAACTCCGATCGACATCATCCTGAACCCGCTCGGCGTTCCCTCCCGAATGAACCTCGGCCAGGTGCTCGAGAGCTCACCTCGGGTGGGTCGCCAAGCATCACTTCGATGACGAGCGACCGCACGCCCGAGCCCGGGAAGTGGCACGATGCCGACCCCCAGTGGGTTTCCACCCCAGTGTTCGACGGAGCGCGCGAGGACGAGATTCTCGATGCGCTCGACAAGGTCGCCGCAGCGCAAGACCGAGTACCCGCTCGTGAACAAGGTCGGCAAGGCTCAGTTGTACGACGGACGCTCGCGGCGAGCCGTACGACAACGAGATCACCGTCGGATACATGTACGTGCTGAAGCTCAGCCACATGGTCGACGACAAGATCCACGCTCGTTCGACCGGTCCGTACTCGATGATCACGCAGCAGCCTCTCGGAGGTAAGGCTCAGTTCGGTGGCCAGCGCTTCGGAGAGATGGAGGTGTGGGCGCTCGAGGCCTACGGCGCGGCCTACTGCCTGCAGGAGTTGCTGACGATCAAGTCGGACGACGTGCTTGGTCGAGTGAAGGTCTACGAGGCTGTGGTCAAGGGCGAGAACATCCCCGAGCCCGGCATCCCCGAGTCCTTCAAGGTGCTCATCAAGGAAATGCAATCTCTCTGCTTGAACGTCGAGGTGCTCTCGGCGACGGGTGAGGAGATCGAAATGAAAGAGATCGACGAGGACATCTTCCGCACGGCGGAAGAACTCGGCATCGATCTGTCCCGTCGCGAGCCATCCATCCGTCGAGGAGGTTGAGTAGCTTGATAGACGTTAACTATTTCGACGAACTGAGGATCGGGCTCGCTACCGGGCGACCAGATTCGCGCCTGGTCGAACGGTGAGGTCAAGAAGCCCGAGACCATCAACTACCGCACGCTCCGTCCGGAGAAGGACGGACTCTTCTGCGAGAAGATCTTCGGTCCGACCAAGGACTGGGAGTGCTACTGCGGTAAGTACAAGCGTGTCCGCTTCAAGGGCATCATCTGCGAGCGCTGTGGCGTCGAGGTAACGCGCGCCAAGGTGCGTCGCGAGCGCATGGGCCACATCGAGCTCGCAGCACCGGTGACCCACATCTGGTACTTCAAGGGCGTTCCATCTCGTCTCGGATACCTGCTCGACTTCGCTCCGAAAGAGCTCGAGAAGGTCATCTACTTCGCGGCGTCGATAGTGACGTCAGTCGATGAGGACAAGCGCCATAAGGACCTCCCCGATCTCGAGGAGGAGATCCAGCACGAGGTCGCGCGCTTCGAGTCCGACCGGGACCGCCGTCTCGAGGAGATCCTCAAGGAGACGGAAGGACGTCTCGAGGAGATGGAGGCCCGCAAGGCTCGCAGCTCCGAGAAGACAGCGGCCAAGAATCAGAGCGAGCGCCAGCAGAAGGAAGTACGCGAGCGTGCCGAGCGGAACATCGCTATGGCGCGAGACGTCTTCGAGCTGTTCCAGAACCTCAACGTGAAGCAGATCGTCGACGACGAGATTCAGTGGCGCGAGCTCAAGGACCGCTACGGCGAGTACTTCCAGGGAGGAATGGGGGCCGAGTCGATCAAGGACCTCATCGCCAACCTCGACCTCAAGGAGGAGGAGGAGTTCCTCCGCGACCAGATCAAGACGGCCAAGGGCCAGAAGCGCCAGCGCGCGATCAAGCGCCTGAAGGTCGTAGCGCCGTTCACGCGACGAGGCGAAGAAGAACTCTCCGCTGGGCATGGTCCTCGACTGTGTCCCCGTCATCCCGCCGGACCTCCGTCCGATGGTGCAGCTCGACGGTGGCCGCTTCGCGACGTCAGACCTCAACGACCTCTACCGGCAGGGTCATCAACCGCAACAACCGCCTCAAGAGGCTTCTCGACCTCGGGGCCCCCGAGATCATCGTCAACAACGAGAAGCGCATGCTCCAGGAGGCCGTCGACGCGCTGTTCGACAACGGTCGTCGTGGACGTCCGGTCACCGGACCGGGCAACCGTCCGCTCAAGTCTCTGTCGGACATGCTCAAGGGCAAGCAGGGTCGTTTCCGTCAGAACCTGCTCGGTAAGCGCGTCGACTACTCGGGCCGAAGCGTCATCGTCGCCGGGCCGAAGCTCAAGCTGCACCAGTGCGGTCTGCCCAAGCAGATGGCGCTCGAGCTCTTCAAGCCGTTCGTCATGAAGCGTCTGGTGGACCTGGGCCACGCTCAGAACATCAAGAGCGCAAAGCGCATGGTCGAACGCAGCCGACCGCATGTGTGGGACGTGCTCGAGGAGATCATTCACGAGCACCCGGTGCTGCTGAACCGCGCACCAACGCTCCACCGCTTGGGCATCCAGGCTTTCGAGCCCATCCTGGTCGAGGGCAAGGCGATTCAGATCCACCCGCTCGTTTGCGTCGCGTTCAACGCCGACTTCGACGGTGACCAGATGGCGGTCCACGTTCCGCTGTCAGTTCCGAGGCTCAGGCAGAGGCCCGTTTGCTCATGCTGTCCGCTCACAACGTGCTGAGTCCGGCGCACGGCGACCCGATCGTGGCGCCGACGCAGGACATCATCATCGGCACCTACTACCTCACCGCTGATCACGGCGGCGAGAAGGGCGAGGGCATGGTGTTCTCGCAATGCCTGAGGAGCTCCTGAAGGCCTACGACGCAAAAGCCGTGGATATCCACGCCCGGGTCAAGGTGCGTGGACTAAGCGCTTCGAGGGCGAGGACCAGGCCGAGTACGAGGCCAACCCACGCCGCATCGCCGAGACGACTGCCGGCCGGGTGATCTTCAACGAGAGCTTCCCTGAGGACTTCCCGTTCCAGGACACTCCGGTCAAGAAGAAGGAGCTCGCGGCTCTGGTCGAGCGCTGCGCGCGCACATACGACAAGAAGGAACTGGCCGACGTCCTCGACAACATCAAGAACGACGGGATTCCGTTACGCCACCAAGGCCGGAGTAACCATCGGTCTCGAGGACGTAACGACTCCGACGAGCAAGCCAAAGATCCTCGAGGCGCACGAGAAGCGGGCCGACGAAGGTCGAGGGTCAGTACACCAAGGGCGTCATCACCGAGTCGGAGCGCAACCAGGAGCTGATCGAGATCTGGACCAAGGCCACCGACGAGGTAAGCGAGGCGATGGAGGAGAGCTTCGACGAGCTCAACCCCATCTACATGATGGCGAACTCGGGCGCTCGAGGGAACATCACGCAGATCCGCCAGCTGGCGGGTATGCGTGGACTCGTGGCAAACCCACGAGGTGAGATCATCCCTCGTCCAATCAAGGCGAACTTCCGCGAGGGACTGACCGTTCTCGAGTACTTCATCTCGACGCACGGTGCTCGAAAGGGTCTGGCCGACACGGCTCTTCGTACCGCCGACTCCGGTTACCTGACCCGGCGGCTGGTCGACGTCAGCCAGGAGGTCATCGTCCGCGAGGAGGACTGCGGAACCGACCGCGGTCTGCGTCATCGACCTCATCAAGGAGCGCAGCGCTACTCAAGCAGAAGCTGATCTCCCGTGTCCTGCTCGAGGACATCGTTGACCCGGACGGCAACGTCGTCAAGGCCGCGGGCGAGTCGATCAACACCGAGGACGTCGCCGATCGTCGAGGACTGCGGCGGGCCAAGGAGGTCGATCGTGCGTTCGGTCCTGACATGCGACGCGCGCCACGGCGTCTGCCAGAAGTGCTACGGCATCAGCCTTGCGACCAACGCGCTTGTCGAGCTGGGCGAGGCCGTCGGAATCGTTGCGGCGCAGTCCATCGGTGAGCCCGGCACCCAGCTCACGATGCGTACGTTCCACACCGGTGGTGTCGCCAGCGTCGAGGACATCACGCAGGGTCTGCCTCGAGTCGTCGAGCTCTTCGAGGCTCGCACCCCAAAGGGGAAGGCCGAGATCGCGGCGGCGACCGGGTCGCGTCGAGATCCACGAGGACGAGAAGCGCGTCAGCATCGAGCTCATCCCCGACGACGGCAGCGAGCCGATTCCCTACAAGGTGTCGCGTTTCGCCGTCTTCACGGGGATCCGGAACGGCGATCACGTCGAGGCGGGCCAGTCGCTTACCGAGGGAAACAAGGATCCCGGACGAGGTCCTCGACATCCTGGGTACGCGCGAGGTCCAGCTCTACCTCGTGAACGAGGTGCAGAACGTGTACCGGAGCCAGGGTGTGCCGATCCACGACAAGCACATCGAGCTGATCGTTCGTCAGATGCTTCGCAAGGTCACCGTGCTCGAGCCGGGCGAGACCGAGTTCATGCCGAACCAGGATGTGGACGCCCGTGTCTTCGCCGAGTCCAACGAGACGGTGGTCGCCAACGGCGGCGAGCCGGCAACGGCCCGACCGAAGCTGATGGGCATCACCAAGGCGTCGCTTGCGACCGAGTCGTGGCTCTCCGCGGCCTCGTTCCAGGAGACGACCCGTGTGCTCACCGAGGCCGCCATCAACGGCAAGAGCGATCCGCTGCTCGGGCTCAAGGAGAACGTCATCATCGGAAAGCTCATCCCTGCAGGTACCGGCATGAGCCGTTACCGCAACGTCTCGATAGAGACGACCGGCGAGGGCGCAATCTCCGATGCCGAGGCACGCGAGATGTTCGGCCTTCCTCCCCGCACGGAGGAAGAGGACGCGGCACGCGAGCTCTTCGGCGACGGTCTCCGCGCGGTGCCCGACTCTTCGGAGGACGGCGAGGGGCAATCCGACGCGGATTCGGTGAATCTCGACGAAGAGGTCAGCACAGCCGCCGAGTAGGGCGGACTCGTACTGCAAGACGCGTCAACACCAAGAGGCCCCCGGTTAGCCGGGGGCCTCTGCGCGTGAGCGTTTCCTACGCGGAGCTGACGCTCCCCTCAGAAAGGACGTTCGAAGAGCAAACCGCGGCCGGCAAAACCGACCGTTCGGTCGAGCGCCAACAAGAACCTGGCCGCGAGTTGTTCCTGTGCCCGCAAGAGCCACAACGCCTCGGTTTGGACCCAGGCGTTCTCGCGAGCGCGCTCCAAGCTCCACATCTCGACAGCCTCGTCGGCCTGACCCAGCACGCGGTCGATGATCCCGACGATGCCTCTCTTGAACCAGGGCTCGATTCTCTGCTGAGCCTCGGCCAACAGGGCGTTGATGCGGCAGAAGTCTCTGTACTGAGCGGAATCGCGGTCGAGGTCTCGCTTCATCTCCCGGCAAGTCGCCTCGAGGGCAAGGACGAGATCGTGATTGATATGTGCGTTCATTCCGGCGAGCGCGAACTGAATGGGAGCGATCCGAGAGTTGTGTCGTGATTGGAATAGTGGAGTCCAACACCTGGCACAAGATTGCGGATCCTGCGTGTAGTTCTCGAGTGCTTTGAAGTACAAGTTCGCGAAGACCACGTCCAGACGCTCGACGAACTCTTTGTCTTCGAACTCGAGGCCGATGCTCCGGGTTAGGACATCCTCGGTAACCGCCAGGTACATCTTGTTGAAGCTGGCGACTCCGTCGGTGGGTGGAAGCTGGGCCTGGATCAACCGCATCCGGGCAATGACGTCAGCAATTGATCCCGGTTCTTCCCTAGGCAGCGCGAGCGAGAGACCCTCCTGTGGGCGAGTCAGCACGCTCTTCAACCAGTCTCCAAGACTCATGTTCCCCCGATTCTTCGGTCCTGCCAGTCGACGCGTCGTCGTCGAAGAGAATTATGACGTGGCACCGTCGCCGGCACGAGGTCCTACAACCGCCTGGTATCGCCTTGTTTCGACGGCTAGCCTGGCGCGATGAGCACGTCACGCAACCGGTTCAACGGTGCCCCCCTCTTTCTCGTCATCGGCAGCGATGCCCTTAGGGCGGGCAAGGTCGCACATGAATTGGCCCATCGCTACGCGCCCGATTACGAAGTCGCCGAGGCCGCCTCGGGGGCCGACGCCATGGCGCTCGCGATGCAACTGTCAACCGAGGGACGGCGCATCGCAGTGGTGCTGTCCAGCCTGGCACTAACGGACACAGACGGATGGGAGGCGATGACCGCCGTTCGAGCGCATCACCCAGGAGCTCTGCGGGTTGTCTACCTGCAACCCGGCGATCGTGACGAGGCTCAGTTGGTTCAGCGGCCGCTCCAAATGGGCCTTGCCGATCACTATGTGCTCGTACCGATGGTTTCGCCTGATGAGACTTTTCATGCCTCCATCTCGGAACTGTTGGGAGAGTGGGCGGGCTCGTATGGCGAACAGCTCGAAATTGCTCAATTGATCGGCGAGGTTGGCTCGGCGCGAATGCATCAGCTCCGCGATCTTGCGGGGCGCAACGGCGTCGCCGTTGGGGTCCTCGATGCTCGAAGCAAAGACGGTCAGCGAGTATTGAGTGAAGCAGGGTTTGACGACAGCGTCCTTCCCGTTCTTGTGCTTTGGACGGGGTTGGCACTGCGAGATCCGACCGATGCCGAGATCACCGACGCGTTCACCGGCGGGGACACTCCGGACTGGACGACCTTCGACGTCGCGGTCATCGGAGGCGGTCCCGCCGGGCTGGCCGCCGGCATGTCGGCAGCGTCGGAGGGCCTTCAATCATTCGTGCTAGATCGGACCGCCATGGGGGGCCAGGCGGGTACGACCTCGCGCATTCGAAACTACCTGGGGTTTCCCCGAGGAATCTCTGGTCGGGAGTTAGCGAAGCGAGCCTTCGACCAAGCCTGGACCTTCGGTGTCGCGTTCCAGTTCGCTCGCTCGGCCGATCGAATTACCTTGGCCGGCGATCATTTCGTCGCTCTGCTATCCGATGGAGTCGAGGTTCGATCCAGAGCTTTGGTGCTCGCGCCAGGCGTCGACTACCGCCGGCTGGGCGTTCCCGAACTCGAGCAACTCGTCGGCCGGGGTGTCTACTACGGGGCCGCCGTCACCGAGGCGGAGTCAATGAAGGGCCGTGAAGTCTTCGTGGTTGGCGGCGGCAATGCGGCGGGTCAGGCGGCGGTCCATCTGTGCAGGTTGGCCAAGAGTGTGACGATGCTAGTCCGTGGATCCTCTCTGTCAGCCAGCATGTCGGACTACTTGATCCGCCAGATTCAAGTGAACGACAACATCACCATCCGCTCCAATTCCAGCATCGTGGGGGGTGGAGGAGATCAAGCTCTCGAGTTCGTTGAGATTCGTGACGAGAACGGAAATACCCATCGCCACGATGCAGGTGGGCTGTTCGTTCTCATCGGTGCCGAGCCTCGCACTGACTGGCTACCCGACGAGCTGTTGAGGGACGAGTGGGGTTACATCCTCACGGGACAAGATGTTGCCCTGACCCCCGGATGGTCCCTGAGTAGAGCCCCCCTTCCCTACGAAACGTCGATGCCAGGCGTCTTTGCTGTCGGTGACGTCCGTCACGGATCGGTCAAACGGGTCGCGTCCGCCGTGGGCGAGGGCTCCGTGGTCATCCAGGGCGTACATACCTTTCTGGCAGAGGAAGAGACTCCGCGACCCATCCACTAGTTCTGGAGCTGCCACACCTCGTTGCTCAAGATGGGGACACGCTCGCCGTCGCGTGTGATCCCGTCGACCTCTAGCTCGGGCGATCCGACCATGAAGTCGGTGTGCACCTTGCTGGCGTTGAGCCCGCGCTCGAGACGCTCCTCTGCAGTCAACTCGTCTGCGCCCTCAAGGGCAGTCGGGATTCCCGCTCCGAAGGCGATGTGACTGGTCGCGTTCTCGTCCAACAAGGTGGAGAAGAAGATCACGCCCGACTGTCCAATGGGTGAGGATCCGTCGACCAGGGCGAGCTCGCCGAGATGCCTTGCCCCCTCGTCCGCGTCGAGTTGACCGCGCACGATGTCGGCCCCGGTGCTCGCGCTCACGTCGGTCACGACGCCGTCGACGAACGTCAGCTCGAGATCGCGCACCACCGACCCTCCGGTAGCAAGTGGCCGGGTCGAGCGGATCACTCCATCGGCGCGCTTGCGGTCTGGTGCGGTGAATACCTCCTCCGTGGGCAGGTTCGGCCTGAACGTCACTCCCCAGTTCGTAGTCATCTCCGCCGCGTCCCACTTTGCGTCGGGCATCAATCCCACAGTCAAGTCGGTGCCGGGCCCCCGATAGTGCAGCGCGTCGAAGGCTCGTTCGTTCATCTGGCCGGCCCTGGTGATGAGTCGTTCGATGTGTGTCTTCCATGCCGCGACCGGGTCCGGTTGATCGATTCTGAGGAAGGAACGCAGATAGCCCCACAGTCGGTCGACGTCGGCTTCACCGAAAGCGGTTTCGGCCCACCCCGCGGTGGGCCAGGGCACGATCGTCCAGTTCACCTCGCCACTCAGGTTTGCATTCAGGCGCGAGGAGAGCGAAGGCATTCGGTCAAGCGCGGCCCGCGCGGCATCGACATCGGCCAAGAGGTCCGGTTCGGGGTCGCCGACGATCGAGATGTCTGCCGAGTTGTGCTCGGCTGTGTAGTCGCCCCGCGAGTCCAGCCACGGAGGCGTCCACCCGAGGGTGTCCTTGGGAGCGTGACGGATCCGTGACCGTTTCGAGTGAGGATCCCAATACCAGATGTCGACGTAGCGGGCACCCATCGCGTAGCCCTCTTCAGCCAGGGCCCGCGCCAGCGGCGCGTGCTCGATCATTGCGTTGATCGTCACGTCCTGACCGGCCTGAAGGTTGGCACCCATGCTCAAGACCAGGCGTGCGTAGGACTGAATCTCTTCTTCGTTCACGTCGCTCCCGTCGATGGGTTGTCGATCAACCTGGGACGCTACCGGATCACACCCCGGAGCGAAGGCAGGAGGGAGAAAAGGAAGGCCCCCGGGGGAACGGGGGCCTTCGGGTTGGATTCGGGCGTTGGTTCCGCCTGCCGAGCGGGACACGATCTTTAACCGTTCCAGGTGCCCGAACCCGTGTTTCCTTGTCGGTACTTCTAGGTCGGTACTTCTTGCTACATAACGGGCTCGAGGCTGTCCGCCACTCGCCTCAGGGTGCTGGCCACTGCGTGCCGCACTCCGGAGCGGGTGACGTGGCCCTCATCGACGTGAGGCCTGGCGGAGCGCTCTTCGTCCGCCCCCTCACGCGTGTCGCGTTGCTGCTCCTTGGCGATCTCGTATGAGCTGATGGAGATCATCGTCTACCCCTCCTTTCGGGCTTTTCGGTACTGCAATTCAGCCGTGTGTTCTACTTCCGTTGTTCTATTACCGTCGAACTATCGTTCGAAATCTATCGAACACCTTGACTGTTGTCAAGCCCCGGGTGCTTAATACAGGGGTGAACCTGCCATCGACCCCCAGAAACCGTCCGAAGCATCTAGAACCAACGTTTCATACATATAGAACGCCCGTTTGGGTAAGGTGCTTCCCATGAGGGTCGTGAATCTCTCCCAGCGTCCCGAGCCCATCGTCTTGGAGGTAGTTCAATCCTCCGCAGTCGAGCTCTTGATGAGCATCCTGGCGATGGGGGACCTCGAGGGCACCACCAAAGACGTCAACACCTACGACGTGGGCAAGGAACGGCTCGAGGAGCTCAGGAGCAAGGCCTCGGAGAGCCTCCTGGAGGACATCGAGGAGCTCTTCGGGGGCCCGGGGACCCTGGGGGTGACCTGCGGAAAGCTGCTCGCTTACCTCGTCGGCTCAGTGCTCGACTCCGGACCCGAGTACGACGTGGACACCTTCATCAGCGATCTCGAGCGAAGCGAGCCGGTCGATGTGCTGCTGGCGCTCGTGGGCTATCACAGCCGAGCGCATCAGACCGTCTCTTCGGAGGTCGTTCGGCGCGCCGTCCAGGGCGACCCCGATGCCCAGGCTGAGTTCGTCGGGGATGCACGGGCTAAATGGGGCCAGAGCGACGACCTGGTTCTGGCCCTCGAGCACGTCTTGAAGCAACCCCCGGATGTGGTCCAGCGTGGGCTTGTAGACGTCCTTCGCCGCTGGGACAAGGAGGTCTTCTCTCATTTCAGGGACGAGGCCCTCCCCGTCATGGAGCGTGACTGCAAGGCCAAGCTGAAGATGTCCGAGGACCTCTCGCTTGAGCGCACCATCGAGCTCGCTACCAACGGCATCCAGTTCGTCGCCGAACCGTGGATCCGCCGCGTCGTTCTCGCGCCGACCTTCATCCTTCGTCCGTGGGTCCTCGTGACCGAGTATCGGGATGTAAGCATCTACATTTTCCCCGTGTCCGACGACAGCGTCGGAGTCGACGAGTCGGTGCCACCACCGGCGCTCGTGAAGCTGCACAAAGCTCTCGGCGACGCCAATCGCCTGAGGCTCCTGAAGCGGCTCGCAGCGGGTCCGATGACCCTCAAGGAGGCGACCGACCTGCTCGGCAGCGCCAAGTCCACCGCCTACCACCACCTTGCGATACTTCGTCAGGCCGGGCTCGTGTGGGTCAGGGAGAGCGAGGACAAGACCTACACCCTGCGAGAGGACCTCATCCCCAAGGCCTTCGAGCAACTCCAGGGCTTCCTGCAGACGGAGTCATCGGCTCCGGACAACGTCAGACCAATCGCTCCGCGCTAGACAGGGCTCGAAAAGGGTCGGGGCCAGGACCGATTCTGAGGGCTCAACCAACCCCAGAAGGCCCACCCCGAAGCGGACTTACACACCCGTTTGACCGCCTGGAGGCACGCGCCTATCCTTACCGTCGCGTCTGACGCTCAGGTGTGGCGCGCGCCTGTCTCAACAATTCCCACGGACTGGAAACACGAGGGACACGAGACTGGGTGGCGGAGAAGTAAGAGAACCCGAGTTCGGTGAGCTTCGCAAGGCCCGGTTGCCCCGGGAACCAGTGGAGTTAGGGGTACATCGCCGAGCGATTGTGTCTGCGGGAGGACATCCCGGATGCCAGGGCTTAGCCCGGAGCACCGGTTCCTATCTCCCGGCAAGACCGCAACAAAAGTTCGCCTGCGCGGGTGCAGATTGCCGGCGGCGAGTCCATAGAGGTGAGGCGCCCGGCGCCGCGAGACAGGCGACCGGGTCACAAGGAGAAGGCTCTACCCGTGCTCGGGCGGGAGTCCGTCCACAGACGAGCAACAGTGAACAACGGGACACTGGAGAGGAAGAAGACGTTGCCGACGATTCAGCAACTGGTACGCCAGGGGCGACAGTTCAAGAAAGAGAAGTCGAAGTCGCCGGCCCTGAAGGGGTCGCCGCAGCGCAGGGGCGTGTGCACCCGGGTGTATACGACCACTCCCAAGAAGCCGAACTCCGCGTCTGCGCAAGGTCGCTCGCGTTCGCCTCACCTCTCAGATCGAAATCACTGCATACATTCCAGGAATTGGCCACAACCTTCAGGAGCACTCGATCGTGCTCGTGCGTGGGGGTCGAGTGAAGGACCTCCCCGGCGTGCGCTACAAGATCGTTCGTGCCGCTCTCGACACCGCCGGTGTGCGCGATCGAACCAAGTCGCGCTCGAAGTACGGCGCCAAGAAGGGCGGGATGTAGGAATGCCTCGCCGCGGTGCTGCTGCTCGCAGGGAAATCAACCCCGACCCGATCTACGGTTCGGTGCTCGTCACCCAGGTCACCAACCGCATCATGACGCGTGGCAAGCGCAGCCTGGCCGAGGGCATCGTCTACAACGCTCTGACGGCGGTCGGTGACCGCACCGGCAGGGATCCCTTGCCCGTGCTCAAGAAGGCCGTCGACAACATCAAGCCATTGCTCGAGGTGAAAAGCCGACGTGTTGGTGGTGCGACGTACCAGGTCCCAGTAGAGGTCGCATCCCGACGAGGGACGACCTTGGCCATCCGGTGGCTCGTGACGTTCTCGCGCAATCGCCGGGAGCGTTCGATGGCCGAACGGCTCGCAGCGGAGATCCTCGACGCGTCGGGGGGCACCGGGGCGGCGGTAAAGCGGCGTGAAGACATGCACAAGATGGCGGAGGCGAACAAGGCTTTCGCTCACTACCGCTGGTAATTGAACGGGGCTGACCCAAACGGTCGGCCAGAGGAGAGAAATGGCAGAAGCAGCGCAAAACCAAAAACAACAAGAAGGGCCGCAGCTCAAGGCGGTGAAGGGCGGCGGTGCTCCCACTATTCGGGAGTATCCGCTCAGCCATACCCGCAACATCGGGATCATGGCCCACATCGACGCGGGCAAGACCACCACGACCGAGCGCATCCTGTACTACACCGGCAAGACCTACAAGATCGGTGAGGTCCACGAGGGCGGCGCGGTCATGGACTGGATGGCCCAGGAGCAGGAGCGCGGCATCACGATTACATCTGCCGCGACGACCGCGAACTGGAAGGGCTACTGGATCAACCTGATCGACACGCCCGGTCACATCGACTTCACGGTCGAGGTCGAGCGTTCGTTGCGAGTCCTCGACGGCGCGGTTGCGGTGTTCGACGCTGTAGCCGGAGTCGAGCCTCAGTCCGAGACTGTGTGGCGGCAGGCGGATAGGTACAACGTCCCGCGCATGTGCTTCGTCAACAAGATGGATCGCACGGGTGCCGACTTCTTCCGTTGCGTCGAGATGATTCGCGGACCGACTCAACGGGACTCCCGTGGTCATCCAGCTTCCGATCGGTAGCGAGGAGAACTTCCACGGCGTCGTGGATCTGATAACGATGGTCGCTCACTACTGGCCATCAGACGGGATGGGCGAGGAGTGGGAGGACCGCGAGATCCCCGAGGACATGAGGGCGGACGCCGAGAAGTGGCGTCACGACCTGATAGAGGCCCTCGCCGACGTCGACGAGAACGTCATGGAGGCCTATCTCGGCGACCAGGACATATCGGTAGACGGTCTCCGCAAGGCCCTGCGCAAGGGCACCGTCGCCGGAGCGGTCAACCCGATCCTGTGCGGCTCCGCGTTCAAGAACAAGGCCGTTCAGCCTTTGCTCGACGCGGTCACGTGGTACCTGCCGAGTCCCATGGACGTGCCTCCCTACGAGGGGATCCACCCGGCGACGGGAGAGGTCGAGGTGCGCAAGCCCGACGACTCCGAGCCCTTCGCGGCCCTCGCGTTCAAGATCATGACCGACCCGTACGTCGGACGCCTCACCTACATGCGCGTGTACTCGGGGACGCTCAAGAGTGGTGACCAGGTGGTCAACTCGACGCCGCGAGCGCAGGGAGCGCATCGGCCGTCTCCTACAGATGCACGCCAACCACCGCGAGGATAAAGATGCCGTTTTCGCCGGCGACATCGTCGCGGTCGTGGGACTCAAGAACACGCTGACGGGAGACACGCTCAGCGATCCGAATGCACCCGTGCTACTCGAGGAGATGACCTTCCCGGCCCCCGTGATCGACGTTGCGATCGAGCCAAAGTCCAAAGTCGACTCGGAGAAGTTGAGCATCGCTCTGCAGAAGCTTGTCTGAGGAGGATCCGACCTTCCGGGTCCACACCGACGAGGACACCGGTCAGACCATCATCTCGGGAATGGGCGAGGTTCATCTCGAGGTGATCGTCGACCGGCTCATCCGCGAGTTCAAAGTCGGAGCCAACGTCGGGAAGCCGCAGGTCGCGTACCGCGAGACCATCAAGAACCCCGTTCCACAAGGTCGAGACCCGCTACGTCAAGCAGACCGGTGGTAAGGGTCAGTACGCTCACGTTGTTCTCGACAATCGAGCCGACCGGTCCCGGTGGTGGATACGAGTTCATCAACAAGATCAGCGGTGGGCGGATCCCACAGGAGTACATCCCAAGCGTCGACCAGGGTGTCCAGGAGGCCATGGCCTCCGGTGTACTGGCCGGCTATCCGGTCGTCGACCTCCGAGTGACGCTGCTGGACGGCAGCTACCACGATGTCGACTCATCGGAGATGGCGTTCAAGATCGCCGGTTCCATGTGCTTCAAGGATGCGAGTCAGGAAAGCCAAGCCGGTCCTTCTCGAGCCCATCTTCGACGTCGAGGTCGTGACGCCGGAAGAGCACATGGGCGACGTCATCGGAGACCTTTCCGGTCGCCGCGGTCGCATCGAGTCGATGGACCAGCGGGGACAGGATCGAATAATCACTGCTCAAGTACCGCTTGCGGAGATGTTCGGCTACGCGACGGAGCTGCGCAGCCGTACGCAAGGACGCGCCACGTACACCATGCAGTTCAACAGCTATCAGGAAACGCCCCAGTCGATTGCAGACGAAGTAGTCGCGGCGGTTCGCGGAGAACCGCCGCAGTAGGTAAGGGAGAGGAAGAGGAGACATGGCTAAGGCAAAGTTCGAGCGCAACAAGCCGCACGTCAACATCGGGACGATGGGTCACATCGACCACGGCAAGACCACCCTTACCGCGGCGATTACGAAGGTCCTGTCGGAGCAGAACCCCGACGTCGCAGTTCGCGGCGTTCGACACGATTGACAACGCTCCGGAAGAGAAGGAGCGCGGCATCACGATCTCGATTTCGCACATCGAGTACGAGACCGAGAACCGGCACTACGCACACGTGGACATGCCGGGTCACGCCGACTACATCAAGAACATGATCACCGGAGCCGCGCAGGTCGACGGAGCGATTCTCGTAGTTTCGGCGGCCGACGGCCCCATGCCGCAGACGCGTGAGCACGTACTGCTTGCCCGCCAGGTCAACGTCCCCTACTCGTCGTCGCTCTCAACAAGGTCGACATGGTCGACGACCCGGAGCTCCTCGACCTCGTCGAGCTCGAGGTCCGCGAGCTGCTCACCGAGTACGAGTTCCCTGGCGACGACGTGCCAGTCATCCGTGTCAGCGCGCTGAAGGCGCTCGAGGGCGACGAGGAGGCCTCCAAGCAGGTATGGAGCTCATGAAGGCCGTGGACGAGTACATTCCCGAGCCGGAGCGCGACAACGACAAGCCGTTCCTCATGCCGATCGAGGACGTCTTCACGATCACCGGTCGAGGCACGGTCGTGACCGGACGCGTCGAGCAGGGCATGCTGAAGCTCGGCGAGGAGATCGAGATCGTCGGGATCAAGGAGAAGACCGACAAGACTGTGGTCACGGGCATCGAGATGTTCCGCAAGATGCTCGACGAGGCCCAGGCCGGCGACAACGCCGGAATCCTGCTGCGCGGTACCAAGAAGGACGACGTCCAGCGCGGCCAGGTCCTCGCCAAGCCGGGCAGCGTGACTCCCCACACCAAGTTCGAGGCACAGGTGTACGTCCTGAACAAGGAGGAGGGCGGCCGCCACACGCCCTTCTTCGACAACTACCGGCCTCAGTTCTACTTCCGCACCACCGACGTGACCGGCGCCGTCAAGCTTCCCGACGGTACCGAGATGGTCATGCCGGGAGACAACACGCAGATGTCCGTCGAGCTCGGCCAGCCGATCGCAATGGACGAGGGACTTCGTTTCGCCATCCGTGAGGGTGGTCGCACCGTCGGCGCCGGTCGCGTCGTAAAGATCACGGAATAGCTGGTCCTAGACCCAAAGAGCAGTCGAGCACATTGAGATCTAGAGAGGAAAACACTTGGCAGCCGGGATGAAGATTCGGATCAGGCTGAAAGCGTACGACCACGAGGTCATCGACCAAAGTGCGAAGAAGATCGTCGAGACCGTGACTCGTACGGGCGCGAGCGTCAACGGTCCGATTCCGCTCCCCACGGAGCGCTCGATCTACACGGTCATCCGGTCGCCGCACAAGGACAAGGACTCGCGCGAGCACTTCGAGATGCGCACGCACAAGCGGTTGCTCGACATAGTCAATCCGACGCCGAAGACCGTGGACTCGCTCCAGCGGCTCGATCTTCCGGCCGGGGTCGACATCGAGTTGAAGCTCTAACAGGAAAGAGAGAGGCATCCACAGATGGCAGAGGTGAAAGGGATCCTCGGTCGCAAGATCGGGATGACCCAGGTCTTCGATGAAGACGGTCACGCCGTTCCGGTGACTGTTCTCGAAGCCGGGCCCTGCCGCGTCGCCCAAACGAAGACGCCGGAGAAGGATGGCTACACGGCCGCCCAACTGGCGTTTGGCGAGGCGAAGCGGCCGAACAAGCCCACCGCCGGGCACTTACGCCAAGGCCGGTATCGACACCAGCGCGCCATCTCGCCGAACTGCGGCTCGACGACCCTCGAGGACTATGCACTCGGCTCCGAGGTCAAGGCCGACATCTTCGAGGCCGGCGAAATGGTCGACGTCATCGGCGTCACCAAGGGCAAAGGGTTCGCCGGGGCCATGAAGCGCCACGGGTTCAAGGGCCTGAGCTCTTCCCACGGTACCCAGAAGAAGCACCGGAGTCCCGGGTCCATCGGCGCGTGCGCCACCCCGGCGCGCGTGTTCAAGGGAGCGCGCATGGCAGGGCAGATGGGCAACGTCCGGGTGACCACGCTCAACCTCAAAGTCATCAAGGTCGATCCCGAGCGCAACCTCATGCTGGTGCGCGGCGCCGTCCCCGGTCCTCGCGGAGGACTCGTGATGGTGCGCACGGCGATCCGGATCGCGCGTCGCACAGCGGGAAAGGCCGCTAGCTGATGGCAAAGGCAACCGTGATCGACGTCAACGGAAAAAGTTCCGGTACCAAGGATCTTCCCGATGCGCTATTCGGAGGCGAGCCGAATGAGGCCGTCATGCACCAGGTCGTCGTCGCACAGCTAGCAGCGGCGCGGAGCGGAACCGCGTCCACCAAAACCCGGTCCGAGGTTCGTGGCGGAGGCGCCAAGCCGTGGAGGCAGAAGGGTACGGGCCGAGCCCGGCATGGTTCGGAACGCAGCCCCATCTGGGTCGGTGGCGGTGCCGTCTTTGGACCCAAGCCACGCGACTACACGATGCGTGTGAACAAGAAGATGCGCAAGGCCGCTCTTCGCAGCGCGCTGGCCGACAAAGCAAGCAGTGAAAAGATCTTCGTTCTGGACGCATTCGATCAAACCAGGACCAAGGCTGCGGCGAAGTGCCTCGAAGTTGCGGGAATCACCGGACGAGTGCTTGTCGTACTGGACCCGGATGACGATTCGTCCGCAAACGTAGATCGTGCTTTCCGTAACCTAGCGGGTGCTGCCTTTGCGTTGCATGGCGCGCTCAGTACCTACGATGTCCTCGTTGCCGACGCGATCGTCTTCACGAGTTCTGCTTTGGATGAGTTTGTCAAGAGAGCAGGCAAGAAGGAGGCGAGCGCGTAGATGGGTTCGACCAAGAGTGACGCTCGCGATGTGATTTTGGCGCCTGTGGTGAGCGAGAAGTCGTATTCGCTGCTGGATGAGAATGCGTACACGTTCCTCGTACACCCGAGCGCGAACAAGACCGAGATTCGCCAGGCGGTCGAGAGTATCTGGGATGTGCGCGTCGTCTCGGTCAACACGCTCAACCGCAAGGGAAAGACGAAGCGCTTTCGATTCACCAAGGGACGTCGGCCCGACACGCAAGCGAGCAATCGTCAAGCTCGTCGAGGGCGACAAGATCGAGATCTTCGAGCAGCAGGCTTAGGGAGCACTAATGGCGATCCGTAAAGCAAAGCCCACATCACCAGGTCGGCGGTTTCAAACCTTCTCCGACTACTCCGAGGTAACTCGGCGTGAGCCCGAGAAGGCGTTGCTACAGCCCAAACCTCACCGCGCCGGCCGTAACAACAACGGTCGCATCACGACGCGCCACCAGGGCGGTGGGAACAAGGTCCGCTACCGCGTCATCGACTTCCGGCGCAACAAGGACGGGGTACCGGCGAAGGTTGCACACATCGAATACGACCCGAATCGAAACGCTCGGATCGCGCTCCTTCACTACGCTGACGGCGAGAAGCGCTACATCCTGATGCCGAACAGAGTGAAGGTTGGCGACATGCTCGAGTCCGGCACGGGCGCCGACATCCGCCCGGGTAATGCGCTTCCGCTGAGGAACATCCCTGTCGGCACGGTCGTGCACAACATCGAGATGCGGCCCGGCGGGGGCGGAAAGATCGCCCGTTCGGCCGGGGCCTCGGTTCAACTCGTGGCCAAAGAGGGCACGAAGGCGACGTTGCGCCTCCCCTCGGGCGAAATGCGGATGGTTCCCATGGACTGTCGGGCAACTGTCGGTGAAGTCGGCAACGCTGAAGCTGAGTTGATTTCCATCGGAAAGGCGGGCCGTAACCGCTGGAAGGGCAAGCGCCCTTCCGTGCGAGGTGTCGTCATGAACCCGGTCGACCACCCGCTCGGTGGCGGCGAGGGCAAGTCGTCCGGTGGGCGTCATCCCACGAGCCCATGGGGCAAGAAAGAGGGCCGTACGCGCAAGAAGAAGCAGTCGGATGCCTTGATCGTCAGACGGCGCCGCAAGAAGAGAGGTCGGTAGTGCCACGAAGTCTTAAGAAGGGACCGTTCATCGACGACCACCTGCTGGTCAAGATCGTCGAGATGAACAAGCGCAACGAGAAGCGTGTCATAAAGACCTGGTCGCGGCGCTCGACCGTCATCCCCGAGATGGTGGGTCACACGATCGCGGTTCACGACGGTCGCAAGCATGTTCCCATCTACGTCACCGAGTCGATGGTCGGGCACAAGCTCGGGGAGTTCGCCCCCACGCGTGCGTTCAGAACTCATGGCAGCGGTGACAGAGCGACGAGGGTGAGGTAGTTGGCTAGAAACATCGCACCTGACGCTCAGGAAGCCATCGCGACCGCTCGCTTCATTCGAATGTCGCCCACCAAGGTCCGCCAGGTCGTGGATCTGATCCGGGGGCGGCATGTCGACGAGGCGAAGCAGGTCTTGGCGTTTACTCAGCGCGGCGCCACGCTGCCGGTTCGAAAGGTGCTCGAGTCCGCGATAGCGAACGCCGAGCACAACCGGAGCCTGGCGGCAGACGAGTTGTTCGTCGCACGGGCCTGGGTCGATGAGGGTCCGACGCTGAGACGGTTCCGCCCGCGGGCTATGGGACGTGCGACGCGGATCAACAAGCGCACCTGCCATATCTCAGTAGTGGTGGGTCGTCCCGAGGAAGTAGCACCGGCCGAGCGTCCGACCAGGAAAACGACGCGTCGTAAGACGTCATCGCCGGGCAAGAAGACCACAGCGAAGAAGACGACTGCCAAGAAGACGACCGCCAAGAAGACCACAGCCGAGAAGAAGACGACTGCCAAGAAAACCACGGCCAAGAAAACCACTGCGAAGAAGACCACGGCGAAGAAGACGACTGCGAAGAAGACGACGAGCAAGAAGCAAGAGGGGGAGTCCACCTAGATGGGTCAGAAGGTTCACCCGTACGGCTTCCGCCTCGGCATCCATACCGACTGGAAGTCTCGCTGGTTCACGGAGAAGCAGTACAAGGAGTATCTCGAGGCGGATCTGCGGATTCGCGAGTACCTGCTCGGCGAGCTGCCGCATGCGGGCATAAGTCGCATCGAGATCGAGCGCACGCGTGAGCGCGTACGGGTCGACGCGCACACGGCGCGTCCCGGCATCGTTATCGGCCGCCGGGGCAGCGAGGCTGAGCGCCTGCGGAGCCGTCTCGAAACGATGGAGCAGAAGATCTACGGCAAGCCCATCGACGTCAGGCTCAACATCATCGAGGTCAAGCAGCCCGAGCTCGATGCACAGCTGATTGCACAGGGCGTGGCCGAGCAACTCGCAAGCCGCGTATCGTTCCGCCGAGCGATGAAGAAGGCGGTCGGCACCGCGATGCGCCACGGCGCCAAGGGCGTACGCGTCCAATGCGGTGGGCGTCTCGGTGGCGCGGAGATGAGCCGGCAGGAGTGGTACATCGACGGGCAGATGCCGCTGCACACATTGCGCGCCGATATCGATTACGGATTCTCCGAGGCGAAGACGACGTTCGGTCGAATCGGAGTCAAGGTCTGGATCTACCGCGGGCCGTTCCAGGATATCTACGCATCCGCCAGGGACCAGGCGCGACTCCGTCGTGAGGCTGCGCTTGCCGCTGGCGAGACCGTGGGCCGGGGCCAGCAGGACCGAGGAACACGCCGCGGTGCCGGGGGCCGAGAGGGGACAACCGTCGGCCCGCGTCGCTCGAAGCGTGGCACGACGACCCGGCCGCGCACGGGGCAGGCTTCCGCCCCCGAGGCCAGCGAGCAACCGGATACCACTGCACCCCCGGCCGAGGCGACAGAGGCAGCTCCGGCGAAGACGGTGCCGGATGAGGTGAGGGCGAAGGCCACTCCCGCGGCTTCGACGCAGGAACCCGCCCCCGATACGCCTCCAGAGGAGTCGAAGGACAGCAAGACGGATGGCTCGGACGAATCGGGGAGCAAATAGCCATGCTGCAGCCAAAGAAGGTCAAGCACCGCAAGCAGCAGCGCGGTCGGATGAGAGGTCAGGCAAAGGGCGGGACGACCGTCAACTTCGGCGACTACGGATTGATGGCGATCGAGCCGGGTTGGATTTCGAACCGCCAGATCGAAGCCGCCCGAATCGCAATGACCCGGCACATTCGCCGAGGCGGAAAGGTGTGGATCAACATCTTTCCCGACAAGCCGGTGACGAAGAAGCCGGCCGAAACCCGCCAGGGGTCCGGTAAGGGGAACCCCGAGGGATGGGTGGCGGTCGTGAAGCCCGGGAGAGTGATGTTCGAGATCGCCGGTGTGCCCGAAAGCCTCGCCGCGCGAGGCGATCCGACTGGCCGCACACAAGTTGCCGGTCAAGTGCAGGTTCGTGAGCCGTGAGCAGACGTTGGAGATCCAGTAGTGGCCAAGAAAAACGACGACCTCAAAGAGATGCCAGTGAGCGAGCTCACCGAGCGCCTCGAGAACACGCGCGAGGAGCTGTTCAACATGCGCTTTCAACTGGCGACGGGTCAGCTCGACAACTACAGAAGGGTTCGTTGGCTGCGGCGTGACATCGCGCGGGTCAAGACCGTGCTGCGCGAGCGTGAGCTGGCGAGCGAAGGCGAGGGGACCATAGAGTGAGCGCTACCGAGGAGAACGTCAAGACGCGCGGATTGCGCAAAGGGCGAACGGGTCGTGTAGTGAGCGACGCTATGGACAAGACCGTCGTGGTCGAAGTCCTCGACGCCGCCCAGCACCGGACCTACGGAAAAATCGTCCGTCGCACGAAGCGTCTCAAGGCGCATGACGAGGACAACTCCACCGGCGTCGGAGACACCGTGCGGATCGCCGAGACACGTCCGCTCTCCAAGACCAAGCGTTGGCGCATAGTCGAGATCCTAGAGAAGGCGAAGTAGGGAAAAAGTGATTCAACAGGAATCGCAGATGTCGAGTGGCAGATAACACGGGGGCCCGCGAGGTTCTCGTCATCAAGGTGCTCGGTGGATCTCGCCGCCGCTACGCAGGCGTGGGTGACGTCGTGGTGTGCACGGTGAAGGACGCGATACCGGGTGGCAATGTCAAGAAATCAGACGTGGTGAAGGCCGTCGTGGTACGCACAGCAAAAGAGCGCCGTCGCGTCGACGGCTAGTTACATCAAGTTCGACGACAACGCGGTGGTAATCGTGGACGCTCAGATGCAGCCGCGCGGGACGCGAATCTTCGGCCCGGTCGCCCGTGAACTGCGCGACAGACGTTTCATGAAGATCATCTCGCTTGCACCGGAGGTGATCTGAGTGCCCAAGATCAAGATTCGCAAAGGCGATGAGGTAGTCATCATCGCGGGCAAGGACAAGGGTGCCAAGGGCAGAGTCCTCGACGTTCTCCCTCGCAAGAGCAAGGTCATCGTTGAGGCAATCAACCGGGTGACTCGTCACGAGAAACTCCGCATGAGCAGGCGCGGGGGCCAGGAGGGCGGTATCCAGCACAAAGAGGCCGCAATCGATCTCTCGAACGTCGCACTGATCGATCCGGATGACAAGAAGCCCGTCCGCGTGCGGAGTTCGCTTCAACGACGACGGAACCAAGAGCCGGATTACAAAGTGATCGGGAAGTGATCTGTAGATGGCCGACAAGTACGTCCCACGCTTGAAGAAGCGCTACAACGAAGAGATTCGAGCCCAGCTCCTAGAGGAACTGGGCTTGTCGAACATCATGCAGGTGCCCAAGCCCGAGAAGGCCGTGGTCAACATGGGCGTCGGGCGAGGCCTCACGCGACGCAAAGCTCATGGACGGGGCGGTGAAAGACCTCACGACGATCACCGGTCAGAAGCCAGCGATCCGCGTGCCCGCAAGTCGATCGCCACGTTCAAGATTCGCGAGGGGATGCCCATCGGGGCCGCAGACAACGATGCGAGGAGACCGCATGTGGGAGTTCGTCGACCGGCTTGACGTCGATCGTACTGCCTCGCATCCGGGACTTCCGAGGCCTCAACCCCCGGTCGTTCGACGGCAGCGGCAACTACAGCTTCGGCGTCAACGAGCAGCTCGTCTTTCCCGAGGTGGATTACGACGACATCGACATGACGCGAGGCATGGACATCACGATCGTCACGTCGGCGCGCAACGACGAAGAGGGTCGGGCGCTGTTGACGGCTCTTGGATTTCCGTTCAGGAACAGAGGGTGGAGGCATAGATGGCGAAGAAGGCTCTGCGCAACAAAGCGGCGGCGAAACCCAAGTTCAAGGTGCAGGGGTACACCCGGTGCGTCCGCTGTGGGCGTCCCCGCGCCGTCTTCAGCAGATTCGACCTGTGTCGTCTGTGTTTCAGGGAGATGGCGCACAAGGGCGAGATCCCCGGAATCACGAAGGCGAGTTGGTAGCGTATGACGCATGACCGACCCGATCTCAGACATGCTGGCTCGTATCCGCAACGCGACGCGAGCGGCTCACGAAGACGTCGTGATCCCAGCCTCAAGATCAAGGAGAACATCGCCAGGATCCTGGTCGAGGAAGGGCTATGTGGACGCCTACGAGCGTCGTACCGATGGGAATCACCCTGCGATCAAGGTCCAGCTGCGGTACTCCGAGGAGCGTGAACCGGCGATCTCGGGCATCCGGCCGCATCAGCAAGCCGGGCCGGCGTGTCTACGAGGGCGCCGGTGAGCTGCCGCGCGTCCTCGGGGGCCTGGGTGTGGCGATCATCTCGACTTCGCAGGGAGTAATGACCGATAAGCAGGCGCGTCGCAGCCGAGTCGGCGGCGAAGTGCTGGCCTACGTCTGGTAGGGGAGGAAACAAGATGTCGCGAATCGGACAGGCACCGATCCCCATTCCCGGAGGGGGTGAACGTATCGGTCATCGGAAGCAACGTGACTGTCAACGGGCCACGGGGCGAGCTCCAGCGGGGCGCTGCCCGAGAAGATCGAGGTCAACCAGGTTGACGGTGAGTTCCGCGTTACACGTGCAACCGAGCAACGTGAGGTGAGGGCCCTGCACGGGCTCGTTCGCAGCCTGCTCTACAACATGGTGCTTGGCGTTACTCAGGGATTCGAGAAGAACGCTCGAGATCGCCGGGCGTCGGATACCGCGCCAGCAAGCAGGGGACCGACCTCGAGGTGCTGGTCGGTTACTCGCATCCGTGTCCGCAAGAAGGCACCAGCGGGCATCGAGTTCGAGGTACCTACGCCCACGCGCATCACCGTAAAGGGCATCGACAAGGAACTCGTTGGCCAGGTCGCAGCCGAGATTCGTTCGATTCGGAAGCCCGAGCCCTACAAGGGCAAGGGCATCCGCTACGAGGGCGAGCACATTCGTCGCAAGGCCGGTAAGGCCGCCAAGGCCGCAGGTTAGGACAGAGGAAATCATGGACGCAAAAAGGAAAGTTCAGGGACGAAAGCGGCGGCACAATCGTGTCCGCAAGAAGGTCGTCGGCACAGCCGACCGGCCGCGTTTGGCTGTCTACAGGTCCAACCGGCATATGTACGCGCAGGTGATCGATGACTTCGCTGGGCGAACCCTGGCCTCCGCATCAACACTGAAGGATGCAGCCTCGAACGATGACCGTCTGGGCGCTGCAAAGGCTGTTGGCGAGGCGGTCGCCGACAGGGCGAAAAGCGCCGGCATCAAGTCGGTGACGTTCGACCGCGGAGGATTTCGCTATCACGGCCGGGTCAAGGCCATTGCTGAGGGCGCCCGTGAGGGCGGCCTCGAAGTCTAGACGGAGGAGAAGAGACTTTTATGCCAAGACGACCAGGTGGTGGCGGAGGCCGAGGAGGCCGAGGCCGTGATGACGACCGCACGCAGTACGAGGAGCGGGTCGTCTCGATCAACCGCGTCGCCAAAGGTGGTCAAGGGTGGCCGCCGCTTCTCCTTCACCGCGCTAATCGTCGTGGGCGACGGCGCGGGGCAGGTAGGTATCGGTTACGGCAAGGCCCGTGAGGTTCCCGCTGCAATCCAGAAGGGAATCGAGGAGGCCAAGCGTAATTTCTTCAGGGTCCCCATGGTCGGATCGACGATCATCCACGAGATCATCGGTGAGGAGTCCGGTGGTGTGGTCCTCTTGAAGCCGGCTTCCCCTGGAACGGGTGTTATCGCCGGCGGTCCGGTGAGAGCGGTGGTGGAGTGTGCGGGAATCCGTGACATCCTGTCGAAGTCATTGGGCTCTGACAATGCGATCAACATCGTCCACGCGACGGTCACTGCACTCAAGAATATTCAGACTCCGGAGGCGGTCGCTAAGCGACGTGGCAAGACCCCCGAGGAGGTTGCTCCCGGCTATCTATTGCGCAGCGCATCGCCGGGTGCAGTGAGATAGATCATGACGAAGCTAAAGGTTACGCAGATTCGCTCAGCCCGCGACAAGGGCGCAAAGCAGCGGGGCACCATCAGGGCCCTGGGTTGAAACGCGTTGGTCACACGGTGGTTCATGAGGACAAGCCCGAGATTCGAGGCATGATCAATGCCGTGAGCCATCTCGTTCAGGTCGAGGAGTTGAAGTCATAGTGAAGCCGCACGAGCTGAAGTCGCCACGAGGTGCTCGCAAGGCGCGGACTCGCAAGGGTCGCGGCGAGGCGGCAGGCAAGGGCAAGACCGCAGGCCGGGGCACCAAGGGCACGAAGGCTCGCGGTGAGGTGCACGCGTTCTTCGAGGGCGGGCAGATGCCCCTCGTCCGGCGCGTCCCTAAGCTCAAGGGGTTCACGCCGCCGAGCAGAAGAATCCACGGAGCCATAAATGTCGGCAAGCTGAACGAGCTCGAGGGAGACGAGTTCAGCGCCGAGGACCTCCACGAAGCGGGTGTGGTGCGCAAGCGCGACAAGCTCATCAAGGTGCTTGGGAACGGTGAGATCGAGCCGCAGCGATCACGGTTCGACGTTCATGCTGTGAGCGAGACGGCCAGGACCAAGATCGAAGCAGCCGGGGGAACGATCGAGGCTCCTAGACGAGCGAACGGGCAAGGTCCGCGACAACTCCAGGAGAGGCAACTAAGTGGGCCTTCTGAAGGCTTTCGCAAACGCGTTTCGCGTACCGGATCTCCGCAACAAGATCCTCTTCACTCTGTTGATAATTGCGGTGTACCGGCTTCGGCGCGCACATCCCCACGCCAGGCATCGATGTCTCCGCTGCTCAGGAGATCGCAGCTCAGGCGTCCACCGGTGGCGTCTTCGGGTTCATCAACCTGTTCTCGGGTGGCGCGCTGACTCAGATGGCGGTGTTCGCTCTCGGGATCATGCCGTACATCACTGCATCGATCATCATGCAGCTACTCACAGTCGTTATTCCGAGGCTCGAGGCCTGGAGCAAGGAAGGCGAGTCCGGCACCAAGAAGATCACGCAGTGGACGCGGTATCTAACAGTGGTCCTGGCGATCCTTCAGTCAACCGGCATAGCGTTCCTCTTCAACCGCGGAGGCGAACAACTCGGGTTCCCACCGGGTGTGCAACTCATCCCCGACTTCACGTTTGGGAACGTGTCGCTCATCGTGTTGTCCCTGACTGCGGGAACTTCGCTCGTGATGTGGTTGGGCGAACTTGTCACCCAGCGTGGCATCGGCAACGGGATGTCGATTCTGATCTTCACCTCGATCATCTCGACTCTGCCCAGCTGAGTACCTCGCCATCTACCAGCAGGAGTCGACGGCTGTCTTTGCGGGCCTGGTCTTTATCGCCATCCTCGTGGTAGTCGCAGTCGTCACCGTCGAACAGGGCCAGCGTCGTATCCCGGTTCAGTACGCGAAGCGTGTCGTCGGAAGACGGATGTACGGAGGTACTTCGACTTACATTCCACTGAAGGTCAACCAGGCCGGAGTCGTACCGATCATCTTTGCTTCGAGCGTTCTCTACATCCCGACTCTTCTGCAGAACACCATCCAGAGCCCGGGTTTGCAGAACTGGATCGATAACAACCTTCTGGATCCCGGCGCTCCCATGCACATCGTCCTCTACGGACTGCTGATCGTTTTCTTCACGTACTTCTACACGGCGATCACGTTCAACCCCGTCGATGTGTCCGACAACATGAAGAAGTACGGCGGTTTCATTCCGGGCATTCGACCGGGTCGTCAAACGGCCGAGTACCTTGACCGAATTCTCACTCGAATCACTCTGCCTGGAGCACTCTTCATCGCTGCGATCGCTTTGATGCCGAACATCTTCCTGGCGACTCAGGGAATCCAGCGTTTGCCATTCGGCGGAGCTTCGATCTTGATTACGGTGGGCGTCACGCTCGAGACGATGAAGCAGATCGAGTCGCAGCTGATGATGCGTCATTACGAGGGGTTCTTGAAGTGAGGCTCCTCGCCAAATCGCCAGCACGCGACGTGTGCCGGCCCGGCCCGAGGTAAATGCCATGGAACTGGTAATTCTCGGCCCCCAGGGCGCAGGCAAGGGCACTCAGAGTGTCAGGTTGATCGAGAAGTACGCAATCCCCGACATCGCCACCGGCGATATCTTTCGCGCTGCCATGAAGGACCCCGACAACGAGCTCGGGGCCAAAGTGCGTGAGTACGTCGACTCTGGCCGGCTCGTGCCCGATGAGCTCGTAGACCAGATCGTTCTCGATCGCCTTCGGCAGGATGACACCCAGCACGGTTTCCTGCTCGACGGCTTTCCGCGCAGCAGGGTCCAGGCGGAGGCGCTCGACAAGTTTCTCGCGGAACGAGGGACTCCCCTGGACGGGGCAATCGTGATCGAGGTCCCCGAGGAGGTCTCGCTGAGGCGCATCCTGAGCAGGCGCGTCTGCGTTCAGTGCGGCTGGACCTATTCGGTCGACATGCCCCCGAAGTCGAACTGGACCTGCGACCGGTGTGACGGCGAAGTCGTCGGCCGGATGGACGACCAGGAAGAAGAGACCGTTCGCGAGCGTTTGAAGAACTACACGGAGCAGACGCTGCCCTTGAAGAAGTACTACGAGGAGCGGGGGGTCCTGGTTCAAATCGACGGGACCAAAACCCCAGACGAGGTCTTCCACGAAATCGTGTCCGCTCTCTGACCCACAACCCGAAGAGGTTCATGACTTCCAAGAAATCACCCGAGGACATCGCCGCAATGCGTCGGTCCGGCGTCATTCTCAATGACACCCTCAACCGCCTCGAGGATGCGGTCAGGCCGGGGGTGACAACTGCGGAGCTGGACGCCATCGCGGCCCAGTCGATTGACGAAGCAGGGGCCGAGGCAAGCTTTCTTGGCTACCGTGGATTCCCCGCATCGATTTGCGCCTCGCCAAACGACGTGATCGTTCACGGGATCCCCAACCAGAGCCGCCTCGAGGACGGCGACATCATCTCCCTCGATGTTGGGGTGTTCTACCAGGGGTGGCACAGCGACTCGGCATGGACGTTCCCTGTCGGGGATGTGGAGCCCGCAGTCCATGAGCTGCTCAAAGTAGCGGAGGGTGCACTTGACGCTGCGATTGATCAGTGCCGGCCGGGGAAGCACCTGGGTGACGTGGGCCATGCCGTGGAGCAAACGGCGGCTGCGTCCGGTTTTTCGGTGGTCCGGGAGTATGCCGGCCACGGAATCGGGCGACAGCTTCACGAGGACCTCTGGGTACCCAACTTCGGCCCCCCCGGACGGCGTGAGCTGCTGACGGCCGGATTGACCCTTGCTGTCGAGCCCATGGTCAACATCGGCGGCCCGGAGACCAAGACCTTGGCGGACGGGTGGACGGTGGTGACAGCCGACGGGTCGCTCTCGGCCCACTTCGAACACACGATCGCCGTCACCCCCGATGGGTGCGAGATTCTGACCCGGCGGGAGGCCCGATGAACCACAAAAATAGGGGTTCGACCAGGGAAGATGCGTCTGCTATCCTTGGCGGTCGGTCCGGGGCCGACACGCGTCTGCAAAGGCGCGCTGGGAGCGCGATTGATCGAGTGTTCCACAGGGCCCGGAGATCCGCAATCGAGAATCGTCAGTGGGGTCGTAACGCGCGTGGCTAAGAAGAACAAAGAAAAGAGCTCGAGCTCGGCCAAGGAAGAGGGCATTCAGGTCGAGGGCACGGTTACCGAAACGCTGCCCAACGCAATGTTTCGCGTCAAGCTCGAGAACAGCCACGAAGTGCTGGCTCACATCTCCGGAAAGATGCGGATGAACTACATCCGAATCCTTCCGGGCGACAAGGTATTGATCGAGCTGAGCCCCTACGACCTCACCCGGGGCCGAGTGGTTTACCGCTACAGGTAGTGACAGGAGCGAGATGAAGGTTCGCCCGAGCGTCAAGAAGATATGCGACAAGTGCAAGGTGATTCGTCGCCGTGGCCGCGTCATGGTCATTTGCGACAACCCACGACACAAGCAGCGCCAGGGATAAGGGGAGAACTTAGTGGCACGTATCGCTGGAGTCGACATCCCGAGAGACAAGCGCCTCGAGATCTCACTTACGTACATCTTTGGCATTGGACCAGCGAAGTCTTATGAGTCGTGCGTGGGCTCCAAGGTCGATCCCAGCACACGAGTTCGCGATCTGACAGACGAGGAAGTCGTTCGGCTCCGTGACTGGATCGGTGAGAACTACACGGTCGAGGGCGACCTCCGCCGACAGATAAACCAGAACATCAAGCGGAAGGTGGAGATCGGTTCGTACCAGGGCCTTCGTCATCGGCGTGGTTTGCCGGTGCACGGCCAGCGGACTCACACCAACGCTCGAACTCGCAAGGGCCGGAAGTCCGCAGTTGCGGGCAAGAAGAAGGCAGTCAAGAAGTAGCAACCGCTGGTTGCCTCTAGGAATCACAAGGGAGACTGAGCTTGGCCGCTCCAAAGAAGAAGACGAGGACTCGTCGCAAGGAAAAGAAGAACGTCGTCCACGGCGTCGCTCACATCAAGGCGACGTTCAACAACACGATCATCTCGATCACGGATCCGAGCGGGAACGTGTTGTCGTGGGCGTCGGCCGGCAACGTTGGGTTCAAGGGTTCGCGCAAGTCGACTCCGTATGCAGCCCAGATGGCCGCCGAGGCATGCTCCCGCCGCGCGCAAGAGCATGGAGTAAGGCGGGTCGATGTCTTGGTCAAGGGACCGGGATCGGGTCGTGAGACCGCTATTCGTTCCCTCCAGGCATCGGGCCTCGAGGTGATCGGGATCAAGGACGTGACGCCGGTTCCGCACAACGGCTGCCGTCCCCGTAAGAGGAGGCGCGTCTAGTGGCCCGTTACACCGGACCGGTGTGCAAGCTCTGCCGGCGGGAGAAGACGAAGCTGTTCCTCAAGGGAACGCGCTGCGAAAGCCCCGAAGTGCCCGATCGAGAAGGGCCGGCCACCTCCCGGAGAGCACGGGCGCGGCCGGGTGCGCGAGAGCGAGTACCTGCTCCAGCTGCGCGAGAAGCAGAAGGCCAAGCGCTTCTACGGACTTCTCGAGAAGCAGTTCCGCGGCTACTACACCGAGGCTGCCCGCATCCAAGGGAGTCACGGGCGAGGAGCTCATGCGCATCTGTGAGTCTCGTCTCGACAACGTCGTCTACAGGTCCGGGTCTGGCGATGAACCGGTCCATGGGCCGGCAGCTCGTTACGCACGGCCATTTCCAGGTGAACGGTCGCAAGGTCAACATCCCCTCGTACCGGGTGAAGCCGGGAGACGTCGTCGAGGTTCGCGGCCGCTCGAGGAACATAGGTCGCATCATCGAGAACACGTCGTACGCGGCGGGTCGCATGATTCCCGAATGGCTCACCTCGGATCTCAAGGAACTGAGAGTCGAAGTGCGGGCCCTGCCGGAGCGAGACTCAGATCGATGCTCCGGTCCAGGAGCAGCTCATCGTCGAGTACTACTCGAAATAAAGATGTATGGCGACATCAGCTCTGCTGGTGGAGCACTAGGCGGTCGCGCGATCGCCTGCACCATTTGAGAAGAAGAACGAGAGGAGCCCATGAATCTCTTAATCGTCCAGCGTCCCCAGATCTCGGAAGAGGAGATCTCCGACGTACGCAGCAAATTCACCATCGAGCCGCTCGAGCCTGGGTTTCGGCTACACGCTCGGCAACTCGCTGCGTCGCACTCTGCTCTCATCGATCCCGGGCGCTGCTATCACCCAGATCAAGATCGACGGGGTGTTGCATGAGTTCACCTCGATCGAGGGCGTGACCGAGGACGTGACCGATGTCGTCCTGAACCTCAAAGAGCTCGTGATTCGCAGCGAGATCGAGGAGCCGACCACGCGTCACCTCAAGGCCGCAGGCCCGTCCGATGTCACGGCCAGCAACATCGAGCTGCCGGCGGGCATCGAGGTGCTCAACCAAGACCATCACATCGCCACGCTTGAACAAGAACGCGAAGCTTGTCGATGGAACTCGATAATCGAGCAGGGCCGTGGTTACGTCGCGGCCTCGCACCTCGAAGGAACAGGCCATCGGCAACATCCCAATCGACGCCATCTTCTCGCCGGTTCGACGGGTGACCTACGAGGTCGAGCCCACACGCGTCGAGCAGATGACCAACTACGACCGCCTGATCCTCGATGTCGAGACCGATGGCTCCATCAGGCCGCCCGAGGCTCTTTCGGCGGCCGGTTCGACACTGTCGAGCTCTTCCAGCTCTTTGCGGGCATGGGCGAGGGCACCGGCGGCCTGGTGCTCGGGCCCGAGCCCGGCGAGGACGAGGTCTCCGGCGTGCTTGCGCAGCCAATCGAGGACCTCGACCTCACCGTTCGTTCGTACAACTGCCTGAAGCGCGAGGGAGTGACGACTGTCGGCGAGCTCATAGAGAAGACCGAAGAGGACCTCCTCGAGATCCGCAACTTCGGACAGAAGTCGATCGACGAAGTGAAGGCAAAGCTCGAGGAGCTTGGTCTTTCACTCAAGAAGAAGGAATTCTAGGAGCGATCCTCTCGAGGATCGCGTGAAAGGAAAAGTGGCGATGCCGCAGCCCAAGAGAGGTTACGCACTCGGGTCTAACCCGTCGCACCACCGCTTGATGATGCGCAACCTTGCGGCGTCGCTCTTCGTACACGAGCGTATTCAAACGACCGAGGCGAAAGCCAAGGCGCTGCGGCCTTTCGCCGAGCGGCTGATCACCAAGGCTAAGAAGGGAACGGTTCATCACCGTCGTCAGGTGCTCAGTGACATCGAGAACCGCGCGGTTGTCCACAAGCTCTTCGCCGACATCGGTCCTCGCTTTGCCGATCGCAACGGCGGGTACACGCGCATCCTGAAACTCGGCCAACGGAGTGGCGACGGTGCTCCAATGGCACTCATCGAATTGGTCGAAGGTTCTTCTGTGACAACTGTGGACACACCCGAGTCCCGGAGGCGCCGCGGGCTGCGTCGCCCTCGACGGACGCCGGACGAGCCGACGGCCGCCGCCACAGAGGACGCAACGGACGATGAGGTGGCCGAGAGCGAGAAGGCTGAGGTCCAGAGCACCGAGGAGCCTGTAGCCGACTCGGAGCCGGACACGACCGTGGACGCCGTGGACGCCGGTGACTCCGAGGAGAACACCGCCGACGAGGACGCCGAGAAGAACTGAACCTCAGGCTCGACCTCGCCTACAACGGCGCGCCGTTCCACGGCTTCGCACGACAAAGCGACGCTCGTACTGTCCAAGGTGATGTCGAGGGCGCCCTAGCGAAGTTGTTCGGACAGGAGTTGAGGTCCGTCTCGCGCGGGACGCACTGATGCGGGAGTCCACGCGCTCGGTCAGGTCATGAACGTGCCCGGCGTCCCTGGCGAAACGGATCCGGATCGGATCAAGGACTCGTTGAACGGGATGCTGGGGCCGGCGATCTCTATCTCCCGATGCGCCTTCGTGCCTGATGACTTCTCGGCACGCTTCTCCGCCGCGTTCCCGCTGCTACATCTACGCCATTCTCGAGAGCCCGATCCCCGATCCTTTCCGCGCGCCATCGAGCTTGTGGCACCGAAGGCCGCTCAACCTCGAGGCCATGAACGAGGCCGCGGGGCACCTGATCGGCCATCATGATTTCTCCTCCTTCGGTCGCGTGCCGGACGGCGCCCCAGCGGAACGCAATCTCTTCGAACTCCGGTGCTCCAGAGACGACGGGGTGATCAGGATCCGGGCGAGGGCAAACGCCTTCATCCAACAGATGGTCCGCTCCCTCGTCGGGACGCTCGTTTACGTCGGTGAGGGCCGCAGATCCCCCGACGAGATGCCGGCGGTCCTCGAGGCCCGCGACCGGTCCCTGGCAGGTCCCGTCGCTCCGCCTCATGGGTTGTGCCTGGTGACGGTGGAGTACGACGACGGCTGGAGCGGGCCTGGATCCCACTAAACCGGTTCGTTGATGGGGTTGCTCCTTCGGCCCGTGGTTGTAGCCGCTTCTCCCGTTTTCACCGCGGTCGAGGGATGCAACCAGAGAGACGAGGTCGCAGGTTTCATTGTTTGGTCCACCACAGTGAGTAGGTCGGCTGTGAGAGCTGCGAGATCGACCTCTTCTCTGAGTCGCGCGGAGAACTTGTCTAGTGTCGCCTGCGCGTCGAACTTCGAGCGATAGAAGCGACGGTCCACGAGAGTCTGGATCCGTCCCCGGACGGGTTTGAAGATCGCCGCAACAACCAGCGTGGACCCAGCTACGGCGAGATCCGATTCACCGGCGATTGGGCGGAACACTTCCTGCAGGATCGTCACTAGGAGGAGGTATGCGCCGGTCAGAGTGACAGTCAAGGTGCTGTAGACCAGCGTGCGGTTGATGATCACGTCAATGTCGTAGAGGCGGTGCCGGAGGATCGCCACTCCGATCGCAGCCGGGATGAGTGTGAAACCAAGGATCGCGATGTTGGCTGCCACCGTGAGCCAACGGGGATCTGGATCGCCGAAAAGGAAGCTGACGACCATCAGGGCTAGGTACGTCGCTGCAACCATCGCTCCCGCGCCCGCCAGCCATTTCAACTGGACCCGCGCCAGACCGCTGGAGCGGCGAAAGCGCCGAACGAGAGCCACGGCGCACCCGACCATCGCGATGGGTATCAATGCGACGATGGGGACGATTGCTCCTATGACCGGCTCGAGCGCATCGATGCCCAAGGGGTTGCGCACGTCTGGATAACCCGACTCGGAGAAAGAACCGGGAAGGGTCGTTAGCGCGACATAACTAAGGACCAGCGCAAGTGCGCAGAAATACGCCCACGGCCTCCAGCGCGAGGACGGCAGCCGTCCATCGGGGAAGAGCAGGATCAGGAAGGTGCCCGGCAACCCGACCGCTGCGATCCAGGTGTTTTGTCCGAGCGCGAGGGCCAATCCGGCACCCGGCAGCGAGCCGGGCTCGACCGTCAGGGCGAAGTGAACGTAGGCGCGAAGAAGCTCTGTCGTCACCAGGCAGACTCCGAGGCCCACCATGATCCAGCCGATAGCATTGCGTGGCTGGCGCGAGACGATCAGCAGCCCCACGATTGGAAACGACAGGAATGCGTTTCCAATGAAATCCACCCCAGCGCCGGTGATGACCACAGCAACCTGGCTGGCCACAGCCAGCACCACTACGCCCCAGATGACGACCGGTGAGGGGCGCCGAATCATGGCTTCGGCGTTCTCCGAGCTGTAATTCGATGATCTCACGCTCATGTGCCTCGATCCTGCCCCGGTGGCGTCCCGAGAACGTTACGGCCTCGGCGCCTGGATGAGTGGGCGGGCCGCTCAGGTTTAGCGCACTCAATCCACAACTTGCCCGGAACCATGCCTCAGCGGGCTCGAGGAGCCCCACCGCCCCCAATTCCCTCTTTCGATTGCCGGTTTTTCGTCACTCCCGGATTAAGCCGGACTCTGTCCCCCAAAGTCCACACCAACTAATTCAGGTCTCGGCCCCGAAAAGGCGATTTGACCTGCGTAAACAGTCGCGGCTATTCTCTGTTCCTCCCGTGAGCCACCGCCTAGCGTGGCGCGCATTCGAGAAGGAACTATGAAGACCCACTCAACAACACCATCCGACATCACCGCGAGTGGCACGTCGTCGACGCCGATGGCGTCGTTCTCGGCCGCCTCGCCTCCGAAGTCGCCAAGCTGCTGCGTGGGAAGCACAAGCCGTACTTCGCTCCTCACCTCGACTGCGGCGACCACGTGGTCGTGACGAATGCCGCCAAGGTGCTCATGACCGGAAACAAGCTTCTGGCCAAGAAGTACTACCGCCACTCGGGCTACCCCGGAGGGCTCAAGGAAGTGTCCTACGAGCGGCTCATGAGCGACAGGCCGGAGTTCGCGGTCGAGAAGGCGATCAAGGGGATGCTTCCCTCGAACAAGCTCGGGCGACAGATGGCGAAGAAGCTCAAGGTCTACGCCGGCCCGGAGCACCCTCACGGGGCGCAGAACCCTAAAGCCTTGGATTTGAAGGACGTTGCGGCTCCGCAGGACCCGGAGCAGGCGCACACCATCGAGGAGGTTGCTGGTGGCTGACATTCTCACCAGGGCGACCGGGCGGCGTAAGGAGTCGGTGTGCCGCACACGCTTCGCCCCCGGAACGGGCCAGTGGTCCATCAACGGGCGACCCTTCGAGGACTACTTCCCCAGCCCCACCCACCGAATGATCATCACGGAGCCACTCCGCATCACCAATACCGAGGGGCGTTACGACATCATCGCCAAGGTCGAGGGCGGGGGGACTTCGGGCCAGGCCGGGGCTCTCCGGCACGCCATCTCGCGGGCACTCGTCGATCTGGACCCCGAGCTTCGAGGGATCCTCAAGAAGGCGGGTTTTCTCACCAGGGACGCCCGTGAGAAGGAGCGGCGCAAGTACGGGCTCAAGAAGGCTCGCAAGGCGCCTCAGTACTCCAAGCGGTAGCGAGCCGCACCCCAGTTGGACACATTCGAAGGAGCCGGGAAACTTCCCGGCTCCTTTTCTCTTCACCCCTGGGTTTGAAACCATGGCGCCAGGAGCTTGCGAGGCTCTCGTCAGGGGGACGAATGCCGCCTTTTCCCCCAGGGTGGCAGGGGAGAGCCGCCGAGCCAGCGAATTGTACGGAGTGAGCCGTCTGTTTCCACGCAGCGTGACGGAGGTGTAACCCTCCGATCCAGTTGGGTAGGTGACCGCCAGCACGCGGACCAGGCGGAAAATCGAAGAGGGGACGTTTTGTAGTTGGCAACCCGGGTGGCAGGGCGAAGGCCCTCTCGAATCCTAGAGACTCGAGTTTTCAAATGGATGGGCGAGGCGGGACAGATGTTCGCCATTGGTCTCGAGTCGCTTCATGTCTTGTTCCGCCGGCCCTGGCCGCGCGCTGAGTTCATAGACCAGGTCTGGTTCCTGGTCAAAGTCACCACCGTCCCCACCATCCTCGTCTCGATTCCCTTCGGCATGATCATCTCGCTTCACGTCGGCTCGTTCCTCACGGAGTTGGGATCGGAAGCGCATCTCGGCGCGGCAATGGTCCTCGCCGTCGTGCGCGAGGCAGCGCCGGTTGCAACCGCCCTGTTGATCGCGGGGGCCGGTGGGTCGGCGATGTGCGCCGACCTTGGTTCTCGCCGCATCAGAGACGAGATCGACGCGATGCAGGTTCTCGGCATCGACCCCGTTCAGCGATTGATCATGCCGCGTCTGATCGCCGCCGCGGTTGTCGCGCTGTTGCTCGACGCAGTCGTGTCCGTTGCGGGCATCGCCGGCGGCTGGTTCTTTGCCGTGATCGTCCAGCACGGCACCTCCTCGAGCTACTTCTCGTCGTTCAACGAGCTGAGCCAGATTGCCGACCTGTGGGTCGCCTTGCTAAAGGCCGTTCTGTTCGGCTACGTCGCGGGCATGGTCGCCTGCTACAAGGGCTACTTTGTGCGCGGAGGTCCGAAGGGCGTAGGCGACGCGGTGAACCAAGCGGTCGTCGTGACCTTCCTGCTGCTCTTCTTCATGAACTTCGTATTGACCGCCCTTTACTTCAACTTCATCCCCCAGAAGGTCTGACATGGCCACGCGCGCGCTTCGACGACCGAATATCGGAGGGAGGGCCGTTCGAAGGGTTGCCGCCCCCTTCGAGGAAGGCGTTGATCAGGCCAGGTTCTACGTCCGCTGCCTGAAAGCTATGCCTGCCGCTCTGCGCTATCGAGGAGTCATTCTCAATCTCATCTCCGACATCACCATAGGTGTAGGGGCGATCCTGTTCGGTGCCGGAATGTTCTTTGTCATCTTCTCGATGGCCTTCTTCACGGGGACGCAGGTCGGACTCGAAGGGTTTCAGGGCCTCCAGCAGATCGGCGCCGAGGCGTTCGTTGGACTCATCTCCTCCTTCGCGAACACGCGTGAGATCACCCCACTCGTTGCCGGCGTTGCATTGGCGGCTCAGGTCGGTTGCGGATACACGGCCGAGCTTGGGGCCGCGCGCATCTCTGAGGAGATCGATGCGCTGGAGGTGATGGCGGTCCCGCCGATGGTCTACATGGTTGCAACGCGAATCTGGGCTGCCCTCATCACCATGATCCCGTTGTACCTGGCTGCATTGTTCTCCTCGTACTTTGCAACTCAGGCGATCGTTACCAAGTTCTTCGAGTTGAGCTCGGGGACCTATACGCATTACTTCCAGTTGTTTCTCCCGGCGACAGACATCTTTTACAGCGTGATCAAGGCAGTCATCTTTGCCGTCGTGGTCACCTTGATCCACTGCTACTACGGCTATAACGCATCGGGCGGGCCGGCCGGAGTCGGTATCGCGACCGGCAAGGCGATACGCATGTCCATTGTCGTAGTGGTAATCCTGAACCTTTTCCTCTCGCTCCTCATGTGGGGCGGCGGCGACACGATAGCGATCGCGGGATGAGCAGAAGACTCTTCACCATCTTCGTCGGCGCCCTCGTGACCGTTTTGCTAGGTGTCGGGGTCTGGTTCTCGGTGCGCGCGGCCTACGGAGCTTTCGACGACGCCTACTACGTCACCGTCGACATCGACAGGGCCGGTCAGCAGATGAAACCGGGGCTTGACGTACGGGTGAAGGGTGTCCCGGTCGGCGAGGTCGCGCAGATCGAGCTGGTCGAGCACCGCGCCCAACTGCAACTGAAGATCGACGAGCAGTACAAGATCATCCCTCAGGACGCCGAGGCCGTCATCTCCCTGAAGACCCCGCTCGGCGCCAAGTACGTCGATCTGCGTTTCCCCGCCGGCACCCAGGGCCCGTTCCTCGCAGATGGCGACGTGATCGATAACGCTCACGTGGGCCCAGAGCTCGAGGATCTTCTTGCTGATGGAACTGCTGTGCTCGAAGCAGTCGATCCCGATGACGCCGCGACGGTCATCAGCGAGCTGGCCGACGGGGTCCGCAACAACAGCGACTACATCCAGCGCGGCCTGATCGCGAATAGCGATCTCGCCGGTCTCTTCGCTCGAACGCTCGATCCGCAACTCGATGCTCTGCAGGACTTCGAGGTGCTGTTCGGTGTGCTTAAGGAAAAGGGGGTGGACCTCAACCTTCTGGCCGACGCCGTCAACGAAGGAGCACCGGTCTACGCGTCGGAGAAGGCACAAGCGAATCTCGACCGGGCGCTGAAGGCGCTGCAGCCGTTCTCCGACAATCTCGCGGACCTCCTCATCCTCCAACGGGACGACTTTCGCCGCATGATCAACGAGGGCGACAAAGTGTTGCAGACGGTTGCCGACAGGCCACAGGGCCTCGAGAACTTCGTCAACGGGCTGTACCGCTACACGTTCAAGCTTGGTCAGCCCATCGGCGACGACTTCATGATGGCCGATGGCAGCGCGGGGGCCGGCTTTACGGCCTTCATCGGCGGCAACACCCAAGAGGAAGACATCAAACAGGTCTGCACGGTCTTCCCACCGGAGGTCGCCGCCGTCCTGCCGGTGTGCGAGGGGCAGGGCGAATGAGAGTTTCCAAGACCATGCTGCTGAAGGTGATCGTGTTCACGATCATCTGCCTCGCGTTCACCGTCGCTCTGGGCGTGAAGCTGGCGAACTCCCGGCTCTTTGCGGATACCTACGACATGAGGGCCGAGTTCGAAGACGCCACCGGGGTCATGAAGGGCGATGCGGTCAAGATCGCAGGCGTCGATGTCGGTCGCGTCACCGGGACAGAGATAGAGGACGGCAAGGCGGTTCTCAGCTTCAATATCGACAAGGGTATCCAACTACCCACCGACTCCGAGGTCGCCATCCGATGGCGCAACGTGCTCGGTCAGCGCTTCGTCTACCTCTATCCGGGCGACGACGCAGAGGTCTGGGACGAGGGTGACACGGTTCCTCTGAGTCACACCAACGACGTTGCCGATATCGGAGAGTTTCTGAACCGGGTTGGCCCGATTCTCAAGGCGATCGATCCCGAGCAAGCGAATGCGTTCCTCGATGCCGTCAACACCGCCCTTGCGAGCAATGAGGAGAACGTAAGGGTGTTGCTCGACGCCGGAGCAAGTCTCGCCTCCGATCTCAGTGAGCGAGACGGCCACATCGCTCGCACGATCGGAAACGCCGACACGATCATGGAAGCTTTCGCGAGCCAGGACGATCAAATTGCGAGCATCATCGACGACCTCGACAACGTGTCTGGCGTTCTTGCTCGTCGTACTGATGACGTGAACAGGCTGGTTACGAACTTTGCAGATGTTCAGGACCAGTTGGACGAGCTGCTCGCTACGAGCTCCTCGAACATCGACGCAACCATCGGATCTCTGGACTCTGTGACGAGCACGCTGGCCTCCAACAAGGAAAACCTGACCCGCACGCTGCGTTCGACACCGGGAGGAGTGTCGAACTACTTCCAGACAACAGCCTGGGGCGAATGGTTCAACGTGCGCATAGTCGAACTCGTGGTCCAGGATGGGGAGAGCAACGACCTCGTACGTCAGCGCGAGAACGAGGACCTGCAGCGTTGCGAAAACTGCGGTGGCAGAGGCGAGGGTGGCACCGAACAGGTTTCGCGGGACAACGACGACGGTTCGTCGGCCGGCGATGACTCCGGGACTGGTGCCCCGAGCGAGAACGTCGGCTCACTCCTGCGCTTCACCCTCACTGGGGACGAGCGATGAAGCTCAGAGACGCCCTCCATAAGTCGTTTCTCGAGAGAAACCAGAAGCTCATCGGTTTCATAGGCGTGCTGGCGGTCGTGCTCGGGACCGCGTTCTCGCTGTTGCTCTCGGGTGGGTTCTTCCAAGACACGTATACGGTGCGAGCGCGCTTCGCCGACGCTGCGGGTCTCAGGTCTAGCGATGACGTCCAGGTCGCGGGATTGGACGCCGGCTCCATCGGATCAGTGGAGGTTCACGATGGCGCTGTGGTCGTCGAGCTCAAGATCGACAAGGACATCGAGATGCCTCGGGATGCGAACGCGGAGATAGTCATCGAGACTCTTCTTGGTCGCAAGGCCGTCCGTCTCGATGGTGGGAGCAGCAACGAGATGCTCCGCGATGGGGACGAGATCCCTCTCGAGAACACCCGAACACCTGTAGAGCTGCTCGATCTCGCGAACCGATCCCGGCCATTGCTCGATCGCTCGGACCCGCAGGCACTCCAGGACTTCATGGACCAGATTACAGCGGTGACTCAGGGCAAGAGTGTGCAGGTCTCGACGCTCATCAGCGGTCTGGCGGACGTGACGGACGCGGTCGACTCGCGCAAGCGTGAGCTATCGCGCCTGCTCGAGTCGTTGAACACGCTGGGAGCCACCTTCGCCGAGAAGGACGAAACACTGGTTTCGCTCATCGACAATCTCAATGTAGTCCTGACGAATCTGTCGGAGAGAAGAGACGACGTAGTGAGGCTGCTCGAGTCCACCGACTCCGCGTCGCACGCGACAGCAGACCTGGTACGGCGAAACCGACCGGAGCTCGACCGGACGCTGTCCCAGTTGCACGAGACGCTCGAGGTCATCGACCGGCACCAAGTCGACATCGCGGCGACGATCTCTTACTTGCACGACACCGTGCAGGGGTACTCCAGCGTCGCCTACTCGGCCGGCGGCACCTACGAGAACCGTTGGGCGAACATTTTCGTTCAGAGCCTGGGCCCGGTAGGCATCGACGCCTTCTTCGGCCCCTGCGGCGCTTTCGACAACGCCCTCGACGATCTCCTCGGCGAGGACCCGCGCCATTGTGAGGATCGAGCCGAGTACGGCGACGGTTACGGCGGGGGTGGCAACGAGGATGGATCGAACGGGAGCGGGGACGGGTCGCCCCAGACCCAGGAGCCACCCGAGCAAGTTACCGAGCGTGAGCGCGATGACGGCCTTGGCGGCGACGTCGGCGACCTCATCGACAGCGTCACTGGCGACTCGACCCTGACGGACGACCTCAGGGGGCTGTTGCCGTGAGCAAGAAATTCGTGGGCACGGCACTTCTTCTGGTGGCAGCCCTAGTCGCCTCGGCTTTTACAATCGCCGATGCGCGAAACGACGAGCGCTACATGACCGCCTACTTCGACCGTGCCGTTCAGGTCTTCCCCGGCAACTCGGTTCGAGTCTTGGGAGTCGACATCGGTCGCGTGACCAATGTCGAGGTCGCTGACGACCAGAGCCAGGTCGCCGTCACCATCAAGATCGAGGACGAGGACGTCAAGCTTCCCGCAGACGTCGAGGCGACGCTCATCCCTGTGTCTCTTCTCGGCGAGCGCTACGTTCAGCTCTTCCCCGCCTACGAAGGCGGCCCGACCTTCGAGGACGACGAGCTTCCTATCGAGCGCACGAGCGTGCCGGTGGAGCAGGACGAACTTCTCCGCAGCCTCCAGGACTATTTCGGGGAGCTGGATCCCGAGAGGGTCGGCGAGTTCGTGACCAACACGGCCGAGATCCTCGACGGCAACGGTCAGGAGCTCAATCGACTGATCAAGAGTGGGTCGAGTGTTATCGAGACGCTGGCCAACAAGCGCGACACGCTGGCCGAGTTGATCGTCAACTTCAACGACGTGACTCAGACGCTGAAGGGCAGGCAGAGCGAGATCGCCACCCTCATCGATACCTACAACGTCGTTCTGCGCACTCTGAATAACAATCGTGACTCACTCGAGGGGACCATCACCGGGCTAAACGATGCGTCTGCTCAGCTGGCCAGCCTCCTGATCGAACATCGGAATCCCTTGGGCAAGGATGTGAAGACTCTGACCAGAACCGTCAGGACACTCGATCGCAACGTCGAAAGCCTGGGTCGCACGGGGCACTGGGCGAACCGGTTGTTCGAGGGCGCGTCCAAGGCCGTTGACTACGAGCGGGATTGGCTGAGGCTGAACGACCAGGCCGATCCGCTTGTCGAGCTGCTCGAGTTTCGGCTGCGCGACCGGCTGATCGGCGTCTGTCTGCGACTTGGCGTGAAGGAATGCTCGACTCCCGAGTTCTGGTCGGGTGCCATGCCGACCCTGTTCTGCCTGCCGGGCTCGTGCCCGAAGGGTCAGTCCAAGAAGTCGCCGGGGGATCAGCTCAACGACGCCATTGCAAAACTCCCGCCCAGGGTCGGCGACGAGCTCGAGCAGGAGCTTCGACCGCCGGACGCTGGACCGGAAGACGGTAGGAAGAAGAAGTGCAAGGACGCAAAGAGACCCAAGAGATGCAAGCTCAGGAAGCTGCTCGACCCTGGCCAGACGCTGGATGAGCTTCTCGACGAGCTCGGCAAGGACCTCGACGAGATCACGGGCCCGATTCTTGACGACCTGCTGAAGGACCCTGGCCTGCTGAAGGACGGCGGCCGTTGGGGGACGGTGGTCTGCTCCCATGAGGCGACTGAGCGTCATCCTCGCCGGGCTTCTGATCGTCGCTGCCACCGCATGCTCCGGTGCCGAGACGATCGAGGCGACCGCCGCGTTCGACGATGTGGGCGACATGGCCACGGGCGCTCCCGTGACGATGTCCGACATTCGGGTCGGTAAGGTCTCGGCCATCCGCCTCGAGGGAACCGAGGCGGTAGCCACCCTCGAGCTCGATCCGGAGGCGAATATCCCGGCGGACGTCATCGCGCGCGTCCGGCGCACGAGCGTGCTGGGAGAGCGCATCGTGGATCTGGTCGTCCCTGAGGGCTCCGGGAAGAGCGACGAATTGCTGGCGGACGGGTCCGACATATCCGAGACCGAGGTGCGCAGCGACCTCGAGGATCTCGTGGATGAGGGCTCCGAGGTTCTGGGCGCGGTGGCCGCGTCGGACCTCGCCGTCATGATCGATCAGGGCGGCCGCGGGTTCGGAGACCGGGGGGAGGAGCTCCGCTCGATTCTCAACAGTTACAGCGAGATCGTCGGTGCCTATGCCGAACGCGGCGAGATGCTGAAGAACCTCATCTCGAATCTCGATCAGTTCAACGCAACAGTCGCAAGCGAAGCGGAGTCACACAGGCAGGCAATCAAGAACACCGCTCGTTCCATCGAGATGCTGAGCGAGGAGAGCGACGAGCTCGAGCGGGCCATCGTGTCGCTCAACCGACTGGCCGTGGGCGGCAAGGACATCCTGAACGAGCATCTTGACGAGATGCAGAACTTCTTCGGGCATACCCGAACCATTCTCGGAACCCTCGAGGGTCAGCAGAAGGACATCGAATTGCTCTTGAAGTGGGCCCCCGAACACAACAACAACACGCAGTTAGTCGAATACTTCGAGTTCAACCAGATCATCCAGGACTTCGTGATCTGTGGCCTCAACGACAATCCCAACGACCCGGCGCGGCGTTGCATCGAGGGGCAGGGGTAATGCGGGCGAATAGGCGCGTATACGTGAACCTGATCATCTTCGGAACGGCATCGTTCCTGTTGATCCTTCTCGGCGCGAAGAACCTGGTCTTGCAGCAGGCAACGGCCGGAACCATTCAAGCTCGTTTCTCGGATGCCTCCGGCCTGCTCCCCCGCAACGATGTGACCATGCGCGGTGTTGTGGTGGGCTCGGTCAAGGAGGTCGATTTGGCCGAGGACGGAAACGTCAACGTCGTCATGAATCTCGAACCCGATGTCGTCGTGCCGGAGGGTACGGTTGCGGAGATCGTGCGTCGAAGCCCCATCGGAGAGCTCACACTCGAGTTGCAACCCGGAGATGGCGATCCGATGTCGGAGGGGGCGACCATTGCGGTCGAGGACACCGTTCCGCCACCCGACGTGTCCAAGACGATCGAGGTGCTTGCGGACGTCCTTCACGAGGTGCCCTCAGACGACCTGAGCACCGTCGTGACCGAACTTGCGGATGCCGTCCGGGGGCGGGGCGATGACATCTCTACCTTCAACCAGGCGGTCGCAGAGCTGCCGGAGGAGATTCTCGAAGTTCAGCTCGAGTTGGAGGACCTGATCAACGACGGACCCAAGGTCACGGGAGTCCTTGCCGACAACGCGGACACCCTCGGCGATGACCTGACCCAGACCAAGTTGTTGGCTCAACTACTTGCCGACCGAAAGCATGATCTCGTGGACCTGTACCGCAATGGTGGCGACTTCACGACCGTTGCAGGCGACCTGATTGGAGACGAGAAGGCAAACATCTCCTGCCTCGTGTCAGACTTCGGCAGGATCAACTCCGTCATGGCGACCCAGGAGAACCTCACCAACCTTGCGAACACGCTCGATAAGAACCACTATTTCTTCGGAGCCATCGAACAGATGGTGCAAGTGGGGCTCGATAACGGCACCTGGTTCAGGGTCCAGCTCATCCCGCCGGCGCAACCGCACGGCGAGATCTATAGTCCTCACAGACCACCGCCGGATGCCTTTCCCGGTAACGCATGTAGGTCGCGCTTCGGCCGCGGGGTCGATGCTGTCGACCAACCAGACGCACCGACGCTGGCCAGGGACTCAAGTCTGCGCCAGGGAAATTAGGCAATGAAGGTCATCACGCGCTACCTCCCCTGGTTTCTCCTCGCGCTTGCTTTGACTGCAGCGGTTACGTTCGGCTATCTGTGGCAAGACGCCAGAGCAGCAGCGGATGCCGAGGACGAGCTGCGCGCGCAGGCCAGGGAGTTCATCGGCGACCTCATGTCGATCTCCGCTGAAACCGCCGAAGCAGATGCCGCCGCCATCAAGCAATGGGCCGTTGGTGACTTCGCCGACGAAGCCGAGGTCTTCTACGGGGAGAAGGCAATGGACGCGGTAGTCGAGCTGCAAGCGACCACAGAAGGAGAGGTCCAGGAGCTCTTCATTCAGTCATTGGAGGATGGTGAGGGATCGGTCTTTGCGGTTGTCGACCATACGGTGACGAACGCAAGTACCGACGAGCCCAAAACCGACACCGTCCGCATGAGCATCGAGATGATCGACACCGAGGCGGGCTGGAAGGTCAACCGCGTGCGCATATTCGAATCTCCGGGATCTCCGCCTGCTGGTACTGGCTGACTACGAATCCGACGATCCTCGCCCTGGCGAAAGCCCAAGTTCCCCCAGCATCAGGAGGCCAGCATCCTCCGCAGGACGTATTGGAGTACGCCTCCGTGCCGGTAGTAATCCATCTCGACCTCGGAGTCGATGCGAGCCTCGACAGAGAACTCAGTTGTTTCGCCGTTGTCGTCTGTCGCCGTCACCTGAATTTCGGCATGCGGTTCGAGCCCCTCAGCGATTCCGGTTATCCGAAAGGTCTCCGTCCCATTCAATCCGAGCGTCTCGGGATTCTCCTTGGGCAGGAACTGGAGCGGGAGGATCCCCATGCCGACGAGGTTGCTTCGATGAATGCGTTCGAAGCTCTCTGCGATAACGGCGCTCACGCCCTGTAGGCGAGGACCCTTTGCAGCCCAGTCACGCGAACTGCCCGAGCCGTACTCCTTGCCTGAAATCACGATGAGCGGAGTGCCTTCTTCTTGGTAACGCATGGCTGCGTCGAAGATGGCCATCTCGTCGCCACTCGGCTGATGCACGGTCCAGTTGCCTTCCTTGTCCACGAGCTGATTGCGCAACCGAATGTTGGCGAAAGTCCCGCGCATCATCACCTCATGGTTGCCGCGCCGGCTCCCGTAGCTGTTGAAGTCCCTCACCTCGACTCCGCGCTCTTGGAGATAAGTGCCCGCTGGCGACTTGGAGGCGATCGAGCCCGCGGGTGAGATGTGATCGGTCGTGACCGAGTCTCCGACCTTCACCAGGACGCGCGCGCCGTCGATGTCGGTGATGTCGGGTGGTTCCTCGCCGAGATCCTTGAAGAAGGGAGGTTCCTGTACGTAGGTCGACTCGGGATCCCACTCGAATAGGGCCCCCTCCGGCGAGGGGAGCTCCTGCCAGTGCTCATCCCCATCGAAGATCTTTCCGTATTCCTTGTCGAACATGTCGGTATCGACCTGGTCGATGGCACCCTTGATCTCCTCGGGAGTGGGCCACAGGTCCTTGAGGAAGACGTCGTTGCCTTCTGCATCGGTTCCGATCGGGTCCTTGTTCAGGTCGATCTCCGCGGTACCCGCAAGTGCATAGGCGACGACCAACGGAGGCGACGCGAGGTAGGACGCTTTGACCTGTGGGTGGATGCGACCCTCGAAGTTGCGGTTCCCGCTGAGGACCGAGACGACCGCGAGGTCGTGTTCGTCGATCGCGTTGGCGACAGGATCCGGCAGGGGACCGGAGTTTCCGATGCACGTCGTGCAGCCGTAGCCGACCACGTGAAAGCCGAAGCTGCTGCAGGTCGTCCATGAGCCCCGACTTGGTCAGGTACTCGGTCACGACGCGCGAGCCGGGAGCCATCGACGTCTTGACCCACGGCTTGCTCGTCAGGCCCCGCTCGACCGCCTTCTTCGCGAGAAGACCGGCCCCCATCATGACCGACGGGTTCGACGTGTTCGTGCACGATGTGATCGCCGCGATGACGACGCTTCCGTGCTGAATGTGGGCCTTTCCGTCCACCTCGACGTCGGCCTCTTCGCCGTTGCGCGGTTGCTGCGGAGTGCGTGGAGTCTGAGCGCTTCCACCCTCGCCGAGCCAGCGATCGAGCTGAATCTGCACCCCGGGATTGCCCGCATCGAGGTCCTGTGCGTACGCATCGCGGAAGCTGGTCCAGACATTCGAAAGGATGACCCGATCCTGGGGACGACGGGGGCCCGCCAAGCTCGGCTCGACCGTCGAGAGGTCGAGCTCGAGGGATTCTGAGAACTCGGGATCGACCGTCTCGTCGGTGCGGAACATCCCCTGGGCCTTGGCGTAGCGCTCGACCAGATCGAGGATCCTCGGGCTTGCGCCCGGTGAGGCGCAGATAGGTCAAGGTCTGCTCGTCGACAGGGAACAGAGCCGCCGTCGCTCCGTACTCGGGGCACATGTTGGAGAGGGTCGCCCGGTCCGCGATCATCAGGTTCGAGAGCCCGGTGCCGTAGTACTCGACGAACTTGCCCACTACACCGTGCTTGCGCAACATCTCTGTGACTGTGAGGACGAGATCGGTTGCGGTAACCCCCGTTTCGAGCGCGCCGGTGAACTTGAAGCCCACGACCTTTGGCGTCACGAGAGGAATCGGCTGGCCGAGCATTGCCGCTTCGGCCTCGATTCCGCCGACGCCCCAGCCGAGCACTCCCAGGCCATTGATCATGGTGGTGTGGCTGTCGGTCCCGACGAGAGTGTCGGGCACTGCGAAGTCACCGGTTTCGTCGCTCATGGTCGTGACCACGGTCGCGAGGTATTCGAGGTTGACCTGGTGCACGATCCCCATGCCCGGAGGCACGACCCGGAAGCCGTTGAATGCCTGCTGGGCCCACCTGAGGAGTGAGTAGCGTTCGTGATTGCGCTCGTACTCGCGATCGACATTGATCGTGAATGCCTTGTTGCTCGCGAACGCGTCGACCTGAACCGAGTGATCGATCACGAGGTCGACGGGAACGAGTGGGTCGACCCTGCTGGGGTCGCTGCCCTCGCGCTCCATCGCGGCCCTCATCGCGGCGAGGTCGACCACCGCGGGAACTCCTGTGAAGTCCTGGAGGATGACGCGCGAAGGAGAGAACGGAAACTCACGATCCTCGATCGGCTTCTGGCCCCACATCGCCAAGGAGTTGACCTCATCTTCGGAGGCGTGCTCCGTGCCGGAGATGCGAAGCAGGTTCTCGAGCAGGATCTTGACGGTGTTTGGAATCTTGTCGAGCTTGGCCTCGGCGCGCTGCTCGAGCACGGCCAGGTGGTAATAGTCGAGCGAGCCCGATTCTGTTTCGAGTGAGGTGCGGGCCCCGAAGGGGTCGCTCCCTGAGTGTGAACTGGTGGCCATCGATCCTCCCTGTGCGCACCCGAGAGCGCGCTGCTCGGAGTTTTCTAGTCAGGAACCTCCATGATAAGTCGCCCCGGGCGGGCCCCCGCGAGGGATTGATACCCACCGATCCGCGGTTAGCGTCAAGAAAGGCAATCGATCGAGGAAAGCGGAGGCTCAGCGTGCATCACGTGCGGCGCCCGGATCCACAGGTCATCGTTGTCTTTGGAGGCAACGGGGATCTTGCCAGCCGCAAGCTGCTACCCGCCCTGTACCACCTCGAGTTCGCGAACCTTCTGCCGGCCGATTACCGAATCATCGGAAACTCCCGCGGCGACTTCACCGACCAAGAGTTCGATTCCTTCGCCCGAGAGGCGATCATCAAGTACGGGCGCTGTGATCCCGAGGGCGAGCACTGGGACCGTTTCGCCGAGCGCCTGACCTACGTGTCGGGGTCGTTCACGGCCGATGAGCCGGAACCCCTTGCCGGGGCAATTCGCGATGCCAAGAAGGAACTGGGTGGGGACGCCCAGCTCCTGGCCTATCTGGCCGTACCCCCCCAGGCGTTTCCCGTCCTGACGCGCGCTCTCGGCGAGTCCGAGTTGAACATCGGTTCCAGGATCGTCTTCGAGAAGCCATTCGGCACGAACCTCGAATCGTTTCAGAAGCTCAGGGCTCTCGTGCACCGCTACTTCGATGAGGAGCAGGTTTTCCGCATTGACCACTTCCTCGGCAAGGAGGCGGTGCAGAACATCCTGGCTCTTCGTTTCGCCAATGGAATGTTCGAGCCCGTCTGGAACAGGCAGTTCATCGATCACGTCGAGGTAGATGTTCCAGAGACCCTCGGTCTCGCGCAGCGAGCAGCGTTTTACGAGAGTGTTGGCGCGCTGCGGGACATGCTGGTCACGCATTTGTTCCAGGTTATGAGCTTCGTCGCGATGGAGCCTCCCTACGCCCTTGAACCAAAGCCGCTGGCGGACGAGACCGCAAAGGTGTTCGAGTCCATTCGTCCTCTGAAGCCAGAAGACATTGTGCGCGGCCAATACAAGGGCTACCGAGAGGAAGAGGGAGTCGATCCCAATAGCAACACCGAGACATTTGTCGCCGCGCGCATGTTCATCGACAACTGGCGGTGGTCCGGAGTGCCTTTCCTCATGCGTACAGGCAAGAGGCTGAAAGCGGAGCACCAGACCGTCACACTCGCATTCAGGGAGCCACCTCGCCAGATGTTTCGCGAGAGCGAATCGGCCTGGTACAAGCGGGATCACCTGACCTTCCGGCTTGGTGAGGATGCGGGCGTGTCACTGGCTTTCCTCGCAAAGACGCCCGGTCCCGAGATCGAGCTCGGACCTGCACGCATGAGTTTCGAGTACGACGCCAACGGCTCCGAGGTGCTGGGGGCGTACGAGTACCTCCTGCACGATGCGCTCCTCGGCGAGCGAACGCTATTCACGCGCGGCGACGGTCTAGAAAGGACCTGGGAGTTGGTGAATGAGGTCTTGGAGAAACCCCCGCAGATTCACGAGTACGCGCCCGGGTCCTGGGGACCAAAAGAGTCCGACGACCTTATTGCCCCGCGCCGCTGGCATGTGGAGCGCGAAGAAGACTCAACCGCCTCCGACTGACCTAGCACATCGGCGAGAGCCGGGGTGGGTAGGGAACCGTAGCCGTCCGTTTCTTGATCCGAGGGAGCTCAACATGACCGACACCATCCGTTTTCACTTCGACCCACGCTGCCCCTGGGCCTGGGAGACATCTAAATGGATTCGGGAGGTCGCAGGGGTGAGGGATGTCGAGATCGAGTGGGCGTTCTTCTCGCTGCAAGAGCAGAACAAACCAGAGACGGCCCCGCTCCGCGATCCGGAGAGCCGAGGAACGCCTGCACTCCGAACGCTCGCGCTGGTCCGTCGCACGGAGGGCAACGAGTCAACCGGTTCGCTCTACAAGGCGATCGGGGAGCGAGTTCACGAGCGACACGAGGACTTCACGGTCGACTTGGTCCGTAGCGCGCTCGAGGATCTGGGTCTCAAGCCAGAGCTCGTCGACGAGGCCTTGTCGGACGAGGTAACCGTCAAGGAGATCTCCGAGGAGCACTACGCAGTGGCCTCCAGCGTCGGTTGCTTCGGTGTGCCCACTATCGTGCTGCCGACCGGAGAGGCGATGTTCGGCCCCGTCGTTGCTGTGGCTCCGACCGGTGAAGCTGCGGGCCAACTGTGGGATCACTTCGAGTGGCTCACGAAGCAGGACTACTTCTTCGAGGTGAAGCGCGAACGCGGCAACATCCGGCCCGGCGGTCCGCCTCCCGGCGCGTAGACGCCACGAGGAACCAACAACGAGCCTTCGCTTAGAGTTGGCTGTATGCCCGCGAGCAAGGAAATTCTCGAGGTGGGAGGTCACGAGGTTGCGATCTCCAATCCCGAGAAGATCTTCTTTCCGCGCACCGGACACACCAAGATCGACCTCGTTCGCTACTACCTAGCCGTTGCGCAGGGAGCGTTGCGCGGAGCAGGCGGGCGGCCAATGGCGCTCAAGCGGTACGTCCACGGTGCGGAGGGTGACTTCTTCTTCCAGAAGCGCGCTCCCAAATCCAAGCCCGAGTGGATCGACACCGTGGAGCTTAGCTTTCCCTCCGGCAGGACCGCCGAGGAGATCGTGGTCAACCATCCCGCGCAACTCGCGTGGGTGATCAATCTTGGATGCATCGACCTCAATCCGCACCCAGTGCGAGCGGCCGACCTTGACCATCCCGACGAGCTCCGCGTGGATCTCGACCCCGTACCGGGTGTGCCTTGGTCTCAGGTCAGGGAGGTAGCCCTCGTTACCAAGGCGACTCTGGAGGATGTCGGACTCGTTGGCTGGCCCAAGACATCCGGCTCCCGTGGTTTTCATATCTACTGCAGGATCGAACCTCGTTGGACCTTTACTGAGGTGCGCCGGGCGGCCGTTGCGCTTGCGCGCGAGGTCGAACGTCGGGTCCCCGACAAAGCGAGCAGCAAGTGGTGGAAGGAGGAACGACACGGCGTCTTCCTCGACTACAACCAGAACGCCAAGGACCGCACGATCGCGTCGGCCTACTCCATCCGTCCGTTGCCGGACGCGCGCGTTTCGACCCCGGTTACGTGGGACGAAGCCGCCGATTGCGAACCGGAGCGTTTCACTATCGACACGGTTCCCGAGCGCATCGCAACAATGGGCGACCCATCGGAGGGAATCGACGAAGCCGTGGGTTCGCTCGACGCTCTTCTCGAGTTGGCCGACAAAGACGAAGCCGCCGGTGTCGAGGATGCGCCCTGGCCCCCGCATTTCGTGAAACAGGAGGGAGAGGCCCCGCGTGTCCAACCGTCCAAACGGAAACGCACAGCCGGAGCAAAACGTGCGGGCAGCGTGCCTCCTCCCGCGCCCGGGCAGAGCAGCGGACCGACCGGCGGGCGAAGGACGACCGTGCCGCTCATCGAGATCGCCCGCGCCGCTACGAAGGCGGAGGCTCTCGAGGGTCTGGAGCGCTGGAAGGACCGCCACCCAGAGGTCGTGTCCCACCTGGCACCCGCTGATGTGCTTGTCGATTCGATGCGCGGGCGAAGCAAGACGTGGACGCGCATCCGTCTCAACCTCACCAACGTCCCGGAGGCCGATCGCCCGGCGCAGGAACCTCTCGAGGTCAACTACGACCCCGCAGAGGAGTGGAAGGGCCGTGAACGTGAGGGCTAGGAGAGCCGTCTAACGGCGCGCAGGTTCACTGGGGGCAGGGCAGCAGGTCGCTCCGCAGATGTCGTGGCTGGCTCCGCAATCGCCCAGTGCGATGCGTTCGGGCCGAGCGGTCATTCGCTCGACGATCTGGTCCCTGATCATCCTTATATAGCGGGGGTGAGCGCCCACGGCCTCGGCCCGCACCAGGTTGATGCCCAAGCGAGCGGCGGTCTGGGCGGCCTGCACGTCCAGGTCGAAGCGCACCTCGAGATGGTCGGCGACGAAGCCCACAGGGACGACCACGAGGTCCTCGACGCCCGCGGAGTGGAGCTTGGTGATGTGATCGACGATGTCGGGCTCGAGCCAGGGCACGTGAGGCGGCCCGCTGCGGCTCTGCCACACGAGATCCCAGTCGTGGTCACCAATGAGGCGGTCGGTCACGAGCCGGCACGCCTCGGTGAGCTGTTGCGTGTATGAGCTCGTATCGGCCATCTGAACTGGCACGCTATGCGCGGTGAACGCGAGCCGCGCCGTCGAACGCCGGTCCTCCGGGAGCGCCTCCAATGCAACATTGACCTTCTCGGCCTGCGGCTCGACGAAACCAGGGTGGTTGTAGAACACGCGTAGTTTGTCGACTCTTGGCGCTCCATCCCCAATCTCAGACTGAGCGCGCGCAACATCCTCTCGATACTGGCGGCATCCGGAGTAGGAGCTGTACGCGCTTGTTACGAAGGCGACGGCGTGGCGGACTCCGTCGTCGCGCATCTGCTTCATCGTGTCTGTGAGCATCGGATGCCAGTTGCGATTGCCCCAGTAGACCGGTAAGTCCGGCCCGCTGTCCCGAAGCTCCTCACGCAGCGCACCGATGACCGCACGGTTCAAAGAGTTGATCGGACTGACCCCGCCGAAGAGCTGGTAGTGCGATGACACTTCCTCGAGTCGCGCCCGCGGCACCCCGCGTCCCCGCGTGACGTTTTCCAAGAAGGGGAGCACGTCGTCGGGTCCCTCTGGACCACCGAAGCTGAGATACAGAACTGCGTCGTAGTTACGCGTTGCGTCATCCCGTGCGCCGTAAGAGAGCTGGGTCATCTAAGGAAGGTCGTTGACCACTCCGGCGACACCTTTGCGTATGCCGGTGAAAAACGGTGTCTCGAGTTTGGTATAGCGGCGCGCTTCGGTGGCGCGAAGTCGTCTCAGTAGCTCGACGATTCGTTCGGGACTGTCCGCTTCGAAGCAAAGGATCCACTCGTAGTCGCCTAAACCGAAGGCGCTCGTTGTGTTCGCCCATATGTCCGGGAATTCACGTCCACCCTTCCCGTGCTGTTGCAGCAGTTTGCCGCGCTCGGCCGGGTCGAGTAGGTACCACTCTGGCGTGCGAACGAACGGATAGATGTTGAGGTACTTCTTGGGCTCCTTGCCCTGGACGAACGCGGGAAGGTGGTCGGGACTGAATTCGGCGGGACGTACGAGCCCGAGAAACATCTCGCGCTGCTGAAGTACGCGACCGAGCTGAGTGTGGCGAAAGTCCACCAGCAGTTGCTGCAAGACCTCGGCGTCGCGAGCCACCCAAAAGAACATCATGTCGGCCGTGGGACTGAACCCGACTGTCGAGTACGTCCCGCGCGTCTCTACACGCTCGGCGTAATCATCGAGCAGCGTCTGCGCTTCCTTTGCAGCCGTCTCCCTGTCCAGCGTCTGCGAGAGCTCGGGAACGGCTCGAAACACCGGGTAGCTGGCAAAGATTGTCTCTTCGGTCACTCATCTCTCCTTCGGTCCGGCGTTTCCCCCCGTCGCTCAGGGTAGCGCGGCGGTGTCTGTTACTCGCTCAGCGGCGGTCTGGGCGCTCTTGACCGAGTCGGAGATGCCGGTGCCACGATAGGCGGCGCCCGCCAGAAGGATGCCTGGTGTGCTCCGAAGGGCCCCTTCGATGCGTTCGATTCGTTCGAGATGTCCGACCGCGTACAGGGGCAGGGCACGGGGCCAGCGGAACAGGCGAGCCACGAGGGGGCGCGCTCGAATGGCGATTGCGTCCCCCAGATCGCCAAGCAGCGAGGCGAGGAGCCGGTCGTCGTCCGGATGAGGCTCGCCTTCACCGGCGGCGCGCCCGGCGAAGGCCTTGACCACAATCCGGCCGTCGGAGGGAGCGAGATGCGGCCACTTTTGCGAAAACCAGGTCGCCCCCGCCAGAGTTCGGCGCTCTTGGCTGGGGACCAGCAAGCCGCTTGCACCGGAAGGCACGTCGACCGACCCCGGGGGCCAGACGAAGCAAGCGGTGGCCACGCTCGCGTAGTCGATCCCCGCCAGCTCCCCCGCCGCCAGTGGGTTGAGCTCGTCGAGAAGGCCGGCAGCGACGAACGCAGGGACGGCAAGGATGACCGCGTCGCCATCGACCGATGCACCGCCCTGAAGCCGAATCCGGTAGCCGGCCTCTCGTCGTTCGACCCTTTGGGCGACGACCCCGGTTCGAAGGTCGCCCGCCAGGTTGTCGACCAGAGCATCGACCAGGCTGCGCATACCGTTGCTCGGCGCGAGAAAGGGTGGAGGTCCGCTCACCTCCGCTCCCGCTCTCTTGGACTTGGCCAGCCCCACAGCCAGACTGCGATTCCGTCGCGCGAGCTGATCTATCTGGGGCACCGCCGCAGCCAGACTGATTTCGGAGGCCAGGCCCGCGCGCGTCCCGGCGAGCAGCGGATCGACCAAGCGGTCGAGCACCTCGGATCCGAAACGGCGTCTGACGAACTCTGCGATCGAGATGTCCGGACCCTTGAGGGGGCCGGGAAGTAACAAGTCCGCAGCCGCGCGGGCCGCGCCCTTTGGACTCAGCAGTCCAGAGCGAAGCGCAGCCAGCGGCGAGGTGGGCATGCCGAAGATGAAATCGGCAGGCACGCGCTTGAGCTCACCATCCAACCAAATGTGCGCTCCGAAGATCGCGGGGGCAATCAGCTCGTCGCCCAGTCCCACAGACGTCGCGAGCTCCTGTACGTGAGGCTCGCGAGCAACGAACGAGTCGGGGCCGCTCTCAAAAGTGACGCCGTCGATCTCTGTCGTGCCGAACTTCCCGCCGGGATGGCCGGCCGCCTCGATCACCACAACCTCGGCGCGCCCCTTGAGTCGATGCGCGGCCGCGAGTCCCGCGATGCCGCCACCAACGACGATCACGCGCCTTCGTTTTGCCACGGCGTGGGTCATGCTCTCCAGTCGTGAACGAGGTCGACCAGTCGCGCGAGCACGCCGGGATCGCTCGACGGAAGCACACCGTGGCCCAGGTTGAAAACGTGGGCCCGGCCCCCGCCCCGCTCGAGAATCGAGCGGGCCTTGTCTTCTAGGATCTCCCAGGGGGCGAGAACGAGCGCCGGATCGAGGTTCCCCTGAAGGGCCGTGACCGAGCGCGGCATCCGGGGTCTCGCAGTCTCCAGAGGCACGCGCCAGTCCACACCCATCACGTCCGGCCCGGTCGCGGCCATGTCACCAAGGATCTCGCCGGTAGTCACGCCGAACAAGATGCGTGGAACATCCTCGTCGGAGAGACCCGTGAAGATCTTTCCGACCGCCGGCGCGACGTAGGTGTTGTAGTCGTCGGCGTCAAGCGCGCCGGCCCACGAGTCGAAAAGTTGCACCGCGGACGCGCCCGCAGCGATCTGAGCCCGCAGATACTCGAGGATCGAATCCGCCAGCAGGTCCATCAGTCGAACCCACACGTCCGGTTGCGAGTACATGAACGACTTGGTGAGAGCGTGATCCTTGCTTGGTCTGCCCTCGATCATGTAGCTGGCGAGTGTGAAAGGTGCCCCGCCGAACCCAATCAACGGAACCTTCAACTCGTCGACGAGGATTCGCACCGATTCGGCAACGTGAGGTACGCCTTCTTCGGCATCAAGTGGAACGAGACGGTCGACGTCATGAATGGAGCGAATCGGGTTTTCGATGACCGGTCCGACTCCCTCCACGATGTCGACGTCCACACCCATTGCGGGCAAGGGGACGACGATGTCGGAGAACAGAATCGCGGCATCCACACCGAGTCGGTCCACCGGCTGCAACGTCACCTCTACTGCGAGGTCCGGGGTGCGGCACAGCTCGAGGATCGAGTGTTTCTCGCGCAGCTTGCGATACTCCGCGAACGCCCGCCCCGCTTGGCGCATGAACCAGACGGGCGTGTGCTCGGTGGGCTCGCCCCTACATGCGCGGATGAAGTTCGACTCGCGATGATTCAAGCGGCTCCGATCGTTCGTTACGGCTGCATGATGGGCGCATCCTAAAGGGGCGACTTGACCGCCCGCAGGGCGGGTGCCGAGCCTTTTCCCTCGGCGAGGCGCAGCGAAGCTTCGCCGAAGCCCAGAGGGGTTCGCCTCGTAGGGTGCGGTGATGGAGTTCGATGCGGTCGTGCTGGCAGGGGGAGGCGCCCGCAGGCTCGGCGGCTTGGACAAGGCGGCGATCGAGGTCGGGGGGATCTCTCTCCTGGATCGGGCCATCGACGCGGTCTGGGCCGCTCGGGAGGTCATCGTGGTTGGGCCGCCTCGCCAGACCTCGGTCTCAGTGCGATGGACCTCCGAGAGCCCACCGGGGGGTGGACCGCTGCGGGCGACAATCGCCGGGCTCGAGCTCGTGGGATGTGACGTGGTAGTAGTCCTCGCGGTCGACTATCCCTTCGTCACCCGCGATGTCGTTGCCGGACTGATTCGTGCAGTCGGAATGCATGAAGGAGCAGCTCTACAGGACGAAAGTGGCGCCATGCACTACGTGGTGGGCGCGTACCGAACCGACGCGTTGCAGTCTGCCCTGGAGACGCACCCTCCAGTTGAGGCATCGATGCGATCCCTGTTCGTGACTCTCGATCTCGCCGCCGTGCGCGCGGACCGTCCGGCTCTGGATGTCGACACACTCGAGGACCTCGAGAGTGCGCGCGCGGCTGACTCGGATGTTGACTAGCGCGCGGCCGATGGCTGCATCAGCTTGGACAGCAGGTTCAAGTATTGGAGTAGGTGCCGAGGGCCGAGAAACTCGGTTCGCACTCGGTCCATCGCTTCGATGCCCATCCGTTCTGCTTGCTCGGGGTCGGCTAGGAGCTTCGTGACCGCGTTCCCGTATTCGGCGAGATCGCCTGGGTCGCCCACCAATACGCCGCTTACTCCGTCGACGATCTGGTCCTGAATCCCCCCTATGCGGCTAGCGACCACAGGACGAGCCTTCCACATTGCTTCTGCGACCGTCAGCCCGAAGCCTTCCGCAAGACTCTTTTGAACGACGACATCCGAACGTCTCTGCAAAGCGTTGACGATTGCAGCGTTTTCCTCGCTGTCAGCCATGGGCAGAGCCGCAAGGTGGATGCGGGCCCGAATGTCCGGTGACATCTGCGAATGAGCGAGACGCACTTCCTCGAGCACCTGGGCCCCCTCAGGATCGTCGCTGACCGCTTCGACGGCCGGGCCCGCGAGAACGAGGTGCGCGTCGCTGCTGGTTACAACGTGGTCCGCGAACCCCTTCATGACGCCAAGCGGATCCTTGAGGCGATCCCACCGCGACACCTGGGTGACTATGCGTGCGTCGGCCGCGAGAGGAGGACCTCCGTCAACGAGTTCGGCGGATCGTTTGACGAGACCCGGTTCACCTCCCGCTCTGGAGAAGGTGGCCATTCCCGGGTCACCACCCTCTATCAGTCCTGAGGCGGTCAGTATTCCGTCGACTAGAGGCCGGCCGAGCTCCTGGTTCTTGGGTGAGAAGGCGTCGATCGAGGGCGGGATGATGACGGTTTTCTCGGGGTCGAGTCCCAGCCACACGAACGCCTGCCGCGAGAAGACGTGGGCATCTGCGATTTCGACGTGCTCGTCGAGGAAATCCCAGGCGTTGCGCGCGATGTCGTTGGGGGTGTCGAGGCCGACGTGGCAACGCCAGACCACGATATCGGCCGCCTCTTTCATCGGAGCTACGAGACCAGCGGTCTGCGGGTCGTGCAGAATGACGATGTCTCTAGGCTTCACGACTCGAGCAAGAGCCTCTGCGTTGGGTTGGAGGGCATCGAGGTAGATGGAGTGTTCTTCGGGGCCGAGCGGACCGCCGTCACCGGGAAATCCGTGCAGGTGATTGTGGACTCGCTTGGTTATCTGAAAGAACTCGGGATTTCCCTGGATCACGAGCCATCTTGCATCGACGCCGGCCCCCTGGGCGTAGGCGAGCAAGGAATACAGCATCTCCGCGACGCCCCCACCCTTGCCGGTGGAGTTGACGTTCCAGATGGTTCGACCCATGAAGGTCGACTCGGCCCGGTCCAGCGCCTCGGAGAAGGCCGCCCATGCCTCCGCACTGAGGACCTCTTTGAAGCGCCGCGGATCGAAGACGCCCGTCTCAACCTTGGTCAGCACCGCCACGTGGCATTCCTCCGGTCGGCTCCTATTGCTTGAGCGGTCCCACGGGACCTGTGAACATTCTGCCGTCCGGCGTGAGCTTCATCACGGCAATGCCGAGGCGTCTCGGGGGCCGGTTACTTACGCGAGTATCTCCAGATGCCACGACTTTTCGGGACGGACGGTGTCAGGGGTGTCGCGAACAAGGAATTGACACCCGATCTCGCGCTTTCGCTCGGACGGGCCGCCGGATTCGTGATGGCAAAGGATGGAGCGGTGATCGTTGGTCGTGACACACGCGTGTCCGGCCCCATGCTCCAGGGCGCACTCGTTGCGGGTCTCTGTTCTGCGGGTGTGCAGGTGCGACTCGCCGGAATCATTCCTACGCCGGCGGTTGCTTTTTTGACCGTTGATGAAATGGCATCGGCCGGGGCCGTGATCTCGGCATCGCACAATCCCATCCAGGACAATGGGATCAAGTTCTTTTCGAGCGAGGGGCTGAAGTCATCCGCCGCGGTCGAGGACCAGATCGAAAGCGCGATGCAGTCCTCTGAAATGGAACTCCCTTCCGGCTCCCAGGTTGGATCGGTCGAGGTCATCGACGACGCATTGGATCGCTATCTCGACCACGTCCTTTCCTCGGTTGCCGGCTCGCTCGAGTCAGGGCCCAGGATCGTGTTGGACTGCGCGTTCGGAGCGGCCTGGCGAGCGGGACCCGAAGCATTCACACGAGCGGGGGCCGAGGTCGTCGCAATGAATGCTGTATGCGACGGCACTCGAATCAATGTGGACTGTGGATCGACGAATCTGTCCGGCCTGGCCGAACGGGTGGTTTCAGAGGGGGCCCAACTTGGACTGGCGTTCGACGGGGATGCCGACCGTGTCCTCGCCGTCGACGAGCAGGGTGAACAGATCGACGGCGACCGGCTGCTGGGGCTGACGGCCGTTCACCTGCTCGGGCTAGGCAAGCTCGACCACAACCTGGTGATCGCCACTGTCATGTCGAACCTGGGATTCAAACGCGCCCTCGAGGAGAAGGGAATCGAGGTCGTCCTTGCTCCCGTGGGTGACAAGTTCGTGGCCGAAGCGATAGCCCACCATGGAGCAGTCCTAGGCGGCGAGCAGTCCGGCCACGTAATTCTGGGCAAGCACTCGACAACTGGCGACGGGATCCTGGCGGGACTGCAGATAGCAGCCATCCTGGCCGCCTCCGACCAGCCACTCTCGCAGCTCGCCCACTTCTTCGAGCCCTTCCCGCAGGTGCTGATCAATGTTGACGTCGCGGCCAAGCACAGACTCGACGCCCATGAGCCGCTCTGGGAGGAGGTTCGGGCCGCCGAGGCCACCCTCGGAGAGGACGGCAGGGTCCTGGTGAGAGCATCCGGGACGGAGCCGCTCGTGAGGGTCATGGTCGAGGCCGCGGACCCAGAGATGGCGCAATCGGTCGCCGAAAAGCTCGCGGACTCGGTCCGCAATCACCTGAACTAGCCGTCTCGTCACAGCAGCTGCCGGGTAATCCTGGCTCGGTCTGGTCTGTCTCTTCGGTTGGGGGCAAAGCCGACGATTCATCTTAAACTCCCCTTCGCTACGTGGTGGATCTGGTCTTCAGCCCGATTCCATCGGACTTCCGGGGGTCAACTAGGATCAGGTGCGAGAGGAACGAAACAACCAACAGGAACTAGCGCCTGGACTCCCGTGGAGGCGGTGAGTCGACGAGGTAGGGGATCTCGAAACATTCGGCGGGTGACCCTCGGCCGGCTGCGGTCGTGACGCTGTCGACAAAACCCGGGAGTGATCCCGGGGCACAAACCGTCAGCGACGTGGCTCCTCTCGTGGAAATCGATCTGGGTTGCGCGCGCTCTCGATGAGGGTACGTGTGAACTGTCATAAGAGAGAGGGGGTAGCCATGTGCGGAATCGTCGGCTACGTAGGAAACGGCGCGGCTCTGCCCGTCCTCATCGAGGGCATGCGTCAGCTCGAATACCGGGGATACGACTCGGCTGGAATCGCCTTGGCCGACGCTGGCACTATCGAGCGCGTGCGCAGGGCCGGACACCTCGGCAATCTCGAAGAGGCCGTGGCCGGGACCGGGCAACGGGGCACAATCGGCATCGGACATACCAGGTGGGCTACGCATGGCGCGCCCAACGACACCAACGCTCATCCGCACGTCGACTCGAGTGGCAAGGTGGCCCTCGTCCACAACGGGATCGTCGAGAACTTCGACGTTCTGAGAGACGAGCTGGAAGCCGAAGGGCACACCTTCGAGAGCGAGACTGACACCGAGGTGGTTGCCAAGCTCGTTGGTTCGATCATGGGGAAGAAGGGTGTGTCGCTGCTCGACGCGACTCTCGCAACAGTGGCACGGCTCGAGGGCGCCTTCGGCCTGGTTCTCATGGATGCAGACGATCCGGAGACCATCGTGGCCGTGCGCCAGGATTCGCCGATCATCGTCGGAGCGAACAAGGACGCCGGTCTGGTCGCGTCGGGAATTCCAGCACTGCTTCCGTACACCCGCGACATGATTCCCCTCGAGAACCGCCAGATCGCCGAGATCAAGCAGGGGTCGGTGCGGGTCCTTGACTTCGACGGTAAGGAGGTGGATGCCGAGATCATCCACGTCGAATGGGACCTCGACGCTGCCGAGAAGTCCGGATACGAGGACTTCATGCTCAAAGAGATCTTCGAGCAGCCCGAGGCAGTCAGAAACGCGATGCGCGGCCGAGTCAACAAGCAGGGGCGGATCACGCTCGACGAGGTCACCTGGAGCAAATCCGATATCGAGGGAATCACGAAGGTTGTCGTCGTGGCCTGTGGCACCTCGTTTCACTCCGGCATGGCCGCTAAACATGCCATCGAGCACTACACGCGGATTCCCGTCGAACTCGATCTCGCCTCCGAGTTTCGCTATCGCGACCCAGTCCTCGACGAGCACTCCCTCGTCATCGGTATCGCTCAGTCCGGAGAGACAGCGGACACGCTTGCCGCCGTTCGGTTCGCCAAGGACATGGGTGCAAAGGTCGTCGCCGTTACCAACGTCGTCGGCTCATCGATCACGCGCGATGCGGATGCCGTTCTGTTTACACACGCGGGACCCGAGATCGGTGTTGCAGCGACGAAGACATTCCTCGCGCAGCTCGTCGCTCTCAACCTCTTTGCGTTGTATCTCGCACAGGAGCGCGGAGTCATGGATGCCAAGAAGCTCGGCGAGACCATCGACGCAATGCGAGCCCTGCCGGATCAGATCGAAGAAGTGCTCACCTTGCAGGGTGAGGTTCACCGCGCGGCAAAACGATACGCACAGGCGAAGGATTTTATCTTTATCGGTCGCGGCGTCGGCATGGCTGTCGCGCTCGAGGGAGCGCTCAAGCTCAAGGAGATCTCCTATATCCACGCTGAGGGTTACGCAGCGGGCGAACTGAAGCACGGCGCCATCGCCCTTATCGAGGAGAACGTTCCTGTTGTCGCAATCCTGACGGGCACTGCCTTGTACGAGAAGATGCTCGGTAACGTGCAGGAGGTGAGGGCACGAGGCGCGGAGACGATTCTGATAGCGCCTCGGAACGACGCTCGTGCTCGTTCGCTCGCAAACGAGATGTTCGAGATGCCGACGACCAAGCCTCTGCTCACTCCGATCCTCGACACGATCCCGCTTCAGATGCTTGCGTACTTCATCGCCAAGGAGCGGGGGCTGTCGCCCGACAAGCCCCGTAACCTGGCGAAAAGCGTCACCGTCGAATAGGGAGTCGACAACGAACCCGTAGGCTTGGGTTGTGAAACCAGTTCTGACTCCGCGCGAGATGGCGGCAGCCGACGAGGCGACGATCACGTCGGGAACTCCCGGCTTCGATCTCATGGAACGAGCGGGCCGCGCCGTCGCTCGAGCGTCGGTGGCGCTGGCAGGCCGCCGCTACGGTACACGCGTCGCGATCGTGTGCGGCAAGGGCAACAACGGTGGCGATGGTTTCGTTGCTGCGAGGGTGCTCCATCGCGAGGGTGTGGCCGTGCGCTGCCTGTTGCTTGCCGTGGAGACCGAATACAAAGGTGATGCGCGTGCTCATCTCGAAGAGATGAAGCGAGCTGGCATCAAACCCGACGCGTTCGAAACGGGATCGTTGGACTCCTGCCATGTGGTGGTTGACGCGATCTTCGGAACCGGTTTTCGAGGAGGAGTCGAGGGCCCAGCCGCAAAAGCCATCGAGGCAATCAACGCCAGCGACGCGCGCGTTCTATCGGTCGACATTCCCTCTGGAGTGAGCGGCGAGACGGGAGCTGTCGAGGGTCCCTCGGTTCTGGCGGATGTCACACTCGCGATCGCCGCCCGGAAACTTGGAACAGTGCTCCACCCGGGTACCGCTCGCTCGGGCCGAGTCGAGGTGGTGGACATTGGAATCGAGTCGGGGGACGCACTGGTGCATCTGTCTGAGCCCTCCGACGTTAGGGCGATCCTTCCGACCCGGCCGGCTGATGCCCACAAGCGCAGCACCGGTTCGGTGCTGGTGCTCGCAGGATCGGACGGGATGAGCGGTGCTGCGCTGCTGACTTGTCGTGGGGCAGCTCGCATGGGTGCCGGCTACGTCACGCTCATCTCCACCGCCTACGTGGATCATGCGAAGAGGACCATGATTCCCGAAGCCGTATCACGGGTCGTGGGCGGTCAGACCGAGCTGGGCTCCGAGGTGTTGGCCGATTTCGCCGGCGATTTCGAACGAGCAGATGCGGTTGCAATCGGGCCGGGTCTGGGAACCGGCCCCCGACAGCGCGCCCTGGTCGAGTCCGTGCTGGATGAAATAGAAGTTCCGCTTGTGCTCGACGCGGACGGGCTCAACGTCCTGGCTGCGGACAGGGCCCCTCTGGAGAAGCGGACGAACACCACTGTGATCACGCCGCATCCCGGTGAGCTTGCTGCGCTCCTGCACATCTCGAGCGGTGATGTCCAGGCAGACAGGGTCGGCGTCGCCCGTAGGGCAGCATCCGATCTTGGGTGCGTCGTCGTGCTAAAGGGGGCCGGGACCATCGTCGCTGGTCCCGAGGGCCGGGTGATCGTGAATCCGACCGGGGGGCCGGAGCTGGCGACCGCGGGAACGGGGGACGTCCTGACCGGGGTAGTCGGCGCCCTCCTCGCCGAGGACCTCGACCCCGTCTCCGCGGCGGTAGCCGGGGTGTTCGTTCACGGACTTGCAGGGATCGTGGCCGGCCGGGCCACCGAGGGCCGCGGAGTCGTGGCTTGGGATGTCGCGGAGGCTCTTCCAAAGGCAATCGGAGAGCTGTACGGCTAGGAGGTGGGGCACCCGCGACGTTGGGCAATTCCGGTGCGACGTGTCAGGATCGCGCAGGTGACCAACAGACCCGCCGCAGCGCAGCACTTGCGCGATCTCGCGCTGCTGCGCCGCGTCCGCGACCGGATCGATCGGGAGTACGCGCAACCGCTGGACGTCGAGGCGCTCGCCCGCGGCGTGAACATGTCGGCCGGGCACCTCAGTCGCCAGTTCCGGCTCGCCTTCGGCGAGCCGCCGTATAGCTACCTCATGACGCGGCGCATCGAGCGCGCCATGGCGCTGCTGCGTCGTGGCGACCTCAGCGTCACCGACATATGTTTCGAGGTCGGCTGCTCGTCGCTGGGCACCTTCAGCACTCGCTTCACCGAGCTGGTCGGTCTGCCCCCGAGCACCTACCGGCGCCACGAAACGGGCGCGATGGCGGGGATACCGCCGTGCGTGTCGAAACAGGTGACCAGACCGATCAGGAATCGAGAAGCGCCGGTCACCGAGCCGCAGTTAGCATGACCGCCATGGACATCACCATCCACTCGACCATGCTCCCGCACGATGACCCCGACGCATCGCTCGCCTTCTATCGTGACACCCTCGGCTTCGAGGTCCGCAACGACGTCGAATACCAAGGGATGCACTGGATCACGGTGGGCCCCGCCGACCAGCCCGGCATCTCCATCGTCCTGTACCCGCCGGCCGCAACCCCCGGCCTCACGGACGACGAGCGCCGCACCATCGCCGAGATGATGGCCAAGGGCACCTTCGCCAGCCTCAACCTGGCTACGAAGGACGTCGACTCCACCTTCGAGCGGCTCGAGGCCGGCGAGGCCGAGGTCGTTCAGGAGCCGATCGACCAGCCGTACGGGGTTCGCGACTGCGCCTTCCGCGACCCCGCAGGCAACATGATCCGCATCCAGGAGCTGGGCTGAGCCGTCCGGCGATCGCAGGCCTGACTCACAGCTGAGACGGGTTCGATCTCAGGTGCATCTTCACGAGGTGCCCTAGGTGCTCCGTCGCCTGATCCCCTCCGCCTACCGGCCGGTGCTTGCCAACCGTGTGTTCCGGCGACTGATCCTGGGCTTCGCGGTTTCGAACCTCGGGGACGGGATGAGCTTCGTCGCGGTGGCGTGGCTCGCCATCGAGCTAGCGCCGCAGGCGACCGAGGGGCTGTGGGTCGGTGGCGCGGTGGCCGCGTACACGTTGCCCGGCGTGGTCGGCGCGCTGGTGTTCGGTCGCCGCCTGCGCCGGGTGCCGCCCAGGCGGCTGCTGCTCGCCGACAACATCGTGCGCGGCGTGTTTCTCGGCGCCGTACCGCTCGCCTGGCTCGCCGGGCTGCTTTCGCTCCCGCTGTACGTCGTGCTGCTCGCGGGCTCGTCGCTGCTGCACGCGTGGGGTAGCGCGGGCATGTACACCCTGCTTGCCGAGCTGCTGCCAGACGAGCAGCGGCTCGCCGCGAACACCCTTGTCAGCTCGATCGGCTTCGCTGCCATGATCGCCGGGCCCGCGATCGCTGGTGTGCTCGTGACGTACATCAGCCCCGCGCTCGTGCTCGGGCTGGACGCGCTCACCTACGTGTTCCTCGCCGTGATCGTCGCGCGGGTACGGCTGCCTGAGTCGGGGCACGTCTCCCCCGTCGATCGGGCGGCCGCCCGCGGCGGGCTCGGGCTGCTCAGGTCCTATCCCGAGCTGCTCGGGCTACTGACGCTCACCTGGTTCTTCAACTTTCTGTACGGACCCGTCGAGGTAGCGCTGCCGCTACATGTGACCAACGACCTGAACGCACCGGGCTCGCTGCTTGGCCTCTATTGGATGCTGTTCGGCATCGGTGCGGTGTTCGGCGGGCTCGCGGTCGGCGCTCTGCGGCAGTTGCCGCTCTGGCCGGTGACGGTCGGCATCGTGGTCGCCTGGGGGCTCACGCTGCTGCCATTCGGGTTCGAGGCGCCGATAGCCGTCACGGTTGCGTGCTTCATGCTTGGTGGCGCGATCTACGGACCGTTCGTTGCTCTCTCGGTGACGCTGATGCAGGCGAAGTCGCCACCGCAGCATCTTGCCGCGATGCTCGCAGCCCGCAGCGCGGTGCTGCTCACAGCCTCCCCGCTCGGCACCGCGCTCGGCGGGCCGCTCGCCACGGCGCTGGGCCCGCACGCGACGCTCGGCGGCTCAGGACTCGCCACCGTGGTGCTCGGCGGCGTCGCGTGCGTCCTGCTGCTCGCCCGACGCAGGAGCCCAGTGAGTGCATGAGCCTTGCGAAACAGCTCACCAGACCGATCAGGAATCGAGAAGCGCCGCCCACCGAGCCACAGCTAGCATGGCATCTAGAGGAAAGTCGAAAGGAGAGGAACATGGCTATGCAGGCACGAATCAGCACGATCGAAGGTGACGGAGGCAAGATCGACGACGCCCTCAACGTAATAAATGAGAAGGTCTTGCCCGCGCTCAAGGACCTAAAAGGGTTCACAGCGGCGAATTTCTTGGTCGACAGGTCGGCAGGAAAGCTGGTGGCGGTGGCCTTTTACGCTGACGAGACCGCGCTCGAAGGAAGCGTCGAAGCGGTTAGTTCCATGCGCAATGAAGTGGCGGATGCGATGGGAGGCAAGGTCGTCAGCGTCGAGTCCTACGAGCTGGTCGCGCAGAGCTGGTGAGAGAGATGTACGCGGAAGAGTCGCACAGGAGGCAACGATGAGCGCAAAAAAGACCACGCGGAAAAAGACCACGCAGAAGTCCGCCAAGAGCACCTCTACGAGGGGCAAGACGTCCAAGGGATTCACGGCCGAGGAACGAGCAGCGATGAAGGAACGCGCCCAAGAGCTGAAGGCGGAAGCGCGCCGCGAGGACGGGGAACGTGCCCTGCTGGCGAAGATCGCCGAGATGCCGGAACCGGATCGCTCCATGGGCAAGCGGCTCCATGCGATCGTCAAAGCCAGCGCGCCATCCCTCTCGCCGAAGACCTGGTACGGGATGCCTGCCTATGCCAAGGACGACAAGGTCGTTTGCTTCTTCACGCCGGCGGCGAAGTTCAAGGATAGGTACGCGACGTTCGGGTTCAACGACTCAGCGAACCTCGACAAAGGCGCCATGTGGCCCACCGCCTTCGCGCTGAAGGAGCTGACGGCTGCCGAAGAGAAAAAGATCGCCGCGCTCGTGAAGAAGGCGGTGAGCTGAGCCCAGCTCCTGAGCTCCGCCCCCCGGCCTAGGCCTGCTGCTCGAATCTGGTTTGATCGAGCCGACACTGACGAAGGCCGCCGCCTAGGCGGCCCCGCCTAACAGATGGAGACGCGATGAGCAGGGCCAAGACGAGCAGGGTCAAGACGAGCAAGGCCAAGAAGACGACTAAGAAGGCGACAAAGAAGACCGTCACGAGGACGGCCAAGAAGTCGAACGCGAAGTCGGCAGCGCTGCAAGTTGCCGACCACCACGATCTGATCCGCGTGCAGGGCGCGCGCGTGAACAACCTCAAGGACGTCAGCATCGAGATCCCGAAGCGCCGGCTGACGGTGTTCACCGGCATCTCCGGCTCGGGCAAGAGCTCGCTGGTGTTCGCCACGATCGCCGCGGAGTCGCAGCGGATGATCAATGAGACCTACAGTGCATTCGTCCAGGGCTTCATGCCGACGCTGGCGCGGCCGGATGTCGACCTGCTCGAGGGCCTGACGACGGCGATCATCGTCGACCAGGAGCGGATGGGCTCCAACCCCCGCTCAACCGTTGGCACCGTCACCGACGCCAACGCGATGCTGCGCATCCTCTTTAGCCGGCTTGGGAAGCCCCACATCGGTTCGCCCAACGCGTACTCGTTCAACGTCCCCTCGGTGAAGGCCAGCGGTGCGATCACCGTCGAGCGCGGCGGCAAGACGAAGGCCCAGAAGGCGACGTTCAACCGTCTCGGCGGCATGTGTCCGCGCTGTGAAGGCATGGGATCGGTCACCGACTTCGACCTGTCGGCGCTGTACGACGACAGCAAGTCGCTCAGCGAGGGTGCGCTCACGATCCCCGGCTACAGCATGGACGGCTGGTACGGCCGCATCTTCAGCGGAGCCGGCCTGCCAATGAACAAGCCGATCGGGAAGTACACCAAGACGCAACTCCACAAGCTGCTGTACGAGGAGCCGACCAAGATCAAGGTCGAGGGGATCAACCTGACGTACGAAGGCGTGATCCCCAAGATCCAGAAGTCGATGCTGTCCAAGGACGTCGACGCGCTGCAGCCGCACGTCCGCGCCTTCGTGGAGCGGGCCGTGACGTTCACGACGTGCCCCGAGTGCGAAGGAACCCGACTCAGCAAAGAGGCCCGGTCGTCGAAGATCAAGAGAAAGAACATCGGCGACGTCTCCGCGATGCAGATCACGGACCTGGCCGACTGGGTCCGGGAACTCGACGAGCCGTCGGTGGCCCCGCTGCTCACCGGGCTGCAACACCTCCTCGACTCGTTCGCGGAGATCGGGCTGGGATACCTCTCGCTCGACCGGCCGTCGGGCACGCTGTCCGGCGGTGAGGCGCAGCGCACCAAGATGATCCGCCACCTCGGGTCGTCCCTCACCGACGTCACCTACGTCTTCGACGAGCCCACGATCGGCATGCACCCCCATGACATCGAGCGGATGAACGTCCTGCTGCTGCAACTGCGGGACAAGGGCAACACCGTGCTCGTCGTGGAGCACAAGCCGGAGGCGATTGCGATCGGCGACCATGTCGTCGACCTCGGCCCCGGCGCCGGCACGGATGGCGGCACCGTCTGCTTCGAGGGCACTGTCGAAGGGCTACGCGCGAGCGGCACCATCACGGGTCACCACCTCGACGACCGGGCGACCCTCAAGGAATCGGTGCGCTCGTCTTCCGGCACGCTCGAGGTCCGGGGCGCGTCTACGCACAACCTCAAAAACGTGGACGTCGACATCCCGCTCGGGATGCTCTGCGTCATTACCGGCGTCGCCGGCTCCGGCAAGAGTTCGCTGATCAACGGCTCGGTCGCCGGCCGCGAGAGCGTAGTGGTGATCGACCAGGGTGCGATCCGCGGTTCACGACGGAGCAACCCGGCGACGTACACCGGACTGCTCGACCCGATCCGCAAGGCGTTCGCAAAGGCCAACGACGTGAAGGCGGCGCTCTTCAGCTCCAACTCCGAGGGCGCCTGCCCCACCTGCAACGGCGCCGGCGTCATCTACACCGAACTGGGCGTCATGGCGACCGTCGAATCCACCTGCGAGGAATGCGAGGGGAAGCGGTTCCAAGCGTCGGTGCTGGAGTACACGCTGGGCGGCCGGAACATCGCCGAAGTGCTCGCGATGTCGGTAGCCGAGGCCGAGAAGTTCTTTGACGACGGCGAGGCGCGCACGCCGGCCGCTCACAAGATCCTCGACCGGCTCGCCGACGTTGGGCTCGGCTACCTCCACCTTGGCCAGCCGCTCACTACACTGTCCGGTGGCGAGCGGCAGCGGCTCAAGCTGGCCACGCAGATGGCCGAGAAGGGCGACGTCTATGTCCTCGACGAGCCGACCACGGGCCTCCACCTTGCCGACATCGAGAATCTGCTCGGTCTGCTCGACCGACTCGTCGACTCCGGCAAGTCGGTCATCATCATCGAGCACCACCAGGCGGTCATGGCGCACGCCGACTGGCTCATAGACCTCGGCCCCGGTGCCGGCCACGACGGCGGCCGGATCGTCTTCGAGGGCACACCCGCCGACCTCGTCGCCGATCGCTCCACCCTCACCGGCGAGCATCTCGCGGCTTACGTGGGCACCTGATCGAGGCCATTACGGACACCCTCCTGGGCCGGGCCGCGCTCATGCTCGCATTACGCTGACCTCATGCGATCGTCTCGACGGTCGCGGAGAATCGCCCGACGGCGGCGAATCGCGGCGAGAGCAGAGTCGAGCTTCGCACGGCGAAGCGGGAGGGAATCAGGACATGACCGGACTATCGCGCGCTGAGGTCGAGGAGCGAGGCCACGGAGTGTGGGCCGAGATCGACCTGGACGCGATTCGCCACAACATCGCGGAGCTGAGGGCCAGAGCACCGAAATCCGAGGTGATGGGCGTCGTCAAGGGCTACGCCTACGGCCACGGCAACCCCGCGGCCGCCCGGGCGATGCTCGAGGCCGGAGCGACCCGGCTGGGCACGGCGCGGGTGGCCGAGGCCCTGCACCTGAGAGACGCCGGAATAACGGCGCCCATCCATGTCTTTACCGAACCTCCTCCTCGCTCCGCCAACACGATGCTTACCTACGACCTCACGCCCACCGTCTACAGCGAGGAGTTCGCCGAGAGCCTTTCGCAGGAGGCTGTGGCGAGGGGGCGTCGAATCGCGGTCCACGTGAAAGTGGACAGCGGGATGCACCGAGTTGGCATCATGGCGTCCGATTTGCAGGATGCCATGATGGCCCTGAAGTCACTCGATGGCATCGCCATCGAGGGGGCCTGGAGCCACTTCGCCGTGGCCGACATACCAGGTCACTCTTTCACTCGCAGGCAGTTCGATCTCTTCAACGAACTGGTGATCGAGATCGAGAAGGCAATCGGTCCCCTCCGCTACAAGCACATAGCTAACTCGGCGGCGACTCTGTCGATGCCGGAGTCGCATCTGGACATCGTTCGTCCCGGACTGGCCGCCTATGGCTTATTTCCCGGCCCCCGGCTCACCCACAGCCCCGACCTGCGTCCTGCTCTGAGCCTTCGCGCCCGCATCAACGCGTCGAAGGTCGTGCCGGCGGGGGAACGGTTGTCCTACGGGCTCCGCTACGAACTCGAGCGCGACAGCCGGGTCGTCACAGTTCCCGCGGGCTACGCGGATGGATACGACCGCGGGCTGTCGGGGACGGCCGACGTCCTGATCGGGGGCAAACGGCATCGCGTGTCGGGCACCGTTTGCATGGACCAGTTCCTTGTCGACGTCGGCGGCGATCCCGTGGATATCGGAGCCGTCGCCACGTTAATCGGCTCGGATGGCGCCGAGCGCATCACAGCCGAAGAGCTTGGCGGAAAGATCGGGACCATCAACTACGAGATAACTACTCGCATCGCATCACGGGTTCCGCGCGTCTATCTAAACGAGTCGCAGGTGACCCCGGCAGCCCCCACGGATAGCCAAGAGAAGAGCGCGCGATGAAGAGATCCAACGGAATCGCGCTTGCGACCGCCGCTGCAGGTCTCGCTGCAGGTGTCGTTGCCGAGCGACTCGCGTTGAAGAAGAGCACGCGCGCGATCCCGAAGCCGACGAGGCCTTTGGAACCAAGCGAGGCGATCGCTCGCATCGACTCGAGAGGCCGGACGGCGCAGACCTCTTCATCGAGGAGTCGGGCCCCCGCTCCAAGCGCGGCGTCGTTTTCGTTCACGGCTCGGGTCTGCGCACCGACATGTGGCACTACCAGATGGACGCGTTCGAAGGTCGCCGACTTGTCTTCTATGACCAGAGGGGGCACGGTCTGTCGCAGGCCAAGGGCGAGGACGACTACTCGATCAAGACGCTCGCTGGGGACCTTCGAGCGGTCATCGAGGATGCTCGCCTCGAGGAGGCCGTCATCGTTGGGCACTCGGTTGGAGGGATGGTCGCGCAGCAGTTGTGCCTCGATCATCCCGAGTTACAGGGTGACGTCGTAAAAGGCCTCGCTCTTTTGAATACCACCTACGGCCCCGCGATCGAGACCGTGCTCGGCGGAGCTGCAATCGCTCGCCTCGAACGGTTCGCGCGGCGACCTCTCGACTTGCTGGGTGGTCAGTCCGTTCGACTCGACAAGCTGCGCACGGTTATCAAGCCGTCGGATGCGATGTTCTGGGGAGTTGCATTTGCTGCATTCGGTCCGGAAGCCTCGGCCCACCAGGTCGACTTCGTGTACGACATGACCGCCGAGACACCGAGCGACGTCATCTTCGACCTCGTAAAGGCGTACAGACATTTCGACGCGGGCTCGCGGCTCGACGAAATTACGGTGCCATGCCTGGTCGTGAGCGGAAGCGATGATCGCCTTACCCTTAGCGACGCATCGGTCTTCCTTGCCGACCATCTTCCGAAGGCCGAGCTCCAACTCCTGGAGGGTGTGGGGCACATGTCCATGATGCAGAGATACTCCGAGGTAAATGCGATGCTTGAGCGGTTCTTTGCCGACACGCTCGGCCGTCGTAACCGCAAGAAGGACAAGGGGAGTAAATGAAGGATTCGAGAGCAGAGAGGCTCGCCGATATCCTCGTCGACTACTCGACAGAGGTGAAGAAGGGCGACCTCGTGATGATCAGCGGGTCGTACGTGGCCGAGCCACTCATCCTCGCGCTATACGAGCGCTGCCTGCTGCGCGGAGCTCACCCGACGATCCGGGCCTCGATCCCCGCCGCCGAGCCACTCCTGTACCGCTTCGCCCACAACGATCAGCTCGAGTACATCTGGCCGACCGATACCTGGATCTACGACCACATAGACGTGAGTTACTCGATCATCTCGGACGCCAACACCCGCCAGCTCTCAAAGACCGACCCGGCGAGACAGGTGATCAGAAGCAAGGCTCGTGAGCCACTGCTCGAGCGTTTCTTCGACCGGGCCGCAAAGGGTGAGGTTCGCTGGAACGTGACGCTTTTTCCCACCGAAGCCCACGCCATGGATGCCGAGATGAGCTTGGCTGAGTACGAGGACTTCTTCTACGGTGCTTGCCTGATCGATGCCCCCGACCCGGTAGCCGAATGGAAGAAGACGGCCGCTCGTCATTCCCAGCTCATCGACTGGCTCAAGGGGCGAAACGAGGTCCACATCACCGGAGAGGGCACCGACCTGACCCTCGAGGTCGCGGACCGAATCTTTCTGCCCGCCGACGGTAAGGAGAATTTCCCCGACGGCGAGATCTTCACGGGACCAATCGAGACTGCGACGCGGGGGCACATCACGTTCAGCTTCCCCGCGAACTACGGGGGCCAGAGCGTCGAGGGCATCAGGCTTGAGTTCGCGGACGGGAAAGTCGTCGACGCGACCGCGACCAAGAACGAACAGTTCCTCATCAAGACCCTCGACACGGATGAGGGCTCGAGGGTCCTCGGCGAGCTAGGCATCGGCACTAACTATCGGGATCACCGACTACACGGGAGAGGTGCTCCTCGACGAGAAGATCGGCGGCACGGTCCATCTCGCCCTTGGTGCTTCGTATCCAGAATCCGGCGGCACCAACAAGTCGGCAGTGCACTGGGACATGGTGTGCGATCTTCGTCGCGGGGGCCGCGTCACGGTCGACGGAGACACTCTGCTCGAGGACGGCAATCTGCTCGTCTGACCGCGCGAGTCACTCGGGCATGAGACGGCTTCCGGCCGCGAGCAACAGCGAGGCGACCGCCATCACCATCAGGCCGATGGGGAGACTCGCCGCTCCTGCCACGCCGCCCACCAGCGCGGGACCGACGACGAAACCGAAGTAGGCGATCGTGCTCACACGCGGCGATGGAACTCGCCTGTCGTCCCGGACCACCGACTCTGCCTGCCACCCCGAAGATCAACGGAGCGACGACAGAGATCGCGAGTCCCGCAAGGGCGATGCCGGCGAGTCCAGCGAGAACGCTCGTCGTGAGCGCGAACACGGTAGCCCCGGCCGTGCCGAGCAATCCAGCAGCGCCGATCAGCCGCCTCTCGCTGAAGCGTCGGGACAGGACTTGGGTCAGGGCTCGCCCGATGACCATCGAACCCGCAAGCACGCCGGGGCCAAGTCCTCCGACAATTGCGCTGCCACCTAGTGTCCTCTCGAGATGAATCGCGCTCCAAGACAGAAGCCCATCTTCGATGAGGAACGCGAGGGCGCACAGAGTCCCCAGCAGCAGGAGCGGGCCCGTCATGCGAAACGCGCGGCCGTGTGTTCTGTGGGGAGGTCGGAAGGTCGACCCCGGGAAGGAAGAAGGCGACGACGACTACGAGAGCAGCCAGTACCGGAAGGACTTCGGCCGGTCCTGCGCCGAGTTGCCGCGCAGTCCCGACCAACGGGCTCGCAACCAATACTCCGGCCGAGAAGAGCGCATGCATCCCGCCCATTATCTTGGCGTCGTACACGGTTTCGTAGACCGAAGCGGACCCGTTGATGAAGACGTCGTACGCCCCGGAGGCCGCGCCCATCACCGTGAACACGACCAGAAGGGCCGGAATACCGCTGGGAAGAATGAGCAGAGGGATGGTCGCTGCAAACGCGAGCGCTCCGGGAAGAAGCGTTTTGGGCCCCAAGCGGTCGGCCACTTTCCCCGCGAGCAGCATTCCTCCGATGGCGCCGAGTGCGATGAACAGCAACGCCCGGCCCAGTGTTGCGTCGCTTGCCCCCACCTGTTTTTGAATGTCGGGAAGGAGCGCGCCCCAGCCACCCCAAAACATTCCGAAGACGCCAAAGGCGGCCCATAGGCGGGCAACTATTCCAGCGCACGCGTCGCGTCGTCGGTCTTTGGCTGCATCAGAGATTGCAGGAGCGGAAGATCAGTCCTCCAGCGCCGGCTCGTCGATCGTCAGCTTGCGCTGCGTCGGCATCCAACGTCACCGCGACTCCAAGGGGTGTCGTCGCCAGATGCTTGCCGTGACCCATGGGCAGACCGTAGATGGCGGGGACGCCGAGGGGTTCGATGTAGGCCTCCAGAACGTCCTCAATCGATTTCGTCTGAGGCCACTCGGGCCGGTCCTCCTGCCAGTCGCACTTCTCGAGTTCACCAACAACGACCCCGGTGACGCCATCGAGCATGCCAATTTGCTTCATCTGATTCAGGATGCCGTCGATGTACCAGGCGGGAGCTTCCACGTCCTCGAAGAAGAGGATCTTGCCCTCAGGATTGAGCTGCCACGGCGTGCCGATGGCCTGCATGAGAAGCCAGAGGCACCCGCCGACCATCTGCCCCGAGACTCGACCTGGGCCCAGCGGCCTGAGGTAGTCGTCATCGGGATTGCGCGGGACCTCTCCGAGCGGCTCGGAGGAGGTCGAGCGCGGCGAGCAGGCGCTCCTGAGTTAGCTTCTTGGTCTCGATGTCGTTCACTCCGGCGATCCCCGGCCCGTAGAACGTCACCATGTCGGTGTAGTGGCGAAATGCTGTGTGCAGCGCGGTGATGTCCGAGTATCCGATGAACGGTTTCGGATTCGCGCCGATTGCATCGAAATCGAGGTGGGGGATCGTCTGCTGCGATCCATACCCACCTTGAAAACACTGCACTACGTCGACCTCGTCGTCTGTGAACATCGTCATCACGTCGGCCGCGCGGGCTTCGGCTCCGCCGGCGACGTATGCGTCTCGGTCATAGATGCCTGCGCCGAGCTTGACCTTGTAACCCTTTGACTCCCACCACTCGACACCGCGCAGCAACTCCGAGCGGTTGAAGTAGGGGGATGCAGGCGCGGGCACTCCGATCGTGCCGCCGGGCTTGAGGGTGCGGCCTTTGATTGTCAATGGTGATCCTTTCGGTTGGCCAGCGGAAGCGAGCGTAAATCAGCCACGTAGCCGCAGATCTCCTCGACCGCTGCTTCGAATAGCACGCGCCCTTTCTCCGCCGTCGCTTTCGATGCATCTCCCTGTACACCGCTATTCGAAAACGATGACCACCACGGCATCAGCCTGAGAGGACCGTCGCTCCAGTCCATCCAGAGGTTGGCCGTGGACGGGTAGCCACGCTCGTCGACCGCGGCGTCCATGTTCACGGCTTCCGGGTGAAGGTGGAGGTACATGGAGGTCTCGAGCTCACACGCGTGAGCCATGCCCCCCTTGTCGGACTCGCGTACTCGTTCGATGACCTCTGCACTCCGCTCGTTCGTCAGGTAGAAGCTCGATGCGACGAGAGAGCCAGGTTCGTCGACCATCGTCAGCCGTGCCGCCATGTCGACCAGGCTCTGATTGCTCCCATGTCCGTTGACCAGCAGCACGCGTTTGAAACCATGGCGAACCAGGGAGAGTGCGACATCGGTGCAATAGCGGCAGAACGTCTCCCAGTTGATGGTGATGGTTCCAGGGAAATCCATATGGTGGGGGGAGTAGCCGTGGACGATCGGTGGCAGGAGGACCGTCTCGTTGCTCAGCTTGGTCGCAGCACCCCGGCAGATTGCTTCGACCAGGGTGACGTCGGTGTCGATCGGAAGGTGATGTCCATGGTCCTCGAGCGTGCCGATTGGGACGATGGGCACTCTCTTCTCGTCGACGGCACGCGCGACCTCGGGCCATGTGAGCCGTCCGAACTCGAGTGGGGCCGACCACATCAGCAAGCCGCCTTGGAAAATCTCATCGGAAGAATGTCGCACCCAAAGCGAGTGCGGGCAAGGGTCCCGCCGTCGTTGCGCTCGGCCGCCGATGTCTCAGTGAGCGGGATTCGGAGTTATCAGCACTATTCGGGAGTTGCTATTTTTCCGCCCGGGGAACGACCGAGCCCCTCCTAGGAATGAAAGACTTAAGAGGAAATGGACATCGAAGCAATCAGAGCTGAGGCCCTGACCTGCACGAAGTGCCGCCTGGCCGAGACTCGCACTCAGGTCGTCTGGGCGGACGGCAACCTGGACTCCGAGGTGTGCATCATCGGAGAGGCCCCCGGGTTCAACGAGGACAAGCAGGGCATCCCCTTCGTCGGAGCTGCCGGCCAGCTTCTCGACAAATTGCTGGGGGAGATCGAGCTCGACCGATCGCAGGCCGCGGTGGTCAACGTGATCAAGTGCCGGCCTCCCGGAAACCGCGACCCCCAAACCGACGAGATCGAAGCTTGCAGGCCGTATTTGAGCGCGCAGCTGAACCACATGCGTCCGGATGTGATCATCACCCTCGGAAACTTCGCAACCAAGTTCATCCTCGACTCCCCCGTTGGGATCACCCGGGCGCGCGGACAGGTGTACTCGCGCAAAGGCGCCTCGATCGTGCCAACCTTTCATCCGGCCGCCGCTCTTCGTGGCGGGCGTTTCGGTGGCATCAGCACGATCGACGCAATGCGTGAGGATTTCCAGCTCGTTCGCAACGTCCTCGACGAGCGGCGCGCAAAAAGGGAGGCCGAAGCCGCTGAGGCCGCGGACAGGTCCGAGCAATTGGATCTCTTCGGGTGACGGCATCCCTGGTCCATTCGACGAGCGAGCTACGCGCGTGACGTGGCTTGTGGACTCGCGCTCCCCTGAGGAGACCCGCATCCTCGGCGCCTCGCTCGCGCCCGCTCTGCTACCGGGTGACGTCTTGAGCCTCAACGGAGACCTGGGTGCGGGCAAGACCTGCTTCGTTCAGGGTCTCGCTGGTGCCCTCGAAGTCCCAGGCAGGGTGACGAGCCCCACGTTCACCCTGGTGCACGAGTACAACGGCCGCTACCCGATCGTTCACCTCGATGTCTACCGTTTGAACTACTTCCAGGAAGTACTGGACCTGGGCTTCGAGGAGCTTCTCGATCCGGGGGCGATCCTCGTTGTGGAGTGGGGAGAGGCCGTGGCCCCCCTTCTTCCCAGCCGGTATCTCGAGATCGAGCTGCGACGCAGCGAGGACGCGGTTACGAGTGAGAACGGCGATCTCGACGACTACCGGGCCGTCGCGTTCAGATCGAGGGGGCCGGGCTGGGAACGCAAGCTGGACACCATGCGGGTCACGGCCGAGGCGCTACTGGATGCGTTGTCTTCCGACGAGTCCTCGGGTGAGCGGTTCACAAGGGTGCCGGACCATATGTCGCGTCACCGTAGGCTTGACCTGCCGGAGGATCCGCCCGGCCAGGAGTAGTGAGGGAGAGTTTCTTGTTGGTTCTGGGAATCGAAACGGCGACGCCTCAAACGAGCGTTGCGATCGGCTCGGAGCAAGGAGTCGTCGCCAGCTCGCTCGTCTCGCGTGCCGCCCTTGATGGCCCTCAAAACAAGAGCGGTGCCCGCTACAACGAGTGGCTGATGCCCGCGATTCGGTTTTGCCTCGAGGGGGCTGGAATTGGCTTCCGAAACATCGGAGGAGTGGCCGTCTCGTTAGGACCCGGTCTCTATACCGGCATGCGGGTGGGCGTTGCCACCGCGAAAGCCCTTGCCCAGGCGCTGTCAGTCCCGATCGTCGGAATGGCGAGTCTGGACCTCCTCGCGTATGAGGTTCGCTACTCGCCTCGCCCCATCTGTGCGGTTCTCGACGGCCGTCGAAAAGAGGTCTTCCACACGTTCTACAGGCCCTCGCCGGGAGGGATCCAGAGAATGACCGAGTACACAGTAGAGCGAGCCGAGCAGCTTGCCATCGGCATCGCCTCGAAGCCGGGGGAGGTCCTGCTGGTCGGAAATGGCGCTCTTCTGTACCGCGAGATCTTCGAGGAGCTTGGAAGCAGTGTGGAAATCGGAACGATGGGGCACGCGTTCCCTCATGCAGCCGCACTCGTCGAGCTCGCTCTTCCACGGTTGTATCGGGAGGACTTTGATTCGCTCGATGATTTGAAGCCCCTGTATCTGCGGCACAGCGCGAAGCGAATTCAGTGGGAACGAATCAGAGAGAGAAGAAGCGCGTAATGGCAGTCGCTCGACACCCAGGCGATATCGGGCCCCTGGCCGAGATGGATCTCGTTCGCATGCGGCGTCGCCATCTGAAACGCGTCATGGCGATCGAGTCGATGGTCTATCCGAGACCTTGGAGCCTCACGCTCTTCTTGTCGGAGATCGCTCAACGCAACACTCGGACCTACCTCGTCGCACGTCACGAGAGCTACGTAATCGGCTACGCCGGCATGATGTTCACAGGACATGAGGCGCACGTCACGAATATCGCGGTCGACCCTGCGTATCACGGCAGGAAGGTCGGAACCCGGTTGCTACTCGCGTTGATCACTGAAGCAGTCGCCCGTGGTGCAGACACGATCTCTCTGGAAGTGCGCGTGTCGAACATCGAGGCCCAGAACATGTACACCAAGTTCGGTTTCGTTACAACCAACATCCGCAAGGGCTACTACGTCGAGACCAGAGAAGACGCCTTCGTAATGATTGTGAGCGAGGCTCGCTCAACGGATTACAGGCTGCGCCTGCAGGGAATCCGCGGCGAGCTGGGCGAGGCTGCCGGGCCGACGCTTGGCCTTGCGTCTCCTGCCGAGACGGAACGCGATGAGTAAGGACGACTGGTCGTTCGGAGAGAGTTGGACGGTCGATCCGAGCGATCCGACCTGGACCGGCAGCCAGACCGCGGTCAAGGAGCAGAGGATCGAGGAATGGGATGACGAGACGCTTGTGCTCGGTATCGAGACCTCGTGCGACGAGACCTCAGCCTCCGTCGTGCGCGGGGGCCGGGAGATTCTGTCCAACGTCATCGCATCACAGACGGAGTTGCATGGTGAGTACGGGGGCATCGTTCCGGAGGCGGCGGCGCGCGCTCACGTCGAAGCATTGACTCCTGCGATTCGCGAGGCGCTCTTGCAGGCGGATGCAACCTTTTGGGACCTGGATGCCGTAGCGGCGACGCTGGGGCCCGGTCTGATCGGTTCGCTTCTCGTCGGGGTCGCCGAGGCCAAGGCCATCGCCTCCGTTCTGGACATTCCGTTCGTGGGCGTGAACCATCTGGAGGCGCACATCTACTCGAACTTCCTCGGTAACCAGGAGGCGAAGTGGCCGGCGGTGGTACTGCTCATCTCCGGCGGTCACACGATGCTCGTGCACGCTCGGGGGCACGGAAACTACGAGATTCTTGGGGGGACCCTGGACGACGCTGCAGGAGAAGCCTTCGACAAAGTAGCGCGCTTCCTCGGTCTCGACTATCCGGGAGGACCGGAGATCGACCGGTTGTCTCTGCTGGGGAAACCCGACGCGGTTCGTTTTCCTCGCAGCATGGTCGGCGAACCGGGATTCGATGTCAGCTACTCGGGTTTGAAGACGTCGGTGACCAACTATGTCCGCAAGCTGGAACACGGGGGCGAGGAGATCAACGTCGCCGACGTCGCGGCATCTTTTCAGCAGGCCGTCGTGGATATCGAGGTTGCCAAGACGATGACCGCAATCGATCACACGACGGTCGACAGCGTATTTCTCTGCGGCGGAGTTGCTGCAAATTCTGGATTGCGCACGGGGCTGGCAAAGGCGTGCGTGGATCGTTCGGTGACGCTGCACGTTCCGGCGATGGAACTTTGCACGGACAACGCCGCTATGGTTGCATCCTGTGGGACGGCGATGCTGCGAAGAGGGCTCTATACGAGCCTTGACGCGGCTCCCGATCCAAACCTGCCGTTGACTTAGCCACCATCAGCGGGGTGGGTGGGACGAACTAGAAGCTCAATCGCGAGTGCATGGACGCAAGCTGGGCCCTAGCAGTTGCCCTCCAACTGCTCGGCGATCTTTTCGAAGTGCAACGATGCTTCTTCACTGGTGGGTGGACTACGCAACGTCTCGACGAGATTCACCTTTTGCGGATGTCCGGTTGCGATGATTCGCTCGGCTGCCGCGCCAAGGTCGTACTCGGTGCGTCGGAAGTCGACGACATCGGATAGCAGCGCCCAGTAGGCCCCAGGCTTGTCTTGGTAGGGCATGCCGACACTCCCTGCATTCACGACCCGCCACCCGTCTATCGGCCTGTCGAATTGGACGTGCGTGTGTCCGCATACGACAACTGGTTCGACGACGTCACTCAGCATGGGAGCCACTCGCTCATCGGGACTGAGCCGCGTGATGATCTCCTCGTCGCTTCGGGGGGACCCGTGGCAGAACAGGACCGGCCCCAGGCCTTCGACGTCGACGGTTAGAGAGAGATCAAGGCCGCCGAGCCAGCTTCTCTGCTCCTCCTCGAGGCGTTCGATGAGCCATCCCCAGCCCGCTCGTGCCTCCTCGCTCTCGGGTTCCGACGCACCGGTCGCCAGCTCCCGGTCGGCGTTGCCTCGGATGAAGTGCGCCCCAGGGCGGGCACGCAGCGCCTTCAGCGTCTCGGAGGGCATGGGCCCGGCCACGATGTCGCCACCCACGACGACGGTGTCGGCGCCGACCGAGTTGACCTCGGTCAGGACGGCTTCGAGGGCGGGCAGGTTTCCGTGGATGTCGTAGAGCGCCGCCACGCGTGCCGCTCGGATCGCCATGGACCCAGCGTAGCCGGGGGGCGAGTTGACCGTAATCGGGAAGCGCGTTACTTTTAGCACTCAGGCATTAGGAGTGCTAAACCCATCAGATCGACCCCGCAGGAGGTTACTTATGGCTACCGCCGCCAAGACGCTGAAGCCGCTCGAGGACCGAATCCTCGTTCGCCCCGAGGAGGGCGAGGAGACCACAGCATCGGGAATCGTAATCCCCGACACCGCCAAGGAGAAGCCCCAGGAGGGCACCGTCCTCGCGGTCGGTCCGGGCAAGCGGAGTGAGACAGGGGACCTGATCCCCATGGATGTCAGTGAGGGCGACAGGGTCATCTACTCGAAGTACGGCGGCACCGAGATCAAGTCCGGCGGAGAGGACCTGCTCATCCTCTCAGCACGCGACGTTCTCGCGATCGTCGTCTAGGGAGCGATTGCTCGTAGATCGCACGACCAAGAACATCCACTAGGAGGGAAGCCCAGCAATATGTCAAAGCTGCTCAGATTTGAAAGCGAAGCCCGCAAGGGTCTCGAGGCTGGAGTCAACAAGCTCGCCAACGCCGTTCGGGTAACGCTCGGCCCCAAGGGTCGAAACGTCGTGCTCGACAAGAAGTGGGGCGCGCCGACGATCACGAACGACGGAGTCTCGATCGCCAAGGAGATTGAGCTCGAGGACCCGTGGGAGAACATGGGGGCCCAGCTCGTCAAAGAGGTCGCGTCCAAGACCGACGACCTCGCGGGAGACGGAACCACCACTGCGACGGTATTGGCCCAGGCGATGGTCAAGGCCGGCATCCAGCGCGTCGCAGCCGGGGCGAACCCGATGGCAATGAAGCGTGGCATCGAGAAGGCCGTTGCGGCCGCAGTCGACTCCATCAAAGCTCAGTCGCGCGATGTCGAGGGCCGAGACCAGATCGCCAACATCGGCTCGATTTCGGCCAACAACGACCTCGAGATCGGCGAGATGGTTGCCGAGGCGATGGACAAGGTCGGCAAGGACGGCGTCATCACTGTCGAGGAGTCGAACACCTTCGGACTCGAGCTCGAGCTCGTCGAGGGCATGCAGTTCGACAAGGGTTACATCTCGCCTTACTTCGTTACCGACCAGGACCGTATGGAGGTCGTCTTCGAAGACCCATACATCCTGATCGCCCAGCAGAAGATCTCGACGGTGCAGGACCTTCTGCCCGTGCTCGAGAAGGTGATGCAGACCGGCAAGCCGCTCGTCATCATCTCTGAAGATGTCGAGGGCCAGGCGCTGGCGGCGATCGTCGTCAACAAGATCCGTGGCACCTTCCAGGCAGCAGCGGTCAAGGCTCCCGGATTCGGTGACCGGCGCAAGGCCATGCTGCAGGACATCGCCATCCTGACCGGTGGCCAGGTGATCAGCGAGGAGATCGGCCTCAAGCTCGAGAGTGTCGACATCGACATGCTCGGCCAGGCCCGCAAGGTGGTAATCACCAAGGACGCAACGACCATTGTCGAGGGCCAGGGCAACTCGGACGAAATCGCCGGTCGCATCGACCAGATCCGCGCCGAGATCGAGCGGACCGACTCCGACTGGGACCGCGAGAAGCTCCAGGAGCGTCTCGCAAAGCTCGCCGGCGGCGTGGCAGTGCTGAAGGTTGGCGCCGCCACCGAGGTTGAGCTCAAGGAGAAGAAGCACCGCATCGAGGACTCGGTTTCGGCGGTTCGTGCCGCGGTCGAGGAGGGTGTAGTTGCCGGCGGAGGGGTGACGCTAGTGCGTGCCCGCGAGGCCGTCGACGCTCTCGACCTCACCGATGATGAGGCCGCAGGGGCTCGCGTTGTTTACGAGGCTCTTAGGGCCCCGCTTTACTGGATCGCCAGAAACGCCGGACTCGAGGGCGGTGTCGTCGTTGAGCGAGTCGCCAGCGAGAAGCCGAACCACGGGCTGAACGCAGCGACCGGTGAGTACGGAGACCTCTTCGCATTCGGGATCATTGATCCGGCGCGCGTCACTCGGGGCGCCCTCGAGAACGCAGCTTCGATTGCAGCGCTCCTCTTGACGACCGAAGTCACGGTCGCCGACAAGCCAGTCGAGGAGGAGCCGATGGCCGGCGGTGGCCACGACCACGGCATGGGCGGCATGGGTGGAATGGGCGGCATGGGCGGCATGATGTAGCTCGGGATCCACGATCAAAAAGAGGGGCCCGGTCTTTCGACCGGGCCCTTTCGTCTAGACGACCGCTGCTGGCTCCGAGCTCAGGTGGGTCACCGGGATGTTGAAGCGACGTTCGACGCGATGCGGCAGATCCTGGTTGAGCCATCTCGAAGCTCCCGGCGGCAACGTCGAAAGGATGATCTCGTCGTAGTGCGACGTGATGAGCTCGTCTCCGATGGCCGCCATGGGCGAGGGGTCGCCCACCACCCCTCTGATCTCAGCCCCCAGACCTGCGAGTCCCTCCATAGCAACACCCAGCCTCTTGCCGGCGAGCTCGTAGGCCTCCTCGTCCGTCCAGACCGCGTGTTCACGGGGCGGCGTGGCGGGAACGAGGAGCGTGAATCTGCAGGGGCCCTCCTCGAGCCGCTTCCGGACCTCGCCCTTCAGATGGGATCCGGCAGCTGTCTGGTTCGCCACGATCAGAATGCGCTTGGCGTCCACGAGGCACCACCTCCACGTCTATTCAACGCCCGCGGCAGGCGGCGATCAAGGGCGCCGAATCGGCTCCTGAGGCGTCAGCGGGGCCGGTAGGTGATGTGGGTTACGAGATCGTTGGCCCGGGTGCGCACGTGCTCGAGGTCAACGTCGCGGACTCCAGCAAAGAGTCGTTCGCCGGCGCCGAGGATGACGGGAGCAACGTGGAGTCTCAGCTCGTCGATGAGTCCCGCGGCGAGGTATTGATTGATGGTCGCCGCGCCTCCGGCGATTGAAACGTCCCGATCGCCCACGGCAGCGCGCGCTTGAGCGAGCGCTGATACGGCACCGTCGGTGACGAAGGTGAAGGTTGTCCCGCCCTCCATCACCAGCATCTCGCGGGGGTGGTGAGTCAGCACGAACACCGGAGCGTGGTAGGGCGGCTCGGGACCCCACCAGCCCAGCCATTCCTCGTCCCACGCGCCCCGTCCGGGACTGAACATGTTGCGGCCCATGATGTATGCACCGGCTGTGGTGACGGCTGCGATCTCTTCAGCATTGTCCTCTGCTCCTTCGAACATCCAGCGGTGCAGGCGTTCATCGACTCCTTCACCGAACGGATTCTCGAAGCTCTGGTTCGGTCCCGCAACGTATCCATCGACCGAGGTGGCGATATCGCAGGTGACCATGCTCATGCAGTAGGCCGAGCGAAGCTACGGCAGGTATTGCATCGGGTCGGTCGGGCTGCCGTTTACACGCACCTCGAAGTGGAGGTGGTCGCCGGTGCAAGAACCTGTGCACCCGACATTCCCGATGTGCTGACCCTGTCGCACGGGCCCTCCCGAAACCGCGATGCTCGACATGTGCCCGTAGAGCGTTGAGATGCCACCACCGTGGTCGATGATGACCGCGTTTCCATACCCCGACATCGAGCCCGCCTGGATCACGTTTCCGTCCTTTGAGGCCACGATCGGCTCGCCCGTGTACCCATCGATGTCGATACCCGTGTGCATGCGGCCCCAGCGTGGCCCGAATGGGGACGTGACCGCATTGTTGAGCGGCCAGATGAATCCTGCAACGGACGGACCGGTAAGGGTTACCCCCGGCGGTGCCTGGGCCTGCAGGATCCTCGCCTTCAGTTCGGCGTTCTCCGCAAGTAGGTCCGCCGCGTGTGACTTGTCCTGCGCGAGCTTGTCGCTTACCTGAGCCAACTTGGCGTTGAGCTCCGCTTTGCTGTCGGCGAGCTGGTTCTGGATCTTGGTCTTGTCCTCGAGGGTGCGGTCGAGTTCATCGCGCTTGGCGAAGAGCACTCGGTTCACAGCTTGGATTTCAGCTTTGAGCCTTGAGTAGTCGATCAGGGCGTCCGTGTTCTTCTCGGCCGCAACGCCCATCATTTCGAGGCGATCGTTTAACTGGGAGAGCGACTTGGCTTCGAGCAGTGCTTCGACGGTTTCGACACCACCGTTCTTATAGAGCTCAACCGCCTGCTCGGTGGCCGCATCCTCGACGACGTCGATTTCCTCTTGGATGGTGGCTATCTCGGCCTCAGCGGTCCGAATATCGGCCTCGACGTCAGCGACGCGAACGTCGAGTTTGTTGATGGCCATTTGCAGTTCGGTGATGTTCTCGTTGAGAACATCGATCTCGCCCTGCAGCGATTGCTTCTCAGCCGAGTTGTTGTCGATGCGGTTCTGGAGGTCGCCCAGTTCTTGATTGTTCTCGTTTATCTGATCGTTTGGCCCGGCAACGGAAGCTACAGCGGGGACGATCAGAGTTATCAAGAAAGTTCCAGTAAGCGCGCCACGTCGCAGCTTTACATGGAGCAATTCTCTGTTCTCCCTTTGGCTCGGCTTCTGGGTCTGGAGGTCCCACGAAAGACCCCTGGACCGCCTCACATTCCCCCGAGGCGGACCGCCCGGCATCCTTCCATACTTCCGGACTAGTTAGCAATCGGCAGCCTGGCAAGCATGTGAAATGCTAAACCCGGAGCTACCCCGCAAGCGGTTCTTTTCCGTTCTTGCTCTGCTTTATGCGTGAACCACAACTAAAGCGCGAAAAACTTCGATGAGGGCGCGAAGAATTGTCTGGTCAGGGGGTTGCGTGGCGACGCCGACAGCGGATAGCTTCCCTATTGCATCCGTTGAGTCGTAAACCGGTTTCGGCCGGGAAGAAGGTTCAGCGGGTGCATTTTTTATGCCCTGGAGCTTGGCCATGTCCTCCCTCTGCACTAGGGACTCCAAGGGTGGTGAAGTCGGGCCTCGGATTTGCTATCCTGGGAGTGCTATAGGAGTGCGCCGGGGGTCAACCCGGAGTGTTTTTCCTCTACGGACACACACGCTGCTGCCCCGCGCCTCCGTTTAACTCGTCTGTAAACGACTGGAGGACCACCTGTGCCCACCACACTCAAGGACGTAGCCGGCTCCGCCCCCCACGGCGGCGCGCTGGAGCTGCGAATGGCCGGCTCGGATGAGCTCGAGGCCTTGCGCTCCGAGGCTGCAGGCCTCCCCGCCATCGAGGCGAAGGCCCGCCGGGTGCTCTCGGATCTCGAGCTACTGGCCGTGGGAGCGGTGAGCCCGAATCGAGGTTTCATGACGAAGGCGGACTACACGTCGGTCGTCGAGGACATGCGTCTGGCCAGCGGCATCCCATGGAGCCTTCCGATCACGCTCAGTGCTACCGACGAGGAAGTCGGCGCGCTCGAGGTCGGGAAGCGAGCCGCGATCCTCCATGAGGGAACGCCGGTGGCCATCATCGACGTCGAGGACATCTACGACTACGACGCGAAGCGCGAGGCCGAGCTCACCTACGGCACCACCGACGACGCGCACCCGGGAGTCGCCTACTTGTACGGCCAGGCACCGCATTATGTGGGGGGCGAGGTGACCGTCCTCGAGAACGTCTTCGCGCACGAGTTCAGTGAGTACCGCATGACCCCACAGCAGCTGCGCGAGCAGATCGGGGCCAACGGTTGGAAGACCATCGTTGCGTTTCAGACTCGCAATCCAATTCACCGGGCACACGAGTACCTCACGAAATGTGCCCTAGAGATCACCGACGGGCTCGTCATCCATCCTCTTGTCGGCGGCACCAAGGGTGACGATATCCCGGCGGATGTCCGCATGCAGTGCTACGAGGTGCTCATGAAGGACTATTACCCACGCGATCGGGTGCTGCTGAGTGTTTTTCCCGCTGCTATGCGCTACGCCGGACCGCGCGAGGCCATCTGGCACGCGCTTCTCCGTAAGAACTACGGTATGACCCACTTCATCGTCGGACGCGACCATGCAGGTGTGGGTGACTATTACGGAACCTACGAAGCGCAGGAGATGTTCGACCGTTTCGAGCCGGGCGAACTCGGCATCGAGCCACTCAAGTTCGAACATTCTTTTTGGTGCACCAAGTGCGAGGGTATGGGTTCCGGCAAGACCTGCCCGCACACCAAGGAAACTCACGTGTTCCTGTCCGGGACGCAGGTCCGACAGATGTTGCAGGACGGCATCGAGCCTCCACCCGAATTCTCTCGACCTGAAGTGGCGCGCATTCTTATCGACGCCGCTCAGAAGCAAGCGTAGTTAGGAGTCCGTGACATGGGTTTGTTAGATAAGCTGACGAAGAAAAAGGACGAGGCGACCCCCGAAAGAGCCGTCTCTGGCGAGAAGCGACAGAGAGTCATGGTCATAGGTCTTGACTGTGCTCCGCCGGAACACGTCTTCGACGAGTACGCCGACGACATCCCCAACCTCACGAAGCTGCGCGAGAACGGACTTTACGGTCCTCTCGAATCCATCAATCCGCCAATCACGGTGCCGGCATGGATGTGCATGATGACATCGAAGGACCCGGGCACACTCGGCATCTACGGTTTCCGCAACCGCAAGGATCACACCTACGATGGGCTCCGCTTTGCGACTTCGTGGGCTGTCAAAGAGCCAACGGTGTGGGACATCCTGAGCGAGGCCGGTAAGGAATCGATCATCATGTCGGTTCCGCCGAGCTATCCGCCCAAGCCGCTCAAGGGCGTACAGATTGGTTGCTTTCTTACTCCCAACGACGACGCCGACTACACGTACCCCAAAGAGCTCAAAGATGAGATGAAGAGCGCCGCCGGGGAGTACATCTTTGACATTCGCAACTTCCGTACCGATGACACGCAGTACATCCTGGACGAGGCCTACAGGATGACCGAGTCCAAGTTCCGCAACGCCGACTGGCTGCTTGCCAACAAGCCTTGGGACTTCTTCATGATGGTCGAGATGGGGCCCGATCGCCTCAATCACGGGATCTGGAGCTTCATCGATCCCAATCACCCGCGCTACGAAGAGGGCAACCCATACAAGGAGTCACTCCGCGACTACTACCGTTTCCTCGACGGCAAGATCGGAGAGCTTCTCGATCGCCATGCCGACGACGACACTGCGATTCTCGTCGTGAGTGATCACGGCGCTAAGGCGATGGTTGGTGGGGTCTGCTTCAACGAGTGGCTGCACAACGAGGGCTACCTTGGCTTTAGCGGCGACTTGCCTAACGAGGTAACGCCACTCAACAAGATGGAGATCGACTGGTCGAAGACCAAGGCGTGGGGTGACGGCGGATACTACGGACGCCTGTTTCTCAATGTCGAGGGTCGCGAGCCAAACGGCGTGGTCCCCAAGGCGGAATACGACAGGGTTCGTGACGAGCTTGTTGCGAAGATCGAGGCGATGGTCGACCACGAAGGCAACCCGTTGGGCAACAAGGCCCTTAAGCCCGAGGAGATCTACGAGACGAACAACGGCGTGGCTCCCGACCTAATCGTCATCTTCGGTGAGATTGCGCTGGCGAAGCGTTGGCTCGCTGGGCCACGGCAGCACGTACACATTCGAGAACGACACCGGTCCGGATGAAGCCAATCACGCGGAGAAGGGCATCTTCATCCTGAACAACGCCCCCGGCCAGGAAACGGGAACCAAGGACGGACTGCATCTCTGGGACGTCCACTCGACGATCCTGGACATCTTCGGGTTGCAACCAGCTCAGGGCGCGCTCGGAACATCTGTCTACAAGAAGTAACAAACCGTCAGGCCCTCGCTGGGCCCGGCAATTTTGCAAATCCTTCGAAAGGGGTTCATGTGAAGCAGATAGATAGAGACCGAGGCGTTGTGATCTGGTTTACCGGGCTATCCGGCTCGGGCAAGACCACGATCGCTCACGTTCTCGAGGAAAAACTGGCCAACGCCGATGTCCCTGTCGAACTCCTCGACGGCGATGTCGTGCGCGAGAACCTTTCGAAGGGGCTCGGTTTCAGCGAAGAAGATCGGAACACGAACATTCGTCGCATCGCGTTCGTGGCCCATCTTCTTCAGCGCAATGGGACGTTCGTCATCACAGCCGCTATTTCGCCCTACCGAGCCATTCGTGAGGAAGCCCGAGCCATGGCCAAAGACTTCATCGAGGTCTACGCCAATGCTCCGCTCGAGGTATGCGAGGAGCGGGATGTCAAGGGCCTGTATGCGAAGGCGCGCGCCGGTGAGATCAAAGGCTTCACCGGGATCGACGACCCCTACGAGCCCCCCTCTGGGCCGGAGGTCGAACTACGCACCGACGAGCTCAGCATCGAAGAGTCCGCACAGAAGGTAGTGGACAAGCTGATTGAGTCCGGCTACCTCAAGTAGTCACGACCACGTGATCGATCTTCACGCGCACACGACCGTCTCGGACGGCGGTGATCGACCCACGCGACCTCGTTCGTAAGGCCTCGTCCCTAGGCTTGAGCGCGATCGCGATCACCGACCACGACAACGATGCAGGGTGCGCTGATGCGATGGACGAGGGCAACAAGCTGGGCGTCGAGGTTGTCCCCGGGGTCGAGATCTCGTGTGACGTCGAGGACCTGGCCGAACGCGGCTTCAACCCATCGTCGCGCCCCACGATGCACCTGTTGGGTTATTTCATTCCTCAAACGGATAACCCGCTGTCGGAGGGACTTGCCGATCTTCAGTACCACCGGGCGAACCGCAATCGGATCATCGTCGACCGGCTCAACGAGCTCGGCGTAAACATCACCTTCGACGAGGTCGAGGCGGAAGCCGGGGGACAGGGTAGCCAGATCGGAAGGCCCCACTTCGCTGCCGTGATGGTCCGGCACGACGCGGTGCCGGACTACCAGACGGCCTTCGACGAGTACCTCGCCAAGGGGGCAAAGGCCTACATCGGTCGCAAGCTCTATCGCCCGGTTGAGGCTGTGGAGATCATGATCGAGGCGAGTGTGGTTCCGGTGCTCGCTCATCCCTTGACAATGAACATCGAATTCGACGCGATCGAGCGATTCGCCGACGAGTTGGCTGAGGCTGGCCTGAAAGGGATCGAGGGGTACCACGGAGACTGGACTCTCGAGGAACAGGAACCTCTGCGCACTTACGCGGACCGCAAGGGGCTAATCGCTTCCGGCGGGAGTGACTATCACGGTGATATGCGGCCCGATCGCACGCTCCCCGGCGGGAAGTCCGGCGTGACAGTGCCGCCGGAGGTGCTCGACGAGTTGAAGGCTGCCTCAGAGGAACTGAAAGGCTAGCGATGTTCGTCACGCGCGCGGGGCGCCACGATAGGGCCGACCTCAAGGAGTTCATCGAGGCGCGGCGTGGCGGTGAGGTCGACATTTCCGAGGGGACGGCCATGATCGCGCGCGAGGGTTCGATCGTCGGGTGTATCCGGCTCATCGAGGTCGAATCGGGCACCCTCGTCTACGACGATGTGCTGGTCGCCGAGGACCGCGACGAAGCCGTCGCAAAGCAATTGATCCAAGCCGCCATGAACAACCAGGGTGGGACGATCTTCACGGCAGTCCCAGCGGCCCAGACCGACCTGTTCTCATCCTTCGGTTTCGCACCGGTCGACCATGCCGAGGCGCCGAAGCCCGTGGCCGGGTACTGGAGCTCCCGCCAGGGAGCGGACGAGGGCCTGGCCTTTCTAAAAGCCCGCTAAGCAAGACTGTGCTAGCCTCTCTGCAACGATGTAATCAAGTAATGCAGAGGAGGCAGAGCGGTGATCGATGACGAGAAGCTCCTGGGGTGGTTCGCGGGCCGGATTCCTGACGACTGGTTCATAGAGGGCCCCAAGATCACTACCGATCGCGAAGAGGTCCTTGTCACGGGCACTCTCGGCCCCCCGAAACTCGACGATGACACCTCGGACGAGGCCCGTTCGGCTGCGCTGCGGTCGAGGGTCGAGGGCTGGCGAGAGGAGTCCAGGGGGGCCCGCATGAAGATCGCCCGCGAGGCCGAGCACCGCTGGGGGAGAAAGATCTCCTGGGGAGCAACGATCGGTGACGAGACCTACCTCTTCACGACCGCCGGTGTCCCCGTGATGACGAGGCTCCGCATGTCCGAGCGCAAGGTACTCGACACGTTGATTGACTCGGGGGTCGCGCGCAGCCGGAGCGATGCCCTGGCTTGGTGTGTGCGGCTCGTCGGCTCCAAGCAGTCGGAATGGCTGGACGAACTTCGAGACGCGTTGGTAGCCGTAGAGAAAGTGCGCTCGGAAGGACCGAATCCCGCTTAGACGGACCATTCCCGTGTCTGCAGGACGCTCAATCTCCATTAATTGATCGATCCCGCCATCCGGCGGAATTCAGGGCCATGCCCTATGCGCGTCCAGGGTCTTGCCGGATGTTCGGCGCGCCCCCAATGGCCAGTGTGGAGCTCATGGCCCACTGCGGAGTTCGACTCTGGTGATAGAGACCCGCACCAGAGAGGAGCACCACGACGCGCAGCCCGAAACCGCCGCGCACCGGTTTCCGCTGTGGCCATTGGGGGTCGCTCTCGCTGTTCTCGCGGTGTGCGCCTGGTTGCTTTCGCCCGCGCTGAGATCGGAGCTCGGCGATCTGGTCCACATGATCGCCGCTGGCAATGTGGATGCGCTCGGGGACCACCTAGCGTCTTATGGGCTATGGGGGCCGGTCATATCGCTCGGCGTCATGGTCCTTCAGGGCATCCTGGCCCCGCTTCCGGCCTTCGTCGTCACCTTTGCCAACGGTTTGGCCTTCGGCGCATTCGCTGGCTGGTTGATCAGTCTCGCGGGTCACGTCCTTGCGTCATCGGTTTGCTTTGCCCTGGCGCGGCGTTTGGGACGGCGACGGGTCGAATCATTCGTTAGTACAAGGGGTCTCGACTCGGCGTATCAATGGCTTGAGCAATGGGGTCCCCACGCGGTGTTCCTTACGCGACTTGTTCCCGGGATCAGCTTCGATGCCATTTCGTACGCGGCTGGGCTAACGTCCATCAGCTTCAAGCGCTTCGCTGTTGCCACGACTTTAGGTGTAGTTCCCGAGACTCTCCTCTTCTCCTACCTGGGCCACTCTGCACACGAGCACGCAGCGCTGGTGATGAGTCTCTCGTTCGCAGTCTGCCTGTGCGGTCTGGCTATCGGAGTGATCCTCGGCCGAACGAGAAGAAGAACACGAAGCGATTCACAGCAGGCCCAAAGCTCGCCTGACGTCGTCGGACTTGAGCGAGTCGGCAATGATGTGGGCCTCCGGTAACACAATCCCTTCGAACGAGGGAATGCCGATCACGAACATCCCAGCCACGCGGCGCAGCTCGTACGCCGTTGGCTGAGTCCTCCAGCGCGATCGTTCGCTCGGGGGCGACCGTCAGGAGACGCGCTGTCTCGAGGTAGATGTCGGGAGCCGGTTTGGGGTGGGAGACCTCATCCCCGCAGACCACGACATCGAATGAATCCGTTAGGTCCGCGGCGTGAAGTGCAACGGTGATGAGGCGTCGCCATGAGTTGGAGGCAAGCGCAATCGGGACCCGCCCACGTAGCTCGGCGACGAGGTCCGCGGCCCCCGGCATGGGCTCGGAGGCAACCATCGCTTCCTCGACGAGCTCGAGCATCTCATCGTTGATCTCCGAGGCCCGGCCCGGTTGTTCGAGAAGCTCCTCCAGGATCTCGCCCGTCGCTTGCAGAGATGACCCGATCATCCTGAGCTTGTGGTCGCGGCCAAAGGTCTTGCCGTAGCGCTGCGAAAAGCGTGGTTTCGGCCGTGGACCAGTGGGTCTCGGTATCGAGTAGGAGACCGTCGCAATCGAAGACGACGGCTTCGAGCGGGCGTGGGGCGGCGGTTGTCGGTTCACCGAAGGCATCTTGGCACGGGCCTGGGCCGAGGGGAGTGATGTCATCGCCTGCCAGGCGCGATAGGCCCGCCTGGCCCAACGTCTCCCTCCCGCCTCGTGGGTTTTCGGATGCTTCGGGAGTGAATAATACGAATTGGGGTATCTCACGAAGTCACGAGGCTCTTCCACGGGGGGTGGTAGCCATTCGCAGTCTGGCTTGATGCGGTGCGAGCGACCTGCTCGTGGTTGTCGCGCGTCCCGGGCTCTTCGTCGCTCTGAAGTGTTCTCCAAGACGCGCCTTTGAGTCAGGAGGGACAGTTGGCAAGAGCCATGCAGGGGACGGACGTCTATGACTACAAGCTCGGCAGAGTCATTGGCGCGTCGTCGGCGGGGACCACGATCGAGTGGTACGACTTCTATATCTTCGCCAGTCTCTTCGCCATTCTCGGCGAGAAGTTCTTTCCCGAGGGCAACGACGCTCTCCGAATTCTCGGCGTCTTCGCGCTCATCTATGTCGGGTTTCTTGGTCCGGCCTTTCGGCGCGTTCTTCTTCGGTCGCATCGGCGACCTGATCGGCCGCAAGGTCACGTTCCTGGTGACAATCACGATCAATGGGGGTCTCGACCTTCGCTATCGGATTGTTACCCACATACGAGACGGCCGGCATCATCACACCGATAATCCTTGTCGTGTTGCTGCGATGTCTCCAAGGGCTTGCGCTCGGCGGTGAGTACGGCGGAGCAGCCATCTACGTGGCCGAGCACGCGCCCGACGATCAGCGCGGTCGTTACACCTCCTACATCCAGATGACGGCCACCATCGGACTGGTTCTGGCCCTGCTCGTCGTCGTCGGAACCGAAACCGCTCTGGGTGAAGAAACCTTCAGCGACTGGGGCTGGCGAGTTCCGTTCCTGCTGTCTGGACTTCTCGTCATCCTTGCTCTCTACATCCGCATGAGCCTGCGAGAAACACCGCTTTACACGAAGATTAAAGAGGCAAAGGCGCACTCCACCACCCCCATAAAGCACGCACTCGAAGAGGGTGGCTGGAAGCGCATGCTGATAATCCTCCTCGGCGCGACCGCCGGACAGGCGGTGGTCTGGTACACGGGTCAGTTCTACGCCCTTGTCTTCATGCAGACGGAGCTGGGGATTTCCGTCGTGGCGTCGAGCACGATTGTTGGAGTCGCGCTCCTGCTCGGTACGCCGTTGTTCTTCTTCTTCGGGAGCCTCTCGGATCGCATCGGTCGCAAGAAGATCATCCTGGCGGGCTGTGCGCTGCGCGCGCTCTTCGTACTTCCCGATTTACGCGGCGATGGACGCCTTCCAGGACAACTACGTGGTCCTCACCGGTCTCGTCTTCATTCAGATGATCTACGTGACCATGGTCTACGGACCGATCGCTGCATATCTCGTGGAGCTGTTCCCTGCACGAGTTCGCTACACGTCGCTGTCGATTCCCTATCACCTTGGCAACGGGTGGTTCGGAGGCGGCGTACCCCTGATCGCGACCTTCCTCGTCACAAGGATGGGATCAGAGGACACGGTGGACCTCCAGGGTCTCCTTTATCCGGTCACCATCGCGACGATGACTGCCATCGTCGGCTTCTTCGCTCTGCGCGAGACCCATCACATTCGCATCTGGGACGAGGTCGGCGAGGCAACTCCTGCCACTGCGGACAAGCCGGCCACGATCAAGCTGGACGAACGAGAGACGGCGATCCAGGAGGTAGTCGCGCTCGCAGACAATTAAAAAAAAGAGGCCCCCGGTAAAACGGGGGCCTCTTTTTTGAATGGGTCCTGGACGTCAGGCACAGTTCGGCCAGCGACTTGCCTCGCCCGCTGCGATCAAACGGGCCGTGGTGCGAGCTTGTGCGCTTGGGTCCCAGATGGAGCCGTACCCATACGTACTCCACGTCTGCTCGTCGAACTGGAACAGCCCGTGGTAGCCGGCCTCGTTGTAGGCGTTTGGATCGAGTCCCGACTCGCAGGCCGCGACGCCAATCAGATAGTTCGGATCGAGGCCGAACTCGGTCGCCGCAGAGGCGATGACCTCCTCGATTGAGCCTGCCGGAGCGGTGGCCGTGGCCTCAACTGGTTCCTGGACGTCGGCCGCAGATGGTTCGGAGGTTGGCTCCGGCTTGACCGGTTTCTCGCGTCCCTTGAAGACCTCACGCCGAAACCGGACGATCGACGAATGACTCTCGCTGGCCTCCACGCCCTTGGCGGGCTTTGTCTCGTCCGGGGACGGAGCCCCCGTGAGGGAGCTCAGGGCGCCCAATGAGCCCATTCCGGCCGGGATGCCGATCAGCAGGGACGCTCCCGTCGCAAGGACCGTAGCGCCCAGACGCCGTTTAAGACGCTGGCCCCTGGTCGGGCGCGGCCCGAAGAAAGTTCTATTCACGTGCTTGCCTCCTTGTGGCTGCAGGCGGCGGGGGCGGTTGAGCCACCTGCCGCGAGCCAGGGGGCCGCTCACAATGAGCGTTCGATTCTTCCCTGGCGGTCCGGGATGATGATTGATGCCCGCGATTCCCGGAATTACGTTGCTGTGAGCTATCGGCAGTTGTTACCCATCGCGGAGCCTAGTAACTCCTGGAAGGCAATGTGAAAGGGTTCACAAGACCCACGTTTGTGCTGGTCACAGGCCTGATGTGGGGGTGAACCATAAGAAAAGGTCCCGATCTTTGTGGTGGGTGGAGAGTAGCAAGGCGGCTATATCCTCCTGGGCATGAAGAAGGCGCTGATCACGGGGGTCACGGGGCAGGACGGCTCGTACCTAGCCGAGCTGCTCCTCACGAAGGGGTACGAGGTCCACGGGCTCATCCGACGAGCCTCATCGTTCAACACGCAGCGCCTCGATCCCATCTACCGGGACCCGCACGAGAGCGGAGTGCGCTTCTTCATGCACTACGGGGACCTCTCGGACTCGGGGTCCCTTGTGAACCTCGTACGCAACCTCGAGCCGGACGAGATCTACCACCTGGGCGCCCAGAGCCACGTCAAGGTCAGCTTCGACATCCCGGAGTACACGGCGGACGCAACCGCGATGGGCACGGTTCGGATTCTGGAATCCATCCGTTCGTCTGGGATCGACACGCGCTTCTATCAAGCGGGCTCGTCCGAGATGTTCGGGAGCACTCCGCCGCCGCAATCAGAGGACGGGCCCTTCCATCCACGAAGCCCCTATGCGGTCGCCAAGGTTATGGCTCACTGGATGGCGGTCAATTACCGCGAGGCCTACGGGATGTACGCGTGCAACGGCATTCTGTTCAACCATGAGTCCCCTCGGCGCGGTGAGACCTTCGTTACGAGAAAGATCACGAGAGCTGTGGCTCGGATCAAGGCAGGGATTCAAGGCAAGCTCTATCTCGGGAACCTCGATTCAAAGAGGGACTGGGGCTATGCCCCCGAGTACGTCGAGGCGATGTGGCAGATGCTCCAGCAGGATGAGCCCGAGGATTTCGTGATCGCCACAGGAGAGGCACACAGCGTGCGCGAGTTCTGCGAGGTAGCGTTCGGGCACGCCGGTCTCGATTGGGAGGCTCACGTCGAGGTCGATCCTGGCTACTACCGACCGACCGAGGTCGATTACCTCCAGGGTGACCCCTCCCGGGTTCACAAGAAGCTCGGGTGGAAGGCTCGGACCACTTTCACCGAGCTGGCGAAGCTGATGGTAGAAGCCGACTTGCAGCTGCTCGATGACGAGATGTCCGGGCGGTTGGTCCGTCGGGACAGAGATCATTGAATTGATGACGTGCATCAAGCCGACGGCGATAGGTTGAGAGTTCCAGCGAGAAGAGGCAGTGAGGAGCACCGTGGAGATTGAGATCGGAATCGGCAAGTCTGGTCGCAGGGCCTACGGGTTCGACGACATCGCCATAGTTCCGTCGCGAAGGACCCGAGACCCGGACGACGTCGACATCTCCTGGGAGATCGACGCCTTCAAGCTGGAGCTACCGCTCATCGCATCTGCGATGGACGGTGCGGTCTCGGTAAAGACAGCGATCGAGGTGGGGCGGCTCGGGGGCATGGCAGCGCTCAACCTGGAGGGCCTCCAAACCCGCTACGAGGACACCGACTCGGTCTTGGCCGAGATCGCCGAGCTCTCCCCCGAAAAAGCGACCGCCCGGATGCAAGAGCTCTATGCGGAACCGGTCAAAGAGGAGCTCATCTTCAAACGCATCAGAGAGATCAAAGACGCGGGCGTCGAAGCATGTGCGTCGCTCACACCACAGAAAGTCGAGCAGTTCCACAAGATCGCGCTCGAGGCCGAGCTCGACATCCTGGTCATTCAGGGAACCGTCGTTTCGGCAGAGCACGTCTCGACGCGGACCGAGCCGCTCAACCTGAAGCGTTTCATCTCGACCTACGACATTCCCGTGATCGTGGGCGGCTGCGCGTCCTACTCGACGGCTCTTCACCTGATGCGCACGGGAGCCATCGGAGTACTCGTGGGAGTTGGACCGGGAGCCGCTTGCACGACGCGTGGGGTGCTCGGCGTGGGCGTCCCCCAGGCGACCGCGATCGCGGACGCCGCCGGCGCACGTATCCGGCATCTCGACGAGACCGGGCGCTACTGCCACGTCATTGCCGACGGCGGAATGCGGACCGGCGGCGACATAGCCAAGGCAATCGCCTGTGGAGCCGACGCAGTGATGATCGGCTCCCCCCTCGCGGCCGCGAAGGAGGCTCCGGGGCACGGGTACCACTGGGGGATGGCGACGTTCCACCCGACGCTGCCGCGCGGCGCCCGAGTTCGAACCCGAACGATCGGTACGCTCGAGGAAATCCTCGTGGGCCCGGCGCACGAGAACGACGGCCGCCTAAACCTCTTCGGGGGCCTTCGGACGAGCCTTGCGACCTGCGGTTACGCGAATATCAAGGAGTTTCAGAAAGCCGAGGTAATGGTCGCCCCAGCACTTCAAACGGAAGGAAAGGCTCTCCAGCGATCGCAGGGCCTGGGAATGGGGGCCTGACAGTAGATTCTTAAGCACGAGACCCATTGCACCTAAGGAACAAAGGAGAAGTCCCGCTTCGGCGGGGCTTCTTACCGTTAAAACCTCCAAAATGCCTGGAATACTTTGAAGGGTAAGAGGTTGAAGAGGACAGTTCCTTCAACAAGATGAGGGATTTGCCTGGAAAGTTGGTGGTGAGAATGTTTATCGGTCTAATAATCGTGGCTACCTTGATCCTGGGCTTTGACCTCCTCGCATCCCGCTTCGGTTCCGACACACGTGACGGGTCCGATTGGGTAACCCATTCCGATGAGATCGAGCTTGCGGCATCTCAGGGCCGGGTGACTCTCTAATGTCACCTATAGGTCTGTTGATCCGCTATCCCCTGGCGCAGATCAGTACGTTCCCCCCGGCTGATCGGCGCCACCTACTCAGTCGAACCGGGCGGGGCTGGTAGCAATGGCTGCCGGCCTCGACCGGATCGACCATCACATCCTGTCTCTGCTGCGGCAGGACGGTCGTATGAGCCACGCAGCAATCGCAAAGCGGGTGGGCCTTTCTGGGCCTGCCGTGCACGAGCGAGTTCGCAAGCTGGAGCAGTCCGGAGTGATCGCGGGGTACACCGCGGTAATCGATCCGGAAACGATCGGGCTTCCGCACGTCGCCTTTTGCCAGGTGACGCTTTCTGAGGGCAGCGAATTCGCAATGGACGAGCCCATCGTTGCTCGCATCTGCGAAGAGCCTGGCGTTCTCGAATTCCACCGGATCGCGGGTGAGGATTGCTATCTCATCAAGATCCGGACTTCGACGAGCAAGGAGCTGGAGCAAGTCCTTCGACGCGTTCGTGCGATTCGCGGGGTGGCGCGCACCCGTACCACCATCGTCCTTTCGACGGAGCACGAGCAGCCGAGCGTCGACCTACCCGAGTTTCCCGAGACTTCTCAGGAACTGGCCGACCGCTAGGCCGAGCACTGACGGCCCTGGCCTAGATCGGACGTTTGGCGTCTGCCAGAATCCCGGTATGCAAGCGAACAAGGTGCTCGCACGACTCGAGGCGCTCGAGAGTCCTAAGGACCGCGAGGGCATGGCCCGCTTCGGGATCAAACCCGGACGCGCACTCGGGATCAGCATGACGAAGTTACGTGCAATCGCGAAGGAGGTCGGTCGCGATCACAATCTCGCGCTCGAACTATGGACGTCCGGCATCCACGAAGCTCGCCTCCTCGCGACGATCATTGACGACCCGTCCCTTGTTACCAAGCAACAGATGCAAACCTGGGTGAAGGATTTCGATTCGTGGGACCTCTGCGATCAGGCTTGCATGAATCTGTTCTGGAGAACCAAGGATGGCGTCGAGATGGCGTTCGAGTGGGCCGAGCGCGACGAGGAGTTCGTCAAGCGCGCCTCATTCGCACTTATGGCTCGGTTCGCCACGAAGACGTCGAAAGCTTCAGACGAGTTGCTCGAGTCCTTTCTCCCGGTGATCGAGAAAACCGCTGACGACGACCGGAACTTCGTGCGCAAGGCCGTCAACTGGGCTCTTCGCGGAATCGGAAAGAGGAACGCCCATCTCAACCGGCTGGCCATCGAATCCGCGGAGCGTATTCGTGCCCAGAACACGAAGAGCTCCCGCTGGATCGCGAGCGATGCTCTAAGGGAACTGACCTCGGACAAGGTAAGGGCACGTCTGTAGCTCAATCGGTTCTTCTCGAAGACGCCTCGCGCCTCAGGAGCCCCGGACTGGTGCGAGCGGCTCCCCTAGCCAGAGGGATAAGTGCGCAGGCTGCATTGTGTCGCCCACCACAGCCACGAGCTCAGCGGTGAGAGTCTCCAGCTCGATCTCGTCTCGGAGCCGTGTCGAGAACGACTCCACGGTTCTCGCGGCATCGTATTTGCGCCGGTAAAACCGTCTGTCGATAAAGGTCTGTACACGCGCTCGAATGGGTCTAAACAATGCCGCGACCATGAGCGTTGAGGCTGCAACTACCAAGGTGCTTTGCTCCCTGCCCGTAACTTCCCTCATAAGAGATCCCGCGCCCACTACCCCGCCCGCATATACGAGGGCGAGCACCGTGGTCAGGGACAGGTAGACCAGCGTGCGATTGATGATGAGGTCGATGTCATAGAGCCGGTACCTGAGGATCGCGATTCCGACCGCAACCGGGAGCAGGAGGATGGCTGCGGCGGCCACTAAAGTCACCACGAACACCTCACCGCCCGTAGCGACAAGGGCTGCGAACGCCAGTCCCACAAGGACCGCAGCCAGGGCCAGCCACTTCATCTGCTGGCGATAGGTCCCCCGCGAGCGCCTGAAACGCAGAACCAGGCTGACGCCTCCCGCAACCACCGAGAGAGCTAGTAGGCCCCAGACACTCCAACCAAGCCATCCCTCAGAGAGAACGCCCAAACTATCTATCCCCGCGGGATTGACGATTTCGCTGTCCTCGAGCAAACCCGGTGCGAAGGCATCGTGGGTGACGAGGCCGATCATCGCAATCACGGCCGCCCATACGACAACTCGCCAGCGCGGAGACAACGGTTTTCCGTCTGGGAAAAGCAGGAGCACAAGCGGAACGGCGGAAAAGATGAGTCCACCCGCCCAGGTTGAGAGCCACGTCCCCCAGACCGACCCAGGTAGCGATAGCTCTGCGTAGACCGCGGACGAGCTTGCGGCCGCTCCTGCCAGTCCCACACCGCAAAAAATCCAGCCGATCGCGTTTGCCGGCTGTCGGCTGACGATCAACGAACCCACGCAGCCGAATACGAGCGAAATCACGGCGATTGGCAGCGCGTCGCCCTCGGCGTCGACTAATTGGTCGGATGCACCCCCGATCAGGAGTGCGACGGTCACGCCGAGCGACACCGCGCCGACCAGGGGAACCGCCCATGCAAATCGCGCGAGGCTCAGTCTCACTACTGCATTCTGACGGATCACGGATCGAAGCGGTACCGGAGGTCGCGGATATATGCCTTAGAACCTTAGAGTTCGGCGGTCCGGGCGACTATCAATCGCGCCCGGGGCAGGTGTCGCCATTCGCCGGCAGGTGCCAGGCGAAGGAATTCCTTGCGCAAACCGTGCATGACCGTCTCCCCACGGGCGATCGCAAGCGCCCGAAGAGGTCCGCCGTTTGTGAACGCCTCCCAGAACGTCTCTGCATCAGGGTGGCTCATCGGAAACGACAGGTACTCGTCCCGTTCGACAGTGCCTCCGGCATTGACAACGGCTTCGGCTAGACGTGACTCCCAGGGCGTTTTGTCGGCCGGACGGTGGTCGACAAGTACTCGATCCAGCATCGCAAACGGGCCCTCCTCTTCGACCTTGCGAGGCCAGAACACGACCGAGAGACACCCGCCCGGACGAAGGGCCGCGACCCAGTTAGCTAGGGCGACGTCCGGATCAGGAAGTTGTTGCAGCCCAAAGGCGGAGACCACCCCGGCACATGTGTTGGACCACCGCCGCTCGAGCGTGGCGGCGTCACCTTCAAGGACGCGCACGTGGGGCCACCTGCCCGCTCGCTCGCGTGCCATACGCACCATGCCCGCGGAGAGGTCGATACCGACGATCTCTCGCTCGGGATGGGCGGCGACCAATTCCGGTAACTCAGGAAAGGTGCCGCAACAGGGAACCAAGATGGGTCCCGAATGCATGTTCACTCCTGCCACCGTGGCAACCGCGGCCGCTACCCACGGCGCAAAGCGTGGAACGAAATACTGCTCGTACTCCTCCGCTGCCTCATCCCAAGCGCGGGCGAGTAGATCGCGCCGTTTTTGATCGTCCTTCGCGGTCATGCTTTCCTCTCGACTCGGGTTGCCAGTAACGGACGAAGCCGAAGACGAAAACTATCGGTCGAGGTGGGTTCTTGCTGCGACTGAAATCCCACGGTTCGCACGACTCAGACCCGCCCGTATGATTCGCCAACATGGAGCCAAAAAAAGTCGGCGATCTCTTAGACCTCGCCGAACGCGTACTCAACGATTCGACCCAGCTATTCGACGATCATGACCACCGCCGGGAGGCGGAGGAGCTCATGGCCACGGTACTGGAAGTCGATGATGAAGACCTTGACGAAGAGGAACAGGTGCCGCGACGCAAACGCGAGCGCTACCTCTCCCTTGTTGCTCGACGGGCGGGAGGTGAGCCATTCCCCCTGCTAATCGGGTACATCAACTTCTTCGGCTATGACCTGAGGGTGAAGCCGGGCATGTTCGTGCCCCGGCCTTCCTCCGAGCTATTGGTCGAGCGGGCGCTCAAGCAACTCACGGGGAGGAGGAATCCGGTGGTGGTCGATGTGGCTACCGGTACCGGGCCCATCGCGCTTGCCATTGCCGCCGAATTGCCGAACGCCGAGGTATGGGGGACCGATATAGCGAAGGACATGGTCAAGCTTGGCCGGAGCAACGCCCGGGAGCTCGAGCTCGACAACGTCCGCTTCAAGGTCGGTGACATGTACGGGGCTCTTCCCCCCGCCTTGGAGGGACGGGTCGATGTCATCACTGGGCACGTGCCGTACGTCCCAAAGGAGGAGCTCGAGGATCTCCCCACCGAGGTGCGCGATCACGAGCCCATCTACACGCTGTCCGACGAGACCGATGACGGCTTGTTCCTCATGCGGATGGCCATCGGGGGAGCAGCTCACTGGCTGAAGCCAGGCGGATGGCTGCTTCTCGAGCTCAGCCACGACCTCGAGAAGAAGGTTCGGCGTATGAACATGAAGGCCGGCCTCGAGGACCATGGTGCTGCAACGGACGAGGACGATCTCAGCATCATCGTCGAGGCCAGCAAGCCGAAGTAGCTGCTGCGGTGCTCTCGCCACCGGCAGGCAGTCGAGCAAATTTCTCGATGACTCATGCGAGAATGCGACGGGGGACTCTGCCGAGCACCGAGTTGCAGGAGAATCGATGCACAACCAGGAAACGGCAGAGACGCGTCCAGGCGAGGAACCACGCGATGGCGACCTCGTCACCGCTCGTGGGCTGACCAAACACTTCGACGATTTCGTTGCGGTGGACGGAATCGATTTCGCCATTTCTCGCGGCGAGGCCTTCGGTTTTCTTGGCCCGAATGGAGCGGGCAAAACCTCGACCATGCGCATGATCGCGTCGGTCTCCCCGGTAACGAGCGGTGACCTGAAGGTACTCGGAATGGATCCGGCGGCACAGGGCCCCGAGATCCGTGCTCGCCTCGGCGTGGTGCCCCAGGATGACACGCTCGACACCGAGCTCACCGTCAACGAGAACCTCTTCATCTACGGGCGCTACTTTGGAATCGGCGGAGCGGTTCTCAAGCAACGCATAGACGAGCTGCTGGATTTCGTTCAGTTGTCGGAACGCCGCGACAGCAAGGTCGAGCCGCTGTCCGGAGGGATGAAGCGTCGGTTAACGATCGCTCGAGCACTGATCAACGAGCCGGACGTTCTCATACTCGACGAGCCCACGACGGGACTCGATCCTCAGGCACGCCATGTCCTGTGGGACAGGCTGTACAGACTCAAGCAACGCGGGGTCACGCTGATCATCACCACTCACTACATGGACGAGGCCGAACAACTCTGCGATCGCCTGGTGGTAATGGATCAAGCGAAGATCGTGGCCGAAGGATCACCGAGTGCCCTGATCGCCAAGTACTCGACACGCGAGGTCGTAGAGCTTCGGTTCGCAGTAGGGCAGCAGGAGCATGTAGGGAATCGCCTTGACGATCTCGCCCAGCGAATCGAGGAACTGCCTGACCGAATATTGCTCTACACGAACAGAGGCGACGATGCAGTTGGAGCCATCCACGATCGCGGGATGAATCCAGAGAGCATCGTCGTGCGCCGAAGCACTCTCGAAGACGTTTTCTTGCGCCTAACGGGCCGAAGGCTGATCGACTGATGATGCAGCAACTGCGAGTGGTCGAGTCAAACGCGCGCGTGTACAAGCGCACCTGGAGGGGGAGCGCGGTCACCGCGTTCTTGAACCCGGTCCTTTTCTTGCTCGCCATGGGGCTCGGCCTGGGTTCGATAATCGACAGCAATCCCGCTGTGGACGGGCTGGGTGGTGTGCGCTACGTCAGTTTCATCGCCTCGGGCCTCCTCGCAGCAACTGCGATGCAAACCGGAGGGGTCGAGGGTTCCTGGCCGGTGCTCGCCGGCATCAAGTGGACGAAGACCTATCACGCGGCGCTGGCCACACCCATCCGGGTAACCGACCTGGTTACCGGCAACTTGTTGTGGTTGGCCGTGCGAGTGGCCCTATCCGCTGGAGCTTTCGCGATTGTTTCCGCAGCGCTCGGTGTTCTGGGACCGCTCGAGGTTCTGGCTGCGTTGCCGGCGGCGATCCTCACTGGCATGGCCTTCGCTGCGCCGGTCACTGCGTACACGCCCGTAGCCAAGGACGAGACGCGGCTATCGGGTGTATTCCGTTTCGTCATCCTTCCGATGTTTCTGTTCTCAGGGACCTTTTTTCCAATCGAGCAGCTACCGGGATTGCTTCAGCCGGTCGCCTACGTCACCCCCTTGTGGCATGGGGTCGAGCTCTGTCGCTCGAGCGCAATTGGGTTCGACACGACCCTCCATCCGTTGGTGCACGTTGGCTACCTGGCGCTGTGGACTTCGATTGGATGGTGGTTCGCGCAGCGAAACCTTCGTAGGAGATTGCAGCCGTGAGTGCACGCGTTCTGCCTTGGCGCATCACGCCCCAGTTGGTGCGCAACCGGCATAACGTTCGGTACGTGCTCGAGCGCAATCTGCTCGTTTACAGACACATATGGCTGGTCATCTTCTCGGGCTTCATCGAAACGCTCGTTTATCTGTTCGCCGTAAGAATCGGTTTCGGGACACTAGCGGGCGACGTTCAGCTTGATTCCGGGGAGAGTGTTGATTACGCAACCTACGTGGCTCCCGCGCTGCTTGCTGCAGCAGCGATGAACGGCGCGGTCTTCGAATCGACCATGAACATCTACTTCAAGCTCAAGTTCGCGAGGACCTACGACGCCATGCTTTCGACACCGATGGAGCCTTTCGACATAGCCATCGGCGAGATCGGGTGGTCGCAGATCAGGGGGTCGATCTACGCGGTCGGATACATCATCGTGCTGCTGGTGATGGGTCTCGTCGAGTCTCCCTGGGCGGTCCTTGCCCTGCCCGCCGCGATCCTGGTCGGCTTCGCTTTCGGGGCAGTCGGGATGGCGTCGACGACCTATATGCGCAGCTGGCAGGACTTCGAGTTCGTCCAACTCGTCGTGATGGTGCTGTTCCTGTTTTCTGCGACCTTCTATCCGCTCAGCGTCTACCCGGACTGGCTTCAGGCTGTGACCCACCTGTCGCCTCTCTACCACGGGGTCGCTCTGGTCCGTGGCCTCATGTTGGGCGATGTCGGCTACTTCCTGCTAGGACACGTGATCTTTCTGGGAGCCATGGGAATCGCAGGGCTGGCCGTGGCCAACCGGCGCCTCATACAACTCTTGACCCCCTAGAAAAGCCGGAGGCGTTGCGGGGGGCGCGGTACCCTGCACTATGGACAAGGTTCTGGTAGTCGACTTCGGTGCTCAGTACGCGCAACTCATCGCACGTCGCGTGCGCGAATGCCACGTCTACTCCGAGATCGTTCCCCACGACAAGGCGGTTTCGGATATCTCCGAGATGCGCCCGAGCGGCATCATCCTGTCGGGAGGACCGAAATCCGTTTACGAACCAGGTGCTCCCAAGGTGGATCCCAAGCTCTTTGATCTCGGCGTCCCCGTCCTCGGCATCTGCTACGGGCAGCAGGTCATGGCGCAGGCGCTGGGCGGCGAGGTAGGGCGCACCGGGATCGCCGAGTTCGGGAAGACCGATCTCCAGGTGGCCGAGCCGAACGCGACACTCTTCGACGAGTTACCGCCCGAGCAGACCGTCTGGATGAGTCACAACGACGCAGTGGTCCGCCCGCCAGACGGTTTCGACGCCACCGCGTCCACCGACGCAGTCCCGTTGCGGCGTTCGAGGACCGCGAGCATGGGCTCTATGGAGTTCAGTTCCATCCCGAGGTGAGTCACACACCCAAGGGACTCGACCTCCTCAAGAACTTCCTCTATGTGGCATGCGACCTGCTTCCGAGCTGGACGATGACCTCCATCATCGAGACTGCCGTTGAGCAAGTCCGCTCGGTGATTGGCGGTGAAAAGGTCGTCTGCGCGCTTTCGGGCGGCGTCGACTCGTCGGTTGCCGCTGCCCTGATTCACCGCGCGGTCGGCGACCAGCTCACGTGCGTTTTCGTCGACCACGGTCTCCTGCGCGCAGGCGAGGGTGAGCAAGTCGAAGAAACGTTTCGCCGACACCTCAAGATCAATCTCATCCACGTAAAAGCCGCCGATCGTTTTCTCGAAAACCTGGCGGGGGTGTCCGACCCCGAGCGCAAGCGGAAGATCATCGGCGAGACCTTCATCCGTGTCTTCGAGGAGGTCGCGCATGACGAGGTCGAGGATGCGAGGTTCCTGGTGCAAGGCACTCTGTATCCAGACGTTATCGAGTCGGGCACGAAGGACGCCGCAAGGATCAAGAGTCATCACAACGTTGGGGGATTGCCCGAGGACATGAACTTCGAGCTCGTCGAACCTCTTCGCAACCTGTTCAAGGACGAGGTGAGACGAGTCGGGGAAGAGCTTGGCCTACCCGAGGAGATCGTCTGGCGCCAGCCGTTCCCTGGGCCCGGCCTCGCAGTTCGGATCATCGGTGATGTCACTCTCGAGCGCCTGGAGATGTTGCGCGCCGCCGACGCGATCGTCCTCGAGGAGATGAAAAGAGCGGATCTGTTGCGGGAGATCTGGCAGAGTTTCGCGGTGCTTCCCGCCGTCAGGTCTGTTGGGGTGATGGGGGACGAGCGAACCTACGGGCACCCAATCGTGCTCCGAGCCGTGACCAGCGAGGATGCCATGACCGCCGACTGGGCGCGGCTTCCTTACGACCTTCTCGAGCGGATAAGCAGCAGGATTGTCAACGAGGTGCCCGGGGTCAACCGGGTGGTCTATGACATCACAAGCAAGCCACCCGGCACGATCGAGTGGGAGTAGCTGGGTAAAGACCAAACTTGTTCTCTCCACGCCAGGGGGCAGGTGCGGCGTTAGGCTCCCTTGATTCATGAGTAACTCGGAGCCCACTCAGCGCGCACGTCCTGCCGGCAAGGACCTCGGCGACTACCGAAGCATCCTGTCGGGGACGAGTCAGAACATCGCAGGACTCGCGATCGCAGGTGTGGCTCAGTTCGTTGCCAACGTCCTTATCTCCCGAACGCTGGGGGAGTCGTCCTTCGGCATCGTGACCGTTTTGACGCAGGCGATGTTCGTGCTCAGTTTCGCCACCCGCTTCGGTATGGACATGGCCGTCCTGCGCGACGTTGCGATCGATGTCGGAGAGGGGAAGTTCGGCCGCATCCGCATACAGGTTGGCAGGGCGACCTGGATCGCGCTCGGCGTTTCCTCCGGATTCGCGCTGCTAATGGTCGTGTTCTCGGACGACTTTCTCGACCTCTTCTCCGTGAACGAGGAGTTCCGACCGGGCCTGGCCCTCTCTGCGGCGGTGGCTCTTCCCGGCTTGGCCCTCACGAACGTGTGGTTGAGCGCCACTCGCGGCCTCAAGATCATGCGCTACACGCTCTACCTTTTCTGGGCAGGGCAACCGATTCTGTGGATCGTCATCATGCTGGTCCTTTGGCGCTTCGAGCAGAGCGCGCGGATGGCGGTCCTCGCTTACTCGCTTTCATGGTTAGTGGTCGCGCTTCCGTCCTGGTGGTTCTGGCACAAGGAAAGCCGTGGGTGGGAACGAGAACCACTCGAGCGAGGAGCGTTGGCGGCGCTACTGCGGTACGCGGGTCCGCGCGCTCCGGCTGCGCTCTTCACTCAGCTGCTGTTTTGGACCGACCTGTTCGTGCTGACGCGCTACGCGAGCGAGACCGAGATCGGGATCTACTCGGCGGCGCTGCGATCGGGGCAGGTTCTTCTGCTGCTTCTCACCTCGGTGGCGCTCATGTTCAGTCCCTTCGTCGCCGACCTTCACAACAGGGGAGAGACCCAACGACTAGACGGGCTCTTCAAGACGCTTACTCGGTGGACGCTCGTTGCAACGATGCCGGTCTTCCTCCTACTCGCGATTGATCCCGACGGAATCCTTCGTATCTTCGGGGCCGAGTTCGCCGGCGGGGAAACGGCGTTGCTCATCCTCATTCTCGGACAGTTCATCAACGTAGCGACGGGCAGCGTGGGCTTCGTGCTGATCATGGTCGGCCGCACCGGGTGGGACCTCATCGTTCAGGCGGGCTCTCTGGCTATGAACCTGGGGCTGGCGTTCTGGCTGGCGCCCCGTTACGGAATGGAGGGGGCTGCGATCGCGAACGCCGCAACCTTCGCCGCGAGCAAGTGGTGGCGGCTCTTCCTCGTGCGCAAATTCGTGGGGATCTGGCCGTACGACCGCCAATACCTGCGACTCATCGTTCCCACGCTCATCGGGGCGGCGGTCATGTGGGCCATCCATTCCGTAGTGACGGCCGGCTACCTGGTCGACCTGATCCTGACGGGCGCGATCGGAACCATCGCATTCGCCCTCGCCTATCTGGCTTTCGGTCTACCCCCAGCCGAGAAACGCGAGGTAGGCAAACTCCTAGCAAAGGTTCGAGGAAACTCCACCTAGCCCGGAAGGAGTCATATGAGCCAGGCCGTCACCGGTAACGAGTCGTCCGGGTATCGCGTGTCACCGGATGTGCTCAAGGAGGTAGCCGAGTTTCCGCTGCTGGCGGCTCTCTATGGTCGCCGGTCCCGCCGCTTTGCGATGGGCGACGCGATCCCCGACGGTCCGCTTGCCTTCAAGTCGCAGCACGAGCCCCTTCCGCTGACCGAGCTCGAGCGCATGATGGTGCTGAGCTCCATGGGTGGAACGACGGGCTGGCACTATGCGATTACCCGCAACGCGACCTACGCTCCGCACCTTGCTAACTACGCGGGAGCTGCCGCGGGGAGAACCTTCCCCTCGGCCGCAGGGTTCCATGTCGCAGAGCTTTTTTGTACGGACGACTCAGGGACCTACTTCTTTCCCACGCGCGACGCAGGGGCTCTCGTCGATCCAGCGGAGGAGGAGATCACCCTCGAACTCATGATCGAGCGGCATCGTGGAAGGTTGCGGAAACTCTCTGACGAGCGAATCCATCTACCACGCGAGGAACCGTATCTCGAGGGCCACAACACCTGGTGCGTCAACGTGCCGGGCTCGTTGTTGGTCATCCCGGTTGCAGATCTCGCTCAGCAGACGATCGCCGGATTGTGCTTCCTCGCGCAGAACGGCTACTGCATCTACGACGACGTCAACGACAAGAAAATCCCGGGCATCGAGCAGTTCGGTGGCTTGGTCGACGTTGAGGAGCCCCTTCCACTCACCTTCATCGATCAGTACATGCTCTCCGAGGCCGTCGCTGAGCTCGCGACGAGTTGTTACGCGGGCGTGCTCACGCTGCAGGCAATGGGATTGGGCGGATGGATGTTCGATGGAGTCGATCGTTTCTCGATGCTTGGGGCGTCGGGAGATCCCAACGTTCCCGGGCTCGGCTTTCGCTACGACACCGATGATCGCTGGCCGCTTCCGAACCCAACGGGTCTGGAGGGAGTCTTCGAGGGTATGTGTCCCCCCCACTATCCGGACATGGCTGCGGCGGTCGAGGCATTTGCGGAACGGAAGTTCGGACCGGGCGGTCCGTTCAACAGGGCCACTCCGGGGGCCTGGAGCGATAGCCCCGGCGTGCGGGGCAGCGCGCAGGTCCATTCGGACGAGTTCAAGGCATGTGTATCAACGCAGGCGCAATACGTGTTCGATACGTTTGGGAAGTGGCCGGGAACGATCCCCAGCCTCATGATTCTGAACTACGTCCAGGCACACCACCTCGATCTCGACTTCTACGACCACTTCTTCAGGGAAGGCTCATACCTCGGAACCCACGCTGAACACCTGAAAAAGTGGCACGGGCGATAGCTGGGCGACGGGTATCTCCCGCGGAAACGCTTGATCCTGCGGTGACTTCGGTGACTTCGGTGACTGCGGTGACCGGGAGCACCAGAGGCACCAGATGCACCAGAGGCACCAGAGGCGCGAGAGGTTTCTGAGAGGCTGTCCCCCGAAACCCGCTGGTCGGCATGGTCGTGCTGGTAGTACACCGACCGCACCGACCGCACCGACCGCACCGACCGCACCGACCGCACCGACCGCACCGACCGGGGTGATGGGTGGACCTCTCCTATCGAGTTATCGACCTGTGCAATCGCCACGACGCCAGTCCGAGGAGCACGACCGCGAAACCGATCAGCACCGCGATCTGCAACGCGATGTCCGGGAGACCGGCATCCGTTCGAATGAGCTTGGTGAAGCCCTCGACCGCCCACGCATGCGGAGTGATGTGCGCGATCGTCTGCATCGTCGGCGAGAACACCTCGAGTGGCACCATGCACCCACCAAGCGCCGCAAGACCGAGACTCAGTGGAGTCAGCGCCCCGGCTTGTTGCTCGTTCGACAGTATGGCTCCGAAAAGCACGGCGGCACCGGTGCTCACGAGCGCGAACGCGGTAAGCAACACCGAAGCACCCAACGGGTCGCCCCACTTGACACCGAATAGAAACGATGCAGCGAGAATGATGAATACTCCCTGAATCATCGCGACGGCGAACCTGCCGAGCGTCTCTCCGACCACGATCGTTCGAGAGGTAATCGGCGTGGACAGCATCCGTCGGGATACTCCGAGTCTGCGACTTTGGATAAGGGCAACTGTTGCCGCAAGTGAGTTCACGAACATGAACAGAACGAGCTGCGATGAAGCTCCGAGGTCGAACTGACCGAGTCCCTCGAAGGTGTCCTCGCCCTCTGACTGAACGACTACAGCTACCGTTGGACTCTCGTCGGCTAGCTCGGTCGCGATATTAGTGGCCTCCTCGAAGTCTCCATCGCCGCGTTCGGCGGCGAACAGTGCCGCGCGAACGCGAGCGCCCTGCTCCACCACCAGAGAATCGACTCTGGTTCTTATCCCTGTGCCGATTGCTCCGGGTCTTGCAAGAAACTCGATCATCGCCTCTTCGCCGGAGCGGAGCTGTTCGTCATAGCCCTCGGGGATCGTTACGCCCGCATCAACCTCGCCACGCTCGACCGCCCCGGTGAGCGAATCTTCGTCGGCGAATCGTTCGATTTCGATGTCATCCTCTTGGCCAAGGGAGGTGACCAACTCAGCTCCGAGCTCGCCGCTGTTGACCGAGACGACACCGAGTCGGGGTGTGAAACCTGATCCAAAAGTCACTCCGAGCAACAGAATCAAAATGATCGGGAACACGAACAGAAAGAAAAGACCTATCCGGTCGCGACCCAGACGTTTGGCGTTTACGGCTGCGATGGAAAGCGCCTGTCTCATCCCGCCATCACCAGAGACCTCGAACGGATGAGTGCAACCGTTCCTGTGGCAGTTCCGAAAAGCACCAGAGCACCAACGGCAGGAAGCACATCAGCAAGTGTTCCGGCTCCGCCCGATAGCTCACCGAGGGCCCGCATGATCCAACTGTGGGGCGATAGATAGGACAGTTTCGCTATAAGGCCCGGACCCTGGCCGATTGGGAAGAACGTTCCCCCGAGGAGACCCAGGGTCACACCGACGACAGCGCCATAGCCGGCGGCCTGCTCGTCCGTTGTCGCGAGTGTGGCCACGAGTGACTGCAGGCCCATTGCCGCGAAGACGGCGGCGAGGACTACGACCGCCACCGCAACGGGATCGCCCCAGCTTGCGTCCATGAGGAAGTGAGAGGCGACGATGAGGACGATCATGCTCACCACGCCAATTACGAAGCTATAGACGGCCTTGGCTCCTATGACCGCCCCGCGACTCACGGGCGCGGCAAGCAAGCGGGCGAGCGTTCCCTCCTTGCGCTCCTGAAGAAGGCTCACGGCACCGAGCTGGGCGGTAAAGAAGAGGAAGAAGACCCCCATCCCCGCCGCGAAGAAGGTGTTCGAATCGAACTGTCTGCTGCCCGCCGAAGATTCCACGAGTCGAGCGGGCATCGGCCGCTCGCCCGCATCGGCCTGCAACTCCTGCATCTCGGCCGGGCTGGCAGTGCCTTCCGCCGCCACGAGCACGGTACCGACGGAAAGTCGCACGGCATTGAGTTCCGCCGCGTAACTCTCGGCGACGCTTTGAGCGACCTGACGCCCTATCTCCGACTCTGCGTTCGTGAAGATCGTTATCTCTGCTGCCTCGGACGACTGCACCGACTCAGTGAAGCCCTCGGGCAATACGAACGCGGCATCGACATCACCTTCTTCGGCCATGCTCCGAGCCTCTTCGATCGAATCGCTTTCGACGAGCTCTACACCCTCGTCTTCAAGCGAGGGAAGGATGTCATCGACGAGTACTGCCGACGCCTGTCCACCGTCTTCATTGACGATCGCGAACTTCGCGTTCAGCGAGCTTCCGTCGTCCCCGCCAAGCACGGTGCTCAGAATGAATGCAAGAGCCAGCGGCGCCACCACCGCGGTGACTATCGCAGAGCGGTCACGGATGCTCCGCAAGATGTCCTTGGACGCAATAACGAAGGCCTTTCTCATTAGTCCCTGAGCGCCTTCCCCGTGAGTTTCAAAAACACTGCCTCGAGGTCGGGTTCCACAACGTTCACGCTGGTGACCTCAGCTCCTGCATCAGAGACCGTCTCGAGGATCTGGGGGAGCCGGTGACTCGCATTGGTGAGAATCAGATCGATGCCGGATTCCCTGTGCGTGGCGTTTTCGATTCCCTCCAGAGCCGCCAGTGTGCGGGAGGCCGCAGCCAGATCGCCGGACGCTTCTAGGCTCACGCGATCGTGTTCGCCGAGAATGGCGATCAACTCACGCCGGGTGCCCTCGGCCTTTATCTCGCCCTCGTCGATGATCCCCACCCGATCGCAGAGCCGTTCGGCCTCCTCCATGTAATGGGTCGTGTACAAGACCGCCATGCCAGCCTCGGACAGCGCTTCGACGTTTCCCAGGATGGCGTTGCGACTCTGCGGATCGACGCCGACCGTTGGCTCATCGAGCACGAGGAGCCGTGGCTTATGCAGCAGTGCGATTCCTATGTTCAGGCGGCGCTTCATGCCGCCGGAGAACTCACTCGTGTGCTCGTCGGCGCGGTCTCTGAGACCGGTAACATCCAGAATCTCTGTACTGCGTTGCCTGATATCGCTGCGCGACATGCCGTAGAGACGACCGAAGAACATGAGGTTCTCCTTTGCCGTCAGATCGGGGTAGATCGCGAGATCCTGAGGGACGTATCCGATCGCCGTCTTGGCATCGGTGCTGTTGATGGTCAGCGGCTTGCCGTCCACGGTGACCTCACCGGCGTCGCGCGCCAGCAATCCGCAGATCATCGAGATCGTCGTCGTCTTTCCTGCGCCGTTTGGTCCAAGCAGGCCGTAGGTTTCGCCCGACGCGATCTCGAAGCCGACTCCTGCAACTGCCCGCCGCTCTCCGTAGAACTTCTCGAGCCCGATGCATTCGAGGATCGGTCGTTCCTCGGTGCTCGGGAGTGTGCCCGGCTCGGTCTGAGCAATCGCTGTCATGCGTTCTCCTTTTTCCGTAGTGCCTCGAGTGCCTCATCAGCCCACCGAATCTGGGCCTCCATGTGAGCAAGTCCGGACTTCAGGGTGAGATACGGAAAGAAGACCTCGTCGTCGTCCTTGATCTCCGCCTCGGTTTTGCGGAGCTGAACGAGGGAGCGTTGGGCATTTCGGCGCAACTCCTCCACCTGCTCGATGACCGAAGAGCGATCGACGAGGTGACCGAAGAACAGCCTCACGGTGAAGGGCGAGCGAACATGGTCGGCCTCGAACGGTCCCTCGGTCAGCCACTGAACCAGGGCTTCTCGTCCCTCCTCGGTGATCGCGTAGACGCGCTTGTTCGGCCTTGGTTCCTGCTGAATCATTTCCTCCGAGGCAAGCCCGGCATGAGCGAGGCGCCGAAGTTCCGAGTAGACCTGGCTCTTGGCCGGGGACCAGAAGTGTCCGATGCTCTCCTCGACCAGCTTGAGCACGTCGTAGCCCGACATGGCGTCGAACGTGAGCAGGCCGAGAATCGCGTACGACGTGGTGCTGAGCTTCTCCTTCATAGTCCTTTTCGCCATAGTCCCTTCTGCCATAGTCCAGCCCGGCATAGTTTATTTAGTACTAGTCCGGTTGGAACCGTACCTCGCCGATGGCCGTAGTACAAGTACGAATGTCGATTTTCATGAAGGTGAGGGGTGGAGATGACCAGCGACAGCAGGACCATCGACCGGCGGGCGTTCATAGCCCGGAGCGGCGCCGTCCTGGGGGCGGCGAGCTTGCTCGCCGGTTGCGACGACACTCCCGAGCGGGTCTCTGCCGCCTCCACGCAGGCCTCGACCCCCTTCGACCCCACCGACTGGGCGAGCGTAAGGAGCCAGTTCGATCTCTCACCCGATCTCGTGCACCTCGCCGCGTTCGTGCTGGCGAGCCACCCTCGGGGCGTGCGGGAAGCCATACGGCGACACGCGGCGGGACTTGACGAGGACACCAACGGCTATCTGAGCTCGAACGAGGTCGCCCTGGACGAGGAGGTCAGATCCGCCGCTGGTAACTACATGGGGGCAGACGCCTCGGACATCGCGCTTACGGATTCGACGACGATGGGGCTTGCGATGGTCTACAGCGGTCTCGAGCTCAAAGAGGGCGAGGAGATCCTGTCGACGACTCACGACTTCTACTCAACGCACGAGTCGATCAGGCTTCGAAGCGTGCGCAACGACAGCTCCTGGCGCAAGATCGATCTGTTCAGCGATTCGGCCTCCGCCTCTGTCGACGAGATCGTGTCGAATGTCGAACGTGGCATTCGGCCCGAGACACGGGCCCTCGCGATCACCTGGGTGCACTCGAGTACGGGCATGAAGCTTCCAGTGCGGGCGATTGCCGATGCGTTGCTGGAGATCAACAGGAACCGCGACGAAGACGAGCGAGTCTTGTTGTGCGTCGATGGCGTGCACGGCTTCGGCAACCAGGACGCCTCACCTACCGACCTCGGGTGCGACTTCCTGGTTAGCGGATGTCACAAGTGGTTGTTCGGGCCCCGTGGAACTGGCCTCATCTGGGGTGAATCGAAAGCGTGGGAGCGCGTCGTACCCACCATCCCGCCATTCGCTCCGAACTCGATAATGGCCTGGATCAACGGCAGCGGAGACGGTCCAGCAAATCTTTCGCCGTCGCTCGATCAGACCCCGGGCGGCTTTCATTCCTTCGAGAACCGGTGGGCGCTGAAGGATGCATTCGAGTTCCACGATGCCATCGGCCGAGACAGAGTCGCGGCCCGAACCCAAGAGCTCGCGCAATCTCTGAAAGAGGGATTGAGCGATCTCCAATCAGTCAGCGTCGTGACGCCCATGGATGCAGAGCTGTCCGCCGGGATCGTCTGCTTCGAGGCCGCGGGACTGCAGGCGCCCGAGATCCTGACGCAACTCAGGGCTCAGAACATCAGCGCGAGCGTCACACCCTACGCGCAGCTGTATCTCCGCTTGGGGCCGAGCATCGTGACGTCCGAAGACGATATCGACAAGACGCTCAGAGCGCTCCGTCGAATCGTCTAGCCGTCAACCCTGGTGTGCGCAGGTTTCGGACCGAGCTTGCGATGGTTCGGAGATAGATCAACGCGGCGCCAGCCAAAGGAAGAACTGCGTTGTTCCGATCTCGGCCTCCACCGTTGTCGTTGCCGATCTTGATGTTGAAGTCGACTCCGACAAGGAGAAGTGGCCACAGGACGATCGCCAGCAGCAAGTTCAGAGCGTCTCCCACACCACTGATGTTGCCGAGATATCCCTGAGCGCTGGCGACGATCACACCTACGACCAGATAGACGATCAAGATGATTCTTGACACTGGACCCCCTTGGCCGAGCCGGACAAACCTGCACTGCCTCTTTCCCAACGTGACGACGGTGTAACCAGGGCCGAAACTTGATCACGCGAGTATCTCGAACGCTCCCCACGCGAATAACCCCAGGCCGAAGATTCCCGTAGCCCCCAAGACGGCTCGCCCGAAGATGTCGACGATGGCGGTGTCCCAGGCCTCGCGCACCGCGTCCGAGCGAGCCACGAGCAACCCGACTGCAACGAGGATCACGATGATGATGGCGATTGGTCCCCCAATGGCGAGCGGCGCCAGGCCTGCGGCCAGGATCAGCGTGGTCACAAGCCTTGAACGAGGCTTGGTGAAGATGGGCTCGAGTCGCGCTTGAAGGGGGACGATCAACAGCCCAAAGAGGATAGGAAGCAACGCGAACATGGTGATGCCCAACCATGCCGGGTCCAGGATCTCAAAGTCGACGTTGTCGGGATTCACGAGGAGCCGACCGGAGATGGCGAGCATCAGTAGTCCGAAGACCAGGCCCGTTCCTCGGCTCGGCAGCCACCGCCTGAGGGCAACGTAGGCGAGGCCACCTCCCATCCCGAGCGCAGCGCCAGCTGCCAGCAAGAAGAGCGTTCCTCCAAGGGTGATTTCGCCGACAACCTCGCCTGCCTCGGTGATTGCCCCCTTAGCATCGGGGCTCGTCAGAGCGAGAATGCGCATCGCAAGGCGCGACCCAATCCCACCCGCGATAAGGCCGGCAATGAGGCCGGCCAGGTTGCCGGAAACGAGGACCCCGAGAGTGCGTGGCACCGATGGTGGATCGGTCCCCAGCGGATCGCCGTCGCCTGTGGTTGGACCTCGGTCCGAATCCGGAGGTCCCCGTGCCTGCAGTCGTCCCTCCTGGGGTTCAGCCATCTTCGGCCTTGACCGGTCGTAAGCGCGCGGTGTGCACGTGCGTGCGGTGGCCGCGCGAGAGCACTCGATGTTCAACGCCCTCTTCCGTGAGTGTCACCAAGCCGACGTTGTTCTCGCCGATAAGTACGGAGCGGTTTCGGCCTGAGGGCCTCACGTAAATTCGATAGTCGCGAAAGTCCCGGGGTGTTTCGATGCCCAGGATCTTGACGTGACGGGGGGCGAGGAATACGGGCGCGTCGTCTGCCCATTCGTCGGTGTTCGGAGGCCGGTCCATCAGCTTCTTCCCCGTACCGTCGGGCGCTTGAAACTCCGGTGGCTTGTCCCACCCGAGGCGCTCGTGTTTCTTTCGAAGGAGATGTCCGAGAAGATAGAGACCGGTCTTCGCGAAGAGATTGGCATGCTTGAATCCGCTGCTCACCAGCTGAATCACGCTGAGCTCTCTGTCGTGGATGGTGAACGAGCACTCGGCATTCACGCCGTAGTGAACGTCTCCCGACAGGATGATGCAAGGTTCAGGCTGTAACTCTTCGACGAGCAGTCTCATGAAGTCGATGAGTCCCTGCATGTTCGAGTGCCATGCTTCGAAGTCGATCTCGTAGGGTCCAAGTTTGCCAACGAGATACTTCTGTCGCTGTTCCTGAAACTCGAAGCCGAACACGGGCACGGGTGAGACGAGCATCAGACGTTCACCGGGTTCGTGCCCGGCATCGGTGGCGAGCTTGGCAACGCGCGCTCGTTCCGCATCGTTGATGAGCCGAGCGCCACCCTCTGGCGAGTCGTAGTGCCTCTGCGTCCTCGTGTCCAGAACGATCGTTGGAGGGTCAACGGGAGCCGGATAGCTCCATTGATCGAAAGTCCACATGGTCTTGTCGAATTGATCGCCGTCCAACGACCCCCGGAGGAACGACGAGATCCCTTCGCGCAACTCTTGATCCGATTCGTCTGGGTGGTTGCCCCACCCTTGGAAGGCCCAGTAAGCGGCCAAGGCGTTGGAGATGACGCGGCGTCCTACCGTGCTCGTTCGGGCGTTCTCGTACCACTCCCCAGTGATGTTCCAGTCGTCGGTCACGTCGTGATCGTCAAAGATCATGTACGTGGGGACGTTGGCGAGCACCCGTCTGACGGAAGGAAGCGCGACGAGGGCGCGCTTCAGGGACTTCCGCTGGCTCTCCGCCTTTCGCCGGGCCTTGACGACGGAGATCTTGCCGTTGCCAGCGTCCGGTATCAATTCTTCCCCGTCGGGCAGAGATGCGGGCCACACGTCCGGACTCCACGATGTCACGTACATGGCAGCCCACTCGCCGAAACTGATTAGATGGTTTTCGGCCTTCTGCGAGGTAAACCCAACGCGTTCGGTGATGATCTCGGCCCTGCCGTTGACTGCGATGTCGTCGAGCGAGTTCAGTTCAGGGATCGAGGTGGCGTCTCCCTCGCCCATGAGCGCGGTCGCCAGCGAACGAATGTGGCCGATCAGCGGTGCCGCCACGTCATCGGCGTAGATCTGGTCTCCGGTCAAGAAGAGCGCGCTCGGTCGGTCATCGATGTCGTCCGCGGTCCTCTTCAGAGTTTCCTCTGCGGCGAGGAAAGCATCCTCGCCCCCACCGTGTAACTGGCGACAGGAGCCGTGCAGGAGGTTGCGCGCGACCTCGTTTGAATGCACGAAGAAAGTTGGAAGCGCCGCCTTGCCGAGAGTGATCCGATTCTCGCCCTCGAGCAGGCCGAGGTCTCCGAGGTTGCTCACGCCCTCGTCGCCCTCGAGTCTCAGGTCGTAGGCCAGCAGCGTATCGGCCGGAAAATCTTGTTCCGACGGCTTGCATTCGATCAGGTGGACGAAGAGGCGGGGGCCGAGTTCGAGGGTGTCGCCTTCGCCTCGTCCGACGACTGCTCCAGGGTCGTTCGCTAGCGTGACTTCGGCGCTCGATTTGCACGGTTCGCTTGTCGCCACCCAGATAAAGGTGTGCTGGGCGGTTGTCCGGCGCAGAATCGGGCCGGCGAGTAACAGCGGTAGTTCGATTGTTCCCCCCAAGTATTGGCAGTCGCGACGGTGCGACTCTATCGGGGCCTTACCCCAGAGTCCCCCAAGGGACACGGTTCTGGACACTTATACGCGGGTATGTCGCTATATGGGATTCCCTTTCATTACCTATATCTGAAGAGGAGTGGTTGTGGAGTACACGCACTTAGGTCGCAGCGGTCTAAAGGTTTCGCGCCTCGTACTTGGGACCATGAACTTCGGGCCCGAGACTTCGGAGGACGACTCGCACGCAATCATGGATCGCGCTCACGAGGTTGGGATCAACTTCTTCGATACGGCCAACGTCTACGGACGAAAGAAGGGCGAGGGCGTAACCGAGAACATCATCGGACGGTTTTTCGCTAAGGGCGGGGGGCGCCGCGAGCGCACGGTCCTGGCGACCAAGGTCTACGGGTCGATGGGAGATGAGCCGAACGAGACCTTTCTGTCTGCGTTGAACATCCGGCGTGCCTGCGACGCGTCCCTCAAGCGGCTCCAGACCGACTACATCGACCTCTACCAGATGCATCACATCGACCGGAACACTCCCTTCGAGGAGATCTGGGAGGCCATGGAGGTCCTGCGCGCACAGGGCAAGATCATCTACGCGGGATCGAGCAACTTCGCGGGTTGGCACATTGCGAAGGCACAGGAGTGCGCGCAACGACGCAACTTCATGGGCCTCGTCTCCGAGCAGTCTATCTACAACCTCGTCAAGCGCGAGATAGAGATCGAGGTTCTTCCGGCGTGCGAAGACTACGGACTCGGAGTTATCCCGTGGAGCCCTCTTCAGGGCGGATTGCTGGGAGGCGTTCTGCGCAAGGAGCGTGAGGGCAAGCGCAGGCTGACCGGACGATCCAAGGAATCGCTTGACAAGGTTCGCGACCGAGTCGAGCGCTACGAGGAGTTCTGCGAGGAAATCGGCCGTGAGCCCGCCGCCGTCGCGCTGGCCTGGCTGTTGCATCAGCGCGCGGTGACCGGACCGATCATCGGTCCCCGAACAATGGAGCAGCTCGACTCTGCACTCGACGCGATCGAGCTCGAGCTAAGCGACAAGGAGCTCCTCCGCCTCGACGAGATCTGGCCAGGCCACGAGCCCGCCCCGGAGGACTACACCTGGTGATTCGCTAACTAACCCAGACTTTGGAGGAGGACTCCCGCTGAGTGGGGCTGAATCTCCAAAAGATGGCTGGTGGTTAGGGAGGCAGCTGCTGGCCCTCGTAGCGAAGGCGAAACCAACGGTGGTCGTACGGCTCGAGGTCGAGCTTGATCGCGCCCTCACTGTCAGGGCGAAGGTCTTCGTCACCGAACAGGTCGATCGCGGCTTCGGCGTCGCCCAGTGGTACCGAAACGCTCGTCGGCTTCGTATCGAACGAATGAACGGCCATCACTGCGGCGCCGTCCCAGTCGCAGCGGTGTGCGAGCACGGCGGTGTCGTCTACGTCGAGGATCGTCACCTCACCCCAGCCGATCTCGGCACACTCTCGCCTGCGCCGAATCAGTCGTTCCATCCAGTTCAGCAGGGAACCTTCATCTCGTCGCTGTTGCTCGACATTGATGGCCCCCGGCCCCCATCGCTTCGAATCGACTAACGGCCTGCAGGGCTCGTCGCCTGTCGTGAAGCCCGCGTGCGGATCATCCGTCCATTGCATAGGCGCGCGCACGCTCATGCGCCCCTCGATGTCGAGGTTCTCGGCCATGCCGATCTCCTCGCCGTAGAAGAGGACCGGAGAGCCCGGGAGCGAGAACGCAAGGCTGTAGACCATGCGCATCCTCTGCTGGTTCCCTTCCAGCATCGTGGGCAGCCGTCGCCGGAGGCCGCGTCCGAACAGCTGGTACTCCTTCTCGGGTCCAAAGGCTTCGAACACCTCGGCACGCTCTTCCTCCGACAGCTTGTCCAGAGTCAGCTCGTCGTGGTTTCGAACGAAGTTCGCCCACTGGCACTCCTGTGGAATGTCCGGGAGGTTCCTCAAAGCCTTCTCGAGAGGGCGGACATCCCCTCGGGCGAGAGAGAGATACATCGATTGATTTGCGAGGAAGTTGAAGGCCATGTGCAGCTCGTCGCCATCCTCGTCGCCGAAGAAGGTTCGGAGGTCATCAGGCGGCAAGTTGACTTCTCCGAGGAGGATGGCGTCCCCGCGCCGCCGATTCAGGTAGCGACGAAGATCGCGCAGCAGCTCGTGTGGGTCCGCGATGGCATCGTCCGGCAATCCGATCGGCTCGAGCAGGAAGGGCACCGCGTCCACCCGAAAGCCGGCAAGTCCCTGCTGGAGCCAGTAGCCGAGGATCTGGGCTAACTCATCACACACCTCTGGGTTGGCGACGTTGAGGTCGGGCTGGTGCGCATAGAAACGATGCAGATACCACTGCTGCGCGTCTTCGTCCCACGCCCAGTTCGAATCCTCCTGATCGGGAAAGACCACGCCACCCGGAGGATCCGGGGGCCGCTCGTCCGACCAGACGTAGAAATCGTGGTACGGCGAGTCGCGATCGGAGCGCGCCGCCTGGAACCAGGGATGCTTGTCCGACGTGTGGTTGACGACGATGTCTGCGATCACGCGGATGCCTCTGTCTCCTGCCGTTCGGATCAGCTCGACGAAGTCACCCGGAGTCCCGAGGCGGCCGTCGATGCCGTAGAAATCGGTGACGTCGTATCCATCGTCTCGCTGCTCGGATGGATAGAAGGGCATCAGCCACAAGCAGTTGATGCCCATGCCTGCAAGGTAGTCGATGCGGTCTGTCAGACCGATGAGATCGCCGCAACCGTCTCCATTGCTATCGAAGAAGGTCTCGACGTCCAAGCAGTAGACGATCGCGTTCTTCCACCAGAGGTCACTGGTTGCTTTGCGCCTCATAGCTTGGGCAACACATGCTCGCCAAAAGCATCGATGAACCCGTGTTGCTCCTGGCCGACGTGGTGAAGGTAGATCTCGTCGAAACCCAGCTCAGCGAGCCCGCTCAACCAATCTATGTGTTGATCTAGATCCGATGAGATCAGGACCGCATCACGCATGTCCTCTGGGCGAACGTGACGTGCTGCCTCGTCGAACTCTTCGACCGTGGCGAGATCCCAACAAAGTGGTGGACTGAAGACGTTGGTGCGCCATTGATCGTGAGCGATCTGAAGAGCCTCGTCCTCGCTCGGGGCCCACGACAAATGAACCTGGAGCGCGAGGCGCTTGTCCTCGCCGCCACCATCTCGAAAAGCGTCGACGACCTTGCGAAGAACGTCAGTGGGCTGGGCGATGGTGATCAGTCCGTCCGCCCAGCCGCCTGCCCAAGCAGCCGTCTCCGCGCTCACCGCCGCGCCGATCAACAAGGGAGGGGATTCCGGCAGTGTCCACAGTCGAGCGCGGTCAACGCGCACGAGTCCGTCGTGATCGACGATCTCGCCGCTGAACAGCGCGCGCATGACGTCGACGCACTCCTTCAGCCGGGCGTTGCGAACAGTCTTGTTGGGCCACGAGTCGCCTGTGATGTGCTCGTTGGCGAATTCACCGCTGCCGACCGCCATCCAGAAGCGATCGGGGAACATCTCGGCCAGGGTCGCAGCGGCCTGGGCGATCACGGCGGGGTGATAGCGCTGACCCGGGGCGGTCACGACGCCGAATGAGAGCTCCGTCGCCTGAAGGGCTGCGCCCAGCCAGGACCACGCGAAGCCCGATTCACCCTGGCGCTCGCTCCACGGAGTGAAGTGATCCGAGCACATGGCGCGGCTGAAACCCGCCTCCTCAGCGTGAGTTACCGCTTTCAGGAGGGCGCGCGGCGAGATCTGCTCGTGCGATGCGTGGAAGCCGATGGCAGCCATGAACACTCGCTACCCCGAAGGGTGTGGAGTTAACGGCAATCAGAAACGGTCTACCCGAGGTAGTAGGTCAGGATGTCCGAGCTCTGGGGTGGGAACAGGACCGACATCAAGCCCTGGCGTCGCCCGAGGTTGAGGTCCGAATAGAGGTCGTCGAGAGCTTCGGCTCCGTGGGGGCCGAAGACAAGGTCCGCCACCAGGTCCGGGGGCACTCCCGAGCCCCCGCGGTGAACCGGTGCCTGCATTGAGGGTCCCTTGACGACGGACTCGATGGCCCCGTTGTCGTAGGTCAAGGTCGCGCTCGAACTGTAGAAGGAGATGAGCAACTCACCCTTTTCGTGCGCAAACGGAGACGATGCGAGACGCGCCGATAGCTCGGTTCGCACGGCCTCGAGCAACATGACCGGGTCGTGAACCCTGAGGAGAAACTCCTCGCCGCTGTCCGCGTGCTCGGCAAGTCCTGCAAGAGCTTTTGGAACGACCTCGTCCGCGCGTTCGGTGACCTGAACGGTTTTTCTTCCGCTCGACCCACGCACGTCGGCGACTAGCGCGTGCACTGCGCCTACCTCGGAGGTCGCGACCTCTGACAAGGCGCAGTACTCGTCGTCGTCATCGGGGGCCAGGCGCGCCGTCCCGATTGCATCTCCCTCGCGCTCGGCGAGCAGCACCCGCACGGTCTCAGAGGAGAACATCCACTCCCAGGTTGTTTCGCTGTGACCCATCGCCACTCCGGCGCTCGCCTGAGCTCGATCCTGCAAGGACTTGAGCGTGTCCAGGTCGGCCCTGGTAGCGGCTCGCACAGTGATTTCCGCCGGGGCTTCGATCCGGGCATCGGGGCGCACGGTGTAGTGGCCGGGCATGGGAAGCACGTAGGTGTAGCCGAACTGTCGGTAGAAGTAGGGGATGCCGACCAAGAACTGAAGGATGTCACCGCGCTCGGCAGACACTTCGTGGGCTATGGCCACGAGGTCGCGCGCTAGACCGCGGTGCTCGTAGTCGGTCGCGGTCGCAACGAAGTCCATCTGACCGGCGGGCAGCCGAGTTGAGCCGAGTCGAATGTGTTCCTGCCACAGGGTCAGCACCGAAGCAAGGCGGTCGCCGTCGTAGGCCACATAGAACTGGCGGTGTCCCTCGTCGTGAATGAATGCGGCTCGTGCCTCGGGAAGATCCTCGGGACCACCGCGCGCAGCAGTGAGTTCGAGGATTTGGTCGAGGTCATCCGCCCGAGCACCTCGCAGAACGATTCCATCTGGCCGCTTGTGCATCCCAGGAGTGTGGCAGATGTCGAAGGGAGCCCGGTGAAAGCTGCGCTTCCGGGGTAGGCAAACTGTTGTCCGACCGGCAATCCGGGGAGATCTCGTGGACCCTTACGAAATGACGAAACGGCTGGAGAAGGAGAAGAGACTCGACGGCGTCGCACGCAGTGTGGGCGATCTCGTCGGCAAAGCACTGCCCCCCGGGCCGATCAAGGACGCTCTGAGTGGGACGTGGCTGGGGCACACCCTCCATCCAGTGATGACCGACCTTCCGATAGGAGCATGGACGTCGGCCACGGCGCTCGACCTGATCGGTGGGAAGGAATCGGAGGTGGCGGCTCGTCGCCTGATCGGACTGGGGATACTGGCATCGGTGCCGACCGCGATGTCGGGGTTCTCCGATTACTCCGACACCATGGGCGAGGAGCGACGCGTGGGCCTTACCCATGCGGCGTTCAACGTCGCGGCGCTCGCGTTGTTCGGTGCGTCGTACGGCGCGCGCCGGAATGGCTCGTCCCTCAAGGGCAAGGCCTTGTCTCTGCTCGGGATGGGAGCAGCCTCGGTCGGTGCATACCTCGGAGGTCACCTGTCGCTCGACATGGGTGTGGGAGTCGATCACACGGCGTACGAGAGCGGGCCCGGTGACTGGACGCCGACGCTGCCAGAGTCGGAGATCGAGGAAGGGAAAGCGACCAGGTGCGAGGTTGACGGAGTCGGAGTCATGCTCACGCGTCACGGGGGCCGGGTGTGCGCACTCAGCGATCGTTGCACTCATGCCGGCGGGCCTCTCAGCGAGGGCACAATCGGAGCGGGTACGGTGGAGTGCCCTTGGCACGGAAGCGTGTTTTCGCTCGACGACGGAAGTGTCAAGCGGGGGCCGGCTCGATCGCCGGAGCCCGCCTATGAGACCCGCGTGATCGACGGACGAGTCGAAGTAAGGAGCAGTGAATGAAGATCTCGAGGATTCGCAGGAACGCTCCGAAGATCGGAGCCTTCGTCTACGCCGGCTACAAATGGCTCGAGGATCACACCGATGAGGTCGAGCGCTGGTCCGCCCAAGCCATCGACCGCACGCGGGGAAAGCGAAGCGCGAAGTTAGTCGTTCCGGCAGCGGGGGCCGCGCAGGCGGCCGCGCGCTGGATGCGCGACAACAACGACAACGCAAAACGGAAATCAGGCAAGATCAAGAAGCGGTAGCGCCGACTAACTGACTTGGGCCGCCTTTTCGAACAGGCGGTCCGCAAGCTTCGTCAGCTTCTCTGTATCGGCGATGTTGTCTAGCCAGCGCTTTGGGATGCTCGACGCGCCGTGCCGGGCCCCCATTACGGCCCCGGCGACGGCTCCGTTTGTGTCCGTGTCGCCACCCTCGCTGACTACGGTCACGACGATTTCCTCGAACCCTCCGGGCTGTGCTGTGGACCACAACGCGACCTGCATGGCCTTGAGCGTGAAGCCCAGATCGACGGGGTCGTCCAAATTCAGGTCTCCCAACGAACTGCCTTCAACGCTCCGAGCGGCTTCGGCGACCTGTTCAATCGAGTCTGCCAGCCATCCCTCCCCGCCTATTGCCCCGACGGCGGCCGCAATTTCACTCACACCGGCGGGCTCATCGCCGAGACAAGTGGCCGTGGCCACCGCGGTGACGGCTGTGCTCCATTCACAACGAGCGTCGTAGTGGGTGACGAGCGCACTGGCTCTGGCGGTGCGCACCAGATCGACTCCCGATCGAAGATGGCGGAGAGCCACCGGGGCGCAGCGCATGACCGCTCCGTTGCCTGCGTTGCTCATCGGGTAGCGCTCCCAGGCAAGACGGGCGGCCTCCTGCGAGGGGCGGCCCTTTTCGAGCTCTTCGATCACGGCTCGAGTCAGACTGCCCATGCCGCGCCCGTTCTGGTGCGCCCACTCGACCAGGAGCGCCGCGAACGATTCCGAATCCAGTTCGTCGGACTCGGCCAGCGTCTCGGCGAGCAGCGCCGCCTGCGCAAGGTCGTCGTCCCAAGGACTGTCGCGCTCCTCGGGGCCGATCTCGGTCAGGCCCTCGGAGAAGCGCCGTCGGATCGCGTGTGCCGATTCGCCCTCGACTGGGACACCGAGCGCGTTCCCCGCCGCCAAGCCGAGCAGCCCTCCTCGGTACCTGTCCCGGAGCCGATCTGGGCTGGTGTCGATGGACATCGAGCTGATGATGTTTTCGAGAGCTGTTGTGTCCGTGGAGCTACTCACATAGAGCCTCGCCTGGTTGAGAGGACCGGTCGTCGACCACTGGTTGATTATGCATCCTCGCTCGCGTTCCCCAGAGCGAGGGTGCTCCGTGGTGTACTCAGCCGAGGAGGTCGATGAATCTTCTTGCAACCTCTCGGCCGGTTCGCTGTTGCTGCTCCAGAAATCGATCGGCCTGCCGGAGCAGCTCTTGCTTTGACGTCCCCCAGGTGGTCTCGAGGTCGGAGGTGGCGTCGCACCAGTCGGAGATCTGGGTCGTTGTGACCTCGAAGTGGAACTGGACGCCGTAGGCACGTTCTCCGGCCTTGAAGGCCTGCACGTCAATGTCGTCGCTCCGATACAGGAGCTCGGCCTCCTCGGGCAAAGTGCATGTGTCTTCGTGGAACTGAAATACCCGCGACCGTGGGGCGAAGGGATCGAGCAGAGGATCCTTGCCGACCGCTTCTACGTCGAGAAAGCCGGTCTCCTTGACGGGGGCCTTGTAAACGTCTCCACCCAGCACGCGCGACAAAAGCTGAACGCCCAGGCAGATCCCGAGCATCGGTTTGCCCGTGACCACCGCTTCGCGCATTACCTCTTTCACCTGCACGAGGTGCGGGAACTCGGATACCTCGTCGGCATTCATGGTCCCGCCGAGAACGATCAGGCCCGATACCTCCGACAGGTCGGGAAGGTCCGCGCCGGTCCAGCAGTCCGCGTAGAGCCACTCGACGTTCTCCTCGTTCAGCACACCTTCGATGATCCCGAGGGGAACGTCGTCCTGGTTCCGAATGCACAACAGCGGCTTCATCCTCGAAAGTGTAGAGCCCGCTTATCCATGCAGAGCTAGTGCCCACACGGCAGAATGGTCCGACACGTCGAGGGGGAGGGTCCGATGCCCGAGTTCAACGTCAATCCGCACAGGTTCGATCCCTACAAGAGCTTCAAGTTTCGAGTTAAGTGGGACGGCCGACACGTCGCAGGCGTTAGCAAGATCAGTGGTCTGAGGCGGATCACTGACGTCGTCGAGCAGCGTGACGGCGGAGATCCGAACTTCACTCGCAAGTCACCCGGCGTCACTCACTACGCGCCACTCGTCTTGGAGCGCGGAGTCACGCACGACACCGACTTCGAGGAGTGGGCGAGCAAGGTCCTGAGACACGGAGAGAGCTTTGGCAAAGAGGTCGCGCTCAAGAACTTTCGCAAGGACATCGTCGTGGAGCTCTACAACGAAGCCGGCCAGCTCGTGCTCGCGTACAAGGTTTTCCGCTGCTGGGTCTCCGAGTACCAGGCTCTGCCCGATCTCGACGCGAACGGGAGCTCGGTGGCGATCGAGTCGATCAAGCTCGAGAACGAGGGCTGGGTGCGGGACGTGGAGATAAAGGAGCCGGAGGAGTCGACCTAGAGCGGACCAGGCCTCCAATCTCGCCTCGGCCTCTCGATCGCACGGGTTCTCGAGGATTAGTGACGATTGTTTGGTTTGGTTCGTCGCCTCTTGGGGAAATCTGGCACAATCTGATTCGCCCATTCCGGGGGGGAGGGCCCAATGATTTCTCAGCGAACGGTCCCGAAGGTTGGACTCTTGAAGGGTGTGCGGGAAACCGGCCTCAGGATTGTCTTCGTGCTGCTGGCTACATGGCCGTTCATCTTGGCCTTCATAGCCCTGAGAGAGGCGATGCAAGCCCTCTTCTAGGATGCTGGGACGCAGATCCTGCCAGGGAGATCGATGATGCGTCCTACCCACATCAGGTTGTTGGTCGACGACTACGCCGGGATGCTCAGGTTCTACTCGGACGTGATGGGGTTCCAAGTGCGCCTCGAGGCTCCGCCTGACGATCCCGGATATGCGGAGTTCGAATCGGAGCCCGCAGTTCTCTCGATCTACAAACGAGGCCTGATGAACGATGCGCTCGATGGCGGCGTGATGGCCGGGGCGGGCGACGCGGTCCTGATGGCCTTCGCGGTCGACAGCGTCGATGCGGAGGCGCAGCGGCTGACCGGCCTCGGCGTCGAGATGGTCACCGAGCCCCACAACCAGGACGCCTGGGTCCTGCGGGTCGCCCATCTACGGGATCCGGAAGGGAAATCTGATCGAGCTCAACGAGCCGCTCGAGCTACCGGGCTGAGGCGCGCAAATCAGTGAATCCGGGACAACCACGGAAAGCGGGGGGATAATGCCGCAATGAATCCTACAGACGGTGTCATCTCAGAGGCGTTTGACCTGTACAAGAAGCACTTCGGCCACCTCGTCGTGGTCGCTCTTATCATCTATTTGGCGATCGCCATCTTGGGCCTTCTCTTGGTGCTCATCGCCGGTTGGGTGGGGGCCATACTCGTGGCCATTCTCGCAGTCATCGGAGCCTTTCTGGTGCAGGCGGCTTTGGTCGAAGCGGTCGCGGACATCCGTGATGGACGCGCCGATCTGACGGTGGGAGAGACGCTCAGCAGGGGAATGTCTCGCATCGTGTCGGTCGCCGGGGCCTCCATCCTGGCCGGTCTCGCCATCGGCATCGGATTGATTCTGCTGATCGTTCCCGGGCTCGTGCTCATCACCTGGTGGGCAGTGATCATTCCTGTGATCGTGCTGGAGCAAGTGGGGACGTTCGGCTCGTTCTCGCGTAGCCGGGAGCTCGTGCGCGGATTCGACTTTCAGGTGTTCGGCGTCATCGTGCTCCAGTTTCTGATCCTCCTTGCGTTCACCATCGTCCTCGCGTTGATCCTGGCGCCGTTCCCCGAAGAAGTCGCCTCGTTCCTGTCGAACGTGGTGAGCGGTGCATTCACAGGTCCGTTCGCAGCACTCGTGTCGACTCTCCTGTTTTTCAGGCTGAAGGCGGCGAAAGAAGGTCCAGGGCTTCCACCAGGCTCAGGCCCCACTGCTCCGCCCCCCGCGGTCTCTTAGAGCGCCCGGGTTTCGAGGACTCCGCGGTTGCGGAGTTGTGCGCGTAATTCTAGGAGAGCGACATCCTTGCCCTTGGCCTCGAGCATGACGTCCACCTCCGCATCCCGAACTACGTGGCGGAGCCACCATTCGAAGCCCAGAGGGTCGATCATGTCTGCGTGAGCTCGGAAAGGCGGAGGCACGCGCCGGACGACTGTAAGGCGACCGACCTTCGTTTTGCGCTCGTCCATGGCTGTTCGTGGCGATGAGTAATGGACCTTAGGCATAACTCCGGCGGGCCATGTGCCACCCGCTAAGCGAAGCGCCTCGTCGTCGGGAATCTGGTCCGGATCGTGACAGTGGTGGTGATGGACGTCCAGTACGACGGGGCGGCCGGTCCTGTCCGAGATATCCAAAGCATCGCTCAAACCAAATGAGCGGTCATCGTTCTCAACCACGAGCCGCGCTTGAGCGCGTTCCGAGAGGCGGAGGTATGCAGCTTCGAAGCGGGCCTTCGCCCGAACCTTGTCTCCCGCTACTCCGCCGATGTGCATTACGACGACAGCCTCCGGGCCCAAGTTCATGGCGTCCAAGATCTCAGACTGAACCTCGAGTTCGTCCAGCGCGGCGTCAACGACCGCTTTGTTCTCTGAATTCAATACGGTGTACTGCCCCGGGTGGGTGGATAACCTCAGATCAAGTTCCCTGGACCGCTTGCCCAGAGCGGCGAGTTCGGCCGAGAACCTCTGTGGCTGATCGCGAAACTGCGGAAGGTCCGGGTGGCTTGCGTAGGGGGCCATCCCCGTTGCCATCCGATACATGCGTATGTCGACCCTATCGAGGTAGTCGAAAATGCGGTGAAGGAACTTGATGGATGTGCCCAGGTCGGGCTCCGAACGCCAGCGTCTTGTGTCATGGGAAGGCAGGTCGGTTTGTCCGATCACCTTCACGGCAAAGCCGAGTCTCACCTATATCCGCTCGGTGTTCCGAGTGACGGCCGACGGCTGTGACCGGTCATGTTCTCGTTCATTGACCCATCGCCTCCGAGGTGAGTAGCGCCATCCTTATGCAGGCTCGCTGTGCGAATTGCAACTGCTTTCTCCGTCCGAACACGGCGAAACCGATGCGAAGGACCGGGTTAGGGATGGGGGCCGCTTTCGAGATCGCGTTGATGCGAAATTCGACTTCTCCGGACTCGAGCCATTTCCAGACCTCGTAGTTGATCTCTCCCATCTCGAAATGACCTTCGAGGGTTCGATAGTTCCATCCCCAGACGTGAGCCTCCTTGCCGTCATGAGCGCGCGCACCATCGAATACTTCGTGGACTCTGACGGGTGCGTAGATGAGCAAACCCCAGAAATGGACCTCCAGAAGCATGGTCCGGTCCTCCAAAGGATCCTCAGGGTCGTAAATGGCATGCACCAGCGAGTTATCGACGAAGCCGTAGGCAGCGCATATGGTGCGCGCCGTATGCCAGCTCCCGCCCCGCAGGGGCTTCCCCGGCGATTCCGAAGGAAGCACCTGGCGATACTCGTCGATATGCCAGGTAGGTTCGCCCGCGCCTAGGGTCGATGGATCGAAGTTCAGATCCCTCCTTCTGAGGCCACTCAGTTTTCCTTGCGGATCTTGAAGAGGTCTGAACCGCACCTCAGTCATCGATTTCAATCCAACGTGTCTCGATTGAGATGCTGCTTCTTTTGCCGCCGCTGACAATCGCTATTCGTTCCAGCATTGACGTCCACATGTGGAGCTGAATCTCTTTTGCCATCCGAAGAGTGTCGAACATCACGTGCGACAAGCGGTCGCCGGCGCGCGCCCAGGACTCGATTTCGGCAAGGAGCGCACCGTTCTGGTTCGATATGCGGAACTCGATCTGGCCGGCCTCGAGATGGCCGTGCAGCGTGACAAAACGAAACGAGCGTGGTGTCAGATCTACGACGCGAACGGGTCCGTCCCAGGGACCCGGCATTCGAACCAGGAACTCGTCTCCGACTCTCATCACGTTCTCTTGGCCTTTTCGCTTGTCAAATCTCGCGAGTTCGGTCGGGGTAACGACGTTAGGGTCCGAGCTGATGCGGCCCATGAGGTCCTCAGGCGTCATGCGCGTCTCCGATACCAGCGCGCGATATCGGCGGTGGTACATATACCCGGCACCGTTCTCTGGGAACTGGGTGTCCTCGTGCGCCACGGATTGCGGGATCACAGGCGGGGCATCGTCGGGGAACGAACCCTGGCTTTCTTGACGTCTCATCGGTGTCGTACGCCACATGTAGCGCCAAGAAGTGATCACTATGCCCACGGGCCAGCGAGCCGCGACCGAGAGGCGGCGGGGTGTGAATGCGGACATGCAACCTCACTACCCTCAGCGCCGAGTAGGTACCAAGAGACGAGGGTAAACGAAGCAGATGTTGAGCCGACTTTTGCACAATTTGGGTCTCAGGGCCTGGCACCTCCAATCATCGTCACTGGCGTCGGTTGGTCTGTGCATCGTGCTATGGATACGGGCCAAGACGGTGGATCAAGAGGAGCGAGGAAACGCCGAGCGCAGGGCGTTGTTCGTTGGCCTGTGGCCTCCGATGCTGTGGCTTATCGGGGATTCTCTCGAGAATCACGAATAGGTCTCGGACGCTAGGGGGCATTGCTGCTCCGTGATGGGAAGATGTGCCGCCTGGTAGGGGGCATGGGAATAGACGTGTATGGTCATGCGCTGTAGCACTTGATACGAGCGATATGTAAGTCGCTCGTGAGATCTCTCTCGGTTCCTCCCATTCGGTAGGTCGTCGGGTTTCACGGTCTCCCGTCAACCGGTAGCGGTTCTACCGAACACTAGGAGTTGAACCACTTGTCATCTTTCGCCGAACTCGGCGTTTCCGCGCCCGTTCATCAGGCGCTGTCCCGCCGGGGCATTCACGCCCCATTCGAAATCCAAGCTCTCGTGCTGCCCGACGCACTCGAGGGCCGAGACGTGCTGGCTAAGTCCCGAACGGGCTCTGGCAAAACGCTCGCATTCGCCATTCCGATCGCCGAACGACTCGAGGCTGGCTCTCCACGGCCGTCGGCTCTCGTTCTTGTTCCCACCAGGGAGCTGGCAATTCAGGTCACAGAGGAGATGGAGGACGTCGCTCGCGCTCGCGGCCTGCGGGTCGCTCCCGTGTTCGGGGGCGTCTCGATCGACACCCAAGCTCGCCGAGCGGCAAAGGCTCACATCATCGTTGCGACTCCGGGCCGGATGCAGGACCTGCTCAACCGCAGAGCGCTGTCGGTTGCGAGGATCAGCATTCTGATACTCGACGAGGCCGACCGGATGCTCGACATGGGCTTCCAGCCACAGGTCGATGGCATTCTCGCGGGGCTAAAGGGCAAGCATCAGACGATGTTCTTCTCGGCAACGCTGGATGGACGGGTCGGCAAGCTGGCCCGCGCCTATACCGAGAATCCCGTTCGTCACGAGGTCGTCGAGAAAACACTCGCGATCGAGGATGCAACGCACCGGTTCTTCCCGGTCGACGACGCTCGAAAGCTAGACGAGCTCGTTCGGCTGCTGAACACCGACGAACGTGACCTGGCTCTGGTGTTCGTTCGCACCAAAAGGGGAGTGGACAAGCTTCGCAAGAAGCTCACGGCTCGACGCGTTCCTGCGGACGGGATGCACGGGGGCATGACCCAGTCGGCACGCAAGCGTGCGCTGGATCGCTTCTCCAAGGGCCATGTCGATGTGCTCATCGCCACCGATGTAGCTGCTCGAGGCCTCGACCTCGACGGCATCACTCATGTCATCAACTTCGATCCTCCGAACGACCACAAGGACTACGTCCACCGCATCGGTCGCACGGCGAGGGCCGGTCGCACGGGCACGGGTGTGACCTTCGTCGGCTCCACCCAGCGACACGAGATGAGCGCAATGGCTCGGGAGCTGAAGCTCAACCGTGAGTACGAGGCGGACGGGCTGAGGCTGTCTGCGGTCCGCGGACATCGTCCAACACCGTCGAGGAGCCCGGGCCGGCGGCCTCAGCGCAGGCGCAGCCACTTCCACTAGAGCACTCACCCTTTGCGGAACCGGAGCCCCGTTATGATTCCGGGCGTGGGCACGCTCTTTCCGACTTCACTCGCCGGCAGCTATCCACAACCGGATTGGCTGATCGATCGCGCCAAGCTCGCGGCGCGGTTTCCTCCACGGGTGCGCGCTCGCGAGTTGTGGAGAATCGATCCAGAGCATCTGCAGGAGGCCCAGGCCGACGCGACAGTTCTCGCAATCAAGGACCAGATTGAGGCGGGGCTCGACATCATCACCGATGGCGAGATCCGGCGCGAGAGCTATTCGAACCATTTCGCCACCGCTCTCGAGGGTGTGGATATCGACAACCCGGGAACCGCGATGGATCGAAGCGGTCACCCAAATCCAGTTCCCCGAGTGGTGGGTCCGATCACGCGTCCCGAGCCCGTGGGCGTCGGTGACCTCGGCTTCTTGCGTGACCACACCGACCGACTGGTGAAGATGACGGTTCCCGGACCGTTCACGATGTCGCAGCAGGCTCAGAACGACTACTACGAGGACGACGAGACCGTTGCGATGGCGTATGCAGAGGCGTGCAACGCCGAGATCCACGACCTCTTCGCAGCGGGGGCCGATGTGGTCCAGCTCGACGAGCCCTACATGCAGGCGAGACCGGAGGCCGCGCGGCGCTTCGGCCTGAAGGCGCTCAACCGGGCTCTCGAGGGGGCCGAGGGCACGACCGCGGTGCACATCTGTTTCGGATATGCCGCGATCATCCACGACAAGCCGCCGGGCTACTCGTTTCTGTCCGAGCTCGCCGACTGCACCTGCGATCAGATCTCGATCGAGACCGCGCAGCCGAACGTCGATCCCTCGGTGCTGGCCGATCTGCCCGACAAGACGATCATCCTTGGAGTCATCGATCTCTCCGACGAGACCGTGGAGACGCCCGAGGTCGTGGTGGAGCGAGTTAAAAGAGCCCTGAAGGTCGTGGAACCCGAGCGCATCGTTCTCGCCCCCGATTGCGGGATGAAGTACCTGCCGAGGGAGTCGGCTCGAGGAAAGATGCGAGCGATGGTGGCAGCGGCGGAGATGCTGCGGGCGGAGTTCTAGAGCCTAGATCTATCCCTTCTTCTGACCTCGAAGGTGATCAGGTTGCGGCCGCGGGCGAATGCAGTTTCGAGATTTTGGGCGGAGTCGGTTGCGCGGGTCCAGGCGCTGTAGTTCTTGATCTTGGTTCCGATCGTGGCACCCAGCGGATCGAGCCTGAGGAAGTAGAAGTCAGACGTCGGTCGGTACTTCATCGCCAGCCACCTCTTCGTCCCACAGTTCTCTGCCCACCCTGCCGAACTTCGTTCCGTTCCACCAGGCACACTTCCCGCTGGTGAGCTTCTTGTGGAACGCGACCTCGACTTTGCCGATGTTCGGCCCGCCTTCGTCGGTAGCAGAGGTCCTCAGCTCGCGAAGGCGTATGTCGCGCCACTTGTACTTCACGCCGTTCTTGGGCTGAATGAAGCGACTCACGGGAGGCGTCTTGTCGGTGCTGAGGTCGTCAATCTCGATGACTGTGCTCGCCGGTTCTCCGGGCGCAACGGCGGGAGAGGTGATCGACAGTCGCATGCGTTCGTTTCCCTCGACAATTTCGTCTCTCGTGAAGTTCACCTGCACGAACTCCATTCGTGAGGAACCGATGGCTAGGCTTCCGTTGCCCCCCGAGCAATCGGGCGTGCAGGTGAAGTCCGTGCCCGCAGTTGCCGGATTGGTCCCTTCACCCTCGAGCTTGAATCCGACTGTGCTCGGTGGGTTCGCTCCGGCAAGGAAGATAGGAAGGCGGATGCGGCCCGCCTCGATGTGGGTGTAGAGCTTCGCGCTGGCCCCAGGCTCCAGCGATGCCCGCGCTGATCCGTTCGCGTCGATGACGTAGACGGGGACGGGATTCGGGTGGCCCCCGCTGATCCCGCGCGATCCCGCCGTCAGCCTCAACCGGAACGTCTCGACGGAGAGTGCGTCGGCGTCCCCGTCCGCCGAAAGCGGCAGGTCGATTGAACGCGAGCGAGGCACTCCGTCGCAGAACTGGTCCCAGGAGTCGATGTCGTCGCACATCGGTTGAGTCGTGCCCTCGACGTGCGTGTAGTCCTGCGCCGCGGTCGCGGTCAGGTCCTCGGTCCGATAGCTCGCGGTCGACGAGCCACTTTGATCGATGTCACCGCATCCCGGCATCGGAGACACCGTCGCGACCACGGACTGACCCTCGACACCGAAATAGAAGGTCGAGGGAACGTCGTTGACCGGCGGTCCTCCGGCGAAGTTTCTGAGGTAGACCGCGCCGTGGAAGTCGAAGCAGGCTTCGCTGGCGGCGGTGGCGGGGGTAATGATCCCCGCCACCATCAAGCTCGCCATCACCACACGCAGCGCGCGCCGGGAAACGGTCACCGAGTTGCTCCGACGAGAACGCGCCTTAGCAGTACTCGGGGGCCGGGCCCACAGGCTCGTAGCACAGCGCATGGCCTTGATTCGAGTTGCCTTCCAAGAACGTGATCTCGCTGATCTCGCTTGAGAAGGGTCCCTCGTACTCCAGGACATAGAGACCGTTGCGAAGGTCGACGACGTAGATCAACCCGTCCTGGATCACCGGGTAGCTCCACATCACGACCTTCTCGTTCATCCCCGTGTCGGGATCCGACGACAGCCTCGGGTCCTCGAGGTGCACGAAGTCGAGTGGCTCGGGCATGAACTCGGTCAATTGGGTGGGCTGAGTCGGATCCGAGATGTCGATCATCTGAACACCGCCCGAATGCCATGTGGTTAGCACGGTGTTCGGTGTCAGCGTCGGGTTGTGCGCCGAATACGAGGTGCGCGGCCGCGGCTCATGCGCGTCGCACAGGTCCTCCTCGTTCTGCAGGATCTTGTACTCGGACTCCACGGTCGGTGTCGTCGGGTCCGAGATGTCGACCATGCGCGCCCATCCCCATGGGCAGCCGTGGTCGGGCGCGGTCGCCGTTCCGTAGACCTCGTCGGAGACGTAGACCCATTCCTTGTTCCACATCTTCACCGCGCTGTGAGCTCCGGGTCCGGGCCATGTTGGTCTGTTCTCGTTGGTCGTGACGAGGCGCAACTGAGGTGTTGGGACTCCCGTGGTGAAGTCCGACACGTCGACAATTCCAAACCCACCGGTGAGGAGCGCGTAGTAAGCGCGCGTTCCCTGGTTGTTGACCGAGAGGGAGTGGACCCCGCCGGCCGGGATCGGCTGAACGCTCGCTCCTTGCGACCGCGCCGGCTGCCGGCAGACCGGCCTTGATGGTGATGCCGTCGGCCTGCGAGATCATCACGGACGGGATCGTGATAGTTGGATCGGTCCCAGTCATGTTGGTCGGTTGGCCGGGAGCGTTGTTCGCCAGGATCATCGCCGTTGCCCCGGCGGCTTGCGCGTTGGCCGCCTTCACGGTGAAGTTACAGGTTCCCCGGTCGACGAGCGCGATGGCTCCGGCCGGGAAGCCAACGAGCGGGCTGCAGCCGAACGTCGGGGTGGCGGTGCCGTCGTTCACGAGGACGATATCGCCGGCGATCCCAGCTTCGGTGGGCGCAGGCCCGAAGGTCGCCCCGGACGCCTGGTAGGTGCCCGCCGCCGAGGACGGCGGATCGACAGTCACGTCGTTCGGAAGTACCGCGCTGAAGCCGTGCGTTCCGCCGTATAGCTCGATGGGTTCGTTGCCGTTCAGCACGGGAGAGATGTCCCAGATATTCATCTGGGATCCCGCGCTCCCCCCGAAGATCAGAGCGCGCTCGGGGTTCTCTGGGTCCTCCCAAAGAAAGAACTCGTGAGTGCTGTCGTCGAACGTCAGGATCGGCTGGGGGTCGGCTGCGTTCTCTCCGGAGATGTCGTAGAAGCGGAAGTCGTTGACCGACGGCGCGCCGCAGTTGTGCGCTCCCGCTCCACCACAGTTGGTGTGCAGGACGATGAGGATCTCCTGCGAGTTCCAGATCCTCAGCTCGCGCGACGATTCTCCCGGGTTTCCCTCGTCCGGGGGCCCGATCTGATTGACGACCGTCGGATCGGTCGGGTCGGAGATGTCGACGACCATGATGCCGGCGTTGTTGACGTTGTTGTTCTTTCCATCGGTGCGGCTGCCCACGTACGCGTAGTCGCCGAGGACGGCCATGGCGGCGTTCATTCCCCGATTACCGAGCGAGTTTGATCCGACTAGCTTCAGACCGGGAGGTGTGCAATCCCTCAGCCGGAAACCGAAGCTTCCGCTTTGACGATGACCGTCCCGGGCGGTGGCGTCCCAGTACGCGCGATAGCGGCCGACAAGCAGTCGCTCGGGCCTGAGCTGGGCGACGATTCGCCTCGTGAGCGCGTCCCCGTTGCCGACCGAGACCTTTACCTCGTCCGCCAGCCGGATGACCCTGAGCGTCCCCCCGTTGATGCGCCCATCGAAGGCGACGCTGACCTGCTTCCTCGTCGTGCAGACCGTTGCGCCGCGATCCGGAGACGTGTTGGTGACCTGAACGTGCGCGGCCGCGCTCTGAGCTACGAACAACGACCCCACAAGAAGAACGAGTGTCGCGGCCAGCCGCAGAGCCGTCGACGAATGACGAGTACTCACGAGGAGCCCCCCTCCCCTTTCCCGATTTGTCCGCCTGTGCAGCGGTGCGTCATTTATCACCCACGCACGGTGTAATTGTCAATATTCTTTCCGTATAGGCCTCTTTTGGGGTTCCCTGGGTAGCCGTGCCGCCTCAACGGCTGCCGGGGCGCCCTGTAACTTGATGTCCGTGAACGAACGGGTTCTCGGCAAACAACAGGATCGAGCGGGCGCCGCGTCGATGCGGGAGCGCGTGGTCGTGGTTGGCGGCGGCCCTGCCGGCCTGGCGGTTGCGGCGGTGCTGAAGTCGAAGGGAGTCGACGCGCTCGTTTTGGATCGAGCCGACGAGATCGGGGCGAGCTGGAAGGGCCACTACGACCGACTTCACTTGCACACCGTGCGCTGGTTGTCCCACCTGCCCGGCGTCCGGATTCCGCGCCGCGATGGAAAGTGGGTGGCGCGCGACGACGTCGTCCGCTACCTAAAACGTTATGCGGCACTGCATGATCTGCGCGTCCGCCTCTCTCTGTCGGTCGACTATGTGCGGCGAGCGGGCTCGGGCTGGCAGATCGAGACCTCCGACGGCGTTGTGCACGCGGATGCGGTCGTGATCGCGACCGGATTCAACAACGAGCCGATGATGCCCGAGTGGCCCGGCGTGGCTGATTTCTCAGGCGAGCTCATTCATTCGAGCCTGTATCGCAACGGTCATCCGTACGCGGGGAAGGACGTGCTCGTTGTCGGAGCGGGCAACTCGGGGGCCGAGATCGCCGTCGATCTCGTCGAGAGCGGCGCGCGCAAGGTGTGGCTCTCCGTTCGCACAGGTCCCAACATCATGCGGCGCGACATCGCCGGTTTTCCGACTCAGGCGCTGGGAGTGGTGATGGCTCGGCTGCCGGTCCCGGTGGTCGACAAGATCTCGGGAGTCACGCAACGGCTCACGGTCGGGGACCTGTCGGAGTACGGGATGCCGCGTCCGAGCCGCGGTCTCTACTCGAGGGTCCGCCAGGACGAGCGGGTCCCGATTCTCGACGTCGGTTTGATCGGCGCGTTGAAGAGGGGCGAGGTCGAGGGTGTTGCGGCGGTCGTGGGTTTCGAGGGGGCCGAGGTTGTTCTGGCCGACGGTATGCGCATGGCTCCGGATGCCGTCATCGCTGCCACCGGGTTCCGTCGCAATCTCGGGGGCCTGGTGGGACAATCTCGATGTGCTCGACGAGAAGGGGAATCCGAGATTCCACGGCGGAGCCACGAATCCTGAGACGCCGGGCCTCTACTTCCTCGGTTACTCGAATCCGCTGAGCGGAAACCTGAGAGCACTAGGCATTGACGCCCGGCGCATCGCTCGAAGCATCACGACGGGTGCCAACGCCCAAGGGATCGATCTGTAGGCGGCATTGGGCCGGAGTGACATCACTAGAAATCGGGCCCTCGCACCTTCCCAGAGGCCGTTTCCCAGTGGTTCTGGGCGGCAACGGCCCCCCTGATGGGGGTAGTTGGTTCGATCAAGAGGGGCCATTGGGCACTAGGTCGCTCGACCTCCTCCTGACAAGCTCAGTCAAGAACTAAACGACTCGCCTCGAGTTCCGGGGCGAATGAGAACGGGAGGACCAAATGCAGCGCAAGATGTGGGACCAAATCGTAAGTGGTGCAGGGGCCGTCGTGGCCGTTGTGCTTCTGATGCTTGGAGCGGTTGCCATCTACGGAGGCACCTTCGGGCAGGACAACGTCAGAGATCGACTCGCACCGCAGAACGTCACTTTCCCGCCGCTCGAGGCAATGACTCCCGCGGAGAAGAACCTGGTCGGCGACTTCGCAGGTATGAAGGTTGTCGACGGTCCCTCGGCTGAGGCCTTCTCGGACTACATCGGTCTCCACCTCGAAGAGACGAACGAGGGCAAGACCTACTCCGAGACGAGCGCAGCGGCCCGTGCAGAGGGCATTAGCGAGAAAGACGCAGCCGAGCTCTCGGGCATGGCCGACAGTCTGTTCAAAGGTGAGACGCTGAGGGCGATGCTGCTCAACGCTTACGGTTGGTGGACCGTGTCATCGCTGGTGATCTTCGCCGGCTACGGCCTGCTAGCAGCCGGTGCGCTTCTTGCGCTCCTGGCGATCATGGGCTTCTTCCACGCTCGCAAGGTGGAGCCGAAGACAGCAGCGATCCCGGTAACCTCGGCGGCCACTGCCTAAGACTTCAGTCTGGCTGTCGAAGTCAACGGACCCCCTCTCCGAGGGGGTCCGTTCTTGTCCGTCTAGAAAATGGGGGCCCCGGACGGAGGCGACCCCTCGAAATGAGGGTTCGTCCTTGCTGGGGCCGGCGATCATCTCGCTGAGTCTGAGGCCAAAGTCCGCGACTGCAGGGGGCAGCAGCAGCAACTAATCACCGGGGCCCTGGAGTTCACTGGGAGGATTTAGGAGATCGGCCTTTCCAGTTGACCCAACCAGGCCAGGGAGCCGCCAAGCAGATTCATATGTTTTTCTGGCCACCCCTCAGGGTCGGCCCGGAAGGTTTGAAATGACGGGCGAAATCATCGAGACGCATGAGTCAGGAGTAGTTAGCGCTCGAACCCCTTGCCATTGCCAAGGGTCAGGGTCTCGGCCCCCGTTTTCGTGACCACTACAGTGTGTTCGAACTGGGCCGTTCGTTTCAGGTCCGTCGTTACCGCCGTCCAGGTGTCCGGCCAGACTCGGTGGTGGTAGCTCCCAATCGTGATCATCGGCTCGACCGTGAACACCATGTTCGGCTTCATCAATGTGTCCGCACGCGGCTCGTAGTAGTGCGGGATGTGCAGGCTCGTGTGGAAGCGCTCGCCGATCCCGTGGCCCCCGAACACCCTCACCACTCCGTAACCCTTTGGCTCGACGAAGCCGGCGATCGCCTTGCCGATGTCCGAGATCGGTCGGTCCGGCTCAACCGCACGAATCCCCAGCCCCGTCGCCTCGCGCGTCACGTCGATCAGTTCCTGTGACTCCGGTGCGATCTCGCCGACCGGATAGGTCGCCGACGTGTCGCCGTGAACACCGTCGACGAACACCGTCACGTCGATGTTGATGATGTCTCCGTCGAGCAGCGCTCGGTCGTCCGGGATCCCGTGGCAGATGACCTCGTTGACCGACGTGCAACACGACTTCGGGTAACCCTTGTAGCCGAGCGTGCTCGGGTACGCGCCTCGCTCGATGCAGGCCTCGTGGACGACCTCGTCGATGTGCTCGGTCGTAACGCCCGGAGCGACCTCGGCCGCCGCCACCGCCAAGACCTCGGCGGCGATCCTTCCCGCATGGCGCATGCGCTCAATGACCTCGGGCGTTTGGATCGGCGAAGTCGAGCCCGAGGCCGGAACACCACCATCCGCGTAGTCAGGATGGGTGATCGATGTCGGAACGGTTCGCCGAGGCGAAACCTTGCCGGGGCGCACCGGCTCGTCCGAGAGCTTGTGGCAACGCTTGTACTTCCTGCCACTTCCGCACCAGCAGGGGTCGTTGGAGCGGACCACGGTCTTCATCGCCATGCCCCCATCGTCTCATCCCACCAGCTTTGCGCGCACCAGAACCGCTGATCGGCTGGAAGCGGTGACCTCTGATATGACAGCAACGGACACAGGAGGCCTGATGAATGCAGCCGAGCTCTTCACCCGCTCGATCGACGGGTACGACAGACTCGTCCGGGCGATCGGTGACGACTCAGTGGACCAACCCGACGCCGGCCACCGAGTGGAACGTTCGGGCGCTCGTCAATCACATAGTCAGTGAAGACCTGTGGGCTCCGCCGCTGCTTCGAGGATCGACCATCCACGAGGTGGGCAATCGCTTCGAGGGTGACGTGCTCGGCGACGATCCGAAAGGGGCATGGGGCCGAGCCAAGGATGACGCGGTCGCGGCGGCCAACGAGCCCGGAGTCCTCGAGCGCATGACTCATCTCAGTTTCGGGGACGTTCCCGGCTCCGAGTACCTCATGCAACTCTTCGCCGACCATCTCATCCACGGCTGGGACCTGGCCCGAGCGATTGAAGCCGACGACCGGCTCGACCCCGAGCTCGTGTCCGCGTGCAGAACCTGGTTCCTCGACCGGGAAGATCTCTACCGAGGCGGTGGCGCCATCGCCGAGCGGCCCGAGATATCGGTGGACGCCGACGAACAGACTGAGTTGCTGGCGATGTTCGGCCGCAAAGCCTGAGCTCCACTCGACGATTCAGCGCAACTGAAAGACCCCTGCGCGAAGTGGCTTAGAGAGGCACCGCGCAGCAATCCACCTTGACGCCCTCGGTCGCCAAGCCCACACTCGAACACAACTCACCTCACTGGGGGTCCGATGTCCCGAGGCGCATCCGTTCTGCGTGACCCGGAAACGGTTGAAGCGGTTTCCGGTTCCGACTTGCCGCGCGGCCTTCGGAGCCTCGGCAAGGTCTTCGGTGCAGTCATCGCCCCCACCACGGCGGTCACCGCCCTCGCCTTCTACTTTGCGGTCAAGCGCCAGGAAACGCTCTCGCGACATTTTGGCATCGACACAAGCGTGCTTGGCTTCTCGGCCCAGGACTACCTGCTCCGCGGCGGCGACGCTCTGTTTGTAATCCTCTTGTTCGTCGCATTACTGGGCCTGGCCGTTGTGCAGGTTCATAATGTGCTCGTCGAGCGGTTCCAGCGCGCTCGCACGGAGAAGTGGACGACCCCCACGATCATCGGCCTGAAGCTTCTTGGGTTCATCCTGTTGGTGCTCGGTGTCGTGGCCGTGTTCGAGCCGCTTCCCTTCAATCCGCATTTCCTGTTTCGCTCCACGAGCTTCGGGATCGGCATCTCACTGCTCGCCTACGGTTTCTATCTGGACAACCGATTCGTCAAACCGACCGCTACGCGACAGGAAACCTCGTGGCTGTCATCGGCAAGCGTCATGCTCATCGTTGTGATCGTGTTCCTGAGCCTTTTCTGGACCACAAAGGATCTGGCGCAGGCGCTCGGCCGCGGTCAGGCAGTGAGGCTCGAAAGTTCGCTCGAGACTCTGCCCGGCGTTGACGTTTACAGCCGAAGCGACCTTGGCATCGAGGGTGCAGGGATTACTTCCGAGCACACCCCCGGCGGGCAGGAGACCTTCAATCATCGCTACGAGGGTTTGCGCCTGCTGGTCAGGAGCGACGACAAGTACTTCCTGATCTCCGACGACTGGACTCATGATGACGGGGTCACGCTGGTCCTCCCCGACGACGACTCGCTGCGCGTCGAGTTCGAGGCGGGCGTTCCGTGAGGAAGCCGGCATTCGTTCTTCCGCTCCTGGTTTGCACGATGCTCGCTTTCGCGGCTTGCGGAGACGACGATGGTGGGGGCACAGACCAAGCCGGAGGCGGCGGAGGCAGCGTCGATACGGAACTCGAGGAAGACGGAGGTGCGGCGCTTACGACCGAGCTCGATCTCGGCGGGCCTTTCGCAGAGGATCCCTCGACCACTGGCCAGCTCGGTCCCATGGCAGTGGCGATCACCAGCTCGCGAGCCTCGACCACGACCCCGAGTGTTTTCATCGACCTCACGAATCCGGGCGGTGCCACGCTGACCGGCGTGACGTTGACCGCCCAGCTACAGGACAGCGGAGGCACGCCTCCCGCCACCGATCAGGCGCTCGTGCTCTCCGCCGACTCTGCCGAGGGCGATTGTTCTGTGACCGGCGCCTCGCCTCAGTCGGCCTCCGTGTCGTGCGCTTTCGGCGACGTCCCCGCGGGAGCAACCGTGGGCGTCGACCTGGTGATAACGGGTCTGCCGAGGCTGTCGATCGCGCTGGGCCTCCAAGCGGGCGGCGGATAGCGGCTTGGGACTGCGTAACCTAGGGCGATGCCAATAGAAGACGATCGCAACAAAGCGCTGGCGTTCGCGCGCAGTCACAAGGACGAGCATCTCGACATCCTGCTCGACTATGTCGCCCGCCCGAGCATCTCGACTCAGAACATCGGCGTGCTCGAGTGCGCCGAGCATTCGGCCTCGTTGTTGAGGTCCGCCGGATGCAAGGTGCAAGTCATCGAGAGTGACGGCTATCCGGTCGTGCTCGGCGAGATGATGGCCGAGCCGAGTGCGCCCACCGTCCTGTTCTACGGCCACTACGATGTCCAACCGCCCGAGCCGATCGAGGCGTGGGTCTCACCCGCGTTCGAGCCCGAGGTGCGAGACGGTCGGGTATTCGGTCGTGGGGTCGCCGACAACAAGGGCCAGCATCTCGCCCACATCCTGGCGATCAAGGCCTACAACGAAACCGCCGGCGCAACCCCGATCAATATCAAGCTGATTCTCGAGGGCGAGGAGGAGGCGGGCAGCCCGCACCTCGACGATTTCGTCCGTGCACACAGGGACCTCTTGTCCTGCGATCTCGTCGTCACCTCCGACGGTGGAGCCGATCCGTCAGGTCGTCCCCTTGTCTCATTCGGCGTGCGAGGAATGTTGTCGCTGGAGCTCGAGGCTCGGGGTGCGGCCATGGACCTTCACTCGGGACGCTTCGGCAACATCGCTCCCGACCCGGCCATGGAGCTAGTCGATTTGCTGGCGAGCATGCGGGGGCCGGACGGACGCATCACAATCAAGGGTTTCTACGACGACGTGCGGGCGCCGACGGCGGGAGAGCTAGAACTCGCATCGAGCGTCCCCTACGACGCCGAGGAGTTCGCCAAGGAGCTGGGCCTGGCAGAGCCGTACGTGACCGACACGCTCGAGTACGCGCTCGGCGTCATGTTCGAACCGACCATGACGATCAACGGAATCGTGAGCGGGCACACCGGCGAGGGGGCCAAGTCGATAATCGCCTCGAGTGCGCTCGTGAGGCTCGAGTTCCGTCTCGTCGTCGACCAGGATCCCGCCGTGATCTTCGAGGCCGTCAAGGCACACGTCGCCGAGCACGCACCTCACGTCGAGGTTCGCCACGGAGGGGCGATGGCGCCGTCGCGCAGCTCGGCCGAGATGCCGGCCGCAGCTCTCATCATCGATGCCGTGCGAGAGGCCAGTGGGCAGGAACCGGTCATCACGCCTTCGGCCGGAGGGTCGCTGCCCGACTACGTGTGGACCAAGACGCTCGGTGTGCCCTCGGTACTCGTCCCTTACGCCAATCATGACGAGGCGAACCACTCGCCGAACGAGAACCTGACGCTCGATGCGTTCTACGGAGGCATCGAGACCTCGATCCACTTGTTCGCAGCCCTCGCTCACGACAACTGGCGCTGACGAGCCGCTACTCGACGCCAACGGGACGGTGACGAGGCTGTAACGGGCGGATGACGCGCCTCCTTCATCGTGTGCAACTCGTGCCATCCGACGTCGCATGGATATGCGGTGCGGAACGAGAGCGAAGGGGGGATGTCGTGAGTCTCACGGAAGCCGAGCATGTTTTTGCCGGCCCCCACGAATCCGGGGTCAACGACTTATTCCGGGCCGTCTTCACGGCTCGGCCCAGATTGTTGAACTACGCCTCCTTCGTGCCCACGAGCGTTTCGGTGACCAACATCGCGCCGATCTCGTTCCCGATGGTGGGCAACATCCATTACGCGGTCCTGTTCGCGATCCCGATAGCTGACTTCCACCCCGATTCCTCCGGTGGAATGCCGCCGCCCCTGACCCTCGGCCCTGGTGAGTTCAGCGTTCGCACGACGGTGACGCTCATCCTCTTCTGCCAGGGCGAGCGCAAGGGCCGCGACGAGCCTCCAATCACCACCCACATGCCCAAGCCGACCACCACACCAATCATCGCCAGGCTCGATGTTTGGGGAGTCGGGGCCCCAGTGGTGACGACCTTCGCTCCCGGCTCGGGCGAGATCTCGTTCCGTCTACGAGCAGTGGAGCTCGTCGACGTCGCGCCGGACGAGCTCGAGTCTCTTCTCGAGTGTTTGATCCGCATGCTTCTCGACGCGGTTCTGCAACAGGTTCGTCTGCCCTTCAGCTCACTGAACGCCGACTTCTTCTCGCTGAACCTCCTGCGAGGTCCCGAGGTGGAGGACGACCAGGCCAAGCTCTACGGCGACATCGTCTGAAAGGGGATTGCGATGACCGATATCACTGCCGCGGTTGACGAGGTTGCTGCGAGTACCTTGCTGGCCAACGCACAGACTCTGTTGGGAACTCAGTCGGTTTCGGATTCCGGATCCCTGGGACCCTTCAACGCAACCTGGGGTGCAACCGCATCGTTCTCTGGCGGAACCGTCGACCTGGTTCCTCCGGATGTGGTCCGAATCACGAATTGCGATCTCAACTACTCGCTGAACTTCACTCTGTCATTCGATCTGTCGGACATCATTCCCGACTTCTGTCTGCCGCGGATTTGCATCCCCACGCCCTTCGGGGATCTGTGCACTCCGCGAATCTGCATCGATTGGCCCTCGATCTCGATTCCGATCAGCTTCTCGGATGTCGTGAGGTTCACTGCAGACTTCAGGTTCAACGTCTTTCTCAACTCATCCAGCGAGTGGCAGGTGGACGCGGTCATCGTCGGCGTTCCCTTCCTGCAACTGACTCCGGCTGCGACCGCGATCCTTGCAGCGATAGGTCTCGCGGCCGCCGCCATCCTGGCCCCCATACCCTTCATCGGGCCACTTCTTGCCGGCGCGGTGCTGTTGATCACCGCGACGATCGGGATTGCGGGGTTGACGGGATTTCTCGGCACGCTGCTGACTCCGTTCATATCGGGCCTGTCCTTCACCGTCTACAAGCAACCGCAGGTCTTCCCCGTTCTGCCGGCTTCGGGTCCCTTCGATCCGGCGGTCAACGTGAACCTCGACAGCGTGGCGGTGGCGGTGGACGGCAGTGGGGGCGAGGACGAGCTCGTCCTCACAGTGGAAATCTCGGCCTAGGTTAAGGAGCGAACATGGACACGCTGGATAGCAGAGCTCTGAGCTACATCGATTGCTTCGCGCGCCGGTTCACCAAGCCTGGCACTGTCAGGTATGCGATCACAAGTGCGTCGGTTCGCTGCGACCTGCACGACGAGGACGCGTTCGTCATCGAGGTTGGAGAACAACGCGAGCCGGGCGGCAAGGGAAAGCAGCACGATGTGACTGTCAGGATGAAGGGCGGTCGCTTCACGGTTGAACCGGCGAAACTGTCGATTCAGGCGGGTGACGTCGTGATGTGGCATGGAGCGAACTCGGCGGTACCCGGATTCATCGTGCAAGGTCTTGCGGGTGACCAGAGGTTCTCGAGTGCGTCGCTGGATTCGGAGTCACTCTTCACCCATGCCTTCGGCGTTCCAGGCACCTACGACTGGGGCGACATGGGGCAGAGCGATATCGGGGGCCGAGTCGTCGTCAAGGATCTCGACACCAAGTCCAAGAAAGACTGCGAGAAGTGGATGCGGGCGCTCTCCCAGGGGGCCCTGGTGACGATCAAGGGGAAGGCCGAGCCCCAGCAGGTCGAGATAGTGACCGGTCAGACCGTGTTCTTCGCTGTGGTTGACGCACCCGGCATCACGATTACGGACCAGAGGTTGAAGGCCGGCTGAGTCGGAGTTTCGCCGCTCGAATTACTGAGCCGGGTCGAGCGCGATCTCCAGGCGTTTGTTTGCGCGTCCTTTGCTCTTGTAGTTGGCGATGTGAATAGTGCCGACCTCGTCGGTCGACTTCACGTGCGTGCCGCCGTCGGCCTGCACGTCGAGCCCTTCGATGTCGAGCACGCGCACCTCGGTGATCTCCTTCGGAAGCAGGTTGATCTTGGTGCGAATGAGATCTGGATCGACGTTGGCCGCGGTGCGATCGAGGAAGCGCACGCTGATGCTGCGCGCGTTCTTGACCTCCTCGTTGATCGCTCTGTCGATGTCGCCGACGAGCTCGGCCTTCATCTGCTCGAACTCGAAGTCCATTCGGCCCTTGAGAGGCTGCATCCCTCCGCCGGTCACCTTGGCTCCGTAGTCGCGCCAGATGACACCGCAGAGAATATGCATTGCCGTATGCGTGCGCATGAGTGAGTAACGCCGTTCCCAATCGAGCTCGCCCTTGACCGCGTCGCCTACTTCCGGAACGTCGCCGTCGAGCTCGTGCCACACCTCACCTGCGTCCCGCTTGAACCCGACGACCTGAGCTCCGTTGAGGGTTCCGAGGTCGTGCGGCTGGCCGCCGCCACCGGGGTAGAAGGCACTGCGATCCAGAGTCACGAGGTTTCCCTCCGCCGCGGTCACCTCGGCGTCGAAGGTCCTGGCGTATGAATCGTGCAGGTAGATCTGCTCGGTGGTCAGCTTGTGCTCCTCTGAGTGCCGTTGGGTCGATGTTCGCGCATCAACGGAAGCGGCGTGCAATGACTATCGTCAGGACCACGACGCAGACCGCGACCGTGTTCGGGATGATGAGGATGAGATTGCCGATCGAGAGGCCGTAGGCGATCCATAAGGCGAAGCCGAAGAGCAGGACCAGGAAGTAGCCGATCGAGACGTCGTCCGACGAGCGCCGTTCCAGAATCCTTCGAATCTGAAGCACCGGCGAGAGCGCCATAACGATGCCCCAGGCCGCGGCTCCGATTCCCAGCACGTTGGCGAGCACAGGTCACCTCCACAACAGGTGCGCTCGTCCCGGTGGGCCGCGCTCGCTGCGATAACGCAGGAGGAGCGCAACGCGCGACCAATCGGAATGCTAGCAGCGCTCTTCACCCTGCATGGCCGAGGCCGATCTGCCTTCTGTGGTGGGTCTAGTTGCTCGTGCGGGTGAGCCGGGCCTGTACCTGGCGTACGGGATAGTCGACCGAGTCGCCGAGCGAGAAGAAGCCGAGACCCTGCCAGGCTCCGCCGTTGATGCGCCACTGCGCCTCCCACACGACCTCGACGCTCAAGGTCGTAGCGTCCTCGGGTTTCGTAGACGTGTTCGATGCTGCCTGGACGGTGGCGGGTCCAAGGTCGACCCGAGTCGTAGGTGAGCGTGTCGTTCCCGTCGCCCCAGTCCCATAGGTACTGGGATGGAAACGCGCGGGCATCGACCGTCGTTCCGCCGGCAGCGGCGGAAACCGAGACTGGAGCCGGTTCGTCGATCCATACATATGTCTCGAGCCCGGTGAGGCCGATCTCGCTTGGAGCGATGTCCAGCTCGGGAGCGGCGACGAGTTCGATGACGCGATCGATGATGCGGCCAGGGCCCGGAGGCTGCGGCGATCGAGGTCCTCGTCCGCCAGGAGCTTGAGCGACTTGCTCGGGCCGGAACCCGAGCAGGCATCCGGAGATCTCGTTGCTGAAGATCGAATCGCGCACCCGAACCTGAGCGTCCGGCAACATCCCACAAACATTGTCGATGTAGGAGAGGGAGGGTTCTGGCGGAGGACCGTCGATGGCGATGCGGAGGGAACGGGCGGTAGTTGACTAGAGGCAGCGGTTGTTGGGCCACAAGTGGGCTGATGTATTCGCGTGCCTCAACCTCGACAGCTGAAGTATCGGTTCCCACGCCAATGCTCGCATCCCCGCTGGAAACCTGCGCCGCTGATGGAAGCGCAGCAGAAAGAGAGCATCAGTAACGTCACCAATGCGCTAAGCCGTCCAGGGTGTTTCAATTGTCGACGGCGCAGCTTGGGTTGCGACGGATTCGGTGAGAGCCATCCCTGATCGGAAGACTGCATGGTCCAATCGATAACTAGTCGTTCTGGTTTCCCTTTGGTCGTAACGTCCTCTCCCGTTTCGTCGAAGAATCGCAGATCGAAGATGACAGCCTGTTCGAACGTGATCTGAGTTCGGTAGTGTTGGAAGTAACGGTCAAGTGCTCCGTGTCAAACAAGGGTCTTGCAGTCGACACCGTCTCGCCTCAGTCGCATGAGCTCCTCAACAACTTGCGTCCTTGAAAGGACCGGGCGCTGCGAAGCGATTGACCATGGCGAGGTCCGTGGTCTCGTACGCACTGCAACACGCCGTTCGTCTAGCTCTTCGAATCGAGCGATGGCTTGTTCGTCGGTTAGTGAGAAGTCTGGTTCGGAGGCTCCCGGCCCGATTGGGTTTGGGTCTTCATTGCTGGCTACTGCTTGCCAGACGCCATAGAGCGTGCCTATTAGCAGCGCACCGACCCAAGTATTGCGACCGCTCGGATCCAGGGTGGGCGCGGGGGCGGCAGGTCTTCGGCCGGAGTCCGAGTTTTCGTCTCCTGCATTGCCGCCTCTCCCGCTGGACGCGCCTGGGCAAGCCTAACCTTCACATTTCGGGCGCATCAACCTTGACCCGGGCCCCCATTCTCGGCTGTGACGTAGGTCACAGCGAGGCCCAGGGAGCCCGCGAAAGCGGGCTCCTTTCGTGTCCGTGAGATTCAATAGTCCTGGAATGGTTGGTCTGCTTGGAGGAGGAAGAATGAGCTTCGACGTCCTGGGCGACCTCAACTGGTTCGCCGTTATCGGTGCGACCGTCGCCTACTTCGCGCTCGGGGGGATCTGGTACGCCCCCGCGGTGTTCGGCAACCTCTGGATGCGATCGGCGGGTATTGAGGCGCCCGAGCAGACCCAGGCCTCCTTCTACGTGATTCCCGCCCTGACCTGCCTCCTCGCTACCATCGCTGTTGGGATGCTGGCAGTGGCCACGTCCACCGATACGGTCGGAGAGGGAGTCGTGCTCGGCTTGGTGACGGGTGTCGGCATCGCCTTCAGCGCCTTGTTCGTTACCGGGTTCTTCGACCCCCAGAAGCCCCAGGCCATGACCTGGGTCGCCGTGGTCGGCGGCTATCACATCGTGGGCCTGGTGATCGTAGGAATCATCCTTTCCGCCTGGACCTAAGACGGAGGTCGTTTGCCCCGCCGGGCATAATGACAAGCATGGATTTATTGTCCGGACTGAATCCCGGTCCAGCGTGCCGCCGTCGAGATGCCCGAGGGGCCAGTCCTCGTCGTGGCCGGGGCCGGCTCGGGCAAGACCAGGGTCCTCGTCTACCGGATCGCCTACCTCCTCGAGAACGGGATCGCCCCGAATCGATCATCGCCATCACCTTCACGAACAAGGCGGCGGGCGAGATGCGGCACCGGGTCGCCGAGCTCGTCGGGCCCGACGGCCGACGAGATCTGGGTCTCGACCTTCCACAGCGCCTGCGTCCGGATCCTGCGCCGCGAGGCCCCGCGGATCGGCTACGCGAACAGCTTCTCGATCTACGACTCGAGTGACTCGTTGCGGCTCATCCGCATGATCCTCAAGGATCTGAACATCGACGAAAAACGCCTTCCGCCCAGGGGAGTCGCGGCGGCCATCAGCAACGCAAAGAACAAGCTGATGGACGCTGGGCTGTTCTCCGACTTCGCCGAGAATCCCTACGAGAAACGCATCGCGGAGGTCTACACGGAGTACGAGAAACGACTCGCCGAGCAGAGCGCGTTCGACTTCGACGACCTCATCATGCGAACCGGTCGAGGTCTTCGACAAGCATCCCGACGCGCTCGCGCGCTACCAGGACCGCTTCCGTCACGTGCTGATCGACGAGTTCCAGGACACGAACCACGCGCAGTCGCGGCTCGCGACGCTGCTCGCCGGGAAGTGGCGCAACATCTTCGTCGTCGGTGACGCGGACCAGGGGATCTACGCGTTTCGCGGAGCGACAATCAAGAACCTGCTCGACTTCGAGCGCGACTGGCCCGAGGCGAAGGTCATGACGCTCGAGCAGAACTACCGCTCGACGCGGCACGATTCTCGACGCGGCGAACGCGGTCATCGAGAACAACGCGATGCGCAAACCCAAGGCGTTGTGGACCGCACAGGAGGGTGGCGAGAACATCGTTCGCTATCACGCCTCGGACGAGCACGACGAGGCGGCATGGGTCGCGCTGAGGTGCGCAAGCTCTCCGAGCAGGGTCATGCCCATCGCGGACATCGCGGTTTTCTATCGCACGAACGCGCAGAGCCGCGTGCTCGAAGAGGCGTTCAACGCTGCGAGCCTTCCCTACCGGGTCGTCGGCGGCGTCGGCTTCTACGACCGCAAAGAGATCAAGGACATGATGGCGTGGCTGCGCGCCGCGATGAATCCTCTCGACACGATCAGCGCCGAGCGCATCTGCGGCGCGCCGAAGCGAGGCATCGGCCCGGGTTCGATCTCGAAGGTCCGGGCATTCGCCGCGTCGGCGCGGCATGCCACTCGGCAACGCGTTCGATCCGCCGAAGAAATCGACGGGATCACCAAGAAGGCGCGCGGTGGGGCTCTCGAGATCGGGCGGATCTTGCAGCACATCCGCGAACTCGATCAATCGGGCGTTCCGATCGCCGACATCGTCGCGTCGACGTGGGAGATGACCGGCTACATGGCCGAGCTGCAGGCCGAACGCAGCTTCGAGTCGCTGTCACGTCAGGAGAACCTCAAGGAGCTCGCCGGAAGCGCTGCCGAGTACGACGAGAACACCGAGCAGGGGAGCCTCACCGACTTCCTCGAGCGCATCGCGCTCGTCAACGACACCGACGAGGAGGAGGGCGAGGAGACCGGCGTCACCTTCATGACGATGCACAACGCCAAGGGTCTCGAGTTCCCGATCGTGTTCATAGCCGGGTATGGAGGAGGCCGTCTTTCCGCACGTGCGTTCGCTCGCCGATCCCGAACAGCTCGAGGAGGAGCGGCGACTCTGCTACGTCGCAATCACCCGCGCCCAGGAACGGCTCTATCTGTTGAACGCGTGGCGGCGGAGGCTGTGGGGGCCGGACGCGAACTACAACGCCCCTCGCGGTTCCTCAAGGAGATTCCCGACGACCTCATCACCGAGGCCGACAAAGAAGGACCTCATGACGACCCGCCGGTCCTCGGTCGACAAGCCGAAGGATGTCGGGGGGCGGGACCTACTCCCGCTTCAAGTTGGGGACCGAGATCGAACACGACCGCTGGGGGCGGGGGATCATCGTCGACCTGCGCCAGAGTTCGCTCGGCATGGAGGCCACGATCCACTTCACGGACATGGGCTCGGACAAGCGCCTGGACCTGACCCTGGCCCCCATCAAGGTCGTCTGACTCAACCCTTCTCATTGCCGGCCTCATCAGGCAATTCCGCGACGATGGCACCCCGAAACCGACAGCGTGTGACACTTATGGTTGGCGCGCGCTACAAGGGGTACGAGCAATGACAGCCTGCACTGGGGGTGCAGAGGCTTGAGGTCAATAGAAGGAGGTCAGTCAATGGGAATCGTGTGGACAATTCTTGCAATCATCGGTCTCATCGTCGTTCTTCAGTTCATCTTCTAAGACGACGACAAAGAACTATCGAGCAGAGCGCACGCCACTTTTCAGGCGTGCGTTCTGCGCGTCATGGAGCAGCGGTAATCCGCCCCCCAGGCGGGGAGCCCCCGTAGACTTGGCCGGATATGAGTCTCAAGAAAATCGCCCTGTGGCTCCTTGTGGGCTTTTTCGTGTTTTTCATGGTTCAGTCGCCCAGCGAGGCCGCGGACGTCGTCCGCACCACCGGCCAGAACGTCGGCGACATCCTCAGCGCGACCGCTAACGCATTCTCGGACTTTCTCTCCGACCTCTTCTGATGCCCAGGCGTCGTCTCCAGCTGAGTTGGTCCTACGGCCCCCGGATCACTTACGACAGGTACCTGTCGCCCGGCGAAAAAGTGGCCTTCGAGGTTCGCAGGCACGCAGCCGCACTGCTGGGGCCTGTCAGTCAGGCAGTGGGAGCGTGGCTCCTGTTCTTCCTCCTCCACAACTGGCTCGATCTCCCGAGCGATTCGAACCCGATCGACACGATCATGTTCATCGGTGTCATGGCCCTTACGCTGCGGGCCGTCTGGAAATGGTTCGAGTGGCAGATCGAACGAGTTCTCGTGACCAACAAGCGGATCATCGAGGTCTCGGGAATCGTCACGCGGAAGGTGGCCTCGATGCCACTGGGCAAGGTAACGGACCTGACTTACCAGCGGGGTCCCCTAGCGAGGCTGTTCAACTATGGAGAGCTAATCCTGGAGTCGGCGGGCCAGAAACAGGCTCTCGAGTCGATCTCGTTCATCCCGCGGCCCGACGAGTTCTACCGGGATTTCACTGAGATGTTGAACAACGCCGGGGTCATTCCGGCATCGGACGACGACAAGGACACCGGAGAGATCCCGCGCGTCCGCCTCTAGGCTTCGGCGAAGCTTCGCTGCGCCTCGCCGAGGGGAAAGGCTCGGAACCCCGCCCTCCGGGCGGGCAAGTCACTGACTCCTAGCGTTCTTCGATCGCGACCGAGAGGATGTAAACGGGGTTTACCGGCCGATCCTGCGTGGCTGGATCGGTGCTTGTCTCGACCTTCTGAATCGTGTTGAGCGTCTCGTAGGACTTCTTGGAGGCCTGACCAAAGTACGAGTAAAGGGGTTGCAGACCCGCGGGCTCGAGCTTCTTCTTGCCCGCCAGCGCGTTCTCGGCGTCGTGGGTCACGATGAAGAACTGGCTTCCCTGCGTGTCCGGGCCGGAGTTCGCCATCGCCATCGCACCGAAGGTGTAGACCTTCGATTCGGCGGGGAGTTCGTCGGCGAACTCGTAGCCCGGGCCCCCGCTTCCGTCGCCCTTGGGATCGCCTCCCTGGATTACGAACTCGTTGATGACCCTGTGCCACGTGAGCCCGTCGTAAAACCCGTCCTCGGCGAGGAAGATGAAGTTCGCCACTGTCGACGGCGCTTGCTCCTCGAGAAGGTCGACCTCGATGGTTCCGCAGCTCGTCTCGATGATGGCCCCGTAGTCGATGCCCGGACTCAGAACTTGTTCCTGGGTGGCGGGCTGCTCATATTTCTTGGCTTTGTTCTGGGGTGGGTCACCGGCGTCGCACCCAGGGTTGCTCTGCGCTTCCTGTTGCTCCCCGGCCGGTGTGGCGTCTCCGTCGTCGTCCTGATTCATTGATCGCGAATCCGGTGATGAGAGCGAGCGCGACAAGGACCGCTACGCCCGAGGCGATGCGTCCGTTTCGCCTGCGTCGCAGCTCTTCCTTGCGCCTGCGCGCCTCAGCGGCCTGCTGAGCTGCGCGAGCGCGCGTCCTTTTGTCGTCTCTACCCGGCACTTCTTCTCCAGCGTTTGAGTCGGGTCGTCACCAGGTCGTCGCCTGGCCCCCGTTCTGAAGTCAACGATTGCAGATGATAGGCGACCACCGAAGCAAGTGATCCGGCGGTCAGGGGCTCGGCAACGACCTCGTCCGCAATGCCGAGTCGCTCGAGCTCGAACGCGCTCACCTTCAGGAGGTCCGCCGCCTCCCTGGGCCCGCGTCGAGTCGCGCCAGAGGATCTCCGCGGCGTACTCGGCGGCGATGACAGAGAAGGCCGAGCCCGCGTATGCCAGAAGGCGGTCGCCGACCCCGAAGGCGAGCGCTCCGCCGCTGCCGCCCTCACCCGTCGCGACGTTGAGCACGGGTACGTCGACGCGCAGCATCGCCTCGATGAGCCGCGCGATCTCGCTTGCGATGCCTGCGTTCTCCGACACCTCTGATGGATTCGCTCCCGGCGTATCGATCAGCGTGACGATGGGGAGCCTGAGGCGGTCGCGCGATGTCCACGGCTCGGCGAGCTTTGCGATATGCGGCCGGACCGGGAGCCGTGGAGCGGTCGAGCGCCATCATCATCAGGCGCCGGCCTCGCAGCCGGCCGAGCGCCACCGCGATAGCCGGATCCTCCCGCCCCGCGCGGTCCCCCTGGAGGATCGCGTGCGAGTCGAGTGCCTCGCGCGAGCAGCTCGGATCCGCGCGGCCGCGCGGACGAGCGGGCGGTCTGAACCGCGTCCCAGCCGGAGATGTGCTCGGGCGGGGCGGGAGGGGGACGGTCCAGGGGCTGCGGATCGTCGGGAGTCAAAATGCCGAGCACGTGCGCGACGGTTCGCCCGACCTCGAGTGGAGGGACGACCGCGTCGACCAGCCCGGCCCCCAGTGCGGTCTCGGCGCTGTGCGATCCGGCGAGTCTCCGACCGGTGAAGGACTCGACCAAGCGGGGGCCGGCGAAGCCGATCCGCGCTCCGGCCTCGGCGATCGTGACGTCCGCAAGGGAGCCGATGCTGGCGAAAGGGCCCCCCGTCGTGGGATCGGCGAACACGGTGACGTAGGGCTGAGCCGCGGCCTCGAAGGCAATGCGAGCGGACGCAACGCTGTGCCATCTGTACGAGCGAGCGCATCCCCTCCTGCATGCGCGATCCGCCGGTCGCGAGGCGCAGGACGAAGGGCACCCGCCGCTCCGTGGCGCGCTCGAGCGCCCGGGCCACTCGTTCGCCCGCGACATCGTCCGACCGAGCCGCCGAAGAACGAAAAGTCGAAAGCGGCAAGCTCCACCGCGATCCCACCAATGCGAGCCGGGCCCGCGAGGACCGACTCGTCGGCTTCCGAGCGCTCCACGGGTGCGAGCCATCGCATCGAGGTATCCGGGGAAGCCGAGTGGATCGGAGGTCGAGAGGTCGTCGGCCACTGGCTCGAACGAGCCTTCGTCGACCAGATGCTCAACCGCCTTCAATCCGCCTTCCCGTCCCAGGTGAGTTAGCCTCCGACGGTAACAATCCCTCAGCAGAAGACCCACGCGATCTGCGTCAAAGGAGACGGTCTAGCGTGCCATCAGGACGACCACGGATATCTGGTTGCCAAGCCCGGCCTCGACGGCCACGACCGGGGAATAAAGGTCGTCGCCCGGGCGCTGAGAGACGCCGGAATGGAGGTCATCTACACGGGGCTGCACCAGACCCCCGAGCAGATCGCCTCGGCCGCCATCCAGGAGGATGTCGACGCAGTCGGGCTGTCCTGCCTCTCTGGGGCGCACATGACCCTGTTCCCCAAAGTCGTGCGAGCTGCTCGAGGAGCAGGGCGGCGACGGAGATAGTCGTCTTCGGCGGCGGGATCATCCCCGAGGGCGATATCCCGGCGCTCAAGGAAGCGGGAATCAGCGAGATCTTCACCCCCGGCGCCACGACCACTGCGATCGTCGGCTGGGTGAGGGAGCACGTCGCCGACAAACAGGAGGCCTAGTTTTTGGACCTGTTCGAGTACCAGGGCAAGGAACTGCTGAGACGTTTCGAGGTGCCGGTCCCTGAGGGACGAGTGGCATCCACCCCGGACGAAGCCGCGTCGGCGGCCGCCGGGCTCGGGGGCAAGGTCGTGGTCAAGGCCCAGGTGCAGGTCGGAGGCCGCGGCAAGGCCGGCGGAATCAAGATCGCGGAGTCGGCCGGACGAGGCCCGAGCGGTCGCCGAGCAGATTCTCGGGATGGACATCAAAGGCCACACAGTCAAACGAGTGCTCGTCGAGCGAGCCGGCGACATCAAAGAGGAGTACTACCTCTCTCTTCTCGTCGACCGAGGTGAGCGCAAGTTCCTCGGCATGATGAGCGCCGAGGGCGGCGTCGAGATCGAGCAGGTCGCCGAAGAGAACCCGGACGCGATCTCCCGTGTGCACATCGATCCCTCGCTCGGCATCAGCGACTTCCATGCGCGCAAGCTCGTCTTCGGGGCGAAGGTGAACCCCGACGCTCGCAAGGGTGCGATCGCAATGATCCCCAAGCTCTACCGGGCGTTCGTCGAGCTCGATGCGTCGCTCGTCGAGGTGAACCCGCTGGTGCTGACCGGCGACGGCAAGGTCGTCGCCCTCGACGCGAAGGTGACCGTCGATGACTCGGCGGATTACCGCCATCCCATCTTCGCCGAGCTTCGAACCGCACACGAGGTGCCGGAGCAGGAACGGTTCGCAAAAGAGCGAGGTCTGAACTTCATCAAGCTCGACGGGGACATCGGCATCATCGGAAACGGTGCGGGCCTGGTCATGGCGACGCTCGACGTCGTGAAGGCCGCGGGCGGCGATGCGGCGAACTTCCTCGATGTCGGCGGTGGTGCGGGGGCCGAGACCGCTGTCGAGCGCGATCGAGGTCATCACCTCTGACGAGAACGTCAAGAGCATCTTCTTGAACATCTTCGGTGGCATCACGCGCTGGCGACCTGGTTGCGGAAGGAATCATCGACGCGCTCGGCCGCCTCGACGTGACCATCCCGATAGTCGTGCGGCTCGACGGCACGAACGCGGAAGAGGGCCGCAAGATGCTCGCCGACACTCCGCACCCGATGTTGCATTCGGAGGACACCATGCTCGGGGCCGCCAAACGGGCCGTCGATCTGGCCGGAGGTGCAGGTTAGATGGCGATCCTCGTCGATAACAACACCAAGCTCGTCGTCCAGGGACTTACCGGACGCGAGGGCAGGTTCCATTCGCTACGCAACAAGGCCTATGGAACCGATCTCGTCGCCGGTGTCACTCCGGGAAAGGGTGGGACCGATGTCGAGGGCGTCCCGGTCTTCGACACCGTCGCCGAGGCCGTGACCGAGACCGGCGCGAACACCTCGATGGTGTTCGTCCCACCGCCGTTCGCCGCCGACGCGATTCTCGAGGCTTACGACGCGGGCATCGAAACCATAATTACGATCACCGAGGGCATCCCCGCCATGGACATGGCGCGCGCGGTCGGTTACATCCGCGGGGCACAAACACAACGGGAGCGGGGCGACGCTTATCGGGCCGAACTGCCCCGGCGTCATCTCACCCGGCCAGGCCAACGTGGGCATCATCCCGGCAGAGGTCTGCGAAGCCGGCCCCATCGGTCTCGTGAGCCGCTCGGGAACGCTCGTGTACCAGATCGTCCACGAGCTGAGTCAGAAGAGCCTCGGCCAGTCGACCTGCGTCGGCATCGGAGGCGATCCGATACCGGGAAGCGATTTCATCGACGTGCTGTCGTTGTTCAACGCGGACGATCAGACCGAACTGGTCGTGATGGTCGGCGAGATCGGCGGTGACGCCGAGGAGCGCGCTGCGGCCTGGATCAAGGACAACATGACCAAGCCGGTCGTCGCCTACATCGCAGGCTTCACCGCGCCCGAGGGCAAGCGCATGGGTCACGCGGGCGCCATCATCTCCGGATCGAAGGGAACCGCTCAGGCGAAGGCCGATGCACTGGAGGCGGCAGGCGTCAGGGTGGGCCGGAACCCGACAGTGGTTGCAGACCTGGTCGTCGAGGCCCGCGGAGGCTAGCCCGAGGCGTTTGCTCGTCGCTCGGCGTTGAGGGCCCACGCTCGCCAGGACTCGGGCAGCTGTGGTGCCGCGAGCATCTCGGATGCCCGGGAGTGGTCGTCTTCGTAAATTCGCCCGATGAGGTCAACGGTCACCGAGTGGTCCGGGCGGCTCAGAACGACGGCAGGGTCGCCCGCCGCGACGTCTCCCTCTTCGACGATGCGCAGATATGCACCCCAGCGCGACGCCGCGGCGAATCGCCGAGCAAAAGTGCGATCGCCCATGCGGTTTGCGAGCTTGTAGCAAGGAAGCCTGGGCTGAGCGACTTCGAGCACCGTGTTGCCGACCCTCCAGCGTTCGCCGACGAGGGCCCCGTTGACGTCAAGTCCGGCCAGCGTCAGGTTGTCCCCGAAGGTGCCGGGAGCGATGGGTCTGCCAAGCTCAGCGGACCACCAGTCGTAGTCCTCCAGCGCGTAGGCGTAGATCGCCTTGTCCTGCCCCCCGTGATTCTTGCGATCGGCCTGATCGTCACCTTCGATGTTGACGCCCCTCACGGCGAGGCGACCCTTGACCGGCTCCTTCCAAATCGCCGAAGCGTGCGGCTTTCCATCGAGTGTGAACTGCCTTGGTTTGCCCACGTTGACCGAGACGACCCGGCCCTCGGCAGGTGAGAAACCAGCCTGACGCGTGCCGTGAGTTGTGGCTGTGGGATGTTTCCCATGCATGGGCGACTCCGGGGGCTAGGGGCCTTCGGGCGGTAATAGGTTTTTTTCAGAATCATTCTGAAAAAAACAGAGTACCTGCGGGGACGAATGCGCCCGAGGATGAACGACGCTCGAGGGGACGGGCCGGGACGGGGCCGGGGCTATTTCGAGGAGGGTGACTTGAAAGAGGTCGAGGGAGTTGCAGGAGCACCGTGGGAGCGTGAGCTTCAGGGGCGCTTCGATTCGCTCGTGGTTGAGTCCGAGGTCCTGGCCGACAACCCACTGAATGATCCGGCTCGAAGGCCCTTGTACGTCTACCGCGCGCCCGGCGTGACCGACGACGGGCCCTATCCGAGCGTCTACGTCATCCAGGGCATGACCGGACAGGTCGACATGTGGCTGGCGCGCAGTGCGTTCGAGCCCACGGTAATCGAGCGCGTCGACGAACTGTTTTCGTCTGGTGGTTGTTCCCCCGCAGTCGTCGTCTTCGTTGATGCGTGGACGAGTTACGGCGGATCGCAGTTCATCAACTCGACCTCGACCGGCCGCTACCTCGACTACCTTTGCGACGAGGTCGTGCCGTTCGTTGACGAGCACTACCCAACAATGGCCTCGAGTGACCATCGCGGGCTGACCGGCAAGTCGTCGGGCGGTTACGGGGCCATGGTGGTTCCGATGTTGCGCCCGGACGTCTTCGGAGCTCTCGCAAGTCACGCGGGCGATGCGCTCTTCGAGGCCTGCTATCAAACCGAGTTCCCGATCACCGCGCGGGTCCTGCGCGACAGGTTCGAGGGAAGCTTCGACGTTTTCTTCGAGCGCTTACGGGCGGCCCCCAACCTGGACTTCGGCCTCTACGGCCACGCGCTCAACACCTACGCAATGGGGGCCTGTTATTCGCCGGACCCGGACAACCCGGGAAAGGCTCTGCTCCCTTTCGACATCGAGACGGGACGGTTGATCGATGAGATCTGGCAGCAGTGGCTCGAATGGGATCCGGTGCGCATGGCTCCGAAGCGGGCCGACGCACTCAAGTCGATGAAGCGCATCTACCTCGACGCGGGCAAGAGTGATGAGTATTTCCTCGACCTGGGGGCGAAGGCCTTCGCCAAGGAGCTCGATGCACTCGGCGTGGACTACACGCTCGATCTCTTCGAGGGCAAGCACGGGGGACTCCAGTACCGCTATCCGGGGGCAATCAAGGAGCTTGTCGACGCCCTGACCCCGTAACCCTGAACGCCCCAAAAATGGGACATACTCACTTTGGGGGAAAGGGAGGAACTGGAATGGATCTGCTACCTGATCGAGCCGCGTGGTATGTCGTCGGGCCGTTGCTCGGACTTCTCGTTGCGGGCATGTTCGCCCTCGCCAACAAACCTCTTGGGGCCAGCGGGGCCTACGTTCAGACCGTCGCGGCCCTCCGAAAACGAGCCTCGGAACCCTGGAGGGCCTGGTACTTCGTGGGCATCCTCGTCGGCGCGGTCATCGCAAGCGCGCTTCAAGGAAGACTGCAGCTCCGCACGGGCTACGAGCTCATGCTCGACGTCTGGTCCTTCCCCGCAACCATCGTCGTGCTCGCCATCGGCGGCGTCGTTATGGGATACGGAGCTCGGATGGCAGGAGGCTGCACATCGGGCCACGGACTGTGCGGCACGTCCGCTCGATCCGTCGCTAGCTTCTCGGCGACCGCGACCTTCATGAGCGTCGCAATCGTCGTCACCTTCGCTCTTCACTGGCTGACCGGAGGGCAACTGTGAAGCTGGTCGGGTTTCTCTTTGGCACCGCATTCGGGTTCCTGATCGCGCTCGGCGGGCTCAACGAGTACGAGGTCATCCACAACATGCTGCTGCTCGAGGACTTCCAGCCGTACCTGATCATGGCCTCGGCTGTCGCCGTGGCGGCGCCGATCGTGTGGCTGCTCGAGCGACGAGGCTGGACGACGCCGTTCGCCGGGCCGATCGAGCCGGCCCGCTCCAAGACAGAACGTCATCACATCGCCGGCTCGGCCATCTTCGGAACCGGATGGGCGGTCGCGGGCACGTGTCCGGCCCCCGCCCTCGCGATGACCGGAAGCGGAGCGTTGCTAGGGGTCGTGGTCGTCGGCGGCATGTTCGTCGGGCTGATGACGCGCGACTACGTCGAGACGCGCGCTGGCATAGGGCTTGCGGATCTCGATCTAGGGATGAGGGTCGCCCCGAAGGTCGGGGCTCGCACCTAGATCACGCATTCGAGTGCCGCCCCCTTATTGTGAGGACCGTGGCGGGACGCATTGTGGTTCTCATCTCCGGTTCGGGCTCCAACATGGAGGCCCTTGCCGACGCCTGCCTCGAGGGCCGGGTGCCGGGTGCCATCGTCGCGGTCGTGGCCGATCGCGAATGCATCGGGCTGAAGCTGGCCGAGCAAAGGGAACTGAATCACCTTCTCGTGCGTCCGAAGGACTATGAGTCACGAGAGGCCTGGAACGAGGTGCTGCGAGATGAGGTTGCGTCCCGAGAGCCGGACCTCGTCGTCTCGGCCGGCTTCATGCGAATCCTGGCCCCCGTTTTCGTGGAAGCGTTCGAGGGCAGGCTCATCAACCTTCACCCTTCGCTTCTCCCGTCCTTCAAGGGTGCCCATGCGGTGCGCGACGCGCTCGACTTCGGCGTAAAGGTCACCGGTAGCACCGTCCATTTCGTCGACAACGATGTCGACCACGGACCGATCATCATGCAGAAGCCGACGCCCGTCAGGGACGACGACACCGAGGAAACCCTGCACGAGCGCATCAAGGCCCTGGAGCATCGCCTCCTGCCCGAGGTCTGCACCCTCTTTCTGGAGGGTCGCGTAGAGCTGGTCGACCGGCGCGTACGGATCAAGCCTCGTGAGCGTTAGGGTCCCGCGATGGCGATGAAGGGTGCACTCATCAGCGTGTCGGACAAGACGGGTGTCGTGGACTTCGCACGCGGGCTGGCGGAAGCCGGGTTCGAGATCATCTCGTCGGGGGGAACGGCGGAGGTGCTGGCCGAGGCCGGGGTCAAGGTCAACAAGGTGGCCGACCTCACAGGTGCCCCCGAGATCCTCGACGGCCGCGTCAAGACGCTTCATCCCAAGATCCATGGCGGCATCCTGGCCGACCGGCGGAAGGACTCTCATGTCGCCGAGCTCGCCAAGCACGGGATCGCCCCGATAGATCTGGTCGTGGTCAATCTCTACCCGTTCGAGCAAACCGTCGCTCGCCCCGAGGTCACCGAGGACGACGCAATCGAGAACATCGATATCGGAGGGCCGGCGATGGTGCGCGCCGCGGCAAAGAACTGGCACTCGGTTGCCGTCGTTGTGACTCCCGACCACTACGACATCATCCTCGATGAGATAAAGGATTCCGGCGAAGTGTCGCTCGACACGCGCCGAACTGCTCGCGGTCGAGGCGTTTCGGCACACGTCTGCCTACGACGCGGCCATCGTCGACTATTTCGGTGCGGACGAGAGCTGGCCCGAGCGCATGGTCGTGTCCGCAACCAAGATCATGGACCTTCGTTACGGCGAGAATCCCCACCAAGAGGCCGCGTTCTATGCAACGGGCACACAACAGGGTTTGGCCGGAGCCGAGCAATTGCACGGCAAGGCTCTCAGTTACAACAACTTGCTTGACACGGACGCCGCGTACGAGCTCGTGTCAGAGCTCGATGAATACGCCTGCGCGATCATCAAGCACTCGAACCCCTGCGGAGTTGCAATCGCTTCGTCCATTCACGAGGCCTACGTCCGAGCTTACGAATGCGATATGACGTCCGCCTTCGGCGGGATCATCGCGCTGAACTCGCTCTGCACTCAGGCGGCGGCCGAGGAGATCGCCAAGATCTTCTGCGAGGTCGTCATCGCTCCGTCGTTCGAGCCCGGTGCTCTCGAGGTACTGGGTGCGAAGAAGAATTTACGAATCCTGCAGGCTCCGTTGTTCATCTCGTCCGACATCGAGGTACGACGTGTGGCCGGGGGACTCCTGCTCCAGACTCCCGACGGCCCCGACGACGCGACGGGGGCCAAGGTCGTGACCAAGTCTCAACCGACCGAGGAGCAACTCGCCGATCTGCGCCTGGCGTGGACGATCGTCAAGCACGTGAAGTCGAACGCCATCGTGCTCGTCAAAGACGGTGCTGCAGTCGGGGTCGGGGCGGGACAGATGAGTCGTGTCGAGTCAACTCAACTCGCGGCACGTCGAGCGGGCGGGCGCGCGGTCGGCACGGTGTGCGCTTCGGACGCCTTTTTTCCGTTCAGGGACGGGCTCGATGCCGCGGTCGAAGCGGGGGCCGTGGCGGTCATCCAGCCCGGAGGCTCGGTGAGGGATGATGAGGTCATCGAAGCTGCGGACGAGCACGGCATCCCGATGCTTTTCACCGGCCGCCGTCACTTCAGGCACTGAGGATCTCAGTGGAGAACGAGAAGCTCGTCCAAATCTTCAAAGGCTATGGAGGCGCGCCGCGCTTCGAGTTGCTGCGGTCGGTTCTGGCCGGTAGCGATATCGAATGCGTCATACACGGCGGAGAGATCAGCGCGGCCTATCCGGTAAACGTTGGCTACCTGTCAGAGTTCGTGATCTTCGTTCGTGAAGAGGATGCCGAGGTAGCGACCGAGCTCCTCAAGGAGATCGACGAGGAACCCCAAGACCGAGGTGATGAATGACGGCCAGGATTATCGACGGAAAGGCTATAGCGGCTGAGGTGCGGGGCGAGGTGGCTCAGGCCTGTGCGGAGCTCGCCAAGCAGGGTGTGGTCCCGGGCCTCGCAACAGTGCTCGTTGGTGACGACCCCGCGAGTCACGTCTACGTGCGATCGAAGCGCAAGAGCTGCGCCGAGGTCGGAATCAAGTCATGGGATCATGACCTGCCCGCAACCACCAGCCAGGCCGAGCTCCTCGAGCTGGTCGACAAGCTCAACGCGGACGACGCCGTTCACGGCATCCTCGTTCAGATTCCGCTTCCCGACATCGTCGACGAGCAGACGATTCTCGATGCGGTGGCACCAACAAAGGACGCGGACGGCTTTCATCCTTACAACCTCGGCCGGCTGCTCTCCGGAAGCCCGATAGTTGCGCCCGCGACGCCGGCCGGCATCCAACAGCTGCTGCTTCGTACGGGAGTCGAAACCTCAGGGGCCGAGGTGGTCATCGTCGGCCGGAGCAACATCGTCGGCAAGCCGATGGGCGCGCTGATGGTTCAGAAGGAAGACGGCGCGAACTCGACGGTCACTATTTGTCACACGCGCACGAGAGATCTTGCCGAGCACACGCGCCGAGCAGACATCCTTATTGCCGCCATCGGGCGCGCCCACGCCATCACGGCCGACATGGTCAAGGAGGGTGCCGTCGTCATCGATGTCGGCATGAACCGTACCGATCAGGGCCTCGTCGGGGATGTGGACTTCGAGGCGGTCAAAGAAGTCGCGGCCGCGATCACGCCGGTTCCCGGCGGGGTAGGACCCATGACGATCGCGATGCTGCTTAGCAACGTCGTGTCGCAGACGAGACGAAGTCTCGCCTAGCCCTCCAGGATCTCTGTGAGCGCGGGCAGGGCGCCAAGGAACTCATCGAGAAGCTCCGCATCCAGATGTGTGCCTGCTCCGCTGGACATCAGTGCGAGGGCATCGGCTGCGGGAATTGCGGGGCGGTAGACGCGGTCGCTCGTAAGAGCGTCGAACACATCGGCAATGGCCGCGATGCGACCCTCTACGGGAATCTCCCTGCCCTTGAGCCCCAGCGGATACCCGAGCCCGTCAACGCGCTCGTGGTGAGTACCCGCGATGCTGGCGGCCGTGTCCATGAGCTCTGAACGCGAGCCCGCCAGAATGCGTTGACCGATCTCGGCGTGGCGTTGCATTTCGAGACGTTCCCAACGGTCGAGGGGGGCCGGCTTGAGCAGGATGCTGTCAGCGATTGCTATCTTGCCGACATCGTGCATCTGACTGGCGATCCTGATGGTCTCGGCTTGTTGCAAACCGAGCCCGATCGTCTCCGCAAGGAGCATGCAGTACTGGCTCATTCGTTCGATATGCGCGCCGCTGGCCGGATCCCTGAGCTCGGCCGCGATGGACAGACGCTTGACCGTCTCCTCCTGAGACAGCCGCAGGTCCTCTTTCATGGCCTCGACCCGCTCGAGTGCGGCGGAGAGCGCCTTGGTCCGCTGGACCACGACGTCCTCGAGCCGCTCGCTGCGAGCCTGAAGACGCAGATGGAGCGACCTTGTTTCGAGCAGGTTCGCGATCCTGAGGACCATCTCGGTGGGGTCAAGAGGCTTGGTTAGAAAATCCTTCGCCCCGAGTGAGAGCGCGCGCTGACGGGCCTCATCGCTGAGGTCCGCAGTGACGATGACGATCGGAACGTAGGAGTTCGGGGGGATGACGTCATCGAGAGCTTTCATTACGCCGTAGCCGTCCAGCCTGGGCATACGGAGGTCGCACAGGATCAGGTCGACGCCGTGTGCCTGAACGTTCGGGATCACGTCGCGGGGGTCTTCGACGGTTTCGAAGTTGGTGTATCCGGCCTTCCGGAGCACCACGGCGGCGAACTCGAGATTGGCGGGCTGGTCGTCGACTACGAGGATGCGCGCATCGTGGAACCCGGGCATCTCCGGGGTTTCCACCGGGGTTCGCTGTTGTTCTCCCACGAGGGGAGAGGTTCGTTGCGCCATCGCCTCGACTCCGCCGCTGGGTGTCTCGTGGTGCGCTTGCGCTTCGTGCCGGCTGATCAGATCATTCCGCGTAGCTGCTCCTGGGACCTGCCTGGCTGAGCACAATCTGGCAGAGGTTGCAGGAAATAGACAGACCCCGATCGAGCATTTTTCGCGACCCCCTTTTCGCGACCCCCTTTTCACGCCCCGCCTTTAGGAATACACCGCTCTGCGTTTTAATCATTTGAAGATTTTTCCAAAAATAGACTAGTACTCGAGAGATTAGTAGTCGAGAGACTTAGTCGTCCGAGCCGGACCCCGAGCCGCTGCTGCCTCCCGACCCGGAACCCGAGCTGCCCGACCCGGACCCAGAGTCGTCCGAGCCGGACCCGGAACCCGAACCGCTGCTGTCGTCCGACCCGGAACCCGAACCGCTGCTGTCGTCCGACCCCGAGCCGGAGTCGTCGGAGCCGCCGGAACCCGAACCGCTGCTGTCGTCGTCTGCCTCCGAACCTGAGCCGGAGCCCGAGCTATCGTCATCGCCGCTCGACTCCTGCGCCTCCGCGGCCGCGTCGTCCCGCTCCTCTTCTATGTCCTCGAGCAGTTTGAAGGCGTCGTCGTTCAGGTCTTCGATCTCTTCAGCGCGCTCCTCCCGGGCCTCGCCGCTGAGCTCCTTCAGTAGACCGTTCGCCTCGCCGAGATGGCTGAGCGTCCGACGGGTCATGGCCTCGGCCCCCGCGAAGTCCTGGTTCTCGTCGAGTAGCTCCTCGGCTCTTTCGAGGCTTACCTCAGCACGCCTGATCACCCTGTCCACGACCTCGACGGGCTGCTGGGCAAGGCCCACGGAGCTGAGCGCATTCCTCAACGGATAGAGCGTCTGTCCCGGGGCAGCCTCGAGGCTTCCGATACTCAGCGCGAAGAGCACCAAGAACATCGCTGTAGCGGGAACGAGAGCGCGTCGCCAGACCGGCGGTGGACGTCGAGCGGCCACACCGGCGACGAACATCGCTCGGTCCCGGCGATCGGCGGGCTTTGGAATCTCATCGAACATGTCTTTCAGATCCTTCTCGAGCTTGTCGCTCATAGTTCCGCTCCGTCTCGCATCCGGCCCCTCAGTTGCTCGAGGGCCCGGAACTGCAGTTGTCTCACCGCATTGGGCTTCCTGCCCATTACAGTCCCAATCTCGTCCGTTTCCAATCCTCCGGCGAACCTCAACACCAGCACCTCGCGCTGGTCCGGAGGGAGGACCGCAAGGAGCCCGTTCAGTTCCCTCGTCGTCTCTCCTGCGATTGTGGCCCACTCGGGGGTTCGTAACTCTGTCGTCTCCGCATATTCGGCCGCGTCCTCCTGCGGCATCTCTCGCTGCTGGGACCTGACGTGATCTGTCACCAGGTTCGACGCGATTCGGAACAACCAGGCCTCGAAGCCCGCTCCCTTCCACTTGAAGCGATCGAGATCTCGAAGCACTCGTGCAAACGTTTCGGACGCGATGTCCTCGGCAGCAGTTGTGTCCCACAGCTTTGACAGGGCGTAGCGATAGACACGCGGGTGATAGAGATCGAAGAGTTCGCCGGCAGCGACCTCGTCGCCACCCGCTGTGTTGCGGACCAACCTCTTCAGGTTGCGCTCATTCACTTGCAATTGTGCCGATCTATCGAAGGTTCCCTGACCTAGGGCTAACGGGGTTGCGCTCGAGCCGTTACGCGTAACGCCCCTCGATCCGGGGTCGTTAAGCGGATCACAGGCTCCAACGGTGAAACAAAGGAGGAACAAGATGCGAGTTTCGCGCAATGTGGTGATATGGGTTTTCGCCTCGCTGCTGGTGCTCGGCGTGGTTTCAGCGGCAGTCGCCAACTCCCTAGACGGGTCCACTTCCGGTGTCGTCAGCTCGGATGACGACGGAACGGCCGACCAGGGCTCGGGCGACCAACGAGTGAGAGGCAACAGCACTGACGACGACGGCACGCCCGATCAGGGCCCGGGCTGCTGCGAGTCAAGCGACCGGCGAGTGAGGGGCAACAGCCCAGACGACGATGGAACTGCCGACCAGGGCCCCGGCTGCTGCGAGTCAGGCGACAGGCTCTCTGGGGGCAACAGCACCGACGATGACGGGACTGCCGACCAGGGCTCGGGCTGCTGCGAGCCGGGCGACAACGGTGGCCACGATGGCCACGACGGAGACAACTCGGGGCCGAGCGACAACTCGGGACCCGGCAGCCGTGACGACGACGATGACGATGACGACGATGACGACGACGACTCCGGCAGTCACGGAGGCTCCGACGACTCCGGTGACAGGAGTGGAAGCAACTCCGGCCAGGGCTAACAACATCGGGGTTTTTAGGGCCCGATCGTCAGAGGAACCAGTCCCACCAAAATAGAAGGCCGCCCGCAAGGGGCGGCCTTCACTCTTTTGAATGCCTCAGCGCTCGTTGATCGGTGTCCACTTGCGCGCGTCGGGACCGACATATGCGTGATCGGGGCGGATCAGTCTGTTGTCGGCGTACTGCTCGCGCACGTGTGCGGTCCAACCGGCAACGCGGCTGCACGCGAACACCGACGTGAAGAGGTCTGTCGGAATACCGAGGTAGCCGTACACGGACGCCGCGTAGAAGTCGACGTTCGGGTACAGGCCCTTCTCGTCGTGCACGGTCTTCTCGATCTCTTCGGAGATCCTGTAAAAGGTGTCATCGCCAGACTTCTCGGCGAGGTCCTTGCTCATGCGTCGCAACCAGGTAGCTCGGGGATCTTCGGTCTTGTATACGCGGTGTCCAAAGCCCATGACCTTCTCTTTGTTGGCGAGGCGCTTCTGGATGTACTCGCGCGCCTTGGACGGCTCTTTGATCTCCGTCAGCATCTTCATGACCTGCTCGTTGGCGCCGCCGTGCAGTGGGCCCTTTAACGCAGCGATTGCGGCCGTAGTGGCGGAGTGGATGTCGCTCAGCGTCGCGGCGCAAACTCGGGCGGCGAATGTGGAGGCGTTCATCGTGTGATCGGCGTGAAGCGTGAGGCAGAGATCGAAGACGCGGGAATGGTCATCGTCGGGCTTGTCGCCTTTGAGCATGTAAAGAAAGTTGGCAGCCTGGGAGAGGTAGGGGTCGGGTGCAACGAGCGGTTCGTCCTTGCGAAGCCGCGCGTAGTAGGCAACCATGGTGGGCATCACGGCACAGAGCCTGATGGCCTTGCGGTAGTTCGCTTCCTCGGACATGTCGTCCCCGTCGGGGTCCTTGGCCGATGAGGCGGAGACGGCCGTTCGGAGCATGGACATTGGGCGCTCGTTGGCCGACAGCGCCGGCAGAAGGTCCATGACGAACTTGTTGGGCTCGCGCTCTTGGCCGAGTTGATCCTTGAGCTCCTGAAGCTGTTGTTCGTTCGGCAGTTCGAGATGATGAAGGAGGTAGATCGTCTCTTCGAACGTTGCATGCTCGGCGAGGTCGTGTATGTCGTAGCCGACGTAGAAGAGGACGCCCTCTTTTCCGTCGATGTCGCTGATCGCGGTTTCGGCCGCTACAACGCCCTCTAACCCTTTGCCGGGTTCAGCCATACACCCATGCCTTTCTTAGCCTTGGGTTCACTCAGCGATCCAAGCTCTACTCGTCTCTTTCACCCTTCTTCTGGCCTCAAACCTAGCAGGTAGGGTAGTCAAGCTTTCCCGGACGGAACCTACTCATAGGAGTCTCGATGACCGGAAAAACGCACCGCGTGACCCTCATCCCCGGAGATGGAACGGGGCCCGAGATCTCAGAGGCCACCCGTCGTGTCCTCGAGGGCACGGGCGCCAAGTTCGACTGGGACGTTCAGAATGCTGGGGTCGACGTCATGGAGGAGCACGGCACCCCGCTACCGGATGCCGTGCTTGATTCGATTCGAGATACCCACGTCGCCATCAAGGGACCGATCACCACTCCGATCGGCACGGGCTTTCGCAGCGTGAACGTCGCCCTTCGCAAAGAGCTCGACCTCTATATGTGCCTGAGGCCGTGCAAGACCTACAAGGGCGTGAGGTCCAGGTACGAAGACATCGATCTCGTGATCGTGCGCGAGAACCACGAGGATCTGTATGCCGGCATTGAGTTCGAGCAGGGGAGTCCCGAGGCGAGTAAGTTGATCGACTTCCTAGCCGACCTGGGGGCCCGGCGCATCCGCGAGGACTCCGGGATCTCGATCAAGCCGATCTCGGTCACCGGAACCAAGCGGATCGTGAGAGCCGGGTTCGACTACGCAGTAAAGATGGGACGCAAGAAGGTAACCGCGGTGCACAAGGCCAACATCATGAAGTACTCGGACGGTCTGTTCTTGAAGACCGCACGAGAGGTCGCCGAGGAGGAGTACGGGGACTCGGGCATCGAGTTCGAGGACCGCATCGTCGACAACATGTGCATGCAGCTCGTGCAGAAGCCCGAGCAATACGACGTGCTGGTTCTCCCCAACCTTTACGGGGACATCGTGAGCGACCTTGGCGCGGGCTTGATCGGGGGCCTGGGAGTGGCACCGGGGGGAAACATCGGTGACGACGCCGCTGTCTTCGAGCCGACCCACGGTTCTGCACCGAAGTACGCGGGGCAGAACAGGGTGAACCCCATGGCGATGATGCTCTCGGGCGTCCTCTTGCTCCGGCACCTCGAAGAGATGGAGGCGGGCGATTTGCTCGAGAGGGCCATCGCGGATGTCATCGCCGAAGGCAAGTTCGTCACGTACGACATGAAGCCTCATCGCGATGATCCCTCATCGGTGGGTACCTCCGAGGTGGCCGACGCCATCATTGCGAGGATGTCGGCTTAGAACTTCACTCGGCCCGACCTCAAAGGAGCAACGAGTTCATGCATCACGCGAAGGCTAGTAGCGACACGAAGGTGACCGTAGTCGGCGCGGGCAACGTCGGTTCGAACACCGCTCGCCGAATAGCGGAGAGGGATCTCGCTCACGAAGTCGTCATGATCGATATCGTCGAGGGACTCCCGCAGGGACTCGCGCTCGATATCAATCAGAGCGCGCCGGTCGAGCGATTCTCGACTCATGTGACCGGCACTAACGACTACGCCGATACCGCCGGCTCGGACCTTTGTGTGATTACCGCGGGTCTGCCGCGGAAGCCCGGGATGAGCCGCATGGATCTTCTCGACAAGAACGCCGAGATCGTCGGTGGTGTCACAAAGCAGCTCGTCGAGCACAGTCCGGAAACCATTCTCATCGTGGTGTCGAATCCGCTCGACGAGATGACGTACCTCGCATCGCTCGTCTCGGGCCTCCCGAAGGAGCGCGTGATGGGGATGGCAGGGGTGCTCGACTCCAGTCGCCTGCGCTACTTCATTGCAGAGAAGCTCGAAGTCAGTCCCTACGAGGTCGACGCGATGACGCTGGGGAGCCACGGAGACCAGATGGTTGCGTTGCCGAGGCACGCGACGGTGCAGGCCAAGCCGCTCCCCGAGCTGGTCGACGAGGAGACCCTCAAGGAACTGTTCCAGCGCACCAAGGACGGGGGGGCCGAGATCGTCGGTTACCTGAAGACAGGGTCGGCCTTCTACGCGCCGTCATCGTCAGCGGTGGCCATGGTCGCGTCCGTCATGCAGGACGATGGCGGCGCGCATCCCACATGCGCATGGACGACCGGACAGTACGGGATCAGCGACGTCTACCTTGGTGTCCCGGCAAAGCTCGGAAGACGTGGGGTGCAAGAGATAGTCGAGCTCGAGCTCAACGGCGATGAGCGAGCCCAACTCGAGGGGGCCGCGGAGGCCATTCGATCGAAGTGCGAGGAGTTGGCCGCGCGCACCTAGCCAGGCCCCATGCCGAACCGAGGGGTGCGCGGGACGCCAAGTGCTCTCGCAGGACGATGAGCGATTTGAGCGAAGCGGGTGCCGGTGGTGATCCGATCGCCATCGTGCCGTACGACCCCCGCTGGCCGGATCTCTTCGATACCGAGGCAGTCAGGCTTAGCCTGGCGCTCGGCGAGACGGCCGTGCGTATCGAGCACATCGGCTCGACGGCGGTTCGGGGCCTCGCGGCGAAGCCGGTGATCGACATTCAGATCTCCGTCCCAGCTCTCGAGCCGGCGACGCCGTTCGCGAGTCCGCGAATCCGCGCTACGTGCGGCGCGCGCGTGGGCAAGAGACACCGGATGGACCATGGAGCCTTGAGCTCTCTTCGGCGCCGTCAATCGGGCCGGTGGGCAACTGCGAGAAGGTGACTCGACAGGGCGAGGATCTCGTCCTCCTGTTCGATCAGCCGAGCCGCCTGAAGCAGAGCATTGCGACGCGCAGGGTCCTTCCACCGTTCCGCGAGATCACGCACTAGGAATCCGGGACCCTCGATCTGGAACAACTCCACGTCGATGAAACCGGCTTCGGTCGTCTCCTCGGCGAGCTCCCTCGGGCGGTGAAAGTAGGCAGTCGTGAACAACTCACCCTGGCCCGGGCCCGAGAAGATGCCCGAGTGCACGGATTGCTCAACCATCTCGAACACCTCGGGCTCGTGAAGCCTGTCCCAGTTCACCAGCAGGTCGAGCAGAGCGGCGAAGCGAGAGATGGTGGCGGCGAACAGAAGGCCTCCGCTTCTCAGGACGCGCTTCGCTTCTGCCAGCGCCTCCAGTCGTTCTCCCCGCTCGGGCAGATGGTAGAGGGGGCCCAGGAGGAGGACGACGTCGGCGGACCCGTCGCTACGAGAGAGCCGGCGGGCGTCGCCTGTCTCGGCGGTGACCCGTTCGTGTGCCGCGGCGGCCTGCTGGACGTGAAGGGGTATCGGGTCGACCAAGTGCACACGGTGGCCCAGATCGGCAAGCCACGCGGCGTATTGCCCCGGCCCACCCCCGACGTCAACGACGTCGAGGGACCTCTCGGGGAGGAAGCGGCCGATCAGTTCCTTCGTGCGCTCGAACTCGAGGGGGCCGGACTCCATGCCCCCGTCCAGTCGCTCCGCTTCATCGCCGCGCTCGTAGTAGGCGCGCATTGCCTGGTCGACCTCCATGCGCCCCATTATGTGTCCATTGGCCACGGCAGACGCGCACCCGGTACTTGGCTCTCTGAGCCAAGTGTCGCACCTCCTTTTGGATCGTCGGCGCCCTCGCTGAGTGACTCGTTCGGGCCCATAATTGGACGACAGGTACAAAACCTCGATTCGGGGCCACACACGCCGGTTGGGTAAAGCGAAAGCTCGAGGAGGAGACACGGTGACCGCATCTGCCCAGGTACGCACCAACGTTTCGAATGTTCTCGTCATTGGCACAGGCGCCGCGGGACTTAGGGCTGCGATTGCTGCACACTCCGCAGGTTGCGAGGTCTCAGTCATCGGCAAGCGCGCACGAAAGGATGCCCACAGCGTGCTCGCGGCCGGGGGGATAAACGCAGTGCTCGGGACCCGTGACCCTCAGGACTCCTGGCAACAGCATTTCGCCGACACGATGCGTGAGGGCTACTTCCTGAGCGATCCCGCGGTCGAGTTGATGGCGCGCGAAGCACCCCGAGCCGTCGCAGAGTTGGACGAATGGGGCTGCGAATTCGCGCGCATGCCCGACGGCCGCATCGATCAGAGGTTCTTTGGTGCTCATACCTTCCGCCGCACTTGCTACGCGGGCGACTTCACGGGCCGAGCAATGATCAAGGCCTTGGGGCGGAAGGTCTCTGAGCTCGGGATCGAGGTCGCCGACGACCAGTATGTCTCCAGCCTTCTAGTGGACGACGGCACCTGTTTCGGTGCGTACGCATTCGATGTGGACACGGGCGCGCGCACAGCGTTCATCGCCGATGCGGTTGTCCTTGCGGCCGGTGGGCACACTCGCATCTGGCGTCGCAGCTCCTCGCGACGTGATGAGAACAACGGCGACGGAATGTACCTGGCGCTACGAGCGGGCTGCCGGCTGGCGGACATGGAGCTTGTTCAGTTCCACCCCACGGGGATGTTGATGCCGGAGCAAATCGCAGGGACTCTGGTGACGGAGGCGGTGCGCGGAGAGGGCGGCCGTCTGTACAACTCGGAGGGCGAGCGCTTCATGGAGCGCTTCGACCCCGTTCGGATGGAGCTTTCGACGCGCGACCGCGTCGCTCTAGCGAACTACACGGAGATCAAAGAGGGTCGCGGCGGGCCCAACGGTGGAGTGTTCCTCGACATTAGTCACGTCGACAAGACAACGATTCTCGAGAAGCTCCCCCGGATGTACAGACAGTTCATCGAGCATCAAATGCTCGACATATCGAGTTCCCCGATGGAGGTCGCGCCGACCGCGCACTACTCGATGGGTGGGGTCGTGGTCGAACCCGAGACTCACGCAACGGATGTCGAGGGGCTATTCGCGGCAGGTGAGGTTGCAACCGGATTGCACGGTGCCAACCGACTCGGAGGAAACTCGCTGGCCGAGACAATCGTGTTCGGCCGGCGGGCGGGAGAGGCGGCAGCGAAGCTGTCACTGGATCGAGACGTCCAGGTTCGATCTCGTTCGGTCATCGAATCAGCCAAGAGCGAATTGGACTCGTTCATCGCACCCGGTAGCGAGTTCGCTCGTCCGCTGCAACGAGCGCTTCGCAACAGCATGTGGGAAAACTGCGGCGTGGTACGGAACGCAGAGGGCCTCAGCATGGGACTCGATCAGATCGACGCGATCGAAGGCATGCTCGGCGAAGTGGACGTACGACCCTCCAGCGAGGGCTACGTCGACCTCACTCACGTTCTCGATCTTCGGGCTGCTCTCGTAACGGGGCGGGCGACCCTGCTCGGCGCGATCGAGCGGCGCGAGACGCGCGGCTGTCACAACCGCTCGGACTACACTGAGCTTGACGACTTTTTCAGCGTGAACATTTGCATCGAGCTCACGGACACGGGTGAACTCAAGCTGGCACACGAACAGGTTCCGCAGGTGCCACAAGAGCTCAGCCAGTGGGCAACGCCGGCAAAGGAAATCGAGGTCACGGGCCGGCTGGTCGAGTAACTGCCCGGCGCGTACGAAGGTCCCTCAACAGCCATAGCTCCCGCACCATTAGGGCGTGTTCTGAGCTCGACCCGTACACGGGAAGCCAGGAGAGATCGAGGGTGTTGAAGAGAGCATGAGCAACTACATCGAGGCAAGTGACCAGACTTTTCAGACAGATGTCGTAGAGAAGAGCTTCGAAGCGCCCGTTGTTGTGGATTTCTGGGCAGCTTGGTGCGGGCCGTGTCGCGCTCTCACACCGGTGCTCGAGAAGCTTGCCGACGAGGCGGACGGATCGTGGATCCTCGCCAAGGTCGACGTCGACGCCAATCAGCGGGTGGCCGGTTCGTTGGGCATCCAGGGCATCCCGGCAGTCAAAGCCTTCAAGGACGGGAACATCATCGCGGAGTTCACGGGCGCGCTTCCCGAACCACACGTGAGGAACTGGCTCGCTCAACTTGGTCCCTCGCGTGCGGACCTTCTCGTCGAGGGGGGCTCGGCTGCCGAGGCGCGCGGTGATCTCGAGACGGCGGCCCAACGGTATCGGGAGGCAGTGAGCCAGGACCCTGGTCGCCATGATGCCAAGTCTGCACTCAGTCGCGTCGAACTTCAGCTTCGAGCCGGTGGCAACGAAGACGAACTGAGAGAGCGCCTCCGAAGCGATGCCAACGACGTCGATGCCGCCGTCGCTCTGTCCGATGTGCTCGCTGCGCGCGGTGATTACGAGGAGGCCCTGGACCTACTGGTCGCGGGAGTACGCGTCACAACGGGCGATCAGCGAGAGAGTCTTCGCAGTCACGTGGTAGGTCTGCTGGAAACGCTCTCTCCCGCCGATCCACGGGCGCAAGTTGCTCGCCGCCAACTCGCTTTAGCCCTCTTCTAAACGTGTGACGAACGACGGGGGGACCGAGCTAGCGGAGCAGCTCGACCAGCAGGCGGAGTGGTGTGAACGGCTCGGGTCGAAGCTCTATGCGGTGCTGCTAAGCGAAGCTGCCTCTGACGCTCGACGCGGAGGGTCTGTGTGGAAGGCCCTTGGCGCTCATCTCCCCGCACCCTTGCTCGAGGTGATGCTGCCGCTCCGTTTCATGGCCGCGATGCACTCGCTCGTCCTCAGAGACCGGGCCCCCGACCTCGCCCGCTTCTATCCATCGGTGAAAGGCAACGGGAATCCGGACGAAGCGTGGCCGGCGTTCCTGGCCGCACTCAACGACCACCTCGATGAGGTGCACGCGCTCAGCGCCTGGCCCGTTCAGACGAACGAGGTCGGCCGTTGCGCGGCCCTTATCGGCGGCTTCCTGCGAATTGCCCACGACACCGGCAAGCCGCTGCGTCTGCTCGAGGTCGGTTCATCCGCGGGATTGAACCTGCGTTGGGATAGGTATCGGTACGGGTCGCCCACTGGATCGTGGGGTCCCGATAAATCAGCAGTGCGTTTGAGCTGGGACTCTCCGCCCGACCATCTTGACGCGTGCATCGAGGTGGCCGAACGGCGGGGTTGTGACCCTCGCCCGCTCAACGCGCTGGACGATGACGACCGCATTCGTCTGCTAAGCGCGGTCTGGCCGGATCAGGTCGAGCGTGTGGAGCGAATGCGTGGTGCGTTTGCCGAGGCCCCGTCCGTTCCCGTCACGGTCGACGAGGGCTCCGCGGTGACGTGGCTCCCGAGCCAGCTCGAGCAACCGTCAGACGGCGTGGCGACAGTTGTCTTTCACTCCATCGTGCTCCAGTACCTGACGGATCAAGATAGAGAGACTCTTTCTCGAAGCGATCGAGACGGCAGGGGCCCGGGCGACAGGCGATGCCCTCTGGCCCATCTGACCCTCGAACCCGATCCTGGGATGAGCGGCTTCCCGGTTCGCCTAAGGATGTGGCCGGGAGGTGACGAGATCGTCGTCGCCCGAAGCGGTCCTCACGGCGCCGACATCGTCTGGAGTTAAGTTCTCGTCGAGCGGGCTGCTACGTTTGCGCCAACTCGTCTGACGGCTGGTTTCCCCTGGGGGCGAAGACCTTCGCGTCGCGAAGGTCCACGTAAACCGTGGAGCCGTCTCTGATTCCGCGGATCTGGTCGTTGGGGGAGTGCGCGACCAGCTTCTGACCGTCGTTGAGCTCGAGCGACACCTTGGATGCCCAGCCCAGATCGGCTATGCGGCGCACGGTGCCCTTGGAGTTCGAGCCACCATTCGGACTGAGCGACAGCTTTACGTCGTGGGGCCGCACGTAGGCCGTGGCGGCGGAACCATCAGAGAGATGGCCTGCGCCGTCCAGCATCTGCTCACCGAATTGAACGTGCCCGCCGATGACGAGGCCGTTGATGACGTTTGCGGAACCCACGAAGCCGGCCACGAACGGAGTGGCGGGTTGGTTGTAAACGGTGTCGGGTGTGCCGACCTGCTGAACGTCCCCCTCGTGCATGACCACGACCTGATGAGCAAGCTCCAGCGCTTCTTCCTGGTCGTGAGTAACGAGGATGCTCGTTACGCCAAGCTCGCGATGAAGCTCATCGAGCCACTTGCGCAGATCCTGACGGACGCGAGCATCGAGCGCACCAAAGGGCTCGTCGAGAAGCAGCACCTTGGGCCGGGGAGCGAGGGCGCGGCAAGGGCCACGCGCTCGGCGCTGCCCCCCCGATAGCTGCTCGGGGTAGCGACCGCCATAGGGTGACAGCTGCACGAGTTCCAGAAGCTCGTCGACGCGCTTCTGCTGTTCACGCTTCGACTGCTTTCGGACACTCAGTCCGAATGCAATGTTTTGCCGAACGTTCATGTGTCGAAACAGCGCGTAGTGCTGGAACACCATTCCGACGCGTCGATCCTGGACACTCGTGCGAGTCTGCTCTTGGCCGTCGAGGTAGATGTGCCCGGAGTCGGCGCGCTCGAGACCCGCGATCATTCGCAAGACCGTCGACTTCCCGGAACCCGAGGGTCCTAGCAAGGCCGTTATCTTCCCCTCCACCGCTTCGAAGGTGACGTCCTTGGCCGCGTGGAACTTGCCGAAGAACTTGTTGAGGTCCTTGACCGCGATCATCGCCGAGTTATCAACAGGTCCCGTGGGAGGAATGCTTGTTTTCTCATCGTGCGTGATGGTGGTGGTCATGTCCGTTTCCCTTCCATTCCCGCCGGCCCACATGGGCGGCTCGTTTCCTCGCCGTCGATAGCGACGGCGTCGGTCATTACGCGCAGTCTCATTTCGAGATCGCTTTCATGCGGCGGTGTTTGAAGAACTCGATGGAGACCAGCAGCAAAATGGATACGGCTGCGAGCGTGAGAGCGACGACGTACGCCTGCGAGTCCTGACGTTCTTCGATCGCCCTGAGGATCCAGAGTGTGGCGGACTCGTTCATGCCCTGGAGCGAGCCGGAAACGATCAGCACCGCACCTATCTCTCCCAGGGCTCGGGCCGCCGACAAGGCGATGCCGTAGCACAGTGCCCACTTGATGTTCGGCAGGGTCACACGAAAGAACGACTGAAGCGATGACGCGCCCAGAGTTTTGGCAGCCTCTTCCTCATCGGTTCCGATCTCCTGAAGGACTGGAGTGACCTCCCTGATGACGAACGGGATGCTGATGAAGATCGTCACGATCACCATGGAGGGGACCGCAAAGATGATTTGGATCCCTTGGGCGGCAAAGAACGGTTCGAACCATCCCCCGCGCCCGAACAGGAGCACAGCCATGAGCCCGACAATGACTGGAGAGACGGCCATGGGCAGGTCCACGAATGCGTTGAGAATGCTGCGTCCTGGGAAGTTGTCGCGGGCCAGTACCCACGCAGTGATAACGCCGAAGAACGCCGTGACGACGACCGTGATGACCGTGATGGTCGCGGTCAGCTTGAATGCGTTTTGAACGTCTTGCAGAGCGAAGGTGTCGAAGATCATTTGAGTTCCATCCTGCAGAACGGTCCACAGGATTCCGACGGTCGGCGCGACCAGAAGGATGCCGACGTAAATGAGCGCTAGCGACAGAAGGACGCCGCGCACTACCCGTCTACGTACACCTCTTCGCAGAACGATCTGTCCGGCACTCATATGGCTTCACCGGTTCGGGAGACGAGCTTGTAGGTCACCATTACCAAGGTGAACGAGATCGCGAACAGAACGGTTGAGACCGCGGCGGCCTCCTCGGGCTTGAACTGGCCGGTTAGTTGGAAGATGAAGACCGGAGCCGTTAGCGTCTTGTTGACCAGGTTGCCGGACACGACGATGACCGATCCGAACTCCCCGATCGAGCGAGCAAAAGAAAGCAGTGCCCCCGCCGCAATCGCGGGCCGCAGCGCGGGGAGGACTATGCGCCTGAAGGTCGTCCACGTCGTTGCTCCCAATACGTAAGCGGCCTCTTCCTGAGCCTCGTCCAGCTCGCTAAGTACGGGCTGCACGGTTCTAACGACGAAGGGCAGAGTGATGAACAGCAACGCCATCAGGATTCCGAGTGGTGCGAAGACAACATCGATGCCGGCTTCGGCGAGACGTGCTCCAACCGGCGACGCGGGACCATAAAGAGCCACCAGCATCACTCCGGTGACGAGGGTGGGAATCGCGAACGGAAGGTCGACGATTGCTGAAAGCATCGACCGCCCTGGAAAGTGGTACCGAACCAACACGTAGGCGAGCAGCGTGCCGAAGACGGCGTTGATGATGGCCGCCACCAGCGCGGTCACGAGGGTGAGCTTGATCGCGTTTTGGGCCCCCGATGAGGACAGCGCGGAGGTAAGAGCTGCCGTGCCGCCGCCGAATCCCTTGGTGACGATCGCCGCCAAGGGCAGCAGGATAAAGCCGGCGAGATAGACGATCGCGATTGCACGCAACCCGTAACGCCCGAGCCGGGCCCCCAGCACTCGAGAGAGTGCTGGGGCCTCGACCCGTTGCGTAACTTCGGCAGTACTCATTACTGTTGCGCGTTCTCGATGGCCTGGGTGCCCAGCCCCTCTTCGCTGAACAGCTTCTCGTTCAGCTCGTCCCAGCCGCCAAGCTCATCGACGCTGAAGACGTCCTTCAGGGGTGGGAACTGGTCTCCGTCACCCTTCTTGGCCTCATTGATGTCGACCGGGCGAAGGAAGCCGTCACTGGCGTAGAGCTCCTTGACCTCGTCGGTGTGAAGGAACTCCATGAACTCCTCGACCACCGGACGTACGCAGTGCTTGTCGACGTTCTCATCGACGAGGGCGACGGGGTTCTCGATAAGCACGGTGGAGGGTGGAATCACCATCTCGTCGTCCAGTCCCGCATCCTGAGCGGTCAGGATCTCGTTCTCGTAGGTGATGGCGACGTCGCCGTTGCCCGACTCGAAGTTCTTGATCGAGTCGCGTGCCGTCTTGTCGAGCACGGTGACATTATTGAAGAGACCCTGCAGCAACTCTGCCGCACCTTCCTCGTCGCCTTCTTGGACCCCCGCACTGCCTCGCAGGGCGCTGCCGTAAGCCGCGACGATGTTCCACCGAGCGCCTCCGCTCGAGATCGGGTCGGGCGTTAGAACCTCGATGCCCTCGCGGGTGAGGTCGTCGAAGTCCTGGATGTTATCGGGATTGCCGGGACGAACATCGAAGACGACGATCGATGTTGAAACCATTCCGCCCTCGGTGGTGTCGCTCCACTCGTGGGTGATCAGTCCTGCGTCCTTGATGACGTCGACGTCGGGTGCGAGCGAAAGGGCGACGATGTCTGCTTCGAAGCCGTTGATCACGTTCTGGGACTGACTCGTCGAGCCTCCGTAGGACTCCTGGAAGATGACCGTCTGGTCGTCGTGCTCTTCCTTCCACTTGGCCGTGAATGCCGAGATGATCTTTCCGTAAACCTCGCGTGGAGTGCTGTACGCGGCGAAGGTGATGGTGGGCACCTCGGGGAGCTCGCACTCACCGGACGCTGTGGTGGTATCGGATCCGTTGCCTCCGCAAGCGGCGACGACGAGCCCCGTTACTGCGATGGCGCCCAGAAGGCGCCGGGACTTACTAATCACACTGTCTCCTTCGATCGGTCGGAATCTGCCTCTAGCGATCGCCTGAAGCGATTCGCTGGGTCTCCGGCGTTCCGGTCGACCAAAGGGTGTTGCTTTGTACTGCTGCCTGGGTGGGCGGCTACCTGGCTCCGTTGCCGTGCAGCCGCTTTTTGATGTTGGTTTCGATGCCAACGACCTCACCCTGGTGGATCGTGATGAGCACCGAGCCGAACTGCACTCCCCGAATGGCCTGGAGGACCTCTTCGATAACCGCGCGCTCCTGCTCAGTGGTGGCGGGTGCCTGTCCCGTAGTCATGTGGCACACTCTTACAGGAGTGTTATAGGAGTGTCAACCGACGATCGCAGGAGGGTCTCAGGAGGCAGGCGGGACGCGTCTGACCTTTCCTGTGGTGGTCCTGGGAAGCTCGTCCACCACTGCGATCGTTCTGGGGCATTTGTGCGGAGCCAGGTGACCGCGCGCCCAAGTTCTCAGCGCCTCCGGATCCGGCGCTCGACCGGGGATGGCGAGGACCAGAGCCCTCACCTGCTGCCCCCACTCGGGGTCGGCGACGCCGTAGACCAGCGCCTCGGAGACCTCTGGATGGCTCATCAGGGCCTCCTCGACCTCCCTGGGATAGACGTTGATCCCCCCGCTGATGATGAGATCTCCCGGCCGTCCCACGAGGTAGAGGTAGCCGTCGCCGTCGAGGTGGCCGAGGTCACCTACAGTGAAGGCGTCGCCGTCCCACACGGCGGCGGTGGCATCTTCGTCACTCCAGTACTCGAAGTGCTCAGCACGAGGGTCGTGTAGCCATACGACTCCGACCTCACCGGTGCCCACCGGGCCTCCCGAGCTCCTGTCCCTGATCTCGATGTGCGCTCCCTCGCGGGGCCGGCCAACGCTGCCTGGGTGCTCGATCCACTCGCGGGCGGAGAGCCTCGTGAAGCCGCCCTCGGTCGAGCCGTAGAACTCCCAAACGCTGTCGATAGGGAACAGCTCCAGCGCCCGCTCCTTCGTGATGCGCCTAATCGGAGCCCCCGCGTGAGCGAGCAGCCGAATCGACGACAGGTCGTGGCTGTGGAGCTCGGGGGATTCCAGAGCGAAGATGCGCTCGAGATGGGTGGGAACCATGAAGGTGGTGGTCACGAGGTGGCGCTCGATTGCGCTCAAGGTGGAAGCGGCGTCAAAGCGCTTCTGGATGACGACGGTCCCTCCGGCTTCGAGCGTTCGCAGGGCGAATCGATGGGGGCCGGAGTGGGTGAGCGGCGAACAGACGAGGTGGACGTCCGCTTCGGTCATGCCCCACTCTGCACGGAAGTCCGCCGACCGAGCCGCCGCGCAGGTCTCGTCGACGGGTTCAATCCACACCCCCTTCGGTTTGCCGGTGGTCCCTGAGGTGTAATGCATCGGCCGGGTCAGCGTCGCGTCCGACAGAGCCCCCGGCTCGTGCCGGCGAAGCTCATCGACAAGTCCGGCCATCGGGACGACCACGGATCCCGTGTCGTGGCCTTCATCGGCAAACAGAAGACGGGCCCCCGAGTCATTCAGCAGATGAGCACTCTCGGTTCGAGTCAGGAGTGGTGAGATCGGGACGGGGACGATCCCCACGCGCAGGCAGCCGACGGTGACGAGGAGGAGCTCGATGGAGTTCGCCGCCTGGACTGCGATGCGGTCGCCTGACGTGAACGATTGGGTTGCCAGGAACCCCGCGAGGCGGGCCTGGAGGTCATCCAGCTCCCCGAACGACAGCGAGTGGTCCCCGTCGACTAGAGCGGGATGATCGGGAGCGGATTGCGTCCGGCTCCCGAGGCCGCTCACCTCTGTTCGCTGCCCGTCAGCCCTCGGGTCAGCGGAGGAACGTAGTCCGGCGGTTCCCTTCGCCAGACGTCTCGGATGCGATGTGGAGTGGGTTCGGGCTGGAACTCGAGCCACTGCGAGATGGCCCCGGTCTGGCGGAAGTACCAGGCGAGCTGGACAATCGTGAGCAGGACAAAGAGCCAGAACCCACCTCTCTGACCACTGATGAACAGAGCGGAAAGCCCGTAGAGCAACGTGAGCATGGCCATGACCGCCGCGGCCCGTCCCAACGACGCCGCGATCTGGTCTTTGGACATTTCCGCAAGCTTTGGATCCTTTTCGATCGAGGTCTGAACTCTCTCTATGCGCAGAACGACGAAGCCCACGAACACCGCTTGAGCGGCCGCCGCGAAGGCCAGCAGGCGATAGGCCCAGTCTGCCTGGACACTCGTAAACGGCCCGTTGCTCTGAATCTGGATCAGGAGCGAGTCGGGCAACCGGAAGACCGCAACCGCAACGATCGCGAGGAGGGCTAGCGCAACCCCGAAGGGACGCCGGGGCCGAGTGACCTGGGCTCTCATAGCCAGAGAGCGTACTGGCTCGGGGCACTGCTCATGCGCAGAAGCCTTTAGTTGGGTGGACCTGTCGCAAAACGAACTCCGACGAGCTGATTGCAAGCGACACCGGCGGATAGTCTTTCTTCGTGGATCGAAGCAAGGACAGGGCGCTCATAAACAGGTTGCTCGAGCGCGACGAGGGTGCGCTTCGTGAGGTGATATCCACCTACGGAGGGCTCGTCTTCGCCATGGCGAAGCGGGTGGTGGCCGATCCCACGATGGCGGAGGAGGTCGCGCAGGACGCCTTTCTCGCCCTATGGCGCCGTCCCGGTTCGTACAACTCCGACAGAGGCAGCCTGCAGTCCTTTCTGTTGGGCGTGACGAGGAACAAAGCGATCGACCTGGTTCGTCACGAGGAATCCCTGAAAAAGACCAAAGTTGCGCTGGTCACGGAGGCCGAGGCGGCATCCGAAGGACGGTCCGGCAACGAACCAGTGGTGGGAATGGAAGAAAGGGACGAATTGAGGGCAGCTCTGTCCTCTCTCTCGGAAGTACAGAGAGAGGCCGTGGTGCTCGCTTACTTCGGCGGCCGCACCTACCGAGAGGTGGCCGAGGAGTTGGGAATCCCTGAAGGGACCGCCAAGACTCGGTTGCGGGACGGATTGTCCAAGCTTCGCCAGTTACTGAGCGATCGAACGGAATTCACATGAACAGAACCCATGACGAGATGAAGAGCCTCATAGCCGCCTATGTCCTCGGTGCTGTCTCGCCGGAGGAGATGGAGGAGGTGCGCGCTCACATCATTTCGTGTGAAGAGTGCATGGCGGAGGCCGACGGATACTCCGGTGCGGTTTCGTCGCTCGCTCTCTCGGTGGCTCCCGAGACCATCCCGGACACGCTGATCGACAACGTCATGCGAGAGGCTCGCGCCGGTGCGCATCCGCCGGTCAAGGCCGCCCCACCAGTCTCCGACGACTCCGACAGATCCGGCGTCACCGAGTTGCGCAGGTCCCGTCCGATCTACGGGATCGTCGCGGCTGCGGCGGCGTTGCTCATCGTGGCGGTCCTTGCCGGCGCCCTGATCACGACGACCAAAGAACTCGATGAGACCCGGAATCAGCTCGCCGCGCAGCGAGAGCGCGTCGAACAACTCGCCGACACCCAAGGAGCGATGCGGCTAGGAGGTCCTTCGGACGAGGCCATCGGAGCGATGCTCCCGACCGAGGAAGGAGGCGTGTTCGTCGCGGACGGGCTCGATGCCCCCCCGAGTAACCACACTTACCAGGTGTGGCTACTTGACGACGGTCAACCGACGAGCGCAGGGACGTTCGATCCGGAGTCGGGCCTCGGCTCGCTTCAGACGGATCGTTCCCTCGAGGACGTCGACGGGGTCGCGGTTACGGTCGAGCCTGAGGGCGGCTCGCCTGCTCCAACCGGAGATCCGGTTCTCAGCACGTAGGCGGCCGCGTCCGCTTCGGGTTGACCGCCCCCATCGGGGTAACGTCCGGACATGAAGCGCATCATTCTCGTCGCCAACTCTTCGTCCGGAAGCTCCGACGCCGAGGTACTGGATCGTGTGACGGAGCGGCTGACGTCGCTCGGCCCGGTTGATCGCGTCGAACCCGGGGGTGTCGATAGCTTCGGTGACGATATCCGAAGGGCGCTCGACGGCGACGAGGGCCTGATCGTTGCGGCCGGCGGTGACGGCACGATGAACTGCACCATCAACGGGTTCGACGGTGACTTCGAGGGCCGCACCTTTGCACTCATCCCCATGGGCACCGGCAACGACCTCGCACGCACGCTGGGCATCGATCCGGACCCTGTTGCCGCAGCCCAACAGATTGTCGATGGCACGGATAAAGATCTAGACGTCGGTCGCGCGAGTGGATCGTCGATCAATCGGCTGTTCATCAACGTGTGCATGGGCGGGTTTCCCGTCAAGGTCAATCAGGCGATCCAAGACGATGTCAAGAAGCGCCTCGGCCCCCTCGCCTTTTGGGTTGGTGGGGCGAAAGCCGCGGCGGATCTCACGCGTTGGAAGGTTCACGTGGACGGTGAGGAGTTCTCCGATGTCGTCGCGGCCGGTGTAGGGAACGGCAGGACCGCAGGTGGAGGAATCACGGTGTGGCCCGATGCCGATCCGTCCGACGGCGAGCTCGACCTATGCGTGCTTCCGTCGGAGGGAGTCGCAGACGCGTTGAAGCTGGCGGCGACCGTTAAGCGTGGAGCTCACGAGAGCATTGACAACGTCACGATGCGACGAGCGCGTCGGTTCAGAATCGAGGCCGAGCCGAACTTCGAGTTCAACTGCGATGGCGAGCTCATCGACCTCATCAGTCCGGTGACATTCGAGGTTGTTGACCGGCTACAAATGCGAGTGCCAGCCTAGGCTTGGCTCGGCGTCCGCGTGAGCCATACGGAGACGTGTGCCGGCTCCATCGAGTCGTTGACCGTGGCGACGAGCTCAGAACTCAGCGTGTCAATATCCAACTCGTCCCGCAATCGTGTCGCGAAGGCTTCGGTGATGGTCGAAGCGTCGTAACGTCGGCGGTTGAAGCGACGATCTACCAGCGACTGAACCCTGTTGTGGACCGGCCGGAACGCGGCCGCGAGCAGCAACGTCAGCGCAGCGACGAAGACGGCGGGCGTGTCCTCATCGCCGCCCACGAGTGGAAGTGCAAGTCCGGCGATAAGGAAGTACGAGCTCCCGAGCACTACCGTTACCGCCGCGTAGATGATCGTTCGCCGTATCAACCGGTCGATATCGAAGAGGCGGTAGCGAAGAATAGCGATGGCCATCGAAATTGGAATCAGCCCGAACAGGGGAGCGCCGAATGAGCCATTGCCAATCAACAGCACGCTCGTGGGCAACGCGACTGCGGCCAGGACGATCGTGTAGGCAACCCATTTCATCTGCTGCCGTTCGACACCGCGAGCACGGTGCAAGCGAATCATGATGCTGATCGCCGAGAGCACGAACATCACGACCATCAGCATCACGATGGCCCCAAACGCGATGTCGCCGATCGTCCGGAGAGGTCCTTCGAACAACGGATTCATATAGGGAGCAAGCGCCGGCTCGAGAGCGCGCTGGAACTCGAACTCGAACATCCCGATTGCCACGCCGAGCAGCCCGAGTGAAGCGGTGACTATCGCGGCGACGCGCCAGCGTGGCGAAAGGGGCCGGCCATCGGGGAAGAGGAAGAAAGCGAGGATGAAGAAGGCGAAACCCGGATGCCAGGTGTGGACCGCCAAGGAGATCACCAGATCGGTTCCCGGAAGCGCTCCGGGATGCTCTATCGCCCCGTAGACGAAGTATTGAGTGGCGGCGAAGTTGAAGGCGGCAACGGCTCCGAAGCCGAGCATCAACCAGCCAATGGGGTTAAAGGGTCGTCTGAAAGCGACAAGACCCCCGACCGCGGAGAACGGCAGAGCGATCAGGGAGCTCAGCACGATGTCCCACGCGTCGAAGGGAGGCAGAAAATAACCTGCCACCAGGAGGGCGAGATTGAACGCGGTGATCGTGAGGGCCACGCGTCGACGCAGCACTGGGTTGGCCATGTCGACCGATTCTCGCCCGGCCCAGCCCCGAAGTCCATTGTCGGAGGGGACCACGAATACGCCTTTCGCCCGTTCCAGTGCGCGATGCCGATAGTTAGGTAACCTAACTATCGATGCTAGCCTGGGCAGCTATGACAGGCTCCCTTACAGAACGAGAAGTCGCGGCAGAAGGTCATCGCCGTCGCTCCGCGCCTCGGCCGGCTGATGGAGGTGCTCCTCGAGCGTCTTCCCGAACCCGTGTCCCTCCTGCGCTACCGCATCCTGGCGCGCCTCGCTCAAGAGGAGTGCCGCAATTCCGAGCTGGCGGCTCACACCTGGGTGTCTTCTCCCACCATGTCTTCGGTTGTCGAGTCGCTCGTCCAATGCGGGTGGGTAGAACGCAACTCCGATCCGAGGGACGGGCGCGCAGCCGTCTTGCGGCTGACGACTGCGGGGCGTCGCGAGCTAAAGCGAGCGGAGAGTGGCCTGGAGACTGAGCTGACCGCGTTGCTCGGCAAACTGGACCCGGCGGCTCGCGCCGAGCTCGGCCGCGGTTACGCGTCGCTACTCGAGGTCCTCGATTCCGAGGAACAGCGGATCCTGGGTCCCGCGTGGAAGACGAAAGCGAAGGTCTAGTGGCACAAGCACCCGCAGGCGGCCTCTCGCAGAAGCGCATCATGATCATCTTCTCGGGCCTCATGCTGGGGTTGCTGCTCGCCGCCCTCGACCAAACCATCGTCGCGACCGCGGCACTCAGGATCGTCGGCGAGCTCGGCGGCGTCGAGTCACTTTCGTGGGTCGTAACTGCCTACATGCTCGCGGCCACCGTCTCGGTCCCGTTATACGGAAAGATCAGCGACATCTATGGGCGCAAGCCGATCTTCCAAGCCGCGATCGTTATCTTCCTGGTCGGGTCCGCGATGTCGGGCGCGTCTCAGTCCATGGTGCAGCTCGTGTTGTTCCGCGCGCTTCAGGGACTCGGTGCGGGCGGCTTGATTTCTCTGACCATGGCGATCATCGGCGACATACTCTCGCCGCGGGAGCGTGGGCGCTATCAGGGTTACCTCGGAGCGGTCTTCGCTCTCGCGAGCGTGATCGGGCCACTGCTCGGCGGATACTTCTCGGACAATCTCTCGTGGCGCTGGATCTTCTACATCAACCTGCCGATCGGTGTCGTGGCTCTGCTCGTCACTTCGTTCGCGCTCGATCTCCCTTTCAGCAGGCGCGATCACCAGATCGACTACGCGGGGGCGGCGCTACTTACTGCTGGGGCGACGGCTCTACTTCTCGCACTCGTGTGGGGCGGGTCCACCTACGCGTGGGGTTCGAGCACGATCATCGGCTTGCTCGTTGTTGCAGCGATTGCTGCCGGACTGTTCGTCCTGCAGGAGAGGCGGGCATCCGAGCCGATCCTGCCGAAGCGCCTCTTCCACAACTCGATATTCACGGTCGGGTCCGCGCTGGGGTTTTTGGTGGGCATCGCCATGTTCGGCGCCATCGTCTACCTGCCCGTCTTCCTGCAGGTCGTCACCGGTGCAAGCGCCACCGACTCGGGGCTATTGCTTACCCCACTGATGCTGGGCATCATCGTCATGTCGGTCGTCTCCGGACGGCTCATCTCGCGCACCGGTCGATACCGAGTTTTTCCTATCGTCGGAACAGGGCTCATGATCCTCGGGTTCGGTCTGCTCGCGACCTTCGACGTGGATACGAGCCGCACCGAGGTAGTGATCGCGATGATCATCATTGGGTGCGGGCTCGGTAACACGATGCAGGTGATGGTTCTCGCCGTTCAGAACTCGGTGGACCACGCCGACCTCGGGATCGCCACATCCGCTTCGATGTTCTTTCGCTCCATCGGCGGCACCGTGGGAATCGCGTTGTTCGGTGCAATCCTGAACAACAGACTGACGGGAAACCTCTCAGCGGCCCTGGGGTCGGCGAACGTCAGCGGACTCGGCGAGGTGAACGCCGACAACCTCACGAGGCGACTCGAGCGGGTGGGCGACCTGCCTCCCGATGTCGCTCATTTGATCCGCGGGGCGGTGGCCGATTCAATTCACGTCGCGTTTCTAGTCGGAGTTCCCCTCGCTGTTATGGCCTTTCTGTTGAGTTTCCGGCTAAAAGAGATTCCTCTACGCGAAACGGCTCATGTCGGATCTGCCGAGGCCGTCGAGGGCGCCACTCCTGTCGAACACGCGGGAGGACTTGCGCGTCTAGGCAGTCTTGCCTTTGACTGGGCCGATGATCAATCCGCCTGAACCGTTTCCCGCTCTCGACTGGTCTCCCGAGCGTGCCCGCGCGCTTGGGGATGGCGCGCTCGAGATGTACGAGGAATGGCTGAGGCGGCTACCCGACCTTCCGGTGGATCGCGGGAGATCCGCAGCGGAAGTGAGCGAGGCAGTGAATCTCGATATTCCGACCAAGGGAATGCCAGACGAGGAGCTGCTCGACTACTTGAGAAAGGTCGTTTTCGATTACTCGATGTATCCCGGGCATCCGGGCTTTCTCGCCTACATCGTGGGTGGTGGCACGGTCCCCGGGGCGATTGCCGACCTGGTGGCCGCGGGCATCAACCAGAACCTCGGTGGATGGCGTTTGAGCCCCGGAGCCACCGAGATCGAACTGCATCTAGTCCGATTCTTCGCCGACCAGTTCGGCCTGCCAGCGGAAGCGGGCGGGATGGTGGTGTCGGGTGGATCGATCGCGAACTTTGTCGGCCTCAAAGCGGCGCGGGACGCTGGGAGCGAGGCACGTGTGCGGGCCGCGGGTTTGAACGGACAACCGCAACTCGTGGCTTACACCTCGTCAGAGGTGCATTTCGCCACAACGCGCGCGGCGGACATGATCGGAATCGGAACCGACAACGTTCGCCTGATCCCGGTCGACGATCACTACCGGATCGACATGGCGGCACTGGAAGAGCGCATCGACGAGGATCTCGTTGCGGGGCTCCAGCCCTTCTGCATAGTTGCAAGCCTTGGCACCGTCGCTACCGGAGCTATCGATCCGCTCGAGCTGATCGCCGATCTGTGCGAGCGTCATGGACTATGGATGCACGTTGATGCCGCCTACGGCGGGCCGATCGTGCTGGCCGAGGACCTTCGACCCTTGGCCGCAGGCGTCGAGCGCGCCGACTCGATCGCTTTCGATCCTCACAAATGGCTTTACACACCCCAGAGCGGCGGCTGCATTCTCGTGCGAGACGTCGGGTATTTGGCCGAGTCGTTCTCCTACGACGCTGGTTACATCTACGAAGACAAGGACCTGACAGGGCGGGGGATCGACCTCAGCTTGCTCGGCCCCCAGTTGTCGCGCAGCTTCTGGGCACTCAAGGTCTGGGTATCCCTTCTTGCGCATGGCACGGATGCGTACGGTCGCCGAATCGCTCATGACGTCGCGCTCACGCGCTACCTCGCCGACCGAATCGAGGCGGGCGAGTCCTTCGAGCTTGCCGCTCCTGTAGGACTTTCGATCTGTTGCTGGCGCTATGTTCCATCGGATCTCGCGGACGGAGAGGGCCGGGAGAAGTACCTCGACCTCCTCAACGAGCGCATCATGGCCGCGGTGCAGATGGACGGGCGCGTCTACTACTCGAACGCAATCCTGGGCGAACGCTTCGTGCTCCGAACCTGCATCGTCAACTTCCGAACCGAGGCCGAGCACCTCGATCAGGTTCTGGAAGTCACCGAGGAGCTGGGGGCCAAGCTCGACGCTGAGCTACGACCCTCCCACCTGTAGCTACTCGAAGGCCCAGCAACGCGGTTCTGCGTTTCAATCCAAGTCGAACTTCACTCCCACCAGGCGCACCGGCCGATCAAACTCGAACCGAGCGAGTGCGACCTTCGCGGCCACGAGGAGCTCCGGGGCGTCGATAGACGGCGGCTTGACAACACGGCTCCGGCTGTGGGTAAAGAACGGAGCAAAGCGCACCTTGACGGTCACGCCGCGGGCCAACCGGTTTTCACTGCGCAACTCCGCAGCAAGCTCGTTCACCATGCGCGCTACCTCTGCTTCGATCATCGATGGGTCATCGACATTCTCCTCGAATGTCAGTTCGCGACTCCGCGATCTGGCGCGTCGAGGCGCCCCGCTGACCGGCGAGGACCATTCGCCGCGCGCCAGCGCCACGAGCCAGGGACCAACCCGGGGACCGAGGGCCTCGCCCAGCTCCGTCTCGTCGACGGCGGCGAGATCGGACACCGTCAAGATGTCCTGCTCGGCGAGCCGGCGAGCCGTCTTCTTGCCTATGCCCCATAGCTCAACGGTCGGGCGGTGACCCATGACCTCGAACCAATCGCTTGCGTCGAGTCGATGAATACCGGCTGGCTTCGCGAAACCGGATGCGATCTTGGCCCGCAGCTTGTTGTCGCCGATCCCCACGGAGCACGACAGCCCCGTCTCGAGGAGTACCGCCTCTCGGATGGCGGCCGCGATCATCACTGGATCGCCCTCGACGGCCAGAAAAGCCTCGTCCCATCCCCAGATTTCGAGAGCTTCGGTGAACCGTCCGAGCACGCGGATCACAGCCTCAGACGCCGCGTCGTACGCGGGGCGGTCCACGGGGAGAAAGACCGCATCGGGACACTTGCGCAGAGCCACGCGGAACGGCGTTCCGGAGCCGACGCCGTAGCGGCGCGCCTCGTAGTTGGCTGTCGAAACCACGCCGCGCTTCGTCGGATCCCCGCGGCCTCCGACCACGACCGGCCGTCCACGAAGCTCGGGCCTGCGCAGTATCTCGACCGCGGCTAAGAACTCATCGAGGTCGACGTGCAACACGAAGCGGCTCACCCCGCCAGCCTAAGAGAAGGCCGGAGCGCCGCTAGCGGCCGAGGACCTCGTAGGCGGCCAGAGCCGCGACCTCGTGAAACAGCTCGTTAAGTTTTGTCTCTCTGCTGCGGTTGAGACGGGTGTACGAGGTCCAGCTCGCGTAGGCCTCATCGAATCCGAGATCGGTTGCGATGGCTTTGATTCGCTCCGAGTGAAGCGGGTCGCTTACGAGCAGAACGGTGTCAATCCCGTTGTCCGCCGCTATGTCGTGAACGTTGGTCAGGCTCTCGAGCGTTGTCATGCCCTCGTCCTCGCTCAGGATGGCCTCGTCTGGGACACCCTTGCCAACGAGATAGCTGCGACCTACCTCGGACTCGCTGAAGCGGTCGCCCTCCGGCCTTCCACCCGTGACGACGATGCGGGGGGCGAGGTCCTCGTTGTAGAGATACTCGGCTTGCTCGAGCCGGGCCTCGAATACGGGCGATGGGTCCCCGTCGTACTGGGCCGCGCCGAGCACCACGATCGCGTCGGCCCTCCTCACCTCGTCGATTCGGGACTGTTGCCAGATCCTGAATGCGAGGAATAGCGGGTAAGCGATGACGACCGCGAGAACGACCAGCAGGATGCGACGAAGAATGATCACTGGAAAGAAACTAGAGCAAGGGCGGCGCTAGTGCGTCGCTAAATCGAGTCGTACAGGGCCGCCCGCTTCACTTCCTGGATGGCGAGCGTCACCTTGATGCCTCGGGGGCATGCATCCGTGCAGTTGAACACGGTGCGGCACTTGAACGCTCCGCCCTTGCCCGACAGGATCTCGAGTCGCTCTCTGCCACCCGTGTCGCGGGAGTCGAAAATGAACCGGTGAGCGTTGACGATCGCTGCGGGCCCCACATATTTGCTCGTCCGCCCAGTAGATCGGACAGGAAGTCGTGCAGGCGGCGCACAGGATGCACTTGGTGGTGTCGTCGTAACGCTCGCGGTCCTGCTGGCTCTGGATGCGTTCGCGTGGAGGCTCCTTCTCGTCATCGTCGACGATGAGCCACGGCTTGACCTCCTTGTAGCCGTCGAAGAAGGGCTCCATGTCGACGATGAAGTCCTTGATAAGGGGGAGCCCACGGATCGGTTCGACGGTAATCGGCTGCTTGAGGTCCTTGATGAGCACCTTGCAGGCCAGACGGTTGACACCGTTGACGACCATCGCATCCGAGCCGCAGATGCCATGACCACAACTCCTGCGGAGGGCGAGCGACGAGTCCTGCTTCCACTTCACCACATGCAGGCAATCGAGCAGACGATCCATCGGGTCGGCATCGATCGTGTAGTCCTCGAAGTGAGCCTCGGAGTCCTTTTCGGGGTTGTAACGGAGCAGCCGGAGCTTTACCTCCATCAGTATTTCCTCTCGACCGGCTCGTAACGGCCGAGGGTCACGTCCATGTAGCCCAACTCCGTGCCCCCGTCCTCGGTCCGCGTGACGAAGCTGTGCTTCAGCCAGTGGTCGTCTTCCCTCATCTGGTGGTCCTCGCGGTAGTGACCTCCACGGCTCTCGGTCCTGGCCCGGGCAGCGACGGTGAGAGCCTCGGCCATGTCGAGTAGGTAGCCGAGCTCCATGTGCTCGACCAGCTCCGTGTTGAAGATCTTGCTTTGGTCCCTGACGTGAGCGTCGGCAAAACGAGCTTTCAAGGACTCGATCTTCTCGAGTGCGTGCTTCAGGCCCTCCTCGTCGCGGGAGACCGAGACCCTTTCCCACATCTCGTCTTGGAGTTGGGTCCTGATGGAGTGTGAGGACTCGCGCTTGTCGCCTTCGAGCAGTTCCGCGATCCAACGCTCGGACTCGACGTGCGCGTCGTCGGGGACCTTCAGCTGTTTGTGAGTCGAGGCGTACTCGGCCATCGCCAGGCCCCCGCGTCGTCCGAAGACGACGATATCGAGGAGGGAGTTCGTTCCCAAACGGTTTGCTCCGTGGACGCTCACGCAGGCACATTCTCCGGCGGAGTAGAAACCCGTCGACGATGTCTCCGGTGTGGTTGCGACGCACCTCGGCCTCGACGGTTGTCGGGATCCCACCCATCGCGTAGTGAGCGGTCGGGACGATTGGCACGCCTTCCTTGACGGGATCGACGTCAAGGTAGGTGCGGGCGAACTCGGTGATATCGGGAAGCTTTGTCTCGATTACCTCGGGATCGACCTCGGTGAGGTCGAGCAACAGGTAGTCCTTCTCCGGGCCTGCCCCCCGGCCCTCCTTGATCTCGAAGAACTCTGCGCGACTGACCATGTCCCGCGGAGCGAGGTCCTTGATGGTCGGCGCGTAGCGCTCCATGAAGCGCTCGCCGTCGGAGTTACGGAGAATCCCTCCCTCTCCACGCGCCGCCTCGGACAACAGGATGCCGAGCCGGTAGAGACCGGTCGGGTGGAACTGGTAGAACTCCATGTCCTCGAGCGGGAGACCCTTGCGAAAGACCACACCGGGCCCGTCTCCGGTCAGTGTGTGGGCGTTCGAGGTGATCTTGAATATCTTTCCGTAACCACCGGTTGCGAAGAGCACGGATTTCGCGCGGAAGACGTGTAGCTCACCCGTTGCGATCTCGTACGCAACGATCCCTGCACAAGCTCCGTCGACCATCACGAGATCCACGACGAAGAACTCGTTGTAGAACTCGACGCCCTCCTTGTTGCATTGCTGGAACAGGGTTTGAAGGATCATGTGGCCGGTTCGATCGGCCGCATAACAAGCGCGTTTCACTGCTGCCTCACCATGGTTGCGCGTGTGGCCACCGAAACGTCGCTGGTCGATCTTGCCCTCAGCGGTCCGGTTGAAGGGAAGGCCCATGCGCTCGAGCTCGAGGACCGAGGTCACCGCCTCCTGGCACATGATGTCGACGGCATCCTGATCGGCGAGGAAGTCGGAACCCTTGACTGTGTCGAACGCGTGCCACTCCCACGAGTCTTCCTCAACGTTCGCGAGTGCAGCACACATACCTCCCTGAGCGGCACCGGTGTGACTGCGCGTGGGATAGAGCTTGGAGACAACGGCGGTCTTGACTCGCTTCCCTGCCTCGAGGGCTGCCCGTAGACCGGCGCCCCCGGCCCCCACGATGACTGCGTCGTAATCGTGATACTGGGCCATTAGACCCCGACCAACGCTGTGATTCGACTGGACCGCTCGGTCATCCACCCACCCGTGGGTCGAACATCACGATGACCGCAGTTCCCATGATCATCCCCACGGTCGTGACGGTGTAGAGCGTCCCCTTGAGAAAGGCTCGTTTTCCGGGGGATCGAACGTAGTCATCGATGACTATGCGAAGCCCGTTCGCTCCGTGGATCAGGGCGAGCACGAGCAGCAGCCAGTCGAAGGTCTTCCAGCCCACGTTGTCCCACCGCTCGGCCACAAACGCAAAGTTGACCCTCTCAACTCCCTCGTCCACGAGATGCATGATGTAGAGGTGGATGAGGACGAGGAAGAACAGGACGACCCCCGAGAGCCTCATGAAGAACCACCACCACACCTCGTGATTCGAAGGACTACGGTCGGCCTCGAAAGCTCTGGGCTTGTGCTTTTGGTAGACCTCTCGGACAGGTGTCGCCATAGGGGCGAAATCCTAGCAGCGTTGAGATTTCGCCCCGGCGAGTTCGACCCCGGTCGCGTTGGACTTCAGTTACAAACCTCGCGCCCTGCGACTGGAGTCAGTGCAGGAGGTTTAGCAGAACTCGAATGGCCAGGCCTCGAGTTGAACCACTCGCCCGTCGACGACCTTGCCCATCATGTAGGCGTTGTCCTTGCCGTTCTTCAGGCGGTAGTGGATGTGCCCTCGGTGCTTGATGGGATCGGCGTTCGGATAGAGCCGCTTGAGTTTGCGATGGCGATCGCCAACCCGCAATCCCCTGCCGGTGTGAATCCGGAGCTCGCCATGTATGGCGCTTTCGAGAGCTCGGCTCCGCACGAAGATGGCATCCGCGGTTCGGAGGTCATCCCGCTCCGCGTAGACCTGCAAACCATCCCACCGGACCCGGACGACCCGGATGCACGCCACCCTGACCACCCGGCGAGAGTCTGGTGGACCGAACCACTCCCGCAGCTCCGCTATTGGCGTGTCGCCGCGGATGATGGGACCGGCCTTGTTCGGCCACATCTCGTCGCGCGGGTGCGCGGATGCCCCACTCATCGCCGACAGGCCGGATGCGACCAACCCGACCACCAGCAAGCACCGAAGCAGCTTCATCTCTCTACCTCCATTTACGAGAACCTTTCCGACAGTCTCACCTAAGACGTACGGCGGGGCTAGGAGGTTGCGGCCTCCGATCAACTAGCATCGGCCCGTGGACGACGAGCGAACCACCGATTCAGGCATCGAGATCCGCCCTCTCTATACACGCGAGGACGTGTCGAACGACCCAGACTCGCTCGGCCCGCCAGGTGAGTTCCCCTTCACGCGCGGGGTCCGCGAGGAGATGTACCGGGGACGGCTCTGGACCATGCGTCAGTACGCCGGATTCGGCTCGGCCGAGGCGACGAACGAGCGATTCCGCTACCTGTTAAAGGCAGGCCAGACGGGTCTTAGCGTTGCTTTCGACCTGCCGACGCAGATGGGCTACGACTCGGATCACATGAAGGCCCAGGCGGAGGTGGGCAGAGTTGGAGTCGCGATCGACTCGTTGGCGGACATGGAGCTGTTGCTCGACGACATACCGCTCAACGAGGTGTCGACGTCGATGACGATCAACGCAACCGCATCGACGCTGTTGCTCCTCTATCAGCTCGTCGCCGAGAAGCAGGGTGTCCCGCCGGCCGAGATCACCGGCACCGTGCAGAACGACATCCTCAAGGAGTACACCGCGCGCGGCACCTACATTTACCCGCCAAAACCGTCGATGCGAATCATCACCGACCTCTTCGCCTACTGCGCAAAGGAGCTGCCACGTTTCAACACGATCTCTATTAGCGGCTATCACATGCGCGAAGCCGGGAGCACGGCTGTACAAGAGGTCGCCTTCACCCTTGCCGATGGAATCGCGTACGTGCAGGCCGCGCTCGATGCAGGGTTAGAGGTTGACGACTTCGCTCCGCGACTCTCTTTCTTCTTCGCCTGTCACATGAACCTCTTTGAAGAGGCCGCCAAGTTCCGAGCCGCGCGGAGGCTGTGGGCAAGGATCATGAAGGAGCGCTTCGGAGCCGAGAACCCGAAGTCGATGATCCTTCGTTTCCACACCCAAACCGGCGGCGCCACGCTCACGGCCCAACAGCCCGAGAACAACATCGTACGGACAACCGTCGAGGGCCTTGCTGCCGTGTTGGGCGGAACCCAGAGCCTCCACACGAACTCGTTCGACGAAGCTCTCGCTCTTCCTAGTCAGAAAGCAGCGACCATTGCTCTTCGCACGCAACAGATCTTGGGCTACGAGTCTGGTGTCACCGATACCGCCGATCCGCTGGGTGGCTCGTATTTCGTGGAGTCTTTAACCGACGAGATCGAGTCGCGGGCAGCCGACTACATCGCCCGCATCGATGACATGGGCGGCGCGGTGGAGGCCATCGAGAGAGGGTGGCTGAAGTCTGAGATCGAAGACGCGGCCTACCGCGTGGTTCAGGGAATCGAGGATGGCTCCCGTCCCATTGTCGGAGTCAACCGGTTCGTCGCCGACACCGAGGAACCGGTTGAGCTTCACGCTCTGGATCCCGACCTGGAGCAACGCCAGGTCGAGCGGCTCGAACGAGTGCGGTCGGAGCGCGATCAGAGAGCGGTTGACGCAGCGCTCAAGCGGCTGTCCGAGGCAGCACACGGGACCGACAACTTGCTGAAGCCGATGAAGGACTCACTCGCCGCGTACGCGACGCTCGGAGAGGTGTCCGACACACTGCGCGAGGTCTTCGGAGAGTACGAGCCCACTTCCTTCTAGCGAGAGGCACAGGAGTGACTATCGATCGGGTGGCGGTTATCGGAGGCACGGGAGACGAGGGCTTTGGTCTGGCGAGACGCTGGGCTAAGGCTGGGATCGAGGTGACCATCGGGTCGCGTGACGCGAACCGCGGCGAACAGGCAGCTCAGAAACTGAGCGACGAGCTTGGGGCACGCTCACAAGGTGCCACAAATCAAGATGCCGCAGCGGCTCATGATGTTGTTGTCGTCACCGTTCCCTTTGCCGGGCAGGCTACGATTTACAAATCCATCGCCGATCACGTGCGCGAGGACGCGATCGTGATCGACGGCACGGTGCCCGTATCCACCGCCGTCGGAGGAAGACCCACCACCGTTCTCGGGGTCTGGCATGGGAGTGCTGCCCAGCAGGCGAGCTCGCTCCTCCCCAAGTCCGTGACGACCATGGGTGCTTTTCACACGCTTGCAGCCAAAGCAGTGAATGAGCTGGACACACCCCTCGAGGGAGACGTTCTGGTGTGCGGTCCCAAGAAGGGGAAGCCCATCGTCCGTGAGCTCGTCGAGGCGATCGAATCGCTCCGTTTCGTTGATGCGGGTGCTCTCGATCAAGCCCGGATAGTGGAGCCTCTCATCGCGCTCCTGATTGGAATCAATCGCCGCTACAAGACGGACCGAGCCGGAGTGCACATAACGGGGTTGCCGGACTGAACTCGTATGACTGGTCACCAAAGCAACCTCAAGGAGCCCGTGTTTCGGACTCTTAAATCTCCGGGAAAACGCGCCGCCTGGTCCCCTTCAATCCGCAAGGACTTGCCACTCCATCGTTGTAGAGTCCGCGGCATTCGGCACAGGGATGTGTCGAACTTCGAGTGAAAATGCGAAGGGAGAACCGTATGAAAGGTATTGATGCCGGCACTCTGCCGGGGCGAAAAATTCAGTCGGTCATAATAGCGGCGGCGCTCGTTGCGGGACTGACGCTGACGGCTCCGGCACCTGACGCGGACGCCAAGCTAATCGACAATCCCAACAGGGTCCGCTACTGGCTAACCGTTCTCCACAACAACGACGGCGAGTCGCGCTTGATCGATGCTGGCGGAGACCTGACGGACTTCGGTGGAGTCGCTCGCTTCGCCACCAAGGTTGGAAAGCTTCGAAGAGAAGCGGTTAGCAAGGTCAGGGGTACTGGAAAGAAAGCGAGCGTCCTGATTTCGTCGGGAGACAACTTTCTCGCGGGACCCGAGTTCAGCGCAAGCCTCGTGCGCAATGAAGCCACCGGTGAGCCCTACTACGACAGCATTGCCCTGTCGATGATCGGTTACGACGCAATGACGATCGGCAATCACGAGTTCGACTTTGGTCCCGACGTGCTCGCCGAGTTCATCGACGGCTTCGGAGGGGACACCCCATTCCTGTCGGCCAACCTCGACTTCAGTGGCGAGCCGCGCCTCAAGGCGCTCGAGGACGCCGGGATAATCGCCGGTTCGATAATCACCAAGAAGAAGGGCGAGGAGATCGGCATCGTCGGAGCGACGACCGAGCTTCTGCCAACAATCTCGAGTCCTCGCAACGTCGAGGTCGAGGCCGTTCTCCCTGCGGTTCAAGCCGAGGTCGCCGCACTGAAGGCGGAGGGGGTCGACAAGATCATTCTGTCGAGCCACCTGCAGGGCATCAATTCCGAGCTCGAGCTCATAGAGTCGCTCACCGATGTCGACGTGGTTATCGCCGGCGGTGGTGACGAGCTCCTCACTAACCCGGGCGACTTGCTAGTCCCAGGCGACGACACCGTAACTCCATTCGGCCCGTACCCTGTCCTGGCAAGAGACGCCGAGGGCGCGAGCGTTCCCGTCGTGACTACCCCAGGTAACTACAAGTACGTCGGGAAGCTCACTGTCGGGTTCAACTCGGATGGCCAGATCGTGAGGGTCAAGCCACGCAGCGGTCTAGAGCGCGTCGCTTCCAGAAACCAGCAAGACGGGGTCAAGAGCAAACCAGCGATCCAGAACCTGGTTGTTGAGCCAGTGATGGAGGCCGTTCAGGCTTTGGCCGAGAACGTCATCGGGCAGACTGCGGTGACGCTCAACGGACAGACGTCGCAGGTCCGCACTCGTGAGACGAATGCGGGAAACCTGATCGCCGACGCGCTGCTATGGCAAGCGCGCAAGGTCGCAGGCGATTTCGGGGTGCCGCAGCCGGAGATCTCCTTGCAGAACGGCGGAGGTATTCGCAACGACCTCGTCGTGCCGCCGGGTCCGATCACGGAGCTCGACACGTTCACGTGGCTGCCGTTCAGCAACTTCACGTCGGTGGTCGAGGATGTTGAGCGCTCGACGTTGAAGGCGATCCTCGAGCACGTGGTGACCGACGCACCTGCCGTCGCGCAGGGCAAGTTCGCCCAGATCGGCGGCTTCCGCTACACGTACAGTCCCGCCGCCGCGGTGGGAAGTAAGGTGAGAAACGTCACGCTCGATGACGGAACCGTCATCGTTCAGAACGGGAGCGTTGTTGCGGGGCCGGCTCTGACGGTCGCGACGATCGACTTCCTCGCACGAGGGGGCGACGGATACCCGTTTGGACCAGTTGACTTTACTCCTGTGGGTGTGAGCTACCAGCAGGCGCTGGCCAACTACATCACGGCGCCGGATGGCCTCAACGGTCAGGTGACCGCGGCCGACTATCCCGAGGGCGGCGAGGGCCGCATCGTGCCGGAGTAGCACCGAGCAACGGATGACCAAGGGGCCGCCTTCGGGCGGCCCCTCACTTTTTCGATCCAGCAGCAGCAAGACCGCCTCCGGAACCGGCGTCCCAAGCCGGCGCGGTTTTCAGCGGCCCAGGTCCAGCGTGTAGCCGATCAGGGGGATGCCTGGAGCCGGGCTGAAGTCGATCTCGGGCGCTCGCCTGAAGCCCAGGCGCGGGTAGAGGCCCTGGGCGGCCTGCATCCACGGAGCGGTGTGGAGCACGATTCTGGCCTTGCCCTCGGTGCGGGCTCGTTCGATGCAGTAGGTCACAAGTGCGGCCCCCACGCCCCTTCGTTGCCAGTCGACACCTACGGCGAGACCACGCACACCTGCCTCGTCCTCGCCATCGAATTCGGCGTAGGGGTCGGCGGGTCCGTTCACGTAGTTCACGACGCCGGCTAGGTGCTCGTCGATCCAGGCGCCCACGAGCACTGACGATTCGAGGCGTTCGAGCAGGTCCTCCCGAACCATCTCGACCGACGCCATGTAGGAGCGGGCTTCATCCGTTTGTCCTTCGAGCAGGTCATACGCCTCGAACGACAGGAGGCTTGCTGCATCGAGGTTCTCAGAACGGACTGGGCGTATCTCCAGCGAATCAGCGGATGACGGCGATGGTGGCTCCGGTCTCGATCGATTGGCCCTCTTTGACCTTGAGGTCTTCCACCGTGCCCTCGACGTGCGCAAGTATCGAGTTCTCCATCTTCATCGCTTCGAGAACCACGATGGGCTCGCCGCTCTTGACCTGTTGCCCCTTGGTCACCAGGACTTTGACGATGGTTCCCTGCATCGGGGCCACGAGTGTGTCGGAGCTTCCGCCGACCCCGGCCCCAACTCGCGCCGGAGGCTTGGGCTTGCGGGGTTGCACGAGGGTCTCTAGTCGCTCACGCGGGTAACCGAGAAGCGCTGGCCCTCGACCTCGACCTCGAAGACACGTTCGACGATCTCTGGCTCGCCGGGTTTGGGAGGAGATACCGGCGCCTCGGCGAGGACCGACAGATCCATCTCTCTCTCGACGGTTCCGGTGTGATAGTCACCGGAAGCGAATCGCTCATCGGCAAGCATCAACCGGTGGAACGGAATCGTCGTTTTGATGCCCTCGATCTCGTACTCGCCCAACGCCCGCAACATCCGATGCCGAACCTCTTCACGATTGGCACCGTATGTGATGACCTTGGCGATCATGGGGTCGTATGCCTGAGGAATGGTGGCGTTTGCCTCGGCCCCCGAGTCGACGCGCACGCCAGGGCCAGCCGGCTCGTGATAGTTGCCGATGCGGCCGGGCGCGGGCATGAAGTTCTTCGCAGCGTTTTCGGCATTGATGCGGCATTCGATTGCCGCGCCCTTGAGGACGAGATCCTCCTGGGAGAACTCAAGCGGTTCGCCCGCGGCCGTGAGGATCTGAGCGCGCACGAGATCAACTCCGCAAACGAGTTCAGTCACGGGATGCTCCACCTGCAACCGGGTGTTCATCTCGAGGAAGTAGAACGACTTTTGATCGGAGTCGAGCAGAAACTCACATGTCCCGGCGTTGAGATAGCCGACCTGCTTGCTGACGCGCGCCGCCGCCTCCATGATCTGCTCACGGACCTCCTCGCCGAGCGCCGGCGACGGCGACTCCTCGACAAGTTTCTGGTGGCGGCGCTGCAGTGAGCAATCTCGCTCGGGAAAGCTCAGGATGTTTCCTGATGCGTCGCCAAGGACCTGCACCTCGATATGACGAGGTCGCTCCAGGTAGCGTTCAAGGTAAACCTCGCTGTTTGAGAAATATGCTTCGGCCTCGCGCGCTGCACCCGCGAATGCCTCGTCTATCTCGTTCTCGGCTGTTACGACTCGGAAGCCCTTGCCCCCGCCGCCGGCCGAGGCCTTGATGGCGAGCGGGAGGCCGTTGGCCGCCGCGAATTCCTTTATCTCATCGGCCGTGGTGACCGGATCGGCGGTGCCGGGCACAGTCGGAACACCCGCGTCGGTCGCTGCGCGCCGGGCCGAGGTCTTCTCACCCATGCTCTGGATGACGTCTGGACTTGGTCCTACCCATATGAGCCCGGCATCGATGACCGCTCGCGCGAAGGCAGCATTCTCGGCGAGGAACCCGTATCCGGGATGGATCGCCTCGGCCCCCGTTTTACGCGCCGCTTCGATGATGTTGTCGATCTTCAGGTAGGACTCCGACGCCGAACCGGGACCGACATTTACGGCGTCCTCGGCCAGTCTGACGTGGAGCGCCCCTGCGTCCAGTTCGGAGTAGACCGCGACGGGAGCAATGTCCATGTCCCTGCACGCCCGAATGATTCGGACGGCGATCTCTGCCCGATTGGCGATCAGCAGCTTGGTGAACATGGACTCTTTCTGTTCGTATTGTCTAAGTAGATGGCCAGCGACTTGAGTGACGAGATACTAGAGCGCGCGCTGGTCGGTCGGTTTGGACGCTACCGCAGGGTCTATGACTCCATCGACTCGACCAACCTCGAAGCGCTGCGATGGGTTGCCGAGCAAGATGCCGCCGAGGGCAGCCTTGTCGTCGCGGATTCGCAGAGGGCAGGGCGGGGGCGGTGGGGCCGCACGTGGCTCTCGCAGCCCGGCGCAGCCCTCATGTTTTCGGTCGTGCTGCGGCCGGAGGCACAGGTGCCTCCTGGGCTGGTGAGCACTGCGGGAGGCTTAGCCGTTGCCACAGCCATTGAGGGGGCCACCGGTTTCCGCGCCGCGCTCAAGTGGCCCAACGACGTGCTCATCAATCAGCGCAAGATCAGCGGAGTGCTCGTCGAGGCCAGGAGTGTCGGACCTGCTGAGAACGCGCTCGTGTTGGGGGCCGGCATCAACCTTGATTGGCAGCCGGGCGGTGCTCCAGCCGGGATCGCAGCCAGCGCGACTTCGCTCGCGCACGAGGTCGAACGCACGGGTCGTGGCCGGGTTCCGCCGCGTGCCGAGTTGTTGGGGATTGTTCTACGCGAGCTGGAAGATCTCTACGACGATCTCTCGGGCGAAACGGGGCGAGCTCGGATCGTCGACCGCGCCACCGAGCGCTCCTCGATCCTCGGTGGAGAAGTAACGGTCCGGTTTGCCAGACGGATCCTCGATATCGGGTGTGGCGTCGGCCATCGGATCGGACGGCGCGCTCGTTCTCGACGACGGATCGGTGCTGAATTCCGGAGAGGTCGAAAGGATCCGGCCGGTCCTTTGAGTCAGACTTCCGGCAGGGGGAGAGGACGAGCCGGGACGGGGGAAGACTGGACGATCGACGAGGTCGTTTGTCCGTACATCAGGAATCGATCCAATACTTCCTCCAGCTTGTCGATCTCGGTTACGTACACCTTCATCAAGAAGCAGTCCTCCCCGGTAATGCGATGACACTCCACCACCTCTGGGGTTTGCCGAGCGAGCTCGGCGATCCGAGTGAGCTGCCCGGGCCCCGGACGAATGCGAACGAATGCCGCGACCGGCCAGCCGAGCGCTCGGGGATCGAGCTCTAGCCGATAGCCGGTGATGATCCCGTTGTCCTCGAGTCGCTGAACGCGGTCGGTCACGGCGGGCGAGGACATGTCGAGGCGACGTGCGAGCTCGGACATCGTTATGCGGGGATTTCTTCTCAGCTCGTCAAGGAGACGAACGTTGACCGGGTCGAGAGCAGTCTTCAAGGTAATCCCCTCGTTTCTCCGTAAATCTCAAGGAAGTTTCTAGCTCCTACCTCAAGAACTCGCTTCTGCTGATTAGTTATACCTGAAATCGTTGTTTCGTGGCCGATACGAAAAGGATCCTGGAGGAGCGCCCCGCTCGGCGCACGGCATCCGACCGGGTCCCTCCTCACGTCTTCTTCATCGTTAGCGCGGTCTTCCACTATCTCGGCCCCGCTTTCGCCGCGCTGCTGTTCGGCCGCGTCGATGTTCTGGGTCTGGCTTGGCTTCGTATCGCGAGCGCCGCTGCGGTGTTCGCGGCGTGGCGGAGACCCTGGCACCTGCTCAAGTCGATGGGCCGCAGTGACAGGTTCAAGTTGGTGCAACTCGGCGCGGTTCTCGCCGCGATGAACGCACTCTTCTATCTGGCCATCGAGAGGCTGCCGCTGGGCACAGTCGGAGCGATCGAGTTTCTCGGCCCGCTTGTCCTCGCCGCACTGGGCGTGCGAAGCCGCCGAAACCTTGTGGCGCTCGGACTGGCCGTGGGTGGGGTGTACCTGCTGACCGACATTCGGATCGCGGGCGAGCCGCTCGGATTCGTCTTCGCCTTCGCTAACGCCGGCCTGTTCGTCGCGTACGTCGTGCTCGGGCACGGCATCGCTGGCCGGGAAGGCGAGGGTATCGATCGACTCGGGCTCGCGATGCTCGCGGCCATCGTTTGGATCACCCCCGTAGGAATCGTCGGAGCGCTGCCGGCGCTGGTCGAGCCTCGTCTGTTGCTCGCCGGGATCGGGGTCGGCATCTGCTCGTCAGTCATCCCGTATGTCACCGACCAACTTGCCATGGCACGGCTGACTCGTTCGACGTTTGCTCTGCTGCTATCGATTCTCCCTGCAACCGCCATGGTCATAGGGGTGCTGGTCCTTGGCCAGATCCCTACGACGGTGGAGGTCCTTGGTGTGCTTCTGGTCGTTCTCGGTGTCGCAGTTCACGAGGAAGCTGAAGAACCCGCGCACTGAAGGCGCAACCGCCAAAAGAGATACAGTGGTTGCATGTCGGAGATCACACCGGCGGCGCCGGCACTCGTCATGGACTTCGTAAACACCCTCGATATCGAATCGGGGTCCGACGAGATCGACTCATCGCCCGGGCTTCGCCGCTGGATCGAGCAACGACTCGGGACGCATGTTCGATCGATCGACGAGGATGCCCTGCGTACCGTCATCGAGACGAGGGAGTCACTTCGACAAGTTCTCGCGTCCCATTCCGGCGCTCCTCTGAGCGGGGCTGCGCTCGGTCAGTTGAATCGCGCGGGCCAGCGCGCCGAGATCAGACCCCACTGGGACGAAGCGGGCGGGGCCACGTTCGAGCCGCACGACGCCGGAGTTTATGGGGCGTTAGGCGAGATTTTTGCGGCAGTCATTGCCGCGCAGACGGATCGAACGTGGGATCGCCTCAAGGTCTGTCTGGCCGAGGACTGCCGCTTTGCCTTCTACGACCACTCGAAGAACCGCTCGGGGCGTTGGTGCTCGATGAGCGTCTGCGGCAACCGAGCCAAGACACGGACCTACAGGGAGCGGCACACATGAAAGGCGCGCAACGACCGTGACGATCAAGCTATCTCGGCAGGACGTTCGACGGGTCTTTCTGAAGGCTCAGGGCCTCATCGGAGCACCCGATCGACGGGGCGGAGTTGCCTCGATGCTGCGCACGCTGGGGGCCGTGCAGTTGGACACGATCTCGGTGCTTCGCGCGCAGTCACGAACTTGTTCCTTACGCTCGACTCGGACCCATTAGTCGCGACGAGATCGAAAGCGCCTACTGGAAGCGTGACGATGCGTTCGAGTACTGGGCGCACGCGGCCTGCATTCTTCCCATCGAGAAGTGGCCCTACTTCGAACATCGGCGCCGCTGGGCTCGCAAGCGCTATTCCGACAACGGCTATCGCGCTGGAGTCAAGGAAGCTATCGCTCGCCTCAAAGCCGAGGGCCCTCTGACGGCGACCGACCTCGGCGGCGCCAAGCGAGGTGGGATCTGGTGGGATTGGTCCGAGACCAAGAGGGCGCTCGAGATCATGCTGTCCGAGGGCGAGGTCGTGTGTGTGGAGCGGCGCGGCTGGCGACGTGTTTACGACCTGGCAGAACGGGCCATCCCAGACGAGCTCCTCAACCAGACGCCAGAGGACCAAGATTGTTGGGCACACCTCGTCGAGACCGCGGGCAAGAGATTGGGAGTCGCCACGCGCGTGGACCTGAGTGATTACTTCCGCCTCACTTCGATCGACTGGCCCGCGACACTCGAGCAATCCGGGCTCGTCGAAGTCGAGGTCAAGGGTTGGAAGGACCGGGCTTGGGCGCATCCTGACGCTCTCCGGTGGCTGGATGAAGGTATCCGCGGTCGCCACCGCACGACTCTTCTCAGCCCCTTCGACTCGCTTGTATGGGACCGCGACCGAACCATGCGCGTGTTCGATTTCCATCACCGGCTCGAGGCCTACGTGCCAAAGCCGAAACGCATCCACGGATACTTCGCAATGCCGCTGCTCGCAAAGGGCAAGTTGGTGGGCCGTGTCGATCCCTCTCGTCGTGATGGTGCGCTCGTTGCCAACAAGGTCACAGTCGAACCGCCAAGCGTTCCTGAGCTAGCGAAGGCGCTCCTCGAGGCGGCTTCCTGGGTCGGTGCGGACTCGGTCGTGGTCGAGCGACTGGATCCCGAGGATTCGAGGCGCGAGCTCGAGGCTCTGCTAAAACCGTCTTGACCTACCCCAAGCCAAGCAAAGAGGCCATCGCCGCCGCAGCCGGAAAGCGGGTCCCCGACGTGATCGCGCCTGGCCTGCGCGTGCTCTTGTGCGGGATCAATCCCGGGCTCTACTCGGGTGCAACCGGGCATCACTTCTCACGGCCCGGCAATCGTTTCTGGCCCGCTCTTCACCGCTCCGGCTTCACGCCCGAGCAGATCCATCCCTTCGAGGAACGCCGGCTGCTCGAACACGGCTTGGGCATCACCAACTTCGTCAACCGCGCGACCGCGCGGGCCAACCAGTTGGACGACGACGAACTGCGCAGAAGTCGGTCGCGACTGGAGTCCAAGGTTCGGCGCTTCAAACCCGCCTGGCTTGCGCTCCTCGGCGTGACGGCCTACAGGGTCGCTTTCGATGACCGCAAGGCCACAATCGGACCTAAGGAACGAACCATCGGAACCACGAAGGTGTGGGTCCTTCCCAACCCGAGCGGGCTCAACGCCCATTACCAGTTGGACGCCCTCGCCGAGGAATTCGGCCGCCTGCGAGCCGCGGCCTCCGAGTAGGACACAGGTAGGCTCTGCCCATGACCGAAAGCGGGAGGCGCGAGGCAGCCCTCGCCGAGCAGTCGCAGCGGGCTCGCCAGGGCGGAGCGACCAAGTATCACGAGAAGCTCGCGGAGCAATCGAAACTGTTCGTGCGCGACCGGCTGGCGCTGCTGCTGGACGACCTCGATTCGTTTGTCGAGGACGGGCTGCTGGTAAACGCACTCGCCGGAGACCTTCCGGCAGACGGCGTGGTCACGGGGACGGGCACGATCAACGGGCGCCGGGTAGCGGTGATGGCCAATGACGCCACTGTGAAGGCCGGCTCCTGGGGGGCGCGCACCGTCGAGAAGATCATCCGAATCATCGAGTTCGCCCAGCGCCACGAGATGCCGATCGTGTATCTCGTCGACTCGGCGGGGGCCAGGATCACCGACCAGGTAGACCTGTTCCCGGGGCGCAGGGGGGCCGGCAGGATCTTCTACAACCAGGTCAAAGCCTCCGGGAAGATCCCGCAGGTCTGTTGCCTCTTCGGACCATCGGCTGCCGGCGGTGCTTACATCCCGGCTTTCTGCGACGTCGTCTTCATGGTTGACGGAAACGCGTCGATGTATCTCGGTTCGCCTCGCATGGCCGAGGAGGTCATTGGTGAACGGGTCACGCTCGAGGAGATGGGTGGCGCCCGCATGCACTGCGAGGTCTCCGGTTGCGGAGACCTTCTCGTTGCCGATGACAAGGCGGCAATCGAGGCGGCGAGAGGCTACCTCGAGTTCTTCGGACAGAGCTGGCGCGACGACCCGCCGCGGATCGAGGGCCGGCGGCAGGCCTACACGGGATCGCTCGCCTCGCTGGTCCCGGCCGACGAGAGCCACGAGTTCGACATGTACTCGCTGATAGCCGGTCTCCTGGACGAGTCATCCTTCTTCGAGATCAAGCCCGACTTCGCCAAGGAGCTGATCACAGGGCTCGGTCGTATGGACGGGCGCGCGGTCGGAATCATCGCCAATCAGCCTGCCGCCAAGGGCGGAGTGCTGTTCGTCGACTCGGCGGACAAAGCAGCTCGCTTCATCTGGCTATGCGACGCGTTCAACATCCCGCTGGTCTTCTTGAGCGACGTGCCGGGGTTCATGATCGGCACCGCGGTCGAGAGACAGGGAATCATCCGGCACGGGGCCAAGATGATCACGGCCGTATCGGAGGCCACAGTCCCGAAGTTCTGCGTGATCGTTCGAAAGGCCTATGGGGCCGGGCTCTACGCCATGGCGGGACCAGGATTCGAGCCCGACGCGACCATCGCGTTGCCGACAGCTCGGATTGCGGTGATGGGCGCCGAACCGGCCATCAATGCCGTGTTCTTCAACAAGATCATGGCGATCGACGATCCGGAGGAACGTGCGGAATTCGTCGCCGCGAAGCGCAAAGAGTTCGAAGAGGACATCGACATCGTTCATCTCGCGTCCGAGAACGTCGTGGATGAAGTCGTTCAGCCGGACGACCTCCGTGCGAACCTCATCCTCAGGCTCGACGCCGCCGCTCGCAAGGAGCGTCACTTTTCAACGCGGCGCCATGGCGTGCCACCCGTTTGAAAGAGGAGCGATCGTCTCGACGATCGCGAGCATTACCCGACGGCGGCGCTCCGGCGCCGGCGTGAGTGGAGAGGGCCCGCAGGGCCGTCGGAGTGTGAGGGAAACGTAAAGAAGGAGTGGAGTTGACCCAGGAGTTCGTAGACGTCCAGCGCGATGCCCGCGTGGCGATTGTGTCACTCGACCGGCCCGCGGCTCATAACGCTCTATCCGGTGCCATGGCGGACGAACTCGCAAGCGCGTTCAAGGAGGTGGCCAACGACGACGACGCCTGGGTTGTGCTCCTTCGAGCGAACGGCGACAAGGCGTTTTGCGTAGGTGCCGACCTCAAGGAGCGAGAGTCGTTCACGCTCAAAGACTTCCAAGCCAATCGCAAGCAGATCAGGGGGTTGTTCGAGGCTCTGCGTGCGGTGCCTCAGCCCGTTGTGGTTGCACCGTTTGGCTTCGCGCTCGGGGGAGGAATGGAGTTGGTCTTGTCGGCCGACATCGCTGTCGCCGCCGTGGGTACGGTGTTCGGCCTTCCCGAGGCGCGCGTCGGGCTGTTGCCGGCGGGTGGCGGAACACAGCTACTCGCACGCAAAGTGGGGCTTGCCCGAGCCAAGGATCTGATCCTTAGAGGGCGGAGGTTTACGGCCGGGGAAGGGCTCACCATGGGACTCATCGCCCAGGTCGTCCCGGTTGAAGAACTGGACGCAACTGCAATGAACGTTGCGAGGGACGTCTGCAAGTCGTCGCCGGTCGCCGTGCGGCAAGCGAAGAAGGCCATGGACGCGACTTTCGGGGTGGCTCTCGAGGATGGAATCGAGCTGGAGCATGACGCTTGGAAGGTTGTCATCGCGAGTGACGACCGCTCCGAGGGGATTTCAGCATTCAACGAGAAGCGCGACCCGAACTGGAACAATCGATGAGCGATCGTCTCGACGATCGCGGGCACTGCCCGATAGGGGAACAAGCATGAGCTCTGTGAGGATCCGCGAGGTCGGTCCTCGTGACGGTATCCAAAGCGAGTCGGCGCAGGTCGCGACGGAGGACAAGATCGCACTGATCGATGCGCTTTCGGGCACGGGACTGCGCAGCATCGAGGCGGTCTCGTTCGTATCGCCGAAGGCGATCCCGAACATGGCGGACGCACGCGCGGTGTGGGACGGGATCACAAGGCGCGAGGGAGTCTTTTACTCGGCGCTCGTCCCCAACCGAAAGGGGGCGGAGGCCGCGGCAGATGCGGGCGTGGACGGGATGCAGGTCTTCATCGCCGCGAGTGACTCGTACAACCTGCGGAACGTACGCAGCACCGTCAAGGAGTCGATTCCCAATGTCGAGTCGGTCGTCGAGGTCGCCGGTCAGGCGGGCATCCCGGTCGAGGGTTCGATATCGACAGCGTTCGGATGTCCCTACGAGGGAGACGTCCCCCCCGAGCGTGTTGTCGAGGTGACTCGTTGGATGGTCGACGCCGGTATCTCGTCGATCTCTTACGGCGACACCACTGGGCATGGGGACACCTCGACGAGTACGGGAAGTCGTGGACGCGGTGCGCTCGTCGCTACCCGAAGTCGAGATCAACTTGCATTTCCACGACACACGTGGGACCGGCCTGGCCAACGTGGTCGCTGCACTGGACATGGGCATCGAGTACTTCGACGCCTCCATAGGGGGCATGGGTGGAAGCCCCTATGCCGCCGGTGCGACGGGCAACATTGCGACAGAGGATCTCGTGCACATGCTCGAAGACATGGAGATCGATACCGGCGTGGACCTGGACAACCTCATCAAGGCGGCGCGCCTCGCTCAGACGTTCATTGAGGGCGAGCTCCCGAGCAAGATGCTGAAAGCCGGACCGCGCTCCCAGGTGGAAGGTGCGTTGACCAAGGAAGACGTCGGTGTTTGACAAGATTCTGATCGCAAACCGCGGCAGAGATCGCCGTTCGCATTGCACGCACCTGTCGCCGGCTAGGTGTCCAGACCGTTGCGGTTTGCTCGGATGTGGACGTGAGCGCCAAACACGTCGAGGCCTGCGACGAGAGCGTTCGCCTCCCGGGGGTTGCACCGAGCGAGACCTACCTGAACGCTGGAGGCGATTCTTGCGGCGGCCCGCTCAACGGGGGCGCAGGCGATCCATCCGGGCTACGGGTTCCTCGCTGAGGACGCGGACTTCGCCGAGGCGGTGGTCGAGGAGGGCCTCGTTTGGATCGGCCCCCCCGCAGACGCAATGCGAAAGGTGGGCAACAAGATTAGTGCCCGCTCGCTTGCGGGAAGCGCCGGTGTGCGTGTCCTGCCGGGACTCGGCGCCGCCGTCGAGGATACGGAGCGAATCGTGGAGTTCGGCGAGCAACAGGGATACCCGCTTGCCATCAAAGCCGCGGGAGGTGGAGGTGGCCGGGGACTGAAGATCGTGCAGGGACCGGACGCAGTCCAGTCCGCCTTCGACGCGGCCCGGCGCGAGGCCGAAGCGTACTTCGGCTCGAGTGAGGTGTTCGTCGAAGCCTTCCTCGAGAACCCCAAGCATCTCGAGGTTCAGTTTCTGTCCCCGTCCGAGAGCGACTCACTGTGGCTCGGTGTGCGCGACTGCTCCTTGCAACGCCGCCATCAAAAGCTCATCGAGGAGACCCCTCCTCCACTTCATCGCGACATCGCTCCGATGATGGGAGAAGCCGCGGTCGCGCTCGCCAAGGCTTGTGGCTACGTCAATGCCGGCACCGCCGAGTTCCTGGTCGATTCCGACGGTTCGTTCTACTTCCTCGAAGTCAACGCGCGCCTTCAGGTCGAGCACCCGGTTACGGAGGAGGTCCTCGGCCTCGATCTCGTCGAGTGTCAACTCCTGGTCGCCGCCGGCGAGTCGCCGGGATTGTCCCAAGCCGATCTCTTGCCCCAAGGTCATTCCATCGAATGCCGCATCAACGCCGAGGATCCAGCGCGCGACTTTGTTCCGACGCCAGGTCTCATCACGCGCTACACCGAGCCGCATGGACCCGGCGTGCGCGTCGACTCGGGTTACGGCGAGGGCGACGAGGTGCCGAGCGCATACGACTCGCTCGTTGCCAAGGTCGTGGTCACAGCTGACGATCGCGAGCGTGCCATTGCGCGCATGCTCACCGCCCTCGAAGCTATGAGGATCGAGGGAATCAGCACCACCATCCCGGCCCATCTGCTCTTGTTGGTCGACGAATCGTTCGTCGATGGCACACATACGACTCGAACGGTTGAGTCCAGCAGGGTGTTGGATCCGCTGGTGTCGCCCGGGCTGGGAGTTCTCATCGTTGAACGGCGTCCCGTGAAGCTTTGGCACAAGGGCATGGCGGCATCCGCGGCCGCGGCTGTGGGTGCGGTCGGATCCGGGGAGCTCACCGCGCCCATGCAGGGAACGATCCTTGAAGGTACTTGTTGCGACCGGAGACCGGGTAGCAACCGGAGACCCCCTCATCGTGCTCGAGGCAATGAAGATGGAAACGACGATCTCCGCTCCCAGAGACGGAACGGTGACATCGATCGGAATCGAAGCCGGGAGAGATCCGCGGTCGCCGGTCAGCTTCTTGCGGTGGTCGAATAGACGGCGGGCTCGCGCTGCTCGGCGGCGCCGTCGTTCAACTGCTGTGTGCGCTCGCCATTGGGTGGGTGATTGCAGAGATCCTCCTGCATTGGGCGGGCGGTCACGTCGCCAAAAGGATGGCAACCGGGCTGCCCGAGGGCATCGGGCTTCCAGAGCACACCCTGCTTGCCATCATTTCGTTCGTCGCCTTCAGCGTGATCCTCATGCTCCTTCACGCACTGTTCCGCGGGGCTGTGTTCTCGAATCCCGTCGTGGTTCCCGTTCTGGGAATCGCGGTTCTTGTGACGGGAGTCATTCGGCGGCAAAAAGCGAGTGGAGGACACCGGTGGTCACCTGGAGCCTTGATGTCGGCCGCCATCCTCGGACTCATCCTGCTGGCTATCTTCGTTGCGCCGTTGATCGCGCAGGGCTCCGGTGTACGAGCAGGAGATTCCTCCCTTCACATGGGCTGGACGGAACAGTTGTTACGCGGCGAGTCGGTGCCACCCGGAGCGGCCCCCGAATTCGCGCGAAACGCCTACCCCTGGGGATTCCACGCGGTTATGGCGACGATGATCCGCCTCGTGCCGTCGACGGGAACTTTCATCGCGCAAGAGGCGATGCACCTTCTGTTCCTCCTTGGGCTCCCGTTGGGGTGCGCGTGTCTGGCGCGCCGCCTCTACAGCGGGTCCGGATTGGCCGGCGCCGCCTGCGGAACGCTCATCGCAGGCTTTGGGTGGGTGACCGCTCGGGGGATTGACTTCGTGACGACGCCACTCGAGGCGCGCTATGGAGCGGACATGGTCACGGCTTCGCCCAATTCCGTTTACGAGTTGTTTGCACCAGCCCTTCCTCGAGAGCTAGGTCTTGTGGCCCTTGCAGCGGCAGCACTTCTGATAGTCCTCGCGGTTCGAACCGAGGACCGGCGTTTGGCCTTGCTGGCGGGTGTCGCCGTAGGGATCGTCGGGCTCGTTAGCGTGCCGCTCTGGATCATGGCTATCGGCTGGGCCGTCATCGGAGCCTTCCTCACCGGCACGGAAGGTCGATGGCGAATGCTGATTCCAATGGCCGGCATGGGCGCCCTCGTGTTCGGCGTTTGGGCAGTCCCCGTGGTTTTCAACTACATGCGCTACGGAGGCTTCATCAATGTCACTTCACAGCTTGGTGTCGAGTGGCCCGCGCTCACAGCTCTCGCAGCATGGGGACTACTCCTTCCGCTGACACTCGCCGGCATCGTGTTGGCGTGGCGCTCTAGCACGACGTCGGCGCGGGTGATCCTCGGATTCGCGGGTACGACGATCGCGATGCTGGTACTTGCGCGTGCGCGCTCCGCGTTCGATTGGGAGTTAGCCGGAAACGCGACACTTCTACACCAGGGACGAATGTGGCCCGCTGCCCATCTACTCGGCTCGGCGTTCGCGGGGGCCGCTCTTGCTGCGGGTTTCAAATGGATGAAGCGACGCTCCGAGTTCCTGGCTCCACTCGTCGTCGCTGCCCTGCTAGCCGTCGGCTCATTTTCGTTGTGGCTCTCGTCGCAAGCATTGACCGAGATCCTCAGGACGCACGAGGACAGTTGGCTCTACACGCGCGTGGACTTCGCACCGGACGCCTTCATCGGCAAGGCGGCCGAGCAGCTCGGTCCCGATGACGTCGTTCAAGCTCCACAGGACGACAACAACGTGCTCGGCTTCTGGCTTTTTCAGTTCTCCGGGGCTCGCGTCAACGGGCACTCCGACTCCAGATATCCGGGAAACGAGTTGCGCATCCGATACGAGGACCTTGCCCGGCGTTACGACGAGGTCATGGCGTCAGGCGGTTTCGAGGTCGACTATGTTCCGATGCCCGCAGCTGAAGCCGCCGGATATCCCGGGACGCAATCGTTACGGAGGGTCGCTTTCGAGGAGAGAACTGGGTCCTCATCGACACCCGGGCCGCCGAGTAACCCTCCAAACCCTCACCAAAGCCACTTTTCCTTCCATACTTTGGCGTAATGGAATATTAGGTACCATCTGGCTTCAAGGGAAAGTGATCCCAAACGATCTGGGGGAGGAGAGCCAATGCGGACTCGGGCAGCAGCATTGTTCGCCATAGTCGCTCTGATTGGGACGGTCGTGGGGGTGGCGGTCGCCGGAGGGGGTGACTCTCGTAAAGGCCGCCCGAGCGCCTCGCCGATTCCGAGACACGTTCCAGGTGACTTCATGCTGTCCCGGAGTGGAGATCAGGATGTTCCTGAGAACGCATTCGAGCGCGCAGTCAGCCAGGCGAACGTCGTCAGAGCCTCGACGAAAGAGCAGGCGCCGGGAGTGGCTCGCAGGTCGTGGGAGCTACAGGGTCCGACCAACATCGGAGGCCGCATCACCGATGTGGCAGTCGACCCGAACAAGGAGGACACGATCTACGTCGCCGCTGCCAGCGGCGGAGTTTGGCGTTCCACCGATGCCGGCGAGACATTCGAACAGGCATGGCCAATCAACCTGACTCAGTCAATCGGTGCTCTTGCGATCACGCCCGAGGGGGAGCTCTATGCGGGAACAGGGGAGTCAATCCCGGCGGAGGCTCGATGACCTTGGTGGGTCCGGGCTCTACACCCTCGGAACGGAGGCAAGAGCTGGAAAAAGTCTGGTCTCGAAGACAGTGACCGCATAAGCCGAATCATGGTCGACCCCGAAGACTCGGACACGGTCTTCGTAGCGGTATCTGGAGACCTGTTCAATCCAAGCGACGACCGCGGCATCTACCGGACCACCAACGGCGGAAAGAAGTGGGTCAAGGTCCTCGAGGGGTCGAACGGGACAACCGGTGGCACGGACCTGGCCATCGACCCCTCCGATCCGAACAACGTCTACGCGGTTTTGTGCGGATCACCGCCGCGAGCCCGACCTCCGTCGCTACGGCGGTGAGGGCTCCGGCGTCTACCGCTCGACCAACGGCGGAGATACCTGGACGCGGCTTGGCGGCGGCCTTCCACCCGTGTCTCCAGACACGGGCCGCATGGGCATCGGGCTTGCCCCGAGCAATCCCGACCGCCTATCATCCAAGTGAGACGCTCGTTCGAGGGCTTCTACGAGCAGCGATGGCGGAGACACCTGGACGAAGAGTCCACCCAACCCAAACCTCGCCAACTCGTAGTCAAGTTTCGGGTGGTGGTTCGGTCGCGTGTGGGTCACCCCGGAAAATGCCGACCGTGTATTCGTCGCGGGTGTCCCTCTGATGGAGACGACAGATGGGGGCCAGACGTGGCGGTTCGGAGCATCCGGCACGCATGTGGACCAGCATGCGATGGCTTGGGACGCCAAAGTCCCGAACCGCATCTACCTCGGCAACGACGGTGGGACCTATCGCAGCGATAACAACGGAGCGTCGTGGACCAAAGCGACGTACGAGCCCTACACGCAGTTCTACACACTCGATGTGAGCGAACAGGATCCCTCCCGCATTGTGGGTGGAACGCAGGACAACGGTTCGAACCGAACCTGGAACGGGCCTGCCTGGAACGAGCACTTCGGCGGCGACGGGCTCGAGAACGCGATCAATTACGAGAATCAGAACATCGTCTACGCGTGCTTCCAGTACGGGAACTGCGCAAAATCCACTGATGGCGGAGACACGATGCGCACCTTCATCAACCGCACGACGTCTCAGCGTCGGAACTGGATGGCTCCGCTTGAGTTCGACCCGAACGATCCGGACGTCATGTACTACGGCGGCAACATCCTCAACCGCACAACAGATGGCGGCGAGACGTGGACTCCGATCAGTCCCGACCTGACTGGGGGCCCCGGGCGCGACACCCTCTACCCGTACGGAACGTTAACGACAGTTGCAGCGGCAAAGACCGACGGGCAGAGGCTCTACGTCGGCACCGATGACGCGCGCGTCTGGAGATCTACCAACGGCGGTGGGACGTGGGAGCGCATCGACGAGGAGCTTCCCGATCGATCGGTCACGCGCGTCGCCGTCGATCCGGCAGATGAGGATCTCGTCTACGCGACCTTCTCCGGTTTCCGGAACGGCGAAGATGAAGCACACGTGTTCCAGTCGACTGACGGTGGGGACTCCTGGAGCGACATCAGCGGGAGGCTTCCGAACGCCCCGGTCAACGACATCGTGACCACGGGCAGCACGTTGTTCGTCTCGAGTGACGTGGGTGTGTTCATGAGTCGCAATGGAGGCCGCAACTGGCTGACGCTTGGCAACAAGCTGCCGCTCGTTCCGGTGACGGACCTCAGGATTCACGCACCATCCAATCAACTGTTCGCAAGCACCTTCGGACGAGGTGTGTACAACATCGATCTGCCGAGGTAGTAGCGGACGGAGTTCGTGGGCGCGAGGAGAGACGTTTGCGGATGATGAAGCGGACGCCGGCGTTGTGCGCGGTTTTATTGATGCTCGCTCTCGGCGCTTGTAACTCGGACGATGGGGGACTCGCAGGTAAGTGCGAGTCCCCTCAGGCCGCTGCCGACCTGTCCGCCCTGCCCGATGGAATCGCGCCGGAGGAGTACGGCACCGTGGTCCGTGCGCGCAAGAGCAACGGTTTCGTGGGAGCGCAAGCCGTTGCCGACGCGGGGGTCGACAAGCTCTACACACCGCTTCTGAACCTCTTGAAGGAAGGTGGCTACGAGATCGTCGGCGAAGACAACGAGGGCTTCGAGGCCGAGATCTTCTTCACGTGCGAGACCAACTCAGGCTCCCTGATCCTGCGCCAGGGCGACTGCGCCGGCGCCACGAACATCATCCTCACCTACGGAGCCTGACGGCCGCCAGGAAGTGCCGCCCGCCGAGGGTCCGGGCTTGACAACCCAGGATGGTAAGTCGTAACTTACCGTTAGTGGAGACTTACCTAGATCCCTTCGACGCACTTGGCGATCCGACTCGGAGGACCGTTTTCGAGCTCTTGAGGAACGGGCCCCGCCCGGTCGGGGCCATCGCCGCGCAGATGACCGTCAGCCGGCCCGCCGTCTCCCAACATCTCCGGGTGTTGAAGGACGCCGGTCTCGTAACCGATACGGCCGACGGGAACAGACGTCTCTACGCAGTCAGCGCGCAGGGGCTCGAAGCCGCGCGCTCTTACCTCGAGAGTTTCTGGGATGGGGTGCTCGCGGAGTTCAAACAGGCCGTAGTAGCGCAACAGAAGGAGGAGGACGATGGTGACTAAGCAGATCGCTGCGGTCGTGAGAAACGTGGATGTGCCCGGCACGCCGGAGGATGCATTTCGCATCTTCACCGAGCAGGTCGGATCGTGGTGGCCGGCCGTCACCCATTCTGGCGGGGGTGACAAAGTGGTCTCGGTGACCATGGAATGCAGACTCGGGGGCCGCGTGTTCGAAACGCTTACCGACGGGACACAGCACGACTGGGCCATCATTACGGCCTGGGAACCACCGCATCGACTCACGATGGACTGGAACCCGAGCGTAGAACCTCGCCCGTACACCCAGGTCGAGGTGCGCTTTCAATCCACGTCCGGTGGTACCCACGTGGAACTCACACACACCGGGTGGGAGCACCTGGGCGCCGAGGCCGAATCTGTTCGCAACAGCTACAACGAGGGCTGGGTCCCCGTGCTCGATGACTTCGTCGCGCTAGTGAGGGGTGAGGTCAGGAAGTGAGCGCCCGCGCGATGACCATGCGCTGGATCTCGCTGGTGCCCTCGAACAACGTGTAGATCTTGGAGTCCCGATACCACTTCTCGACTGGGAAGTCCTTGATGTATCCGTAGCCTCCGAGTATCTGTACGGCCTGCTCGGTGACCCTGACGGCGACCTCACCTGCCTTGAGCTTGCTCATCGAGCCTTCGGCCTTGTTGAAGGGATGTCCGTTTGCCGCAAGCCAAGCCGCGCGGTAGACCAGCAGGCGGGCGCATTCGATCTCCATGGCCATGTCGGCGAGATGGTTCTGAATGCTCTGATGCTGAGCGATCGGCACTCCGAACGCTTTGCGGTCCTTCGCGTAGTCGATCGAGTATTCGAGCGCGGCTCGGGCGATGCCGACGGCCTGTGCTCCAACGGCGGGACGCGTCATCTCGAAGGTCCTGAGCGCTCCGGACGAGCGTCCACTCGACTCACCCTTCCGAGCCTTGCCCAGTTTCTCCTCGAGCCGTTCGAGCCCGCCGAGCACTCGATCGCCGGGGATGTGGCAGTCCTCGAGCAGCACCTCGGAGGTATCCGAGGCCCGGATACCGAGCTTCCTCTCCTTCTTGCCCGGCCGAATGCCCGGGTCGTCCCTCTGAACGATGAATGCGGCCTGGCCGCGATGCCCGAGCTCGGCGTCTACGGTGGCCACGACCACGTAGACCTCGGCGTACTGGCCGTTCGTGATGAAGACCTTCTGGCCGTTGAGCACCCAGTCGTCGCCCTCGCGCTTTGCCTTCGTGCGCAAGTTGCGAACGTCAGAGCCAGCCTGCGGCTCGGTCACTGCAAAAGCACCAACCTTGGGATCCTCGGGAGTGCCGAACATCTTGGGGGCCCACTCGAAGAGCTGCTCGGAGGTTCCGACGGCAGCGAGCGCGCTGAGAGGCAGTCCCGTCCCGAAGATCGCGAGCCCTATGCCCGCGCAGCCCCAGAAGATCTCTTCCATGAGCAGTGGCAGGGTGAGCCCAGTTGGGTCCTGCTGGGCCTGCATGTAGATATCGATCGAGTAGAGGCCGGCCTCGGCCGCCTTCTGGAGGACCTCCCAGGGGAACTCCTCCGACTCGTCGTACTGCGCGGCGACGGGGCGGATCTCCTTCTCGGCGAACTCGTGGGCCCATTTCTGCAGCTCGATCTGGTCTTCGCTGAGAGCGAAATCCATTGCCTGCATCCTCCTCAGCCGTTCGTCTGCGACCGGCCCCCCGACGAGCCGCAGCCTTTCCCGCGTGGACGGATCCACCTTACTTGACCGTAGAGTCAAGTTTCGACCCTAGCGGGCGGAATTCCTGCCGACAAGGGGGTAAGGGCGGATCGGGCGGGAGTCCATGGCCCGCGGCTAATCTCTAGCCCATGGACTTCGACCTCTCCCCCGAACAGAGGGAGTTCACCAAGACCGTCGAGGCCTTCGTCGATGACGTGATCCGGCCGCACGCCGAGGGCTGGGACGAGGCCGCCGAGCTGCCCATGGACGCCGTGAAGCAGATGGCCGAGCTCGGCTTGTTCGGTCTGCCCTTCCCCGAGGAGTACGGGGGTATGGGAGGGGATTTCCTGACCCTGTGCCTCGCGATCGAGGCCATCGCCCGGGTGGACTCGTCCCTCGCGATCACTCTCGAGGCTGCGGTCGGCTTGGGGGCCATGCCCATCTGGCACTTCGGTACGGAAGAGCAGAAACAGCGCTGGCTTCCTCAGCTCGCCCGTGGCGAGAAGCTGGCCGGGTTTGGCCTGACCGAACCGGGCGGAGGGTCAGACGCCGGTGCCACCAGAACCACGGCGAAGCTTGCCGGCGGCTACTGGGTGATAAACGGCTCGAAGTCATTCATCACCAACTCGGGCACCTCGATCACCGAGTTCGTCACGGTCACGGCGGTCACCGACAGTAATAACGGCCGGAAGGAGATCTCGGCCATCGTCGTGCCGAACGGTGTCGAGGGCTTCGAGGTCGGCAAGCCCTACCGCAAGATGGGCTGGCACCACTCCGACACCCACGAGTTGAGCTTCAACGACGTCCGCGTACCAGAGGAAAACCTCCTGGGCCAGCGAGGCGAGGGATTCAAGAACTTCCTCAAGATCCTCGACGATGGACGCATCGCGATCGCTGCCCTCGCGGTCGGGCTCGCCCAGGGGTGCGTCGACGAGTCGATCAAGTACGCCAAGGAGCGCAGCGCTTTCGGCAAGCCCATCGGCGACTTCCAGGCAATCCAGTTCAAGATCTCGGATATGGCGATGAAGACCGAACTCGCGCGGACCGCCTATCACAAGGCCGCATGGCTAAAGGAGCTCGGTCGCCCTTACAAGAAAGAGGCGGCGATGGCGAAGCTCTATGCCTCCGAAATCGCCGTCGATGTGGCCCGCGACGCGGTGCAGATCCACGGTGGATACGGCTACATCGAGGAGTTCCCGGTGTGCCGGCACTTCCGAGATTCCAAGATCCTCGAGATAGGAGAGGGGACGTCCGAGGTAATGCGCATCCTGATCGCGCGTGAACTCGGGCTGGCGCAGGCTTGACGGCCGATAGTGACGTCCTAATCACCGGCGCCTCGGATCTGGATGAGGTTGTCTCTGGTTCGCGGTCAGCGGGCGTCATCGGCATGGATACGGAGTTCTTGCGAGAGAAGACGTACCGAGCCAAACTCTGCCTCGTTCAAGTTGCCACCGACGACAACATCTACTTGATCGATCCTCTGCAGGGGCTCGATCTCCGTGCGATTGCCGACCTCATCGGAGATCCGAAGATCGAGATCCTCGTCCACGCGGGCAAGCAGGACTTCGAACTCTTCTACGAGGAGTACGGCGTCGTTCCGGCCAACGTCTTCGACGTTCAACTCGCCGCCGCTTTTGCCGGACACGGAGCCTCCCTGCCTTACGGACGCCTCGTATCGGAACTTGGCGGAGTGCAACTCGTCAAAGGGGAGTCGTACACGGACTGGTGCAGGCGCCCACTCACGTCGTCACAGACACGTTACGCCGCCGACGACGTCCGCTATCTCGGCGGGATAGCTACTCGTTTGAAGGAGGAGCTGGAGTCGCTCGGCCGCAACGAGTGGGCGAGGGAAGAGATGCGCCGGCTGTTCGAGGACAGCGAGTCCTATCGTTTCGATCCAGGGTCGGCATGGCGCAAGGTATCCGGTCGCGGGTCGTTGTCGCCCCGGCAGCTGACGATTCTGAAGAGAGGTCGCTCGCTGGCGCGAGGAAACCGCGTCCGAGCGAAATGTCCCCAGGGGGTGGCTGGTCAAAGATCCGTCGTTGATCGAGATCGCCCGCCGAGCACCTTCGTCACCCGCAGAGCTCAAAGGCATTCGCGGTTTCAATGCTCGCGAGGCAGACCGGAGCGCGCGCGAAATCATCGCCGCCGTCGCGGCGGGGCGGCAGGGTCAGACGATCGAATCGATTCCGACACCACCCAAAAGTGCCCAGGCCCGAGCACGCATGTTGTCTGGTCTGGCCGACGCAGTGGTGCGGGCCCGGTGCGAGCAGGCCAAGATCGCAACCGAGCTCGTTACCAATCGAACTGAACTCGAGTTACTGCTCGCCGAAGTCGTCAACGGAAGTCTTGATCCATCCCGGCACCGAATCTTGAACGGGTGGCGCCGCGATCTGGCGGGCGACGCGGTTCTCGATCTCGCGCAGGGGCGGATTGCCCTGAAGGCGATCGACCGCGTACCGTACATTCAGGAAGTTCCTCTCAACGACGAGCGATAGAAGGAAGAAGCCCGTGGCTGAAGAAGAAGAGCGCATCGCCCTGTATCTCGATTTCGAGAACCTCGCCCTCGGCGCGCGCGACCGGGGGGAGAAGCTCGACATGTCGGTTATCACCGACGCCTTGTCTGAGCGAGGGCGAGTCGTAACTCGGCGTGCGTACGCCGACTGGAATCTGTTTGCAGAGCACCGGCAGGGACTTGTCGCCCAGCGAATCGAGATGATCGAGATCCCGCAACGAACGGGAATGGTCAGAAAGAACGCCGCAGACATCAAGCTCGCAGTCGACGCCCTTGAACTTGCGCTCGAGCGCGAGTACATCACGACATTCGTAATCGGCTCGGGTGATAGCGACTTCACCCCGCTAGTGCTCAAACTGCGGGAGCTCAACAAGCGAGTCATCGGGGTGGGTGTAGAGGGCTCGACCTCCGAGTTGCTTCCCGGAGCGTGCGACGAGTTCCTGTTCTACGAGCGACTCGCCGGACCCGGCACCGTCAAAGCTGCTCCGAAACGTCGCCGGCGCAAAAAGGATGACGGCGATGAGGAGGAGAGCACGTCCGATACGGCGGAGGTGTCGCGCTTGGTGGCGACGACCCTGAGCGGATTGCAGCGCTCGACCGACGGACCGATTCTGTCCTCGATGGTGAAGCGGGTGATCCTCCGAAAGGACCCGACTTTCACCGAGAGCGACTACGGGTTCAGGGCGTGGGGCGAGCTCATGAGGCATCTCGAGTCGGCCGGCGTCATCGAACTGAAAGAGGGCAGCGCCGGCGGGGATCCGATAGTTGACTTTCCTGCCGACGGTGGAGGCGAGGCCAAGGCGTTCGAACTGCTACGCGATGTCGTCGGGAACCTCGAGAAGAAGAACGGACCGCCGCCACTCTCCAGCTTGAAGAACGAGTTGCGAAAACGCCAGAAGGGCTTCAGCGAGAAGAACTACGGCTACGGGGGCTTCCTTCAGTTCGTCAAAGCAGCGGACGCACGGGGAATCATCGACATGAGATGGAGTGACAAGGACGAGGATTACTTCCTCTCAGCAGCCAAATAGCTGCGGCTCTTCTTAGGAGTATCAACCCGCTGAGCGAGGTAAAGCTCCAGGGCGTTGTGGGGGGCCGGTGGAGCGGTTCGGGTTAGGCGCCGCCTGTCAGGCTCGGGTCCCTCTGCGGTAGGTCACCAAGCACCTCGTCGATGCGCCGAAGCACCTCGGCATCGAGCTTCACGCCCGATGCTTTCACGTTCTCCCTGACCTGCTCGGGCTTAGTCGCTCCCGTGATCGCGGCCGAGACGTTGTCGTTGTTGAGTACCCACGCCAGCGCCACGTTCGCCATCGAGATACCCAGGTCGTCGGCGATCGGTTGCAGATTCTGAACGGCAGTGAGCGTCTCGTCGCTCAGGTAGGCCTCTCTGATTCCGCTCCCGTGCGTCCCGCGCGGAACCCTGGGGACGGTCCTCACCAGGCTTGTACTTCCCGGTGAGCACGCCCATTGCCAGCGGGGACCATACGATCTGGCCGATGCCTTCCCGCCGGCACAGAGGGATGACCTCGGCCTCCGGGACGCGCCAGAGCATCGAATACTGCGGTTGCGAGGAGATGATCCGGTCGAAGCCCATCTCGTCCGCGATGGTGAGCGCTTCGGAGATCTGCCCCGCCGTCCACTCGCTCACACCGATATACATCGTCTTGCCCTGGCGAACGAGATCGTCGAATGCCTGCAACGTCTCTTCGAGTCGTACTTCGGAGTCGAACCGGTGCGCCTGGTAGAGGTCGACGTAGTCGGTTTGCAGTCGCTTGAGTGACGCATTGCAGGACTCGATGATGTGCTTGCGCGAGAGGCCGCTGTCGTTGACGGTTTCACCAGTCGACCAGAACACCTTCGTCGCCAGAACGTACGACGAACGACGAACACCCTTGAGGATGTCCCCCAGAACCGCTTCGGCCTTGCCTCGCTCGTACACGTCCGCGGTGTCGAAGAAGTTGATCCCCTCGTCGAAGGCTGCCTCGACACACGAGCGGGCGGCGTCGACTCCGACCTGGCCCCCGTGGGTGATCCAGTTTCCGAGCGCTATCTCGCTTACCTGTACTCCCGCCGATCCGACTTGTCTGTATTCCATGTTCGTCACCTTAGCCCCAGGTTGTTTGCGTTGCGTGCGCGCAAAGGGGGCCGTACCCGGCCCCCTCGCTTTCGAATCCTCGAGTATCAGTCGTCCTCGCCCCCGCCGCCGCCTTCCATCTCGTCGGTGGTTAGCGGAGCCAGGTGCGCAAGATGGACTTGCTGAAGCCCCATGCGTAGCGGAAGGTCGTCGGTTTCTTGCTCGTTCCCGAAGCGCGCGCTCGGATGGTTATCGGCACCTCGACCACTTTCATTCCCTTCCGCGACGCGTCGAGGATCAATTCCGAAACGTAGAACTGGTCCTGACGAAGATCGAGCCGCTTGAGAGCGCTCGCCGTCATCGCCCTATAGCCCGTCGAGGGATCGGTGATCCGTGAGCTCCCTAACAGTGTCAAGAGCCACGCGAAGACCCGAACGCCGTGCTTGCGGGCTTTGGACTCGACTTCGAATTCGCCAAGGATGCGCGAACCCTGGACCATGTCGACATCCTCCGCGAGAATCGGCTTTACGAGCTGTTCCATCTCGCCCGGATCATGCTGACCGTCTGCGTCCAGGGTGACGATGATGCGAGCACCACCTTCGAGTGCCGCCTGGTAACCGAGTCGCACCGCCGCGCCGGAGCCACGCCTGAGATCGCGGCGAATGACTGTTGCGCCCAGGTTGCGGGCCGCGGTCTCGGTTTGGTCCGTGCACCCATCCGCGATCACGATCGGCTGAACGCGATGACCGCCGACCTCGTCGGGCATCTCCGCTAGCACGCTCGGAAGATTGTCGGCCTCGTTGTATGCAGGAATCACGACGGCGACAGTACCCATCAATTCAGGGTGATTCTCGTCCTGCAACCTTCTTAAGCGCGACGTAGTCGACGAGGTCGCCGAGCTCGGCCGAGAGCGTGTCGTCGCGGATGAACCCCCGGAAAACGAGAGCGAGGGTGAACAGGTTCGAAAGAACGAGCAAGCCGATGATCCGCCGCTCTTGTCCTGCTTGAAAACCGAGTGCCGAAAGCACCGGGTCGAGCAGCCCAGGCGCAATCGCGGCAACGGCGAGCGCGGTCGAAACGGCACCGATGAGGAGAGACTCTCCGCGTCGAAGCTGCCCCTTGCGGTAGCGAGCGATTGCGAATGCTGCGAGCAGGACGGCGACGATTGCGCCGAAAATTCGCAGGCCCATTGGGGGAGCCTCCTACTTCTGACTGCGAAAAGTGCGGCTGGATAGCCGCTAGGAGGCTAGCACGGGCACCTCTCGTTCCCCTGCAATGCCACCGCTGCTCAGGAGCTCAGGTAGGGGTGCTTCGGCCTCTCGACCCTCACGATGTCGGTCGAATCGACGATGACATCGCGTCCCAGCGGGTAGAACTTGCCCGACACACGAACCCACTCGTCGGCTTTGAACTCACCGGGCGGAGCGCCAACCACCCTCACGTTCACACTCAGCGCATCTGCGACGCAACAGCTGACGAGGAATCGCGTGAGTATGAACTCATCGGCGGGCGCGCCTGGATCCTTGGTTACGAATCCGATGAACTCGACCTCCTCTCCCGCGCGTTCGGTCAGAGCCGCGGCGCCGTCGCGCGACCGCAAACCTCCAGCGACATCCGTGAGCGAGAGGTTCCCGGACGCGATCTCCTCGGTGGAGGCAACGATGCCACCACTGCTGAAGGTCGAGCGCCTGGAAGCGGCGTATGACCCCAGTGAGGCGGGCGGCAGCGCAAGCACCGTTATGACGGGCAGAACGATCAAGCCGGTCCCCCAGGCCGAGAGCGCGGTGATCGGCTTGGGTTCGTCGCTGCGAAGGGACAGCAATCGGCCAAGGAAACCCACAGTCAACAGAATGGCCCCCGTGGGTACCACCCATGCTGTGCGCGTCGAGAGGTACAACGACGTCCTATCGGTTATGAGCAGAAACCAAAAGACCGCTGCCCACGACCCGAGGGCGAGGCAGTCCAGCACGCGCGACGGAGAGATTGACCGCGCCGTCCGCTCACGCGTCCGAAGGCCCTCGGCTGTCCCAACACTGCTCATCGAGCTCTCATCCGAATAGAACCTCGATCCATAGGCAACCAACCAGGGTGCATGTCGTGACAACGATTACGACAGTACGGAAGAAGCCCTGGCGAAAGGTTGCCCCGTAGAGAATGCCGAGCTTAGTGTCGACCATCGGTCCGAACACGAGGAACGCGAGCTGCGCTCCGACGCCGAATTGCACGAACGATGCCGCAACGAACGCATCGGATTCGGAGCACAGAGACAGCACAAAAGCCAGACCCATCATGGCGAGGATGTTGAGTACAGGCATTCCGGCGACGCCACCGATGACGGACTGCGGAACGAAGGTTTGAAGCGCCGCTGCGACCATTGCGCCGATGACAAGGAATCGTGCCATGAAAACGAAGTCGCCCGAGAGGTGACCGAAGAACGACGTGGCCTTGGTCCACGCAGCAGACTCGTAGGACTGAGACGACGGCTCATGGTCGTGCTCCGCAGCCCTGGACCGGTTCCGAAGCAGTTGCTCCTTCGTTTCATCGCTGACCACGTAGCCGACGGCCATCGCGACGAGGAACCCGAGACCCGCGCGGCCGAGCACCATCGGCCACAGGATGTCCCGGCCCCGGTAGGCGACCGCGGTGGAGGCGATGACTATGGGGTTGAGCACCGGGGCCGCGAGCATAAAAGTAACTGCGGCCGACGGCATCAGGCCCTTCACGATGAGCCGGCGAGCAACCGGCACAGAACCGCACTCACACACCGGGAACGCGGCTCCCGCAAGCCCCGCTGCGGGAAGCTGGAGAGGCTTCGGCAACAGGGCAAGCTTCTCGAAAACCGTCTTCGGAACGAACACCTCGATCGCGGCTGAGACGAGTGCCCCGAGAAGAATGAACGGGATCGCCTCGATGAGGAGGCTTCCGAACACCAAGAAGAAGTTTTGAACTCCGGCAACGTTTGCAGGATCGAAGACATAGAGGACCGCGCCAAAGGCGACAAGGACGAACGCCATGACACCGGCATAGCGGTAGCCATTTTCGAGCCGGGTGTCGGCCGCTGGGGCCTGCATCAGCAATACCTCGCGAAGCTCACCGCGATGGCGGGAAAGACGTCTTCGAAGAGATAACCATCCGGCCCTCGTAGACGTGCGAGCTCCTCGATGACCACGTCCTCGGAAAGCCCGAGCTCGGTGAGCGCTCTCTGGTCGAGGTATAACCCTCCGGGCACGGCCGCTTCGGTCACCGGTTCGCCGACGGCCGCATCGAGGTCGCGCGCGACCTCGGTTCCCCTAACGATCTCGGGCGTCGCCAGCGGGGAGCCCGTAGCCGTCGCAACGAGCGCGACCGAACCGTCGGCCGCGTGGTCGGCCGCCGCCACGATCCGTTTCAGCCCTCGATCCATTCTCTTGATACCACCGTCGATGACGACGGAAATGAGATCCGGGACGTTATCGCCGCCGAATTCTGCATCTCCACCCACCCGCCCCGCTCCCTCTCGCTCGACAGCCGCGCGCGACAACATCTCAACTGAAGGACCGATCTGGTCTTTGCGGGCTATCACGACCTCGTCGTCGCTAGAAGAGCCGTACCACTGGCCCCCGACTGCACCTCTGTCCGTGGCCGTCGCTCCGATGAAACCGATCAGTGGCCGTTGCCCGAGTTCCTCGTCCAGGTCGTCCGCCAGGGTGGCGATTACGGGAGGCTCCGCCTCGTTCGAGAACGCGCGAACCAGCCGGCCCTCGCCCGTGCGAACGAATTCCCCTGTGATGCCGTGCTGGCTGGGGGAGCCGCCGGTACCGATGGTGCTGATCACCGCCGCCGGATCCAGCGGAAGGGAACCCGGCCTCGCCGTCCATGGTCGCGGCCCCGTCATCCATGGGCGGCGCAAGAAGGGCCACGCATCAGGCTGGGCCTCGAGATCGTCACTCCCCACTCCCCTGAGGATCACCTGGAGCAGAAGCCGCGGCACCGTCGCCGTCGCCACGCCTTGAATCGCCTTACCCGAGCGAACCTCGGGAAAGGGGCGCTCGAAATCGATGATTTCGGCGAGCGTGGGGGCGATGCTTGTGAGAGCGTGCCCCCGAGGGATCGCCGAGGCCGCGACACCCTCGCCCCGAACACGATCGGGACACGGCTTGCGTTCAGATTCACTGACGGCCAGGGCGGCTTCGTTCTGCCCCCGAAGGCAGTACCGCCCGCGATAGTGAGTCGTCGTGCCACGGCGAGGACCTCGGGCGACCGCCCCTCCCTGAAGCCCGCGTCGATGCGAGAGCGAAGGTCCGGCTCGAGCGAGCAGAACGGGAACCTCCGAGGCGACTCAGCCTCCTCGTCGCAGGAATGCCCACGCAGAGAAATCTCAGGAGACGGCCGGCAATCCGAGGAGGCAGATCACCATCAGTAAAGTCATCATCTTGCGCCCAGGAACCACCAGATCAGGCTACCGTAGGTCTGATCATGGGCATCGATCCAATCGCATTCGGGCGCACCCGACACGCGGCGTCTAACTGGCGCACTTGTAGCGATCTGGTGGCGGTGCTCCTGTCGATCGGGCGGATCGGGACTCGGAGACGTCCCAGCCGCCGGAACGTTCGTCCTTATCTTCACCTCACTCGTGGTCGAGGCGTTGCCGTTCGTGCTCATGGGCGCGCTCGTCTCGGCGGCCATCGAGGTCTACGTGCCGCCGAGCTGCGTTCGAAAGTGTCGCCCGGCTCGCCACTGCCCGTCCAATTGCCCACTGCGGCTCTCGGTGGGTTCGCTTTCCCCGTATGTGAGTGCGGGTCTGTTCCCGTCGCTCGGAGGCTGATATCGAAGGGACATGCATCCCGCCGCGGGCCTCGCCTTCATGCTCGCGTCGCCGATCCTGAATCCGATCGTCCTGGTCTCGACGTGGGTCGCGTATTCGGGCCGAGGGAGTGGCGCCGGATGATGGTTGCCGGCAGGGCCGGTCTCGGGCTCGATTCTCGCTCTCGCCGCGGGATGGGCGATCGGCGGCGACAGGCGAAGGAGCTGTTGCGACCGCGGCCCGGTGAAGAGGAACTCGACCACGATTCCGCTGGCGCCCGCGAGCCAGGTTCAGCGAGTTCACCGAATCATCTCGCTGCTGACTTCTTCTTCATGGGCCGCTTCGTCGTGCTGGGAGGTGCGATCGCTGCGCTCATGCAGACGGCGATTCCGCAGAGCATCGTTGGGGGAGTGGCTCAGCACTCCGGTTATCGGCGCTCTGTCGCTGATGGGTCTGGCGTTCGTGTTGTCGCTGTGCAGCGAAGCGGACGCTTTTGTCGCGGTCAGTTTCGTCCAGTTTCCACTCGGCTCGCAGCTTGCGTTTCTCGTGTTCGGTCCGGTCGTTGATGCCAAGCTGGCGCTGCTTGTACGGCGCGACCTTCAGAAGGCGCTTCGTGTTGCGGTTGGTGGCGGTGGCTGTGCCGGTCACGCTGGCGGGATCCTTGTGGTTCGAGGTGATCATGAGATGAGCAACTCGACGCTCGCGCGTACGATCGTGCTCTCGCTGTGGTCGGCGTTCTTCGCCTACCTGTGGATCAGCGACGAAATGGTGCGGTTCCTCGGCCCCCGTACCTACTGGGTCGTGCCGTTCGGCTGCCTCACGCTTGGATCGGCTGCGCTCGCGCATGCGCTAACGATGCTTCGTGAACGAAAGACCGACAAAAGGACCACAGGCGGTATGTCGCGGAGCGACCTCGTTGGCGTCGCCGCTCTCCTGGTGCCGATCGTCGCGGTGATCGCATTGCCGCAGGCGGAGCTCGGGGCTCAGGCAGTATCACGAAAGGCAACCGCAGCGGGAGCCACCTCCGCGCTCCTCGCTCCCCCTGAACCGGATGCGGGCCGGCCGCCAAACTTCATCGACGTCCACTACGCGAACGATTCCACCCAGTACGCCACTGCACTCGGGATCGGGGAGGGCACGATGCTGAACCTGACAGGTTTTGTGTCGGCAACAAACGGCCCGAACGAGTTCACGCTCACCCGCTTCTACGTGTCGTGTTGTGCCGCGGATGCGATTCCCTATTCGGTCAACGTGCTCAGGGAGGGGGCCGAGTATCCGGACAACACGTGGCTACGGGTGAACGGCGTCCTTCGAAGCGAAGGCGAGGAGCTCAAACTGGTTGCTGGAGCGGTGGAGAAGGTCGAGCAACCCGACAATCCCTATCTCTATTGAGGGACCTCATCGCCCCGAGCGCTCCGACCTGTACTAATCTCCCTTCGGCCTACTCTCCGAGGATCCGTTAGTCCTTCGGTCGCGGCCATCAGGCGCGGTGGGGCCGAGTCTGGTTATCGTCGCCGCAACGAAGTGAGTGAAAGGGATCGAGCTTGACCAAACGCGTCCTAGTCATCGTGGCCATCGCGGCTCTCCTCGCGGTCGCAGGCGCCTATGCGCTCGGAACGATTTCGGACGACTCCGAGGACACCGCGACTCAGGACGAGATGGCCAAGTCGATTGGTGGTCCGGTTATGGAGCATCTCTTCAGAGGCCACGTTCCAGGCCGCTCCGGCGAGATCATGCTCGTTCCCAAACCCAACAACTATCTCCTCGGTGAATGGGACCTGAGAACGCTGGGGACCGACAGCCCGACGTTGTCGACCTCGCACCCGAACCCCTGGGACTATCTGACGCGCGTGCCGATCATCGCGAGCGGGGGCGACATCGTGGCCGGTGAAACGAACGAAGAGGTCACCGACGTCGCCGCGCTTGCTCCCACCTACGCCGAGATCCTCGGGATGGATTTTGATGCTGATTCAGGCCCCCTCGACGAGGTGGTCGCGGGATTCACTGAGCGACCGAAGCTGATTTTCACTGTAATCATCGACGGGGGTGGCTGGAACGTGCTGCAACAGCACCCTGAGTCGTGGCCCTTCATTCAATCGCTGCGGGACTCGGGCATCACCTACACGAATGCGAACATCGGATCGGCTCCCTCGATCACGGGGGCCCTGCACGCGACCATGGGAACGGGTGTCTATCCGAACAAGCACGGGATTCCCGGAAACCAGATGCGGGGACCCGACGGCGCCAACACCGATACATGGCAACAGAACGCAGATCCCACATACCTTCAGGTACCTACCGTCTCCGAGCTGTGGGACGAGGCCAATGGAAACGAGCCCGTCGTCGGAACCGTGAGCTACGAAGGGTGGCATTTGGGGATGATCGGTCACGGCGCGCAGCGAGAGGGCGCGGACCGGGACATCGCGGTTTTGTGGGAAGCGGTCGATCCCGGCACGGAAGAGCCGCTCAACGAATGGTGGACGAACGAGGAGTTCTACGAGCTCCCGAGCTACCTTGCGGCCACGGATTTGGCGACGCTCGAGTCCTCCGAGGCCGAGCTCGACGAGCGCGACGGCATCGAAGACGGTATGTGGTTCGGCAAGTCCCTCGAGGAGCTACAGGCACCATTGACACGTCCGGGAACTCCGGCATTCGTAGAGTTCACCGGAGACGCCGCAGTCGAGGTCATCCGCAACGAGGAACTGGGCCGCGACTCAATGACTGACGTCTTCTGGGTCGAGATGAAGATGCCCGACTACGCCGGACACGCATGGAACATGAACGGTCCCGAAGAGGCTGACGTGCTTCGAGAGACGGACAGGCAGATGCGACGTATGAAGGAGACCCTCGACCGTCAGGTCGGCGAGGACAACTACGTCTTCGTTGTCTCGGCCGACCACGGCCAGCAACCCCTGGCGGACTTCACCGGCGGCTGGCGCATCAACAACAAAGAGCTAGAGAGGGACATCACGACCGAGTTCGGCGAGGGCGTGGTCGAGAAAGCGACCCCAGTGGACGTCTACCTCGACATGGATTTCCTGGAATCCGAGGATATCGAGCCGGGCGACATTGCCGAGTGGCTCGGCAACTACACGATCGCCGACAACATCCCCGAAGATGCACCCGGCAGCGACCGCGTGGCAGATGCGCTTCTCGACGAGACTGTGTTTGCCGGAGCGTTCAGCTTCGATTACCTGCAGGATCTGTCGCCCGAGGACATCGAGTCCTTTGGCGAAGGGGAATACTCGGAGGGCCTTATCTTCGACCCACCGAGTGAACGAGCCGGCGGCTAGGAGGCTTCCATGAACGCAGTCAAGCGAGGTCTCGCGCTCATCCTGAAAAAGCCCGACTTCCGTAACCTGATGGGTGCCCAGTTCCTGGCCCAGGCCGGCGACGGAATCGTCCAGACTGCGCTTGCCAAGTTCATAGTTTTCGGGGGCCAGGAAGGGTTCGATCTCGAAGGCGCGCGCGACCCGCAGGAGCTACTGCGCATTGCCCTCTATCTCTTCGTGCCCTACACGATCCTTAGCCCGTTCCTGGGTGTGGTCATCGACCGCTGGGACCGAAGGCGGCTGCTATTCCTCGCGAACGGCCTGCGCGCCGTGGTCATCCTGCTTTTGGGGCTGGTGACGATCGACCGGCTCCCCGATGCCGTTGTCTTCCTGGCCTTTCTACTGACGCTCACATCGACTCGGATCGTGCTTGCCACCAAGGCCGCGGCTATCCCTGCGACGGTGGGAGAGGCCAATCTCGTCGATGCCAACGCGGTGTCTCAACTAGGTGGCGCGCTGTTCCAGCTCGGCGGCGCGGGAGTCGCCTTCATCGCGGCCGAGTTCCTCGAGCCGGATCCCATCGCGATCGCCGGTGCCTTGGTCTACGCGGCCGGTGCTGCATTCGCCCTGAAGATCCGGCACGCCGGTGAGGTGCGCTCGAAGCTGACATTTGGGCAGGAGGTCGCCCGTGTCGTTGGGAACATCGTCGAAGGACTTCGAGAAGTCGCCCGGACGCCCAAGGCGGGTGCCGCAATCACCACCTATTTCTGGCTCCGTTTGCTGTGGAGTTACGCCATCGTCTCGATCGGTTTCGTTGCGCGCGATCTCCTCGGGGACGAGGAGATGGCCATCCTCATAATCACCGGCGGGGCGGGTGCGATTGGAGCCGTGTTGGGTTTCGTGCTGGCCCCTCGCCTCGTGGACAAGGTAAGAACCACCGGGACTCTGGTATTGGGAGCTTCGGTCGTCGCTGGGACGGGCATCTTGGTGTTCGGTGCGATCGAGATGAACGTTGCCTTGGCAGTCATGACGTTCCTGCTCGGTTTCGGATTCTTTCTCGCGAAGATCACGCTCGACTCCATGGTGCAGGAGGCTCTCGGTGACGATTTCCGGGGCCGGGCCTTCTCGCTGTACGACATCGCTTACAACCTCGCCTGGGTCATCGCAGCGGCCGCGCTCAAACTGTTCTATTCACCTGACATCCAGGGTCTGCTCATTGCCGGGATGGGGGCCGTGTTCCTTGTCGGAGTTGGCGCTCTCGCTGCGTGGTATCGCAACGCGGGTCTCCTGACCTCGCCCGCGCCCAGAAACTTGCAGTGAATCTCTTCTCGGACAGGAGAAAGCTGACGATGGTGCTCTTCGGGTTCGTCCTCGTGCTCGGCGCCGTTTTCGGATGGGCGGCCATTACGCGCGCACCGCGTGAAGTAGTTCCCTCCTTTGAACAGCAGGCATGCGCGCTGGACCCTGAGTGGCTGCTTCGCACGCAGCGCGGCTACTTCGAGCCCCGGTCCGGACAAATCGCGCTGCTCCCGCGGACGCCTGCGTATATGGCGTCGGGCGCGGGGGGATGGAGTCACTCCGGCCCTTGGCCCTACCTGCAGGAGGTCCCCCTCGTGTTCTACGGACCGGGAATCATCGAGGAGGGCCTTACCTCGGACCGGCCAGTGACCACCGCCGACGTCGCTCCCACGATCGCCGGCCTGTTGAAGGGTCGATTGGGCGAGAGTGAGGGCCAAGCACTGAGTGAGGTCATCGGGTCGGAGGCTCAGTCGATCGAGAGGCCGGCCCCCAAGCTCATCCTGACGATCGTGTGGGATGGGGGTGGCTGGAACACGCTCGACCTGTGGGATGAATCGTGGCCCAATCTCCAGCGCATGATGGACGAGGGTGTCTCGTTCAGCGAAGCGACCGTCGGCTCCAACCCCTCGGTCACGCCCGCGGTGCACAGCACCCTCGGCACGGGAGTCTTCCCCGACACCCACGGCATCACCGGGGTCCCAGTCCGCGACGAGCAAGGTGAGGTCGTGGACGCTTTTCTCAAGGGTGAGTCGTCGCGCTTTCTGCAGTCCCGCGCACTCGCCGAGTTGTGGGACCAGCAGAACGGCAATCGCGCGGAGATCGGCATGTTCGGTTACGAGCCCTGGCATCTCGGGATGATCGGCCAGGGAGCCGAGAGATCGGGCGGAGACAAGGACGACGCGTTTTGGCTCGATACGGAGACGAATGACTGGATTACGAACGACGAGCACTACACGCTGCCGGACTCGGTCCCCGCGACGGAGGGTCTAGAACAGCACATAGAGGAGCTTGACTCAGCCGACGGCGAGGCCGACGATACGTGGCGCGATGACGTGCCCCTTGATGACCCTGGTCGCATTGAGGAAACTCCCGCGTTCGTCAGCCATCATGTCGATGCGATGCTCGAGATGATCGAAGCAGAGGGATACGGCCATGACGACATCACCGACCTCCTGTTCACCAACTTCAAGCAGATCGACCGAGTAGGTCACTACTACAACATGGACTCCGAGTACGTGAACGATGTCCTGGTCCGAACCGACGAAGAGCTCGCCCGCATCTTCGACGAGCTTGATCGCATCGTGGGCCAGGGTGAGTGGGTGGTTGCGCTGACCGCCGACCACGGCCAGCAGCCCGATGCCGAAGACATCGACGGATACGGGATCAACCCACGAGCCGTGGAGGCAGCGATCCGAGAGGAGTTCGGGGACGTCGTGCGCGCAGTGTGGCCGACGGAGGTGTTCCTGATGGAGGACGCCATGGAGGAAGAGGGTGTGACGGTCGAGGAGATCGCTCGGTTCCTGGGGGGACACACGCTCGCGGACAACCAGCGATTGTCCGGGGGAGGTTCTTTCAGAGGGACTTTCGAGCCTCAGAATCGTCTCTTTGACCTATCCGTACCCGCGAACATGCTGTCTGGGTTCGACTGCTGATCAAACAATGCTGACCACCGGAGGCCGCACGCGCAGGATGCTGGCCGCGGGTGCCGTCATCACGTTGGCGGTCGCCGGAACGTTCGTGGGTCAGGACGATCACTTCCCATTCGGCCCCCATCGCATGTTCTCGACGAGAAACGAACTGAACGGAAGGGTCGATTCGGCGCATCTGACCTTCACCTTTGCCGACGGTACCGTCCGTCCGATCGACATCGATTCCCACATTGTGGGACTAAGACGAGCCGAGGTCGAGGGACTCGAGGAACACCTCGTTGCTCGGCCACAACTGCTCAGGCTCCTCGCCGATGTGTACGAGAAATTCAATCCATCCGAACCAGAGGTCGTCGCCGCGGAGCTGATCGAGAGCACTACCGATCTCGAACAGGGCCAACCCGTGGGCCGGCCCACCACGCGAGTCGTGGCTGCGTGGTCGCGCTGATGGATGCGATCGGTCGTTGGTGGTTCGAACCCCTTCCCCTTCCGCGGATCGCCTGGCTGCGAACGTTCTTCTACAGCTTCGTCTTCGTTGACGTTCTACTTACGACTTCATGGGTCGCTCGCCACGGAGCGGTGTCGACGGACCTCTATGACCCGTTGCTGGTGGGACGTGCGCTACCGCTCCCTCAACCAACCCGAAGCGTGGTCTTGACCACCGGCATTGTGCTCCTCGGGGCAGCGGGGATTGCGGCAACGAATCGGTTTCCACGCCTTGCGGGGGCCGTGGTTGCCGCCGCTTACTTCGAGTGGATGGTGATCGCCTTTTCCTACGGAAAGGTGGATCACGATCGCTTCGCCTTCCTCGTGGCGCTGTGCGTGCTTCCAACAGTGGGCCGGGCGCATTGGAGCGACCGTGAGGAAACCGATGCGGCCGGCTGGGCGATCCGCTCGATTCAGATCGCGGTCGTGCTCGCCTACTTCCTCGCTGCATTTGCCAAGTTTCGATTCGGAGGTTTGAACTGGGCAACCGGCGCGACTTGGCGCGCGCTCTGGTGCGCAAGGGCAACGGGATCTCGCAGCACCTGTTCGAGATGACAGCTGTGCTGCGCGCCACTCAGTTCGGAATCATCGCATTCGAACTGCTGTCGCCGCTGTTGCTCGTACGCGGTCGGGTGGGTTATGCGTTCTTGATCCTGGCGCTGCTCTTTCACGCGGTGACCTTCTCGACCATCTCGATCATCTTCCTGCCGCACGTCGTATGCCTGCTCGCATTCCTTCCTCTCGAGCGGCTGGGCAGGACACCTGCTTTGAGTCCTCGGCGAGCGGCCCTGCGGGATAGGCTGCCCACACGATGAAGACGGAAGTTCACACCTACGACACGACTGCTTCGCCTATCCTCGACATCAGTACGGATGTGCAACAGTTCCTCGGCGGCGCGAACGAGGGTCTAGTGAACGTCTTTGTCCCTCATGCGACGGCTGGTCTGGCCATCATGGAGACGGGGGCCGGGTCCGAGTCCGATCTCGAGGCAACAGTGGATCGTCTTTTGCCGCGCGACGACCGGTGGACCCACCGGCACGGCTCGCCTGGACACGGAGCCGATCATGTGCTGCCGGCCTTCATCACGCCCTCGGTCTCGATTCCGGTCGTGGACGGCCGCATGCAGCTCGGAACCTGGCAGAGCATCGTGCTCGTCGACCTCAATCGCGATAACCCGCAGCGAAAGGTGCGGTTCTCCTTCCTGGAGGGGTGAAGAAAACCTCCCTGAGGGAGCTCGCCCAAATCTTCCTCAAGCTAGGAACTGTCGCGTTCGGCGGACCGGCGGCGCACATCGCAATGATGCAGGACGAGGTCGTCGACCGCCGTGAGTGGTTCAGCCGACAGCGCTTTCTGGATCTGGTGGGGGCGTCGAACCTGATCCCCGGCCCGAACTCCACCGAACTTGCCATCCACATCGGGTACGAGCGAGCAGGTTGGGCCGGGCTTCTGGTCGCGGGATCGAGCTTCATCCTGCCCGCGATGTTCATCGTCACGGGTTTCGCCTGGGCCTACGTCGAGTACGGCTCGACACCGACGGGAGAGGCGCTTCTCTATGGAGTGCAACCCGTTGTGATCGCGATCGTGGCACATGCTCTGGTGAAGCTCGCTCCGACAGCGGCGAGGGATTGGTTGCTGCGCGGGATAGTTGTTGCGGCAGTTGCCCTCTTCCTTACGGGCGTGAACGAGCTTCTGATTCTGTTCGGGCTGGGCCTGCTCGTCATGTTGGTCCAGGTGACGGAGCGGTTCGGATTCGGTGTGTCGCAGCTGTTCTTTCCCCTGCCGGTCATCATCCTCGTCCAGGACGCAGGTTCGCCGGTATCCCTGGAGCGACTGTTCTTGGTCTTTCTGAAGATCGGCGCCGTTCTCTACGGAAGTGGTTACGTCATTCTTGCGTTTCTACAGAGCGACTTCGTGGAGCGGCTCGGTTGGCTCACGCAGCAGCAGCTCATCGACGCCGTGTCCGTCGGCCAGGTGACGCCGGGCCCCCTCTTTACGACGGCGACCTTCATTGGGTACGTGTTGATGGGCTTCCCTGGAGCTCTTGTTGCCACGCTTGCTATCTTCCTTCCTTCGTTCTTTTTCGTGGCTGTCACTCATCGATACATCGAACGCATGCGATCGTCGCCGTGGTTCTCGGGCTTGCTCGATGGGGTCAATGCCGCCGCAGTTGGGCTGATGGGCGGAGTGACGGTTCAACTCGCTCGCGAAGCGATCGTCGACGTAACCACCATTGTCGTTGCCGTGGCGGCCCTCGTCCTTCTGATTGCCACGAGGATCAACTCGGCGTGGCTCATCCTTGCGGGAGGAGCGATCGGGCTTGGCATCGACTTGCTCTAGAGGACACTCGGATCTGGCCCGTCAAGGAGACGACTGGTGAAGTCGACGCAGCATCCGACCGAGCCACCACCTGAGGGACCTTCGTGGAGTGCGGGAGAGCTCATTTCATTCGGGGGACTGAGCGACAAGGGCACGGGATACATGGGTTACTCCGAACGAGTCGGACCGAGCGTCCTGGTGCTGCATGACGCGTACGGCCTGATGTCCTCCGTCCGGGTGTTGACCGATCGGTTCGTGGCCGATGGTTTTACCGCGCTCGCCGTCGATCTGTACGACGGACGGACTGCCGAAGACGCCGCTATCGCCCATGGACTCGCAACCGGGCTCGATACGACCTACACGATGAAGCGTTTGGTTGCCGCAGCCGAGCATCTCTCGAACAACTGGCATCCCCGGCTCGGGGTGGTCGGTTTCTCGACAGGAGCGTCACTCGCCACGATGCTGGCGCGCGAGGTAGCTGTCGACGCTACCGTCGTCTATTACGGAGGAGGAGCGGGTCTCGAGCATGCTTGGGGGGAACGCCCTCTGCTCGGGCACTTCGCGCGCGGGGACGACTTCGAGCCGGCCTCGGCAGCGTTGACGTCAATGAGCGTGATGGAAGATGCGGAGGCGTTCGTCTACGAAGCGGCGCACGGCTTCGCCAACTCGGATCTCACCAGCTACGAATCGGTCGCGGCGGAGCTGGCCCTCGTGCGAACGCTGGAGGAGCTTCACTATCAACTCTCCTGAACGCTCCCGTGGGCGCGTTGATTCGCCAGCCGGCCGACCGGCAGACCGGCTCGTCCCGCAAGCGACGCGATGCGAGCGCCGAGACTGGGGGACGGGAAAACGCGCTCGTAACCGAGCTCCGTCAACGTGTCTCCAGCAACGGCTTCGAAGACCTCGACCTGGGATCGCGGCATCTGCTCGTCCCACGAGCGGGTCTTGGTGATCGATCTCATTACGTTGGGGTTGTATAGCTTGGCGCGTTCGAGTACCTCTGGGCGCGCTCGCTCCGAGTAGTCGAGCATGGCGGGGTCGAAGTCCAGATCGAGGAACGAGCACAGTCCCTCCACCTCTTTCTTCGGGTCGGCAACAAGGCGTTCGTAGCGCAACTCCGCATAGCGCGCTGAGCCCAGGGGCCGGCCCTGCTCCATGCCGAGCTCGACCCGTTCCTTCCACAGCGCGGCTGCCTTCGCAACGGTGCTGGGACCGAACGGAACGTCCGCATAGCTCAGCGCCACCTCTCTGCCATCGCGAACGAGATGCAGGAACTTCGCCTCGGGCCAAAGCCGGGAGAGGAGTGGAAGGTCCTCGATGTAGCGAGGTGTCTTGTCGCCGTAGCGCTTCTTGTTGCGATTCTGGGCGTAGGCAATGTAGGCGGCCTCGACCGCCTCGGGATACGTAACCGTCGTCATCCCTTTGAGCCGGGCGCGCACGTCCTCGATCGTCGTATCCCAGGAGGCCCACCGCTCGTGGCCTTCCAGCCGCGCCAGGAAATCGTCAACCTGCACCTCGTCCGAGCGGTAAAGGTCGACGACGAAGCGAGACTCTGGCGGAACAACTACCTCGGGATGCGCGTTGAGCATCATTCTCAGCAATGTTGTGCCCGAGCGCGCGGATCCAACGATGAAAAACATTCCGGGTGTGCTCAACAGTTCGTCCTCATTCGTTGTTCGTGACAAGGTCTGCAGTGTAATTCGTCCCTCTTATGGACGAGGCGATGTCCTTCAGAGTCCAGCGCTCTGCCTGCAGAACCTGCCTGTCAATCCAGTAGGCGCCGGGTGCAATTGTTGGCCGCTCGTCGGGCGTGCACGACGCCAGAGCAAGCAGGCCGAAAACGCTTGCTACAACGAACTTGGGGGTTCATGAATCCGGCCATCAGGTGCTTGAATTCAGATTGTCGACCGTGGTAGGTGCGGCGCGAGGGTCTGATTGCTCTGACGCTGATTTGTGAGTTCGCCACGGTCCCGTATTGGGAGGGTAGGATACCGGCACCCATGAGCTCAACTACCGAAGCTAAACGCGCCCCGGGGGAGGAGCATCCCCAGTTTCCCGAGGGGGACTCTCCCATCCGCCGGGTGCTCGGCTCACCGCTAGCGTTTCTCGCAACTGCGCTGATCCTGCTGGCCCTGTTCGGATGGACGTTTATCGCCAACCCCGACCGCGTCGCGCCGACCAAGGACCCCGCGTACTACACGTGGCGCACCGAGCTGATCTCCACGGAGACCCCTGAGACGCTTCTTGACACCAAGGGTCCCTATGACTACTTCAGTTCCGGGTATCGCGTGACCGCACCCGTCACAGGCGCGTTGATGCGCGCGATACCAGGAGTATCCGAGCTGCACACCACGGTGTTCTTCATGGTTCTGCTTCCGGTCCTGACTTCGTTGCTTCTTGCGGGCTTCGCTTACAGACATCGGCGGGACCCATTGCTGTGGCATGCGGTGGCTTTCCTTTCGGCCAGCCTTTATCTGACGCCACCGTTCGTCGGCTATCTCGACAACGTTCTCTGTTTGTTTTTCCTCGCCGCGTCATTGACCTTTCTCACCGAGGCGCGCACGTCGTGGCCCGCGCGAGTCGCATTCGGGGGCTTCCTGCTGGCCGCTGGGCTAACTCACCCAACGACTCTCGTGTTCTTTGGCCTCTCGCTCGGATTGATGTCACTCGTCAAGTTGGTGTTCCGCAAGCTCGATTTACGAGCGGTGATACGCGAAGACCTGCCGATGTTACTGACCGCGCTGGTGGCGGCGGTCGTGACATTCGCCGTTTGGACGGTCGGGCTGTGGGGAGAGTCGGCACCGCTCGCGGACGCCGCGCTCGCACCCCCTTACGACAGCGATTTCTTCCTGGACCGAATGGGGTTGTGGATCGATGCAATGAGACCGCTGTTCAACGGGCCTCTGCTGATCGTCGGTGTGGTTGGAATCCTGGCGGCGGGTTGGCGCTGGGCGGACGAAGACCTCGCACGGGTTTCCATTCTGTGGCTGGCGCCGCTTGCGGGTCTGTTTGGGTTCATTGGGGGCCTCACCTATCCCTACTACCGCTTCTTCAACACCACTCTTGCATGGGTGCTACTAGTCGGCTTGGGTGCTTACTTCTTGATTCGCTACTTGCTGTCCAAGTCGGCAATTGCGGCCGCCGCCGGCCTGGTTGTTCTCGGTCTCCTTGTTGCCACTAATTTCACTACCGGTTTCGAGCTGACCGGTTGGAACAACGCGGAGGGCGGATGGATAAACGACCAGACGCGCACCGACCTCGAGGCGCTCGAGGCGCGCCTCGCCGGAGTCGACGAGGACACACCGGTCATCTTCTTGATGGACCAGGAGGACCGCGGCCAGCAGGTCTGGGGATACACGAAGCTTTCGGGCAACACCTCCCGCTATGGACTGCCAGACGGGATGATCGACCAGGGCTTCATGTATCTGGGATCGCTCGAGAACCTCCTGCAAGACGCACCTACGGACTCCCAGGGCGCCGCGATCGAGCAGGGGTCGTGCGACCCCGATGAGGCCAAGGAGGCGCTTTCGGGGGACATCTACACCGCGCTCTCGAGAGAGACCCTCTGCGACGTGCAGGCCAATGCCACTGGCGAACCCATCATCGTCGTCGCGCAAGCCTTTAACTCATCGGGGTTCAATGCCGAAGTCGCGTCCGGTGCGGTCGAGGGGGCTCCAAACATCGTCAGTGAAGGAGAGGTCTGGTCGGTCGCGGATGGCGAAGTCACTACAGTCTTGGGAGGCGAGCTCCCGGACCCCGAGCAACGAGAAGACGATGCCTCGCCCCTCCACATCCTGAGGGTCTTGATTGGATTCGGTCTTCTCCTGCTTCCTGGAAATCTCGCGTTTCGATACTTTCTCCCCGACGCCCATCCGGTCGCAGAATCATTGGGCATGGTCCCGGCTCTCAGCATCCTCATGTTGTCACTCGTAGGGGCGGTGGTTGTCGCCGTGACCCAGAGCCCTCTCGACGCAACAGTTGCCTGGACGACCTTGGTGATTTCGACGCTGCTAAGCGCAGGACTTTATGGGCTCGGCAGGCGGCGCTCGCACACCGCATGACGGCGGCGGGCCCCCCTACCCGCGGAGCTCAAACGGTGAAAACCGATTAGCGAGGAAGAAGCGCTTCGGCAAGAGGGCCTAACCGAGGGCCAGCGCGACGATGTCGCGACCGTTGCGCGAGGCGGCGCGATCCAGATCGTGGGGCAGATATCGCAGCGCGTTCTCACCTACGGCTTCACCTTCATCGCGTTTCGCATCCTGGGCCGCTTGTCCTTCGGCCTCTACCGTCAGGCCGTACAGATCCTGACGATTGCTGCCCAGCTGGGGCTGATTGGCTACAACTACGCAGCGATGCGATGGGTGGCGCGCGCTCGTGCCGCAGAGAATCCCGGGGGTGTAAGGGGAGCAGCACGCGTTTCGCTTAGGTGCTCCGCCGGGGCATCGGTTGTAGTCGTCTTACTCATTTTGGTGTTTGCAATGCCAATCGCTTCAGTCTTCGGTGACAACGAAACCGAGATCGATCGCCTGGCCTTCCTGTTGCGCGTGGGCGCGTTGTACGTGCCACTGTTCGCGATGATGCAGGTGCTTCGCTACTGCACCCAGGGCTACAAGACGATGGGACCCTCGGTTATCGCCGGCAATATCGTTCAGCCGGGAGCTCGCTTCGTCCTCGGCCTAGCTGCTCTAGGCGTTGGCTACTTTGTCCTCGACGCGAGCAGCGATGATCTTCTTGTCGCTGCGATCGTCACCTTGGTGATCAGCGCAGGCTTGGGAATGGTCACCGCCGGCTGGTATCTGCGACGGATGCTAACTACAGAGGAACGAAGGGCTTCAGCCGTAACGGAGTACGGACCCATGACCCGCTTTGCTCTTCCGCAGGCGGGAGCCTCGCTTCTCGGCGTCCAGTCCATCGGTCTGGGCGTTCTCGTTCTCGGGGCCTTCGGGTCGACGGGCGACGTCGGATTGTTCGCCATAGCCCTCTCCCTGCAGGGGCCGGGGACCGTCTTCCTCAGCGGAATCGTGAATATCTGGGCACCGGTGGTTTCGGATCTTCACGAGAAGGGCGAGATCGAGCGCTTGGGCTCGCTCTACCAAACGATCAACCGCTGGGTAGCTACGTTCTCGTTCCCTGTCTTCGCCGCGCTTCTGATCGTCCCCGAGCTGTTCGTCAGCTTGTTTGCGGGGCCGGAGGGAAGCGGAGCCGAATCGGTAGTGCAAATTCTGGTTATCGGGAATCTCTTCTACACGGGCACGGGGCCGACCGGGTACGTCATCTCGATGACCGGCCGGCCGGGTCTCAACTTCGCCAACTCGATCGTATCGGTGGTCATCTACATCGCCCTGGGCGCGTGGCTCGTGCCGATGGACGGGCCGCTGGGAGGCGCGGTGGGAATGGCGATCACCGATTCGTTCGTGACGGCGCTGGTCAATACCGCCCGGGTGATCCAGGCCAAGGTCTTGGTGGGAGTACAGCCATTCGGCCGGACCTTCTACAAACCCGTCGTCGCGACTCTCGCAGGCGCGGCAGTGCTCGGTACGTTCAAGCTCGTGTTCGGTACATCCATCCCGAGCGAGCTCGCCGGCCTTGTCGTAGCCGCGATCGTCTATTTCATAGCCCTCAGGACGATGGGACTCGACGCGGAGGAGCGCTTGGTTATCAACCGGGTGCGAAAGCGAGCGTTCAGAAAACGCAGTAAGACCGAATGATCGTTCGATTGGACCGACCGTAGGATGCGGCCGTGAAGACTGTCGCGGGCATTCAGATGATCGATCGCTTGCCAGCTCAAGACCCGGGCGATAGATCCCGGTTGCTGTGGGTGGGGGCCGGCGCATCCCTTGTTTTCGGTTTGATCGCGTGGGCAACCGGCACCTTGTACGGAGGCGTCATCGCCTGGTGGGCCTTCATGGTCGCGGCGGCTCTGGTTGCCTTCGTACTACCAATGCCGCTCGCGTTCGTATCTCCGCTCTTCATGGGGCTCACTGGGTGGCTGGTTGACATGCTGCCGACCGTCATCTTGGTCGGCTGGTCCACCGTGGTTCTCAGATGGGCGCTCATGTTGTGGAGCGAGCGTAGGTGGCCTCGCTGTGGCCGTTGGATGTGGCTGCTGGTCGGGCTGGCGCTGTGGACCATCGTGGGCGTGGTGGTGGTCCCGACCGTCGATCTTCGTCACTTCATGCTTCTTGTCGTGATCCAACTGCTTATCAGCGGTGTGATGTTGGCAGTCGTCGACACGCTCGAGACACTGGAGGATCGCGTACGCGTGGTCTCGGCTCTGACGGTCTTCGTCGTGATCCTCTCCGTGGGCGTGTTGCTCGAGTGGGTCGGCCTTCCCGTCGAGGAGATGCAGAACGATGAGGTCAGCACCCGCGTCGAGGAAGCATATGGTCTGGACGCCTTTACCAATGCAGTGGGTATGACCAACTACGTTCGGGCCAAGAACGCAGGCGCCGCGGAACTGCGTCGAAAGGTCGAGCGGCTCGTCGAACGCACACCTGGAATGCCCTCAGCCTCGACCTATGCGCCACCTTTTGCCGCGTTCGACACGAGCATTGTCGTGAGATTCGAAGGATCTGCCCGAGATTTCGAAGACGTCCTGCGTCCTCTCGACATCGAGCTTCTTTATGACAACGTTGGTCTGGCCCCTATGAACACCGTCCCCCGGCTGCGGTCCTTCCCACGCAACGCGCTCACCTACGCGGGGGTCAGTGTTGCACTCTTCCCTCTTGTGTTCTTTCTCGCTTGGACGGGCGACCGCAGGAGGCGCCTCCTGGGTTGGGCCGGAGTTGCCTCGTGCCTGTTCGGAGCGGGTTTTTCTCTGGCTCGCGGAGCCTGGATCGCGATCCTCCTGGCGATCCTGTACCTGGTATTCGACGGACGCCTCTCATCGCGCCGGAAGGGCCAGATGCTCGGCGTCTTCCTGGCAGCAGCTGCTCTCGTCACAGCCTTCTACCTCGTCACCTACAGCGTCGATCCCGCCACAGGAAGAGCTGGGGCACGCGGGAGCATAGGGACGCGCCAGACCGTTTATGAGGAGACGGTCGGCGTCCTCAAAGGCAAGCACTTCCTGCTGGGCTATGGAACGACGAAGGCGCGCGCCGACGAGGGAGACGAGGGCGGACGCTACGTTCCTCGGGCGGGAACGCACTCCACGTATCTCAACTACCTGTTCCGCACAGGAGTGGTCGGCGGCCTGGGCATAGCCGCGGTGTATGCAATCTCGTGGCTTCACACGCGCGCGCCGGCGTGCGCGTCATGGAAGGGCGCGAACAACTCTTCCGAACGCTTGTAGCAGCGTCGATCTTCAGCTTGGCCGCCCACGCAGCCATTCTCAGCCTCTACGTCGAACCGGCATACACGTTAACGGTTTCGCTTCTGCTCGCTCTCGGAGTGGCGGGATCTACGAACCTGCCAACCTCGGTCCTGCCGTGGCGAAGGACGCGCGCCAAGTCCGACTCACCGGCTGGCGCCGGCGTTTCGTAGGGACGGCGCATGACTACAAGGCGGGAAATTCAGAAGAGCCTCAGGACGACGTTCGAGCCGGGCCCCCGCTGGTGGGCCAAGCGAGCCTTGCTGCGCGCAAACCAGGCGCTACATCTACCCGTGCTTGTCGGAGGAGCGAAACTCAGCCGGCCGGTGTTCATCATCGGGGCCCCGAGGTCTGGTACTTCCCTACTGTTCGCCATCCTGCGTTCGTCCAGTGGCCTCGCGCACTGGCCCGGCGAGCCGCACGAGGTATGGGAGGCGTACTATCACCCCTCCTTGCGCGGCTGGGAGTCGAATGCGCTCGACGCTACGGACGTGACGCCCGAAGCCGCCGCGTACATCCAGAGGCAGTTCCTCTTGATAACCGGTTCGAGGCATCGGCTCATCGACAAGACACCCCGGGAACGCGCTGCGATTTGGATTTCTGGAATCGCTCTTTCCGGACGCGCACTATGTCTTCCTACGGAGAGATGGCCGCGAGAACGTGAACTCATTGATCAATGCCTGGAGAACCACTCGATACAAGACATACAAGCTCGACGAGCCTCACTCGATCCCTGGAGTGGATCCGATGTGGTGGAAGTTCGTGCTTTATCCGGGGTGGCGCGATGACAGAGGGGCTCCGGTCGAGGTTGTGGCAGCGAAGCAATGGGCCCTGTGCAATGAGCACGCGCTTGCAGCCTTCAAGACCATCCCTCAGGAGCGCTGGACGGAGATCCGCTACGAGGATCTCGTCGATGATCCAGGTCCGGTGGTCGGACGTGTGATGGACGAACTCGAGTTGCCGTACGAAGTGGGCGTTCGACGACGTGCGGAGGCGACGAGGACCACTCCGATCAACGTCGTCACTCCGCCCGAGCGAGGGAAATGGCGCAAAGAGAATCCCGCGGAGATCGAATCGATCGTCCCTCTGATCGAGCCGACCATGGACGCACTGGGATATCCACTGGGTAGCTGAGGTCAGAGGTAGCCGAGATCCTTGAGGTGCTTCTCGACTGATGCCTCCTCCGCCTTGCTCATCCCCGAAGAGGCCACCGTGGAAGACGTCACTTCCTCGATGTACCTCTCGAGCTCCCTTGCGACCTCGGGGTGGCGTGAGTAGAGGTTGTGCCTTTCGTCAGGCGTGCCGGCGCCGCCGTTCAACCGGTAGAGCGCCGGTCGCCCGCCACCGGCCTTGAGGAGCTTCCAGTCCGGCCTCCTGGCCCCCACTATGCGCTTGCCCTCGAGCTTGACGCCTACCGCCTCCATGTAGGCGGGCTCCTCCGAAAGGACGCCTCCGTCCATGAGGGGACGAAGACTGCGCCCATCCAGGCCCTCAGGAATGGGGATCCCGGCGAGATCGGCGAGTGTCGGAAGGAGATCCACGTGCCTAACCTGATCGGAGATAGTCGAGGGGGCGATGCCGGGCCCGCTGATGATCAATGGCACCTTGATGAGATGTTCGTGCAGGGCGAAGCCGTGACCCACGGCCTGGGCGGACAGCTTTCGGTCGAGATAAGGGAACCAGCTCTTCGGCTTGAGGACCTTCCGAGCCTTCCTGCTGACCCTATTGAGGAGCACCTCTAACTGGCCGTCCGGGTACTCCTCGCCGTGGTCGCCGGACAACACCACGATGGTGTTCGCGGGAAGAGAGTCGAGGACGGGCTTCAGACCCTCGTCGCTGGCCGCGACCACTGCCTCGTAGCCGGCTCTGTCCCACTTCTTCGTGTAGTCGGGCGGGGGCCGGAAGGGGCGGTGAACCTCCCAGATGTGAAGAAGCATGAGCCAGGGCTCCGAGTACCCCGACATGCGGCGAAGGACGTCGTCCCTCCAACCGAAGAAGGGCGCCTTGTACCCCTCACGATGGATGATGTCGTCGAAGCCGCGCAGTACCCCTGTCTCGGGGAGCAGGGGGCCGGTCACCTCGGCGTAGCTGCGATAGCCTGCCCGGCCGAATGCCTCCGCGATCGTTGTGATGTCGGGTGTCAGCCGGTACCCCTGCAAACCGCGCACGCCGTGTTTTGGCGGGTAGCAACCGGTGAGTATCGAGGAGAACGACGGCGTGGTGGTGGTGGCGGTGCACACGCACTGGTGAAAGGAGGCGCCACGACTGGCGTGAGCGTCGAAGTTGGGTGTAGCTATGCCGGTGCCGAACACCGCGTCCGCGCGCAACGAATCGACGAACAGCATGAGTATGTTGGGGGTGCTCACACACACGCTCCTTGCATATAGGCCTGCCGCAGTTTCTGCGGCCACCGGGCCATGATAGGGGTCGGCGTCAGGTCTAGATTCGTTCCGCATAAAAGGCGGTCGTTTGGATCTAGGTGATCCTGGGGGCACCCAGCGGATGAGCTTGTGCGGACGCGGTCGCCTTGTTGGCCCTCCATTGATCGAACGGTCCCCATACCGCGACGGTTATGCCGGGATCGTAGATGTTGACGAAGAAGGTTCGACCATCCGGCGAAAAGCACGGTCCCGACAGTTCTGATTCGTTCAGTTGGTTACGCGCAAACTCGTAAGTCGCTCCACCGGGAGTGACGCCCATGACGCGGTCGTAGCCCTTGCTGTCCTCGACGAACCACAGGTCTCCCCACGGAGTCATGGCGAGGTTGTCGGGCTTCTGCATCTCGACTTCATTCCTGGCCTCGAAGAACAGTTCGAGAGTTTCTTCCTCTGGTGAGTAGCGAAAGATTTGACCCAGCTTGTGCTCGCCTCCATCCGTGTCTGGAAACCAGAAAAGGCCGTCTGCATGGAGTGCGCCCTCCAGCTTGTGAAACTGGATCGCACCTCGGTCGGCAGCGGACTCGGGAGCCGAGGAGGGGTCAACATCGACCCATCCCACCTTCACTTGTGTCCCCACTTGGTTTGGGGCCCCATCAACCAAGTCGCTCTCCGGCCGCATCGCTTGAAGGCGACCCCCGTCTTGCAGAGCGCCGGGGCGTCCGGCCAGGTTGTCCGGCAGGAACCGATAAACGAAGCTCCGCGGAGGAGCATCCTCACTGAGGTAGACGATGCCGGTGCGTGGATCAACGCCGACCGCTTCATGTCTGAAATGACCCATAGATCGGATGGGGAGCTTCGAGAGGTCGTTCCCGCTAGCCTCCGGCAAAACCTCGAAAACGTAGCCGTGGTTTTCCTCGCGGATCTCCTCGCACGTCAGCCATGTGCCCCACGGAGTAGTACCGCCGGCGCAGTTTCTACGCGTACCTGAGAGCAGGGAGAACTCGCGAATGGGTTCGCGCTTCGGTGAGACTACGAGCCCCATAACGCCGCCGGCGTCCTCCGGGTCGAAGGGCTCCGTGCCCGACACCGGGATCTTGTGTTCTGGCAGCTGTTCGTGATTCCGGACCAGGATGACGTTCCCGTCGTATGGGAGGGCGGTCATCCCGTCGTGCTTGCCGGGGACCAATCCGGCACCCTTTCCGCCGCCCAGCACCGGCTCACCTGCTCGGCTGAGGATTCTCTGGTCGAACCCTGGAGGAAGCTCGAGCACGTTGTCCTGACCTAGAGTGCCCGCGCCTCGGGAGGACGGGTCGCAGGACGCGGCGAGTCCGGCCGTCGCCGTTATCACTGCCCCTTTTATGAACGTCCGCCTCGAAAACTCGATACTCAAACATCCTCCTGGACGAGGGGCACCCCTCCACATCGGTGCTCCAGGTTAGGTGATTCTTAGATTCACTCGCGACCCTTGTACGAGTGGGCTGAGTCCGTTTTGAGGTGGTGGCACGTTATTGTGCTCCCGGTGGGAAGAGCACTCTTCGACCGCCCCTCCGCAATACGAACGTGCTGCTTGCTTCTGTGCTTCGCCCTTCTGGCCGTCGCCGCGTGCACCGATGACGAGAACGGCGATACACCATCGGAGCTCGGGGTCGAGAGACCGGAGGACGAGCCCCTTTCCGTTGCTCCTCCCAACATCCTGTTCATCGTCACAGACGATCAGTTCAAGGGAACGATGGCCGCGATGCCGAGGACCCGGTTTTGGTTCGAGGAGCAGGGGACTCGTTTCACCCAAACGATCGTGTCCTCGCCTCTGTGCTGCCCATCGCGTGCGTCCATTCTGTCGGGGCGCTACGTTCACAATCACGGCGTGTTGCGCAACAACCTCGGTTATGCGCTCGATCAACGCTCCACCATGCAGAAGTACCTACACGACGAAGGCTATCGAACGGGTCTCGCTGGAAAACTACTTCAGGGGATCGATGAGACGGCCGACCCTCCGTACTGGGACGAGTGGGCGACCTCGTTGTGGGGGTACTACAACGCAAACTTCAACGTCGACGGGAGGTTCGGCCAGGTCGAGCCATACTCGGTCGATTTCGTGGGCCAGCGCGGAAAGCGGTTCCTCCGTCGCGCTGAGGAGAATGACGACCGTCCTTGGTTTCTGTACCTCGCGCCGGTCGCGCCACACTTGCCTTACGAGCCAGCAGATCGGCATGTCGGCGCTCCGGTTCCGAGGCTGCGCGTAACGCCGCCCTTCACCGAGCAGGACCGCAGCGACAAGCCGGAATTTGTTCGCCGATCTGATTATTCCTTGGAGGAAGGAAAGCGCCAGCGCGCGCAGATGATTCGCACGCTGATGAGCGTCGACGAGATGGTGGACGGAATCATGAAGGAACTCGGAAAACTCGATGAACGAAGGACGACTCTTGCGTTCTTCCTTTCGGACAACGGTCACAGTCTCGGTCAGCATGGCCTGTTCGCGAAACGGCTCCCATATCGTTCCGCGGTCGAAGTCCCGCTCCTCATGCGTTGGCCGGGACAGGTCGCGGAGGGCGAGACGAGCGACCGGCTCGTAAGCACCATTGATCTGCTGCCCACTGTTCTACACGCCGCCGGCATCGAACCGCTCGACCGCTACCCGCTGGACGGGCGATCGCTGCTAACTTCGTGGGACCGCTCCCATCTCCTCATCGAGCAGTACGGCAACGAGATCAAAGACCTTCCCGATTGGGCGTCTATTCGTTCCGACTCCTACCAGTACACCGAGTACCGCAGGGGCAGCGATGTCGTTTTGCGCGAGTACTACGACCTGAGTCGTGACCCGTGGCAGCTCGAGAACCTTCTCGGCGACTCCTCGACGGAGAATGATCCCAATCTCGAGCCCCTGCACGCCGATCTCGAAGAGGCGAGGGCATGCGAAGGTGCATCCTGCCCGTGACAGGCAACGGATCATCCCCGCTGGACCTCGTCGTGAGCGCGACGTGGTTCCGGTTGCGATGCCGGCGCACTTGGCCGGTAGTTTCGGCAAGCATCGAATGACCGCCTCTCGATCGAAGCTCGCTGCGTTCATGCTTTGCGCGATCCTGGCCGCCTGCACTCCCGGACAGGAAGGTTCGGACGACGATGCGAGTCGCGCTAGCGGCGGAGCCGAGCCGTGTGCGTCGGCGAGCGCACTCGTCTCCCTAACGAGGCGCGGTTACTTCCCCGGTCGCTCACCGGACGTCCTCGTCATTCCGCGGGAACCGAACTTCATCGGTGCGCCGGCTAACCCACCACACACCGGGCCGTGGCGTTTTCTGGTCGACGTCCCGCTCGTTGTATATGGACCGGGTTTCGTGCAGGCCGGTGGTCGAATCTCAACTCCCGCCGAGATGGCCGATTTGGCCCCCACGGTTGCACGCCTCATCGGTTTCGGCGGATGGCCACACCGGGACGGCCGGGTACTGACCGAGAGCCTGTCGGAGACGGCCGAGAAGCCTCGCTTGGTCGTCACCGTGGTCTGGGACGGCGCGGGATGGAACGCCCTTCAATCCCACTCCGAGAGATGGCCTTTCCTGAACTCGTTGATGACGAGTGGAACGACTTACACGAACTTCTCAATCGGCTCGAGTCCCTCGGTGACACCCCCGGTGCACGCGACCCTAGGGACCGGTGTCTACCCCAACCGTCATGGGATTACAGGAGTGTCCCAACGGACGACCGGAACGAAGCTCGTCGACCCATGGGCGGGTTTCGATCCGAAGTTGTTACGGGTCGGCACACTCGCCGATCTCTACGACCGTGCCCTGTCCAACCAGCCGTTGACAGGAATGGTCGCAAGGGTGAACTGGCACCTGGGGATGATCGGCCACGGAGCCTCCTTCTCCGGGGGCGACCGCGATGAGGTGTTGCTGCTCGACCACTCGGGTGAAGCGGTGGGCAACGAACTGGACTATGAGTCGCCCGCCATTACTGAGCCGGACCTTCTCGAGCGCTTCTCAGACGACCTCGACGCCGCCGACGGGAAGATCGACGCGATGTGGAGGGGGAGATCCCTGGATGATCCGGGCGTGCTTGGCAACAGTCCGGCATTCACGCGCTATCAGGGAACCATGATGCGCCGCATGATCGAACAAGAAGGGTTCGGCTCTGACGAGGTTCCGGATCTGCTCTACGTCAACATGAAGGAGACGGATCTCTCGTATCACGCCTGGGGGATGACGTCGCCTGAGGTTGGCGATGCCATGGCGGCGCAGGACAGAGAGCTGCGTTTGTTGACGAAACAGCTCGACGAGCAGGTGGGGGCAGGGCGGTGGGTGGTGATGCTTACTGCGGACCACGGATTGATGCCGGCCCCTGAGCGGTCGGGCGGTTACCCCATCAAGGGTCAGGAGGTCCTCGACGATGTCAACGCTCGCTTCGACAGAGTCGACAACGACGTGGACCTCGCTTACCACCTGACCGCGTACGGGGCTTACGTCGACGGGGACGAGCTCGCAAGGAACGACGTCACGCTGGCGGCCATTGGCAAGTGGCTCGCGAGCTACACCTTGGGTGAGAACGCCGCTGATTCCGGAGCGTCGAGCCAGTGGGAGTCGCGCAGATCCGAGCGTTTGTTCAGTGCGGTAACGGTCGGCACCGAACGCGTCGACCCCTGCGAGGGCGGGCAGTAATCCCTGGCCGCGCGGAGAGCTCGGGACCATCGGGATTTGCCAGAGACTCGATATCAGCAGGGGGACAGCCGGACGACTATCCAGTCCCCTTCGGGGCCGGAGTAGAAGCGAGCGTCGCGGTCGGCGAAGGCAGGTTTATCCGCTGCAGCCGCGGGCGCCACTACGATGTCCACTCCGTATTTCTGCGCGGTCTGCAACCAACGGCCAGGTTCGACTGCGCCTGATGTCAGAAGCTCATTGTCGGCGACGCGCCTTCGCAGATAGGGAACCTGTCTGCCGATCAGTTTCCAGCGCACATACGCTCGACCACCGGGCGCCACGTTGTAGTCGATGAAACGGTTGCCCGTATGAGCAAACGCAGCGACGCGGAGGTGATCGGGTACTGCGACGACACAGGTATGACCTTCGGGTGGCTGGATCGCATCTAGAACGGTGGGCTCTTCCCGAAGCATCGTCCGTTCCAGCAGGGGAGGGGCAAGAACCTCGTCTGGATATGCAAGGGAAGCCAGCACCGTGGACGGTATGGCGGCCAGGACGATCAATAGACCGACGCCGTAGGCATAGAGACGTTTGCGTGAGCTCAGACGAGACAGAAGGTCGGCAGCACCCACCGCCCCGATGAGCACAACGGTGAGCGACAGGATCGGCCAATAGCGGTGGCGCCTCCCCAGGGTGTCGAAGCCCTCACCCGGCAGCAGTTCGACGAGGGCAGAGACAATGAGGAGGGTTGAGGTGGCAATGAGCAGCGCGACTATTACCAGCGTTGTTTTTGCCCGTATTCGAGACACCAGCCGAAAAGCCCCGTAGATGGCGAACGGGGTGGTGATTCCCCACGAGAAGATGATGGCCCAAACGGGTAGATCGACGGGCGTGGCGGCCAACGAACGGAAGCCGCCAAGTCTGAAGTAACCCACGATCAAAGGCACGATCCACAACGCATAAATCGCCGCACCCACACCGGCTGTAAACAGGAAGGTGCGCACTCGTCGCCCACGGTCTGCCATCACGCTGAGGAGGCCGGCCACCACCATCCCGACCAGGAAAGCCTCTCCCCCGCAAAGACCCGCGAGCCCGATTGCGACTCCCTGGAGAATCAGGATCCGGCTTCGCCACTGCCTTAGCCCCTCAACTGCCAGCAGTAGCTGCGCAAGCAAGAACAAATAGCTGAGATCTCGTGGGAAGGCAGGGGCCAGATTCGAGAACGCAAAGTTGTAGGAGCGAACGAACAGCAGGTCTCCCCAGTACTCCAGCAAGGCACTGGTCCTCGGATTCAACACGAGGGTCGGTTCCGTTGTGAGGAAGTAAGCGAAGCCACCTGTGAGGCCTCCAAAGGTGGCTGCAGCAAAGCCTCCCCAGGCATTGTCGGAAAGCGCACGGCCTAACGCGAAGAGCAAGAGGATGCAGCCAGACACGGCCATCACTTGCAAGGGAGCGAGCGCAAAAAGAGGAAGGCCGCCGGGAGTGAAGTGGGAGAGAAACGCAACGACTGCGTGGTACAGCCAGGGATAGTAGTTGGGGATGTCCCCCACCAAGCCTATGGAAGGTGTGGTTTCGCCATTCAGGAGTTGATGTGCCATGCCCATGTGCCGCTTGGTGTCGGGGTTGAAGTGGAGCGGCACAGAATGGCCGAGTGGATACGCCCAGACCAACAGGGCCACGAACAGCAGCACGCAGATTATGACGATCTGCCCGTAGGTTCGTGAACGCAAGCCTTCCTTGCGGAGGCGCACTACCTTCAGTACCGCGAGAGTCAGTGCCGTGAGGGCCGTCAGAGCCCTCACCAGATCTCCCGCGGATAGGAGCGCCCCCCTTGTCGCCATGTGCGCCAGCATCAAAACGAAGACGTATAGGACGAATCCCGGAACGGCGAGCCCCCACTTGGTTGCTGCACTCAGGGTTCGATTGAAGAAGGCGTCGACTATGAGGTAACCAAAGAGGATGAAAGCAAGCGCAACCAAGATGGCTTGCAGCGGCACATCGGCCGGCGTGGCTGGGGTCACCGAGACCGCCGATCGAGGCAATGAAAGGCGGACCGGTACTTGATGTGCCTACATGTCACAAGCAAGTCCCATCATGACCGACCGGTCTCTCGATGCTGCGAACATCGAATTATCCGCGCCATGTCCCGCGACGGGAAAGCTGCGGCGAAGATCGGTTCCTCGAGGCGCTGCCGGTACGCTGTCGGAATCTCCATCCCGTTTGCATTGTCATTGATCGAGTAGTTCAGCAGCCAGTTCGACAGCTCACCCCTCGTGACGTCGTGCCGTTCAAGTTGGCGTTCGTCGAGCCACAATCCGTTCTGCTTGAGGTGTAGGACCACTTTGGCCCCCACTGCATCGTCAATCGCTTGCCTCAGATTGTTGACGTTGATGGGCCATGTGCCGGTCTCCTGCGGCGGGGGAGTCTGACCGTGATCCGCGGTCATCACCATGACCCACTCGCGTTTACCGACCTTGTCGTTCAGAAATTCCGTCAACCGTCGTAGCTCGCGGTCGGCGTACTGGATGCTCTGTTTGACCTCCTGCGACACGAACGTGTAACGATGTCCCAGGTAGTCGATCTCCTTGTAGTTGGTGAAGAACAGATCGGGGATCTCATCCTCACCGAATTCCTCTTGCTCCAAGATCGATTCGATCGCACGCGTTTGGTAAACGGTCCATACTGGAGCCCCACTCAGTGATTCAACATCGTTGGGATCATCCAGCACAGGATGTCCCAACCAGGATCCGTCCGCTCGCCCGTCGGCGGCATCGATTGTTCGAACTATCTTGTCCAACTCCTGCGGTCGCTGCAGGTACGACGGAAGGGTGTAATTAGCGTTGTCGTTGCTCCTGAACAACTCTTCCCTGGACGAACCTTCGAACGCTGCGATATCCCTGTCCCCTCCGGGGATCGAGGCGCCGTGCCCGAGCATTCCAAGATGAAGCGCATCTGCCTTGGACAGAAGACCCATCTGAGGCTCGTTCCCCATGCGGCGGTCGTAGACGTCGGCGAGCGTCGGTACTTCGAGATCCTCCGTGGATGCGGCCCTCAGGGCCGTGTTGAGCGTGCCTTGAGAATCGCGCTGAGTGATGTTGACGATTCCATGATCTTCGGGGAAGGCGCCGGTGCCGAGGGTGGTATGGACGGCCGGGGTGATGCTGGGGGAAGACCCCACTGTCGCGTTCCCGAGCACGGTTCCGTCGGCCATCAGGCTTCGAAGGAACGGCCAAGCGCCCGGCCACCTATCTAAGACGTTCCACCCCGCACCGTCCCACACCACGAAGAGCACGAGGCGCGGAGGTTCCGCGGCGGTGTCGGGCAGCACTTCCGTAATTGCCTTTCCGCTTGCAGTGGGGAGTGGGGGAGTCTGCAACATTTGTGCGACCGTTGGTACGACGTCTGCCAGCGTCACCTCTCGGTCGAGCTGGACCGAACCCTGACTTGTGACATGTCCGGGACCGTAAAAGAGGAGAGGAATGTTCTGAAGGAAGCCCCATGGTCCCGAGTGGTTAGAGCTACCAGTGAAGTTTCCGAGCGTGTTCCCGTTGTGCGGGATAAAAGTCAGATCGGGCCCTCGGTTCTCGTACAGCCCTCGCTTGGTTCGTTCGAGATGAATCAAAGGCGTGCTGCAAGACGCGCGGAACCATCGCCGAGAGTCGTTGAGCGCTGATTGGTCATCAGGTTCGGGCTGATTGTTGCCCCAGCAGGAGGCGACCATCAGCGATAGAGCAATAAGGCACCATGCCATCCGCCGAGATTTCTGCACCGAGGGTCCAGCGAATGCGCCCCTCCCCACAGGATTTCTCATCGGGACACGATAGCGTGACGCGCGGCGAACACCGATCTTTCTGTCGTAGTCTCGCCGTCGTGCGGATGCGAGCAATTCTCTTGATACCGCTGGCGTTGCTGTTGCTCGTCACGGGCACATTCCTGTTCTTCACAAGCGACTCGGAGGATTCTGCCGGGCCGCGAGCCAGTGAAAGGACAGCGGCCAGCCTTGTGCGTCACGCGTGCAAGGTGGACCGCAAGCAGCTTCTCCGCGTGTGGAGGGGACAGGCCGGCGATCGCTCGCCCGAGGTTGTAGTCATCCCTAAGGAACCGAACTACTTCGGATCGTTCAAGGTGCCCAATCACTCGGGCCCGGTGCAGTATCTGCAACAGATACCGCTGGTTCTTTACGGGCCGGGTCGTATCGCGGCGAGAGGGATGGTTTCTCGCCACGCAAGTATCACCGACGTCTATCCGACGGTCGGCGAGTTGACTAACGTCGAGCTGCCCCAGAGGGATGGAGAGGTACTCAAGGAAGCGCTCGTCGACGGAGTCGCGGGCTCTCCTCGACTGGTGTTGACCATCGTGTGGGATGGCGTCGGTCGCAATGTGTTGCGTCGTTGGCCGGACGTGTGGCCGACGCTCAAGCGTCTCCAACGGGAGGGAACCTCCTTTGGCAATGCCACCGTCGGATCCTCCCCTTCCATCACGCCGGCGACCCACGCGAGCCTCGGCACCGGCTCCTTCCCGCGGACCCATGGTGTTCCCGCAATCTTCTACAGGAACGAAGAGGGAAAACTGGCGGGAGCTTTGGCAGGTTCGGATCCTTCGATGCTCGAGGTCACGACATTTGCCGACGAGATCGACAAGGCTTTGGGTAATGAGCCGCTCGTGGGAATGCTCGGCTGGTTCCCGTGGCACATCCCGATGATGGGCCACGGAACGGCGACACCTGGCGGAGATGCGGACCAGATGGTCCTGATGAAAGATCCGGGCGAGGTGAAAACCAACGAGGACTTCTACTCAATTCCCCCGTACGAGGACGGATTCCCGGGTTTCGAGGAGCACGCTCTCAGTGCCGATCGCTCAGACGGATTGCTCGACGATAAGTGGATGGGCAACGAGCTGTATGAACCTGACCGGGGAGGGGACCTGAAGAAAGACAACCCTGCGTGGGTGGGCTACCAGACCGACATGTTGCTAACCACGCTAAGGAGGGAGGGTTATGGCTCGGACGACGGCTCGCCCGACCTCTTCTTTGTCAATTTCAAGATCGCCGACGTCGTCGGCCACCGATACATCATGGATTCGCCGGAGATGGAGCAGGTTCTTCGCGCGCAAGACTCTGCCCTTAGCCGAATCATCGCTCAGCTGGACAACACGGTGCAGGACTATGTCGTGATCCTCACGGCCGACCACGGCCACACCCCTTCGCCGGAAAGGACCGGTGCGTGGCCTCTATCCGCCGATGAAATCGCGGAGGATGTCGACGCCCACTTCCAGGTGCCGGAGGGAGAGGATCTCGTGGTCGGTAGCCGGACCGCCGGTCTCTTCCTCAATCGTCCGCTGGCGTCGGAAATGGAGATCGTTCCCGAAGACGTGGCGGCATTCCTCGTCGATTACTCGATCCAAGACAACTTGAGGAAGGAGGCCCTCCCCGAGGGCTACGAGGACCGTGGCGCTGAACGTGTGTTGTCGGCAAGTTTCGCACGCAGCCAGCTCCCCGACATCATGGAGTGCGCGTACGGATCGAGGCGTCCTCCGGCGACCGCGGACGACTGAAGTAGCTCGATTGACTTAAGCCGGTTGCCGGGTCACCCTCGGTCGCGCTTTCGTGCACAGCGCAACACCTCTCCGATGTCATCGGTTGGGAAGGCGGCCTCGTAGACGTTCTCATCGCCGCGATCCTCGTAACCGTCGGGCAGCTCATCTTCGTTCCAGTTCTCGGCGATGGTGTACCCGTTGAGGAAGCGAGCGACGTCGCTCGCGCTGACACCGGCCTGCTGCATGACGGTCCGGTTGAAGAACATTCCTACGGCCGTTTTCGATGTCATCAGGCTGCCCTCGGTAACGCCAAAGTGTTCGTCGATGTCGTCCACTACGGTGCCCTGAGAGATCGGCCAGGCTCCGGAACGCTCCGCGGATGGCGTGTGTCCGTGGTCCGCGGTAATGACTACGACGTAGTCGGCGACATCGCGTTCGAGGTAGTCGACGATGCGGCCAAGCGCCGCGTCCTGCCGCGTGGAGGACATCGCGTTCCTCGATGGAGTCCATCGAATACTGATGTCCAGCGATATCTGTCATCTTGAAGTTGGTGAAGAACAGATCCGGAACCTCGTCCGCGCCGTATCCTCCCCGATCGAGCATCGTCAGAACAGCGTCGGCCGCGTAGTCCACCCAGCCGGGGTTGTCGTGAACGGACACCGTGTGTCCGCGCCAGTTCCCGTCGACCCTCCCGTCCAACCGGTCGGCCTCGTCTAGCCGGCCCTCGAGTCCCGGCAGCGGGTTGATGTAGGCGGGGGTGGAGTAGAAACTGTTGTTGCCGGTGATGTGCTCGTCCGTCCCGATCAAGCCGACTTCGTCCGCGTCACCTCCCGGCGTCTGGGTGCCGTGCCCCAGCATCCCGAGGTGCCACCCCTTCCAGGCGAGCATGCCAACCTTGGGCTCGTTGTTCATCGCCAGGTCGATCTCGTCTGCCATCGTCGTGAGGCGCAGATCGGCAGGATTGCGCTTTGCGAAAGCCTGGCGAACGGACCCCCCCTCGGTGCGGTACTCAATGGCCGTGACTCCGTGCCGGCGCGGATATGCCCCCGTGCCGAGATTCGAATGGGTGGCCGGGGTGATCGAAGGCGAGGATCCAACCACCGCGTCAACCAGCGACGTGCCCTCCCTCTCGAGACGAGCCAGATTCGGCCACGCGTCCGGCCATCTCTCGAGCACGTTGCGCCCAACTCCGTCCCACACGATCGTGAGGATCAACTTAGGAGGGTCCTGCCTGCCCTGCTCGAGTATCTCCTCGAGTGCTCGACCGTCGCGGTGAGGAAGGTCAACCCCCACGAGCTCGCCTACCGTCGAAAAGACGTCGACCGTCTCTGCGGGACCCTCGAGAGGCTCGCCTGACCCTTTGATGAATCCGGGCCCGTAGAAGACCAGTGGGACGTTCTGCAGGTAATCCCACGGACCCGAATGGCTGGTCACGCTGAAGGTTCCAGAGGAGTTCGGCTCGAGCGGAACGGTGGTGACGTCCTCTGAGTGGACCGGATCGTGACCTTTCCAAATGCGCTCGAGATACTTGATCGGGAGATCGCATCCGCGCTTCATCGGGTCATTGCTGGCGAAGGTTCGGCGCCCCGTGGCCCTCGTGCCCCCATCTGTCTCCTCGTCGCTGAGCCGTATCAAGGCGAAACCAACGAGAACCACTACAGCGGCCACGACAATCAGTACGGTCGCGAAACGGGGAAGCACTAGCGCTCGCAGTCGCCATCTGGCGCCGGCCCCGGGTTGCGGCAGATGTCGACATCGGGCCCACCCGAGTTCGAGTTGGCTCCCCCTCCACCGTCGAGCACGTCTTGGGCCGAGCCTCCGAGAAGGTTGTCGTCGTCATCCTCGCCGAGGAGCACGTCGGATCCCTCGCCTCCGTCGAGCACGTCGGACCCCGCCTGTCCCAGGAGGAGGTCAAGGCCGCTTCCTCCCAGCATCTCGTCCGACCCATAGAGGCACGATTGGTAAGGGCAACCCTCGACCGCGAAGTGCAAGATGCCGTCCCCCGTGATGATGTCGTTGCCCGGCCCCCCGTCCAGAAGGTCGTCTTCGGGCCCCCCCGACAACATGTCGTCGCCCTCCTGACCGTAGACCTCGTCGAGACCAGGGCGTCCGCGTAGGACGTCGTGGCCCGGCCCTCCGTAGATAACGTCTTGGTCCTGAACGCCGGATACCTGATCGTGTCCCGGCCCTGCAAAGACCTTGTCATCGTTGCGCTCGCCGCTGGTCACGTCGTTTCCCGACCCGAGATGGATCGTGTCCTTGCCCCCTGCCCCGAACACCTGGTCGTCGCCTGCGCCACCATAGAAAGTGTCGTCGCCGAGGTCCTTGCTGGGATAGAGAATCTCGATCATGGCGGCAATGGTGTCGTTGCCCGGCCCCCCGTCCGCAACGTCCAGCCCGTCGCCGGTGAGGATTGTGTCGTTGCCCGTACCGCCGCAGATCAGGTCGTCACCCCCAGCGCCGCGGATCGAGTCGTTGCCGCCCAGACCCACAATGACGTCGCGCCCCGGCGTCCCCTCGAGCGAGTCGGGTCCCTCGGTGCCGGTGATGGTCGCCTTCTCCTCGCGGCAAGTCGTTTGCATCTCGGTTGGGGCCTCTCCCACCTGCGGGTCGCTCGCATCGTTGCCGCCGGCAGGAGGATCGAGCTCGACCCCCGCCGACAGTTCGCAGCCGGCCGGGGTGTCGCCTTCGTCGAAGAGGCAGACGTCTCCCGCATCATGGCCCCCTCCGACGAGGCTCTCGCCCTCGCCATAGGCGCCGTTCACGATGTCGTCGCCTTCGGCGGCGTCCATGACGTCGACCCCCGGCCCTCCGGCAGCGAGGTCCACACCCTCTCCTCCGTCGAGATCATCGTCGCCCTCGCCACCGTCGACGCCGTCATTCCCGGTTCCACCATCGAGGACATCGTTTCCGCCCATGCCCTTCAGAAGGTCGTCGCCCCCCTCGCCCCTAACGACGTCCGCATAACCGGCTCCAGCCTCGTCTTCCGTGTCGCCGACGAGAAGCTCCGATCCGCCTCCTCCGGTGAGCTCGTCGGAGCCCTCGCCTCCGAACATGATGTCGTCGTCGTTGTATCCGAACAGCACGTCGTCCCCGATTCCGCCGCGCAGGTTGTCGTCCTGCTCGCCGCCATGGAGGTAGTCGTGGCCGGCTCCACCCGCGAGGACGTCGTCGTTCAGATTGCCGAAGAGCCTGTCGTTGTCGGGGCCTCCCGCGAGCGTGTCGTGGTGCAGCCCTCCCGCGAGCATGTCATCGCCGGGACCTCCTGCCAGAGAGTCCAGGCCGTCGTCACCAAAGAAACCACTCGCGGGGTACTCCGGGCCGCCTTCCCTCGGGAAGACCTCGGGATCCTCGGGGATCGCCCTGGAGCCGTAGAGTTCGTCGTCACCCTCACCTCCGTCCAGCGAGTCGTTGCCACCTCCGGCGCAGACGAGGTCATCGCCCCCCAGGGCGATCACGACATCGTGTCCGTCACCCGCGACGATGACGTCCCTCTCTTCGGTTCCCTCCAAGTGGTCGTCGGCTTTGGTGCCCATGATCGTGGCGGCCTGGCCTCCGCACTTCGGACCCGGCTGCGCAGTGCTCTCAACCTCAGCGCGTGGGTCGGGAGTGGACCCCTCATCTGCCGGGTTTCCAGATTCACACGCGGCCAGGGTCATCAGGAGTGCGATCGCGACGACCGCTTTCCGCTTCCTAGCGCCGGTGCGAGCAAAACGAAGGGGCAGCCTCAGAAGCACGCCTGAAGGCTATCATTGGGCCTCGGTGGACGGAGCGCGGTCGCGGCCGCGCCAACGTCACACTTTCTTGAGATCATGAGGGACGATGAGTCGATCCGTGAGTATCTCCCAGATCGAACGCGTCGGCTTGCTCGTACTCCTTCTTATGCTTGTGCTGTCCGGATGCACGAGAGAGAGCGATCCGAACCAACCCGGTTCGGACCACAACCGTGGCGCCGCGGATGAAATCGTCGTGGTCACGGTCAACGCGCATCAGTTCGAGCTGGAGAAGAATCGTTTGCGAACGCTGGCGGAGGCGCTTGGCCGTACGCTGACCGATCGTCCGCCGGATGTGATCTTGCTGCAGGAGATCGAGTCCGATGGTGTAATCGCCCTCGCACGACTCCTGGGAACGATCTTCCCTGGGAAGGATTTCGAACCCACCGGGCCGCAGGACCGTCACGTGAAAGCGAAGGCGATAGTCAACGTTTCTGCCAACAAAGCAACTGAGTTCAAAGTTTGGACGGATGCGTGTGACGAACGCAATCGCTATCTCGCGCTTGGGCTGGTAAGGCGTGCGGGCAAGACTCGTTACACCGTGGCGGGAGTGCACATCCCTTGGGACGCGGGTTCGGACTGCCGCGTACGCAACGCCTCGCTCATTAAACAAACAGTGGACGACTGGGATGGCACCGCGACGGTGGTCGGGGGCGACTTCAATCAGAGAGCGGTCGAGGAACTGAGGGAATGCGACGTGGCCGAGAGCTCAGAACCCTTGCCGTGGTGGAAGGAGATGACCTCAGACGAGGAATCCGGGGCGTTTCGAGATGCCGTGAAGATCGATGCACAACGTAGTGGTGAATTGGTCGGCGAGCATTGGACTTACGAGGGGATTGGACCAACGACGTTGTGCGACGGCACCGAGGAGTACAGGCGAAACCGCATCGACTACGTCTTCGTGCGTGGAGCCGACGTGCTCGCTGCTGGAGCGGACGATCCGGGCTGGGCGGGAGAGGACCCGGGGACGTATCGCTGTCAAGTGAAGACAGCGTGCCGGTACTCGGATCACCGCTTCGTCTGGGCCCGCCTCGGGATCTAGTGGATCACCCCTCGGCGGGCCAGATCTCTTCGGGGGTCCCGTTCACGATCAAACGAGCGGCATCGATGCCCATCTTCACCGCGTGGTCCATGTTGCCGATCTCGTACCGCCACGAGCCGAACCGGCCACGCGAGTAGACGTCGTGTTGCATCAACCAGGGCTGGATGACATCAAGAGCGGCGTCCCTCTTGAGGGTCGGCACAGGGTAGGCGTAAGGGGCATCCTCGATGTGCATTGAGGCGACCTCTGGAGCGCCCTCGATAACGCCGGCGCGCCGAAGCGACTCCTCAACACGTTCAGCGAGCCCCTCTTTGGACTCGGGCTTGTAGCGCGAATAGGAGATCTCCGTCATGTACGAGCAGTAGCGTCCCGTGTCGGCGTCGGGCACGTTGGCGGGCGAGTACTTCGCGAAGTTCGTTGCTCGGTAGAACGGGATGTCCTCGGCGGGGAAGTACATCCATGACTTGTCGTCCTTGAGCGGCGCTTCGTAGCCGATCCCCACCACCAAGACCCCATTGTGTTCGAGGTCTTCGGCTGCGCGCCTGACGCTGTCCGGACAGTGGACGAGTTTGGAAACCAGGACATCTATAGGCATGGTGGAAACCAGCTTGTCGTAAGCCTCTTCGGTTCCGTCCGTCATCGCGACAGTCTTTCGCTCAATATCGATGGAAGTGATCTCCCTCTCGTACTGAATCTGTTCGCTAAGTGTCAGTGCGAGCCTGCGATAGATCTCGGCCGTACCCCCGACCGCGGGGAAAGTGAACAGGTTGTTCGGACCCCAAGCAGCGTCGTCCTCTTGAAAGGTAAGACTCCGTAGAGCTCGTTTGTAATCGATGACGCTGACGCGCTCCGCTATCCAGTTCGATGCCATACGTTCGGGTGGAGTCGCCCAAACCTTGAAGTTGTACGGGCGCATGAAGTGATGTGTGATTCCACCACCGAAGGTGGCCTCCATCCACAAAGCGAAATCCTGGCTGGAGTTACCCCCAGTGGCTTCGATCAGTCCCAGGATGCATTCGTACGCAGGTTCTGGCGGGAGGTGGCGCAAGTTGTTCTGGAAGGGGTAGGGCACCCATGTGTCGTCGAAGCGGATGTACGACGACCTCTCGTGTTGGTAGACCTCGTCGCCCATGGTCTCCTCGAGAAGTTTGTCGAACTCCCCGAAGTGACTGAAGACGACATGACCGCCGAAGTCCCACGTGAAACCCTGAGGGTCCACCACTGACCCGGCATGTCCGCCGGCGACAGCGCGCTGTTCGGCGAGCAGCCAGTTGGTGTGTCCGAGGCGCCTGAGCTCGCGTCCGCAACCTAGGCCGCAGGGCCCCGCTCCTATGATCACAACGCGTGGCGTATCGGTCATCGTGCTCTCTTCTCTCCGATCTGCAAATACTGAGCTGGGCCGGGCACCTATAATGCTGCCCCGTGAGGAATCAACTCTCCACATCCGAGGTCCTCGGCGTACCGATCGCTCGACTAGATCCCGGGGCGGCCCTTGATGAAACGCAAAGGTTATACGAAGACGCCGACCCGGCCATGCTGGCGTATGTGAACGCACATACGTTGAATTTGGCGACTACGGATTCCTCTTACGCGTGAGGTCTTGAGGAAAGCCGACCTCGTCCTCAACGACGGCAAGGGTGTTCTGCTTGCCGGCGTGATTACTCGGCCGGCGCTTTCCTGCAGATCTCAATGGAAATCTGTTCACACCGTTGTTGGTCGAGCACGCGGCGGCTTCGGGATGGTCCATCTACATCCTCGGCGCGAGCCCGGGTGTTGCAGAGCGCGTCGCCGAGGTGTTGAAGGTCAAGTACCCGGGACTGGCAATTGCCGGAACGATGCATGGCCACTTCTCTGCCGCCGAGGAGGATGATGTCGTTCGAAAGATCAAGAACACGAACCCCGGGCTGCTGCTTGTGGGGATGGGCAACCCGCTGCAGGAGCGATTCCTTGCTCGCCGCTTGAGCGACACCGGCGCGCACGTGGGCCTCGGCGTCGGCGCCTATCTCAATTTCCAGATTGGAGAGATATCGCGCGCTCCCGGATGGATGAATCGCATCGGAATCGAATGGGTTCATCGGCTCCTAAAAGAACCCCGCCGGATGTGGCGCAGGTATCTGCTGGGAAATCCTTTGTTCGTGTGGCGCGTCATAATGTCTCGCGTCGGCGGCGGTATACGCTCGAAATAATCCAAATCCTCATGAGTGACAGACCCTCGAACTCCTCTTTCATCATCGCGACGCGCAACCGTCCGAAGGAACTTGTGGTGACGGTCAGAAGCCTTGTCGAACAGACGGTTCTTCCGGGCGAGCTCTGCATCGTCGATTCCAGCGAGGAGACGCCTGCGCGCGCCGAGATCGAGAAGCTGTGCAGCAAGGCCGCGCTTCCGCTCGATTACCACCACCCCGCCCCCAAGGGCCTGACGATTCAGCGCAACGTTGGCATCGACCGGGACGAGCGGCGACATCCGTGTTCTTCATCGACGACGACGTCTATCTCGCCCCCGACTGCCACGAGGAAATCCTGAAGGAGTACGACCGCTGGGGTCCAGAGCTCGGAGGAGTCCGCGCCACGAACCCGGACCCAGCTCGACCTCCGATGATCTCGATCCTCTGGCGCAAGCTGTTCGGGATCGGTGGTTGGTGGCCCGAGGCGAGCGGCAGGATGCGGCCTGGTTTCTGGGTCGAGGGCATCTCGGACTCCAAGGGCGTCCGTAGGGTCGAGTACATGACGGGTTGGTTCATGTCGTTCAGGCGGGAGGTCTTCGAACACGAGCGCTTCGACGAGGCGCTGTCGGGATACGCGCACAAGGAGGACGTCGACATGACCTACCGCGTGTCGCGGCGTTACATGCTCCTCCAGACTCCAAAGGCAAGGTGCAAGCACTTTCAGACCATCACATCCGGCTTTCATCGCACAAACTCATGAGGATGAACCTCGCCAACCAGTTCTATCTTCACCGTAAGAACATGCCGCAGACCTTCAAGTACCGGTTCGCTCTGTGGTGGGGCCTGGTGGGACTGTTCCTGTTGAACGTGGGACGCGCCACCTTCAAGGGAGACCCAGGCTTGGTTACGGGGATGCTCGCCGGAGCGTGGGAACAGAGCCGTGGAAAGGGGCTCGTCGACCCGGCGCTCGAGAAAGCGAGCAAGTGAGCGAACGCGGGGCGGGCTCGGCCGGACCGCAGAACCAGAGCGGGGCGGGCTCGGTCGGACCGCAGAACCAGAGCGGGGCGGGCTCGGCCGGACCGCAGAACCAGGGCGGGGCGGGCTCGGCCGGACCGCAGAACCAGGGCGGGGCGGGCTCGAGCGAGACGCGTCGCTCACGGAGCGAAGAAACGCGACTACTGGTGGACCGTGCTGGCCGTGGACCCCGTCGCCTTGCCTGTGGTGCGCCTGCTTGCCAGACATCGGTGGCTGACGCCCGATCAGGTCTCGCTGGTCTCCTTGTTGCTGGGGGTAGCGGTGGGGCCGGTGTTCGCAACCGCGAACCGCGCCGGCTTGATCGTGGGAGCCGTGCTGTTCTACTTGTCGTTCATGTTCGATTGCGTCGACGGGAAGCTGGCTCGAGCCACCGGGATATCTAGTGTCAGGGGAGAGCTGCTCGAACGGATCGGCGACGGGGCGCGCCGGGCAAGCGCAGGCATCGGGCTGAGCTACTACCTGTGGCGGACGGCAGCGGATGGCGATTGGCTGTGGGCTGCGGTGTTCGCCATTCTGGCCGCATACTTCATGGAGATCTCGGGCGGAGATGAGCGCGGCGAGCCCACGGGACGATCGCACGAGCTCTGGCTCGGCGACGTCTCTTGCCGAACCCAGGGATGCCGGATGTGTCGGCCATCGTGTACGTGATCGGTCCACTTACGTGATGGGTCGATCCCCGCTCTGTGGGTGGGTATCGTGCTTGGTCGTGATCGGGATTGCGCGCGTGCTCGTCAAGGCAGTGACTGGGTGAGGAAAACGCTCCTGCTGGGACTCGATGGAGTCACGTTCTCGATACTGGATCCTGCGTTCGAGGCCGGACACATGCCCAAGCTACAAGGCGCTGCTCGAGCGCGGGAGCTCCGGGGTGCTCACCTCGACCGTGCCTCCCTACACGCCGCCGGGATGGACGTCGATCTTCACCGGCGTCAATCCCGGCAAGCACGGCATCTTCGGGTTCACGCTCGGCAACGCTCAGCGCAAGGAGGGCTTGGTGCGGCTCGATCGCGTTCAGGCGCCGGCGATGTGGAACGCCGCGAACGCGCAGGGCGCACGCGTCGGTCTGTTCAACATCCCGATGACTTATCCTCCTCCGGTGGTCGATGGCTGGTCGGTGTCCGGGATGCTCACGCCTGAGGGCGGGGGAGAGACTCCGCAGGACTTCACTTATCCCGAGTCGGTTGCGCCAAGAGGATCGCAGACGCCGTGGGCGATTACGAGATCGACATCGAGGTCAACTACGACGAGGACTGGAAGTCCACCGCGATCACCGAGCGGCTGTCGCGCAACCTCGATCGGAAGCGCAGGGCGCTGAGAGCGCTGCTCGAGGGCCGACGGTGACATCCCGATCCTGTTCGCGGTCCTCGAGGCGCCCGACCGGTTGATGCACGTCCACTACAAGTACATCGACCCGCGGTGCGAGCACTACGGGCGTCCCGAGGCCGGGCCCATCCGCGAGCGGGCGTGGTCGTTCTTCGACGAGATGGATGCGTGCGATCGGCGACCTGATCGAATGGGCCGGGCCCGACGGTACAGTCATCACGATGTCCGATCACGGCTTCGGCCCCAAGGACAAGGCGGTGAACGTGAACCTCGCCCTGCACGAGTGGGGCATGCTCGGCATCGCGGGCGCCGGGTCGCTGGGCAGTCCGCCGTCGCTTGCGGAAGGTCGCCGGCGCAGGGTGAAGAAGGTCGCTGCCCAAGGCGCTGTGGAAGAAGGCCAAGGGAGCGGCGCACTCGACGATCGACTGGTCCAAGACGAAGGCGTTCTCGGCGCCCAATCCTCAGCAGGGGATCTACATCAATCTCGAGGGCCGGGAGCCACACGGGATCGTTGCCGCCAGCGACTACGAGGCGGTGCGCGACGAGATCATCGAACGCTTCAGCGAGCTCGTGATCCCGACGACGGCAAGCCCGTGCTGGACCGCATGTACAAGCGGGAGGACGTAATCCACGGACCGGTTGCGGAGAGGGCTCCCGACCTCTTCCCCGTCTGCCGCGACTACTCCTACGAGTTGTCGGACGGGTTGTTCTCGCCCTCGGTTCTCACCGACTACCGGGACCTTCCTCGGGGCTTCCACCACATGGACGGCGTCTTCGGGATCGCGGGCCCGGAGGCCGCCAAGCAAGCGGGGCGCACGCGCATCGCTGTACGACATCGCCCCCACCGCGCTTTACCTCGCCGGACTCAAGCTTCCCCGCGATGGACGGCCGGGTGCTGGACGAGTTCCTGATCAGCGAGCGGTCGCCCGAGATAGAGGACATGGATCTGCCGCTCGCCGGGGCGGGGGCCGAGGCGGCGCCTTACTCGGCGGAGGAAGAGGCGCAGATCGAGGAATCCCTGCGCAACCTCGGCTACCTGTGAGTACGGTCGCGCAGCTGGGCTGACTTCATCGAAGTGATTTTGATGATGCATCGAATCAGATATAGCCCAAACCCCTAAGCGACTCCTCGATTTGCTTTTCTTCGTCCTCGGAGTAAGGGGACTTCTCATCACGCGGACCCGAGGTTGGCGCAGCCGTGCTACGGGGTGGATGACTGTCGAGTTCCGCTCGATCGAACGCTTCTTCGAGCAGTGATCCGTCGAGTCCCTCGGGTATCGCAACGTCCGCGAGGTACAGCATCGTCGGAGTCACGTCCATGATAGAGCCGCGGAGGTTATTCGAGTGATTGACTCCTCGGCCCCTTACCACCACGATTCCATCCGGGTGGTGGACCCCGCGGGCAGGTGGCTGTAGTCGGTAAAAGGTTCCTTGTGAAAGAGTTCGTCATCGAGCTCGAACCGGTGGTCTCTCATTACTGGGAGCAAATCGGGAGCGCCGTCGAGCGCGTCGCCCTTGAACACCTCCTCCGACAGGTGCACGCGGTCGGTAATCGGCTGATCGTCGGCGCCGCGCAGCTCTTGAAAGTGGCGTTTTAGCTCCTCTTTCAGACCCTGGAGCTCGCGGGTCTACTATTCCGAGGCGCTCCCTGCCCTTTAGATTGACGAACACACCCTGCTGCGGAATGGGTGAAGCGAAGGCACGTGTTTTGTCCCAATCCACCGCGGCGAAGATTCGGTTCTTAGCCTCACGCGCCACCCGAGCTGGGAGCACGCGCTTTGCAACGGGCACGGCCCTCCGCGCGGCTGATGTCTGCATAAGCCGCGCGCCGGTCTTCAGCTTCAGGTAGCCCCACTCCTGGAGAAGTGTGTTCGTGTGCACGCTCGATTCCCAAGCAGTGAATCCGTGATCCGAGCAGACGATTGCACCGCCGGTGCCGGCGTAGTCGTCGAGCAACCCGACGATTCGATCCATGGCCTGGTAGCAGCGAACTATCTGCGGTCTGAGCGTGCGTCCCGCGTCCGTGTCGTACAGAGAGTCCCCGGGGTCGAGATAACGGTAGTAGACGTGTTGGAGCCGGTCTGGAGTTTCAAGAACCATGAAGAGCAGATCGGGCGGGTCGAGCTCGATGAGCTGAGCCAGGACCGTGTAGCGCTGCTGCAGGATATCCAGGGCACGCTCCGCGAGTGCAGCGTCACGCCAGTCCCGCTCCCAGTCCGCGCTCATGTCCACCGCGTAGTCCGGAACCCACCTGAGAATTCGAGCCTCGAGGTCCGCAGAGCCTTTGTCCCACGAGGCGAAGCCTCGCTGGCGTTCCCCCCACCCTGGGGTCATCATGCCGGAGACCATCCATCCATCCAGGTCCCGTGGAGGATAGGTCAACGGGACGTTGTAAATGCCGGCGCGAAGCCCCTGGGCCGTTGCCATCTCCCAGATGGTCGGAGCTTCGATTCGGCCCGAGTGCACAAGCTCCCGCCGCTCGTTCTGAGCGTGACCCTCGATGAAACCGTAGATCCCGTGGCGCCCCGGGTTGACGCCCGTTATCGCCGAGGTCCAAGCCGGGGGGGTGTATGTGGGCACTGTCGATTCGAGCACACCCCAGGCACCATGCTGTCTCAGCTTCGACAGACGTGGCATGTGACCGTCGGCGATAAGACGGTCGAGGATGCGCCAGGTGACGCCGTCAAGACCGATTACCACTGACCGTTGGCTCATGGCGCTCACCCTAACGGGAGGGTCAGCGTACGGGTATGGCGGCGATCTCTCTGGGCCATGTTTCCAGCGCCTCCCGAATGGCTTTTCGGGTGGCGAACCTTCGTAGCTGGAGACCTCGCCCCTCGAAGATGGATTCCCACCGGTCTAGCAACTTGCCGACCTTGTCGCTGTTCGGCCCTCCCTGCCAGGGCACGTCGACACCGCTCGTCCACGCATCGGTGCGGTCACCAAGCGCGCGGAGCAGACCGTCCGTTCGGCCGACGTCGTAAGCCTGACGTCCCGTCTCTCTAGGTTCCGGCCACCAACCCACCTCGGCCGGATTGACACACAACAGGATGACGTCGTGTTCCATGCACGCTGGCTCATCTCTCAACTGGTGCGCGCGATCGACGAGTGTGTCTTGAACCTCGTTGAGGTTTAACCCGCCAACATCGAATCCGTTGACCGTGACGCCGTGATGAACGCGACCTGCGCTGATCCCGAACTCAACGATGCCGATGAAAGCCAGTACGCCGAGAATGGCAGCGAGGGCAAGCAAGGACCTTGTCGGAGCAGATACTCTGCGTGTCGAAGATCGCTTGGCGGCTTGCATGCGCGGAAGGCTACCTTTGTTTGCGTATCGCTCCCAGTGCGTCGAGCACGCCCCATTTCGTGACGCTCACGAGTGCCTCGACAACGATGCCGGAGTCCATCTTGGAATCGCCCACCGCGCGTTCGTGAAAAGTGATGGGAACCTCCAAGACCGCGCCCGTGACATTTCACCAGCCGCCGGGTCATCTCTATCTGAAACCCGTATCCTTCGGAGCGCACCGTTTCCAAATGGAGAGATGGAAGGATGGCCGAACGCCACGCTCGGTAGCCCGAGGTCACGTCCCTGACGTCGAGCCGGAGCCACAAACTGACGTAGAGGTTCGCTGCGCGCGAGAGCACTCGGCGGGCCAAGCCCCAGTTCACCACTCGCCCACCGTCCACGTAGCGGGATCCGATTGCCAGATCTGCCTCCGATAGGGCGGCGAGGAGGCTGGGTACCTCTGCGGGATTGTGACTCAGGTCCGCGTCCATCTCGACGAGAGCTTCATAGCCGCGTTCGAGGCCCCACTGGAATCCCGTGATGTACGCGGTCCCCAAACCCATCTTGCGAGGGCGGACCAATAGGTGCACGTGCTCGCTAGCCGAAGCAATCTGCTCTACGATCCGGGCGGTTCCGTCGGGCGAGGAGTCATCGATTACCAGAACGTCCAGGTCTGCACCCGCGGCTAGGAGTTGAGCGAGTGCATCTTCGATATTGGTGCGTTCGTTATAGGTAGGAATCACAACGAGCGTTGATCGCTCAGTAACGCCGTCGCTGGTCGACACCGGCATCACCCTAAGAGGTTGGGCAGCCCCTGACGTTTTCCTCTCTATTTTGAGCTGAAGCCTGGATTATTCTCCTCGGAACCAATCCTCGAGGCGTCGATCTACGAATACCTTGCGGGCAGAGGGAACTGATTTGCTTGTCAGTCCCCGCATCCCACCTTCCATCGGTCCGTGTGAACCGTGGGTTTTCAGGTAGACGCCAGAGATATATACGCACTTCTTGGAAAGGGGACAGAAAATGTCGACTGCAAGGCCGGCTGGGGGTGTCGCGAAGACACCCGGACAGTTGTTTGCCCTGGTGTTCGGGGCGGTTTACGTCCTTGTTGGGATCTTGGGTTTCATCGATCCCCTGGTCAACGACCAAGACAAGCTTCTCGGTATCTTCGGAATCACGCCGCTTCACAACCTTGCGCATCTCGCCGTGGGTGCCTTGCTTCTGATTGGTTCGCGTGCACCTGACACGGCCAGGATGGTGAACCTCGTCGTCGGGGTCGTGTACTTGTTGCTGGGGATTCTTGGCCTCTTTGGGATCCTCATCGAGTCGGGTGAGGCTCTCGATCTCAACAACAACGCCGCCGACACGGTTCTGCATTTCGCCACGGCGGCCTTGGCGCTCTACTTCGCGACCGCAGGCTCAGGTGTTGCTCGGCGAACGACCACCGCATAGCAACCTCTGCAGCAAGAGGGGCTCACCCCTTGGGTGAGCCTTTTCTTGTAGCTGGCTACGCCCTTGTCGCGGCCTCGAGGTTGTCGACAGCAAAGATGAGCTCGGTTTCCCCACCATTCCTGTTGACGAGATAGACCGAAGAGATTGAGACACCCGACTTGGACAGCCTCCGGCAGTAGCGCCCCAGCTCACCGGGCCTGTCGTCCAGGGTCACGGTCAGGACCGGCCTGCTTCCCTCGACTTTGAAGCCGTTCGAGGCGAGGATCTCGGCCGTCTCGTCCCCATCATCGACCACGAGATGAATCACGCTGAGGTCGTCGTGGCTGGAAGCCGCAAGCGTCTCGATGTTGACGCCGTGGTGCCCCAGCAGCTCTCCCATCTCAGCCAGAAGGCCGGGGCGGTCGTCGGTCGTGACGATGATTTCCTCCAGCATCGCTCCAGCGTAGTACGTCGGGCTTCGCGGCGCGCCGGGTCGCCGGTCCGTTCCCCGCCGGCCGTTTGGAAGGACTCTCGGCCCGACAAGGCCGAGTTGCGATGCGCACTGAGCCCTAGTGCGCCCCCTCCGCGGAGAAGACGGCTCGAAGGGTGCGCCACAGGATCCAGAGATCGAGGCTCAGCGACCAGTTCTGGATGTAAAAGAGGTCGTAGCGAATGTAGTCGGCGAAGCTCGTCTCGGCTCTACCGCTCACCTGCCAGAGACCCGTCATTCCCGGCTTGACTCGCAGGCGGTTGCGCACCCAGTCGTCGTACTGCTCGACCTCAGATGGCAACGCCGGACGCGGCCCTACGAGACTCATCTCGCCCCGAAGGACGTTGATCAGTTGGGCAAGCTCGTCGAGGGAGTAACGACGCAGCCGCTTGCCCGCCCCCGTGACGCGTGGATCCTCCTTCAACTTGAACAACAGGCCGGGTCCCTCAGAGAGATGCTCGAGCTTGGCAAGCTGCTCTTCTGCGTCAACGACCATGGTTCGAAACTTCCAACAAACGAACGGCTTGCCGTCGCGTCCGGCCCTCATCTGTTTGAAGATGGCCGGTCCATTGGAGTCGCGCCGGATCCACAGAGCGATGCCGGCCAGCAACGGCGAAAGCACTACGACGAGAGCGAGTGACCCAACAACGTCCATCGTTCGTTTCATCGTTTGCTGCAAGGCGCTGATTCCTGTTCGGCGCACGTAAAGAAGCGGAACGCCGGCGACTGATTGCACCGTCATCCGGGAGGCGAGAAGGTCGACGGTGCCCGAGGTGATCTGCAAGTCCACGTCGCAGTCTTGAAGCTCCCAGAAGAGCCTATTGAGCCGCGTCGTGTCGAATGCAGTCGCTGCAATGAGCACCAGGTTTACGTCGTAGCGCGCGATCACGCTCTTGACGTCGGCAACCGAAGACAGGACATCATGTCCCCCCTCGACCTTCTCGCCCGGGGGGAGGTCGTCGTCCAGAAAACCAACTATCTGGTAACCCAGCCACCCCTCGCGTTCCAAGGTGTTCGCCACAGTCCGCCCCTCGTGGTTGGCACCGAGCACCAAGGTTCGGGTCGTGTCGCCACCTCTTCGGCGCAAGAAGTGCAGAGATTTGCGGACGGCCAGACGCTCTCCTCCCAACGACGATGAATCCGCAGAACATCGCCAGCAGCGCCCACCCCCGGGCCAGGTTCAGACGCAGGACCGAGTCACTAATCAGCAGTACGACGGTGCCGGCCACGACACCATGAAAGACCTGCTTGAACTCGTTGACGGGACTCAGTACCTGTCGGGGCTCGTAGAGGCCGTAAAGCCAGAACAGAGAGAGCCATATCGGAATGCATACGACCGTCAGAAGCGCGTAGCTCCAGCCGTCTCGCAGCGCCGGGGTTTCCCCCATGATTTCGAAGCGGATGATCGAAGCACTGAACAGAGCGACGAGCACAGCCATTGCGTCGATGAGGACACGCAGAGCGATTCGCTTTGCGCTTTGGAGCTTGGTCGTTCGGCGTTCCTCGACCTCGTGTTCCTCGGGGACAACCTCGGCTGTTCGCATGGGTCTCACCAGATGATAGGGGGGAGGTGCCTAAAAGGGGGCGGATTCCGACAGTCAGGGGGTTACGGCGTCCCAAATAGAGTCGACGAGCTCGTGGGCCTTCGTCTCATCGAGGTCGGCGTCCTCGATGATGGTGAACCTGCCGGGGCGGGTCTCGGGGGCCTCCAGAAGCACTCTCACGACGTCGGTGGTGGAGAGGCTCAGTTGCCGGGGGTGGCTGGGGAGCCCGATGCGGTCGAGCTGACGTCGAAAGGCTGCGTGATCGTCGCCGTAGAGCGCTACGGAGATGATGCATCCGAACGCCACCTGCGCGCCGTGATGCGCCCGGCCCCCGAAGATCGAATCGATGGCGTGGCTGATCTCGTGCTCGCCTCCCGACGCCGGGCGCGAGGTTCCCGAGCGGATCATCGATATGCCCGAAAGGACGAGGGCGTCGGCGAGGTGCCGAAGGAAGCCAGGGTCGCTGGCCACCTCGGCGGCATCATGGGTGAGAAAGCTCTGAACCATCTCGAAGGATCGAGCGGAGAGATCCCAGGCCGTTTGATCGATCGTCGCGAGTCCTCTGTCCGCGGCGAGCGCCCAGTCGCGCAACGCGAGTGGGTTCGCCATCAGGTCACCCAAGCCGGCTCTCACGGATTGGACGGGAGCCAGCGCGAGCGTCGGCATCGACAGATAGACAAAGCGCGGGGCGATGGCCCCGAGACTCTGGGGCAGTCCGGATTCGTCGGGAACGACGGCAACCGGCGAACAGATTCCGTCGTGACTCAACTGAGTCGGCACGGCGATGACCGTGAGTCCAGCTCGCGCAGCTGCCAACTTTGCGACGTCGAGCACTCGACCCCCGCCAACAGCCACAACGGCGTCCGCTTCGGAGCGCCTGATGCGGGAGCCGAGCTGAGTCGCGTAGTGTGTTGACGCGCCCGGTGGTGGCGTAGTCGCCGAAGTCACGGCAGCGAGCCGCGCTGCGAGCTTCCTACCGTGAACAGAACCAACGACAAAGGGTGATGAAATACCCAGCTCGCTTATGTTCGCGGCCAGATCCTCAGCGGCGTCTTGTTCGTCCGCGGTCGCCTCGAAGACGAACAGCTGCGGAGACTCGGGCGATGCCACTTAGACAGGCTGTTCGAAGATGCCGCGATGGCGTTCGATGACCTCGATCGCCGCCTTGATGTCCTCGGGCGCGTCTACCTCGGCGTACTCGCCCGGCAGGACCTCGGCCGCTCGTGCATCGACTTGCGGGAGCATGCGCTTGTAGACATCCTCGTAGTAGATGTGCGAGGAGCGCTCCCATTCGACGGCCGTTGCGACGTCACGGTAGGCGTTATGCGCTCGTTCGCGCAGAAGCGAGATGCCGCAGAACTCACCGGCGCTGAACTGCATTTCGAGATCCTTCCCGATGTCAGTCACCCGTCTGCCATTCAGCCTCACGCGCATGTCCTCGACATCGAGCCCGTAGCGCTCCTCGACGGCCAGCACGAGATCCCCGGGGGTCTCAACCACACGCGTGAAGACGTCGGGGTGCACGACGATGTCGCTATTGACGATCATGAGGTCGAAGCCCGGCGACTGGTCCAGAGCCATTCGGGCGGAATGGAAGTTGCCCCACGACGCGTAGCGAGTGTTGCGCACGAACGAAACATTTTCGTCGCCCCAATGCTCTGTCACGAAAGAGGTGACGGCCTCGGGCATGAACCCGGTCACCACTAGCAAGTCGTCGACGCCGGTGCGTTTGAGGCCCTCGAGAATGTAGAAGAGCAGTGGCTCGCGATCATCCAAGGTCAGGATCGTTTTCGGCTTGGCTCCGCCCATTCGCACGCCCCGCCCCGCCGCCAGCACTGCTGCCCTCACGTTTGCCACGAAACCTCCAGTACGGTGTCCGACATCAACCGACGCTCGAGCGTCAGCTTGCGCCCGTGCCTCGTGAATCCCGCCGCCCGGATCTTTGACGCACCTGCGGGCAGTTTGAGTTGTACCAGAAGTTGCTCGGGATGGAACTTCGCCTGGCGCTGGACCAGCAGCCGGTAGACGTTGCGGCCTTTGCGCTCGATCACCGCATCAGGGGTTCTGTACCTCACGTCGAAGGAACCGGTCTTGTCCGGGGGAATCTGCAACGTCCCGGTCCACACCTTCTTGCCCCTCTCCGTTTGCTCTGGAGGGACACCGTCGATCCAGGTACCGAGTTCCACCGGAGCGTCGATCCTCCCGTTGCAGCTCCGATCGAGTGGAGAGGGACACAGCTTGCCCGCGTCGGCGGCCTCCAGCTTTGCGCCGGGTGGGACGTAGAGGTTCAACATCGGCCTGTGCGCGGCTTTGGAGTTTCCGAGGAACCAACGTGGCTGAGGCAGCACGACGTTGTTACTCACCTCGACAGAGGTGGTGTGAACGGCATCGCGTCCATCGATCGCAATCTTCATTCTGTCGACCTGATTCGCGAAGTAGTCGAGCTTGTTGCCCCCGACGTTTTGCTCGACGACCTGGAAGTAGTCACCGGAAGTTAATCGTGCGATCGAGCCGTCCCAGTTCATGCGTTCGATGAACGCCTGCTCCTCGGGATCGGTCATGTGCACCTGCATATTCTTGTTTGCAAGCGACTTGCCCATTGCTTGCACTAGCTCGGAGGGCCGCTGCGGATCGAACATCTTCTCGAAGAGCCTTGAAACAAAACGTCCTAGGTACCCGCGACGCTCGAACGGAAGCGGGAAGCGCGAGTAAGCCTTGTTGAGGAGGATGTCGACCACGGTGCTGCTCTTTATGAAGAAGGCGCCCTGCGGGTAGGGGCCTATGCCCGGCATCAGGTTCTTGACCACGACAGGGTCGATCGCCAGGACCCCGTCGACATCGGGGAACTCGGGGCATTCATTGTCGCCTTTCGGCACGCACCTCTCGGATGATGCGCGGCCATAATCGACTGCAAGCCGAGCGGAAAGAGGCCAGTCGGGAGACCAGTTCGAGTTCCCGAACCTTTGTGCATCTTCGATCCCCATTACGTACCAGGCATTGGCCGGTAACGGAATATCGATCGCCTGCCTTTCCTGGTCGAGCTTGTAGACCGATCCTGTAGCGTCGTCGGCAAGCTCGGCTTTGCCGTTGTCGATCGTCAAGAACTCGAACTGCAGCATTGCTCCCCCCGAGCCGCGCAGCTCAGCCGGGTTTTGAAAACCGAGCATGTAGGTGCGCGGACCGTTCGCGCCAAGGATTTCCGGCAGAAGCTCGAAACCCGCTTCCGCGTCGGCGAGGACCTTGTCGGTCTCGCGCGCTTGCTCGATGCCATCTTTGATGTCCTTGTGGGTGCGCTTGGGCAGCTTGGACAGGTCGATTGAGGCGAACTCGTCGCCCGCCGCGTTGATGTTGCTGCGCACCTCCGCTACGACCCCGCCGAGCTCCTCGATTCGATCCAACAAGATGACCGAGCCCTTGCCGTCGGGGTCGGGCCCGATGATCCGGTCCGGGCCCTTCAGCGCACTGAGCCCGATCTCGAGTGTCCCCGAGGCGGCTTCGGTGGCGTGCGAAGCCGCGCTTATAAGGTGATCCAGCTCTCCCATTGCGTCGTCAACCTGCGGGACCAGAGTCGCCAGGTCCATCAGAGGGCTGTTCGAGTTGAAGCCAGCGCGAGCCTTCTCGGCCCCCGCTGTGGCCGAGAAGGTCTGCCAGACCGCCGGCCGGAACTTCCCCTCGGAGAGCCTCTTCTGGGCGGCGTCCAAATGCGTCCTGGCCTCGAGCAGCCCGGTGGCGAGCTTCACCGGACCCGACAGCATGACGAGCCACAGCAGCACGCCGCCCAGGGTCAGCAGCAGCGCGGCCGCGCCGACCAGGCCCGTGGGCGTGTCGCGAGTAGCTTCTTCTTGGGAGGACATTCGAACCATTGTGGCCCAGGCACAAGGACTAGTGGCGTAGGCTCACCAGCATGTAACGACCGCACCTTCACACGCGCCCGGGGCGTCTTGTCCCGGCTCCGATTTCTCACCATCGTCTCGAGGGGTGGTCGTGTCTATGCGTTCCTCTGTCTCGCCGGCCTTGCTCACGGCCGAATCGGTTTCCAAACACTTTGCGGCGCGCACCGTTCTGAACCGCGTGTCCGTGACTGTAGGCCCTCGACAACGCGTCGGCGTCGTCGGTCCCAATGGAGCGGGAAAGTCAACTCTGCTGAAAATCCTCGGCGGGCTCGATGCGCCCTCCTCCGGCCGCGTCGAACGATCAAACACGACCATGACCGTCGGCTATCTGCCTCAGGAGACGACTCTCGCGAGTGGCACCACACTGTTGGAATGGCTCGCGAATCGCACGGGCGTGGCGAACGCGGCGCGCTCGATGGATGAACGCGCCAAGGCGATGGAGGATGCTCTCGCGACCTCCGGCGAGTCGAGCGACTCCCTGAGGACAATCGAGGCATACACAGAGAGCGTTGAGCGCTACTCGGCTCTAGGCGGCGACGACCTCGAAGCGCGCTCCGCCGTCGTCTTGCGTGACATGGGGCTCGACGAGTCGGCGCTCTCGCGCCCGATCGGATCCCTGTCGGGCGGGCAGCGCTCACGCGCTCACCTGGCCGGCTTGTTGTTGGCTCGTTTCGACATCTTCCTGCTGGACGAACCGACAAACGATCTCGACTTCGCGGGGCTCGAACTCCTCGAGGAGTTCGTGGAGGCCTCCTCCGCCGGCATGATGGTCGTCAGCCACGACCGGACCTTCCTGCAGCGATGTGTAACGAGCGTGCTCGAGCTAGACGCGACAACCGGCGCGGCCACGGAGTTCGCAGGTGAATATGACGCCTACGTGCACGAGCGCCGAATCGCAAGTGAAGCCCAATGGGCCGCGTACGAGCGCTACCAGAGCGAACGCAAACGCCTGCTGGAGGAGGCGCGGCGACGCAAGACGTGGGCGGCTTCGGGAGCGGCGCGAGCCAAACGGCGGCCGAGCGACCCAGATAAGTCCATCAAGGCGTGGCGCATCGAGGGGGCCGAGAACACCGCGGCGAAGGCGAAGATCATCGAACGCCAACTCGACCGTATGGAGGTCGCCGAGAAACCCTGGGAGTCGTGGCGACTGGAGCTCTCCTTCGGTTCCGCGCCAAGAGGCGCAGACGTCGTCGCCAGGCTGGAGTCGGCGGTGGTCGAACGCGGCGAGTTTCGGATGGGCCCCCTCGACCTAGACATTCGATGGGGTGACCGCGTCCTGATTACGGGGGCCAATGGGAGCGGGAAGTCGTCGTTGCTCGCGGCGCTGATGGGGGAGCTTCCACTGGCCGCCGGGAAGCGCCGCATCGGGCCCGGCATCCGCATCGGGTTCATGGACCAGAACCGCGATGCTTTTAGCGACACGCGCCCCTGGCTCGAGGTCTTCACCGAGGAAACGGGCCTCTTGGAGAAGGACGCGCGCTCGCTCCTTGCCAAGTTCGCCCTGGCCGCGGATCACGTGGCGCGACCAGCGAGCTCCCTCTCGCCCGGCGAACGCAGCCGCGCGACGCTCGCTCTCCTCGCCGCACGCTCCGCGAATTGCCTGGTGTTGGACGAGCCGTCGAATCACCTCGACCTGAAGGCGATCGAGCAGCTCGAGAGCGCGCTGGCCGATTTTCCCGGAACCGTGATACTCGTCAGTCACGACAGACGCTTGATCGAGGCCTTCCGGCCGACTCACCGGATCGAGCTCTAGCGGGCGGCCCATCCATCGCTAAACCGCCGCGCACCGGAACCGAAGCCGGCTTCGCGGCGTAGTTAGAGAGATGATCACCTCGGTGGAGGGCCGACCACTGGGTGACGATGAACTCGTCGACCTGGCAAAGCGGGGCGATGCCGATGCCTACATGCAGCTGGTGGCCAGGCATCAGCGCCTCGCGCAGCGCGTCGCGTTCGTCATCACCCGGTCAAACGCAGAGGCCGAGGACGCAGCCCAGGAGGCATTCGTGAAGGCGTACTACGCGCTCGGCCGGTTTCGTGGCGGAGCACCTTTCAAGCCCTGGCTCCTGCGTATCGTGACCAACGAAGCGCTGAATCGGGTGCGTTCGGCGACGCGCCGGGCTCAGCTTGCGCTGCGCGTCGAGCGGCTCGACCGCCCCTCAGGCGATGCGGCCCCATCGCCGGAGGTGGCGGCTACGACCGCCGAGGAGCACCGATTGTTGATGGATGCCGTGAATCGGCTTGGAGAGAAGGACAGGCTGGCGATCTCGTGTCGCTACTGGCTCGATCTATCCGAGCGAGAGACTGCCGAGATCCTTGGCTGGCCGCGCGGGACAGTCAAGTCGCGCCTGTCGCGCGCCCTAGGCCGCCTGAGAATCCAGATGGAGGCGGAGGAGCAGGCAAGCGATCGCCCTGACGATCCCGGAGGGCAGGCATGATCGACCTCGAACGATCCCTGACCGAGGTGGGCCACCGGATCGAGTGGCCTGATGACGCGGACCTCACGCGCTCGGTTCGTGCTGCGATCGGCGACGACTCCCCGCGCAGGGTGACTCTGGCGAGGGGCCTGGCCTACGCTGCCACTCTCGCAGCGCTGGTGGTTGCGGCATCGCTCCTCTCCTTCCCGGGAGTTAGGACGGCGGTTGCCGATTTCCTCGGAATAGGCGGCGTCCGTATCGACACGGAGGGCTCCGCTCCGACGCCGGCCGATGGGCTCGACCTCGGCGAGCGGATGTCGCTGGACCAGGCGCGGGACGCCGTCGCGTTCGAGGTGAGGCTTCCCTCCGCCCTGGGGCTGCCGGACTCGGTCTGGCTCGACACGGGGGTGAGCGGGGGGCAGGTAGCCCTTGCGTACGAGTCATCTCCCGACCTGCCCGCCGCTCCGGGCACGAACCTCGGTGCCCTCGTCACACAGTTCCCGGACGCCGAGGTCTCCGAGATAGCTCTGAAGAAAGTTACGGGATCGCAACCGGGAACTACGTTCGAGCCGGTGACTGTGGAAGGGGAGCAGGGCTTCTGGGTCTCTGGGGAGCCTCACGTCATCGCCTATCTGGAGCCGGATGGAGACATTCGCAACGAGACGGTGAGGCTCGCTGGGAACGTGCTCCTGTGGGAATCAGGTGGAGTCACGTACAGGATCGAGTCGAGGCTGTCCAAGGTGGAGGCCCTGGCTATCGCCGAGAGCCTTCAATGAAGGTCGATTAGCGGAACCTCGGGCCGGGGGCCGGTGTAACCACAGCAGACACTCGCCTACCAGAGGAGCCCAGGATGCGTCGCGTTCTGTTGACAGTCTTCGCCGTGATCGTCACAGGAATGGCGCTCACGCTCACGCCGGCCGCTGCAGGCGGCGGTGGCGGCTGCCATGCTGCAGATGCCACCGAGGCACGCGCTTCAGTTGTGGAACTCCGAGACGCCTGCTTCGCGGCGACCGTTACTCACGTCGACCCCGGACAGCAGGTCACGTTCGTAAACCGCGACGGCTTCACGCATAACGTGGTGGGACTTGGGGCCCTCTGGGGCGATATCGAGGGCATGGACGGCGGAGAGACGAGGCTCTTCACGTTCAAGGAGACAGGCATCTTTCCCTACGCGTGCACGCTTCACCCAGGGATGGTCGGGGCGGTTGTCGTGGGTGGCGATGAGCTACACGCGGGAGATGCTGGAGCTGTGAGCGCGGCAGTGGCATCCGGTTCTGGAGGCACGGGTGGCGGCGGGACTTCAACCGGGGGAGGACAGACCAGTGCCAGTGAGGGCTCGCAGGTTCCCGAGACCATGTTGGCGCTCGGGTTGGTGGTAGTGCTTGTCGGCGGACTCGCCGGGTTCGCTCTGCGCCGACGCCGTGAGTCTCCTGCTGGGATGTAAGAAGTCGGCGAGCGCTCGAGCTAGCGCCCGATCAGGTCCGCGATCTCGCCGATCATCTCCGTCAGGTCATAGTCCCTTGGCGTGTAGACCTTGGAAACGCCGAGCCCGCGTAGCTTGTCTGCGTCCTCGTCCGGAATGACACCACCGACGACTAGAGGGACCGAATCGAGGTCGACGCCCTCGGCCCGGAGCCGGTCGATCACGTCGGGGACGAGGAGGCCGTGCGCGCCGGAAAGGATCGATATTCCGATGACGTGAACGTCCTCGTCCGCAGCTGCGCGCGCGATCTGAGCCGGTGTGAGCCTGATTCCCTGGTACACGACTTCGAATCCAGCGTCGCGCGCTCGCAAGGCAACCTGTTCGGCTGCATTGCTGTGTCCGTCGAGACCAGGCTTTGCAACGAGCATGCGTAGCTTTGTCACATCCAGTCGTTCGGCCGCCGCTGCAACGCGCTCCCGCACCGCAGCGATCGCCGAGGTGTCACCACCGGAGGAGCTCGCGCTCAAACCGGTCGGTGCACGAAACTCCCCGAATACTTCTCTGAGTGCGTCCGCCCACTCGCCCGTTGTAACGCCCGAACGAGCGGCAACGATGGAAGGCTCCATGAGACTGAAGCCCTCGTCAGCGGCGCGCTTCAGACTGTCCAGAGCCTTGGACGCCACGGCCGTGTCGCGTTCGGTCCGCCAACGTTCGAGCGAGGCGATCTGTTCGGCCTCGGCCCCCGCCTCGATTCTCTCGAATGCCATCACGTCGAGCCCTTCGACCAGGGGTGAGACCTCCGTGTCGACGTAACGGTTCACTCCAACGACGACCTGCTCGCCCGACTCGATCGCCCGGCGACGGATTGCGTGAGCTCCGACCAGTTGTTCTTTCATATAGGACAGCGCCTCGACAGAGCCTCCCTGATCGAGCACCCGGTCTAGCTCTTCGGAAGCGGCCTCCGCGATCTCGGATGTCTTGGTCTCGATGACCGTGGAACCTTCGAAGATGTCTTCGTACTCGAGAAGATCGCTTTCGAGGGCAAGGATCTGCTGGGCGCGAAGCGACCACTGCTGGTCCCACGCGCGAGGTAGGCCCAGGGCTTCGTTCCACGCTGGAAGCTGAACGGCGCGGGCACGTGCGGACTTGCTTTGTGTCACCCCCAGCATCTCTAGGAAGATCCGGTAGACGTTGTTCTCGGGCTGCGCTGCCGTAAGGCCGAGCGAGTTCACCTGCAACCCGTAGCGAAGGCGCCTGAACCTCGGATCGGATACCGCGTAGCGTTCGGCGGTGATGCGGTCCCAGAGCCGGGCGAAGGCTCGCATCTTGCATGTCTCTTCGATGTAGCGGATTCCGGAGTTGCAGAAGAAGGAGATGCGACCAACCAGGCGAGAGAAGTCGTCATCAGCGATCTCTCCAGTGGCCTGGACGGCGTCGAGGACTGCAATCGCGCTGCCCAGCGCGTAGGCGACCTCGTGGACGGGCCCGGCTCCCGCTTCCTGCAGGTGGTAGCTACAGATGTTGATCGGGTTCCACATCGGAATGTGGTGGAAGGTCCACGTAATGACGTCGGTCGTGAGCCGCATCGAGGCTTCGGGGGGAAAGATGTACGTACCGCGCGACAGGTACTCCTTGAGGATGTCGTTCTGTGTCGTGCCGGCAAGAGTTTTGCGGTCGACACCCTGTTCGTCTGCCACCGCCACGTAGAGGGCAAGCAACCACATCGCCGTGGCGTTGATCGTCATCGAAGTGTTCATCTCGGCGATGGGAATGCCGTCGAACATCCGCTCCATGTCACCGATATGTGAGATCGGAACGCCGGCCTTGCCCACCTCGCCCCGGGCCATCAGGTGATCGGAGTCGTAGCCGGTTTGCGTTGGCAGATCGAAGGCGACGCTGAGGCCGGTCTGACCCTTGGCAAGGTTCGCCTTGAAGCGGGCGTTCGTGAGTGTGGGATTGGCGTAACCGGCGTAGGTGCGAAAGATCCAGGGCCGATCCCTGGGAGGGGGAGTCATGCCGACATGGTAAATGGCCGAGGGCGCGTAGGCGGTTTGCGCCCACGACTGCAATGGGACGCGATTAGGCTCGTCTGCTCACTCACACACACTTCGGGAGTCTTTTATATGAGCGTCGAGATCAGAAGGGTTGGCGTCGTGGGCTGCGGCACGATGGGCTCTGGCATATGCGAAGTCGTGGCCCGGAGCGGTTTCGATGTTCGTTTCGCAGAGATGAGCGAAGAGGCCGAGCGAGCGGGGAGGGAGCGCATCGAGCGCAGCGTCGGCCGGGCGGTCAAGCGCGGAAAGCTGGAACAGGATGAGGCCGACACCCTTCTGAGTCACATCTCGTCGACCACAGACCTCGCCCAACTGGCCGACTGTGACCTCGTCTTCGAAGCGGTGCCCGAGAAGCTCGAGCTCAAGCGCCAGACGTTTGCAGCACTCGACGAGGTTTTGAAGGCGGAAGCCATCCTTGCGACGAATACCTCCTCTCTGCCGGTCATCGACATGGCCGTCGCAACCAACCGACCCGAGCGGGTGGTCGGGTTCCATTTCTTCAATCCGGCGACGGTCATGAAGCTCGTGGAACTCGTTCATACCGTGGCGACGGATGAAGAGGTCATCGAGTCGGCGAAGCAGTTCGCCGAGGGACTCGGCAAGGCGGCCGTTCCCTGCAGAGACCGCGCGGGATTCATTGCGAACCTTCTGCTGTTCCCGTATCTCAACGCTGCGACGCGGATGTACGACCAGGGATACGCAACCCGCGAGGATATCGACGCCGCGATGCAGCTCGGATGCGGACACCCGATGGGTCCACTGTCGCTTCTCGATCTCATCGGGCTCGATTCCGCCTACGAGATCTGCGAGGCCCTCTGGCGGCAGTGGCGCGATTACCAGGACGCACCACCCCCACTGCTCAAGCAGTTCGTCACCGCCGGCTATCTCGGCCGCAAGACCGGCCGGGGCTTCTATCGCTATGAAGCGCCTGAGTCTTCGAAGATCGTCGACGCGGTTTCTGAGATCGACGGCGATACCGCTTCTGACTTCGGAACGGTCGGAGTCGTGGGCACAGGAGCCATGGCGAGCGGGATCGCCGAAGTGATCGCGCGAGCGGGCGGCGAGGTCGTCCTTCGAGGACGCAGTGAGTCCGCCATCAAGAAGGCGAAGGGGGCGGTGGAGCACAGCCTCGAAAAGGCAGTGAGCAAAGGCAAGCTCGAGCAGAGCGACGCGGACGGTGTCCTGGATCGCATCACGACGACGCTCGACTTCGAGGATCTGGTCGAGTGCGACCTGATCGTCGAAGCCGTGGCGGAGGATCTGGAGGTCAAGAGTTCAATCTTCAAGGAGCTTGACCGGGCGACCAAACCGGATGCCGTCCTCGCAACGACAACCTCATCCCTTTCAGTGGTCGACCTTGCCGCCGCCACGGGTCGTCCCGACAAAGTGATAGGTCTGCATTTCTTCAATCCTGCGGTGGTGATGAAGCTCGTGGAGGTCGTCCGGACCGTGGCCACTGCCGACGACATTGAGCAGCGCTGTCTCGCCTGGGTGCAGTCCCTGGGCAATCATCCTGTGCGCTGCCGGGATCGAGCCGGCTTCATCGTCAACTTCTTGCTCTTTCCCTATTTGAATAGCGCGGTGCACATGCATGAAGAGGGATACGGCACGCCGGCGGACATCGATGCTGCGATGAAGCTTGGTTGCGGTCATCCCATGGGGCCGTTCGAGTTGATTGACATCGTCGGACTCGATGTCACGTTCGCCATTCTCGACTCGTTACACGAGGAATTCCGGGAACGAAGTTACGCGCCGGCTCCATTGCTCGAGCACATGGTCCGCGCCGGCTATCTGGGTCAAAAGAGCGGTCGCGGCTTCTACGACTACTCATCATAAAGAGACCTCAAAGCTACGGTTGAGTGCCTCTGCCTGCGGACATATCTATCTGAGTGACCACCAAATTCAGTCGGGAGGTACGGATGGACATCGACTTGCGCGGCGCCGTTGACGGACGGGTCAAGGACATTTTCACCGATGATGCGATTAGCTTCGTGACATCACTGCAACGCGAGTTCAACGCACAGAGACTGCGACTACTCGAGAAGCGACGCGAGCGTCAAGCCGAACTGGATGCAGGAGGAACACTCGATTTCCTGCCGAGCACCCAGAATGTCCGATCGGGAGACTGGAGTGTTGCCCCCCTCCCCCCGACCTCGAGGACAGACGCGTCGAGATAACCGGACCCACGGACCGCAAGATGATCATCAACGCGCTCAACTCAGGAGCGCATTGTTTCATGGCCGATTTCGAGGACTCGAACGCTCCGACCTGGGCCAACATGTCCGAAGGCCACGTCAATCTGATCGACGCTATCGACAAGACGATTGAGTTCACGAGTCCCGACGGCAAGGACTACCGGCTTGGGGACGACCTAGCCACTCTTATCGTCCGCCCACGCGGGTGGCACCTCGATGAGAAGCACCTGATCGTGGACGGAGGCCAAGTGTCTGGTGCTCTCTTCGACTTCGGGTTCTTCTTCTTCCATAACGCGCGTCGTTTGCTTGACGCTGGGAGCGGTCCCTACTTCTATCTGCCAAAGATCGAGAACCACCTCGAGGCACGTTTGTGGAACGACGTCTTCAACTACTCCCAGGATGCACTGGGGATAGATAGGGGTACGACGAAGGCGACCGTGCTCATCGAAACGCTGCCCGCGGCGTTCGAGATGGAGGAGATCCTCTACGAGCTTCGCGATCATTCGGCCGGCCTGAATGCCGGACGCTGGGATTACATGTTCTCGCTTATCAAGTGCTTCAGAACCCGCTCCGAGTTCGTGCTACCCGATCGAAACTCGGTCACCATGACCGTCCCCTTCATGCGGGCCTACGCGGAGCTGCTGGTAAAGACCTGTCACCGGCGAGGGGCCAGCGCCATGGGGGGCATGGCTGCGTTCATCCCGAGCCGCAAGGACCCGGCAATCAACGAAAAGGCTCTTGCCAAGGTGGCTGAGGACAAGCACCGCGAAGCAACTCAAGGATTCGACGGGACGTGGATCGCACATCCGGATCTAGCCTCTGTCGCGCAGGAGGAGTTCGACAAGGTGCTAGGCGGCCGTCCTAACCAGATCGACCGCCTTCGAGAGGATGTCTCGGTAGGGGCCGAGGACCTTCTTGGGGTTGAGTCCGCTGGCAGCGGCATCACCGAAGAGGGCCTCCGCAATGACTGCAACGTTGGGATCCAGTACATCTCGTCGTGGTTGCGTGGCAACGGGGCGGCTGCGATCTACAACCTGATGGAGGACGCCGCGACCTCGGAGATCGCCCGCTCGCAGGTGTGGCAGTGGGTCCACACAGAGCAGCACCTCGCCGACGGCCGGGCGATCACTCCCGAGTTGGTCCGCGCGATCGAGAGTGAAGAGCTCGAGCGCATCCGCTCGGAGATCGGCGACGACGAGTGGTTCTACTCGCAGGGTCGCCCCGATGAGTCCCGCGCGCTCTTCGAGCAAGTCGCCCTGAGCGACGAATTCATCGAGTTCCTGACCTTGCCCGCCTACGAACTTCTCGACTGATCGACAGAAGACGAAATACGTTCTTCCAGCTAGGACGCTCGTAGTAAGGGGCGGCTAGCTGTCGATAACGTGTGCGAAAGTCCTCCCTGGTGGATGGCTAACGGTGAGGGCGCCCCGAGCAACGCATGGAAGTCAGAAGATGAACTTCAGTCCACCCCAGCCGCTCGTACAGCCCCCTGGCGCCGGCGTTGTCCTCATCGACAACGAGCCATGTCTCACTGACCGACGGGAAGCCGAACATCCAACGAAGTCCGGTCCGCACGAGGTCGGCGCCAATCCCGCGCCCTCGTGCACTCTCGGCCGAACCCACGAACTCGAGGCTCGCGGATCCGGTCGTGTCGTCCACCTCTAGATATATATAGCCAACGACTTCGTCCGACTCGGCTCGCACGAAACAAGCCTTGTTCTCCCCAAGTCCCTCGAGCATGCGCGTTCCGGGAAGATGGGTGTTCGGAAAGGTTCGATCGTGAAGCTCAACGAGGCTGGAATGGTGCCGGGCTTCGACTGGGCTCGCGGTGCCGCGCCCGATCTTTTCAAGGTCGGAACGATCGAACCTAAGCGTGCGCACGTCCTTGTAGGTCTGAAACCCTAATGAATGCCCCAACCTCGAGACGTTGTCGTTGGAGCGGTCAAAGAACATCTCTATCTGCGCGGTGGTGTTGTCGGGGATGACAGCGAGACATTCGGCCACTAGTCGGTTTGCGACCTCATCCCAGTTGTCATGAATGACGAAAGGACCGAACAGATACGAACGGTCGAGTTCGACGTCCACGTCTACTGCCAAGAAGCCCACCAGTTCACCCTTCTGCCTCGCAACGAACGAGTACTCGATGGCGCCGTACTCGAGAAGCTCCTGAGTGATCTCCTCGGGTTTGTCGCCTAGGTAACCGATTCTGTGCTCCGCTTTGACGTTCAGGGGAGCGATGAACTCGACTACAGCCGCGAGTTCGTCACGGGACGCTCTCGAGTAATCGAGCATCTACTTGGCGTCGCCGCGGCCGTTGAGCCCCGGGTACTCTCTGCCTCCATTCGGAAAACGCAGCGAAAGACGCCAGGCTTCGTCGGGGTCGAACCGGTCCCGGTAGTCGCCTATCCCCAGCCTTCTGCCCTGTGAGCGAGATGCGCGACGCCAGATTGAAAGCGATCGCGACCGATGCTCGGATTCGATGAGCTCCTTGAGGGCCATCTCGATCGCGGCTCGCTCCGACGGACTCGGGTGCCCGGAGATGGATGCGATCTCGAGGTCCTCAGGCTTGTCCAGATGCTCCGTCATTCCAGGCCCTAAAGCGGTACGTTGCCATGTTTGCGCTGCGGAATGGACTCGCGCTTACTGCGCAACATCTCGAGACTCCGTAGAAGCCGGACCCTCGTCTCGCGAGGGTCGATCACTGCGTCGACGTACCCACGTTCCGCCGCGACATACGGGTTGAGAAGATGCTCTGAGTAGCTTCCTATCAACTCGGCTCGTTTCGCATCCGGATCATCCGCTGAGGAGATCTCGCGCCTGTGTATGACGTTGACGGCCCCCTCGGCTCCCATGACAGCGATTTGGGCAGACGGCCACGCAACCGAGACATCGCTGCGAATGTGCTTGGAGTTCATGACGACGTAGGCGCCGCCGTACGCCTTGCGAGTGATGACGGTCATGCGGGGAACGGTCGCTTCGCTGAAGGCATAGAGCAGCTTCGCGCCATGCCGGATGATGCCGCCGTACTCCTGCTCCGTCCCCGGCAAGAAGCCCGGCACATCCACGAAAGTGACCAGGGGGATGTTGAACGCGTCGCAAAACCGTACGAAGCGAGCGGCCTTGGTCGAGGACTCGATGTCGAGGCAGCCGGCGAGAACCTGCGGCTGGTTGGCAACGATTCCGACCGAGTGTCCCCCCAGACGAGCGAAACCGACGATTACGTTTCTTGCCCAGTGCGCGTGCACCTCGAAGAACTCCCCGTCGTCGAAGACGCTTCCGATCACCTGGTGCATGTCGTACGGCTTGTTCGGTGATTCGGGAACGACGTCGATCAGCTCATCGCAGAGCCGCCCCGGATCGTCCGTGGGCGCGAAGTAGGGCGGTGACTCGAAGTTGTTCGAGGGCAGAAAGCTCAGCAGGTAGCGAATCTGTTCGAGGCAGTCCTCATCCGACTGGGCCACGAAGTGTGCGGAGCCCGACTTCGATGCATGACTCATTGCACCGCCGAGTTCCTCCTGGGTGACCTCTTCGCCGGTCACTGCTTTGATGACGTCCGGGCCGGTGATGAACATATGACTCGTCTTGTCGACCATGAAGTTGAAGTCTGTGATCGCGGGGGAGTAAACCGCACCGCCGGCACAAGGGCCCATGATGGCCGAGATCTGTGGGATGACTCCAGAGGAACGAACGTTGCGATCGAAGATGTACCCGTAGCCGGCCAGCGACGCGGGACCCTCCTGGATGCGGGCTCCTCCGGAGTCCTTGAGCCCGATCAGGGGAGCCCCGGTGGCCATCGCAAGGTCCATGACCTTGCAGATCTTCTCGGCCATCACCTCGCTGAGCGATCCGCCGAAGACCGTGAAATCCTCCGCGAACACGAACACCTTGCGACCGTCGATCGTGCCCCATCCGGTGACCACAGCGTCCGAGTAGGGCCGCTTTCCCTCGATGCCGAAGCCGTAGCTGCGGTGCCTCACCAGCTGGTCGGTCTCGACGAAGGTGTCGTCGTCGAGCAGCGTTTCGATGCGCTCGCGAGCGGTCAACTTGCCTCGGTCGTGCTGGCGGGCGATGGCCTGCTCGCCCCCAGACTCCCGAGCTTGTGCTTTCTTTTCCTCTAGCTCGGCAATGCGGTCCTCGATTGGAGCCGACTGGGCGACTGCCGCCGTTTGACCTTGTTCCTTGAGCGAGTCGTCCTGTTCCTTTTCTTCGGTTGCCATGAGCGCCACAATATCCGCCTCCCGAGCGACATCCACCGCTGTAGAAACTGACCGCCTGGTCCAGAAAAGCGCAGGGGGGAACGGCAGGGGTGAGCATCGGCGAGGTCGAAACAGTCCCGTATGTGGATCGGGCGTCTCAGACGCGAGCTCGAGAAGCTGAGCCGGGATTGCGCTGGAGCCGAGCGCGATGAGGAGAGAGCGACGTTCGAGCTCACGCGTTCGGCGCGCGCCTTTTCGCAGAACGCGCGCGAGGCCGGCGATGACAAGCTTGCCTTCTCGGCCACCCTCATGCGAGCCGGAGAGGTAGAAGCCACGCGGAGATTGATTGACGATTTCGAGCAAGAGGTGCGCGACGAGCAAGTGGCACTTTCCGGGCAGATCGATAAGGCCAAAGTCGCGGCGGCCACCAGACGAGCCAAGATGACCCGCCTGCGGCTGGCGCGGGCCCTCGCCGCGGCTCTATTTACTGCCGGGATATTGTCATTCTCCATGGCCGGCGCGACCGTCGCCTCGTTCCTTGCGGACCTAAGCGATCACTCTGGTGACGGTTCCTCGATCAGACCGGGTTCGCGCTACGGACAAACAGTCAGCCCATTACATCGAGCTGCTGCGACGCGTAGCATCCGCCTGGCGGACGGAACGAGAGTGACTCTGACGCAGGATCAGTTCCGCCGGCTCGAGCGTCTCTCCGCGAACCCGAACCTCGAGCCGCTCGAGCTACGGCGTCTCTTGATTCAGCTCGTTGGGCCGAGGCTCGCGACTCGGCTGGCCAGCTCCATAGCCAGCAGCATCGCAAAGGGTGCCGAGCAAGCGGCCGGCGAAGTTGGAACGCGTGCCGGGAGTGTGGAGTCGAGGGTGAATAAGGAGCTCGGCTCGCGGCCGGATGTCACCAACCGCTCCAATCCGGCCCCCGAATCCGACGACCACGAGCCCGACGCGCCCGCAGAGCCGAACGATGATACCGGTGTCATCGACGCGCCACTCGGGACCGACCCCAACAAACCGTCCTTCCTCGACGGCGACTGACCTTCGTCCCGGAGCAAAAACCAGGCACCGAGGGACGAGATCGATGTCGGTGGACCCACAGATGGGGCAGCGACCAAGCAAGCTCTTAGAGATGTGCTGGCATAGTAGTGATTCTGGGAAACGGTGCGGTCGGTGCGGTCGGTGCGGTCGGTGCGGTCGGTGCGGTCGGTGTCGACCAGTCTGACCAGTCCGACCAGCAGGTTTCTCGGGGGACCTATGTCGCAGCTAGCTCGAGGTCGTACTGCGTCAGCCGGACCACTCCCGGCTCGTCGACCACGGTTCCGATCCTGCGCACGCTCTGGCCCGCGCTCTCGAGGACGGCTACGGCCCGCGTCGCCTCGGATGGCGCGGTGATGATGACCATGCCGACGCCCATGTTGAAGACCCTGAACATCTCCTCGTCTTTGATTCCTCCGAGTTGCTGCACAAGGCCGAAAACCGGTTGGGGCTCGGGCAGATCGTCGAGCTCGTAGCCAACCTCGGCCTCCAGTCGGACGAGGTTCGCGAAACCGTCCCCGGTTATGTGCGAGAGCCCGCGCGTCTCGATCCCCTCATCCCATAGGGCGGTAACCGACCTCACGTAGATGGCAGTCGGCTCCAGAAGCTCCTCACCCAGCGTGCGCCCCAACTCTTCGACGTGTGCGTTGAGGCTCATGCCAGCATCCTTGAGGAGGATCCGGCGTGCGAGCGTGTACCCGTTCGAGTGCATGCCTGACGACCGGAGTCCGATGATGGTGTCTCCCGGCTGGACGGCGCGGCCGAGAATCAACTCATCGGGGTGCAGAGTCCCGACGCACGTTCCCACGAGATCGAACGCGGTGGGATCACCCGGAGTGCGTCCATCCGATCCGATGACGTCTGGAAGCTGCGCAACCTCGCCCCCGGGAACCGCGATGCCGGCCTCTTTGGCCGCAGCGCCAAGCCCGCTCAACAGTTCGTCTGCACGACCCGCATCGAGCGTGTGTACGCCCAGATAGTCCACCATCGCAAGTGGACGGGCACCCACGCACAGAAGATCGTTGACGTTCATCGCCACACAGTCGAACGCGATCGTGTCGTATCGATCGAGCGCGCTTGCGACGGTCGTCTTGGAGCCCACTCCGTCGGTGCACAAAGCGAGAGCGAGGTCAGGCCTGAGTTCGATGACGCTGGCGTAGTGCCCGAACTCCGTGAGCACCTCACCATTCGTCGGGAACGAAAACGTGGGCCGAAGGTGACGCTCGACCGCCGAGAGTGCCTCGGACTGGCCCCTTACTCCTGCATCCTCGTAGCTGGGCACATCCACCGGCTCACCCTAAGGGAAGAGGGGCGCCCATCCCCGCGTCAGATCATCACCGAACCAGGTCTGCCGCCGCGCCGGGCTCATCGGTGTCCCCCACACGCTCGGGTCGATAGTTGGGCAGCGTCACTGTCCACGCAAGCAGCAGGGCCGCGGGGACTGCAGCGGCGAGAAAGGCCAGCTCGAAGCCCCCCAACTCGGCGAGGAAACCGACTGTCGTCGGTGCCAGGAGGTAGCCGAGGTCTCCAGCCATCTGGTTGACTCCAACAGCCGATCCCGACCCACCCTTCTGTTGAGCACCGTGACCTCTGATCGAATCGGCCAGAAGACCTCCCGCTGCCGTGCTCCCCGCCGCCACGCCGGCCCCCGCCGCGATCATGAGCGGAAAGTAGGCCCATGGGGCCTGCTCGATCTGGCCGACGAGTGCGATGGCCACTGCGGTGATGACGAGCGACGGGACGAGCACCGCTTTGCGTCCCAACCGGTCCGCCGCGCTCCCAGCCGCGAATAAGACGAGCACCTCGCCGATGGCGAGCAGCGTCACGGCGGCACCGATTGCAAACTTGCTGAAGCCAAGCTCCTCAGCCGCAAACACGGGGCCAATGGTCTGGGCGGGTCCGGCGAGCACCCACCAACCGACGAAGGTCGCTGCCAGTGCGAGGACGTAACGGCGATCGCGCAGCAACGGCGCTGCCTTCCTGAGTGATTCGAGTGGGCTGGAGCGAGGGGCCGTTCGGTCGACCGCTTGCCCCGCCATGACGAAGTACGCGATCACTGCGGCAACGAGAAGCCCCGTTCCGTAAACGTGGAACGTCGCGGCGTCACCGAAGGACTTGGCAAGGATCCCACCGAGCAGAGGCCCGACGCTTATGCCTACGAGAAACGAGGAGCGGAACTGCCCTGTGGCTCTGCCCATGGCCCCAGGCTCGATCGTTCGGATGATTCGGTTCATCAAACCCGCGATGAAGAGGGCGGAGCCGGCTCCGCCGAAGCCCCGGGCGCCGACCAGCTGAGGAAAGGTCGCCGAAAAGCCCGAGGCATAGGACGACGCCGCGACAATCAACAGCCCGGCCATGACGCTGAAGCGGTCACCGAACCGATCCACGACCAGGCCCCCGACGAGTCCGAAGAGGAAGCGGGTGAGGCCGAACACGAAGAACACAAGTCCGACCGCAGCGAGACTGACGTCAAAGCTGCGTGCGAAGTTCGGCAGAATCGGGACGACCAGGCCGTAGCCGAGGGCGACGGTTACCGAGATCGCCAACAGCTTGCGGAACGCGGGATTACTTAATGGAGAGGGAGCCGGTTGGTTGGGCGCCGCGCTATCGGAGTGTTGCACGTGGTCCTTTTCTCTGAGTGTTTGCGCTGCGCGTTGGGCAGCGGGCTAGCGCTGGATCAGTTCGACCAGAAGCCCGTGGTTCGCCTTCGGGTGAACGAAGGCGACCATGTGCCCCCTTCCCCCTAACCGCGGTTGGTCGTCGATCATTTCAACGCCTTTGGCCTTGAGCGAGGCGAGCATCGCCTCGAGGTCATCTACCTCGTAGGCGATGTGGTGCAGCCCTTCCCCGCGGCGTTCGAGGAACTTTCCGACAGTCGTGTCGGGGCCGGTCGCCCCGAGTAGCTGGAGGTACGAATCCCCGAGCTGGAACATGACCTCTTCGACACCCTGGTCTGCGACGCGCTCCCGGTGCGACACCTCGAGGCCCCACACGTCGGAGTAGTGGCTTATTGCGGCCTCGAGATCATCGACGACAAAGGCAACGTGTTCGATCTTGTTGAGCATCGACGCATCTTATGCAAGTCGAGTCGTCAGTTTTGGTGGAAGCCCAGCCGCTTACCAGTCCTCGAACCGTTTTGACGCCAATCGACGGTGTAGGCACCCGGGCCCTCGTTGGGGAAGTTCGTGCTCCACCTGAGGCGAGTGACGAAGACGCTGTCGTCGTTGCCGTCGCGGAAACGATCCTTCACACACGTCCTCGTGTCGGTCGGCGTCTTGACGCAGACGTTGACCTTTCCTCGGTGGGCAAAGCTTCGAAACTGAAGGATGCGTACTCCGTTGCGATTCTTGGTCGTGGACTGACAGAAGTCGCCGGTTTGGGAGCAGAAGCTGTTTGGCCGGTGGTGCGCCAGCGCCCCACTCGATAACAATCCGACTATCAGAGCCACGCCAAGCGATAGGACTATTGCCTTTCTCATGCGGAGCTCCCTTTGCTCGATGATCCGCCTATGCAGCCAACCGGGCCGCGCGCTCCAAAGCCTCGCGCACAGGAGGGGGCGGGGGAAAGAGAGCCCGGATGGCCTTGAGGAGAGCGCTGGTCGACGCCGCAACCACCGGCGTGGCTGGGGCCACCCAGGGGATCCCGTATAAGTCGCGAATGTGCCGAGGCAGTATCGCAACTGCGGCTACTGCAGGAATCGTCCACAGGGGCCTCAGGGCAAGAGGCATGGGAGGGCGCAGCACGTAGCTCATTCCCTCCCGCGCCGCAGGAGTCAGCGCTAGCTCAGCGGTCGTGACGTAGCGGTCCACCTCTGCGTAGGTGTGCGGCACGTCCTCAGCACCGAGCCCGACGAGCTCTGCGTGACGAACCATCTCGGTTACGTACTGGTCCGCTTGAGCAGTCGTTACCCGGCCCCCGTAAGCCCGGTAGCCGGCAAGGAAGGAATGGACCTCGACGTTGTGCACCCAGATCAATAGATCTGGATCGTCGGCTCGGTACCTTCGACCGGTAACCGGATCGACGCCGCTGATTCTCCGGTGGATAAAACGCAGTCTCGCCGCTGCTTCGTGCGCTCGGCGCCTATCACCGAAGGTGGTGATCGTCAGGTATTGAGACGTTCGATTCAGCCGTCCCCAAGGATCGTCCCGGTAGTTGCTGTGCTGGGAGACCGCCGCCATAGCGACAGGATTGAGCGCCTGGATGAGAAGTCCCCGAAGACCTCCGATAAGGGAAGCGGGATGGGCGTGCACCCGCCACACCATGCTCTCGGGCCCGAACAGTCCAAGGTCCTCCATCGGGCCGGATGAGGAATTGGACCCGTCACCCGTGGGCCAACGGCGCTGGTATTCGGGCCGGGGAACGTCGATCCTCATACGAACCATGATCGCCGATCCTGGGCGTTGTCGATTCCCCTCAAAGGCTTGCCGGGCACTCAGGAAACGTGCGGCCTTAGACTGGAGTCTCGAAATCACTGGATGTCCTGTCCACGCGCAGGCCCGAAAGGAGTGCCACCATGGCCAGTTCCGTCATCGTCTCGGCTGCTCGAACGGCCATCGGAAGGTTCGGTGGTGCCATCTCGACGGTTCCGGCGACCGAGCTCGGTGCCCACGCCATCCAAGGTGCCCTCGAGCGCGCCGGAGTCTCGGGAGAGCAGATCGATTACGTGATCATGGGTCAGGTGCTCCAGGCAGGGACCGGCCAGATCACGGCGCGCCAAGCTGCGATCAAGGCTGGCATCCCTAAGAGCGTGCCCGCCATCACGATCAACAAGGTTTGCCTGTCGGGCCTGAATGCCATCGCACTTGCCGACCAACTCATCAGGGCGGGAGAGGTCAGTGCGGTCGTCGCGGGCGGGATGGAGTCGATGGACCTCGCGCCCTACCTGCTGCCGAAGGCCCGGACGGGATACCGCATGGGTGACGGCAAGCTCGTTGATTCGATGATCCATGACGGCCTGTGGGATGCATTCAGCCACAAGCACATGGGCGATCAGTCCGACGACGTGAACACAGAATTCTCGATCGGCCGCGAGGAACAGGATGCGTGGGCCGCTCGCAGCCACGAGCGCGCCGCACGTGCGATTACCGAGGGAAAGTTCGCCGAGGAGATCGTGCCCCTCGAGGTACCTCAGCGCAGGGGCGACCCGGTCGTGTTCGATACCGATGAGGGCGTTCGAGAGGGAACCACCGCCGAGTCGCTTGCCAAGCTACGTCCCGCATTCCAGACCGACGGCACGATCACCGCTGGCAACGCATCACAGGTGTCGAACGGGGGCGCTGCGGTGGTCGTGATGAGCGCCGAGCGCGCTCAGGAGCTTGGCCTGACTCCGCTGGCCGAGATCGTCGCTCACGGCATGTCCGCCGAAGAGCCTCCCTACCTCCACACGGTTCCTGCACTCGCCATTCAGTCGGCGCTGAAGAAGGCTGGGTTGTCGGTCGAGGACCTCGACCTCCTCGAGATCAACGAGGCTTTTGCAGCGGTAGCCGTGCACTCGACGAAGATGCTCTTCAACGGCTCGCGCGATGCCGAGAACAAGGTCAACGTGAACGGCGGGGCGGTCGCGCTCGGCCACCCCATCGGATGCACGGGGGCTCGCCTTGCGGTTTCGCTCATCCACGAGCTCAAGCGGCGCGGTGGCGGGACCGGTGTGGCAGCGCTGTGTGGAGGCGGGGGCCAGGGCGACGCAGTGATCTTCAGAGTGAGTGGCTGACGCGGCAAGCCTCAGCATCGTCGGAGTTTCTACTAGCTAAAACTTGCGGAAGACTCGCATCCTATCGATGTGACGCTCGCGCAACTCAGGATTGCTGACTCCCAAGCCATCCTCAGGCGCCAGAACGCGGATACCCACCTTGCCCCTGTGAAGGTTCTGGTGCACCTGGTACGCGGCCTCTCCGACCTCGGCCAGGGGATACGTCTCGGACAGAATGGGGTGGATCTTGCCGAGACAGGCGAGTCTGTTCGCGTCCCAAGCCTCTTTGTAGTTGGCGAAATGACTTCCGATGATCTTCTTGAGGTGCATCCAGAGGTATCGGTTGTCGTATTCGTGCACGTAACCCGAGGTGGATGCACAGGTGACAATCGTTCCGCCCTTCTTGGCGACGAATACGCTCGTGCCGAAGGTCTCACGACCGGGGTGCTCGAACACGATGTCGGGGTCCTCGCCCGCGAGCTCGCGCACCCTCTTGCCGAAGCGGCGTTGCTCCTTCGGGTCCTGTTTGCCGTCGCTCCAGAACTCGAATGCATCGGCCTTGCGATCAATCACGTGCTCGACCCCCGTTGCGTTCAGGATCTCGGCCTTCTCCTTGGACGACACCACTCCGATGGGCACACCGCCTCCGTTCAGCACGTACTGGCAGGCGAACCCACCGAGCCCACCGGTCGCTCCCCAGATGAGCACGACGTCGCCCTGCTTCATGTTGGCGCCGTGGTTGCCGACGAGCATCCGATAAGAGGTGGACGACACGAGACCGAGGCAGGCTGCCTCCTCCCAGGTCATGTGGGTCGGTTTGGGCATGAGCTGATTCGCTTTAACCATCGCTATCTCGCTCATCCCTCCAAAGTTGCTCTCGAAGCCCCAGATGCGCTGGTTTGGATCGATCATTGAATCGTTGTGACCCTCGGGCGCCTCCAGGTCGACGTAGTTGCAATGAACGGTTACCTCGTCGCCCACCTTCCAGCGGGTGACCCCGGGACCGGTCCGCAACACAACGCCGGAGGCGTCGGACCCAACGATGTGATAGTCGAGATCGTGCCGGGCTCCGAGCTCGCTTTCCTGGCCAAAGCGCTCGAGGAACAAGAAGGTGGACAGGGGCTCGAAGGTCGATGTCCACACGGTATTGAAGTTGATCGCCGACGCCATGACGGCAATGAGGCATTCGTTGGGACCCAGGGGAGGCAGGTCGACCTCGTCGACGTGGAGTGACTTGCGCGGATCCTTGGTGTTCGACTCGAGTCCCTCGAACATGTCCTGCTCGTCTTTGCGGACGCACGCGGCAGTCACGCTTTCGGGGAGGTCGAGCGCCGCCAGCTCCTCTCCGGAGGCGCCCGTCAGGATGGCGTTCCTGATTGCTTCGATCGATCCGGCCACTGCGCTCCGGGTCCTTTCCTTGGCTTCGCTGGCCCTCACCGGCTCCCACCCGAACCGAACTCTACCTAGTTCTTAGACTGCTCGGTCAAGTTGCGTTATCGGACGCATGGGGTAAGCAGTGGGTGTCCTTTCAACCACTCACGAGGGGGAGTGATCATGCGGCGGCTCATCGTTGGGTTCTGCGCGTTGTGCTTGCTTACGACCGGCCTGGTGCCGGCGACGGCGGACGAGGGCTCGAAGTACCGCGAGCCCATTCGCTCTAAGAAGGGAGTGGTTGCAACCGAGGCCCCGGCGGCTTCCGAGGTCGGCGTCGAAATTCTCGACGAGGGTGGCAACGCGGTGGATGCCGCGGTGACCATGATGATCGCGATGACGGCGGCGCGCCCACAGTCGTGCGGCATCGGCGGAGGGGGTTTCCTCGTCTACCGAAGCGCCAAGGGCAAGGTCCGCACGCTGGACTTCCGCGAAACTGCACCGGCGGCGATGAGGCCGGACACTTTTCAGACTCCCAGCCCCCTCCCGGCGTTCACGGGTCATCTGACTGTCGGCGTCCCGGGGATTCTGCGGGGAGCGGAGCAAGCCCTTCGCAAGTTCGGCACGATCTCGATGGACGAGGCGCTGAAACCTGCGGAGCGTCTCGCCGCTGAGGGAATCGAGGTTCTGCCTTCGCTCAGCGCGGCCATGGCTGCAAGTGCCGAGCGTCTCAAGCTCTTTCCGCCGGCGGCGCGCATCTACTTGAAGAACTCGACCACGCCATACGCCCCCGGCGACATCCTGCGAAACCCGGACCTTGCCAAGACCCTGGAGCTACTTCGCAAGCGTGGAATCGATGAGTTCTACGACGGCAAGATCGCGGAGCTCATTGACGAGGACATGCGCTCGGCTGGCCAGGTGCCGGGCGACCGCGGGATCCTGCGGCGCGAGGACCTCGAGCGTTACAAAGCTAAGTGGCGCAAGCCGGTAACCGGCAAATACAACGGGCACTCGATCATCGGCATGCCTCCGCCCACCTCGGGCGGAATTGCGACCATTCAGATGCTCAATCTCCTCGAGGGGTTCGACATCGAGGGGGCGGGACAATCGAGCGCGGACCACCTGCACTTCACCGCCGAGGCCCAGAAGATCGCCTTTGCGGACCGCGCTGCGTACGTTGCCGATCCCGACTTCGAAGACGTGCCGACAAAGGAGCTCATCTCGAAGGCCTACGCCGACGAGCGGCGCGACGAGATCGATCCGGATGTCGCGAAGTCATACCCACCAGGCGTATTCGGTGCGCCGAAACCAGATAACTCAGGCAACCCCAACGGGCACACGACGCACATCTCGGTAATCGATCGCGACGGCAACACAGTCGCGCTCGACGTGCACCATCGAGGCGGAGTTCGGGAGCGCAGTGGTGGCGCCCGGGACCGGTTTCCTCCTCAACAACGAAATGACCGACTTCGGAGCGCCCGGCACGGCGAACGAGCCCGAGCCGTTCAAGCGTCCGCGTTCGTCGATGTCTCCGACGATCGTCGTCCGGAAAGGCGAGCCGGTGCTGGTCACGGGAGCCGCCGGGGGAGCGCGCATCATCATGGGTGTGCTCAACGCGATCGTGGGGCTGGTCGACTTCGATCTCAACATCGGACAAGCGCTCGATGCGGAGCGCGTCGATGCACTGGTGGGAGTCACGGGTCCACCTTTCACGCTCGAGCTCGAAGACGGACGCGTCGACGAGGATGTCGAGATCGAGCTCGGCGCGCGCGGCCACACCATCACTCCGAACAACGAAACTGAGTACTTCATCCGGCCGCGTATGAATGCCACCGGGGTGGAGCTCGGAACGGGCAAGAATCTAGGAGTCAGCGACCCTCGCACGGACAACGGGGCGCGTGCCCAGGAGTAAGTGTTGCCGGGTCGCCCACCGGGGTAGTCATCAGGCATCAGACCCGGAGGGAGACCCGAGTGGACACGGCCCGCATAACTCCATACAAGAACGGCCCCCTGCTCGTCAGGGGGCCGTTCGAGCTCGTGGATCAGCCATGCACCCGTGAGGTGCACATGCCTCCTATCCCTCATGGGGCAGCGTAAATGCCTGCCTGCACGCGCACCCTTGGGAGCCACCCCCTTGTACCCTGGAGCGCATGGACGGCCATGGACTCAACTTCCATCTGACAGAGGAGCAACAGGCCTTCCGCGCCTCGATTCGCCAGCTCGTCGAGGACAAGCTCGCGCCTCGTGCGGCGGAGATCGACGAGGCCGACGAGTATCCATGGGATTTCGACGAGCTCCTCGTTCGTAACGGCTTTGCCGGCGTTTCCTACCCGGAGGAGCATGGAGGAGCGGGCGGCGGCGCCGTCGAGCTCTGCCTTCTTGTCGAAGAGATCTCGCGCTGGAGCGCGGGCACGTCCTTGATCCCCGCGGTGAACAAGCTCGGTGCCATCCCGGTCCTCCTGGCCGGCAGCGACGAGCAGAAGCGCCTGGTCTGCGAGGGCATCACGAACGGCGACCACCGCATGAGCTACTGCCTCACGGAGCCGGGGTCGGGGAGCGACGCGGGGGCCATGAAGAGCAAGGCGGTCAGGGACGGCGACGGCTGGGTTTTGAACGGGACCAAGCGTTTCATCACGGGGGCCGGGGCGAGCGACCTCTACACGTACTTCGCGGTCACAGACCCTGAGGGCACCAAGAACAAGAACATCACCTGCTTTCTCCTCGACAAGAGCATGGAAGGTTTCGAGCTCGGCAAGAAGGAAGACAAGATGGGGATCCGCGGGTCCCCGACCCGAGAGGTCATCCTCAATGACGTGCGAGTGCCGGACTCGGCCGTCGTTGGTGAGATCAACGGCGGCTTTGCACTCGCGATGCGAACGCTCGATTTCTCTCGTCCGACCGTTGCCGCCCAGGCTCTCGGCATCGCGGCAGGGAGCGTTCGATTTTGCGGCGGACTACGTCAACGAACGTAATCAGTTCGGCAAGCCCATCGCTGCTTTTCAGGGCATGCAGTTCATGTTCGCCGACATGGTGATGAAGATCGAAACCGCGCGCATGGCCGTTTATCGTGCGGCGACCGCCGTAGACGAAGCCGACTCGAACGTCAGCTACTGGGCGGCGATCGCCAAGTGTTACGCGAGCGACGTGGCGATGTCCGTGACAACGGACTGCGTGCAGGCATTGGGTGGTTACGGATATGTGAAGGAGTATCCGGTCGAGCGCCTCATGCGCGATGCGAAGATCACTCAGATCTACGAGGGCACGAATCAGATCCAGCGGGTGGTCATTGCGCGCCAAGTGCTGGGGAAGCATTAGATGTCATCCGTCCGCCTCGAGCCTCCCTCCTCGCCTCCGACCGTCGACGACGAGGCGAATGGGGGTGGAGGCCGCGGCTGGGTCGAGTTGTTCCGGGCAGCGAACGACATCGACGCTGCCCTGCTCATCGGCATGCTCGCGGACCGTGACATCGAGACGCACGCGGTCAAGGATCGCTCCCAGCCCAATTCATGGCTCTACGGGGGCTCGAACCCGTGGGCTCCGGTGCTCGTCTACGTACGGCGCATCCACTTGATCGACGCGCGCATCGTGCTGGCAGAGATCTCCCTGGCCACCGCCGATGTGCCTACCCGGGCCGACGAGCGCAGCCGCCGGAGCATTCCGCGTATGTGGTGGGCGACAGCGCTGGCACTCGGGCTTGCGTTGTCTACCCTTGCCCTACTTCAGATCACCGAGCAGGAACGCTTCTGCCAGCTGCCCGTTCTGTGTGGAGACTCTGGCGCTCCGTAACGGCGCGATGTATGGAGATTCCGCAAATGGCGACTCGTAAGGGTCGGATCGCCTCCATAATCGGTACACGCAAGACTCGGGGGGCGGCGGCGCGCCACCCGTTTTGGTACTAACGACATTGGTCCCAACGACATCTGGTTCCCATGAGTTTTTTTCGAAAGAAGAAGAACGACACACCGGCGGCGCGCTACAGCGACGTCTTCAGGAGCGCGCGCGAGCGCGAGCGAAAGCACTTCCGTCACAGATGGCAGTGGATACTTCTCGCGGTTGTCGTGTTGATCGCAGGGATCGCCGGTTACCTCGTGTACTACTACTACTCGCTCCAGGGTGACGTTCAAACGGACGTACCAAGCGTCGAGCCGGCCGAAGACCGTGAGGATCCGTTCAACGTGCTTCTGGTCGGCTCCGACTCGCGCGAGGGGCTCACCGAGAAGCAGAAGCTGGACCTCGGCGCCGGCGACGTCGAGGGCGGTGGCGAAGCGGAGCGCGCCGACACGCTCATCGTTGCGCATATCGATCCTGAGACGAGCAGGGTCACGATGGTTCAGTTCCCACGCGATCTTTGGGTTCCAGTCGGCAAGGGCAAGAACAAAATCAATACCGCGCTCATGGGGGGCCCGGACCAGATCGTCAAAACTATCGAGGATCTGACCGGCCTGTCCATCAACCACTACGTGCAAGTGAACATCGCGGGCTTCCGCGATCTCATCGAGTCGATCGGCGGTGTCGAGGTCTGCGTGCCGGAGCCCATTCCGTTCGATGAGCAGACTGGGCTCGAGGTGACCGAGGAGCAGGTCGGGATGGTCCGCTTCGACGGTGACGACGCACTCCGTTTCGTGCGTTCTCGAAACTTCGAAACCGGAGACTTCGAACGCATTCAGAACCAACAGAAGTTCATCGCCGCAGCGCTCGACAAGGTTCTGTCCAGCTCGACCCTCCTTCGTCCCGGCCGTGTGAACGCGCTTGCCGACGTTGCACGCAAGAACGTCGAGATCGATCACAACACGACCTTGAAGGGCCTAGCCGAGATCGGCAACAAGCTTCGCAACTTCGACCCCGACACCTACGAGGCCTATACGGCACCCAATCTGGGCACCGGGGAGGAGACGGCGAACGGCGTGGAGGTCTCTGTCGTCGTGGCCGACCGGGACACCATGGACGTCATGTTCGGCGCGATCCGTGCCAACGAAAGCCCTGCCGAGGCCGACGGCGTGCCTGGCATCGCTCCGCAGACGGTCAGGGTGGGCGTCTATAACGGTGTGGGCCTGGACAGGGCGGTGGCGCGTCCTGCAGCAAGGCAACTCGAGGCAGCCACGACTGTCGGCGAGGAGCACGTCGAGGTCGTGGAGGTCGCCAACGCCAAGAACTTCAGGTTCAAAGGAACGACGATCGTGGCGAACTCCAAGGAGCCGGAGGCCGAGCGCATGGCGGAACTGATGGCCGCCGCTCTCCCGGGGGCCGAGGTCGAGGTCGGCAAGACCAAGCCCGATGTCGACGTCGCTGTGATCGTGGGCCGCGGCAAGTTCCGCACCAAGAAGATCACGCAGATCCTCCCGATCCCGATCCCGAAGCCGGGAGACCTACCCGAGGTCTGTACGAGAGATCAAGCCTCCGGAGACTGACTCCTCAGCCCCACACCCTCACAGAGGTCTGCAGTGACAACGGTCGGGGATGGGTAGGGTCGGTCGGTGGAAGTCGACCCCATTCAGCATCTCGTTCGACCGGCCGCAGGCGATCCAGAGGGCGCTCTCGTGCTTCATCACGGCAGGGGCGCGGATGCGCGCGATCTGTATCCCTTGATCGACATCCTCGATCCCGAGCGGCGTCTCGTTGGCCTGTGTCCGCAGGGCCCGCTCGCGCTGCCACCAGGCGGAGCCCACTGGTATGTGGTCCGGCGGGTTGGTTTTCCGGACCCCGAGACCTTCTGGCCGACGTTCGGTCGACTGAGCGAGTGGTTCGACTCCATCAATGACTCCTTCGGGGTTGACGTGGAGCGGACTCTAGTTGGGGGTTTTTCCCAGGGGGCGGTGATGACATACGCGCTCTCGCTCACCCGGGGACGATCACGGCCCCTCGGCCTGCTCTGCTTCTCGGGCTTCGTCCCGAAGGTCGATGGGCTCGAGATCGACCTCGAAGACCTACAGGGACTGCCCGTGGCGATCGGGCACGGTACGCAGGATCCCGTCATCGGAGTTGAGTTCGGGCGCGAGGCCAAGCAGCTTCTCGAGGGCGCTGGATGCAAGGTCCTCTACAGGGAAACACCGATGGGGCACAGCATCGATCCCAGCTTCCTCAAAGCGCTGGTGCCATGGGTCGGCAAACTAGTGGATGGCTTCGATGCTACCGACGACGACCAAGCAGGCGACTGATCGCTAGCGGCGTGTGGCCATGCGGACGGCGGCCCGCAGCTTGCGCACCGGATAGGTGCCCCCTAGGCCTGCAGGTGCCGGATCATCCGGCGTGACGGGCACTACGCCCTCGTCTTCGAGGATGTCTTCGGCCTCGGCGCGCGCGAGACGCTCCCTGCGAACGACGTCGATCGCGTACGCAGCGGCCAAGAGACAGGCGAAGCCGCTGATGAAGAATCCCGCACGGACGCCGAAGGTCTCGCCGATCCAACCAACGATCGGACTCCCGATCGGAGTCGACCCTAGGAACACGACGGAGTACAGCGCCATCACGCGACCCGCGGATTGACTCTTTCGCGTTGAGCTGAAGCGTCGAGTTGGCGGTCACCACGAACGCGATGCCGGCTGCTCCCATAGGAACGAGGGCAATCATCTCGAGGGTCAGTGTTGGAGCGAGACCCGCGATCACAATCAGCACGCCGTATGCAATGGCCGAGTAGATGAGTGTCTTGCGCGTCGGCTGACGGCGACTGGCGGCGAACAGCGCACCCAGGACGGTCCCAACACCCATCAGCGCCGACAGCAGACCAAAGGTGCCGGCGCCGCCACCAAACTCCTTCTCAGCCATGACGGGAAGGAGGATGCGGAAATTGAACGCGATCGTTCCGATGATGGCCATCATCAAGAGCGATGACCTCAAAATCGGAGTGTTCCAGACGTAGCGGAGGCCCTCACGAAGCTGCCCTTTGGCACGTTCGGCAGGTTTACCGCGGTGCAGCTCGGCCGGGTCCATCTTGGTGATGCTGACGATCACGGCTGCGAACGACACGGCGTTGATGAGGAAACACCATGCGATTCCGACTCCTGCGATCAACAGCCCGGCGATGGCCGGCCCAATCACACGGGCCGATGTGAAGACGGTGCTGTTGAGCCCAACCGCATTCGAGAGCTGATCCTCTCCCACCATCTCCACGACGAAGCTTTGCCGAGTGGGTACCTCGATGACGCTGACGCTCCCCAGAGCAAAGGCGAGGACGTAGATCATCCAGAGCTCGATCATCCCCAGCGCGGTAAGCGTTCCGAGCAAAGCCGCAAGCAGCGCGGCAGCAGCTTGTGTCGCGATCAGGATCTTCCGCTTGTCGAAGCGGTCCGCGACGATGCCACCCCACATGCCCGCGACGAGAACGGGAGTGAACTGAAGCGCAGTTACTACTCCGAGCGCCACGCCGCTCCCAGTCAGTTCGTAAACCAACCACATCTGCGCGACGGACTGAATCCACGTACCAGACATGGAAACGATCTGACCGAAGAAGTACAGGCGATAGTTTCGAACGCTCAGCGACGAGAACGTCCGTCGTGCCATTCGTACAACGGGACTCAAACTATTTTTCCTCCAAGAGTTTCTCTATGACCCCTACCGCATCTTCCAGCTTCGACACCTCTTCGGGCTCGAGCCTCCGCAGCTTGCGGGCGAGGTACGCGTTCTTCCGTGATCTGTTGCGAGCGATGAGCTGTGCTCCATCCCGGCTCAGACTGACGCGCTGAATACGCCGGTCGGCGACGTCCACGGTCCTCGTCACCAACCCCGCATCTGCGAGCCGCCCGACGATCTTGCTCATCGTGGGGGGCGTCACGCGCTCGGCCTCGGCAAGATGGCCGAGAGTGACCGGCTGCCTGTACTCGATGCTCGCCATTGCAGAAAGCATCGAGGGCGTCATGTCCGGCTCCGCCTGCTGCCTCAGACGGCGAGCGAGACGCATGATGGCAAGACGTAGCCGAGTCGGCAGCTCCTCCGTGAAGGCAGCTTCCGTAGGGGCGGTTTGCGGAGTTCGAGTCATCACTTAGTCAAACTAATTAGCCAAGCAAAATATTTCCACCCGGGTCGCGCCGAACCCGGCCGGCGAATGCTGTGCGCCGGGCACAACCACATGCTCAACATGGTGATTCGGCGTACAGCGGGCGCCTAGAGGCGGGTGTTGAGCTCGGTGAAAAGGTCCGCGTACTGCTTGGCCACCGCAGCCGGCGAGGCCCACTCTTCGACGAAGGCGCGGCCCTCGGCCCCCATTGCCGGCAACTCCTCTCGTCTCTCATACAGGGTCCGAATCGCCTTGGTGAAGGCCTCGGCATCCTCCGGTGGAACCGCGAGGCCCGCCCCCGCTCGTTCCACCACCCGGGCGACCTCGCTCCCGGAATCGACGCTAGCGATGAGGGGGCGTCCCGCAGCGAGGATCGAGTAGGTCTTCGAGGGCACGCTCGAGCGGGCGAGACCTCGCTTCAGCGGGACGAGATGGAGATCGGCAGCCGCGAGCACCTCAGGCAGACGCTCGCTGGGCTGCATGTCGATGAAGACGACGTTGCTCAGGCCCTTTGCCCGCTGCTCGAGGCCTGCCCTCCCGGCGCCACCTCCGTTGATGACGAAGACGATGTCCTTCTCGTGCGCCAGAGCCGCAGCCGAGTCGAGAACGAGATCCAACGATTGAGACAATCCCACGTTGCCGGCGTACATGACGACGAACTTGCCCGACAGCCCGTGCTGGCGCCGGTAGGGATTTTCGTGGGACGCCGGCGTGATCCATTCTGTGTCGACGAAGTTCGGAATAACCCGGACCTTCCTGGGGTCGTCCAGGCGGGCCGAAACGTTGTCCTTGAGGTCGTCGCTCAAGACCGTCACTGCGTCCGCGCGCGCATAGCAGAGTCTTTCAAGCCGCCTAGCGGCCGACACCAATGCCGGGTTGGTCAACACGCCGAGTTCGATCGCGACATCTGGATAGACATCCTGGACGTTGAAGACGAGCGGCGCCTTCCGGCGACGAGCGATTCTCCACCCCGCCAGACCAAGGGTCAGAGGAGGAGAGAGAGCGAGGACACCCTCGACGTTCTCACCTCTGCTCCCCAGCACGCCCGACGCAAGGCTGAAGCCGGCGAAGGACGCGGCACGCCGCACGATGTTGCGTTTGTCCGGGGTCGGGAACGGGTTCACTCGCACGATGCGTCCCCATGGTGCGTCCTCGTAGCGCACGAGCTTGCCTTCGTAACCGGGCTCTATTTGGTGGTCCCGGTACCAGGGAAGCGAGGTGAAGACCTCGATTGTGTGCCCCTGTGCGACCAGTTCCTTGACAATCCGGGTGACGACCTCCCCCGTAGGCGCGACGTCGGGGGCAAAATGGGGCGTGACGACGACGAGCTTCAAAGCGTCGTCCCAAGAGCGTGCCGATAGGAATCCTCGAGGACATCGGCCGCCCGCCTCCAGGTGAACTCGGTCGCGCGCTTGATGCCCGATTCGGCAAGCTCCTCGCGCTGGGAATTGTCGTTGAGGAGGTAGATCATTGCGTGAGCCCACTGATCCGCGTTGTCGGGTGAGACGAGAAAACCTGCGTCCTCGACGACCTCCGGCAAAGCCGTCGCGTCGGCGGCGATCACGGGACAGCGGCGCGCCATCGCCTCGAGCACGGGGGCCCCGAATCCCTCGAAGCGCGAGGGAAAAGTCATCGCGACGGCCTCGACATACAAGGCATCGAGATCGAGGCTCGGTATGTAGCCGAGTCTCAACACCTTGTCGCTGATGCCGAGCTTGGCCACCTCCTTTGCGATGCGCACCTCCATCGAACCCTTGGCCCCCGTCAGAACGAGCATCGTGTCGGGGAAGTCCTCGAGCACCTTTGCGAATGCCTCGATAAGAACGAGGTGGTTCTTGTGCGGATAGGTGATGGCCGGATAGAGAAAGAAACGTCCAGAGATGCCGTATCGCTCGCGCACATCGCTCGAGACGTTGATCGTGCGCGGTGAGATGCCGTGTGGCACGACGACCACGATGCTCGGATCGATGTTGAGGCGTTCGATCACAGTGCGCCGCGAATAGTCAGAAGGCGTTAGAACGAGTCGAGCGACCTCGGCCGATCGCGGCACCATGGTTTTCAGGTACGTGAGTTTCGCCTTGGTGAAGTACTCCGGATAGTAGAGGTATTGCAGGTCGTGGATCGTCAAGACCGGACGGACGGCTCGCAACACAGGAATGGTTCCTCCGGCGTGATGCAAGAGATCGATGTGACGTCGCCGACACTGGACGGCCAGCCACGAATTCTCCCCCGCGACACGAAACGACTTCCAGTTTCCCGTTACCGGTGCGAATGCGATCTTGAACGACTTGGCTAGATCGGAATGAACCTCGGCGAACTGAGGCAGGGCAAAGAGCGTGTAGTCGAGTTCCGAGGAACGCTCGGCCAGTCCGTGAAGCAGGCGCGTCGTATAGGTCTCGGAGCCACCCACGACTCCGGGCACCAGCCACAGCAGATTGATTCCTACTTTCGCCATGCCACCTCTCTGTAGGCCGCCAGCGTTGTTTCGGCGGACTTGGCCCACGAGTAAGTCTCCGCCCGCTCTCGTCCCTTGCGCGCTAGCTGGGTTGCAAGCTCATTGTCGTTGAGGATCCGTCCGATCGCATCCGAGATAGACGAAGCGTCGTTCGGGTCAACCAGAAGCCCTGCTCCCTCGGCGATTTCCTCTGTCGACGTACCGGTCGAGGTCACCACCGGAGTGCCCTGGGCCATCGCCTCGAGAACCGGCAGCCCGAACCCCTCGGTGAAGCTCGGATAGCAGAACACAGCCGCGCCGGCGTAGATGGGGGCCAGGTCTGGCTGAGGAAGAAAGCCAAGGACCTTGACACGATCGCGTGCTGCACCGATGTGTTTGTCGAGGTCCTCGTTCCATCCTTGTGGGCCGACAAGGACGAGGTCGGCGTTCGCCTCGAGTTGCGCCCACGCGCGGAGCAATCCAGGGAGATTCTTGCGAGGTTCGACCGTTCCCGTCCACAAGACGTAGTCGCGCGTCAGTGCGTGTTGCGAGCGAACGCGTTCGATATCGCGGTCATCTACAGACTGGATGGCGACACCATGCGGCACGAAGCGAAGGCGCTTTTCGTCGAAGCCGGCCTCGATGCAGTCGTTCATCGTCGCCATCGATGGGCAGAGGACGAGATCCGCGTCACTCAACGCAAGCTCGAGACCTCGCCTAAAGAAGGAATTGCCTCTCCGGGTGAAATGAGTCGCGTCCTTCAGGAACGCAAGATCATGCACCGTCAGAACGAGCGGCGCCGACCGCGGAGGTACCGGCATGGCGGTTGCGTGGATGAGATCGATCGTGCCGGTCCATCGCTCGATGGGTGGCCGGCGGAGCCGGTGCCAAGCCTCGTAGAGTGCCAACCGCGGAAGTGGCAGCCTGGTGACCTGGACAGGCGGCCTCCACGTCGCAGCAGGCTCGTGCCCGTGCCTGGCGGCTACACCAATCAGCTCGAGGCCGTCCAGCTGCGCGAGAGAACGCGCCAGCTCGAGTGTGGCAACGGCGGTCCCTCCAGGGACTCGGTGCCAGCATTGCTCGAACGTCATCGCCACGCGCAGTCCGTATGCCATGGCGGAATTGTGGCATGCGTGCGTCCTGACCTCTGAAGCGGCCTGATCTAAGCGCGATCGTCGAGACGATCGCTAGTGCCATGGCGGAATTGTGGCATGCGTGGTTGGGCTTCGGAGATTGTCCGAGTTCCCCCCGTTGACCCCACTTTTAGTGACTACTTTCGCCCATACGGCGCTGAGCCTCTTGTGGGGGCCGTCGCTCGTGGCTAGAAAGATGAGGGCGAGACGAAGGGTTCGGGGATAACGGCCCCTCAGAGTGCGTGTCTCGGACTCTCCGAGGTCGGGTGCAGGGGCGCGAGGCCGGGGCGATGAGCCCGGCCTCGCACGCGTCTGCGATCCACGCGCGCTCGGTACCATTCACCCATGTCAGTCGATTTTGCCAACGCACGGGTGCTCGTAACGGGCGGTGCCGGTTTCTTGGGTTCGTCCGTAGGCCGCGTTCTGACGGAGCGTGGCGCGACGGACATCGTCGTCGTTCGCAGCCGTGATTACGATTTGACCGACCGCGTGGCCACAGCGGGGCTCTTCGACGAAGTTGGACCCGACCTGGTCATCCATTTGGCTGCCCGTGTCGGGGGCATCGGCGCCAATATGGAACACCCGGCTGAGATCTACCTCGCCAACCTCTTGATGGGTACGTTCGTGATCGAGGAGGCCCGCAGAACGGGCGTCGACAAGACAGTGCTAGTCGGCACGATCTGCAGCTATCCGAAGTTCGCTCCCGTTCCGTTCTCGGAGGACAAATTGTGGGACGGGTACCCCGAGGAGACGAACGCCCCGTACGGCATCGCCAAGAAGGCACTGCTCGTGCATGCCCAGGCCAATCGCCAGCAGTACGGTCAGAACACCATCTACCTGCTTCCGGCCAACCTCTACGGGCCGGGCGACAAGTTCAACGAGTCCGTTAGCCATGTGATCCCAGCCTTGGTCAAGAAGTTTGTCGATGCCAAGCGGACGTCGGCGAACCACGTGTCGGTATGGGGCACCGGTACCGCAACCCGAGAGTTCCTGTACGTGGATGACGCGGCAACCGGCATCGTCGATGCTGCCGAGCACTTCAACGGAGTTGAGCCCGTAAATCTCGGAACGAACGAGGAGACCTCGATCAAGGACCTAGCCGAGCTCATCGCCCGGCTCGTCGGTTTCGAGGGCGATCTCGAGTGGGACTCGACGCGTCCGGACGGCCAGCCCAGACGTAGAGTGGATTCATCACGCGCGCGCGAGCTGTTCGGGTTCGAAGCACTCATGCCGCTCGAGGAGGGGCTCCGGCGCACCATCGCCTACTACCAGACCCACCCCGTCGAAGCCGAAGCAGCCACGTTCTGACGGCGGGTTGATGACGATGCGCGTCGCGCTCGACTGCGCCCCCTTGCTGGACCCGCCCAGCGGCGTCGGACGCTACGTGAGGGAGTTGGTGGGCGCGCTCGAGCTTTACGACGTGGACGTCCTGCGCTATGCGATTGCACTTAAGGGTGATCCCGACGAGCCGCTCAAACGGCTTCGCCTGCCGGCTCGTTGGGTGCAGGCTTCCTGGCGTCGTTTCAACAAGCCCGTCATCGAGGCGCTGGTGGGCGATGTCGATATCGTTCATGCGACCAACTTCGTCCTTCCAGCACTCGGGCGAACACCCGGCGTGCTTACCATCCACGATCTCTCGTTCCTGAGGGACGACACCTCTGCGGGAGGAGAGCGCCTTCGCTACCTCGTCCCTTGGTCACTCGGTCGGGCCGGCCTCGTGATCACGCCGACGCACGCAGTCGCCGATGAGGTGGTGGAGTACTTGGAGTTCGAGGAGGACCGCGTCGTAGCCATCCACGAGGGGGTAGCGCCCCACTTCTTTGGGGCCGGGCGACTCAGCGACCGGGCTCTCGGTCGCATGGGGATACCGGGACCCTTCGTCATGGCGCTCGGGACGATCGAGCCTCGCCAGAATTTGCCGCGCCTGCTCGAGGCATGGAGACTCGTGCGATCCGAGCTCGAGGGCTGGCGGCTAGTGATCGCGAGCCCGCATGGCTGGGGCGACGAGTTGCCAGAGACCGATGGGGTGATGCTCCTCGGGCGCGTCGCCGAGGAGACATTTCCGGGTTTGCTTGCGGCGGCCGAGATCTTTTGTTATCCCTCGCTCTACGAGGGCTCAGGCCTTCCTCCTCTCGAGGCGATGGCGGCGGGAACCCCGGCCCTTGTCGGCGCCTACCCGGCAGCCATCGAGGTTCTGGGTGACGCCGCGATGCTTGTCGATCCCCTCGACCCAGAGGCTCTAGCCGAGGGCCTCAGGCTGCTGGGGGGCGATGCCGATGCAAGAAAGAGGCTTGCGATGAAAGGACGAGCGCGAGCTCTGATTTTCACTTGGGAGCAGACGGGGCGACAGACTCTCGAGGCCTACGGCCGCATCGCAGGCTGACACTTGGGGCGTTTGCTGTCAGTGTTGTGGATGTTGCTGGAATGACGTGTCGCCGATTTGTCCGATTGGGAGACGATTGCTTCGATGCACTCGAGCAGATTCAACCGGTATTCGTTCGTTGCGCTCATGGTCGCCACGCTGGTGGTTCTAGCAGCGTCACCGGTGGTTTCCACGCCGAAGATGGTCAAGATCAATGGACGCGGTTGGGGCCACGGCATCGGCATGTCCCAGTACGGGGCCTACGGCTTCGCGCAACACGGGTGGGGAGGTGAGCGAATCCTTCGCCACTATTACACCGGAGTGAAGGTCGTGAAGAAGACCGTCGGCAAGAAAGTCCGCGTGGGCATGTTGCAGGGGCGCTCATCGATCACGATCAGGCCGAAGGTCAAGACCAACGGTGGCGGACTCATGGTGCTCAAGGTCGAGGGCTCGAGCGACAAGATTGTCGGGGCTCGACCGGGGCAGACCCTGAGGCTGGAGGCATCCTCGACGGGCGGAGTTCGCATCTTCAAGAACGGCAACAGAATTCGGCGCGACGGCCGCAGTGTGTTTGGAAGCGGCAAACGACCGGTCCTCGCTCGCTACGCCACCTTCGGGACGCAGGTCGCGACGGATGGCAAGAGCTACGCGGTGGGTCATGGACGTATCGAGTTCGTCTCGTACTCGTCGAGCGGCTGTTCCGTGGGGAAATGCCTGAGCGAGGTCGCTGTCCTTGGCATGCAGAAATATCTGTACGGCCTCGGTGAAGTGCCAGCGTCGTGGCCGCAACAAAGCCTCAGAGCGCAGGCGATGGCCGGACGCACGTACGCGTACTCGAAGCTTCGGGCAAGCGCCAACCGGGGCGTCCCCTGCTTCTGCGGGCTCTACGACTCGGTTGCCGACCAGGTATTCGTCGGTGAGGCCAAGAGAACGGGGTCGGGCACCTACTGGAAGAACTGGAAGAAGGCTGTCGACTCGACGAGCAAGCAGGTGATCCTCGACGGAGGAGATCCGATCGTTGCGCTGTACTCATCGTCCTCGGGGGGCTACACCGAGTCCAACCACATCGTGTGGGGTTCGACGCAGGAGCCCTATCTCCGCGGAGTGAGGGACCCTTATGACAGAGCAGGGGGGGCGAATCCAAACTTCCGATGGAGCGTGAAGATGACATGGGCAAGCTTGAGGACGAGGCTCTCGAACAGCTTCGGCTCCTTCGGGAAATTGAGGAAGCTCGTGATCGTGCGGACAGGTGTCTCGGGCCGCGTAGCCGTCGATGGCCTGAAGATCGTCGGCTCCGAAAGAACCCTCAGAGTGAGCGGGTGGAACACACGCAACGCGCTGGGACTGAAGGACACCTGGTTCCGCTTCAAGGTCATTCCGGCGACCTCTGCCCGTACGAACGCCTCGAGCGAGTCGGCCACAGACGAGACGACGGGGCAGCCCAGGGGGCCCAGACCGTCCCCAGGTGAGACTCCGGCACCGCCCTCGGCCTCGCCGTCGCCTTCACCATCAGTCACCCCCTCACCCTGAAAAACGGGAGGTATATGCACGGGGTCGTTTGTAAACTCGCCCGATGGCTCTAGAAGTTCCTCCGCCCGAGATTCTGCAACCCGTTGCGACGGGACACTCCGGATCCTCGACGTTGTTCTCGTTCGGGATGCTAGTCATAAGCGTCGTTTTTGCTGTGGCCGGTCAGTTCACTCTGAAGAGCGCAATGAACGAGGTTGGTCGCATCGGCGCGACGGAGCTGGCCGCGGCCGGCGACACGATCGCCCGCACACTGAAGGAGCCACGGTTGTGGCTCGGGTTGACACTCTTCGGGGTATCGGCGTTGTTCTGGCTCGTCGTGCTCTCGCGAGTGGATCTCTCCGTGGCCTATCCGTTTGTCGGGCTGTCGTACATCATCGTCGTTCTGTTCTCCCGTCTCTTTCTCAACGAACATGTCACAGCCCTTCGCTGGCTAGGGGTGGTGGTTGTGGCCGTTGGCATAACCATCGTCGGGCTCTCGTTCAGAGGTACGACGGGTTCGTGAAAGCGCTCATCCTTGCGGGCGGATTGGGCACTCGCCTGCGTCCGCTGACTTACAGCCGGCCTAAACATCTGCTGCCGATCGCCAACGTTCCACACATCGAGCACGTCTTCGACCTTCTTGAACGTCATGGAGTTAGCGACGTCGTTCTTCTGACGTCGTACTTGGCGGAAGCGTTCGAGGCCACGATCGGCCGGGCGGCCGAACGCGGCCTCACCGTAACCGTGGCACACGAACGAGAACCACTGGGTACGGCCGGGGCGCTGAAGAACGCGCAGTCTCTGGTGGGAGAGGAGACATTTCTTGCCTTCAACGGCGATGTGCTCACCGATGTCGATCTCACGGCGATGGTCGACTGGCATCGCGAACAAGGGGCCGAGGCCACTATCGTGCTCACTCCAGTGGACGACCCCTCAGCCTTTGGAGTCGTCCCCACTGAGCCCGGCGGTCGCGTTCTCGGCTTCATCGAGAAGCCTCGCGCCGGAGAGGCTCCCACCAACCTCATCAACGCAGGCGTCTACGTGTGCGAGCCCCGGCTGCTCGACCGAATCCCCCTTGGCCGTGTTTGCTCCGCAGAGCGCGAGCTGTGGCCCGAAGTCGTGCAGGACGGCACACTGTACGCACGGAGCTCAGATGCGTACTGGATGGATATCGGCACCCCCGAGAAATACCTCCAGGCGAATCTCGACGCGTTGTCCGGAATGTACGCGTCCTCGGCCGTTGCCGACCCTGGCGAGCAAATTGCTCTCCTGGCCGCCGGCGCCGAGCTTCACGAAACCGCCCGGGTATCCTCTTGTTGCCTTGGGGCCCTTTCCCGGGTGGAGGCAGATGCGATAGTCGAGCGAGCAGTGCTACTCCCCGGAGTGACAGTGGGAGCAGGTGCGACCGTGCGGGATTCGGTCCTTGGCGAAGGAGTCAAGATCGGCCCGGGCGTCGCTCTCGTAGCGGCGACAGTCGGGGACGGGCAAACAGTCAATGAGGAGAAATAATGCGAGTGCTGGTTACGGGAGCCGCCGGGTTTATCGGATCGCACCTGGTTGATGCCCTACTGGCCGAGGGTGATGAAGTCATTGCCGCAGACAATCTCTCGTCCGGGGCTCTGCCTAACCTGTCCAGCGCTCGCCGATCCCAGACCGGCAAGTTCAGCTTTCACCGAGTGGACGTGACTTCGGGCGCCGTCGCAGATCTGATCCGCCGGCATAAACCCGAGGTCATCTGTCATCTCGCCGCACAGGTCGATGTGCGTAAATCAGTAGCAGAGCCTGTCTTCGACGCGCAAGTGAACTTGATCGGCACCCTTAACGTTCTCCAGGCGGCCGCTTCCTCGGCCACGCGCAAGGTCGTTTTCACGTCTTCCGGCGGTTGCATCTATGGCGAACCAAATGAATCTCGCCTGCCAGTGACCGAAGAGCAGTTCTTTTGGCCCGAGGCCATGCCCGAATCCCCCTACGGTGTCTCCAAGAAGGTTGCTCTCGACTACCTGCGCTACTACAAGGCGATCGAGGGCCTCGACTACACGGCGCTCGCTCTGTCCAACGTATACGGGCCTCGCCAAGAGCCCGCGAGCGAGGTCGGGCTGGAGGGACAGGTCGTCGCCATTTTCTGCAGGCGGATGCTGGCTAACCGTCCGACCACCATCTACGGGGACGGTTCCCAGACGAGGGACTTCGTCTATGTAGACGACGTCGTAAGCGCATTTCTCGCCGCTCGCACCAAAGGGAGTGGGGAGCTGATCAACATCGGCAGCAAGCAAGAACTGTCTGTCAACGACCTTCACTCACGTCTCGCGGTGCTCGCCGAAGCGAGTTTCGACCCGGTTTACACGCCGGCGCGTCCGGGCGAACTGCAGAGGATCTTCGTTGACAATTCGAAGGCGGCAGAGGTACTCGGATGGAAGCCGACTGTCGATCTGGACGAGGGTTTGAAGCTAACGGTGGCCTGGTTCAAGACCAAGCTGTGATCCAGCTCCAACGACGACACGAAGGGACTGCTCTAACGAGAATAGCCTGAGCGTACGGCGCTCAGGCTATTGTGGTCTCGAAACTATTGCCGGTGGAGCGATGTAACAGGAGGGTCAGGCTGGGTCGACCGAACCCCTCCGTGAACTCCGGAGAACGAGCGTACCTGCTCCGATTGCACCGACTCCGATCAGGACGAACAGCATGACCTGTCCACCGGTGAACGGTAGAGTTGACTCAGTCGATCCCAAGACCTCTGGATCGTTGGTTCTCGTGATGACATTCGGATGAACCTCGGGGGGGTCGTCGCTGGAGCCGGGTGCAGCAAGCGCCGGCACGAAGAACCCCATGAGCACCACGATAACCAGTGAGGCCATCATTGCTTTCATAACTCTCACGCCTGCTCCCTTCGAAAGTATGTCCCTCTGAAGATACGATTTTACGAGAAACACTTCTACATGCTTGGGAAATCAATTTGCTTGTCTTTTCTACGTCGTTTGCGTGGTTCCCTGCGTTGTTTTGGCAGCTTTTCCTCAGATTGGTAGAGAACTTTACCCCCATGCCGCCCCCGAAACATTTGTCGGCCTAGCGGCCCGTCCCGAGGCAACGCTCGCCCTCCCTTCTCATCCCCTCTTTCTAGGTATTTCCAGCAGGGTCGCCTTTACCTTTTCCTTGGCCACACAGTCCTGTCGTAGAGCCACCGGCATGTCGAGTCAACCGCAGAATGAGGTGAACTGGTCACGTGCACCCTCCAAGCAGCACAGGCTCCGAGCTCGATAAGCCGTACCCTGGTTGACCATGAGGGCACGCATCATCTGGATTGTCGTTGGTCTGTTTGTCGCGGTCGTGGCTCTAAGTGGCTACGTGATGATCTCTGCCGCCCTCGACATCAGTGCAGGGAGGAGGGCCATATCGGGAGGATCGATGCGCCTCGAGCCGGCCCAACTAGATAACGCGCGCGTGCATCTCAAGCAGGCGGAAGAGACCTTCGACTCACTGCCCGCCGCGGGCCGTGGGGTGGTTGCCACTCGTCAGACAGAATTTTGAAGCGCTTCACTCGGTCGCCGAGAAAAGTATCCCCGTCGTTGACACGGCGAGCGCTCTCGAGGAAGCAGTTGATGAGGTGGTGAGCTCAAGCCTCATCAAGAACGGAGCGGTTGAGCTCGGGTTGTTGGAGGAACTCGAGGAGCCTTTGCGCGCTCAGGCTGATGCCTTATCGGAGTTAGTCGATGAGGTTCGGGTGCGCCGCAACGGATGGCTGGTGCCTAGCCTATGGACCGAGATGGACAATCTGCTCGACAAAGCCGAGGAGGTAGGGAGCTCCGCTGAGAAAGCGGCAGACCTGGTTGCCCTGGCCCCGTCGATGCTGGGAGGGTCCGGAGAACGAACCTACTTGGTGGCTTTGATGAACAACACCGAGCTTCGAGGGGCCGGTGGAATTCTCTCCGGTGTCGGTTCAGTGAGGCTCGCGACGGAAGAGTATCCCTGGGTGAGTTCCAACACTATAAGGCGCTGGCAGACGACCCCCCGTATCGCCGCGTGGCTGCACCAAAAGACTTCCGGGAGAACTTCGGTCCCTATAAAGCGGACACGACGCGCTGGGTGTCGACGACTTCTTCTCCCGATATCCCAGACGTAGCTTCCGTGGCAGGTGAGCTTTTCCGGCTGACGGAGGGAATCGACGTCGACGGCGTCATTCTCGTGGACCCAAGGGGACTGGCGGCGATGTTGCCTCCAAACACGCGGATCAAGGTACCGACCACCGAGACTGTATTGACCACTGCGGAATTGCCGGAGTTTGTCTACCGAGGAGCCTACAAGGAACTGGGCGGCGCGGTATCGAGACGACGCGATTCGCTGATCGGGATCGGGAAGAGCGCCTTCGAGAGATTCGTGAGAAGCGGTCTCGGCCGTCTTTCGCTACTGCGCTCAATGGGAGAAGCTGCGAACGGGGGCCATCTGAGCTTCGTCTCATTCGACCCGGGCGAGGCGACCGTATTGACCGAGGCCGGAATATCGCGTGACATCGGCGAGCCGACCTACGACGAGGCAGTTGTGACAGTTCAGAATATCGGGGGCAACAAGCTGGACTCTTACGCGCACCGGTCAATTCATCACGCGTGCCGGATCGAAAGCCAGGAATCAACACTCTGTTCGACCGAGGTCTCGATCCGGAACGCAACACCCCCCGGTTTAACGCGCTTCGAGTATCAGTACCGCCCGTACGGATTGTTTAAGAACGTGGTCGAAATCTATGTGCCCGCGGGGGCCGATCTCTTGAGCGTGGAGGTCGACGGCTCACCTGAGGACTTCTTCAAGAATCGTGAAGATGGACTCGCCCCTGTGGGCGTATACATTGAGATCCCCCGTGGGCTGACGTCCTCGGTGAGAGTCGAATACGAGCTTCCCACCGAGGATGGATACACGCTCGAAGTGGCCCCGCAGCCCCTGGTGACAGATGCGCACCTAAGCGTTGATCTTGCGATCCCCGTGAGATGGGAGGTCGATGGCCCTGAAGGACTCAGCCGCGGGGATTCGGTCCACTGGGAGGGCAAGCTAGACCGTAGACTTCGTTTCGAGGCCGGATCGAGTGAAAGATCTGGTTTAGCCGCTTTGTGGCAGAACATCGGCCATTTCATGAGAGAGCCGCTATTGTGAATCTCAAGAAGGGGACAAGGAAAGCCGACGAATCAGAGAGAAAGTGGGGAGTCAGGACATCGGTGGAGCTCCTGACAATAGTCCCGCTCCAAAAGAGCTGCTCAACTATGGTTGGCGCATGAAAAGAGGGGTTGGGACGTCGTGTCGGTAGAAACGGGCTCGAACAGCCCCTTAGAGGGGTCGCCGAGCATAAGCGACTACCTGGAGGTTCTGCGACGCCGCAAATGGGTCGTTTTAGCATTTCTGTTTGTGACGTTAAACAGCGCTGTACTTTTCACTTACACGAGGACCCCTATTTACGATGCCCAGGCTCAGGTGCTCGTCCAGCCTTTCTCTCTCGAGGCCGAAGTAGACACGAATCCCGACAACCTCAGTCTGGAGACTGAAGCTCTTATCGCAACTTCGCCTGAGATCGCGCAGCTTGCTGCCAAGGAGCTGGGGGAGGACGATCCGGGATCTCTTCTCAAGAACTTGGAGGTGTCGGTTGCGCCCGATGCCTCAGTCTTGGAGTACCAATATGCACACAGAAACCCTCAGGAAGCGGTTCGTAGGGTAGAGGCGCTCGCTGACGCGTATGTCGCCAACAGGACTCAAGAGTCTCAGGATCGTCTGGATGCCATATCCTCCTCGATCCAGAACCAGATCGACGAACTCCAGCTGCAGCTCGATAATGTTCAATCCGACATCGCTGCCGCCCCGGACGAAGAGACTCGGGCCGCTCTCACGGAGGATGCAGACACACTTAGTCAGCAGATCGCCTTCGAGCGGACCAGGTTGTTCTCTCTTGCGGACCCAACCACACTCGATGTTGGTCGCGTTCTGTACGTGTCAGAAACTCCGACGACACCCTCGAGCCCCAAGCGGATGACCAATATCTTGATCGCTCTGCTCGTTGGTATCGCCGGAGGCGTCGGGTTGGCCTTTCTGAGAGACCGCCTTGACGATCGGTTGTCTGGTCGATCGGATATGGAGACTGCGTCGGGAGCCCCCGTTCTTGCGCTAGTACCTCATGTCGCGAACTGGACGAAGCCTAAGAGTCCCTATCTAGTGACAGGTCTGGAGCCTCAGTCAACCGCGTCTGAGGCCTACAGGACGCTGCGGACGGCCGTGTTCTTTTCCGCGTCGCAGGCTGACATGAAAGTCCTCATGATTGCCAGCGCCAACGAGCGGGAAGGGAAGACGGTTACCTCTTCGAACCTGGCAGTCGTCCTGGGTCAGGCGGGAAAGCGTGTTGTCGTCGTATCGGGGGACCTGAGAAAGCCTCGTTTGCATCAATTCTTCGAGGTCTCGCCGCCGAGGGGACTAACAAACGTGCTTGCTGGTGAAGCCCGAGTTGGCGACGTGCTCCACCCCATTGGCCCGTATCCTCAAAACGTCAGTTTGTTGTCCAGCGGCCCCATTCCGGGAAATCCCGCTGAGTTGCTTGGTTCCGAAGTCATGATGAACCTCCTGAATGAGCTGCGCGCGACGCATGATTTCGTCATTATCGATTCGGCGCCGGTGCTAGCCGTGACCGACGCCATGATTGTTGCCCGAGCATGCGATGGTGTGGTCCTGGTTGCGGACGCAACCAAGACGAAAAGAGGGAGTGTGCAAGAAGCTCGTCTTCTGCTCGACCAGGTCGAGGCTAGGATCATCGGGTCTGTACTTCACAACACCGATCCCTCGAAGGCATACACTTATGCAGTTCCCGCCACCCCGAGTTCCGTACTGTACGAACTTGACGAGTCGCCGGGTCGACTAAGACTCAAAGGGCAGCCGTGGAGTCGGCAAAAGAGCTAGCGGCTCCAAGGATGTCGAATCTCTCCCGCGGATAGCTTTTCGTCCCCCTCCGATGACACCTGATTGTAGAAGAGGTCGCTCCTTTAGATGAGATTGAAATGAGGATAGTGCGCTACTACCCCAGGGCTCTAGTTGGGGATGGCGGCATGACGAGCACGGTTAGAAACTGGTCAAGAGCCATGACTCGGTGCGGAGCGGAGGCGGTCATCGCTTATGACACAGGAGTTTCTGCTCCGAGCAACGATTCGGTGGAATGGATCAGAGTTCGCCATGCCGGACGCCGGGGACTTAAGTTTCCTCTCGGACTTCACGACATTCTCGAGGGGGCTGATTATCTGGTTCTCCACTCTGCTTGGACGTTGCGCAACGTGCGAGCGGCCGCGGCCGCCAGAAAGCTTGGAACGGCCTACGTCCTCGAACCGCGGGGCGCTTACGACCCACACATCGTCAACCGAAAGAAATGGATCAAGCGGCTCTGGTGGCTGGCGTGGGAGAAACAGCTCGTCCAAAGTGCTCATGCCATCCACATCTTCTTCGAATCCGAGCGCCAACATCTAGCGGCGCTCGGCTATGAGGGCCCAACCATCGTCGCATCGAACGGCAGAGAAATAGGCAGCGAGGACGCGTGGGATGGTGGCAGCGGCGGCTACTTCTTGTGGCTCGGTCGGTTCGATCCCGAGCACAAGGGACTTGATCTTTTGCTCGATGCCATTGATCTGCTGCCCGTCTCCCAACGGCCCGATCTCCGGCTACACGGACCGGACTGGAGGGGCAAGAAAACATTGGTTGAGCGCTGGATCGCTGAAAGGAAGCTTGGCGAATGGGTGAGTGTGGGTGATGCGGTTTACGGGGAAGAGAAAAGGAATCTGCTGAAGCGATCGTCGGGCTTTGTGTACCCATCGCGTTGGGATGCTTGTCCCAATTCAGTCCTCGAATCTGTCGGTATGGGCGTTCCTACTCTGGTGACTCCCTATCCACTCGGTCGATTCCTGAGCAGCAAGGGCGGAGCTTTGCTAGCCGAGGCTGACCGCCGAGACCTGGCGGAGGGTCTCAGTCGATTGAGTGGTCGCGATGCGGCTGATGTCGGAAGAATTGGAGCGGAATTGGTAAGAGACCAGCTCGGGTGGGACGCGGTAGCGCGTACATGGCTGGATCAAGCGGAGGCCCTGCTGTGATGTCCCCCGATTCAACGGATCTTACGGCTATGTGGATGCCTCTTCTGGTCCGCCTTACCGAGCTCCATCCAAGCTGGGGGCTCTGGAAGAACGCAGATTCAGCACTGCTCGGAGATGGTGACTTTGACTCCACGGCGCCGGAGTCGGATTGGGACGGAATAGAAGCAGAGTTTGCTACCTGGGCCGCCCAGAACGGGCTTGGCGTTGTTGCCGCTTGTCGGCATGTCCGCGGAGTCTTGTTCTTGGTAGCGGTGGATGTGGATACCGGGACCATATTTGAGCTTGACGTCAATGCTCGGAAGTATTTCCGGGGCTGGACGGTATTTCGACCAACTGATCTGAAGCCAATGATGGAACTGGACGAGAGAGGGTTCCGACGCGTTCGGCCTGGTGCTGAGGGAGTGACACTTCTTACTCAGAACGGTCTGAAGTGGGGAGGCCGGCGCGACTCCCAGGGCCTTCGACGGAAACGAGTAGTGGAGTATCTCGGGGCCGACCAGGAGGGTGTGGTTGCAGCCGCTCACCTTTTCGGCTTCGCGGAGCAGGCGATCCTGCGGGGCGCCAAGGCCGTTACGGAGGATGGGTGGGATCGCGCGGCGATGCTGCAGGTTGAACTAAGGGCGCTCCTTGGTGCTCTGAGGGAACCGAGCATCGTGGTGAGCCGTTTCCGGGCCAAAAGGGTAAAGAAGCGTTGCCAGTTGCTGCGGACCATCTTTGTCGATGGCAGACAAATCGACGGGAGCGTTTCTTCTTGGGTCGAGCGGGTTTCTCGCGAGGGAGAGATCCGTTCGGTGGGTCAATAGGCACGCCATGCGAAGAGATCTACCAGCGCTATGGATCCCCCTACTCAGCCAACTGACCGCATCGTCGCAACATCGAGCCGTATTGAAGAATGTGGACGCGGGATTGACCGGAGCGGGGGATGTGGACTTCATCGCCCCTCGAGTCGAGTGGGAAGAGATTCGCACGGTGTTTCAGACCTGGGCCGAGGAGAGGGCACTGGGTCCCGTGATCGTTTGTCGACACATACCTGGCGCCCTGTTCCTGCTCGCGGTTGACAGATCTGTGCCAGATTTTCTTCAGCTCGATACGCGAGATCGGATCACGTTTCGAGGCTCGACGGTCTTCGAGCCGAGCGACGCCACGCATCTCATGGAGATGGATGTGAGGGGTTTTCGACGTCTGCGCCCCGGCGCGGAGGGACTCTTCAAGCTAGTAGTCAACGCGACGGGGCCGACCGGACGTCCTAAACCGAAGATGCTTGAGAAAGAGAATGTTGTCGATTTGCTGAGGTCCGACACTGAGGGTGTGTTGAGCGCGGCTTCTTCGATCTTCGCCAGAGTTGAGGATTCGGTGTTAGCTGGAGCGCGCGCAGCGATAGAGGGAAGCTGGAACCGACGCGCCATGGCAACAGTCGAGGGCTGGTACGTGCTGAAGGTACTGGGGGATCCGAGGACCGCAGCACTGCGGGTACGTGCGCGACGAGCAAAGAGGGAATGTGAAGTCATGCGCACGAGTATAGGAAGCGGTCGGCAAATCCCCGGAGATGTGGACGTTTGGTTGGAGAAGGTTGCGCGAAGTCGACGACATCGCGTGAATCATCTCGCGAGTGACCATGATTAAAAGGCCCCTGCTTAAGGGGGGGGCCGTCCTTTCTGTGGTTGGTCCCGATGGCGTGGGGAAGAGCACGTTGATCGATGCGATGGTGAAGGGCGTTCTTCAGGATCAAGACATCATGAGGATTCGTAACGTGGGGTTGTTGCCGAGGCGCACCCTTCCTGAGGTTCCCGTTACTGAGCCACATAAAGATCCCCCGTACTCCTCTCCAGTTTCTCTGCTCAAGGTTGGCTATGTCTGCCTCGACTACATTCTTGGGTGGTTCTTGAGAGTTCGTCCCTTCGTTCGAAAGGGAGGCTGGGTCGTCCTCGAACGAGGGTGGTGGGACATGGCAGTGGATCCCAAGCGCTACCGGATGCAATTGCCGCCACCGCTGATGTGGCGACTTGGGAGGCTGCTTCCTCACCCCGATCTTCTGCTCGTTCTAGAGGCTCCTGCGGAGGTCGTCTTCGAGCGGAAGAAAGAGCTTCCCGTGGCGGAGCTTCGCAGGCAACAACAACTTTGGCGTGAACGGTTGCCGACCCGTCAGCCGCATGCGTTTCTGGACGCGTCATTGCCCGCGAGCGAGGTACTCGCCAGCGCAGAAAAAAACTTCAGGATTTGGTGGAGACAGGATCCGTACATTCCTCCGCCATGATCAATCTGCCGCGCGCAAACAATCCACGCTGGATCCTTCCCCAGGCGCCGAAGGCTCTTGCCGCCGCAGGTTTTCGGGTCTATCACCCCGTTACGTTCAAGGGCCTGGTGGGTTGGGAGATAGGACAAGGCCTCGCACGGCTGGGTCTCGCGAGGCTGCTCCCCGGCGGAGAGCCGGCTCCACGCGAGATCACAAAACTGATCACAGAATGGATTCCTCCAGGGGGGACCTATGCGATCGCGCGCGCCAATCATGCAGGTCGATGTATCGCTCTGCTCCTCGCACCAGGTGGGACAGCGGTTGCAGTGGCAAAGATAGCCTCGGAGCCGGACGGGATCGTTGCGCTCGAGCGTGAAGCCAACAACATAACGACACTCGCTGGTCGGTTGCCGGCGCCGCTTGTCGCACCCAAGGTGCTCGAGGCCCGACCCGGCTTGCTTGTGTTCGAGGCGGCGACGTGGACTCCTCGTCTTCGTCCATGGCGTCTCCACGAGGCGGTTGCCCGATCGCTTGGCGCCTTCTTTAGCAGTAGCGAATCATCCCCTGATCATGGTGTCGCCCACGGCGACTTTGCGCCTTGGAATCTATTGAAGAGCGGCGCAGATTGGGTCCTTATTGATTGGGAAGAGGCCTCTGAACGAGGTGCCGCCTGGCATGATCTTTGGCATTACATCGTGCAAGGGCACGCATTACTTAACCGTCCCACCACGGCAACGATCCACCGCGGGCTTGAGGGCCGTGGGTGGATCGGGTCGGCACTCAAGGCGTACGCGACCGCGGCCTCAATCTCTCCGTTCGATGCGTCGGACGCACTCGTCTCCTACCTCAGAACCAGCATGGCCGATCTCGACCCCAACAGTCACGACGGAGCACTCGGTCTCGAGGCTCGCCGACGATTGCTCCTGAGAATGGATTGCTGATGATGAAGGTTCGAAAATGGGTTCTCGTTACAGATGGCGGGAATGGAGGCGGCAGAGACTGTGTGGCTGCTGTTCGCGCGTTACACGCTGCCGGCTATCAGACAGGTGTGACGGTGTCGCCTGGAACGTCCCCGGGGATTCCCTCTCGCTACAGCAAACGCCGCATCGCGGTGCCCAACGTCGCCGAGGACGGTTACGTGAATGCTGTGAAAAGGGAACTGGAGTCTGGACCCTATCTAACTGTAATCTGTGCAAGCGAGGCATCCATGCGTGCTCTGGGTCAATCGGGTTTGCAGTTGACGCATAAGACTGTTCTCAGCGAGGAAGCGCGGAAAGCACAGATCGACGTTCCCGCATCTCGCACTTACCCAACGTGGGATGAGGCCCGCGCGAATGCCGACAACTTCACATATCCCGTAGTCGTTAAACCCGCGGTCCGTACCTTCAACGCAACCCGCGTCGACAACCCTTCCCAATTGACCGCTCTCGGTGTTACGGGAGGGGACGTAGTAGTCCAAGAATGGGTTGAGGGTCAGCTTCAGGCGGTGTCGGGTGTGATATGGAGAGGAAGCCTGGTCGCTTCAACGACCGAGCGATGGCTCCGAATTTGGCCGCCTTCATGTGGCCTTGCGGCTGCTGCTATAACAACCGAGAGTGATCCAGCCCTCGAGGACAAGCTTGTTCGGTTGTTGAGCGACTACCAAGGCATCTTCTGCGCACAGTTCGCCGGATCGCAACTGATCGACTTGAACCTGAGAGTTCATTCCTCACATTCACTCTCGGTTGCCGCGGGGGTGAATCTAGTCTCTATCTACTGCGACCTTCTGAATGGAATGTCGGTCCCGCGTACGCATGCCAAGCCGGGCATGTTCTACAGGTGGTTGGAGGGCGACATCCGGCACGTAGTAGAGGCGCTTCGCGCCGGCACGCTAAGTCCCATCGCCGCTGCTCGGGCTCTGGCGCCGCACCGTGGCGCCTCGCATAGCGTCGAATCCCTTCGCGACCCTGGACCCATGTTGGCTCGCTTGGACTATGCCTTGAGACGACTCGGCAAGTCCCCAGAAGAACGGCGCCTGGAGCACTCGCATCGATAAGCAATCCGAGACGACGAGAAGCCTGTGCTGACGGGGATGTCCGCCCAAGCCTCGGAATCTCAGGCACTCCAATCAACCATGGCTGACTCCGAAATGAGCTCGTGTGAATGACAGGCTGAAAACGACATGGAAGTCGTTGAAAAAGGGCGCTCAGAGCACTGAGTCAGGCGTCGTGAGAGATCCGCTTCCTCACAAGGTCGAGCTCTTCTTCAGGAGGCGGCAGCTGCATATGAGACGTATGTGGCTGAGAAGGCTTGTCCGAGCCCAACAGAACGTTAGTCCCCCCAAGGATCCCATCTTCATCATCGGTTGTCCCCGATCCGGAACGACGCTCCTTTTTAGGTTGCTCCAGCAACACGTGGAGGTCGGCACACCCGGTGGCGAGGGTCACATCCTATGGAACACCTTCCAGCATCCCCGGGGACGCAACTGGTCGTCAGATCGTCTTTTGGAGGCCGACATCGTGCCTGGAGAGCGAGAGTTCTTGTACGCGGCGATCCATCGGATGGCCGAGGGAGGCAGGTTCCTGGATAAGACTCCTCGGAACTGCCTTCGTATCCCTTACCTTCTCGAGCTGTTTCCAGGCGCCCGATTCGTGGTTCTCAAGAGAGACGGTCCACCTACGGTTAGTTCTCTAATTGAGGGATGGAGGGTCCGTCATGGGATCTCCTATCGGCTTCCCGAGAGGTTGGAGTTGGCCGAGTACCGAGGGCGTCTGTGGAGCTACCTCCTGCCCCCCGGGTGGCGCGACCTAAAGCACACGACGATCGCAGATGTCGCGGCTAGGCAGTACGTCTCGGCCTACGAGACGGCCCTGACAGACATCCAGAGGGTGCCGAAGGGATTCGTGACCGAGATCGCTTATGAGTCTCTGGTTAGCCGACCCGTGCCCGTGATCGAGGCCTTGCTCGAAGAGCTCCATCTTCCTTCCTCGGAGGACGTCATCTCCATGGCATCCGATCTGAGCAAGCACGAGGTGCAGACCAATAGTCCCCCCCGCCCCGACAAATGGAAGCAAAGAGCCAACGAGATCACTCGTATTTTTCCCACGATATCGCCCACTACTCGAAGGCTCGGGTACGAAGGTACGCTTGATTTGTGATTTTCACTTTGTACCCCTCGTATCATGTCCTGCTACAGCCTCAACGAACGAAGTGGAGTCAATGAGCGGTCTGGCCCGAACCGCAACCGAGAACGAGCTACTCCGAAGGATCGCATTCCCGACCTACCGTGCATATGCGCGCGCGATGATTTTCTTTCCTGGCCCACGGGTTCTTGCCACAAGCATGCCGAAGGCAGGAACGCATCTTCTGTCGAGCCTGCTGAAGAACTTTCCTCGACTCATGTTTTCTGGCCGTCATTATGCAATGCGAAATTTCAGGACCCAATCTTCCGGAAGTTCTGAAGGCGGCGCGATTGAGTTTGATTGGAACAAGGTCGAGAGGAGGCTCGGAGCGGTAAACAAGGGTCAATTTCTGACAGCTCACTTTCCTCCGCATCCCGAGCTGATGGGCATCTTGGACAAGCTGAATTTCAAGGTTGTGAATATCATCCGCGACCCGCGGGACGTCGTGGTGTCGAGCGCGCATTACCTCGCGCATCTCGATCGCCACTTCCTTCACGATCGAATGACGAACGAATTCTCCACCGCCGGCGCCCGGATCACTGCGGTAATCACGGGACTTCCGCCTGACGAGAGTGGAAGGGGCCTCCCCTCGGTGTCTCAGCGGATCGCCAGATACCGCCAATGGCTCGTTCAAGAGGATACGTACAATTGCCGTTTCGAACATCTGGTCGGAGCGCGGGGGGGTGGCAGCGACGAGGATCAGTTAAACGACATCGAAGCGATCGGCCGTCATATCGGTCGGCCTCTTTCCGCCGAAGCCGCCACTGCTCTTGCGCGTAAGACGTGGTCCGCCAAGAGCTCCACGTTCAGGAAGGGAGTTATCGGAGACTGGCGGAACCATTTCACGGAGGAGCACAAGAGGATTTTCAAGGAGCTGGCGGGTCAGCAGCTCATCGAACTGGGGTACGAGCGCGACTTGGAGTGGTGATGGCATCGCGGAGATAAGAGACGTTCTCACCACGGTGCATCTACTGGCAGCTGACACCTTCTAGCGAGCAGCCCTCCAGGGAATCGCCGCGCAACCGATTGTCTCTGGCCGCGCCGCTCGCCTGACCACGCCCCGCGGTACTTCTGAACATGATGCCGTTTCCTCTGCGAGGATGAGCCCGTGTGCCTCCAAGTTCGTTGTTGCGAACGAGTGCGTTCTCGGCCGACATGATTCCAATGTCGGCCTTAGTGCCGAACCGACCCCAATTGTTTCCTCGCACACGGTTGCCTTGGATGACCGCCCGGGCGGGTGTCGATGGATTCTTCGTCGTGTGCTCATAGTGAACGCCGAAAGAATAGTTATCGAGAATGACGTTGCCGATGACCGTGAACGGCATGTGCTGACTCGAGCAGTCAACGTCGCACCAAACGCCTTGATTGTTGTTGTGAATTCTCGATCGCGTGACGGTGAAGGCCCCATTGATGCCGCCCTTGATTGCACCAGCGAAGCCGTTTTGATCCTTACCGTCGAATCTGTTGCCGCAGTGATCGATTTCGGATTCGGTGATGACAAGGCTGTGACCAGGTGAGCCGATGCATTGGGCGTCCGCATGATGAACACGAACACCTCGGAGCCGCCACGCCGTGCCTGGTTTCACTGTTTGACCACAGGTGGATGAGCTGGAGCACGTCGACCTGCCCGCCGAATCCGTGACGCTTACGTCGAGCAGGCGAACGCGGGCGCCTCCGAAAATAACCTTGTGTCCTCGACCAACGATTCGTACAACCGGACGATTTCCTCGAGGGCTTGGTCGAGCACGACCTGCACCGTTGAGCTTGTCTCCGTCCTGGAGCTTCAAGCCATGCTGTGAAACGGAGTAGGTCCCTCGCCCGATACAGAACGTCGTTCCAGGACCCTTTCTGTGGACAGCTCGCTCAAGCGCTCCTCCACCACCCGTAACTCTTGCCCCTTGGCATCTCCCCCGGCGGCCGTCGACAAGGGATGCCTGCACCCGCTCGGCGCGGACTCCAACAATGAGGGAACCCATCAACAACACCACTAGTGCAGCAGAGGTGAAACGCGCGAAGGCATTGATCCCGCGAAGTATCAATTTTCCTCCTACCTGTTCGCTCGATCGCCCGCACGACCAAGTCAAGGCGCTGGGAATCGTAGGCAATTCGCCAAGCCCTGTCACTTGCGACATTCAATGTCTCTTTCGGTCGCTCAGGGCTCTGTCGTGCACGGGTTGGACGATTCACCGCTTCATAGCGGGTTTCCCCTTCTCGTCGGGTGACGATCAGGGTGTGCAAGTTCCTTCGGGGCTTGATGGCGCAGTCTTGAACGCCAATCCGAAGTTGGCTTGCTACGGCTGCGAGGCTTGAGGGGCCAGGTATCCCAATTGCTCGAGAGTCGGACCGAATCGCTGCTCGATGCGGAGTTGCTGAGCTTTGGTCAGCCCATCCCTCCAACCTTCGGCGCTACCTTGGTTGACGAAGCGGATGTCTGAACGTGCGGTGGACCGCCACCCTCGCGAGCGAGCCGCGTCCTCCTTAGCGCGCATCCGCTCCACGCGGTTGTTGTCCACGACTACCTGGAGTTCACTCGTGCTCCTCCCGACACCAAGAAATTCCAGTATTCCTCGGAGCGAGGCGACCGGATCGCGTTTTAGGTCTTCGAATTTGACCAGGTGAAGATGTTGGTTGCGAGCAGGCTCACTATCGAGCCAGAACGCAACGTGCCTGTCCCATGCGCCCCACGGGTTCGACCTGCCCCGAGTGAAGTCCCGGATAAAGCGATCGAACGAGCCCGGCTCGAGTCCCGATCTCATTTGCCATTGATACTCAGAGAGAGCCACGCTTCTTGCATCCCGTACGGCGTAGACGATTCTCCGGTCGCCGTCTGAGAACACTTCGTGGCTCTGGATGAGCCGGCCTTGCTGTCCCAGCACAACCGCCGCGTCGCGGTGCTTTGTGAGCGAGGGCACAGCTTCTCTTATGTGGCCGAAGCTAGGAGATTCCTTAGTCAAGGATTCGAATAACAGGAACCGAAGCCAGGTGGTGCCGGAACGAGGGTAGGACACAAGAAAGGTGTCCTCTGCATTGAGATGGGCTCCCCTGTAGCGCCACCAAACTACAGCTTTGCGAACCGTTTGATCCCTGAACCTAGCCCGCCGAAGGGCTGCTGAAAGTTGACCCAATCAATTTCCCGTCTAGCGAGCCGATTTGTCTCTCTGATCTACATAATAGAGTGCGAAATGGCAGCAACACCGCAGGTATTTAGAACGGTCGACACCGAGGAGTGACGACGGCTCACAAGACCAAGGTCCTCTACATAGCTGGCTGGGGTCGCAGCGGTAGCACCATAATCGACAACATTCTCGGCGAGATCGATGGATTCTTCTCAGGAGGAGAACTTCATTACCTGTGGGAGAGAGGTTTAGTCGAAGGCCGGAAATGTGGATGCGGCCGACGGCTCACCGAGTGCCCTGTTTGGTCGCGCGTGCTGGAGCGTCTCGCAACCAACGAGGTAGCCGCCTTGGCGAGCCCGGCACAAGTGGTGCGCTGGCAGCATGAAAGTGTTCGCGTTCGGCATAGCTTCGGGCTGGTGCGCCTGACACGGGATAGGGTGCGGCCCAACGAGTCCCTCGACCTTTACATTCGCCTACTCGGAGCCACCTATGCAGCCATTGCGGAGGTCACAGGCGCGCGTGTAATCGTGGATTCGTCTAAACGTCCATCGGACGCTTCCGCGCTTCACCTCGTTCTCGGCATATCTCCCTACGCCGTGCATCTTGTCCGAGATCCAAGGGCCGTCGCCTATTCATGGCACCGACGCAAGGCTCATCTCGATCGCGGCGCACCAACGGAGATGCGCCGGCATGGAACGGTCGCAAGTACGCTGAGTTGGACGTTATGGAATTCGGCGATCGAGATGGTGAGGCGATCCGATCATTTCGAGAGCATGCGGCTGCGATATGAAGACTTCGTTCGGGATCCAATGCGCTCGATAGAGGCGATCGTCGATATGGTCGGGGAGGATACGTCGAGCCTGCCTTTTGTGAATGAAACGACGGTGCGACTGTCAGGCAACCATACGATCTCAGGCAACCCAAGCCGTTTCTCTACGGGAGACATGCCTGTGAGAGCTGACGACGATTGGATCAGGAAACAATCCTTGAAGGATCGAATGATAGCCACAAGCTTGGCTGCGCCTCTGCTTCATCGCTACGGATATCGGCTAAGACCTCGCCAACCCGCCGGATCCGTGCAAGCCCTGTGATAATCGATCTCAACGACTGCCTGACTCATGTCTAGACGTGGTTTGCGCGTTCTTGTTGCACACTCCTTCTATCGAGTGCCGGGTGGAGAGGATGGGGCCGTACGCCAACAGGTCGAGTTGCTGAGTGGTCGCCACCATGTCGAACTACTGGCTCGGCAAAACACCAGCTTGGCAGGTGGGTTGTCGACTGCGCGAGGAATGACATTCTCATCCCGCGAGCGCTCAGATGTCGAGTCCTTCATCGACCGTTTTCGTCCCGATGTGATCCATCTGCACAATGCATACCCTGCGCTGGGGCCGTCGGTTCATCTTGTCGCCCACAAGCGATCGATCCCCCTCGTCATGACGGTGCACAATTTCCGTCTGCGTTGCCCCAACGGGTACATGTTCACCGAAGGTGAGCCATGTCGCCGGTGCGAGGGGGGCCTCTACAACAATGCGGTCATACACCGATGCTTTCCTAGCCGCTCTCAAGCAATGGGTTATGCAGCCGCCCTTTGGACCCATCGATTCCTCTTGCGCCTTGACGAGAAAGTCGACATCTACATGACTCCCAGCGAATTCATGCGTCGTCGCATGCTCGACTGGGGATTCGAGGATGCCAAGGTGGAGGTGGTCCGGAACTTTACGACCGGCCTCCAGAGATCCGAGCGCCTCGGCTCCTATGGTCTCTATCTTGGACGGATCTCTTCGGAGAAAGGGATCGACGTGCTCCTCAAATCCCTGCGCAAGGCGGGCGACCCTCCCTTCAAGGTAGCCGGTGACGGACCCGCATTGAATGAACTGCGAACAGTTGCGGCCGAGCTCGAGCTGCAACACACAGAGTTCCTTGGCCGCCTATCCCGGGATGAGGTTGAAAGGACGCTTGCGGATGCAAGATACGTGGCGATGCCGTCCTCATGGGACGAGAATGCTCCCCTGGCGGCCCTCGAAGCAATGGCGTCGGGGAAACCCCTGCTCGTGACGTCGACCGGTGGACTCGTGGAGTTGGTGTCCAACGGTGAGGGCCTCGAATGCCCAATCGGTGACGTAGATGCCATCGCGGCGGCCATTGTGCGATTTTCTACAGAGGATGATCTATGCCGAGCTCTGGGGGAGCGCGCTGCGATGAGAGCCGACTCGGACTTCACTCCCGAGACTCACCTTGGACGTCTGGAGGCCGTCTACGATAAGTGCGTGGCCGCTAAGCGCGTCGATTAGCGCTAGCCTTCGCCGACTCGGCTCTCCCTAATGCATTGCTCCAGCCTCGTCATCGTCGTGTCGTCAAGCGTCAGGCCGGCGGCATCGATCCAACCCTCCACTTGTTGGGGCCTCCTGGCACCGACGATCGCACCGGTTACTCCCGGGATCGATAGGGTCCAGGCGATCGCCAGCAGCGGAAGAGTGATTCCAAGGTCCTCGGCAACAACCCTTAGACGTCCAACGAGATCGAAGATGCGGGACAGTTCAGGCTCCTGGAAGGCAGCGGAGTTTGGACGCCAGTCGTCCTTTGCGAGGTTCGCAAAGGTCTCGTGATCGTACTTGCCGGTCAAAAGGCCGGACGCCATAGGTGAGTACACGATGACTCCCGTCCCGTGTTCTACACACCAGGGAATAACGTCATTTCTCGCCTGCCGTTTCACCAGATTCAACGGTGGCTGACCAGAGGTGATGTGATGTAGGGCATCGCAGCGATCGAGCAGGGTTGTATCGAAGTTCGAGACTCCTATCCACCTAACCTTGCCCTCGTCCACGAGGCGGCGCATGGCCTCCCAAGAGTCCTCGACGGCGGTTCCCGTCGAGTTGTCTGGCCAGTGAATCTGGTAGAGATCGATCGTGTTAAGACCCAGTCGCCTGAGACTTTGCTCACATTCACGAGCAATTGAATCCGGCCGCAGATCGTAGACGACCTTTCCTAGCTCTTCCTTGAAGAAGCCCCCACACTTGGTGAACACAAAGACGTCTTCGCCCACCCGCATGTCTGCGGTCGCCTTGCCCACCACCTCCTCCGAGTGTCCCAATCCATAGATGGCCGCCGTATCGATCCAGTTGATCCCCGAGTCAACGGCGTGTCGTATGGCCGCAATCGATTCTTGGTCATCGGTTGGACCCCACCCGAACTTGTAGGGACCGCCTGCGGCCCACGACCCGAATCCCAGTAAGGTGATTTCGGGGCCGTCCACTCCCAGCTTTCTCTTCTGCATATGCTCGAAACCTTATCCTCCCTTCCAGTCCATTTTCCCGTCCCTAAGAAGGAGTCGCGGTGACCGCTCAGATGTACTACGACGACGATGCTTCGCTCGAACCACTCGTCGGCAAGAAAATCGCCGTTGTCGGTTACGGATCGCAGGGCCGGGCCCACGCTCTCAACTTGAAGGACTCAGGTCTTGACGTGGTAGTGGGCCTTCGAGATGGCTCACCGACCGCCGCTGTTGTGAGTGCGGATGGACTGCAGGTCGTGTCCGTGGCCGATGCGTGTTCGGGAGCGGAGCTCGTTTCCTTCATGATGCCTGATCAGGTCCAAATGTCGGTCTACCAGGAGGTGATCGGCCCCCTCCTAGAGCCCGGTGTGTGTCTGTTGTTCGCTCATGGATTCAACATCCACTTCCGAATGATCAAGCCTTCGGAGAAATTCGACGTCGTCATGGTCGGGCCCAAGGCCCCTGGGCCTATGTTGCGCGAGGTCTACGTTGCCGGAGGGGGTGCGCCCTCAGTCGTGGCGGTGGCGCAGGACGCAACGGGCCGCGCCCGCGAGCTCGCGCTTGCCTACGCCAAGGGTCTTGGGAGCACCAGGGCGGGTGTGTTCGAAACGACCTTTGCCGAGGAAACGGAAACGGACTTGTTCGGCGAGCAGGCGATTCTCGCGGGAGGCGTGGGGGCCTTGATCAAGACAGGATTCGACGTCCTGGTGAGTGCCGGGTATCAGCCTGAGACGGCCTATTTCGAGTGTCTCCACGAGATGAAGCTGGTGGTTGAACTGATCCAACGGTTTGGAATAAGCGGGATGCGGGCGGCCGTCTCCGACACGGCCGCTTACGGCAGTCTCACAAGAGGCCACCGGGTCATCGGCCCCGAGAGCAAGCGGATCATGCACGAGATCCTCGAGGACATACGCTCGGGCTCGTTCGCTGAGGAGTGGGCAGCGGAGGCGAGGGCGGGGGGACCGGTGCTTGAGTCCGAGCGCAAAAAAGAGGTGAAGCACCCCATCGAGGAGGTCGGCCGCCGGCTGCGTTCCTCAATGGTTGGTTCGGAGGAGGGGTAGCGTCCATCCTCGGACGCTCGAGCTGCACAGAGCCGAACTCTGGCCGAGAACCATTTCCAGGTCAAGGATTCGAACCGCGGCCATTCTCGTGACTCTCGGCAAGCAGTCGCAACTCGGCGTCAGTTATAACCAGTCTGCCACCCTTGAGGGCGGCCAGCAGCTGACATCGTGCTGCGGGACTAATCCGATCGCGAAGTCGCGCAAACGCCTCCGTGGGCCTCAAAAGGCCACTGGCAAGAGCCCAGACTTCAAGCGCGAGCATCCGCGCTCGAGGCCAGTCACCCGCGGCGGCAGCACCCGCGGCCCTCTCGATCAGCGACCCCATCGAGGGAAAGGCTTTCGAAGCGAGATGGACGCCTTCGGGGTCCTGCCGGAGGAGATCCAGTACTCGTGCGGCTTTTGGACCCGTCCATTTCAATCCACCGGACCACGTTATTCCGTTAGGCACTAGTTTGATGAGGGCGGCCGCCCCCGGACGCAGACGCCTCCAGCCTCTCGGGTCCATCTCCATGGCTGATATCAGATCATCCGCCGCATAAATGCGGGCTCCTCTGAAATGCCTGTAGCCGAGAACCTCCATCTTGTATACGGGTGAGTGCGGATCGTCCATTGCCACCAGGACCATGACCCCGGGCCTGTGGGGGCAGGAGATGATTGGGTCGAAACCATTACCCTCCGCCCATCGACGGAACTCATTTTCCACCTCCATCCAATCTGCTTCCGGAGCAACCAGATCCACATCGCCCTCTCCCGCTAGTCCCTCATCGACATTGCCGGATACAGCCGAGCGAGGGCACACACGCGTGAGCCTGATCAGGAGCGATCGCCATTGGTCGAACCGCTCAGAGGTCATTCGTTTGCCCCTCCTCGAGGGCATGCTGTGGTGGTTTCGCCATAGAGCCGATGAGGACTACGTTAGTCGGCGTCGGAGGACTCCGGACGCGTGGGACCCGCCATACCGATTGTGACTGTGACCCCGTTGTCTTCATGGGAGGCCGTCTATAACCTTTGCCAGGTGCAACAAGCCGCCGAAGAGAAATGGATACTGGGACAATCAGGTCTAATCACAAACAAACGCGGCCTTGGACCCGCTCTTCGGAGCACCCGAAGAGGGGCAAGGTGGTCATCATCGGAGGGCCCGACGGGTCCGGGAAGACGACGTTATGCGAACGACTGATCACCGATGTGCTGGCTGGGGATCGGGTGCTCCATGTTCGTTTTCCTCGGCTGCTCCCCCGTAGGAACCGTGAGAGGGCACGCACCCGTCGGCTAGGCCCCGGTAACCTTCCCGATCCCTCTGCGCCCCGCATCTACCCGCCGCCCCATTTGCGAGGTGTGACCACCGTAAAGGCCTCGTACCTCTACATCGATTTTCTTCTCGGATGGGCCTTTCGGGTGGCTCCGCACGTCCGAAAAGGGGGGTGGGTAGTGTTCGAGCGGGGGTGGTGGGATCATGCGATTGATCCCCGCCGCTACCGGCTCCGGTCCGGACGGCCCTTCCAGGTGCTCGGTAGGTTCCTTCCGAACGCGGACCTCGTTTTCGTCCTCGAAGCGGATCCGGACTTGATTCGAGCCCGGAAGCCGCAGTTGTCAGCGGAGGAGCTCACCAGGCAGATGACCGCTTGGCACAGCGTTCTGCCGGCCGACCAGCAAGTGGTCTTCCTCGATGCCGCCACGCCGGTTGAGGTTCTGGTCGATGAAATCCGAAACCAGCTTGGGATGCTTGATTCGGGCGGTTCCAGCGGAAAGCCGTAAGACTGAGCGGCTGGTGAACGGGTCGAGAGCCGTTCTCGTTACAGGCGATCAGGGGCGAATCGCCCTCACCACGGTCAGAGCTCTGGCGGCGGGTGGCTATGACCCGGTCCTCACCATCGGAGAGGGCAGGTCAATTGCTGCAGCGTCGCGCCATTGTGTTCGGACCGTCAGGGTTCCACAGGTCCGGGCCCAAGGGTACGCGCAGGCCGTTCAATCGGAGCTGAACGGGTTCACCTACCTGACCTGCTTGGCGGTCAACGACGAAGCGCTGCTGAAGTTGGATCCTTCCGTTAGCCATCTTCTCGACAAGACGGAGCTCATGCTCAGGGGAGAGGCCGCGGGCTTCGGAGCTCTTCCCACGAGAGCTTTCGATTCACCCCAACAGTTCGTGCAGAGTGCCGCGGAACTCGACTATCCCGTCGTGATCAAGCCTGTCATGCGAGACCGCAGAGCTTTCCGACTGGAATCTGCTAATCAGGTTAGAGAGACAGCTTTTGCCGAGGGGCCTCTTCTGGTGCAGCCCTTCATCAATGAGTCGATCCGCACGGTTGGGGGAGTGATGTGGAGGGACCGCATGGTTGCGGCAGTGCACCAGCGCTGGCTCAGGATCTGGCCCCCTGAGTGTGGGCAAGCCTCTGCAGTGGTCACGACTCAACCCGACGGAGAGCTCGAAGATCGCATCGCCGCTCTCCTACGGGGATACGAGGGGATTTTCCACGTGCAGCTCGTCGGGCCCTACCTCATGGACGTCCATCCCCGGCCTTACGGCCTTCAGACCCTTGCTCTCGCTGCGGGGGTGAATCTGGCAGGGATCTGGTGTGATCTCCTGTCAGGCAAGCGAGTCGCCTCAGTGCGGGTGCCGGAGGGCCATTACTACCGGTGGCTAGCGGGTGACCTGCGTCACATGCGTTGGGCCCGACGCAAGGCAAAGCTGAGTTTGAGCGAGGTTGTCAGCGGGCTTAGACCCAGACGAGGCACAGCTCATGGCACCGAATCCCTCCTAGACCCCGGGCCTACAATCGCACGCATTCGGTTCCACCTGGATCGCGCACGCTCAGGCGGGTCCCGCAGGAAATGAATCTTGTACGGTGAGGCCGGTGGCACGAGGTGACTACAGTCAGGCCCTTGCGTCCGGCGACCGAGCTGCCGACTGCAATCGAAATTCCTCGGACTGTGAATTGGATGGTCTTACATGTCCCACTCACTCGCATCGGGATGAACAGGGGTTGCCGGACTGCGATTGCAAATGATTATTAAATCGACGGACACAGGTGGGCGCATCCCAAACTGTCGCTGGCGGCCGGCCCAGTGAGTGAGGAATCGTCAGGCCTTGGCGGCTTGACCCCTGAGGCGGCGGGTGATGTCCGGACCGTCGCAAAGGGTGGGGCCGTTCAGATGGTGGGCCAGGTCACCCAAAAGGGCGTCACCTTTTTGCTGGTTGCAGTGATGGTGCGCGTGCTGGGGACAGCCGATTACGGCCTCTACCGGCAGGTGTTCCAGATCCTCATGGTTGCGACGACGTTGTCTTCCGGAGGCTTTCCCGCCGCCGCCGTTCGCTTCATCGCCAAGGCACGCGTTGCCAAGGATCCGGCAGCTTCCCGAGGCGCCGCCCGCACGACTATCGCCGGGGCTGGGGTCGTGTCCATGGTCGTCATGGCTGTGGGGTTCTTGACGGCAGATCAGATCGCGGCGGCGTTCGCAGACTCCTCCTCCAGCCGCACCTACCTTGCTTTCCTTCTGAGGGTGGGAGTGGCTTACGTCCCCCTCTATGGCTGCATGCAGGTCCTGAGGTTTTGCACGCAGGCATACCGGACGATGGTGCCGTCGGTCATGGTGGGAAACGTCATTCAACCGCTGTCTCGCTTCACCCTGACGGTCGTGGCCCTCCTGGTGGGCTTCTCGGTTACCGGAGCAGTAGCGGCCCTCGTGGCAAGCGCCGGGATCGCGTTGCTGAGCGGATTTTGGTACTACAGGAGGCTCTTGTCGGATGCGGAGCGGGCGGCCACCCCGCGGGCGGAGATCGGTCCCATCCTACGTTTCACCTTTCCTCAGGCTGGGGTCGCACTCTTCAGCACCCAATCGCTCGGGCTCGGCATCCTTTTGATCGGAGCCTTCGGTGTGGACAGGGAAGTCGGCCTGTATGGGATCGCGCAGTCGCTTCAGCTGGCTGGGGGTCTGTTCCTCAACAGCATCGTCGGCATTTGGGCACCGGTGGTGGTCCAGATATATGAGCGAGGCGAGATCGCACGACTGGAGTCTCTCTACCAGACGATCAATCGCTGGGTGGCCACCTTCTCGGTTCCGATCTTCATGGCTCTGATGATTCAGCCAGAGTTCTTCGTCCAGCTTCTGAGCGGTCAAGCCGACAGCGACGCTGCGATCCTTGTCTCCATATTGGCGGCGGGCAACCTGTTCTACGTCACAACGGGCCCCTCCGGGTATCTGCTTGCGATGACCGGCCGACCGGGCATAAATCTAGTGAACTCTTTGGTGAGCGTGGCCCTCTACTTGGGTCTTGGCATCTGGTTGGTCCCCCTTTACGGGGCCGTAGGTATGGCCGTCGTAGATGCGATCGTGACCGCCCTCGTCAACATAGCTCGCGCGATCGAGGGGAAAATGCTCGTGGGAGTGCAGCCATTCGGACGCACCTTCATCAAGCCGATGGCTGCGACGCTGGCTGCAAGCGCCGTCCTCCTCGGCTTGCGGCTGGTTTTGGGCCATTCCCCCGCCATGGCGGTCGCCGGCCTGGTGTCAGCCGGAATCGTGTACCTCGGCGTGCTGAAGATTCTGGGCCTGGAAGCCGAGGAAAAGCATGTGATCGACGAGGTCAAGGCGAGGTTGCTCGGTGCTTTTAGGCGCAAATAGTGGATATGTGGAAGGCGGGACGGTGCCGCGGGCCTGCCATCCCACCACTCTTGCAATTCGTCCAAGTGTTGTCAGTGAGCGAGATCGATTAGCTTGAGCACATCGTGAGAGCGTCCTGGAGTCCACTGCCGGCCTTTCGCAAGCCGACGGGGGCATCCGCCTTTAGCTTGCTCGTGATTGTCGTTGGTGGGATCGGAGCCGGGGTTGGTGCCTCGCTGGAGGGTCCGGTCTCGGGCGGGTTAGCGGCTGCCGCCCTCTTCGGGGCGCTGGGTGCGATGGTGGTCTACGCGCTCGAGCGAACTCGTCCCGGTTACCTGGCGGTAGAGGTGCCGGTACTGCTCATACTCTTGTCTACGGTAACGCTGCGTTATTCATTCGCCGGGGGTCCGCGGACCGCCGAAGAGTTGACTTCGAATCCATTCGACATCTTCTCTCTGATGAAGCTGGGCTTTACGGCCACGGCGGCCGCCCTGGGGTTTCTTGCTTTGACCTCGAGACAATCCCGAGGGGTAAAGGTGACGACCCGACCGGCGCGCTTCTACACTGCTTATGCGGTCGTGGTGTTCATGGGCATTGTTGCCTCCGTCAACCCGCTCCTCACTTCCTATCGAGCCATCGAAATGGTTGCCGGACTCGTCGTGGCGGCCGGAGCGTACCGAACCGCCAGGGGCGAGGCCCTCGCCAGAATCGAGAAGATGATCTTTTGGTACTCGGTGGCCATGATCCTGTCGGCGTGGGTCGGTGCCATCATCTTCGGGGGTGTCGCGCTTGAGGCACAACCGGGAAGTCCGATTCCGGTCCGCCTCCAGGGTATTTTTCCTCGCATCTCGCACAACTCACTCGGATACATGAGCGTGTTGCTCGCGCTGTGGTCGATTTCGAGACTGCTCGCTCGAGACCGGGAGATCGGCCCCAGCCGGATGATTTCGGGAGGGGTGGCCGCCTTGGCCCTGGTAACGCTCGTCGCATCTCAGTACCGAACGGGCTACGTGGCCCTTGTCGCCGGTGCGGCGGTGCTGCTGGTGGTCGCCGGTAAGAAGGTCTTGGCGGGTCTGGCACTGGTCACGGTTCTGGTGTTCAGCTTCGCCGGTGGGGGCTTGGTAGAGGATGCTCAGCCCTACCTCTTGAGAGGACAGGATACCGAGCGAGCCAGCCGTTTGTCCGGGCGAGTTACCTACTGGACCGCGGCCATTCCCGTTTGGCAGCAATCTCCCATCATCGGTGGCGGCCTCCAGACTGCGAGCAGGCTCGTCGTGCTGGCAGATCTCGACACCGCCAAGGGCACTGCGTCCAACCTGCACAGCACGTGGGTCGAGGCGCTCGTCGGTACTGGCCTGGTGGGGGTAACGATGCTTGCGTTGTCGTTGCTGTTCGCATTTGGCCGCGCTTTGGTCAGGGCGTTCGACGGAGGAGGTCGGGTCGTCCCCGCAGTCATATTGACCATTCTCTTGGTCCGCACCTTCACCGGGGGCGGGATCGACGGGGGAGGGGACACCCAGCTCCTGTACCTCACGCTGCTCTTCGGTCTTCGGGATGAGTACCGATCGCCCAAACGCCGCGCCGGTATGGACCCCCTGGGGCCTGGCTTGGTGCCAGAGTCGCGTCAAGGACTACGGAGGTAAGGCAAGGGCCCCTCGGGGACTAGTCATTCAGTGCCTAGAATTCCACCCCAAATAGGGGTCTCGGTTTCCAGCGTGGCTCGGTAGCATATCGAGGCGGGTTGGAGACTCTCCGTAGCTAGGCAAGCCAGGGTGCCCGCATCCCAGGCCTGATTTGTCGTAAAACTCTTTGGAAAGCGATTATGAGAAGAATATTGACCCTAGTGGCCAGCGCGGCCTTGCTCGTTGTTCCGACAACTGTCGGCTGGGCCGCTTCTGCATCAGTTGAAGAGCCCAGCGTTACCACCGTTACCCCAGGGGGTGCCTGCGGGGAGGCTGGCTCTAGCCGGGCGACGTTCGACTCGAACAACCACCGAATGGTGGTGACCCCAGGTGGCCGCAGCCTCGTCCTCTACGACCCCCACGGCAGTGGTGTTGACCTTGCGTGGAAGGATCAGGGCGCGGGTTGGCAGGAGACATCGGTTTGGGACAATGGGTCAGACGAGGTCAGCACCGATCGGCCGGCTTCGATCGCTCTCGATGGCGCCGGCCACGCGTGGGTCGTGTGGTCCGGTTACACCTTCAATCAGATCAGCCCAGTGAAGATGCGTCGGTTGTCCGACCTCGATGCCGTTGATGGACCTACCCTGGGGCCGACCCTGACCGTGGAAAGCGCGGGCTCGGGGAACGCGGCCGTCGATCTCGCTTTTCACGAGGGGCGGGGACATATCGTTTGGTTAAACCGTACGGGCGGCACCGAATACAGCCTGACAACGGTCTCGTTCACAGACCTGGACAATCCGACACCGGCTTTGCTCGATCGCACCGTTCTCAGCACGACCTCGAACAAGCAGGCGTCGGCAACATTCGTGTCAACGCCGGCCGGCTTGCGGGCCGTGGCGCGCACCGACAAGCTGCGCTTGTTCAGGCACGAAACGACTTCGGGATGGACCGTCGGCAGCGCGACGACTTCGGCTCCCGCAAAGACGCGACCCAGTGCCGTTGCATTCGGCGATAATGTTCTGGCGGCATTTCAGAGTTCATTCGGCTCCGGCGGCGTAAAGGTTGCCAGCTTCTCTGCCACCGGCAATAGCGTCACCACATCACTCAATACCGGAGATGGTTACGCGCAGCCGGCTATCGCAACGGATGGAGCCGAGGCATTGGTGGTAATGATCAAACTCGCGTCCGGCACCTCGGTTGTGTCGCGCACTTTCGACGGCAACTCCTGGGAGGGGGACGCGACACTGATGACACCCGCAGCCCCCGACAGCGGTGTGCTCAAGTTTCCGAATAGCATGCGACAAGCAGACGGCACGCTCCGGTTCGTGGTCTCACAAGCATGCACCCAAGCAAAACGGCTGCAGCGGAGCGCGGTGCTCTCTTTCGAACAGAGTCTGAACTCGTAACGCTCCGCCGCTAAGAAGCACAGCCTGGGCGCGACCAAGCTCGATGTCATGTCTTCGACATCGAGCTTGGTCGAGAAGATCGACTTCCTGAATTCAATCGTGGTACCGGTGCAGCCGGAGGCTCTCTAGCCCAAGACTTCGAAACCTACCTGCAGACGTACGGTGCTTCACACTTGCCGATCACATCGCCGCCCATCGTGTTGTTGGAAGCGGTTCCGGTGGAACTCCCCAAACCTCTATCGAAGGCGGAGAATCCGTCACCTGACTGCGGATGAGCAGGAGTTGCGCCGAACTGATTGCCGCTCACAACGGCATTCTGGGCGGAAACGATCCCGATGTCGGCCTTATTCGCCAGGTTGCACCAGTCGTTGCCTCTGACGATGTTGTTCGTGATTGATGCCGACGCCGATGTGGAGGCTACGAAATAGGTGTTCTCGTAGTGGATGCCAAACGAGCAGTTGTCCTCCACGATGGTGTTGGTAACGACAAAGGGATCTCTCGAGCAGTCACGGTCGCACCAGATCCCCTGGTTGCTGTCGTGCACGTAGGAGTTCCTGACGACGTAGCCGTCAGTGCCCTTGACCGCCGCTGAGAACCCGTTGTTGTTGGGCCCGTCGAAGCGGTTCCCGACGTGGTCAATCTCTACGTTGTCGAGGACGATGCCCGTCGTGCCGCTGAAGCCGCCTATCGCCCGGCTGTCGATGTGGTGAAAGCGCATATTGCGGAACGTCCAGTCGCTCCCCGGCTTGACTGCCTGAGGGCATGACGGAGCGTCGGAGCAAGACTGATCAGCGGTGGCGTCGGTCACGTCAAGGTCTCGAAGTGAGACGTTAGTAGCCGCTCCCGTGAGCACTGTATAGCCGCTGCCCTTGATCTTCACAGACGGGTCTGCGGCTCCCCGCGTTCCTTGGGGCCAGTCGCCTGCGCCGTTGATGGTGTCGCCGCTTTGCACCGTCATCCCGCTGGCCGAGACGGTGTATGTGCCTGCCTCTACGCAGAAGGTGGCGCCCGCAGAGGTCGATTCAACGATGGACTCCAGATCGTTGCCTGGAGCAACCTTGGTGCCGACGCAACCATCCGGGACTGGGTCCGGATCCGGGTCGGGAGTCGGATCCGGGTCGGGATCCGGGTCGGGATCCGGTGCACTTGTTGCGATGATCTCAACGCCACCGATCATGGGCCGCCCGTTCGGGGCAGATACCCTGATGTCGAGGACCGCGTTGCTGGACACGGTGAACGATTTCATGATCCCCCGGTAACCGCCCACTTCCTTGTAGACATCGACGTTGTTGAGTACGGTCGAGCCCTCGAGGGAGAGGTTCATCACTCGCTTGCCCACGGCCTGCGTCGTGCTGTTGATCTCTGCAAAGAACAACCGAACCTCGTGAAGTCCGGGCTCTACCGGAAAAGCCATGGTCACCGATCCGGTCGAAGGGCCGTTTCGCTGGGTGGAGAGTAGCTTTGTGGGGAGTCCTGCGGGCAGAGAGGAGTGGCTCATGTCCACGACTTTCGACGTGGATGCGGTCTTGTTGGAAGAAGAAGTGACGTATGGGGACGGGTTCGTGGCTGTATCGCGGTTCCAATCAGGGCTTGCCGAAAGCGACGGACCTCCCGAATTCAATCTGTAGTGCGATGGGGCAGCGGCCCCGTGGGCGATTGTCGGAATCACTAGTCCGACGACAGAGATCGCGGTCATCAATGAGACTGCGACCTTGTGCTGAGAAAGATGCACTGTAGGTCCTCCATTCGGCGGCAGGGCCATCTCACGGAAGTGAGATCCCTAGCTTTGCGCCCCCGCCTCGCGACGGGTTTGCCATTGTCGTGGAGGCTCTGCCTCCGTCTAGCTCATCGGTCGATCCAACCTATCTCTGAAGTCTCGAGGACACCCTCGCTTAGGAAGAGTCCTCTTTCAGGACTCAAAAAGCAGCTTGAGGTCACCATCGCCACGAGCTCCGCTGGGCGATACGACCGGCGTCGTAGAGGGATTGATCAGGTGCGCGCGTAGCGATGGGTGAACCACTCGACGGATCGGGCCAATCCTTCATTGATGTCAACGACGGGCTTGTAGCCGATCGAGCGCTCGGCAAGCGAAATGTCCGCATGCGTAAGCCAAACATCACCCGGACGAGGATCCGCATGAACCGGGTCGGGCCGGGCGTTGGTGAGATCGGCAATCGTGGCCAGCAGCTTGTTCACGGAGGTCGGCTGGCGGCCCCCACCGATGTTCAGTGCGAGCCCAAACGCCTGCTCGGATGCTTGAGCGGCCAGCAGGTTCGCTTCAATCGCATCGTCAATGTAAGTGAAATCACGTGCCTGCTCACCACTGCCGTGGATCGTGGGTCGTTCGCCAGTAAGGCATGCGAGGACGAACCTGGGCATGACCGTGGCGTATTCGCTCGAGGGATCCTGAGCTGGGCCGTACACATTGAAATAGCGGAGCGAGATTGTTGGAACTCCGAACGCCTTCGTCCACGTCCTGCAATACACTTCGCCTGCGAGTTTGCTTGCGGCATAAGGGGATTGCGGCGAAGGGGGAAGCGCTTCGTGCAGAGGGTACTCAGTTTGCTCACCGTAAACCGATGACGATGATGCAGAAACGACGCGCGCCGAATTCTTGTGAGCCGCGAGTAGAACGTTGAGCGTTCCGCGCACGTTCACATCGCTTGTGAGTCCGGGCAACTCCATCGAGCGCGGCACGGATCTCATGGCTGCCTGGTGAAAGATGACCTCGCATCCCTCAGCGGCGCGTATCACAGCGTTTTCATCCCGGAGGTCGCTCTTGTGAAACTCGACATCGCTAGTCCCCTCGAGATTGTCCATCGAACCGTCGGTCAGGTTGTCGAGCGCGACGACCTGATGGCCTTCTTGAACGAGACGAGCAGAGAGCCTCGAGCCTATGAAGCCCGCGGCCCCAGTCACGAGGCATTTCATGCAGCAGTCACTTCCCTTCGTTGAGCTTGGGTGGAGTCGTTATTTGCTGAATGGCCGGTCGATCAAGGGTTCGACCACGACTCTCGGGCCCACTCGATCGTACGTCGCAGTCCCTCTTCGAGCGAGACGCCGGGCTCCCAACCGAGAACGTTGCTGGCCAAGGATATGTCGGGGCAGCGAACCTCAGGATCATCGACCGGTCGGTCGATGAAGGTGATTCCCGAAGGGCTATCGGCTGCATCGATAATCATCCGAGCAAGATCGAGGATCTTGATCTCCTGTGGGTTTCCGATATTCATCGGGCCCGTCACGTTGGCGTTGAGCAGCCTCCAGATGCCTTCGATCAAATCGTCTACGTAGCAAAGAGAACGAGTCTGCGCTCCCTCCCCATGCACCGTCAGTGGTTGCCCCACCAATGCCTGTTTGATGAACGTCGGGACCGCTCGCCCGTCCGCTTGGCGCATCCTGCGACCGAAGGTGTTGAAGATCCGGATGATCCTTACCGGTATGCCATGCGTGCGATGGTAGGCCATCGCCAAGGCCTCGCCATATCGCTTCGCCTCGTCGTAGACACCTCGAGGACCAATGGGATTGACGTTGCCCCAGTAGGCCTCGGGCTGAGGATGCACAAGGGGATCTCCGTACACCTCCGAGGTGGACGCCAAGAAGAGGCCGGCATTCTTGGCTTTCGCTAGTCCAAGTGCGTTAGTGTTCCGAGCGCGCCAACTTTGAGCGTGTGAATGGGATGATCTAGGTAGTCGACAGGCGAGGCTGGCGAAGCGAAGTGCAGTATCCAGTCGACGTCACCGTCGACTGATAGATGTTTCGTGACGTCGTACTCTTTGAGCTGAAATCCTGCACTACCGACCACGCCGTCCAGGTTGGAAGCTTTTCCGGTAAGGAAGGAGTCGAGACACAAGACCTCCCACCCCTCGGCCAGAAGTCGTTCGCATAGATGCGAGCCGAGAAATCCCGCGCCTCCAGTGACAACGGCTCTAGGCATTGAGTCTCCGGGCTAGACGATGGGTGAGCGGCCGGTCGGATAATAGGAGAAGCCGAGCTTCTCCATCTCCTCCGGGTGGAACATGTTACGCCCATCGACGATTAGCGGATAAGCCATGGCCTGTTTGAGTCGATCGAGGTCCAGTGTCTTGAACTCGGCCCACTCCGTGCATAGGACCAAGCAATGCGAGCCCGATGCGGCGGTATAGGGGTCGGACGCGACCTCGAGCTCGGGTACCTCAGACTTGGCGTTAGCCATGGCTTGTGGGTCATAGCCAACCACGAAGGCACCCTCAGCATGTAGCTTGCGACCCAACGCTAGTGCGGGTGCGAACCTGACGTCATCCGTGTCCGGCTTGAACGACAAGCCAAGGAGGGTGACCTTTTTCCCGTCCAGATTCCAAAGCACGTCGACAATCTTCTCAGCCGTGGCTGTGACCGCTTCCTCGTTGATGCGTTCAACCTCTTTTAGAAGCGTGAAGTCATAACCCAGCCTCGCAGCGAGCCGCTCGAATGCCTGGAGGTCTTTGGGGAAACAATAGCCTCCGTAGCCGATGCCGGCATTGAGAAAGGACGGCCCGATACGGTCGTCCGAACCCATCACCTCGGCCACGGAATCGACATCGCCTCCAGACCGCTCGCACATCCACGCGAGGGCGTTCATGTAAGAGATCTTTAGGGCGAGGAATGCATTGCAAGCGTGCTTCGACAACTCTGCGGTTTCGATGTTCGTCTCGATGAGCTTGGCGCCCCGCTCAACAAGCGGAGCGTATACCTCACGCATGACTGCAAACGCCTCAGACGACTCGGCGCCGACGAGAATCCGATCCGGCTCCAAGGAATCTCGAATGCCACTTCCTTCTCGGAGGAACTCTGGATTTGACACGACGCTGAAGTTTTCGGCAAAGTCAGGACGCTCTCTCTGAAGTGTGAGCTTCACACGGGCGGAGGTGCCTGCTGGCACAGTTGATTTCTCGACCACCACAACCTTGCCCTCAGCGAAGCGAGCGACGTCCTTCGCCGTCGACTCGACGGCGATCAGGTTGGCCTCACCCGAGGCCTTGGGCGGTGTCCCGACGCAGATGAATACCACCGCAGCGTCCTTAATGGCCTCTTGAGGATCAAATGAGAACTTGAGCTTGCCCGAGGCCAGCGTCTCTTCAAGAACTCGGTGAGTCCAGGTTCGAAGAATGGTGCCTGGCCTCGCTGGAGCATCTCGATCTTTTCCTGGTCGAGGTCGTTGCCAGTCACGTCATGGCCTAAATAGGCCATCGTGGCACTCGTGATGAGTCCCACATGGCCGGTGCCGATCACTGCCACTTTCATGTATGAGCCCTTTTTCTTGGTTGTTGTTCCTGCCTCAACTGGCGCGCCTGGTTGGCATCTCGGCGTTGACGAGTTGGTCGTGAATCCATGAGTAGGTCGGCTCGATTCCGTCAGCGAGAAGCTTCGACGGACTCCAGCCGAGGACCTCTGTCAGCAATGTGTTGTCGCTGTTGCGTCCGCGGACCCCCTGCGGCTTGGAAAGGTCGTGGCGCTTGCCAATGGTCTTTCCTGCGACTCTCGCCACAAGATCCACCAGTCCGTTGATCGTGATGAGTTCTTCGGTCCCGAGGTTGAGCGGGGCCGAGTAGTCCGACTGCATGATCTGGTAGATACCCTCGACGCAGTCGTCGACGTACATGAAGGATCGCGTTTGGAGCCCGTCACCCCAGACCTCGATCTCACCGCCATCATCGGCAAGTGCAATCTTTCGGGAGATCGCAGCGGGCACCTTCTCGCGGCCTCCGTCGTAGGTTCCGAGGGGTCCGTAGACATTGTGGAAGCGAGCGACACGTGTCGGGATGCGTCCCTCTTCGTTGTAGTACTCACACATTTTTTCTGCGTAGAGCTTTTCCCACCCGTAACCCTCTTCAGGCTGGGCTGGATAGGCGTCGTCCTCTTTGAGGCCCCCGACGTCTGGCGTGTCTTGCATGTAGAGGGGATAAATGCAAGCGGATGACGAATAGAAATAGCGTGCCACCCCGTTCAGTTCCGAAGCCTCAAGCATGTGGGCATTGATTAGAATGTTGTTGCTCGCAACGTCGGCGTGATTGCCCGAAATAAACCCGATGCCGCCCATGTCAGCAGCGAGTTGGTACACCTCGTCGATGTCGCTCGTTGCCTCTAGGCATTCCTCGCGTCTCCTGAGATCGAGGAGGCGAAAGTCATCGGCAGACGTAGGTTCGTACTCGGGCTCCTTTATGTCCACCCCTCGTACGTCGTAGTCACGAGCTTTGAGGAACTTGACCATGTGATGCCCGATAAAGCCTCCGGCTCCTGCAACAAGAGCTGTACGTCTCACCTAAACCTCCCTGACTGGATTGATCCTTCGAATTGATTCTTGCTTCTGATACTCAAAGACGGCGCCTGCCGTCTACCTTTCTTGCCTTACGCTCTGCGTCGCCCTTCAACCCTCGCTCGCACAAGCTGAAGTCCGAAGAGATACAGGAACTTCGGGTTGCGAACCAGGTAGCGCCGCCACAAGCGGCGGGGTTCGGACAACAGGCGGAAAAACCACTCTAGTCCTAGGCGTTGGAGAATGGAAGGAGCTTGCTTCTTGACGCCGGCGATGAAATCGAACGCTGCCCCCACGCCCAACATCACGGCGCCCACCTGATTTCTGTTGGAATCCATCCAGCGGTCCTGCTTGGGACTGCCGATACCCACAAATAGGAGGCGCGCCCCAGAAGCATTGATATTCGCTACCTCTTGTTGACGTTCCTCGGCCGTCAGGGCCCTGAAAGGCGGGCTGTAGGCGTAGTTCACCTTGAGCTCGGGCCACCGCCTCCACACGACTTCGAGCAGGTCCTCGAGCACCTCGGGTGTTCCACCATAAAAACCGACCGGGATGCCGGATACCTCCGCCCGGTCGAAGAGTATCTGCGTCAGAGTTGGTCCATAGGTTCGGGTCGAGCCCTTAACCCCAAGTATCTTCAGGCCCCAAACGAGCGGCATTCCATCGGGCGTGACGAGGTCGGCTCTGTTCATGACGTCAAGGAAATCGCCGCTTTCTCTTGTTTCCATCACGTTATTGACGGAGGCGGCGCACACCATCCTCGACTCACCGTTTTTCGCCCAGTCCATAATGCGATCCGTGGCATCTCCGTAGCTTGTTGCGTCGACCCTCATCCCGACGATGAAGCGCGAGACGAGCGGCTTTTCCAGCGCGGGGAGCCGGTTCTCGAGGTCTTCTCTTTTCTGTGCCATCAGTAAGCACCTCGACCACGAAGCAAGACGCCGACAGTTTTGAGGATGATGAATAGATCGAGAGACAGTGCCCAGTTTTCAATGTAGAAGAGATCGAGTTGAACAGCTTCCTCGGCGGAGAGGTTGCTTCGCCCGTTCACCTGCCACCAGCCGGTCACACCACTGAATACCTCGTGACGGGCGGTCAGCAGCTCGGGATTGGCGTTGACCTGCTCGACTGGCAGTGGACGGGGACCAACTAGGCTCATATCGCCCTTGACGACATTCAGCAGTTGCGGCAGCTCGTCGATGCTCAGCTTTCGGAGAAGACCACCCACCCTCGTAAGGCGCGGGTCATTCTCGACCTTGAAGAAGGCTGCGGTCTTTGCGGGAGCGTCCCCATTTAGCAGTGAGTCACCATCGTGGAGCATCGTCCTGAATTTATAGACGGTGAACGGCCTGCCGCCCTTTGTTACGCGCTGCTGGCGGAACAGTACCGGACCCCGGGAAGTAAGCCTTATCGCGGCTGCGGCCACCAGCATTACAGGGCTACTCACCAACAACCCAAGAGAGGCGAACACAATGTCGAAACTCCGTTTCATTGCCTCCTGAGCCCCGTGAGGCGAACCGGCCTCAGAGTGATCGCCATCAAATCGTTGTCGACTGTCTGGACCGATAGCCTCGTCGTTAGGATCTCTGGGATATTGGCAGATACTCGCACCTCGGCGCCCGTCAGCCGTGCCGCTTGAACCACTTTGAGCATGTCTGTGGACTTCACTGCGGTTGACGCAACGAAAAGACACTCGGCCTCATGCTCCCGGATCAAGTCGGCGAGGGAACTGAAATGACCAACAACGGGAAGGCGGTTGGGCGAGGGAGCACCAGGAGATCCGACATATCCGATTGGCTCAAAGCCGAGGCCGCGTCGAGTTAGCACTTCCGCTAACTGGTGAGCTTCCTCGTTGGTACCGACCACCAAGGTACGCATGTTCAGCTTGCCACCGTTTTTCATTCGCCCGACCGTGAGCCTCCACACGCGACGAGCAGCCAGCTCAAGGCTGAGGGCCAGAGCCGACGACGCGACTACGAAAGCGCCGGACGGTTCGGCCTCGGAAAAGTAGCTCAACAGGACCAAAAGGAGTACGCCGAAACTGCAGGCACCGATGATGCGCCGGAACTCCTCGAACGCGGGCAGGTGCGGGATCGAATAAAGACCGAAACAATAGAAGAGCGGCACCCACAGCAGCACGGTAACCAGAGGGGCCATTACGTACAGCGAATGAGGGCCCGAAAGGAGGGAGCTGATGACGTGGGCTGCCAACAGGGCCACGATGATGCAGATTAGGTCGGTCACCGCCAGCCCGAGCCCGATGTGCGAGTACTTTTTTAGCGCCCTGTCTGATGAAAGACCGATTGCCGGAGAAGCATCCAGCGGCATGTCTGAGGCATGGTCGTCGGGAAGGCCGTCGAGCAGGATCTCCTGCACCCTGACCTGGTCATCTACTGTATGAACGATGCTGAGGTCACGGTCTCCGACAACGAGGCGCGGAAGCTCTTCATCCATGCTCTCCTCCGAAGGAGGAGTGTCCTGCGCGATCCCTCTGCTATCCAACGAAATAACTGCACCTCTTAACTTGCACGGGTGGGATTTTCTCGGGTAATCGACGTCCGATTTACCCAACTTCCGCCTACTCTCCCAACCCTAGAAATCCCAGGCCAAGGTCACTTAGCGTATATAGGGCCTTACTCATACGGAACCCACTTCGCACCGTAGGATTTCTCACATGGTCGGATGATTTCCTGCCTAGTCACTCGTGCCATGACGGGTGCCGTAGGGCCCGGTTGTCCCTCTTGTCAAGGTCAATCGGCTCCGCTCAAGGGCAGAATTGGAAGTGGGATTAAGGAGAGAGGTGTGGACGACGGGGTGCCATGAATCCATGCTCGGCCGCGAAGATGAGAAAAGGCCTCGAACTTAGAAGGGGCGTGGGCCACGGAGCAGGTCGGCGTAGCGTTTTTCGCACGTGCGATGCCAGTGCCGAACGAGCCCTATCAGAGCAAGCGCTACGATCGCAACTACAGAAAGGCTTAAGACACCCATTGATCCAAGTTTCCCCCGGCGATCGAAGGTTGGAAATCCCCCGAATGAGGGTATTTTACGACCCTCAGGCTGGGCTCACTCGGAGAAGGTCGGAGTCCCCGCGTTCTCCGGCCCCCGGCCCTGGAAGTCCGTGCGCCACTCGTTCCAGACCTCCTGGCTGGGACGCTCGCAGCTCATCTGGTCGCCCTCGTCATTCTCTCCGTCCCAGGCGGTGAGGACGTAGTTGTAGGGATCCTCGATCTCATCCCACGGCAGGCCGACGGTCGCCTGCTCTTCCTGGTCGACGAGTTGCTCGATCTGATCGAGCACCTCATCGGGGGCATCTGGGTTGTAGTACACGACTATCTGACCGTGCTCCTGATTGTGAACCACGCTCTCAGGCGCGATCGGTTCCTCGCTGAAACCGGTCGGTGCGATGGCCTCTGTGGGCCAGTGATTTCCGGTCGTCGGCGGGTTTGCCTCGTACTGCACAGGCGTCCCCACGTCGATGTGCTGGTTGCCCTCGGACTCGAAGGTCTCGCGCTCGCTGCAGTTCGCCTCGGACGCCGCCACGCCGACGTTGTCTGCCGGGTCCTCAGGCTGAAACACGATGAGCAGCACGACCGCGATCGCAACCGCCGCGGCGATGCCGACGGTGATCAGGTTGGCCCGGCGATGTTCTTTTTTCTGGCGCGCCCTCTTCGCTTCCTGGGCGAGCCGCCGCTGTTGCTTCTCATGAAGTTTCTTACTCACGGGGAGCGAGGCTACCAGCAGGCGTGGGTAATCCGGCGGTCAACGTTCGGCGGCCGGCTCTAGCGGAAGAGGTCCTCGCGCGGGGGCCGGGCTATCTCGGTCGCGGCTCCGCGGCCCAAGATCACGGGCGCCCCCCGCACGATCGCGACACAGTTGCCCGACGTTTTTCCCATCACCATCTCCGCAGCTCCCGCGAGTTCGTCCGCGATGCAGATCCTCGTTGCCGAAAGGTCGCGTCCCTGGGAATCCGTGGTCCCGCGATAGTCGACGAAGGGCTCGATCCCGGCGACGCCGATCGCGACGTTTGTCTGGCCCACCCGCCAGGCGCGGCCGAAGGTGTCACTGACGATGATGGCGACATCGACCTGCAGCAGATTTTGGAGCCGGGCGCGCAACCGACGGGCCGAGAGATCCGGGTCGAGTGGAAGCAGCACGAGGTTGTCGCCCTCGACGTTGCTGGCATCCACTCCAGCGTTGGCGCATACGAACCCGTGCCTTGTCTCGGAAATGACCATGGCCCCCTGACGCCGGAGCACGCGCACGGATTCTGACAGCGAGGCAGCCTCCCGGTCGGTTCCTTCGACTAACCGTCCCTCCGACTTCGACACCACCTTCTGCGCCACGATCACGACATCTCCGTTCGAGAGTGTGCCGGGCCTGGCCGCATCGGCTATGAGGGAAGCAAGGTCGTCGCCCGGTCTGACCTCGGGGACACCCTGCAGGGGAGTGATGCTAATGGCGGTCATGTCAGCTCGAGTATCTCCGCCGCGAGACGCTCGGCGGCGTCGTGATCGCTCATGATCGTGTCGAGGCTGGTGGCTCTGAGACCGGTGGCTTCGATGCGCGTGACCTGGTCGCCGTCGGACGCGTCCACCACGAAGACATCCGCAAAGTCCTCGTAGAGCCGGGCGACTCCCGCCGCGCTCGCCTCGGCCCCCAGCGAGAGCAGCATCCTGTCGGCGGGTCCCTTTAGAGCGGCTCCTTTGATGATGGGCGAGACCGCGACGACGCTCGTGTGCGCCCTCAGAGCCTCCCGCACGCCGTGCACTCCGAGGATGGGGCCAATCGACACGATGGGATTCGAGGGGCAGACAACCACCATGTCTGCCTCCGCGATCGAGGTGAGCACGCCCGGAGCGGGAGCAGCCACGGAGATACCGGCGAACGACACTCCGGCGACCTCGGGGGCGGTTCGCTCCTTGACGAAGTACTCCTGAAAATCCAAAGAGCGCCCGTCGGCCGTCGCGACCACTGTGCGTACTTCGTCGTCGGACATGGGAAGGATGCTTGCCCTGACCCCCAACCGGTCTGCGAGCTCCTCGGTCACTTCGCTCAGAGACGAGCCCGACGCCAGCCGCACGGTGCGGAGAAGACAGGAAGCGAAGTCCCGGTCACCTAGGTTGAACCACGCATCGAGCCCAAGCGCTCGCATGCCCTCGACCACCGCAAAGGTGTCGCCCTTGATCCCCCACCCCCTTTGGGTGTCGGCGGTACCCGCCATCCAGTAGGTGCAGATGTCGAGGTCGGCGCTCACATGGACGCCATAGATAACCGCGTCGTCGCCTGTGTTCACAACCGCCGTCAGGTTTTCGCCAAGCCGGCGCTGTAGCCCAACGAGCAGTTTGGCTCCTCCGACTCCTCCGGCGAGCGCGGTGACCTTCATCCGTGAAGCATAGGAGAGGGGCGGTCGGGAGGAATTCAGCACGAGTTCTGGGCCAATCGTGCGAATTGTTCCGGTATGGGGAACGGAACGCACGATCCTCGTCCAAGGGTCACCAAATCGGCCCGCCGCTGCCGCTGGTAGCCTGCCCTGCGATGAGCGAACTCCAGGACCTGGCGAGGTCCGCCGCACGCGGGCGGCGGCTCGACGACACCCAGGCTCGCCGCCTTGCCGCCCTAGCGGCCACTGACCCTCAACTGGTGGTTGCTACCGCGGGTGCTGTGCGCGACGAGACCACCGGACCGAGGATCACCTACTCGCGCAAGGTCTTCATCCCACTCACGAAGCTGTGCAGGGATGCCTGCGGCTACTGCACCTTCGCCCATCCGCCGATCGAAGGGCAACGAGCGTTTCTAACGCTGGACGAGGTGCTCGCGATAGCCAAGGAGGGCGAGGCAGCAGGTTGTCGCGAGGCACTGTTCACGCTTGGCGAAAAACCGGAGCGCAAGTGGCGACAGGCGCGCGACGAGCTCAACGCGATGGGGTTCTCATCGACCGTCGACTACCTGGCCGAGGCGTGCCGAGCGGTGCTCGAGCACACCTCCCTCCTCCCGCATACCAATCCAGGAACCCTGACGTACGACGAGGCGATCACCTTGAAAGAGGTCAGCGTCAGTCAGGGAATGATGCTCGAGACTCTGTCCGAGCGTTTGTTGAAGCGAGGATTCGCTCACTTCGGCGCGCCGGACAAGAAGCCGGCGGTTCGGCTTGCGACGCTCGAGAACGCAGGGAATGCAGAAGTCGCCTTCACGACGGGCATACTGATCGGAATCGGCGAGACCGAGGCAGAGCGCGTCGAAGCACTGCTCGCCATCAGAGACTCACACGAACGACACGGCCACATTCAGGAAGTCATCATCCAGAACTTCCGGGCAAAGGCCGACACGCTGATGGCCGAGGCGCCAGAGCTCCCCGTCGACGAGATCGTGACGAATCTCGCGCTCGCTCGGCTGATCCTTCCGCCCGACATAGCGCTCCAGGCTCCTCCGAATCTGACGCCGGGGGAGTACGGCACCTACATCGACTCCGGAATAAACGACTGGGGCGGTGTATCGCCCGTCACGATCGACCACGTCAATCCCGAAGCACCCTGGCCCAAACTTCGTGAGCTGACCGAGGTCACCGAGGCGCGCGGCTACTCCCTGACGCAGCGGCTCGCGATCTACCCTGCGTATTGCGAGTCGCCGACGGCGCTGGATCGCTGGTTACATCGTGATCTGCGGCCGAAGGTTCTCGATGCAATCGACGGCGAGGGCTTTCCACGCACAGACGACTGGTATTCGGGTGCCGATCATGAGCCGCCGCCCGAAGCCGCGCTGGCAATCGATCAGGGGCTCGCGGGCGCATACCGTGTTCCGGGCCGAGCGGTGCGTCCGCAACTGAACGTGACGTTCGACAAGGTGGACTCGGGAACGCGGCTCGACGAGGACGAGATCGCGCTGCTGTTCACCGCGCACGGGGCCGAGACAGAACGACTCTTTGCAACGGCAGACCGATTGCGTCAAGAGACGGTGGGAGACGAAGTCACCTACGTCGTGAACCGCAACATCAACTACACGAACATGTGCTACTTCAAGTGTGGGTTCTGTGCCTTCTCCAAGGGACCGAAATCGCTGAACCTGAGAGGCGAGCCCTACCTCTTGTCACCGGAGGAAGTCGCGCAACGCGCACGCGAGGCGTGGGAGCTTGGAGCCACCGAGGTCTGTATGCAGGGCGGAATCCACCACAGTTTCACCGCAGACAACTACCTCGAATACCTGAGCGCGGTGAAGAAAGAGCTACCTGAGATGCACGTCCATGCTTTCACCGCGCTCGAGGTTGCTCAAGGAGCTCGGGCGTCGGGATTGTCCATCGAGAACTTCTTGATCCAGCTGCGCGAGGCAGGACTCAAGACACTGCCGGGAACCGCGGCGGAGATACTCGACGACGACATCCGGGCAATCATCTGCCCCGACAAGATCACTACGGAGGAGTGGTGCGATGTGCATCGCATCGCTCACCATCTCGGCCTTCGCAGCAACGCGACAATCATGTTCGGCACCGTCGAAGGATCTCGCAACTGGGCCCGGCACCTCGCCGTCGTTCGTTCGCTTCACGACTCCATCGCTAACGACGGTCATGCGGGCTTGTTCGAGTTCGTCCCCTTGCCGTTCGTGCACATGGCCGCTCCTATCTATTTGAGAGGAAAGGCGCGCCGGGGACCAACTTTCTCCGAGGCCTTAAAGATGCACGCCGTAGCACGCATCGCCCTGCATGGCTCGATCGACAACATCCAGGTCTCGTGGGTGAAGATGGGCGTGGAGGGTTCCAAGCTCGCCCTGCAAGCCGGTGCCAACGATCTCGGCGGGACTCTGATGAACGAGAACATCTCGCGTGCCGCGGGGGCCACACACGGTCAGGAACTCACTCCGGATTCGATGGTCGAGCTCATCCGATCCATCGGGCGAGTGCCTCGCCGTAGGACTACGCTGTACGAAACCGTCACGGCTTGAGCCGAGCATCCATGAGCACAAAAACCTCTTCTATGACGCGCGGGTCCTGGAACCTAGAAGCGGACAAAGCACCTTCCGAGCAGCCGAGCGTTCTCGCCATCGTCGTAACGCACGACGGACGGCGCTGGCTTCGGGAGTCCCTCGTCGCGCTTGGGAACCAGAGCTACGAGGCCCTCGACATTCTCGTTGTCGACGACGCGTCTCCCCTCCCCCGAGAGGAGCCGCGCCTCAAGCGAATCGTCAAGCGTCATCTACGGCGACGCCGATGGGGATACCTACGCACTCCACGTCCTCTCGGCTATGGAGCGGCGATCAACTGGGCTCTATCGCGCGTTCGAACCGACGCCGACTACCTACTGTTCGTTCATGACGACGCTGCACTGAGTCTCAATTCGGTTGCACGTATGGTCGAGCGACTACAGAACGAAGAGCGGACAGCGATCGTGGGACCCAAGGTCGTTTCGTGGGACGACCCTGCGGTTCTCGAAGAGGTCGGGATGGCGATCGATCGTTTCGGCTACCCGTACAAGGGGCTAGAGCAGGGAGAGATCGATCTCGGCCAGCACGACAGAGCGACCGAGGTCTTTTACGTGACAAGCACCGTCATGCTCGTTCGCCACGACGTCTTCAAACGGGTGCGAGGGTTTGATTCGCATCTCGGCGCGTACAGCGAGGACCTCGATCTCTGCTGGCGAGTCCGTTTGCTTGGATACACCGTCAGGTTGGAGCCTGGAGCGGTGGCGCGCCACGTAATTGCGATGGCGACTGCACAACGGCCGACCCGCTTTGGTCCACAGCGTTACTACATCCGCCGCAACCGCCTGCACACCATCATCAAGAACGCGTCCGGACTTCGTCTTCTCACCCTGATACCTCTGTTCGTGCTGCTGACCCTCGGCGAGATGTTGGGTTTTCTCGTCCTCAGACAGCCGCGTGAAGTCGGAAATCTCGGGCGCGCGTTGATGTGGAATCTGGTGCGTTTTCCGCAGGCCATGAGTGAACGCCGTCGCGTGCAAAGCAGTCGCAAAGTCAGCGACGCGGAGCTGTCACGCCTCATGGTGCGCCTCTCCTCACGGCTTCGCGTGTACGCACTCGATCAAGCGGAACGTCTCGAGGAAACCTGGGGTCGCAGAGCCGACATCGTCGCGCGCAGAACCACTCAGGCGCGCGCTGCGACGGCGCGAGTCAGGGGTTGGCAGGTCGCAGGCGATCGTCGCGGTCTTCGTGCTGGTCGTATTGGGGTTCAGAGGCTTTTTCTGGGCTCCGGTCGCGACGTTCGGTGAGATCTTGCCCTTCCCCGATGGAGCGACGTCGATGTGGCGACAATGGGCCTCCCCGTGGCAAGACGCGGGCCTCGGCAGTTCCGGACCGGCCCCGACTTCGTACCTCGTGTTGGGTGTTGTGCAGTTTTTCAGTTTCGGAGCCGCGGGCTTCGCTCAGAAGTTGCTCATACTCCTCTTGGGTGTCACCGCATTTCTCGGGTCAATACGGCTGGTATCGGAGCTGGTAGATCGCGCCGCCCGCTTCACGACAGGAATCGTCTACGTCCTCGGCGCCGTTGGGTACGTGGGCTTGCGGGAGGGTTCGCTCGGATCCTTGGTATTCGGAGCCGCGGCCCCCTTCGTGCTCCTATCGATCCTGAGGTTGGTGGGATGGATTCGGCCCGCATCATGGTCGGCTGGGCGCGAGGTCGCGACCCTGGCATTGTTCGCGGCACTGTCCGCAGCGTTCGTCCCTGGATCCCTGTTCCTGTATCTCGTTGCGGCTCTGATTCTGGCCGGGGTGCGCACCATGGTTGGACGGAGCGGAACCGAGCTGAAGGCGCTAGGCGGCTCTCTGATCGGGCTGGCGCTGGGGTGGGCGCTGCTCCTTCCGTGGAGCCTCAGCTGGTTCGGCGAGGGGGGCGCTTTCTCGGTTCTGAATGCTGGGCCTCCATATGCCGATTTCACCTCACATTTCAGCGGGCACGGAATGATCAGCGTGCTGTTGGGCCAAACGCCGGAGGGACCCGTGCTCGCCGGCCTCGCGCTTCCGATCCTGGGAATCGTTGCCGTCGCCACAGGCACCGGCCAGCGACGAAGAATGGCGATTGCACTCTGGGCGCTGATCGTAGGCCTGGGGTTCCTGGTCACGGCGACAGGATCGGGCCTACTTCCTCCCGTCGTGGCGTCACCCACCGAGATGGGAGTCCTGATCTCACTTGCCTTCGCCGGCTTGGCCGGGCTTGCGGTGGGGGCTTTTCGACTTGACCTCCCGCGACGGGGGTTTGGCGTCGTTCAGGGTGTAACCGTCGCGGGACTTGCGGCTGCGTTGTTCCTCATAGGGGCCGGCCTCTTCCCGACTCTCGTGCGCGGCGATTGGGCTCCAGGTCAGGCCAACGATTCCGCCGCGGATACCTCGGCGATCGATCAGATCACTGCGCTGCTGAGGGCCGACTCGGCGACCGAGGGGGAGTTCCGCGCCTTGTGGATCGGGCGGGACTGGAATGGTGGACCTGCGACATCGGCTCGGCCGGTCACCCGCGCATTGCTTACAGACCCGCATGGCCCCCAACTGAACGACCTTTTCGAAGGTAACTCGGGTGAGGGCACGCTGCGGCTAGACGAGATCATCGCCTCGATCGAGTCTGGGGATACCGATCGCGCTGGCGATCTCCTGGGGAGTTTCAATATTCGGTTCGTGATCGTGGACCTCGACTCGCTCACGAGGCCTTGGGAGGCGCAGCGGGACCTGGCCCTGATTCGGCGAGAGAGTGACTTCTTCGTGTTCCAGAGTGATTCAGTGCTCGATCGTGCGGCCGTCTACGAGGCACTTCCTCCCTACGTCGCCGCCATCGAGGAGGAGGATCCAAGCCTGGCTTCAGCCGAGCCTCCAGTCAAAGGCGCCGTTCTCGCGGGAAAGTCTTTGGGAGTACCGGGCCGCGCAGGGTTCTGCTCAGGGCGTGGCCTTCTTGGCCGAGAGCAACGACGAAGACTGGAAGGCCACCAGCGACGGAGACGAACTAGACCGCATTCAATCGGGATGGGGGAACGCGTTCGAGGTTCCGGGCCGCGAGAGGCCACTCGAGATCCAGTTCTCTCGCTCGCTGATCGACTACGCGTGGCTCGTTGCTCTGCCTCTGTTATGGCTCTTCATGATCGGTGCGGCTTTCCCTAGTCGACGCGGAGAGAAGAGGGAGGTGCCGGCATGATCGAGCAAAAGCGCGATCTGTCGTTGCTGATTCTTGTGGGCGCTCTTATGCTCGCCGGAATCGGTTTCGACCTTGCGACCGACGATGCTGAGCCCACGAAAACGGAGCCAACCGGATTCTCGTTCATCGAACGGGCACAATTCTGTCCCTCTCGCATTCTCGAGGAAGGATCCGAGGCCCAGCTTTTCATCGCGACGGCCTCCGCTGAATCGATCCCGGTGGTGCTCGAGCCGATGGAGGACGAACCGCTCGAGTTGTCCGCCGGATCGACCATCACGCGCCAGCTAGAGGCCACCGAGCCGGTAGCCGCCGAAGGCTTCGGATCGCCCGTCGCGGGCGCAACGTCGCACTTCGTGGAATCGCGGGTGGGGCGCTCGGGCGTCGTGGAGGGCACCGGGGCTGGAAACTGTGCGACGGACGCGTCGCAGGACTGGTACTTCCCGAGCGGCGACAGCTCCGTCGCTACCGACTACCGGCTGATCATTGCAAACCCGTTCCCCGACGAGGCCGTCGTTCAGATCAGCTTCATGACCTCGGGCGGTGAGGAAACCTCTGCGCAGCTTTCGGAGGTGGCCGTACCCGCCGGAGAGGTGGAGGTTGTCTCTGTCAGCGACGCAGCGATCCCTCAAGACCTGTTGTCGGTTCGATTGCACTCGGCGCGCGGCAGGGTGGTCGCGTGGAAGGCGCTGTGGACGAAACCTGAGGGTGAGGCCTCCGGCCTCGAGTTCACCCTCGGGGCTCCTGCACCGGCGACCGAGTGGTACTTCCCGGCGGGAGAGGTCAGCGAGCGAGCCCGACAATCGATCACATTGACGAATCCGAACGACGAAGAATCGAGCGTCTCTGTGTCTCTTTCGACAGACGAAGAACCGGTGCAGTCCTCAAAACTAATGGAGATAGCCGTCGCCCCCCAGGCGTCGAAGAGACTGGTCATACCCGACCGCCTCGACAACAAGACGAGCAACGTCGGCGGCATCAGCGCGGTTGTTTCCGTCGACAATGATGTCCCGGTGGTGGCTGAGAGCACGACGGTCTGGGACGGCGAGGGCATGACCGGGCGCATGTCGGAGGTCGGATCGGCCACGGTGTCGGACAGCTGGCTAGTCGCCCCACCCTCAGGTGAGCCGACGACCGATTCTCTCATTCTGCAGAATCCAACAACCGAAGAGGCAATTGTGAACGTGTCGATATACGGAGGACGGTCCGACGAAGGCTCTGCTCCGGTGAGCCCCGAGGGGCTCCAGGGCATCACGGTGCCGCCAGGCCTCCGGGTGTCGGTCTCGCTGGAAGACATGGAATTGAGCCGGGGATCTTGGCTCGAGGTGGTTGCTACCGGAAGCAAGGTGGTTGCCGAGCGCATGACGTTCAACGAGTCTCGCTCGGACGTTTCTTCCGTCATGGGGCAGCCTGACTTCGGCAGGCCGATCAGATAACGGAGTGGCCCCTCAGCTCGCGATCTCGTCGAAGCGCGACTTGATGCCCTCGGTCGCTTCCACGAAGGCCTCGAACAGCTGCCGTTGAGGCGCCGCATCGCGCATGGCCTCGGGATGCCACTGCACTGCGACGACCCATGAGTAGCCGCGCGCCTCGACTCCCTCGAGAACGCCGTCGTCTGCCCACGCAACGCCCTTGAGCACTTCGGCGAGCCTGTCGACTCCCTGGTGGTGGTGCGAATTCACCTCGAGCTCGGTGGCGCCCATGATGTCGGCGAGCTTGCTCTGCGGATCGAGTCTTAACCAGTCCGCGGCCTTCGGGCTCGGCGGCGTGCCGTCGTCGTGATGGACGCGCTTGGGATCATCGGCCAGGTGCTGGTCCAGTGTGCCGCCGAAGTGCAGGTTGAGCAGCTGCATGCCGTGGCAGATTCCCAGAATCGGCAGGTCACGCTCGAGTGCCGTCCGGATGAGGTTGAGCTCGAAGCGATCTCGGCGGTGGCTGATCCGGTTGGTCTGAGGATGGGTCTTGCGCCCGTACCAGGCGGGATCGATGTCGCCCCCACCCGGCAGGACCAGGCCCAGGGCCCCGTCCAGCACGGAGGTGTCCTCCTCGTCAATGCCCATGATTGCCTCGAGTCCGGTTGGCACCTCCTCGTCGGCAAGCAGCTGGAAGGTCGAGATCACACGCGCGCGTCCCCCGGCTCGCTGTACGGATTCCACGTAAGAGAGTGGTAGGCGGCCGTGATCTTTTCGCAACTGGCCGACGACGGCTATGAAGCCGTCTTGCTGCGTGTTAGAGAAAACGTCGATCTTCAGTCCCTCCGCCTCATGAACTGGAGCACACAAGTGTCCGAGGATATTCGTTTTGAAACTGCTGCTATTCACGTGGGCCAGGATCCCGACCCTGCTACCGGCTCGGCCGTGGTCCCCATCTATCAAACATCGACTTATGTCCAACAAGCTGTAGGTACGCACAAAGGGTTTGAATATTCCCGCACGGACAATCCAACTCGGCGTGCCCTCGAGACCTGTTTGGCCGCTCTTGAGGGGGCCAAACACTGTGTTTCCTTTGCTTCCGGCATGGCGGCCATCACGACGCTGGCCATGACGTTGAGCTCGGGGGCCAGGGTGCTGATTCCGGACGACGTCTACGGCGGCACCCACAGGCTTTTTGCCAAGGTCTTCAATCAACTGGGCTTCGAGTTCGAGGCGCTGGACATGACCGATCTCGATGCAGTCACGGCGGCCTGCGCGCGCGGGGTCGACCTGCTCATCGCCGAGACTCCAACCAACCCGCTGCTCAAGGTGTTGGATCTCGCCGAGCTGTCACGCGCTCGGGCACGAGGCGGGTGCCCTGGTGGTGGTGGACAACACCTTTGCAACCCCGTATCTGCAACGCCCACTCGACTTCGGCGCCGACGCGGTGGTGTACTCGGCGACCAAGTATCTCGGCGGCCACTCTGACCTGGTCATGGGGGCCATCACCACCGGCAACGGAGAGTTGACCGAGCGGCTCCGCTTTCTGCAGAACGCAGTCGGCGCCGTCCCAGGACCAATGGACGCGTGGCTTCTGCTCCGCGGATTGAAGACTCTCGCAGTTCGAATGAAGGCTCATTGTGAGGGGGCCGAGCGGGTGGCCGCGTTCCTGGATTCGCATCCGGCCGTCACGCGGGTGCACTATCCGGGTCACCCGGACTTCCCCGGCCACGAAACCGCGAACGCGACAGATGTCGTCGTCGGGGACGCCCCTTTACGGAGGCATGGTCGGTTTGGAGGTTGTCGACGAGGAGCTCGCCCTCGAGGTCTGCTCACGGACCAAGCTGTTCTGGCTTGCCGAGAGTCTTGGCGGAGTCGAGAGCCTCATCGAGCATCCCGGCAAGATGACCCACGCAAGCCTCATCGGCTCGGGCTTCGAGGTGCCACAGACTCTTGTTCGCTTGTCGGTCGGGATAGAGCACCCCGCGGACCTCATTGCAGACCTGGACCGAGCGCTGAACGCGTAAGTCCGGCGGGGCGGACCCGTACCGGACGCTAGCCGGGCTGGTGGGCCAGGAACTCAAGAAGGTCGGCCCGCGACAGCACGCCGACCGGTGTTGTGCCGTCAACCACGACGACGGCCTCGGCTCCCTGCGAGAGATCCATCACTACGTCATCGATCCCGTGGCGGAGCTCCACCACCGGCAAAGGTGCGTCCATCACATCGGCCACGGACCGGCTGACCGCGTCGCGATCGCGAAAGACCCTGTCAAGCAGCCCCCGTTCGTGCACCGAACCGACGATGTCATCGACGGACTCGGGCTTGTCGGATGTCGCCACCGGGATCTGACTGATCCCGTAGCTCTGCAGCAGGTCGATAGCCCGGCCAACCTTCTCGTCCCTGGCGACCGCGACGAGGTCGGGCATGTCGTGCTCGAACGCTCTCTTGGCGGCGACGATCTCGCCGATGCGGGCCGACGTTCCAGGGCGATCGAGGAAGCCGTGCTCGAGCATCCACGAGTCGTTGTACAGCTTGGACAGATAGCCGCGGCCCGAGTCAGGCAGAAGCACCACCATCAGGGCCCCCGAGGGAAGCTCCGAGGCCACCTGGAGAGCGGCGTGCACGGCCAGGCCCCCGGACCCTCCGAGCAGCAGACCCTCTTCGCGTGTCACCCTGCGAGCCGCGAGAAACGAGTCCTTGTCGGTCACGGTCACGTAACTGTCGACCACACTCGGATCGAAGGTCTCGGGCCAGAAGTCCTCTCCCACACCTTCGACGAGGTAAGGCCTCGCGTCGGTGGTCGAGTACACCGAGCCGTCGGGGTCAGCCCCGATCACCTGGATGTCGGGGTTCTGCTCTTTGAGATAGCGCCCGGTTCCCGTGATGGTTCCACCCGTGCCGACTCCGGCGACGAAGTGGGTGATCCGCCCCTCGGTCTGTCGCCATATCTCAGGCCCGGTCGTCTCGTAGTGCGTCCGTGGGTTCGCCTGGTTGAAGTACTGGTTGGGTTGAAAGGCTCCGGGGATCTCCTCGGTGAGGCGGTCGGCGACCCGGTAGTAGGACTCGGGGTCCTCTGGAGCCACCGCGGTCGGAGCGATCACGACCTCGGCTCCGTAAGCCCGGAGCAAGGAGATCTTTTCCTGACTCATCTTGTCGGGCATCGTGAAGACGCACTTGTAGCCTTTGGCCGCCGCGGCCATGGCGATGCCCACACCCGTGTTGCCTGAGGTCGGCTCGACGATGGTGCCCCCCGGCTTGAGAAGACCGTCACGCTCGGCCGCCTCGATCATCCGGATCCCGATGCGGTCCTTCACGCTCCCGCCGGGGTTGAGCATCTCGAGCTTTGCGACCACGTCACACCCAACGTTTCTGGTGATGGAGCGGAAGCGATACAGGGGCGTGTCGCCAATGAAGTCGAGCAGGGAGTCGTGGATTTCCATTGGCTCATCGTGTCACCGGCACTTCCGCGGGGCAACCGTTCTCACTCTCGCGGGGCTGCCGCGGCGCCGCGGCTTCATTTTGGGGTGAGATGGGCCGATTGAAGAGTGGTACTTCCGGTAGTCACAAATGCGCAGGTAGGATGTGCAACCCGCAGAGCACTACAAAGGTCAAATAGGCATGGGCACAGCTAAAGAAGCACAGACCGAGCAGACCTCAGATAGCTCGAGCCGCCGTCGGATGGGCAGGAGAGCGGTAATCATCCTTGCCGTGCTCCTCGGAATCATGGGGCTCGGGGCCGCCGGCGTTGCCTACGCCACCTACGACTACTCGAGCGAATACGAGGGGAAATTCCTCCCAGGCGTCACCGTGGCCGGGATCGACATGACCGGGATGAGAGCCGATGAGGCACTCGCGGCCGTCAAGGACGAGATCGAGCCGCAACTCGATCGAGAAATCACCGTCAAGTTCAAAGGCCGCAAATGGACCACAACTGCGCGCGAGCTCGGCGCTCACGGCAATGCTCAAGCTGTGGTTGACGAGGCGGTTGCAGCGAGCGAACGAGCCTCGTTCATGGACAAGGTCGGAATTCGTTTTCTCGACAACAGGTTGGACTTCGAGCGCGACGTCGCCATCACCTATCCGTCGAAGGGCGCGCGGGAGCTCGTTGGCAAGATCGCAGGCAAGATCGATGCTGAGCCCGTCGATGCCCAGCTCGACTATTCGACCGGATGGGTCAAGATCACGGAGTCCGAGCAAGGCACAAAGGTCGACCAGGACAAGTCTTCAAGGCGACTCCGCCAAGCGTTGCGCGGCGGAGGCGACAGCGTGGACGTTGCTTACAAAACCCTCAACCCAAATGTCACCAGCGACGCGTTCGATCAGGTCCTGCTCGTACGTCACGGCGAGCGCAAGCTTTACCTCTATGAGAACGGCAAGATCACGAGTTCGTGGACCGTTGCTGTCGGCCAGCCCAATTTCCCGACCCCGACAGGTGTCTACGAGGTGACCGAGCTCAGGTACATGCCGACTTGGGTCAACCCGGCCCCCGATACTTGGGGCTCGGACATGCCCGCCGAGATCGCGCCGGGAACGAGCAACCCTCTCGGAGTTCGGGCGATCAACTGGTCGGCGCCCGCGATCCGTTTCCACGGCACCGAGAACCTTTCCTCACTCGGTACCGCCGCCTCACATGGCTGTGTGCGTATGTCGAACGGGGACGTAGTCGAGTTGTACGACAGGATCAAGGTCGGCGCCTCGATCGTGTCGACGACGCTCGGCTAGAAATCTCGGGCAGCGGCGTCCACCGAGACCGTGTGGTAACCAACAACGATGAGTGAGACACGACCGCGCCCACCTCATTTTGGTGAAGAGGGCCGCGAGCTGTCGTATGGGAGCTACCTGAAAGTCCCGGAGTTGCTGTCCTTGCAGCATCTCCTCAGCGATCCACCGGCGCACGACGAACTGCTGTTCATCATCGTGCATCAGACATACGAGCTGTGGTTCAAGCAATTGCTGTTCGAGCTCACCAGCGCCAGGGACCTGATGATGGGGGGCGACGCCCACCAGCCGAAGCACCTGCTCGAGCGTGCTCATTCGATCGAGCGGGTCATGATCGCCCAGGTTCCGGTAATCGAGTCGATGTCACCGCAGGACTTCCTCGAGTTCCGCCAACACCTGGCGCCCGCCAGCGGTTTTCAATCCATACAGTTCCGGGAGGTCGAGTTTCTCTCGGGGCTCAAGGACGAGAATTACGTGGAGAGGCTCGTATTGAGCGACGACGAGGAGAAGCGGCTCCGCGCTCGCCTCGACGAGCCGACTCTGTGGGCGCGTTCTGCGCACTCCTAGAGACCAGGGGCCTGCCCATGCCCGCCGACGACGAGGACAAGCGGATCAAGAGTCTGCTCAGAGTTGCTCGTGGCCGGAGAGAATTCGCCGAGGAGTTCTATCTCTCGGAGGCGCTCCTGACCCACGACGAGCTCTTCGCCCTGTGGCGTCAGCACCACGTGCTGATGGTCGAACGCCAGATCGGCTCGAAAACCGGGACCGGCGGGTCGACGGGCGCGAGCTACCTTCGAACGACGCTCGAAAAGCGCTTCTTTCCCGAGCTGTGGGACCTCAGAAGCTATCTCTAGGCAGCACCTGAAAAGGAGCAACCCGCAGACAGCGTTCGGCCGAAACCTACTTACCCTGCGGGCTGCGACTCCAGCATAGCGAACAGTCGCGGCACGTCTTCAGGCCGACTGCTTAGCCAGAAACCCCTGTACCGCAGCGTTGTAGGCCGGCATCTCCTCGATCATGCAGCCGTGTCCGGTCTCGAGCGTCACGAACTCGGCCCCCGGAATGGCCCCAGCGACCTCCTCCGCGCCCAGGTAGGGAACCATCATGTCGGTGCGAGCGCCGATGACGAGAGTGGGAACCCCAATTGCTGGCAGACGGTCGAGCACATCGTGCTTATCCACCGCATCGATCTGCGCGAGAAGCACGTCGGTGTCCGGCACGTCGGGGCCGGTCTCGGCCATGAACGCCATCACCATCTGATCGAGCACCTCCGCACCCATCTCGAAGAAGGCCGGGGTGAACATTCGCACGAGAGTCGACTCCACGAGAAGCTCGGGGCCACTGGCCTGGATCAGCGTCCGGGCAATCAGATGCTGTCGCCGCATGAACTCGATGGGCCTGGCCCAGGTCACTGCAAGGATCAGGGCCGATACGCGCTCCGGGTATTCGAGCGCGAGATGTTGAGCGATGGCTCCGCCCATCGAGGTTCCGTATACCAAACAACTCTCGACGTTCAAATGATCGAGCAGCGCCACTGTGTCATCGACCATGTCCTCGACTGAGGTGACGAGGGGGGCGCCCTGTCGCCGAGATCGGCCGACACCCCGATTGTCGAAAGTGATGAACTCATGTGTCTCGGTGACGACGGGGATCTGGCTCGCCCAGAAGCGCTGGTCGAGTCCGAATCCCATGATGCCGAGAAGAGGAGGTCCCTTCCCGCGGCGCTGATAGTGCAGGGTTATGTCGTCGAAGTCCGCTGTCGGCATGACGCGAGCGTAAAGCGCCCCAGGGGGTTGGTAATCCCGGTGGAATCCACAAAAGCTCGGGCATGCGTCCATAGACTGCGACCGTGAGACTCTGCTCGAAACCCGGGTGCCATCACCCGGCATCCGCCCTCCTCGGATACGACTACGCCGGGAGGCTGGCGACTCTCGAGGATCCAGCCGAGGGTCTCGATGCCGACGTATCGCCTCACCTCTACGCACTCTGCTGGGCTTGTGCCGACGGCCTAGTGACCCCGCGGGGCTGGCTCCTCGACGATCGGCGGAGCGAGCCCAGGCTCTTCCTGAGGACCCAGACCTCCCTGGTCTGACCCTTTTTGGCCCCTCAGGACTGAAGCTTTAGCTCGATGCGCCTATTACGTATTCGGCTTTCGGCTCCACCTGCCGATGGACGCTACAAGCGACTCCAATGGGGCGGAGTTAGATTGGGAGGAATTCACAGTTATGAACTGTCCAGAGTGCAAAAGCCAGGACTGCATCCACATCGAGATTCACCTCACCGATGAGCAGGTCCAGTTCTATTCCTGCCGAAAGTGTGAGGCGAAATGGTGGGAGACCGAGGGTGGCCCCGTCGACCTCGAGAAGGTGCTCGACCTGGCGGGCCGCCGCTAAAACACAGCTTCGATTCGCAACTCTGACGGGGTTCCGCGGACGGATTGACCGTGTTGATGCGGGCGCCCGGCGTCAGAATGCCGTCTACCGGCGACAGGTGCCAGTTGAGGGGGTTGTGCCGGTTTCCGCCCGCCGGAGAGTCTGGCTCTACGGCAGAGCGGGTCGAGACGATATCGGACCTCCGGGCGCCCGCAAACCTTGAACGGTTCCTTGCTAGTGAATCTTCGAGTATTGCTTGCTTCGATACTTCGCGCCACCGACCCAGCGGTTGGGGCTCATCCTTTTTGCCCTCAGCTCGTCGACCTCAGGCACAATATTTCGACTCTGCCGGGCGCACAGTGGCCACCTGCCACCTCGAGGCGCCCAACGTTGCGACGAAACGAGATGGTGAGCTGCGGCTCGAACCCCACTTTGGCGACCGCTTTGAGCGACGCCGCGTTGCCGGACTCGACACCGACCCAAACACGCTTGAGCCCCTGTTCCCCCGCCCACGCGCAGATTCCCATTAATCCGAAGGGATAAATCCCCCGGCCGCGGGCGTCCGCCCTGGTGAACGACTCGTAGACGTAGCAGTCGTCGTCAGGCACCACCAGGTAGCCGCCCAGCTCCCGTGTCCACGCAGAGCGGGTCGTGACCCAGGTTGCGTGCAGCACCTTCGATCCATCGGTCGCGAGGAAACAGCGAGTGGTGTCCGTCAGGCGCGAGGCAAATGTCGAAGGGGCGTCCGTGCCAATGTCCCGTGCGTAGCGAGGTCCGTCCTGTGCGGTGGCCACAACGAACTCGAGATCGTCTCTCTCGGGTAGTTCTCCGCCGGCCGGGCGCGCGAGGATGATCAGCTGGTCGGAGGATGAGATGAACTCCCTGACCCGCCCCAAGCCTGTAGCCAGCACCTCCCTGAGGCCGCGAGTCCGCGCTCGCGTGATGAGCTTGAGAATGACCTGCGTTGGCGTTGGCCTCGAGTCGGACACGAGCAGAAGATACCTGCACCAGTCCTAGGGACTCCGAGAGAGGAGAAATCTCAGGCGGGGCTAGCGGGAGCGGTTGGCGAAACGGCGGCGTTCGACGTCTGTCATTCCGCCCCAGATCCCATGAGACTCACGTGCCGACAGGGCGTAGTCGAGGCAGTCCTGGCGCACCGGGCACTCAAAGCACACGGTCTTGGCCTGATCCTCTCGCAATCTCTTCTCGGCCGGGCTCTCGGAGTCGTCGAAGCCAAAGAACAGCACTGCTGAGAAATGGAGGCATGACGCGTGCTCACGCCACTCCTGATCCTCAAGCAGAACCTGCTCTTTAATCATGGTTCGCGAAGCCTTGCAGCCGCGGGCGCAGCAGTCAATGCCCTTTTTCCGGGCCCCAGAGGGGCTTCAAGGGCACCCGTTCGGGCGTCGCGCGGCACCTGACGTTGGCCGCCGGTCCGTCTTTTAGACTGCGAGCGTGACCGGTGACCTGAGCACTATCTTCAAGGCGTACGACGTCAGGGGGGAATATCCCGACGAGCTGAACGAGGACGTGGCCGGCCGCGTGGGAGCAGCCTTCGCCGCGCTTCGTTGAGTCAGACCGGGTTGTTGTCGGACGGGATATGCGTCTGTCCTCGCCGGCGCTCGCAAACGCCTTCGCGGAAGGTGTAGCGGCTGAGGGCGGCACCGTGGTGGACGTCGGCGAAGTCAGCACGGATGCGCTCTACTTCGCGTCGGGCAAGCTCGATCTGCCGGGGGTCATGTTCACGGCGTCGCACAACCCAGCTCGCTATAACGGCATGAAGATGTGCAGGGCACAGGCCGTGCCTATCGGATCGGACTCCGGGATGAGCGAGATCAGAGACATGGCTCAGACACTCGATCCACCCAAGACGACCCCTCGGATTGAGGAGATCGACATCCTGGGGGACTACGCCGAGCATTGTCGCTCGTTCGTCGATTGCAGCGCGCTCAGGCCGCTGAAGGTCGCGGTCGACGCGGGCAACGGAATGGCCGGCAAGACCGTTCCCATCGTCTTCGAAGCGCTTCCTTTCGAAGTCTCGCCGCTCTATTTCGAACTCGACGGCGAATTCCCGAACCACCCAGCCAACCCCATCGAGGATGCCAACCTGGTCGATCTCCAGAAGCTCGTGCTCGATAAGGGATGCGACGTCGGCATCGCCTTCGACGGTGACGCGGACCGGATGTTCCTCGTGGACGAGAAGGCCGAGCTCATCTCGGGTTCGTTGACCACCGCGATGGTCGCCCAGATGCTCTTGAAGAAGTATCCAGGCGAGAAGATCATTCACAACCTGATCTGTTCCTGGGTCGTCCGAGAGGTGGTCGAAGAGAACGGCGGGGAGCCAATTCGGACACGCGTAGGCCATTCGTTCATCAAGCAAATCATGGCCAAGACCGGCGCGATTTTTGGTGGAGAGCACTCAGGTCACTATTACTTCCGGGACAACTTCCGTGCGGATTCAGGAATGATCGCGGGACTGCTCGTACTGGAGGCGATGTCCGCCTCCGACACCCCTCTGTCCGAGATCCTCAAACCGTTCCGACGGTACTCGGATTCGGGCGAGATCAACACTGAGGTAGCGGACCAGGAGGGGGCTATCAAGAAGCTCGCGGAGGTCTACTCGGGCGGCAAGCAGGACTCTACCGACGGGCTAACGGTCGAATACGAGGACTGGTGGTTCAACTGCCGGGCGTCGAATACCGAGCCCCTTCTGCGGCTTAATCTCGAAGCTCGGACCAAGGAACTCATGGAAGCCAAGCGCGACGAGGTGCTGCGTGTGATCAGGGGAGAGAGCTAGTGACATTGGATCAAAAGCTTCTCGAAATACTCATCTGCCCGAATTGTCACGGCAAGGTGGAGTACATCGACGGCGAGAACGTCATCGTGTGCCGGGGTGAGTGCAAGTACCGCTACCCCGTTCGAGATGACATCCCAGTCATGTTGATCGACGAGGCCGAAAAGCCGGCATCCGAATCCGGTGAGGGCAGCTAACGCGTGAATCTCGACGATGTCCAGGCAATAGCCAAGCTCGATTCAGAGGACGTCCTGGGCGACGACTCGAACGCTTTGCTGACCAGTGCCGGGAGGCGTGGGCGTTAGGCCGAGCGGCACGCGATCTCCCCGATGCTGCGGGTGTCGACAACGTCGTGGTCTTCGGCATGGGCGGATCGGGCATCTCGGGAGACGTCTTGCAAGCGCTCGTTGAACCGCGCTTGGGGGTTCCCTGGCGCACGATCAAGGGCTACGGTCCCGTGCCTGAATGGATTGGCCGCAACACGCTCGCCTTCCTCGTGTCGTACTCGGGTAATACAGAAGAAACGCTGACCGCGTTCGAGGCGATACATGCAAGGGGAGCACGGGCGGTGGCCGTGTCCTCGGGCGGGCGGCTTGCAGAGCTCGCGGGGACCTATGGGGTGGCCCACGTGCAGATTCCGGGAGGACTGCAACCACGTGCCTCACTCGGATTCCTGGCGCTTCCGCTGCTGGCGATACTTGTGGAGATCGGCCTCGTCCCCGACCGATCCAATGACGTGGATGAGGCGGTGGCGGGCTTAGGAAATCTGGCGAAGAGCTGTAGCAGAGACATCCCGGTCGAAAAGAACATGGCCAAACAGCTTGCGACCTCGCTCTCAGGGCGAGTCCCTGTGATCTACGGCGGCAGCGGGCTCGGCGAAGTGGTTGCTTATCGCTTCAAGTGCGACCTCAACGAGTATGCCAAGAGTCCCGCCTTTGCGAACTCCGTTCCCGAGATGAACCACAACGAGCTGCAAGCGTACGGCTCGTCAAACGCGGCAAGTTTGCATGATTTCGTAGTCGTGTTGCTGCGGGACGCCGACGATCACGAGCGCGTCGCACTCAGATTCGACATCATGAAGCGTATCGTCGAGGGTGCGGGGTCAGACGTCATCGAGGTCCACTCGCAGGGAATCAGCTTCCTCGCTCGAATGCTTACCCTCGTGATGCTGATTCAGCTGACGGCTGTCTACACGGGTCTGATCAACGATATCGATCCGGGCCCCGTTCCGGTCATCGAGAACTTCAAACGGCAACTCGCAGACAAATAGCGACAACCCAACGCGCTCGAGCACGCGCACGATCAAAGGAGTCGAGACAATGACTGTTGAGGGTGATGTAAGGGACCTGGGGCTAGCCGAGGAGGGTCGCCTCCGTGTCGAGTGGGCCGACCGTCAGATGCCCGTACTGCAGCGCATCCGAGAGAGATTCGAAAAAGAGAAGCCGCTCGAAGGCATCACGATCGCTGCTTGCTTGCACGTCACAACTGAGACGGCGAACCTGATGCGCACTTTGAAGGCGGGCGGAGCCGATGTTGCGCTGTGCCGCGTCGAACCCCTTGTCGACTCAGGATCCGACCGCGGCCGCTCTTGTTGTTAATTACGAGATCCCCACCTACGCCATTCGAGGCGTGGATGACGATCTCTACTACAAGCACATCAACGCCACTCTGGACAGGCATCCGATGATCTCGATGGACGACGGCGGAGACCTCGTCTTCACGTTGCACTCAAAGCGCACGGACCAGCTCACAGAGATCATCGGTGGCACCGAGGAGACGACTACCGGCGTCATTCGACTTAGGGCGATGCAGGCTAAGGGGGTTCTCGGTTATCCCGTCGTTTCGATCAACGACGCGGACACCAAACACCTATTCGACAATCGATATGGCACGGGACAGAGCGCCATGGATGGGATCATTCGCTCGACCAACGTCCTGATTGCCGGCAAGACCGTCGTCGTCTGTGGATATGGGCAGTGCGGACGCGGTGTCGCGAATCGATTCCGTGGACTAGGGGCAAGCGTCATCGTGACCGAGATCGATCCGACGAGGGCTCTCGAGGCCGCGATGGACGGGTTCCGGGTCATGAGCGGGCACGAGGCGGCTCGTCACGGTGACATCTTCATCACGGTCACGGGCAACAAACACGTTCTCCGCGACGTGCATTTCGAGGTCATGAAGGATGGCGCCATCCTCGCCAACGCCGGCCACTTCGACATCGAGATCGACCTTCAAACCCTCAGAGCGATGTCTTCGTCGCAGCGGGAAGTTCGTCACGAGGTTACGGAGTTCGCTCTCGAGGGCGACCGCAAGATCTACGTGCTCAGCGAGGGACGATTGGTCAACCTCGCTGCGGCTGAGGGGCATCCCGCGTCCGTTATGGATATGTCCTTTGCCAACCAGTCGTTGTCTTGCGAGTGGCTCGCCAAGAACCACGGCTGCCTGGAGAAGAGGGTCTATCCGGTTCCGGAGGACATCGACAAAGAGGTGGCGCGCCTCAAGCTGGATACGATGGGTGTTCGCATCGATGAACTGACCAAGGAGCAGGCCGCGTACCTCGAGGAATGGCAGGAAGGCACTTAGTGGCCGAGGATCTCCGAGCTGAACCACCCGCGAGTGCGTCCGAAAAGGAAACGCTCGGGGCGTTTCTCGACTACCACCGGCAGACCGTGGTCATGAAATGCGCTGGCCTTGCGGAGGAGGAGTTGCGGCGCCCGATGGTCGTGTCCGGCTCGAGCATGCTCGGGATCGTCAAGCACCTCGGGTTCACCGAACGCTGGTGGTTCCAAGAGGTGTTCGCAGCTCGGGACGTCGAGTTTCCCTGGAAGGAAGAGGATCCCGACGCCGAGTTTCGAATCGAAGAACACGAGTCGGCCGAATCGGTCTTCGACTTCTACGTGCAAGAGTGCGACAAGAGCCGAGCCATCGTCGCCGAAGCAAACTTGGATGACATCGCGGGCAACTCCAAGTCGGTTCGCTCGTTGCGATGGATCCTCTGCCACATGTTCGAGGAAACATCTCGCCACAACGGACACCTCGACATCCTGCGGGAGATGATCGACGGCACGACCGGAGAATAGGGGCGCAACCAGCCCGTTACACCGTCGCCTTCGAACTGTTGTCCTCCGCGTTGATCGTCACCTGATGGGGGAACGGAATCTCGATGCCGTCCTCATCGAACGCGGCCTTGATTCGCTCGCGCAGCGCGCGCCCGACCTCCCACTGCTTCCCGGGCTTCGTGTCGACGACCATGCGCCAGGTGACCTCAGAATCGGCCAACATCTCGATTCCGAGGATCTCGGGTTGGGCGTACATCGCCCGACCGAGCTCCTGCTCTTCCTTGGACATAAGTGACACTTTCTCCAACGATTGACGCACCTTCTCCGAGTTCTCCTTGTAGGCGACGCCGACATCGACTACCGCTCGCGCCCAGTCCTTGGAGCGATTCGCTATGTGGGTGATCTCACCATTGGCAACGAAATGCATGGTGCCGTCGAGAGCGCGGATGCCGGTAACTCGAAGCGTCAAGGTTTCGACTTTTCCCGAGGCGACTTGGTTGATCTCGACGATGTCGCCCACGCCGTACTGGTCCTCGAGGAGGATGAAGAACCCACTCACGACGTCGCGTACGAGGTTTTGCGCACCGAAGCCGACCGCCAGGCCGATGATCCCGACCGAGGCAAGCAGGGGAGCGAGGTTCGCGCCGATCGCCCCGAGGATGTAAAAGGTGCCCATCACCCAGATCACGACGATGCCGGCTGACGAGAGCACCCGGGTCAAGGTCTCGGTCCGCTGCAGGGCACGTATGGGCGTCGTCTCTTTGGAGACTTTGTTGCCGACTTTGGTGGTGATGCGCCGCAGTAGCCGGGTGAGGACGAATGCGACCACGAGCACGAGCGCGATCTGGATCGCCGTCTGAATAATCCAGACGTTCCAAAGGTCTTGAATTGTCTGCCACCACTCCATGGATTCTCGCCTTTCGCGTCGGTTGAGATGTCGCCGTGGGAAGGTCGGGCAATATTCGCCTCGCGACCAATTCCTCACCGTTTTCCATTGGTCCCGGCCCGCACCGGTGCAGTCTGTGTAACGTCATTCTCGCGGGCGCGCAAACCCGGACGGTGTATTTCGTCACAGTTCGTCTCTAGTGTCGGCGCATGACATTGCTCGAACTAGTCACCCTCGCTTCGCCCGAGCGCTGCGCCGGCTGCAGACTGCCAGGATCGGCCCTCTGTCGGGCGTGCGTGCTGGCTTTGGGCGCTCCGCAAGTTCCCGAGGTGCCCGGCGTCGACCAAGTGGTGGTCGGCTTTCCCTACCGAGGTGCAGCCAGGTCGCTCGTGCTCGATCTGAAGCTGAGGGGAGATCGGGGCGCCGCCCCACCGCTCGCGCGCGGCCTGACGCGAGAGGTGGCGGCCGTGGGGCTCACGGCGGATGTGGTGACCTGGGTTCCGGGACGACCGTGCGAGAACCGCAGGCGCGGTCTCGACCACGCTGGAATCCTCGCCATAGTGGTCGGGCGCGAGCTTGGCCTCCCCGTCCAGCCTCTGCTTCAGCGCACAGGTGAACGGCCGGATCAGACTTCGTTGCGGGCCGCCGAGCGCTGGGCAAACCTTCGGGGGGCCTTTGTGGCCCGGGATTGCCCGCAACGGGTGGCGCTGGTCGACGACCTGGTGACGACCGGTGCTACGGCAGCGGCCTGCAGCCGGGCACTGAAGGAGGGGGGCGCGGCTCGGGTCGAGGTTCTGGCCGCATGCTCGGCATGACCTTTCGGGTCAGTTTTCTCGTTCTTGGGATTATGTGACCGCCAGACCGACGTTATGCGACGGTTGAGGGCCTCGGAAGCCGGAACCGGCACAATTCGAACCTTCAAAATGATCGCCTCAGTTCCGTTATCTCGATCCGGGTTTTGCTTCTTTAGCCCACCCAGGGGGCCCCGTCCCTAAAATCCGGGTCCACATCTAACGAGCTAGTACTAATTGCTTAGGGTTTTTCGCCGGACCAGGCCCTACAATCTGGTCAGGGCACACTGATCGGAAGAAAAATTTCTGGTCAGTAAGGACCACATCGGGCTGGTTGTGCCGACAATAATTGGTAGGGCACAACTTGAGTAAAGGGGTTCTGGTGGCACAGCAGCCGCAAACTGAAAGCAACGAGGCCGTGAAAGTCCTCATCGTCGACGATCACGCGCTCTTCAGACGGGGACTCCAAATGGTTCTCGAGGGTGAGCCTGATATCGATGTGGTGGGCGAGGCCTCCGATGGCCACGAGGCACTCACGAAGGCCGAGGAGACCGCGCCGGACGTGGTCCTTATGGATGTCCGAATGCCCAAGCGTTCGGGAATCGAAGCGACCCGAATGATCAAGGACACCCTGCCCTCGACCCGGATCCTGATGCTGACGATCTCCGACGAGGAAGCAGATCTCTATGACGCTATCAAGGCGGGGGCCTCCGGCTACCTTCTGAAGGAGATCTCGATCGAAGAGGTCGCTAACGCGGTCCGCTCCGTGCACGCAGGTCAGAGCCTTATTTCCCCATCGATGGCCTCCAAGCTGCTGACGGAGTTCGCCGCCATGGTCAAGCGCCGTGACGAACGAAACCAGGTTCCCGGCCCACGGCTCACCGACAGAGAGCTGGAAGTCCTGAAACTCGTGGCTAAGGGCATGAATAACCGCGATATCGGCACAGAGCTGTTCATCAGCGAGAACACGGTCAAGAACCACGTCCGCAACATCCTCGAGAAACTGCACCTGCACTCCCGGATGGAGGCCGTCGTCTACGCCGTCCGCGAGAAACTGCTCGACATCAAGTAGTCCCTCGCGGCCAATTCAGAAACTAAGGGCGGTTCCGAGCCTCGTGCTCGGCGAGGCGCAGCGTAGCTTCGCCGAAGCCCAGAGACTTCGATCCGTCCCGAAGGGCGGAGTTCCGAGCCTCGTGCTCGGCGAGGCGCAGCGTAGCTTCGCCGAAGCCCAGAGCCGGGGGGATAATGACAGTATGAGCATCTTCCAAAAGCTCCTCACCGCGGGTGAGGGTAAGAAGCTAAGGGCACTCGAAGCGGTCGTGCCGGTCGTCAACGCCCACGAAGAGGCCATCCAGGCGTTGTCGGACGACGAGTTGCGGGGCAAGACCAACGAGTTCCGCAGTCGCCTCGACAACGGTGAGGAACCCGACGACCTCATGGCAGAGGCCTTTGCCGTCGCACGGGAGGCCGCCTCGCGCGCCATCGGGCAACGTCACTTCGACGTTCAGCTCATGGGCGGTGCCGCCCTCCACTACGGCTGGATCGCGGAGATGAGGACCGGTGAAGGAAAGACCCTGACGGCCACGCTCGCCGTTTACCTGAACGCGTTGAAGGGGGAAGGCGTTCATCTGGTCACGGTGAACGATTACCTGGTGAAGCGCGACTCCGAGTGGATGGGTCAGATCTACCGGTACCTCGGCCTCCAGACAGGTTTCATCCAGAACTCGATGCCTCCGGATCAGCGGCGCCTGGCTTATGCCGCCGATGTTACCTACGGAACAAACAACGAGTTCGGGTTCGACTACCTGCGCGACAACATGGTGACAACGAAAGATCGCCTCGTGCAGCGGGGACACCGTTTTGCTGTGGTCGACGAGGTGGACTCGATCCTTATCGACGAGGCCCGAACACCGCTGATTATCTCGGGAGCCATCCAAGAGTCGCAAAAGCTCTACACACAATTTGCCAAGATCTCACCGCGTCTTTCACGCGATGTTCATTACGAGATCGACGAAAAGAAGCGCACGATTGCGATCAGTGAAGAGGGCATCGCAAAGGTAGAGGAGATTCTCGGCGTCGAGAACCTCTATGACCACGTCAACGTGGACATGGTGCATCACCTCGAGCAGTCGATTCGATCCAAGGAGCTCTACAAGCGCGATGTCGAGTACGTCGTGGAGCATGGTGAGGTCAAGATCGTTGACGAATTCACCGGTCGCATCCTTCCCGGCCGCCGCTACTCCGAGGGCCTGCATCAGGCCATCGAGGCCAAAGAGGGTGTGCGCATCAAAGACGAGAACCAGACTCTTGCCACGATCACTCTGCAGAACTATTTCCGCATGTACGACAAGCTCGCCGGGATGACGGGTACCGCGCTGACCGAGGCGGCCGAGTTCAATCACATCTACGGGCTCGAGGTGGCGACCATTCCCACCAACCGCCCGATGATCAGAAGCGACGAGCAGGATCTGATCTACAAGTCGGCAGATGCCAAATGGAGTGCTGTCGCGGAGGACCTCAAGGAGCGGCATGAAAAGGGACAGCCGGTTCTGATCGGTACGGTCTCTGTCGAGAAGTCCGAGGTGCTCAGCAGGATCTTGTCGAAGAAGGGTGTGCCCCACTCCGTCCTGAACGCAAAGAATCACGAGAAGGAAGCGGCGATCGTCGCACAGGCGGGACGACTTGGCGCTGTGACTGTCGCAACAAACATGGCCGGCCGAGGCGTCGACATTGTCCTCGGTGGCAACGCCGAGGGCATGGCCCAGCAGGAGATGATCGCGCGGGGTTGGGACGTTGACTCCTACATGCTCGATGAGTACTCGCCCGAAGATCGTGCCGCCTACGAGGCTGAGTTCAACCCGCTGTTCGAGAAGTTTCGCAAGCAGACCTCAGCCGAGCGCGAGGAAGTGCTCAAGGCCGACGGGCTGTACGTGCTCGGTACCGAGCGCCATGACTCGCGGCGCATCGACAACCAGTTGCGAGGTCGTTCCGGACGCCAGGGAGATCCTGGTGAGAGCCGGTTCTATTTAAGCCTCGAGGACGACCTCATGCGTTTGTTCGCTTCCGATCGCATTGCGGGCGTGATGGAACGGCTCAAGATCCCCGACGATATTCCCATCGAGGCGAAGATGGTTAGCAAAGCCATCGAGCGGGCGCAGACGCAGGTCGAATCTCAGAACTTCGAGATCCGCAAGAACGTCTTGAAGTACGACGAGGTCATGGACAAGCAGCGCAAGGTTATCTACGGAGAACGCCGCAGCATTCTTGAAGGTGAGGACTTCGGAGAGACCGCGATCGAGCTCGTTACTGACGTTGTCGAGGGGATCGTCGACGCCAACACCAACCCGGATGTGCTGTCCGATGAGTGGGATTGGGACCAACTCTTTACGTCCGTCCGCGAAGTCTGGCCAACAACGCTGACTGCGGATGATTTTGATACGGGCAACGCGGACCAGGACGACGTCCGGGACCGCTTTCTTGCGGACGCGCTCGAGGTCTATGCGAAGCGCGAAGAGGAGATCGGTCCCGAGCAGACGCGGAACATCGAGCGACTTGTTCTGCTCAATGTCATCGACAACCGCTGGCGCGAGCACCTCTACGAGATGGACTACCTCCAGGAGGGGATAGGGCTGCGGGCCATGGCTCAGAAGGACCCCCTCGTTGAGTACCAGCGTGAGGGATACGACATGTTCGGCGGGATGCAAGAGTCGATCAAGGTCGACTTCGCGCGCTACATGTTCCATGTCGAGACGGTTCAGAGGAACGAGCAGCGGCAGCCGGGGCGCATGCGCCAAGAGCGTCGCCAGGTCCCCCTTGCGGCTGCCGCTCCGCCTCAGGGGGGCGAGGACGAGGAGGGAACCCCCCAGGGTGAGGAGCCGTCTTTTGCGCAGGCACGCTCCGAGAAGATTCCCCGCAACGCCCCCTGCCCCTGTGGCTCGGGCAAGAAGTACAAGCAGTGCCACGGCCGCCCGGGGGCCGATCAGCTCTAGCTCCGGTACGGCAAGAACCTTTCCTTTTTCGTTTTCCGCTAGTAGGCTCCCCTCGGCTCTGGCAGGCACCTAAAGTCCAACAGCAGGGGGGAAGACATGAGGGGACCCATGAAGCGCGCTATGGGCGCGCTCGTCATTGTTCTGAGCACGCTCGCCGTACCCACGACCGCTGGGGCTCAGGAGGAGACTCCGACGATCGTCGTCCAGGACGGTGTCACGCAACCCGTCTTTGGCTACGGCGACGCCATAAGGGAACGCGTGTGGGTGGAATCGAATTTCGACAGCGACTCCAACGGTGTGAACGATCGGATTGCCGTCGACATCATGCGGCCCCGAGCGACGGAGCAGGGCTTGAAGGTGCCCGTCGTGATGGATGCGAGCCCGTACTACACGACACTCGGCCGCGGCAATGAGGGGGAGCTCAAGCAGGACACGGACGGAGACGGGCTCCTCGATCGTTGGCCCCTCTTCTACGACAACTACTTCGTTCCGCGCGGCTACGCAGTTGTTCTTCTTGACATGGTCGGCACGGGTAACTCCACGGGTTGCCCAGTAACCGGTGGCACAGAGGACAACCTGAGCGCAAAGGTGGCTATCGACTGGCTGAACGGTCGGGCTACCGCCCACAACGCCGCCGGCGATGTCGTGCCCGCGACCTGGGATAACGGCAAGGCCGGAATGATCGGGAAGTCGTACGACGGAACTCTAGCAAATGCGACCGCGGCGAGTGGTGTCGATGGCCTGACCACGATCGTCCCGATTTCGGCGATCTCTAGTTGGTACGACTACACGCGCAGCAATGGGGTTCGCACCCGAACCAACTACCCGGCAAGTCTGTCGAACACCGTTACCAACCCCGATCGCCGCGAACATTGCGCACCGCTGCGCGAGGAAATGAATGCGACCGATGGGGACGAGACCGGCGACTACACGGATTTCTGGGCCGAGCGCGACTACAACCCCTACGTCCAGGACGTCGAGGCGAGTGTCTTCGTGGTTCACGGCATCAACGACAACAACGTGAAGCCCGATCATTTCAGCAAATGGTGGTACGGCCTCCAGAGCCATGGTGTGCCGCGCAAGATTTGGCTCACACAAACCGGTCACGTCGATCCGTTCGACTTTCGCCGTGGTGAGTGGGTGCAAACTCTGCACCGCTGGTTCGACTATTGGCTACAGGGTGTGGACAACGGCATCATGACCGAGCCCATGGCCGACGTCGAACGCGCGGCCGATGAGTGGGCCACGTACGATTCATGGCCTGTTCCCGGTGCTGAGGACACCAATGTGTGGCTGCATGCAGGTGAAGATGGCGGCGCGGGAGAAGTCGGGCTGGAAGCCACACGTGTCAAGAAGCAGTTCTTGACCTTCCAGGACTCACCAAGCCAGAGTGAGACGACGATGGTCTCTGACGAGGAAGTCGTCAAGCCGAACCGTCTGGCCTTCCTGTCAGAACCTCTCGAGGCACCTCTGCACATCTCCGGCACGCCCGTTGCTCACTGGCGCGCCTCGGCCGACCAGACGGACACGAACTTCGGCGCTATTCTCGTTGACTACGGAACCGACACGCGGGTGGCGCACCGGCTTTCCGGCGAAGGCATCCAAACGCTTGCTACCGAGGACTGTTGGGGCGAGACAAGCGCAGCCGATGACCCCTGCTACCGGCAGACTCAGAAGCGCGTTACAACCGAGCCGCGCGAGGTCGTAACCAAGGGGATCCTTGACGCGCTGAACCGGAACTCGTACCTGGTCGGCGAGCCGCTCATGGTCGGCAAGCAATACTCGTTCGAGTTTCCCCTGCTGCCGGAGGACTACGTTTTCAAGCCAGGTCACCGCATCGGCATCATCGTGGTCGCCAGCTACCCGAGCTATAGCAGCGTGGCCGACCAGACGCGGGCCAACATCAATTTGTATCCGCAGTTGAGCCGGATGAAACTGCCAGTCATCGGAGGTAGCGCGGCGGCTAGGGAGGCGGGGCTTTAGTAGACCCTCTACGAAGCAGACGGGCCGGGACGGGGGGTTCCGGCCCGTTTCTGCTCACCAAGTCAGGAATCCGCGAGGGCGGCCTTCTTGCCGCCCAACAGCTGGTTAGAGGTACGCTCACGCCTACATGGACGATGCACGCGAACGTTTGATTGCCATCAAGAAGAAGCTCGAGCAGATCAAGGAGTACCTTTGACCTCGATGCCAAACGCGTGCGCGTCGAAGAGCTAAGAAGGACGAGCGAGTCCCCGGAATTCTGGGACGACACCAATTCTGCACAGAAGGTGATGTCGGAGATCGCGGCCCTGTCCGACGACATCAATTCCTACGATCAACTGGTCCAGCGCACGTCTGATGGGCTTGTGCTGCTTGAGCTGGCCGAAGCGGAGTCGGACGAAGAGTCGCTCGCCGAAGTCGCTCGGGATGTGAAGGCAATGGAGTCAGAGATCGCAAGTCTCGAGGTGGTCGCATTGCTCGGAGACGAGTTTGACGACTACCCGGCCATCTTCGAAGTTCACGCGGGCGAGGGTGGCACCGATTCGCAAGACTGGGCCGAGATGTTGATGCGGATGTATCAGCGTTGGTTCGACCGGCGCGGGTTCAAGCATCAACTCGTTGAGTTGACCGAAGGCGAAGAAGCAGGAGTCAAGAGCGCAACGTTCACCGTGGAGGGACGACACGCCTACGGTCTGACATCCACCGAGCGAGGCGTCCACAGGCTGGTGCGCATCTCACCCTTCGATTCGGCAAAGAGACGGCATACGTCGTTCGCCTCGGTCGACGTGACACCAGAGATCGAAGAGGACGTCGACGTCGAAATCAATCCAGATGACCTGCGCGTGGACACCTACCGCTCATCCGGTGCGGGGGGCCAGCACGTGAACGTCACGGACTCGGCCGTACGGATCACGCACGTGCCTACCAACACTGTGGTTGCGGTTCAGAACGAGAGATCCCAGATGCAGAACCGTGCGGTCGCGATGCGTATTCTGAAGTCGCGGCTTGTCGCGCTCGAACGAGAGAAACGAGCTGCGGAGGTAGACGCCCTAAGGGCAGAGAAGCGGGACATCGGCTTCGGTTCGCAGATTCGCTCTTACGTCATGCATCCCTATCAGATGGTCAAGGACCATCGCACCGGGGTAGAGGTCGGAAACGTCCAGGGTGTGCTCGACGGAGGGCTCGACCGATTCGTGGAAGCCGAGTTAAGGCGGAAGGCTGGGGCTGCCGAAGACTAAGATTGGTGAACGGGAGGCCCCCATGTGCAGTGCGAGACAAGTTACTAGCAAGCTGCCACTATTTTACATATGACCGATTCCATGCGCGACCACCGCAGAGCGAGTCGAGCGAGCAACTCTGACCGAGTTGCGGGATGTCGACATCGACGACGTCTACGTCCAGATGGATTACCTCCTGCAATCGAGACCGACTCCACTCGATCTCTACAACCGGTGGGAGAACCAGAACTGGTCGACGCAGAAGCTCGACTTCTCCGAGGACCGCGTCCATTGGGAGGGCATGACCGAGGGATTCGAAGGTGTTCGCACGGAGCTCCAACAGACCTTCACGCTCTTCTTCATCGGCGAGCAAGCCGTGACGGATACGCTGTCTCCACTCGTTCATGCTGCCCCCGATGAGCAGTCCCGCATCTTTCTCGCGACCCAGTTGGTAGACGAAGCGAGACACTCCGTTTTCTTCGCGCGGTTCTTCAAAGAGGTCGTTGGCATCGAAGGTGGCCTGCCCGAGGCCCTTTTTAGTTTGCGAGACCGCACCGTCGATGCGTTCCGCGTGATCTTCGATACCGATCTCGTTGAAGTGACCGAACGAGTGCGCATGAACCCCGCCGACTACGGAGCGTGGGTCGAAGGCATCACCGTCTACCACCTCGTCGTCGAAGGCATGCTCGCACTAACGGGACAGAAGTATCTCCTAGGTCTTGTTCGAACCATGGGAATCCTTCCGGGCTTCTACACGGGCTTCACCGCCGTGGCGCGCGATGAATCGCGTCATGTGAACTTCGGCGTCCGTGCGCTGATGGAGGCTGGAGTGCGTGACCCGAGCTACCGCGAGCTCGTCGAGTCCACGATCTTCCGCCTGCTCGAATCAGCCTGCCGGATCGTCGCGGCACCGGATCGGAGATACGCGATCCTCCCCCAGGAGACGCCACCAAGCCTGCTGATCAACCCCTACGATGTCAGGACCTTCTCTCTCATTTCGCTCACGAAAAGACTCCGCACGGTAGGTTTAACCAGCCAAGCGTGTGACGAAATCTCCAAACGTGGCAACCTGTACTACGAGAACGCCTGGAATGAGTACGAGGACATCCACGGCGAAGAACACCCCCGACGCTATTTCGACCGGCTCGCGCCGGCCGCGAGCTGAGTAGCCGGACTTGAGGAAGACATGATCAAGACAGTCGATGTCAGCAAAGTCTATAAAGGCGGTACGCCCGCCGTGAACAAGATCTCGATGGATATCGAGAAGGGCGAGTTCGTGTTCATGGTGGGGCCTTCCGGATCCGGAAAGTCCACGATGATCAAGATGCTGAACAAGGAGGAGGAGCCAACCTCCGGGAGCATCTACGTTGCCGGCAAGAACCTCTCCAGCCTCCCTCGCTGGCGGGTTCCCTACCTCCGACGAAACGTTGGCTGCGTCTTCCAGGACTTCAAACTCCTACCGAACAAGACGGTGTACGAAAACGTCGGCTTCGCCCTCGAGGTGATTGGGCGACCCCGCGCAGTCGTGCGCCGGCAGGTTCCGCAGATCCTCGATCTCGTCGGCCTCGGCGAGAAGCTTGACCGTTTCCCCGACGAACTGTCGGGCGGTGAGCAGCAGCGCGTATCGATCGCCCGGGCGTTCGTCAACCGACCGCTCATTCTCCTTGCCGACGAGCCGACTGGGAACCTTGACCCCGCGACGTCGGTGGGCATCATGCGCCTACTCGATCGCATCAATCGAACGGGAACAACCGTCGTCATGGCGACGCACGATCACGCCATCGTTGACTCGATGCGTCGCCGGGTCATCGAGCTCGAGGGTGGAAACGTCGTGCGTGACCAATCGCGCGGAATCTATGGAGTCGGCACATGAAAATTGGTTACTTCCTCTCTGAGACGATCACCAACCTCAAACGTAATTTGCTAATGACCGTCGCGGCAATCTCCACGGTCGCCATATCACTGCTGCTCCTAGGTGGCGTGCAGATCCTCGGCATGGTCGTGAACAACGTGACGTTGTCATGGGAAGCCAAGGTCGAAGTCTCGGCCTACTTCCGTGACGATGCACAACCCAACGAAATCGAGACCATCACGACTGACGTGCAATCCATGCCCGAAGTCGAAGAGGTGTTCTTTGTTTCTAAGGAGCAAGCGTTCGAGGAGTACAAGAAGATCTACGAGGACCAACCACAGTTCTATGAGAACCTGCCTGAGGACTCACTGCCCGCTTCTCTGCGTATCAAGCTTACAGACGCCTCTTACGCCGATCAGGTGAAGGGCGCGATCGAAGGCGCGCCTGGGGTTGATGAAGTGCGCGACGGTGGTCTCGTTCTAAGGCGTTTGCTTCAGGTCAACTCTCTGTTGCGTACCATTACATTTGCAATGTCGATCATTCTGTTGGTAGCCGCCGCCGCGCTGATCGCAAACACAATTCGCCTGGCCATCTACGCCCGGCGCGATGAGATCGGGATCATGAAGCTCGTTGGAGCGACCAACTGGTTCATCCGGATTCCGTTCTTGTTCGAAGGAGTGTTCGCGGCTTTCGTGGGTGCCATCGTTGCGAGCTTGATCGTGGTCGGCGCGCAATGGGCGGTATTCAAAAATCTGGGCGAGCAGATCACTTTCTTGGGGCCCGTCTTTAGCTTCTCCACAGGCGAGATCGTTACTGTTGTAGGAGTCCTCTTCGCAGTTGGGTGCGGGATCGGCCTTATCGGGTCGGGACTCGCCCTACGCCGCTTCCTCGAGGCCTAATCGGCCCCCCAAGCGCTCAAGAAGGCTCCCCGAGAGGCCGATTGAAGAGAGTGAAAACCCCCTACTTTGTGATTCCTGTGGTTACTGTTGAAGCTGTAAACTCGTCAGTCGGCCGGGTATTGGCCCTCAAAACATGAGAACCGCTTACAGGCAGTGGCTACACCAGGGCTTTCGACTCGCGGGCGTCGTAGCGACACTCGTTCTTTGCGTCGCGATCGTTGCCGTTCCCGCAGCCGCCGACCCCCAGGATCGCTTGCACAGCATCGAACAGAAACGCGAGCAGATTCAGAGTCAGATCGAGCGCACCGAGGACAAGGCCAATACCCTCGAGGGTTCGATCTCGATCCTGGACGATGAGGCCGAATCGCTTCAAAGCAAGCTAAGCGAGCTCAACGCCGAGATCGGGGATCTCGACGGGCGCATCTCGGTCGTCCAGGACAGGCTCGAGTTCGCGCAGCAACGCTATTCCATGCTGACCGAGGAATTGCTCGACATCCAAGCGGATTTGGTCGTGTCGACCGACTCGCTTACGGAGCGCGCTATCGAGAGGTACAAGGCGGGCCCCGGGGCGTACGTCGAGGGAATGCTCTCGTCTCAGACCTTCTCGGAGCTCTCCGACCGTTATCAATATTACGAGACCACAGCCGAGATCGACAGCGATCTCGTCGATGAGATCGAGCGCCTCAACTCTGAGACCGATGCGCGTCGTGAGCAGGTTGCCAAAGAGAAGGACCGAATCGCCGACGCGAAACTCCAGCTCGAGAAGGATCGGGCGGACCTCGCCGCCGTTCAGATCGAGAAGCAGCAGATGCTCGACGTTCAGAACGCGATCATTGCCCAGAAAGAAGACGTGCTGCGCGGACAAGCTCGCGAAGAAGTCCGAGCTTGAGAAGCTCGATTCGCAGCTTCAGAGAGACTCACAGGAGATCCAGGGGCTCCTCTCCCGCCCAACCTCGGGTGGCAGTCCGACCTACACGGGAGGGCAGTTCGTCTGGCCCGCTAACGGCCCAGTGACCTCCCCCTACGGCTACAGGACCCACCCGATTTTCGGTGACTCCAGGCTCCACACGGGAGTCGACATCGGGGCCGCATACGGCTCTGCGGTCTTTGCGGCGAGCGGGGGCCGGGTGGTCTTCGCCAGCACCATGAGCGGGTACGGAAACGCGATCGTCGTCGACCACGGTGGAGGGGTGGCAACGACCTACAACCACCTGTCTGGCTTCAGCGTCAGCGCCGGGTCGAGCGTCAGCCGTGGCCAGACCATAGGCAGTGTCGGGTGTACCGGCTATTGCACTGGGCCTCACCTGCATTTTGAGGTCCGAATCGGCGGATCGCCCGTCGATCCGATGCCCTACCTCCAGTAGCGCCGAGACGCACTACCCTTAGAAATCATGGAACGCTGGCAGAAGGTCCTCATCGCGCTGCTCTCCGGGGCGGTCGTCGCGCTCGGCGCGTTCTCCTTGGGCTATTCGATCTCCGGTGGAGACGGGCAGATCTTCACGGGGACCAGCGGAGACGACAGCGACCTCTCCCTGATCGAGGACGTCTTTTCGAAGATCAAGAGCGAGTCCGTCGATCCCCCAACTGACGAGGAGCTCGTGCGAGGCGCCGTCAAAGGGATGGCCAAATCGGTCAAGGACGCGGGTGACGACTTCGCACTCTTCTACTCGCCCAAGGACTACCGCTCGTTCCAGGAGGTCACAACCGGTCAGTTTTCCGGGATCGGTGTCTGGCTTAAGGACCGAAGCGGGCGACTCGAGATCGTCTCGGTCATTCCCTCGACTCCCGCACAGCGAATAGGACTGCGTGAAGGGGACGTAATCGACTCGATCGATGGCGAGCCGGTCGGGTCACTTAACAGCGACCAGGCGGTAAACCGCATAAAAGGCAAAGAGGGTACCGAGGTCAGCCTGGGCATCGACCGAGACGGCGAGCAAGTGAGCTTCGACATCACCCGTGAGACCATCGAGCTTCCCAACCTAATCGCCAATCGAACTCCCGAGGGTCTGGGCTACGTGCGGCTCTTTGGATTCTCGAGGGGAGCCGGAGATCAGCTTCGCGACGAGGTCAAAGAGCTAACCGAGGCGGGGGCGGAGGGCATCATCCTCGATCTCAGGGACAACGGCGGGGGCCTGTTCAGTGAAGGGGTCAGCGTTGCTAGCGTCTTCATCGAGGAGGGGGAGATCGTCTCCTACAAGGAGCGCTCCGAACAAGAAGTCGTCTATGACGCCCAGGGGGACGCGTTCGAGGACGTGCCACTGGTCGTCCTTGTCAACGAGGGGACGGCGAGTGCTTCTGAAATCGTGACAGGTGCGCTCCAGGACACCAACCGTGCCGTGGTCGTCGGAACGAACACATATGGAAAGGGTTCGGTACAAGAAGTTCTCCCGCTGGCGGATGCCTCCGCTCTGAAACTAACCATCGGTGCCTACTTCACTCCCGAAGGTCAAAAAATCAACGGGACCGGAATCGAGCCTGACGTAGAGGTCGATTCGGACCCCGCCACTCAAAAGGAGCGCGCCAAGGAGATCCTGCAGGGGATCATCATCTCGGCCAACGGGGCTCAAGGTTGATCGCCGGCCGTGGCCAAGACAAAGGCGTCGGCTAAGACCGACACGAAGCTCATTGCGCAGAACCGCAAGGCGCGACACAACTACGAGATCGAGGAAGCCGTCGAGGCGGGCATCGTCCTCGTAGGAACCGAGGTCAAGTCATGCCGTGAGGGCCGAGTGAACATGTCAGAGGCCTACGCGACGATCGACCAACAAGGCGAGGCCTGGCTCCTTCAATGCCATATCAGTCCCTACAGTCATGGGAACCGCAACAACCATGAACCCGTGCGGCCGCGCAAGCTTCTTCTCAAAGCCAAAGAGATCGAACGACTCGCCATAACTGTGAATCAGGGGGGTCGTACGCTCATCCCGTTGCGCATGTACTTCCAGCATGGCTTGGTGAAAGTCGAGCTTGCTGTTGGGCGAGGCAAGAGGCTCTACGACAAGCGCCAGAGCGAAGCGCGCCGTGACGCTGAGCGCTCGATGCAAAGGGAGCTCGGCCGCCGACGGTAGCGCTTAGCCGCGCAGAAGTCACACAATGGAGGCTGAAACGTCAAAGGAGGTCACCAGTGCCCGAGCAAATCACCAAGACCGAGCAGGAGTGGCGTGAGGCTCTGTCCCCCGAGCAGTACGAGGTCCTGCGTAACAAGGCGACGGAGCGTCCCTTCACGGGCAAGTACGTCCATGTAAAGGACGATGGCGTCTACCGCTGCGCTGCTTGTGGAGCCGAGCTGTTCGATTCCGACACCAAGTTCGAGTCCGGTACAGGATGGCCGAGCTTCACCGATCCCAAGGTTGCCGAGAACATCAAACTCGAGACCGATTCGAGCCACGGGATGGTCCGCACTGAGGTCGTGTGCTCTCGCTGCGGGGGACATCTCGGCCACGTTTTCGACGACGGGCCGGGGCCTAGCGGCAAGCGCTATTGCATAAACTCCTGCGCCATCGACCTCGAGCCCAAGTAGGTTCACCCCGCTACACCTTCGTCGCGTGTATGGGAAGCCACGGCGTGCTCGGGGCGTTCCTACCTCTAAGGGTGTCGCACGGCTGTGCGAGACTTCACTCAGGACGTTGACAACGGGCGGCCACTGGCCGCCTTCGTCCATCGAGGGGCTGAACTGGATTCGACCTTGACTGGACCGAGATAGGAGAAGCGAGCCGAGAATTCCGGGTGGTCTCGAGAATCTCTCCCGGAAACTTATAACTGCCGCTGCGTAAGCACGGTTGCCATCCCTAAATGATGGCCGTCGGCCCGAGGATCGTCTGCGTCCTCGGGATCCGGCGTCGTCTAGCAGACTCGCCGCTCCGGGCCCGATCGGCGCCTTGGAGCGGGACGCCTAAGCTGATCTAGGTACCGGCCGCCGCTGTTTGCGGGCCGGCCGGCTGCCGAAAACTGACCGCAAACTACGCTCGTAGAAGACCTATCACGGGGTCGAGGGACCCGGGTTCGATTCCCGGCAGCTCCACCAAAACCGTTCAGCTGTTCAGGTCCGAGGCCGAGCCTTATCACCCGGGCCGCGGCTGTGCTGCTTTCGATTCCCGGCAACTCCAGCTGTGTCAGGGCTCTGGGGGCTTGAGCTTGCCTTCCTTACGGTCGCTTTGCGTCTTCGCCTGGTGGCAGCGCCAGCACCTCGGTTTGAGGTTGCCGTTCGAAGCCGGGCCCTTGGCCCCGTGGGGTTGAACGTGATCGAACTCGGTCCTGAAACGATTTCCGCAGTCGACGCAGGACACGCCGTCGAACGATGGTGGTGCCCCCAGCTCTAAGGCGACGGCCACCTCGATCGGGATGTTCCTGGTCCAGCGGGCGAAGTTGCGCAGATCCACCCCGTCGTAGAACACACCATTGAGGAAGGCATCCTGGGCGATCTCCTTGGCGACCTGGGGGGACACCGGCCCGACCCCGGGGATCTTGCACACCTCACCATCTCCAACGTCGCGCCAGCCTCTCCTCGCCACGTCGAGACTCACGAGGACCACGAGCTCGGGTCGTTTGGCCCGTCCTTTGCCAGAGCCACACAGAAGCGCGGCGAAGGCATCGGCCAGGTGGCGCTCGAATGGCTCTGGAGAGTCGTTCTTTCTGGCTGTGCGCGCCTGGCGAGCGGCTTCCGCCTCGGCACGGGCCAAGATGGGGGTGCCCACGTGCGGCTCCAAGGTGAGATGGATGTTGACCATCCCGAGGTCGTCCGAATAGCTGCGCGCGCTGCGTGCCTCGCGCTCGGCGCTGTGCCAGGTCGTTGTGCTGCTCGGCCTCGAGCTTGGCGTTTCGGGCCTTCTCCCTGAGCACATTGAAGGATTCCGTCTCAGCGACCGCTAGCAGTTCGGGGGCGGCGCCGGGGGAAGACTCCTCGGCTTTTGCAATCTCGGCTGCTTGATCCAGCGAGATGGCCCCGTGGCGCAAGGCATCGCTCAGATCGTCGGAGTTACGCAGGATCCTGCCGGTAGTTACTGTCTCTTTCGCCTTGCCCAGTGAGGTGCCCGTCACCCGAGCGAGCGCGGACACGTCATCGAGCTTGCGAGCCAGCGCGGCCACTCCGAAGGCTGCCAGTCGTTGGGCGCGCACGTACGCCATCAGTCGCTCCTGGGCCTCGGGAACGCTCAGCAACTCGGGTTCCAGGTCGGCGTTGGCCTTTTCGAGCAGCTCGATGGCTTCGTCGACGGCGACAACTTCCATGCTTGTGAGTATGGCGATGGCCTGTGACAGTTTTGTCTGGAGTCATCTACTTCGGAACGGAGTGAGGAATGGAGCAGGTCGAGGTCGCCGGTCTGCGTATCGCCTACGAACGGGCCGGCGCCGGCCCGCCGCTGGTTCTCCTGCACGGCGGGTTGGGTGACAGTAGAGACTGGCGTCGCCAGATGCCGGCGTTTACCAAGGAGTTCGACGTCATTGCTTGGGACGCCCCCGGATGCGGACGATCATCGGATCCTCCGGAAGAGGGCTACGGGCTGTCGGACTACGCCGATTGCCTTGCCGGCCTCATGGCACAACTCGAGCTCGCCCGTCCACATGTGCTCGGACTCTCGTTCGGGTCCGGACTCGCCATCGAGCTTTACCATCGCCATCCGGGGATTCCCCGAAGCTTGATCCTTGCGTCCGCGTACGCCGGATGGAGAGGCTCGCTTCCGCGGGAGGAGGTCGAGGTGCGTCTTCAGGGCGCCCTGCGTGACTCCGACCGTCCACCCGATGAGTTGGTGAGGGAGTGGCTGTCGAGTCTGCGCTCCGAAGCGACACCCTCCGAGGCCGTCGACGAAATGGTGGAGATCATGTCGGAGTTTCATCCAGTGGGTGCGCGCGCAATGGCACGCGCTTTCGCCGAGGCGGACCTGCGCGATGTGCTGCAATCGATCGAGGTACCGACTCTGCTCCTCTATGGCGAACGCGACCAACGCTCACCGCTGCATATCGCCGCGGAACTTCACGATCGGATCCCAAACTCGGAGCTGCTGGTGATCCCGGGAGTGGGTCACACGAGCAACTACGACGACGACGCACGTTTCAACGACGCCGTCCTCACCTTCCTACGAAGGCAACACTGACCGGATCGAGGTGGGAACGCACCACCCATTGGTCTGAAGAGACCGCGGCCTCCCGCACATCGGCGAGACTCTTAAGCATGAGCACTGGTATCGAGCGCGGCCGGGAATCCTTCGAGCGCCAAGCTTGGGGCGACGCTTTCGCTCAATTTTCTGCCGCGGATCAGCTGGCTCCGCTCGAGGCCGATGACCTCGAGCGCCTTGCGGTCGCCGCGTTTCTGATCGGTAAGGACGCCGACAGCGTCGGGGTCTGGGAGCGGGCTCATCAGGCGCGTCTGAGCGGCGGGGAAACGACACGCGCTGCAAGATGTGCATTCTGGTTGGGTTTCATACTGGTGTTGAAGGGCGAGACGGCGCGAGGGGGCGCGTGGATGGCCCGACTCCGGCGCTTGCTCGACGAATTCCAAACGGATTCCGCGGAGCAGGGTTTCTTCCTTGTGGCGGTTGCATTTCAGAGCATGGACGAAGGCGACGCCGAGGCCGCCTACGCGACCTCCGAGGAAATCAGCGAGATCGCCGATCGGTTCTCCGACGCCGACCTGGTGGCGATCAGCCGCCTCATCAGGGGCCAGGCTCTCATCCAACTTGGAAATACCAAGCAGGGTGTTGCGTGGCTGGACGAGGTGATGATCTCCGCCACGTCGAACGAGGTGTCTCCGCTCGTAGTGGGGCTCATCTACTGCGCAGTGATCGAGGCTTTTCAGGCAATCTTCGATCTGCATCGGGCGCAGGAGTGGACCGCGGCACTGAGCCATTGGTGCGAGTCACAGCCGGACCTGGTTCCCTACCGCGGTCAATGTCTCGTGCATCGTGCCGAGATCATGCAACTGCACGGATCGTGGCCTGACGCGATCGAAGAAGCAAAACGCGCTGGTGACTGGCTCTCGCAGCCGCCCGGTCACCCGGCTGTTGGTATGGCCTTCTACCAGCAGGCGGAGCTTCACAGGCTGTGTGGCGAGTTCCCCCAAGCCGAGGAAGCGTACCGCCAGGCCACGCGGTGGGGGCGAAGCCCACAACCCGGCCTGGCCCAGTTGCGCCTCGCCCAGGGGCAGGTCGAGGCAGCGGAGGCTGCGATCAACGGGGCGTTGGACGAGGCCCAGGAGCTGACGACACGTTCCCGGCTGCTCGCTGCCTACGTCGAGATTCTGCTTGCAGCGAACGAAGTCCCGGCGGCTCGCCTCGCCGCGGACGAGCTGTCGGGAATCTCCGCCACGATGGATGCACCGATGCTGTATGCGACAGCTGCCCACGCGACGGGTGCCGTCCTGCTCGCTGAAGGCGAACACCGAACCGCTCTCGCAACCCTTCGCAGTGCTTGGGGGGTCTGGCGCAAGCTCGAGGTGCCGTACGAGGCCGCGCGCGTGCGGGTCCTGGTGGGCCTGGCCTGCCGGGCAACCGGAGACGACGATACCGCGGAGATGGAGCTCGACGCGGCTCGCTGGGTCTTCCAGCAGTTGGGGGCGGCACCTGACCTCGCACGAGTGGATGCGCTCTCACGAGCCGACGAAGCCAGGCCCGCCGGCGGGTTGACCGCGCGCGAGGTGCAGGTGCTGTCGCTTGTCGCCAAGGGCGAAACCAACAAGGCGGTAGCCGCGCAACTGGTCCTCAGCGAGAGAACGGTAGAGCGGCACGTAAGCAACATCTTCAACAAGCTGGGTGTGTCCTCGCGCTCAGCAGCCACGGCCCACGCCTTCGAGCATCAGCTCATCTGAACGCCCTGGAGTCGAAGCCAATGGGTGGAAATACCCATTAGTGAAGCAGTGCGGAGATGGGTGGTTCCCTCGATGCCCGTCATTGCCACAATCCGTAGGGTGCTGATCGTAGTGGTCGACGCTCGATGACCGGGAGGGAGCCCAGTGGCAATAGCGACACAGCAGGTTGAGAAGTCCGTCGGTTCGATCCAGGCAATGAACGAGAGGTTAGCTGAGGTCTTCAGGACAAATGACGCAGGGGATGTTTTCACCAAGGACGTCTTCTTCGATTTGAACATGCCGGTCTGGCGCTTCCAGATGCAGGGCGTCGACGCCTTTGAGTCGTGGAGACGCGAACTCGCTCCCGAGGGAAGCGGAGTCAACATCCTGCGAACGGTGCCCACCATCTCCGGATTCGTAACCGAGTTCGAGGAGACCGAAGAGCGAGAGGGTCAGCTGTTGACCTCTCGCAAGATGATTCTGTGCGAAGTCAGAGAGAGGCGCATCGCGGAGATCGTCGCTTACTGCAGCGGGGAGTGGGACGAGGCACTTCGGGCGAGGCACGCCATCGAGGCACCAATGATCCGTCCGTGACCGCCCAATGGGAGAGGAGCCTGGTGACCGACATGAGGCAGGAGTGATGAGCAGAAAGTCCCGGGCTGCAAAACACACACGCCGCATGGGGACGGATTCCCAACAACAACACGCCGGACACGTCCCTCACATGGAACAACCCAAGGCGTTCATGCGCACTCTCTCCGAAATCGATTCTTCGTTGCGCCGGAGAGAGGGGGAACGTTTCAAACTTCGACCGCCTGACGGAGATCAAGGACAAGTACGACCCGGACACCAGTTTCGGTCGAACCGAAACATCCGTCCTAGAGTAGATCGAGCCGAGAAAAGGTGGGTGCCCTAAAGGGTCGAAGCATGAAACAGCTTCGGATTCTAATCGTCGGAGCCGGAATTGCCGGTCTGTCAACGGCACGCGCTCTCGACCGTAGAGGGTTTCGACCGCAAATCGTCGAACGAACGGCCGAGTGGCCGAAGGCCGGAACAGGCATGTACCTTCCCGCCAACGGCTTCCGGGCTCTAAGAGCCCTGGGGCTCGATGAAGCCGTGATGTCGAGAGGCCGCGCAATCACGCATCAGAGGTTTCTCAATCGAAGAGGATCCGTTCTCATGGACATCGATCTGCCGGACTTCTGGGGAGCATGCGGCCCCTGCCTGGCCATCCATCGCAGCGCCTTCCATGGCCAGTTGGTTGCAGGTACCTCTGAGGTGCCACTTCGTTTCGGAACTACTGTCGAGTCGATTCAGCAACGAGGCGGGAGTGCCAGAGCCATCCTCAGCGACGGGTCGAGTGGGGACTTCGACGTCATCGTCGGGGCGGATGGAATTCATTCCACGATTCGCCGCCTTGCATTCGGCGACGAGCAGCCGCGTCACGTTGGCCAGGTTAGCTGGCGCTTCCTGGTCGATGGCCTCCCAGAGATAGATGCCTGGACAGTGATGCTGGGTAAGGGAAGGACCTTCCTCACCATTCCGTTGGGACACGGGCGCGTGTATTGCTACTGCGACATCGGTTCCAGGCTGACAGATGACCCGACAGGTGGAGACGCCTGGCCGCTACGTGAATTGTTTCGGGACTTCGCCGATCCTGTCCCACGCATTCTCGACAGCATCGGTGGTGGCCAGCACACACACTTTTCACCAATTGAAGAAATCGTCCGAGAGCCATCGGTCAAAGGCAGTGTGGTGTTGGTCGGTGACGCAGCTCACGGCATGTCGCCCAACATGGCCCAAGGTGCTTCCCTGGCACTCGAGGATGCAATCGTGCTGGCAGAGACGATCAGCAGACAGTCGTCGCCGGAAGAAAGCCTGTCTGCCTATTCGCGGCGTCGCAAGCCCCGGATCAATGGGGTGCTTGAAGCGACGCACCGTCGTGACAAGACGCGCGCCCTTCCTCAAACGTTCCGCGATCTCGTGCTCCGCGTCGCGGGCAAGAGAATCTTCAGCGCCCACTACCGTCCACTGCTTGAAGATCCGTGATGTCCCCCGTCGACACTCGAAGCGCAGGGTCGCGTTTCGTACGGATCGAGGATCTGCAACGGTGCCTCGGTAGAACGTTCGAGCGGCTCAACCTCATAGCCGACGATGCAGAGGCTCAGGCCGGACTCCTAGTCGACTCAGAACTTCATGGCCATCCAGACCACGGAGTTGCGGCGCTCGGCGCTCTGGTGAACTTCTATCGCGAGGGCAGGTTGAATCCCCGACCGTCTGTGCGCGTCCTGCGCGAGAGCGATGGTGCGATTCTTCTCGACGGGGACCGAGGCTGCGGGCCCGGCACGCCGATCCGCGCGATGCGATGGTGCATCGAGCGCGCCACCGAGAGGAAAGGCATGGCCGTCGCTGCTGTTCGCGACTGGCAGTTGATCGTCGCGGCGCCCTACGCTCGACTAGCTGCCGAGGCGGGTCTAATCGGCTTCGCCTGCGCCAACTTCGTTCCAATCGTCGCCCCTCCCGGTGGTCGCACAGCCGTGTTTGGCACAAATCCAATGGCCTACGCAATCCCCGCGCAACGACACCCGCCCGTCGTCTTGGACATCGCGACCACGGCCGGCAACGTACTAAAAGTGCGCATGGCTGCCCAGCAGGGTGAGCGAGTGCCCGAAGGAATCATCTTGGACCGTGCAGGGCAGCCGATCACAGATCCCGGTGCGTTTCTCGAGGGCGGCCTCATGGCCCCACTGGGCTACCCGCATGTGCCCTACAAGGGTTTCGGTCTCGCACTCTTGATCGATGTGCTCAGCGGCGTCCTAAGCGGATCGGGATTCGCACAAGGGATGGCCACCGATGCGCCTGGAAACTTCCTCTGGGCACTCGACGTCGAGGCATTCATGCCGCGCGACGAGTTCCTCAAGCGCATGGATAAGCAACTCGACCAAATCAAGCAGGGCGAGCGGCTTCCAGGTGTCGATGAATTGGTTGCGCCGGGGGAGCGTGGCCAGCACCGCTACCTGAAGCTGACCGCCCGCGGAGTGGTGCCGATCTCGCCTGCCAGTTGGGACGTGCTCATGACCTCCTGCCACTCGCTGGCCGTGTCGCTTCCCCCCGTTCTCGAACGTTCAATCGTTGACGGTGACAGGTTGGCCTAACGGTCGTGGTCTGCGCTAGCTGAGATCCAACGTTCGACGAACGACCCCTGCTCTCTGGTGACGGACATCAATCTCGACCGCCCCACCATCGGGCGCGCGCACTACCCATTCGGCCTTGGCTCGCTCCGTCGTCGAGTCTTCCGAACCCCACCACAACATGCTTCGCTTGAGCGCGCGCCCCGTTAGCTGCCCGAGCTCCACCTTTTTGTCTCCGGCGATGAGCTCGGCTCCCTCCGGAACAGAGATGTTCGCCTCGACGGGGAACGTGACGCTCCGTTCGGTGGCCTTCTCGGTCACGTTGGTCGGCAGCCAGCCCTTGTTCGCCACCACGAGCTGCACTTTGTATGCACCGTCGCCGATGGCGTCAGCCGTCAGGGATACAACCTGCAGTAGTGGGGAGATCAGGGCGTGCCACACAGCGAAGTCGGAGTGGGGCGCGACCTCGGCCTCCAAGAACTCGGGTGGAGGGTTCGTCCAGCAATACATGAAGTCCCAACCCCCGAGCTCTACTTTGCCGAGTTGCGGATGATCGAAGGGATACCAGTCGATGTAACCCTTGCCCCCGAGCTTTTCGTCGTTCCACGCTAGGAGCTTCAGGTCTTCTTCGACCGGATGGTCCTTCAGCCACTCAATGAAGTGATAGTTCTCGAGCCCGGCCTGCCGTTGCGGGCTCCAGAACTCGGTCGTCCATGAGAACAACCCGAGATGCTCGTAGGCCCAGTCGTCGGCGCCACCCTTGATGACCTGCTTTGCCTCGTAGCGAAAATCGTGGAACACCGAAATGGCGGGGTAGCCGGTGATCTTCGTTCCCTGGTCGCCGATCAGCTTGAACACCGTCAGATCGTTGGGCGGCATGTGATCGTCATCGTGGCCGGAGTACGGCCGCAGGAGCACCCCAGAGAACGTGTGGTACGTGATGTATCCCGTGATGTTGGGGCGATCGAACACTGCCTGGACGAGCGCCCTCACCTCGGGCTCGGACGCGGGGTAAGGACCGGCACCCTTCTGCTCGTTCTCGGTGGTCCACTCCATCGGGAAGTTGCGATTTAGATCGAGCCCCTCGAGCGGCTCGACGACACGAATTGTCGTGCCGTCATAGTTGCGGATCGTGCCCTCGGGAAGCAGCCGGTAGAAGGTGTCGTCGTCACTGAACTCAGTCGGTCCGCGTGGCACCATGAGGCGGGGATCACCATCGTGCATCTTCCAGGAACCATCAGGATCTTCGACCCTCATGAGAAGAATCCGTCCGTCTCCATCGATGTCTTCCTCGTGCAACCCGTCGAGGTGGTCGGTGCGCGGATAGGGACGGACACTCGAGCGCACGTAGTGCGGTTGGTCCGACAGCGCCATCTCGGCACCGTCGGGATTGAGCCGAGGAACTATGTAGAAGGTGCGCGTATCCATAGCACGCGTCACGTCTCGGTCCTTGCCGTATTCCGTCACCAGCTTGTGAATCAGATGCAACGCGGCCGTGCAACCCGTGACCTCGACGGAGTGGATGTTGGCGTCGAGCCAGAGTGCCGGCTTTTCGTCATGCGGCCCGGTTGCCGAGTTGGTCAGCGTCGCGAGCCAGATGTCACGTCCTTCGTGGGAGGTTCCAATGCTGTCTATCGTGCACAGAGCCCCGTAGCTCGAGACGAAGTCCTCGAGAACGGTCGTCAACTCCTCATAGTTGTAGAAGCGATCAAACCGTAGGTCCGTCACGCCACCCCCCGTCGTCGGTTTCGAATCTGCCTAATTTATCCACGAAGATAGGCCACCAGTTACTCTGTGGCCATGTGCCGAAGCATCAAGACGCTCCACGAAGGAGCCACGCCCGCAAGTGACGAGGAAATTCGAGCGGCTGCCCTGCAGTTCGTGCGAAAGGTGAGCGGTTTCAACAAGCCCGCCCAACACAACGAGGCCGTGTTCAACACGGCGGTCGACGAGATCGCCGCGTCGGCCACCACGCTTCTCGACTCCCTCGTGATCCGCGGCCACCGCAAAGCAAGCTAAACAACGGGAACCGGTCCTTACGCCCCCTTTACCGGGGGCACGGTTAGCCTTGTCCCACAATGGGGCAAAACCCGTATTGGATGCAGGAGTCCGGGTCAACCGGGCCACCTCCGCCGCCTCCTCCTCCTCCTCCTGAGCCGCCCAAACGCTTCGGCGGCCCCGGGGTCAAGATCGCGGTGGCCGTGCTCGCGGTCGCACTGATAGCGGTGAGCGTTTTCGCCTACGTGGGCTTCCAGCGCACCAGCGACCTCCAGGACCGTCTCGACGAGCAGGAGCGAGCTCAGTCCGAGGAGGATCCCGCGAATCCCCTGGACGACCTCCTTGGTGACCTCGGCGGCAGCGAAGGTGATCTCGAAGACCTATTCGGGGACCTCGGTGGGGGAGGCGACCTCCTGGGAGGCTCGAACGCCGACCTGATCGAGTGCCTCAGCTCGGGCAGCGGCGGCGGGGGTCTCGAGGACCTGTTCGGAGGCGGCGGCGGAGGGCTCGAGGACCTGTTCGGGGGAGGGGGCTCTTCCTCGAAGAAAGAGAGTCCGCAGCAGATGGTCCGGTCCATGTCCAAACAGGTCGAGAAGATTCGGGACCTTCGTTTCGACAAGCCGGTCGACGCGAGTTTCCTCAGTCAAGCGCAGGTCAAGAAGCGGGTGGGCGAGCTTTTTCTCGAGGACTACTCGAAGCGAGATGCGGACCTCGAGGGTCGGGTGCTGGAGGCACTCGGGGCGATTCCTCGTGGCTCCGATTTGTTCAATGACCGAAAAAGGCTTCTCGAAGGCCAGGTCGCAGGCTTCTACGTTCCAGAAACCGAGGAGCTCGTGGTCCTTGCTGAAGATCAGGTGGGACCCATCGAGAGAGTGTCGCTCTCACACGAGCTGGAGCACGCTCTGGCCGACCAGAACCTCGACCTTCCTCTCCCGGAGCGATCAAACCCCGAGACTGCCGACGCGGACCTCGCCACCCTTGCGGTGGTCGAGGGGGATGCCACGCTGACAATGCAGCGCTGGGCGTTGGCAAACCTCACCATCACGGATCAGCTGTCGATGCTGTCCGGTTCCCCGCAACTGCAGCAGTCGCAGGAGGACCTGGAGGCGATGCCTCACTTCATTCAGCAGCAGCTCTCCTTCCCCTATCTGGACGGCCTTAGTTTCGCCTGCGCGCTCGAGCGCGACGGTGGCTGGGCGGCGATCGACAAGGCGTACAACGAACCACCGACGTCGACCGATCAGGTGCTCTTCCCCGAGCGCTACGACCCGAAGGCAGATCCGATAGACCCCGGTGATACCGGCGAGTTGGGGACCGGGTGGACGAGCTCACTTACCGGGTCGTTCGGTGCCGCGGAGCTCAAGTGGTTGTTCGAGGCCCCCGGCGGTGACACCGCGGCGGCGATCGCCGATCCACTGAAGTCCGCGGGTGCCTGGGGCGGCGGAAGGCTCGAGCTGTGGACCGACGGTGACTCCAGTGCGCTCGGGATAGCTCTGGCGCAGCGGCAGGGCTCGGATGGGCTCTGTGAGTCAATCACCGAGTGGTACTCGGCCTCGTTCTCCGACGATGACGAGAGCACCGAGGGTGACGCCTCCCTGGTTGCTGAGGGCGGCGAGCAGGACGCGGTCATCACGTGCTCTGGCGACGACGTCAAGATCGGTATCGGGCCGAGTCTGGACGTCGCCCAATCCCTGGCCGGCTAGGTCCTCAACGGCTGAGGTTCTGATAGCGCCGTACGGCGAGCGGCAGCGTGACCAAGACGATCAGCAGCGGCCACACAACCGCCATCATCATCGCGTTCTCTGCGATCCAAGATCCTCCACCGGACGCTCCCGCGTTGCCGAAGAGATCGCGCGTTGCGGAAATCGTGGACGAGATCGGGTTCCACTCTGCGATCGTGCCAAGCCAGTCGGGCATCAACTCAGGATCGACGAACGCGTTGGTAAGCATCGTCACGGGAAAGAGCAACCCCCACACCGCACCGAGCGCCTCTGGAGATTTCACGACGAGGCCGATGTAGATGCCTATCCACAGGAATGCGAAGCGAAGCAACAGCAGCAGACCGACCGCAAGCAGCGCGTTGCCGAATCCCTCGTGCCATCTCCAACCCACCACGAGCCCGCAAGCGATCATCACGATCAGTCCGGTCGCGGAGTTCAACATATCGGCCGTGTTTCTGCCAACGACGACCGCGGACTGCGCCATCGGCAGGGACCTGAAACGGTCCGTGATTCCCTTATCGGCGTCGGTGTTCACGGCGACCATCGTCTCGCCGATCCCGAAGGCCATGGTCTGCGCGAAGAGACCCGCCATCAGAAAGTCGATGTAGCTGCCCCCTTCGGGAGCGATCATTCCGCTGCCGAAGACATAGCCAAAGAGCAGGATGAAGACGATCGGGAAAATCAAACCGGCGACGATCTGTCCAGGCTGATGGGCCCAGTGCGACAAATCCCGGTGGGCGACCGTCCAGCCGTCTTTCAGCGCCCACTTCAAGCGAGCGGTAGGAGTCTGCGGATGCAATGCGCTTGCCGGGATCATGCCGCCACCTCCTCTTCAGCGCGGTGCCCCGTGAGCTCGAGGAACACCTCGTCCAATGTGGGCTTGCGGACCGCGACGTCCTCGGCCAGGATGCCGGCGTCCTCGAGCGCACGTAGAACCTCGGTGAGGGTCGCAACACGATCTTTCACCGGCGCACTAACGCGCCGCCTGTCGGGATCGACTTCGGCTTCACCTTCGCAAATACGTTCGACGAGGCTGGCGACAATCGGCAGCTCGTCGACATTGCTGAGGACGATGTCGACTCTGCTTCCGCCGATCTTGGACTTGAGTTGTTCCGGCGTGCCGTCCGCGATCACCCGGCCGCGGTCGATGACGGAGATCTGATCCGCTAGCTGATCCGCCTCCTCGAGGTAGTGAGTGGTAAGCAAGACCGTCGTTCCACCCGCCACCAGCTCGCGCACGACATTCCAGACTTCGTTGCGATTGCGCGGATCCTGGCCGGTCGTCGGCTCGTCTAGGAACATCACCTGCGGAGCAAGGATGAAACTGGCCGCGAGGTCGAGCCGTCGCTTCATTCCGCCCGAGTAACTTTTCGCCTGCTTGCCGGCAGCTTCGGTTAGTCCGAACTGCTCCAACAGCTCGTCGGCCCGCCTGCGCGCGCTCTTCCCGTCGAGGTGGTTCAGCTTGCCGAACAGCACGAGGTTCTGGCGCCCCGTGAGGATCTCGTCCACTGCAGGGTTCTGTCCGGTGAGACCTATTCGGGAACGCACCTGGCCCGGATCGCGCCTGACGTCGATGCCCCCCACCTCTGCTCGGCCTTCATCGAAGCGAAGCAGGGTGCTGAGTATCCGAACCGCAGTGGTCTTGCCGGCTCCGTTGGGGCCGAGCAACCCGCAGACACTCCCTGACGGGACCGCGAGATCGAACCCGTCGAGAGCCAAGGTCTTCCCAAAGCTCTTGCGCAGCCCCTCGGCGACGACCGCGAAATCTCCGCCCATTCCCGACCTCCTGTGGCTCTTTTGATGTTAACTGGGTACACTGTACGTCGCTGAGCGTACGCTATACGCAGTTCTAGGACGGGTCAACCCATGACGAACGAATACAACTACAGCGGACGGAGTGACCCGAAGCGGAGCCTCGAGCTCCTCTGGCGTCTCGAGATCAAGCCGAGCAGGGGGCCAAAGCCCGGCCTGACCCTGGATCAGATCGTGGCCGCTGCGATCGAGGTGGCGGACGCCGAAGGTCTCAAAGCACTTTCCATGCGGCGGGTCGCAGAGCATCTGGGGGTCGGAACGATGTCGCTCTATCGCTACGTGCCCGCCAAGGCCGAGCTTCTCGATCTCATGCTCGATGCGGTGGACGGCGGTCTGAGGACACCGGATGCCTCCGTGGTGGGGTGGAGGGCCAAGCTCGAGTTCTTCGCACGGCAGAGCTGGGGCGGCTATCACCGGCACCCATGGGTTTTGCACATCGTTGCGGTGGACGCCCGGCCCCCGTTGGGGCCGAACATTCTCTCCTCGTTCGAGTCCATGCTGGAAGCCGTGGCGGGGATCGGCCTTACGGGAAGCGAGATGGTCGCAGTGATCAAGCTGCTCCAGGGCTACGTTCAGGGAGTCGCTCGCAGTTCAATCGAGGCGATTGAGGTGGTGGAGGACACCGGTGTGAGCGAGGGGCAGTGGTGGTCGGAGCGTACAGAGTTCTGGGAGGACATCTTCGACGTGGAGAGGTTCCCGACGATGACCGCGGTCTGGGAGTCGGGAGGCTTCAACGATCCCGAAGATGACTTCGAGTTCGGCCTCACGCGGGTGCTGGACGGAATCGAGGTTCTCGTCGCTGAGCGCCAGCAGGCGGGCCAATCAACGGCCAGGACGGGAAAGGACGGACCCTAGGGCCCGCCCTTCTCACACGCAGGATGGGGGGGTCTGCGCACCTCTGATTCGAAGCGACAGTCCTCAGCGGATTGCACGCACGAGAATTTCTTGCATAGTTGCTCGCTATGCGTTCGATTCAACTCATTCTCCACACCCACTGGGACCGAGAGTGGTACCAGCCCTTCGAGCGCTTTGCCGAACGGCTTGTTCCAACCATCGACCTCGTGCTTGACACGATGCGGTCGGATCCGCGTCTCACCCACTTTCACCTCGATGGTCAGGTCGCGCTGGTCGACGACTACCTCGCGCGCCGCCCGGAACGAGCCGTCGAGCTCCGCTCCCTGATCGCCGAGGGACGATTGTCGTGTGGTCCCTGGATCGCGCTGGTCGATGAGTTTCTGGTGTCGGGTGAATCGATCGTGCGCTTGCTGGATGACGGCCTTCGTCGTGGGGATGATCTAGGGGGGGCGCTGAGAGTCGGCTACGTGCCCGACCAGTTCGGTCACATCGGTCAGCTTCCTCAGATTCTCGCGAACGCGGAGATTGGCACCGTAGTTACGTGGAGAGGTGTCCCGGCGGCGGTCGAGACAAGCGAGTTTCTGTGGAGGTCACCAGACGGGTCTGAGGTGCTCGTGAGCTACATGCCGTTCGGCTACGCACAGGGCGCGCGCATGGAGCAGACCGGGGAGGGGTTCGTCGAACGGCTCGAGCGGGAGCTTGCGCGCAGTGAGCCGTGGTTGCGCGGCGACCAATCTCTGTTGCTGATGACGGGGGACGACCACGAGCAGCTGAATCCACGGATTCCGGATCTCGTGGACAGAGCGCGCGCCACCGGCATGGATGTGGCCATTTCGTCCTTGAATGACTCCGTAGGACGTTCTCCCGCTGCAGACGCACCGGTCGTGGTGGGCGAGCTTCGTTCGGCCGCGCGCGCGAATCTGTTGCCGAACACGTACTCGGTCAGACCTCATCAGAAGGTCCAGCGCGCGGGGGCCGAGCTGGTCCTCGAGCGCTACGCGGAACCACTCGCCGCGCTGGTCCCTGGGTTTGAGTGGCCGGCGGACGAATTGGCTGAGGCCTGGTACCTGCTGCACCTGAACGGTGCACACGATTCAGTCTGCGGTTGCTCTATTGACGAGGTCGCGCACGCCGTCGACCAACGCACACGCGCGGCTCGGGCGATAGCGAACCGAATCGCTCACGAGGCTTTCGATGTGTTGCGCGAGGAGGTGGCCGGCGAGGGAGAACTCGTGGTCAACCTGTCGCCCTTTGAGCGACAGGGAGTTCCACCACTCGGTTGGTCGGTCGACCCCCTACCCGCGGCAACTGCGGTTGAGATCGTTCCGGTTGTCGATGACGGCTGGTTGACTTTCCGTCATGAGGAACTCGTGACTTCGCTACGCTTCGTCGATCAGGACGATCACGGTGATCTCTACACCTTCGAGCCCTCCGGGCCCCCGAGATACGCGACGAGTGTGGCGACGGAAGGCGCGAGCGCTACATGCTCGTTCGATGGTTTCGACGCGGCGGTCAGAGCCACCCACCATCCGGCCGATGAGTTCCTGCGGCTTCATTTCGAGGTCGACAACCGATCCCCCGATCACAGAGTCCAGATCGAGTTCGCGACGCAGACTCCACCTCTGGACGCGCGGGCCGGCTCTCCCTTCGAGATCGTGAAGCGCCCGGCGGTCGGGGAGGGCGGCGATAGCGAACCACCGCCACGGCAGTGGCCGGCGCGCGGCTTCGTCGTCGCCGGTGGAACCTGTGTGCTCGGCGATGGTGTCTTCGAATACGAATTGGGCCAGGACGGAATCGGGGTCACCTTGATCAGGTGCACCGGCACCATCAGTCGGAGGACCCTGACGGCGCGCAAGGTAACGGCCGGGCCCGATGTCGCCACGCCCGAGGCGCAATTGATCGGGCGTACCTCACGTAGCTTCGGCGTGACGTCAACTGGGCTCGCGGACCCCGTCAGAGTCAGCGAGACTTTCTCCGCCTCTCTGATGCGGATGCCTGTTGGTTCGGGGGGATCGCTTCCTGCCAGGGGACGTTTGCTCGATCTGGACGTACCGGCTCTATCCGCTGTCTACCGGCAGCGCGACAGGCTGCTGGTGCGCGTCTGGAACCCATACGGCGAACCTCGAAGAGCATCGATCGGCGACCGCGAGCTGGAACTCGCCCCCCACAGAATCGAAACGGTTCGGCTCGAGGGCTCTGCGATCGTTCCTCGGTAGTCACCTTCTACTTCTCGTACTCCTTGTCCCGGCGGAAGTCTGGGTGCTCGTCCTTCAGGTGCTGCTCCAACTCGTTTTCGAGACGGAAGATGAGCTTGCAGACGGGACACTGAAATGGCATGCACTCAGCCTACATATGCTGGGGTGGACGACCGCGACGATGGGAGAGGTGTGGCACCGACGCTCGAGTGGTGGGAGATGGGCCTTCGGCTGCTCGCCGCGGCCGCCCTCGGAGGGCTCATCGGGTTCGAGCGCGAGTACAACGAGCAGCCCGCCGGTTTTCGCACGCACATTCTCGTCACCCTGGGCGCAGCTCTCTTCACGATGGCGGGAGCTTACGGAACTGCCGCCTTCGTCGGGGCGGGAGTGGTGCGCTTCGATCCGACGAGGGTTGCTGCCCAGGTGGTGACCGGCATCGGGTTCCTCGGCGCGGGGGCGATCCTGCGCTACGGAATAAACATCCGAGGACTGACTACCGCCGCGAGCATCTGGGTGACCGCGTCGATCGGAGTGGCCGTGGCGCTCGGGTTCTGGACGCCCGCCCTGTTCACCACCGCACTGGCGCTGATGTCGCTGTTGTTCCTCCGGCCGATTCAGCGCGTGGTTCTGAGGCAGCTTCGCAAGAGTCTCTACAAGATGGTCGTGGATCTCGAGCCGGGCGGCCGTGTTGCGGAGGTGAACGAGGTTCTCGAACGGATTGGAGCAAACGTTCGTCGGATGAGGACCGTGGGCTTGCCGAGCCTGCAACGTCAGCTTCTTCTGGACGTCGAGATATCCGAGGACCTGGATATCGAAGGAGTGGCGGAACAAGTGAGGAGCATCGGAGGCGTCTCCGCCGTCGACTGGACCCGCTAGTCGAAGGTCAGCGCGGCGACAGCGTAGGTCGCGACGATCGCGCCGGTGGTCGCTACCTGGCTCTTGACAAGCCGCAGTGATTTGAGCGCGCCGGTTTCGCGAAAGAGGCGCTTGCCCTCGCCCAAGACAAGTGGGTCGATCATCAGCCGGTATTCGTCGACGAGGTCATGCTCGATCAACGTCTGCGCGAAATCGGAGCTCCCGACCAAGTGCAGGTCCGCTACATCTTCTTTCTTGAGCGCACGCACGGCCTCGGCGACGTCATCACGTAGCAATATCGAGTTCTGCCACTCGAGCGGCTCGGTGAGCGTCCTCGACGCCACGTACTTTGGCAGTGTGTTCAGGGGGTGGGCGATGGCCTGCTCCTCCTCGGAGGCGTTCGGCCAGTACCCAGCCAGGCTCTCGAAGGTCCGGCGCCCGAACAGGAATCCGCCCGCGTTCGCGTAGCCTTCGACCACCCAATTCCGAGAGATATCGTCGAAGAAGGGCAGGTGCCAGCCGCCGTGCTCGAAGCCGCCATCCCTGTCCTCATCGGGATGACCGGGCGCCTGTACGACCCCGTCGAGAGACATCCACTCGTTCACGATCACCTTGCGCATGGGTCTCCTTCCGAGCTGCGAACTAGCAATTAAGACCCGGTTCCCCTTCGAAACTCATCGGTTAGGCCGCTTCGTGTGCCATTCGGTCATGCTCTGATAGAGCTCGGCAAGGGCGAGCAGGGATGTTTCGTTTCTGCCGATCAGATGCAGCCCGATGGGGAGACCGTTGTCGTCGAAGCCGCACGGGATGCTCAGGGCCGTGAGCCTGCATACGTTCACCGGCCCGCAGATTCGAGTGAGATTCCGCACGACGGGAGTCCGGTGACCGTCATCACTGGCGGATGACTCGGCCACCGTGGGGGCCGAGACCTGTGTCGTCGGCAGCGCTAGTACATCGGCGTGATCAAACACTGCGATGAGGTCAGCGACCAGAGCTGCGAGAGGTTCGCGGTTTTCCTCCACCTGCTCGGATGTGAGCCGCTCGGCATAGCGCAATGAACCGAGTGTTTCTTCCGAATAACGGTCGGCGAGCTTTGGATACCAGCCTCTGGAACGATGCACTTCGAGAGCCTCGATCATGAGCGGTATCGACCGGGGCTTGTCCCACTCGACGAACGGTTCAAGGTCTACGGTGACCCTGCGCGGTCCCGCGTCCACGAGGGTTGCGATGGCGGAGTCGACGGAGCGAGTGACCTCCGGGCTCGCTCCTGTCACCTCGGACGATTCAGGCACTGCGACGCGCAGATGTTGTGGCTCCTGCGAGGCGTCGGCCGTCCCACCGATCGCCTCGAAGAGAAGCCGGAGATCAGCAGCTGTTCGCGCCATCGGCCCGCACGCGTCGAGGCTGGGTGACAGGGGGATTATTCCGTCGAGCGGAAGCACATCGGGCCGGGGCTTGAGACCGCTTATGCCGCACAGCGAGGAGGGGATGCGTATCGAGCCGGCGGTGTCAGTGCCGATGCCGCCAAGTGTCATGCCCGCCGCTATGGCCGCGGCGGTGCCCCCACTCGATCCGCCTGGAATGCGGTTCGGATCCCAAGGGTTCCGGGTCGGCGCGCTCACGACGCCGTAAGCGAACTCCTGGGTGTTCGTCTTGCCGACGATTATGGCGCCGGCAACGCGAAGTCTGGCGACGATCGTGGCGTCAGAAGAAGCGACGTTGCCCTCGAGCACGCGGGACGATGCCGTCGTCGGCAGCCCCTCGACGTCCACGATGTCCTTGATGCCGACGGGAATACCGTGGAGCGGCGAACGTGGGCCGGATCGGGCAAGTTCCTCGGTCAACTCGAGCGCTTGTTTTTCCGCCCCCTCCGCGTCGAGGGTCACGAAGGCCTTGATTGTGGGCTCGAGCTCTTCGATTCGCTCGAAGCAGGCGGCGGCCAGATCGGCCGGGGCCAGCTCTCCGCTCGCGATTGCTAGGGCGCTTTGAGCGATATCGAGGTCTGCGGGATTCGTCACGAGATAGGAGACTATCGCCATGGGCGCACTGACCTCGGGAGCCGAAACCATCGTCTCGGTCCTCGCGCGCCGGGCGTATGAACAGCCCTCGTCTCTGTTCCTGGTTTTCGACGACCTCGAGGACAACATCCAACATCGGTCCTACGAAGCCATGGCAACGCGCGCCTCGCTGACCGCAGGCATGCTCTCCGGTCACGGAATTGGTCGCGGCGACAAGGTGCACGTTCATCTCTGGAATTGCCCCGAGTTCTTCGACGTCTGGTTCGGAGCTGCTCGGCTTGGGGCGGTGATCGTGCCGACGAACCCTCTGCTGACTGCAAGCGAGCTGACCTACGTGGTGAGACATGCCGGCACCAAGCTCTCGGTGACCCAGTCCGATCTGCTCGACACGGTGAGCTCGGCAACCGGCGACCGGCCGGTCCTCGTGACCGGCGAAGCGTCCGGCGCGGCTCGATCGTTCGACGACGAGCTCGCCGAAGCGTCCCCAATCGAAGGCAGCAACCCGGCCCCCACTGAGGTCGCGGCGGTGATGTACACCTCAGGAACGACCAGCCGGCCCAAGGGCGTCCTCGTAACGCATGCAAACTATCTTCATGTGGGCGAGGTGGTAGCTCAGCACCTGCGGGTGACTCCGGATGACCGGATGCTGATCACGCTGCCGCTGTTCCATGCCAACGCGCAGTACTACTCGACGATGTCGGCACTGGTCACGGGTTCCGGTGTGATCGTGATGGCGCGCTTCAGCGCCTCGCGCTGGGCAAGCCTGGCTAAGTCCCATCAAGCGACGCTTGCCAGTTTGTTTGCCGCGCCGATCCGCATGCTCCTTGCACAACCACGCAACGAGGAGGATGCACGCAATCAGTTGCGCGCGGTTCTGTTCTCGCAGAATGTCACGGAAGAACAGCTCGCGGAGTTCGAGGAGCGCTTCGACTGCCCGCTACTGCAGCTTTACGGAATGACGGAGACCATCGCTCCGCCCACTCTCAACCCTCTTTATAGCGAACGGCGCAACATGACGATCGGCCGCCCCACCCTGGGTGCGCGCCTCAGAGTCGTCGGGGAGGACGGTGCCGAGGTGCCAGACGGCGAGGTGGGTGAGTTGCTTGTGGGTGGTGAGCCCGGAACGACACTCATGGCGGGCTATCTCGGTGACGACGACGCCACACGTGCGGCCTTGGTGGATGGGTGGCTGCATACGGGAGACAACGTGCGCGTGGATGAGGCCGGATACCTCCATTTCGTCGACCGGGCTAAGGACATGATCAAGCGCGCCGGCGAGAACGTGGCTGCGAGCGAAATCGAGAGCACGCTCAACTTGCATCCCGCGGTTTTCGAGTCGGCCGCGATCGGCGTGGCGGATGCCATGCGTGACGAGGCGATCGCAGCTTTCGTAGTGCTCGCCGACGAGGTGAGCGTGACGGAGAATGAACTCACCGAATGGTGCGCAAGCCGCTTGGCAGCATTCAAAGTTCCAGGCAGTATCGAGTTTGTAGACAGCCTGCCGCGCACCTCGGTCGGAAAGATCCAAAAGGAGGAGCTCAAGCTCGAGCCGAGCATCGGGACGGGGGAAGGTTTGAAGATTCAGGGACGCTACGAGTTTCATGCGGATCGTCAAAGCGTATGGAAGGCGCTTCAGGATCCAGAATTGCTTGCCGCTACCCTGCCCGGCGCAAAGAGTCTCGAGGTCGTCGGGCCCGACCGCTACAAGGTCACGGCGGATGTCGGCGTGGGAAGCGTCAAGGGAACCTACGACGGTGTCTTCAGCATGACCGACAAGAAGGACTTCGAGTCCTGCGTGCTCTCTGGTTCGGCGCGCGGTGGCGCGGGATCGATCGAGGTCGAGGCTCTCAGCCGGTTGTCAGACTCCAACGGCGGAGGAACTTTGCTGGTCTATGAGGCCGAAGCCCAGGTCGCGGGTCCCATCGCCGGTGTCGGCCAGAGAATGATCGGCGCCGCGTCCAAGCGCATGTCGAACGACTTCTTCAAGGCCATCGACGGAGCGCTAACCGGAGCGCCGGTCGCAGCCGCTCAGGCTCCCTCGGGTGCGGAGCCACAAGCCGCGGTCGGCCGGGTCTTCACCAAGCCTCCTGCTGCACCATCCGACAACCGGACGTTCCTCATGGGCGTTGCCGTCGGGTTCGCGCTCGCCATCATCGGCGTCATCGTCGGCCGGAAGACCGCTCGTTAGTGAAGCCCGCTCCGTTCACCTATCACCGGCCCGAAACGCGCACCGAGGTCGACGCGCTGATGGCCGAGCTCGGGTCCGAGGCGAAGATCCTGGCGGGCGGGCAGAGCCTCATTCCGATCATGAACATGCGACTGTCCAGCCCGGCCCATCTTGTCGACCTGAACCACCTTCGCGATGAGCGCGCCGATCCCGCGCTGGACGACGGCCATGTGTCCGTCGGACCGCTCGTCAGGCAGTCGTCTGCAGAGCGATCCGAGCTGGTGGCCGACAGAGTCCCGTTGCTCGGCGAGACCCTGGAGTTCGTCGCCCACCCTGCGATCCGCAATCGGGGGACCATCGTCGGAAGCATCGCCCACGCGGATCCCGCCGCCGAGCTTCCTGCGGTGCTCGCCGTCCTGCGAGGCGAGGTCGTCGCTCGATCCTCGACCGGACGCCGGACGATTCCGGCCGGGGACTGTTTCAGGGGTCCCCTCGAGAACTCGCTCGAGGACACCGAATGGCTCGATGAGGTGCGCTGGCCCGTCGCCAGGGACCATCAGGGATTCGCCTTCGAGGAGTTCGCAAGGCGGAGTGGTGACTACGCGCTCTGCGGCGTCGCCGCCCGAGCCGAGCACGCTGAAGGCACCACAACCATTGTGCTCGGATACCTCGGCATGGGGGACGTGCCGGTGTGCATCGAGCTTCCGGCGCTCGACCCGGCGTCAATCGACTCCGAGATCGAGGACGCGGTCGCAGACGTTGTCGAACAGCAGCTCGATCCCGGCGACGACATTCACGCGACGGTGGCCTTCAGGGCCCACCTGGCGCGGAGACTCGGAGTAACTGCAGGCAAGCGCGCGGCTCGCGAACGCCGAGGCTCGAGGGGAGACGTAGTGGCGCTAGAGCCGGGCGAGAGCACACGCATCGAGCTGACGGTCAACTCGGTCGCGCACCAGGTTGATGTCGAGGCGCGCTGGCTTCTCTCCGACGTCCTGCGTCACTCCATCGGTCTCACCGGAACGCACGTCGGCTGCGAACACGGGGTCTGTGGTTGCTGCACGGTCCTGATCGATGGCGAGCCCGCCCGCTCCTGCCTCACCTTTGCGGTCCAGGCGGACGGCGCTGCCATCACCACAGTCGAGGGCCTCGCCGGACCCGACGGCGAGCTTCACCCCCTCCAGGAATCGTTCAAGACCCATCACGGGCTCCAGTGCGGTTACTGCACGCCTGGGTTCCTGATGACAGCGCTCTCCGTTTACGAGCAGGCCCCAGAGATGAGCGACGACGAGCTTCGCCGGGCGATCAGCGGCCAGTTGTGCCGTTGCACCGGATACGCCGGCATCTTGAAGGCCATCAGAAGCGCGGCCGGCATCGAAAGTTCTCGCGAAGGGTGATGGCTCGTGACGACGCGCATGTTCGGTCAGAGCGTCCAGCGCAACGAAGATGCCCGTTTGCTTACGGGCAAGGGCCGCTATGTGGATGACTTCGAGCATTCCGCCGCCCAGGTTGCTTTCGTCCGCTCCGAGCCGGCCCATGCGCGCATCGTCGACATCGACGTCTCCGACACCCTCGATATCGATGGAGTCCTCGGCGTCTACACGCATGAGGACCTCGAGGGTGACTTCGCGAACCCTCTCCCTCTGTTGATCCCGAACGACGGACTCTTTGCACCCAAGACCCAGTACGCACTCGCCCGCGACGAGGTTTGCTACGCGGGTGAGGTCATCGCGATGGTGGTCGCGCGCGACCGCTACATAGCCGAGGACGCCGCCAGCGCCATTCGGGTGGAGTACGAGACAGCTTCCGGTGGTTGCCGATCTGGAGGAGGCGGCTCAGCCCGGAGCTCCGGTTGCTCACTCGGACATGGACGACAACGTCAACGGCCGGGTGAGCGAGGAGAAGGGTGACGTCGACGCCGCGCTGGCGGCGGCCTCGCACGTCTTCGAGTGGCGCTTCAGAATGGAGCGCGCCGCGGCGATGCCGATGGAAGGTCGGGGAATCGTTGCCTACTACGACGAGGGTGACCAGTCGCTTCTGCTGTACGACTCGACTCAGGCCCCCACTGGCGTGCGTGGCGGACTCGCACTTCTTTTCGGGCTTGACCCCGACCACGTTCACGTCGTGGCACCCGACATCGGCGGCGGGTTCGGAATGAAGGTGATCCAGTTCTACCCCGAGGAGGTGCTGGTTCCTTGGGCCTCTCGTCACCTCGGCATACCCGTCAAGTGGACCGAGGACCGGCGCGAAGACTTCATCGGGTCCAACCACGAACGAGGGCAGGTCCACGACGTGCGTGTCGGTACGGACGACGAGGGCCGAATCCTCGGGATGGAAACGACATTCATCAACGACGCCGGCGCCTATTGCTCCTACGGCTTGATCATCCCGATCATCACCGCCGCACAGATGCCGGGTCCCTACCGGATCGAGAACTTCCGCTACGAGTTCCGCAACCTGTTCACGAACAGGGTTCCTACCTCGCCGTATAGGGGGGCCGGACGTCCCCACGCGGTGTACGTGATGGAGCGCGTCATCGAGAAGATCGCTCTCGAGCTAAAGATCGACGCCACCGAGGTGCGCAGGCGCAACTTCATCGGCCCCGACGAATTTCCCTACGACGTCGGCGTGACCTTCCAGGACGGGGGACCGACCGTCTACGACTCGGGCGAGTACGAACGAGGGCTCGACGTGCTCCTCGAGGCACTCGGTTACGACAAGGCCAGAGCCGAGCAGCGCAAGGCCGTCAAGCAGGGCCGGCTGATGGGCATCGGCATCGGCTACTACGTCGAGGGCACGGGAATCGGCCCCTACGAGGGCGCAGCCATGAAGGTCCTCGCGGACGGCTCGGTCACGGTCGCCCTGGGATTCTCGTCTCAGGGCCAGGGTCACGAGACCGTGTTCGCCCAGATCGTTTCGGACGAGCTTGGTGTCCCTGTGGACAAGGTGAAGATCACCGCGGGCGACACCCGTCGCATGGGTTACGGCGTCGGGACGTTTGCAAGCCGTTCGGCAGTGGTCGGTGGCAACGCGGTGTTCAAGGCGGCCAAAGAGGTGCGCAGGAAGGCGGCCGAGGTTGCCGCGCGCTCCCTCGAGGTTTCTCCCGAGGATCTTGTTTTCGAAGACGGGTCGATACGGGTGGCGGGTGCTCCCGACCTCAGTGTTGAGCTCGGTCAAGTCGCGCTCGATCTCCAATCCGTTGCGCTACGCCTTCGGCGAGGAATCGCAGAAGGCGGTGCTTCTCGCACAACGGGCGTACGCACAGAGCGACCGGCCTCTTCCCGAGGGCATGCATCCCGGGCTCGAGGCAGCGGAGTTCTACAGTCCGACGTCCGGGGTGTTCGCTTTCGGCGCTCACGCCGCGGTGATCGAGATCGATCCCGACACCTGCAACCTCAAGATCTTGCGCTACGTCGTCATGCACGACTGTGGCGCGGTGATCAATCCGATGATCGTCGAGGGACAGATCCTGGGCGGCGTTGCGCAGGGGATCGGAGGAGCGTTCTACGAACGTCTCGCGTACGACGACCAGGGTCAGATTCAAAACGCGAGCTTCATGGACTTCCTCATCCCATACGCGACGGAGATCCCCGAGGTCGAGTTGCACCACACCGAGACGAAGTCGCCACTGAATCCGTTAGGGATAAAAGGAGTCGGCGAGGCGGGAACGATTCCGGGGGCGGCGGTAATCGCAAATGCGGTCTCGGACGCGCTCGGCCACCCCATCGACTCGATGCCGATCTCACCGTTGGGCATCTACGAGATCCTCCACAAAGGGTAAAGGATGGGTCGAGGGATTCGTGTCGGAATCGACACAGGGGGAACCTTCACCGACGTGGTTGCCGTCGACGAGTCGTCGGGCGACATCGTCACGACCAAGACCCCCTCCACGCCGGCAGACCCCTCCGAGGGGTTCATGAACGGAGTAACGAAGGTCCTCGAGCAGATGACCGCCACGGGAGACGACCTCACGAAGGTTTCGCACGGCACGACCGTCGCGACGAATGCGTTGCTGCAGGAGGAGTTCGCGGGTCTCGGCTTCATCACGACGCAGGGGTTTCGGCACCTTCTCGAGATCGCGCGGCAGAGCGTCCCCGAGGGCTACGGCAACTCGTATTTCTGGGTGAAGCCCGAACGGATCGTCCCCTTGCATCTGGTCAAGGAGGTGCCCGAACGCCTTGCCTTCGACGGCAGCGTCGTGCGGGACTTCGATGACCAGGCCGCCGCCGAGGTCGCGCGTTGGTTTCGCGCGCGCGGTATCAACTCGATTGGCGTTTGTTTCATCAACGCGTACGTGAATCCCGACCACGAACTACGCATGCGCGAGGTTCTCGGATCCGAGCATCCCGACTGCGCGGTGTCCATTAGCTCCGACGTTCTGCGCGAGTACCGCGAGTACGAGCGATCCGTCACGACACTGGTCGATGCCTTCGTCAAACCCAAGGTGGCGCACTACATCTCGGGGATCAACGCGCGACTTGACGAATTCACTTCATCCAATGGCGACGGAGGAGTTCCGTTCTACGTGATGAAGAGCAACGGGGGAGTGATGTCGTCGGACGAGATCGGCGAGCAGCCGATCACAACCATCCTCTCGGGTCCGGCCGCTGGAGTTCTCGGCGCCGCTTTGGTCGCCAGAATGGCCGAGTTCGACAGCGTGCTGACCCTCGATGCGGGAGGCACTTCCACCGACGTTAGTGTCGTCCGCTCGGGCGAGCCGGCGATGACTACGGAGGGAGCGGTCGGGCGTTTCCCGGTCAAGGTGCCGATGGTCGATGTCGTGACCGTGGGCACTGGCGGCGGCTCGATCGCGTGGGTGGCTCCGGACGGGGGATTGAAGGTCGGCCCCCGCTCCGCCGGCGCCGATCCCGGCCCCCTCTGCTACCGCAGGGGAGGCACTGAGCCCACGACCACAGACGCCCACCTCGCCCTCGGCCGGATCCCGCCGGCCCTGCTCGGCGGCGAGCTGGCGCTGGATCCAGATGCGGCTCGCGCCGGGCTCACCGATCTCGCCTCCAAGCTCGGCTTGGACCTCGAGACTTGCGCCGCCGGTGTCCTCGAGATCGCGGCCTGGAACCAGGCCAACGCGATCCGTCAGGTGACGGTTCGGCGTGGCCTGGACGTAAGGGACTTCGCAATGATCGCCTTTGGAGGGTCGGGGCCGCTGCAAGCGTGCAGGCTCGTCGACGTGCTCGATCTCGATGCAGCGGTCGTCCCGCCCAACCCCGGGAACCTCAGCGCCCTCGGGTTGCTGACCGTTGACGTTCGCAACGACTACGTTCAGACCTTTGTTCGGCGGAACCACGACGCGACCCCCGAGGATCTTGCCACCGTCTTCGATTCCCTTGAGGCGAGCGCTTCCGCCGCATTGAACAACGAGGGTTTCAAGGCGAAGGATCAGGTGCTCGCGCGCTCGGCCGATCTTCGTTACTCCGGACAGGCATTCGAGGTGCGCGTTGGCGCAGCGGCGGGTCCTATCGACGCGGGTTTCAGCGCGGATGTCATCGCGCGCTTCCACGACGAGCACGAGCGACTGTACGGCTACTGCTATCGCGACGACCCCACGCAAACCGTGGAATGGGTGAACCTGCGAGCAACAGGCATCGGCCCGATAACTCGTCCGGACATCCGGGAGTTGCCGCGCGGCGACGGCGATCCGGAGCGCGCGAGGACGGGGGCGCGTGACGTCTATTTCGACGAGGGATGGCACCCGGCTTGGCTCTACGATCGAGCGGGTCTCCGCGCCGGCGACGAAGTGCGAGGGCCTGCGGTCGTCGAGGAGTACGGCTCCACACTTCCGCTGGCCCCCGGTTTCGTCGGACGGGTTGACGGCCGCTCCAACATCGTGGTGCGGAGGGAGCGTCCGTGACCGCAACCGTGGACCCCATCGTGCTCGAGATCGTTCAGGGGACGCTCGCGTCGATCGAGGCCGAGGTCGAGGACGCAATCGGCCGAACGGCTCGCTCGCCCATGATCCGGGACCAGCACGACTACCGGGCAGGGATCCACGATCGCAAGCTGAGGAAGCTCACGGGACGGTCCTACTCGGCCCTGGTCCACCCGGTCGTACGCGACTATCCGATGGAGGACATGCAAGAGGGCGACGTCTTCTTCCACAACGACGTCTATCTCTCAGAGGGCGGGGTCGGTCACCTCCCCGATCTCACCGTGACGGTCCCGGTGTTCTGCGAGGGTGAGATCGTAGCGTTCGTTCAGGCATTCGGTCACCACGACGACATCGGTGGGATGGTGCCCGGCTCGATGCCCTCGAACGCAACCTCGGCATTCCAGGAGGGACTCATGGTCCCGCCCATCAAGTTGTATGACAGGGGTGTCCCAAACGATGCGGCGATAAGGATCATCACCCGCAATTCGCGACTTCCCGATCACATCGCCGGTGACCTCGATGCAGAGTGCGCCGCGTGTTCGATGGGAGCACGCCGCATGGCCGAGCTGTTCGACCGTTACGGACGCGACGTCATCGAGGATTGTTTCGACTCGATCATTACTCGCACAACCGAGACTTTCCGACGCGAGATTCTGAGCAAGATCCCCGATGGCACCTATGTCTGGGAGGACTACGCCGAGCATGACGGGATCGACGAGCCGCGGCTCCACGCACAGCGCATCACTCTTACCAAGACGCCCGACAAGCTGGTGCTGGACTTCAACGGAACGAGCCCCCAGGCCAAGGGGCCGATCAACCATGCGGGGGACTACGCCGACGGCAATTTTCTCAAGAAGTGGATCGCGCCGATCCTTCGCAATCTCGCCGATAGCCCCGAGCGTATGGCCGAGCTCGACGTCAACGAGGGCGTCGTCGAACTCATCGACATGCGATTCCCGCCTCCCGGAACCCTTCTAACTCCTGTGTTCCCGGCCCCCACCAACGCTCGCACCTTCGTCATCCTGAGGCTCCTGGGCGTGTTCGCAGGAGCACTCGCCAAGGCAGTCGACGGGTACATGCCGGCAGACCAGGAAACCATCCGGTACACGGGCATCACGGGCCACGACATGAATGGTGAGTGGTATCTGTATCGCGAGATCCTCGGCGGCGGGTCGGGCGGTCGCTACTACGCCGACGGGTCCGACACCATCCACGTGGTTCCCGATTCGAAGAACATGCCCACCGAGTTCATCGAGACGAGTTTTCCGGCGCGTGTCGAACGGCTCGCCCTGGCCACCGACTCCGGCGGCGCAGGGCAGTACCGTGGCGGGCTCGGATACCTGAAGGAGATTCGCGTGCTCGAGGACGCCACCTTCTTGTCGATCGCCGATCGTTCGATCCTGGCCTGCTGGGGTTTGCGCGGAGGTCGTGCCGGCGCCCCCTTCAGGGTGACGATCGATCCCGGCGGTTCCAACGAGCGCGTACTGCCCGGACTGGCCGACGACGTCGCGGTCAAAGCTGGAGAGGCCGTGCGAATCGAGACGACCGGCGGTGGGGGTTGGGGCGACCCGCTCGAGCGCGATCACGCAAGCGTGGCACTCGATGTGTTGCAGGACAAAGTGTCGACAAACGCCGCGAGATCGGAGTACGGGGTGGTTCTCAATGACGAGGACGAGCCAAGGGTGGACTCGGCCGCGACCAAGAAGCTGCGCGAGAAGCTGCGGGCCGAGCGAGACGAACTGCCCTTCTTCGACAGGGGCCCCGGTTATGCACGTCTGTCCGGGGGCCGGACGAGTGCCGATGTCGACAGGGTGAGATCACATTGAGCGACCGGCTGAGCGTTCGACCCGACACGTACTTCGACTCGGTAACCCTCATGCTCGCATCGAGGGATGCCGAGGCCGTCGAGGGCGTGGCCTTTGCCGCGGCGGTTACCGCGACACCCGTAAACCTCACTCTCCTCGAAGCGCAGGGATTCGATCTAGCAAACGAGAACCCCGGGCCGAACGATCTCGTCGTCGCCGTTCGTGCCGGCAGCGACAAAGCGGCTGACGCGGCAGAGCGGGCGATCTCCGACCGGCTGTCTGGGTCGGCCGACATCGACACGCGCTCGCCGGGGGACATGCGGCCGCGCTCTTTTCGCTCCGCCACGCGTCGCAACTCTGACGTCAACCTCGCGTTTGTCTCCGTGCCCGGGCGTTTTGCGACTGTTGAGGTCGCGCAGGCGCTCGATGCCGGTCTCGACGTCTTCTGCTTCTCTGACGGGTTGTCGCTGAATGACGAGGCGGAGCTCAAGAAGGTCGCGATCGAGAAGGGCCTCCTCCTCATGGGAGCGGATTGCGGAACGTCGATCATCGATGGCGTAGGACTCGGATTCGCGAACGTTGTCGAGCGCGGATCGGTCGGTGTTGTGGGGGCGTCGGGCACCGGAATCCAAGAGGTCACCTGCTTGCTCGATTCCACGGGCCTTGGCATCAGTCACGCGATCGGAGTGGGCGGGCGCGATCTCAGCAGTGTGGTGGGAGGAGCGATGACGATGCGCGGCATCGAGCTCCTCGACGCCGACGAGTCGACGAGCGTCATCGTTGTCATCTCGAAACCACCCGACGAAGCCGTCGCCGGACGAGTGATCGAGGCAGCGGGGCGCGCCCACAAACCCGTGGTCGTCGGTTTCCTCGGAGGAGGAGGAAAACACGACGACGCTCCGGCAAACGTCGCCATAGTCGGCTCTCTGGAGGCCGCCGCGCGCGAGGCCGCGCGCCTGGAGGGAATCCAGATCGAATTTGCGTCTTCGCTTCCACGACAACAGACGCCCGGATTCGTGCGCGGCCTCTTCTGCGGCGGTTCGATGTGCTACGAGGCGATGATCCTGGTCGCCGCCATGGGGCGCAGGGTCGCCTCCAACGTGCCCATCAGGGAGGAGTGGCGTCTGACCGAAGTCGAATCCAGTGAGGGGGACACCTTCATAGACTTCGGCGAGGACGAGCTCACTCAGGGTCGCGCGCACCCCATGATCGATCCATCGCTGCGCAACGAACGCCTGGAGCGAGAGACCCGCGACCCCGAAGTCGGAGCGATCGTTCTAGACGTAGTGCTGGGCTATGGCGCTCACGCCGATCCCGCGAGCGACCTTGCACGCGTCATCTCGAAGGCATTGGCTCTTCGTCCCAACGATCTTGCGATCGCGGTCGCTCTGTGCGGTGCGAGAGGCGACCCCCAACGAATTGAGGACCAGTCGAAGCAGTTGTCGGATGCCGGTGCGTTCGTAACCAGGAACTCGGCGCAGGCAGCCCGCGTTGCACTCGCGGCCGTGACACCAACGACGGAGAACGCAGATGGCTGACGAACCGCTTCGGGGACATTCCCTGAATGTTGCGAGCGAGGGTGTTGCCCTGTTCGCCGACGAGCTCGAACGACAGGCAGTACCGGTCGAGCGAATCGACTGGCGCCCCCCCGCATTAGGCTCGGAGGACGCTCTTACCAGGCTTGCATTGGCAAGCGCACGCGTGGCTGATGCCAACGACATGGCCCTTGCAAGGCTGCAGGCAGCCAAGCCCAGGCTCACCGCTATCGGTCGCGCCGCTGACCTCGTCGAGGGCATGGACGGGCACACCTTCCTGCACGCCGGGCCTCCGATCGAGTGGGCCGACATGACAGGACCTCTGCGAGGAGCCATCATCGGGGCGGCCCTTTATGAGGAACTGGCCGATTCACCCGACGATGCCTCGGCCAAGGCCGAGGCCGGCGAGTTCACTTTCGTGCCCTGCCACGAGCGAGGTGCGGTGGGACCCATGGCGGGAGTCGTCAGCCCCTCGATGCAGATGTGGGTCGTAACCAACGACACTGCAGGCAACCAGGCCTTCTGCACCTTGAACGAGGGGCTCGGCAAAGTCCTTCGGTACGGCGCTTACGACGACTCGGTCATCTACCGGTTGAGGTGGATGAGCGACATCCTCGCTCCGGCACTGAGCTCTGCGCTCCAAGTTTTGGGCCAGCCGATCGATCTGCGGGCCATGCTGGCGCACGCGCTGCAGATGGGCGACGAGGGCCACAACCGCAATCGAGCGGGAACGTCGTTGTTTCTACGCGAGTTGTTTCCTGCGTTACTCACGAGTGACGAACGGACAAAGGACAAGGTCGAGGCCGTCCGCTTCATCTCCAGTAACGACCATTTCTTTCTCAATCTCGTCATGGCCGCGGGTAAGGTGACGGCCGACGCGGCGGCCGGCATCGAAGGGTCCTCCTTGGTAGTCGCCATGGCGCGCAACGGAACCGAGTTCGGCATCAGGCTCGCGGGAACGGGCGACGAGTGGTTCACAGGCCCGGCCGGCGAGGTCGAAGGGCTCTACCTGCCCGGCTTCGGTCCCGACGATGCGAATCCGGACATCGGCGACAGCACGATCACCGAGACCATCGGGATCGGAGGCATGGCGATGGCCGCCGCACCCGCAATCGTACGGTTCGTCGGCGGAAGTCCCCAGGACGCGATCGACGCCACTCGCTCGATGTACGAGATCACTTGGGGAGAGAGCGACCACTATCAGGTTCCCGCGCTCGGCTTTCGGGGCACGCCGCTGGGGATCGACTGCAGGGCAGTCGTTCAGACGGGTCTGCTTCCGGTCGTCAACACAGGCATCGCTCACCGAGAACCGGGGATCGGCCAGGTGGGGGCCGGGCTTGTAGATCCTCCTATGGAGGCGTTCGTCGCTGCGACGCGCGGACTTGCGGACAGGTTGTGAGCGCTCGTCGCTTCACCAGCCACTCGGTCGCCCAGACGCTGCACACGCTGATCGCTGGGGGCCACCCTCGCACGGGCACCGTCCTTGGATCGTCCGCGACCTCGGCGTATTTGGCGTTCGACGATTTCGTCGTGGGCGTGACCGCCCGAGCGGTGCCTTTGATGCCAAACGGAGTGAGGGTAATCGAGCGGGACGGGCTGGATGCCTTCGAGGCGGGTGCAGTCGTACGAACCTCGGTCCAGGGAGTGCGCGCTGGACACGTGAAGGTCAATTGGAGTGGACTCGTCCAAGTCGATCTCTCGGTTCCTCTCAACGAGACCTACAACGCGCGCGATGTGGCCCTCAGAGGTCGTGATCTGCTCGAGGCGTTGAACCATGATGCCGGTCCAATTGCCGCAATCGCCCGCGCGAGGCCAGGGATCATCTCAGGAGAGGGACTAGATGCCGTGCAACTGCTGTTCGAGGCGCTCAGCGACGGACAGCCCGAGGCCGCGCCGCGACGCCGCCCGCCTGCTCACCGGGCGGGGGCCGGGGCTGACGCCCGACGGGGACGATCTGCTCGCGGCCGTGGCCGCAGCGACTCTCGCATTCGAGGGCCCCACAGGGATCAACCGTCGCGTCGCGCAAAGGCTCCGGGCGGCTGTGCTGGTGGACGACCTCGGGGAACGAACGGGAGTCCTGTCGGCCACGCTTCTGAAGCTTGCCGTCGAAGGACAGGTGATCGATCCCGTGCGTTCGTTGCTCGACCTGACAGTCGATCGATCCACGTGGGTGCGCGCACTCGGGCGGCTCGAACGCATCGGACATTCAACTGGCGGGACGTACGCACTCGGTTGCGCGCTTGCGGCTCTGGCGCTCGCCGGGAGCCACAGGATTGTCAAGTGAATCAATCACGGGAGGAGAAACCTTGAACGTGCTCGATCTCTCGCAGGACTTCAGCATGCACACACCGGCGTTCGCGAGCTATGACGGACCGTCAATCAAGTGGATCAAGCGGCTTGCTTTCGACAAAGCCGGGGGCCAGGAGATCACCTCAACCCTGCATGTCGGCACACACTTGGACGCGCCCGCTCATTTCCTCTCGGGGGGCAAGTTCATCGGTGATCTGCCGATCGACTGGCTCGTGGGTTCTGCCTGCGTGGTCGACCTGGAGAAGATGGGAGTCGGCGACTTCGAGCTCTACGGGCCTGAGCACTTCGAGCGGTGGGAGGCGGATACAGGCATCTCGATCGAGCGGGACGACATCCTCATCATTCACACGGGCTACCACCGCTACTACCCGGAGAACTGGACCGATCGCTCCGAGACCGACGAGACCCGATACTTCATCAGGCATCCTGGTCCGACGCGCGCGTTCGCCGAATGGGCGCTAGACAGGGGAATCCGCTACTTCGCCATCGATGCCGGCACCCTCGATCATCCGATGAACACAGTGATCAGAAAGATGCGTCCGGACGAGGCCGAGGACGCGGAGGCAAAGCTGGGTCGCTCGCTGGACGAAGTCTTCCCCAAGCCCGATTACCAGATCATGCACACGTTGTTGTTTCCTCACGACATCGTTCATATCGAGAACCTTGGTGGGGAGATCGACAAGGTCCTCGATCAAAGGATTCAGTTCGGTTGTTTCCCGTGGCGCTTCCAGGGTGGTGAGGCCGCCTTCTGCAGGGCGGTCGTATTCCTCGACTAGCCACCAAGAGCTGGGTCGTGCTGACTGTGTCTGAGCGGAACCCGCAGGTTGAAGGTCACGAGGCCATCGCGCGATTCCACATCGATCGTACCGCCGCTCGCCTCGGCCAGTCGCAGCGCGATGTAAAGGCCAAGCCCGACGCCGGAGGAACGCGCGTCGGCTCCCCGCTGGAAGGGTTGAAAGAGGGCACTGGCATCTAGCTCCTGTGGAAGGGCGCCTTCGTTGCTAACGGCAATCGACAGCTCCGTTTCGCCAGCGGTCGTGCGGACCCCGATGCTGGAGCCGGTTGGCGAATGAGCAATCGCGTTCTCCAAAAGGATGCCGAGCGCTCCTTGAACGGAGCCCGCATCGGTCCTGACGGTGAGGTCCGGGATCTCCTCGACTTCGAGGATCCCCATGTCTCTGAAACCCTTGACTGAATTGTTGACCAGATCTTGAAGGGTGATGTCCTGTTCAATGTTGGCGAGCTCGGCGCGCGCTCCTATCAACAGGCGGTTGATGAGATGGGCTAGCTGTTCGCCGCGGTCAACGGCGGAAGTGAGCATCGATTCGCGCAACTCGCCGCGTAAAGCCGAATCGTGCTTCTGAAAAGTCCTAAGCGTGCCCATGATCGCGGTGAGGGGTGTCTTGAGCTCGTGAGACACCATCGCCAGGAACATCTCTTTGACGCGTTGGGCTTCCCGAAGGGCCTCAACGGTCTTCGCGTCGGTCAACGCGATGCTGACGTGCTCCGCAAAGGCGAGGAGGACCTCCTGCTCGACTTGACTGTAGCGACGGCCTCGTTTGTAGGTCGACACCACGAGACTGCCGACGGGCTGGCCGTGCTCGTGAACGGGCGCCGCCATGGCGCTCTGCAGTCCGCCCTCTTTGAGAGGGATGACCACGTTATCGCTGCGGTCGTACTCGTAGACGATGACTAGCCGGTTCTCCTTGAAGGCCCGGCCCCCGACTCCCACGCCGGATCGACCCCGCCGAACCTTCTCGCGCAGTTCGTCAGAGAGTCCGACATCGGCCTTGACCTCGATGATGTCGGGTTCGTCGGGATTGATGAGCCGAACCCCTACAACCTCGTCGCCGATCAGCTCACGCGCGCCGTAGCAGACCGCGTCCAGGACCTCCTGAAGTGGTGCGCGATGGCTTATTGATCTTTGGATGCGCGTCAGTCGTTCGAATAGTCGCTGTCGCTCGATGAGAGAGTCGAGCAAGCGGACATTTTCAACGGCCTGCCGGTGTCCCCGCTCGGCCGACAAGCGCTCGCTCTCGCGAGCTCGCCACATTCGAAGAAAGAGATCCAGCGCGGACCCAAACCCGATGAGCGTCTCGAGCTCACTCTCGTCGTAGGGAGAGTCAGGACGCGCAACCATGATGTAACCGTCTTCGAGAAGGGGAGCCACGGCCCCGCAATGCCCCTCTAGTTCCACAGTCCCCGCACGACGATCGAGCGAGGTTGGCTCGATGGCCCCGAACGAGTGACGAACCTCGCCCTCGGCCCATACCAAGACTCCATCCGAGCGCAGCATCGACGCCACGGCGGGGAGCGCGGCGACCAGGCCCTCAAGTTCGTCGCTTGCTCCGGCGAGAGCCGTCAACAACCTGTTCAGTTGCTGCTGTTCCTTCGCGCTCATTCCGGTCGTACTGATGCCATTAACCCTTTCGAGAGGAATCGCGCCCAGCCGAAGCCCGAGGACAAGCTTAGAGCGAAAGTCGTGTGTTCTGCCCAGAAGCGCTGGGAATCACTCTCGCGAGGTCGCTTGACGGCTGGCTCGGCCCTCTCATGTGACTCTCTCAACCGTCGCCGCTTCGCCTCGACAGCATGAAAACGACGTCGGGCTACAGTCATTTCGAAGAACTGAGTTCGAGCCCGAAAGGAGGTGGCCGAAATTGCGCGATGAGGTGCGTCTGACTTCGTATTCGCACGGCGGTGGTTGAGCGTGCAAGCTCGGCACCTCCGAGCTGGCGCAGGTGCTGCGCCACGTGACATCGACAACAACCGATCCTGCCGTCCTCGTCGGCCTGGACGCGCCCGATGACGCCGCGGTTTACCGATTGACCGACGAGATCGCCATCGTCCAGACAGTCGACTTCTTCACTCCAGTCGTCGATGATCCGTTCGACTGGGGCAGGGTCGCAGCGGCCAACGCCCTGAGCGACGTCTACGCGATGGGCGGACGACCCGTGACTGCCTTGAATCTCGTGGGATGGCCGCGCGATCTGGACTTCGGTTTGCTCGGCCGCGTGCTCGAGGGCGGGAGTGCTGTTTGCTCCGAGGCAGAGGTGAACATCGTGGGCGGCCACTCAATAGACGATCCCGAGCCGAAGTACGGACTCGCCGTGACGGGATTGATTCACCCCGATCACATCGTTGCGAAGACCACTGGGAAGGTGGGATGTGATCTCGTGCTTACCAAGCCGCTGGGGATGGGGATCATCTCGAGCGGCATCAAGGAGGGCAAGACGTCGCCCGAGACCGCGGCGCGGGCCATCGAGATCATGACCACCCTGAACCGCACGGCTTCCGAGGCGATGATCGAGATCGGGGCCGCTGCGGCAACGGATGTCACCGGCTTCGGCTTATTGGGGCACCTGCTGCAAATGCTCGACGGGCGCATGTCGGCGAAACTGTCCGCCGATTCCATACCTGTTCTCCCCGAGGCCTACGATCTCGTCGCGTCGGGGATTCTTCCTGGGGGCAGTCGGAGGAATCGTCAGGCGGACGAGCCTTTTGTCGACGTACGAGGTCTAAGCGATGAGGGCCTGGCCGTGCTCTTCGACGCGCAAACCTCGGGCGGTCTGCTGATAGCGGTTGCAGCCGATAGCACTGCCGCGCTCATGGACGAACTTGACGGTCGAGGGGTCGCGGGCGCCGCCGTCATCGGCTCGCTCGTGGAAGGGGAGGGACGGATAGAGGTGACCCAGTGAGCGATGAGTTCAGGATCTCGAGAGAACTTGCCGAGGAGATGATTCGGCACTGCAGGGAGGGTCGTCCGAACGAGGCCAGCGGGATGCTCGGCGCGAAGGCCGGCGAGACGGTCAAGGTCTTCAAGATGGCAAATGCAGCGCAGAGTCCGGTTCGTTACTCGCTCGTGCCCTCCGAGCAGCTCGCCGTGTACAACACGCTCGACGAGCAGGGATGGGATCTCGGGGGCGTGTTCCACAGCCACACGCACACCGAGGCCTACCCGTCGCCGACCGACGTGCGCCTCGCCAGCGAGGACGTCCCATACGTCATCGTCTCTCTGGCAACCGATCCCGCCGAGATCCGGGCCTTTCGCATCATCAAGAGCGAATGGGGGGCCGAGGACGGCGAGATCCTCGAGATCCCGGTCACGATCCTCTAGGCGCTCCCGACAAACATAAGGGCTCTCTCACGACGTTCTCAGGGACGTCTTAGGCGCGCTGGCTAACTTGATTGCTGTTGCGCACTCGAGACCAAAGGAGACCGAGATGATCGCTCGACTATCGATATGGGTTCTGGCGGTGGCAGTGATGATGGGCCTGGCCGGCGGGCTGCTCTCCGCTTCGGCAAGGGATTCCCAGGACTTCGCCGCCAAGCGAGAAGAGGATTCGATCGTGCTCGCAGTTGCAGAGGACGATGATGATGATGACTCGGATGACCTTGCCGGTACGAACAGCCGGAGCGGCGACTCCAGCGGCGTCAACAGCAACGACCGCACCAACAGCCGTCACACCGGGGTGAGTCGGGACCGCGACCGCAGCCGCGGCGACCTCACCAGAGATCGCACCAAGGACGGCTCGGGTGACAACAAGCGGGACTGGAGCCAGAACCACACCAACGACCGCTCCCGTAACGACACCCGCTAGTCCTGAGAAATCACGAGCGGAGAGGCGCCCTCTGGGCGCCTCTCTTGCGCACTTGCAGGGAGGCCCGGTCCCAGGAATTCGGGCACTTTCCTTCTGGTTGAGTAGCAGTAGACTTAACAACCTTTACAAGGGAGGAAGATGTGTCCGTCGCAGTTCGTATCCCAACCGTGTTCCGCAAGTACACGGAGGGCGAATCGCAGGTAAAGATGGATCCCGGCACCATCGGCGAGCTGATCGGAGAGCTCGAGCATCGATATCCCGGCTTCAGGGGCCAGGTGCTGACCGACGATGGGAGCCTTCACCGGTTCATCAACGTTTACGTGAACGACGAGGACATTCGCTACATCCAGAAGCTCGAGACCCGGGCCTCGGAGGGCGACACCGTCTCCCTGCTTCCCAGCGTTGCAGGAGGAGCATCACCTCGGTGAATGCCAGCTTGACGCGTCCGGCGGAACAGAGAGTGTTTGCCGTCCTGGTGAGGCTGAGACGGTGAGGTACAAGTCGATCCTGGACGCAATCGGGCAGACCCCGCTGGTCCAGGTCCAAAGCCTGAGCCCCGCTGACGATGTTCGTATCTGGGTCAAGCTCGAGGGTCAGAACCCGACCGGATCGGTCAAAGACCGGGTGGCTCTCGCCCTGATCGAGGCGGGTGAGGCCTCCGGGGAGCTGACCAAAGACAGCATCGTCCTCGAGCCCACCTCGGGTAACACGGGGGTATCCCTTGCGATGGTCTGCTCGATCCGGGGCTACCGGTTTACCGCCGTGATGCCTGACAACGCGTCCGCCGAGAGGGTCTCGTTGCTGCAGGCTTTCGGTGCCGACATCGTCTACTCGGAAGGCGCCAAGGGCACGAACGGTTCTGTCGCACTTGCCCAGGAGATGGCGCGCGACGAGAAATACCACATGCCTTTTCAGTACGGCAACGAGGCCAACGTGTCCGCTCACTACAACGGGACGGGCCAAGAAATTATCGACGACCTCCCCGAGGTCAACGCCTTCGTCGCGGGTCTAGGAACCGGGGGAACGTTGACAGGGGTGGGCCGCCGACTGAAGGAACACGACCCCACGATCAAAATCATCGCTGCCGAACCACAATTGGGCGAGCTCGTCTACGGATTGCGCTCGCTGGAGGACGGTTACGTCCCGCCGATTTTCGACGCCGACATCCTGGACGGGAAGGTCATGGTCAATGCGCGCGAGTCGATCGCCTGGACCAGGAGGCTGCTGACTCAGGAGGGAATCTTCGCCGGCATCTCGGCAGGCTCGGTCATCTGGGTTGCTCAGCGAACCGCCGAACGCTTGAGCTCTGAGGGTGGAGGAGATGTCGTGTGCCTGCTGGCCGACGCGGGCTGGAAGTACCTCTCGACTGAGGCCTGGACGAAGGACATCGACACCGCTGAGGAGCAGGTCGAAGCCGTCCTCTGGTGGTAGCGGGCCCTCGCGCTCCTCTATCGACGTCCGCTATTAAGGTGAGGCCCGCTGTTTCAGCCCGTTTCACCACTAGGAGATACATGTGTCTGACCGCAGGCCGATTGGGATGTTCGACTCCGGCGTGGGGGGCCTCACCGTCGCCCGCGCCGTGATCGACCTGTTGCCACACGAGGACCTGATCTATTTCGGCGACGTCGAACGGTGCCCGTACGGCCCCCGTCCCGCGGACGAGGTGAGGCGCTTCGCTCTCGAGATCATGGACGTGCTCGTCGAGCAAGACGTGAAGCTCCTGGTCGTTGCCTGTAACTCGGCCGCCTCGACTGCGTTGGATGCCGCCAGGGAGCGATACGACGTTCCGATCATCTCGGTGATCGAACCGGGCGTTCACGCTGCGGTCGCCGCCACTCGCAACCGGCGGATAGGACTGATCGGGACGCGGGCGACCGTGGACTCTGGTGCGTACGATCGAGCAGTCGAAGAGACGCGGGCGAACGTGAGGCTCGTGTCGCAAGCATGTCCTCTGTTCGTCGAGTACGTCGAGCGCGGCGAAACGACATCGGATGAGGTCATCGCGCTCGCTCGAGATTACCTCGCGCCGCTGAAGGAGCAGGAGGTAGACACGCTCATCCTTGGTTGCACGCACTACCCCTTGTTGTCGGGCGTCCTTCAGTACGTCATGGGAGACGGTGTCGTCCTCGTTTCCTCCGCGGAGGCAACGGCAACCGACGTCTTCGCCGCGTTGCGGAACAGGGATCTTGTCACCGACCAGCGGCCTCTCGGGTCGCACCGCTTCATCTCGTCGAGCATCGAGGGATCGTTTTCCGAGCTTGGCACCCGCTTTCTGGGTCCCGAATTCGGTGAGGTTGAGCACCATCCCTGGCAGCACGAGGCTCGTACGTGAGCTTCACGGTCACCGTTCTGGGTTGCTCCGGCGTCTACCAAACGCGCGACCTCGCAGCGTCCGGCTTCCTGGTGCAGATCGACGGCGGGCACTGGGTGATCGACATGGGTGGCGGCACGTGGAGCAACCTTCAGTCCCACATGGACTACAGGGAACTGGACGGAGTCTTTCTGAGCCACAGGCACCCGGATCACACGATCGACATATGGCAGCTCTTTCACGCTCGCCACTATGGCGACGTCGAGGCTCCCGAGGCCAAGATTCCGCTGTGGGCCCCGCAGGAGACCATCGACCGGATCGTCGGGTTCGACACCGGGGTCGCCGAGAGCTTCGCGCTCGTGCCTGTGGACGAGACGAGCCAAGTGAGCTTCGGAGATGCAAGCGTGTCCTTCGCGCGGCATGAAGCATCCCCCCATCACGCTTGGCACTCGTATCGAGCATGGTGGCGTCTCATTTGCCTACACCGCAGATACCGGGCCCGAGGGCGACATCAACTCGATTGCCTCGGGGGCCAACGTCTTTCTCTGCGAGGCCACCTTGCAGGACGCCGATGAGCCTTGGTGGGGACATATGTGTGCGAGCGACGCGGCCAAAATCGCAGCGAGCTGCGGCGTGGATCGCCTGGTGCTCACGCATCTTCGTCCCGAAAGCGACCGAGAGTTGTCCCTCGAGCAGGCGCGCCGCGCAGCGCCGGGTTTGAACATCGAACTCGCTACCGACGGAATGATATTGGAGGTGGGTTGATGGCCCGCGTCGACGGACGCTCACCGGACGAGTTGAGACCCGTGACCATGACACCGGGCTTCATGCCGAATGCTGAGGGCTCCTGTCTGATCGAGATGGGCAACACGAAGGTCATCTGCACGGCCACGGTCGAGGACGGTGTGCCGCGCTGGATGGCGAACAAGGGACGAGGGTGGGTGACTGCCGAGTACTCGATGCTGCCCCGTTCGACCAGCGAACGCGTTCGTAGGGAGGTCAACAAAGGCCGGCTCTCGGGTCGCACTCAGGAGATCCAGCGCCTCATCGGACGCAGTCTGCGAGCAGTCACCGATCTTGATGCTCTGGGCGAACGCAGTGTCATTGTCGATTGCGACGTGTTGCAAGCCGACGGCGGTACTCGGACTGCATCCATCACTGGAGCCTTCGTCGCGCTCTCGACGGCCTTCGAGCAACTCGAAGAGAGCGGCGCCGTCGCATCGATGCCGCTGATGGACTCGGTCTCTGCGATAAGCGTCGGAATCATCGACAGCGTCCCCTGTCTCGACCTCAACTACGTCGAGGACGTGAAGGCCGGCGTGGACATGAACGTCGTGATGACCGGAGCCGGCCGGCTCGTCGAGGTGCAGGGCACAGCCGAGCACGGCACCTTCGACCGAGAGGAGCTCGATCGGCTGCTCGACCTCGCCACCAAGGGCATCGGCGAGCTCACGGCGGAACAGGAGAAGACGCTGGGCGCGCCGGAGGCGGATTGAAGGCGATCTTCGCTTCCCGTAACAGGCACAAAGTGGAGCAGGTCCAGCGTTTGCTCACAAGGATGTCCCTTGTACCCCTCGACGAGGTCGCGCCGGATCTCGAGCTCCAAGAACCGTTCGACACGTTCGAAGCCAATGCCCTGGCGAAGGCATTGGCGGTCGCCGAGTCGACCGGGGAGCCGGCAATCGCCGACGACTCCGGTCTCGAGGTGGACGCGCTCGAGGGAGCCCCCGGCGTCCTTTCGGCTCGCTATGCAGGAGTTGGCGCCAGCGATTCCGACAACAACAGGAAGCTCGTGGCCGCTCTGAAGGACGTCGTCTCAAGCGATCGCACCGCTCGCTACCGATGTGCCGCCGTACTGGTACTTCCCAACGGTATGGAGTTCGTGGCCGAGGGAAGTTGTGAGGGCATCATCACTCTCGAAGCGAGGGGCGATCTCGGCTTCGGCTACGACCCGCACTTCGTCCCACGGGTGCCTGGGCGTTCGGAGACTCGGACGATGGGCGAGATTCCGCTCGACGAGAAGCTTGCGTTCAGTCACAGGGGCAACGCGTTTAGAGCTCTGGCAGCGATGATGGAAAGCGACACGGTCATGATGGATCCCGAGGACAGCACCTCCTGACATGAACGACGATCGAGAGGATCTCACCGATGCGATCTCGCAACTGCGCGTGAAGCGCTCCACCGAAGGGCTTGACGAGAGCGACATCGACCCGGACCCCATTGCCCAGTTCGCCGCATGGATGCAAAAGGCTCTCGACGCGAACTTGCGCATGCCGAACGAGATGACGCTGGCGACCGCCGACAGCCATGGCAGGCCAGTCGCGCGCGCATCGTGCTGCTCAAAGGAGTCGACGAGCGAGGGTTTACGTTTTTCACGAACTACGAGAGCCGCAAGGGCAAGCATCTTGCGGACAACCCTCACGCCGCACTCGTTTTCTACTGGGCTGAGCTCGAGCGTCAGGTCGACGTGACGGGGCAGGTCGAGAAGGTGTCCTTCCCGGAGTCGGAGGCGTACTGGCGTACCCGGCCGCCGGCCAGCCGGAGGGCAGCCTGGGCCTCGCGCCAGAGCGAGGTGATTCAAGAGCCGCGCGGAGCTAGAAGAGAGGGTTCGCGAGGTCGAAGCTCGGTGGCCCGACGACGACATCCCGATGCCTCCGCATTGGGGTGGGTTCCGACTCATCCCGGAGACCATCGAGTTTTGGCAGGGTCGGCCCGACCGGTTGCACGATCGGCTGATCTATAAACGCGTCGCGGACATGGGCTGGCTCATCGAGCGGCTGTCGCCATAGCAACGACGGTGTCGTGCAACACTCCGTTCGAAGACAAGCACGTCCCCTTGCCGCTGAACCGAGAACCGTCGAGATGAGTCAGCTTGCCCCCGGCCTCTTCGAGGATGATCTCGAGCGCAGCCACGTCCCAAAGCGAAACGCTCGGCTCCAACATCACGTGACCCGCGCCCCGCGCCACCAGCGTGTGACCCCAGAAGTCCCCATAACCGCGTGAACGCCACGACTCGGCGGAAAGCCTCGCTTGAAGGTGTTCGAGATGATGCAGGTGGAACCCCTTGTTGCCACCGAAGAAAACAGTGGCCCGCTCAAGAGAATCCACGTTGTCGACTGCAATGCGATGTCCATTGAAACGGGCACCGGCACCGAGTGCGGCGTCATATGTCTCGTTGAGCGCAGGAGCATGAACCACTCCGACGACACTGCGATCGTCAATTCGCAGGGCCACGAGCGTCGCCCACACAGGGACCTCGCTTATGAAGTTGTTGGTTCCGTCGATCGGATCGACGACCCATGTCGCGGCCCCTACGATCGGTTCGCCGCCCGACGCGGAGGTAAGCCCTTCCTCTTCCCCGAGGATGTTGTGGTCCGGCCACGCGGAGGCAATGTGCTCGCGGATGACGGTCTCCGTGGCGGTGTCGGCTTCGGTTACCCACGACCCGTCCCTCTTGCGACTGCGTCGTGGGTCTTTCCGATAGTGTTCGCCAGCCATCCCGCCACCGATCCTGGCGACCTCGATGGCGAACTGAAGCTCGGTTGAGTAGTCGGGCACCGCGACACGATAGCCGCCGCCGACGCTACACACTCCTTTGGGGGAGGCTCAAGGACACCCTGATCCAACGCATTGTCGGGCTCGCCGCAGGCGTCTGCTAAGCCGCCCCACCTTCGGTGAGTTATCCGGATCACCGTCCCTGAGAACATTCGTCAGCTGCCACGGATCCTTGCGTAGCTTGTAGTACTCACGAAACTTCACCCCACCGGTACGTCGGTAGTATTCAACGAATTGATATCGCTTGCTTCGTAATGACGCCCATTCGGGGAAGTCATCAGGCCAATTCTCCAGCAGAAGCCGCTCGCGAGTTCCAGGTGAAAAAAGAGGGCGACCATCGATGGGGTGCGCTGGGTTCAGAGGGCCAGCCGCACGTAACACGGTCGGCGCGACATCGATGTTCCCAACCATGCGCGAGCTCACTGAACCGGGCGCGACATGTCCAGGCCAAGTTACGAAGAGCGGAGTCCGGACGGATCCTGTATACGGGTGTTCCTTCGCCCTTAAGCCATGCTCAGCCCACATGTAACCGTTGTCAGAGAGGAAGAATGCAAGGGTACGGCTGCGCTCGTTGAGCCTGCCGAGCCTGCGCTTCATTCCGCCGACGAGGTCGTCCACCGACTTCAAGGTCCTTAGTTGTCTTTGCCGGATACGTTGGCCGTCCTCGAATGAGGTGTTTGCACGACGTACCCACGGCGGCTTGTCACGACGACTTCCCTCGAACTGTGCTGGCGTCCCCTCCCACCGAGGTATCTGCAGATCTGCATACTTTCCCTCCGCGGCAAACGGGAAATGAGGAGCAAAGGTACTAACAAGTAGGAACCACGGCCTTCGATCGCGCCGTTCGAAACCACTTATGATCCCGCGGGCCTTCGCGGATAAATAGGTGGTCGAGTAGCCGTGCACGTCTCGCATCCGGCCGTTCACGTTGAACCTTGTGTTGTAGTAACCGGGCTTTTGGAAGGTGGCCCACTTGTCGAAAAACGGAGGATCCCGTGGGAGGTCGCCACTCAGGTACTTTCCGACCATCGCCGTCTTGTACCGATTGCGCTGAAGGTAGTACTGCATCGTGGTTCTCTGCACCAAGCGACCGCCGGCCCAGTTTTTCTGGACGCCATGGTTGTGCGCGTATTGACCCGTAAAGAGTGATGCTCTTGACGGACAACAGAATGGCGTGGTTACGAAAAAATTCCGATACGTTCTCCCGCCTCTTTTGAACCAACGAAGCGTCTTCGGCATCGTGGACATGGTGGGGGCCGCTTGGTCATCCGTCAGAATGATGAGTATGTTCGGCCTCCGTCCCGTTCGAGCACTTGCACCGCTGCTAGCCCAGACGATGCCTCCCTGCAGCATGAAAATTGTCAGTAGCAAGCACAAGAAACGGCGCATCCCTGAATGACGTGGAAAGCTGTTCGCGCCGGCAACTGTGAACATGGCCCATCTGCGGTGGAGTGAGGAGATCGTTGTGGAAGGTGCCACGGCCACCCCTTGTCTGTTGCGGTTCGCTCGCGCTAACTAAGGGGCATTCGTTCATGGCCCGCCCGAGCCGATGCTGCGTCCGCATTGGTGATGACAAGAGAGCCTACCGAGGCGTTCGGTCGATTTACAAGGGCTCGGGTTTACGTTGGTGCGAGAGGGGGGACTCGAACCCCCACGTCCTTACGGACACTGGCACCTAAAGCCAGCGCGTCTGCCAATTCCGCCACTCTCGCGAGGCCGATTCATCGTATCTGCGGTCCGGCCGAGCCCCCCCGCGGTATCTGCGGTCCGGCCGAGCCCACCCCGCGGTATCTGCGGTCCGGCCGAGCCCACCCCGCGGTATCTGCGGTCCGGCCGAGCCCACCCGCGGTACGGGCTCAGGCCATTGAAACCAGGTCAAGGAGGTCATCGCTCCAGTAATCGAGGTTCCCCTCCGGCATGTAGAGCACGCGGTCGGGCGTCAACGTTCGCACGAAGTCAACGTCGTGGCTGACCACCACCATCGCGCCGGGCCAGCGACCGAGCGCGTCGGCGATAGCCGTCAGGGACGGCGGGTCGAGGTTATTTGTCGGTTCGTCGAGCAGAAGCAAGTTGTGCTTGCCCGCCACGAGCTGAGCCAGTGCGAGCTTTGTCTTCTCGCCGCCCGACAGTGTGCCGGCGTCCTGGAACGCGATGTCTCCGCTCAACCCGAACATGCCGGCGAGGGACCGAAGCTGTTGATCGGGTGCACCGGACATGTTGCGCATGTGCCACAGCAAGTCGTGTCCAGGCGTAATGCCCTCGTGCTCCTGTGCGTAGTAGCCGACCGACACGCCGACACCCGTGCGAGCTTCACCCGAGTCTTCCTCGGTGACCCCCGCAAGGATACGAAGCAGCGACGTCTTGCCCGCGCCGTTCAACCCCATGACGAACAGCCGCTCGCCGCGCCCGAGGTCGAAGTCGAGATCCTCGAACACCGGGGGACCGCCGTAGCCCTTGGTCAGGTCCTCTACGTTGAGCACGATCTTTCCGCAGCGAGGCGGTTCGGGGAAGCGGACGGCGATGGACCGCTCGGCCCGAGGAGCGCTGATCTGCTCGGCGCGCATCCTGTTGACACGGCTGTCGAGCATCTTCGCTGTACGCGCGCGCCGCTCTGTTTGTCCTCGCATCGAGTCCGCGAGTGTGGACAGACGCCTGATCTCCGACTCCTGCCGAGTGGCGATCTTGGTGAGCCGGGCTTCGTCCTTCTTCCTGGCTTCCTTGTACTCCGAGTAGGTGCCGCGGTACTCAACGATCTCGCTCTCGTCCAGATGGAGGACGCGCGTGATCGCCCTGTCGAGAAGGACGAGGTCGTGACTCACAACCAGGAGTGCCCCCTGGTACGTGGCGAGAAACTTCATGAGCCACGACTTCGCATCCGTGTCGAGGTGGTTGGTTGGCTCGTCGAGCACCAGCACGTCGCTCCCAGCGAACAGGATGCGGGCGAGCTCAACACGGCGTCGCTCGCCTCCTGAAAGGGCCGCGACCGGCAGGTCGAGCCGATCGTCCGGCAGCCCCAGCCCATGCGCGATGCGATGGGCCTCGGCCTCGGCCGAATAGCCTCCCTCAGCTCGATAGCGCTCTTCGGCTCGAGCGAACTTCTCGACGTTCTTGCGTGAGGCGTTTTCTTCGATCCGCAACCGGAGCTTCTCGACGTGATGCGCCGCCTCATCGAGTCCTCGCCCGGCGATGACATGAGCCAATGCAGTGTTATCGATGGATTGGGCGTGCAGGCGCGGATCCTGGCGCAGATAACCGAGCGCCCCTTTTCGGACAACATGACCCTCGGCTGCGACGGACTCCCCGCCGATCACTTTGAGCATCGAGGTCTTTCCGGCACCGTTCCGTCCGACCAGGCCCACTTTGTCGCCTGGGTGAAGAGTGAACGACGCATCTTCGACGACCAGACGGCCGCCGACCTCGACGCTGAGATTTCGGGCTTGCAACATGAGGATTCCTTGCTACGTCTTCGTCCTCCCAAAGTATTACCGGGAGATCGGGCGTTCTACTCCTCGATCTCGACTTGCTCGAGCAGGACATCGGTCTGAGGCCGGTCCTGGGCTCCCGTTGGGAGATTGGAGATCTTCGTGACGACGTCCATTCCCTCGCTCACCTCGCCGAAGATCGTGTGCTTGTTGTTCAACCAGGGCGTGGGGATGACGGTCACGAAGAATTGCGACCCGTTGGTGTTCGGACCGGCGTTTGCCATTGCGAGGAGACCCGGCTTGTCGAACTTGGGCCCGTTCGGAGGAAACTCGTCTTCGAACTTGTATCCGGGACCGCCGGTGCCCGATCCGAGCGGATCGCCACCCTGAATCATGAAATCGGGGATCACGCGGTGAAAGATAGTCCCGTCGTAGAGCTTGTCGGTCTTGCGCTCGTTGTCGCGTGGATCGCGCCACTCTCTCTTACCGCTCGCGAGATCGACGAAGTTTGCAACGGTTGTCGGAGCGTTCTCATCCAGCAACTTGGCCTTGAATGTGCCTTCTGAGGTCACGAACGTCGCGGTCGTCATGGTTTCCTCCAGTTTCGATCTTGTGACTACGGATACGAAGGGTAGGCGCGATTGAGGTTGCCGTCGGGCACCTTTCGCGGGGCTGGGACGGATCGCTCCGCCGACTCACCTGTAGTTCGGGGCCCGCTTCTCGACGAAGGCGGCGATGGCCTCTGCAAAGTCGGGCGAGCCGAAGCATTCGAGTTGCCCTTGTGCCTCCTCGTCCATGCCTTCGTCTATCGGGATCCGGCCTGAGAGGTCGACCAGGCGTTTCACCTGACGGGCGGCCGTCGGAGGCGCCGCCGCGATCGCTGCCGCCAGTTTGTCGACGGACGACTCAAGTTCATCCGGCTCGACCACGACCTCGACCAAACCACGGCGGTGGCCCTCACTTCCGTCGATTCTTTCCTGCGTCCAGATCATCTTCTTGGCAATGCCGGGCCCGACCAGCCGCCCCAGCTGCTGGGTCCCGCCGAGGTCTGGGAGTATCCCGAAGCGGTGCTCGAGCAGGCCGAGGGAAGCGTCGGTTGTGGCCACTCTGATGTCGCAAGCCAGTGCGAGCTGCAGCCCGGCCCCCAGGGCGTGGCCCTTGATTGCTGCGATCGTCGGCATCGGCAGCGCGGCGAGCTTCCGGAAGCCCGATTGGGCGTGGGCGATCATGTCCTCCAGCGATCCACGCGGCGACTGCAGTGATGTCGTGTCGATTCCGCTGGAGAGTGACCTGCCCTCGCCCGAGACGACCACGACCCGGACATCGCTCCGGACCACCAGCTCGTCGAAGACACCTGCCAGCGCGGCAAAGGTGTCCCAATCCATCGCGTTCAGGACATCGGGCCGGTTGAGAATCACGTTCGCCCGGGACCCGGCGAGTTCGAGTTTGACAGTCATGGTTCTCTCCTCGGAATAGGCAGAACGAACCGTAATCGACCACACGAGCGGCTTCAGTCACCTCTGCCGGGGGTCGACCTAAACGTGAGGGCACCCAATGGTTAGGGTTCCCGTGCCGATTGCACGGAAGGGTCCGAATCCCAAAATGCTCAAGTCACGCGTTTCGGCTGTCCTGGTTGTCATGGTCCTTGCTGCCTCCGTTCCAGCCACTGCCGGAGCCGAACCGTCCAGGCCGTCGTTAGGTCCGGCTATCGACCCGTCGCCCGGCTACGAGGGGCAGCGCAAATGCAGCCCAACCGACAAGCCGGGGGTTGTGGCATTTCGGAAACGCGTACTGAAGGCATACCCGGGAACCGGACACGGCTCGATCAGCCGCGGGTGCAGCATCGGTGGCAACAGCGAGCACAAGGAGGGCCGGGCCTGGGACTGGGGCGTGAACGCGGGAAACGCGTCGCAGAAGCGTGCAGCTGAGAATCTCTTCGAATGGCTCTTCGCAAAGGATCCTTACAGCAACAGCTACGCCATGGCTCGGCGGCTTGGCGTCATGTACATCATCTTCAATCGCAGAATCTGGTTTCCAGGAAGCGGCTGGCGCGTCTACTGCAAGCAGAAACCAAGGGGATGCGTGTCGCCCAGCGATGGTGGACTTCGTCACCCCCACACCGACCACGTCCACTTCAGCTTCACGTGGGATGGGGCGATGAAGCGCACTACGTTTTGGAGTCCATCTCGTTCGATGGTCGCCGGTATCGCAGGGCATCCCGTTTCCGCGGGCAGTTGGTCGGTGGGTGGCAACGGCGCGGTGTTCACCGACGGAACCCCTTATTACGGCTCGACGGCACACGTCTGGCTCAAACACCCAATTGTCGATGTGACTGCGACGCCGAGCGGAAGGGGCTACTGGCTGCTGCGTTCGGACGGCCGAGTTCTGGCTTACGGGGATGCGGTGAAGAGAGGCTCGATCACCGGTGACAACAAGCGGGTGGTCGGGATGAGCGCGACCACCAACGGTGGGGGCTATTGGATGGTCACTCGTTCGGGCCGGGTGCTGTCGTTTGGAAACGCAGTTGGCTACGGCGGAGCCAGTCCCTCGGGCGCGACGATGGCCGAGATCGTGGCCACACCGTCCGGGCATGGCTACTGGCTGTTCGCCGCCGACGGCAGGGTTTTCCCGTTCGGCGATGCCGGCGACTTCGGAGACGCCAAGGGCAGTCGCATTGCGGGTGGTGACAACCAAGGGCCGGACGGCTACTGGCTCGTAAGCGAGACAGGGCGAGTCCGTTCCTTCGGCAGCGCGACCTCGCTAGGCGACCCCGCAGGCGGGAACCTCGGCTCCAAGGTTGTGGGGCTTGCGTCAACCCCAACTGGGGAGGGCTACATCATCGTCACCGCAAAAGGCCGGATCTATCGCTTCGGAGACGCATAGAGTCTGCGTTTCGCGCTTTCGATGATGACCTTTGAGATTTCCTGCAGCTCTGGTAAACCGTGCTGATGACAACTCGCATCGGTATCTCGCTATTCGAGGGAGCAGAAGAACTCGATTGGGCCGGACCATGGGAGGTCCTGTCGGCGTGGTCACAGAACCATCCGACGGATGAGATCGAGGTCTTCACCGTCGCGGAGCATGACGGTGTCATCACGTGTGCAAAGGGTCTCAAGGTCGTACCCGATTTCACCTGGGACTCGGCTCCCCCAATCGACGTCCTCGTTTATCCGGGAGGTCGGGGAACGCGGCCACAAATCGGCGACGGGACCATTGCCGCGTGGCTGCGAAAGACGTCCGCCGACGCGCGGCTGATGACGAGCGTCTGCACCGGTTCCCTCGTCTACGCGGACGCCGGCCTTCTCGATGGCCGTCCCGCGACGACTCACTGGGGGTCACTTGAGCGGCTCAGCGAACTCGGCCAGGGGGTCGAGGTGCGTCCCGACGATCGTTATGTCGACGACGGTGATGTGATCACCGCGGCCGGCGTTTCGGCGGGGATCGACATGGCGTTGCACCTCATCGTGAGGCTCGTCTCGGCCGACCGAGCCCGAGAGGTGAGGCGTTACATCCAATACGATCCCGATCCTCCCGTTTAGCTTTCGCGACGCGAGGACCGCGGTTCAGAGGTACCCACACCTCGTCGATCCCAGCGATGACCTGGTTGATTCGGTGATGAGGGCCTCTGGTATTTCTTGTCAACTTGGCTAATTCCACTGCGCCAGAAGGTCGCAACTTCACCGAATTTCACATCCGAGCGGTAGGCCTTCTACGGGCAATAACCGATGTGCCCTGACGAGGTCACATCGTTGACTGGGTTTCCTGGCGGCGCGCTGGGCGCCGATGGAGGGCACACACCTTGTCTGTAGCAATCGTGTCGGGGTCCGGGGGCCTCGTTGGGTCTGAGGCTGCGCAACGCTACGCCGCGGCGGGCTACGACGTCGTGGGCATCGACAACGACATGCGCCGGTTGTTCTTCGGCGCCGACGCTTCGACCCTGTGGAACGTCGACCGACTCCAGCGGACCATCGGTAGTGGGTACTGGCACTTCTCCGTAGACATCCGGAATCGGGAAGCAGTCCGAGATGTGTTTCGCATCTACGCACGGGAGGTCGAGGTCGTTGTTCACGCCGCGGCTCAACCTTCCCGAGACTGGGGCGAGCGAGAGCCGTCGACAGACTTCGCAGTCAACGCACTGGGAACCCTGAACCTGTTGGAGGCCGCGCGCGAGTTTGCGCCGGAGGCCTCTTTCATCTACACCTCGACGAATAAGGTCTACGGGGACGGGCCCAATGCCCTCCCACTTTTCGAGCTCGACACCCGCTACGAGATCGAGTCCGACCATCCCTATCGCGATGGCATCAAAGAGAACATGTCGATCGACGGCTGTCACCACGCGGTTTCCGGTGCATCCAAGGCCGCTGCCGATCTAATGGTTCAGGAATACGGTCGCTCCTTCGGTTTGAACACAGTCTGTTTCAGAACCGGGACCCTGGCGGGTAGGCACCAGTCGGCGACCTCGCACCACGGCTTGCTCTCGTATGTCTTGCGGTGCGCGATCAGCGGGACGCATTTCACCGTTTACGGCTACAAGGGAAAGCAAGTGCGAGACCTTCTGCACGTCTCGGACCTCGTTAGCGCATTTATGGAGTACTCGAGGAATCCTCGGCCCGCCGAGATCTATAACCTCGGTGGTGGTCGAAAGGTCAACGTCTCGATCGTCGAGGCAATCGACCGGGCTCATGCCTTGACCGGTAAGCAGATGAACTGGTCCTATCTGAGCGTGATGCGCGCCGGAGACACCATCTGGTGGATCGGGGACAACTCAAAGTTCGAGTCTCACTATCCGAACTGGGAACTCAGGTGCAACCTTGACACGATCTTTGAGGAAGTGCACGAGGTGAATGTCGAACGCTGGAGCGAAGCCACCTAACCCCAGGACGCCTGGCTAGGCCAGGATCATTTCCTTTACGACGTTGTTTTGCAGGACGAGCGCGAGTGCCTCGAGCCTGGAGTGGACACCGAGCTTGCTCAGGATGTTCTGGATGTGTGTGCGCGCCGTCTCGGGGCTAATGACCAGACGCTTGGCGACTAGGTCGTTGTCTGCTCCTTCGACCAACAGCGCGAGCACCTCTCGCTCTCTGCGGGTAAGCCGTGATAGCCGGCCGAGAACCTCGTTCTGCCGCTCCTTGGATTGGACAAGCTGTGACAAAAGGTCCCCCAGCATGGCGGGAGGCACGATCGTCTCACCCCGCAAGACCGCCCGAGTAGCTTCGATCAGCGTTGCTAGCGGGATCGCCTTGGTTAGGAATCCATTGGCTCCTGCCTGCATGGCGTCGAACAGAGCGACCTGGTCCTGGTGGTTCGAGAGAACCAAGACCTTGCATCCGGGGACGCGCTCACGCAACGTCCGCGTTGCGCTGATTCCATTGACCTTCGGCAAGTCGGTGTCTAGAAGAGCGATGTGAGGAGAAAACCTGCTCGCAGCCTCAATCGCCTCTTGGCCGTCGCCGGCTTCCGCCACGACGGTGAGGTCAATCTCGGTTTCGAGTGCGCTTCGAACAGCCTGACGAAACAGGGATTGTTCGTCGGCAATCAAGACGTTGATCATGTGGTCCTCGGATTCTTTCCAGGTGTGTTCCTGCCCTTAGATTACGTACGAATCTCTACTGCAACACGCGCTCGGCGACGTAATCTGACTACGACGTTTGCATTAGGTTATGCGCTTTCTAAAGACGAATGCGACACCTTGACCACGTTGTGACGAGCGGCAAAGGCGACGGCCTCGAGCCGAGAGTGCACCTGAAGCTTGGTCAGGATGTTCTGAACGTGACTGCGCACGGTGTTGCGGCTGACGCCGAGAGTCTGCGCTATCTCCTCTCCACCGGCGCCGCGGGCGAGGAGGGTCAAGACCTCGAGCTCGCGCTGGGTGAGCTGCTTGATGAGTAGCGCGGCCTGACGCTCCTCCGGAGACATCTGGCCTGCGGCGGGAGCAGCGAGCTTGTGGGGGATGACCATTTGTCCGCTAAGGGCGGTTTGAATCGAGGCAACGAACTGCTGTAGAGGCATGCTCTTGGTGATGAATCCGTGGAACCCGGCCTTGATGGTCGCCCGGAGAGCGGTGGGCTCGTTCATCGCGGTAACCGCCAGGACCTTCAGATCGGGAAGCATTGTGAGCAGCTGCTCGCCTAACTCGACTCCGGACATGTCCGGAAGGCCAAGGTCGACGAGTGCGATTTCCGGACCCCATATCGGAGCCACCTCGAGCGCTTCGGTCGCCGTGTTGACGAGCCGCAGCTCCATGTTCTGGTTTGCCAGCACGCGCTCGAGTGCGTCCGCGAATAGTGCGTGGTCGTCGACGATCAAGACCTTCGTCATGCAGACTCCTCGGCTCGGGGTAGTTCGATGACGAACTTGGCGCCACGCTCGCGCGTGTCGGTCCAGATTCGTCCCCTGTGACCCTCGACAACCCTTTTGGCTATGAAGAGGCCGAGCCCGCGACCGCTGCGAGGGCTCGTGCCCCCCAGCCCTCGAACGAAGGGATCGAAGATGCTTCTGTGTTGCCCCTGTGGTACCCCGGGGCCTTTGTCTGTAACTGTGATTCGGATGCTTCTGGTCAGCTGCTGGATGGCAACGTCTACGGATTCCCCCGGGGGCGAGTAGTACAGGGCATTGCGGATGAGGTTGGTGATGGCGACCCTTAGGTGGTTGGGACTTCCCGGCACGCTGATCCGCTCGGTCGGCGGCTCGAAAACAATGGCGTGGAAGTTGCGCTCGTGGCTGCAGGAGTGCATTGCAGCGGTCACGGTCTGGGCGAGATCAACCGGATCGAATTCGAGGGCGTTGTCGTCAACCGCCCAAAACAGAAGCGTCTCGCACGTTTCGGCCAAGTGTCCAATTTCGTGCTGAGCTCGTGACAGAAGCTGAGTCGTTAGGTTGTTGCCCCCATTGACGTCCGATTTCTCGTCGATTGGGTTCCCGTCCAACAGAGAGGTCTCGATGGCAGCCTTAACCGACAGTAGGGGACTACGCAACTCGTGTGCGGTGAGGGCCAGGCTCATGTCGAGGTTCTCACCTCGTTTGCGTGACACGGCCGCCTCGTTGACGAGCTCCAGCATCGCGGAGACCAGGGGCTCGAGCCCGAACGGGACGATCGGATCGTCCTCGAAGGAGGAAATGAGAATGACGACACCTCGGGCTTGGAGGACCATGGCGTTGGATCGCCCGGTCACAGCTCCGAATCGACGTCTCAATTCAATGATTTCCGACGCCTGACCGGTGGCCACCAGGCTCAGGTCTGATTCGAGCACCGGCTTGGAATCAGAGTCCAAGCCGTAGGTCGAGTGGAGGAGCGAAGCCTCTTCGCCGGGAAGGGCGTGCCATGCAGCTGCGGGCGCATCGAACTGGATGCTGCAGAGGCGGACCGCCGAACGAATCGCGTCGTCCCGATCGTTTGCCTGAGCTAATTCATGCATCGACATGACGAAACGTTCAAGGTCGGAAGTAGCCCTGTTGAGAGGGCTGTTTTCTTGCATAAGTTGTAAAGCCTCGCCCATGTACCCTTCACTTAAGTCGAAGTGTCGAGAACCGTCCCCAGATACCCTCTTGCCATGCCCCTGATACTGAATATCACCTGGTAGCGCGCCTGAATAGGGTCGTGCACCAAAGACGTGTATTGGCCCATTAAGGGTATTATGGCGGAGGTATCCGATTCGCCCCCTTTCCGTCGCTAGTCATTTGGGATGATCCTTGCGGCGACTCAAACGGGTTCCAGTTCTTCCGCTTCTAGCTGCATCTATGACGTTGAGTGCCCGATTGAGTGCATGCCGTGACGTAGTCATGTGCGGATTATGAAACCATTAAAAGGACCCGTACGGCTAGCAAAAATAGCTAATCACAACCCTGAACCGCGTCACCCATTTGGACCATTGTTTTTGTAGGCTCTCATTGAGCGCTGCGAGAGCGCCGCCCTCCCGCCGACAACGGGTGAGTGGAGGGGCCCGTCGATCTATGGAGACCTCCGTGTCAATCCGCCAAGACCTGCGTAATGTCGCGATCGTCGCCCACGTCGATCACGGCAAGACGACGCTCGTAGACGCGATGCTCTGGCAGTCCGGAGCATTTCGGGTAAATCAGGACGTCAACGAGCGCGTCATGGACTCGATGGACCTCGAGCGCGAAAAGGGCATCACGATCCTGGCCAAGAACACCGCCGTGCGCTACGGCGACGTCAAGATCAATATCGTCGACACCCCCGGCCACGCCGACTTTGGAGGCGAGGTCGAGCGGGGCCTGACAATGGTCGACGGCGTGCTGCTCCTCGTTGACGCCAGCGAAGGGCCCCTTCCGCAAACTCGGTTCGTCTTGCGCAAGGCGCTCGAGGCGAGGCTTCCCGTCATCCTCGTGGTCAACAAGGTCGATCGCCCCGATGCCCGCATCGCAGAGGTCGTCGATGAGGTTTACGAGTTGTTCCTAGATCTGGATGCCGATGCGGAGCAGATCGACTTCCCGATCGTCTACGCGAACGCCCGGGCAGGCTGGGCGACACTCGAGCAGGGAGTCGAGGGCGTCGATCTCAAGCCACTGTTCGAGCTGCTCCTAGACCGCATTCCTGCGCCCGTTCACGACGAGGATCACCCACTTCAGGCGCTGGTCACCAATCTCGACTCGTCCCCCTATGTCGGCCGTATCGCTCTTTGCCGCGTCTTTCACGGAGCGATTCGCAAGGGGAGTCTGGTCTCCTGGTGCCGGACCGATGGGAGTGTTGAACGAGTCAGGGTGACCGAGCTCTATGTCACCGAGTCGCTGGATCGCGTCGATGCCGAGGAGGCGGGACCCGGTGAGATCATCGCCATTGCCGGTATTTCCGAGGTCACAATCGGCGAAACGCTGTCTGACCCCGAAGATCCGAGGCCTCTGCCTGTTAGTCATTTCGATGATCCGTCGTTGTCAATGCTGGTGGGCATCAACACCTCGCCCGTCTCTGGGCAGGATGGCTCCAAGCTGACCGCGCGGCTTTTGAAGAACCGACTCGACGCGGAGCTGGTTGGGAACGTGTCGATCCGCGTGCTGGACACCGAAAGGCCCGATGCCTGGGAGGTCCAGGGCAGGGGAGAGCTGCAGCTCGCAGTCCTCGTCGAGATGATGAGGCGTGAGGATTTCGAGTTGACAGTCGGCAAGCCTCAGGTAGTGACGAGGGAGGTCGATGGGAAGCTCTGCGAGCCTGTTGAGCGGCTTGCCATCGACGTTCCTGAGATCTATCTAGGAGTCGTCTCCCAGTTGCTCGCGCTGCGCAAGGGCCGCCTGGAACACATGGTCAATCACGGAACCGGGTGGGTTCGAATGGAGTACCTGGTTCCGGCCCGCGGCCTCATCGGATTCCGAACCGAGTTCCTTACCGAGACGCGTGGAACCGGGCTTCTCCATCACGTCTTCGACCGGTACGAGCCCTGGCACGGCGAGTTGCGTACCCGTCCGACAGGCAGCCTCATCGCCGATCGCCGGGGGCAGACGACGAGCTACGCGCTGCTCAACCTGCAGGACCGCGGCGCGATGTTCGTTGGCCCAGGTGTCGAGGTCTACGAGGGAATGATCGTGGGAGAGAACGCGCGTGGCGAGGATATGGATGTCAACCCGACCAAAGAGAAGAAGCTCACGAACATGCGCTCGTCCACAGGCGACGAGCTGGTTCGCCTTATTCCCGCGCGCAAGCTGTCGCTCGAGCAAGCCCTCGAGTTCGTTAGGCAGGACGAGTGCGCTGAGGTCACGCCCAATCACGTGCGACTGCGCAAAGTCAGCCTCGACGCGAACCAGCGAACGAGGGAATCCCGTAGCCGAGGCTCCTAACCGAGCCGGCATGCCTCTCTGTCAGTTCATCACTATCCAGCCGACCCAGCAGAGGATCATCGCGAGTCCCGCCGCGAACTCGACAGCGACGCCGATTCCGAAGCCCACAAGTAGGTTCTTGGTAGTCGTCCAGGCGGTGGCCCAATCGCCGGTTCGAGCCCGCTCGGCGAGCAGAACTCCCCCAACCGCTCCCAGCACAAGACCGATGACGGGAATGGCGAAGAAACCGACGATGCCGAGGACGACACCCGCGGCAACCGTCGAGGCCGGGGCTCCTTTGGCCGCGACCCGGCGGTGAGGAAGAACGAGCCCCGCGACAATGCCGATCACCGCGAGCAAGGTGATCAGGACGAACGAAACGAGCCCGGCTCCGTCGAAGCCCTCGGCCAATCCGTATACGAGAGCGGCGGCCCAGATGATGGGCAGACCAGGAAGTAGTGGCAGCAGGGTTCCAATGAGTCCCACAGCCATGACCAGGCCGGTCAACGTGACGACGGGAAAATCCATGTCCGGAGCTTGCCCATGTAGAGCGGCGCGAACCAGTACGTAACGCACAGCCTCTTCGCTCGTTAGCCCTCTCGAAAAGAAGAAACCATTACTAGGGGGTGTAGCTGTGGTGAGGCTGAAGGTCGTGATGCTTCTGCTCGTCGTCGCGGCGGCATCCGCTTGCGCGGGCGAGACTCCAACTTCAACAAGCGTTGAACCCAGGTCGGGCGGCGATTCTCGTGCGAAGAACGGGAGCGCCACCGCAACCGCATCGTCCAACTCTCGGGCGGCGAAGCGCATCAATCCCAAGCAGCGGTGGTTTCGAGATAGGTCTCGGGGAGTGGGCGATCACCTCGGAGGCTCGGGCGATTCGTCCGGGTCCCGTGACGTTCGTAATCCACAACCGCGGCACGTGCCGCACGGGTTCGAGATCGAGCTCGAGGGCGAGAGCAGTGGACACGGTTCCGGTGATCTCTTCAAAGCGGAGACAGAACTGCTGCAGCCCGGCGAGTCGACACGAATGAGGGTCAACCTGTCGCACGGAGTGCACAAGATCGAATGTCTCGTCGAGGGACATGACGACATGGGCATGGAGGACCTCCTCGACGTGAGCGCTGACGCCCCTCTCGTGAAGAACAAGGAGTCTGGTCACCCGGGGCGCATAGCGATCGCGGACTTCGCGTTCGCTCCCGACGTCACCGAGATCGATGCCGGCACGAGGGTTACGTGGCGCAACGAGGATCCAGCCGAGCACACGGTGACCGCGACGGACGCCGATTTCGAGTCGAACAACCTCGCCCAGGGCGAGTCGTTCTCTTTCACCTTCGACCAACCGGGCACGTACGCGTACCGCTGCATGATCCACCCAGCGATGGAAGGAACGGTGAACGTCAGATGAAGGGAGATCGCATGATCAGAAGGATGTTGGCAACCCTTGGAATCGTGGCACTGTTGGCAACGGCTTGTGGAGGAGACGACGGGGGTTCACCGGCCGCGTCGGGGGATGACGGCGGGGGCGGTGCTGGCGGCGGAGCGAGCGTGACGGTTACGGCCGCCGACTTCTCTTTCGACCCGGGAAGCGTAACGGCGACCGCGGGCGACACGATCGAGTTGTCGAACGAGGGAGAGTCCCCTCACAACCTTCAGGCCGAGGAAGCAGGTCTTGATGAAGATGTCGATCCAGGCAAGACGGTGTCCATTGATCTCGCCGATGTCGAGCCGGGGACCTACGACTTCGTCTGCAAGTTCCACCCCGACGACATGAAGGGCACGCTCGAGATCACGGGGTGAGGCGCCACCCTGGACTCTCCTTTTTGATCCACGGACGAATCCCCAGGACTGATGGCGGGTATAGACGGGAGGAAGCGATTCGAGCGAGTCGAAGTGAGAGGATCCTTCAATGACCACAAAGGCAATTGCGAAGTTCCAGATGAAGGGATGGGACGAGAATCCCTATGCGGAGCTCCAGGGGAGCAAAAGGTTGGTTCGTTCGTCGATGAACGGCTCCTATGAGGGAGACGTTACCGGTGACAGCTCGACCGAGTTCCTCATGGTTTATTCAAGCGACGATCTCGCGACGTACGTCGGCATCGAGCGCATCGAAGGCTCGATTGGAGGGCGCTCCGGGATGTTCGTGATGCAGGTCATCGGAACCTTCGCCGAAGGGGTCGCAAAACATACATCGACGGTCATTCGGGGGGCCGGAACTGGCGACCTCGCCCTTCTGCGCGGACAAGGCACCTTCGAGGCTCCCATGGGACAAACGGCCGAGACCACGCTCGATTACGACTTCGAATAGCCAAAAGGATGTAGGTCGAGTGGTTACCCAGGTCGATCGCAAGCAGGTACTTGCATACCGAGCCGCGGCGCAAGGGCTCGATCGGACCACTCGTAGCGCGTCAAGGCTCGCAGTCTTCGACATCGGTTTCCAAGACACTCCCTCCGGCTCGGCCGCGATCGGCCTTGCGGCTCGCCTTGGAGAGGCGCCCTCAAATGAGGACATGATCGAAGACGAATCCTTTGCTTTCGCGTGGACCTTTCGCGGAGCTCCGCATCTGCATAGGCGGAACGACCTCCCCCAGTTAAGTTCGGCGTTGTGGCCATTAAGCGAGGACGACGCCGGCGTTCGGCTTGCTGCATTCGGGACGGACATGAAGAAGGCGGGCAGATCCTCTCTCGATGCATACGCTGCAGCGGCCAAGGCCATGCGCGCGGTGGTAAAGAGGCCGATGACCAAAGGCGAGGCGAGCGGTGCTGTTACCAGGCGCGCTCCCGACTATGTTTCCCTCTGGTGCAGGGGGTGCAACTGCACCCACATCCACGAACAGCTCTTCAGGTTGTCGGCGCTCCCTGCTGGGCTCGAGCTGGTGGCCAACAACTCACCGGTGATGCTTGCACCGGTCGGTGGTCGACCCGGCATCCCCAACAAAGCCAGGGGAACTGATTCGCTCGTCCGTGCTTATCTGACCTTTCTCGGCCCCGCGACCGAGTCAGAGGTTGCCTCCTTCCTCGGAACCAACCGGTCTCTGGTCGAACCCGCGTGGCCCAACGATCTTTCAGAGGTGAGCATCGAGGGCAAGCCCGCGTGGCTGCCTCGGGCAAGACTGGCGTCACTCAAGAAAGCCAAGCCCGAGTCCATGGTTCGTCTGCTCCCGCCGTACGACCCATACCTACAGGCACGGGATCGAGGTTTGCTTCTCGAGGACAAGAAGCAGCAGAAGTCATTGTGGAGAGGCCTGCTCGGCGCGCCGGGGGCAGTGTTCACCGACGGCGAGATCAAGGGAGTGTGGCGGGCAAAGATGGCCGGTAAGAAGCGTCTCGTGGTGACCGTCGATACCTTCCGGCCATCGACCAAGCGGGCCCAGAAGGCGCTCGAGCGCGAGGCCGAGATTGTGGCTGGTGTCCGTAGGGCCTCAGACGTCGAGGTCGTTTACGGGTCATTCTGAGGAATGGCCCTTCAGGGACAGTTCCAGGCCCTACCATCCGGCAAAGGGTTCTCACGAGGTCTCTGGTCGGGCTCTGAGTGTTAAGGCCTGACCGGCTTGCACTTTCTACCGAACGGGTTCTTCTTACAAGCCTCCGTAGCGGGCATGACCTCGAAGAGGTTCATGTTCGCACCCGAGCGCAATGTCGATTCGTTCGCCGAACGATCGAACCAGCGACTCCAGGCTTTGTAGTCTCTGACGGGCGACGTGCCCACACTCTTGGTCAGCGGCTTCTTGATCCGGTAGAGGAAGTAATCCTCACCCCCGCCATCCTTCATCCGAAACCATCGCTCACTCGAACAACTGCGCTTCTGCCAGTCACTACCTGTCCACCAGGTGCACACGCCGCTCTTGAAGCGCTTGCGAATCGCCAGCTCTGCGAAGAGGACCTGCCACTCGCAGTACTCATCAGGCCCGGGACACTGGACGTCTTGTGGATAAGGAAGCCCCTTCGCATTCTGCGTGAAGAGATGAATCTCGTTCAGATAGGGATAATTGCGCGGATATTTGTAGTTGTGTCTCGGGTGGTGCAGTCTCCCCTTCGGATGCATCTCTGGATCCGGATCGGGGTCCGGGTCCGGCCCCCCGTCGCTATCGAGGATCGTGACCCTCGTCGAAACGGCACCCCCAGCGTTGTTGTGGTCGACCAGGTTCACGTCGAAGGTCTCTGGGTGCTCGCCGACCCGGTCCCGGTAGAGGCGGATCTTTATCCATGACAGCCTTGGTCCGGTGTCTCCACCAAGAGTGGGGCTGGACTGAGTTGCAGGGAATTCGACCGTCCCATTGGTGAGATCGGTGAAGTCGGTGCCGGTGCCCGCGGCGCCCTTCGTCGCTGGATGCTCGCCCGCGGGCACCAACGTGTAGTCGACCTCCGTTGCCGTTGTCGAGGATCCGGCCCGGAACACCGGGAGCCAAAGATCGGTAGAGGATCCGAACTCGGGCCGCGAGTAGGTAATCGCCTGGTTTGCGTTGGAGAAGGTTGGCTCCAGAGAGAAGCGTGATGTCCCGTCGTCGTCGACAACGTGCACGGTGCGGGAGCGTCCCTGGGAGGAGGTGTTGCTGAGCGAAAAGGGCGACAGTCCGTTGGAGCCATCGATCTGTGCCGCGGTGAGCCTGATCCTGAACGATTTGACGGCATCGCCTCCGGGGCTCTGGAGGAGGGTGACCGGGGTCGGGCGTTCAGACGGGTCGTTCGGCGACCTCGGTGGCGTGCAACCTAGTTCGTGGATGTCGTTGCAGATCCAGCCGGTTTGATCCTCGACGGACTCAGGTGGGTTGGTCGGCGTGGTAGGAGCCGTTACGTGTGTGTAGTCGACCCCTGCCGTGGCGGACCCGGGGTCGGTCGTGTACCTGACCCTTGTCCGAGCGAAATCGGGTGTCGGAGCGTCGTAACAACCAGCTACGGTGCTCGCGGCAGTATCGATGAGGTAGCGGCGCCCTCGGCAGCAACGTAGAAGGTGAAATGCTCGCTCTGCCTGGTCGTGGCATTGGTAAGAAAGGCGGTGCCGGCGTGTCCGCTCAAAGTCTCGGCCCCCAGCGAGTCTCCAGTGCACGCGGCATTCGACCCGGAAGACGCCGAGGATTCCCTAGTTGAGGTAGCTGCCGCGGTGGGAAAGGTCAGAAGGCTCGCGGTTACCCCGCAGGCGAGAAGGCCCCCCCAAAGTTGTCTCCAACGCACCGGGCGATTTTAGCACCGCACTTTCCTTTATCGAGCAAACCGTAGAGACGGAGCCGGCGGTAAGCCGAGCGTTTGGTCCCGATATCGTTGCCAGGAAATCGCCGGTTGAGAGGTTTGGGAGGTGAGGTGGCGCGCTGGGATGAGGTTGTTCGATCGGCTCCGGAGTTCGCAGGCGCGGCCCGCGCTCTTTTCGACGACCATCTTCACAAGACCATCGCGACACTTCGCGTTGACGGGGCTCCCCGGATCAGTGGGATCGAGGCAACCTTCAAGGACGGTGACCTGTGGCTCGGGATGATGCCCGGCTCGTTGAAGGCACGCGATCTCCAACGCGACGGGCGCATGGCCCTACACAGTGCATCTGTCGATCCAGACGGCGACGATCCGAGCGTGTGGCCGGGGGATGCCAAGATCAGCGGACGGGCGCTAGAGATCACCGACCGAGACACCATGGAGAGCTTCGGGCCAATGCCGAACGGATCCCATCTCTTCCGCGTCGACATCGATGAAGTGGTCACCACACGAGTTGGGACGCCGGCGGATCATCTCGTCATCCAACTGTGGCGAGAGGGCAAGGAGCTCAAGCGGATAACCCGAACCTAGGGTCTCGATACCTCAGCTGACGACCTACTGCAAGAAATCCGAGATCTAAGGAAGGGAAGAACTGGGTGACTGGCGAACGATTAGGCAGTCGCTAAACACACGGGGGGTTCAACATGAAGAGGGTCCTGGCACTTGGTTCGTTTTCGATCCTTTTCTGGGTTTTTTCCGGAGTGGCTGCTGCCCAATCGCTGTCCGGGCTCACCGGGCCGCTCGACGAAGTAGTCGACACAGTCACCCGCCCGGTCGACAAGGTCACCGCTCCGGTCGACAAGGTCAGGGAAGTGGTCGACGAGGTCACGAAACCCGTGACCGAGGCGCTTCCGGCCCCCATCAAGAACCCCGTTGATAACGTCGTCAAGGATGTCGGCAAGGCAGTCGACACAGTCGTTAAAGACGTGACCAACGCCGGCAACAAAACCGCAGTGCCCGCTACGAACGTGCCCGACTCCGACTTTGACTCGGGCGGCAACCTCAACAACGCTACGGGGAGCGCTCCGGCCCCAGGTCGGTCGACGAACCGATCTGCGCCACGTTCCTTGGCGACCAAGACCAAGGCTGCACGAACCGAACCCGCGCGCGACACCGAGCAGGTCGCGGCTTCGGGGAACACGATCGAGCCGGGCGAGGTGAAGGGCGCCCACATCATCGCACCGGCGACCGACGTCGAGGACTCCCATTCGGGCCTTTCTCTCACCGGCGTTCAGATTCTGACGTGGCTCATCCTTGCCTGCGGGCTTATGGGTGCGGGGGCCGCACTCTTCCTGAGTGGGCGAATACGTTTACGCCCCGCAAGTTCATGACTCACTTTCGCCAGCACCTGCTCTTCGCCGGTCTGTTCGTTATCGCGCTGATCGTACAGGTTGCGATTCTGGTGTGGTTCTTAGACGAACGTAAAGACGATGATCCGGTGATCAGGGGTGAGGCGGGGCCTCGATTCGGCGAAACCATTGAATGTGGCCAGGCATCACCTTCCGGCCAGCCATCCAACGTTCGCTTTGATGAGGGCCAGCGTCTCGCTGTGAAAGTACCTCCCAAGTGGAGCAGCAAGGCAGAAGGCAGTGTGGTGACGGTCAACAAGAAGAACGGCGGAGCCACGCTCTCGGTGGGACTTGCCCGGCCAGGCGGCCTCCTGGAAGCACTCGAGGATCTACGAGCCAGCCTTCGTCGGTCGTATCCGAACCTGGAAGTCACTAGCGTGGAACCATTGTTACTCGATGGTTGCCCGGCTCGTTCGGTCGCGGGTCGTGCTCGAAACCGCCATGGCGCTAGCCTGAACTTCGAGGCGGCTGTCGTCGCCGGGCCAACAGACAATTTCGTCCTCGCAGGATTCCTAGAGCGCGGCAGACCGCCTCGCCTGGAATCGAACCTGGACCGAGTTATCCGATCGATACGCTTCTATCTCTCGGAATTTGGAGACCGACGCGCTAGATTCTGAAGAACAATCCTGCGAACTTACGGGCCGCATCTAGATCACCGTACGGAGTGCCAGAGCTGACACGACCGAAGGCCGTGAGCACCAGGCTGGCAGGATCGAAATCGATGAGCACCGGTAGGTCGTCGCCCGAGCCGGGCTCGTAGACCATCCCCTCGGACGTCACCGTGACCCGGTAGGTACCAGCATTTCGTCCGGAGACGCGTACGCCTACATCGAGCGTCTCACCTCCGAGCCTCGATGCATCGGTGGTGGCCTGCCACAGCACAAACATGAACGGAACGAGCATGTCGGCGGCGTCGGCGCTCATGAAATGAGGCAAGTCGAGTCCCTCGCGCAGGTCCCAGCTGTGCACGCCGTAGTCCATCAGCTGACCGATGGGATAGAAGAACGCGGGTACAGGACCCATGTAGGCATGCGTGATGAGGAAGTTGCTCCAGTCCTGTTCGTTGACCTCTTCGAACACCTTCATCGCGCGTCCGAAGTCGTCGCGCAATCGTGCTATCAGTTCGTCCTGCGGAGTATCGCTGAGTGCTTGAGCCCGCTTGTCGGCGGTCGCGGCCATCTGTGTGAGGGGAGCGAGAGCCTCCGCCGTCGCTCCGCCCCGCGTGGTTTCGAAGCGCTCGAGGTAGCCCTCGGTAGTGTCGGCGATGTGAGCCACGATGTTCTTGACTCGCCAGTGCCCCGCGCCGGTCGGCGAGTCCCAGTTCTCGGGCTTCTCGGCCAAGGCAAATAAACCCTCGGCTTCCTCGCGCACGATCCGCAGCAGGTTGTCCTTGGCCGCGAAGTTGGTCGCGTCCCACTGGACCTGAGAGTTTTCCTGCTCGGCAATCGCCATGCTTCCCCCTTGGAATCGCTAGGCACTGGCTGCTCTAGGGGCCGATTGTGACACTGGTTATAGTTACTTACAAGAGATTAGCTTGGCACGATGACACGACCGCTTTGAGGAGGAGTCTTGAAACTGGAGGGCATTCACCACATCACCGCGATCACGGGCGACGCGCCCAAAACCTAACGTTCTATACCGACGCCCTGGGACTTCGTCTTGTAAAGAAGTCCGTCAATCAGGACGACCCGACCGTCTACCACCTCTTCTACGCCGACGAGGAGGGAGGAGCGGGCTCCGACATCACCTTCTTCGAGTATCCGAACGCGGCGCGTGGCGCGCGCGGCGCGGGAATGGTTCACCGCATCACCTGGCGAGTCGGCTCCTCCGACGCACTCGACTTCTGGGCTTCACGACTCGCAGATGGCGGTGTCACCACCGAGCGCGACGGAAACAAGCTCCTCTTTGATGACCCCGAGGGACTTGGTCTCGAGCTTGCCGTGGTTGAAACGACAGACGAACCGCTCAGCGCTCGGCATCCGGAGATCCCACAGGAGTTCGCTCTGCAGGGATTCGATGGAGTGCGCGTCTACTCAGCCAACCCCGCTGCAAGTAAGGACTTCCTGGAGTCGACGATGAACTTCGATCCTGATGCCGACGTCTCCTGGATCGCGCGCGGCGAGCAGCGTGGTGGCTTCTATGCCTACGACGAGGCGCCGGAAGAGCCCGGTCTGAGCGGCGCCGGCACCGTGCATCACGTTGCATGGGCCACGCCCATGGATGAGCACACGGCCTGGCACAAGACGGGTCCGCGAGGCAGGGGCGGACGTCACTCCAATCATCGATCGCTACTACTTCAAGTCCATCTACTTCCGCGAACCTTCAGGGGTGTTGTTCGAGATCGCAACGCTCGGCCCGGGTTTCGACGTCGACGAGCCGAAGGAGTCGCTCGGCGAACGGCTGGCTTTACCTCCGGACTACGAACATCTACGTGACAAGCTCGCCGACGTCTTGACTCCGCTGCCCGACCCTCGAGCAGAGTCACAGAGGTAGACGTGACAACCAGCCCAGACAAGGATTTCTGTCCGCACTTTCAAAAAGCAATCGAGCTGGTAGGCAAGAGGTGGAGCGGCACGATATTGCGCGCGATCATGTACAACCCATTGCGGTTCTCGGAAATATCGGCTCACATCGCTGAGATCTCCGACCGGTCACTTTCGCTTCGGCTGAAAGAGCTCGAGTCCGAGGGCTTGATCACGCGAAGCGTCGAAGCAACGCAACCGGTTGGCGTGAGCTACGAGCTAACCTCCAAGGGTCGAGCGCTTGAGTCCGTGATCACCGAGCTCGAGACATGGGCGCACGACTGGGTGGCTCAACAGGAGCCCGCAAGGACACGCGCGCGTTGAATAGCTCCTACGACGAGACCGGAACCGTGCTCACGATCCCCGGTCTCTTCGAATCGGCTGTCGAACAGTCGCCCACCAAAGAATGGCTTTTCTACGAGGACTTGACATGGACGTACGAACGTGCCTACGAGCGCATTACCGCCACTGCCTACGCGCTCGAGCAACTGGGGGTCGGACGGGAGAAGCGGGTCCTCGCGACCGCGCGGAACTCACCCGACTACCTCTTCACTTGGCTCGCGACCGTCCACCTGGGTGCGACGATCGTTGCGGTCAACCCTGAGAGCAGTGCTGAGGAACTTGCAGGCCTCATCGGACAGGTGCGGCCGCATGTCATCGTGACCGACCCAGGCTTGAGCCGCTCGATCGACGCGGAGTCCTTCGAAGCTCTCCTGGTGCTTGCTGAGGATCTCGCTGCGGCCCCCGCGGCCCAGGTAGCGTCCTCAGCTCGTGCCGATGATGTCGCCGTCATGATTCCGACTTCCGGCACCACAGGCCGCTCCAAGCTGGTCATGCAAACGCAGCGGGCCTACGCGATGGCAGGGGTCGGCTTTCCTTTTTGGATGAGACTCGACGACACGGATCGTTTGATGACCTCGTTACCGCTGTTCCATATCAACGCCCCCGCCTATTCGATGCTGGGCTCGGTCAGCGGCGCGGGCCTCATTGATTCTGCTCCCTCGTTTTTCGGGCAGCGGATTCATCGATGCGGCTCGACGTTACGGAGCGACCGAGTTCAATGCGATCGGAGCCATGCTCGAGATCCTGATGCGGCAGCGGGAACGCGCCGACGACGCCGACAACCCTTTGCGCCGCTGCTATACGGGCCCATCGCCAGCCAGGGAGCGCCATCTCGCAATCGAAAGGCGCTTCGGCCTTGAAATCGTGTGTGGCTACGCACTGTCAGAAAGCCCCTACGCCCTGATCTGGAAAAAGGGCACTCGACCTTTCGAGACACTCGGAAGTCCTCGACAGCATCCGACGATGGGCGAGATCAACAAGGCGCAGCGTCGTCGAGGACGAACAGGAGGTCGGCGTCGGAGGAGTTGGAGAGCTCGAGCTGAAGAACCCGGCGGTGATGCTGGGTTATTACGGGATGCCTGAGGAAACAGAAAGGGTTCTGTCCGATGGGTGGCTGAAGACTGGCGATGTGGTGCGTGTGAACGATGACGGTACCTTCACATTCGTGGGACGGAGGAAGGAGCTAATCCGACGAAGAGGCGAGAATCTCTCTCCCGTTGAGGTCGAAGCCGCACTCGAAGCTCACCCCGACGTCACAGAAGCCGCGGTGATAGGCGTTCCCTCCGAGCTGTCCGAGGAAGAGGTCAAGGCCTTCGTGATTCTCACGGCCGATGCTGCCGTCTCGCTCGGCGAGTTGCGCGATTTCGCGGCCGAACGGCTCGCGCCCTTCAAGGTTCCCCGGTACGTTGAAGTCGTGGAGGAACTGCCGCATACCGCAACGGGTCGAATTGCAAAGCATGAGTTACCCACGGATCGCAACGATCGAGAGAGCGACTTCGAGCCCGCTAGAGCAGGGGAAGAGCAACGATGACCGAGTCGTCCGAACCGGAGTCGGTCGAAAGAGACTGGCTCACCACGTCGATCGGGCATTCGACACCCGACTCGATCACAGTGCGCGGCCGCGACCTCGCATCCGAGGTCATGGGGCGAATGTCGTTCACGGCCCTCGCCTTCCTGCTGGCGTCCGGCCGCACGCCAACCGAGGCAGAAGCAACTCTCTTCAATGCAGTGCTTGTGTCACTAGCGGATCATGGTCTGACGCCCACCGCTCTGGCCGCAAGGCTCACTTACACGGGCGCACCGGAAGCGATGCAGGGAGCCGTCGCCGCTGGATTGCTCGGAGGCGGAAGCGTGTTTCTCGGTCCCGTCGAGGACACCGCCCGGTTCCTGAACGAGATCCTCGAGAGCTTGCCTGACGATGAACTGGCGGATGATGCGGCACTAGAGTCGGCTGCCATGGACGCGGTTCTCAGAGCTCTGGATGCCGGTTTGCGGATTCCCGGCCTCGGCCATCCTGTGCACCGGGAGACCGATCCTCGAACGCCGAGGTTTTTCGAGCTCGCGCGCGAGGTGGGGCTGCTCGGGCCAAACCTTCGGCTACTCAGTTTCGTCGCAGACGCTCAAAACACAGCGACCGGCAAGGCCCTCCCTATAAACGGCGCCGGCGCCGCTGGCGCGGTGCTCGCCGATCTTGGGTTTCCACCGCCACTGACGCGGGGCTTTGCGCTGCTCGCTCGAACGGCAGGACTCATTGGCCATCTCGCGGAGGAGATGGAGCATCCAATCGGACTACGACTCTACAAAGAGGTGGATGCCAGAGCCTCGAGGAACGCAGAGCCGGAAGCGCCGTGAACCTGACGCACCGGCTTTTGTCCAGGGGCCTGGTGGACGGGGAGCTCAGACCTGGTGAGGAGATTCACCTAAAGCCGGATCAGGTCCTTATCGAAGACGCCACGGGTTCAATGACCTACATGCAGTTCGAGTCACTTGGCGTCGAGCGTGTAAGGGTCCCCCTCGCGGTCATGTACGTCGATCACAACGTGCTGCAGGTGGATCAGCTGAACGCCGACGAGCACCGCTTTCTTAGGTCGTTCTCGTCACGCTACGGGATCAAGTGTTCGAAACCGGGCAACGGGATCTCGCACAGCATTCACCTCGAGCGATTCGCACGCCCCGGCGAGATCCTTCTCGGGGCGGACTCGCACGCGACGACGGCGGGTGCTGCAGGAATGTTCGCGATCGGTGCGGGAGGACTCGATGTCGCGGTGGCGCTCGCCGGCATCGGTTTCTGGATCCCGTGCCCGTCTGTAGTTGGGGTCGAGTTGCGCGGGGCTTTACCCGACTGGGTCGAGGCCAAGGATGTTGTCCTGGAGTTGTTGAGACGCCACAGAACGAGAGGTGGCCGCGACAAGGTCTTCGAGTTCGTTGGTGAAGGCGTCTCCACTTTGTCGGTGATGGAACGAGCAACAATTTGCAACATGGTCGTCGAAACGGGGGCAACAACCGGTTTGTTCCCCAGCGACCACCGAACGCTCGAGTGGCTGTTGGCTCAGAAGCGTGAGGCCGACTTCGTTGAGGTAACGGCGGATTCCGGCGCGACCTACGACGAGGTCGAGGAGATCGACATGTCTTCGTTAGAACCGCTCATAGCGAAACCACATTCACCCGGCAACGTCGTCCCCGTCGCCGAGATCGAAGGCACTTCCGTCGGTCAGGTGTGCGTGGGGTCGTCCGTCAACTCTTCGTATGAGGACCTAGCGCGCGTCGCGGGCGTTCTCCGGGGGCGACAGGTGCATCCCGACGTCGATCTGACTGTCAGCCCTGGATCACGGCAGACCCTCGATGCTGCAGCTCGGTCGGATGTCTATCGAGATCTCGTGGGGGCGGGTGCGCGCGTGCTCGAGGCCGTGTGTGGTCCGTGCATCGGTGTGGGCCAGGCTCCGTCGGCAGGAGTTCCTTCGGTGCGCACCTTCAACCGCAACTTTCCAGGTCGAAGTGGCACGGAAGGCGATGCCGTGTATCTCTGCTCCCCTTCGGTCGCCGCAGCGACCGCGCTGCGAGGGGTCATCACAGACCCTCGCGACCTTGGCGTCGTGCCCTCCGTGGACCCGCCTGCCTACAGCCCCCAAGTGGTCGACCGTCACATAGTCGAGCCGGCGTCGGCCGGCGAAGCCGCCAGGGTTGCCATCGACAGGGGGCCGAACATCATCCCGCCTCCTACGCCGCAGCCCGTGGCCCACGAGGTGCGGGGGCGCGTGCTCATCGTTCTCGGTGACGACGTGTCGACCGGAGACATGGCCCCCGATGGGGCGCTGGGAATTGCACTCTGGTCGAACATCCCGGCCTGCGCGGAGTTCATGTTCCTGCGGAGCGACGCCGAGTTCCATCGCCGGGCGCTCGAATGGGGGGGCGGAATCATCGTGGGTGGTCACAACTACGGCCAGGGATCATCGCGCGAGCAGGCTGCGCTCTCGGCATCTCACCTTGGGATTAGGACGATAGTGGCCAAGAGCTTCGCCCGCATCCACAAACAGAATCTGATCGCTCAGGGGATCCTGCCGTTGCTGTTCGCAAACGAGAGCGATCTCAATGGCGTAGCGGTGGGGGACGAATGGCGAATCGAGCACCTGAGGGACGCGCTGGCAGGCGGAGCCGAGATCGTGAGCTGCTTGACCAACTCGGGTCCCGACATCCGACTGGAGATCGCACTGCTGCCCCGCGAAAGGGAGATTCTGCTGGGTGGAGGAATGCTTGGCTATCTCCGAGGAGCCGCCATGCCGTAGACCACCCAATTCTCATGAGCGAGCACGCAGGTGCCGATGCTCCCAAGGATGAACTCTTCAGAGAGCAATTGAAGTGCTTGCCTGGATCGGGGTCGGGTTGCTGGTCGCGGCGGGTGGCGTCGGAATCCGTTGGGTGTCTGCTCGAACCGATGTGCTCGGCCGCCCTCGGCAATTTCCCTACATCACCGTCGCTCTTCTGATAACCCTCGGCTGCGCGTCGCTGGCCCCTTTGGTACTTCGAGTTCGCCTCGAACGCCGACTCGAGAATGCGGCATCGAAGCTGGTCGGAACACCGGTCGGGGTTCGCTGCCAGAGCTTCGGGGGAGCCTTCGTAGACACTGGCGCCGATATCGGCTACGTGATCTTTGGAGCAGACGGCAAGCCCGAAGACTGGACCCTCATCAAGCGCCAGCAATGTGGATACCTGTCGGACTATCTGAGTTCTGACAAGCAGAATCCGACGCGCGACCAGATCATCGCAGTCCATGCGCTAACCCACGAAACGATCCACGTGACGGGTGTGAGAGACGAAGCGCAGACCGAATGCATGGCGATGCAGCTCGACGCCGGTATGGCCGCTCTTCTCGGCGCAGAACCACAGTCGGCTGAGGGGCTTGCAATCGCCTACTGGCGCGATATCTATCCCTGGATGCCGGCCTCCTACCGTTCGGATGAGTGCTCTCTTGGCGGAGCGCTCGACGCGGGCCGCCCCGACTCGCCGTGGAAACTCTCGACGAGCTAGTTCGAAGCAGCCGCGGTCGAGGTCCTTATTTCGATCACAGAGGTCGAGCCGCTGACGCACGCGGAGATTGCACAGGTTACCGATCGCGGGGTGTCCGGAGTGTGTACCTGCAGACCTAGCACTATCCAATCCGAATTGGGCGAAACGCAAGGTTTGCGGTACTAGCTGACTGGCGCGATGCGATGCAAATATTGTCAAAGCGCCGGACGAAATGGGAGGCAGACAGTGGCACTGGCGGTCGAATCCAGGCTGGACAAGGCGGCTCTAAACGAGTTCCGGACAACCTTTGCGGGCCAAATCATCCTCCCCGACGATGCCACTTATGAATACGCGTGCGGGATCTGGAACGGGTCTATCGACAAGCATCCCGCCCTAATCGTTCGGTGCACCGGCGTCGCCGATGTGGTCGCGGCTGTGCGGTTCGCGCACTCAAAGGGACTCCAAGCCGCGGTTCGATCCGGCGGCCACAGCTTCCCAGGTCAGTCGCTGTGCGACGGTGGAATCGTCATCGACCTCGGGTCGATGAAGGGCATTCGCGTCGATCCCGAGGAAAGGACGGCCAGGGCTCAGGCTGGAGTCGCTCTCGGCGAGCTCGACCGCGAGACCCAGGCCTTCGGCATGGCGGTCCCGGCTGGAATCGTTACGACCACGGGGCTTGCCGGACTGACACTGGGCGGCGGCATCGGATGGCTGATGAGGAAGTACGGACTAACGATCGATCAACTTCTTTCTGTAGATCTCGTGACGGCCGACGGCGAGTTCGTCAAAGCGAGCGAGGACGAGAACGCCGATCTCTTCTGGGGCGTGCGGGGAGGGGGAGGCAACTTCGGCATCGTGACCGACTTCGAGTTCCGTCTGAACCCAGTGGGGCCGACTGTGCTGGCAGGTCCCATCATGTGGCCGATCGAGAATGCCCCAGAGGTTCTCCGGTTCTACAGGGACTGGATCGAGGACGTGCCGGACGAACTAACCACGATCATCGTCAACCGGAAAGCGCCGCCTCTCTCGGCCATCCCCCAGGAGCTTCACGGCAAGCGCGTAACCATCATCACGTGCTGTTATGCGGGCTCTATTGACGATGGGGAGCGAGTGGTTGCTCCGCTCAGGAGGTTCGGGACACCTCTTCTCGACTTGTGCGCTCCCAAGCCGTACGTCGCGCATCAGTCCATGTTCGATGCCTCCTACCCGCGCGGCTTGTGGTACTACTTCAGGGCCTGCGATGTGGATCGCCTCAGCGACGAGGTCATCGACGTCGTCACCGACTACAGCGGGCGAATTCAGTCCCCAATGAGCAGCATGCCGATTTTTCATCTCGGGGGCCAGGTGGGGCGCGTTGATGAGAACGCGACCGCCTTCAGTGGTCGAAAGAGAGGCCACACGCTGAACCCAAACGGCATCACCATGGATGCAGAGGGTTTTGAGGAAGAGAGGGCGTGGGTGCGCGGACTCTATGACGCTCTCGAGCCACATCACTCGAGCGTCTACGTGAACTTCCTCATGGACGAGGGCGAGGAACGGATTCGCCAAGCGTACGGAACCGAGAAGTACAAGCGATTGAAGAAACTAAAGAAACAGTACGATCCCGACAACTTCTTCCGGCTCAACCAGAACATTCCGCCGGACTAGTTGAGCCAGGGGACTATCACTTCAATTAACCCTCTCTTGTTGGGCCGACCTTGTCGATCGAGATTCGGATTATCAGCCGCTTCTGCTCTTGCATTGCTGACCGGTACTCATCCCAGTCGGGGTGCTCACCGGATATCCGTCGGTAGTAGTCGACCAACCTCTCCATCGCATCCGGCATTGAAATCAAATCGGCCGCGCCGTCGATCTGTATCCACTTGCCATAGAAAGTGTCGGAGAAAACGCAAAGCGTGGCCCTCGGGTCGCGCCGCAGGTTGCGAACTTTGAAAGCGGTCTCTCTACTGCTGATGACGACATAACCATCACCATCGATTCCGACAGTGACCGGCGATGTCTGCAGACCGTCGTTGGCCTTACGAGTCACCAACACGGTTCTGTGGTTCTTACTAACGAACTCGAGGGCGTCGTCGCGATTCATGGGATCCCCTTTGGCAAAGACAGTGAGCTATGGATCAATCGATCGTTCTTCCAAGGCGCTTGGGTGCGATCAGACGGTAGCTGTCCCGGACAAGTTCCGAAACCTCGTCCCAGTCAACCTCTGGAAGATCGAGATAGAGGCCCACCCATCCGCGTGGGCCAACGTAGGCCGGGATGAAGAACCGTTTGGGCTCGGCAACGACCAGTTCTTGGTTCTCGTGTGGTGCCACTTTGCAGTTGAGCGCCACTCGTCCGTCGCCGTGGTGGTCGTCCAGATAGTAGGCGAACGTTTTCCCCCGCACACGAAAGGTGATGTGCTGTTGGTCCTCAACCGCGACTTCGGGAAGCGCTGCGACATATCTCGAGTACCCTGCGGCGACGTTCGGGATCGGCTGCGATCATCGAGCCCTGTGGTTGTGTGCCATAACCACCGCATCATCCTCCAGCGGAACCCCGGGATAGGTGAATTGTTTCTCCTGTTCGTCATATTCACGATGAAAGAGTCGGTCCAGGTCGGAGGTGAGGAGTTCAAGGAGGCATTTCCAATTCCTACCACCGCAGCTATGCAGGCCAAGAGCGTTCCCAGACTGAGTTCATCGAGGTTCATCGTTCCGTTAATTGCCGACAACCTCTGGGACTTGGATTGCTTGGCTCCCCTTGTCGAGTTGTTTCGTTTTATTCCCTTGACAAGAAACCTTAGGGAAAAGAACATTCAGTTATCCAAGAGGGGGGAAAGCAACTGCTTATTCTGGGGGGAACGGGCATCTCCGGTCTGATGAGGCAGTGGTAAGTCCCCATCGAGCCTAGGAGGAGCCTTTGAAACACCGCACCAGATGGTTGGTGCTCTGCATATCCCTGCTAACGATGGCCGCTTTGGCGTTCCCATCTGCAGGTTTGGCAGATCACGATAACCGCGACATCTTTGGACCCATCGTACCCCTTGGTCATAGTGCCTTCCCCAGTGGTCCTGGGCCATTTGACAACATCAGCTCGGACCTGGCGTTTTGGGGAGACACCGCCTACCAGGGCAACTTTAACGGGTTCAGGATCATTGACCTCACCGACCCGGCCAACCCAGAGCAGATCCTTCGCTACGACAAGTGCACCGGCGGTCAAGGCGACGTAATGGTTTGGGAGGACCTGCTCATCCGCACGTGGGACTCCGGAGCACCAGCAGGCGCGACCTGCGGCGAGATGGATGACCCGGCAGGTCCGCCAGGACAGGTCATTCCCCGCCCGGTGCCGCTCGGTTTCGAAGGGCTTCACATCTTCGATGTCAGCAACCCCAACAACCCCGAGATGGTCCACCAGATCGACCTCAGCCAAGCCCGTATGCAGGCCGATTTCGGTCGTAACGGCTGCGGGTCGCATACCGCCACGCTCGTTCCGGACGAGGACACCGGCAGGCTGTTCGTCTATAACGGCGCCTCGAGCGCCAACTGTCCGGGAACCGAGATCATCGAGATCTTCCCGGATGACATTCTCGAGTCGGACTTCATGCGGTTCGAGAACCTCGGACGTTCGTGCCACGACATCGCGGTGTTCCTCGGCGATGACAAGCGCGGAGTCTGTGCCGGAGGCAACGGTTTCACTGTCTTCCGGATGGACCCGGACTCCTCGGGTAATGGCTCGATCACAAACCCGCAGCACATTGACAGCGTCGCCGTAAATGGTGTGACGATCGGTCACACGACCACCTTCACGTGGGATGGAGGGCGCTTTGTCTTTGGCCACGAGCCGGGCGGTGGAACTCAAGCCGAGTGTGAGGACCAGGATCCGGACAGAAACCGTACGTTCTGGATGTACGACACGGATACTGCACAGAACATCGGCAAATGGACGATGCCACACGCTCAGGCCTTTAACGAGAACTGCACCTTGCACAACATCAACTTCATCCCGACGACGGATGGAAGTGACCTGCTTGTGTCGGGTAACTACCAGGCCGGAACGTGGGTTACGGACTGGACCGACCCGGCGAACCCGTCGGTGCTCGCGTTTGCCGACCCGCCTCCGTTGGCAGCCACCCTGACACTTGGTGGCGCGTGGTCGACCTACTGGTACAACGGCTTCATGTACGAGAGCGAGATCACTAAGGGTCTAAACGTCTTCGGCCTGAATGACCCGAGCGCGGACACAGCGGTCGAGTTTCCGTTCCTGAATCCACAGACTCAGATGCAGACCATCAGTCAGGATGTAGTCGCCACGTCCACCGTGACCCTGAGTCACAGTCGCTCGCCGCATCGCTTCTCGGGGACGGTCCAATCGTCCGAGGACACATGTGTGGCCGGTCGTCCGGTCGCCGTCTTCAAGCAATTCGCGAACGGCGGGCGCCGCAATGTCGGCGAAACGACGACGGATGACAGCGGAGCGTACCGAGTCCCCCACACCGTTGGAGGCGCGGGTAATTACTACGCTGTAGCTCTCAGGGCGTTCGTTGACGACGGCGTCAACACGACCGACTGTTTGAGGGCGCAATCCCCAACCAGGAGCTTCAGCAGGTAGTTCTACTGAGCAGAAGCACGATCTGAGGGGACGGCCGGCGGGCCGTCCCCTCTTTTTATGTGTCGCGGGGTCGTCTCTTTCCCCGTGGGCGATGGATTGGCGCTCGACTGAAGAAAAGAGAACGCTCGTCGGCTCGCTCACGTATTGAGAACGAGTTCGATTCGGCCATTGGGATACGGGCGAGTGGAAGATTCTTGTCGTGGCGTGGTTGCATTGCAGGATACAGAATGGGAGTCAAGGGAGGCGCTCTTGACGAATCCGGGTGACGAGCAGAAGCCGGGGGAGTCCTTCGTCCAGGAACTCCTGTGGGTCCACGACATGATTCGTCGAGACCTCGTCTCCGCTCGGCGCCTCGCAGCCGATGCTCTGGAGGGGGCGCCTCCGGAGGATCTGAGTGCGGAGATCGAGTCCCTACAGACAAGGGGACCGCTTTGGAAGCTTCGCATGAATTGCATGCATTACTGCCGCTTCGTGCACGGACATCACTCTCTCGAGGACCAAGCTCTGTTTCCTGCCCTTCTGGAGTCGAATCCCGGACTCGCGCCGGTGCTCGAAAAGCTAGAAACGGATCACCGGGCGATTGCTGTCCACCTGGACGAGATCGCTGAGAGCATCGGCGAATTGCAGTGGGATGAAACTCCGAGCTCGAGACAGCGGTTGGCAGCGGCATTGGACGTTCTGTCCGAGCATTTGCTCGAGCACCTTGACTACGAGGAGAAATCCGTAAGTCCGACGCTTCGATCGTGGTCACGGTAAGCCGGACGGAGCAACACGAGGTGATTCCTCTACATTCTGCCGCCACGGGGTCGGTTCGACTGCTTGGTCTGATAACCGCTAGTCGTGAGCCACTCCCGCTGTAAGGATGAGGCGATGCAACTCGACTTCGACCACTGCTACAGAGCTCTCAGGAGTCGCGACGCCCGTTTCGACGGGACTTTCTTCGCGGGCGTAACGTCGACCGGGATCTACTGCAGACCGAGCTGTCCGGCGCGCCCGGTCAAGCGTGCGAACGTTAGATTCTTTCCGACGGCCGCGGCCGCGCAGGCCGCGGGTTTTCGCGCCTGCAAGAGGTGCCGGCCAGATGCTTCTCCCGGATCGCCGGAATGGGATGTCAGGGCCGATCTCGTCGGACGGGCTATGCGCCTGATAACAGACGGGATTGTCGACCGAGAGGGAGTTGACGGTCTCGCTCGACATCTGCATGTCAGCGCGCGTCACTTACAACGGCAGCTCGTCGCTGAGCTGGGAGCAGCCCCGCAGGCCCTTGCTCGCGCTCAACGCGCTCAAACGGCTCGCGTTCTCATCGAGACCACCTCTCTTTCATTCGCAGAGGTGGCTTTCGGAGCCGGTTTCTCGAGTGTTCGTCAGTTCAACGACACGATCAGAAAGGTCTTTGCAACTACTCCCACCAGACTCAGGGCCGGCAACTCCAACCACGAGTTGTCCACACCAGGGACAATGTCGATCCGGCTTCCTTACCGCGCTCCGTTCGACGGCCAGGGACTGCTGGCTTTCCTTGGAGCCCGTGGTATCACAGGAATCGAATCCTTCGACGGCTCCCTTTACCGGAGAACTCTGAGGTTGCCGACCTCGGAGGCGATCGTCGATCTTGCGGCCGGCAACGGCCATGTTCTCTTCACGTTTCGCTTGGGTGACATCCGTGACCTCGGCCCGGCGGTGCGCCGCTGCAGGCAGCTCCTCGACCTCGATGCCGACCCTGTCGCCATCGATGAGTCCTTTGGCAACGATCGTCTTCTTGGTTCCATCGTGCGGGCGCATCCTGGCCGGCGGCTCCCCGGATGTGTCGATGGCTTCGAGCTTGCGGTGCGCGCCGTTCTTGGCCAACAGGTCTCCGTTGCCGGCGCCCGCACGATTGCGGGTCGACTCGTTCGTACCTTTGGCAAACCATTGACGTCGCCGGACGGCGACCTAACGCACGTGTTCCCAGAGCCCGCTGCGCTCGTCGATGCGGATCTCGGGGCAGTAGGAATTCCAGGAAGTCGTCAGGAGACCCTGCGCGAGCTTGCGAGATCCGTCGAGGTGGGCGAACTTGTGCTCGACGGTGGGGCGGATCGTGCAGAGGTCGCGGCGAGGTTGCAGGAGTTGCGAGGGGTTGGGCCGTGGACTGCGTCGTACGTCGCGATGCGCGCACTTGGTGACCCCGACGTGTTCCTGTCTACGGATTTGGGAGTAAGGCGGGCCCTCGAGAAGCTGGGGCAAGCGGGCGATCCGAAGTCGGCCGAGGCGGTCGCCGATCGCTGGCGCCCGTGGCGCTCCTATGCGGTGCAGTACCTCTGGGCGAGCCTCTGAATTTGCGAGGAAGCTCCAACCAAGTGGTACCGCGCAAACTAACCTGGGAGTGCGACGATGGGTGTGGCATATCGACGCACTAAGGTGGAGCGCACTTGCAGGAGAACCAGCAGCAGAAGGTCTCGACACTCGAGCTCTTCTTCGACCTGGTATTCGTCTTCACGCTGACGCAGCTGGCAAGCCTGTTCCGGCATGATCCGACGTTCGAGGGTGCGGCCCGAACGGTTCTTGTGTTCACTGTTCTGTACTGGATGTACGGCGGGTACGTGTGGCTCACGAATCGTGTTACACCCAACCTCACTCTCCGGCGTTTGCTCCTCATTTGCGGGATGGCAGGGTTCTTCGTATGTGCTCTGGCCGCGCCGGAGGCTTTCGGGGACAGCGGATTGGCCTTTGGGCTCGGCTACCTTGGCGTCATCATCGTGCACGCCGCCCTCTATGGAGAAGAGGTTGGTTGGAGCGTGCTGGTGCGTTTCGCGCCCTTCAACCTGGTATCGGCCGGCATCGTGCTTGGTGCAGTTTTGCTCGAGGGTCCGGCCGTCTACGTGGCCTGGATGGTCGCGATCGTGATTCAGTTCGTGACTCCGTTCATCGCGGCGCGGGTTGCGCCAGGCTTTGACCTTCGCACCGAGCACTTCGTCGAGCGCCACGGCCTGATCATGATCGTGGCACTGGGCGAGTCCATCGTTGCAGTCGGAATCGGTGCTTCACACCTCGCACTGAACGTCTCAGTTGTCATTGCGTTGCTCCTGGGTCTGGCTTTGATCACTGCTCTGTGGTGGACCTACTTCGTTGGGGAGGAAGAAGCAGCGGTGAGAGCGATGTCGTCAGTTGACGCGAGAGAGAGGTTCCGCATTGCTATCAATGCGTTTTTCTATTCGTACATCCCGATGCTGCTCGGAATCGTGATCATGGCCGCGGCCCTCGAGGAGGCGATCGCGGACGTCGCGCAACCTCTTCCGACGGCCTTTGCACTAGCTCTCGGCGGAGGGGTCGCCTTGTTTCTGCTCGGAGACCTCTCCTTCCGACGTGTATTGAGCATCGAGCCAAAGATCTTCCGGGTCTGCGGCGCCCTGTTCGTCCTCGCGACGATCCCGGTCGGCATGAATGTTTCTGCGGTGATGCAGCTCCTCGCTCTAGTGGCCGTCCTGAGCGGAATGCTCGTGTTGGAATCTCGAAGCACTCGGCTGCAACCATCTCTCGCCCGATCTCGATCCACATCTTGACTCTCCCATCGTGGGAGGGTTCATCCTGATTCTCGTAAAGGGGGAACGATGAGTGACCTAATGACGATCGGTGCGCTCTCGAAGGTCTGCAGACTCAGTGTGAAGAGCCTAAGGAACTACGACGAGCTCGGTCTCCTCAAGCCGGCTGAGGTAGATGAGTCAACGGGTTATCGCCGCTACGCGCAGGAGCAGGTGGCGGACGCTCTTGTCATTGCCCTCCTTCGTTCGGTCGACATGCCTCTGAGTGAGATTGCCGCGGTCCTGGATGAGCTGCCTTCTGGCGGTGCAGATGTCCTGAAGCGACACCGTCGGCGTCTCGAAGAGCGAGTTGAGCGTGAGAGCAAGCTGCTCGATCACGTCGAGCGACTCATCACTAAAGGAGGAATCATGAATTACGAGGTGACGGTCAAAGAGAGGCCGGGATTTCAACTGGCGGCCATCAGAAGGGACACGACTCCGGACACGATCGGCAAGGACCTGACTGATGCCTGGGCTGAGCTGTCCGAATACCTGGAATCACGCTCGTTGGCATCCCAGGATGTGCCCGTGTGCGTGTACCGCGGGTGGGAGCCGAACAACTGGGTGATCGAAGCCGGCTTCGTCGTCGATGGGGAGGTCAAGCCCCACGAAGACGTACATCCCATGGAAGTTCCCGAGGGCCGATGTGCATCCCTGATCCACGAGGGTCCTTACGAGGAGCTCGGGCTCGCGAACAGGGCAATGGAGAAGTGGTTCAAGGACAGCGGGCACGAGATGACCGGTCTGCCGTATGAGCGGTACATCACCAGCCCGGCTGAAGAGACGGATCCTGCGAAGTACAAGACCGAAGTCGTGTGGCCGCTGAAGGACGGCTAGATCGTCATCCGTCCAGGTGAGCCGCGGCCACGCTCTTTGGCACAACCATTCGCCACGCCTCCATGACGATCTCACGCATCTCGTCCTCGTCGATGGCCGCGAGTCGAACCACTACCCAGTTGTAACGAAGGTCCGCCGGCTTGGGCATGAGGAACTTTTCCGGGTCTGATGCGATCAGAGCCTTGCGCTCGTCTTTTGGAAACGCGAAGCCCATCAGCGTCTCGTCACGGGCGAACGCAAGGTAAACGATCCGTCCGACCCGGAACTTCACTCTGTCCCTTACGAGTGCCTCGTAGCTCCGTGGAAGGGTGAGGGCCAGTGCGCGTACATCGTCGATCGTCACCATTGATCTCGTCCTTTACTGCGAGAGCTTGTCGACGAACCAGTCACGCGCTAGCTTCGACACGCGCTCCAAGGCGCCCGGCTCCTCGAACAGGTGAGACGCGCCGGGGATGATGTCCATTCGCTTCTCGCATCGGAGTTGCTTCATCGCCTCCTCGTTCATCCCTAGCACGGGCACATCCACGCCCTCCGACGATCAGCAACGTGGGGCAAGTCACACGTGCCAGTGCGGTCCCAGCCAGGTCTGGCCTTCCACCGCGCGATACGACGGCACTGATACGAGGTTCTTTTGCGGCCGCGACAAGAGCGGCGGCCGCTCCAGTGCTTGCCCCGAAGTATCCGATCCGCAAATGAGTCAAGTTGTCCGATTCCCCCACCCAGCGCGTCGCCCCAAGGAGTCGATCGGCCAGCAACGAGATGTCGAACCGCAGCTCCATTGTGCGTGCATCGATCGCTGCCTCCGCCTCACTCAGGAGGTCGAACAGCAAGGTCCCCAGGCCTGATTCATGCAAAGTGGCGGCGACGGCCCGATTCCTGGAACTACGCCTGCTGCTCCCACTGCCGTGCGCGAACAGGACGATTGCTTTGGCACCTGGGGGAACGAACAAGTCTCCAGTTAGCTCGACCGACCCGAGCTCGAGAACGACTTCGGCGACGGACGGCATCTAGCAAACGACGGCTCGGCAGCTCCATCTCAACGTCATCGACGCTCCCAGTCCTCATCGTCAAGAGGGGAGGGGCGCTGTTGGTCGAGGACATCCGCCTCGGGGGCATCGCCTGGGATCTCACGGGTTTCGAGCGGCCCCTCGTCCGACCATTCTCGGGCTTGTTCCAGAGCATCCGCTTCCGGAGCATCGGGTGGGATCTTACGCATGGCGACCTCCCTCTCTTCGAGCGGACCGGCCGGGTGACTTTCGCCTGCACATTCCCGACGGATTCCTGGACCAGGATAATGCCGTAGCTCCCGCCCAGCGGTTTGCCTCACCTGAGGCCGCGTGGGAGGCTCTTCCAGTTGCCAGGGGTTTCGTTGAAAAGGGGGGGTTATGCGTCGGTGGCTGTCATTGGTGATAGCGGCGATCGTAGGCTTTGCGTTGATGGTGCCGGCGGGTGGCGCGGCCGAACGTCGACAGGGACATGGGGATCGGCTCGACGCTTACACGGCCAAGGTGAATGCTCAGCAATTCAGTCAACTCGTTGAACAGGGCTTTGACGTCGGTGGTCAGCGCAGTACGGGGACCGATGTCGAGGTTGACCTCGTCCTGACGAGGGATCAGCGTGCCAAACTTGCCGATCATGGCATTGACACAAAGTTAACGCGCGTCAAAGGCGGGCAGACGCTACAGCAGTTCGCGGCCGCGCAGGCCGAGGATGGCTTCGAGGTATGGCGCTCCTGGGACGAGCCTGGCGGTTTCCGCGATCAGATGTACGAGGCTGCCGAGGAGAACCCGAACATCGCAAAGCTGGTCAAGCTCGGCACGACGGTCCAGGGCCGCGAAATGCTCGCGGTGAAACTCACGAAGAACGCGAACAGGCAGCGTGACGGGAAGCGACCGGCGGTGCTCTACAGCTCAACGCAGCACGCCGCGAGTGGATCGCTTCTGAGGTCAACCGACGCCTTATGAACTGGTACATCGATGGCTGGAACGACAAGAACAAAGAGATAAGAAGGCTGCTCAGGAGGACCGAGTTGTGGTTCGTACTCGTGGCGAACCCCGACGGTTACGAGTACACGTTCGATGTCGACCGGCTTTGGCGGAAGAACCTTCGCATCAACGACGACGACGGCCAGATAACGATCGCCGACGGCGTTGACCTCAACCGCAACTTCCCGAACCACTGGAAATATGACGAAGAAGGATCCTCTTCGATCCTTTCGAGCGAGACGTATCGGGGGCCGAGTCCCGTTTCAGAACCGGAGACCAAGGCAATGAAGGGGCTTCTCGACAAGATCGGCTTTTCCTTCCAGGTCAACTATCACTCCGTGGGTGAGTGGCTTCTCTATGCCGACGGCTGGCAGATAGCAACACCCACCGCGGACGACCCGATCTACTACGCGCTCTCAGGCAACCTGGATGAGCCGGCGATCGACAACTTCCACCCGGGATTGAGCTCCGACGTCCTCTACGTGACCAATGGAGAAACGACCGACTACGCCCACTCTCAAACCGGCGCCCTGGCTTGGACGCCGGAGCTAGGCGACGGTTGTCCGACCGAAGACTGTGGGTTCGTCTTTCCCGACGACGATGACGCCGTGCAGGCGGAGTTCGAACGCAATATTCCGTTCGCGCTATCGGTCGCCAAGTCGGCCGACGATCCGGACGACCCGGACTCGTCCCTCGGCATCGAGACCAAGCCGTTGTACATCCAGAGCGACGACCCCTACAAGGACGGCATCCCCGGTGCCAACTTCGCGTTCGATTACTCCTACGGGGATCCACAGCCAGTGTCCGTCCTGGCCAAGCGAAGCATCAAGAAGGTTTGGCTGAAGTACCGCATAAACGGTAAGAGGATCCAAACCGCAAGGACGAAGGAGTGGAAGGGCGGCGAGCGTTACGCACCAACCTCCGTGTACTACCGCGAGATCCGCGGTGTCGTGAAGGGAACTGAGCCGGGCGACACTGTCGAGGTCTGGTTCAAAGGTGGAGGTAAGGGGAGCGAGTCGTTTACCTACGAGGCCATTTCCGAAACGGACAGCGACGTGCTTGTGGTCGCGGCTGAGGACTACACGGGCGCATCACCGGTGCAAACAGGCGGCCCAAAGTACCTCGACTACTACCTGGACGCTCTTGAAAGCGCGGGTTACGACGCCGATGTCTACGATGTCGATGCGCGCAACCGGACGGCTCCGGATCACATGGGCGTGCTGAGCCACTACGACGCCGTCGTCTGGTACACGGGAGATGACAACGTCACGCGAAGAGTTGGCTGGGCAGGAGGGAACGCCGACCGCCTCGCCATGGACGAGATCCTCGAGTTCCGCGCCTACATGAACGAGGGCGGTGGTGTGCTGTATACGGGCCCGTGGGCTGGGCTCCAGTACAGCGGCGCGTTTGTCGGGACGCAGCGTTATGACCCCAAGGGCGAGGGGCCGTGCACCCCCAACCCGACCTTCGATCCTCGTCGGTGCCTGATGCTCCGTGGCTCTGGCGACGGAGTGAACGACGTCCTGGAGTACTACTTCGGCTCGTACGTGCAGGTTGCCGGCGACGGACACGACCCCGACACGGGCGACCACTTCGACGTGAATGGAATCGACATTCCGTTCGAAGGGTTGTCTTGGGGGTTCGATGGCCCCGACAGTGCGGGCAACCAGAACCAAAGCTCGTCGTTCGTGGCCACGAGCGGAATCCTTCCGCCCGATGAGTTCCCGCAGTTCGAGAGCTGGCCTTCGTCGCGGTACGACAAACCGGGGGGGCCGTTCTCACCGCACACGGGCGACAATTACGTCTACTCGCAGATCGCCGATGTGTCCTACAAGCGGCTGACGCGCGAGATTCAGGTTCCGGCGGCCGGCGGGGATCTGAGTTTCTGGACGTCCTACGACACCGAAGCGGCCTGGGACCACGTCTTCGTAGAGGCGCGGACGGCGGGCGGCACCGACTGGACGACGCTGCCCGACCAGAACAACCACACTACGCAGGACACCGGCGACAGCTGCCCTGAGGGATGGCGGGAGCTGCATCCGCATCTCGACCACTACCAGACGGTGAACGCCGATGGCACCTGCTCGCCAACCGGCACGGGAGGCGGCGAGTGGCATGCGGCCTCCGGAAACTCAAGCGGGTGGCAGGAGTGGTCGGTGGACCTCTCCGAGTGGGCTGGCGAGACCGTCGAGATCTCGATCGCGTACGCCAGCGACTGGGCGACACAAAACCTCGGAGTATTCGTCGACGACGTGACTCTGCCGGACGGTACGACCACGTCTTTCGAGACGGATCTTGGCGGCTGGCAGATCACCGGCCCGCCCGCGGGCAGCGGACCGAACGCGAACAACTGGATTCAAACGGACGCGAGCGGCTTCCCCGTGGGGTCTTCGATCACAACGCCGAACTCGCTGCTCCTCGGATTCGGCCTGGAGGGTATCTCTGGCGCAGACGCACGAGCCGACGTCATGGGCCGCGCGTTGGATCACCTGCTGGACTGAGCTGACTCTTGGGGAGGGACCGGAAATTCGGTCCCTCCCCTTGGTCTGCACGCCCCGGTCATGCGGGAGGGCGATAGGCCCAGAAGGACACCGGCGAGCCCGGGCACCCATAGCACACTTCGCCGGTGCTCTGCAGAGTTATGCCTTCGGCGAGCAAGAACACGGTGTCGCCGGTCGAGGCAAGCTGGGCGAAGCGCCACAGCTTGCGCGCTGGATTCCGCCCCTCGGACTCGACCTCGTCATCGAGTGGGCCTCCGTTGATCTCCTTCCATGCCTCGGAGTCCGTGTCGAAGAGCGTGGCCCGTCCACAGAAGAATGCGAAGACGAAGTCCCTTGCGACCACGCTGTCGGGGTAGCACTCGTCAAAATCCAGCGGCATCTCGACAGGCGCGCTCCATGTGTCGCTTGTGGGGTCGTACCACTGCGAGCGGACCTCGTAGTCCCATGCGACCATCCGATCGCCGGCCCATACCGCCGAGGTCGCCTGTGGCGATAGTTTCGAGGGCGGTAATTCCCGCCACCTGTCGGTGGCCGGGTCATAGGCGGCCCCTACCGATGTCCTGGTGTCGGCGATGTTGCCCGAGCCAAGCAGTGAGCCGAACACGAGCACCTCGCGGCCGGTCCACATCCCGTCGGCGCTGTTGAGGCCCAGTGGGGCATCGGCGATGCGTCGCCACACGTCGCCGATGGGGTCGTAGGCCGCTCCCTGGAAAACCGACGCGTCCCCGGGGTCTCCTCCTCCCCATACGACGACCTCGGAACCGGTCCAAACGGCAACCGCCCCCCGGCGAGGTTCAGTCGGAGCGGTGGCGACCGTCCGCCAGATACCCGTCGCTGGGTTGTAAGCCTGACCACCTAGTCGAGCATCCGACCCAAAGAGAAAGATCGCCTCTCTGCCGGTCCAGATCGAGTGCGCTTCTGCTCCCGCGACGGGGGCATCGCTTAGGCGACGCCAGGCGCGGGTTGTCGGATCGAATTCGAATCCGCCGGCGGTCGGCGCGCAACGATCGTCCTCGGCCGGATCGCATCCACCCCATGCGAGTAGCCGTGATCCGGCCCAGACCAATGACATTCCGTCTCGGACCTCCGGGGGGAGTGGAAGCTCGGTCCAACCCTGGGAAACGGGGACCGCACGATTGGGCTCCGCAACCCCCCGATCCGGGGGAACTAAGGAGTCGAGGTTGGCAGTTGAAAGCGCGATCGTAACGGCGGCCGTTACTCCCAACGCCGACATTGAGGCCACGCGCCGTCTTTTCAGGATGCGACCTCTTCTTTGAATCGCTCCGACGTCGACACCTCGGCTTGGCCGCGCCGCGCCGTCTAGAAGTAGCTGCTTAACGTCGTCAGTAGACATCGCGCACCTCTTTCAACTCGAGCAGAGGCAGGCTCTGCCTCAACGAATCAATGGCCTTGCTCGTCAGTGTCTTCACGGTCCCTTCCGGACAACCCATCGCCTCCGCGACGTCTCGGACGGACATGTCGACGTAGTAGCGGAGGATCAGCGCGGTTCGTTGCCTTCGGGGCAGGGAGGCGACTGCCCTTCTGATATCCATCGCGGTGGCAGGGTCCAGACCGGAATCCTTGCGAACGCTTTGCTCTTCCTGAAGACGACGCTTTCCGCGGGCTTCGGCTGCCATTCTCCGAAAGCGTGACTTTGCGAGGTTGATCGCCACCCGATGCGTCCACGCTCCCGGCGCCCCGTGTTGTCGCACCTTCTTCCAATCGCGACAAGCTCTCGCAAGCGCATCTTGGGCGAGCTCCTCCGCCACGGCGCGGTCGCCGCAGAAGAGACTGAGCGCGCCGACCAGCCGGGGATGCTCCTCCACGCAGAAGGCCGCGAACTCCGACTTCCACTCCACCGATCGATCGCCCCCGGTCTGGTCAATGTTCTTCTGATGTACAGACGCTCCGGCGGTCAATTCGGTTTTAGTTAGTCGAATCCCTCGAAGAGAATCGGTGGCCCTTACTGGCTAGGAGTGTTGCGTCTCAGATCATCGTGTTTCGCGAATGCCGATGGCTCCGTCCAACTCGCGCTTCGCCGGTGAGCGCCCCACGAGCACTTCGCGTCGATGGTGGGCACTGTCCTAAACGGCCGATTTACCGTGGGTGCCCAGCTGCTTGACTACCATACCCCCCTAGGGTATAAAGTCTCCAAGTTCGATACAGGAGGGAGACAGCCACATGAATACAGCGACCGAAACCCAGCGGCCGGCGGCACAGACCGGCAGTCACAGAGCCCACGGGGGCACCAGCCGCAGACGCCACTTCCTCCGCCACTACCTCGAGATGGTCGTCGCGATGTTCGTCGGGATGGCGGTCCTTGGCGGAGTTGTGCGAGGCATCCTGGCGCTCGCGGGACTGGAGTTCCCGGACCAATACCCGGAGTTGACCTCTCTGGAGATGGCAATCAACATGTCGATCGGGATGGTCGTCTGGATGCGCTACCGCGGCCACAGCTGGGTGAGCACCCTCGAGATGGCCGGCGCGATGTTCGTCCCCTTGATCGTGTTGTTCCCGCTGCTGTGGCTGGACGTCATCGACGGTGGGTCCCTGCTCATGATCGAACACATTGCGATGCTGCCGCTCATGTATCTCGTGATGCTTCGCCGACGAGGTGAGTACGGAGGCTGAGCCAGGCGAACAATCAGTGACCCCCCGACCTTGCTTAGGGAGGGGGTCACGCTTGGTGGGTCGCCAGGGAATCGAACTTTGAACCTACGGATTAAGAGTCCGTGCCCCAGAGACTTTCGTTGTTCATCAGCCGTTGTCGTAGTTGATGTTTGCCTGCTCAAAGACCCTTTGGAGGGTCGTAAAACTTTCCGTTGGACTTCAACGTTTCTCAGGCTTGCGTGTCCAATGCGTGTCAGGCGGGTCCAGGGTTGATGCCCTGGACCCGCCGATAGACGGACAATGAAGTTGCGGCGACCTTAGTGCGTGGTCCTCTCCGTCACGGCGCAGACCTGGGTGGTGATTCGACAGTTCGCGACGTGTCGTCTGAAGAACTTGCAGCGCTGGCAAGAGGAGCCGTCACGGCCCAGTTTCCACGCGAATACCCATCGCTCGTGAACTGGATCCATAGAACCGTGCCGTCCGGCCTAATTGCGGCTGAGCCGCTATTAGGGTCGCTGAAATCCTCTGAGCTCGTGCTTCCACTCTCGTTGACCTCGTAGATGCACAGGTGCCCAGGAGCCGCTTGACCATGACCGGGACATTGCGCGGTGACTGGCGCGCCCAGTTCGATCAGGTGTCCGTTCGCCACGGGGAGATGCAGCCGAAAGCTTCGGAAAGAACGGGATGGCAGTGTGGGGAAACGTTCCGCCGACTCCAGCCATGCCGTAGATTCCCGTCAGGGTTTGCCCAGGTTTCAGGGTGGACGACTTGCTGAGGAATTCTGCTGTTCGACTGCTGCTTGGTATAGAAGAGCTGGGTCGCCTTCGGCTTGATGTGTTGATTCCATAGGTGAGCAACTGAGCCCCCGACGTGGGCGCCAACGGGGGTGATGAGGGCAGACCCAATCAGGACCCCCACTATCAGCAAAGCCACCCACCGTCCGTGTCCAGAGATTCTCTTGCGCATTTACGCTCCTCCCTCTGCTCTGGCCCGTGCTGAAACAACGACTAACGGATTCACGCTAGTTCTAGGCCGGTGTCTTTGTAAGTGGGAGGGAAAAACTGGTTTTGCGCGCGAAGTAATCGGACTAGTCAGACAGTTCGGAAATCGTGGGAGTCAAACTGGCTTCACTACCAACGCGTTGCGCCGGATCTTCGGTGTCCAAGTTGAGCAACGATGTCGTTGAGACGATCGGTACAGAGGCTCTTCGACATGTACGTAATGCGATGAAAACTCGGGGGACATCCCTCATCAAATGGATGCTGGGCCCAGCTCGCAGCATCTTGACTACCAAATCGATTGACTGCACCAGTTGACCCACCACGTCTTGAATTCGTCGGGATCGTTCGACGAGTTTGCCGTTCTGGAACCGGTGCCAGCACGGACCAGCGGGCTAGCGAATAGGCTGTCATTGACCGACCTCCGGAACGTCAGGTCGGCCAATGTGTGAAATGCGAAAGTGACCAAGTATCCAGGGCCGAGCCGCAAGGCAGCGTGCGCGGCGTGGGGATGGTGGCAGCCAGAGAGGCAGCGGCATGTCCAGCGCGCAGCTGTATGACACCATCGGAGCCACTTACACCGTGACGCGGCGCACTGAGCCGCGGATCGCCGCAAGGATCTGGGCTGCGCTCGGCGATGCGCGGACGGTATTGAATGTCGGGGCTGGCACCGGCTCCTACGAGCCCCCCGGACGTGACGTAACCGCGGTGGAACCGTCGGCGCTCATGCGTGCGCAGCGTCCCGCAGGCGCGGCGCCGTGCGTGGCTGCCGTCGCGGAGAGCCTTCCGTTCGAGTACCAGTCCTTCGACGCCGCGATGGCCTTTAGCACCGTCCATCACTGGCAGGACCCGATCGCGGGCCTGCGCGAGATGCGGCGCGTGGCTCGCCGCGTGGTGGTCTTTACGTTCGACTCCAGTGAGACTGGATGGCGTCGTCGGTTCTGGCTTACTCGCGACTACCTACCTGAGGTCGCTGACTTCAGCGTCGGCCGGCCTTCGCTGACCGAGCAGGCCCGCGCAATCGGAGCCCGCATGGAGCCGGTGCTCATACCGTGGGACTGCGCTGACGGCTTCTTCGAGGCCTACTGGCGCCGGCCCGAGGCATACCTGGACGATCATGTACGTCGCGGAGTATCGGTTTGGGCCAGAGTCGGGCCGGATGCCGAGCAGCGGGCAGTGCGCAGCCTCCGTGATGACCTTGTCTCAGGCCGGTGGGCCGAACGCAACCGAGACCTTGTCGCTCTCGATGCAGCAGAGCTTGGCCTTCGCTTGCTCGTAACGTGAACCCCGCCGCAGAAGAGATGCAGGATAGCCTCCGGATCGCTCCGAGGTTTTTGCATTGGCGGGTGTGAAGCAGGTTCCGGGTGGGTCGCCAGGGAATCGAACCCTGAACCTACGGATTAAGAGTCCGTTGCTCTGCCTGGTTGAGCTAGCGACCCCGACGGGCATTGTAGTCGCCCACGAGCGGTCGGTACGCGGAGGGCTGTTTGGTGTTGAGAATGCGCGCTATGCACGCGTGGCGACCACTAAAGCCACTACGCCAGACTCAAAGGGCGACCGACCGGATTTGAACCGGCGACATCCCGGACCACAACCGGGTGCTCTAACCTGGCTGAGCTACGGCCGCCATGGATAGCTCAGAGAGCCTAGCAGGAGGGCGGATGCTGCCCAAGAGAGTTCAGACTGGCTCGGCCGACGGGTCGCGCGAACGGCTTGGTTGCCATCTGGAGGGCTCCCAAACCAAGTGCTGCTGCAACTGCGCCCCCGACGAAGACCCCCGAGTAGCCGAACTGTGACGCGACCCACCCGAAGCTGATCGCGCCGACCCCGAACGCAAGGTCGAAAAATGCCGTGAAGGTGCCAACGACGGCTCCTCGCTCCTCGGCCGGCGCATTCGCCGAGCGCAAGAGACATCAACGCGGGAAACACAAGCGACTGACCGGCAGAGAACAGCGCGGTTCCGACGAAGAGCCCCACCGGCTCGGCCCACAGCGCCATCACGAGGAATCCAGCCGTATTCGTCACGAGCGCGATGCGTCCGGCCCTGCGAGCCCCTAAGAGGTCGGGAATGCGTGCTCCGAACAGCCGGATGGTCAGCACGATCACGGAAAAGAATCCGAACACGAGTCTCGAACCGCTGAGCCCGATCTCGAGAGCATACAGAGGCACGAACGTCGCGAAGCCGGCCAGGCCGAGGATCGCCGACGCCAGCACGGCACCGGGCAGCACACCCGCGGGGTGCACGATCCGCCCTCCCTTCTGCAACCCCTTCTTTGCGCACCGCTTCCGGCCGGGTGTCGGGCAAACGAACTGCCAGCAGGGCGGCCAGCACCGCTGTCCACGCGGCGACGTGCCACGCAGCGTCGTAACCAAAGCTCTCGAGCATTAGCTCGCCGAGGATCGGACCGAGGGCCAGGCCCCCGAATAGCGCGAGCGAGAAATAGCTCAGCGCCTCACCGCGGCGTTCATCCGGTGCGAGATCGTTGATGATGGTCGCAGCCCCGACGTAGAAGGCTGCCTCGCCGACGCCGGCCACGAATCGGAGAAATATCAGCATCGGGAGGCCGGAGGCCCAGATGAGCCCGAGCGTCGAGAACTCCGACGAGTAGTCCTCCGGAAACGATGAGGATCTTCCTGCCATACGCATCGCTGATTCGCCCCACGAAAGGCCGCATGAGTACTGCCGAAAGGCTGAATCCGGCGATGCCGACCCCGACTGCGACATCGTCGCCACCGAGTGGCCCTTCGATGAAGCGCGGGAGTGTCGGTTGCAGCGCCCCGACCGAGACGAAGTAGGCGAATGTCGAAAGCATGATCAAAGCAAAGAGCGGCCCCACCAGCTGAGGTCGCCTCTTCCCATTTTTGGCCTTGCTCTTCGGCGGCGTTGATCCAAGAACAGCAATGCTCCTTTGTTGCCCCATGGCTTAGCGAGCATCCCCGGAGGACAACGTCCGCCGAGGCCCCGAGGATTCCTACGCCGGAATATTGAGGGGCTCGGGAGCTTCGACAGGTGGGCCCGTTGGTCGCACTCGATATGTTTCGGCTTCCCGCGGCATGCGGCCACTACTCTAGGAACCGACCTGAACGATAACCGCCGGCCGGAGCGACCGCCGAGCGAGCGCCCACCACCGAAACGGAGCGTATGAGCGAGCAAAGAGATCGAGCAAACACGAAGCTTTCGGGCCGAACATCTGGCTCGTCGACGAGATGTATAGCAAGTACGAGGAGTCACCCCAGTCGGTGGGGGAGTCCTGGCGGGAGTTCTTCGAGGACTATCAGCCACAGAGGGGCGGGCAGCCCTCGGGCGGAGGCAGTGAGGTCAAGACCGAGCCGAAGGCCCGGCCACCCGATGAGCCGAGAGCCGAGAGCAAACCCCGCGCCCGTGACCGAACCGGAGCGGTAAGGATGAAGGCGGGGCCGAGAAAACCATCGAGCATGACGCACTCGAGGACGCTTCTCCTCTGAGAGGCATCGCCGCCAAAATCGCAGAGAACATGGAGGCGTCGCTCGAGGTACCGACAGCGACGTCGGTGCGTACCATTCCTGCCAAGCTCCTCGAGGAGAATCGCCGGACCATCAACCGCTACCTCGCCTCAACAAAGAGCGGCAAGGTCAGCTTTACGCACATAATCGGCTGGGCGATCCTGAAGGCTCTCGAGGCACGGCCCGCAATGAAGGCCCAGCTACGACAGAGTCGACGGTAAGCCCCACGTCATCGTGCCCAAGCACGTGAACTTCGGTCTCGCTGTCGATATGGAGCGCAGTGGCCAGCGCATCCTGATCGTCCCGAACATCAAGGCCGCCGACGAGTTCGATTTCTCCGGCTTCTGGAACGCTACGAGGAGCTCATCCACAAGGTCAGGACCAACTCGCTCAAGCCTGAGGACTACTGCGGGGACGACGATGACACTGACGAACCCCGGCACCGTGGGAACCACGCAGAGCGTGCCACGGCTCGTCAAGGATCAGGGACTGATCGTGGGGACCGGCGCGATCTCGTACCCGGGCGAGTTCGAGGCTTCGGATCCCAAGATGATTGCCAGAATCGGAGTGGCCAAGCTCATCACGGTCACCTCGACTTACGACCACCGCGTGATCCAAGGGGCCGAGTCCGGCCAGTTCCTTGCGCTGATCCACGATCTGCTGCAGGGAGCCAACCGGTTCTACGACGAGATCTTTGCCAGCCTGAAGATTCCCTACGAGCCCGTTCGTTGGAGCCGCGACTTCGCCGCCTTCGACGACTGTCGACGCGACACTCGAGAAGCAAAGCCGCGTGATCCAGCTCATCAACATGTACCGAGTGCGCGGGCACCTGCTCGCCGAACTCAATCCGATCGGCTGGGAGGTGCTGCATCACCCGGAGCTCGACCTCAGCCACTACGGACTTGACGTTGTGGGACCTCGACCGGGAGTTCCTCACCGACGGCTTGCCCGGCCCCCGCAAACAGCGCTTCGCACGATCATCGACACCCTTCGTGACGCGTATTGCCGAACGATCGGCGTCGAGTACATGCACATCTCCGAGCCTGGGGAGAAACAGTGGATTCAGGAGCGCGTCGAGGGTCCGCAGCGAGGAGTTTCCCAAGGAAGAGAAGATCCACATTCTCGATCGCATCGGGGCAGCCGAGGCGTTCGAGCGTTTCCTGCACTCGAAGTACACGGGTAACAAGCGCTTCTCGCTCGAGGGGGCCGAGAGCACCATCGCGATGCTCGACGCTCTGATCGAGCAGGCGGCCGATGACGAGCACATCGAGGTCGTGATGGGCATGAGTCATCGGGGCCGGCTCAACGTTCTTGCGAACATCGTCGGCAAGCCACCGAAGGAGATCTTCAAAGAGTTCGAGGGAGAGATCGACCCGGATACAGTCCAAGGTTCGGGCGACGTCAAGTACCACCTCGGAATGACCGGGCGCTTCACCAGCCGTGCCGGCAACGACATCGCAATCGTCTTGGCTTCGAACCCGAGTCACTTGGAGGCCGTGGATCCGGTCGTCGAGGGCATGGTACGTGCGAAACAGGATCTGCTCGGTGACGACGCGAAGAACAGAGTGATGCCGCTTCTGCTGCACGGTGACGCGGCGTTCGCCGGCCAGGGTGTGGTCGCTGAGACCTTCAACCTCAGCCAGCTCCGCGGCTACGGAACCGGCGGGACCATACACCTCGTCGTCAATAACCTCATTGGTTTCACCACCGCCCCGCACGCGGGACGCTCGTCAACCTACGCGACCGACATTGCCAAGATGGTGCAGTGTCCGATCTTCCACGTGAACGGAGACGATCCCGAAGCCGCGGTCCGCGTCACGCGACTGGCGTACGAGTACAGAGAGCGCTTCAAGAAAGATGTGGTCATCGATCTCGTCTGCTACCGCAAGTACGGACACAACGAGGCCGACGAGCCTGCGTTCACTCAACCGCTGATGTACGCGCGAATCGACGATCGGCGGAGCGTTCGTAAGCTCTATACGGAGCAGCTGCTCAACAGTGGCGAGATCACCGTAGAGGAGGCGGAGGCCGCGCTCGATCAGTTCCGCACCAGGCTCAAGGAGGCCTTCGAAGAGACCAGGGAGAACAAGCGGCCAGAGCCGGTCGTGGCACAACCTCCCAAGGTCGTGGGGGTGCTGCCACCTGTCGAATCGGGGGTCGCGGCCGAGAAGCTGAAGCGCATCCACCAGGTGCTCACCAGCCTCCCCCAGGGATTCGAGCCTCATCCCAAGCTGAAGAAGATGATCGAGAAGCGGGCAGGAATTCTCGACAAAGGTGCGATCGACTGGGCGCATGCCGAGGCTCTCGCGTTTGGGTCACTCCTGTTGGAGGGCGTCGACGTGCGGTTGTCCGGCCAGGACTCTCGTCGGGGAACGTTCAGCCAGCGACACAGTGTGCTCGTCGATCACAGGACGGGAGAGGAGTACACGCCGCTCAATGACCTATCACCCAATCAGGCGCCCTTCCGCTGTTTCGACTCGTTGCTTAGCGAGTACGCCGCGATGGGCTTCGACTACGGCTACTCGGTTGCAAACGGGGACGCCCTTGTTGCGTGGGAGGCTCAGTTCGGCGACTTCGTGAACGGCTCTCAAATCATCGTCGACGAGTTTCTGAGCTCGGGCGAAGACAAGTGGCTGCAGGAGAGCGGTCTCGTCCTGCTCCTTCCACATGGTTTTGAAGGCCAAGGACCAGATCACTCGAGTGCGCGTCTCGAGAGATTCCTCACTCAATGCGCCGAAGACAACATGCAGGTCGCGCAACCGACCACTCCCGCACAGTACTTCCACCTGTTGCGTCGCCAGGTGCTGCGCACGATTCGCAAGCCCCTGGTCGTGATGACTCCCAAGTCATTGCTGCGAAGCCCCGACGCTCGTAGCAGCCTCGGTGAGCTCACCTCGGGCCACTTCCGAGAGACACTCGACGACCCGAAGGTCACTGCACCCGACTCGATCAAGCGCGTCGTCATGTGCACGGGCAAGGTCGCCTACACGCTCATGAACGAGCGCGAGGAGCGTGGATCGGATGTCGCCGTTGTGCGCCTCGAGCAGCTCTACCCGTTCCCCAAGGAACAGATCTACGAGAGTCCTCGACGGGTACCCGAACGCCGACGAGGTCATGTGGGTTCAGGAGGAGCCTGTGAACATGGGGGCCTGGTGGTTCGTCTACGGGCACATCAGAGGAGATCTCAATGAGCGCTTTACCCTTCGGAGGGCGGCGCGCGCCGAATCGGGAAGCCCGGCCACCGGCAGCCCGACGGTCCACGAGCAAGAGGCGAACGAGCTAATCGACAAAGCGCTGACTCTTTAGCGCGAAGGGGAGCTACTGGTCGCGAGCGACCTCTCCTTGGTTCTGAGGAGTCCCAGCGCTCGAGCGGCTGCGACCGTTTCCGACAGGGTCTCGAGCGAGTCGTGCACCGGGGTCCAGTTCAGCAGCGTCTTGGCTCGCTCGCAGTCCGCGAGAACCGGCACTGTCAGAGCGTTGATCCAGTGCGCCTCAACCGGCATTAGCGGAAGCGTCGATACGACTTTGACGGTTGCGTCTAGGAGCAACTCAGAGACCGGAACCGAGTACCACCCGAGCGCGTGCGCGAGATCGCTGATCGTGATGACGCCGTCGGCCGCGAGGTTGTAGGGACCTGGCGGACCAGAACCGAGTACACCCGACATCAGCGCCGATGCCGCGTCATCGTGATGAATTAGTTGAAACGGCACTCCGGGGTCGGGGAGGATTGGTCTCAGCAGTGGCAACACTCCGGCGATCCTCTGAGCGGTCTCCGGCAATCTCCTCCCGATGCTCACGTAAGGGATTTTCTCGATCAGCATCAACGCTTGGGGGCCGGCGACAATGCACGGCCGGAAGATGTAGACATCCGTTCCTTTGCCGATAGCGGAAGCCAGGTTCGTAAGTAATTCTTCGACCTCAGCCTTGTGAGCGGAGTAATGATGCTTGTCTGACCCACGCGGTTCGATCTCCTCTGTCAGCCACTCAGGGTTGTCGTCATGCCACCCATATGCCGCCACCGACGATGTGTAAATAAGCCGTTGCACGCCCCCTTCGAACGCCGCCTCAAAGACGTTGCGAGAGCCCTGCAGGTTGATCCTGCGAGCCTCGGTCTTGTCGGAAAAGATGATGAATGCGAGATGCACGAGCACGTCCACATCTCTGGCGAGGGCGTTCACGGCCGCCCGATCGAGAATGTCGCCCTGCCGGTGCTCCACCTTTCTAAGTCCTTCGGGTTCTGGTTCGAATGGATTCCGCGACATTCCGATGATGCGGCTTACCTCGTCCGAGCGATCGAGGGCACGTAGCAGGCTTCTCCCAATCTCGCCGGTTGGCCCCGTAACACCGACGCAGAGATCGCTCATCGGCTCAACCCCCGGTGAGTTCTGAATGCGCGCTCGAAGACCGCGTAAGCCTCGGCTCCATGCAGGACGAAGCGCACTTCCTCAACGCCGGTGCGCGATGCGGCTACCATCGATATCGCGGTGTCTGCCGCTTCCTCGATGGGGTAGCGGTACACGCCGGTCGAGATGGCCGGGAACACGATGCTCTCGGCACCTTGTTCGTCGGCGATTCGCAACGACTCGGTGTGACAGGACGCGAGCAGATGTGAGCGATCCTCGGACTTTGCATAGGTCGGACCGACCGTATGGATGACCCATTTGGCATCCAGATCGCCCGCGGTGGTCGCCACCGCCTGACCTACAGGAAGACCGTCGGGATAGTGGGTGGCGCGAATCCTTTCGCACTCCTCGAGGATGCTTCGACCGCCCGCTCGATGAATGGCGCCGTCCACTCCTCCACCGCCTATAAGGGAAGAGTTCGCCGCGTTAACGATGGCGTCCACGCTCTGCTTGGTGATGTCGCCCTCGACCAGAATGATCTTCGGCATGAAGCAAGGGTAGTGCTTGGCTGAGGGCACCCGAACCTCGGTCAAGCGCCTAGCATTCGGTCATGGGTGTGGAATGCAGATATCGATCGGTCGAGCCGGCGAAAAGTGAAGACTGGCCGATCACCTCGGCCCTCGCATGAAGGAAGGCTGATGCCGAAACTCGTCGAGTGGCTGGGACTTGGAGCCGGGATCGTGATGATAGTTGCGGTTTCGGCGAGCATGATGCGGACGCTGATCGTCCCACGCGGCCTTAGAGCCAAACTCGGTGCAATAGTTGGTCGCTTTGTACGCAGCGTCTTCTTGACTGTAACCAACCGATTCGAGGCCTACGAGAGGAAAGACAATATCCTCGCGTTGCAGGCCCCCACCTACCTGCTCCTGCTCCTGCTCACATGGCTCACCGTCTATTGGATCGCATGGGGGCTGGTGTTGTGGCCGTTTTCCGACATCACTCTCGCGAACGCGCTGCGTGAGAGTGGATCTGCGATGCTTACCCTCGGCTTTGTCGAGCCGCGCAACCCAAATACTTTCTGGGTTCACTTTGGTGCAGCGGCCTCCGGGCTGGTTGTCATCGCATTACAGATCGCGTATTTGCCGACTCTGTACAGCTCGTTCAACCGACGAGAGACTCAAGTCACCGTGCTTCAAAGTCGGGCCGGGTCGCCGGCATGGGGGCCCGAGATACTGGCCCGGCACACGATGACAGGGCTCGTCCCCGATCTGCCGAACTTCTATGCGGACTGGGAGCGTTGGTCGGCCGACGTAGCCGAGACCCACACCAACTACATAGTGCTCTTGTTTTTCCGTTCTCCACATGCACTGCGCTCGTGGCTGATCGCCCTGCTCGCCGTCATGGACTCGGCTGCCATGTACCAGGCTCTGTCTCCCCAAGCCGCGCCGGTTCAAGCCAGGCTCATGCTTCGCATGGGCTTCACCTGCTTGCGCAACATCGCTTCGGTGCTTCAGATGGACTTCGATCCGGACCCCATGCCCGACGATCCGATCGAGCTAACCTTCGAGGAGTTCAAGGGGGCAATGGGTCGTCTCGAGGAAATGGACTTTCCGATGGAACGGACACCCGAAGAGGCATGGCCCCACTTTGTGGGCTGGAGGGTCAACTACGAGTCGATCGCCTACCGTCTCGCCGATTTGATAATGGCGCCGCCCGCTCCTTGGAGCGGGCACCGCACGCACATGGCAGACGTGGCCATCGTGCCGCAGCGCCCGGCTAACCGGCAGCCAGACGATCACCGAAGAGACGAACCGCGCCAGGACAAGTCCGGATGGAGTGCATAGGGTTCACCGCGCAAACTGTGCTCCCGTAGGAGAGGCGGACGACCGAGGCTATCGTCTGCAACCATGGGTATCGATGGTGAACGTGCGCTCGAGCGGGTGCTTTCGGAGGGGGACGAGTGGCGAGCGTGGCGGGCGCTGCACCTTGCCGGAGATGATCCGGGCGCGCTTCCTCGCATCCCCGGTCAAGACGAGACGGGAGGCTTCGTAGGTGCGACGGGCAGACTGTCCCCGGGAGCTACGGGCCTTGCTCTTTGTCACTTGAAACTGATCGGCGTCGACGGTCAGCCGGCGGGCGTCATAGCCGATGACTGGATCGAGGCGGCTCGCACGCCCGCTCAGGCGTGGCTCGACGCTCCCGATGACGTCCCTGGTGTGATCGATGACCATGCCGCGGGACGGGTGTGGGCGACGGCGTCGGCTGCTTGCGCCCTTATGGCCACCGCCCGCGACCCAGGCCCCCGAGCTTTGGATCTGCTGCGATCCGAGGCGGACCAGGAGGGCCATTTCACGGGTGGGGCTTACCCCACATTCGCAGCGGCGGGCGCGTTCTGGCTGGCGGAGGGACCGCGCTCGGAGACAGCCGAGTGGGGCTTGCGATGGGCGCGTGAGTGGTCCGAAGACTGGTGGGGGCCGGCCGAGCACACATCGGCCCTGATTTTCTGGACGGCCGCTGGCGTTCCGATCGAGCATCCCTCGGTAGAGGGTTTCCTCGACGAATTGAGCTCCGACGCTCCACCAGAGGGCTGGAGCGATCTCGAGCTGACCCTGCGTGCCCTGGAGTTGCTTGCGTATTCGGGGCCGTAGGGCCTCGTTTACTCCCGAGGCACGTGGAAAAGGACAACAAGAGGACGTCTCCTCTGTTTCGGCACCGGAGACTCATAGAACAATCGAAGAAAATCTCAGGAGGTTGGAATGAGCATTACTCATACAGGCCGCGGCATCATGAGCGCAGACAACGACGGCAAGCGCAAAGAGCTCATAAAGAAGCTCGAGAAGGCATATTGGATGGAGATCGAGACCGTAATGAGCTACATGGCGAACTCCATCAACCCGGACGGCGTTCGCGCCCAGGAGATAATCGAGTCCCTGAAAGCGGATGTCCAAGAAGAGCTTGGTCACGCGCAGAAGTTCGGCGAGCGCATCAAGGAGCTCTACGGCGTGGTTCCCGGCTCGATGGAATTCACGCCCGAGCAGAAGTACCTGCAGCCCCCGAACGAGCAGACAGACATCGTGCACGTCGTGAAAGGAGTGATCGAAGCCGAGAAGGGTGCCATCGAGCACTACAACGACGTCATCGAGTTCACCGAGGAGATCGACCCGGTGACGAACGACATGGTGATCACGATCCTCGCTGACGAAGAGGGCCATAAGCGCCTCTTCGAGGGCTTCCTGCGTGAGTACGAGATCGAGGGCCTGGCGTAAGCGGTCCGCTCTTCTGGCTGTATTCTCGTCAAGGGCCGGCGGATGTCGCCGGCCTTTCCGCGTGAACTCATCGTGACTCTTGGTGGTGGCGGATGCTGCAGACTTCGTATCGAATCCGGAAACGCATAAGACTCGGGCTCTTGCTCCTGGGTCTGCCGCAGCTTGCGATCGGTCTCTATGCCCTTTTCTGGTCGAGGGATTTCTACAGTGACTTTCCTTTCGGCCGTTCGTGGGCCGAACTCGGTCCGTACAACGAGCACCTGGTTACCGACGTTGGCGCTTTGTTCTGCGCGATGGGAATCATCGCTCTATTCGGGGCGCGCGCACAGAACGGGGGTTGTCTCAAGCAATAGCCGTGGGTTGGATCGTCTTCACGGTTCCGCATTTGATCTTTCACTGGAGTCACAGGGAAGGGCTGGAGACCGTCGATGCTGTCTCTCAGCTAGTTCTTTTCGTCTTGCATCTCCTAATCGCCCTCTATGTCCTGTCTGCGTCTCGCCGCCTGAAAGCCTGACGTCGGACCCCGACTAGGCTTGCCGCGAAGCACGTTGGTTGGTATCGAGAGGGCGGGACGACCTGAACAAAGAGCAACCTGCGGCGCTGGGGCTGACACAACCCCAAGCATCGAAATATCTTGGAAAGCTTCTACAAACCATTCCGGTTGGAGTTGTGACCGTCGATTCGCAAGGCGCGGTCCTTGCGTGCAACCGCACAGCGACCGAGATTCTGTCTCTCTACGGGCCAGAGGAACGCCTGCTCGAAGATGAGCCGTTAGGCATCCATGTAACCGACCTTTTCGAAGACGGTGAGCGGCTTACCGGGGTGATCGCAGAGAGTTTCGACGGTGAGCCGCGCGCTGAGGTATTCGAACGCGCGGTCGCTCACGGGGTCCAGCACGTCGAGATAACTGTTAGGCGAGTTGCCATCGGTCCGGACGACAGGATCGGAATGCTCGTCCTCCAGGACGTCACCAAGCGAGTCGATGCCGATAAGGCGCTCAAGAAAGCAGTTCTCGACCGTGAGTTCTTGATCCAGTCCGGTGCTGAGCTGTCGAAGTCGCTCGACTACGAGACCACTCTCCATACAGTCAGCCGCTTGGCGGTGTCTTACCTGTGCGATTGGTGCACCGTGAACATGGTGGAGCCGGACGGCACGATCACACGCGCAACCGTGGCACACGTTGATCCGGACAAGGAAGGCTTGATCGTCGAGCTGCACGAATCGCATCCTCACGACCCCGATGCGTCCACCGGCGTGCCCCGAGTGCTTCGCTCGCGGGAGCCGGAGCTCTACCCCGAGATCGATCGCCAACTGCTCGAGGACACCGCGAACAACCCCGAGTATCTAAGGATTGTCACGGAGCTCGGAATGCGTTCGTGCATGATCGTGCCCCTCATCGCTCACGACGAACTGCTGGGTGTCGCCACATTCGTCGCTTCCGACTCCGATCGCAGGTACGACCACGCCGATCTCGACATTGCAGGCGAGCTCGCTCGACGAGGTGCGCTTCAGCTCTACAACGCGAGTCTGTATCAGGCTATGGTCGGCAGCCGGACGAAGTTCGCCAACATGGCCCGTATTCTGCAGCGGAGCCTCCTGCCCCCCGAGCTTCCGAAGATGCCGGGTCTCGATGTCGCCGCGCTTTATCGTCCTGCCACCGAGACATTGGATGTGGGTGGGGACTTCTACGACCTGTTCGAGACGGGTGACGGCGACTGGGGCGTGGTGATGGGCGATGTCCAAGGTCATGGGGCGGGGGCGGCAGCCACCACAGCTCTGGCCCGCTACACGCTGAGAGCGAATGCCATGCGACTCGCTCGGCCGGTTCACGTTCTCTACCAGGTCAACAAGGCTCTGCTCGCTCATCACGACGAGCGCTTTCTTAGCGCGGCGTTCGCAAAATTGAGTCTGGGCCGAAGGACCGATGTCACCATCTCTTGCGCTGGACATCCCAAACCGATGGTGATCCGGCACAACGGACGAGTTGAGAGCGCAGGGGGCGAGGGCATGCTGTTGGGACTCTTTGCGGCCCCCGATTTGAGCGAACAGACGATCGAGCTCGAGCCCGCGGACGCCATCGTTTTTTACACAGATGGCATTACCGAAGCCGGTGCTCCCCGCAACATGCTCGGCGAGGAGGGCTTTCGTCAGGTTCTCAGCCGGTGCGTGGGTATGACGGCCGAGGAGATCTGCGCATCGATCAACGAGGTGCTTTTGACGTGGCAAGCAGAGAAGGGTCATCGCGACGACTGCGCCGTGCTGGTGATGCGGGTGACGACTGAGGATGAGCGGCAGAACCCGGAAGTGCAGGTTCAAAGGGACCTGCTCTAGCCGCGGACCCGAGTAATGACGGTCATGCCTGTCGTCCGAGAGGACACGAAGGTAACGTCGATATCCTGGTCATGGAGTAGTCGGCAGGCGGTCGTACCGCGACAACGTGGCCATGAGACAGGGAGTGCACCGTGACTGACTCGATCGATCCCGCACACGCGCGTCCCGAAGGTACCGCCGACGAGATCGTGGCCGCGGTGGGAAAACTTACCGAAGCGCTCGAGCGCGTCCAACGCGCGCGAGGCCATCTCTACGAGTTTCACCAGCTGATCGGGGGAGCGGACGAGAAAGTAGGTCAGGCTGCCGACTGGCTCGAGGAGGCAGGAGAGACCGAGTGGGCCCAACGCCTCCGCACCGAGATGGTCGGCCGCAACGTCCTTCAGGGCAGGTGGACGTTCCAGGTCATCGAGGAGTTCGACGACGGCTACTACGCGGACATCGTCGAGATCGAAGAGGCGGCCAGGGACGAGTTCATGGCAGGCCGGCGGCATGTCTACGAGAGTGAGATGAAGGAGCGCATGCGGACTCCGGGAAGGGAGGGGCACGAACCGCTTCCGCCCTGATCGGCCGAGTTGTTTTTCTCTCATCCTCTGGGGTAAGCGCGCTGGCATCGGGGGGCAATGGGAGAGAGGAGAGTCGACTGTCTTGGTTCTCAGCCGAGGAGCTCGACGAGAGTCATGAACCGTAGAGACTTCCTCAAGTACAGCGGTGCTGGGATCCTCGAGCGCGGGGCTCCTGAGCTCATGCTCTCGCGTTGCCTCAGGTTTCACCGGAGCTGAGACGGTGCCTGAAGGCACCCTCGTCTTTTCGCACGGCCCCGACTCCTCAGGCACGATTCCGAAAATCATTGACAAGTTCAACAAGGAGAACCGGGATGGTCTAACCGCGCTCTACAGACAGGCACCCGCCGACTCGGGTCAGTATTTCGACAAACTCAGGACCGAGTTCCAGGCGGGAAGCGCCACCACGGACATCATCAGCGGCGATGTCATCTGGGCCGCGCAGTTCGGTCCCAATGATTGGATTCTGGATTTGTCGGATCGCTTCACCGATCAAATGCGGAGCGAGTTCCTGGAACCGACCCTCGAGACGAACACGTTCGACGGCAAGATCTACGGAGTGCCCTGGTTCACGGACGTGGGCATGCTCTACTACCGAACCGATCTTCTGAAGAAGGCGGGCATAGACGCCCCTCCCAAGACGTGGGACGAGCTCATGGAGATGGCCCGAGAGGTCCAGAAGAAGACAGGCACGCAATACGGCTTTCTCTTCCAGGGAGCCGAGTACGAGGGTGGCGTAGTCAACGGGCTCGAATTCATCTACAACGCGGGAGCCGAGGTCATGCCGCCGGACGATCCAACCAAGATCGTCATCGACCAGGGAGGCGCCGATAAGGGTCTCGCAATGCAGCAGCGGCTGGTAGTGGAGGGAGTGGCCCCTGAAGCCGTGGCCACATGGAAAGAGCTCGAAACTCAGGACGCCTTCATAAAAGGCAACGCGGTTTTTATGCGGAGTTGGCCATTCGTCTACGGAACCATTCTGGGAGGTAAGGAGACGGGCTCGGAGCTCAAGCCGGAGCAGGTCGGTGTCGCACCGATTCCGACCCTTGCAGAGGGTGACGAAAGCTTCAGTGGACAGGGAGGCTGGAACTTCTTCATCAACGCCGCCACCGAGAAGGCGGACGACTGCTTCAAATTCATCGAATACATGATTCAGCCCGAAATTCAAGCGGAGTTTGCTGTTGGTGCTTCGTTTCTTCCCCCTCGAGCGAGCCTCTACGAGGACGAAAAACTGGTCAAAGACCAGCCCGTCATCGAGCTAGCGAAGGATCTGGTAACGCGCGCCAAGCCGCGTCCCCGTCACCCCTTCTACTCGGACATGTCATTGGTCATGGCGAACGAATTCAATTCTGTGACCAAGAGCGATTCATCGCCGAAGGAGGCCGTGAGCACGTTGCAGGGCGAACTCGAGCGGTTCGCGAACTTGGGGGCCGAGGTTTATGACCTTTAGGGGGGCCTGACGTGGGCGTTGTCTCTGAACGGTTGCCCGGACGCAAGGTTAAGCAGAAGGGACTGAGCCGAACCTGGGGCTCCATTCGGTCGGAGTTCAATAATCCCGAGAAACGCACCGCGTACTGGATGATCCTGCCTACGACGCTGATCGTCTTGTTGGTTGCGGCGTGGCCGATCCTGTACGCGGTGTGGTTGAGCCTCCAGCGGATTCTCCCCAACACGACTGAGTGGGTGTGGTTCAGCAATTACAGCCGAATGTTCTCTGACCCCGTTTTCTACTCGGCCTTGTTCAATACCTTCCTTTTCACGATCGTCAGTGTGTTCTTCGAGTTCACCCTCGGTCTGGCGATCGCGATGGCTCTCAACAAGACGTTCAGAGGACAGGGTCTCGCCAGAAGCATCGCAATCATCCCATGGGCATTTCCGACAGTGGTCTCGGGGGCAATGTGGCGACTCTTCTACCAAGACGAAGTGGGAATCTTCGCTGCTCTCGCCAGTGGACTCGGTTACGACGGAGTCATCCTGGCCAATGATGCGAGCGTACTCATTGGAGCCATCGTGTCGGATGTCTGGAAAACGACTCCTTTCGTGGCGTTGTTGCTTCTGGCCGGGTTGCAGACGATTCCCGGTGACGTCTATGAAGCAGCGCGCGTCGATGGAGCAACGAAGTGGCAGCAATTCACCAGGATTACTCTGCCTCTGCTAAAGCCGGCAATCCTCGTGGCGTTGCTGTTCAGGACTCTCGATGCTTGGCGGGTGTACGACCTCTTCTGGTCGATGAGCGACCGGCAGCTCGATTCTCTGTCCACATACGTCTTTGAGTTCGTCAGGGTTAGTCAGGCCGACTTCTCAATCGGCAATGCTGCTGCAGTGTTTGTGTTCGTGAGCTCGATCGTCATTGCTTTCGTGTTCGTGAAGGTTCTCGGCGTACGAGAGGAGGCCTGACACATGGACGATGACAACAAGCAAAGCGTACTCGGCCGCATTTGGTTCTACGTGGGAATCGCCGCCTTCCTGGTCTTCACCCTGTTTCCGCTGTACTGGGTATTGAGGATGAGCTTGGTGTCCTCAGAAGCCTTGTTCATCAAGCCAACTTTCGGAAGCATCTTCTCGATCCCCTTCGATATGAGCGGCAAGTGCAATCTCTTTGGGCTCAAATTCAGTTGCCCGCCCTCGTACCAAACGGTCCTTGCGGACGACCTCTACAAGGACGGTTTGCTAAACAGCCTGATAATTGCAGGGATCACCACGATCGTTTGCCTCGTGGTGGGATCAGCCGCCGCCTACGCTCTGGCTCGGGTGGACTTTGTCGCACGGAAGCCTGTGCTCTCGGCCGTGCTGGCGATCAGCTTCTTCCCGGCCGTCGCGATCATCGCTCCGTTGTTCATTCAGTTTCAATCGTTTGGGCTGCTTAACACTTACTGGGCGGCGATCATCCCGGATGTGATGTTTGCTCTGCCGCTCACGATCTATCTGCTCGTTGCCTACTTTCGACAGCTACCGAAGGGTCTCGAAGAGGCCGCGAAGGTGGACGGTGCGAACCTGTGGCAGGCCTTCTACAAGGTGACGCTTCCTCTTTCTGCGCCAGGTGTAGTCACGACCGGGCTCCTTACCTTCATCTTTGCCTGGAACGAGTTCCTCTTTGCCAACACGTTCCTTCTCGAGCCAAAGGTCCAACCTGCGACAGTGATCATCCCGCAGTTCGCGTCCATCTATACGGTTGACTACGGTGCGCAGGCGGCGGCCGCGCTGCTCATGACGATTCCCCTCGTCATCATGGTGCTGTTCTTCCAGAGACGGATCGTTGCCGGACTCACCGCGGGTGCGGTGAAGTAAGACCCTTGTTCTCGTACGACGTCTGGATCGTGCGCGACATTCGAGGAAGTAGATTCCCTAGGCTTTCGCCGGGGGTGTCGCCTCCTCCCCAGGGGACTTGGCGCCGTCGGCGTACCGCTGATGGAGCTTGACCGGCTTGTGCGCTGCCCGAGCCCGCACGCGCAGGTTGAGCACTTCGACCAGCAGCGAGAAACCCATTGCAAAGTAGATGTACCCCTTGGGAATGTGCTGGTCCAGCCCATCGAGGAGAAGGCTCAAACCGATCAACAGCAGGAAGCTCAGGGCCAGCATCTTCACTGTTGGGTGTCCGTCCACGAATCTGCTGATCGTGCCAGCGGAAACGAGCATGATGCCCACGGCGACCGTGACGGCAGCAACCATCACCCCGATCTCTTCGACCATACCGACGGCGGTGATCACCGAATCCAACGAAAACACGATGTCGAGAAGGACGATCTGCACAATCACTGCAGCGAACGAAGCGGCGACCTTCTGAGTGGCGTGTCCCTCTTCCCCCTCGAGTTTGTCGTGTATCTCGTAGGTCGCCTTTCCTAGCAGGAACAGTCCCCCGAGGATCAGGATGAGATCTCGACCCGAGATTTCGTTGCCGAAGACGGTGAACCATGGGGATGTGAGTCCGATAACTATCGACAGAGTGAACAGCAAGAGGATCCTGGTGATGAGAGCGAGGCCGAGGCCGACTTGGCGGGCTCGAGCCTGCTGGTTGCTGGGAAGCTTGCCGGCAAGGATCGAAATGAATACGACGTTGTCGATGCCGAGGACGACTTCAAGCGCGAGCAACGTGAAAAAGCCGATGTAGATATCGGGGTCGGTCAGAAACTCCACCTGATCTCCTTGCTCGATCGAATGCCGGCAGCTGCAGGGCTCAATGATGCTGCATGGAGAGATGACTCGCAGCAAGGAGCGTGTGGGACGGACCTGCTAGCTATCCGTGTCGGTCTCGGAACCGTCGCCTTGAAGGCCGACGCCAGACAGGATGTCTCGTGCAAGATTTTCGTCCTCAGGACTGACAAGCACCCGGATTCCCTCGACGAAGTCGATGGATGGGTAGCCGGCGGCTCTCGGAGTGACCGTAGCGGCAATCCCATGAATGGCGAGAGTCATCTGGAGGAGCTCGGCTTGTGCTGTCGTCTTCTCGGTGGCGACCACTACCGTGTTCTGCTGCTGCTGATACGAGCCCATGGCGTCATCATCCCGGATACGTCCACTTTGTCGATTGGAACCACTGGAGGATCTCCGAAGTCTCTCGGCTAGGTGGGTAGTCGGTGGCGTCAACTGTCGCCACCGCTCAGAAATGCTTGAGTGCGGGTGAAATCTCCTCTTTTGACCTGATACGCGAACGAAATAGCGATGAGACAAACTGCACCTGGTATTCGTTAATCCAGGCGCCGACATGCCGATATTACGGGGATGGAACGGATCCTTTCTAGAGTGCGCACGATCCCGGCTTGGGTCGCCGTGCTCGCGGTCGGTTTCGCTCTCGTGGGTGCGTATTTCATCATGCCCGGGGAATTTGGCCACGCATCGATCTACTCGATGATCGGGGTCACCAGCGCGACCGTGTTCCTGTTCGCGGTTACGAGGATAGCTGCCCTCTATCGTGAAAGCCGGGTTCAGGTGGCGGCCGCGATTGAGAGCGAGGCGAGATACCACAGCCTTCTCCACCACGCTTCGGATGCAATCTTCATCGTGGAGCACGGCAGATATATCGACGCTAACGACAGGGCCTGTGAGCTAACCGGCTATACGCGGGATGAGCTCCTTGCTACTCCCGTGGGAGCCCTTTCTCTCGAGACAGAGAGGGAACTCATCGCGGACGGTATCGAGCTAGCAGGAGCCGGCGAGACGGTCGTACAGGAGCGCCACCTCGTCCACAAGAACGGTTCAGCGGTAGTCGTGGAGGCGAGTAGTCGCATGCTCCCCGATGGTCGCTACCAGTCGATCGTGCGAGACATCCGCGATCGCCGGGCTTCAGAGGATGCTCTTCGATACAACGAGGAGTTACTGCGAAAGGTATTCGACTCAGGCGTCTCTGGAATTGCTGTCGGGAGGCCCAACTCGAGCCTTATACGAGTCAACAAAACGTTCGCCACGATGCTTGGCTACGAGCCCCACGAGATGGAGGGCATGCCCTTCCAACACCTCACACATCCGGATGAGGTCAACGCCGGACTGGCGAGGGTCAAGTCCTTGGTCGAAGGCAGCAAGGAGGAGGTTAGGTTCGAAAGGCGATTCATGCACCGTGACGGGCATTTGGTGTGGGCGACGGTGTCACTCGTGGTCATGCGCGATGAGAATGGCGAGGACCTCCTAGTTGCACACGTGTTGGATATCTCCAACGCGAAGGCTCTGGAAGAGAGTCTCCGCCAAGCTCAGATGATGGAAGCCGTGGGACAACTTGCCGGGGGTGTCGCCCACGACTTCAACAATCTGCTGTCGGTGATCCAGAGCTTCACGCGATTCGTTTACGACGACCTCGACCCCTCGGATTCGAACAGACAGGATCTGGAGGAAGTGCTCAAGGCCGGAGACAGGGGTGCGCGTCTCGTGCGCCAGCTGCTAACCATGGCTCGGCGGGAACACAGCGCCGCGGAGGTCTTCGACGTCAACGACCTGATTAACGACATGACTGTGCTGGTCCGGCGCACCATGCAGGAGAGCATCTCGCTCACGGTTCTGTTGGGTGAGGGCAAGCTCCATGTCGATATGGATCGCAGTCAGTTGGAACAGATCATCTTGAACCTCGCCGTGAATGCTCGCGATGCGATGCCCGGAGGTGGTCACCTGATCTTCGGTACAGATGTGGTGCAGCTCTCTCCGGAAACGGGTGACTTGGCACAGGTCGAGCCGGGTGAGTACGTGAGACTGCGAGCTAAGGACGACGGGGTTGGAATGTCCTCCGATGTTCGTCGTCGCATTTTCGAGCCATTCTTCAGCACGAAGAAGCTGAGTGCGGGCACGGGGCTCGGCTTGGCAACGGTCTACGGCATCGTCGTCGGTGCGGGTGGGGGCGTGGTCGTCGATTCGGAGATCGGTCAAGGGGCGACCTTTGACATCTACCTGCCTTCCGTAGGTCAGCAGACCAAGGTGGTTCCGCCGCCCGAGGCGCCGGTTACGGCGGAAGTTGAGAACGGTTGGATTCTTGTCGTCGACGATGAAGACGCGGTGCGCCACATCGTGCAACGCATCCTGGAGACGAATGGCTACAGCGTCCTGCTGGCAAGCAATCTTGCCGAGGCCCTTGAAATCGGCGAACGGGTTGACCAGCCGATTAAGGCGGTTGTCGCAGATGTCGTGATGCCCAGCGGGTCCGGGCTCGAGCTTGTCGAACAACTCCGCGTCCAACGCCCGGGACTTCCTGCACTGTTCATGTCCGGGTACTCGGGTGACGAACTTACGAGTCATGGTTTAGGTGCAGATGACCGCTACGTCGGGAAACCGTTTCGACCCGAAGAGATTCTCCACGCCCTGTCCGCTGTTATTGGCTACGAGTTCGCCCAGTGACCATCTTGCATGCAGAACTCATGCCGTGACTCTTTTGCCGATCTCGGTGCTAGGTTGGACAGGTTTCGGACGCTGTCAATTGAGTTTGTCAAGGGACCGGGTCCCTGGAACCTCACTGGGCGGACGATCCAATGGCTGCTGTGCTTGACGATGATCGAGCTGCCGCAACAGGCCGATTGGAGGCCCCGTGAGTTCTGAGGCGCGCGTCCAGCTTGATTACCAAATGCTGGTAGAGCAGCTCCCCGGAGCCGTCTACAGGGCCAGCCCAGGGGGAGATGGAACCTGGTACTACGTCAGCCCTCAGGTTCAGAAGATCGCGGGTGCCTCTGCTTCGCAGTTCGTATCTGACTCTGGCTTGTGGTTGTCGCTCATTCATCCCGACGACCGCGCTTCCGTGCTGTTGACAGAGGATCGTGCGGCGTTGACGGGCGAGCCATACCTAAGTGAGTACCGATTGGTTCGCTCGGATGGCTCGACCGTTTGGGTCAGGGACGAGGCGGCGGTTCTGCTTGATGAGGCAGGTAATCCGGTGCTCCAGGGCGTCCTGATTGACATCACGGATCGAAAGAACACGGAGCTCGAAATGGAATCGTCCGTGTCCTCACTGCGGGCGACGCTGGAGGCCACGGCGGACGGCATATTGGTCGTCGACCACAACGGCGACGTTCTGTGGTTCAACCAGAGATTTGTCCAACTCTGGAACGTACCCGACGACCTGGCAAAAGTGGGTGACGGCGAGTCTCTCCTCTCGTACCTCAGTGAACAGACCACCGACCCCGGAGCGTTCGCTGAAAAGGTCGAGCAATTGGATGCAGACCCCGATAGAGAGGATTTCGGCGTTGTCGAGTTCAAGGATGGTCGCGTCTTCGAGTGCTACTCAATTCCTCGGCGCGTGGGAGAGCACAGCGTTGGCCGAGTTTGGTCGTTCAGGGATCGAACCGGACAGCGAGCAGCTGCCGAACAGCTTAGGGCCAGCGAGAGTCGCCTGAGCACGATCGTCGAATCGGAGCCGGAGTGCGTGAAGCTGATCGATCGCGACGGCAACCTCCTCGAGATCAACCCTGCAGGGCTCGCGATGATCGAGGCGGACAGTCTCGAGGACGTAGCGGGGAAGTGCGTCTACGACTTGGTTGCACAAGAGGACAGGCAGGCGTTCACGGAATTGAACGACAGGATCTTCAGCGGCGAGCGAGGCTCCCTTTCATTTCATTTGATCGGATTGAAGGGAGGCCGTCGCAGGATCGAGACTCATGCCGTCCCCTTCAGGGACGCGGACGGCAAGGTCGTAGCTCACCTCGCGATAGCGCTTGATGTCACCAAACGCGAACGTTTGGAAGGACAGCTGCGCCAGTCCCAGAAACTCGAAGCGATTGGACGCCTCGCGGGTGGAGTCGCCCACGACTTCAACAACGTCCTGACGGTAATCGCAAACTACGCGCGCTTCATAAACGATGGGCTGCCGGTGGGTGACGAACTGCGCGACGACGCCGCAGAAATTGTCCGAGCGAGCGACCGCGCTTCGAGTTTGGTAAGGCAGCTTCTGGCCTTCTCGCGAAGAGATGTCGTGCGTCCTCGAGTACTCGATTTCAACGAAGTCATCATGGACACAGAGCGACTTCTCCGAAGAACGCTTGGCGAAGACATCAACATAACGGTGACGCCGATGAGTGAATCCGCTTACGTATTGATGGACCCCGAACAGTTCGAACAGATCCTGTTGAACCTTGGACTGAACGCCCGGGACGCGATGCCGCACGGAGGAACCTTGACTGTAGCGTCGTCCGTCGTGGATCTCGATCAGCAGGCGATCGCATTCTTGCCCGACGTCGAAGTGGGCAGGTACGCATGCGTGATCGTGGGTGATACCGGCGTGGGTATGGACGATGACGTCAAGGCCCACGTTTTTGAGCCGTTCTTTACAACGAAGGGACGAGCGGAGGGCACCGGTCTGGGACTTGCTTCGGTGTACGGCATAGTGAAGCAGGCAGGCGGCCATGTTGGTGTCGAATCCGAGATCGGATCTGGATCCACCTTCTTCGTCTATCTCCCTGTCACAGAGGAGAGGCCGGTCGTCGCTCCTCAAACGGACGTTCCCCCCGCCACCATGACCGGAGGGAGGATCGCGTTGGTTGAGGACGAGGAGCCCGTTCGTCGTCTCGTGAGCCGCATCCTGGAGGGTGCCGGCTACGACGTAATTGCCTTCTCATCTGGAACAGCAATGCTCGATTTGGATGAGCACTACGACTTATTGCTGACGGATGTGGTGATGCCTGGGATTTCAGGAGTAGAGCTTGCGAACCGCCTGACGAGCAAGCAGCCCAACCTCAAGGTTCTGCTGATGTCGGGACATGCACAAGAGTTTGTGTTCCCCGATCAGGACGGCAGAGTCAATCATTCGCTCCTGTTGAAGCCGTTCGCAAAAGAGGACCTTCTCAACAAGGTCTGCGAGCTCATTTCGAACAACCCCAAAGTCCCGGTCCAGGTCTTGTGAGGTCCTAAGAAGTGACTGTGATCCAGATCCAAGCCGAAGCCCGTGTGAAAACAGTGCGCGTCCTTGTTGTTGACGATGAGCCGGCCGTTCGCCGGATTCTTACGCGCGTCCTTACGAAAGCGGGCTACGAATGCGAAGAGGCCGGGAACGCCGGCGAGGCGAAGGAGCTCATCGCTACCCAGGACTTCGCCCTCGTGCTGAGTGACATGAACATGCCGGGCGAGTCGGGGATGGATCTTGTCACATCTCTGCTAGCCGACGACCCTGATCTCGCTACGATCATGGTCACGGGCGTGGACGACACGGATCTGGCGAACGCGGCTCTCGAAACCGGCGCCTATGGATATGTAATCAAACCGTTTGAGAACAACGAGATCCTCATCAATGTCGCGAACGCGTTGCGGCGCCGGTCCCTCGAGATCGAGAACCATCGTCACCGCGAAAAGCTCGAACATATGGTCAAAGACCGCACTCAGCATCTCTGGTCTGCGGTGAAGGAGCTGGAGCGGGCACAGCAAAACCTCAAAGCGTCGCAGGCGGAAACGATCGAGCGTCTTGCCATTGCGGCTGAGTATCGCGACGACGAGACCGCGCTGCCACATCCTTCGGATGAGCCGCTACTGCGAACTACTCGTTCGACAAACCGGAGGAGACGAGGTACGCGCCGAATTCGTACGACTCGCAAGCGTCATGCATGACGTCGGCAAGATCGGGATTCCTGACAACATCCTGTTAAAGCCCGGCAAGTTGACGAGCGAAGAGTACGAAGTGATGAAGAATCACGCGGACATCGGACATCGGATCCTCAAGGATTCCAATTCCGCCATGCTCGAACTCGCAGCCACGATCGCCCTGACTCATCACGAGAAGATAGACGGAACAGGCTACCCAAACGGGCTCTCAGGCGACGAGATTCCGTTCGAGGGCCGAGTCGCCGCGATCGCCGATGTCTTCGACGCTCTCACGACAAACCGCGTCTATCGCAAGGCTTTCACGCTTGGGGAAACCTTGCAGATCATGAAGGAAGGCAGGGGCACCCACTTCGACGCCAAGCTTCTGGACACCATGTTCGACTCACTCGATGTCGTCCTAAAGATCAAAGAGGACCACGCCTAACAAGACCTCACTGGTTGCGAGCGGCTTTGCCGAGGGCCGCGACGGCGATGATCCCGAACGCCAAGTGATCCATTATCTGGGGCAGAGGCTGAAGCGTCCGGATGCGGGGGAAGCGGCTGCCGATGACCCCGAGATCGAGCGCTGCAATGAGCAGGCCGGCTATCGACCCTTCCACCAGAGCATTTCGGCGTGGCGCAACGGCCGCGATGGCTAGCGCCCAGGCGGCGGACAGCGTGAGGTGAACGGGGACTGCAGCCAGCAGTAAACGTCCTCGTCGTCGTTCCCGAGGAAGAAGGATGGAACCGGCCGCGACCGTAGGCACCAGGGGGTCGCGCTTCCGCAAGAGCGCGTGGATCGTTGATGGCAGACCGCTCAGCAACGCCGCCGGTATTCCAGCTCGTAGCGCATCGCCTAAGAGTGCTTGTCGGTCCCGCGCGGCGCTCACGGATCGAGATCGACCCGGACGGTCAGCAGATCGGTTCCCATGAGCCTGACGAACGCCGCGTTTACCGACCCGAGTGTGCGTTGACGGGCGCGTGCGTCGTCGTCCTCGAGCACGTGCGCGATTCCATTGCGCCAGCGGCCGCCCACCCGCAGCCGAACGTGCGGATCGGCCTTGATGTTCTTGACGTACCCGGCTTCGTGGCCGTGTTCTGCCACGATCCAGAAGGTGTTGCCGTCGAGCCCGTTTCCGACGGGGTTGCGCCACGGTCGCCCGGTTTTACTGCCCCTGGTTTCCAACAAAGACCACCACGGCAGGTAACCCGCGCCGAGCTTCACTACAGGGTTCACGACGTACTTCCCCAACGCTCTGGAGACGTGACGCTTGTTCATCTATCCGTTCAGGCTGATCCGTATACGGGAAGCCAAGCGCCCCGCAACTGCCCGGCAGCGTCCGATGCCAAGAAGGAGATGCTTGCCGCTACATCGGCCGGTGGGACCCATGCACTAAAGTCGGCACCCGGCAACCCCGTGCGGTTTGCGGGCGTGTCGAGAGTCGACGGCGCAATGACGTTCGCCGTCAGGTCAAGCCCTCTGCTCTCTTCGGCAATTGTCTCGGCAAGCACCGCAACGCCGGCTTTGGCGACCGCGTAGGCGGCCTGACCGGCACGGTCTTCGCGCGCCGTGCGGCTCGAGACCAGCACCAGGCGTCCCCAGCCCTCCGCCCGCATGGAGGGCAGCACCGCACGGCTCCACAACATCGCCGAACGCAGATTGAGGTCGAGCATTCGATCCCATGTATCGAGACTGAGGTTATGGAACTGTGTGCCGCCATTCCAGGCGCCGACGAGATGGATCAGGACCTCGACGGGGCCGAGTTCTGCTTCAACATCCTCGACGGCGTTGGCGACCGACGCGGGGTCCGTGGCATCCGATTCGACGAATATAAGACGCTCGGTCGGACCAACGGAGTCGCGGAGCGCCTCAGCCTGTTCCTTGACAACCCAGGTCGCAGCTACGCGGTGGCCGTCCGCCAACAGGCGCTCGGTCACTGCCGTGCCCAGAGCGCCGGTGCCACCGGTCACGAGGACCGTTCGAGCGGTGGTGGAACTCATGCAGTCACATCACGAGGGCCGGCCGCACCCACCGTGCCGAAGAAGAGAGCGATGCCACCGGTGACGAGATGCAGGAAGTTGTCGGGGTCGGTCGACTCGGTGATGTTGAGCAAGGTATGCACAAGGTCGATCCCGGTAAAGCCGAGGATCGCGACGAGCAGCAACACCACTCCGAAAAGGGTGTTTACGCTCTTTGCCGCGGCGGCTGTTCTCGAACCAGCCAGCCACCCGACACCGAGCACGATGTGGACCAGGTTGTGCAGATGGTTGAGCCTGAAAATGATGAGCTTGTCGTCAGAACTGCCCTCGGTGAATTCGCTGGCGACAAAGAACCCGACTACCCCTACCAGGAGATAGACGGCTCCAATTACGAGGGCGTAAAGCTGCCCGGGTGTCCTGTTTGCACTTGCTTGCATCGTGGACCACTCCTTCAGTTAGCTGCTTGCACCGATCAATGAGAGGAATTCCTGCCTGGTGGCAACCCGCTCGCGCAGGAGCCCGTACATGGTCGATGTGATGGTCTTGCTCCCGGCCGCTTGGACGCCACGGATCGTCATGCACATGTGCTCGGCCTCGATCACGACGCCGACGCCCCGCGGGGTCAGCTCTCTCTCCAGCCAGTCGGCGACCTGCTTGGTAAGACGTTCCTGCACCTGGAGCGATCGTGAGTAGTAATGAACGATGCGGGCCAACTTGGAGAGTCCCAGGATCCGTTCGCCGGGCAGGTAGCCCACATGCGCGACCCCCGAGAAGGGAAGAGCGTGGTGGGCGCACAAGGAAGTGAAGGGGATGTCCTTCGAGAGTACGAGTTCGTCGTAGCCATCGTCGTTCGGAAACGTCGTCGGATTGAAGTCCTTGGGCGTCAGTAGTTCCTCGTACATCGAAGCCACCCGCCGGGGTGTGTCATGGAGATCAGGAGAACTCAGGTCGACGCGCAGGGCTTCGAACAGCTCCCTTATCGCAGCTTGCGCCCGAGGTCCGTCGATGCCCCCATCGTCCTCGACGATCGAGATGGCATTGCGATGCTCGTTGAGCTCCTGAATCGGCGACATGCTCACGTGACCGACTCGCTTGGTTGGAGTCGGACGCAGCACTGACCCGGCTGAGGATCTAAGACGGCCGTGACTGATTCGTTCCCGAGGCCCTTGAGGAACCCGTCAATGAACGCCTGGTTCATTCCGCATACGATCTCGACAGACTGCTGTGCGAGCGCATGGAAGGGACAGTTGCGGAGCCGCACGCCGTCTTGGTGATCTCGGTATGGCTCGTAACCTCTGTCGAAGAGCACCTCTTGGGAGAGCTCCAGCGTTCTCGCGGTTCCGGGGGAGCGAAGTCGTTTGTCACTGCGGACCTTGCGGCCGAGTTCAAGACCCTCTTGCCGGGCGGCCTCTGGCACCGTCGTGCGCCACGGGCCTCTGCTCCGCATCGCTTCGATCAAGATCTTGGCGGCAAAGTCGTAAGACCTCGAGGGAACCGTGACCGCTATCTCGGAGTCGGTCGGTTCGTACACCTTGGAAGACCTGCCGGCGCCGGGGCCCCGTTTCTCGGATAGCCGCATGTAGTGAGCCTTGAGCAGGCCCTTGTCCACGAGCTTGTCGAGGTGGAAGGCAGCCAGCTTGCGGGAGATGCCGACCGTGGCCGCCGCTTCTTCCCGGCCAACCGGCCGGCCCTGCTCACGGATGAACAGGTACATCCTGCGACGGTGGTCATCGGCAAGGGTTCCGAGCGCTTCCAGCGTGTTTTCGAATGAGGCCATCGCCCTAATGTAACACTAAGAATTATTAGCGCAAGAAACGGGCTGAGGCGCTTGACAACCTGGGCACACGCCGGGCCCGGTGCCATGATGATCCAGGCTTACCTTGATTGCTAGGAGCTTTGTATGGACGGCACGGGGAGAGGAGAATCCGTGCGGGTTGGGGAGCGAGCGATGCGCAGCAGGGTGGTGTCCACCCGGGACATCGAACTCTTCACCGAGCTGACCGGCGACCGAAACCCCCTTCATTACGACGAGGGTCGCGCTGCCTCGAGTCGGTTTGGCGGCATCATCGTTCAGGGCGGTGTTACATCAGGTTTGCTCAATGCCGTTGTAGCGGAGGATCTGCCGGGTCCGGGATCGGTGTTCCTGCACGTGGACTGGTCGTTCAAAGCTCCGGTTAGACCGGGGGACGAAATCGTGGCCGAGGTTGTGGTGATTGAAGCCCGCGAGGACAAGCCGATCACGCGACTGAGTACAACCATTACGAATCAGGACGGCATCGTGGTCCTCGACGGGTCGGCTCTCGTCTACACCGAACGTCTAACGGAAACAAGCTAGATTCCAAATCGCGAGGTCTCGGATCGGTCGCAAATCGAAGAGAACGCTCCAGGGGTTCACCCGGGTGAATCGATTCGTGAGGTGAGGGACCAGCGAACGCTTCTCGCGAGTATCGAGGCCGAGAACACAACACACCTAGGTCGCGGAGAGTCGATGAGGCGAGGGCTGGCAGGTCAATCACGGACCATCGGAAGGCGAAACGGTCTGGGGGTCCGGAGCCACGACGAGGTTTTCGTCCGTGATCCCTTGGTCGATAGGCACCGAATCCTCCGGATGCCTCCGGCCACGTCCGAGGGCAAAGACGGAGCTCTATCGATCGGTGTTGAGGAGGAATTTTTCCTCATTGATCTCGAGGACGGATCACCAGTGCCGTGGGCAGACCAACTCTGCGCATCGATGCCACCGGTGTTTCGGGGAGGTGTCGCAGGGGAGCTGTACCCGTGCACAGTGGAGCTCAAGACCCCCGTGTATCACGACCTTAATGAGCTCGAGATTGCCCTGGGTGCATTGAGAGCGGAGACGGCCGCTCGGGCCGCGGAACTTGGAATCGGCTTACTCGCTTCATCCACTCATCCCGACATGCCCCGCGGGCACATGATGCTGCGGGACGACTCGCGATACCACCGTCAAAGTGCTGAGTATCGTCAGTTAATCGTCGACCAGATGGTCGTAGGTTGCCACATACATATCGGCCTTGAGAGCGAAGAAGTCATTCCCGTGATGAATCGCGTCCGCAGCCTTCTGAGTCCTTTGGTCGCGCTTTCAGCTAATTCTCCCTTCTGGTACGGGACCGACACCGGGTATGCGAGTTGGCGGACCATGGTTTGGAACCGCTGGCCAGTATCCGGCATCCCTCCCCGATTCCTGTCTCACGCACGGTACGAGGCGTTTGTTGCAGAGCTGGTTTCAACGGGGGTTATCTCCGACGCATCGAACCTTTATTGGGATTTGCGCCCTTCGTCTCGATGGCCGACCTTAGAGTTCCGTGCGTTCGATGTCGGTCGCACAGTCGAGGAGGTCGTGACGCTTGTCGCCTTGGTGCGCGCTTGTGTACGAACGGTTCGTGATGAAGTAGCTTGCGGGATCCCGGAAGAAGACGTGAGTCGAGAATTGTTGGAGGCCGCTCGCTGGCGGGCCGCTCGGGACGGTCTCGGCGGGCAACTCTTTGATGTGGTCGAGCGGCGACTGAAACCGGCTGCCGATGTCCTATCGGGCCTCTTGGAGAAGCTTCGTCCCGCCCTCCAGTTGGAGGGGGCGTGGGACAGAGTCTCTCGTAGTGTGAATGAGGCACTTCACCGCGGATCTAGTGACCAACGTCAGAAGATGGCGTTCATCCGTCGCGGTGGCATGTTGGATGTCGTGCGAGACTCGACGATTCGAGTGAGCTCGGGTGATGCCACGCCCGACATCAGGCGTTCGCGCGTCTACGACCGCGCCTCCACTGCAGTCCGAAAAGCATCCTCCGGCTGACATCTCGTCGACACTCCAGGATGCGAGTGCCGTTCACGTACCCTCGATCTCAGCGGCTCCCAGGTCGGAAACAAGCAATCGATGAAAGATACTGCTCGTGTGCTCCCTACGTTCTTCAGCTGAATCTTGCGGCCATCCGCTTGATGTCCGGAAAGGCCCTTTTCTACCGTACGGTGAGCTGTGTAGCATCGCGCGATGAGCGGTGGAAGAGTGCCAAAAATAGTAGCTGTAGTGGGAATTCTCGTCTTGATGTCCACCCTTCTCGCCAACGCGGAGGCATTAAGCAAAGAGAGCGATCCAGTGAGCTCGGGAGCCGAAGTCGTCGAGACCTGTGGCGGAGAGTCAGGGCTGACGGAGATTGGTGAGGTCTATCTGACCGAGTACACCGGCCCCCTGGGTGCGCCCAACGCGTTCTACGCCCACGTTGAGGGTTTGCCTGTCACCACGACGGTTCGCATTGGGCCCGGAGACTGCCAACCGCCGCCGACCGTCAATGCAGCGGACTACCAGACGGTTTCAGGTGTGGCTCAGGCCGGAACCGATTACACCTCCGCCAGCGGCCGAACCGGACGCATCTGCGACGACAATCACTGGGAGGACTGGTGCATCCCATTCAACGACTACCCGCGGTTCCGTGAGGTAGCGGTACAGACCCACGGCGACACCCAGGTCGAGTCTGCGGTTGAGCCCCTGATGTTCTCGCTGACCGGTGCAGAGCGAGATCCCCCCGGAGTCGGGTCCCCTTCCTCGGTTCCGATCTACATCATCGATGACGACGGGCCCGAGCGGTTCAGTCTCGAGGCCTTCCTCGATGGGTCGCGAGCGGTCACATACGGACGCGGGGAGCTTTCATCAGGCGCGGGAATCATGATCCCCGTTTTTCGAGCCGGTTCCGCAAGCGGCTCAGCCACCGTAGACATCGAGCTGGACCCCATCGGATCCGACCCGGCGCAACCCGGTTCCGACTTCCTGCAGGCTGATCCCGCCACGTTCGCGGACAATCAGCGGATCGCTTGGACCTTCGTCAGGATCGTCAACGATCAGTTGGTTGAGGAGGACGAGACCTTCCAGCTGAGTCTCGTCGATGCGGGAGGCGAGCTGGACTCAACAGTTGTCACGATCCTCGACAACGACGAAGCTGCTCCGGCTCCCGGCGAACCTCCCACGGGACGACTGCACCACCCTAAGCACGAACTCAAATATCCTCAGAACCATCCGCTCATCCGAGAGGTTCACGTCTTCACGGCGTCCTCGGACGAGGACTTCCCTGTGTTCAAGACGGAACTCGCGCTGCGAAAGCGTTTCAAGAGCGGGCGCTGCACTTGGTGGGACGGGAGCCGGTTCGTGGCTGGAAGCTGTTCGTCCCTTAGGTGGTCGGAGAGGCTCTTTAAGAAGGTGGCTCCCGACTTCTTCGAGTACAGGCTCAAGGAACTTCCTCTCAGCGTCGGGAGGAGCTCACAGGTGCGCGACTACAAGCTTTGGTCGCGCGCCTGGGACGAGGCCGGCCGTGACTCACTCCTACTCGTAGGTCGCAACGTGAGCCGGTTCGACATCATCAAGCGATGCAGAGATCCGTACAACACCAAGAAGTGCAAGCCGGAAAGGCCTACGCGATGAAAAGGATCGTCCTTGCCTCGAAGTCTGGGCATTCTCTGCGAGCTCTTGTTGCGCCGACAGTCGGGGTTGCGATGTTTCTCTCGCTTAGCGGCCAGTCGAACTCTGCAGCAAGGACCTCGTTGGCGGCGCCCGAGTCCGCATCGATGAACTGCATGGGGGAAGGCGAGAGCTTTTCGGCTCCGGGTGAGGCTCATTTGATGGATTTCACATCGCCCCTGTGGGCTCCCACCTACTTCTATGCAGGAGCGGAGGGCGAGACGGCGGTCGCGACTGTCTCCGTACGTCCCGGCGATTGTGTACCCGGAGGAGTTAGCGGCCGCGGAACCTACGTGACCGAGAATGGCACCGCGCTCGCTAGCACCGATTACACACCCGCAAGCGGACAGACGCCGCTGCTTTGCAACGATCTCGATTCGAATCCCGAGTATTGCCCGGTGGATCGCCCGCGCTGGGAGAGGGTATCTCTACCGCTGCACAACGATTCGGTTACGGAGGCGGCTCTCGAGTCATTCCGATTCAAGATCACGTCGGGGACCGTGGGTGTGGACGTCCCTTCCTCGTCTCCGGTCTACACGATCGATACCGACGGTGCCCAACGTTTCTCGCTAGAACCGAACGTCACCGGGTCTGGGCCAGTAGCCTATGAGCGGGGGGAGTTTTCCTCGGGAAGCGGGATCTCACTGCCCGTCTTTAGGGCCGGGCCCGCGAACGGGACCGCGACAGTGAGTCTTACGACCGCCGGCGACGGCGTGCATTCCGCAACCCAGGGGCAGGATTACGAAGTTCCACCGAACGTAACGTTCGCCGACGGCCAAAGGTTGGCGTGGGTTGCGATTTCGATAAACAACGACACGATCGATGAAGAGAACGAAACGCTGCGGTTGAGTCTCACCAATCCTGGAGAGGGTGAACTCGTTTCGTCCACGACGGTGACTCTGCTCGACAATGACACAGAGGGTCCGCCGATTGAGGAAGGAGCGCCACTCGGCCGCCTCCACCATCCCCGAGAGGGGCTCTTGTACCCGCAGAACTATCCCTACGTGAGGGAGATCCACATCTTCACTCAAGCGTACGAGGACGGGTTTCCTGTCTTCCGCGCCGAGCTCGCCCTTCGCAAGCGCCTCAAGAATGGGAGCTGCCGATGGTGGAGCGGCAGCGCCTTCGTTGCCGCGAGCTGTGGTGAGGTCAAGTGGTTTGGAGGCTTGAAGAAGCCGTCAGAGGATTACTTCAGGTACAGGATGAAGGAGAAACTCCCTCTCAGTGTTGGACGAAACTCGAAGGTGCGCGACTACATGATGTGGGCACGCTGGTGGGATCAGGCGGGCCGTGAGTCCAAACTTCAGGTCGGCAGGAACCTGAGTAGGTTCGAGATCATCAAGCCATGCAAGAATCCGTACAACTTCAGGAAGTGCAAACCAATACGACCGTCTTGAGGTTCGGGTGACCGAGGGCGGCGGCAAGCCTAAGCAGGTTCCCTGCCCAGGAGAGTCGCCCTTTTCAGGTATTCGTAAAGCCCGTCATATATCGGAGCTGTTAGCTCGATGAGACGGTCGTCGCTTGTAGTCATGGACATGCCGCGGATCATCACGTCGAGACCTCTTGATTCGGGAGCGTCGAAGCGTTCGTCATCGATGTCGGCTTCGTGAATGATGCGTGCGATCGCCCACATCACTGGATCATCGATCTCGTACTTCTTCAAGAATGTCTCGAAACTGCAACCACCATCATGGTGTGAGAGCTCAACACCCCTTATGTCGAAGGGCGTCGCGTCTACCGGAACATCGTCCGGGTCCTCGACAAAGACAAAGGTAGCGTGGCTGTCGATAGCCCTTCGGATCAACCACACGCACGCGGTACGGTCCACGTGGCAGTTAACGCGGGTGGCCCACTTCACGGCTGCGCCACCAGGGTCGCCAGGTCCTCAACCGCGGCGAGCGCGTGATCCCGCTCCTCGGGCGGGAAGTAGTCGCGCCGTCGGATCCTTCTGACCTCGGCTCGCAGCCGAACCAGCGATCTCCGCCGTGCAGCCGGGCCCGCTGACTCTGCAATGGCTGCCTCGTCCACCACCTTCTGGTACTCGGTGGCAACACTTGACTGCATTTCTCTTACGAGATCGTGCTCTTGTCAGCGAGGTGGTCGGCTCGGCCTTCCAGATGGACGCCGTCCCACCAGCTTCGAGGATCTCGTCAGCAATCCACTCGAGCTGCTCTCGATTTCGAGCGTCGAGCGGGAGTGCGGCTAGACCATCGAGAAGTTGTGCCACTCCGAGCCTTTTAAGCTTGCGCCACACCGTGATCCTCGGCGTGGAGGGCTCCCGGGGCAGCCGGTATGCGAGGAATATCCACAGGCTTCGGTCAGACATCTTGCGGCGCAGTGTAACCACGGTTACAGTCCTGCCGCAATGACAGCAATAAAGGTGACTTCATCCCCAGGTGAGGCCCGTCCCGGGAACACTGCCCACCTCATCCCGTTCGGAGAGGCACTGCGGTACTGGCTCAGGTTGGGCTTCATCAACTTCGGCGGGCCGGCAGGCCAGATCGCGATCATGCACGACGAGCTGGTCGAAAAGAGGCGCTGGATAAGCAACAACCGATTCCTTCACGCGCTCAACTACTGCATGTTGCTGCCGGGACCGGAGGCTCAGCAACTGGCCATATATATCGGATGGTTGCTCAACGGAACTTGGGGAGGGATCGTCGCGGGGATCCTGTTCGTGCTTCCGGCCTTCTTTCTCATCATGGCGCTGACCTGGACCTACGCGGTCCACGGCGACATCGCGTGGGTGGCGGCGGTTTTCTACGGGCTTGGATCGGCCGTCATTGCCTTGGTATTGGCGGCGGTCATCAGGGTCGGTTCCAAGGCACTCAACACCCCGGCCCTGGTGCTGGTAGCAGCCGCCGCCTTCGTGGCCATCTTCTTGGTGAAGGTGCCGTTCCCACTGATCATCCTCGCCGCCGCGCTGATCGGGCTCATCGGCATACGGCTGCGCCCGAAATGGTTCCCACCGCCGAGCGAGCACGGTGCGGAAGATCAGGAGGACGTGTTGATCGCCGATCACCATGACGCCGCAGTAGGCCGCACTCGCTTCAGGTCACTCAAGGTCCTGCTGATCGGCCTCGCGGTGTGGTGGGGACCACTCCTCGTTGTCGCGTGGTCGCGGGGCGGCGACGACACGCTCACCAAGGAGGCGATCTTCTTCAGCCAAGCCGCGATGTTGACCTTCGGCGGCGCCTATGCCGTGCTCTCGTACATCAACCAAGCGGCGGTACAAACCTTCGGATGGCTCGATCCTGGACAGATGGTGACCGGTCTGGGTCTGGCAGAGTCAACTCCGGGTCCGCTCATCATGGTCACGCAGTTCGTCGGATTCCTGGGTGCCTATCGCTTTCCCGGCGGCCTCGACCCAGTTGTTGCGGGTGTACTTGGCGCGACGGTCACCGTGTGGGCAACCTTTGCCCCATGCTTCTTATGGATATTTCTCGGTGCCCCCTACATCGAGCGTCTGCGAGGTAACCAAGCACTCAATGCGGCGTTGGGCGCGGTGACCGCGGCCGTCGTTGGGGTCATCTTGAACCTGGCGGTGACGTTCGGCATCGCCACTCTCTTTGCTGATGTATCGCAGGGGGAGGTTATAGGCATGACCTTCCCGCTGCCTGATCTCACCTCGATAGATCTGTTCGCCGTTGCAGTGGCAGCTGTCGCATTCATCGGTTTGTGGAAGTACCGATGGAACGTGCTGTGGGTGGTCGGAGGTAGCGCTCTGGCGGGGCTCCTTTACCAAACGTGATTTGATGCAATGCACGCCAAGTCTTTGGATGCGGTTGCCTAGTCGAGACCAAGCGTCCCTAGTGCGAATGGCCGTGCTCGTGGCCGGACACAGTTCGCCAGGCGTCGATCAGTACGTGTCCGATGGTGGCCGTAATCAGCAGCGCCACGATGGGATCGGCAAGCGGGAACCCGACACCAACCAGCGCGGAAGTCAGCACAACGCCGCCGCTCACCAAAGCATCAGCCTTGGCATGGTGGCCGTCGGCGATCAGGGCGGGACTTCCAAGCTTGCGTCCAGCTCGCGTTCGCACGGCGGCAGCAATTCCGTTGCCCACCACTCCGATAAGCCCGGCGAGCGCGAGCACCAGCAGATGATCGGGAGTCTCTTGGTTGATTAGCTTGTCCACCGCCGCTACGCCGGCGACGATCATGCTGGCCGCGATCGCAAGAACCACTGCCCATCCGGCGTACTTCTCAGCCCTAGCCGATCGAAGTAGGAACGCGATCCCCACTGGCAGTGCGGTCAGAGCGTCGCCTACGTTATGGGTCAAGTCCGCTAAAAGAGCGACACTGTCGCTGGCGAGAAAAACGATGCCCTGAGCGATCGCTGGTCGCGACGAGGATGCCGAGTGACAGGCCGACTGCGCCCAGACCAGACCGCATCCGAGTGTCGATTTCCGGCGACGAGTGTGAGTGCGGCGCATCGGCCTCGCATGTGGCGGTATGAGACATAGCGCGGACACTAGTGTTTATCCCGATCAAGAACCTGCAACGCTTTGCAGTATGGAGACTGCACGATCTGAGGGAGCCGATGTTCACCAATGGGGACGACCACGTCGTTCCGTAACTGCCCAACCCCGGGTCCGGCTCGTGTCAATCCCGAAGTCTTATGAAGCAAGATGCGGTAGCAGGATTGACAAGAGAATCGGTGCCCGGAAGTGACTCGATCGGCCGAGTCAATCCCTCCAGCTGAAATGCTACGAGTCTGTACTTACCAGGACCTCAGTCGCCTTGATGATGGCTGTGACTTCCGTGCCCTCGGTGAGGGACAGGCTTTCAGCAGAACCGGCAGTGATGGCCGAGACCAGCTCCTGGCCACCAATGTCTATTACGACCTCGGCCATCACGGCTCCCATTTTCACGGATTTCACGGTGCCCTTGATCTGGTTTCTTGCACTCAGCGGCATGAATACCTCGCTCTCAGGTTGATTAGTAGGGCGCAGCCTAGCAAGGTCTCAGCGCGCAACCAGCGGTTCCAAGCCAACCCCCCATCCCCATCGGCGGACATATCGCGAGATCGCGAGATCTGGCTGGAATGGCGGCTTGACTTAGTAAAGAGAATTGTCACAGCTTGCCTTCGATGATGTGTCCGACTCCGCTTGATGCTGTGCACTGTGACTTCACTTGATGCTGTGCACTTCGGCCGCACGGCCCCGAGGGTCGGCCACTTCGCTATCGCAATTTCCTGGCTCGGGTATGGCACCCAGCCGTCGAGGCCCTGAACCTGCCGAAGTGCGGCGTGCACGTCCTGCGCCGTAGTGCCGCTGCCCGGATCGTTCAGGCCGGGGGTTCGGCCAAGACGTTGCAGACGGTTCTCGGCCACCGAAGCGCGGCGTTCTCGCTGACCACCTACGCGCACTTGTTCGACGCCGACCTCGATGCGCTCGCCGACCGACTCGACCAAAGAAGAGCCCAGTGAAGCTCTATATGCCAGTTTCGACATCGTCGTCTCAAATCGACCACTTCTAACTAGTTGAATGACGACCGCCCTTTCGGACGGTGAAGGCAGACGGGTTGCGGGACGCAGTTAACCCCTACATAGTCTAAGAATCCATACCACGACGTCCGAGAGAAGAGGGGTCCTCAATGAGACGGTTAGTCGTGTTCGTTGCAGCAGCGCTGCTGTGCGGTCTCGTGCCGGGATCAGCTGGTGCCATCACAAACGGAAAGAAAGACACCCAGAACAGGTATCCGTTCGTGGGCCTACTCGCCTTCTACGACGACGACGGGGAGTACATGCACCGGTGCTCTGGCACGCTCATCTCGTCCACAATCGTCCTGACCGCAGCACACTGCACGGATGGCACCGCCACTGCCTACGCTTACTTCCAGGTCGAAGTGCCAGATGACTTCAGGGAGAACCCAACGGGCCGACTCGGCACGACATTCACCCACCCCGACTACAATTCCCGCACCTTGGATAACGACGTGGGCGTTGTGATCCTCGAACGGGCTGTGAATCTAAGCCAATACCCCGTCCTGGCGCCCGAAGAGTTTCTCAGCGAGCTCAAGGCAGCGCGCGAGATTAAGGGCGATACCTTCGTGAATGTCGGCTATGGCCTCCTGGACGGGTGGCCGCCGCCGAACCTTCAGGACAACGAGGACCGCTGGTACTCCACGTCCCCGTATCGGGGGCTGACGCAGAACAACCTGCATCTGCTGGGAAACCCAGCCGCCACAGGCAAGGGCGGGACGTGCTTCGGCGATTCGGGTGGTCCGCACTTCTGGGAGGACACATTGATCATCGTGTCGGTGACTAGCTGGGGTGACGCGGTCTGTCGATCAAACGACATGACCCAGCGGATCGACATCGCATCCGTACTGGACTGGCTGGCGGAGTTCGGAGTCACCCCCGCCTGATGTGGAGTGGGGATCCCGAGCTCCGAGCAGGAGGACTCAACCGATGACTGAGAAATCCTGCTGCAATTCTGCTGCACGCCGAAAACGAGTTACAAGAATCCGGAGACGGAAACTCTCTCCGACCTGCATAAACGCTGCGCGCCCGGAGGGATTCGAACCCCCGACCCTCGGATTAGAAGTCCGACGCTCTATCCACTGAGCTACGGGCGCATGTATCCAATTGCTGCTTCGAGGATACAAGGGAGACGTGGCCACCTCCGGAAACGGTTTCGCTATCTGGGTTTCTTTCCGACAATGACGACCAGGTCCGCCTCGACCTCGGAATGGGAGAAGGGAACCAGCGACGGCGCAAATCCGGCGCTCCGCAGGATCGAGCTCCACTCCTCGCGACCGAAAAGTCCGCACTCATGTCGATCGTGGAGAACGCGCACACTTCCGTCGCGGTCTCGCAGGAGGTAGGCGTAGTCGGTCATGCAACTTGAATCGCTTGGCTCCGGGTCCCAGGTCCACTGCAGATAGCGCAGACCCCGGCCGTCGGCGTCCGATCCACCATGCTCGGTCGACGGCTTGAATGTCTCTCGAATGTGATCGGGGCAGAACAAAGCCACGCCACCGGGTCTCGTGTGCTTGAAGGCCGTCTCGACTGCGGCGGTCAGATCCGCGGTGGAGGTCATGTAATCGATCGCGTCGTGAATGAAGACAGCATCGAATTCACGCTCCAGCCGGATAGTCCGCATGTCACCTACGACGTGCTCGCAATCGGGGTTCAGTTTCTTGCTGACATCCAGCATGTTCGGAGAGAGGTCGACCAGGGTCATCTCGACGTCAGACTTCATGTGGGACGCGTTGTTTCCACCGCCCGATCCGAGTTCGAGAACAGTGCGTGGCGGCTCGTCGGAGGCCTCAAAGAGTGTTCGGGTGAAGAAGCCTGCCTCCTCTTCGTATTCCTCGGGACTGGACAGAAGAGGCCACCAATCGGCGATCTCCGAGTACATCAACGGCTCCGGCACGCCCCCAACCTAGCCGGGTGGAGCCAACCGGGTCATGTGTGCCTCGGCCTTTGGAGTCAGATGAACGGCCAGGCGTGTGCCCGGGACGCGTCTCGGTCTGGGGGCAGCGAGTCCGTGCAGGACCTTGGGCACTCCTTGCACCAGGCGCCAGTAGTCGTCCCACACGATAGCGCCGCGCCCAGACAGCATCGCGAAGGCATTGCGTGTGTCGCTCTCGACATATGGCTCGGAGTGGGCGCCATCGATGTAGACGAGATCGCACCTCCCACTCCACGCGGAGAAATCGAATGAGGCCGAGTCCCCCCAGTGCTGTTCGATCGCGGCGGGATGGGGAAGATCGTCATAGACATGGCCCGAAAGCAAGCTCCTCACCTCCTCGTCGGTGTCCTCTATCGCCAACTCGGCAGGTTCGCCCGCGGGGAGGTCGAGAGTGTCGACCACGCCGGCCCTCATGTTTCGAGCGAGCGTCCAAGTCGTGACGCCGTCGAATGTCCCGATCTCGAAAGCAGCTTTCACGTCCAATGCCCGCACCAGACCGGCAAGGAACACGAGACCCTCAAGGGTCTGTCCACCAGGCTTCTCGATGTGCCTGCGCGGCGGAAGCACTATCTCTGGGGTGTAGGCAGCGTTGAGCAATTCGGGTGACAGCGCAATCAGCCGGGATTTCCGCTCGAACTGGTCGTCGAGGAAGGCACGCCTGAGGATCTTGAGCCCGTGGGTGAACGCTCCGGGAGACAGAAGGGATCTAGACACCTAGTCTTCGATCGCCCTTGGGGTCAGGCCCCATTTCTTGACCATCACCGATGCCACTTCGCGCGCCAGCGTGTCGTAGCCCGTGGTGGTGAAATGCACTCCATCTCCTCCGCGCAACAGCGCAACGTTCGAGTTGGCGTCCCGGCCGAAGGGGGCGTATTCGCCGTTGCGCGAGAAGCGATCGTAGGTGTCGAAGAAGTACGCCGAGGGATAGCCGTCGATCTCCGAGTCATAGCTCTCGTTGAGACCTTGGGCCAACGAGTTGTGGCGTTCATCGGCCAACGGCGGGAGACCAACCCAGACGACGCGTCCACCAGCATCGGTCGCGGCTCCAAGGAAGCTATCAATGCTGTCCTCGTACACGCCCTCCCATTCCTCACTTCCCTCCGGCACGATTCCACCTGAGGGCAGGATGATCGACTGGTCATCGTTAACTCCGATAAGAACGACTACGACGTCGGGCCGGAAACGACTCGTGATCTGCTGCATGCCCCTTATCCAGTTGAAGTAATCGGATCGTGCGAGACCCGTAGAAAGTCGGGCCTGATCCACGAACTGGACAAGGGATGGGTCGAACACGCGGCCTAGAGCCGTGCTCAGACCCATTGCGAGTGAATCACCAACCACGACAACGCGCAGCTTGTTGTTGGTCGCAGGGTCCCGCAGCGCGTATGCGGGGTCGTAGTCAAGATCGTCATCGGCTTGGTCGACACGCTCGGGATCAACGCTTGGAAGGGGGTCGGGTGAGGCCAGGACCGAGGGGTCAACTCCGAAGTCCTCCGGTACTGCCTCTGGCTCTTCCGCAAAGAGCTCACCTCCGGGAGGAGCGTCTGGGTCACGGCCGAGTCCGCGCTGCAGCGAATCGCTGAGGGCCGTCAAACGGAGGGCGTCGCTGGTCGCGGCAATTGGGGTCAACAGAGCGAGTGAGACCGACCGTCTCACTCCGTCGGGGGAGGCTTCCGCCGAGCGCTTCAGAGACGAGGCCGCGAGGAGCAGCCACAGGAGCAGCCCAACGAGCATCACGACCAGAACCCGTCCGGCTGGAGCGGCCCGTCGCCCCGGTGGTCGACGTCTGCGCCTACGAGGCCTTTCCTCGTCGACGTGTTCGGTCTTTTGAGCTTCTGGTCTGTCTAGCGTCTTCATTCCGATACCAAACTAGAACTGAAAATAGATGAATGGGGCGACCCCCTGGGGGCCGAGGGTGGTGATGACGAACAAAACGAGGGCCAGGAACACGCCTTGAAGAGTAGGGGCCATCCTCGAAAAGGCTACTTGTACACGCCCACCGATTCGTCCCGGCAACCATTGCAATACGACCATTCCGACCACCACTGCGATCAGCAGCCAGGACAGGAGAGTCACCGGCTGGGTCCATCCGGTCAGGATCCTGGCGAGCACATCGAGGGCGCTTCCGATCGAGTCCGCCCTGAAGAAGACCCATCCCAGACAAACGAGATGGAAGGTCACGATGCGCTGGCGGGCGATAGCCCCCGGCTCGTTCGGCTGAGGTGGCAAGCCGGCAGCAATGCGACGCGTGCGTCGGAAATGCCCAACCGCCTGGCCCGTTCCATGCAAGGCCCCCCAGACCACGAACGTCCAGGCAGCCCCGTGCCATAACCCTCCGAGGACCATCGTGACGATGATGTTGACGTAGGTGCGTCCTTCGCCCTTCTGGGACCCGCCGAGGGGGATGTAGAGATAGTCGCGCAGCCAGCGAGACAAGGTGATGTGCCAGCGCCGCCAGAAGTCCTGAAGCGAGCGTGCGCTATAAGGACGGTTGAAGTTCTCGGGAAAGCGGTAGCCGAGCAACATCGCGACGCCTATTGCGATGTCGGTGTATCCGCTGAAGTCCGCGTAGATGACCACGGCGTATCCGTAGATCGCGAGCAGCACCTCGAGAGCAGCATGCCGGCCCGGATCGGCGAAGACAGGATCAACGATGGTCGTCGCCACGTAGCTCGAGATCACGACCTTCTTGAAGAGCCCGCCGAGAATCAACCAAGCTCCACGAGAGAAATCGACACGACGCGGGTTCCTTGGGCGTACCAGTTGAGGAATCAGCTCGTCGGCGCGAACGATTGGTCCCGCCACGAGGTGTGGAAAGAAAGAGAGGTAGAGAAAAAAGTTCATCCACCCCGTCGGGACGATCTGGTTTCTGTAGATGTCGACGATATAGCTGATCGCCATGAAGGTGAAAAAAGAGATCCCGACCGGCAGGGTGATCTGAAGCAGCGGCACTATGGAGCCAACTCCGACGCTGTCGAGAGCGTTCGTCAGGTTGATCGTAAAGAACGAGTAGTACTTGAAATAGAGGAGTGGTAGCAACGTAGCGGTGACCGCCCCGATGAGCGCCATGCGACGGAAGCGCTCGTTCTTCGTCCGCCAGACGACGATCCCTCCAAGCTGAGCGATCAGGCTGACGCCCGCCAAAAGGGCGACGAAGCGCGCATCCCACCAGGCGTAGAAGACGTAGCTCGCAATGATCATGAAGACCTTCCACGGGGTGGTGGAGGGTTTCAGCAACCAGTGCATCAGAAAGACGATGCAAAAGAAGATCGCAAAGTCTGTGGTCGGGAAAAGCATCGTCTGTTGTCAGCTGCTCCGCTCACGACCCCTCGGTCCCGAGCGGGCATCCCTCCTTGTGTCAGATGAACCCACACCTGTCAACGACTCCCCAACAGATTAGAAAGCCAGAGCAAATCGTGGTGTTCGGTGCATCACTCTTGCTTGAAACAGGGGGGGTGCGCATAATCGATTGTGGGGGTGGCTCGGGCTCGAGCAAACGGGCCAAAAGAGGGAGGAAGCGACGCATGTTTCCGAGCCGGTTCGAGTATTCCGCTCCTGATTCGCTGGATGAGGCCCTGGCCACTCTCGGTCAGCGAGCCGATGAGACCAAGGTGTTGGCCGGGGGCCAGAGTCTGATCCCCCTGCTGAAGCTTCGGTTTGCGGCGCCGGCAACGCTGGTCGATATCAATCGGGTTCCCGGACTGGATGCAGTCGAGGAGAACAACGGCCACCTTCGCGTCGGCACCCTCGCTCGCCACAACCAGCTCGCCGCTGACTCATTGATAGGGCAGCGCTACCCGGCCATCGCCGCCGCGGCACCGCAGATCGCCGACCCGCTGGTTCGCAACCTCGGCACGATTGGGGGTTCTCTTGCTCACGGTGACCCGGCTGGAGACTGGGGATCGGTGATGCTCGCTCTAAACGCCGAGGTCGTGGCACGAGGGCCGACGGGGGAGAGGATCATCCCGATCGACGACTTTCTTGTGGACATCTTCACCACATCGCTCCACGAAGACGAGATCGTCACCGAGGTGAGGATCCCCAAGCCTGAGGGCTCCTACGGCGGCACATATTTGAAGCTCGAGCGGAAGGTCGGCGATTTCGCCACCGTGGGCGTTGCGGTCCAGATCGAACTGGATGGCGACACCATCAGGAGCGCGGGGCTCGGACTGACCGCGGTTGGCTCTCGCAACCTCAAGCCGACCAGCGCGGAAAGCGCTCTTGCCGGAAACTCCTGCAGCGACGAACTGTTCGCGGAGGCGGGGCGGCTAGCGGCGGAAACAGCCGATCCCGTGTCGGATGTACGGGGGCCGGCCGCCTACAAGCGAGCAGTCGTCGAGACCTTTGTGAAACGTGGGTTGGCCGAAGCGCGCGATCAAGCGCGCTCGCGATAAGGGAGAGCGAGATGGAAATCACCGTCAACGTCAACTCAAAACCGGTCTCGGCCAATGTCGAGCCTCGCCGCCTGCTCGTTCACTGGCTGCGAGACGACCTGCGGCTAACAGCCACCCACGTCGGATGTGACACCACGAGTTGTGGCGCGTGCACGGTCTTGGTTGACGGGACGCCAATCAAATCCTGCACGATGCTCACGGTTCAGGCAGACGGACGCGAGGTGACGACCGTCGAGGGTCTAGCTACGAACGGTCAGCTTCACGCAGTCCAAGCGGCCTTCAAAGAGGAGCATGGGTTGCAGTGCGGTTTTTGCACCCCCGGCATGATGCTTGTCACAGCCGCACTTCTGGAACGCAACGAGGATCCTAGCGAGAAGGACATTCGCTGGGCCATCTCCGGCAACATGTGCCGCTGCACGGGCTACCAGAACATCGTCAAGTCCGTTGTGTTGGCCGCCGGTCAGATCAAGGCCGAGCGCGCCAGCGCGGCCACGACCTAGGAGAGCGTTATGGCGATCAAAGAGTCACACGTCCACGGAATCGGACAGAGCATCAAGCGCAAAGAGGACGACCGCTTCATCCGAGGCAAGGGCACGTACGTCGACGACATCAGCCTCCCAGGGATGCTCCACATGGTGATCCTTCGTAGCCCCATGGCTCACGCCAAGCTCGTGTCGATCGATACCTCGGCTGCGGCCGCCCTGGATGGCGTTGTCGCTGTGATCACGGGGGCCGACCTTGCTGCGCACAACCTTGCCTGGATGCCGACCCTGTCCGGGGACACGCAGGCTGTTTTCGTCACCGACAAGGTTCGTTTTCAAGGACAAGAGGTTGCAGCGGTCGTGGCCGAGAGTCCCTACATCGCTTACGACGCGCTCGAGTTGATCGACGTCGAGTACGACCCGCTCGATGTCATCGTGGATCCTCGGAAATCGCTCGAGCCGGGGGCCCCCCTGATCCGTGACGAAAAAGAGGGCCAGACCGACAATCGCTGCTATCACTGGGAGTCAGGCGACAAGGAAGCGACAGAGGCCGCATTCGCAAAGGCAGACGTCGTTGTCAGCCTTGACACGCATTATCCGCGCTGCCATCCGGCTCCGTTAGAGACCTGCGGCATCGTCGCGGACGTAAACCCGGCCACGGGAAAGGCGACTCTCCACCTGACGTCCCAGGCCCCCCATGCGCATCGCACGTTGTTCGCGATTGTGGCCGGTCTGCCCGAGCAGAACATTCAGATCAAGACACCAGACATCGGCGGCGGGTTCGGAAACAAGGTCCCCATCTACCCCGGATATGTGGCGGCGACCGCGGCATCACTCCTCATCGGGCGTCCCGTGAAGTGGATCGAGTCGCGCAGCGAAAATCTGATATCGACGGGTTTCGCTCGCGATTACCACATGAGCGGAGAGTTGGCCGTCAACAACGACGGGAAGATGTTGGCACTGCGCGTCAAGCTTGTCTCCGACAACGGCGCCTTCTTTGCAGACGCTCAACCGACCAAGTTCCGAGCGGGGTTGTTCCACATCGTTACCGGGTCGTACGACATGCCTGTTGCGCACATCGAAGCGGACGGCGCGTACACGAACAAGGCCCCCGGTGGAGTCGCCTACCGCTGCTCGTTCCGCGTGACCGAGGCTTCATTTCTGATCGAGCGCCTCGTCCAGAACGCTGCGTACGAACTCGGCATCGACCCTGCAGCCTTGAGGTTCAAGAACTTCATCCAGCCTGAGCAGTTTCCCTACAAGTCGGCAACCGGCTTCGAGTACGACTCGGGCGACTACCCGCGCACGCTAGAGCTTGCGCTGGAGCAGCTCGGCTACAACCAATTGCGCGAGGAGCAGAAGAAGCTACGCAAGGAAGGAAAGCTGCTGGGTATCGGTATCGCCAGCTTCACGGAAGTCGTGGGGGCCGGGCACTCCAAGGACTTCGACATTGCCGGAATCAAGATGTTCGACTCGGCAGAGCTGCGCGTGCACCCGACGGGCAAGGCAATTCTCAAGATCGGTGTTCAGACCCAGGGACAGGGCCACGAGACGACCTTCGCTCAGATAGTCGCAAGCGAGCTCGGGATTCCATCCGAAGACGTGATCGTTCAGTACGGAGACACGGACAACGTTCCTTACGGCCTCGGCACCTATGCCTCGCGCAGCACTCCCGTCGCGGGGGCGGCGACCGCCGTCATCGCGCGCAAGCTGCGCGACAAGGCGCGCCTCCTCGCGGCGCATCTGCTCGAAGTGTCGGAAGAGGATCTCGAGTGGGAGACCGATCATTTCTCTGTAAAGGGGGCGCCGGACAAGAAGGTCTCGATCCAGGACACCGCGTTCGCGGCCTATACGAACCTGCCCGACGGCATGGAGCCCGGGCTCGAGGGCGTGCACTATTACGACCCACCCAACATGACCTATCCGTTCGGCAGCTACCTAGTAGCGGTCGAGGTCGACGAGGGCACGGGCGAATGGAAGGTACGCCGCATGGTCGCCGTCGACGACTGTGGCGTGAGGATCAATCCGATGATTGTCGAAGGGCAGCTTCACGGTGGACTGACAGAGGGCTACGCCATCGCGGCGATGCAGTTGATCGACTTCGATGAGGAGGGCAACTGTATCGGGGGCAATTTCACCGACTACCTAATTCCCACCGCATGGGAGACACCGCACTTCGAGATCCACCAAACCGTGACGCCCTCGCCTCACCACCCCATCGGTGCGAAGGGTGTGGGGGAGTCTGCGACGGTCGGCTCACCGGCCGCCTACGTTAACGCGGTTATCGACGCCGTCCGCCATCTCGGGGTCACGAACATCGACATGCCCGTGACGTCGGCAAAGGTATGGCAAGCAATTCAGGACGCAAAGACATGAACGGCAGCCTGCGACTGGCCGCCGAGCTCGAGGGGCGCAACGAGTCGTTCGCTCTGGCCACGGTCATCCAGGTTGAGAGACCGGTCTCGGCAAAACCCGGCGACCGTGCCGTCATCACGGGCGACGGCCGGTTGTCGGGGTGGGTCGGAGGTTCTTGCTCCGAGCCGATCGTCGTGCGCGAGGCCCTCTTGGCGCTGGGCGACGGCGAGCCTCGTCTCGTGCGAATTCGCCCCCCCGACGCGCCGTTCGTGCGAGCGCAGCCGGGCGTGATCCTCGAGATCACAACCTGTGAATCGGAAGGAGGTCTGGACGTTTTTGTGGAACCGCGACTTGCTAAACCCCGCCTCGTCATCGTGGGATCGTCGCCGGTTGCGCGCACGTTGGCAGAGCTTGCGCGCACACTCGGCTATCGGGTGAGCGCGGCCTTAGACGCGCCATCCGAAAGAGTTCCCGGGGCGGATGACGAGCTTGCGCTGGCCGAGTTGGCCTCCACCGAATTGCGTCGCGAGGATTCGGTCGTGATCGCCACCATGAATCGTTACGACGATGAGGGCCTCGTGGCTGCCCTTGCAAGTGGTGCCGGCTACGTGGGTGTGGTCGCGAGCCGCCAGCGTGTTGACAAGCTCAAGGCGTTGGTGCGTTCTAGAGGGAGCGAGCCCGAGACAATCGAGCGCGTGCACGGACCGGCCGGGTTCGATCTCGGGCCCTCGTCACAGCAGGAGATCGCGCTTGCGATCCTGGCTGAGATGGTGGCTGAAAGACACAAAGTGGAGGCGGCGCGTCCTGAGGAGTTCTGTGAACCCGACGGAGCTCCGGCCCAAGCGATCGACCCTATCTGTGGGATGACGGTCCCGGTTGTTGAAGGCGCGATCTCGGCCACGCACGATGGTGTTGCCTACTACTTTTGCGCGCCGGGTTGTCGCAAAGTCTTCTTGGCGGATCCGGCGTCGGCGCTAGAGCGAGCTTCAGCAAGCTGAACCGCTTCGGTAATCGCTGAGCTCGGCAGCGGCGAGGCGTCTACTCTCAGGAGAGGACCGAGAGGAGGGCGTATGTCCGACAAAGACCCTGTGGCCGAGCTCGACGCGCGGTTCAGTAGTGGCGGTGCGAGCCCAACCGGCTGGGCCGAGGCACGTCAGGAGCTGGAGACCGCGGAGATGTTCTGGGTGACGACGGTTCGTCCCGACGGCCGTCCCCACGTCACCCCGTTGATAGCAGTGTGGCTTGATGGGGCGCTTTATTTCTGTACCGGCCCGAGCGAACGCAAGGCCAAGAACCTTCTGCAGAATCAGAACTGCATTCTCACGACCGGATGCAACAAGAGGCATGAGGGGCTCGACATCGTGATCGAAGGTGAGGCCGTGCTAGCAACCGACGGTGCCTTACTTCAGCGCGTCGCCGATGCGTACGAGGCCAAGTACGGGAACGAGTGGCGATTCACGGTGCGCGACGGCACCTTCCATCAAGTGAGTGAATCCACTCAGGATGAGGATGCAGACGGTGGCCTGGTGTACGAGGTCACTCCCTCAAAGGCTTTCGGGTTCGGCAGGGGAGACGAGTACAGCCAGACTCGCTGGCGCTTCGAAGGAGAGTAAGCTTGTTTAAAGCAAGCTTTGCGCAGGCGAGAACGCTTCGCCTAGCACGAAGCCCTCTCTGGTGATCTCGAACTGCCGGATTGCTGGATCGTGTGCGCTTCCGCGAGTCTTCATGACAGTGACCGCTCGCTTCACCTGCGATTCCCCTCTGAGGAACTGGAGGAGGACGACGTTGTCGGAGAGATGCGAGATTCCATATTCGGAGAGGCGCGTCACTCCGAACAGCTCAGAGACTTCCTGAGTCATTATCAGACTCACTCCTTGGCGGGAGAGTCGCTGCAGGAGCGAGTAGTTGTGCTCGCGGAATCGAATCTCATCCCCGGACGAGGCCCGTAGATCTCCCATGCTGTCGATCATCACGCGCTTAGCCCCGGTTCGCTCGACCGCCTCGAGCAACTCGTACACCCACTCGTCGAGATACATGTCGACCGGCGTCCTGTACATCACGTCGATGTTTGGATGGTCGATGGACCAGCCGAATCCCTGAACGATCCGCTCTAATTGGGTTGGGTTCTCTTGGAAGGTTGCGATTAGTGCACGCTCCCCATGCTCGGCCCCGTTGAACACGAAATGGAGAGCCATTAGTGTCTTGCCCGAACCCGACGGCCCGGCCACTAGCGTCGAGGCTCCTTGGAAGTAGCCATCTTCGAGCATCCCATCGAGAAGCGAGATCCCGGTAGAGATCCGGTCGCCATCCCTACCCAGGCTGTAGAAGGGCTGTTCGGCAGGGTCCGCCAGACGCGGGAAGACGTCGATGCCCTCCTCCGAGATCCGGTAAGCGTGTTTCCCTGAAAGGAACGTGCTGCCGCGCAGCTTAAGCACCTGAAGCACCCGTAGCTCCCGTTCCGCAGTCCGCTCCGTGGTCAAGGACATGATGGCGTCAGCAACCGCGAACTCGGCCGCCTCAGAAAGTTCGAGGGCCGCGTACTCTCCGATCCAGAACGACGTGACGGGGAGAGCCGAAAGCCGACCCGCCAAATCGTGGAGGAATCGGCGGTAGTGGCCGCCATCGTCGGCGTAGGGGTGTAGCGCTTTGAAGCTATCCACGACGATGATGCCCGGTTGGCGCCGTTTCAGCACTTCGGTCACATGGTCCAGCACTCCCGGGAGCCCGTCATCGTTCAGACGGACGCCCACATCCTCGTAGAAGACGGAAGAGCCGACCAGCTTGCTGTCGAAGAAGCTCAGACCCTGCCCGTACCGCAGGATCTTGTCTAGCGGTTCCGAGACCGTGGAAAGGAAGACACCGGGGTGCTCCGGTGTCGAATTACGCAAGAGGTATTGCTGGGCAAGGATCGTCTTCCCGGAACCCGGGAGGCCCATGATCATGTTCACGCTGTTGCGCAGCAAACCCCCCCCGAGGATGGCGTCGAGGCGCTCGGCCCCGCTCGACAGACGTTCCATCATGATGTCGGCAGCTCGGTCCGAAGGTAGGCGCTGGTTCCCAAAAGGTCTCTCACCGTCGATACGAGCTGCAGCGGCTCGAACGGTTTCTGCAGGAAAGCGTCTGCTCCACTGTCCAACGCCTCATCTCTCGACTCGAGCGTGGAAACGGCCAGGACGGGCGAGTTGCCTTGCTCCTTGAGCGTTCGGCACAGGTCATAGCCGTCGCCGCCGGAGATGAGGAGGTCCACGATCGCAAGTTCGGGTGAAAGCTCCTCGAACCGCGTTCTCGCATCCGAAGCATCCAGCACGATGAGCGTTTCGTAGCCCTCGGTCTTGAGGAAGTATTCGGCGAACTCGGCCGAGTAGGGATCGCGTTCGGCGAGCAGGATCAGCAGGCGGACCTCGCTCTGAGACTCAGTCAGCGGCAGTCCCTCACCCTCGTCCAAGCGCTCGGCGAGGACTCGATGCGCATCTCCAGGCAGCATCCCTTGCTCCACCTTTGAGGCGAGGAATCGCAATTGCTCTACCTGCCGCCGAGAGTACAGTCGGTGACCACCCTCGCTTCGCTCAGGCGTGACCAAGCCGTAGCGGTCCTCCCAGTTCCGAAGGGTTACCGTCCGAATTCCCAACATCCCAGCAACCGCGCCGATGCTGTAGATACCGTCGCCGGTAGCTTCCTCCTTACTCATGGCCATGAATCATAACTTAATCGGGAAGGCCGCTGCTTGACGAAGACGTGAGGGACTTATGGGGTCGCCAAATCTAGAGCGGATAACGGAACATGCGCCTACAGGCAATCGTCTGGTGAAGATATGAGGAAGTTATGGTTGACTTACCTCATCAAGATCGGTTACGTTGCGGCGACCAGAGGGCGAGCAAAAGGAGCGGGTCATGGTGGCAGGAGGGGCGGAGCGACAAGATCTTCTCACCGTGCGTCTCCTCGGGGACTCTCGCTCGAGGGTCATTTGGCTCGAAGGCGAAGTGGATGTGTCAACGATCGCGTCACTGGCTGAGGCGCTCGATGTCGCCATCTCTGACCATCCGGAGGTCCTGCTCATAGACCTTCGGAACCTGAGCTTCATGGACTCGAGAGGTCTCCAGTCGCTGCTTGATGCCCAAGAGGCGTGCCACGCGATCGACTGCCGATTGTTGCTGACGCGAGGATCGCGTCCGGTCGAGCGACTGATGCAAATCGCTGCTGTCGACGGACTCTTCGAGTTCGTGAGCGGACTGTCGGAGGTCGCGAGCTCCGGGGAACCCAACACCCATGGAGGAAACGCTTTCGTCCATGGGCCCCGATCCCTTGCAAAGACGTAAGTCACAACGATGCTGTCATCGAGGCCACTGGCCCGGTTTGGTCTGACATTCATAGGTCAAGGTTCAGCCGGAAAGTGGATGGGGAGTGCCGATAGGTACTCAAAGGCGGGCCCTTGCCGGTCCTCGGGCCTTCAGTCCCACCGGTCCGGCTCATGGTGAGTATCCCGAGTTCGATTGCATCTAACAATCGGTTGATAGGTGCCCGCTTGAAAGACGGCCTTATGGCGCAGCCAACACACGGCGACGCCGTCATACCCGAGGATTTCTTCGAGATCAGGGACGAACGGCTCGACACTCTTAAAAGAGAAGTGGATGGACTCAAAGTTGCTCTTGCCAGCCGCACCGTGATCGGCATTGCGCTCGGGATCATCATCGAGCGCGAGCACGTTACCGAGACAGAGGCATTCCAGATCCTCAAGAGGATGTCACAGCACAGCAACGTGAAACTGCGAGACATAGCGGCGCAGCTGGCTAAGGACGCTCAGCGTTCGTATCGAGAGAACGCTAGGAAAGCAGCTCGCATCTAGAGTGGTCGAAGCAACGGTCTTAACGGTGTCGAAAACGGTGCTCTATCCGCCCGGGCAGTCGAATCGAGATCCGATCCAGGCTCTGACCTGCAGAGCGGGTGAAGGGAATCGAACCCTCATCACCAGCTTGGAAGGCTGGAGCTCTACCATTGAGCTACACCCGCACAGGATCAGCAGCAGAAGAGCGTACCGCTGCCGAGTCGGACGTCGGCGTAGGCGGATTCGAACCGCCGACCTCCTGCTCCCAAAGCACCCAGTCTGAACGCTGTGCCGACCCAGCATAAATGCAGCCAGTCAGCGAGCGAAGGGGGTGGGTTGTGCGTCGAACTTCGAGCAGCAAAGCCCGCCAGTAGTTGTCGATTGGCGTGAGCGAAGATCAGTCGCCACTGTTTGCCCGGGGTGGATGTCCTCGTGGGTTGAGACGAAGAAAGGGCGCGCGCCAGAGAGAAGCATCCCTTTTGGGTGAAAGATTCGCCTTGAGAGGTGTCCTGTTGTCCTGCCGTTAGGAACAGGACACCTCTCCCGGCGTCGCCTCCGGTCCGTAGACGGAGGGCAATGTCTCTTTCGTCAGAAAGCGGTACATGCTTTAGAACTTTCTGCTGGGTTACCCGCAGCCCATCGGCAGCGTCCTAGGGCACCGGCAACGACAAGGTCTGTGGCGACGTGGACCGTGTGCTTTAGGGCCAGAGCGAACAGCGACGAGGTGAAACGGAGAGATCTCCACCGACACACGCGCTCTCTCGGCGGTCGTCGTTTTTCAAACCCTGGCTCCCGGAGACGAATTCGGATCCCCAACCACATGGCAATAATCAGGAGCAAGCGGTACACAAACTGCAACACGGTCAACTCATTTCGAGATTCCCCTTCCCAAGAATTGGGATCGAGGTCATAGTGCTACGTACCTTGTCTCTAGACAGGGGTGCCGCTCGCCTTTTCGGGCAGCGGAAGGGGGGGGCTTTGAGTGAATAATGGGGGGCTCACGCCATCGGAGGTCGCGCGCCTCTTCGAGCCGTTGAACGGGTACACGGGCGACACGAACGTCCGGTGTTACTACTGCCCTCTCGAGGGTTCCACCGAAACGACCGTGCTAAAGGACGGTCAACGGGTTTCCCGATGGGTCTGCGTCGAGCATGCGATCAATCCGCCCAAAACGGTTGGTTGCTACTATTGCGCAAGCGAGGATGCCGCTGAAACGACCGTGCTAAAGGACGGTCAACGGGTTTCCCGATGGGTCTGCGTCGAGCATGCGGTCAATCCGCCGAAAAGGGTTGGCGGGGTGAGCGCCCGGTTGAGACGATTTGTTCACCACGGTTCCAACCGGAGTTAATACAAAAGGTTCCAACGGGAGATAACAGAAGCTGGCAAATTGACCACAACTGGGCCGCATTCCAGATATCTCTGATGCGCTCAGAACGGTAGCGCTGCCGCTCATCATTCCGACAGCCGTCGAGTAATTTGGCGAAACGTCCCAGTCATTCAGGCTGGCTTCTTCTGATGCCGCATCCGGCGCATCTGTTTAACATTCTCGCAAACTGGGCAGTCCTTGCGAAGCCCCGGCAACAAGGTAACTGCAGTTCGCGATCTCCGATTTGGTATGCACTCGAACTCCAACACGTTTCAAGAAAGGAACATAGTGGAAAAAAAGAAAACGAGTTGGGCGGGAGCGTTTGTAATCGCAACGGCAATCGTGACCCTCACTCCTGCTACCGAAGTAGGCGAGTCGAAAGCGGACGCAGCGACCGCCACAGGGATAACCGTTGCCGCGGCAGGCGATATCTGTGGGGACACCTCTGCATTAGCGGCAAGATGTGCGAGGACTGCTGACTTGATTCGAAGTCGCAACCCTAGTCGTGTCTTTACCCTGGGCGACGCACAGTACCCAAACGGAAGCCTGTCGATGTTCAAGACCTGGTATCAGCCGCGATGGGGCGCCTTCAAGGCGAAGACCTATCCGGCTACGGGCAACCACGACACGTTTGGGTCGGGGTATTCAACCTACTTCGACGGTGCAGCCCCCGGCCCAACAATTCCGCGACACTACGAGAGAGACCTGGGCGCGTGGCGGGTTGTATCGGTTGACTCCAACTCCATCTCAAGCGCACGAAATTTCGTGCAGGGTCTCCCCAACACAACCGATCACCGGGTTTTCATATGGCATCACGATCCATACGCGCAGGCATCAGATCATGACGACATCACAGACCGACGACCGTTGTACGCGGACGCAGTAGCGGAGGGTGCGGACGTCATTCTCTACTCGCATGATCACATCTACAACCGAGGGTTCAAAGACGTCCCGTTCTTCCTTGTAGGGACTGGCGGAGGCAAGATGCCCGACGACTACTGCTCGCCCGAGAGGATACCCACGCCAGAGGTGCAGCGCTGCATCCATCAGAAGCTGGGCGTCTTGTTCCTTACGCTGTGGAACGACGGAAGTTTTACCTATGACTTCGTCGAGGCGAACGGCGGAATGGGCACCTCGCTTGACAGGGGATCGATTGCGTCACCGTAGCTTTGACCGTCCGCTCTATGTCTCCGCTGTCCAGATGCTGGGAGTTCGATCAGCACCAGACCTCGAGATTTTTAAGCGGTCGTTGCGATTTTCAGAACTTTAAACGTGTTGTCATTGACCGAGTCGCTTCCGGATCGGAACCATGAGCACGCCGCGCTACAACCAATGGGGAACGCTAGGCAAGTCTTGATGATTTTCGGCAAACTCCACATCTGCTCAGAGGCTCTATCGGTCGGGGCGGGCGGATTCGAACCGCCGACCTCCTGCTCCCAAAGCAGGCGCCCTGCCAAGCTGGGCCACGCCCCGTGAAGGGCTCCTCTACCGCGAAGTGCCTGGCGAGGAGCAGGCCAATCCTCGCACGAGCGCAACCCCGTCGGGTGCGATAGACAGGAGGATCGAATTCTCACCAATCACAACTTGCCGCCCAACGGGGACCCTAGAGGCCTTCGACATTCAACCCAAGATGCTCGATCACACGATGCAACGCGCACAACGAGACGGGCTTACTAAGTCGTTGCGAAGGTCGGCGACGCTCGCATGTTGCCCTATCCGGACGACCAGTTCGATCGAGCTTTTCTCGTCACCGTGCTTGGGGAGATTCCCATGCAGGACCAGGCGCTGGCGAGCTGCACCGTGTCGTGCGGCACGATGGCGTGTCGTAGTCGGGGAGTTGTTCGGCGATCCCCACATGGTCGCTTGTCCGCGACTCATGGACCGAGCCGTACGCGTCGACCTCCAGTCCGACGAGCGCCTCGGCGGGACGACTTGGGTACTTCGCCCGATTTCGAGTGAATAGGCCGGGCAGGGCCTTTGCTCCACTTGGAGAGAATCCCTTAGACGACTAAAAAAGGCTGCGACGGAGTCTTGCCCTTCCCAGCGCTTTAGGCGCAGACTGCGAATAAGGTACCGTTCGTTGATGATCGTTACGGCGGTCGATTGCCACAGCAGTACCAGGACGAGATCCCCCGTTGGCAGGGATGCCTCGGCTGGGGGCCAGGGGCCGTCATCCCCACTTCGTCCGCCTAGCGCGGTCTCTGGCTCCCAACCCAGGTAGCCCTGCGGGGAACGGCCCCCAGCCACACCTCTCTGGTTCTCCACGAGCGCGTTGACTCCCTCTTTCCGACCACCGGTTTTGCTGATGGCGGGACCCATCCGGGGGGTGTCACGCCCAACCCATAGGATGAAATCCATGAACACGTCTCTCACCACAACCGCCGAACGGCTCGAGGCCAACAAGGCCAAGCTTCGGGTCGAGGTCCCCGAGGCCTCTCTCAAACCGGCTCTTGATGCTGCCTACCGCCGATGGGCCAATGAGATCAAGGTCCCCGGTTTTCGCAAGGGCAAGGTTCCGCGCCAGCTGATCGACCAGCGGGTGGGACCAGAGGCCATTCGCGAGGAAGCTCTGCGCGATGCGCTGCCGGACCTTTATGTCTCGGCCCTCGAGTCAGAGGAGCTCGAGGCGATCGCTCCGCCTGAGATCGAGGTCGTCTCATTCGAGTCGGGGGTGCCCATCGTCTTCGAGGCGACGGTCGACTTGAGGCCCGAGTTCGAGCTGCCCGCGTTCTCGGAGATCACGGTAGATGCACCCTCATCCGAGATCGGCGACGACGACCTGAACGACCAGCTCGACCGGCTCAGGGATCGCTTTGCCGAGCTCGAGACCATCGGTCGTGAGGTCCGACAGGGCGACTTCGCAGTCATCGACCTCAAGGGGTACAGGGACGGCGAGCTGGTCGAGGGCATGAGCGCCCCCGAGCTTCTCTACGAGGTTGGGTCTCGTCAGGGCCCACCCAAACTGGACGACGAGGTCGTGGGTGCGAAGCCGGGCGACATTCTGAAGTTCACCGACAGCGTGCCCCAGAACCCCGCAGAGCAGGGGGTTCCCGACTGGTCGCAGCGCGGGGAGGCTTCGGACGGACCGCAGGAGGAGCTCGAGATCTCCTTCACGGTTTTGGTCAAGGAGGTCAAGGCCAAGAAGTTGCCGGATCTAGACGACGAGTTCGCAAAGAGCGTCGGCGAGTTCGAGACTCTCGATGAGCTCAAGGATGACCTCCGCCAGAGGCTTGGCGACTACCAGTATCAGCTGGCGCAGCAACAGGTCCGCAGTCTCGTACTCGAGCGTCTCGTCGATGCAGCCGATCTCGAAGCTCCCGAGAGGCTGGTGGACGACGAAGTGAAACACCGGATGGAGCACGTCGAGCAAGATCTTGCCAGTGCCGGAATGACTCTCGAGCAGTACGCCGAGCAGACGGGCTCGACGGAGCTCGAGGTTCGTTCGGACATACGCACGCAGGCGGCAATGTCCGTTAAAGCGGAACTTCTCCTCGAGGAGGTCGTAAGAAAGGCCGATATCAAGGTGGACGATGACGATCTCGGTCGCGAGATCGCCTATCTATCCGCCCAGAGCAACACCGAGCCCGGCGAGCTGGCGAAACAACTGGCGTCTTCGGGACGTTTAAGAGGAGTAGTCGCAGATATCATGCGCCGCAAGGCTCTCGATTATGTGGTCGAGCAGGTCAATGTCATCGGCCTCGAGGCGCCCGCAGGCGCAGCGGACGATTCCAACCAAGAAGAAGATTCCAACCAAGAAGACGAGTCACACGAGCAACAGCAGGAACAAAGCGAGGACCAACACTGATAGGTGGGACACTTGATGGTTCCCACAACGAACCAAAGGCTTGGAGGCGACAAGCGCAGATGAACCCCTCAGAGCGCTATCAGAACTATCTCGTTCCCATGGTGGTCGAGCAGACCAGCCGCGGCGAGCGAGCGTTCGACATCTATTCGAGGTTGCTAAAGGAACGCATCATCATCCTCGGCACACCCGTCAACAGCGAAGTAGCGAACCTGATCGTGGCCCAACTGCTGCATCTCGAGTCGGAGGATCCCGACAAGGACATCAACCTGTACGTCAACTCGCCCGGTGGCGAGGTTTATGCCGGCATGGCGATGTACGACACCATGCAGTACATCAAGCCCGATGTGTCGACTATCTGCGTAGGCATGGCGATGTCGATGGGGGCGGTCCTCCTCGCCGGAGGAGCTCCGGGCAAGCGTTACGCGCTGCCCAACGCAAAGATCATGATTCACCAGGGCTCGGCAGGCTTCCAGGGCACGCCAACCGACATCGATATTCAGGCGCGCGAGGTGCTCGCGCTAAGACGGCGGATGGCCGAGATCCTCGCCCACCACACGGGTCAGTCGATCGAGCAGGTCGAGCAGGACATCGACAGGGACCGTTTCATGACTCCAGGCGAGGCCAAGGATTACGGCGTGATCGACGACATCATTTCGAGGCGCTCGATTGCCGAGAAAAGCAGCCCCCTGATGCCAGGCGAACCGGCTAGGCTTGTGGATGCACAGGAGCCAACGCCTCAAGAGAAGCCCGAGGCGTAGTAGATAGTGGTTGCTCCATTACCGGAAGTGGGACTCATCGAGAAGCGCACAGAGGTAGACGAAGAGGGGAGTACGGGTGCCGAAGTTTGGTGACGGCGGGGACCTGCTGAAGTGTTCCTTCTGCGGCAAATCCCAAAAGCAAGTCAAGAAGCTCATCGCCGGTCCCGGTGTCTACATCTGTGACGAGTGCATCGATCTCTGCAACGAGATCATCGAAGAGGAGCTGGCCGAGACTCCCGAGCTCAAGCTCGAAGACCTTCCCAAGCCCAGGGAGATCTACGAGTTCCTGAACGACTACATCGTCGGACAGGATCAGGCCAAAAAGGTCCTGAGCGTCGCGGTCTACAACCACTACAAGCGTATTCAGGTCGGCACTCAGGCAGACGGTGACGTCGAACTGGCCAAGTCCAACATCCTTCTGCTCGGCCCGACTGGTTGCGGAAAGACGCTTCTCGCTCAGACGCTCGCTCGGATGCTCAATGTGCCGTTCGCGATCGCTGATGCAACCGCGCTGACGGAAGCTGGTTACGTCGGCGAGGACGTCGAAAACATCCTGCTCAAGCTGATCCAGGCGGCCGACTACGACGTCAAGCGAGCCGAAACCGGAATCATCTACATCGATGAGGTCGACAAGATCGCTCGTAAGTCCGAGAATCCGTCGATCACGCGCGACGTCTCCGGCGAGGGAGTCCAGCAAGCGTTGCTCAAGATCCTCGAGGGCACCACCGCCAGCGTTCCTCCGCAGGGGGGCCGGAAGCATCCACACCAGGAATTCATCCAGATCGATACGACCAACGTGTTGTTCATCTGCGGCGGCGCTTTCGCCGGGCTCGAGAAGCTCATCGAGAGCCGCGTCGGGAGCAAGGGTGTCGGGTTCGGGGCCGATGTGCGAAAGATGGAGGACAAGGACCTCGGCACCATTCTTCAGCACGTGCTACCGGAGGACCTGCTCAAGTTCGGGCTCATTCCCGAGTTCGTTGGCCGTCTCCCGGTCATCACTCACGTCCACAACCTGGACGAGAAGGCTCTCGTCAAGATCCTCACAGAGCCCAAGAACGCGCTCATCAAGCAGTACCAGCGCTTCTTCGATTTCGACGGAGTAGAGCTGGAGTTTGCGGATGACGCTCTCGTCGCCGTCTCAGAGCAGTCAATGCTTCGAGGGACAGGGGCGAGAGGACTTCGCGCCATCCTCGAAGAGGTCCTTCTCAACGTGATGTACGACTTACCGAGTCGGCAGGATGTCGGCAAATGCGTCATCACTCGCGAGGTCGTGCTCGAGAAGGTAAACCCGACACTCGTACCGCGCTCCAAGGTGCGAAGAGAGCAGACCGCGCGGGGCGAGCGCTCCGCCTAGCTTCATTAGTTCTCGTTCCACAGACGCTGATGAGCGAGATGGAAGCTCTAATTCCGGGTTGTCACCCAGGGTTGTTCAAGTAGAAATCTAATCAAGGGTTCGCTAGGTGGAGGTGCCATGAAAACTCGAGTCGTCATCCTGGCCGCTGTGGCGGTCCTCGGCGTCGCCGCGGTTGCCGTTGCCGGCACTCTCGCCTACCAGATGTTCTTCGGGTCAGCCGAGGACGATGCTGTGAGCCTCGTTCCGGCGGATGCAGTCGCTTACGGCAGCGTCTTCCTCGATCCTTCGACAAACCAGAAACGGGCGATCGGCGACCTGCTCGAGAGGTTCCCCGAGGCACCGAACGCAGATGAGGCGCGCACCAAGTTCGTCGAGCTCCTTGATAAGGGCCTCGCCGAGATCGACATGAGCTTCGAGGATGACATCGACCCCTGGTTGGGCGACCAGGTCGCCGGATGGGCCCAGATTCCCGAAAATCTCGAGAGTGCATCAACGGATTCTCCGCTCGCCGGAGATGACGCTCCTCCAGCAGCCTTCCTGATCGCGTCCGATGATGACGAAGCGGCAATTCAGTTCGTCGAGGAGGCATCCGCGAAGAGCGATGACGAGCTCACCGACAAGAGCTACGAAGGTGCCGATTACGTGCTGAACGAGAGCCGAAGGTTCGGCTGCGGGGGTAGTCGATGGGTTCCTGGTAATCGGCACCGAGGTTGGGTTCAAGGCCGTCGTCGACGTGTCAGGTGGAGAAGACAGCCTGGCGGACAGCGAGACCTATACGGACACGACGGACGAGCTCACTGAGGATCGCCTCGCGACCTTTTACTTTGACGGTTCCGCGGTCGCCGAGGCACTCGAGGAGAGCGGTGCACCGGCCGGGCGCGTTTGAGTCCGGCAGTTTCGGCATGTTCGGCGGCTCGCTGTCTCCGACCGCGGGAGCTCTGTTCGCCGAGAGCGACAAGGTCGTGTTCGAGACGACGAGCACGCCCGGCGACGAGGACGGCCAGGAGGCTCCCGAGATCTCCGATGGCCTCCTACCGGATCTTCCCGGCGACTCGTGGGGAGCATTCGGTATCCCAGATCTCGGTGCGACGCTCGAGACGGTGTACGACGGCCTGATCGAGTCCCTCGCTGCGGGCGGGATGAGCCCCGAGGACCTCGATGCGCAGTTCGAGGCTCAGACCGGGCTGGACCTGCGCGAGGACCTGCTTTCGTGGATGGGCGACGCCGGCCTCTTCGTGTCGGGCACGGATCCCCTGTCGGCCGGAGGGGGACTCGTCATCGAATCGAGTGATCCGTCGACCTCCAGCGCTACTGTCGACCAGTTGGCCGCGCTGCTGCAACAGCAGGGCATCCCCACCGAGCCTCTCAGCGCAGGAGGTGCAGAGGGCTTCGCCGTCGAGATTCCTGCTCCAGGAGTGACGCAGAGAGCGGTTGTGCTGGCTGGCGAGAAGGTCGTAATCGCATACGGCGAGGAAGCGGCCGTGAATGCCCTCGAGGGTTCGGACCCATTGTCCGAATCGGAGGCCTTCCAAACGGCGACCGAGGGACTGGGAGATGACTTCACCGCCTCGGGATACTTTGACGTGGATGCGATCCAAGAGCTGGCCGAGGCCGCGGGAGCAAGCCAGTTCCCTGAGTACGAAGAGGACGTCAGCCCGTGGCTGGAACCGTTCACTTACGTGACGTTCGGATCGCGTGAAAGCGGGGGCCGGCTGGTACAACGGTTGGTGATCGGTATCGACTGAATGGGTGAGAACCGGAGAAATGAGTGACATCGAGCAGGAGTGGAGAACCTTCTGGGAGCAGCGGGGGACCTATAGCTATGACCCTTCGCGTGGGCGTGACGAAACCTTCGTCGTAGACACTCCTCCTCCGACCGTAAGCGGAGCACTCCACATCGGTCACGTCTTCTCCTACACCCACACGGACCTCATCGCCCGTTACAAACGCATGCGCGGGTTCAACGTCTTCTATCCCATGGGATGGGACGACAACGGCCTGCCAACCGAGCGGCGGGTGCAGAACGTCTTCAACGTCCGTTGCGATCCCGACGCTGCCGTACGACCCCGACCTGAAAGTCGAGTTCGGCCGCGAGGGCGAGACCATCGCAGTGTCCCGCAGAAACTTCATCGAGCTGTGCGACGAGGTCGTCAAAGAGGATGAGGCCAAGTTCAAGGAGTTGTGGCAGCGACTCGGACTGTCGATCGATTGGAACTACACATACGCGACGATCGACGAGCATTGTCGGTACGTCAGCCAATACTCGTTTCTGCGAGTGCTCGAGAAGGGGGAGGCCGAGCTTCGGGAGGCTCCCACGATGTGGGACATCGACTTCCAGAGCGCGGTGGCCCAGGCGGAGGTAGAGGACCGGGAGCGAGACGGTGAGTTCCATCGCATCCGTTTCGAGGTCGAGGGCGGCGGTTTCATCGTCATCGCGACAACCCGGCCCGAGCTGTTGCCGGCCTGTATCGCTGTGGCCGCGCATCCCGAGGACGAACGCTACCGCGATCTCATCGGAGGCACCGTCATCACGCCGTTGTTCAAGGCTCGTGTCCCGGTCGTTGTGGACGAGACCGCCGATCCCACCAAGGGTACGGGCGTCGTTGATGATTTGCACCTTCGGTGATGTGGCCGATGTGGAAAAATGGCGCGAGCTCGGCGTTCCCGCGCGCGAGGTCATCGGTCGCGACGGCCGCATAAAGCCTGCGCCCTGGGGTGAGGACCACTGGCAGTCGGACGATCCCGACGCCGCGCGCACGGCCCACGACAAGCTCGCCGGTTTGTTTGTCAACCAGGCGCGCCGCGAGGTCGTAGCTCTGTTGAAGGACGCGGATGCAGTCGAGGGCAAGCCCGAGTTGACCCGCCGGATGGTCAAGTTCTTCGAGAAAGGGGATCGGCCGCTTGAGTTCGTCGTCTCGCGGCAGTGGTTCATCAACGTCCTCGACAAGAAGGACCAGCTGATCGAGCAGGGTCGGAAGATCAAATGGCATCCCGACATGTTCCGCAAACGTTACGAAGACTGGGTGGCGGGGCTCAACCAGGACTGGTCCGTCGCCCGCCAGCGCTATTTCGGTGTCCCTATTCCCCTTTGGTACGGAGTCGACGCCGACGGTGACATCGACTACACCAACCTCATCCTTCCGCGCAAAGACGAACTCCCAGTCGACCCGCCTGCCGAGGCGCCTCACGGCTTTACCGAGGATCAGCGTGGGAAGCCGGGCGGATTCGTGGGAGATCAGGATGTCTTCGACACCTGGGCGACATCTTCTCTGACTCCGCTGATCACCACAGGCTGGCCCGACGACGAAGAGTTTCACCGGAAGCTCTACCCCACGGATGTTCGCCCACAGGCTCACGACATCATCAGGACGTGGGCGTTCACGACGATCACTCGCGCCTATCTTGAGGACGGCTCGATCCCCTGGCACAACGTGGCCATCTCCGGCTGGATCCTGGACCCCGACCGAAAGAAGATGTCGAAGTCAAAGGGCAACACCGTCGTCCCTACCGAGCCACTGGATGAGTTCGGCCCGGACGCGGTTCGCTACTGGGCAGCATCGGCCCGGCTCGGAGTGGATACGGCAATCGACTCGGGGGTCTTCAAAGAGGGAAAACGTCTCGTCACGAAGATGCGCAACGCCGGACGACTCGTGCAGAACTACGAGGGCGAGGGTGGCGAACCCGAGCAATCGCTGGACCGTGCGCTGATCGCACGGCTCAGAGCTCTCGTCGACACGGTCACGGCGAGTTGGGAGGACTGGGATCATGCCGGAGCTCTGGCCGCGACCGAATCCTGGTTCTGGGGAGATTTTTGCGACAACTACCTCGAGCTATCGAAGACCCGTTCCTACGCGGGGGATCCATCCGCTCTCGGAACACTGCGCATAGCGCTCGATGTAGTCGTCCGGCTCTTCGCGCCGGTCCTTCCCTACATTACCGAGGAGATCCACAACGCCAGCAGCAAAGAGCCCTCCTCGGTGCACCGGGCAGCCTGGCCATCTGTCGATGAACTCCCTGCGGCCGAAGACGATGGGTCATTCGATGCGGGCGTGGCCGTGTTGACGAAGATCCGTAAGGCGAAGTCCGAAGCCAAGGTTTCTTTGCGGGTCCCTGTCGAACGGGCGGTAGTGCGAGGTTCCAAAAGACAGCTGGATCTCTTTTCCCGCGTACAGCAAGACGTGGCTTCGACCGTCAACGTTCAACGTTTCGAACTTGTCACCGACGACAAGTCGGAAGAACTTGCGGTCAGCGTCGAGCTTGGGGAACCAGAGCCCAAACGATGACTTCTTTCGACGAGGCGCAGACATACCTCGACGCTCTCGGCATCGACGTCATGAAAAAGATGCGACCGAACACGGCGCGCATCGAAGCGTTGTGCGAGGTTCTGGATCGCCCCGAGCGTTCGGCACCGGCGATCCACATCACCGGAACCAATGGCAAGACTTCGACGGCCGCGATCGCGACCTCGCTGCTAGCAGCGACCGGTCTTAGCGTGGGGACCTACACGTCACCACACCTTCAGTCGATCCGCGAGCGCATTGCGCTGAACGGCCAGCCCATCGCCGAAGAGGATTTCGGCGGCGTGTTCGCTCACATCCGGCCCTTCATCGACCTGGTTGAGAAGCGCCTCGACGAGCGGTTGACCTACTTCGAGGTCATGACGGCGATGTTCTTTCTGTGGGCGGCCGAGACGCCGGTCGACGCGATGGTGGTCGAGGTCGGGCTCGGCGGGCGGTGGGACGCAACGAATGTGGTGGAGGCACCCGTCGCCGTCATCACGAACATCGGGCTGGACCACACGGGCCTCCTTGGAACGGATCGAGAGACCATCGCCAGAGAAAAAGCCGGAATCATCAAGTCCGAAGCGCAGGTCGTCACCGCCGAACTGACCCCATCGATCCTTCAGACTATCGTTGACGAGGCGAACGAACAGCGAGCCACCGTGGTGGGCCTCGAGAAGGACTTCTCGGTTCCGGATAACCGGATCGCCGTTGGGGGGCGTTACCTGTCTATCAACACGTCGACGCAGCCCTACGAGGGGCTCTTTCTGCCTCTGCACGGAAGCCACCAGGGCATCAACGCCGCCGTTGCTCTGGAATCCGGATTGCGGTTTTTCAACAAGCCGCTCGATCACGAGGTCGTGACCCAAGGTTTTGCCGAGACCAAAGTCCCCGGCCGGCTCGAGACGATTCGCCTTCATGGCGACGAGGCCGTTCCCCTCATCGTCGATGTCGCGCACAACCCGGACGGTATGTCTGCGCTCGTCACCAGCTTGCTAGAGGCGTTTGCGTTCGAGCGAGCAGTCGTCGTTCTCGGTGTCCTGGCCGACAAGGACTACCGCGGAATGTTGACCGAGCTGGCCCGCGTGCCGTGTTCGATCATTGCGACGATGCCGGGCAACGTGCGCTCTGTCGATGTGGACGAACTCGCCGCGGTCGCTACCGAGTTGGGACTTGAATGTGTTGCCGAGCCCCAGGTCGCTGCAGCCATAGACATGGCGCTGGATGAAGCTCCCGGTGCCGGACTTGTGTGCATCACAGGTTCTCATTACGTCGTCGGCGAGGCGCGCGAGATCTTGGTGGGCGTTGGCTAGCTTGCCCCACAGATCAGCGGTCCGAGGAACAAGAGCTGGCTGCTACCGTTTCAGCGACGGCCATCCAGGAGGCAAGCTTGTCTGACAATCAGAATACGTTCGTAATGGTCAAACCCGATGGCGTTCGTCGCCGGCTCATCGGTGAGGTGATACGACGCATCGAGGCAAAGGGCTACGACGTTCGCGAGATGAAGCTGTTCGTGATCGACAAGGAGCTCGCCGAGGAGCACTACGGCGAGCACCGCGAAAGACCTTTCTTCGCCGAGTTGGTGACTTTCATCACATCGGGACCAGTCGTTGCCATGGTCGTCGAGGGTCCCGGAGCGGTCGCGGGGATGCGCCAGATAATGGGTGCGACGAACCCGCTGGAAGCCACCACGGGCTCGATCCGCGGAGACTTCGCCACGGCCATCGGCGAGAACATTGTTCACGGCTCGGATTCCCCCGAATCGGCAGATACGCGAAATCAAGCTCTTTTTCGGCTAATCTGCTGAGTGGGCGAAGTGGCCGGCCCGAGGTTACGGGTGTGACAGGTCACAAATACATAAGCACTTAGAGACTTTCAGGAGTAGTGAGATGGACAATCTGTTCCAGATAATCGGCCGCGACATGGCGGTCGACTTGGGAACTGCCAACACGCTCGTGTACGTGCGTGGGCGAGGGATCGTGTTGAACGAGCCCTCGGTGGTGGCGATCAACACGAAGAGCGGTGCAATTCTGGCCGTCGGGCTCCGAGGCCAAGCAGATGATCGGCCGGACTCCCGCACATATCGTTGCGATCCGCCCCTTGAAAGACGGAGTGATCGCAGACTTCGATGTCACCGAGAAGATGCTTCGTTACTTCATCCAGAAGGTGCACCGGCGCAGCTTCTTGGCGAAGCCACGCTGTGTTGTCTGTGTGCCATCGGGAATCACCGGCGTCGAACAACGTGCCGTCGAGGAGGCAACGATCTCCGCGGGCGCGCGCAGCGCGTTCATCATCGAAGAGCCAATGGCCGCAGCGATCGGCGCGGGACTTCCTGTGCACGAGCCAACCGGAAACATGATCGTCGACATCGGTGGTGGAACGACCGAAGTTGCCGTTGTTTCACTTGGGGGAATCGTTACGAGTCAGTCGATTCGTATCGGCGGTGACGAGCTCGATGAGTCGATCATCAACTACGTCAAGAAGGAGTACTCGCTGATGCTGGGCGAGCGCACCTCCGAAGAGATCAAGATGGCGATCGCGTCGGCGTTCCCCATGCCCGAGGAGACCAACGCAGAGATTCGCGGCCGTGACCTCGTAACGGGCTTACCCAAGACCATCGTCATCTCGGCGGAGGAGATCAGGCGAGCGATCGAAGAGCCCGTCAACCAGATCGTCGACGCGGTGAAGAACACGCTGGACAAGTGCCCGCCCGAGCTCGCTGCCGACATCATGGATAAGGGCATCGTTCTCGCAGGCGGGGGTTCGCTCCTCAAGGGCCTGGACGAGCGACTCAAGCACGAGACCGGCATGCCCATCCATATCGCCGAGGACCCGCTGTTCGCGGTCGCTGTGGGCTCCGGAAAGTGCCTCGAGGAGTTCGAATCCCTGAAGCGGGTGCTGATCTCCTCGACCCGCCACTAGCCCACGGGTCGCGAAAAAAGGGCGATTTGCTAGTATTTTCCCTGCTCAGAGCGGCGGTTGGGCCCTTACCGAGGTTTGAGGGCTACCATGTGGAAACGCAGGGCGGTCCCCGATCGTGGGGCTCTCACAGAGCGCCCGGACCGCTCCCAGGTTTTGCACTATCGCAAAGAGGTCTTGACAACCCATGTATCGGAAGCCCGGTCGGGGCCGGGTATTGCTTCTCATATTCCTGGCCCTGTCCATCATCGTCATCACCATTGATTACCGCGCGGGTTCCGGGGGCATCCTGCGAACGGCAAAGGAGTGGTCGGTTGCCGTCGTCGCTCCGATCCAGCGTGGCTTCACCACAGTCGTCCGGCCGGTGGGCAACTTTTTCGCGTCCATCGGCGAGCTGAGCGACCTTCGGGACCAGAACAAGCGGCTCGAGGACGAGAACGAGCAACTGGCAGCGGAGAACAATCAAGCGGACGAGGTTCTCGAAGAAAACGAACGCCTGGCCGACCTTCTCGAGCTCGAGGAGGCTTGGCCTGCGATGGACAAGGTGCACGCACAGGTCTACGCGAAGGACGCCGGCAACTACGGCGAAGGCGTTTACATCGACAAGGGCCGCGAGGACGGAATTCGCCCCAACATGCCCGTGCTCGCTCCCGAAGGGCTGGTGGGCAAGACCCTAAGCGTCACAGCTCATGAGTCACTGGTCGTTTTGCTGGTCGACACTAACTTTGGTGCGAACGCTCGCGTGAGGGACGAGCGCGATACCGGTCTCGTTCGAGGTCGCGGGAGCGCGGACCCACTCACGATGATCTTGATCGGCAAGAACTCGGACGTCGAAGTGGGCGACGAGGTCACCACATCCGGCCTCGACGAGATTTTTCCGCCGGCGATTTCGATAGGGGAGGTCATCCGAGCAGACGTGCGGGGAGGGCAAGCCTCCATGTCGATTGAAATTGAGCCGTATGTCGATGTCGCGAAGCTGGACAAGGTGATGGTTCTGATACGCGATGGCAGGTCGCTCGGCGAGGCGGCGGGTGAGGACTAAGTGGCTGTGAGCGCCAAGAACCGTCCAATGAGCGGCTTCTCCGAGCTGGGCATCGGCAGGGCCGCCTCTTTCGCGGGAATGCTTCTGCTGGCGGTCGCGATCCAGTCGACGCTGCTGGCCCAAGCGACTGTGCTGGGTGTCATTCCTCAGCTGGTGCTGGTTCTGGTCGTGTCCCTGGCGTTCCTCGACGGGGAGCGCGTCGGAACCGTCGTTGGATTCTTCGGTGGATTGCTGATCGACACGCTCCTCCCAGGAGCCGTCATGGGGCTCACGGCTATGATCTTCACCCTGATTGGCTACGGCGTGGGCCTCTTGCGCTATATGACTCCACCCGACTCGGTATGGACGCCCGTTCTAGCTGTCGCAGGGGCCTCGGCGGTCGCGGAACTCGGTTACGCGGCTCTGGCAATCATCATGGGCCAGCGCTGGGTGAGCCTTGAGGAGACCGTCAAGATCGCCGGCCTCGTCGTGTTGTACAACACGCTGCTAACCCCCTTCGTGTTCCCTCTGGTCAGACGGGTCGCAGACAAGTTCCGACCGGAGAGAGTGGTCCGGCTATGAGAAGAAGAAGGATAGGGACGCGCGCCATCGCGGGAAAGAGGAAACCGCGGTCGAACGCGACGCCCGGCGCCGCAGCGGCCTCGGCCAAGACGTTCGGATTCGATCGCCTGCGAGTTCGACTTGTCGTCTTCAGCGTTCTGCTGGTAACGATCTTTGTGGCGCTGTTCTCGAGGCTGTGGTTTCTCCAGGTGCTCGCGGGAGATGAGTATCAGGCGCTCGCCCGGGAGAACCGAGTCAGACGAGTCGACTCGGAGCCTCCGCGAGGGCGCATTTTCGATCGCAATGGAGTTCTCCTGGTCGACAACAGACCGTCTCTCAGCATCACGATCGACCGCCAACTGATAGATGAGGAAGATATCCCGAAGGTTCTCAGAAGGCTTTCAAAAATATTGAAGGTCAAGGTCAAGGTTCTCAAAGAGCGTCTCAATGACGGGACAGTTTCACCGTACAAGCCGGTGCCCGTGGCAAATGATGTTACCGAGAAGCAGTCGACAGAGATCCTTACCTTCCAGGAGCGTTATCCCGGAGTCGATCTCGAGGAGTTGCAGATTCGAAAATATCCGCAGGGCAATCAGTTCGCCCAGATCCTCGGTTACCTAGGCGAGATCAACGAGGACGAGCTCAAATATGAACAATTCAAAAGGGGTTATCGAGCCGGCGACATCATAGGCAAGACAGGGATCGAGAGAACATACGACGCGCACCTTCGAGGTAAACCCGGCATCGAGATGTTTGTCGTTAACGCAAACAGTCAAGTCGTTGGCAGCCGCGTTCCGCAGGTGGAGAAGCCCGGCAACGATTTGTACCTGACCGCGGATATTCGGATCCAGAACATCGTTGACCGAGCGCTGCTAGATGGGATCGAGGCCGCTAGAGGGGGAGGATACGCCGCACCGGATGGGGGCGCTGTCGTCATGGACCCGAATACGGGTGAGATCCTCGCAATGGCCAGCTATCCGACCTTCGACCCCAGCATTCTGGCGGATGGCATCACTCAAAAGGAATTCAATCGACTGGGTGCCAAGACCGACACCTCCCAGGATGATGCGATGACCAATCGCCCCATTCGGTCTATTCAGGCTCCGGGATCAACCTTCAAACCTGTAACGGCAGGGGCAGCCATGTCGCTGGGGGTGATTGGTCCATACGACTTTCTCTCCTGTCCAGGCTCGGCTACCTACCCACCGGAGGGTGGGCCTGGAAGCGAAGTGTTCTCGAATTGGACCTCAGCTGATTCTGGATCTGTTGACGTCGCCAGATCACTTGAGATCTCGTGCAACACCTACTACTACGAGTTGGGTTGGCGAATGGAGTCGCAGTGGGGTCGAGGCTTGGCGAGTGGGGATGGCACAGAGAGATACCAGAAGTATCAACGCCAAGCGGGCTTGGGCAATGCAACCGGCATCGATCTTGCGGGAGAGTCCGACGGGGTCGTGCCTGACTGGGCATGGTGCAAGGATTACAAAGAATTCGGTTTTTGCTCGGACGGGAACGGGGGCCAGATCTGGTACCCCGGCTACACAGTCAACATGGCAATCGGCCAGGGAGAAGTAAAGGTCACGCCACTTCAGATGGTCACAACGTACTCGGCGCTGATCAATGGCGGGACCGTGTGGGAACCTCGGATTGGACAGGCAGTTCGTAAGTTTGCGACCCAAGACCAGGATCAAATTGAAGAGAGTTCAAGTAATGAGCCGGACGGATCGGACGAGTCGAGGGAGGACGACGGGTCCATCCAGACTCATGTCGACCCCAACGATTCGAAGCTCGTCAAGGAGATAGAGCCAAAGATAGCGTCGAGATTGCCGCTAGACGAGATTCAAATGGGGGCCATCCGAGCGGGGCTCGAACGGGTGATTACCAATGGGACCGCCGCGAGTGCGTTCGCAGGTTTCCCTCTCGATCAATTCCCGGTTGCCGGCAAGACCGGGACGGCCCAGCGCGGCGAGACGGGTGAGAACGATTCCTGGTTCCTGTCCTACGGGCCGGCGAACGATCCGGGCTACGTCATCGCTGTGTACGTCGAGCAGGCGGGTCACGGAGGCACGACCTCGGCCCCCATAGCACGGCAGATATGGGAGGGCATCGCCGCTCTCGAGGGGGTTGAGGGAGTCGACGCGAACACGGAGGTCTCCCTGGCATCGGACGGGTCGGGCTGATGGCGACCATTTTCGGAGAAGCCGTCGATCGGATCGGTGGCGAGCCGATTTCCGCACGGATGGCGCGGAAGGCGCCGATCCGTCACCTCGATCCGACTTTGCTGTTGATGACCCTCGCGCTGTCGGCCTACGGAGCACTGATGATCTTCTCGTCGACGGCATCGAAGCAAGAGGCCGCGGGCGGCGATCCCGCGCTCTTCATGAAGCGTCAGATCGCCTACATCGTTGCCGGAGTGGTTGCCCTTCTGGTTGTGTCGTTCTTCGACTATCGCCACGTTCGGGCACTCGCGCCGGTTATCTACGGGGTGACCATCCTCGCACTCATCCTTGTGCTGACTCCTCTTGGCGACGTGCAGAACAACGCGCGTAGCTGGTTCAACTTCGGTCTGTTCCAGATTCAGCCCTCCGAGTTCGCCAAGCTGGCGCTCATAATCGCCATGGCTGCGTGGCTCGCCGAGCGCAAAGGCGATGTGCGTTGGCTCGATCTCGGGCTTTGTCTGGCGATGGTGGGTGTCCTGAGCGCACTCATCTTCGTCGAGCCCGACCTCGGTGGAACGATGGTCATCATGGCCATTCTGCTCGTGATGCTTTTGGTGGGTGGTGCAAAGTTGCGTCACTTCATCGCACTCGGACTGTTGGGGACGGTGGCGATCGTCGGGGCGTTTCAGATGGATCTAGTTGAGCCTTATCAGGTAGAGCGAATCACAGCCTTCCTCGACCCCAACCCGGACGTGCGGTCAGAGGGATATAACCTGACACAGGCGAAGATTGCCATTGCCTCAGGAGGACTCAGAGGCAAGGGTGTGGGCTCGGAGAACACCCAGACCGATCTCGACTTCGTCCCCGAGCAGCACACAGACTTCATCTTCACGGCTGTGGGCGAGCAACTCGGGTTCATGGGAGGGGCCGCGCTGCTGAGGCCTGTTTGCGATCATGATTTGGCGGGCCCTACGCATCGCAGCGATGGCTCGAGACACTTTCGGGATGCTCGTCGCTGCTGGGATAGCAGGGATGTGGGCGTTTCAGCTCTTTGTCAATGTCGGAATGACGATGGGCATCATGCCCATCACGGGTTTGCCTTTGCCGTTCGTCTCATTTGGAGGGTCTGGTTTGCTGATGAACTTCATAGCTGTTGGTTTGCTGCTGAACATTCACATGAGGCGGTTCCTGTAATGGCCGAGAGAGCTCCGCGACAGCGCGAGCCTGCGCCGGGCCTGGACTCCTTCAAACCAGATTCCAAGTCCTCCAAGGACAGTCCCCCTCCTCAGGCGAATGCCGCGAAGAAGGAGGAGTCGTCCACTCGCAGAACGGCGGTCGCGCGGGCGACGCAAGCCGAACCGTCGACGGTCGAGCAGGCCCACTCCGCCGAGTGTCGATCGCTTCATGCTGGTGCACGACGATCCGCAGGGCATCCAGATAGCAGTCCTCGAGGAGAGCAACGGAAGCTCGCCTCAGGATGGACGAACCAAGGGACGACCGTCCCATCAGATCGTCGAGCATTACGTCGCGCGCGAAGAGGATCGGTCGATCGTGGGCAACGTCTACCTCGGCCGCGTCCAGAACGTCCTGCCGGGCATGGAGGCATCATTCGTCGACATAGGTGAGTCGCGCAACGGGGTTCTCTACGCGGGTGAGGTCGGCATCGCAGGCGACGAGGGCGACGAGGTGCCGAGAATTGAAACGGTTCTCCGATCTGGGCAGTCAATCATGGTGCAGGTCACGAAGGATCCGATGCGCGCAAAGGGTGCTCGACTCACGGCGATGGTTTCCCTGGCGGGACGTCACCTCGTACTGGTCCCCAATGCAAAGTCAATCGGTGTGTCACGGCGCCTTTCCGATTCCGAGCGCGTCCGGCTGCGTGACATCGCCCACAAGATCCGCCCCAACGATCATGGGTTGATCATTCGTACCGCCGCCGAGGGCGCCAACTTCGGCGACCTCGAGCGGGATCTCAAGCGCGTGCTCGAGTTGTGGGAAGAGATCAGCGCCAAGGCCGCCAAGGCGAAAGCCCCAGCGCTGCTAAACGAGGAGCCTGAGCTCGAGCTCCGAGTCATTCGTGACCTGTTCAACCGAGAAGTATCCAGCTGCGTGGTCGAGGGCCGAGAGCTCGAAAGCAAGTTGCGCGACTACATTCGCACGACGACTCCCAGCCTCGATCATCGGCTCGAGCTGTACGAGGGCGAGCTCCCGATCTTCGAGGAGTACCGGGTGGTTGAACAGATCCGGAAGTCCCTAGATCGCAAGGTATGGCTTCCCTCAGGTGGCCATATCGTCATCGACCGAACCGAAGCCATGACGGTCATCGACGTCAACACGGGAAAGTTCGTCGGCAAGTCGAATCTCGAAGAGACGGTCTTCAAGACGAACAAAGAGACTGCCGTAGAGGTTGCCCGCCAGCTTCGGCTAAGGGATATCGGCGGAATCATCGTCATTGACTTCATCGACATGGAGGAGACGTCGAATCGCGATGAGGTGATTCGCCTCTTCCGCAGAGAGCTCGACCGAGACCGGTCGCGGACGCAGGTCTTCGACATCTCGCCGCTGGGGTTGGTCCAGATGACGCGCAAGAGCGTGTCCACAGGCATCGTCGACGCGTTCAGCGACCCATGCCCGACCTGTGAAGGCCGCGGGATTCTCATCCACGACGTTGACGACTGAGGGTCCTGACCCCCCGAAACCGGGTCTTCGGCCTTAGCTGTGCTCCGTATCGCCGGCAAGCAGGCGCAAAGCGTGAGGTAGGACCTCGGTCACCGCGTCGAGGCTCTCCTTTGCTCCCTTGGGGCTTCCAGGCAGATTGAGGATGAGCGAGGACCCCGCTGCTCCTGCAACTCCGCGCGACAGAGCCGCCATCGGTGTGTGCTCGAGACCCGCCGCTCGCATCAACTCGGATAACCCGGGGGCCGGTCGTTCGATCACCTCGGTCGTTGCCTCAGGGGTGACGTCGCGGGGGCCGAACCCCGTACCGCCGGTTGTCACGACTAGTCTCGTGCCGGCATCCACCTGAGCGCGCAGCGCCGACACGATTGCGGGATGCTCGTCGGCGACCACCACGCGGTCGACTACGGAGAAACCAGACTCGATCAGGTGTCGTTCGGCGAGATCTCCGGAGTCGTCTTTGCGTGTGCCGTGAGTGACACCGTCACTGACGGTAATGACGGCCGCTCGTAGTTCACTGTCGTTCCCGATGACTAGCGGCTCGACTCTTCGGCGCGATCCTCCTCGAGATCGATCACCTCGACAGGCTGTGTGTCCCAGCTCGCAGGCTGCGCCTCGTCCGTTTCGTCTTCGTCCTCAGCATCCTCAACGGCCGGCTCGTCTTCCACCAACTCAACCGGTTCCGTGAAAGCCGGACCGGTGGGGGAGGTTCTGGCCGGTTCATCCGATGCGCTCGGCTCGAAAGCCGCGACCTCATCTACGTCAGAAGACTCCTCCGCCTCCTCCGCGACCTCGAAGCGTTGAAGCCGGAGTGTGACCTCGAGCAATTGCAGCCTCAGTGCTCTGATCCGCTCCCTGGCTTCGTTCTCTTCCCGTTGCAGGGTCACGACTCGTGTCTGCGCATCCTCGATTATCGCTCTCGCCTGCTCCTCGGCCCCCTCGCGCCTGCGCTTTATCTCCTCGGCGATGTCGTCGGTCGACCGCTGGACGTACTCGTCGGCCTCGCGCCGCCTGTCTGCGATCTCAGCATCAACCTGAGCTCTGAGGGCGGTCACCTCCTCTTGCGCCTGGGCGGTCATCTCGTCGGCCGAGTTGCGCGCGTGCTGAAGAAGCTCACCCATCTCCTCGCCAAGGTCCACGTAGGCGCCACTCGATGCCTCGGTGAGCGCCCGCACGTGGTCGGCCACGTCTGCCAGAAAAGCCTCGACCTCCTGCTTGTCGTAACCACGAATGGCGACAGTGAAGGATGCGGAGTCGATGTCCTCTGGAGTTAGTTCAGGTTGCATATGGCGTCCTTCCTTGTGAGTGCCACGTGCTCAATACCCCATCATGTGCTTTCTACGTCGAAGTCTCCGGTTCTGCATTGCCCATGTCAACGAACGCCCGGCTCCCGCCTACGGCGGAGTCGAGTCCATCGAACCAGGTCAGCACGGCCTTTTCGTAAACCAGCCCGAACTCCAGCGTCGCACGGGCGTACGGATCACCTCCCTCGGCCACCAGTTCGGTGTGCGTCCACTCGTAGGAGGCTAGGCGATCGGCGTGCGCCGCCCGGTGGGCGGCCACGAACTCGGTCATGCGTTCGGCCGGAACGTGTCGGCCGAAGGCCATGGTCAGCAGAAGGGGATAGCGGATGGTTTCGGGTCCTGGCTCCTGCCTGACCCAGTCGGCAAAGGCCGCCCGCCCAGCTTCGGTGAGCTTGTAAGGACGACGATCTCTCGCCTCTCTGGCCCCCGGCTCGATCAGAGCGTCGGACGCCATGGCCGTGAGCTCCCGGTAGACCTGACTACGGGTCACAGTCCAGAAGTCCCCGATACGCTCCTGGGCCCTCTCGACGAGGCCCCAGCCTGTCATGGGCCCCTCGTGTAGGAAGCCGAGAAGCGAGGCGGCGGTGGCGTTTAGGGGGCGGGTGGGCACTTGTTCTCTCCCGTCGTCTTGACAGTCCATTGTGTCAGGTCATACGGTCGATACGATATTCCACTGTGGACGGTCTTGCCCGCCCACCAGCGACGAGATCGGAGCTGCGAAATGCCAGAACTGTTGTCCGCCTCGAGTCTCAGCACCGCCGGGGTCCTGCTGCTGTCGATCCTCGCGGTCGAATCGGGCGGCTACTACATGCTCAAGATCGTGAGGGGCAAGGCGGCGGTCACCGAGTTCCAGCGTGACTTCGCCCGGGCAGGCCACGCGCACGCTGGCGTGCTGGTTACCCTCGCTCTCGTCTGTCAGCTGTTCGTCGATGCCGCCGATATGAGTGGACTTGCCGAGCAGGTTGCTCGCAACGGGGTTCCGTTTGCGGCGATTCTGATGTCGGCGGGCTTCTTCTTCTCGTCGATGGGCAAGGACGCCACGAAGCCCAACGGTTTCATCGCACTGATCTACGCGGGAACTGTCTCTCTCGCACTCGGTGTCGCGTTCCTGGGGTACGGCCTTATCACCGCGTGATCCTTGTAAGCGAGTCGCACAGTTCTTCGAGACTCTTGACGTTGTGTCCCGAAAGGAAGCGGTCGACGTGGGGAAGGGCGGCCGCCATTCCCCGAGCGAGAGGCTCGTAGTCGGTCGTCCCCTTGAGCGGGTTGACCCAAATCAGCTCGTGGGCGATGCGATGGAGGCGCGACATCTGACTCGACAGCAGTAGTGGGTCACCTCGCTCGAGACCGTCCGAGCACAGCACCACGACCGCTCCCTTGAGGGCCGCGGCCTGTGAGTAGATTGTCGGTCAGGGTCTTGAGCGATTCGCCGATGCGAGTTCCACCCTCCCAGTCGCGTACTCGTCGAGCAACATCGGCCAGTGCCCGGTCGGGATCGGTAGTTCGCAAGGACCGAGTGACGCGCGTAAGACGAGTTCCGAAGCAGAAGACCTCGACCCGTTCTCCCCGAAGACATAGCCGCGTACCCGAACTGCATCAGAGCGCGCGTGCATAGGGAGCCATCGATCCCGAGACGTCCAATACCAGAACCAGCGGGACGGGCAACGTCTAGCGCGGGACCGCCATGCTCTTTGAAGCGGTTCGCCTTGCGTCCGTAGCGACGAACGTAACGTTCGTCTAAGATCGAAGGTGAGGTCCCCTGGTCGCCCGTCGAAGCCGCCTGGAGCGACGGAGTGGGAGCGAGAACGGCGAGCTGTCGGATGAGCCGGTCCGCCCGCCTGCGCTCGTCATCAGTGAGCTGCTCGAACGACTTGGTCTTCAGTACCTCGGCCCCGAGGCGATCAGACGCATGATCTCGATCTCGTCATCCGCCGCACCTCGCCGTCCGAGTCGTCGTCCAAGGTTGAGGTATCGGCCTGAAGCTCGATTTCCTTCGGACGCGAGTTGGGGGACCCCGGAGAACATGCTCGACAGGTGCTCGCGTAACTGGGACCTGAAGTAGTCCTCGAACACCTGGTCGTAAACGATCACGTGGTCGGGATGCGCGATGAGGCTCGATCGGCCGGCCCAGTAGAGAGTGTTGCGGTCCAGGGGAGCCAGAGCGGCGGCTGCGCGGCAGAACGTCAGAATGCGATTCGTGCCGACGGGAAGCCCGCGGTCGCGTAGCTCGCGCCCGAACCCAACGAGTAACGGAGCGGCCGAGTCCTCGAGTCGTCACGACGTTGTCGTCGCCGAGCACCTCCTGCAAGTGGGCGGCCACGACCTGCTGATCCTCGTGGTCCTTCACGACCGCACCCAGCGTCTCCAGTGCGGTCTCACTTTCGAGCTTGTCGGCACCGAGGAAGCTGAGTGGCGTTCGCCCAGTCGATCGTCTCTGCCACACCAGGACGCTTGGCGACCTCGAGAGTTCTGAGACGCTCCACCGCCGCAGCGACCTCGCGTGCCAGAGACTCGCGCACGTCCGGAGCGCGCGTGCGGATGATCGCAACCTCCCGCTCGAGACTTGGGTGATCGATCCAGTGGTACAGACATCTTCGCTTGAGGGCGTCGTGTAGCTCACGGGTCCGGTTCGAGGTAATGACTACGGCCGGAGGCTTGGCTTGCGGCGATGCGTCCAACCTCGGGAACCGTGACCGCGAACTCACTCAGCACCTCCAGCAGGAAGGCCTCGAACTCGTCGTCGGCGCGGTCGAGTTCGTCGATCAACAGGACCGCTCCGGGACCCGTTCGGATCGCGTCGAATAGCGGGCGCTCGACGAGAAAAGCTCCGCCGAAGAGGTCATCGATCGGCTTGCCCTCCGCCTGAGCCGCGCGGATTGCAACCAACTGGCGGGAGTAGTCCCAGTCGTACAGTGCTTGGTTGGAGTCGATGCCCTCGTAGCACTGCAGGCGGATGAGCCTGCGACCCATCATCTCTGCGAGGACCTTCGCTACCTCGGTCTTGCCGACTCCCGCCTCACCCTCGAGTAGTAGCGGCCGGTCGAGCGAAACGGCCAGATAAATGGCAACCGCAAGGCCGCGATCGGGCAGGTACGAGTGTGCTCGAAGAGTCTTCTCGAGACTCTTCGACGGACGCGAAGGGAGGGGCGCTCACGCTTGCAGGCTAATTCGTTTAGCCGCGCCGATGCGCGCCCCTCCCCGGGGCTTGCTTCACTACTAGTCCCATGGCCTCCTGCAGCGCCCTGCGGGTCAGCACCTTTGCGAGCGTCGCGTCGGTAGTCCGCGCTTCCGAACGGATCGCTCGGCGGCGATGTGTTCTGCGCGGCCTCCTTCGCTGCCGTCGCAGCATCGCGCCCGAGGCCAGGGCTTGCTCGACTCCGGTCGCTCGTAGGGGCACCTCGACCCATGTTCGTGAGCGCCACGGACGCGCTCCCGTTGTTTTGAACCGCGGCGACGCCGACGATCGCCCAGTCCTGAGCGCGATGGTGAAACTTCTGATACGACCAGCCACCAGTCAGCTTCGGGAACGCGGATCTCGGTCAGCAGGTCCGTGGGCCCCAGCGCCGTTTCGAACAGACCGGTGAAGAACTCGTTCGCGCCCACCGTGCGCTCGCCCGAAGACGAGCGCACCACAATCTGCGCGTCGAGCGCCAGCATCACCGTGGGAAGGTCAGACGCGGGATCACCATGCGCGAGCGATCCACCGATCGTTCCGAAGTGGCGCACCTGCGGATCGCCGATCTCGCCGGCAGTGTGAGCGACAATCGCGCAGTGCTGCTTCGAGCACGTCGGATCCCTCGACGATCCTCGTGACGTGTGAGGGCTCCAATGGCAATGACGTCTCCGTCGTCGCGGACGTAGCTCATGTCCTGCAAGCGACCGATGTCGATCAGCATCGAGGGTGTTGCGAGCCGCAACTTCATCAGCGGCAGCAGAGAGTGGCCTCCGGCCAACAGCTTCGCCTCGTCGCCGTGCTGATCGAGGAGCTGGAGCGCGTGATCGCCGGACTCGGCGAGCTCGTAATCGAACTCTGCCGGGATCATGCTTCACCTCCCGGTGTGTCGGCGGATCCAACTCCGCTGCCCGCCGCGGTCGCGTCCGTTCCCCGCGCTGCGACCGATGAACCGCGATGCGTCTCTGGATCGCCGCCCACACCCGTTCGGGTGACACGGGCATCTCGATGTAATCGATTCCGAGAGGAGACAGCGCGTCGATGGTTGCGTTGACGACGGCAGGCGGGGAGGCGATGGTGCCGGCCTCGCCGATTCCCTTTACGCCGAGAGGATTCGTGGTCGACGGAGTCTCCACTCGGTCGGTCTCGAACGTGCGGAAGCTCGGCGGCCGACGGCACGCGGTAGTTCGACATCGACGACGTCATCAGCACGCCGTTCTCGTCGTAGACGGCCTCCTCGTACATCGCCTCGGCGATGCCCTGCGCGATACCGCCGTGCACCTGGCCCTCGATGATGGTCGGGTTGATCGCCTTGCCGCAGTCGTCGACCGCAACGTACTTCAGGATGTCCGTCATCCCCGTTTCGGTATCGACCTCGACCGCACAGAGGTGAGTTCCCGACGGGAACGTGAAGTTGGGCGGGTCGAAGACGTGGGTTTCCTCGAGCCCGGGCTCGGTTCCCTCCGGCAGGTTGTGACGCCGTCCATGCCGAGAACGCGATCTCGGGGATGGTCTTTGACTTGTCGGGGGCTCCCTTTACCGAGAACGTTCCACTCGAGTACTCCAGGTCCTCCTCGGACACCTCGAGCTCGTGCGCTGCGATCGTCTTTGCCTTCTTGATGACCTTCTTGAGCATGCGTAGTGCAGGGCGACACCGCCGACCGACAGGCTGCGGCTCCCGTAGCTGTCCATTCCGAGCGGGCTAATCGCCGTGTCGCCGTGGAGCACCTCGACGTCGTCGAAATCCACGCCGAGCTCGTCGGCGACGATCTGCGACCACGCGGTCACATGACCCTGACCGTGCGGCGAGGTTCCCGTGATGACGGTCACCTTTCCCGTCGGGTGGCACCGAATCGTCGCGGCCTCCCAGCCGCCGGCCACATAGCGCAGCGCCGCCAGCACCTGGCTTGGGGCGAGACCGCACATCTCGATGTAGGTCGACACGCCGATCCCGAGCAGCTTGCTGTCGCCCGCGTCTCGCCGGCGTTGCTGTTCTGCCCGGAGCTCGTCGTAGCCGAACATGTCCAACGCCTTGTCGAGAGCAGCCGCGTAGTTTCCCGAGTCAAAGCTCAGTCCGGTGATGACCTCGCGCGCTTCGTCGAACGGCTCGATGAAGTTCAGGCGCCGAAGCTCGACCGGGTCCTTGCCCACCCGTGCGAGCGAGAGCATCCATGATCCGCTCGACCGCGTAGGTCGCTTCGGGCCTCCCGGCACCGCGGTAGGCGTCCGTCGGCGTCTTGTTGGTGAACACTCCCGTGCAGGTGAACGAGTAAGCCTGACGCGTCGTAGACGCCGTGATAGAGGAACGCGCCGAGGATCGGGATACCCGGCGTGACGAGTTGTAGATATGCGCCCATGTCCGCGAGAGATGTTGCATCGGAATCCGAGGATCTTGCCATTTTCGTCGGCGGCGACCTCCATGTCCTGGATGACGTCGCGCCCGTGGATGGTTGCGAGGTAGCCCTCGGAGCGAGTCTCGATCCACTTGACGCGGCAGGCCAAGCTTGCGTCCGAGTGCGAGACACGTCGCCTCTTCCGCGTAAACGTTCAACTTCGAACCGAAGCCCCCGCCGACCTCCGGCGCAACGACTCGCAGCTTCTGCTCGGGCATCCCAGTGTCACCGAAAGAGTCACCTTGAGGATGTGCGGGATCTGAGTCGCCGAATAGAGCGTGTATTCGCCCTGCGCTGGGTTCGGCTGACAAATGACTCCGCGCGGCTCGATGGCGTTCGGGATGAGCCTCGGGTGGTAGTAGCGCTCTTTGACCACGACCGCCGCATCGTTGAAGACCTTGTCGACCTCACCGACGTCGAGGTTCCAGACGTACGAAGAGTTGTTATCGAATTCGTCGTGGACCTTCGTGGCGCCGTCTTCGAGGGCCGCCTCCATGTCGACCACCACATCCAGGGGCTCGTAGTCGACGTCGACGGCTTCGGCGGCATCGACTGCCTGGGCGCGCGTTTCCGCCACCACAACGGCGACCGGCGTCTCCCGCAAAGCGCGCTTTGTCCTTGGCGATGGGCCAGTGCGTGGGCGACTTGATGTCCTCGGTTACCGGCCACGCGCACGGCAGGCCGTCGGCCCACTCGTCCGCCAGGTCGGCGCCACTGTAGATGCCGCTTGACACCCGGCATCGACGCCGCGCGAGACGTGTCGACAGAGTGTGATGGTCGCGTGAGCGAAGGGGCTCCGCACGAAGCTCACCCAAAGCATTCCTGGAATCGACATGTCGTCGATGAAGCGACGCGGCACCGGTGAGCAGTTCCGGATCCTCCTTGCGGAGGACGCCTCCACCGACGTACTTCTGAGCCTCTTCGGCTACCTGTGCCATTGCTCACCTCCTCCATGTGCTCGCAGGCGAACGCATCTCACCGGCGGCCTGTTGGACTGCCTTGACGATGTTCTGATAGCCCGTGCAGCGGCACAGGTTGCCCTCGAGACCCATGCGGATGTCCTCGTCACTCATGTCGTCGTTGTTGGCGATGAGGTCGACGCTGGCCATGATCATGCCGGGGGTGCAGTAGCCGCACTGAAGAGCGTGGTTCTCGTGAAATGCCTTTTGGAGAGGATGCATCTCGCCGTCGCTTGCCAGGCCCTCGATGGTGGTGATCTCGGCTCCGTCGGCCTGAACCGCCAGCAGGGTGCACGATTTGGCGGACTTGCCGTTCACCAGGATCGTGCATGATCCGCACGTCGAGGTGTCGCATCCCACGTTGGTGCCGGTCAGTCCGAGCTGCTCGCGCAAGAAGTACACGAGAAGCTGTCTGGGCTCGACCATCGCTTCGTGCTGGACCCCGTTAACGGTGAGCGAGATTCGTCTCAAGGGCCACCTCCTTCCCGAGGCCCATCGAAAGGGAGGCGCGATGGCAAGGACCACCCGAGGTGGATATTAAGAACCCAAGCCCTCGTGACTCAATCCCACCCCCCGACGGGACCGACTCCGGCGATAATGAACAGAATCAAGGTAGCACTACGCTGCGTATTCGGTCAGAAGAAAGTCTTGATATGCGGGACTGCGAGAGTCCAATGAATCTGAGTGAGACCGTAGAAGTTCTTGCAGCCGTCGCCGATCTCGAGAAGCGAGGCCGGCCGATGGCTCTCGCTACCATCGTGTCCGTCACGGGCTCGACCTACCGTCGTCCCGGAGCGCGACTGCTCGTTCCGGACGAAGGGGACACGATCGGCAATCTCTCGGGTGGTTGCCTCGAGGGTCAAGTCACCGAGATCGGTCGCGATGTGATGAAGTCGGGCGAAAGCCGCCTCGAGTTCTACGATCTCACTGCCGACGACGAGGTCGTGTGGGGTTGGGGCCTCGGCTGCAACGGGGCGATCGAGGTTTTCATCGAACCCGCCGCCAACGCCGCGGCGAGCGGCCGCGATCCTGCGTCAGGCGCTGGAGGAGGAGCGGTCGCTCGCGACGGTGACCGTGCTGACCTCCTCGGTCCCGGGCGTCGAGCAGGGAGCCAGGATCGTCGTCTATCCGAACGGAGAGGTGACCGGCTCACTCGGGCGATGACGCAACGAGGAGCGCCATCGACGAGGCGTCGCGCGCTCTGGCCGACGGGAGCCACGAATGTCGTGGAGCTCGCGACTCGAAGGAGGCGAGTCCAGAGTCTTCGTCGAGGTTCTGCGCCCGCCGCTGCGACTGGTCGTGTGCGGAGCAGGCCACGATGCCATTCCACTCGTCCGAGCGGGGGCTCAGCTCGGGTGGCGCGTCGACGTGGTCGATGACCGAGCCTCGTTCCTCGACGCCGAGCGTTTCCGGGCGGCTCGCTCGTTCATCGAGTGCGAACCCGGCGAGGTGACGGAGCGGGCGAACCTCGACGAGCGAAGCTACGTGGTGGTCATGAGCCACAACTACCTGCGAGATCGGGACTACCTCCGCTCGATGCTTCCCGAGCAAGGCCGCGCTACATCGGCATGCTCGGCCCCCACGCGCGCCTTCAGCGCCTGCTCGGTGATCTCGGAACGGAGAGGCTTCGTCCCGACCCGCGAGCAACTCGAGCGCACCCATGGACCCGCCGGACTCGATCTCGGCGGTGAGGGACCCGAGGAGATCGCGACTGCGATCGTGGCCGAGATCCTCGCCGTGAGCGAGGGGCGAGAAGCCGGCTTCCTGCGGAGACGATCGGGGCCCATCCACGAACGTCCACAGCCGACCAACGACCTGAGGGGAGCGACATGGAGATCAATAACAGCTTCGAGGTGCCGGCTCCACGGGAGAAGGTGTGGGCCTACATGCTCGACGTCTCGAAGGTCGTCGTTTGCATGCCCGGGGCGTCGTTGACCGAGACCATCGACGACACCCACTGGAAGGGGAAGTTGACGATGAAGCTCGGTCCGGTCTCGCTGAACTTCGCGGGCAAGGTTGAGATGGCGGAGCGCGACGACGAGGCTCATCGGGTGGTTCTGAAGGGGTCGGGGATGGAGCAACGCGGGCAAGGGGGCCGCGTCGGCGACGGTTACCTCGACGCTCGAATCGATGGACGGTGGAGGTACACGAGTGAACGTCGTTCAGGACATCAAGGTCTCTGGCCAGGCCGCTCAGTTCAGCCGGGGAATGATGCAGGACGTCTCGGCGAAGCTCACGAAACAGTTTGCCGAATGCCTCAAGAACAACATCAGCGTCGAGGAGGCCGAGGCCGCTGCGGTGGTTCCGGAGGCTGCCGAGGCCAACCCCGACGCGGTTGAGCCGACCGCTCCTGTTCCTCAGCGCATGGAGGCCAAGCCGGTTTCGGGACTCAGGTTGGCGTTGAGCGCGTTTGGATCCGCCATCGTTCGCTTCTTCAAGCGACTGTTCGGTCGCAAGGACGCGTGATCGTCGCCGTCGTTCTCGCGGCGGGGCACCTCGGAGCGCCTGGGCCAGCCGAAGCAGCTGCTCGAGCTCGAGGGAAAACCGCTCTTGCAGCACGCCGTTGACCGGGCCGACAAGTCATTTCGACGAGGTGATCGTCGTCCTCGGTCACGAGGCTGAAGCGATCGAGGCAGTGCTCGAGCTCCCCTCCACGGCCCGCGTCGTTCTCAACGAGAGGTTTGCACAGGGTCATCACGGATCGGTGCGCGTGGGGTTCGCCGAGGCCTCGAAGAAGCACGCTGACGTGGCAATGTTGCTGGGGGACCAGCCGTACGTCGGTGGTGATCTCGTCGACCGGACGATCGATGCGTTCGAGAATTCGTCGGCGGCCGTGGTGAGGCCTCGACACGGGCGGGCTCCCGGGCACCCGGTGCTGGTCCGCGCCGACGCGGCCGCCCGTCTGGCCTCCGGCAGCGACAAGGAGCTCGGCCCCGCGCTGCGGGGACCGGATGTGGAGTGGATCGACGGTGGGCCAGAAGCACCCGCGGACGTCGATACGTGGGAAGCCTACGAAGCCCTGCGCAGCGCGAGGAATAGCTAGGCTTGCCAAGAGGACTCTTCAGGACTCTTCAGGTTTGCGCCGGATGACGTCATCCCAAAGTAAGGAGACCGCATCATGGATTTCATGCTCGAGCTCGTGCTGCTCCCGGTCGCAGACGTGGACCGCGCCAAGTCTTTCTACGTGGAGAAGGTCGGCTTCAATCTCGATGTCGACCATCGAGCCGGGGATGATTTCCGCGTCGTCCAGATGACGCCTCCCGGTTCGGCGTGCTCGGTCAGCATTGGCAAGGGGATCACGGACGCGGAGCCTGGATCCACCAGAGGCGTGCACCTGGTCGTCAACGACATCGAAGGCGCACGCGCCGATCTCGTCCGACGCGGGGTGGACGTCAGCGACGTCTGGCACATGGGACCTGGCGGTCAGACGCCTGGCCCCGATCCAGAGCGACGCGATTACGGCTCGTTCGCCAACTTCAGTGACCCCGACGGCAACACCTGGATCCTGCAGGAGAGGCGGGGTGAGCCGGTCAGATAGCCGGGGGGCCGCACCAGCTCGGACGATGGTCCGGAGTGCCGACCCCACCGCCTACACGTGGGATGCTGATGGCTCACACGCCGGGGGGAGAACGTGGACGTAGCCGAGCTTGTCGACGAACTGATCTCCATCTGTGGACGCGACGGGGTCGTGTCGGATGCGGTCGCTCGTCGCACCTACGAATCCGACGGGCTGCTGCAATACAAGGTCCAGCCCGGAGCTGTTGTCCTACCGACAACCACCGAACAGGTCAGCCGGGTCGTATCCCTGTGCCACCGCAACGAAATCCCATGGGTCGCACGTGGGTCGGGCACCGGGCTCTCGGGTGGAGCTCTTCCCGTGGCCGACGGCGTCCTAATCGTGATGTCGCGTATGCGAAAGATTCTCGAGGTCGATCTCGCGAACCAGCGAGTAGTGCTCGAGCCCGGAGTCACCAACAGAGAGATCTCGATGGCGGTGTCACCGACACACTTCTACCCCCCCGATCCGTCGAGTCAGATCGTGTGCTCGATCGGGGGGAACATCGCCGAGAACTCCGGGGGTCTTCACTGCTTCAAGTACGGATTCACTACGAACTACGTCCATGGACTCGAGGTCGTACTACCGGACGGACAGGTGGTCGAACTCGGCGGCAAGGAAATGGACGCTCCCGGCTACGACCTCATCGGTGCATTCGTCGGTTCGGAGGGAACGCTGGGTATCGCGACGCGGATCACGCTTCGGATCGTCCCCGTGCCTCAGACGGTGAGGACATTGATTGCGTACTTCAAGAGCGTGGGACCGGCGGGCCAAACGGTATCTGACATCGTTGCCGACGGCGCCCTTCCAGGGGCGATCGAGATGATGGACAACGCGGCCATCAAAGCGTGTGAGGACTCCACTCACATCGGGATGCCGATCGATGCGGGAGCAGCGCTCATCGTCGAGCTCGATGGCCCCGAGGCCGAGTGCGAAGCTCGCTTCACGGGAGTCGTCAAGAACTGTGAGAACAACGGGGCGACGGAGGTTCACGTTGCCGCCAATGAAGCGGAGAGGGAGCTCATTTGGAAGGCGCGCAAGGCCGCCTTCGCTGCCATGGGTCGCATCGCACCCAACTACTACGTGCAGGATGGAGTAATACCGCGTACGCGTCTAGGCGAAGTCCTGGAACGGATTGCGTCGCTGGGGCGCGAGTACGACCTTGTCGTTGCGAACGTGTTTCATGCGGGCGACGGTAATCTGCATCCACTTGTCTGTTACGACGGCTCCGTTCCAGGTGAGGCCGAGCGAGCTGAGGAGTGCGCGGGACTCATTCTCCAAGCGTGTCTGGATGCGGGAGGTTCGATCACAGGCGAACACGGGGTCGGAATCGACAAGAAACGCTTCATGTCGGGCATGTTCACGGACGACGATCTCGCGGTCTTCCAGCGATTGCGTTGCGCCTTCGACCCTGAGCAGCGGGCGAACCCCGGCAAGGTGATGCCGACGCCGCGCCTTTGTGGCGAGGTCCCGGGACCGTATCGCCGGCACCCGCTCGAGGTGGCTGGAATAGCGGAGCGCGTGTAATGGCGAAGACCGAGATCAGAACCGAGACGCCTGCAACGCCGAGCGAGGCAGCCGAGGCCATGCGGGCGCTGGCGGCCGATGGCACGCCGCTTCGAGTGCGCGGCGGGGGCACAAAGTTTGCCTGGGGATCCGAGTGCGAGCCAGGAGCCATCATCTCGACGGCGTCGCTGGCTGAGGTGAAGGAACACAATGCTGCCGACATGACGGCGATCCTGGGGGCGGGCACACCACTGGCCCAAGCGCAGGAGACGTTTGCCCAGTCCGGCCAGATGCTGGCACTCGATCCACCGCTCGTCGGTGAGGCCGCGACGATCGGCGGAATCATCGCAACCAACGACTCCGGCCCCCTCAGACACCGCTACCGCGCAGCGCGGGATCTGGTCCTCGGAATGACTGTAGTTCTCAGCGATGGGACCCTTGCGCGCAGCGGCAGCCGGGTGATCAAGAACGTTGCCGGTTACGACATAGCAAAGCTGTTCGCCGGATCCCTGGGAACGCTCGGGCTAATCGTCGAGGTCATCGTAAGGCTGCACCCACTGCCGCGCAGGACGGTGACAGTGGTGGGCAAGAGCGGCGACCCGGCGGCCATTCATAGCGCATTGTTCGATCTCGGCCATGCCCCCCTCGAGATCGAGGCATTCGACGTGGCCTGGGCACACGGATCAGGTCAAGTGCTCGCTCGCTTTGGTGGAGTTGCTCCGGAGGGACAGTCGGGTAACGCGCGAATCTTGTTGGACAAAGCTGGGCTCGACGTGACGGAGACGGACGACGATGCCGCTTACTGGATGGACCAACGGGATGCACAGCGCGCTCCGCAAGGCGGGATGTCGGTGAAGCTCTCGGCGTTGCCCTCCGACCTCGAGAAGGTGGTCGCGGCAACGCAACGGCTCGGGGGTTCTCTCGTCGGTCGTGCAGGTCTTGGCCTCTACTGGTTGAGAACTCCATCGACGGTACCGCTCGACGAAATCCGCAGAGAATTCAGCTCCGTGGCTCGGCACATCGTTCTCCTGGACGCTCCGGACGACGTCCGCGGAGACGGCCAAGTGTGGGGCGAGCCGGATCCCGACACACTTCGGCTGATGCAAGCGGTCAAATCCCGCTTCGACCCGGCGGGTATCTGTGCCCCCGGACTCTTCGTGGGTGGGATCTGATCGTGAAGATCGAGCCGCGCCTCAAGCGGGCATTCGACGACCACGACCCTCCTGACCTAGAGCTCATCGAGGACTGTGTTCACTGTGGCTTCTGCCTACCCACCTGTCCGACCTACGTCCTGTGGGGCGAAGAGATGGACTCTCCGCGTGGGCGCATCGTTCTCATGCGCACCGGACTCGAGGAGGGAAGCGAGCTAACCGACTCCATGGCTACTCATTTCGACCGATGCCTCGGGTGTATGGCTTGCGTCACGGCCTGCCCCTCAGGGGTCCAGTACGACCGGTTGATCGAACAGACTCGCCCACAGGTCGAACGACATCACGACCGTTCTCGTTCCGAGAGACTTGGTCGACGAGCGGCCTTCGCGTTGTTCACACACCCCCGGCGGTTGCGTGCGCTGGCCCCGGTACTTGCAGCATCGCGACGCCTTCGACTCGATCGCGCTGTCGCCAACGGCCCTATCGGCCGGCGCTGGCCGCGACTGCAGGCTCTCGCCTCGCTGGCGCCTGACGTGCGCCTGCGATCGAAGGGATCGGAGCTCGACGAGATCACAGCCGGCCTCGGCGAGGTGCGGGGGCGCGTCGGTCTCCTGCAAGGCTGCGTTCAGCGAGCGTTCTTCGGTGATGTCAATCGATCGACGGCCAGGGTCCTGGCGGCTGAGGGCTACGACGTCGTCGCGCCACCATCGGTGCGGTGCTGCGGCGCGCTCATGCTGCATACCGGCTACGAGGAGGAGGCGAAAAAGCTGGCGCAGCGCGCCATCGAGGCTTTCGAACAGTGCGATCTCATCGTCACGAACGCGGCAGGCTGCGGCTCGGCGATGAAGGACTACGTTCATCTCTTCGCTGATGACCCGCAGTGGGCCGAGCGAGCGAGGTCACTCTCGGAGCGCTCGCGCGACATCATGGAGCTACTCGGCTCGGTCGAGCAGCGACAGCCCAGAAACGCCGTGAATCTGCGGCTCGCCTACCACGATGCGTGTCACCTGGCTCATGCTCAGGGGGTCAGGTCACAACCCCGCGAGCTGTTGTCGTCGATCCCCGGTATCGAGCTGGTCGAGCCGCAAGAGTGGGAGATCTGTTGTGGCTCGGCGGGGATCTACAACCTCCTCGAGCCGGAAGCAGCCCGGCAACTCGGGGAACGCAAAGCCGACAATCTCTTGGCCACGGGCGCCGAGGCCATCGCCGCGGGCAACCCTGGATGCTCTCTCCAGATAGCTGGACACCTCCGGGCCCGAGGGCAGGCCATGCCCATCTATCACCCCATCCAGCTGCTCGACGCCGCGATCTCAGGAGACCAAGGCGACATAAAGGACTAGTGGCTAGTCCTTGTGAGCTACCCGCGGCTCATTTCAGGGCCTTCTTCACCGGGTCGAATTGAGTCAAGCGACTTCTTGGTCGATAGAGAGTTGATGCGAGTTCTCATTGTCGATGACAACGTCCACGTGCGCGGCGGATTGCGCCAGCTACTGGACTTCCAAGAGCACATTCAGGTAGTGGGGGAATGTGCGGACGGTCGCGAGGCCGTCAGCGAGGTCGGGCGACTGACTCCCGATGTCGTCGTCATGGATATGCGCATGCCGGAGATGACGGGGGCCGAGGCGACCGCCGTCATCAAGCACGATCACCCCAACGTCAAGGTTCTGGCTTTGACCGCGTTCGGCGAAATGGACATGGTCAGCGAGATGGTTAAAGCGGGTGCCGACGGCTACCTCCTCAAGGGAGGCAGTGCCGAAGAGCTCCTTCGTTCACTCGATGCCGTTCATGCAGGCGAAGCCGCTCTCGGCCGTGAAGTTACGCGCGGCGTTATGCAAAACCTCGCACAGCTTTACCGCGAGGAGCAGGAACGAGCTCGCTCCCTCGCGGATCTGGACAGAATGAAAACTGAATTCGTCTCGGTGGTCTCGCACGAGCTGCGAACGCCGCTAACGACGATAAGCGGGGGTGTCTCGACCCTGCAGCACAAGTGGGACGATCTCGATGAGTCCACAAAACTCGAGCTTCTGGGCTCCATGTCCAATCAATGCGAACGACTGTCCTTGATGATCGACAAGATCCTGACCGTCAGTGGGATCCAGCGCGGAGGACTTGGTCTTCAGCCCACCGATTTCTCGCTAAACACGGTCGCGCGTGAAGCGCTCGCTCTGCTCGACCACAAGTCGGATCTGAGCCGGGTCACGTTGGGGGAATTCGACGTGGAGGTCTCCGGCGATCAGGATCGCATTCGGGAGGCCGCGGTATCGCTCGTCGACAATGCTCTGTCCTTTACGGACGGCAAGGTCGAAGTCGAGATAACCAGTAGTGTCCGTATGGCGCGTCTCATTGTGCGGGATCACGGTCCCGGTCTCGATGTCGCTACACTCGACGCGCTGCTAAACAAGCCTTTCACACAGGCCGATTCGTCATCGACTCGACGCGTCGGAGGGCTGGGACTTTCACTCTTCATCGCGCGGCAGGTGCTCGAGGCCTCAGACGGCCGCTTGGACGTCGAGACGAGCCCAGAGGGTGGTTCGACCTTCACGATGGTCCTACCGAAGGCCGGAGCCTAGGCCCTCTCGGCCCTCTGGTATTCTCTTTTTGCCCCATGTTTCGTGGCGGCTATCTACAAGGGCCACCTACAAGGGGCTACCTACAAGGAGTGACATGTACGCAGTAATCCGCGCGGGCGGCAAGCAATACAAGGTCGCCAAGGGTGATGTGATCGAAATCGAGAAGCTGAAGGACTCGAACGACGAGGTCGAGTTCACTCCGCTCGTGGTAGTCGACGACAAGGGCAAGTCGACGGCTGGCAAATCGGCCCTGTCCAAGGCCGTGGTCACGGCGAAGGTGGTGGGCGCCACCAAGGGCCCGAAGGTCGAGGTGTCCAAGCATCGCAACAAGACCGGCTATCGCCGCAACACCGGACATCGCCAGCAGTACACGGCTGTCGAGATATCAGAGATCAAGCTGTAGATTGGAAAGCCTCCAACAAAGGAACCTGTATGGCTCACAAAAAAGGTGCTTCGTCCTCACGTAACGGACGGGATTCCCAGAGCAAACGGCTCGGGGTGAAGATGTACGGCGGCGAGGTCACCGGTCCCGGCCGGATAATCGTGCGCCAGCGTGGGACGAAAGTGCATCCCGGTTTGAACGTCAAGCGTGGAGGTGATGACACGCTCTTCGCCACGGCGGAAGGTGTCGTCAAGTTCCACCGCATGCGTGGCCGCAAGGTCGTCAGCGTCGTCGCCGAGTAACCGCACTTCTCACTAGAGTTCAGGGGACCCCCGGTGGGTCCCCTTTTTGATAGGCAGGTAGTCGTGAGATTCGTCGATGAGGTCAAGATCAACGTGCGCGCGGGGGCGGGGGGCAACGGCGCGTCGGCATTCCACCACGAACCGTTCAAACCCAAGGGAGGACCCGACGGTGGCGACGGGGGCGATGGCGGGAGCGTGATCATGCGAGCCGACGGTTCGGTCGGAACTCTCCTCGAGCTCAGAGACAACCCGCACATAAAGGGCCAGCGCGGAGGTCACGGTGAGGGCAAGCGCAGGCACGGGGGGCGCGGTGACGACAAGCTCATTCTCGTCCCCGCTGGGACCGTGGTCTACGACGGCGAAGGGACTCTCATCGCCGACCTAGCGAATCCCGGGGACGAGCTTGTGGCCGCTCGCGGGGGTCGCGGGGGCCGCGGCAACGCTCAGTTCGCCACTTCTACCAGGCGCGCGCCAACTTTCGCGGAGCGAGGGGAGCCCGGAGAGGAAAGCTGGCTCCGGCTCGAGTTGCGTCTTCTCGCGGACGTCGGATTGGTGGGGTTCCCGAATGCAGGCAAGTCGACCTTGGTGGCGCGCATCTCCGCGGCTCGGCCGAAGATCGCCGATTACCCGTTCACCACCCTCGTTCCCAACCTCGGAGTGGTGAGACTTGGTGACGATTCTTTCGTGGTAGCCGATATCCCGGGTCTGGTTGCCGGGGCGAGTAAGGGCAAGGGGATAGGTCACCGATTCCTCCGTCACGTCCGACGCGCTGCTCTGCTCGTGTTTCTCGTGGACCTCGCGGCGATGGACCGGGACCCGCTGGACGACGTCGATGTCCTTCGGGCAGAGCTGGAGGCCTTCGATCCGGAGCTCGCATCCCGGCCCTCGATGGTGGTCCTCAGCAAGGTCGATGCGGGCGGAGCGAGACTGGATAAGGCGACAGGAGCGGTATCCGGAGGCGCTTCCGATCTCGGCCGTCAGCGGCGAGGGTATCGACGAGCTCAAGCGTCGACTGGCTGCGGGGGTCGAACGGTCACGCGAGCGCTCAGCGCCGTCCCTGGGTTACGTGCGCCACGTCGTGCGCGAAGACCCCCTTAGCGTGCGCCGGCATAACGAATCTTGGTTGGTGACAAGCCGCCGCGTTGAGCGAGCTGTCGCAATTGCCAACATGGAGAACGAAGAATCGGTCGAACGTCTTCAGAAAAAGCTGATAGCGATGGGAGTCGAGCGGGAACTCGAGCGAGCGGGGGCCAAGCCGGGCGACGACGTGATCATCGGGGATGTCTCTTTCACATTTGAGCCGGAGAACTGGGACGGGGAGGGTGATGACACGAGTCGGGCTTAGCCCGGGGGACCGAATGATCGTGAAGATCGGAACCTCGTCCCTCGTGGGGCCCAGCGGCGATCCCGACGAGGCGCGCCTGGCCTTGCTTTGTGATGAAGTTGCTCAACTGCGAGAGGAGGGCATTCACCCGATCGTCGTCTCCTCGGGAGCCATTGCCGCTGGGCTTCAGCCGCTTGGACTCGACACGCGTCCCGCCGACATTCCGGGATTGCAGGCGGCAGCGGCGGTGGGCCAGGGTCGCTTGCATCGCATCTACTCCCGCCTCTTCGCAGAACGTCAAATAACCGCGGCACAGTTGCTACTCACCCGCTATGACTTCATCAACCGCCAGCACTACATCAATGCGCGCAACACCATCGATCGCCTGCTGGCACTGGGCGTGCTGCCGGTCGTCAATGAAAACGACACCGTCGCAGTGGATGAGATCCGTTTCGGAGACAACGACAGGCTGGCAGCGCTGGTGGCGAATCTCACGGGAGCGGCTCTTCTCGTCCTCCTCACCGACGCGCCCGGCGTCTTTTCCGCCGACCCGCGGAGAGTTCCCGGTGCAGAGCTGTTGGATGAGGTCGAACGCATCACCCCGGACCTCGAGCGCGGGGCGGGCGGCAGGGGATCTGAGCTGGCAACTGGGGGAATGGCCTCCAAGCTCGCGGCCGCGTGGGTGTCGACGTTCTCCGGTGTGCCCGCTGTCGTTGCCTCTTCGACCGAACCAGGCATCCTGAGCCGAGTGGCTGCAGGAGATTCGATTGGGACCTATTTTCATGCCCGGCGGAAGCGCGCGACCGCCCGCAGGCTATGGATAGCATTCGCCCAACCTCCTCGGGGGACGGTCATCGTCGATCAAGGGGCTCGGCGGGCTCTGGTGGAAGGGAAACGAAGCCTTCTGCCGGCGGGGGTCGTCGAAGTCGTGGGCAACTTCGAGATCGGCGCCACGGTCGATGTGCTGACTCCCGACTCTCAACTCGTCGCGCGCGGCACGGTACGCTACGCGTCCTCGGAGCTCGAGATAGCAAAAGGACGGCCTGCTTCCGAGTTCGCGGGTCGAGAGGTGATCCACAGGGATCAACTCGTCGTGTTGGAGGATTAGACATGGCCGAGACCGTCATCGAGATCTGCAGACGCGCCGCCGCCCGCGCTCCCGATCTGGCTCGATTGGACGGGGCTACAAGGAACGGTGGGCTGCATGCGATGGCCGATGCTCTCCTCGACTCGGCCGGAGACTTGGTGATCGCGAACAAAGAGGATGTCTCTGCAGCCGAGTCGCAGGGGACCTCGCAAACGCTCCTGGACCGACTGACCTTGACCTCGTCGCGCCTGGAGAGCATGGCTTCGGGGCTTCGCGCCGTTGCGGCTCAGGACGATCCTGTTGGCGAGGTCGTGGCAGGTTGGAGACGACCCAATGGACTGACTATCGAAGAGGTGCGAGCCCCCCTTGGCGTCATCGCTGTCATCTACGAGGCCCGGCCCAACGTGACGAGCGACGTTGCGGGTCTTTGCCTCAAGTCAGGAAACGCAGCCGTGTTGCGGGGCTCCTCTATCGCATTGAACTCCAACAGGGCGATCGTTGACGTTCTCCGCGACGGTCTGGAATCCGCCGGCGTTCCCGTCGACGCAGTTCAGTTGATTCCCGACGCGTCACCGCGTCGGCGGTGGAGCTCATGACGGCGAAAGGTTTGATTGACCTCTTGGTACCGCGTGGAGGAGCGGCTCTGATCAAGTCCATCGAGGACAACGCAACCGTGCCGTTCATCATCGACGGAGACGGCAATTGCCATATCTATGTCGACGAGTCGGCCGACGAGGCGATGGCGAGCTCTATCGTTGTCAATGCCAAGACTCAGAGACCGAGCGTCTGCAACGCGCTCGAGACCTTACTGGTGCACGAAACGAAGGTGGTTGGGTGGTTGCCCGGTCTGCTCGATGAGCTCGATCGGAGCGGAGTGGAGATTCGAGGCGACGAAAGCGTCGTGGAGGCTTGGCCACGAGCGTTCGTAGCGACCGAGGAGGACTGGGCTACAGAGTATCTAGACCTCGTGCTCGCCGTGAAAGTCGTAACGAGCTTCGACATGGCAGTCGCGCACATCAACGAGTACGGCACGGCGAACGCGGAGGGCATAGTCACCAGTGATCTGTCGGCTGCCCGACGGTTCGCAAACGAGATCGACGCAGGCTCCATCTTCGTCAACGCTTCCACACGCTTTTCCGACGGACCCGAGTTTGGCTACGGCGCGGAAATCGGAATCTCGACGCAGAAGCTGCACGCCCGGGGGCCCATGGGCCTGCACGCACTCACATCGACGAAGTACGTCGTTTGGGGCGAGGGACAGACCCGCTCCTAACGGGCGATTCTCACCCTCCTTGGAAAATGCATTAGGGAACTCACAACGGAACGCGTATTCTGAACCGAACATGAGCAACCAGAGCTTCCTGCCCGAGGACCGCTATTTCAACCGCGAGCTTTCGTGGGTGGACTTCAATGAGCGCGTCCTGGCTCTTGCCGAGGACGCCAGCCAGCCGCTGCTGGAACGTGTGAAGTTCCTCGCGATCTTCGCGGGCAATTTGGACGAGTTCTACATGGTCCGGGTGGCGGGGCTCAAGAGACAGGTCGAGGCAGGTTTGTCCAGCCGAAGCTCCGATGGAATGACTCCTCGAAACCAACTGGCAGCCCTAGCGGAGAAGCTCGAGCCCCTCGTGCACCGTCACGACCGGCTCTTCCTCGACGAGATCCTGCCGGCTCTTGGGAAGGAGGGAATCGACATTCTGCGTTGGTCGGATCTGGAGGATGGGCAGCGCGACGAGATCAATGAGGTCTTCCGCGATCAGATCTTTCCGGTGCTCACTCCGCTGGCCGTCGACCCTGGCCATCCCTTTCCGTACATCTCGAGCCTCTCGTTGAACTTGGCTGTCATCATCAACGAGCCGGCGAGCGATCGCAGTCACTTCGCGCGGGTCAAGGTTCCTCCATTGCTTCCTCGCTTCATCGAGCTATCGGTCGGCGAGGTCTTCGTTCCGATCGAGGACGTCATCGCAGCGAACCTCGACCAGCTTTTTGCGGGAATGAACGTCGTCGACCACTTCTACTTCAGGGTCACTCGTAACGCCGACCTCGAGGTCAACGATGACGGCGCCGAGGATCTGCTGTTGGCCCTCGAGGAGGAGCTTCGCAAGCGTCGATTCAGTCCTGCGGTGCGGCTCGAGATCGAAGAGAGCATGCCCGACCACGTGCTCGACCTTCTTCGTCGGGAGCTCGAGGTGGGCGAGGAGGACGTTCACAAGCTAGCCGGTCCGCTAGATCTCACAGGTTTGTGGGACCTTTACGGCATCGAGAGACCAGAGCTCCTGCATCCCCTCTTCCTTCCCACCACCGAGCCCGATTTGCAGTTGTCCGAAGACGGAGGTTCGAAAATATTCGATGTCTTGCAGCGGAAGGACATCCTGCTGCACCACCCCTACGACTCCTTTGCAACGAGCGTCGAGACCCTTGTCGAGCAGGCTGCCAGTGATCCCGACGTGTTGGCGATCAAGCAGACGCTCTATCGCACCTCGGGTGACAGCCCAATCGTCAATGCCCTCATCGATGCTGCGCAAGCGGGCAAGCAGGTCGTTGTCCTTGTGGAGATCAAAGCCCGCTTCGACGAGCGCGCCAACATCAACTGGGCACGCGCTCTCGAACAGGCGGGGTGCCACGTCGTCTATGGCCTCGTTGGACTGAAGACCCACGCGAAGCTGTGCCTCATCGTCCGACAAGAGAAGAACAAGTTGCGCCGATACGTGCACGTTGGCACCGGCAACTACAACCCAAAGACAGCGCGGCTCTACGAAGACCTTGGGTTGCTGACCACTCACCCCGAGATCGGCGCCGAGGTCAGCCACCTTTTCAATTTCCTCACCGGCTACTCGCGACATAGTCAGTTCAGGTGGATCCTTGTGGGACCACATGGACTGCGCGAGCAGATCGTCTCGTTGATAGAACGCGAAGTCGTGCTGCACACCCCCGAACGGCCGGGCTACGTTTCCATGAAGCTGAACAGCCTGGTCGACGAGGAATTGATCGACGCCCTCTATACCGCCTCACAGGCTGGCGTGAAGGTCGACCTGATGATTCGGGGGATGTGTTCCCTAAAGCCTGGCGTGCGGGATCTCAGTGACAACATTACGGTGCGCAGCATCCTCGGCCGCTTCCTCGAACACTCGCGCATCTTCTATTTCCGTCATGCGGGGCAGGACGACTTCTTCATCGGCAGTGCCGACATGATGCGGCGCAATCTTGACCGGCGCGTTGAAGCCGTAGTCAGTGTGAAGGAGAAGAGGCTTAAGGATCGCTTGAAGGAGATCCTGAGGTTATCCTTCGCCGACAACAGTGCCGCCTGGGAGCTCAATGGGGAAGGTCATTGGAACAAGTTGGAGCCCGGCGACGATGAGGTGATCAATCTGCAGGAAGAATTGATGCGCCGTGCAAACAAGAATGCGTGAGGTCGAGCAGAAGCTGGCGGTCCACGGTCCCTTTGACCTGCCCGACCTCAGTCGAATCGAAGACGTCGGTTCAGTCGAAGAGGCTTCGCAGCAACGTCTGCGGGCTACTTACTACGACACCGAGGATCTGCGTCTCGCTCGTAACGGCATCACGCTCCGCTATAGGTCAGGCGAGGATTCGGGCCCGATCTGGACCGTCAAGCTCCCAGTGGACGGCGCTGTCTACACGCGTCGACGAAGTCAATGTCGAAGGCTCCGGGTCGTCGGTCCCGAAAGGGGCCTCCGATCTGGTCACGGCCTTCGTTCGCTCCAAGCACCTGGCCCCCGTTACGCGCATCCACACACGCCGCAAGCGCCTGAACCTTCTGAACGGATCGGGGGAGGTGGGCACCGAGGTCGTTGACGACGAGGTTTCGGTGGTCGAGGGGAGCCGCGTCGTAGCTCGCTTTCGAGAGCTGGAGGTAGAGGACAAGGGCGCGGGCCCCGAGGCGGTCGAGCGAGTCGCTGCCGTACTTCATGAGGCGGGGGCCTTGTCGGGTGACCCCACTCCCAAGGCGATCCGGGCCTTGGGAGCTCGTGCCAACGCGGTGCCCGACGTCGTGTCTCCCAATAGGATTTCCCCCAAGCAGCCCGCGGGCCGCGCAGTAGAGGGAAGCCTCGCGAGCGGCACCTACCGGATGGTGGCAAACGATCCGGGCACTCGGCTCGGCTCCGAGGAGGCCGTCCATCAGGTGCGCGTTGCCGCGCGCCGGATGCGAAGCGATCTCAGGACCTTTGGTCCGCTTGTCGAAGACGGTTGGGCGCAGTCCCTCGTGACAGAGCTCAAGTGGATCGCAGATCGGCTCGGTGAGGTTCGAGACCTCGATGTGATGCAAGCGCGGCTGCGCAAGGCTGGTGGAGGCATGGAAGAAGCGCTCGACTCCCTGTTCGAGTCGATGAACGCTAAGCACGACGTCGCGCGCGAGCACCTCTTGGAGGCTCTGCGGTCCAACCGCTACGTGTCCCTCCTCGATCGGCTTGTCGATGCGACGCACAGTCCGGTGCTGACCAAGGCCGCCGCGGAGCAGACCTGCGCGGAGGCCCTGCCCCCGTTGGTCCGAGAGGCTTGGCTTCAGCTCGCCCGTCGCGCTCGTTCGTTACGGCCGGGTGACCCCGACGATGACTTTCACCGGGTTCGAATACTCGCCAAGCGGGCGCGCTATGCAGGCGAGGCAGTTGCGCCTTCGCTTGGAAAGAAAGTCGGGAAGAGGGCCAGCACCTTCGCAGCGCACTGTGCAGACGTGCAGGATGTACTGGGCACGCTTCAAGATGCAGTGGTTTCCGCAGGCATGGTTCGGCACCTCGCCGAGGAACATCACGGAGACGGGCCGTTCAACCTCGCTCTGGGAAGGTTGCTGGAACGCCAGGAGCAAGCGACTCGAGAGGCCAAGCAGAGCTGGCCCAAGGTTTGGGCCTCGCTCGATAAGCCGAAGAATCTCGCATGGTTAGAGACTTAGACCTCTGGTGAGTCCGGACGACCACGTAATTCAAGCCGCGGGCGGAGTGGTCTGGCGGACCAAGTCGGAGGACGAGGAATCCAACGACGTCGAGGTCGCGATAGTCCACCGACCCCAGTATGACGACTGGAGCATCCCCAAGGGTAAGTGCGCGGCACGGCGAGCCTCTCGTCGAGTGTGCAATCAGAGAGGTCTTCGAGGAGACCGGCTATCGGGTGCGAATGGGGCGCTACCTCGGCGAGGCTCACTACATGAAGATCTCCGGGGGCGAAGAGCGCTCGAAGATCGTCTACTACTGGTCGTTGCGCGCGGATGCGGGTTTGTTCACGCCCACTCAGGAGGTCGACGGTCTCCGCTGGTTGACCATAGACGATGCTCGCTCGATGCTCACCCGTTCGACCGACAAGGAGATCCTCGACCGATTTGCGGAAGGCCCCGTATTCACGTCGACCGTGTTGCTCGTGCGCCACGCAAGCGCGGGGAGTAGCTCGGACTGGGTGGGGGACGATCGGGCGCGTCCGCTCGATTCGAAGGGTTGGGAACAGTCCGAGCAACTGGTTCGCCTCCTCTCGCGTTTCGGCGTGGGCAGGATCATCTCTGCCGACTTCGTCCGATGCGTTCAAACGGTTGAGCCTTTGAGCGAAGCGATCGGCATTCCAATCGAAGAGGAGCCGCTTCTAAGCGAGCTCGGATATCCGGGAAACGAGGCGGTAGCCCTCGATTTGGTTCGCTCCACAGGAACCCCGGATAGCGCCGTCGTCATCTGTAGTCAGGGGGGCGCCATTCCAGATCTGCTCGAGAGGCTTGCGAAAGAAGACGATTTCGACCTGCCGAAGGACTTCGAGACAAAAAAGGGCAGTACGTGGTCACTCAGCTTCGACGGGCCGCGCCTCGCAGCCGCTGAGTACTTCCCACCGCCTGAAACCGGTCTCTAACCCAGGGATTCCCTCTTCAGAAACGCCGGTGAGCGCCCGAAGAACTGTTGTAGGAGTTGCTATCCGTTTCTTACTGTCCGGTATCGAGTTGACTAGAGAGTTGTGAAGCGTCTTGGCGTCATGGGAGGCACATTCGATCCCCCTCATCAGGGGCATCTCATCGCGGCATCCGAGGTTCTGCACCACTTGGACCTCGAACTCGTCATGTTCGTGCCGGCCGGCGACCCGTGGCAGAAGAACACGGTTGCTCCCGCTGAGGATCGTTATCTCATGACGGTTCTTGCGACGGAGTCTCATCCTCGTTTCGAGGTATCGCGCGTCGAGATCGACCGACGTGGCCCGACTTACACCGCCGATACCCTGGAGACGCTCCATGACTTCTACAACGGCAACGTCGAACTCTCGTTCATCGCGGGAGCCGACACGGTTCTCGGCATGGGCACGTGGGAGAAGCTTGACCGGTTGTCGCAGCTTGCTGAGGTCGTGGCCGTCTCTCGATCGGGCATCGATCTCGCAGGCATCGACCCCGGGACTGGGTGGCCGAATATCCATGTCGTCGAGATGCCCGAGGTTGCCATCTCGTCTACCGAAATCCGCGACCGTGTGCGCAAGAGCCTTCCTGTGGACTACCTCGTAGCGTCCGAAGTCGCAGCCTACATAGCGGAGCACGGGCTCTATCAAGGCGAGAGCGACTCCGATGTCTGATCGACGGGGTCGACATAGCGCGGGCCGAAAACGGCGCAGGAGCCCCATTCCGGCGTCTCCTAAAGGCCGCAGAAGCGCGGGACCTAAACCGCCTCCGCCGCCGCCAAGACGTAGCGGAGCCGGCACGCCAACGTGTGAACCATCACAACGCCGCCAGATCTCCATCCCGCGCTCGCGTCCTGGACGGGGCGTATTCGTCGCCGGAGGCGCGGTCCTTCTGATCCTAACGATCGTCGTGGCAATGACCATGTTGCGGAATCGTGATGTTGACAATCCCCGTGCCGATCGTGCGGAGTCGGCGGTCAGTGCTACCGGAAGTCAGACGACTTATCTGCTCGTGGGTACCGAATCAACGAGCACCGGACCCGAGGCCCGCTGGATGACTGTGATCGAAGTCGATGACTCGGGGGCGGGAGCGTCGATCGCATACCTTCCCGCGCACACCGGCTACGAGGTCCCGGGTCAGGGACTCCTGGGCATCGGCGAGGCCCTAGGGACTGGTGGGATCTCACTCATCTCGGTGAGCGTCGAGAACATGCTCGGCGTTCCCATCGACCACTTCATCGAGCTCCCGGCCGAAGAGGCTGAGGCTTTCTTCGAGCAAACGGGTGATCTGACGGTCAACGTGCCGCAGGAGGTCCGCGTGTCCGCCGGAGTCGACACCTCGCAGGTCCTTTTCGCCGCCGGCGAACAGGTCCTTCCGCCTCGTTTTCAGACCGACCTGTTGTACGAGGTCGGACTCGAGGGCGATGAGACTGAATTGGGCTCCCGCCATCTCGCGTTCTGGCAGTCTTTTGTCGAGACTCATGCCGCCGACCCCCAGGCCCTCGCGACCGCAGTGGAAGCGGTGCCGGGAGCACTCGATTCCTCGGATTCAACCCCTGTCGAGCGGGCCTCTTTCCTAACAGGACTCGTCTCGGTGGCACCAGAGGACCTAACAGTGGCCTCTCTGCCAGTCGAGGAGGAGGTAACCGGTGAGACGAAGCTTTACTCGATCAGCGACACCGACATCCGCTCGTTCGTCGCTGAGACCTTCGGCGCGTCCCCCAAAGCGGTCGAGGAGATCAGGGTCCAGATCCTGAATGGGAGCGGCCTGCCGGGGATGACCCAGGCCGTCGCCGAGAGGCTGGTGGGCGAGGGCTTCAAGGTGGTGCTCTCGGGCAACGCGAACCGCCTCGATTACGAGGCCACCCAGATCGTGATCTACGAGTCGACGCCTGAGGCCCAGGCGGCAGGGGAGCGAGCCGGCGAGCTGCTGGGGGTCGGAAACCTGCAGGTTTCTGTGAACCAGCAGGGTATCGTGGACCTCACGATCGTCGTTGGGAAGGATTTCATTGACGCAACTGAAACAGAAGGCGACTGAGGCCGCCGAGCAACTCCAGACGGCCGTCAGTGCGGCCGCCGGCAAGAATGCCGAGCGCATCATCGTTCTGGACGTCTCACAAACACTCGCAATCACCGATCACTTCCTGATCTGCAGCGGAAACTCCGAGCGCCAAGTCCATGCCATTGCCGATGCAGTTGAGCGCGGTCTCCGCGAGGAGTGGAGCATCAAGCCGCTCCGTCGGGAGGGTCATCGAGAGTCCCGCTGGGTGATTCTCGACTACGGGGACTTCCTCGTTCACGCGTTCCACCGCGAGGAGCGCGACTACTACGACCTCGAGCGCCTGTGGGCTGATGCTCCCGTGCTCGACCTGCATTACGAAGAAAACGGACAGCGATCGCCTCGACGGTCGCAGGAGGACGGACTAGAAACCGATGAGCCAGCAGCCACGGCGGAGGCGCCGTAAGAGGCGGGGCCGCGGCGGACAAGGCAAGAAGCCTCAACAACAACAAGAGTCCGCGTCGCAACGCTCACAGGGAGAACGTTCAGAGCAACAACCGAAAGCGGAAGGTGGCTCCAGGCGACGCCGTCGCAGGGGACGGAGCCGATCGCGTGGCGGTGGCGAGCGTTCGATCACTCCGGCGAAGTCATCGGAGGACATCGTTCGAGCACACGATCGCAAGCGACCCGACACGCTCATGCTTCCGCCAGACGACCGCAAGCTCGAGGACATCATCGGCTCGCTGCAATCCGAGATGGGCGTTCCGCAGAATCCGCAGGAGTACCGACTGACTGTCAAGATCGCTGAGGAACGGGATAACAGCAATCGCAGTCACAAGCCCTCCGAGGTCAAGGCCCCCAACGGCGAGCCGGATGGCAAACCCAGACGCGAGAAGGCCCCGGCTGCCCCCAACGTCGGTGGCGGCGATGCCCCGGCCGCGCGAGCGGGAGAAGGCACCATCCCGAAAGCGCCGGTCACGTCGCCGCAGGCGAGGGGGCCGCGGCGGCGGGAGCAGCGGAGCCAACGGAGGCGGCGCGTCGAAAACCTGACGTGGTCAAAGTTCGGGTTTGGGTGCCGCGCTTCGCGGGAGGGTTTGTCCTTCCAGAGCGGACGATAGAGGAAACGCGTGACCACTCCCTCTCACCTCCAATCTAAACCGCACAGGGGGGCTTGCGGCAAGCCCCGGGTCGTGCCGGATAATCGTCGGCCGCAAGGTCGGAACCTACAGAAATAGGAGGATTGCCTATGACCGAGCATGCGGTGGTGATCGCCGGAGGAGGTCCGACAGGGCTGATGCTGGCGGGCGAGCTGACGTTGGCGGGCGTGGAGGTTGCCATTGTCGAGCGGCGCCCCAGCCAGGAACTCCCCGGCTCGCGCGCAGGCGGTCTGCATTCACGCACAATCGAGGTTCTCGACCAACGTGGAATCGCCGATCGATTCTTGTCCGAGGGGCAGGTGGCGCAGGTCGCGGGCTTCGCCGGGACCCCCTTGGACATCAGCGACTTTCCCACCCGGCACCCCTACGGGCTCGGGCTCTGGCAGAACCACATCGAGCGCATCCTGGCCGGTTGGGTCGGCGAGCTTGAGGTGCCGATCCAGTACGGCATCGAGGTCACCGGTTTCGCGCAGGACGACACCGGCGTCGACGTCGAGCTGTCGGACGGTCAGTCGCTACAGGCGGAGTATCTCGTCGGCTGCGATGGAGGGCGCAGTCTGATCCGTAAGGCAGCCGGCATCGAGTTCCCCGGGTGGGATCCGACGACGAGCAGCCTGATCGCCGAGGTCGAGATGACCGAGGAGCCGGAAACGGGCATTCGTCGCACTCCCTCGGGCATGCATGCCATCGGCAAGGTGGAGTACGAGATCAAGGGCGGCGAGGTGATCTACACGAAAGGCGGAACGGTGGGGGTCATGTTGACCGAGTCGCAGGTCGGAAACACGGACGAGCCCACTCTGCGCGATCTGAGCGAGGGCCTCGTCGCCGTCTACGGCACCGACTACGGGATCCACAGTCCCACCTTCATCTCCAGGTTCACCGACATGACTCGGCAGGCCGCGGCCTACCGCGACAGACGGGTCCTGCTGGCCGGCGACGCGGCGCACGTGCATTCCCCGGTCGGTGGACAGGGCCTCAACACCGGTGTGCAGGATGCGGTGAATCTGGGATGGAAGCTGGCCCAGGTGATCCACCAGGCAGCGCCCGAAAGCCTGCTGGATACCTACCATGCCGAGCGCCACCCGGTCGCTGCCCAGGTGCTGCGCAACACGATGGCGCAGACCGCGCTCATGCGCGTCGACGATCGCATCGAGGTGCTGCGCGACATCGTGTCCGAGCTTCTCAACATGGATGAGCCGCGTAAACGACTCGCGGCGGAGATGTCCGGCCTGGGCATTCAATACGACCTTGGCGAGGGACACCCGCTGCTCGGACGCCGCATGCCCGATCTCGACCTGGTCACCGCCGACGGCCCGCTGCGGGTCTTCCCCCTGCTGCACGATGCCCGGCCGGTGCTGCTCAACCTCGGGGAGCCCGGCGGCTACGACATCACTCCCTGGGCAGATCGGGTTCAGTTGATCGACGCCAAATACGTCGGAACGTGGGAGCTTCCGGCGATCGGGGCGGTCACTGCTCCCCCCGCCGTGTTGATTCGGCCCGACGGATATGTGGCCTGGGTGGGAGACCTAAACAAGCTGGGGCTCGCCGACGCGCTGAACACCTGGATCGGACCGCCTACAGCGGCGTAGCTCATTCTGTCTTAGGAGCTCGATCAAGGCACCGTGCCGTGCACCCTATTGGTCCTGAGAGCGACGGATTCCAGCTTCCCTTTTGGGCGGCCCGGTTTTGATTTTCCATCCCCGGTCCCTTTCGTCACTGGGTGCCAGCGGCCTTTAGGGTGCCCGGATGGCCGAAAAGATAGTCGTGGAGAGCCTGAGGAAGCACTTCCGATCGACGGTTGCTGTCGCCGACCTGAGCTTTGCGGTTCGAGCGGGCACCGTGACCGGCTTTCTTGGACCCAACGGCGCCGGGAAGACGACCACCCTGAGAGTCTTGCTCGGACTAGTGTCCGCTACCGCCGGCCGGGCCACCATCGACGGACAGGCGTATCGAAGTCTCGACCACCCGACTCGCAAGGTGGGGGCTGTGCTCGAGGGAGCGAACTACCACCCCGGCCGAAGTGCCCGCAACCATCTGAGAGTGGTTGCGAGCGCTGGTCAGCTCGACCGCAACCGGATAGACGAGATGTTGTCTCTGGTCGGCCTCACCGAATTCGCCAACAAACGCGTGTCGGGGTATTCGCTCGGAATGAAGCAGCGGCTCGGCATCGCTGCCGCCCTTCTCGGAGACCCCGAGGTGCTCATTCTGGACGAGCCCGCGAACGGGCTCGACCCTGAGGGAATTCGTTGGCTGCGAAAGTTTCTTCGCTCGCTCGCAGCCGAAGGAAGAACGGTGCTCGTCTCGAGCCATGTGCTCGCCGAGATGTCTCAGACGGTCGACGACGTGATCGTCATCGGAAAGGGGAGGCTCATCGCGCAGGCACCGCTCGAGGATCTAACCGGCAGCTCGACCGGAGCCGTCAGAGTCCGGACTCCGCAAGCAGATCGCTTGGAGGCGTTATTGCGGGCCGCCGGCAAGACTCCCCAGCGAGTCGAGCCAGACCTTCTGCTGGTAACCGATGCAACGGCCCCCGAGATCGGAGAGCTCTCGGCGCACGAGAACATCGTCCTCCACGAGCTCGTCGGTGAGGTCCTCAGTCTCGAGGACGTCTTCCTCCAGATGACTGCCTCTGCCGAGCTCGCCCCTCGCGGTCCCGACGGCGTCCTGATGACGATCGTTCGCACGGAGTTTCTCAAGCTTCGAACCACCCGGTTGTGGTGGGGACTCACTATCGCCCTTCTCGCCCTGTCGGCGTTGGGCGCGGTCCTGACGCTTGTCTTCGCGGGCGAAGAGACCGGTTTTTCGTTGAGCAATGAGGAGGTGCAACGCGGCCTCTTCGGCTCAGCGGGGTTCAACGCTATCTTCGCCCTCGTCTTCGGAATCATCGGAATGGCGGGAGAGTACAAGCAGGGAACGATCACACCGACCTTCCTCGCCTCGCCCCGTCGATGGCGCGTTGTGCTCGCCAAGGCGGTCGCGTATGGATTCGCAGGATTCCTTCTGGGAGCGGCATCGTCGCTGCTCGTCGCCGTCATTTCCTACGCGGGTCTCGCCATCAAGAACATCGACGTCATCATGTCGACGAGCGAAATCTTTTCGTTGCTGGGTGGGAGCACTGCAACGGCTACGTTCTACGGTGTCCTCGGTGTCGCGATCGGTGCTGTGATCCCCAATCAGATAGCAGCGCTCATTGCGGCCCTTGTGGAACAGTTGATCGCCGAGCCGCTGCTCTTCAACTTCTTTCCGGAAGAGGGACGTTTTCTCGTCGGCGGGGCGTCATCGATTCTCTCGGGAACTCCCAACGTCGGCGCAACACTGTCGTTGTGGACGGCAGCGGCTGTGCTCGCGGCCTGGTGCGTTGCGCTCCTCTCCGTCGGGAGCGTGGTCACCGAACGCAAGGACATCACGTGACGGAACATCTGGGATGGGACCAATGAAGGCCTCTGCTAGCATCAGATTTCCCCTGGGGGCCCGTAGCTCACTTGGTAGAGTGCCGCCATGGCATGGCGGAGGTAACCGGTTCGATCCCGGTCGGGTCCACCGATAAAGCCGCTCCCTCAACTCAGGAAAGCCTCGAGCTCCCTTTTTGCGATTTCCAACGATTGATCGCATTGGGAGGAGGTGCCTAAGCGCCTGGCGGGGCCCTCGGCCCGCTTCAGAATGCTCGGTGGCACCTAAATAGGCCCGGGCCTGGGCAACTCTGGAAAACAAGGCGTAGAGTAAGACAATAACGATCAAATCAGTGTCTCTGGGGGGCGCAAGGTCGCCTGCAGCACCCCAACCTTTGGTGCTCGGGCGGCCTGCGCTTTAAGAGAGCCGGGGGAAGGACTCCCCCGGCTCCCGTTTCATCCAGCGGCCGCGCGCAAAGCGGGGAACCCATGGGCCCCCGCTCTTGTTGCGCTTGTTTGAGACTTGTTACTTGCTCAGCGATACGTTGATCGCCTCGGGACCCTTGTCGTTCGGACGCGACTCGTATGTGACTCTCGCGTCGGTCGGCAGCATCCTGATGTTGTCGCCCACGATGTTGCGCTGGTGCACGAAAAGATCATTCGTGCCGTCGTTGGGGACGATCCAGCCGTAACCCTTGGACTCATCAAACGACTTAACGATTCCGTTTTTCAAAAAGAAAAACACCTCCCTGAACCTGATGAACGAAGGTCAGAGAGGCGCTAGTACCCAGACTCGATTTCAACGCTCGGGTTGATCGTGCTTCTGTGAACAGTGTAACACCGAGCGCAAGAGCAACTCTTGGTAACGCGTCGGGCAGTGACACGTACATGTCCACAATGAGCGGGCAACGAGTTCGCCCTCATTGGTCGTAGTGCTCGACTGTTTCGACATCGCGAATGTTCGCAGCTTCGGGATCGAGGCCTGCGGTTCGTTTCGCTCGACGCTGTCGGAGAAGATCCCAGCACTGGTCCAAATACTCTTCAACCTCACGCATCCGCTCGCGCTGGGTAAAGGTGGCGGCACCCTGAGCTTCCTGCCGGAAGAGCTCGTGCTCCTCTTGTACCAGCTTGCGTATCCGCTCTCGAAGGTCCTGATCTTCCATTCGCTTCCCTAATCAGTAATGGGGCTGGGCTACGATACTTCTAACCGTAGACCACATTGAGACCGCCCTTCTCCGCATGTGGGCGGAAGCAACCCAGTTCAGTAACGAGCATGACGCTCGGTCACAACTGTTGTCGCTCGGACATGCCAGTGAGTGCTAGTCGCAAAGCCTTAACCTGCTCCTCCTATGACAGTCGATCGGTTGATCGCATTGGGATAGGTGTCTAAGCGCCTGGCCGACTCGGACACGGTGATGAGTACACGGTCATCCACAGAAAATCACTCTGAATCAGCGTTCAACCTGATCAAGCGCGCCGATCATGGCTTTGATGCTGTCCTGGCTAAAAATTCAAGCCGTGAACAGGCCGCGGGATTTCGTTTCGCCAAGACTTGTCGCGGATAAGCACTACCACGTGGACTTAATCGTGAACTGTACAGAGGAGGCGTCGTGGGCATCATCGGTTTCTTGATCCTTGGTCTTTTAGCAGGTGCAATCGCCAAAGCACTTCTCCCTGGTGACGATCCTGGCGGCATCATCGTGACGATGGCGATCGGGGCGGTTGGGGCGCTCGTGGGCGGTTTCCTAGCCGGAGCGATCTTCGACGTGGATCCGCTTGACGAGTTCTTCGATGTCTCGACCTGGCTAACGGCCATAGCTGGCGCAGTGCTTCTGTTGCTCATCTATCGAATGGCAACTCGCCGACGAGTATGAGCTAGCGGAGTTACGGGGGCACGACTGTGACTTCTCTGAGCAGCGCGCCCCAGACACGAAAAGCGTCGAACTCTTGGCGCGGGTATTCGTTTTAATCGACGGCGCGACGGGAGACCATCCTCAGGACTGATCGTGCCTAGTGAATGAACAAGCAGAAGGGGTGCTCCGCAGGGTCGAGGTAAACGCGCACGTCGTCCTGCGGTTGGTAGCCGGCTAGTCGTTGCGCCGACGGCCAGCGCGTGCGCTCCCGCCTCATCCAGGTCGTCAACCCGAATGTCCAGGTGCAGCATCTTCTGTTGCTCCCCGGGACGTTCCGGCCACACCGGGGGCCGGTAGTCAGACTCGGACTGGAAGGACAAACCGGTTCCACCATCCGGGTCCCTGAGCAGGACCCAATCCGGCTCGCTCAAAGTCACCTCCCACCCCAAGAGCTGGCCGTAGAAGTCGGCGAGGACATGCGCGTCCGGACAGTCCAGGACCACCGTTGCAAGCGAGAATCGGGGTGTTCGAGTCACCCCGTCACCCTATCCATCGGCCGGGAAGCGGTGCATCCGGCACCCTCAGTGACTGGGAGCGAGGGCCTGCAGGTGTTCGTGCAAGGAGCGAATGGCCGCTGACCCCTCACCAACCGCTGAAGCGACCCGCTTGATCGAACCGTATCTCACGTCGCCCGCGGCAAAGACCCCCAGCATGCTCGTTTCGAGTGGCAACGGTCGGTCTTGCGACGACCGCGACTCGAGTGGGACGTCGTCACCGGTGAGTATGAAGCCCCATTGGTCGCGCTCGATGTCATCGGGCAGCCAGTCCGTGTGAGGTTCTGCACCGATCATGATGAACAGCGCGTCGGCGTCGACTCGCTCGTCGCGTCCCGACTCTAGGTCTCGAAGGACGAGGTGCTGAAGGCGGCCATCACCCCCGCCGTCCACGACCTGACGATGGAGTCTCACATCGAGGTTCGGTGCGGCCCCAATTTCCTTGATGAGATAGTCGGACATGCTCTCGGCGAGTGATTGTCTCCGAACGATTATCGATACCGACGAAGCGTGTTTGGTGAGATGAAGGGCGGCTTGCCCTGCAGAGTTTCCTCCACCGACAATGAATACTCTCTTGCCCTTCAGGGCGTGCGCCTCCGACGCCGCGGCACCGTAGAAGACTCCGGCCCCCAAGAGATCCTCCAACTGGTTCACTCCTAGCCGTCGATACGAAACACCGATTGCAAGGACGACCGCAGTCGTGGCCACGCGCTGCCCCTGGGAAAGCGTCACAAGGAAACCATGATCGCTTCGCTCGATCGCCGTTACCTCCTGCGTCATCAAGAAGGTCGTGCCGAAGACCCACGCTTGCTGATAAGCCTGTGCGGCGAGCTCCGACCCACTGATTCCGCGGGCGAAACCCAGATAGTTACGAATCATCGAGCTGCTTCCCGCCTGTCCCCCGACCACTCCTCGTTCGACGACGAGCGTCTTGATTCCCTCGGAAGCTCCATACAAGGCCGCCGCCAAACCGGCAGGACCGGAACCGATGACGACGGCGCCAAAGGTCTCACCCTCATCGAGGCGGGTCTTCAGCCCACATGCCTCCGCCATTTCCGCATCGGTCGGATCAACCAGGATCTTGCCGTCGAGAGTCTTGGCGATGGGAAGCACTGCTGGGTCGTGACCTTGCAGCTCATTTTGTCCTTCAGGCGAATCGGCAATGAGGAAGATGTGCTCGATCCGGTGGCGGGAGAGGAAGTTGCGGAGCTCATAAGAGCGGCGAGAGCGCTCGCGCCCCACGAGGGTAACTCTCGCGACCCCAACCGATCTGTTGCGCACCCACTCGTGCAGGAATGCGGTCACCGTTCTGTGGAAGAACTCGTCCGGCGACCTCCACGGTTTCAAGACGTAGTAGTCGATTCCACCGAAGGTCATCGCCTCCACGATCGTCTTTGCCGTCGATTCGTCACCCCAGGCCCCCCACGGAACCAGCAGGCCCCGCTTGATGTCCGAATCGAGAGTCTTTGCCTGGGCCAGCAACTCGACTCCCGTCGGTGACATCCCCTCGCAGGCAAGAACCAGGGCGATGTCGCGTCCGGTGCCCACAAGCTCGCGAAGGATCTTTTCTCCCTCGGCCGACGAGGGTGTGCACATCACCTCGTAGTGGCGTCCGTAACGAGACCTGAGCTCTTCGGAGATCCGTTCCAGATCATCCGGGTGATCGTCAACGGCCAGGATTACTGGTCGTTCGTCGGACTCGGTCTCAGTCTTCATTCGTCCGCTTCACCGTCTTTTTGTGCGTACGCAAGGGCCTCCTCGAGCGACATCTGTTGACCTTCGGACCAGATGCTCTCGATGGTCTCCTCCGAGAACACGCCAGCCACGAGGGCTCTGGGATCTTCAAGATTAAGCAGCGGCGGCGGAGCGCCCCCGCCGTACTCCGTCCGCATGTGGGCCGCCGCGGCCGCCAGTTTGAGACCACGCCGAGGTCGTCCGATCGCGATCTCGATGTTTGCTTGGATCTCGAGCAACGAGGATATGCCCACCGCGTCCTTTTGACTCTCAGGTCTCTCGAGAACCTCCCGGGTGAGGGCAAGAACCTTTTCGTAGTTCCCGTCGATCTGGTCGATCTGCATAAGAACGAACTCTCCGAGCGACCTGCCGTACCAGTTGCGGTGGCGCTCGAAGGTGTCCAGGGATTCCCGCGCGAGCCGCCCGGCCTCGTCCACTTCCCCGTCTCGCACGTGGGCCATCGCCAGGCCCCACTTCGCGTACGCAACGTTTAGATCGTCATCGAGTTCCGTGAATATGGCGAGACTTCGTTCGTGGAATCCCCGCGAGTTGCTGGTGTCTCCTTCGATGAGGAACAAGAACCCACGGTTGTACAGCGCCTCCGCGATACCGTGCTGGTTGCCGATGGATTCGGAGATGGTTAGCGCCTGTTCGTAGTAGACACGAGTCGTGGCGTAGTCATTCTGCCAGTAGGTCAAACCTCCGATTGCGGTTAGAGCTGCTGCTCGGATGGCTGGGTCGTCTTTGCTCTTCGGATCGTCGAGTAATTGTGTCAGCCATGCGCGCCCCTCTGCGAGATGTGCACGGATCTGCCAAAAGCGCCACAGGCACGTCGCCATGACCAGGCCCTCTTGAATCTCGCCGGCATCAATGAGCCGCTGTAGTGCCGCTCGCAGGTTGTCGTGTTCGAGGCTGAGACGATCGGGCCAGTACTGGTCGTCGCTAAAGATCTTGGGCTCGGCCTTTCGGGCAAGATCAGCGAAGTATCCGGCGTGAATCATCCGGATCTGCTGGAGCTCGCCGGTGTCGGCGAGTGTTTGCAAAGCGAACTCTCTGATGGTCTGGAGCATGACGAACCATGTCTGACTGTCGTCCGCATTCCAGGCTCTGACGAGGCTGCTGCTAATAAGAGACTCGAGTCCGTCGATGACTTCGATACCGAGAGCGCCCTCGGGGTTGGCTACCGCCTCCACATCGTCGAGGGTCCATCCGCCTCTGAAAATGCCGAGTTTGAGAAAAAGTGCTTGGAGCTCGGGATCCAATAGCTCGTAGCTCCAGCCGATGGCGTCCATCAGGGTTCGTTGCCGTTGTGGAACGTCTCGCCCCGCTTTGGAGAGGAGCGACAGGCTTTGACCGAGTCGCGTGAGTATCTCGTCTGGAGAAAGCAGCCTGGTGCGTGCGGCCGCGAGCTCGATGGCGAGCGGCAACCCGTCGAGCCTCACGCAGATCTCAGCGATGATCGGTGCGTTGTCGTCGGTCAGGGTGAAGTCAGGCTTGACGGAACGGGCCCTCTTCATGAACAGGTCGATGGATTCGTACTCGGGCAGAGCATCGAGGTCCGGCAACCGTTGAGGGTCCGGTAGTGCCATCGGCGGAACTGGATACTCGTGCTCGCCGCTGACGAGCAGCGATACCCGACTCGTGACCATTACCTTGAGTCTCGGAGCGCCACGCAGCAGGTCCGATATCAACGGAGCCGACTCCACCACCTGCTCGAAGTTGTCGAGGATCAGAAGTATCTGCTTGGTCGCCAGGTAGTCAGTTATCGTCTCGATGATTGGACGAGCACCCTCTTCCCTCAGCGAGAGAGTTCCTGCGATCGTGCTGGGTACGAGCGAGAAGTCGAAGATCGCCGCCAGTTCTACGAAGTAGATGCCATCGGGAAAGTCAGCGGCGGAGAGACGGCCGACTTCGGTGGCAAGACGCGTCTTACCCGTGCCCCCCGGACCCGTAAGAGTGATCAATCTCCTTTCAGCCAATAGTGTCTGGATCGTTCGTATCTCGCTGCTCCTATCGACGAACTCATCGAGTCGAGGGGGCAAGTGGAGGGGGTTTCCAAGAGCGGCCGGGGGAGGAAAGTTGGAACGAAGGCCCTCGACGCACAATTGGAAGAGTTGCTCCGGGTCGGCCAGATCCTTGAGCTGGAACCGCCCCAGATCAAGCAGGCGAACGCCGCCGTCCAGTCTCGAATTGCCCTGAGCTTGGTGTGCCGTCGCGGCCGTCAGCAGAACCTGTCCGCCGTTCGCAGCGGCCGAGATTCGAGCCGCACGGTGCACGTCCAGGCCCCCGTAGTTGTCGCCTACCAGTTGAGCTTCGCCTGTGTGCATGCCCATCCGAACCTGCAGATCGATGCCTGTGCTGTCTCGGTGTTGAGCGAGCGCGCGTTGCATTCCGGCGGCGGCGTTAACCGCATCGGTCACTGTGGCGAATGCGATGAAGAAAGCGTCTCCCTCGGTTCCCACCTCGACCCCGTTATTGCGAGCCAGCACGTCTCTGAGTATCCGATGGTGCTGATTCAGGAGTTCTCCGAATCCGTCTCCGAGCTCGTGAAGAAGACGGGTGGACCCTTGGATGTCGGTGAACAGGAAGGTCACGGTTCCGGTTGGAAGCTCGTCCATGTGCACCTAACCTTTGCTAGGTGCTTCGAGAGGCGCGGAGGGCGGACTGGGTGCGGAGGCCTGTCGGTTCTCGTCATGGCCTCCAGGATGCTGGGCGTCCCGATTCGAGATTCCAAGCGAGTTCACAAGTGCTCCTCCAAAACAGAGTCCAGCGGATATCAACATCGCGACATGAAAGGCGTCGGTGGATGCTTCTCTTGATGCTGCCACCAACTGATCATCTGCGGTGGACGATGGTGCGTTCAAGGGACTTACCTCATCGCGCACCTCCGAAGAGGAGACGTCCACTTCCGGCATCCGCGTTTGCAGTGCTGCGAAGAAGCTCGCCGAGACCGCAATGAAGATCAACGCTCCTGCAAGCTGGGGGCCAACGCGGGATACGGCGTTGTTGAACGCCGACGCAACTCCCGAGTGTTCGACCGGCACGGATCGCATGAGCGCCGTGGTGAGGGGAGCGACCATGACCATCAGCCCGAGCCCGAAGAGGATCTGGCCGGGCAGGAAATGGATCAGGTAGTCGGCTGGGGGCACTAGCGTCGAGAGATCTCCAAGATCCACCACCCAGGGGGCGCTAGCCGCGGGCGTGCGCAAGTACCAGAGAAGACCCAAGCCCATCAGAGCCGGACCTACGGACATGAATACACGCGGACCATAACGATCGGCAAGCGCTCCGAAGCGAGTAGAGAACAACGCGAGGAAGACCGTCGAGGGGATGGTAGCCAGAGCGAAACCGATCTCGTTGTACCCGAGAGTTCCGATCGAATAAAGAGCCAAGAACTGAATTGTGACGTAGATCGACCCGTAGATGAGCAGCGTCGAGACGTTGGTGACTGTGAAGTTGCGCGACTTGAACAACGAGAGAGGTACCAGCGGACGCGAGGAACGAGCCATGCGAATGGGCCAAGCCAGAGCCGCCAGGCCCCCGATTGCGAGGGCGACAAAGGCCGAGCCGTCTTGCCACTGCTCGGACTCCCCGCGAATCGCACCCACGGTCAGCCCGCCTACCGCGAGCGCGGCCATCAGCGCACCAAGCCAATCAAAGCGGCCCTCGGCGTTCTCATCACGGCTTTCGGGAACATGCTTCAAGGTGGCCCACAACGCAATCCCAACCAGCGGGAGATTGATGAGGAAAGCCATTCGCCAGGAAACATAGGTGACGAGAGCACCTCCCACAACCGGCCCGAGGATGGTGGTGGCAGCCGAGGCACCGGCCCAAATCCCGAAAGCCCGCCCCTGCTCTTCCCCTGTGAAGCTCGCGGTGATGATCGCCAGTGACGCGGGGACGAGGAACGCACCCGCTGCACCCTGCAACACACGCGCCACGACGAGGAACTCCATGTTGACCGCGAGGCCGCAAAGGAGCGAGGTCAGACCGAAGGCGATGAGCCCGAGCGCGAACATCCGACGACGTCCGACGAAATCGGTCAGGGCTCCCGCCAGAATCAGAAGCGCACTGAGCGCGAGTAGGTAACCGTAGTAAACGTATGACTGGGCCTCGAGCTTTCCCAGGAGCGTGCTGGAAAGCTCGTTCCCAATCTTGGGCAGGACGACCGGGACGATCGTTGAATCGAGGAACACGATCCCAGACCCAAGAACAACCGCAATCAGGATCCAGCGTCTAGCCGGCATGCACCTCCATCAGCCCGCAGCCCTGTGGTGATGCGCGAAGGGACTGTTGATTAGCGTTCCCACGCGCACCGAACACAAAGGGTGGCCCAGGGGAGCACCTCTAATCGTTCCGGGGGGATGTCCACTCCACAGCCATCGCATACTCCGTAACTTTCCTCGTCGAACTTCTCGAGAGCATGGGTGACGTCGGCGAGTAAGGCTCGCAGCTGGTCGTGGGTTTCGACTTGCACCAATCGATCGACAGCCATGCTCGTGCCTTCTCCGACTCTCTTGCCGAACGAGATGTTGCTTATCTCGTCGGGCGGTCTCGACATGCGGTCCATCTCGGTCTCGAGGTGGGCCTTCTGCGCGGCGAGTTTTGCTCTGATGGGGTCCACATGGCCATTATCTCCAACGAAAAGCCCATCGGACTGTGGGCCGGAGGAATCGCGTTGCCTTCGTCCCCCTGTGGCCCGATATTCGGGGCCTGGAGAATCTTCCAGGTTTGTATCTCTCCATTTGTGGTTACGCTTAGGTAAGTTACGGTTCCGTAACAATCCGGCGATCCCCTCCGGGGTCGCGAGCAAAAGGTCACGGAGGGACGATGGCTCAGACACTCGAACGAAACAGGGCTGCCCCGCGGCCGACCCCTCCCAAGCCGGTTCAGGGCACACTGATGCTCGACGACCGCAACGTCCGTTTCCAGCGGCGCATGATTCTCGTGATCACGGTCATTCCCTTTCTCGGATTCATCGCTGCGCTAGTGACGATGTGGGGTTGGGGAGTGAGTGGCGTCGATTTCGGCATCTTTTTAGGCTTCTATCTCTTCTCGGGTTTCGGTATCACCGTCGGTTATCACCGTCTCTTCACCCACCGAAGCTTTGAAGCCAGTCCGAGGCTGCGTGCCGGATTGGCTTTCGCCGGATCGATGGCTGTCGAGGGATCCGTGGTCTCCTGGGTTGCGAACCACCGGCGTCACCACGCCTATGCCGACAAGGAGGGCGATCCCCACAGCCCGCATCTGGACGAGGGCGAAGGACTTGCCGGCATTGTCAAGGGACTGTGGCACGCACATCTTGGCTGGCTCTTCGATGAGGAGAAGACCGACGTGGACCGATGGGCTCCCGACCTCATCAAGGAGCAGCGAATCATCAAGATCAACAAGAACTTCCCCTGGATCGTGATCTTCTCATTCGTGGCTCCCGGGCTTGTAGGGCTCGCGATCACCCAGTCTCTTTGGGGAATGGTGACCGCGTTCCTGTGGGGGAGTCTCGCTCGCATCTTCATGCTCCATCACGTCACCTGGAGCATCAACTCGATCTGTCACTTCTACGGAAAGCGTGACTTCGAAACGACCGATTTCTCGACGAATAACTGGGTGCTGTCGGTTATCTCGTTTGGCGAAAGCTGGCACAACAACCACCACGCCTTTCCCACCTCTGCCGTCCATGGAATAGGCAAGTACCAGGTCGACGTCAGTGCCCTGGTTATCCGTGCCTTTGCCAAGCTAGGGTTGGCCAGGAATGTCAAGACGGTTACCCTCAAGCAGCTCGAGAACAAACAGACGTAATCGCACGCGGGACGGAGTGTGAGCAAGGAGAGTCGACGCGCCCGCATGTCGGGCCATGAACGTCGCGAGCAGCTCATCGAGGTGGGACGTGACGTCTTCGCTCGGAAGGGTTTCCAGGCGACTTCGATCGAGGAGATCGCCCAACGGGCCAGGATCACTAAACCCTTGGTCTACGAGCACTTCGGTGGCAAGGAGGGTCTGTACGCGGTGGTCGTGGACCGCGAGGTCAAGACCCTGCTCGACCGAATCACCGACGGTCTCGACGCCGAGGAACCGAGGCTCATGCTCGAGCAAGCCGCGCTCGCGTTTCTGGGTTACATCCAGGACAATCCAGAGGGTTTCCGAGTCCTCGTGCGCGACTCGCCGGTGACCGGCACAGCGGGGACTTTGGCGAGCGTAATCGACGATGTCGCTTCGCAGGTGGAATACATCCTGGTCGAGGAGTTCACGAAGCGAGAGCTCGACGAAAAGCTCGCGTCGCTGTACTCACGAGCGCTGGTCGGAATGACCGTGCAGGTGGGTGGCTGGTGGATCGATGTAGGCAAGCCGAGGATCGAGGTTGTGGCGGCCCACCTCGTCAATCTCGCTTGGAACGGGCTTAGCCAACTGGACGTAACTCCCGGTCTCGCCACGATTCAAGCGCGGAGGGCGACCACGTAACCTGACTGGATATCCATTTTCCAATTGACAGCGGGTAATTGACTACCTGCTTGCGTCGGTCATGGTTACTTCCAGCTTCTGGAAGCTAGCCCCTCCTCCGGCCTCCCATTCGCCGACTGTCTGGTCAAGACAGCTAGTCCTCATGGCGGTTTCGCAACACATGGGTGGTAATGGCGTGCTCCTGCACCGCATGGATTACGTAGATGCTCCTTCACTGATCCCTTTGCCCGTTTGGGCCCGAACTTACGGTATCCGTAGCGTTGTTCGCTTTGGCTACTCCTCTACCTTTCGTTGAGCGCCCGATCATTGGAGCGCAAAAAACATCCAGCGGAAGAAGTGGGGAATAGGTGGCTAGGTTGCTGTTGAGTCTGCACGCCCGACTCAATCGGATCTCCGATGAGCATGGTGCAACGGCGGCCGAGTATGCACTCTTTCTGGCAGCGATCGCGGCGGTCATCGCTGCCGCCGTTCAGACCATCGGAATCAGCCTCAACAACATCTTCACCAACTTCGTGGGTGCGATCTGACATCTGTCGCCCCCAAGCCATGCATCACACAAAACCTCAAGAGGAGGTGAACCACATCATGATGGAGCTTTATTTCAGACTGCAAAACCGCTTGGCGGAGATGCACAACGAGGACGGAGCCACAGCGGCCGAGTACGGCCTCTTCGTTGCCCTGATCGCGGCAGTCATCGTCGCCGCCGTCCAGCTTTTGGGCACGCAGATCCTTGCCGCCTTCACTGCAGTAACGGCAGCGCTTTAAGCCGGTTCGATTGTGCGGGCCTCCGGGAACACGGGGGGCCCGCACATCCTTCTTCGACGCTGCAGCGCACTTCCTTGACCTAAGTTCTTCCACCTACACGAACGAGAGCACGTGAGAGATCTCCTCAGCAGATTCATCAGACAATGCAGCGACGAACGCGGTGCTGCTGCGGTCGAATTCGCGCTTGTGGTGAGCCTCCTGCTGGTGATCGTTTTTGGCATTATCGCCTTCGGACGCGTCTACAGCGAGCTCGAGGTGATGGAGTCCGCGGCGCGAGAAGGAGCCCGGGCCGCGGCCGTTAGGTCCCCCGACCAGATTGTCGCTGCGGTAAACGACGCGGCCGCGCCCTACTCGGTAGACAACGCTCCGACCGCCAACCTCGTATGTGATGACGCGACGGTGGGGCAACGCGTAACGGTTTCGTGGAACCAGGACTTCGATGTCGAGCTCGTGCTCGCTCCGACGGTGACCTTCACTCGAGAGATGAAAGGGGTCTTCCGATGCGAGTAGCGCGCGATTCGATCGGACGAGTCAGGTGCCACGATCGTTATCGTCGTTCTGTGCCTAACCGTCTTCATGGGCATGCTGATGCTCGTAGTCGACGTCGGCGGACTGTTGGTGGCTCGTAGGGAGATGGTCAACGGTGCGGACGCGGCGGCGTTGGGCGCCGCCCAGTCGTGCGCCGGATTGCCGGGCGTGCCGGTCGATGAAGCGGACGCACTGGCGGCCGAGAACATCAATGGGGATCCGTCTCTGACACGCCTCGATTTCTCGATTCTCGAGGGCACCTGCCCGGGTCCCTCTGGCAAGCTGCGGGTGGAATATCAGGTCTCATCGGACCTCACCTTTGCCCCCGCCCTGGGGTTGTCCGATACCAGTCCCGTCGTAGCCGACGCCACCGCAATGTGGGGCGCCGCTGGCGCTAGCGACAACGTCGTTCCGATCATGCTCCGCATGGATCAGCTTCAGGGCAACTGCCGATTCCCGGATGTCGCTGAGGGCGAAACCTGCTCCTTCTGGAACGACAACCAGCCGGACGAGCTCGGCAACGCTCAGTGGGGCTTTTTGAATCTCGATCAGTGGGACGTTCCCGCAGGCGAAAACTGCAGCAGCGCGGGGGCCTCCGACCGCAGCGGCTGGATCGGAGACGGCTACCCGGATCTGCTGTCGCTCCTCTACCCGTCTCCGACGTATGTGTGCGCGGATTCCGGCCACGCGAACTCAGTGTGGTCGACACTTCGCCACGAGATTGGCGACATCTTGATCTTTCCGGTCAGCGACCCGGCAACGCAATTGCCGGGGCCCCCGCCGACCACCCCTGATAAGTACAACATCATCGGCTTCGCGTCGCTCGAGCTCATCGCCGTCTACGACGGAAATGAAGAGGGCGCCATCGGCACGCCCGTCACACCCGGAACCCCGGACCAGCGCGTTGAATGTGACAACTCCCCAATCGCCCACGAGTTCACCAAAGCGGCACCAACCTTCGGCATCAGCACCATGATCTCTAACTGCGAGGCGTTAACTGGTGGATTGGCGATTCTGGAACCGCCCGCGCTGCCCGGCACCGAGGGCACGACCTGGTCCTACGACCCCACGACCAACGTCATCAGGTGGCTCGACTTCGGCAATCAAGACAAGAAAAAGGTGAGCGTTCGCCTCGATTACGTGCAACCGGGGACCCCCGATATCCCCGGTACCCCGGGAGCCTGTGAACCGCCGGAGCGAATCTCGGATCACAACGCAAAGTGCCTCGTCACGAAGTGGGTGGGTTTCCAGTTCGGGGGATCGAACCCCGGCGGTGGCGTCGACTTCGGATACAGCGCCGTGCGCCTCGACGGCTGATTCATCACACAACAAGAAGATTTCGCCATACCAACCCAGCGGGAAGGAAAGTAAGAGATGAGTTCACGAATAACCGTTATCGCGATCGCCGTGGTGTTCGCAGCGACGGCGACATTGTCGGTGTTCCTGTACGCACGAGGACTTCAACAGAACGCCGAGACCTCCACGGACACCGTCGGCGTAGTCGTGGTGTCCCAAGACATTCCCTCGGGAACCGAGCTCGACGGCTTGCTCTCGGGGGGCGCCATGGAGGTTCAGCAGGTGCCGGCCGATCTTGTGGTTTCGAACGCCGTCACCAATCTGGACGAGCTCAAGGGCGAAAGCACCTCGTCGCCGATTCTTGCAGGTGAGCAGGTGAGCTCGACTCGTCTCACCGGGAGTCAGGATCTGCCCGGCGGGGTGCTGAGCATCCCCAAAGGCATGCAGGGCATGACTGTCGCCCTCGAATCCCAGCGCGTCATCGGCGGAAACGTGTTGAACGCTGGTGATCACGTGGCCATACATGCAACGTTCCCCAACGAAAAGCACACGGTCCTTGTCAGCTCGGACGCGCAGGTCCTCCGGGTCTCAAGCGCTGCTGAGGGTACGGCCGCGATGACCACGACGCAGTCGGGAACAGGTAACAATGTCACGCTGGCCCTCGATGCCCGAGGAAGTGCAGAAGCTGGTGTTCGGCCAGGATCTCGGCAAGATCTACTTCTCGGTGATTCCGCCGGGCGAGGCCGGCGAGCCACTCGAGCCGATTTCCTTCGACTCGTTCGGCAAGCAGCTGGTGGCCAACTGATGAAGATCATCAGCGTTGGCTCATCACCCGTTTTCTACCGAGAGGTGACCGAGGCCCTGCGAGCTCGCCCCGAGGATGTCAACTGGGTGCAATCCATTGACAGCTTCGGGTCTCATTTCAAGGAGCAGCGCGGTCATACGGAGCTCGTCGTTATCTCACCCGAGGTTGACCATGACCAGGCGCTCGAGATCGCTCGAACGGTCAATGCATCGGCCATTCCAACTGCGACAGTTCTGGTGCGAACCAGTCCCCTTAACGGAAGCATGCAGGATGCCATGCGAGCGGGCGTGCGGGATGTAGTCGACCTCTCGGATCAGACTCACAGTCTTCGTGCTTCGCTCGAGCAGGCGATGGCTTGGTCCACAACTGTCCGTTCCGCGACGAACGATCACAAGGTGCAGAGTGGAAGAGTGATTTCGGTGTTCTCGTCCAAGGGCGGCGCCGGAAAGACATTTCTTGCCTGCAATCTCGCCGTTGCAGCATCTCAGATGCTCGATCATGAAGTCGCTCTGGTCGACCTCGAGCTCGGCATGGGCGACGTCTTCAGCTATTTCGGAATGGAGACCCAACACTCCTTTCAGGACTTGCTTGCAGTTGGCTCGGATGTGGATCGGGAGACTATTCACAAGATCAGCGCTCGTTTGAGCAACAACTTGGTCGGGTTCGGATCGTCGTCTGATCCATCCACTCACCCGGCCACGAGCGACGCCGTGTCTCGTTCCTTGCAGTCGTTGCGCGAGACCTTCGGTCACATCATCCTGGACATGTCCCCCGAGTACTCGGACATGAGCCTGGCGGCCCTGGATTCCTCCGACCTGATTTGTTTGATTACCCAGCTCGACGTCGTAGGGGTAAAGCACCTGGCAAAGGCTCTCGAAACGCTGTCATCGATCGGTGTGCCTCACGAAAAATTTCGAATCGTCCTGAACCGGGCCGACAGCAAAGTGGGCATCGAGGCGTCCGATGTCGAGAAGGTCCTCAAGATCAAAGTGGACGCGCTCGTACCTTCCAGCAGGCTCGTGCCGGCATCGCTCAACATCGGCAAGCCGGTATTGGTGACCGACCCCAAGTCGGACGTGTCGCGCAGCATCCTTTCCTTCGCCGACCAACTTTTCGGCGAGCTCTCGACGAAGCGGGACGGAGCCAAACGGCGCCGTTTCCGCCGAAGCTAGGAGAGCACGATGTCACTTGCAGAGCGACTTGCGCAGAACGAACGTCCAGACCGCGTGGCGGAGGTCCGTGCGCGGATTCAACACCAGATGATCGAGGCGCTTGGCCCGACCCTCTACGACTCAACGATTTCAGAACGGGAGATGCGCGAGTTAGTGCACCATCGTCTTAACGAACTGCTCGTCGCAGATGACACTCCGCTCTCTGCGCGGGAGAAGAGCATCATCCTCACCGATATCACGGACGGTGTGCTGGGGTTGGGTCCATTGGAGTCGCTGATCAAGGACGACACCATCACCGAGATCATGGTGAACGGCCCAGAGTCGATCTACGTTGAGCGAAACGGTCAGCTCTTCAAGACAGAGGAGCACTTCTTCGACGAGCAGCAGTTGCGTCGCACCATCGAAAAGATAGTAGCGAAGGTCGGCCGTCGCATCGACGAGGCCTCTCCCTACGTCGATGCTCGCCTCGCCGATGGCTCTCGTGTCAATGCCATCATTCCGCCGCTGGCGCTTGACGGCGCTGCTCTCACCATCCGTAAGTTCTCGGCCGAGGCCTACCGCGTCGAGGAGTTGATTGCCTTTGGAACGTGGAACCAGGCGGGGGCAGAGTTCATGGAAGCCTGTGTCTCCGGCCGCATGAACGTTATCGTTTCCGGGGGTACGGGAGCCGGCAAGACCACCACGCTCAACGTCCTGTCGTCGTTCATTCCCTCGAACGAGCGCATCATCACGATCGAGGATGCCGCCGAGCTGAGACTCCAGCAGCCTCACATCGTGCGTCTCGAGTCGCGACCCCCGAACATCGAGGGATCGGGAGAGGTAACCATTCGCGATCTCGTACGCAACGCCCTGCGCATGCGGCCGAACCGCATCGTCATCGGCGAGGTGCGTGGTGGCGAGGCGCTCGACATGCTCCAAGCTATGAACACCGGTCACGACGGATCGATCTCGACCGTGCACGCCAATACGCCGAGGGACGTGCTCGGCCGGCTCGAGACCATGGTGCTGATGGCCGGGACAGAGCTCACCGTCAAGGCCGTGCGCGAACAGATCAGCTCGGCCGTCGACGTCATCGTCCATCAGGCCCGCCTCAAGGACGGCACTCGTCGCGTCACGCACATAAGCGAGGTGCTGAACATGGAGGGGGATGTCATCACCCTCCAGGACATCTACAAATTCGACTTCCACGCGGGAATCAATCCTCAAGGACGCTTCATCGGCGAGATGAAGCCGACGGGAATTCGTCCTAGGTGTCTCGAGAAACTTGCTGATGCCGGTATCAACGTTTCGCCCGCCGCATTCATCCCCGAGGGGGGTCGAACATGGTCCGCATAGGGCGACTCGTCGTAGCCGGCCTGTTGTTGGGCGCTGCGTTCCTACCCGCCACGGCTGATGCGGCCGAACCCGTGAGCATCCGAGATGTCGAAGCCGGCGAATATCCCCAGGTAGGGGTGACCGTTTCGGTTGCTGGCGGAACCAGTGCCGGCGACTTGACGGTGACTGAGAACGGTGAGGGTGTCTCGGAGGTCGAGGTCACTCCTTTGGAGGAGTCGACCACCGGGGTCGACGTGGTTTTGGTCGTGGATACGTCCGGATCAATCGAGGATGCTCTGGCATCTGCGATCTCGGCTGCCAAGTCCTTCGTCGCCAAGCTGCCGCACGATGCTCGGATCGGCGTCGTTTCCTTTTCGGACTCCTTCCGAATCGAGCGGCGGCTGACAGTGGACCGGGGTGGCGTGCTGGCTTCGCTCGAGTCCCTCGAGGCGAGTGGAGAGACCGCGCTCTACGACGGCATCGACGCTGCCTTGGGGATGTTCTCGGGCGACAGTCAGCGAAACATCGTGTTGCTGTCCGATGGAGGTGACACCGCCAGCAAGGCGACGTTGTCGCAGGTCATGTCGGCGGCCTCGGCCGCGGAGACGGCGATTCACTCGATCGCGCTGGACACACCCGAGACAGACCGAGACAGCCCTCAGGTCGCTTGCGAAGTCTAGCGGCGGCACCTATTCGTCAGCCGCCACATCAGACCTCGCCGATGTGTACGAGGGCATCGCGTCCGCGCTCTCGCAACAGTTCCTGGTGACCTATGCGACGGAGGCTGAAGGGGGAAGCGAGATCGAGATCGCGGTCTCCACAGCGGCCGGAACCGACGTTGCTTCATTCGACATCGCGTCGAATGTCCCGGCCGCCACACCGAAATCCACAGATACGAACTCTCCGATTCCCGTGGAGTTTGGGGGCTACCTGGACTCTTCTCCTGGCTTTGGCGCTGACCTTCGCGGCCGTGTTCTTCCTTGCCTACCTGGTTCTCGGCCGACGCTATCACTCCGTCCGTGAGCGTCGACTGGCACGTCTGGCGGCAGTCGCCAGCACTTCGATCTCGAGGCGGAGGCTAGCAGCGGAGCGAGCGTCCGACTTCACTGATTCCCGAATCCCTCGTCGCCCGAGCTGAAGGGCTCGCCCAGCGACGGGGCATCTCTGTCGCGCTTCGCCTCAAGCTGGATCGTGCGGGATCGTCTCTTCGCATCGGCGAATTCATCGCGGGAAGCGCACTCCTTGTGCTCGTGGGCTACTTCGTTGGTTCGCTGCTGTTCTCCAGCCTCTGGATCGGCATGGTGCTCGGGATCGTCGGCGGCGTAGTCCCCCTCGTCATGCTCAACGTCAAGATTGGCCGGCGATCGAAGCGCATGCACGCTCAGCTGACAGACGTTCTGTCGATTCTTGCAAGCTCGTTGCGTGCAGGACACAGCTTCCTGCAGTCGCTCGACCTCGTTGCGCAAGAGATCGGCGAGCCGAGCTCGGAGGAGTACCGCCGCCTCTTGGCGGAGTTGCGGCTCGGACGCGAGCTCAACGACTCGCTAGATGCGATGGCTCTTCGCATCGGATCTGAGGATTTCAAGTGGGCCATCGTCGCGGTGAAGATCCAGCGTGAGGTCGGCGGAAACCTCGCTGAGATTCTTGACACGGTTGCGACCACACTGCGCGAGCGTGAGGCGGTTCGCGGGCAAGTCAAGGCACTGTCGGCAGAGGGAAAGTTGTCGATGTATCTGCTGTGCGGTCTGCCGTTCGGGGTGGCGATTTACATGATGCTCGTGAACCCCTTGTACCTCAGCCTTCTGTGGACGTCGAGGATGGGGCTCGTGATGTTGGCGGTAGGAGGATCCTTGATGGCCTTAGGAATCATCTGGATGAGAAAGGTCGTGCGAATCGATGTCTGAGACATATCTGGTTCTTGCGCTTGCCTCGACCTTTGTTGGAGTTGGAATGCTAAGCGTGGTTGCGATCTCCACGCGTCATCGACACCATCGGGCTGCACAAGTACTCGAGGCCCAGCTGGGATCTATCGATTATGTTGTCGATCTCAGGAAAGAGGAGCTGAATCGCTCTCTGACTCAGCGGCTCGTCCTTCCTGCACTCAACTCCTTCGGCACCATCGCCAAGAAACTGACCAATGAAGACATGCGAAAAAGGCTCGATCGAAACCTCCTACTAGCTGGTTCACCGAATGGTTGGAACGCGGAACGAATAGTGACAGTCAAGTTTCTAGTAGGTCTGCTCATGCCTTCGATCTACATAGTGCTCTCCTTGCTGAACGGGAAGCTGGACACCTTGGCGGTAGTCGGCAGCGGCCTGGTCTTCTATGTTGGGTGGTTTGGCCCAAGTTCTCTGTTGTCGGCCCGTGCGTCTCGCCGGCGGGACAACATCCGGCAGGAACTACCCGACACGATGGACCTACTTACGATCAGCGTCGAGGCCGGCCTCGGATTCGACGCGGCCGTCGGGCAGTGCATCACCAACATCAGCGGAACTTTGTCCGATGAGTTATCTCGGGTGATGCAGGAGATGCAACTCGGCGTAGCCCGTTCCCAGGCTTTTCGCAACCTCGACGCCCGTACAGACGTCGACGAGCTGAAGTCTTTCGTCCTCGCCATGATCCAGGCGGACCAGTTCGGAATCAGCGTTTCCCGCGTCTTGCGCGCACAGGCCGCTCAGCTGCGTGTCCGGCGGCGTCAGAGGGCCGAGGAGAAGGCGATGAAGCTTCCCGTCAAGATGATCTTCCCGCTGATTCTCTGCGTGATGCCCTCTCTGTTCGTAGTCGTCATCGGTCCGGGAGTCGTTCGGATCGCCCAGAACCTGTTTACGGCGTATTGATGGCAACGCGCCCCACGGCTTTCGAACGGCAGTCCGGCGACCTCGTGCGTCGGGCGGGGAGCGCTGCAGCCGCACTCCTGTGGGTGGCTGCATGTTTCGTGCACCTGAAGGCGATCATCGCGGGTGGAGGTTCCGCAAGTATTCTGTTCCTGCTGCAGATCTCGATCGTCGCGTGGCTTTTCATCTGCCGGCGTCCGGCGAGGCGGTTCGACGCTCGTCCATGGCACTGGCTTGCCGCAATCGGCGCATCCTTTGGGCCTTTTCTCTTACAGCCCGGCGGCAGCCACGATTCTGTATCTCCGATGATCGGATTCGCGCTGCAGGGGAGTGGCATCGTGTTGTCCTTGATTGCATTGATGGTCCTGGGAAAGAGCTTCGGAATCGTTGCTGCCGATCGGGGCCTCGTCACCTCTGGGCCCTATGGGGTAGTGCGGCATCCGGCCTACGCCGCGTACCTTGTATCGGAGCTGGGCTTTCTCCTGCTGAACTTCTCGGCTTTCAATGTCGGCTTGCTGGCAGTCGTATGGACCCTGCAAATTTCACGCATCGTCGCAGAGGAGAAGGTGCTCTCGGGTGACCCCTCCTACGCCGAGTACGAAGCGCGCGTCCCTAAGCGTCTCATTCCCGCAGTCTGGTAGTCAGGCCTTCCTCCCGCTGGGGGCAGGCGCCGTTCCCGTGGGACCGGAGAAATCCGGTCTCACGGGCGGCGAACCATGTCCATAGTGACCATCAGGCTAGCCACCAATCCCGCAGGAAACATACGCTAGTGGTGGGTATCAGTACTCTTCTGGACTGTAGTTAGCTTGCTCACGGCATCACGCAACCAGTCTGCAATTCAAGGCTACGAGCCGGTCCTTGGGGGCCGGCTCGTACGCGTCAGGACTTGAGGTGCTTGTCGAAGAACTCGAGCAGGATCTCGAAGCGTTGAACCCTGTGCAACGGGTTGCCCGAACGCGTTAGCTCGTGCGACTCTCCGGGGAACCGAACGAACTCGACATCGCGCTCGAGCAGCCGCAAAGTGGTAAACAGTTGCTCGGCCTGCTCGATGTCGCAGCGCAGGTCCTTTTCCGAATGCATGATCAGGAGCGGGGTCGTGATGTTCGTCGCGTAGCTCAACGGCGAGATCTTCAACCAGGCCTCTGGATCCTCGAACTGGAATGAGCCGAGGTATCCCCTGAACATCCATCCCAGGTCGCTCGACCCGTGCATCGAGTACCAGGAGTTGACTGCGCGCTCCGAGCAGGCGGCTTTGAACCGATTCGAATGGGCAATCATCCAGGTCGTCATATAGCCGCCGTATGACCCGCCCAGGATTCCGAGCCGGTCCGCATCACAGAACTCGAAGCGTTCGAGGGCCGCTTCCAGAACGGCCTCGAGATCCTGATGGTCGACGGTGCCCATACCGGGGCCGCCTTCGCTCGGCCCCCGTATCGCCCGTGCCCAGGCTTCGGAGTAGCCGGACGAGCCGCGTGGATTCGAGTAAACGACGACGTAGCCGGCGCCGCTGTACACCTGGAACTCATCGAAGAGTTTGTTGCCGTACTGAGTAAAGGGCCCCCCGTGGATGTTGAACAGGACTGGGTACTTCTTGCCTTCTTCGAATCCGGCGGGACGCATGATCCACGCTTCAACCTCACTTCCGTCCTCCGAGGTGGCGACGAAGCGTTCCGGTGCGACGACCTCGCGTTCCTCGCCAAAGTCACGTCCGACATCCGTCAAACGGGTGTCGCCATTGAAGAGCTCGGGCAGCGTGGTGGCGTCACTCGAGCAATGAACCATGGTGTCTTCCGTGGTGTCGTAGCCGGTGACGCCCAAGGTTCCGCCCACCACCAACTCCGGTTCGCGCGACCCGTCGGACGGACCGAATAGAGATGCCAGTTGCCCTGATCTTCGACGCAAAAGAGCAGATCGTCGCCGCGCCACAGCGGCTCTCTCAGCTGGGGAAAGGGGACGCACTGGCGGTCGAGTGAGGCGGTGAGGACCCGCTGCTCCCGAGATGCGACGTCCAGTACGGCTACTTGCTGGTGCCGGGGGTCGTCAAGGATGCCGGGGACGAAGTAGTGAGCCAAACGTTTTCCATCGGGCGACCATGAGGGGGCCCACGCACTCGAGTCAGATTTCGTGAGGGCCTCCGGATCTCCACCGGATGCCGCAACGACGTACAGAGCGGAGGTCGGCTGTATGTCCCAGTTGTCGTGCCGGGCCGAGGTGAACGCGATCTGCTTACCGTCTGGAGACCAAGCGGGGGCAGCATCCTCGAAGTCCCCGAAAGTGAGTTGAGTCGGGTCGCTCGATCCATCGGCTGCGACTACAAAAAGATGCTTTCGCCGGCCCGCCGTCCAGCCGACGTTGTCGAGCCTGAACTGCAACCGAGTGAGGCGCTGGGGAGGGCGATTGCGGTCCTCTTCCTCATCCTCATGGTCCCGCACACGCGCGCTGAAGACGATCTTCGTCGAATCGGGTGACCACGCGAGTTCCTCGACTTCTTCAGGAAACTCAGTGAGCTGAACCGCCTCACCTCCCTCGATCGGGATCACGAACAGCTGCATCGTTTTCGAGGCGCGCTTCGACGTAAACGCGATGCGACTTCCGTCTGGAGACCACACGGGGCTTGCGTCGCGTGTGGTGCCCGCCGTGAACTGTCGAGCCTCGCCGGTGCCGTCCATTCGAGCGAGCCAGATCGAGCTTCTGTACTCGTTAGCGGCTCCGTCGATCGTCGCCACTACGTATGCCACTGTGCTGCCGTCCGGGGACAGCCGCGGGGTCCCCACACCGGTCAGCTCGTAAACATCCTTCGGAACCATGCCCGTCATAGATGAGTCTCCGATTGTCGCCGTGAGTTACTGCCGTTCAATGGGTCCTACCATCTCTTGAATATGTCTACCTCCATCGCGCGCTTAAGTGCTCTGCTCATGCTGCTCTGTCTCACCGTCGCCTGCGACAATTCTTCGTCACCGGACCCTCAAACCCCTCGCTCGGAGGGGCCTTCGACGAGTTGCCCGAACGAAGAGGAACTGGCTACGGACGAGCGGTTGCGCAGGGGCGAGCTCAGAGGGGACGTCACCGGAGACGGCGAGGCGGACGTCGTCCTCATAGGGATTGACCAGGAAGCCGAGATTGGATGTCGTGCTCTGTTGTTCGTGACTACCGGCGACCGCACGAGCGCTGTTTCACTCGATTCCGAGGACACCGACCTGGGCCTTGGCCTGCCCGCTCTCGAGGGCATCAAGCAAATCGACGGCGATGGAGGGAACGACGTCATCGTGAACCTGGCTGCGGGCGCGTCCACATTGTTCGCGGGCGTCTTCGTCTTCGCGGAGGGGGGCCTCGAGCAGATTCAGATCGAAGGCAGCCAGCCTCCAGTCGAGAACCTCTTCGCCCACGGTGGAGGTGTGGCACAACTGAGCGCGGCGGACTGCGGAGAGGATGGCGCCGTCCTCGTTTCGACTGCGCTGGCGGAGGGTCGTCGCTACAGGATCGACCGGCATACCTACGAGTTCGAGGATGATGGACTCGTACTGAACTTGTCGAAGAACGAGACCCAACGGCTGAGTCTTCGGGCGATCCCCCGATCCTTTCCGGAGTTCGCCGGGCCCCCGTTTTCGAGCTGCCCCGACGCATAGTCGCCACCCTTGACCCATTAGGGTTGCGTCATGCAGGAGCCGGAGCACTACGATTTCAAGGCGATCGAGGACCACTACAAGCAGTCCTGGATCGACGAGGAGTTGTGGACGGCACCCGAGAGGCCGAAATCCCCCGAGCTGAAGCGCTACCTCGTCACGATGTTCCCGTATCCATCGGGCGACCTGCACATGGGACATGTCGAGATCTTCTCGATACACGACGCGATCGCACGTTTCGAGCGGATGCGCGGCTACGAGGTGCTGAACCCGATCGGCTGGGACGCCTTTGGGCTCCCGGCGGAGAACGCGGCAATTCGCAGGGGAGTGGACCCTAAGAAGTGGACCTACGAAAACATCCATAAGCACCGCGCGTCGATGGAGCGACTCGGCCTGAGCTTCGACTGGAGCCGGGTCTTCTATACCTGTGAGCCGAGCTTCTTCAAGTGGAACCAGTGGTTCTTCCTTCGATTCTTCGAGCGAGGTCTCGCCTACCGCAAGAAGGCCGCCGCCTGGTGGTGCCCCAACGACAAGACGGTTCTCGCCAACGAGCAGGTCATCGCGGGCCGGTGCGAGCGCTGCGGGGCCGAGGTCCTCAGGCGCTATCCGACCCAGTGGTTCTTCAAGATCACCGACTACGCGGATCGGCTAATCGACGATCTCGAGATCAACGATGGTTGGACCGAGCGTCTCAAGATGCTGCAACGCAACTGGATCGGTCGCTCTCATGGCGCCGAGGTCGAATTCCCCATTGAGGGCCGAGACGAACCTGTCACGGTGTTCACGACCCGCCCTGACACGCTGTGGGGAGCCACCTTCTTCGTAGTTGCCCCCGAGCATCCCCTTGCGGAGGAGCTGGTGGCGGGAACACCGGTCGAAGCCAAACTGGCCGAGTTCAAGGACGAGGTGGGTCGTCTCAGCGAGATTGACCGCACGTCCACCGAGCGGCCAAAAAAGGGCTTGTTCCTGGAGCGCTACGCGATCAATCCGGTAAACGACGAGCGCATACCCATCTGGGTGGCCGACTACGTCCTGATGGACTACGGCACCGGGGCGATCATGGCGGTCCCGGCGCACGACCAGAGAGACTTCGAGTTCGCGCGCACCTATGGACTCGAGGTTCGCGTCGTAATTCAACCGCCCGATGCCTCCAGGGATGCGGACAGCTTGACCGAGGCCTATCCCCACGATGGTGTGATGGTGAACTCCGGCGACTTTGACGGAACTCCCGCGACCGAAGCCGTTGCCAAAGTCACGGAATGGCTCGTGGCCAAGGGCATAGGTCACGCGGCCAAGAACTATCGCCTGCGCGACTGGCTGATCAGCCGGCAGCGCTATTGGGGCACTCCCATTCCCATCGTGCATTGCCCCAACTGTGGTGAGGTCGCCATCCCGTACGAGGAACTCCCACTCGAGCTTCCCGAGAACGTCGACTTCAATCCGACCGGTGAGGTCTCCCCGTTGGCCACCGCCGAGGAGTGGGTCAATACCAGCTGTCCGAAGTGCGGTGGGGCGGCGCAGCGCGAGACCGACACCCTGGACACGTTCGTGGACTCGTCGTGGTACTTCTTGCGTTACCTGGACCCGCACAACGACGAGGCTCCATTCGATCCCGACAAGGTGAGCGCGTGGATGCCGATGGATCAGTACAGCGGGGGAATCACACACGCGGTCATGCATCTGATCTACGCGCGCTTTTTCCAGAAGGTGCTCATGGACATGGGCATGCTGAAGGACCCGGAACCGTTCCCGCGCCTCCTCAATCAGGGCATGATCACGATGGGCGGCAAGGCCATGAGCAAGTCGCGCGGCAACCTCGTAGAGCCCGTCGAGGCGTTCGACCGTTACGGAGCGGACGCGCTGCGGCTCTACATGTTGTTCTCGGGTCCGCCGGAACAGGACTTCGACTGGCCGCCGGAGGGGGTCGAGGCGATCGGTCGCGTCACCGCGCCATGGCTACAGCGGGTCTGGCGGTTGGCTGAGGATGTCCGGACGCTTGGCAACGGCGACCTTGCGGAGGGCGCGCTCGAAGGCGAACTGCGCCGGGCGTTGCATCGAACGATCAAAGTGGTGACGCGCGATTACGAAGCGTTCTCCTTCAACACCGCCATCGCCCGGATGCAGGAGCTGGTGAACGAGGCACTGCGCTACAGGGCAGCGGGTGGCTCCAACAAGGATGTTCTGGTCGAGCTGGTCGAGGCGCTGATGAAGATGCTTGCGCCGATGGCTCCCTATCTGACCGAGGAACAGTGGCATCGCTTCGGCCACAAGGATTCGATCCACCTGTCATCCTGGCCGGAATTTGACGAGGAGCTCACCGTGCAGAACGAGATCACGATGATCGTTCAGGTCAACGGCAAGGTGCGCGAGACGATCGATGTACCAGTGTCGATCACCGAGGACGAGATGCGCGAGCGCGCTCTCAGCTCCGAGAAGATAAAGGGCTTCCTGGGTGGCAAGGAGCCCACGAAGGTAATCGTCAAGCAACCGAAGTTAGTGTCGCTGGTAGTCAAGTAATCCCATTACGCCGGTTCGATCAGAATTCTTCGGGACAGCGCGGCGTGACCTCGCTGTAAAACATCAGGTCCGCCTTGCGGGCCGCGCCCGGACTGTTCTCGGCGACGCGCCCGGCCCTCACCAGGGCAGTCAGTGGCGTGCCGCCTAGATAGATGGCACCCAGCTCACGCGCGCTCAATTCCAGATCGACTTCGCCGGCGGCCTCGACCAGGCGTCCCTCGCCCGATTTGACCTCGAGCGTGTAGCGACCTTCGTTCCACGGGCAGAAATCGTCTCGCAACAGGAAACTGAGCTCGCCGTCGGCAGCGTAAGAGCGGCCTTCGAGAGCAGCGCGCACCTCGACGACACGCAACCAGAGGCCATCCTCGAGTTGAGTCTGCAGCCGGCGAGGCTCGGCCACCATGAAGAAGAGGGGATCGTCCATCGGCTGGGCAAAGGCCTTGATGCGCACGATGAGGTCGATCCCGAAGATGTAGCGCCACATCTCCCTGAAGGCCACAGGTGACGCCGCCTGGATCTCTCGAATCCTCACGAATCCAGAGGGCGCGCCCGCGTCGTCATCCCAATCATTCTTCACCCGGTAGGTGGCATAAGCGTTGGCGTCGCCGTCGTGCGTCCAAACGGCTCGATACAAGGGGCTCATGCCATCTCGGATGTCCTTGTGGTCGTAGAGAGAGTGCTCCTTCCACCACGTTTCGTCGCGTCGGTACATTCCGGGCGTAACGGCGCGCACACGGTCGTAGATGGGCGGCAAAACGTTCAACGAGTCCTCGGGACTCAAAAGCTTCGTCTGGCCAACAGCAGGAGTCGAGTCGAGGAATGCGGTCCTCTCCTTAAGGATGTTGATGTACGCCATGCGCGCGGCCGTCCCGTAGCCAAAGCGCTGGTAGATGCTGCTTTCCGAGGCCCACAGGATGGCGAGCGGTTCGTTCCTCCGCCGTACGTCCTCGAGCTGGTAGCGCATCATGTCGCGCAGGATGCCGCGCCGGCGATGGGTGGGTAGGACTCCCACGATCGTGACGCCCGCGGTTGGTAGTTCCCCCCCCGGCACCGTCATGCTGAAGGCAAAGGAGGAGTTCGTTCCCACGATCGCGTCTCCGTCAAACGCCGTGACTGTACGGTCCAGATCGGAGATGGCGCGGAAACGTCGTGACCCTTCCTCTGAGCCCTCCTCGCCGAAAGCCGTTTCGGCCACGTCCACAAACTCGGCCCAGCGCCCCTCCTCAACGGGACGGATCTCGTAACTCATTTGTTTTCCTCCACCCTTTTATTGGGTGTCCATCGCTCGGCAGAAGATTCATCAACTGTGACGCCCGTCACAGTTGAACCCAAATCGGCTGAGCAGTATACGAGCATGGCCGAAATCATCGTGGACCGGGGGGTGAGACAACGCCTCCAGGATCTCGTCGGACGCCGGCGCGACGTGCGACTGGTTGCGCTGCTGGTGGTAACGGCAGGTGTGGTTGCCCTCGTCCTGTGGATGCGAGGAGCACCGGCAACCATCGCTCCTCCAGCCACGAGCGGTGCCGCCCCTTTCGCTCCAATTGGGGGAACTCCTACGCCCGAGAATGGCATCGTGGTTCACGTCGGAGGCGCCGTAAGACGACCCGGCATATTCGAACTGAAACCGGGAGACCGCGTCGCGGACGCCCTCGAACTCGCCGGGACGCGCGCCAACGCAGACGTCGACGCGCTCAATCTCGCCGAGCAGGTCGTGGACGGAGCAAAGATCGATGTTCCCCGCCGTGACGAGGCCGTCGAATCGGCAGGCGGGTCGAGCCCGGCTTCGTCCACCTCGAGTGAGACTGCCGGAGCCGTGGTCAACATCAACACCGCCGACGAAACGCTGCTCGACACCATTCCCGAGGTCGGTCCCGCCACGGCTCAGGCGATCATCGAATACCGGACGCAGATCGGATCGTTTACCTCGGTCGAGCAACTAATCGAAGTGACCGGCATCGGTCCGGCAACTCTCGAGGCGATGCGACCGTTCGTAAGCGTGTGACCCGTGGAGCCTCTTTGCTCGGCATCTACGCCGCGCTCGGAGGCCTCGCCGTGGGGATCGTTCTCGGGGAGAGAGTCCCGTATTCCGTTGCACTGGGAGTCGGATGCTGCTCTCTCTTCGCTGCGAGCTTCCGCCGCTGTGCGGCCATCTCTCTCATCGGGCTCATAGGAACGGCCGCGAGCTGTGGCCTCGTAGTCACCGCGGCACGGGCCACTCCTTCCTCCCTCGAGGCTCTGGCCGGCAGCATTCCTCGCTGCGAGCTGAAGGGTCGGTTGCTCGAGCATGCTGGGGGCCTGGGGAGCTTGCTGAGCGCGGATCTGCTCACATGCGAGGGGTTCGCTCCGGGTCGCGAGGCGGGTGTCGTCATCATCGAACCATCAGAGATCGCAGCAGGCTCCGTTGTGGTCGCGACCGGCTGGCTGGTGCCGTTGAGATCCGACGACAGCTTCGACGACGCGCGTCGCGCACTCGGGGCGCACAGTGAGTTTGATGTCGACGAGATCGAGCAACAAGCGGCCCCGCGTGGCCTCCATGCCGTTGCCTCGGGTGTGCGTGACGGTCTCGTACGCGCCACCGCAGACATGGACCAAGAGAGAGCCGGCCTCCTGTCCGGCCTGACGACTGGAGATACGACCGGCATTGGCCCGGTGACGGAGGAACAATTGAGGCGCGCGGGCTTGTCCCATCTGGTTGCCGTGTCGGGTAGCAACGTCGCGATCGTGGTCGGAGCGACTGCGTTGATGGTGTCGGGGCTCGCGCTGCCGCTTCGGGTGCTCGCCTGCGGTTTTGCGCTCGGCCTCTTCGTCCTGGTCGTGGGACCTGAGCCCTCGGTTCTGAGGGCGTCGGTCATGGGACTGGTTGGGCTGTTGGCTCTGGCCGCGGGCCGCCGCACGGAGCCCCTGCACGCTCTGGGACTCGCGCTGGTCGTCCTTCTGACGCTTCGTCCGGGACTCGTGTCATCCGTTGGACTCCATCTTTCGGTGGCCGCGACTGCGGGAATCGTTCTGTTCTCGGGACATATTCGGCGCGCTCTGGGGTGGTTGCCGGGTATCGCCGCACTGGGGCTGGCCGCGACCCTGGCGGCCCAGTTCGCGGTGGCACCCGTCCTGGTCGGCACCTTCGGCGAGCTGTCACTCGTGGCGCCGGTTGCGAACCTGCTGGCAATTCCGGCAGTCGCTCCCGCGACGGTGTTCGGGCTTCTGGCGGCATGCACGGGAGCCGTCGCGCCACCGCTCGGGTGGCTTTGCGCTCGGACAGCCGAGCCGTGCTTGATATGGGTGCTGGCGGTGGGCCGAACGATGGGAGATTGGTCGTGGGCATCCATCGATGTCCCGAAGCAGTGGGCCTGGCCTCTCTGGGGACTGTTGATCGCAGCCGCTCTTGCATCGCTGAAGGCGGGCCTGGTCGAGCCTCTGCCGGCGTCCGGCGAACCCTTGGTCGCCGGCGAGCCAAAGTAGTCTGAGCCGATGGACGACTTCACTTGGACGCTTCAAGACAGCGACGGTAAGGACTTGCGCACCTCGGAGGCGTTCACTACCAAAGAGCAGGCCGAGGCCTGGATGGGCGCCGAGTGGTCCGCGCTACGTGACGAGGGTGGCGAGTACGTACTGCTCAAACAGGGTGACGACGTCGTCTATCGCATGGGCCTGTCCGAGGGCTAGGGCTTGATGGCCGCGGCTTTCTATCTTCTGACGGGCGAGGAGTTTCTCGCGGGCGAAGCGCTCGACAAGATCAGAGACGAGTTACAGACGGATCCGCTTTCCGAGGTGTCCCTCGACGCGAGCGTCCCCGCTCAACACATCATCGAGGCACTCGAGACCGCGTCACTGCTCGGCGGAACCCGTCTCGTGGTGGTCGAGGGGGCCCAGGATCTGCGCAAGGAGCACACCGAGGCCCTCGAGCGCTACCTCGAGTCGCCCTCGCCTTCGTCCGTCCTGGTTGCGGTTGCCTCGGGTCGAAACGCAAAGCTCAGCGAGCTCGCCAAACGGTCGGGCGCGGTCGTCGGCCTCGATGCCCCCAAGGGTCGCCGGCTCGCATCGTGGATCAAGCAACAGGCCCGGACCCACCAGCTGACCGTTGACGACAGGGCCGCGTGGGCGTTAATCGACTCCGTCGGTAACGAGCTTCGGGATCTCGACGGTGCGCTGAGCCAGCTCGCGACGCAGTTGGGGACCGGTTCCAAGGTGGGTCAGGCCGAGGTTCGCAAGGCCTTCACCCGGCTGGCCGATGAGCGCATCTACGCGTTCACCGATGCGGTCGGCGAGCGGCGGATGGCCGATGCGATGGGGACATTGCGCAGACTGCTGGATCAGGGCGAGCCGCCGCTGGTGCTGTTCGGGGCCCTCTCCAATCATGTGCGCCGCCTGCTTCAAGCTCATCGTTTCGACTCGACGAAGGCCGCCGGGAGCTTCTTCGGGATGCCCGACTGGCGCACCGAGCGACTTCTGTCCCAGGCCCGCACCTATAAGGAAGAAGAGCTGATCTCGGCGATGACTCTTCTAGCCGATACCGACGTCGAGATGAAGGGCGACGCCCCGCTCCCGCAAGTGCCCCTCGAAGAGGCCGTAGCGCGCATCATCGCCGGCCGTCAGTAGGGCGGAGGTTACCGGCCCGAGCTTGTCGCAAAGAGCTCCTCGATCAGCGCCAGGAGGTCCCTCAGTTCCTCTCCCGACTGTCCCATCGCCGTGGTTGTTATCCGCTGTCCGCCCGATCGGATGTCGTACGTGAAGCAATCGGCGCAGTCGACGTTGTCAGGCTCGAAGGCAGCTCGCTCCCAGTTCAGGCTTTGGAGCTCCTCCTCGAGGCGGTTAACCGACTCGGGTGGGATCTCGATTCGTCGTGGGGGCGAGGCGTCACCTTCAACCTCGGCTCGCCCGTCGGATCGGATCGTGATGGTCTCAGTAGTGCCGATCAGGCCCCCACTTCGGCTGAACGTCAGGAGCACACCATTCGTGGAATCCGTTTCGGATTCCTCTGAGGAGTCTTCGTTGGAAGGAGTGTCGCCTGCTTCTTCAGCGCAGCCCAACTGAGCGACGGTCAGAACAATCAACAACAGCATCAGCTTTCTCACGCCTCTTCGACCAGTGGGCACGCCACTTTTGTTCCCCGGCCCGAAAGTGACCAGGTCTACCCAGAGGGTGATCGTGCTAGCCGTTGAGGCGTTTGGCGAGGCGGGACTTCTTGTTAGCCGCCTTGCTTTTGTGAACCACGCCCTTCGAAGCCGCTTGGTCGTATGCCTTGGTCACGGCCGAGAGCGCCTCGGCAGCAGCGTCAGTCTCACCGGTTTCGACGGCCTGCTCGAACCGTTTGGTCTTCGTTTTTAGCGCCGAGCGAACCGCTTTGTTGCGCTGGCGCGCGGCCTCGCTCTGACGGTTCCGCTTGATCTGACTCTTGATGTTGGCCATGCCTAAGACACCTGCTTGCTAAGGGATTTTCCAGCGGGCAAACCCTACCAGACCACACAGGCTCCGTGGCTAGGGCGCCTTGGAGGCAGCGGCCTCGGCTCCGCACTCGGAAGTGGTGGGAGGCGGATATCTTGCGGACATGGATCAAGCGCACCAAAGGGCGATCGCCGTGATCGCTCACATCGACCACGGTAAGTCGACTCTCTCAGACCGTCTTCTGCAGCTCACGGGCACCGTGGGGGACCGGGACATGCGCGCTCAGTACTTGGACCGCATGGACCTCGAGCGCGAGCGGGGGATCACTATCAAGGCCGCTGCCGTTCGGATGAACTACAAGGCGAACGATGGCGCCACCTACCAGATCAACTTGATCGATACCCCCGGTCACGTCGATTTCGGATACGAGGTCTCCCGGTCCCTGGCCGCCTGTGATGGCGTGCTGCTCTTGGTAGATGCCGCCCAGGGAATCGAAGCCCAGACGTTGACGAACCTCTATCTGGCAGTGGACGGCGGGCTCGAGGTCATTCCGATTCTCAACAAGATCGACCTCCCAGCCGCCCAGCCGGAGAAGTACGCGGACGAGCTTGCGCAGCTGATCGGGTGTGCACCCGAGGACGTCCATAGGATCTCCGCCAAGACCGGTGAGGGCGTCGCCGAGCTTCTCGAAGCCATCGTGAAAAGGGTTCCACCACCAAATGGCGATCCCGATGCTCCTCTAAGAGCGCTGGTGTTCGACTCGGTCTACGACTCGTACCGAGGCGTCATCGCATATGTGCGAGTTGTCGACGGGCGTATCAAGTCGCGCGAAGAGATCGCGTTCATGGCAACGGGCATCGAGGTCGAGGCCGACGAGATAGGCATCATGTCCCCGGAGCCGACGCCGATGGACGAGCTCGAGACCGGAGAGGTCGGCTATCTCATCTCGGGGATCAAGGACGTGAGGCTCGCCAAGGTCGGCGACACGGTCACCGCACGCAACAGCCGTGCCACCGAACCGTTGCCCGGATACAGGGAACCGAAGCCCATGGTGTTCGCCGGGATCTATCCGATCGAAGGCGACGACTTTCCGCTCTTGCGCGACGCTCTGGACAAGCTGCAGTTGAACGACGGCGCTCTTGTCTATGAACCCGAGTCCTCGGGTGCTTTAGGTTTCGGGTTCCGGTGCGGCTTTCTGGGCCTCCTGCACATGGAGATCGTGCGCGAACGTCTCGAGCGCGAGTTCGATCTCTCGCTCATCGCAACCGCCCCCACAGTGGGATACGAGATCGAGCTGACGAGCGACGATCGGATCGAGGTTCACAACCCGACAGACATGCCAGACCCAGCACAGATCGAGAACGTCTACGAACCCTATGTCGATGTCACGGTCGTCACGCCGACCGACTTCACGGGGACCGTCATGCAATTGTGTCAGGGTAGGCGCGGCGACCTCCAGGGAATGCACTATCTCTCACCCGAGCGTGTCGAGATCCACTACAAGATGCCGTTCGGCGAGATCATCTTCGATTTCTTCGATCAACTGAAGTCGCAGACCAAGGGCTATGCCTCACTCGACTACGAACCGGCCGGGATGAAAGCGTCGAAGCTCGTGCGTGTCGACGTGCTACTCAACGGACAATCGGTTGACGCCTTTTCGACGATCGTTCACCGAGACAAGGCCTACGAGTACGGCAAGACGATGACCGAACGCCTACGGAAACTGATCCCGCGCCAGCTCTTCGACGTACCGATCCAGGCCGCGATCGGATCGCGGGTCATCGCGCGGGAGACGGTCAAGGCAAAGCGCAAGGACGTTACGGCCAAGTGCTATGGCGGCGACATCTCGAGAAAGCGCAAGCTCCTCGAACGTCAGAAGGAAGGCAAGAAGCGAATGAAGCAGATCGGAACAGTCGAGGTTCCGCAGACGGCTTTCATTGAGGCCCTGCGGGTCGACAGCGATGGAGCGGGCTCGTGACGGTCGCGCTTGCGCCGTCGAGGCGCACCGGTGAGTGGACAAGCGATCCCGGCTTCGGCGTCTACGTCCACATCCCGTTCTGCCGTCATCGCTGTCACTACTGTGATTTCAATACCTATGAGGGCCTCGACGCACTCTTCGAGCCGTATGTCGATGCCGTGGTCGCCGACATCGCGCGCTGGGACTGCGACTGTCCTGCCGCCACGTCGGTCTTCTTCGGTGGAGGCACGCCGAGTCTGCTCGAGCCAGAACAACTCGGCCGCATTCTCGCGGCCGTGCGCCTTCGTATAGGGATCGTGTCCGGCGCTGAAATCACGATCGAGGTGAATCCGGAGACCGTCGACGAAAACACCTTTACGGCGCTCCTCGAAGCTGGCTTCAATCGCTTTTCCGTGGGTGTTCAGAGCCTCTCTCCGCACGTACTCGAAGCGCTGGGCCGAACGCACTCCGCCGACAGGGCTCTCGACGCTCTGGCCGCTGCCCGGCGAGCGGGGGCCTCCGACCTCAATGCCGACCTCATCTACGGCTCACCGTGGGAGCGTCCCGGAGATTGGATTCGCTCCCTCGAAGGCATTGCCGCGGCGGGAACGGATCACGTCAGCGCGTACGCTCTGACCATCGAGGAGGGCACACCACTTCATACTCTGGTCGCGACGGGGAGGGTGCCCGACGTCGACGGCGACGTCCAGGCCGAACGGCATGGCGTCGCGGACGAGCATCTGCGCGCCGCGGGCTTCGAGCGGTACGAGACGTCGAACTGGGCGCGGCCCGGCCGCCCATCGCGCCACAACGTCCTCTACTGGAGCGGTGGGAACTACGCGGGCTTCGGGGCTGGCGCTCACGCTCATCTCGACGGTCGCAGATGGTGGACCGAACGACTCCCGCGCGACTTCATCTCGGCCGTCGTGCGGGGAGTGAGCACGGAGGCGGGATTCGAGGAGCTCGACCACTCACAGCGTGGTCCCGAGGCGCTCATGCTGGGACTTCGTTTGACCTCGGGCGTCGACGTGGAGGAGCTGGGTCGCCTCCACGGTGAGGAGTTCCTCAGCGAGCGCGCTCCGACGATCGACCAGCTGTTGCAATTGGGGCTGCTTGAACGGTCGGGAAGCTGGCTGCGCCTGGCCAAGCAGTCGACGATGGTCGGCAACGACATCATCTCCCGCCTTCTGTGACCTGGCCCCTTTACGTCTCGGTTTGTGGCTCGGGCGACGCAGCGCCGGAGGTGGCGGCCCTTGCCGAGGAAGTCGGCTCCCGCTTGGCCGCGGCCAACGCGGTCGTCGTCTGTGGCGGACTGGGCGGAGTGATGGAAGCAGTCTGTAGGGGGGCCAAGTCCGCGGGAGGAACCACTGTCGGGATTCTCCCAGGCACGGATCGCTCCGATGCAAACGACTTTGTCGATGTTGTGCTCCCCACGGGATTAGGCGAGTCTCGCAACGCTCTCATAGCGCGCGCAGCAGATGCTCTGATCGCCATACAGGGTGAGTTCGGAACGCTGTCCGAGGTCGGGTTTGCATTGAAGATCGGCACACCGGTCGTCGGCCTCGACACCTGGGAGCTCCACCGGGGCGGTGAGGTCGTCCAGGCGATCGAACCCGCAACTACGCCGGCCGACGCCGTTGATCTGGCCCTGCGTCTCGCGCGAGCACCCTGAGACCGGGCAGGGGCAAACCGGCTAAAACTCCACCCATTCGAAGTGCATTCCGTCGGGGACCAACCAGTCACCGCCCCACGTGAATCCGTGCTCGCGCATCACGTTGACGAGCCGGCGGTCGAGGTTGGGGCGTATGCCCGTTGGATTCTCGGACGCGTTGATGTCGACCGCGATGCCCCACGTGTGATGACTGAGGCGATGCCGCGGCCCCGCGCTGATAAAGCGAGCTCCGAAACAACCGGCGTACTGTTCCGGCTGAATGGTGTACCCGAGGTCGCGGGCGACGACCTCTGTCATCGCAGCACGCAACTGGGGGATGAGCGACCGGTGACACACGACCTCCCCCAGCACCGGCAGCGTCGCCCTGCGGATGTTGCGCGCCTGCCACGACTCGTCGATCTCGATGAGACGGTCACCGGGAATCGGCCGAGCCGCGAACTCCCCAAAGCTTGCCTTGATGATCATCTGCGGCAACACGGAGTCGCCATAGCGGAGGAACGGATTTACGCCGCTAGGACGAAGCCGCAATGGCTGTCCCGGCTCTAGCAGGTTCCTGAGCTTCCTTTCGATGAGGGTGGCCCCTGCCTTCGGGTCAAGCCGTATGAGCAGGAATCGGTCGACTCCGTTCCACGGATTCGGCGCGGGGCCGGCCGTCAGAGCCTCGTAGCCACCGGTCGTTACGTCGTCGACCACCCCGGTCACCGTCAGTCTTCCGGTCTGCAAGCGGAGGACGACTCCCGTTCCACCACCCCTGAGCTCTTCCGACGTTCGGGGGAGGAGAGTTTCTCCCTCATTCAGCGACCGGACCTTGTCCCTGTCGGCTGGAGAGACGAACTCCGCGTAGTCGGATGGGTCGATGTACGCGTTCTCGAACGGAATGGCCATTCCGCCGGACATTCGGTCGAGAACCGTGCCGTCACCGCTGCGGGACAACTCGAGCCAATCTAATCCGGCGTCGATTGTCGCGACCGCTCGCACACCCTCGGTTCCCTCCAGCACGTGTTGAGTGCCGGCAGGTAGTCCGCCTGGGGCCCACGCAAGCAAGACACTGCGAAGGGGAGCGACCTTAGAAGGCTCCTGGACCTCGCCTGTAATCCTTTCGATGGGCGGAGGATGAACGAACGTCTTCTGCTTGGACGGTGGGACACGCTCGGCCTTGGTCTCCGTCAGAGCCGCCGCTGCCATCATGAAAAGCCCTCCCGCAACTAACCCGGCGAGGGCGCATGCGCCACGAAACAGACCTCGCCGGACGGCGCTCACCGCAGGCTTCTTGCAATCAGGTAAGCCGTCGCCAGATCCCCAGACGGAACGGTGACGGATCGGTATATGCCCTCGTCGATCCACTCGAGCTGGCCTCGGTTCAAGAGCCAGCGTGCTTCCACACCGTCTAACTCGTACAACTGTGACGTCTCGCTCGTAGGCACGAGGTTTTTGATGCCCGGCGAATGCGAGACCCGGATACCGTCTCCGTCGTACTCGGCCTCCAGTCCCCTGTAGTAGACGGTGACGCTCTTGCCGCTCGTATTCGATTTGCTGAGCACAGCCGCGCTCGGGCGGTAGCCATCAGGCAGTTCCGCCGGCTCCTTCACAAAAGCGATGCGAGCCAGCGCTTTGATGTCGAGTCTCCGTACGAGCGAACTCTTCGTATTGACGACGGCGCGGGGCAACCGTTTGCCGCTCGAGTTCAGAGAGGCCGCAACCTCGAGCAGTTCGGCACGGCGAGAGATTCGACTCGAGATAGAGATGACGATCGCTGGCATTGATCTCGACGCGACGCTTAAGGGTCTCCGATGCGGGTTGGTAGTAGACCCAACCACCATTGTCAAGGCTGATCTCCTCTGCGCTCGCCGGAAGGACTGGGTCTTTTTCCCTGGTGCCGGTCACTTTGAGCCACGTCATTCCGCTCGACCAGCTCATGACCCAGCGGTTGTCGCTCGTGCGTCCGAGACGATGCGGCTCGAGTCCGGCGGTGTATTCAGGTTGCAACCAGCGCTTGCCCGGCTCGTCAACTTTTTCGAACCCGCCGGACAGAATGGTCCCGTCCTTCGGGACAGAGAAGAGGCGGCGTGCGACCGGGTCGCGCTCGAACCGACGGGCGCTTACCTCGAGAAGAGTCGCTCCTGGTCTGTCGTCGTAGCCTTCGCTTTTCGCCCATGAGGCACGCCCCCTGGCAGTACCGGCGCGTACTTCGAACCGAAGAGGGAACCACGTCTGCTCGTCAAGCCAGATGTCGACAGGATCGAGTGGGTGATACGAACGCCAGAGCCCTGCCGGCTGAAGAGCTGTGACCAACGGGAGTGCCTCGTTGAAGGGCAGGCGCACCTCTATCGCCTGTCGCCCCGCCACTTGCTCTCGTTCGAGCACCTCGAAGTTCCCCGAGCTGGCGAGAGTCTCCAGCGGCACGATGATGTCGGTTGGAAGGGTGCTCGTTCCATCGAACGGTTGTCGGGCGATGACGGTTCGCTCCGATGTACCCTGAGGCACAGAGCACTCGAGCAGAACCTCGACAGGACATGTGTGTGGTTGCTCGATCCACCAGCGGCTCGCTGCCGCAATCAGGTCGACGTCATTGTCCGGCCAGCGCGGGTCCGGATAGGTGGTCAGGTCTCTCACCTTCAACCGGAAACGCTCTGGGGCATCGAAGAAGACCTCGGCACTGAACCGTCGCTCATCGACTTGCGCGGGGAAGCCCCGCTCGACTATTGAGAAGGAGGCACTGTATGCGGACAGGTCATTGGCCGCCGTTCGGACTTCGTCGACGATCCGAGCTGCATCTGCACTCTGGGGCTGACTGTCAGAAAAAGGCAGGGAGGCCGCGAGCACCGTGAGCGCCGCAACGACGGCCGCAACCGTCGCGATGCGAACTCCGACAGACCACTCACGCCGTCGGGCAACACGCGGTTGCTCTGTTCTTACCCGCGACATGATCGAGTCACTTAGGTCCGGCACGTACTCGGCACTCTGAACGCGCAGCGCGCGGCGAAGTCGCCTTAGGTCATCTTCATAGGCTCGGCAGGAAGCACAGGTTTCAAGGTGTTCGCCAACGACTAACGATGAACGCTCGTCCAACTCTCCGTCGAGACGAGCCGAAATGTCCGGCCGCAGGGCGGTGCAGAGGTCAGTTTTCATTGTTGCCCTCTAGGTACTCATCGGCGATGACACGAGCGACCAAATTGCGCGCTCGGTGGACTCGGCTCTTGACAGTCCCAAGGGGGATGCCCATGGTCTCGGCGACCTCCGCATAGCTCTGCCCGAGAATGTCGATCAAAACCAGTGGTTCTCGAAGCTCCAGGGGCAGTGAGGTCACCACTTCGCGCACTTCGATGCCGAGTTCGGCCCGGACCGGTGCACGCTCGGGCTGCGCTTCGACGATCTCCGCCACCCTGCGCCGTCGCTGGTTTCGGCGGATCTCGTCAAGGGCGCAATTGCGTGCAATTGAGAAGAGCCAGGTCGAGAACTTGGCATCGCCTCTGAACCGGTGAAGGAAGCGGTAGGCACGAACGAATGCATCCTGGGTGACGTCGTCCGCCATGGCTGGGTTTCCAAGGAGATGGACGCACAACCGCCAGACATCACCCTGATAGGCGCGCACCAGCGACTCGAACGCGGCCGGATCGCCTCGTCGGGCTTTTGCAACGACTTGTGGGTGGGGCTCGTGCACGTCGTCCCCCCGCATCGGTTAAGGCGATTTCTCATGTTCGCACCTCACCCCATCTCGACGCCGTGGAGTTCCAGAAAGTTCGACCCTCAGGTCATTTGACAGGGTTTGGCATTCTGACCTCATGACGTATGCGGGCAATCTGATCTGCAGGGACTGCGGGCTGACTTTCACGGCTCAGTGGGGTTCGTTGCCGGAGGCGGACGAGTACCGCTGCCAGTCCGATCACGTGGTTCTGGTCAACGCCGCAAACGGGCGCATCCTGACCGTGGACGGATCGCCCACGGGAGGCTTCACTCTGGTCGAGCTGCGGGGACTCTGCCCCCTGTGCGAGACCGAGCTCGAGGCGGGCCAGCTACCCGCCTGCCCCGTCTGCGGGGGCCGAGATCACCAGGTCATGCTGTCCGGCTAGGCGTTGCTAGGGATTAGCACTCCTGACCGGGGAGTGCCAGAAACCGACCCCCTCGCGGTACCATGTGCCGATGGTGACATTCCCGCTAGCGGCGATGATGACGGCTCGGACGAATGACTGAGACGACCCATCTCGACCCCAGGAAGGCCTCGGTCTTGCGAGCCATCGTGTCCCACTACGTCGGATCAGGTGAGCCCGTGGGATCGAAGACCATCGCCGAGCGCTTCGATCTCGGTGTGTCTTCGGCGACCGTTCGCAACGAGATGGCGGCTCTCGAGGACGCCGGTTTCATCTACCAACCGCACACCTCAGCCGGTCGAGTGCCGACGGACATCGGCTATCGCTACTTCGTCGACGCGTGGGCGCGCGACGTCCATCTTCCGGACAACGACGTTCGTCGCATCCAGCGGTTCTTCACAGAGCCTCGCTGGGAGCTCGAGGAGGCGCTAAGGGAAACCGCTTCGCTGTTGTCACGAGTGACGAACCATGCGGCAGTGGTGTTCGCTCCCGCCCTCGATCACAGCGTGGTGCGCCATGTCGAGCTCGTCAGGCTATCCGGCGACCGAGCGATGCTCGTCTTGGTAACTGATTCCGGACGAGTCGAGAATCACGTAGTGCTCATTGCCGAGGCCGTCGACGAGATTCAGCTCGAGCAGGCGAACGAGATGCTGAACCGAATTGTCATCGGTCACGAGCTCGAGACGGCGGCGGACACGATCGAGAAAGATCTTGAGCGGTTCCCGTTGGAGTTGCGCGAGGCCGTCAAGTCCGTTGTCAAGGCCCTGAAGGAGGAGCTTTCGCAGCGGGAGACCGAGCGGGTGTACCTGGAAGGTGCGAGCAACATCGTCGACGAAGAGAAGTTCGCCGATCTCGAAACCGTGCGCGGAGTGATCGGCGCGCTGGAGCACAGGCGACTCGTGCTCGAGATGCTTGCCGACGCCCTCTCCGGCGACAGGGTCTCTGTCAGAATCGGATCCGAGAACGCGATGCGGCCAGATGCAGTTCTGCTCTGTCATCACGGCACCGTACGGGTCGGCCGGCAGCTCTCTGGGCTCCCTTGGAATAGTGGGCCCGACCCGAATGGACTACAACCGCAGCATCGCTGCCGTTCACGAGGTCGCTCTCGCGTTGGGTCGCATGCTCGCCGACCTCGGTCTATAACCCATACCTATGGCAACCGATTTTTACGAGCGTTTGGGTGTTTCGCGAGATGCCTCGCAGGAGGAGATCAAGCGCGCCTATCGCAGACTCGCGCGTCAGTTTCACCCCGACGCGAATTCAGACAACCCCGAAGCGGAGGAGCGCTTCAAGGACATAGGACACGCTTACGAGGTCTTGTCGAATCCCGACAAGAGAAGGAACTACGACACTTTCGGAGACGAGCGCGGCGCCGGAGCTGGGCCCGGTTTCGGGGACTTCGGAAACATCTCGGACCTCTTCTCACAGTTCTTCGGGGCTTCTGGCGGAACGCGAACCCGCACCGGACCGAGCCGCGGCTCCGACGTGTTGGCCGAGGTCAAGTTGACGCTGGAGGAGGCCGCGCTCGGGGTCGAGAGAGAGGTCGAGGTATCAACACTCACCACGTGCCCCGACTGCGAGGGGTCCGGCGCCCGTCCAGGAACCTCACCGATCACGTGTGAGGACTGCGGCGGAACGGGTGAGATTCGAACGGTTCGTAGGACGGTCCTCGGCAACATGGTCACCGCCCATCCCTGCCCAACCTGCCGGGGCGCGGGCGAACGGATCCTTGATCCCTGCTCGAACTGCCGCGGAACGGGGCGCGTGCCGGTCACGGACACTCTGACCGTCCAGATTCCGGCCGGCGTAGACGACGGAGCGCAATTACGAGTGAGCGGGCGTGGCGAGTCTGGGCCGCGAGGGGGCATCGCCGGCGACCTCTTTGTTTCGATTCGCATCGCAGAGCATCCGGTCTTCCAACGCGCGGGAGTGGATCTCGGCACCGAGGTGACGGTACCTATGACCGTTGCCGCTCTCGGCGGCGAGGTCGACTTACCGATGCTTATCGAGGATGCAGAAAAACTCGAGATAAAGGCTGGGACTCAATCCGGGGAGGTCGTGAAGCTCAAGGGCAGGGGTATGCCACATCTGCGCAGCGGACGACGCGGCGAACTCGTTGTCCTCCTCAGAGTCGAGACGCCGAGAAAGCTGACTCCCGAACAGGCTCAGGCCCTGGCCGAGTTTGCGGAACTGCGTGGCGAGTCGGCAGGGTCGAAGAGTTTCTTCGACCGAATAAAGGACGCGTTCAAGTAAGCGCCATCGATCGCTCGCGCGAACATCGTCGGCCCTGATGGGACCGTGGTTCGTGGCTCCACCGCCGTGTTGGACGAGGGAGAGTGTGCGGCTCCCCGAGGACGAGTCCCACCACGCATTGCGTGTCCTGCGTGTGTCGCCGCCTGATGTCATCACGGTCACCGATGGGGAGGGGATCGTGGCGAGTTGTGCCGTGCGCTCGATCGAGAACAGGTCGGTTGTCGCCGAGGTCGTAGAGCGGTCAGTGCACAGGCGCATGAAGCCCGAGGTTGTCGTCTATCAGGGGACGGCGAAGTCGTCCAAAGTGGACACCGTTGTCGAGAGGCTGGCCGAGCTCGGCGTGGCGGAGACCTATGCCTTTGAGTCCTCTCGTAGTGTTGCGCGGTGGGATGAGCAGAAGGTGAAACGCCTCCATGAAAGATGGTCGCTGATTGCTCGTTCTGCTGCGAAGCAATCGCGCAATCCGTTCGTAATGGGGACCAAGGCCGGTCTCGACTTCTCCGATCTTCTCGCTCGCGTCGGTCGTGAGCCGCTGGCGCTATGTCTGTGGGAGGAAGCCTCCCTGCCTCTCCGGACCGCGCTGTTGTCTCCTGCAGAGCGAGTGGCGCTTGTTGTGGGTCCGGAGGGCGGGCTCGAGCGCGCTGAGGCGGAGTCACTAGCCGATGCAGGAGCGCAGCTCGTATCGCTCGGTCCTCGCATCCTTCGTACCGAGAATGCTGCCTTTGCCGCGACCTCCGCGTTGCTGTTTCACTATGGGCTCATCGGCTGAAGCGGAGGATAGGTTCAAGAACGATGAAGAAAGTGACGTTCACCACCCTGGGATGCCGGCTCAATCAGGCAGAGACCGATTCGATGGCCGAGGACCTCGCGACACAGGGGGTCGAAGTCGCGATGACCGGCGAATCACCCGACCTTGTGGTCATCAACACCTGCACGGTTACACGCGAAGCCACAAAGGCGTCGCGTCAGGCGATTCGTAGAGCAATCAAGCACAACCCGGATGCCAAGGTCGTGGTCATCGGATGCTACGCGGTATCCAACCCTGACGAGATCGAGGCTATCGATGGGGTCGACGCGATTCTCAGCAACGATGACAAGGAGAACTTTCTCGCTGCCTTGGGCACCAGTCTGCGGTCCGGCCAAGCCCATCCCGACAGTCTGCGGTCCGGCCAAGCCCATCCCGCGCCTCCCGCACCTCTCTTGCAGCTTGGCATGCGGGAAACTGCGAAACCATCCCTTCCCTACCGGGTGCGCGCGAACCTGAAGGCTCAGACCGGGTGTGACGAATGGTGCAGCTTTTGCATCATCCCCACAACTCGGGGGCCACTTCGGTCGCTGGAGGAGGATGGGTTAATCGCCGAAGCTCAGGCCAAGGTTCAGGCAGGCGCACGCGAGATCGTTTTGACGGGTGTTCATCTCGGCAAGTATTGCTTCGACAGAGGGGGCGACGAGCGCGATCTGATTCGCCTCATGCGAAGGATCCTCGAAATCGATGACGTCTGGCGCTTGAGGTTGTCCTCTATTCTCAGCCAGCACTTGACCGACGAAGTCGTGGATTTCATCGCACGTGAACCTCGGATCTGTCGTTTTCTCCACGTCCCCCTCCAAGCCGGGGACGACGAGGTGCTCACGGCCATGAACCGGCCCTACGATATCGGGGGGTTCCTGGATTCGGTCACCAGGGCAACCGATCGCATCGATGGACTGGCTCTGGCGACCGATGTCATTGTCGGTTTTCCAGGCGAGTCCGAGGACGCGTTCGAGCGGACTATGGATGTCGTGCGTGCTGTTCGTTTCTCGAAGCTGCACGTGTTCAGGTACTCGGAACGACCTGACACAGCCGCCGCTACCATGCGCCGGAACGAGGTCCCAGGTGACGTCAAGCGAGATCGTTCCAAGCGTCTGATCGGCCTGGGCAACGAGATTCGCTCGGCCTTTCTCAACGAACACATCGGGCATCCGCTCGAGGTTCTCGTAGAGGAGGAGCGCGCGGTCGATGGCGTGATTGTTTGCTCGGGCCAGACGAGTGACTTCGTCCGGGTGTGGTTCGAGCGAGCTGGAAACGACAGCTGGTTGGGCCAGATGGCGATGGTCGAGGGTGTACGAGTTCGAGCTGACGGACTCGAGGGACGTCTGCCCGCAGTCAGCTCTACATCGAAAGGAAATCCATGGTGACCGACTGTCTCTTCTGCAAGATCGCTGGCAAGGCGATCGACTCAGACGTCGTCCACGAGTCCGACGACATTCTGGTCTTCAGGGACATCAATCCCGCAGCACCTCTTCACGTTCTGGCCATCCCCAAAGAACACATGGCTTCGGTTGACGAACTAAACCGCGACCACGCAGGCTTGCTCGCCGAGATCTTCATGGCTTTGAGCACGATTGCCAAGAGAGAGGGGACTGGTGGCGGTTACCGGATTGTGACAAACGTGGGTTCCGATGCCGGTCAGAGCGTGTTCCATCTTCACTTCCATCTTCTCGGAGGTCGGCCTATGGAATGGCCACCGGGATGATGGGTTGCCCCGATGACATGCAGGTAGACTGAGGCGGCCAGATGTTAACTACAACGCAAGTAAAGATCCTTGTGCCCGGCCAACACGACATGGTGCGGCTGGTGGGAGCCAGGGACGAGCTTCTAAAGCTCATTGAGACTGCCTTCGACACGCGAATCTTCGTGCGAGGCAATGAGATCGTCATCTCCGGAGGTGCGAAGGAGACCGAGCGCGTCTCGAATCTATTTCAAGAGTTGATAAGCATGCTCGACCAGGACCACGTTCTAACCAAGGATGCAGTGACCCGGTCCATTGAGATCGTCAAGGGTGACTCGCGTGCCAAGCCCTCTGAGGTTCTCGGTGACACGGTCGTGGTCACCCACTCCGGCAAGCCGATTCGGCCCAAGACCTCGGGGCAAAAGCGGTATGTGGACCAGATTCGCGAGAACACCATCGTCCTCGGCGTGGGACCCGCCGGAACCGGAAAAACGTACCTTGCCGTCGCCATGGCGATTAGGGCTCTGAAAGCAGGAGAGGTCTCTCGCATCGTCCTGACGCGTCCAGCCGTAGAGGCCGGCGAGCGGCTGGGCTTTCTCCCCGGCGACATCTCCGCAAAGATCGATCCCTACCTGAGACCGCTATACGACTCTCTCTACGAGATGCTCGAACCGGAGACCTTCCATCGTTACGTCGAACAGGGCACCGTGGAGATCGCGCCCCTGGCGTTCATGCGTGGGCGCACGCTCAACGACTCGTTCATCATTCTTGACGAGGCACAGAACACCACTCCCGAACAGATGAAGATGTTCCTGACCCGCCTTGGATTCAGCTCAAAGGCCGTGGTGACCGGGGACGTGACTCAAATCGACCTTCCGTCGGGCTCCCGCTCCGGCCTCATCGTCGTGCAGGAGATTCTCGGGAAGATCGCGGGAGTAGGCATCGCCAACCTCGATGGCCGCGACGTTGTCAGGCACAAGATCGTTCAGGACATCGTCGAGGCATATCGGATCTATGCAGAGGGTCCCGCAGCTAGCAGAGGCGGGTAGTCGCCGGGAATATGGACGTTTTCTTAGCCAACGAGCAGCCCGTGGTCATAGACGAGGCGCGCCTCTCTTCGCTTGCTCGACACGTCCTCGATTCAGAGAAAGTTGACGACGAAGCCGAGCTTTCGATCTTGGTCATCGATGGCGAGCACATGCGCAAACTGAACTCTCGCTTCGCCAACAGCGACTATGCGACCGATGTCCTTGCCTTTCCCATGCTCGAAGGAGACGAGGACTCCACGATGGTCGGTGATGTGGTGCTCTGTCCCGATGTGGCGAAGACAAATGCCGAGAAGATGGATCACGCACTCGATCGCGAACTCGAGATCCTCCTCGTGCACGGCACATTGCACCTCCTCGGGTACGACCACAAGCTGGCCTCCGAGAAGGAGCGGATGGACAAACGCGTAAATGAGGTTCTCGATGAATTCAATCGAGCGAGGACCTAGTGGGGGCTAGCTAACTTGGGCACAGGATTGACGATCGTCGCCATCCTCCTGCTGGTTCTAATGGCCGCCTTACTGACCATGGCTCAAACAGCAATCGACCGGGTCAGCAGGGGCAAGGCGCACCACCTCGTACAGGAGAAGAAGAAGGGATCGCAATATCTCTTGAAAATCGTGGAGGACCCAGCCCGCTACATGAACGTGATGTGGTTACTCACTCTCGTGGCACAGGTCACTGCAGCCGTGCTTGCTACGGGGCTGGCCATCGACGCTTTTTCCGGTGCTGGGGAGGTCGTTGCGGCTGTCGCCGTGACCGTTGTGCTCTACGTGGTGGCTGTGCTCCCCCCGAAGGCCATTGCCGTCCAGCACACAGATCGCTGCGCGTGTCTCGTCGCCGCGCAGCATCTATCTCCTCGGTAAGGTGCTCCGGCCCTTGAGCAGGGCGTTGGTCATCGCTTCGAACTTCATGATGTTGTTGCTTCCCGGCCGACGGATGCCCGAAGGACCCTTCGTCAGCGATGAGGACCTACGACAGCTTGTCGACATCGATGACGACGAGGAGAGTGAAGAGGAGGAGCAGGAGCTGATTCACTCCGTCTTCGAGTTCAGCGACACGATCGTCCGAGAAGTCATGGTTCCCCGCCCGGACATGGTCGTGCTGCAGTCCGACGCCACACTAGAAGAGGCTCTTGAAACGATCACCACAGCGGGTTACTCGCGCATCCCGATCTTCGAGGGTGACATAGACAACATCGTGGGCGTCCTGTACGCGAAGGACCTCCTCAAGCGATCCACCGAGGACGGGTCAACAAAAGCCGCCTCCCTCGGCCGGGCCCCCATGTTCGTTCCCGAACAAAAGAAGCTCGCCGAGCTTCTGCGGGAGATGCAGGAACAGCGTGTCCACATGGCGATCGTGATCGATGAATACGGAGGAACGGCCGGGCTCGTCACCATCGAGGACCTCGTCGAGGAGATCGTCGGTGAAATAGTCGACGAGTACGACAAAGAGGACCCTCTTGTAGAACCCCTCGCCAACGGAGCACTCAGAGTCGACGCCAAGCTGGCCATCGATGAGGTCAACGAGTTGCTGGGGGTCGAGTTGCCGGACGACGACTGGGACACGGTCGGAGGCCTTGTCTACGAGTTGACCGGCCGAGTACCCGTCCCGGGCGAAACGGTTCGCTTCGCGTCCATCGAGTTTCAGACCGAGCGGGTAACGGGCCGGCGCATTCAGAAGGTCGTAATCCGGAGGGTCGCAGCCCCGGTGGAGGAACCCGCCGAGTCCTCATGAGCGAGTTGTCCGCCGAACAGCCATCCACGTTTCGCTCGGGGTTCGCAGCCATAGTAGGCCGGCCGAATACCGGGAAGTCGACCCTCGTCAACCAGCTGGTCGGAGGCAAGGTCGCAATTACGTCCGACAGACCGCAGACCACCCGGAGTGCAGTTAGGGGGATTCTCAACGTCCCCGACGCGCAGGCCGTCTTCATCGATACGCCCGGCTATCACAAGCCGCGCACACTGCTTGGCGAGCGCCTCAACCAGGTCGTCCGGCAGGCTTGGTCGGACGTCGACCTGGCGCTGTTCGTCGTCGATGGGGCGGCAGGCATCGGGCGCGGCGACGAGCGGGTTGCCAACGATCTGCGTGCGGCGAAGCTCCCCACCTTTTGCGTCGTGAACAAGGTCGACCTCATGCGCAGGGACCAGATCGTGAAGGCGCTCGAAGCGGCATCCAGGCTGGGCGATTTCGACGAGTTCGTTCCCGTGTCGGCCAAGACTGGAGATGGCGTTGAGATCGTTCGGAATCTGGTGCTCGAGCGGCTCGAGGTCGGCCCGATGTTCTATCCCCCCGGAACGAACACCGACCAGCCACCACCGGTCTTCGTTGCGGAGCTCGTGCGAGAGAAGCTGCTGAGCCGCACGCGCGACGAGCTCCCTCACTCAATAGCGGTGGTGACAGAGGAGTACGAGGACCGAGACGACGGCCTCCTCGAGATACATGCCCGCATCTTCGTCGAACGCGATTCTCAAAAGGGAATCGTCATCGGCCACAAGGGCGAGACCCTCAAAGCCGTCGGGACCGAGGCTCGAGAAGAGATCGAGGTGCTCTTCGGACGAAGGGTCTTCCTCGATCTGCGGGTGAAGGTCGAGAAGGATTGGCAGCGACGGGCACACGCCCTGGAACGTCTGGGATTCGGTTCCTAAGGGTTAGGGACCACGCCCTGGATCGTCTGGGATTCGGGAGTAAAGCCGAGCGTCGACCCGGTATTCTCTCGCCATGCCGCAAGCCACTGTCAAGCGCTACGACTCGCTGACCAGGACGGGAACCCTCGTGTCGGACGACGGCGAGGTCGAGTACCCGGTCGACGGCGATGTCATGGACTCATCCGAGATGTTTCGGTTCCTCCGACCGGGGCAGAGAGTGACCTTCGACTTCGTCAAAGAGGACGGCGAGGAGATGATCCGGAACCTGCGGATCGGCATCGCCTAGCTCTCAGGGCCCCGATCGGAGTCTCCCAAAAACACGCTCGATTGTCGGTCGGCCTAACCGATGGGCCTAGTCGGCGTTGTCCCAGCCGTAGTCGGGCAGGTCGAAGAAGTCGTCTCCGTCGAGCGTGTCGACGCTTCCCGTGGCGAGACCATCTATGAGGGCCTCAACGCCGGTGCGAACGCTCTGCACCAACATGCCCTTCATCTTCTGGCCGAAGTCATCCGATTGACCGCGGACCTCGAACAGCACCGTCCCGGAGCCGTTCAGCCCGAACGCGGAGCGGCCCTGTCCGGCGAACTCGCGCGCGTCGGGATGGAAGTATCGGCCGACCGCGGCAAGCGGCGACTGCTCCCCGTACTTCGCTTTGATCCCGTTTGCGACGGCGAGCGCGTACCGACGGGACTTGTCCTGATCCAGCAGAGGCCAATCGCTCAGGTACGCGGCGCCGTCATTCACACCGAGCGGCGGATAGTCGAGTGCCACGGAGATGAACTTGCCGTCCTGCGGGCCGCCGGTTTGACGGTCGCACGGCCCCATGTGGTGCAGGTCAACGACCGCGTCAACCGCTCCGAACTCCTGTTGCAGATCGACATAGACGTCCCGGATGGCCTGAGACTCGGGCGACAGGTAGAAACCGGCGTCGGTCTCGAGCCCCGGCATGTCCCCAGGCTGCGGCACGTAGTCGAGGTCGGGGTGGAAGTCGCGGTTCAAATCGAACCCGGGCAGCGGGATTCCGTCGCCGCTGAGGCTGTGGTACCAGGCCCGTGGTGCTCCGGCGAGTTGCGGGAACTGGGCAACGACCTGGTCCCAGGAGATGACGTTGATGCGGCGATTGATCTCGCCGCCATCGGGATTGACCATCGGCATGGCGACGATGGTGATGTTCCTAAGGGTTTCCTTGGTCGCAGCATCTTGGCTGGTGCCGAGATCCTTCAGGATTCCGAGCAGGGCCTCGGTGCCGGTTCGCTCGTTGCCGTGGATCGCGCTCTGCACAAGGAGGACCCGATCGCCGGTCCCGACTCTGGCCGCCCACAGCTCACGGCCCTGGACCGTGCGGCCGACCTCGTCTACCTCGATGCGGCCGTTGCTGTTCTTTTCAATCTGCGCGAGCCGGGGACCGAGCTCATCGTGAGTGGTCCACCCGTTGATCTTCGGGTCGTCGAAGAGCTTGCAGGTGCCCTCGCCGGGTTCCTCTGTCTGCGCGAGGACCACGGGACCGCCGGTGAGCGCCGTGGCGAAAAGCGTGGCGACTGCTGCGACGGCAATCGATAAGCGACGGAATCGGCGTAAACGGTTAATCATTGAAACCCCCCCATAACATGTCGAATCTGTACTTATTAGTACGATTCGGGGACTCTAGGACGGTCTCTCGAACAGGTCAAGTCGACTTCCCTTTTGACTCTGGTCGCGGTGGGGACGGGCCTCAAACAGGCGCTCGATAGTCGGCTTCCAGGCGGTTGCCACGGCTACGCTGAGACCAATGCCCGGTCTTTACAAGGACGAAGGGGTCGTCCTCGGTCGCATCAAGCTCGGCGAGGCGGATCGCATCGTCACTATCTTCACGCGCAACAACGGCAAAGTGCGCGCGGTCGCAAAAGGTGTTCGCAAGACCAAAAGCCGGTTCGGTGGTCGGCTCGAGCCCTTCACGCTCGTCGATCTGATGTTCTACAGGGGGCGCAGCCTCGACACCATCACGGCAGCCAGCGTGATCGAGTCGTTTTCTGCAGTCCGTGACGACTACGCGGCGTATACAGCGGCCTGCGCGCTGGCCGACGTCGTTGACAAGATGTCCGAGGAACGCGAGCGCGCCTTCCAGACGTACTCACTACTCCTGGCAGGCCTCCAGGCCCTGTCGCATGGACAGATCGAGACCACGGTTCCCGCGTTCATGGTCAAGCTTCTGTCGGTCTCCGGCTATCACCCAAGTCTCATGGTGTGTGCCGGATGTGGCGACGGTGGAGACCTCGTTGGCTTCGGCCCACAACTCGGTGGAGCGGTGTGTGCCACCTGTCGTTACGAAGACGAGAGCGCCTTCAAACTAGGCCCGGACCGGCTCAAACTGCTCGCGCACCTGCTGGCGTGTGACTTCGGAGCCAGTGCAGAGAGACAGGCAACCATCGACGTCACTCATGCGCTTAGGCGGTATGCGGAGTATCACCTCGAACGGCCGCTGCGCAGCCTGGGTCTTCTGGCGACGACTTAAGCTCAGATCCCTATGGACGTTTCTTCTGAGGGAGTTCCCGCGCACGTCGCAATCATCATGGACGGAAACGGCCGTTGGGCGAAAGAGCGCGGTCTGCCTCGCACCAAGGGACACGAGATGGGGGAGAAGGCACTCTTCGACGTCGTCGAAGGCGCTCTGGAGGCAGGCATTCGCTACCTGTCCGTCTACAGCTTCTCGACCGAGAACTGGAACAGGCCCCCGGAAGAGGTCGATTTCCTAATGAACTTCAACCGCAGGCTGCTGCGTCAGCGACGCGACGACCTCGACAAGCGTCGCGTCCACATCAGGCGAATCGGCAGGAGAGAGTTGGTGCCCACCGACGTGCTCGATGAGTTCGACGAGGCCGAACGAAGAACGGCCCACAACACGCGCATGGATCTGCTGACGTGCTTCAACTACGGCGGGAGGGCGGAACTCGAGGACGCTGCCCAGGCACTGCGCGAGAGCGATGGAAACGGCACCATCGCCGAGCATCTCTACGCCCCCGATGCTCCCGATGTCGACCTCTTGATCCGGACGTCAGGAGAGATGCGGCTGAGCAATTTCCTGCTATGGCAGGGCGCCTACGCGGAGCTCTACTTCACCGAGACCCTGTGGCCCGACTTCGATCGCCACGCGCTGTTCGAGGCTCTGCGCGACTACTCGAAAAGAAAGAGGCGTTTCGGTGCTCTTTAGGCAAGCTCTTTATCGAGGTCCTCGAGCAGTCCCGAGATGAGATCCTTTGCCGCTTCGAATCGGATCGCGAGATCGTCGAGGTTGCTGACATAGCAACATGCCCCGATCTCTTCCAGCAGGTCCTGCGGTACGTCGAAGCCGAGGTAGCGGAACCCATAGTCGTGTCGGTTTGGATCGTGCTTCATGCGAGCAAGCGCTACCAAGTTTTCGACTACGAAGCGTTGATAGAAGCCAAACGCGTCAAGCGACCGCCCGCGTTCGATCTCCTTTCCAACGAGGGAGTAGGCGAGCGGCAACAGCGATTTGATAGATGCAATTCGAGCGCGAATCTTCGCCTGGATCTCGTCGGGGTCGACATGAGTGGTGACGACGATTCCATCCTTGTCGAACAGAACGGAGGGCGTTCCGTGTCGTTCGATCTCATCGAAGCGCGGGGTCTGACCGGACTTCATGATGACGGCGTCGACCAAGAGATGCTGAGAGGTTCCGGCAAGGTGAAAGAAGCGCTGCTCGTGACCGTGCCAGGTGGGCTGAGGAATCTCATACCGGTAGTCGAGAGACGCTAGAGACTCCAGAGTCTCCTCGATCACATCCCAAGCGACCGAGATATCGTCCGGCCTAACGTCAAGTACCAGGTCGATGTCACTGAGCTCGTCGAGGCGGTCGAATGCGATCGAGCCCATCATCCACAGGGCGCGCACCGCTTCGACCGGTTCGAGTGCCGCTGAGACCTTCCGAATGATCTCCTCGCGCGTCGGCGAGGCAGAACTCGTCACGCTCCGCCCTCGGAGGGAGGGGCCTGTGTCTGCTCCTCCTCGGCTTCTTCCTCTTCGTCTTTCGGAGCCCGTGCACCCGGACCAATTGCGGCCGCGAGCACGCCCGCGTTGGGAAGCTTCACAGGCCCCTGGGCCGTGACCATGTCGACGTAAAACAAGCCGAGATCGGTAACAACACCCTCGTACTCACCTGCCAGGGGGCCCGAACGAAGGACGACATGCTCGCCGATCTCCATCGGCCGAACCGTGACGAGCACCATTCCGGCGAACAAGTTCGCCATCGTCTGCTGGGCCGCGATGCCGATAACCACTCCGGTTATGGCTCCTCCGACAAGAAGGGCGGACACATCCTGCCCCATAAGACCCAGGACGGTGAGAATCACGACGAAGTAGCCGATGACCTGTATGAGGAGCCCCAGTCCAGTGCCCCGCGTGTCGCCGACTTTGTGACTTGACAGCATGCGCGCTGCTCGCGCCAAAGCCCTCACCGCGAGGACTCCGGCAACGGCGACGATCACCGCGCTCAGGTAGGGGAGGGCGTCCTCGGCTATCTCGAAGGTGATCGGCAATGTCTCCAGCACGAGACCCGCAATAGCGATGACCCCATAGACGACGGCCCGCCGAAGATGAGGCCGGGCTTCCTTCAGCCAACTGCTTTCCATGTCCAGGAGGTTACGCGAACGAGAGGCTACGCGGAGTAGGTGCGCATCTGGGGGTGCAGAATTGCAGCTAGATCGTCCGCGAAGGCGGCAGCTTCGCCATCTCTGAGGGCCGCCGACGTGACACGTACGGCGGGGTGAGTCTCGATGCGGTAGCGCTCGCCGGGGGCCACCGCCCAACCGGTCTGCATCAGAGCGCGCACCGTCTCGGCCTCCTCGGCGACCTCGATCCAGACGTTCAGTCCCGATCGTCCCGTGGCCGGGATGGCTCGCTTGATCAACTCGTCCACCAGTTTGTCTCTCCGCGACTTGTACGAGGCCTTCGCCCGGGCGAAGAGCTGAGGCGCGTTCGGATCGCTCCAGAGGTGGGCCACGATCTGCTGAAGGATGTGGCTCACCCAGCCCGTGCCGATCCGCTGGCGCCCGTCGACGCGCGCAACGGTCACCGGATCTCCGGCGAGAACCGCGAGGCGAAGGTCGGGCCCGAGGAATTTCGACACCGACCGAATGGTCGACCAGCGCAGACGGCCGGCGCAGAGCGTGAGGGCCCCCGACTCCTCCGATGGGCCTGCCACCGGACCGGCGTGATCGTCTTCTATGACGAGAACGTCCTGCCTGACGTCGAGAACCGCGCGCAGCTCATTCGACCGATCCACGTCGAGGGCCGCTCCGGATGGGTTCTGCGCCCGCGGCGTGATGATTACCGCGGCGCTGCCGGCATCGAGCGCGCGGCTCAGCGCTCCCGGTAGCATCCCGAATTGGTCCATCGCAACTGGCAGTGGAGTGAAGCCCATGGCTCCCATCAGATCGATGACCCGGGCAAACGACGGGTCCTCTATGGCGACCTTGTCTCCTGGACGCAGATTGGCCCCGAGCACCCGTTCCATCCCGTCCGCAGCGCCGCCGACAACGGCGAGCGACGTCGCATCGATGCCGTCTGCGTCGAGGTTGGCGCGCGCTACCTCGATCAGCTCGGGGAGATTCGCGTACTCGCCGTAGAGGCTCGGGGCGGGATCGACGTCGTCGAGCGCGGACTCGAGGTTGGGAAGAAGCTCGGGATCGGGATTTCCCTGGGACAGGTCGCGCACGCCTTCGGGCAGAGGAGCACTGTGCCTGAGGGTGAGTGCGGGCGCCTGCGTGATGCGGGTGCCCCGCCGTCCGTCGGCCGAGATGAACCCGCGCGCCTTCAGCAGGCCGTAGGCCGAGGACACTGTGACTGGGGAGACCCCGAGAAGGGCAGCCGCCGCCCTGACCGTCGGGAGGCCGTCGCCGGGACCGAGGTCGCCCTGTCTTATTCCGGCCTCGATGCTCGTTGCGATCTCTCTGGCGGTCTCGCCGGTCAGCTGGTAACGTCGTGATACAGACATCTCTTTGTTATATAACAAACTGAGGCGAGGAGCAAGATGGCGCAGGCGCCGAGTCAACGTGTGGTCGTCAGGAGAGCACCGGAGCGAGGCCGCTACGAGCGCGCCGAGATCGAGGAGATCCTGGATGCCGGTTTCGTTTGCCATCTCGGCTTCGTCCCTCCGGGTGACGAGGTCAACGCCGGAGGGGCGGTCGTGCTCCCGACCATGTACGCGCGCGTAAACGACCGCCTGTACGTTCACGGCTCGCCCGCAAGTCGCATGTTGAAGACGCTCAGGAGACCCCTGCCTGTCTGCCTCACGGTCACGCACCTCGACGGGCTTGTCTACGCACGTTCGGCCTTCCATCATTCGATGAACTACCGCTCGGTAGTGGTCATGGGACGGGCCACCGAGGTGACCGATACCGAGGAAAAGCTCCATGCACTGAGGGCGCTCGTCGAGCGCTTCGGGGTGGGGCGCTGGGACGACGCTCGCAAGCCAAGCCTCAAGGAGTTCAACAAGACGCTGGTTCTTGCTCTGCCGCTCGATGAAGCGTCGGCCAAGGTACGCAGCGGTCCTCCGGTCGACGACGACGAGGATCTCGAGATCGATGTTTGGGCCGGAGTGGTGCCAGTCACTCTGAGCTCCGGTGAGCCGGTGTCCGATCCATTGCTTCCCCCAAGGACCGGACCGCCGGCTTACCTAACCAGCGAAAGGCATTAGTAGGTTACGGTTCGGCCATGACATCTTCGGGGTCGGCGAAGGTCATTCGAGGCATCCTGGTTACCAGTCTTCCCGCGGCGGGAGCGATCGCCGTGTTCGGAACTCTGTACGGGACCGCCGCGCAGCCCCTTATCGGTACTCCGCTCACAATCGCCTCTTCGATGTTCATCTTCTCCGGCGCGCTGCAATTCGCGCTCGTAGGGCTTCTTAGCACGGGTGCGGGTGCGCCGGCGTTGCTGTTGACGGCGGCGACTCTCAATTTGCGTCACGTGGTGATGGGAGCGGTGCTTCGTCCGCGCATTGGCGGTTCGCGTCTGAGACGTGCAGGATTGGCCTTCACATTGCTGGACGAGACGTTTGGGTTCGCGGTGGCGGCACCCGAGGAGGCGGGGGCCGAGCGCACGCTGTTCGTTTCGGGGATCGTGTGCTACATCGCGTGGCAGATAGGCACCGTTGTTGGCGTTCTCGGCGCGGGTCTCTCCGGTGTCGAGAAACTCGCCGACGCCGTTTTCCCAGTCCTGTTCATCGGCCTTGCTTCTCTTGCGGCAACAACCGGCACGCTCGTGCTTCGGGCACTCGTAGCGGCGGCGCTGACGGCGGCCGTCGCTCTGTTCTTGCCCGACATTCGCTCGCTGGCCCCCGTGATCGCCGGTGTGCTCGTAGCCCTCCCCGGATCGGCGGATGCTTCGGAGGCACGTGAGGGGGATGGAACCTGAGTCCTGCCCTGCTCGCAGCCATCGCCCTGATCACCTACGCCAGCAGGGCCGCGGCCTTGGCCTTCCTGCCTCGCCCAAGTGGCCGGCTGGAAGTCGTCCTCGGGCGAATGCCGGCACCGATATTCGCGGGCTTGGCAACGCTGACCCTGATCACCGAGGAGGGGGCCCCGGCAGACGGACCCGTCCTCGTGGCCGCACTCGGGGCCCTGATCGCCAGTCCGAAGCGCTCGCTGGCCGTCTCTCTCGCTGGTGGAATCGTCGGCTTCGCGATCGGCACGTTGATCTTCTGACCATCCTGAATGGGCCTGGAGTGTCATTGCCCCCGGAAGGAACCATGGCTACCCTTGGTCGATCAGGGAGGAGCAGTCAGAGATGGAAGAGGATCTCGCACCGAGCGTCGAGCTGGTTCTTGTCCCGCGAGATTCTCGGGGCGCCGCGCGCCAGGCCGTCAGAGTCGCGGTTGGCTCGGCGCTTGCGGCCGCAGCCCTGACGGCCAATGCACTGCAGCGAAGTCGGTCGCTGTCTGGAGCCATTCAACGCCACGCCGAGCCATCGCTGCTGGGCCTCGTCCCGGGCGCGGTCCTGGGCTGGTCTCTAAGTGGAGCCAGACGTGCCTCCGCACTGGCGACGAGCGCGTTCGACACGGTGGGGGCACCACTCGTGCGCGCCATTGCGCCCGCGGTCCGGCCGCTCGAGGAACCGCTTCGCCGGGCCCTCGCCGATTCAGACCGGCGGTGGCGTGCGGTGGAGGTCGAGTCGCTGAACGCTGCAGCCGCCTTCGTGCGAGAGCTCGAGCCGCAGGTCGTGCAAGCCGCTCTCGAGCCCTTGGACCTCACGACGCTGGTGGCCGAGAGCGTTGATCTGGATGTTGTTGCCGAGAAGATCGACGTGGATCGCGTGGCCCAGAGGTTGGATGTTCACGCCCTCATCAAGACACTCGACCTCCCCAGGTTGGTCGAGGAGGTTCTCGCCGAGATAGACATCGCGGACATTATTCGCCAGTCGACGGGAACGCTTACCGGAGACGCAATCGACGAGGTCCGCTACGTCAGCGTCGACGCCGACCGTGTTGTCGCTCGTCTGGTCGACCGCGTCATTCGCCGGCGGAAGCGACACCTGGACGCCCCGGGCGAGCCAGAGTCGGCCGGCGCCGAGACCGAATTGGAACTCTCATGACGGAGGTGCTGCCCGCACGAGCGAGGGCTTTTCAGGGCCTGCGCTCCGGGCCCGTATCGCGAACCATTGCGGGCGTCATCGATGTGGGCGTGGTCGCGGTTGCGACCGCTGGAGTCGTGTTGGGGTGGTCTGTCATCGAGTCCCTGGGTGACAGAGCATTTGAGCTGTCCATACCGGGCCCCCTTGGGGCCTTCCTCCTGGGTGAGTTCATGCTCACCATCTATCTCTGGTTCGGGTGGGCGACGACGGGACGAACGATCGGCAAGCAGGTAATGGGGCTTCGACTCGTGAATTACCGGGGTGAATTGATGCGTCCCGGTGGGGCCTTGTTGAGGGCGCTGGCCTGCGTTGTCTTCCCGCTTGGACTGCTGTGGTCGATAGTCAGCAGCCATAACCGATCACTTCAGGACGTCGTTCTCCGAACGTCCGTCATCTACGACTGGAACGCACAGCTACCCGCGCGCTCGCCTCGACGAGCGAGCGTCGGCACTGGGGAGGTCACCCGAGAGGGCCAAGCTTGACCGCTACGACGCACCCGTCTTCGAGTGCTTGGCCCCGCGATCCGCAGGGGCCGAGCGGCCCTCGATCAGCACCTGCACCACGACCCGGCGTCGCATCGATCTGACTCGGATCGTCCATCCGTCGTGGACCACCTCGTCCCTGGGCATCGGAATGCGCTGCAACCTGTCCATGAGGAACCCAGCAATGGTTTCGTAGTCCCCGTCGGGGATCTCGAGACCGATGGCATCAGCCGCCTCGTGCACCCTCAGGGAGCCGGGAGCTAGGAAGCGACCCTCGCCGATTCTTTCGACTTGGGACTCGACCTCGTCGTGCTCGTCCCGGATCTCTCCGACGAGCTCCTCGATCAGATCCTCGATGGTGACGACGCCGGCCGCACCGCCGTGCTCGTCGATGACGAGTGCGAAGTGCAGGTGCTGACGGCGCATGTCGAGTAGCAAGGGGTGCAGCTTCCGGGACTCCGGCACGATCAACATCTGGCGGAAGTAGCGAGGAGGCAGAGGCCTGGTTCGTCCCTCGAGCGGGATCTTCAGGAGATCCTTGGAATGAAAGAAACCGAGGATCTGGTCGAGGTTCTCTCCGAACACCGGAAACCGCGAATGACCGGTCTCGAGCACTAGACGTTCTGTTTCCTCCGGAGTCACCGTCGAGGGGATCGCGATGAGCTCGGTGCGCGGGACCATGACCGCTGCGGCATCCAGATCGCTGAACGTGATTGCTCCCGTCAGCAGCCTGTGCTCGAAAGCCTCGAGCATTCCCTCGCGCGCCGACTCAGCGATCACTGCTCCGATCTCCTGTGCCGAGTGCGATGGGTTCAGCTCGGCGACGGGCTCCACTTTTAGCAGGCGAAGGGTGCCGTTTGCCGCGGCATTCATCAGATAGATGAAAGGGCGAACGAGGTTGACGAACGCGCGAAACGGAATCGCAACCGCAAGCGCGCTGCGTTCTGGCTCGGCGATGGCGATGTTCTTAGGGGCCATTTCACCAACCACCGTGTGCAAAAAGACCACTATGAAGAGCGCCGTTACGAACGAAATGGAGTGAAGGATCGTGCCCGGCACATCGAACAGGCCCAAGAGCGCGCGCTCGATAAGGGTCGCAACGGCTGGCTCGGCCAGGTAACCGAGTCCGAACGACATCATAGTGATGCCAAGTTGGGCCCCCGCGAGCATCAGGGACAACTCCCGAATGGATTTCATGGCGGACCTTGCTCGCCTGTTGCCCGTCGCCTCGAGTTGGGCCAGTTTGGTGCGACGACTTGCCGTCAGCGCAAACTCAGCGCCGACGAAGAAACCGTTTCCCACCAGCAACAGGATTGCAATTATCAGCGGCCAGGGGCTCATGAGCCGTCGTCCGCCTCGGTTGCCTTCTCCACGGGACTTGCGATCAATACCCGAGCGACCCGCTTGCCGTCCATCTCGACGACTTTGAATTCCCACGGTCCGTAGGCAATGTGCTCTCCCTGGTCTGGAATGCGCTTTAGAACATCGAGAAGGAACCCAGCGAGGGTTTCGTAATCACCCTCTGGCATCGCGAAACCAGTCAACTCCTCGAGTTCGTCCGGATGCAGCCGCCCAGAGACCACATGAACACCGGCCGGCGGGGAGGTGAGGGGAGCGGTTGTAGCGGCCGCGTCGTATTCGTCCTCGATGTCGCCCACGATTTCCTCTAGGAGATCCTCCAGAGTGACGATTCCGGCGGTCCCTCCGTATTCGTCGATGACGACGGCGAGCTGTCTCCTCGTCCTGCGCATCTCGAGAAGAATCGACTCGAGGTTCCGAGACTCCGGCACCACGATGGCTTCTTGCACGATGCTGGAGACCCTCGTGATGGACCGCTCCTCCAACGGGATCCGGTAGATGTCCTTGATGTGGGCCATGCCAACGATGTCGTCGATGTCGCGCCCGGTCACTGGAAAGCGTGAGTGACCCGTGGCGAGCGCCCGCTGGGCCAGATCGTCAAGCGTGTCATCTTGGGCGATGGCCTCGACAGCCGTGCGAGGGAGGAGCGCATCCTGGGCGTCTTTCTCTTTGAAGGAGATCGAGCGAACCAGCAGAGCGAAGTCCGCGGGGTCGAGGTCGCCGCCGTGGTGGGAGGCCTCGATCATCAACTCGATCTCCTCCAGCGATCGCACCGAGTTGAGCTCCTCTTGCGGCTCGATGCCCAGCCGCCTCACGGTCCAGTTGGCGGTGTTGTTGAGCCAGATGATCAGCGGCTTGGCGGCGAGGTTGGCCAGGCGCATGGGGCCAGCGATCCACCGAGCAAGGTCGACGGGTTTGGCGAGAGCGAGGTTCTTGGGGACGAGCTCCCCGATGACCATTTGAACCGCCGTCGCCAGAACCAGGGCGGCGGCGACCGAGACCGCCAGGCTGGTCTCCTCAGGGACGCCCAGCGACTGGACAAGTGGTTCGAGGGCTCGGCCAACTGTTGGCTCAACGATGAAGCCAACGACGAGGGAGCTGATTGTGATGCCGAGCTGTGCTCCGGAAAGCTGGAAGCTCAGAGTGTGCAGCGCGGCCATTGCGCTTTTGGCCCTGCGGTCTCCCTTCTCGGCCAGCGCCTCGATCTTCGTGCGATCTGCCGCGACGAGGGCGAACTCCCCGGCGACGTAGAAAGCGTTTACGAGGATCAGTCCGAGGACGGCGAAAATGCCTAGGAAGGTCTCGATCTCTGGCGCCCTAGACCGGTCTTCGGCGCGAAAGCAGGGGCCCGGCTAAGTGGCTGCCGGCCGAAGGAGGGCGGTCACTGCTCGCCTCGGTCATCTCTCTCCAGGACCATGTGCTCTGGGCTTCGGCGAAGCTTTGCTGCGCCTCGCCGAGCAAGAGGCTCGGTACCCGCCCTGCGGGCGGACAAGCCCCATTATCATCATGCATCATGACTTCAGTATCTATCGACACGATCGTCAATCTGTGCAAGCGGCGCGGGATCGTCTTTCCCTCGAGCGAGATCTACGGCGGGCTCCGCTCGGCGTGGGATTGGGGACCCCTCGGCGTCGAGCTCAAGCGCAATGTCAAGAACGAGTGGTGGAAGGCGCTGGTTCACAAGCGTGACGACGTCGTGGGTCTCGAGAGCTCGATCTTGATGTCTCCGAAAGTGTGGGAGGCGTCGGGTCACGTCGCCACCTTCACGGACCCTCTCGTCGAGTGCACGAATTGCCACAAGCGCTTCCGCGCCGACCACGTCGATCTGGCCAAGAGTTGCCCGAACTGCGGGCAAGGCCCGAGTTGGACCGAACCACGGCAGTTCAACCTCATGTTCAAGACGCATATGGGGCCGGTCGAGGATTCGGCCAACGTTGTATACCTTCGCCCCGAGACCGCCCAGGGCATGTTCGTGGACTTCATGATCGTCCAGCAGACAACGCGCAAGAGGATCCCTTTCGGCATCGCACAACAGGGAAAGAGCTTTCGCAACGAGATAACTCCCGGAAACTTCGTTTTCCGAACGCGCGAGTTCGAGCAGATGGAGATGGAGTTCTTCGTGAAGCCGGGCACGGACGAGGAGTGGCATCAGTACTGGTTGGACGAGCGCTTGAACTGGTATCTCGACCTGGGAATCAACAAGGACAACCTCCGGCTGAGGAGGCACGATGAGGACGAGCTCAGCCATTACGCCAAGGACACATACGACATCGAGTACGACTTCCCACAGATGGGGTGGTCCGAACTCGAGGGAATTGCGAACCGGACGGACTTCGATTTGAAGGCACATTCAGCACACTCGGGAGAGGACCTGAGCTACTACGACTCCGACACCGACGAGCGATTCGTGCCCTACGTGATCGAGCCCGCCGTAGGCGTCGAGCGTCCGACCTTTGCATTCCTAATCGATGCATATCGCGAAGAGGAGGCTCCAACCGCGTCCGGAAAGCTCGAGAAGCGGACGGTGCTTCGTATCGACAAGCGCTTGGCTCCATACAAGGTTGCCGTTTTGCCCCTTTCGAAGAACGCGGACCTCGCCCCACCCGCAGAGAAGCTCGCCGCCGAGGTGCGTAGGCACTTCGTCTGTGACTTTGACGTCACGGGCTCCATCGGCAAGCGGTACCGTCGTCAGGACGAGGTCGGAACTCCGTATTGTGTGACGTTCGATTTCGATTCACTCGAGGACAACCAGGTCACCGTGCGGGATCGGGATTCGATGGAGCAGGAACGCATACCGGTCGATGCACTCGTCGAGTTCTTGAGAAAGAGGCTGTTATGAGCACAACGCTGTCAGGGACCGTCACGCTCCCCACGGGAGAGCCCGCACAAACCGCCACGGTCGAGCTTCATAACTCCTCGGGCGACATCCTCGACCAGATCGTTTGTGACAGCCATGGACGTTTTCGCTATCACCTTTCCCCCGGTGACTGGCGGCTGTTCGTCTGGGACCCCAAGGGAGGCCGTGCCGAACTAGGCGTCACTTTGCAGAAGGATGAGGAGACCGCGGTCGACATCGATCTACGGACCATGGCAGACCTGAAAGCCAAGGGGGAGTAACCAATTGAGGAGGGTTTTGCTTCATGAACAAGTGGGTCTACGACTTTGAAGAGGGCGACGCCTCTCAGAAGAACCTTCTAGGAGGCAAAGGCGCCAATCTGGCCGAGATGACCAATCTCGGCCTTCCGGTCCCCCCGGGTTTCACAATCACGACGGAGGCTTGCAACGCCTTCCGCGAGGCGGGGCAGCAGTTTCCCGAGGGTCTTCTCGATCAGGTGGCCGACCACCGCAAGAAACTCGAAGAGAAGATGGGTCGTCAACTTGGGCACGAGCGCGACCCACTGCTTGTCTCTGTGCGCTCAGGTGCTCCCTTTTCGATGCCGGGCATGATGGACACCGTTTTGAACGTCGGGTTGAACGATGACAGCGTCGATGGCCTCGTCAAGCAGACCGGTTCGGACCGCTTCTCCTGGGACAGCTACAGGCGGCTGGTGCAGATGTTTGGCAAGACCGTGATGGGTGTCGATGGTGATCTCTTCGAGGAAGCGCTCGAGGACGCCAAGGTAAAGAAAGGTGTTGCCAACGACGTCGATCTCGACACCAAGGACCTCAAGAAGCTCGTAAAGACGTTTAAGTCCATCATCAAGAAGGAGACCAAGCGGGAGTTTCCCCAGGACCCGACCGACCAGCTGCATCAGGCGGTGGAGGCCGTTTTCGGATCGTGGGACAACAAGCGGGCCCAGGACTACCGTCGCCGGAACAGGATCTCGGACACTCTCGGGACGGCGGTCAATGTCCAGACGATGGTCTTCGGCAACAGGGGAGAGAACTCGGGAACGGGTGTCGGTTTCACGCGCGATCCCGCTACCGGCGAGCGGATTCCGTACGGGGACTATTTGCAGAATGCCCAGGGTGAGGATGTCGTAGCCGGCATTCGCAACACCTTGCCCATTAGCGAGATGAGCCGGATACAACCGCACGCGTACGAGGAGTTAAAGGAACACTTCGACGTCCTCGAGCGCCACTACAAGGATATGTGCGACACCGAGTTCACGATCGAAGAAGGCAAGTTGTGGATGCTGCAGACGCGGGTCGGCAAGAGGACCTCGCTCGCAGAATGGCGGATGGCCGAGGAGATGCTCTCGGAGGGCTTCATCGACGAGGAGGTTGCAGTGCGCGACCGCCTCACTGCAGGCAAGCTCGACGAGCTCTTTAAGCCGATCATCCGCGCCGACCTCAAGGACTCCAAGACTCCGGTGGCTCGCGGCCTCAACGCCTCTCCAGGAGCGGCCGTAGGCCGAGCCGTGTTCACAGCCGACGACGCGTCGGAGTGGGCCGAGGATGGTGAGCACGTCATTCTCATTCGTCGCGAGACGAACCCCGACGACTATCACGGCATGGTGTCGAGCCAGGGGATCCTGACATCGGCTGGTGGAACGAACTCCCACGCTGCGGTCGTCGCGCGTGGCGAGGGTATTCCTGCTGTTTGTGGAGCCGACCTCGTTCGCATTGATTTCAAGAACAGGCAATTCAAGGTCGGATCGACGATCGTCAAAGAAGGCGATTGGATAACGATCGACGGCACGGATGGAACGGTTTACGCGGAAGAGCTCGAAACTGAGCCGTCCGAGCTCGAGGTAGCCCAGCTTGCTTCAGCTAGGAAAGAGCAGGGCAAAAGGCTGACGAAGACCGAGAAGGAGGCTCTCGCTTCCGACCTATGGGGTGCCTACGAGCGCTTCATGGCGTTTGCAGATGGGAACCGCGACCTGGGGGTTCGGGCGAACGCCGATACTCCGGAGCAGGCCATCAATGCGCGTGCCCGAGGCGCTGAGGGGATCGGCCTCTGCCGTACGGAGCACATGTTCCTTGGAGACGAGCGAGTCGCAGCCGTTCGCACGATGATCTTCGCCGAGACCGAAGAGGAGGAGGCCGAGGCTTACAAGATCCTCGCCCCACTTCAGAGAAAGGATTTTCTCGGCATCTTCAAGGCAATGGACGGCCTGCCCGTCACAGTGCGTCTACTCGACCCGCCACTGAATGAGTTCCTGCCTAATCGCGTCGAGGTCGAGGTTGCCGTCGCTCTCGCGCAGCAGAAAGGCAAACGAAAAGTCGAGATCGACCGCGAGAAGATGTCGATGAAAGACGCCGAGAAGCTCCGAGACAAGCTCAGCGAGTTGGACGAGGCCAACCCCATGCTCGGATTGCGCGGCATACGTCTCGGCATCGTCAAGCCTGGTCTCTATGCGATGCAGGTGCGGGCAATCACAGAGGCTGCGGTGCAGCTCAAGAAGAGGGGGCTCGATCCGCAACCCGAGATCATGATCCCCCTCGTGGCTACTCCAGAGGAATTGCAGCAGATGCGTGAAGAGCTCGAGCCGATCGCCAAGGAAATCATCGAGAAGGCAGGCGTCGATCTCCACATCGAGTTTGGCACGATGATTGAACTGCCTCGTGCCGCAATGGACTCGGGAGCCATCGCCGAGCATGCGGACTTCTTCTCGTATGGAACGAACGATCTCACCCAAACGGCGTTCGGTTTCAGCCGGGACGACATCGGCAAGTTCCTGGGACTCTACGAGGAACGCAAGCTCGTTCCTTACAACCCCTTCGTCTCCATCGACAAGGCGGGGGTGGGCAGACTGATGAGCATCAGCGTTGAAGAGGGCCGCGCGGCGAACAGCAAGCTCCACCTCGGCATCTGCGGAGAGCATGGAGGAGACCCCGACTCGGTGACGATCTGCCACGAGCTCGGACTCGACTACGTCTCGTGCTCTCCATATCGTGTTCCGGTGGCGCGCTTAGCTGCAGCCCAGGCCAAGTTGGGGGCCGCAGCGACCTCGTCAAAATGAACCCACCGGGTGGGCCCGCCGCCCGGTCGAGTTCTAGTTCGAGCAGGGTCTTTCGTGCAGTACACGCAGCTCGGGAAGAGTTGATGGGGGATTCCCGCCCTGAGGCCATGACATCTCGAACGCTGCCGCAAATGCGGTCGTCTTCTGAGTCGAGCCTTTGTAATTGAGTTGCAGGTTCGTGAATCCGCCACGCTTGAACTTGCGAATGGCCAGCTCCCCAGGGTGGAGGGTCCAGTCCTTCTTGAGCACGCCGTTGGTCGAACCCGAGCCGCCTGCATCAACGACGAGTCTGGTCTGCACCTTGCGGGAATTGTTTGCCTCCCTGCTCCGCCCCTGCGGAGCTCGATTGAGTACGTTCCCCGTCCCGCTCGTTTGCACTCCGAGCTTGCTGATAACGCGACTGGTACACCACCCGTTGGTGGGGTCGACTCGCGTGGAGAGCCACATTGCACCGTAGTTGCGGTTGGAATTGTTGTCCTGGGCGGTGCTGTATCGATAGAAGTACGTGCAGAACGTCCAATTCGACGTGACCTGTCCGCTGTTGCCGTTGCGGCGGAACCTTCCGTCCTTGCAATTCGGCCCCGCGTAAGTATCTCCGTCGAAGGTCAACGGACCCACCTTCGTTGGCTTGTTGCGTGGGTTCATCTGGGCGCCGGCTGACAAGGGAATCAGCGCAAGGGCCACCACAAGGACAATCAAAGCAAGCTTCTTACCTAGCATCTACCTCTCCTCTCGAAGTCGTAAAGCAGTCCGGATGAAATCGCATCAGGAGGGTCGTCGACCGCCCACGAGAGCTCGACTCCGGAGGTCAGATTGACGACACCTCCTCGTTGGCCCGTCCAACGCTGCCTGAACACATTCGAACGCTGGAACGTAAAGGTGGAATGGCGCAAACGCCGTGGGTAGATCTTCGTCTTCTCGCTCAAGGAGGCTTTCTGATCGCCGAACCCCTGCGCGACCGACGCAAGCTTGACCTCGATCCTGCGTGGCTTGCTAATCTTGAAGTTCCTTCCTGGTGTGCGTTTATGCATCTTGGTGTCCTCGGTCACAACGAGGTCTGACCACACGTCTTTGGCGCACCAGGCACCACGAGGATCGATACGGGCCTGTACCCAGACGATGCCGTAATCGCGGTTGTCATTGTCCTCGGCCAGTGGGTCGTATGTGTACAAGCGCAGACAGGTCTCCGCCTTCGCAACCACCTCCAACCGGCCGTTGATTCTCTTCCTCAGGGTTTCACGGCCGCATTTGCGCTCGTCGAAGTTGAGAGGTCCTTTTCGCTCCGGCGCCTTGCGAGCTTCGGCCTCCGGGCTGCTTGCGAGAACCATTCCAATCATCAACAGGAGCGTCCCAACAGCTCCTCCGGAACTCCGCAGTGTCGGATTCGTGACGTTCTCCTCCATCCCGATGCCAGATTACCTACAGGCGGTTCCTCGTCATAGGTGGGTGCTAGCTTCTTTTTTGATGAATTACAGAGAAAACAGTGAGCAAGCCGAGATGACGCTACTCTCAGAACGGGCACAATTCGCCTCCGAGTCGAAGGGACGGGCGACCCCGGAGCCCGAGGACGGCATCCGAACCTGCTGGCAGCGAGACCAGGACCGGATCGTCCACTCCAAGGCGTTCAGGCGACTGGGGCACAAGACCCAAGTCTTTCTGGCCCCCGAGGGCGATCACTACAGGGTGCGCCTCACCCACACGTTGGAAGTCAATCAGGTGGCGCGGACAATCGCGCGGGCGCTTCGCCTCAATGCCGACCTGGTCGAGGCGATTTGCCTGGGCCACGACCTCGGACACACCCCGTTCGGGCATCTCGGCGAGGAGATCGTCGCCGAGTTTCTTCCAGGCTTCAAACACAACCTGCAGAGCGTCCGGGTGGTCGACGTCCTCGAGAACCTCAACTTGACTTGGGAGGTTCGCGACGGGATCGCCAATCACACCTGGTCAATGCGGATGCCGACGACCCTCGAGGGCCAGATTGCTCGCTACGCCGATCGCATCGCCTATCTGAACCACGACATCGACGATGCCGAGCGGGCCGGGATACTCGCCGAGAACGAGCTTCCGGCCTCAACGCTATCGGTGTTGGGCGAGAGTCACAGGAGCCGCATCTCGACGATGGTCGGCGACCTCGTCGAGCGATCCAAGGACCTCGACGAGATCGGTATGAGTCCCGCAGTCTTCGAAGCCATGATCGAGACACGCGACTTCTTGTTCGAGCGTGTCTATCTCGGAAGGGTCACCCCTGCCACGAAGGAGGCGGTGCGGGGGATCGTGACCAGCCTGCTCGAGCATTACGCGGTCAACCCCATCCCAGCAAGGGATTCGATTCAGGACACTCCGGACGAAAACCCACGAGTGTCGGCCGTCGATTACGTCGCGGGAATGACAGATCGCTTTGCTCTCCGGGCTTTCGAGATCATCGCCGGCAGTCCGGCCCCCAGCGTTGTCGCCGTAATATGAGAAGCCTTCCCCATGAGAGGTCCCCGGCGGTCCCAAAGGGATCGTCGCCGGATCTGTAGCTCCGCGCCCGAAGAGATCGGCAACTATGGCGAAGATCAATCAACAGGACATCGACGCACTGCGAGAGCGCGCGGATATCGTCGAGATCATCTCGGGTTACACCGCCTTGAAACGAGGTGGGACGAACACGATGAAGGGCCTCTGCCCGTTCCACACCGAGAAGACTCCTTCTTTCACGGTCGACAGGGCCCGCGGCCTCTTCTATTGCTTCGGATGTCAGGAAGGTGGAGATCTCTACAAGTTCGTCGAGAAGGTCGAGAACCTCTCCTTTCCGGAGGCGGTCGAGTGGGTTGCGCGCAAGTCTGCATTCGAGCTTCGCTACGAAGAGATGCGGCCCGGCGAGCAAGCGGCACGAGGACTCAAGGCACGGCTGCTCGAGGCGAATGCCGAGGCCGCCTTGTTCTGGCACAAGACCCTGATGGATTCGCCCGACGCGATTGATGCCAGGCGCTACCTGAAGGGTCGGGGTTTTGGGCGGGAGGTGGCCGATCGCTGGCAACTGGGCTATGCGCCGGGACGGAACTCCCTATGCCGCCACCTTCTCGGCAAGGGCTTTTCGGAGAAGGAGCTCGAGCAGGCGGATCTCGGCAGACGGAGCGAGCGCGATCGCAGCCTCTTTGACACTTTTCGCCAGCGCATCACGTTCCCGACGTGGAACCTTCAGGGCGCCGTCGTTGGATTCGGAGCCCGCGCTTTGCGGGACGCTCAACCCAAGTACCTCAACACCTCGGAGACCCCGGTGTTCTCCAAGTCCCGCGTGATGTATGGGCTCAACAAGGCGAAGTCCTCGATCGCCAGGGGATCGGACGCGGTTGTAGTCGAGGGGTACACGGATGTCATCGCGCTGCAGGAAGCCGGTGTCGAGGAGGCCGTGGCCACCAATGGAGTGGCGCTCGGTGAAACGCACTTCGAGCAGCTGAAGAAATTTGGGCAGAGAGCGATCCTGATGCTCGATGCCGACGCGGCAGGGCAAGGTGCTACGGAACGTAGCTTTGACAGCCATCACCGGCTGGGCATCGAAGTGCTTGTTGCCACGTTGCCTCCGGGTCGCGATCCCGCAGACGTGGTTGCGACGGACGGCGCGGAGGGCATTCGAAAGATCGTCGAACAGGCTCAGCCACTGCTCGAATTCAAGATCGAACAGTTGCTCCAGAAAGTGCTGTTGGACACTCCCGAGGCCCGTTCCAGAGCCATTCGGGAAGTGGCCCAGGTGCTAGGGTGGCACCCGGATCCAATAGCTCGACACGAGTACGTGTACATGGCTGCTCAACGGATAGGTGTGGATCCGGAGGCGGTGGAGCGAGCCCTTGCAGAGGGACGCGTTTCATCGGTGGCTTCTGGGGATGCTTCCGGGCGGGACCAGGATCGCCGCCTTCCCGGGCATGTGAAGGTTGAACGGGAGGCGTTGCAGTTGCTTTTGACGCGAGCTCGCGAGATAGAACGTTGGACAGAAATGGTGTCGGAATCCGACTTCACATCTCCTGCTCGAAGAGAGTTGTTCCGGGCCACCAGCGCCCTTCATGCCTCCGCCAGCAGTCAGCCGCTTGCGAGCATGGCGGACGATCTGTCGCCGGACGCCCTTTCCTTGCTAACGGAATTAGCCGTTGGTGTCGATGGTTCAGATGAGGACGATCTCGCTCGACGGTGCGAAGAGATATTCGTACGGATTAGGGTTTTTAGCTTGGAACGAGACATCAAGAAACGACGGGACACGCTCGGGGAGATCAACCCCGTCATTGACCCGGCGCGCCACGACGAGCTCTTTACCGACTTGGTGAAGCTCGAGGCCGAACGGCGCGACTTGCTCCGTAAAATCAGGGGAGCTGCCTAGGAATGAACGAACCAACACGAAAGGCCACCGGCGCTAACGGGACCAATACAGCCGCCGCTACGATCACGAAGGTCTCACCGGCTCATGTAGAGGTCGAGGCCATCATTCAGGTAGCCCGAAAAGAGGGCTCGATCACGAACGCGGATCTGGCAGAGAAGCTGGCCGTGCTCGAGCTAAGCGTTGACGAGATCGACGCAGTTTATCAACGTCTCGTCAATTTTGGTGTGGATGTGGTCGAGGACGAGGCCGTCATTGAAGATGACACGCCCGTCCCGGACGAAATTGAACAGCCGGCCGCCGCGCCTGAGGAGGACCGCGTACGCGCACGGAAAGAGGTCGACGCTGCGCTAAAGGCACCGACCAACGATCCCGTCCGGATGTACCTCAAGGAGATTGGCCGAGTCGCCCTTCTGACAGCACAGGAAGAGGTCAGCCTCGCCAAGCGTATCGACGCCGGCCTCGGGGCCGAGGACAGGCTCAACGCGCTGGGACCCGACGCAGATCGCAAAAGCTCCGAAGTGCGCGACCTTAGATTCGAGATGCGCGACGGGATGATGGCCAAACGACATTTGGTCGAGGCCAACCTTCGTCTGGTCGTGTCGATCGCGAAACGCTACGTCGGACGCGGCATGGCCTTCCTCGACTTGATTCAGGAGGGAAACCTCGGCCTCATTCGCGCCGTCGAGAAATTCGACTACACCAAGGGCTTCAAGTTCTCGACGTATGCAACCTGGTGGATTCGTCAGGCGATTACGCGCGCGATAGCGGACCAGGCCAGGACGATCAGGATCCCGGTGCACATGGTCGAGACGATCAACAAGCTTGCGCGTATTCAGCGCCAGCTGCTCCAGGACCTCGGTCGCGAACCAACTGCGGACGAGATCGCGTCGCAAATGGAGATGACCCCTGCGAAGGTGCGCGAGATCCAAAAGATCAGCCAGGAGCCCGTCTCACTCGAGACACCGATCGGCGAGGAAGAGGACAGCCACCTCGGCGACTTCATCGAGGATTCAGAGGCCGTGGTTCCTCTCGAGCGTGCTTCGTTCAAGCTTCTTCAAGAGCAGCTCGAGTCCGTACTCCACACGCTCTCGGGGCGCGAGAAGGAAGTTATTCGCCTTCGTTTCGGTCTGGTCGACGGGCAACCACGGACACTCGAAGAGGTCGGAAAGAAGTTCGGAGTCACGCGCGAACGCATTCGTCAGATCGAGTCGAAGACGTTGAGCAAGCTGCGTCACCCCTCGCGCAGCCAGAAGCTGCGCGACTACCTCGAGTAGGGGAAAGCGTTAGTTGGACGAAGGGGGAGGGGCTACCGACAGTCCCGAGCGGTCGTCCGTGCGGCGGTCGCGCACCTTTCCCTGAACCTTGTTGACGCTCTCCGAGGCCTTCTCCCGCGCCTGCTCGTAACCCGTTTCGACTGCATCCTTGGCCTTGCCTGAAGCTCTCTTGAACTGAGGCGATGACATCAGATTGTCGTAGAGGCGGCGAAGCTGCTCGTAGCGTTCGTGACCGGCCTTCGAGCCAAGGACGTACCCTGCACCGAAACCCACCATGAATCCCAGCTTGCTCATCTTCTACCTCCCTCTCTCGCCGGTAGCCCGGCCCCGTGCTTTTTGAGTTCGTTGAACCCATGCTATGCCCCGTTGTCCAGGGCTCAACCGGCCACGTAGGATGTGCCAGCCGATCGGGGGTAGCTCAACCGGCAGAGCAACCGGCTGTTAACCGGTAGGTTGTGGGTTCGAGTCCCACCCCCCGAGCGATGTCCGGCCCGCGACACTAGTCGCGAACAATCCGGCACCGACGAGTAACGTATGGCGCATGTCACTTCTGGCCTCCATACCTTCGCCCGAAAGCAACACGTTCGAGATCGGACCGCTCGAGGTCCATTTTTACGGCCTCTTCATCGCGACCGGAGCGATGCTTGCCCTGGTCATGGCCCGTCGTCGCTATGCCGCCAGGGGAGGAGAGGTCGAAGTCGCCGACGGCGCCGCGTTCTGGGCGTTGGTCTGCGGTTTCCTCGGTGCTCGTCTTGCCTACGTTTCCACCCACCTCGATCGATTCGATGGGCGACTGTGGGCGATTCTGTTCATCTGGGAGGGAGGACTCGCCTTGTTCGGCGGGCTCGCCGGGGGAGCGCTTGGTGCGTACATCTCCCTTCGAAGGAACAACGGGGACGTCGCCGCCTTCGCCGACTCGGTGGCACCGGCGGTCCCGCTCGCTCAGGCGATCGGGCGATTCGGCAATTACTTCAACCAAGAGTTGTACGGCACTCCCACCACGTTGCCCTGGGCGCTTGAGATCGATCCGGAAAACCGAGTCGAGGGGTACCAGGAGTTCGCTACTTTCCATCCGACCTTCCTGTACGAGTCGATCTACAACCTGTTTCTCGTGGGGGTGCTCCTCTGGATCGACAAGAAGAAGGTCTTCAAGAGGTCTGGGTCGCTGATCTTCGCTTACGGCATGGGCTACGGCTTTGGTCGGTTCCTCCTCGAGCTGATTCGTACCGACACGACATTTAGGTTCCTCGGGCTCAGTCGCAATGCCTACGTGGCGCTAGTGGTGACGGTGGGCGCAGCCGTCTTGCTCCGCATCTACGAGCGCCGGGCACCCGAGGTCGCGTTGGACGACAATTCTGGGGTCCCATCCGAGCCCAATGAGGGTGCCGAAAAGCCCATCGAGGAGCCCCTGGAACCCGAGGACGCTCACCAGGACCGAGATGCCCAGCGATCAACCGATGAGGACGACGACCGAACGGCACCGGCAGAGCACAGCTAGTCCGGACCGACGCCGACGAGCAGCACTGGGGCAGTTGTCGCTGGCCCTCATCCTTGCGATGTCCACTTGGTTCTCTGCGTCGGCGGTCGTTCCCCAGCTTCGGGAGGAGTGGACGTTGTCCTCTGGAGCGGCGGCCTGGTTGACCATTGCAGTTCAGCTCGGATTCGTCGCGGGTGCAGTTGCCTCGTCTCTCCTCAATCTCTCGGACTTGTTTTCGCCGCGCATCATCATTCTCGGAGGGGCCCTCGGAGCGGCGGCGGCGAACGCCGGATTGCTTCTCGCCGACGGACCCGCAAGTGCGCTTCCGTATCGCGCTCTCACGGGGTTCTTTCTCGCGGGCGTGTACCCGCCTGCCCTAAAGCTGATGGCGACTTGGTTCCAAAGGGGACGAGGTTTGGCTCTTGGCATTCTCGTCGGTGCTCTTACGGTCGGGTCGGCGTTGCCCCATCTTGTCAACGGGCTCGGTGGTCTCGACTGGAGGGTGACGGTAGTGGCCACGTCGGTCCTGACCGTCATCGGTGGCGTGGTGGGATCCATGGTGCATGAGGGTCCCTCCCCGTTTCCTCGCGCCGTCTTCGACCCCCGGCAGGCCGGACAAGTGCTCTCCAATCGCGGCGTACGGCTGGCCACGCTTGGTTACTTCGGGCACATGTGGGAGCTGTATGCGATGTGGGCGTGGTTTGCAGTCTTCTTCGCAGAGGTCGTAAATCCGAACGGCGAGCCAAGCAGCGCCACCGCGTACGCAACCTTCATGGTGATCGGCATCGGCGGCCTCGGCTGCATCGTGGGAGGGATGCTGGGAGACGGCTGGGGGAGGGAACGCACCACCTCATTCATGATGCTGATCTCGGGGGCCTGTGCGCTCTTGATCGGGCTGCTCTTCAACGCTCCAACCTGGGTCGTGCTCGTGGTGGGCCTCGTTTGGGGTTTCGCGGTGGTAGGGGACTCGGCGCAGTTCTCGACCATGGTCACAGAGCATGCCGATCAGGCGTACGTGGGAACGGCGCTCACACTCCAGCTCGCTCTCGGATTCACGCTCTCGGTGGCGACCCTGTGGCTGGTGCCCGTCCTCGTCGAAGAGGTCAGCTGGCGCTGGGCGTTCGCGTTCCTGGCCCCCGGACCCGCTCTCGGGGTCCTGGCCATGCGCCGGCTCGAGTCACTCGACTAGCAGGGTGGGGATACCGCCTCGCCACAAGAGACGTGTTGGGGTGAGGTTTAGCTGTCCTCGTACTTGAACGACACCTTCACCTTGGCTCGGAAGGTTGCAACCTGACCGCCTTCGAGGAGCATGTCGAGGTCCGAAACCTGGGCGATGCGAAGGTCGCGGAGCGTAGCTCCCGCTCTCGTGATCGCGGCCGCGGCCGCCTTCTCCCAGGACTCGGTGCTTGTCCCGACAAGCTCGATCACCTTGTAGACGCTCTCGGCCATGTTTTCCTCCGCGCTAGTTGGACGGTGCGATGTCGCTACATTATTGCGCCCGTCGCCGCGCGTCCGGCCAGGGTTGCGACCCCGCTATGCCTTGGGCTGGTCGAAGAAGCTCATGATTCTCGTGCTGAACATCAGGTCACCAGACACCTTGAGCTTGCCGGACATGAACAGCTGAGGTCCCTGCGCCTGGCCGGTGACGAGCTTGATGAAAGGAACAAGCCCGCTAGTGAGCGTCACTTTGGGCTTGTCCGCCGTCCCCCTGCCTGCTTTGCAGGATCCGTCGTGGATGGCGACGAGGTAGGAGTGGCCGTCGCCGTCGTCGGTGACGACGAAGACGATGTCGGCGTTGACGTCCGAGGCCTTCGCCGGAACAAAGCGCTCCTCCATGCCCTCGAAGATGCGGTCGAGCACGTCGGCCGTGCCCGCCTGATGGACCGTCGCCTGCGATCTCCTCGTCCGAAGATCCCTTAGACGAGCTGTGCGAACTCCTCGGGAGATACCTGCTGCGGGTCGACCTGGTTCTGAGCCGCCATTTCCGCCTCCTTGGGTCGGCTGCAATTGTCGATCTATCTTACACCAATTGATGTAGCATCAAACCATGTGTCATTGGATAGGAGTAGCGTGAACCCGTGAGCGACCTGCTGACGATCGACGAGCTCGCACGACGAGCGGGTATGACCGCCCGCAACATCAGGGCCCACCAGACCAGGGGCCTCCTGCCTCCGCCGCAACTCAACGGCCGGACGGGCTACTACAGCACCGAGCATGTCGCCCGCCTCGAGCTGATCAAGGACATGCAAGCCGCGGGTTTCAACTTGGGAGCGATCAAGTCGCTGCTCGACGCCGCTCCCGTGGGGTCGGGCGAGGAGGTGCTGCGGTTCGAGCGTGCACTGATGGCGCCCTGGGCAGAAGAGGAGCCCCTTACCTTCGAAATCTCGGAGCTCGAGTTCATGCTAGGTGGGGAGGTCTCAGCGGAGGCCATCCGCAGGGTAGTGGGGCTCGGCGTGATCGTAGAGCTCGACGATGGTCGCTACCAGGCACCGAGCCCAGGCCTGCTGCGAGCTGGAGCCGAGGTCGTCTCGCTCGGGATCCCGGTCGAGCGAGTCATCGAGGTTCTCGAGCGGCTGATGGAGCACTCGCAGGGGGTGGCCGACGTTTTCGTGGAGTTGTTCCTCAAGGACGTCTGGCGGCCTTTCGAGTCCGCCGGAAGCCCCGAGGGGGAGTGGCCGAGGGTGAGGCGGGCGATCGAGCAGCTCCGACCGCTTGCGTCAGAGGTGCTGCTCGGAGCGTTTCACCGAACGATGGCGAACACGGTTGAGGAAGCATTTGGCCAGCGCCTGGATAAGGGGACCGACGAAGCGATTGATTAGACCTCTCCTGGGTTCCGTTAGAGAGGGCGTCGCCGGCGGTTACGCTTTGGACCGTGAATACACACGTTTGGATAGACCCGAACCAGCACGACCGATTCATCCTGAAGCAGAAGTTTCGCTTCGTCGCCAACGAGTATCGGTTCTCGTTGCCACAGGGGGACGGCGACTCACCCGGGCCCCCCTTTTGTTTCGTGAAACAGAAGACGTTCAAGTTCAAGGAGGACATCCGTTTCTACGCGGACGAGAGTCGGACCCACGAGCTTCTGCGAATCAAGGCCCGGCAGCGATTCGATCCACGCGCTCGCTACGACGTCACCGCCGGCGACGGCACGAAGATCGGCGAGATTCAGAAGGTCTTCGGCGCCAGCCTCTTGAGGTCTACCTACAAGATGTACGACGCGACCGGCAACGAGGTCGCCCTCGCGACCGAGGACAACCTCGCGGTTGCACTGTTTCGAAGATTGGTTGGCTTCATTCCGTTCATCGATAACTTTTCGGACTGGCTGCCGATTCCTTATCACTTCGTTTTCAAGCGAAACGAGACGGTACTGGGCAGCCACCGCCGTCACATGTGGAAGTTCGTGGACGCGTACACGATCGACATGAGCGCCGACCCCGATCGGACGGTGGACCGCCGTCTGATCCTCGCCATTGCCGTCGGCATGGACGCGCTTCAGGCGAGGTAGCCGAATCGCTCTCGCGCGGTCCCCGAATCAGTCAGAATCTCGGTAGATATCGCTTCGGGGGCGTAGCTCAGTTGGTTAGAGCAGGCGACTCATAATCGCCCGGTCGCAGGTTCGAGTCCTGCCGCCCCCACGAAGCTGGACCCTCTCCATGTTCTCAGTCGGCCGAAGTTGCCAGATAGTTTGGGGCCTCTAGGAGCTCCAGGAGGCGAGCGTCGAGCCGACCATTCAATCTCGCATGGTGGGCCCTCGAGTCTGCTGTCGCTGCCACCCAAGATACGATCCTGCCGAATATGTCTCTGTTTAACGGGGGTGCCACGTCAGATACTCGATCACACTCGAGGTGGACGCGTAAAGATGCCGTCTGAACCTTTTGGCCCCGGGATGTCCGCTCTCTACGGCCTTCTCGTCGCCGCAGGCGCCCTCACCTTCGGTTATCTCATCGCTAGCAGATTACTCGGCAAGCGCGGCGACTCTGCTGTTCTGGCCTGGGCTCTGGCCCTCCCTTGTCTGGTGGGTTACACGCTGATCTTGATGATTGCTCATATGGCGACAGGCGGATGGCTGTTTTCACATGGATGGTTCATCCGGATACTTACGGCACTCATTGCATTGACGCTGCTGGTCGCGAGGATAAGAACGCGGTCTTCCAAGGCGGACGAGCAGGACACCAACCCCCGGTTGGTGTGGTTGGGGTTTGGCGTGGTAGTCGTGGCGCTGGTTCTCTGGAGCTACCCGACCCTTGAAGTGTTTCCGCTTCATTACGCTCCGGACACTCGCTCACACATGGGGTGGGCGCACCAATTGCTCAACGGATATCCCACCCCGACGGCAGCCTTGTCCGGAGAGATCCCCAACTTTTATCCCTGGTTGTTCCATGCCTTCATGGCCCTGGTGTCCCTATTCACGCCGGGAGGCAACCCGTTCAACGCGCTCGTCCCCGTGCAATTCTTGTTCGTAGCTGGAGTAGTCCTGGGATTGTTCGCTCTGGGGCGTGAGTTTGGGCGCGGACCGGTGTCGCCGATCGCGGCGGCCTTGTTCGGTGCTTTGACCGGCGGGTTCGGCTTCATCGTCGCCCGAGGGCCTGAGATCGTGAAGAATCCTCGACACGAAGAAGTGCTCGAATTCTGGGGGGATCTGCTGCTTCTGCGGTCGTACAACTTCGCATTCTCGAACATGGTGCCGCCCTTTCCTCGCGACCTGACTTTTGCCCTCTTGCCTGTCTTCCTGCTGTTGCTGATCCGCGGTGTACGCCATGGTTCCAAGCTGTATCTGGTTGCGGCGGGAGCGGTTCTCGGTGGGATGGGCCTCGCGCAGGGAGGAGAGGCGTTTCTGGTGGCCGCGCTGACCGCAGTCATAGTCATCTTGTTTACCTTTCGCGACGGCATACCGCTCCGATTGGCGTCGGTCCTTGTTCCGGCGATCATCCTTTACGCACTCTGGGCTGCCCCCTTGATGATCAACTACTTCCGCCACGGTGGCTTCTTCGACATGTCCAGGTCCTCATTGGACTTTCCGTTGTGGTCGGCTATCGCTTCCTGGGGCATCATTCTGCCTTTTGGGGTGTACGGGTTAGCGAGGGCGCTGTCGCAGACAAGAACGAACAAAGCGGTGATAGTGCTGGGGGCATTCCTCTTAAGCGGGCTCACCGGCCTTATCGGTAGTGTAGCCATCGAGGTCGTGCTCGGGGATGGGTTCGGGCCGCTTAGCAGGCGTCACCGGTACTGGCCCATACTCTGCCTTGCGATTGCCCTTTTCGCTGCGGTGGGTGCAACGGACCTCTTCGAGAGAGTGCGCCGTCGACGTCCTATAGGAGCGTTCTTCCTCGTCGCTGTGATCGTTCTGCTGGCTATCCCATCGCCCCTCTTGGCGAGCCTTGCCTATCCTGAGGAAGTTAAGCCACCGGTGGTCATTACAGAATCCCTGCAGGATGAAACACACACGGTATTGAATGAGTTGGACACGCGCCGAGGCGCCGTGTGTACGGTTGCCTCTATCGGGATCAGCGATGAAATCTTCGCCTTTACCGGACACCGCAGCGTGGCAATTGTCCTGGGAAACAAGCTCGAGGACAATCAGGCTCGCGTCCGCTGGCGCGACATTTACGAGGTTACCGAGACTCTGGAGACTAGATTCGCGGACACAAGGGCACTGATTAGGGGTGGTGAGAACGTAAGCCAGTGGCAGCGGCTTGTCGATAAGTACGATGTCGATGCCGTTGTCGTTCCAGCACTGCTGATCGATAGCCCGTCTTTCGAGGGCCTTGCCAAGGTCTCCGCCGCGCCTTGGGAGTCGAAGGCTTTGTACGTGGTTTGGATCGATGAATGTCAGGAATGATGGACAAAGCTGCTTGTCACACAGCCTAAGGTCCGGTTCAATCTGCGGCGTCCGCCGCCGGTAGCTCTTACGCTGAGTCTCCGTATTACTCCCGGAAATCTCGAGCGTCGCTACGCGCGGTGACTGGAAGAGAGTCAGCTGCAGACCGTCGGGCGTCTGGAATCGCCGGTTGCGATCTCCCCAGGGAGTATCCACCGCATCGGCTTGTGGGTCGGTACCTGTCGTCATGACGGCAGTGGTCGCCTCATCGAGATCGTCGACGTTAACGGCGATTCGAACTCTCTCCTCCAGCGGACGGCCTACTTCGATGTCGTCCACCAAGCGGCCCTGCCCACGGTCGAAAAGCTCGAGAGTGGCCGAGGGAACACGAAGGATGACGCCTCTGGCCTCCTCACTGTCGAGCTCCATGATCGTCTCCAGTTCGAACACGTCCCTAAAGAGGCCGAGGGCCTTTTCGTAGTCGTCGAAGGTGAATGCGAATCGTAGTTCGCGCGCTGCCACCATAGGTAGTCTCCCTTTCGTTCCAGCAGCCTCTCCATCGACCCATCTTGACGCTGAGGCGCGGAATGACCAACGCGCACGCGATCGCGCTGAATTGACTCCCTTCCCCCCTCGGGGGACTGGCGCGCCAGCGCCAGTCCCTGGGGATGGGGACTCAGTCGGTGTCGTACTCGAGGTCGTAGGAGGGCCGTTGAGCCGAAGCAAATGCGGAGGCCGAGTCGGCTTCGTGTCTGCACAACCCGAGGGGCACTTGCTTGCCCTCGGGCCACTCCGGCGGAGGGTACATCCGCTCGGCACCGATCCATGGCTCGGCAGCCTGTCCATCGAGGAGAAGTGGGATCAAACCTCGCTCAGGTTGGGCCATAGGCACGAGGTAGCCGCGCTGTCCGGCTTCCTGCCTGAGCTTCACCGACCAGCCGTGGGCCTCTATGCGCTCGCCAACAGTTGTGGCTCCGTCGGTGCGCGGTTCGTTGTACTGATCCCTCGACACCAGGTATCCGCACGGCGGGTCCTCCAGGATCTGATCCGGCGTTGGGTTCTCCTCGGGCGGCGGGTCCTGGCCGGGATGCGGCTCGGGGAAGTCGGGTATGGGGCGAGACCCTCGGAACACGATCGGGCCGGTGTTCGAGGTTTGGAACTCGATCGCCTCTTCGATCGCCTGCTTCGATCGCAGCCTGATTCGCGTGCACGTAGTCGAGGAACTGGTTGTAGGTCCACAATTGCGAGAAGCCCTTGCGCCGTCGGTTGTTCTGAACGTTGGCCTCGTCTGGCCGGGTCACGCCGCCCACGCTCGCGCCTCCAACAATGAGCCGATAACGTTCTTGAGACCCATAGTGTTGCGCAGGATCGTCTCCTGACTGAGGCCGACGGCTCCGCCGTTTCTGCATCCATAGGGACAGGGCCACCAACCGTCGTCCGCGCCTACTTCGTACATCCAGTTCACGATCATGTTCTGAGACTCGTCGAAGATCGACTGCCCGACATTCAGGTGGCGCGGCGGCAACATCGGAAGGTCTCCTGCCTGGCTGTTGCCAAACTCGTGACCGTCGTAGGCCGCCTGGGGCGTGTAGTCGCGCATCATCTCCACGAACGCGAACGTCTCGGGCTGAGTGATCAGCGAGTAGTCCCGGTTGAGATCCTGTCCGGTGGAGTTTCCACGAGTGTTTGCGGCTCTCCCGTCGCCGTTGATCGACGGCACGATAAGCACGGTCGTATCCGACAGGATGTCGAGCGTCCGGGCATCGTCGGCGAACGCCAGCTGGCGGGCCAAGATCAGGCAGCCCTCGCGGCCGGACGGCTCGTTGCCGTGAACGTTGCAGTTGATCACCACCGCCGGTGAGCGCGAGATCTTCTTCGCAGTCGGCGGTGGAGCCGGGTTCCCGATTACGAACATGTTGATCGGCCGATTCAGAAGCGTGCGACCGATCTCCACAACCCGGACTCGGTCACTCGCCTCGTCAATGGCGGCCGTATACGCGTACTCGTTTACGTCGCTGGTGAACAGGGCCCCCTGGGTCTGTTCCCACTGGGTGCGCAGGTTTTCCCCCGGCACGTTCGGGTCGCCCCATTGGGGCAGCGTCGTGCCGAACACCGGCACGGAATAGGGCTGGGGAACGGTCGCGAACCGGGCCCTGACTCGCCATTGGAACCGGTCCCCGGGGGCGAACCCTGAATCAGCGAAGGTCGGCGATTCCTGGTTCACCTGACGATCGGGGCTCCACAGTCCGGTGATGACCGACGCGCCGGTCGGCTGGTTGCTGCCATCGACAGGTGTTCGCTCGATCTGGTAGTCGGTAGCTCCGACAACGGGTTCCCAGCTCACGGTGGTGAAGCCATCGTGGTGCTCTACGTCAAGGCCGGTGACCTGATTGGCCTCCTGGGCCACGCCGACCGTGGGAACCATCGAGGCGATGAGTGCCAGGGCCACAACGGCCGCTTGTACAGATCGTTTCCCGTGACCCCGTATCCATCCCGCGGAGGTCCTTCTTGCCTGCGAGCCCATGTGGTTCCCCCCCGTTGCTATCGGCAGGGTGGATGCCCTCGTTGGGGTACCCCACCCCGCCTCCACTGGTAAGCCACGGCGCATACCAGAGATTCCGAGGCGGCATGCCCGAAGTCGCTGAGAGTCTAGTACTTACGAACTAGTCCTGCCCGTTTTGCACGTCTTGTCAAGATCGGCTCTGCGAACCCTCCGCGCGGATCTTTTCACCGTTGGCGGCGTGCAGCGCCGTGTGGGAGCGATCAGCGAGTTTGGTCGGCAGCGCGTCGCCGGACCGCGGGAACGGTGTACGAGAAGGTCGATCCCACGCCGAGCTCGCTCGTGACCGAGATCGTTCCCCCCTGGCCCTCAACGAGCGCCTTGGTGATGTAGAGCCCGAGCCCAGTGCCCTTGGTCTTGGGTTCGATGCGCGACTCGATTCGCGAGAAACGCGTGAACAATCTGGCTTGGTCAGCTTTGGACACGCCCAGTCCTTCGTCCTCGATGTCGATTCTAAGGTGATACCCCTCCTGCCGAACGGCGATGGCCACGCTGCTCGTCCTTGCTGAGAACTTCGCTGCGTTGGACAGCAGGTTCTGGAGAATCTGAAGCTGTCTGGCCTCGTCCCCAAGCGCCGGCGGAAGCCCATCGGGAACCGACACCTCGAATCGCATCGAGTCGTTACCAGCTCTTGCCGTGCCAACAGCGCGATAGATGATCTCGGCGATATCGAATGGTCTCAGGTCGTAGCTGAATTCGCCAGATTCCAGTCGCGACGCTGTGAGTATGTCGTCAACGAGTCGAGTGACGTGCGCGGTGTTTGCGATGGCCCTGGTAAGCAGGTCGACGACGCGCTCGTGATCTAGCGTTTCCCAATCCTTGCGAAGAATCTCGAGGAAAGCTCCGACCACGGCGTTCGGGGTCCGAATGTCGTGCACGACCATCGCCACGAAGTCATTGCGGAGCGTGTCAAGCTCCTTGAGCCGCACGAGCGCGTCCTCCAACTTCATCTGCTCGAGCTTCATTCCCGTTCGCTCGGTGTCGTCGACAGTGATTCTCTGCTGCAATCTGGCAACTGCAAGGAGTTGATCCCTGGGCTCTGCCAGTCGGGCGAAGCTCTCTGTGGGGAGGACTCTGGAATGCCTGTCGCACACCTCGTCGAATGCTTCTGTATCCGCGTCCGCGATTGAAGCTTCGCATTGGATAGCCGCACATGAGGGCAAGAGATTGGGTTTCCATCAGTGAGTTCCAAAAATCCTCAAGCCGGATCGCTTCAGAGACGTTTCCCTCGTCCCAGAGGAGAGTCACCATTTCGCCATAAACGTGGAGGACGCTCCCATCATTAGTCGGACGCGCGACGAACTCTCTGATGGTCTTGTCGAGGAGGGTGAAATCGATCTCGGCATCGACCATGAATCTGGACAGAGTGGTGGCCGCGTCCAAGGCGACGTAGCGTCCCTCGACCCGCGCAGCAATCAGGTCGATGCCCTTTCCTTCTAACGCGATCTCGAGACTTTCCCGGTGTGCTCTGGTGGCTATAACCACTGCGTCCTCACCGCACAGGAGACCTGCGCGGATGAAGTCACACACCGACTCCGTCAGGTAACTATCGCTGTCGTAGAACTGAACGAAGTGATCGCGCTCGTGCGCGTCGGTAGCGTTGGGCGTTGAAACCAGCGCTTCCCCAGAGACTCTTGATGACCCGTATTGGGCTGGCATACCCTTCAGATGCTACGTCTTCCATGAACGCGCTACGAGAGGGTCGGGCCGATTCGCCAAGTATTTTCGCTCGATCGAGTTCTACTCAGCGTGCCACGCCAGGAGCCGGTCGGCCTCGTGTTGAACAGCTCGCCTTGTTGTCCTCGGCAAGGGTTCAAAGGGGTTGAGACTTAGCTTGCCCTTCGCGTAACGCCACGTCCCCGCGACGGTACCGTTGACCAGGAAAGTGGGCACGGAGTGCGGAGTCTTGGTATGAAAGACGAGCTTCCTGAACCGCTCCGGAAGGATTTGCGTCCTGCGTGCGTGGACGAGAAGCGTTGCATCCCAAGTCGGTAGGAAGCGCACGGGAGCGGGAGTGCCCGGGTCAGGCAAGAGGCGCGCGCGGCAAATCGATCAACTCCTTGCCTTGCTCGTCGAGAAAGCGTCGGAGGCGCTGGCGTTCCATGACCGTTCGTAGCTTCGTCAGCGGAACGCCTACCCAATTGGCCGCATCATTCAGCGTCGCCGGACCGAATCCTCGCAGGTAGCGGGTGAGCAGATGTTCCAACCCCTCTTCTTCGGTGGCCTCATGCAGGGGCCCGACCCAGTCCTCTGCGAGTCCGTAGAGGTCTGCGCGTCGGCGCTCCCAGGTGCCAGATGGAGGCACGCGCACCATGTCAAGCCACAGCCCCGCGCCGGACCATGCAAGTAGCGGCCAGCCCGCGTCCGTGATGATCTTGACGAGCTCGGCTTGGCGAAGCGGGCCCTTCTCGAGGTGCTCTCGCAGCAGCGAAGCGACCTTCTTCATCTCGTCCGCCTCGAGTGCGTGGCGCTGGATGCTGAGCCACCACTTGCGATTCGATTCTCGAATCCCGGCAGCGAAGAGTATGTAGTCGCGCGACGAGACCATGTGAATCGTCACCCGCATCAGACTCGCCTGGATGACCTGCTTGTTTTCGAGTGCCTTCGTCAGGCTTTGCCGTCGGACTCCCTCGAGGCGCGACCACAAACCAACGTAACCGGAGGGTGCGTACTGGGTCTGAAGGCCCGCAACACGTTCGAATGTGTTGGTGAGCGATTGCTTGGGCCGTTTTAGCAGTAGTTGCCGCGCGAGCAACGCTCTATTCAGCTCGCGCGTGGAGAGCACCCGTTCGGCCACTTGCGAATGCTATCTGCCGAGACCGAGTCCTTCGAAGCTCTACGTCTCGACTCTAAGGTAGGTGAGGTCGAAGTCGGTCGTGAAGTGAATGGCGTCTTCGGCGATCTCCCAGCGTCCAGTGATTGTGTTCCCGTCGTCGCTGAAGGTCCCTGTGAAGCGCTGCGAGAACGGCTCGCCCTCCCGCCAGAGCTTCCACTCGCCGTTGCCGATGCTCATCTCGTAGACGCGGCAGACGCCGCGCTCGTCGGAGTACAGCTGGAAGTAGGTTCCGTTGGCCGCATCGCATCCGATGATGGAGACGTTGTCGGGAGCCTCGGGAAGCTCGACCGTCCCACGCTCGAGTAGGTGTGCCCCCGAGGAGAGCCACTCGAAGGTGACCCTTCCGCCGCCCGGCCAGGGCTCTCCGTCGGGCCATTTCGCCTCGACGGTCCACTCGCCGACCAGAGGCTGGAGCTGACGTAGCGCTTGCTCCGCTGTTGGTTGGTCCATGATCCGCTCCTTCCTCTTGTGGCGCGTTCGCAGACACGCTCGCAGGGTGAGTAATCTCGGGCGTCATCGGATCAGACGCACGCCGAGAATAAGACTCAGGGGTGGATCCCCGAGTCTCTCTGGCGTCCCAGGCAACGAACGCTCGCACAACCCAGGGCCGCTGTTACTTTCCGGCAAGAGGGGAAAAAAGAACTCCATGAATGGCGTCCGCGTGGCAACCAGAGGAACACGATAGTTGGAGGAACTTGTCGATTCTCTGACGCGCGGGAACGTCAGTCAGGTAAAGACGGTTCTCGCATCAGTGGTCGCAGTGCTTTCCGCCTACCAGGTCTTCCTAATGACCGTTGGCTACGGGAAGGTAAACCTTCCCTTCCTGAAGTCCAAGGCCGCGTCCTTCGCCCACCGCGCAACCGGTGATGTGATTCTTGTAATAACGCTTCTGGTGGCCTTTATGTGCCTCGTGTACTTCGAGGTCGGAGATGGGATCGAGTACGCCCACGACGGGGAGCAAACGCGAGCGACGGTTCACGTCGTTGCAGGGTCTCTGCTAGTTGCGACGATCGTGCTCAAGGTGATTGTCGTGCGATGGTGGCACAGCATGGGCCGCTTCCTGCCGCTACTCGGAGTCACGGTCTTCGGGTTGTTCATGGTGACGTGGTTCACGTCCGCCGGCAACTATCTGATGGGAGGCTGAGATGTCCGAGACCCCTTCGCACAGCCGTCAGGTGGTGGGATCCTTGATTGCCGCCGTGTTGCTTGTCGTGGTGACCGTCCTCCTGGTTACAGCCAAGATCGGCCCTGGTCTTGACAGCACCGAGATTCGTGAAAGGGAGGAGCGCCAGGAGGAGCGGCTCGAACAGCGCGAGGAACGGCTCGAGGAAAGACGAGAGGATTAGGACGGACCAACCGACTCGTAACGGTTTTTGGACGCTATTTCGTCAGGGTGAGTCAATTACCGTCTAGAGCGAGGAAACTGAAGAATGAGTCGAAGGATGGTCCTGTTGATGGCCGCGCTGATGTCTCTAGCGCTGGTATCAACCGCATGTGGGGAATCGAGCGACGATCCATCGTCCGGAGACGATCAGCAAAGCCAATCGGCCGACGACGAGAGCCCCTCGGAAGAGACGGACACGGAAGAGACCGAAACGGACGAGGGAACCGGCCAGGGTGGCGGGGCGACCTACGTTGCTACCGAGTTCGCCTTCGAAGGACCAGATACCCTGCCCGCGGGCGACTTGACGTTGACCCTCGATAACCAGGGCAAGCAGATGCACGAGCTTGCTTTCGGCGAGCTCCTCGAGGGAAAGACGATGGACGACGTCCACGCTCTATTGATGAAGGGTGTGCCAAAGAAGCCTCCGGCATGGTTCAAGGACGCCGGCGGCACGGGGGCCAAGCCCGGAGAAACGGGGACACTTGACGCCGAACTCACCCCCGGCAGCAGCTACATCATGCTCTGCTTCGTGCCCGACAAGGCGTCCAAGAAACCGCATGTGATGCTTGGCATGATGAAGGAAGTCACCGTCGAGTCGTAAGCAATCAGCGAACACGTCGCGACGTGGGTTCAGGAGGAACTGATTGAGTGAGTCTTCCTATGTCGCTCAGAATCAACGTCTCTGGACCCAGTGGTCGTCGGAGTACGCCGAGTCGGGACGACGATCCTGGGCGAAGGATGAGGTGACGTGGGGCATCTGGCACATCCCAGAATCGCAGGCACACCTGCTGCCGGAAGTTGACGATCGTGACGTGCTCGAGCTGGGTTGCGGTACCGCCTATATCTCGTCATGGCTGCAGCGCAGGGGAGCGCACGTGGTCGGGCTGGATCCGACGTCCGCGCAACTGAATACGGCCGCGCATCTGCAGCGGGAGTTCGACGTTCGGTTTCCGCTCGTGCAGGCGGTGGCGGAGAACGTTCCGATGGCCGATGACACCTTCGACGTGATCGTTTCCGAATACGGCGCAAGCATCTGGAGTGATCCCTATAGATGGGTGCCGGAAGCCAGCCGACTGCTCCGAACCGGGGGCGATCTGGTTTTCCTGGTCAACGGAATGCTTCTCGTGCTCTGTCTTCCGCCGGAGGACGTGCAGGCTGACGAGCGATTGAAAAACGACTACTTCGGTTTGCATCGCGTTGAGACGACGTTCGACGACAGCGTCGAGTTTCACCTTGGACACGGCGATTGGATTCGGCTGCTCCGAGCGAACGGCTTTGAGATCGAGGACCTTGTGGAGCTACGTCCGGCTGCTGATGCGCGCACCGACTATGACTTCGTCACGGCTGAGTGGGCGCGCCGCTGGCCTTCGGAAGAAGTGTGGAAGGCAAGGAAGATGCGCTAGGTGGCAGGGCCTTCGCTGATTTTTAGGATCGGTTTTGACTCGAGGCCTCTCAACCCGTTCCATGCGACGTTAACCAAGTGCGCGGCGACGTCTTCTCGTTTGGGCTCTCCCTCGTCGAGCCACCACTGTCCGACCAGCGCGACCATTCCTACCAGCGCCTGTGAGTAGAGCGCCGAGAGCTTTGGATCGAAGCCTCGTTCCTTGAACTCGTCGCGCAGAATGTATTCAACCTGTTTGGCGATGTCGCCGATGACGCTGGGCAACGTTCCGGTGGATCCCGTAACCGGAGAGTCCCGAACCAGGACGCGAAACCCCTCGGGCTCGTCCTCGATATAGGTCAGGAAGGCTAGTGCCGCTTGTTCGAGCAGTGTGCGAGGGTCATCCCCCTCCAGCGCTTGGGAGATTCGCTCGAGGAGCCTCTGCACCTCCCGATCGACGACGACCGCGTAAAGACCCTCCTTGCCGGCGAAGTGCTCGTAGACCACCGGTTTGGTGATCTTGGCACGAGCCGCGATGTCCTCCACCGACGCGGCTTCGAAGCCGCGCTCCGCAAACACCGACCGACCGACGTCGAGCAGTTGTGCACGACGCTCTTGGCCGGTCATGCGCGCGGAGCGCGACCGGGTGCTCAATTCTGTACTTGTTTGCGATCGATTTGCTTGCCGTCGGCCACCTTGATGTCCGCCGCGATCCCAACCTTCTGAAGGAACCTGATTACACCCGCACTGAGATCGATTTGCCCTTTGCCGATTCCGTGCACTGCGGATGTTGGGAAGGCGTGGTGATTGTTATGCCACGATTCGCCGAACGACACGAGCGAAAGAAGCCAGTTGTTGGTGCTGAAGTCTTTCGTCTTGTAGGGGCGCTCACCGTAGAAGTGGCAGATCGAGTTCACACTCCACGTCACGTGGTGAAGAAAGAAGATCCGCACGAGGCTTCCCCACAAGAATGCAGTGACGGCGCCCTGAAGCGTCCCCGAGACCAGGAAGCCCACGAGAGGTGGGAGTCCGAACGAAAGGACGGCCCACAGAGGAAACAGGGTATCGATCTTTCGCATGGCGGGGTCCTTGACCAGATCGGGGGCCCAACGGCGAGCGGAGGTCTGCTCGTCATCGAAGAACCAACCGACATGAGCGTGCCACAGTCCCTTGGCTACACCCTTTACGCCCGGCCCCTCGTCGAGGTGGGGGGAGTGGGGATCGCCCGGCTGGTCGGCGAACGCGTGATGGCGGCGGTGGTCCGCGACCCAGCGAATCACCGGGCCCTGGATGGCCATCGAGCCCGCGATGGCAAGGACGTTACGGAACCAGGGCTTCGCCTCGAAGCTCTTGTGCGTGAAGAGACGATGGAATCCGATTGTCACTCCCAGACCGGTGAAGCAGTAAGTGGCGAGAAAGATCGATGCGTCAAGCATGCTGAGCCCGGTACCCCACAGAGTCCAGACGGCGGCGAGGAATCCCAAAAACGGCACGATCGTGACCACGAGAACAAGCCGTCGTTGAAGCCGCGCCTGCCCGGCCTCGAGCAGTTTTACGCCTGGGATGGTTGGGGTGGTCGTTTCTCTTTCCTTGACAGCGACATTCATGCAGCTTCGCTCCTTGGCTTGTACTGTTTACGGTTACGTAAACGTAACTTACCCCACCGTAGGTATTAGTCAAACATCACCGGGTCCGCCCGGGTGCGGCACCATGGCGCCTATGGAGGAAATCCCAAGGAAAAAGTGGATGCGCCGGATTGCCGTGGCGTTCGCCGGCCCCGTCATGACGCTCGCGGGGATCAACCACTTCGTCATGCCCCACGCCTACGCATCGATAGTGCCGGATCTATTGCCCGCACCGATGGGACTCGTCTATGTCTCAGGAGTGGCAGAAATCCTAGGCGGCCTCGGGACCATGCACCCACGGACCCGGCGGACGGCTGGATGGCTCCTTATCGCCACGCTCATTGCAGTCTTTCCCGGCAACATCTATATGGCACAGAACGCTGAGGACTATCCCGGCGTCCCCGGAGGGCAGTTGAGCCTTATAGCGCGCCTTCCCTTCCAGGCACTCTTCGTCTACTGGGTTTGGCTGGCGACGTTGAGCGAAGGTAGCGAGTCTTCGGAGCGATCGCCGCATACGTCCCCCTGAGCGTCTCGGTGCTCACGGATACACTCCCGAGCGTGAGCCGTCTTTCTGAAACGAGCCCCGTCGCCGGGTCGAGTGCCGACGACCTCGTCAGGCTCGAGCGGGCCACCGGTGAGCTTGATCCGCCCTTCGCCCTGGTGGACCTGGAGGCGTTCAGGAGTAACGAGCGAGACATCGTCCGGCGCGTGGCCGGCAAGCCCATTCGCCTCGCCAGTAAGTCAGTTCGTTGCCGTGCGCTGCAACAACGGGTTCTGGCCACGGATGGGTGGCGCGGAACTCTCGCCTTCACGCTGCCCGAGGCGCTTTGGCTGGCCTCGTGCGGGTTTGAAGACCTCCTGGTTGCTTATCCGACAGTCGATCGTGCGGCACTCAGAGCGCTCGCGAGACTGGAGACACATTCGATCACGATCATGATCGACAGCGTCCAGCAACTCGACTTGATCGACGCGATCGTCGGGCGCCGGTCGACGCCATTGAGAGTGAGCCTGGACATCGACGCCGGGTGGTGGTTTCTAGCCGGACGCTTGAGAATCGGAGCAAAGCGTTCTCCGGTTCATTCGCCGTCTCAGGCAGCGTCACTAGCGACCGAGGTCGTTCAACGTGACGGGTGGGAGCTCGTGGGTCTCATGGCATACGAGGCTCAGATCGCCGGCGTGGGAGATGCACCTCCGGGGCGTCCGGTCCGCGGTTTGGCTCTGCGCGCGATCCAGAGGCTGTCGGCGCGCGAGCTTGCCCAAAGACGAGCCGAAATCGTGGGGGCCGTGCAGACGATTGCTACGCTCGAATTCGTCAACGGCGGAGGCACGGGGAGCATCGAAAGCACCACCAACGAAGCCGCCGTAACCGAGGTAACCGCAGGCTCTGGCCTCTATGGGCCGACTCTGTTCGATTCCTATCGCAGCTTCGAGCCGCATCCTGCAGCCATGTTCGCTCTGCCGGTCGTTCGCAAACCAGGGCATGGAGTCGCGACCGTTCTCGGTGGCGGGTACCTTGCGTCGGGGGCCGGCGACAGGACGCGTCTGCCCGCGCCCCATCTCCCAGCTGGGCTGAGACTCGACAGTCAGGAAGGGGCCGGAGAGGTTCAGACACCTGTACTAGGTGGCCCGGCAGACGATCTGCGAATAGGAGATCGGGTGTACTTCCGCCACGCGAAGGCGGGGGAGTTGTGCGAGCGGTTCGACAGTCTTCATCTGATCGACGGAGATCAAGTGGTTGAAGAAGTCCCCACCTATCGGGGCGAAGGTCACTGCTTCTTGTGAGATCAACTCAAGTCGAGTGGACCAACTGGGCGGGAGACCAGACGTGTAACCCGGCGGCGATCGTTCGGCCCGCGAGCGTCGACGAGGTCGTCGATGCCATGAAACAGGCGAGCGAACGCGAGCTGACCGTTCGCGTTGCGGGGTCGGGACATTCTTTTAGTGACACGGTTCTGACGAACGGGATGCTGTTGTCGCTCGAGCATATGAACAGGGTGTTGGAGATGGATCGAGATTCGGGCTTCGTGCGCGTAGAAGCTGGTATCACCCTGCGAGAACTGAGCGAGCGACTCGACAAGGAGGGGCTTGCTCTTCCAAACCTCGGCGATATCGATGTCCAATCATTGGCCGGCGCAACTGCGACCGCAACCCACGGAACTGGGATCCGGCTGCAGAACATGTCCGCTGGGATCGTTTCGATGGAACTCGTGCTGGCGGACGGATCGATAATCGAAGTAAACGAGAAGGATGACGCGGACGCATGGCGCGCCGCTCGAGTCAGCATCGGTGCCCTCGGAGTCGTCACGGCGATGACACTGAGGACCGTCCCCGCCTTTAACTTGCATGCGCTCGATCGCCCCAGACCCCTCCTCGAGGTGCTCGAGAACCTCGATGAATTAACGGAATCAAACGACCATTTCGAGTTCTACAACTTTCCGTACAGTGACATTGCTTTGACGCGTGCTAACAACCGCGTCGACGGACCTCCCCAGCCACGCTCGCGAGCGAAGGCGTGGATCGATGACGTGCTTGTCGTGAACCATCTCCTGGCCTTGGTTTGCCGCGCGGGGTGCCGTCTGCCGCGGCTGATCCCCAGTCTTAATCGGCTTGCCCCGCGGCTCGCTGGGACCAGCGAGCGTGTTGACCGCTCGTATCGCATCTTCTCCTCGCGGCGCGATGTCCGCTTTACCGAGATGGAGTACGCACTGCCGCGCGCGAGCGCCGTTAGCGCGGTGCGCGCGGTGCGAGAGATCGTCGAACGCAACGAGTTCTCAGTGCCACTGCCATTGGAGGTTCGCTTCGTGGCGGCGGACGACGCGTTTCTGAGTCCTGCCTACGGCCGCGAGACCTGCTATCTCGCGGTGCACATGTTTGAGGGCATGGCCTGGAACGAGTACTTCAAGACGGTCGAGTCGGCTTTGGTCTCCCTGGGGGGACGTCCTCACTGGGGCAAACGTCATCTTCGCGACGCGGCGAGTCTGTCGCCTGTGTACCCGGAGTGGGAGAGCTTCGCCTCCGTGAGAGCCCGCTTGGACCCCCAGGGCCGTTTCACCAACTCATATGTGAGGCTCGTTCTCGGCCCCTCTTGAGAACCCGGCTGCCTCAGGCTTGGGTATCCTTCCAGGGCTAGGCCAAGTGGTCCTTTCAGGCTATTTCTGAGATGATCCCCGGCACTCGGGCAACAACGATCTAGGGGGGAACATGTTCGGTTCCGCATCATCTGCGCCTGCAAGGAAGCGGCACAGGAGATTCATCCGCGGCTCCCTGGTCGCAGCCGTGGTGATGAGTCTTGCCACCACCGGTTTGACCACGACAGCGGCTCAGACGAACGAGGGCTCCGCCGGCCTTGCCGGGCCCGGCGTGCCTACCTTTATCGATGGCCGAGCTCAGCCGACTTTCGCCGGAGAGGCGGTCATCCGGGAGGACCTCTGGGTTGAAGCACCGGTCGACAGCGACTTCGACGGTGCCAACGACCTCGTCCACGTCGAGGTGGCACGGCCCGAGTCGACCGAGACCGAGGGTGTCAAGATCCCGGCCGTTTATGCGCCAAGCCCCTACTACGCTGGTGGCAACCCGATCACCAACCACGACGTCGATGTCGAGCTTTACGTGCCCGATAAGAGAGGGCGCGACATTGAAAGGCGCGATCCAAGTCAGCCCACTCGCACGGAGGCGGATACGGACGCTGTCACGGGGGGTGGAGGTGGTCCGCAGATCGGCCCGAGCCGGTACGAGAATTACTTTGTTCCGCGTGGCTTCGCCTACGTCTACGCGGAGTCACTCGGTTCCGGGGAGTCCACAGGCTGTCCGACGAGCGGTGGACGTAACGAGACGATCGGGGCGAAAGCAGTGGTCGATTGGCTTAATGGTCGCGCGCCCGTGCGCGATGCGAACGGTAACGTGGTCGTCGCGGACTGGACCACGGGCAAAGTTGGAATGATGGGGGTCTCTTATAACGGAACGCTCCCCAACGCGGTTGCATCGACCGGGGTCGAAGGTCTCGAGACCATCGTTCCCATCGCCGCGATCTCGAGTTGGTACGACTACTACCGCGCGAACGGAGCAGTTGTTGCCCCGGGAACCTTTCAAGGCGAAGACACCGACGTGCTGGCGGAGTACGTGCTCACGCGTGAGAACCGAGAGGTCTGCAGACCCGTAATCGAGGGGCTCGTGCGCGACCAGGACCGGATCACCGGTGACTACAGCGAGTTCTGGGCGGAGCGCGATTACATGCACGACGTCGACAAGGTCGAGGCCTCCGTGCTGGTTACACATGGGTTGAACGATTGGAATGTCAAGACAAAGCAGGCGGCCCAGTGGTACGAAGCCCTTGCGGCGCGCGACATTCCGCGCAAGATCGTGTTGCACCAAAGCGGTCACACCGACGGGCGCATCCCGGTTGGCGAGGCCCGCTGGTTCGACCTGCTCAACCGGTGGATGAGCCGCTGGCTCTACGACGTGGAAAATGGGATCGAGTATGAGCCGAAGGCGTTGATCCAGCGAGAGGATCGCTCACTTGTTGAGTACGCCGACTGGCCGGATCCCGAGGCGGAGTCCACGGTGCTCAGCCTCGGCGCCAGCGGTGACAACAGCATCGGCTCGCTCGGTCTTGAGCCGACGAGACGCGGCGTGCCGGTTCAGGAGAGAATCGTTGACGACGCGTCTTACGATGCCGTCGAACTGGCAACCATGCCGCAGTCAGCGCATCGCCTCGTTTACCAATCCGAAACGTTGACGGAGTCAGTACGCATGAGCGGTACGCCAAGATTGTCGTTGCGGTTGAGCTTCGGCGAGCCGGCGGCGAACGTGAGCGCCGGTCTAATCGATTACAGGCCCGATGGAACCGCGTTTCTGATCACCGAGGGGTGGACCGATCCGCAGAACCGCAAGTCCATCTCGTCCACGTTCTGGATCAACCCTGGGACGCCGTACCGCATCGACTTCGATATGCAGCCCGATGACTACGTCTTTCAGCCTGGAAGCAGAGTTGGCATAGTGCTCCTGTCGAGTGACTATGAGTACACGCTGCGTCCGGATCCGGGCACTGAACTGATGCTCGACACGAGCAAGAGTGAAGTTCTGCTTCCGATCGTTGGGGGCAGCGATTCGTTCCCCGGCGGCGGAGAGTAAGCACACGGCAACAGAGAAGGGTCCCGGAAGACCGGGACCCTTCTCTTTTCAATCCAGGTGTTGCGCGCGCTTAGCCTGTGGTTCCGCATTGTCCAATTCGGAGAACGAATGTCACAAAAAGAACATGCAATGGAACTGGATGGTCTTCTTGACCAGGCTTCCTACCTATTGACCGCAGCTCGCAGCGCAGGGCTCGATGACACCGAGAAACTGCGCGCCACCCTCAAGAGGATCCGGGCCCTCGTGGGCGACGCTGACGCTTTGGCCGCATCTGTCGAAGGGGAACGACGAGCCGGGGACTGAAGTCTTGTCGGACTCTGGGGAAACCATTGCGCCCCGGATACCATTTACCTGCCATGCTTAGGGAGAACTCACTGGTAACTTCTAGCAAGGGCGGGGCTTGCAGAAGTCGTAACCTAATGGGAGCTTGATTGACTGAGATTCCGGGCCCGGTTTCCGGACAGCTTTTCAAACGTCGTGACGATGCAGTGCCGCGTGCCGTCTTCAATACGGTCCCCATTTTTGTTGCCGAGGGCGAGGGCGCCTCGGTCACCGATGTCGACGGCAATAGGTTCATAGACCTCGCCGGGGGCCTTGGCGTCCTGAACGTCGGCCGCAACAATCAGCGAGTAACCCAAGCGGTGATCGAACAGGCCCAGCGCTTCCTGCACGAGTGCTTTCACGTCTCGATGTACGAGGGCTACGTGGAGCTCGCCGAGCGTCTGAACGAGCTGGTGCCGGGGGACCACGCGAAGAAGACGATGCTGGCGAACTCGGGGGCCGAGGCCGTCGAAAACGCCGTCAAGATAACGCGATATGCGACCGAACGTCCTGCCGTGATCGGGTTCTCGAACGGATTCTCCGGTCGCACCTTGCTCGGTATGACGCTCACGGCGAAGGAGATGCCCTACAGGCACGGCTTCGGCCCCTTCGCGCCCGAGGTCCACCGGGCACCCTTCGCTTACTGCTACCGTTGCCCGCTTGACCTCGAGCACACCACTTGTGGACTCGCGTGCGCTGAGTACACCGCCGACCTGATCGATTCGCAGATCGGAGCGTCGGAGGTCGCGTGCATGCTCGTCGAGCCGGTCCAAGGGGAGGGGGGCTTCGTGGTGGCACCGGACGATTACCTGCCGGCGTTGAAGTCCATCTGTGAAGAGCGCGACATCCTCTACATCGACGACGAAGTTCAATCCGGGATGGGACGCACGGGAACAATGTTCGCTATCGAGCAGTTCGACGTGGTGCCCGATCTCGTCACAACCGCAAAGTCACTGGGGGCCGGGCTCCCGATTTCAGGCGTTACGGGCAAGGCGGACGTCATGGATGCGCCCCATGTCGGTGGACTGGGTGGAACCTATGGTGGAAATCCTGTGGCGTGTGCGGCGGCGCTCGCCGTTCTCGATGAGCTGACGGAGACCGACCTCCTGGAACGGGCGAAGAATCAGGGTCGCATCATCAGAGAACGGCTCGACCCACTCGTCGATTCGGTGGGCATTGTCGGCGAGGTTCGCGGTCTTGGTCCGATGGTCGCCGTTGAGCTCGTGACGGACAAACAGACAAAGGAGCCAGCGAAACTCGCGACAGGAGCAATTTTGAAGCGTTGTCACGAACGGGGTGTTTTGATTCTCAAGGCAGGCACTTACGACAACGTACTGCGGCTGCTTGCGCCATTGGTGATCTCGGAAGACGACCTGCACAAGGGACTTGACGTTCTCGTCGAGGCTCTTGAATGGGCTGACAGGGGGATGAGCGACTGATGTCCGACGTCCGGCTCGAGAACGTGACGAAGTCCTTCAAGGACATGAATGCGGTGGACGACCTCTCCTTAACGGTCGAGGAGGGTGAGTTCTTCTCGCTCCTGGGACCGTCGGGCTGTGGCAAGACGACGACTCTCAGAATGATCGGGGGTTTCGAGGACCCGACCGAAGGCAAGATCCAACTCGGCGGCAAGGAGGTCTCGAACCTTCCTCCGTACAAACGTGACGTCAACACGGTCTTTCAGTCCTACGCGCTCTTCCCGCATCTCTCGATTCAGGAGAACGTCGCTTATGGGCTCAAGCGCAAGAAGGTAGCGAAGGACGAGATCGGACCGCGGGTCGACGAGATGATCAAGCTGGTAGACCTCGAAGGGTTCGGTGACAGGCGCCCGAATCAGTTGTCCGGAGGCCAGCAACAGCGAGTGGCGCTTGCGCGGGCCCTGGTCAATCGTCCGCAGCTCCTCCTGCTCGATGAGCCGCTCGGTGCGCTGGACCTCAAGTTACGAAAGCAGATGCAGATCGAGCTCAAGCGCATCCAGTCCGAGGTGGGCATCACATTCATCTACGTGACTCACGACCAGGAAGAGGCGATGACGATGTCCGATCGCCTCGCCGTCATGAACGCCGGAAAAATGGAGCAGGTCGGTGCTCCACAGCAGGTCTACGAGCTCCCCGCTACGGAGTTCGTCGCCTCGTTCCTCGGCGCATCGAACCTTCTCGACGGTGAGGTCGAGACCTCGAATGGCGAATTGTCCAAGGTGAGGCTGCGCTCGGGTGACGTCCTCACGGTTCCTTCCGAGCGCCTTCCCGCACAGACCGGCGCCGTGCGGATCGGCGTTCGCCCCGAGAAGCTCAACATCAAGCGAGCGGATGACCAGCCGCCACCCGGCAACGACAACTCGGTTCAGGCTACCGTCGTCGTCTCCACCTACACCGGCGTCGGAACGACATACGAGTGCCGCACAGATGATGGCGCCAAGATCGTCGCCTACCTTCAGAACGTGTCCACGGCGAGAGCCCCAGCGGGCGCCGGGACCAAGGTCCTTCTGTCCTGGCACCCGCAGCACACCTTTGCGGTCGAAGGCGCGAGGGGGCAATGAACCCCAGCCGTTACCCCGGCCGCCTGAGCAGCGGCTCGGCCAACCGAATCTCGAGGCGCGAGATGCTGCGGCGCATGGGCCTCGGTGTCGGGGGGCTCTCATTGGCATCGGTGCTCGGTGCATGCAGCATCCCTCCGCAGATCGTGGCGGAGACCGAGGAGAACGCCGGGCTAACGACGGACGAGAGCAACGGAACGCGTGAACTTTGCCAACTGGCCTCTGTACATAGATCGGGCCAAGGGCGAGAACCCCACGCTCAACGACTTCACGGCGGCCACCGACATCGAGGTCAATTACGACGAGGTCATTCAGGACAACGAGAGTTTCTTCGGCACGGTTCGCGAACCTCTGGCGAACGGTGAAGCCATCGACTACGACATCATCGTGGTGACGGACTGGATGATCAGCAAGATGGCTCGGTTCGGTTTCCTCGAAGAGCTGGACTTCTCGCTGCTTCCCAACTTCGATGAACATGCCGGCGAGGTCTACAAGGACCCCAACTACGATCCAGACAACACTCACAGCATCCCGTGGCAGGCGGGTATCACCGGCATCGCCTATAACGCCGCGCTCACGGGGCGCGAGCTCACAGGTATGGGCGACCTCTTCGATCCCGCGTTCGCGGGCAAGATCGGGATGTTCAAGGAGATGCGCGACACGATGAGCCTGATGATGCTCTATAACGGCGTGGAACTCGATAATGCGACGATCGAGGATGCAGAAGAGGTCAAGCAACAACTGATTCAGCAGGTCGAAGACGGGATCGTCCGCCAGTACTACGGCAACGAGTACGCGGATGCCTTGGCTCGTCAGGACATCGTGGCTACGATCGCCTGGTCGGGGGACGTCATTCAACTCACGCTCGACAATCCCGACCTCAAGTTCATAGTCCCGGAGGATGGAGGCATCCTGTGGGTCGACAACATGGCGATTCCGCAGAATGCAGTCAACCCGATCGATGCTCACGAAATGATGAACTTCGTCTACCAGCCCGACATTGCAGCCCAGATCGTGGGATGGGTCAACTACATCTGCCCCGTTCCGGAGGCCAAGGAGATACTGGCCAGCACGAGAGGGATACGAGTCGATCGCCAACAGCCCCCTGGTGTTCCCGACTCCTGAGATGGAGTCGAATCTCCACCGCTACAAGGTCCTGACCGACGAACAAGAGGCGGCTTGGAACGAACTCTTCGGCGCGGTGATACAGGGATGAGAGAGACCCGACGGCGGCGTATCGCGTACTTCCTGCTTGTCCCCGGAGTGCTGTTCCTCACCGTGTTCTTCTTGATTCCGATGTTCACGATGCTGTCGACGTCGTTCATGGAGGGGACGCCGGAGCAAGGTTTCGACTTCACGGCCCACTGGCAGAACTACGTGGAATCGTTCGCGGACTTCGACACTCAGATCTATCGGTCGCTGATCTACGGACTCATCGTCACTGTCCTGGCGTTGGCCCTCAGCTTTCCCCTCGCCTACTGGATCGCTTTTCGGGGAGGCCGCCGCAAGAATCTCTTCCTTCTCCTCCTGCTGCTGCCCTTCTTCACGCCCTTCGTGATTCGGACGCTCGCATGGAAGCAGATCCTCGCCGACAACGGCATCCTCCTGGGGTCATTGAAGGATTGGGGCGTGGTGACGGATGACTTCCAGCTTCTGGCGACGCCGATCGCCGTGATCGGAGGGCTGGTCTACAACTTCCTGCCGTTCATGGCACTGCCGTTATACGTTGCCCTCGAACGACTGGACCCCAGGCTGTTGGAAGCATCGTCGGACCTGTACTCGGACCGAAGGCAGACTTTCTTCCAGATAACCCTGCCACTCGCGATGCCGGGCATCTTCGCCGGATCGCTGCTCACGTTTATCCCGGCGGTCGGCGACTTCATCAACTCGGAGCTGCTCGGCAGCGTCCGGACCACGATGATCGGGCAGGTAATCCAGCGGCATTTCCTCACAACCCTTGATTTCCCTGCCGGGGCCGCTCTTTCGTTCCTCTTGATGGCAGGAATCCTGGTGGGCGTGTTCCTGTACGCGCGGGCGCTCGGGACTGAGGAGTTGACGGGTTGATGGCCGTTGCGCATACCGGCATAGAGACCGGCGAGAACCGGACCGCGCCACCGGCTCAACCCGAGGCCAGGAAGCACGGGCCATGGCTCGGGATCTTCACGGCAATCGTGATCGCGTATTTGTTCGTACCGATCCTCGTGATGATCGCCTTCGGCTTCAACAACCCGGTCGGAAGGTACAACTTCGTATGGAACGAGTTCACCCTCGAGAACTACACCACCATCTTCGAGATCAGGGAACTGACCGAGGCTCTCAAGAACTCGTTGGTTGTTGCGTCCATCAGCACCGTGATCGCGACCGTTTTCGGCACGCTCATTGCTCTCGCTCTCACGCGCTACCGTTTTAGAGGACGGAGCGGTTTGAACCTCTTCTTGTTCGTGCCCATGGCCTCACCCGAGGTCGTGCTTGGCGTTTCGCTCCTTGCTCTGTTCGTCACTCTTGGGGCTTCCAGAGGAATGACTACGATCATCATTGCCCATATCGCGTTCTCGATCTCCTACGTGGTCGTAACCGTGAAAGCGCGCACCTCGGGTCTAGACACAAATCTCGAGGACGCGGCTCAGGATCTTGGAGCGACTCCGCTCACATCTTTCTGGACGGTGACCTTTCCGCTCATCTTCCCTGGCATTCTCGCGGCGGGTCTGCTTGCGTTCGTGTTGTCACTCGACGACTACGTCATCACCGTCTTCAATGCCGGCAGCACGACAACCCTCCCCTTGTGGATCTATGGCGCATCGCGAATCGGTGTTCCAACCCAGGTCAACGTGATGGGAACACTGATCTTCATGATCGGAGTCATCTACGTAATCGTCGCCCTCGTCCGCGAACGCCGGCAGCGCTAAGGAAGGCCGTGCAGGTAGGCAGGCCGGAGGAACCTTCATATGCGGGCGGCGCGACCTTCCAGAAGGTGCCGCTCGTCCTCGATGCGGCCGGACTGACCGGCGCGGACGTGGTCTTTGTCGGAGCGCCCATGGACGACCTCGTCACCTACCGTCCCGGGACTCGTTTCGGACCCCGGGAGATCAGGTTTGCGAGCGACGACGGCCAACCGGAGATGTACAACCTGGAGCTCGGCATCGACCCGTTCAGCGAACTGAGGATCGTCGATCACGGGGATGCGGCGGTCAAGCCCGGAGACGCGCGCTCGAGCCACAACGCGATAAAAGATGCCGTCAGCAGCGTGATGGACGCGGGAGCCATCCCGATCATCCTGGGCGGAGATCATTCGATCGCGTTCCCAGACATCGCTTCGGTTGCGAGCCGGTATGCGCATGGGTCGGTGGCAGTAGTCCAGTTCGATACTCACGCGGACACCGCTACGGAGCTCAACGGATTGAAATGGAGCCACGGAACACCATTCCGGCACCTTGTTGACGAAGGAATCATCCCTGGGGAGCGGCTCATCCAGGTGGGACTGCGCGGCTACTGGCCCTGGCCCGAGGAGTTTGACTGGGCGCGGTCCAAAGGCGTCCGCTGGCACCTCATGCGAGAGATCTTCGAACGCGGAATCGATGCGGTAATCGACGACGTCCTCACCGAGATCGGCGGTGCCGAGCATCTGTTTCTGTCAGTCGACATCGACGTGTTGGATCCGGCCTATGCACCGGGAACTGGTACGCCCGAGCCCGGCGGACTGACGTCGCGCGAACTGCTGAGGGCAGTTCGCCGGCTCTCCGTCGAGCGTGGGTTCGTTGGTATGGACGTGGTCGAGGTCTCACCACCCTACGACCACGCGGGCATAACGGCCATGGCGGCGCACCGAGTTGTGTGCGAAGCCCTCAGCGGTCTGGCCCTCAACCGGCGAGGCGGCAGGCCCAAGCCAGAGAATCCTTGAAGCGTTGAGTTTCGGATCGTCCCAAACATCTTGACCCAGCAATTGAGCGAGCAAAGTGCTGACAGGCGTCCGTCATGCCGACACCCATGCCCTCTACGACTACTCCCTGGCTTGTTTGGACGAGCACGAGGGGGTAACCCAAAGCGGGGGCAAGAACCTCCGTGGTAACGAAAAGGGGTGGGTCATGGCAAATAGTCAGAGTGGCTGGTTATCGAGCAAGGCAAGAACCGGTCTCAAGGAACTCCCAAACAATGTTGCCTGGGCGCTTTCAAAGGCTTTCGAGCCGGCGAAACCAGCAGTCGGAGGCGCGAGCGATGCGGCATCAAGCGCAAGTGACACCATGGAGCATGCGGGGATGAAGTTGAAGAGCGGGGCCAGCAAGATAATGGACTCGCTCGTGGAGAACCTCCCGGTAGGCAACGACTCCGTGGAGTCACTCTTGAGGCGCGCCGATGAGGCGTCCGAGGAAGCACGTTCTGCCGAGGAGCGGGCTGTGCTCATTGCCGAGGAGGCGAAGGCCAGGGCGGAGGAGGCCGAAAGAGTCTCCCAGGAGGCGATTCGGCGCTCACAAGAGGTCGAGCAAGAAGTCTCTAAGGAGGCTTCGGCCCGAGTAGAAGATGCCAAAAGAGAAGCGGCCGAGCTCGTTGCCGAGGCAACGAGGGACGCGGAGGAGAGGATTCGGCAGGCCCGATCCAAAGCCGATGAGTACGTGGAGGAACGACGGCGAGAAGCCACCGGATGGGCCCACGAGGTGACCGAGAGATGGCAAAGAGAAGCTCAGGCTGAGGTCCACAAAGTGCAGCAAGATGCAGACGACGTGGGACGGCGGGCCAAGGAGGCCATCGACGATGCGAGCCGCGCGCTTAAGCAGGCAAGCGATCTAGCCAACCAGGCGTCGCAGGCTGCGAAAGAGGCAGCCGCAGAAGCGAATCGCGAAGCCGAGCGTCTAGCGGGGCAGGCGCAACGGCGGGCCGAGAATGCCGAACAGCGAGCCGCGCAGGCCGAGGAGGTCCGGCGACGGGCCGAGGTTCTTGCCGGTGAATCGGCGAAGGCGACGGGGAACAGGTCGTCGGAGCTCCAACTCGGCTGAGAACCGCGAGGAGCACCTCGAGGCACTTACGAAGAAAGAGCTATTGGAGTTGGCTGCCGAGGTTGAGCTTGAAGGGGCCTATGCAATGAACAAGGCCGAGCTGATCGAGGCCCTATCGGGGGTTCCCGTATCCAGGTGACGACTAGTAAGGAGAACAAGCTATGAAAGTCTCGCTGAAGAAGAAAAGCTGGTGGGAACGGGCGGTTGATCCAGTGACCAGCAGACTGAAGGGCAGGACTCTGGCCGTGAACGGCCAAGCGCTCACCGCCAAGTCAGTCGCCAAGCCCGCAGCGCGCGCTGTCGGCGGGGTAGTGGTGGCAACTGCTATCAGCGCCGTCATCTCAACCATGAGAGGGCAGGGTCGCTGATGTTGTTCAAACTAGTTGTGTTTGGGGCGGGATACGTATTGGGATCCAAAGCAGGCCGTGAGCGTTACAACCAAATCGCTGCCTTTGCGGAAAAGGCTGCTCGACAATTGGATAGCCGGGGCGTCCGCAATCAATACGCTAGTGGCAATTCGTTGGGCAGTTTCCGATCGAACGCTCGCACCAGTGGCCAGAGCAAGATCTAACGGCGCAGGGTCCTCGACAAAGAACCCCCGTTCGGAGAATGACAGTAGTGCGCCGAGCATGGTCGTCGTCGTTTTCGCCCGCGCCAAGTTGCTCGGAATCAAGATTCTGACCATCGACGCGCGCGTAGCAATTGCCCCCGATACAGCCCGCGACCTGGCAACTGTGGCGACTCGGACGAGGGTGATTTCGACGGACGCGTACCTACGCGAGAAACATGTGGGTCAGCGTGCCGATCTCGCTCGGGCTGTGCAGCTTCTAGAGGAAGGCACGAAGAGCCTGGACAAGGCTCGCGGCCCTCGGATTCCAGACTAGCGACCTAGATCTTTTCGACCCACTCCACGCGCCAGGCAGGCGCTTCGAACGGCTCCGTAGTAGCGCGTCTCCTTCAGGCCTCGATGTTGCTCATCACGTGCTTAATGCGGGTGTAGTCCTCGAGTCCGTACATCGAGAGGTCCTTGCCGTTCCCTGAGTGCTTGAAGCCTCCGTGCGGCATCTCCGCAACAAGCGGAATGTGCGTGTTGATCCAGACGCACCCGAAGTCAAGCGCCTTCGACACTCGCATTGCGCGCCCGTGATCCTTGGTGAAGACACTTGACGCGAGTCCGTACTCGACGTCGTTTGCCCACGCGATGGCCTTGGCCTCGTCGTCAAACTGCTGCACGGTGATGACGGGTCCGAAGATCTCGTTCTGAATCATCTCGTCGGTCTGCTGGAGACCCTTAACCACAGTTGGCTCCATGAAGTAACCGGGGCCGTCGACCTTGTTTCCTCCCGTCGTCACCTCGGCGTTGCCCGGCGTTCGGCCGAGGAATCCCTCGACCCGGTCGAGTTGATTCGCGTTGTTGAGGGGGCCGTAGAAGGTGTCGGGGTCGTCGGGTGCACCCGTCTTCATCTCCTTCGCGCGAGCCGTCAGCTCGCTGACGAAGTCGTCGTGGATGCCGGGCCCGGCGAGGACTCTCGCCGCGGCCGTGCAGTCCTGCCCCGCGTTGAAGTAACCGGCTTCGGAGATCGCGGTTGCGGCCGCTTCGATGTCGGCGTCGTCGAACACGATGACGGGCGCCTTTCCTCCCAGCTCGAGGTGCACACGCTTGAGATCCTTAGCGGCTGCGGCGGCAACCTCTTTTCCCGCCCGGACGCTGCCGGTGATCGAAGCCATCGCCGGGATGTCGTGCGTGACGAGCTTGGCCCCCGTCTGCCTGTCGCCGCAGATGACGTTGAACACACCAGGGGGGAGGAACTCGGCCATGATCTCGGCCATGTGAAGAGTCGTGACCGGTGTGGTGTCGGATGGTTTGAGCACGACCGTGTTGCCCGCAGCGATCGCCGGCGCCCACTTCCACACCGCCATCATCATGGGGTAGTTCCAGGGAGTGACTTGGGCGCAGACGCCGACCGGTTCGCGGCGAATCCACGAAGTGTGACCCTCCATGTACTCGCCGGCGGATTTGCCCTCGAGAACACGCGCGGCACCGGCGAAGAACCGGATCTGGTCGACCATCGGAGGGATCTCCTCGCTTGCAGTCAGCTCGATCGGTTTGCCCGTGTTGGTGACCTCGAGCTTCACGAGCTCCTCGGCGTGGGCCTCGATTGCGTCGGCAATGCGGATCAATGCGAGGCTCCGCTCGCTGGGCGTCGCGTCGCGCCATTTGTCGAAGGCTCGACTCGCCGCCTGGCAGGCCGCGTCGATATCGGCGTCTGACGACACGGGCGCGGTGGCGAACACCTCCCCGGTCACCGGGTTTATCAAGTCGGCCGAGTTGCCGTCGGCCGCGTCCCGGTACTCACCGTCGATGAAGTTCTGCAGCTTCGTTGCCATGGCCCCCTCTTCCTTTGCGCTTCTCGTGCTTAGGCGGACGTAACTTCCTGGCAGTACTCATCGAGGACGTTCACGAACTTGTCGATGTCGTCCTCGTCGTGTTGGACCGAGATGGTCCACTGCTCTTCCTTACCCGGCGTCTGGAAGATTCCCCGGTTGATGAGCCAGTACCACGAGGCATCGAACAAGGAATCGTCGATTGTCTGGAAGTCCCGGTAGTGCACAAGCTTCCGGTCGCTGAAGGTGATCGATCCTTTGCATCCAAGGTCGGTCGTATGTGCCCGGACCCCGGCCTTCTGGAGTACCTCCTCGCAACCCTGTGCGAGGCGGGTGCCGAGCTTGGCCAGATGCTCGTAAGCATCGGGTGTGAGGACCTCGGTGAGAGTTGCGAGCGACGCGGCTACCGAAAGCGGGTTCCCGTTGAAGGTTCCAAGTGCCGCCACGCCGTTCTCGATCTCGTCCATCAGGTCGGCGCGGCCCCCGAACACCCCGATTGGAGTGCCGCCTCCTATGGACTTGGCGAGACACACGAGATCGGGTTGGACACCGAAGTACTCGGTGGCGCCGCCTGCTGCGATGGTGACGCCGGTCTTGACCTCGTCGAAGATCAGAACAACGTCGTGCTTCGTGCAGAGCTCTCGCACCTTTTCCAGATAACCGGGCTGCGGGACGATGATGCCCAGGTTCATCATGACCGGTTCCATGATCATGGCGCCGATCTCGTCGCCGTGTTCGTCGAGCATCTTCTCGAGCGCGGCGACATCGTTGAAGGGCACGATCATCGTGTGCTTTTCCGTCCCCTTGGGAATACCACGCGAGAAGGGGACCGACCAGGGTCGTTCCGTAGCCCCACCCGAGTCCATTGTCGGAACGACGGAATACATCACCGCGTCGTGGTGTCCGTGGTAGCTGCCCTCGATCTTCAGCAAGACGTCTTTGCCGCTCCCCGCACGGGCAAGTCGAACGGCGTCCATGGTCGCTTCGCTCCCGGAGTTGACGAAACGCATCTTCTCCATCCCGAAACGCCGGTTGAGCTCCTCTGCCAGCAGAATGTCGTCCTCGGTCGTTGCGGCGAAGTGAGTGCCGCTCTTGGCAGCCCGCTCGATGGCGGCGCGCACCTTTGGGTGTGCGTGTCCCACCGCCATGGCACCGAAGCCGTTGTGATAGTCGACGTAGGTGTTTGCGTCCACATCCGTTATGTGGCTTCCCGTCGCCGGAAACCATGTAGATGGGGTACGGATCGCCGGCTTGGAAGGACGAAGCGACTCCGAACGGCATGGAGGCTTCGGCCCGCTCGTAGAGTGCTGCTGACTTCGGCGTGCGTTGACCGAAGCGAGCTACCTCCTGCTCGAGAACACGTTTGACACGGTCCTGGGTGATGTCTGGTGACGTCATGTCGAGGAATCCTTTCGATTTGCTGTGATCAACCAATGTACTCCCGGTAAATCTTGGCTTCGGCGGACCTTCGTTTGCGCCTCGCCGAGCGAAAAGGCTCGGGAACCACGTCCTCCGAGGCGGGCAACACTTTGCTCTATCGTGCAGCCATGCATGATCCGCGCAGCATCAGCATGTGGATGGATACGGTCGATGGCGATCTCACGCCCCGGCCCCCGCTTGATGGCGACATCGACGTCGATGTCGCCATCGTGGGGGCCGGCTACACGGGGCTTTGGACCGCCTACTACCTGAAGAAGGCCGATCCCTTTCTTCGCATCGCGATCTTCGAGAAGGAGTTCGCCGGATTCGGTGCATCCGGGCGAAATGGCGGATGGTGCTCGGCGCTGTTCGCAGCGAGCCACGAAAAGATCGCCAGGGCCTCGGGACGCGACGCAGTGATCGCGATGCAACGAGCGATGTTCGACACAGTGGACGAGGTCGGGCGAGTCATCGAGGCCGAGGGTATCGACGCGCAGTTCGAGAAAGCGGGCACCGTCATCTTCGCCACCTCGCCGGGGCAACTCGAACGAGTCCGAGGGGAGGTCGAAGAGGAGAGGACTTGGGGCTTTGGTGAGGACGACATCAGATGGCTCGAACCCAGGGAGGCAGAGCAGTTGATGCGTGTCTCCGGATCGTTCGGCGCCTCCTTCACGCCTCACTGCGCAGCGCTGCACCCCGCCGCGTCTTGCCCGCGGGCTCGCTGCGACTGTCGAGAAAATGGGCGTGACTATTTATGAGGGCACCACTGCAACGTCCATCGAGCCCCGAAGTGTGACTACCGAACGCGGCGACCGCGCGAGCTGAGCTGATCGTGCGGGCCACCGAGGGCTACACCGCGCAACTCGAAGGGATGAGGCGGCACCTCGTCCCGCTCTATTCGTTGATGGTCGCGACCGAACCGCTCCCAGATGCCGTCTGGAGCGAGATCGGCTGGAGGCGTCGCCATACGATGGCCGACGGCCGCCATCTGCTCATCTATGCGCAGCGGACCGGCGACGGTCGCATCGCGCTCGGGGGGCGAGGTGCGCCCTACCATTTCGCGTCTCGCATCAATCCCGAGTTCGAACGACGGCCAGACGTGTTCGCCGATCTGAAAGAGGTCGTGCACACGCTGTGGCCTGCAACGCGCGATTTCGCCATTACTCACGAGTGGGGCGGGCCACTTGGCGTCCCGCGCGACTGGTACAGCTCGGTTGGGTTTGACCGTGCTACTGGTCTCGCCTTTGCCGGAGGCTATGTCGGCGACGGAGTATCGACGACGAACCTCGCGGGCCGCACGCTCACCGACCTGCTGCTCGACCGCGACAGCGACCTGCTTCGATTGCCGTGGGTCGGTCACCGCTCCTCCAAGTGGGAGCCTGAGCCCCTGCGTTGGATCGGGATCAACCTCGCCACAAAGGTGTACGAAAGCGCGGATCGAGCCGAGCGCATCAAAGGCGAGCCGGTCGACGGGCGAGTTGATTTTCTGAACAGGCTGATCGGGCTAAAGAACATCTAGGCCTCACCTACAGCAGCCCTCGGTCGAACACCGGTTTGCCACTCGCGAGCGTGAGCAGCACTTCGGCTTCGCTCGTTCGTCCTTCGAGTTCGAAAACGTTGCGGTCCACAACCCCGACATCTGCTCGCAACCCCTCGCGCAATGCCCCTGAATCGTCGTCGCGGTTCGCAAAGGCCGCGCCGGCGGTGAACGCATCGATCGCGGTGGCGAGATCCAGTCGCTGTTCCGGCAGAAACACGTCGGCTCCGGGATCCTCGACGGGCGACCTTCGCACGGCCACCTCGATCTCGTGAAGTGGGTTCGCGGTCGTAACCGGCCAGTCGCTCCCCATCGCGATCCGAGCCCCAGAGTTCAGAAGGTCGGCGAAGGGATACATCGTCTTGATTCTTTCGGGGGTCTGATACGCAAGCGTCAGATCCTCCATCGCGGAGTCGTACTGCGCCCAGAGCGGCTGTGCATTGACTACGACATCGAGCTCGCCGAAGCGAGGCACGTCGTCTGGATGAACGAGCTCGACATGCGCGATTTGGTGGCGGGCATCGCGAGGACCATTTGCCGCACGAGCAGCTGCGATCGCGTCAAGCCCCAGTCTCACGGCGCGGTCCCCGATCGCGTGGAAGTGCAGTTGAAAACCTTCGCGATCCAGCAGGGTGCAGAAACGATCGAGATCGACGGGATCGAACATGTCGATTCCGGTGTTGTCGGTGGCATTTCCCGACGAGTCGAGGTACGGCTCGAGCACAGATGCCGTGAAGGTCTCGATGACGCCATCGAGGAACAGCTTGGCCGTGTTGGCGTCGAGATGACCGCCGGTGCCGAGCTTGCGCATCTCGAGAAGCCGGTCTAGTTGTGACTCGCCCTGATGCCGGTCCCACAACAGGGACAGCACCACCCTCGCCGTGAGCTCACCGGAGTCTTCGAGCTTCATGTAGGTCTCGAGCATGTCCGAATCGACCCAGGCGTCGTTCCATGCGCTGATCCCCAGGGCGTGTAGCTGGCGCTGGGCCAACCGGAGGGCTTCGAGGCGTTGCTCGGGGGGTGGGTCGGGGGCCAGTTCCCGCACGATCACTTCGGCCCCCTCGTGTAGCAGGCCGGTCGGCTCGCCGCCGGCGTCGCGTTCGATGCGGCCGTCCGGTGGATCGGGCGTGTTGCGATCGATGCCCGCGAGCTCGAGGGCGCGCGAGTTGACCCATGCTGTGTGCACGTTGGTGTCGACGAGGTACACGGGACGGCGGGACTCGATGGCATCGAGCTGGGTTCTATCCGGGCCCGAGGAGAACTGCTGGAGCTCCCACCCACCGCCGAGGATCCAGGGTTCGTCGGGATGCCCGGCGACGTAGCGCCGGACGGTCTCGACCACCGACTCGGCCGAGGGAAGGTCGTGTAGGTCGCACTGGAGCTGGTAGAGCCCACCGAATACGGGATGAATGTGGGCATCCTGAAAGGCCGGAAGGATCATGCCGCCTTCGACGTCGACTCGCCGCGCCGATGAGGGAGCTCGATCGGCCACCTCGTCAAGCGTCCCCACCGCCGCGATCCGGTCATCCCGGACCAGGACCGCCTCGGTCGTGCGGCCCGCACCCAGATAAACCGGTCCTCCGGACAGAAGTAGGTGGCTCGTCATTTTGCGCTCCGGCCGAGCCCGCCCCGCGACCCTGAACAGCGGTTCAACATCCCGCTATGATGACAGCGTTACAGGGTTCCCGTCGAGGGGCTTTTAGCCTCTGAGGTGACGGTCGTTCAAGGAGCAGGCACATGACGGAAATTGCGCCCATAGAAGCGGAGGCTCTCCGGGCTTGCACTCGGCCCTTTTACGACGCCCGCACTCTGCCCGCCGAGGCCTACCATTCGGCTGAGGTCCTCGACTGGGAACGTCGCCACTTCTTCGCCGGTTCGTGGGTTTGCGTCGGACGAGCGGACGATCTTGCCGAGCCCGGCAGCCAGAGGGCGGTCGAAGTCGGTGGTGCGGGCATCCTCCTCATCCGGGGGGGCGACAACGAGCTCCGGGCCTTCCATAACACCTGTCGCCACAGGGGACACGAGCTCCTCCCGTGCGGCGCCTCGACTCAACGCCAGACCGTCCAGTGCCCTTATCACCGGTGGACCTATGGCCTGGACGGGACGTTCATGGGGGGCCCCACAATGGCCGTCCAACCGGGTTTCGACAAGAGCGACCCCGACCACTCCCTTCGTAGTGCGCGGGCCCATGAGTGGCATGGTTGGGTCTTCGTCAACGCGACCGGAGATGCGCACTACTTCGACACTTACGTCGGCAATCTCGACGACCTCATGGCGCCCTACGAGTCCGGCCGCATGTTCGTGGGAGCCAGTCATAGCTACGAGATAGCCGCCAACTGGAAGATCATCGTGGAGAACTATCACGAGTGCTACCACTGCACCGAGATCCACCCGGAACTGTGCGCCGTGAGCTCGCCGACCTCCGGCGAGGGCATTGAGCCGACCGGATTGTGGGTCGGCGGAACCATGAGACTGCGCGACGGCGTCGAAACCATGTCGCTCGACGGCAAGAGCGGCGGCGTGCGCCTACGAGGACTGAACGACGACTCGGCAAAAGACGTCGGCTACTACATGCTGTGGCCGAACGTGCTCATCAGCCCGCATCCGGACTACGTGATGACCCACCGCATCGAACCTCTGGCCCCCGAACCGTACGTTCGTCGAGTGCCAGTGGCTCTTTCCTCCCGAGTCCCACCAACGGGCGGATTTCGATCCTTCCTTCGCCTCGGATTTCTGGGACGTCACCAACCGGCAGGACTGGAACGCCTGCGAATCGGTTCACAGGGGGAGCGCGGGCCCCGGCTACAGGCAGGGGCCGTTCTCCGAGCAGGAGGTCCAGGTCTACGAGTTCGACCTCATGGTGGCGCGCGGTTATCTGGGCGGAGGAGTTCGGGAGCCCGTGCCTCATTTCTCTGACGTTCGTCCCTGAAGCTATGGCGCACCGAGATCCAGCCCCTATGATGTTGAACAGCCGTTCAAAGGAGATGTGAAACCCATGACCGAGTGGACCTCGGCCGACCTCACCCGGCTTGACGCACTGATCGAGTCCCAGGAGCAAGAGTTTTTCGCGCGCCAGAAGAACTCCAAGGCGATGTTCGATAGGGCCACTTCGGTGCTGGCCGGGGGCGCAACCTCGAGCTGGCAGATCGCCCGTCCCCAGATGATCTGGATGAGCCACGGGATTGGCTCCAAGGTCTACGACGTAGACGGAATCGAGTACTCGGACTTCAATGGTGGCTACGGGGTCGGCCTGATGGGCCATGGCCATCCCGCGGTCGCACAGGCGGTTGCGCGGCGAGTCGAGCGCGGCACCCACTTTGCGCAGCCAACCGAGGACGCGATCGCCGTGGCCACCATGCTCGCCGAACGTTGGGGCCTTCCCCTCTGGCGCTTCTGCAACTCCGGGACCGAGACGACAATGGATGCCGTCCATCTCATGCGTGCGATTACGGAGCGAGACCTCATCATCAAAGTAGAGGGCTGCTATCACGGCCACCACGATTCGGTGATGGTGTCGGTCGCCAATGAGGCAGACGAGATCGGGCCCCCTTCGTCCCCCACCGCCGTGCCCTCAGGAAGTGGTCTCCCGGCCGCCATCACCGCTCTGACGATCACCGTCGCCTTTAACGACCTCGACATGCTCGAGCGGGTCTTCGCCGAGCACGAGGGCCGGATCGCCGGCATGATCCTCGAGCCGATCATGATGAACGCCGGCATCATCCTTCCCGACCCGGGTTATCTCGAGGGTGTCCGTGACCTCACGAGTAAGAACGGAGCGCTTCTCACCTTCGACGAGGTCAAGACTGGACTAACCGCCGGACCGGGTGGGGTTACGCAGGCCTCCGGGATCACCCCCGACATCGTGTGCCTGGCCAAGGCGCTCGGTGGGGGACTGTCCTGCGGCGCGCTCGGTGGGACCGCAGAGGCGATGGGCTTCATTACCGACGGAGGCTACGAGCAGGTCGGCACCTTCAATGGCAATCCGCTGACCATGGCGGCCGCCCGTGCGACGCTCGAAACGCTCGACGACTCGACCTACGACCACCTCGCCCGCATCAACAAGATCATGGTCGCCGGAGCCGAGCAGATCGTCGACGACTATGACCTTCCCGCCTATGTCGTGAGCGTCGGGGCCAAGGGGGCCGTCGCCTTTTCTCCCGACAAGGTCCGCAACTACAGAGACTTCCTCGCCATCGACGATCGCATCGGGCACGCACACTGGCTCTTCCAGCATGCGGGGGGTGTTTTCCTCCCACCATGGGGCAAGGCCGAGCAGTGGCTCATCTCCGTGCAGCACACCGAGGAGGACGCGAACCGTTTTCTCACCAACCTCGAGTCAATGGCGAAAGCAATCCGAGGCTAGGGAGCGAAGATGTCCGGGGGCCACGTTGAGCTAAGCGATCTGACGAAAAAGTTTGGCGACTTCGAGGCCGTTAGCAACATCAGCGCTGATATAGCCTCCGGTGAGTTCTTCTCGCTGCTCGGACCGTCGGGATGTGGCAAGACGACGACACTGAGAATGATCGCTGGGTTCGAACGTCCGACGTCGGGCCGTATCTTGCTCGACGACCGCGACATGGCCGAAGTCCCGCCGCACAAGCGAAACGTCAACACGGTGTTCCAGAACTATGCGCTGTTCCCACACCTGGGAGTGTTCGAGAACGTCGCGTTCGGTTTGCGATTCTCCAAACCCTCGAAGGACGAAACACAGCGCCGGGTTAAGGACGCTCTGGCTCTCGTTCAGCTCGAGAAGTTCGCCGACCGCAGACCGCACCAGCTCTCGGGAGGCCAGCAGCAGCGAGTTGCACTGGCGAGGGCCCTCGTCCTGAATCCCTCGGTCCTCCTACTGGACGAACCACTTGGAGCTCTCGACGCAAAACTTCGAAAGTCTCTGCAGATCGAGTTGAAGACGCTCCAGGAGAGAGTCGGCATCACCTTCATCTACGTCACGCACGATCAGGAAGAGGCATTGACGATGTCCGATCGACTGGCCGTCATGTCGGAGGGCAGCATCGAGCAGGTCGGCACCCCGCGGGAGGTCTACGACGAACCGGTTTCCTTGTACGTGGCCGATTTTCTCGGCGTTTCGAACACCATGCCCGGCCTTGCAATGGGGACGAACGGAGCCGATGGGTGCCACGTCAGGCTCGGCGATTTCGAGCTGTTCGCAGGGAGAGGTGATCTAGACGCACGCGGCGAGGTCGTCGTCGTGGTGCGACCCGAACGTGTGCGACTGGAGGCCAGTTCCATAAGCGGCGGCAATTCGGTCCCCGGAATGGTCGAGCGGGTCGTCTACGTGGGTGCCACCAGCCAGGTCATCGTGCGCCTGCCATTCGAGCAGTCACTCCAGGTTATGGTCGCGAACCAGGGCAGCGGCGAGCGACTCGTGGCGGGGGACCGGGTTTCGGTTCTCATCCCACCCGAGGCGCTCAGAGTGCTCCGGGTCGAGACGCAAGTCACCGACTCCGAGGACGCCGGCTAACGACCGCTACGGCTAGATGTCCAGGCGAGCGAGTTCCTCGACCGCCGAACCCTTGCGGCCCTCGCGGCGACGAAGGCGACGCAGGAAGAGCCCAGCGATGGTGATCGCGAGCATCGAGAAAGCCAGAAGAATGGTGGCGAGGGCGTTCAGTGCAGGGCTTGGCGCAAGTCTGAGCCCGCTGTAGAGCCTCGTGGGGATCGTCTCGGTCGATGCCTCGCCACGGAGGAAGTAGCTGATGACGAAGTCGTCGATCGAGATGGCGAAGGCGATCGCGAGGCTGGCCCAGATCGCGGGGGCCAGCATCGGTAGGAGCACCAGGCGCAGAGCCTGCGTGGGCGACGCTCCCAGGTCCATGGCCGCCTCCTCGTAGTCCGGTCCGATCGCAAATAATCGGCCCCGCACGACTATCACTACGTAGGAGATCGTGAAGGTGATATGGCCGAGCAACTGAGCGGTGGTCCCCAGTTGACGACTTGGAAGAGATAGACGAACACCAGAAAGAGGGCAACACCCATGACGATCTCGGGGGTTACCAGCGGAAAAAGCATGAGGAAGTTGGCCGGTTTCGCGGCGCGCCCACGCCAGCGTGCCAACCCGATCGCGAGCGCGACGCCGAGCGGCGTGGCCACCAGCATCGTTCCGGCCGCCAGCTTCAAGCTCTGGAAGAGGGCGTCGCGCAATGAGGGGTCGTTCCACACCGACAGGTCCGGGTCGTCGAAGTACCAGCGCAGCGAAAAGCCCTGCCACGCGGTCCGCGAGCGTCCGTCGTTGAAGCCGAATTGGATGGCGATGAGAACGGGGATGAGACACCAGATGATGTAGAACCACGTGAATACGGTCAGAAAGCGGGGCCGCGCCCAGGGATTGATGACCCACGTTCGTACCTGCCGCCACACCGAGGGACTCCCGACTGACTCCGGAGACCGGGCTGTCTCTACGGTCATGTGCGGGCCTCCCTGGTAGCGCGCGCGACGCTGACTAGGTAGTAGACCATCAGGAGGCCCACCAGCGCCCATCAGGAGCACTGTGATCGTAGCGCCGCGCGACTCACCGCTGTTCGAGTTGATGAACAGCTCGATCTCGTTGCCGACCATCCGCGTCCTGGGAGACTTCGACATCAACGTGTTGGTGTAGTAGTCACCGAACATCGGCAGCATGATGATTACCATGCCCGCCAGGATCCCCTGCTTGGAGAGCGGCAGAGTCACGTGCAGAAAGGCCCGAAAGGGACTCGCGCCGAGATCGCGTGCCGCCTGGATCGTGCTTTGGTCGATGCGATCGAGGGCAGCGAACAGCGGGAGGATCAGGAACGGCACGTAACCGTAGACGAGTCCCATCACGACCGTTTCGGAACGTCCTCCGAGCCAATCGCGCGGCTCGGCCAGCACCCCAACGAAGGTAAGGATGTCGTTGACGTACCCACTTGCCTCGAGAATGTTGACCCACGCCAACATCCGCATCAAGTACGGGATCCAGAATGGCGTGAGTATCAGGACCAGGTAGAGGATCTTCCGCTTGCCGGAATGGCGAGCGACAAAATAGGCGACCGGGTAGCCGATCAAGAGGCTGAGCAGTGATGCGATCGCAACATAAGTAACCGTTCGCAGGAAGATGACGCCGAGTTGCCCGGTGAAGATCTCGTTTACGACCTCCCCGAAGATCCCGGGGTCCCATTGCAGCGGGTTCCAGACGGGCTCGGCCGTATTGAAGATCGGGTCGCGGCGACCCATCGCCACGGAAAGGATGGCGTAGAAGGGGACCAGGAACAACAAAATCAACCACAGGATTCCCGGCGCGGCGAACGCAGGCCAGGTCCAGCGCCGGCGAGCGTACGCCTCACCTGTTCCGGACACTCGTCTCCTCTCGGGCCGTGCTCAGTTCCGGCTCAGCCCGACTGGACCTGCGACCATGCGTCCAACCACATCGACTCGACCTCGGGGGCGAGTTGAATTGGGATCTGACCCATTGAGAAATCCTCCTTGGTGATGATCGCCGATGCGACGTTCTCGGGAACGTACCCGTCGCCCACCAGCTTGTCGGGCAGGATGCTGTTGAGTGGGGGTTGGTATCCCAGCCAGCCGAAATTCTTCAGCGCCACCCCTTCGTCCATCAGGTAGTTCAGGAACATGTGGGCGAGCACGGGACTCTCTGCGTTCGTAGGTATCGACATACAATCGTTCGAGATGTAGCCGCCTGCGGTCGAGGCCTCGCTCTTCGGCGGCCATAGGAAGCGTAGAACGCCCGGATCCCCGCCTTTGGGGAAGTAGTACTGGGCCCCCACTATGTCACCGGACCACACGTTGTGCAGACCGAACTTGCCTTCCGGTATCCCCGAGTAGACCCCATCGATCGTGTAGCGAACGTTGACGAGATCGACCAGCTCCATGAGTGCGTCGCGCGCCTCGTTCAGCTCCTCCTGATCGCCCGTGTTGGGGTCGTTGCCCGTGCGATAGAGCCCCGAAGCGATAGTCTCCCGGTAGTCGTCGTAGAGCCCGGTGATGCCCGTGTACTCCGGATCCCAGAGGACGTCCCACGGGTTCTCCATGGACTCGATGTCGGCATCCACCATGTCGGCTCGCCATGCGATTCCGGTTTCGTACACCACGTAGGGGACGGTGTAGCGAGATCCCACGTCAAAGTGGGGATCTTGCAGTTCCGGCCACACGTTTGCGGACAGGTTGGGCAGGTAGTCGTGATTGAGCGGCTGCAGGACCTTGCCGGCGACGAACTTCGGCACGATCTCGGCGGTTGGGAAGAAGACGTCGAACTGAAGATCGCCCGTCCGCAGCTTCCGAGTCGCTTCCTCCAAGTTGTAGAAGGTCGTGAGCTCGACTTCGACCCCGGTCTCCTCCGAAAAGTCCTTGATGACGCGTGGCCACAGGTAGTCGGCCCAGTTGTACAGCTTCAGCGGCCCGTCTTCTGGCTCGAGATCGGACTCGATCATCGGGTTGTCGTCGAACATCGGCTGTTCGACCGGATTTTCGGGCGTCCCGATCTTGACGCCTGCGCCGGCCCCGGATGAGCCCTCGGAAGAGTCACCACATGCGGCGAGAAGTTGAGCGGTGATTACCGCGCTCGCCGACAGTCGAATCATTCGACGTCGTGACATCGGTACTTCCCAAGGAGCTAATCTGCGGCCCGCGTTCCATCCCTCTCTTGGGTGAAACGTCATCTACAACTCCCTCCCCCCGGCAGACTCACTCGTGAGCCACCTTCACTCAGGCATGGACGTCATTTTCGTCCCTGCCTTGTTTGCGTCCTCTACCTCGAGCTCTCGTCTCGCGAAATCGATGCAAACGGAGCGCATCCGCTCGGCCGTGACCTCTTCGTCCTCGAGCACCACCTGGAGCGCGAGCCCGTCGATCAACGAGGCGAGACGAAGTGCGAAATCCTCGGCATCGGCGAATCCGAACTCGCCGTTGCGCTGCCCCGTCCTTACGATGTCGGCGATGGTCCAACGCCACCGCCGGTCGAGCGCGGAGCGTTTCTTGGCCACCTCTTGATCGCGCAACCCGCGCGACCACAGCTCGATCCACAGCGGCCAATCGTCTGCCTCCGGCGGAATGGATGCTTCTATGAGGTGGCTGAGCTGCTCGGTCGCGGAGGGGAGCGCGGTGAGCTGGTTGAAGGCCTCGAGGTAGAAGCGATCCTCGGAGAAAGTCAATGCCTCGGTCAGCAAGCGGTCTTTCGACTCGAAGTAGTACATGACGAGCGCAGCGCTGGCTCCTGCTTGTTTGGCCACATCGACGATGCGCGTCTCGCACAGCCCTCGCTCCGCGATCACCTTGGCGGCGGCCTGCAGGATCTCCTGCCTGCGTTCCTTCGAGTAACTGGCTTTCTTAGGCATGAACCTTCCCGCTGACGGCTGGTGAACGGGTATTCAAGCATGTTGGCTTATTCGGAACAGTAACACCGGGTCTACGGGCTGAACAGGCCTTGACGAGCGGGTTTCGGCGGGTAGGGTGGCCTGAACAGCGGTTCAGGTTCCCGGGGGAAGGGTGCAGCCAAGGGTGCACAGCAACCAGTACGACGCCATCGTCATCGGGGGAGGCCACAATGGTCTCGTAGCGGCCGCATATCTGGCCCGTTCGGGAGCGCGCGTGGTCGTCCTGGAGGCACGCCACAAGGTCGGAGGGGCGACTTCGACAGACTCTCCCTGGCCCGATGCACCTGAGTTCAAGGTCACGACCTACTCCTACGTGATGAGCCTGATGCCCGAGCACATCATCAACGACCTTCGTCTTCCTCAGCACGGATACAAGGTCTTCCCTATGGGCCCCTACTACCTTGCATTTCCCGATGGGACCGCACTCACGATGTCGGGCGACGAGGAAGAGCGCGATTCGGTGCGCTATTACTCGAAGCGCGATGCGGACAAGCTGCCCGAGTGGCGCGACGTGGATGGGCGGAATCGCCCAGGTGCTTGCACCCCTGTTGCTGAGCATTCCACCCAACGTAGGTTCGAAAAGGCCCAGCGACCTCTTGGAATTGGTGAGGCTCGCCTGGCGCTTTAAAGGACTCGACACCAAACGCGTCGGTGACATCACGCGATTGATGACGATGAGTATCTCCGACCTTCTCGACGAATGGTTCGAGTCATCTCAGGTCAAGGCCGCCCTCGCGGTGGACGGGATCATCGGGACGTGGGCGGGTCCGACCGAGCCGGGAACCGCGTACGTGATGGCTCATCACGAAATCGGCGACGCAGGGATCGGAATGGGCAGTTGGGGTTATCCCGAGGGCGGCATGGGAGCCGTCGCCGATGCGTGCCGTCGCTCGGCCGAGTCGTTCGGCGCAGAGGTTCGTTGCAACGCTCGCGTATCGAGGATTCGAACTCACAACGGACGTGCGGTGGGAGTTGCCCTCGAGTCGGGCGAGGAGCTCAATGCTCCTACCGTCATCACCGCAGTTCATCCCGCGATCACTTTCCTGCAGCAACTCGAACGCAAGGACTTGCCGGAGTCCTTCGTGAGCGAGATCGAGAAGTTCCGGTCTCGCAGTGGGACGGTAAAGGTCAACCTCGCGCTCAGCGAGCTTCCCGACTTCATCGCGACTCCGGGAACCGAGCCCGCCGAACACCACGGCGGCGCGATCGAATTGGCTCACTCGGTCGACTACATCGAACGGGCGTTCCAAGATGCACGCGAGGGGCGCCCGGCGGCTAGGCCGTTTTCGGACGGGGTCATACCCACGGTGTTTGACAAGACCCTGTGCCCGGAGGGCTATCACATCATGTCGCTGTTTACGCAATGGGTTCCGCACGGGTTCTCCGAGGAGCCGCACCGAGATGAGCTCGAGGCCTACGCCGACCGCGTGATCGACGGGTACAACGAGCTCGCTCCCAATTTCAAGAGCTCGATCGTGCACCGCCAGGTCGTCGGTCCCTTCGACATGGAGCAGGAGATTGGGCTCATCGGCGGCAACATTTTCCACGGTGAGCTATCGGTCGATCAACTGTTCCATATGAGACCGGCCCCGGGTTACGCCGACTACCGAACGCCCATCAAGGGTCTCTATCAGGCCTCCTCGGCAACGCATGCCGGCGGTGGAGTCTGTGGCATCCCCGCCTACAACTGCGTCAAGCAGATTCAGAGAGACAACAAGCGGCGTCGTTTCACCAGAAAGGTTTAGAGAGGCGAGGCGATGATTCGAGCAGCGGCGCTCGATTCGATGTTCGGCGCTCGGTCGGTGGCTGTGATCGGCGCGAGTGCGCGCCCCGGTTCATCCGGTTGGCATGCGCTCGACGAGTTGATCGGTGGGGGCTTCGACGGGCGATATTCACCCCGTGAACCCAAACTACGAGGAGCTCGGCAGCCTCGTGTGCTACCCGTCCATCGCCGATGCTCCGCCCGTTGATCTCGCGCTCGTACTCGTGCCAAACCGGGTTCTTGAGGACCAGGTCAAGGCACTGGCGGAAGCCAAGGTGCCGGCGGCAGTCATTTTCGCAAGCGGTCACGACGACCAGGGCGAGGCGACTCTGCTGGAACCGATCGCTCGAATCGCCAACGACGCCGGGATCACCGTGTGCGGGGGCAATTGCATGGGGTTCGTCGACGTCGAACGAGGGCTGCGGGCGCTCGCTTATCCGGAGGAGAGGCTGGAACCCGGCGGGATCACATGGCTCGCACAGTCGGGTTCGGCCTTCACCGCGCTGCTTCACAACGATCGCGGCCTACGGTTCAACCTCGCGGTTTCGAGCGGGCAGGAGCTCAACACAACGGTCGCCGACTACATGATCCACGCGTTAAAACGACAGTCGACTCGAGTAGTTGCTCTATTCATCGAGAGCGTCCGCGATCCAGAACGTTTTCGCAAAGCGCTCGGCATGGCCGAGGAACAAGACGTTCCCGTGGTCGCGCTGAAGGTCGGAAGCCAGGAGATGTCTCGGAAGCTCGTCACCGCGCACTCGGGGGCGCTCGCGGGTGAAGACGGAGCGTACGAGGCCCTTTTCGACGCACACGGTGTCATGCGAGTCAAGACCATGAATGAGATGGCGGACGTATTGGAGCTGATGTCCGCAGGCCGCCGGGCGCGGCCCGGGGGCCTGGCGACGATTCACGACTCGGGCGGGGAGCGAGCGCATCTCATCGATGTAGCGGCCGAGAGCGGTGTCCGCTTCGCCGAGATCTCGGAAACGACGCGTTCGGCTCTCGCTGAGTCCCTCGAGCCGGGCCTTCCCGCCGTCAATCCCCTGGATGCATGGGGGACGGGCAACGACGCCGACCGCATCTTCGGTGAGTGCATGACGGCGCTGCTCGACGACGAAGACACGGCGGCCCTCGCTCTCGTCGTGGACCTGAAGCACGACGAACCGGACGCGAGCTACGCGCCGCTGATAAGGCGAATCGCTCAGTCCACCGATAAGCCGGTCGCGGTCGTGAGCAACTTGTCCTCCGCCATCGATACTCCAACCGCCGCCGAAATCCGCGCAGCCGGTGTGCCTGTGCTCGAGGACACTGCGACGGGACTCGCCGCCTTCCGCCACCTGTTCCAGTACCGGGATCACCGGGCCCTTCCGGAGCTTCATCCGCCTTCGTCACCGGACCCGGATGTTGCCACGGGGTGGCGGTCCAGGCTCGCCGATCCAGGTCCGCTTGCGGCAGCGGATGCTTTCGAGCTGTTGGATGACTTCGGAATCCCCACGATCGAGACGCGCCGTGTCGCCAGCGTCGCGCAGGCTCTGCGAGCTGCGCTCCAGATCGGTTATCCGGTCGCGCGTCAAATCGGACAAGAAGGGGCTGGCGCACAAGACGGAGGCGGGGGCAGTGAAGCTCGGTCTGGCTTCTGCTGGGGCGGTCGCCGATGCGTACCGTGACCTGTCCGGCCGACTCGGCCCCGAGGTCGTCGTCCAGGCAATGGCACCGGCGGGAATCGAGATGGGTCTGGGGATCTTGAACGACGCCCAGTTCGGCCCCATCCTGGTGGTCTCCGCCGGCGGGATCTTGATCGAGGCCCTTCACGACCGAGCGACAGCCCTTCCCCCAATAGACGAACCAAGAGCCCGGCGCCTGATCGACCGATTGAAGGTGCGTCCCCTCCTGAACGGCGTGAGAGGTTCAGAGCCCCTCGACATCGAGGCTTTGGTCGACGCGATCCTCAAACTGAGCACCCTGGCAACCGAACTGGGCCGAAATTTTGATGCCCTGGATATCAACCCACTGGTCTCAACCACCGGCGGCTGCATCGCAGTCGACATCCTGCTGGAGACAACTTGATGAAGGGAATCCTCGAGCGTCTCGCCGATGGACCCGTCCTCGGCGATGGCGGGTACCTCCTGGAGCTCGAGAAGCGAGGGTACGTGCAAGCGGGGCCGTTCACGCCCGAGGTTGTGATCGAACACCCCGACGCTCTCGCTCAGCTTCACTCGGAATTCCTAAGAGCCGGCGCGGAAGTGCTCCAAACGATGACCTTCTATGCGAGCGATGACAAGCTGGCAACAGTTGGGCTTGCCGGCCGAGTTGACGACATCAACCGAACGGCCGTGCAGGTCGCGCGCCAGGTGGCCGCCGAAAGAGACGCGCTCGTCGCAGGTAACCTATCGCTGACATGGGCCTACCTCCCGGAGGACCCCTCGAGCGCGAATCACGTCCGGGAGTTGTTCGACCGGCAGCTCGAAAAGCAGCTCGAGGCAGGCCCGCCGGACTTTTGGATCGGTGAGACATTCAGTTACCTCGGCGAGGCTTTGCTGTTTGTCGAGCGCGCCAGGGCTACGGGCCTTCCAGTGATGGTGACCATGTCGTTCGAGCAACCCGTGCCGGTCTCGTACGAGGGCGATACACCCGCAGATTTGCGCGGACGGCTCAGCGCGGCGGGGGCCGACATCGTCGGAGTCAATTGTCTGAACGGGCCCGAGCAGGCATTGCCGATCGCGATAGAGATGCGTACGGCAGTTGACAGCTTCGTCGCGGCGCAACCTGTCGCCTACAGGACGACGGCCGAACACCCGGACTTCACGAGCATGCCGAGTTTCCCGTTCGAGCTCGATCCGCTGCAGGTCTCGCGTCAAGAGATGGCGGACTTCGCCCGCAAGGCTCACGAAGCCGGTATCGACTACATCGGCTCGTGTTGTGGGTCGGTGCACGCGCACGTTCGCGCGATGGCGAAAGTGCTCGAAAAGCTTCCCAGCGAGGAGCGCGAATGGAAGAGTCAGAGCGACCGAGCCATGAGCGCTTACGAGTACTACGCACACACCGAAACCGAGGTCTGAGATAGCCCAAAGCAGGGAGTTCGAGGTCGCCGTCGTAGGGCTGGGCGGGATCGGTTCTGGCGCCGCCTACTGGGCCGCGAAACGATCGGGGGCCGGCGTGCTCGGACTCGAACGGTTCGAGTTCGGACACGAACGGGGGGCATCTCAGGACCATTCCCGAATCATTCGACTCAGCTATCACCGACCCGAATACGTTCGCTTTGCGCGCGACTCATACGTTGCGTGGTCCGACGTCGAGGATGCCTCCGGAGAGCAGCTTGTCACTCGCACGGGTGGACTCGACCTCTATCCGGAGAGCGCGACCGGCTGGATCGGCGACTACGTGGGGTCTCTCGAGGAAGTGGGTGGGATCCCATTCGAGTGGCTCGACGCGGGCGAGACGATGAAACGTTGGCCGCCGTGGCGGCTCTCCGAAGACATCCGGGTCATGTACCAGGAGGACTCCGGGTTCGTGGCGGCCGCAAAGGCAAGTGACGCACACCGGCGACTTGCCGAGTCGATGGGCGCCACCCTCGTCGCGAACGCCCGCGTCACCAGCGTGCGAGAGGTGGCTGGCCTGTACGAGCTGACCACCGACTCGGCTGTCTACCGAGCCGAACGACATCATTGTCGCTAGCGACGCGTGGACAAACGAGCTTCTCGAGCAGCTCTGGCGTCCGATCAACCTTGTCGTGACGCAGGAGCAGGTTGCTTACTACGCTTCAAGAGATGCAGCCGACTTCTCACCGGATCGCTTTCCTGTTTGGATCTGGATGGGCGAGCCGTCCTTCTACGGTGTTCCTGCATTTGGCGAGCCGGGTCCGAAGATCGGCCGCGACGTCGGGGGGCCTGAGGTCACGGGAGATGACCGCTCTTTCGAGCCGCGCGCGGACTACTCTGAGGCACTAGACGCGTTCATGCTCGAGCACCTTCCCGGGGGATTCGGTCCTCACCTAAGGCAGAGGACGTGTCTGTACACGATGACGCCGGATCGGGACTTCGTCCTCGATCTCGTCCCAGGCCACGCGCATGCGGCCGTGGGGCAGGGCGCAGCTCACGCCTTCAAGTTCGCAAGCGTCTTCGGCAGGTCCTTGGTCGAGCTCGTCTATGAGGGGAAGGCTGAGTCAGACGTGGACGCATGGAGCATCGAGCGAGACATCCTGACGATGGAGAACCCGCCCAGATCACTGACCATGTGAACCGGGGCTTAGAGGATTGACCTTCTTGCCCGCGTAAGCCTTCGGATCCATGCCATGACGGAAGGCGAGGCTGATCCTCGGCCCAGCCTTTTTTACCTTGGGAACCGAGTGCTCCCAGGTTCGCTGTGTCATTCCGCCGGTCACGAGCAGATCGCCGTCGCCGAGCTTGAAGACTGTCGACTTCCCGCCTCCCTTAGGTCGCAATAGGAAGCGGCGAGGTTCCCCGATCGATACCAGCACCACAACGGGCTGCTCGATTTCCTTACGGATGCGGTCGCCGTGCCAGGCGACGCTGTCCTGTCCGTCGCGGTAGAGGTTGAAGCCGACCGAGTCGAAATCCAGTTCGTAGCGCGCTCGAGAGGACCTGTCGCATCTCCTCGACTATGCCGGGCTCGAGTGGTTCGCCGGAGTCGAGAAACCACGGTGAAGTCAACCTCGGCTCGAGCACCTCGCGGTCGTACATGCGACGCGAGCGCTGACTCCAGTCCCTGCATTCGACGATGTCGTGGAACAGCTTGTCTGCCGAGCTCAACCAGCCCGGTGCATGATCAACCCAGGACCGCTGGTCGAGCTGGATGCGTTCCAGTTTCGTGAATGCGCTGTCGATGGCGGGCTCGTCATCTCCGAAGAGCGACGGCTGCCAAATGATGTCTGGTTGTGATGTCACGCTCGTTTCAACGCCATAAAGGTCACAAATCATCCCTTCGAGCGCGGAACTTGGTGTGCTTCGTGCAACCCTTGACCCGGGCGCGAAAGGAGTGTCGTGGAGGTCAACAAAGCTGCACCGGCGATAGCGACTGGGCAGATCGACATCCGAGCCAGACCGGAAGTCGTATGGGACGTGCTCGCCGATATCGACAACTGGCCGAACTGGAACCCTGACGTCAAGGAAGCAAAGCTCACGGGTGGGCTGAAAGTGGGCTCGATTTTTCGTTGGAAGTCAGGCCCTGGAACGATCACATCAACGCTCGAGGAGGTCGAGTCTCCACGTGAGATCGGCTGGTCGGGTAGGTCGATGGGGGTCATCGCGGTTCACGTCCACAGACTCGAGCCGTCCGATGAGGGCACGAAGGTTCATGCCGAGGAATCCTTCGACGGGTTGATGGCGCGGGTCTTCAAAGGCGCGGCGCGCAAGACTCTGCAGAAGGGGATCGACGGGATCCTGGCGAGCCTGAAAAAGGAAGCCGAACGCAGGGCCTGATTCCTCTCGCAGGAGTGTCATCGCAGGACCAGATCTCCCAGACCTGCCTGTAATATGTCCGAGCCAGGAAGCGTCTAGAGGGGGTTTTTGAATGACTGTTCGGAGAGCGCTTTTTCTCGCGCTTGTCGTTGCATTGCTCTTGCCACTGTCTGCCCAGGCGGCTCCACGCGGGAAACCCTCCGGAGGTGCAAGCAACGGCGGTAGTGGTTGCAACTTGCCTGAGTCGAATGCAGAGGGTCTCGAGATTCTCAGCAACTACTATCCCGGCTACTGGTGGGATCACACGAACTTGACCATCGCAGTCCAGGCGCATCCCAGTGCCGCGGAGGAGCAGCTTGCTGCCATCTCTGATGCGATCGAGACCTGGGACGAGGTCCTGCGCGACTGCTTCGACGGACTCATCACACTCACGGACGTGACGGGGCAGAAGCGTAAGAGCGCCGACATCGTCGTTCACTACGTGCCGACGGCGGGCGGTGTGGTCTTCGGTGGTTACGCCATCTGCGGAGATCACAAGTGTCCGAACATCATCGTGCGTTCCGATCTCCCACCAAGCCAAGGCGAGGAGCCCTATGACCCCGAGTATCTCGGTTGGGTCACTCTTCACGAGATCGGACACGCTCTCGGGCTCGGACATGCGACCAACCTGCTCGAGAGCACCGACCTGATGGGCTACGGGTGGCCCGACCTGGGCGACCCAGTGCTATCCGATTGCGACCTCGATGCACTCGCTTTCGTCTTTGCATGGGCGCTCGAAGGCAGCGCACCGCATCCGCCGGCCGAAGGTCCTTACGATTGCTCGCTCGACTAATCTGCTGACTTAGCAATCAGAGAGCCGGCTCTTAAGGGGGCCGGCTCTCTTGTTGTCGGCGATTGCCGCTAAGACTCCATTGCAACCAGTTCATGCTTGAAAGGCGTCCGGCCCCCGTTTGCGTAGGTGGTTGCCAATCACTGCTCTCTGGATCTCGGAGGTTCCCTCCCAGATTCGATCCACGCGCAGCTCTCTCCATAGTCGTTCGACCGGGTTCTCTCGCATGTAGCCCCGGCCCCCGAAAATCTGTACCGCTCGATCGATCACCTGTCCGGCCATCTCGGAACAGACGAGCTTGACCGTGCTCGCCAACGCGTGCAGGTCCTTCGCATCCATCTCCGTGCGCGCTGCTTGCCAGCAGACTCGATATAGGAGCGCCTGTGCTGCCGCTATCTCTGCGACCATGTCGGCCAGCATGAACTCGACCCCCTGGAACTCCATCAGCACCTTGCCGAACTGCTGGCGTTCCTTTGCAAAGTCCGTGCTGAGTTCAAGAGCGCGCGTCGCTGCTCCTACCGTGCGCGCCCCGATCATCAAGCGTTCCTCCACGAACCACTCGCGCGTGAGATCGTTGCCGCCGCCTACGGCACCCAGCACAGCTTCGGAGCCCAGCTCGACATTTTCAAACGCAAAGATCGGATGCTCGTAAACGAAGGTGTGCATGTACTTCGGCGTTCGCACGAGCCTCACGCCGGGAGCATCCTTGTCGACGAAGAACACGGTCGCCTTAACCGGGTCGCCGTCCAAGTGCGCGTGGACGAGGAAGAAGTCGGCAACGTCTCCTGTGGTGACGTGCCACTTCTCGCCGTTGAGCACGTAGCCATCGCCCTTACGCACTGCCGTCGTGGCCACCATCGAAGGATCCGATCCGGCCCCCTCCTCGGTGATTGCATAGGCATCACGCCGTTCGCCGCGACACGCCGGGCGCAAGTAGCGCGCCTTTTGCGCCTCCGTCCCGTAGCGCAGTGGGATCGATGGCCGCCAGGGGACGTCCCACAGAGCATTGGTCGCCCGGCCCCACTGCTCCTCGATGAGCATTTGCTCGAAGAGGTCGAAGCCCTGGCCTCCATCAATAGGGGCGTGGTTGACTGCGTTGAACCGCCATTCAATTACGGCGGACCGGATGGCCTCGAGAACGGTCTCAGACAAACCGTCGTTAGTCTCGCAATCGAGCTCGTGCGGGATCAGGTGGGTTTCGACGAATTCCCTGGCTCTGCGGCGTAATTCCGTTTCCTTCTCGCTGAGTCGCAAGTCCATTGGTGGCTCCGGTTTCGAGGCGGTCTTGTGTGTTGAACGGTGAAACAGTATCGTCGCCTGACGAGGCACGCTTGGCAAGCCTCAGGGGCCATGGAGCGAAAGTAGGAATGGTGCAGCAATCCCGGGACGTCATCATCGTCGGTGGAGGTCACAACGGGCTCGCGTGCGCGGCGTATCTCGCACGAGCCGGACAGGATGTGCTCGTGCTCGAGCGGCGCGACGTCCTCGGTGGAGCCGCTGTTACCGAGTCCCCTTGGCCCGGCTACCAGATCTCGTCCGCGTCTTACGTCGTGAGTCTCATGCCACCGCGCATCATCGACGAGCTTCAACTCAAGCGCTTCGGTTACAAGACGTCGTTGCTCGATCCGGATTACTACCTTCCCTACAAGGACGGAACATCTTTGACGCTGTGGGGCGATTTGAACCGGAGTGTGGAAGAGATAGCGCGCCTCTCGAAGCGGGATGCCGATGCCTACATCGAGTTCGACAAGTACTTCCAAAGAGTGGGGAAGTTGCTGCACGACATGATGTACGTCATTCCCCCGAACCTTTCGTTGCGCGAGGTTCCGAGTTGGCTCGCGGTCGCGGGCAAGCTTCGCAAGTGGAATGGTCGCGATGTCGCAGAAGCGGTAAGACTGTTCACACTCTCGGGTCAGGACTTTCTCGATGAGTGGTTCGAGGACGAACGAGTTAAGGGCGCGCTCGCAACACAGACGATCATCGGCGCGTGGTGCGGGCCGATGAGTCCGGGCTCGGCGTATGTGTTGATGCATCACTGGATCGGTGAGATCGACGGCCACGCCGGGGCATGGGGGTGGGTGCACGGTGGAATGGGTGCCGTCAGCAGGACGCTCGCGGACGCAGCGCGCGCCGCGGGGGCGGAGGTGCGGACTGACTCACCGGTTCACCGGGTCGTGATTCGCGACGGCCGAGCCGTCGGTGTCGAACTGACGGACGGCGTCACCCTCGGAGCGCGCCGGATCATCTCGAGCGCGCACCCGACGACCACGTATCTGGACCTCATCGGCGAGGCTGACCTTCCCGAGGAGGCCACTAGGGACATCAAGCGCTTCCGCACCCGCTCGGGCTCGGTAAAGGTAAACCTTGGCTTGAGGGATTTGCCTCGGCCCAAGGCCTGGGAGGGGGACCTGCCAGGGGATCCTCACACCGGAATCATGTCGATCTCACCCTCCATCGACTATCTCGAGCGGGCTTGGGACGACGCGAAGTACGGACGAATGTCCGCCGACCCGTATATCGAGGCTGTCTTTCCCACGGTCTTCGAGCCCGGAGTGGCGCCCGAGAACAAACACGTTGCGTTGTGCTTCACACAGTTCGGTCCTTTCGAGCTCAAAGACGGCTCGTGGGACGACGGTGGTTCGGATGAATACGGACGCAACGTCGTGCGTGTGCTCAACGAGCACTGCCCTGGTTTCGCGGAGTCGGTCGAGCACATCGAGGTGCTGCCACCACCCGAGATAGAGCGACGTTTCGGTTTGCTCGGCGGCAACATTATGCAAGGTGAGATGACGCCCGACCAGATGTTCTGTTTCCGGCCAATCCCCGGGTACGCCGACTATCACACGCCGATCAAAGATCTCTATCTGTGTGGAGCGGGAACGCATCCCGGCGGCGGAGTGATGGCTGTACCCGGACGCAACGCGGCGCAGGTTGTTCTCAAGGACGCAAAGCTGTCACGAGCGTTCGAGCGCGCGCGCTCGTTCACGAGGAGAAAATGACCGACGCGTTCTCACTGAGTGACGATGACCTGGCCGTACAGGCAAAGGCACGCGCGTTTGCGGACGAGCTGATCCCGCACGAGATTACGGCCGAGATGAACCAAGGCCTTCTGCCTGAGGAGATCACCAAGGAGCACGCGCAGAAAGCGATTGACCTCGGACTCTCTTCGATGAACATGCCAAAGAAACTCGGCGGCGGCGGACTGACGATGCTCCAGCAGGTTCTCGTCTCAGAGCAGATAGGGCGAGTCACCAACGCTCTCGCGTGGGTCGTGGCGACGCCCGCCGCCTGGGTCGCCGAGGTCGCAACTCAGCACCAGCTCGACACCTGGGTGGTGCCGACCATCCAGGGCGAGAGGCACGAGTGTTATGCGATCACCGAGGAGGGAGCGGGCTCCGACGTCGACGCGATCGAAGCCACGGCCACGCCCGATGGGGACGAATACGTTTTGACGGGCGTGAAATGGCACGTGACCTCGGCGAATCTGGCCGACTACTGCTTTTTCCAGGCAAAGTCTCCGAGCGGCGAGCACCTCATGTTCTTCGTCGACCTCGACGCCCCCGGGATAACGACGGTCCGGACGCCGACCTACTCCCATACGTTCGCCCACCACCACCCGATCCTCGCGTTCAACGACGTGCGAGTCCCGGCCGCGAATCTCGTTGGCGCCGAGGGTGACGGCATGCGCTACACACACGAATGGTTTCGTTACGAACGGATCATGATCGCAGCTCGTTCTTGCGGAGCGGCCGAACGCCTCGTCGACGAAGCCAGTGCCTTCGCCCAGGAACGCGTCGCTTTCGGCAATCCAATCTCCGACTACCAGTCGATCCAGTTCATGCTCGCCGACTCGCTGACCGAGCTGTGGGCTGCGCGCCTGATGACCTACGCGACCGCCGCGAGGTCGACGGCGGAGCCGACGTGAAGTTGCAACACGCGCACTGCTCGATGGTCAAACTGTACGCATCGGAGATGGCGAACCGCGTTGCGGACCGAGCCGTGCAGATCTTCGGGGGTCGCGGTTACATGCGCGAGAACGTCGCGGAGCGCTTCTTCCGCGAGCTGCGAGTCGACCGCATCTGGGAGGGCACGTCGGAGATCCAACGAGTGATCATCGCCGACCAGCTCTACAAACGAGGAGTTGGGCTCGCCGGTGCCAGCCCAGCGACGAACCGGGAGGAACGACAGTGACCGAGAACTTGAAGAACTTCATCGATGGCGAGTTTGTCGAGGCGACCGCGGATGACACATCGCCCATAGTCAACCCGGCGACCGGCAAGGAGTACGCGCGCGCCCCTATATCCACCGATGCGGACGTCGACGCGGCCTGCAAGGCAGCCGACGCGAGCCTTCGAAAAGTGGCGCGACACGACTCCCGCCGAGCGCAGCCTCGCACTGCTGAAGATAGCGTCGGCGTTCGAGGACCACGCGCAAGAACTCGTCGACGTTGAGGTCGCAAACACCGGCAAACCGACGCATCTCGCGGTCACGGACGAGGTTCCGCCCTCGGTCGACACGATTCGCTTCTTCGCCGGAGCAGCGCGCGTGCTCGAAGGCCGCTCTGCCGGTGAGTACATGGCAGGCCACACCTCCTATGTGAGGAGGGAGCCCATCGGCGTCTGCGCACAGGTGACTCCGTGGAACTACCCGATGATGATGGCGGTGTGGAAGTGGGCCCCCGCTATCGCGGCCGGCAACACCGTCGTCCTCAAGCCCTCGGACACGACTCCGATGAGCACCGTGAAGATGGCCGAGATCATGGCCGAGTTTCTCCCACCGGGCGTTTTCAACGTCATCTGTGGTGACCGAAACACCGGCGCTGCGCTCGTGACGCACGACATCCCGCAGATGGCATCAATCACCGGCAGCGTCCGAGCAGGCAAGGAGGTCGCGGCCGCGGCTGCGAAGGACCTCAAGAAGGTGCACCTCGAGCTCGGGGGCAAGGCCCCCGTGATCGTGTTCGACGACGCCGATGTCGAGACGACGGCCGAACTGATCGCCGACGCCGGCTACTACAACGCGGGGCAGGATTGCACAGCGGCGACACGCGTGCTGGCGGGCTCGAGGATCCACGATGACCTCGTTTCCGCTCTCAGCCGGCAGGCGAAATCTCATCCGACCGGCGACCCGTCAGACGAGAACACTTACTTCGGCCCTGTGAACAACATCAACCAATTGGAGCGGGTCCAGGGCTTTCTCGAACGAACCCCAAGCAACGCTGAGGTTGTAACCGGAGGCAAACGCGTCGAGCGTGACGGATTCTTCATCGAGCCCACCGTGGTCGCAGGCCTGCAGCAGACCGACGAGATGATCCAGCAGGAGATCTTCGGACCGGTCATCACGGTCCAGCACTTCGACGACGAAGACAAGGCGCTTGCCTGGGCCAACGACGTCGAGTACGGGCTGTCGGCGAGCGTCTGGACCAAGGACCACGGCCGAGCGATGCGAATGTCGAAGGGCCTCGACTTCGGGTGCGTCTGGATCAACACGCACATCCCGTTCCTCTCCGAGATGCCGCACGGGGGATTCAAGCACTCGGGCTACGGCAAAGACCTCTCGATGTACGGGCTCGAGGACTACACACGGATCAAGCATGTGATGCACAACATCGAATCCTAGAGGATTTGCCCGCCTGGAAGGCGGGTTCCGAGCCTCTCGCTCGGCGAGGCGCAGCGAAGCTCCGCCGAAGCCTAGAGGAACTCCGGACCCTCTACCGTCGTCCAAGGCCCATGATGTATGGCGGGATGAGACTTGCCTGTGCGATTGCGTTGGTGGTCCTAGCGGGGTGCGCCGAGGAAGCCCCCCGCTCGCAACTCCGTGAGGGGCAGCCCGTCGCCGCGCCCTTCGTGGAGATCGTATGCACCGAGGACGGCGGTACGCGACTGTGGACGCCCGTCGTCGAGGTCCAACCCGACGGAGTTCACGTCGATGTCGAGAACCGAGCGGGCGAGCCGACGAGCTTCTTCGGCCTAAGCGTCGATGTCGATGAGGGACGGCACAAAGAGGTTGTTTCCGAGCCGCCAGGGACGCTACGTGTCGCGTGCTATCCGTACAGCAAGCACGAGAACGACGCAAAGCCGGTCAAGTACGATCTCGAATTGGTGGACCCCAAAGGCTACTGGGTCGCGACCGAGCTCGAATGTGAATCCGACTCGATGGTGCAGAGCATGATCAGCGATTTTGCCTACCCGCTAGGCAAGGGTTGGAGCAAGGATCCAGTTCAGCTGATCCATGACGGAGTCAAGGGACTGGAAACCGATGATGTAGTCGAGCTCGCCGGATATCCCGAGGCGGAGATACCGACCGTCCGCGTGGTGCGCGATGAGAGAGTGATCGCCACCTTCGGCTTCATCCAGGCCGACGACGGCGGGCTCGCCATTGAGACGAGCGAATCCTGCGCCACAGAGGGGCTGCGAGTGTAGCTTCGAACCCGTAACCCGCGGCGTTCGTCTAATGACGTGATCGGAATCCGTCGCGGACTTTCATGGGCTGCGGTGCTTGCGGCCGCGTCGCTGTTCGGCGGCCCGGCGAGTGCCGCTCCCAAGGCTGCCTCTAGCGAGATGAACGTCGTTGCCAGCAGCGGTGACGTCTCTGTCGCTGTTGCCGCCCGCGGAGAAACCCTCTACGAGCGTGCCGCCGGCGAGCGGCACACTCCAGCCTCCGTGCAGAAGCTTTTCCTCAGCATGGCGCTGTTCGACGAGCTCGGCCCGGACCATCGAATCGCAACACGTGTGCTGAGCACGAGGAACCGCGGAGCAGTCGGCAATCTCTGGGTCGTCGGTGGGGGAGACCCTTCGATGGCCTCCGGTGCGGGCGGAGTTGGGCGTCTGGCGAATCGCGTCGCGCGCTCCGGCGTCGAGCGAGTTCGCGGATCCGTGATCGTCGACGTCGTCCCTCTTCGCGCGTGACTGGATGTCGCCCGGATGGCAGCCGTGGAGCCGCGACTTTGCCAATCGGCCGACGGCGCTCGCCGTTGACGGAAACGGTTCACCCAACCCGCCACTAGCCTTCGGGAGATCTCTTTCGGATGCCCTGGAGGCCCGGGGACTCGCGGTGCGCCATGACCCACGATCAGGTCGCGTGCCGGCTCGTGCGCGAGTAGTTGCCAGCGTTCGATCGGCCCCCCTTGGAGCCCTCGTGACAGACATGAACACAACCTCGTCGAACTTCTATGCGGAGATGCTCGGCAAGTTGCTCGGGGCGCGGACCTTCGGACCTCCCGGGACGATTGCCAAAGGAGCGCGAGCGATCGAGGCTTTCGCGGCGCGACAAGACGTCGAGCTCGTCGCTCACGACTCGTCCGGCCTCTCGTACGCCAACCGTGTGAGCGCACACGACGTGGTCACTCTGTTAGGACATGCGAGGCGGCAACGGTGGGGCCGAGCGCTCCTCCTCTCCTTACCTAGCCCAGGAGCGGGCACACTCGACTCCCGACTGGAGGGCGTGCCGCTGCACGCAAAGACGGGAACTCTGTGGAACGGGTCCTCGGCCCTCGCGGGCTGGGTTCGTCTCCGAAGGGGCGGAATGGCGGCGTTTGCGATTCTGGCGCGCGGCTCGGGGAAATCGATCGAGGACGCGATCGTCAGGCGAATTTCCACCGACCTGAGAGCTCCGAGACGCCACGCCAACAATTGTCAAAGGACCGTTCGAGAGCGGACACTCGGTGCCATTTGAGGCTTTGCTGGAAGGAAATTGGTCCGCTCCCGAGAACTCCGGAATGAACGTGGGTAAGGAAATCGAGCAGAAGGTGCAGAATGGCCTCAGTGCATCCGATAGGTATGCACACAACCGTTAGCTCGAGCCCATTCAGGGGGAGCGAATGAACACAGGCAAGGAAAGGCCCGCCATCGTGGTGGAGCCAGCCGAGGACCCGATCAGGACGTCCGAGCCCATCAGCGTGCCGGAGCCCGCAGAGATCCCAGTGAAGGAGCCCATTCCGGCGTGAGCTCATTTGCAGTTCCCGACGCCATCGAACCGGTGATTGGGTGGCGATACTGGCGAGTCGACAAAAAGGAGCTGTTGCTTCATTCGCTGTCTGGAGCGAAGGGCTTCCTGTGGCATCCACTCACTCGCTTCGAGGCGCGCTGTCCGGTCATCAAGCCAACCGGGATCGATGGTCGCTACCGCTTTCTATCGGGATATCGAGGCGAGATGCACGACTCTCCTGGGGAGATGTGTCGCTGTGGCATCTACGCAGCGCGCGATCTGACACACCTGCGTCGTCAGATACTCACCGGCCTTGCCCTCAACGTCGTGGGCGAGGTCTCTCTCTGGGGAAAGCTGATCCCCGGCTCCAAGGGCTACCGCGCCCAGTACGCGTACCCGCGCCGTTTGTTCGTGATTCAACGCACCGCCGACTGGGACCAAAGTGAGGCCGCCGAAGCCCTGTCCATCTACGGCGTTCCGGTCGAGACCATTTCTTACCGACAAGTGGGCTATAACCCGTTCGCAACGATCGGCGATCTCTTACGTCGATTGAAATCCCCACGCGCGACCCCCACCACACTCCACTAGTCAAAGCCTCCGTCAGTCCAGGAGGGCTTTGATGAGGTCGCGGATCGAGAGAATGCCCTCGACGCGGCCCGAATCGTCGATGACCACCAGGTGCCGGAAACCGTGATCGAGCATCAGGCGCGCCGCCTTCTCTGTATCCCACGAGGATGAAGCCGTGATGGCGTTCGCGGTCATGTAATCCTCGACGGGAACCGAACTGAGGTCCGCACCTTCAGCGACCGCCCTGAGCAGGTCGCGCTCCGTGATGATGCCGGGATTCTCTCCCTCACCCTGGACGAGTGCCGAACCGCTCGGCCTTTCGTACATCATGCGTGCCACCTCGAACAACGAGTGGCGGGGACCTACGGTCAGGACTTGCGTGGTTGCAACCGATCCGATGTTCACTCCTTGAAAACCTACATCTATGAATACGGTCAAACCAAATACCGCGGAGTACTCTTCTGCGAGGCGAAAGGGAAGGACTGGGAGACACTTTGAGCACTCCTCCAGAGGCGCTCGACTTGGACCAAGAGCAGCAATCGGGCACGCACATGCCTCCGTGGATTCCACGGTTGCTCCTAACAGTGATCCTCTACATCGGCGGGGCGTATCTGCTCTACCAAGCGGTCTTGAAAGTCCGAAGCCTCCTGTTCTTGGTCGTCGTTTCATTGTTCTTGTCCTTTGCAATCGAGCCTGCGGTCAACTTCCTTGCCCAGCGGGGGTGGCGTCGAGGTGCCGCAACAGGATTGATCCTTTTCGGAGTGGTCTTTATCGGCATCATGCTGCTGGTGTCGATGGTCCCGCTCCTTATCACCCAGATCAGAGATCTCGTGGCGGAGATCCCGAACTGGCTGGACACGATTTCCGAGAAGGCGAATGATTGGTTCGGCGTCGATCTTTCAGTGACCGGTGCCGTTACCCAGGCCGAGGATATCGAGGGCGCTCTTCGAACCTACGGTGCCGACGTGGCAGGCAATTTGCTCGGCTTTGGAGCTGCGGTTATCTCAGGGTTGTTCCAATTCTTGACCATCTTGTTGTTCACGTTTTACTTGGTCGCCGACGGACCGAAAGTACGGCGCAGCATCTGTTCGCTGCTGCCGCCGCGTCGCCAGCGTGAGGTGCTCCAGACCTGGGAGATCGCGATCGACAAGTCGGGTGCCTACTTCTACTCGAGGCTGCTGCTGGCCATAATCAACGGTGGACTGCTCTACGGCTTGCTGCGGTTCCTGGGTGTGCCCTTCGCTCTTCCTCTGGCGTTGTGGTCGGGACTCTTCTCGCAGTTCGTTCCGGTGGTCGGGACCTACATAGCGTCCATCTTGCCGATTCTCGTCGCTCTCTTGAACGACCCGGTCGACGCTCTTGTTGTCGGGATCTTCATCGCCGTCTACCAGCAGGTCGAGAACTACGCTCTCAGCCCACGCATTACCAAGCACACGATGCAGTTACACCCTGCAGTCGCTATCGGCTCGGCGATCGCAGGCGGAAGTCTTGCGGGGCCGATCGGGGCGTTTTTGTCGTTGCCGGCGGCGGCCATCATTCAGGCATCGATCGGCACCTTCGTCCAACGCCACGATGTGCTCGAGTCGGAGTTGACAACGGAAAGCGGTCCAGAAGAGGTCAGGGCGGCGAACAAGGAGGCTAAGGAGGCAGAATCTCAGGGTGGTTGGTTCGGCCGTCTACGCCGGCGCGAGGACAAATAGGGAGGGGCAATGCATCTTTCTGCAGTGTTGCTCAACTGCACGCTCAAGAAGTCACCGGAGGTTTCGAATACTCAGGCTCTGATGGACCATGTCATCGACCACCTCGGTGACCTCGATGTCGACTGCGAATCCATTCGCGTCGTCGACTACAACGTTCCCTTCGGCGTCTCCTCCGACGAGGGCGAGGGTGACGACTGGCCCAAGATTCTCGAGAAGATCATTGACGCCGACATCCTCATCATCGGAACCCCGATTTGGTTCGGAGTAAGGGCCAGCGTTTGCCAGCTCGTAATCGAACGGCTCGACGGAACGTACAACTCAACGAACGAGGTGGGGCAGTACCCGCTCTACAACACGGTCGCCGGAGTGGTCGTTACGGGTAACGAGGACGGTGCACACGATGCCGCCTCGACCACGCTCTTCAACCTCTCGCATCTCGGCTGCACGATTCCGCCAAATGCCGACACCTACTGGCTCGGCGATGCGGGTCCAGGTCCCTCGTTCATCGAGGCGGACGGATGGTCGAGCGCGTATACGCAGAAGACGGCCTCGTGGATGTCGCACAACGTAGTGCATCTCGCCAGAATGTTGAAAGAGCACCCGATTCCGCCCGAGGGGAACACGGTCCCGATGAAGCACGGCGGTTGAGCAAACTTGCGCTTGACCCGCGTAGGCTTTCCGGATGAGCTCTGACGGAGAGGTTGCGGGCGAGGTCGTAACCATCTTCATCGCCCGAAGCGGTGGACAACCTGTCGAGCGCGTCGACGAGATCGAAGCTCTCGAGGACAGGGGCCTGGCAGGGGACAGGTTCGTCGAGGGGACGAGCTACTGGAGCGGTGTGGACGAGTGTCAGGTCACGCTCATCGCGCTCGAGGCACTCGAGGAGATCGCCACGAAGACCGAGGTCTCCGTTATGGACGGGCAGCATCGCCGCAACATAGTGACGCGCGGTGTCGATCTCTTGAAGCTTCGGGGAACGCGCTTCCGAGTGGGTGACGCGGTTCTCGAGTTCGATCGCCCCCGGCCCCCATGCCGCTACATCCAGTCGGTCTCCGAACGAGGCATGACCAAGGCTCTCGGACGCAACCGAGGCGGAATCTGCGCGCGTGTCGTCGAGGGCGGAATCATCCGGCCGGGCGATTCCATCGAGGTCGTCGCTAGGGGCGGTTGGCTGAGCTCCCTGCTCGGCACGCCCTAGCTCCCGGGCAGGAACTCGGACCTTTGAGGCGAATCCTCTGGTAGCAGCCCAACCAGACGGACTCACCAGGGGACCGTCTCAGCTACCAAGGAGCGCTCATGCGACTCAAGTTCGTCCTCGCGGCGGCACTGGCAGTGATGCTGTGTCTGCCCATCTCGATGGCGGGGGCCGAGGCTCCCAGGAACCTCTCGGGGTCGCTCGATCGTGCCGACTTCGCGCGAGCCGTCGAGTTGAAGGAAGCAAAGCCTGCCTGGTACACGCCCGAGTTGCACCGCAGGGCTGTAGCCGCGGGCAAGAAGGGCAAGACGGTCGCGGTGCCCGAAGGAGCCGACCTGAAAATTCCCGCCAGTGGGCTCGCATTCACGGGGATCCGTCCGGGCTCGTGGATCCTGTCTCCCGCTGGGTGCACGACCAACTTTGTCTTCGGCAACGGCACCAAGATCGGAACGGCAGGTCACTGCGCCAATGTCGGAGACGAAGTCACTATCGTTGCCGCTCCCGGACTTCTGATGAACATCGGCAGGGTGTCCCTGAGTCGCAACAACGGCATCGGCGACGACTTCGCACTCATCGACATCTATCCCGCCATGCAGCAGTACGTGAACCCATCGATGGCTCACTGGGCCGGACCGACAGGGTCGGCGAATCCTCAGTTCGGCGATGCAGTCGTCCACTCCGGTCACGGTCTCGTGATCGGCACCGGTGGAACTCCTCGCGCGGCCTGGTCACCTACACGGGGCCCGGCGACACCGGCAACAACAACGCTGCCTACGGCTGGGACGGTGCCGCGTCGCCCGGTGACTCCGGCTCGGGAGTGCGAAACGCAACAGGTGCGGCTGCTGGGAACCTGACCCACCTGGTGGTGGGCACCGACTATCTCCCAGCGTTTATCGCGGGCACGACGATCAGCCGTCTGGAGGCCCTCGCAGGCCCGGTTACGACCGCGAGCCTGATCCCCGACCCCCTCTACTAGCTCATCATCTCGGAGTGAGGACCCCCCGGTGACGACGGGGGTCCTCTTCCGTAACAACCCTGAAGTCACTGGTTTCGCCATCGAAGCCAGGCCTACTGTGAAGCATGGTCAATTCGTTCGTCGGCCGCAGGGATGAGCTCGCGGCCTTGATGAGTCTTGCGGATCGGCTGACAGCGGGCCATACAGTCGCGGCGCTTGTCGCGGGTGACCCCGGTTGTGGAAAGACCAGGCTGCTGAAAGAGCTTCGACATCGAGCCGTGAGGGCCGAACTGCCGGCTGTGGCCGGTTTCGAGACGGGGTCGGGTCTTCCACTTGCCGCCGCTTCAGATCTATTGCGTGCCTTGTCGAGCGTTGGAGTTGAAGGAGCGCGGCTTGCCGCTTTGCTTTATGAGGACCCGCATGGAGAATCGGGGCCAGCGATTCTCCGAATCTGTGAGAGTGCCCATCGGTGTCTGTCAGAGCACGATCGAGCGACATTGTTCGTCGACGACCTCCAGTGGCTCGATCAGGCCAGCGTGACCCTCTGTCTCTACCTCCTTCGCGCTGCAATCTCATCGGGCGATGCCATTGGTTTGGTCGCAGCCGCGCGACCCTCTTCCGAGGCCGATTCATTCGCGGACGCTCTGCGGCAAGTGTTCGTTGCCACCGACGACTACGCTTACCTTTCTCTAGGCGCTTTGTCGCGGACGGAGGGAATCGAACTCGTACAGTCACTGCTTCCGGACATCCATGACGACCAAGCAGCTCACATCTGGCACCGAGGCAGCGGTTCTCCATTTTGGTTAGAGCTACTTGCGCGCACGGGATCGGACGACTACGTCGACCGTGTAATTGCCGGGCGGCTCAGGGGACTCGGCACCGATGCCGGAACGCTGATGACTCTCTTGTGCCTAGCCGCACGCCCCGCTTCGATCGAAGAAGTTGCGTCCGAGCTCGGGTGGAGCTTTCGGCAAGCAGACCTCGCGGTCAACGAGCTCGTTAATCGGGGACTGATCGTCAGATCGCTCAACAGCCTGGCCGTGACGCACGATCTCGTTCGAGATGTCGTGAGCAAGGAGTTACCCGCCGCAACTGCGCGGACGATGCACGCGCGCATCGCCGAGTATCTCGAGCGGCAGGAGAGCGATGATCCCAATGTGCTGACGGAGGCGCTCGTGCACCGGCGAGCAGGCAACCTACCAGCAGGACACCTTGCCCTTGTTCTCGCTCGTTCGCCGCGCCGGAGGCTGCTTGGTTTGGACGTGCTGGACTTGCTCGAAACGGTCGCCGACGAAGCTAGCTCTGATGACGGTTCTGTGGCGCTCACTTCAGCCGTCGCCACTCTTGCCGCGGAGTTGCGACAGCATGAGGCAGCGCTTCGACGCTTTTCATCGGCGTGCGAGCGATTGCCGCCTGGGCGACTCAAGGCCGAAGCTGCGATGGGCGCATCGCGTGCCGCTTTCGAGCTGGGCCGCAGCGAGGACAGCCGACGATGGCTAGAGGAGGCTAGAGCCTCTTGCTCGGGAGATGTGTTGCTCGAAGTCGAATTCGATGTGCAAGAGGCCCTCTTACTTCGGTGGGTAGGACACGACGCGGAACGGTCACACGAGCTGTCGCAGAAGGCTCTGAACACGGCGCGGGAGGTGATAGCAGCCGGCACGGTTGCAGATGTAGGCAGGCTCACCAGGGTCTACTCGATGGCTTTGCGAGCTGAGTTCGATGCGGCGTTTCAGTCACAGGACGTCGACGAGAGCGCCACTCTTGCAAAAGAGATGGCAGCGACTCAAGGCGATGAAGAGCAGCAGCTGAGGGCGGACATCAGCAACGCGGTTCTGATGATTGAGTCGGGGAAGGTGCACGCTGCGACCGAACAATTCAAACGCGCCAGAGTCGAGGCTCGGCGCCAGGTGCTTCCCATGGCGGAGGTCGAGGCTGCATTCTACGAATCGTGCTGCCTTCGCTACCTCTGTCGATTCGAGGAAGGGTTCGAGATCGCGAGTGCCGCGGGTGAGTTGGCCGAACGAGCCGGCGTGCCGACGCGAATGTCGATAACTTGGGTTCGCAGCCTCCATCAGCTCCTCGATCTGTCAGTGGGAGGGTGGCAAAACGCGGCGGCAGGGATAGCTGCTCAACTCGAGGTGGAAAACGATCCCCACTACCGGCTGTTGCTGCGGTACAACCTGGCGACGTGGATCGCCCGATTGGCTCACCCGGCCGAAGCCTTGGAGACGGTGCTCACACAATTCGAGGCGGGGAAGAGGGACGCAGAGGTCGCCGGCTGCGCTCGTTGTCGTGGCGAGTTCACCCTTCGTATTGCCGAGGCTCTACTCCGCACGGGCGAATCTGACGCCGCCTCCAGCCTCTTGGTGGAATGGGACGAGTTACATCCTCGAGCTCTTCGCCAGCAACGCTTCCTCAGAGGTTGGGCGGGGGCCCTGGAGCGTCTTGCGTTGGACGATCTGAATGGAGCCGCAGTCATGTTGAGTGAGCTGGGGACCGAGGGTGAGCGTATCGGCTTCGTTCTCGAGAGCCTGTGGATCAACTTGGATCTTGGTCGGGCGTTGGTTGCCTTCGATTCCTCTCGTGGCGTGAACGCACTCAAGTCGGTCGCCGACCGGGCGAAGGGGCTCGGCGCGGTGAACGAGGAGCGCGTGGCGTTGCGATCGCTCAGAGATCTAAATGTCCGCACCTGGCGTCGAACCGCAACCGGAACCGGTTTGCTGAGCCCGCGCGAGCGCGAGGTGGCGCGCCTGGTTGCCGCCGGCACGAGCAATCCCGAGATAGCCGAATCGCTCTTCATCGCTCGGAAAACGGTCGAGCGTCACGTCTCGAACATCCTCGCCAAGACCGGGGCACGCAATCGCACCGAGCTTGCCAGCCGCCTCTCGCAGAACGATGAGATTTCGACTGCATTCGAGGATGGGGGAGCTCCCCGATGAACCACCGAATGCCCATCCCTAGCCTCTCCCTTGTAAGAGCTCGTTCGGGGCAACAAGGAGGATGCAATGAAAGGGAAGATGTTCTACGGCGCATTGATGTTGGCCGCGATCCTGGTACTGGGGGGCGTGGCGCAGGCGACAGACGGAATGGGCGGGGGCGAGCGGTCGAAGACGCTCAGACTTCTCGATGTCAGCGACAGGTTCGAATTCGTCGATGTCGGAGCGGCCGGGTCTCCCGGTAACCCCGGGCCCGGCGACTCGTTCATCTTCAACAACCTGGTTCGTAATCGTGCCGATACCAAGTCGCTGGGCACCTGGATCAGCGTATGCACGATGACCGCCACCCCGGGCGTTGCCCGTTGCAGCGGAACGGTGGGACTTGATGACGGGGACATCGAGGTTGCGACGACTGTCGATTTTGCCGACGCAGAGGTCATCGTCGCCGCAGTGACCGGCGGAACCAGAGACTACGTGGGAGTCGGCGGGCACATGATCCTCGGCGACGAGACCAGCGCCGGTCGTCTTATGACGATCAAGCTGGAGCTCTAGCAAAGAGGGAGCCTGGCGGCGGGTCAGAGGTTGTGGCGGGCCTCGTTGGCTCGTCGCCGGGACTCCTGAGCCGACCGGCGCGCATCGGAGGCCGCCTGCATGGCCTGGTCGGCGATGCTGCGAGCCCTCTCGGCCTCGAGTGCCATCTCTGTGGCGAGTGCCTCGGCGTCGTCAGCCTCACGCGCGAGTCGCTCGGCCTCTTTGCGAGCGGCTCGTACCTCGCCCGCAGGTCGCTCATCGAGATCCGGAGGCGTCGCCATGGTCCAGGCTCCGCCGAGGTCGTCGGCAGCATCGACGTCACCCGTCAGAGTTCCGGCACGCAGCGACTCCCGCGCGTCGTCGTCGACGGCTGCGTTCATGAGAGTCGCAGAGATGCGATCGAGATGGGTGCGGCTCGCCTTGGCCCCCTCTTTGTCGAGCATCTTGGCTGCGCGTTCGAGCGAGCTCGGTGACAAGTTCCCGCCGTTCGGCCATGGCCGTGCGAAGAGCGGCCGGGTCCGATCCCTCCATCACTGCGTCCTGAGCGCGGCGCAGACGTTCACCAACACCGAGCAGGGCAGTGACATCGTCCGAGTTCGAGCGCACGAGCTGGTTGATCGCCCACGCAGTTACCGGAGGCTTCTTCAGTGACTTGACAGTGGCGGCTGAGTCCGCGTCACCCTCCTTCTTGAGTTGGGCGGCGAGCGCGTTTCGAGCCGCTGTGAACTCGTTCAGTGGCAACCCGTAAAGGTCCTCGGCGGAGTCGACCATCTCAGGGCGTTCCGGCGGGCGCGGTTTGGCCCGAGATCGGAAGGACGGAGTTCTCGGCAGGACCGACTCCCTCAAACAGCATCAGTGGGCCGAAGTTCAGGAGGATGATCGCTCCCACCAACAGGTTGGCTCGCGTGTTGTAGGTACGAGCGCGCTCCTGTTGATCAGGACCCGGACCGACCGCCAGGACATGGCGCCCCGTTACCTCGCTCAGCAGCTCGTGTTGATGGAAGGCTCTGCGAGCCTGCACGGGGTCCGCGACGCGCAAGAGCAGTCCGTGGGTCTTCTGATGCGGTCGGGCAAGATGGATCGGCCCCTTTGCCGCCATCACCTTGTGCGTTCGCCGTGCGTTGTGCAATTGCTCCGGTCGATTCAGCAAGAGAAGGACGTTCGGTGGGTCGCCGATGTGACTGACCAGGGGAAAAGGCGAACCGCCGTCGCGCGAGTACAGGTAGTCGGGGAGTGCAGGCCCTTGGTAGCCGTGCGGCGCCTCGATCGGAAACCGCCGGTTATCCCTGGGACCGATCTTGAACTGCCTCGGAGGAATGGTGCTGTCCACCGCCGCGAGCCTGATATCCGATTTCTGGATTCTCACTGGATGCCGGAGCACACCGGAGTGGACGATCGTCACACCCCCTGGATCGACGTCGATGCGTGCCTTGCGCGTAAAGGCCGGTTTCATCATGAGGATGCCGAGAATTGCGAGGGCCGCCCCCGCGTGCCACATGACCGCGAGCAGCCCGAAGTTCTGCATCAGACTCTCGTCGGGATCCATCTCTGAGATGACGATTTCCGCCAACCCCAGGGCTCCGAGAATGGGAAAGAGTGCCCGCAAGAACCCAAGAGTTCGGTTGTAGGGCGTCACGCGCAAGGGGATCGCCCAGACCGGGCTGGCCGGTGGGGGAGAGAGCTCTGCATCCGTTTTCACGGGCCGATCGTCATCCGACACGACGATTACCTTCCCACGTTGAGACTCGTCACCGAGTCAATATCGAAGCTCCCGGAAACCTATGTGTAGTTTGGCTCGTCAGATGGACAAAGGCGTTCACAATGGACTTCTCACGATAGGAATCGATGGATGGTCATCACGAGAATGCGTATAACGATGCTCGCATGCGTCGTCGCCCTGGCGGTGCTAGGCGCCTGTAGTGGTGATTCCGATAGCCCTTCCGGGCCAGCCGATGCCGTGTCCACCGAAGACCCCACACCCTCTGAGGAGCCCACGAGCGACCCTTCGCCTGTGAAGGAGCCCACCCGCGATGAGACCAACACCGTCTCGTTCCAGGTGTGGTTCGCAGACGGCAAGAAACTGGCTCCGGCGGTAGCCACCATCGAGGCGACACCTCGGGTCGGATCCGCTTCTCTCGAGGCATTGATTGAGGGCGCAGCCGGAGCGGGTGACCTAACGTCTGCTGTCCCTGCCGGAACCAGCGTCAATAGCCTGAGCATCGAGGGTGGAACCGCAACCGTCGATCTCTCGTCAGAGTTCGAGTCGGGCTCTGGAATCCCATCGATGGGAATGAGGCTCGGCCAGTTAACTTTCACACTGACCCAGTTTCCCACCGTGAAACGTGTCGTCCTCGAAGTGGAAGGCGAGCGCGTCAACGAGTTCTCGAAGGAAGGCCTCGTGATCGAGAGGCCCCTGACTCGCGCAGACTTCGAAGACATCTCGCCCGCGATCATCGTCGACCGTCCCCTTGGCGAATCCGAGACCGACAGCCCCGTGACGATCTCCGGCACGGCAAATGTGTTCGAGGCGAACGTTTCCATTCGGATCGTGGGCTCGGACGGTGAGGTTCTCGCCAAGACGTTCACGACCGCGACCTGTGGCACCGGATGCCGGGGCAAGTTCTCCGAGGCCGTCGAGTTCGAGGTCGGGGAACCGACCGAGGCCACGATTCAGGTATATGAGGAATCGGCCAAAAACGGCAAGCCAGTCAACATGATCGAGGTCCCCGTAACGCTGACCCTCTAAGCGGGCGGCTGCCGGACCGGATCCCACTCTCGGAATCCTTCCTTCTCCTGGCTTGCCTTGATATGAAGGGGCCGTCGGTTCATTCGCCGCTCGCGGGGGATCATCGTCGACCGCGGTCGGAAACCTCAGGGGGAGGAACGTGGTCAAGACAGCGAGGGGTAGAGGTGGCCTTGACGGCTACTTCAAGATCACCGAGCGCGGCTCGAGCATTCGCACCGAGATCATCGCCGGACTCACCACGTTCATGACGATGGCCTACATCCTGTTCTTGAATCCCTTGATTCTGTCTGGGCCCGATCGAGACGGCACGACTCTCGCTCCTGCAGCCGTTCTTACCGTGACCGCTCTCGCCGCCGGGCTCATGACTATCGCAATGGGAGTCTTCTCGAACTATCCCTTTGCGATCGCGGCGGGACTTGGCCTGAATGCCGTGGTTGCTTTCCAATTGGTGGGCGGCTCGCAGCTGAGCTGGCCCGAGGCTATGGGAGTCATCGTCGTCGAGGGCATCGTCATCCTGATTCTCGTGCTCACCAAATTCAGGCAAGCCGTCATGGAATCTGTGCCGCTGGCACTGAAACATTCCATTGCAGTGGGGATCGGGCTGTTCATCGCGGTCATCGGCTTTGTCGACGCGGGGTTCGTCACGACCACGACGCTGCCCAATCCACCGCTTCAACTCGGCGTGGCGAACGAACTTCAGGGCTGGCCGATCGGGGTGTTCCTCTTCGGTTTCCTCCTGACCCTCTTTCTATTCTCGCGAAAGGTTAAGGGAGCACTTCTGATCGGCATCGTGGCGAGTTCGATCGCAGCGGTCATCGTGAACGAGGCCTTCCTCGACGGCGAAGCCTTCGGAGGCAAAGCCAATTACGGCAGCATCGCCGACTTCCCCGCCTCCGAGAACTTCGAACTGATCGGCAACTTCTCGTTCGGTTTCTTTGCCGAGCTTGGCATCATCGCCGCGATCCTCGCGATCTTCACGATCATGCTGTCGGACTTCTTCGACACCATGGGCACCGCGATCGGCCTGGGACGCGAGGCCAACCTGCTCGACGCGGAAGGGCGCCTTCCCGACGTCGGGCGAGTTCTGGCGGTGGACTCCACCGCTGCGGCCGTAGGTGGCGCGTTCTCAGCCTCGTCCAACACGACCTACATCGAGAGCGCGTCGGGAATAGCCGACGGGGGCCGCACCGGCCTCACCGCGGTTGTGGTCGGAGTGTTGTTCCTATTGTCGATCCTCTTCTCGCCGCTCGCCCAGATAATTCCGTTCGAGGCAGCAGCACCGGCCCTCGTCATCGTCGGCTTTTTGATGATGACGAACGTCCAACATATTCCCTGGGACGACTTCGAGCTCGCCATACCGTCATTCCTCACGATGGTTGTCATGCCGTTCACCTACTCAATAACGAACGGAATCGGAGCGGGTTTCGTCTCCTTCGTGTTCCTCAAGCTGGCGCGAGGCAAGGCGTCTGAGGTCCATCCGATGATGTACGTTGCGGCCGCGGCTTTCGTCGTCTACTTCGGAATCTTCTATGTGAGGCTCTACCTCACGTAGGCCCATCAACTTCGAGCGGGACGATCTCGAAGCGGTCCACATCTATGAGTCCCTGGTCGGTGATCTTCAGCGAGGGGATCACCGACAGGGCCAGGAAGCTAAGCGTCATGAACGGCGAGGGGATCTTCACCCCCATGTGCATGAGAACCTCGTGGAGACGGTCCATGCGCTCGACAACAGTCTCGACCGGCTCATCGGAGAGGAGGCCGGCGACGGGCAGCGCAAGCTCCCCAGCCACTCGACCTTCGTCCACCACAACGATTCCCCCGCCGACTTCCTGGAGGCGATGTACGCAGGTCGCCATGTCTTCGTCCGATGTGCCGACCACCACGATGTTATGGGCGTCGTGGGCGACAGATGAAGCGAACGCCCCGCGCTGAAGCCCAAACCCGGTGACGAAGCCCTTGCCGATTCGCCCCGTTGCGTGATGGCGCTCGACAACCGCGATCTTGGCGAGATCCCGATCTGGATCGGCGACGGCCAAGCCATCGTCGAGCTTGGGGGACTCGGCGCGGGCGCGGGTCAGCAACTGTTCGGGGATGACCTCGATGACGCGCAGCGCACCTCCGGTGGATGCCACCTGCAGGTCCTTTGCGCTCATAGGTGCAATGCGAACCGAACGCCGGACCCACAAGGGCACCGCACGACCGTCGAATGGAAGGACCTTTCCATCGGCGACCACCTGAGTGCCCTCTTTGAAGACGTGCGTCGGTACGAAGCGTTGGAGGTCAGGCATGAGGAAGAAGTCGGCTTTGAATCCCGGCGCGATCGCACCCATGTCCGTCAGCCCGTGGTAGCGCGCAGGGTGTAAGGAAGCCAGCAGTATCGCATCCTCGGGCGGGAGACCATTGTCGACGGCTAGCCGGCACATGTGATTGATGTGACCCTCCCTTACCAGGAAGTCCGGCTCCCGGTCATCGGTGCAGAAAGCGCAGTTCTCGGGTCCGTATTCCTTCACCAGTGGAAGCAGGGCGACGAGATTGCGCGCGTTCGAGGCCTCCCTGATCAACACCCACATTCCCTTGCGACGCTTTTCGAGAGCTTCCTCATAGGTCGTGGATTCGTGGTCCGAGCGGATGCCGGCCGCTAGATACGCATCGAGGGCCCGGCCGCGCAATCCGGGGGCATGGCCGTCTACGTGCGTTGCTCCCCTGACCGCGAGCTTCTCGAGCTCGTCGTCGTCCCCCGCGATCACGGCGGGGAAGTTCATCATCTCCGCTACGCCAAGCGCATGACTGCGTCTGAGGATGGACTCCATGTCCCCACTGGTAAGGGATCGGCGCGGAGACTCGAAAGGGCTCGCAGGCACGCAGGAGGACGCCATCACGAAAACCTCGAGCGGTAGCCCCTCACAGACATCGAGCAACCAGTGAATTCCGTCGGTGCCGAGCACGTTGGCAATCTCGTGCGGATCCGTGACGACGGCGGTCGTGCCGTGTGGAAGGACCGCACGCGCGAACTCGTCCACCATCAGCTTCGAGGATTCGATGTGAACGTGCGCGTCGATGAACCCGGGGACGAGATATTGGTCGTGGCCGTCGACGGTGGCGCCGTCCTCGAAGTCGCCGAGCCCGGCCACCCGTCCCTCGGCTACCGCCACGTCTGTCTCGATCCACTCCTTGGTGAAGGCGGAGAAGACGCGCGCGCCGCGCACCACGAGATCGGGCGGGACGTCTCCCCTTGCCACTGCGATTAGACGAGCGCGATCGGTCATTGCACCTCCGCTCCGGACAAGCCAACGAGATCCTCAGGGCGCACCGGCGCGCGCCCCAATGTCCGCCCGGTCGCATCCCGAAGTGCGGCGATCACTGCCGGCGTGGACGAGATCGTCGGTGGCTCCCCAACACCTTTTAGCCCGTATGGCGCCTCGGGGTCGCCGAGCTCGAGCACGTCGATCTTCATAGGCGGCATGTCGAGCACAGTGGGTATCAGGTAGTCGGTAAAGGACGGGTTGCGAATACGGCCGTCGCTCACCTGGATCTCCTCCATGAGTGCGAGCCCCAGCCCCTGAGCGCTTCCTCCTTCGATCTGACCCTCGACCGACTGCGGATTAATTGCCTTGCCGACGTCCTGTGCCGTCGCTAACTCGACGACTCGCACCAGCCCTAGTTCGGTATCGACATCGACGATCGCTCGATGCGCGGCAAACGCAAACGCCACGTGCGCGTTGCCCTGGCCCGTATCGGGATCCATGGGGTAGGTCTTCCTGTGCCGGAACACACGGGTCTCCTCGATGAAGTCGGATCCGAGCAGATCCGCGATCGGGACCTCGATTGCACCCGTCGTAGAAACGATCTTGTCCCTTTCGAGCCTGAGATCGGACGGCGATTCATCCAGCTCTGCGGCGGCACGCTCGAAAAGGCGCGTGCGCACGGCCTCGCACGCGGTCTTAACCGCGCCGCCCGTCATCCATGTCTGGCGCGAAGCCGACGAAGAGCCCGCGGATCCGATGGTGGTATCGGCGGGAAGAAGAGTCACACTTTCCACACCGAGCTCGGTGCGAGCGATTTGGATCTGGACGATGCCAACTCCCTGACCCACCTCGGCCGCGGCGCTGTGTACTTCGACTTGAGGTTCACCCCCGGCGATGAACAGACGCACGCGGGCGGTGGCTGAGTCGTCGAAACCCTCGGAGAAAGCGATGTTCTTGATTCCGATCGCGTAGCCGGTGCCGCGTTTTATCCCCTCGCCGTGAGTCGTATTCGAGACGCCTCCGGGCAAGGTTCGGAGATCAGCGGGCGCGGTGGCGTCCTGAGACGGGACCGGCATCTCCTTCACACGCTTCAGGAGCTCCGCCACCGGCGCTGGCCCTTCTACGATCTGGCCCGTCGGCATCCTCGATCCCGTGGACATGGCGTTCTTGGTTCGGAACTCGACGGGATCCATTCCGAGTGCGTCTGCGAGCTTGTCCATCTGGGACTCGTATGCGAAACAAGCCTGCACCGCCCCGAAACCGCGCATCGCACCACAAGGCGGGTTGTTCGTGTACACGGCGAGGCCGTCGACCTCGACGTTGGGAACCTCGTATGGCCCACAGGCGAAGGCGGTCGCGTTCCCACAGACCGCTGTTGAAGACGACGCGTAAGCACCACCATCGAGGACGATGCGCGCCTTGATGTAAACGAGCTCACCGGAGCTGGTCGCCCCGTGCTCGTAGTGCATGCGGGCCGGATGGCGGTGTACGTGGCCATAGAAGGATTCCTCGCGCGAGTACATCATCTTCACCGGCCTGCCGGTTTGAAGGGCGAGCATGCAGCAATGAATCTGCATGGATAGGTCCTCCCTCGCCCCGAACGCGCCTCCCACCCCTGCGAGCGTGATGCGAACCTTGTCTCGGGGCAACCCGAGGCTTGCGGCGAGTTGGTCAAGGTCGACGTGAAGCCATTGGGTGGCGACGTAGAGATCGATGCCACCGTCTTCCGACGGCACGGCGAGGCCGGACTCCGGTCCGAGGAAGGCCTGGTCCTGCATGGCAGTCTCGTAGGTTCCCTCGACCACGACGTCGGCAGTAGCGTGTGGGTCACCGACGCGTATGCGTGCATGACGGATCACATTGCCCGCCGAATGAAGCTTGGGCGCATCGGACAAGATCGCCGCCTCCGGATCGACCAGTGGCTCAAGCTCCTCATAGTCGACGTGTACTTGGGCTGCGGCACGACGCGCGATCTCAGGGTGATCCGCAGCGACGAGCGCGATCGGCTCTCCCTCGTAGCGAATCTCGTTCTCGGCCAAGACCGGCTGATCGACGATCTCCATCCCGTAGAGCTTGCGCCCCGGCACGTCCTCGTGCGTAAGCACAGCGTGCACGCCCGAGATCACCAACGCGTCGGTGATGTCGAGAGCCCGAATCGCCGCACGGGGATGGGGACTCCTCACGGTGGCACCCCACAACATGCCCTCGGCCCATAGGTCCGACGAGTATGCGAACTCGCCTTTGACCTTCGGAACCGCGTCTTGCCGGCGCGCGCTGGATCCCACTCCGCCGTGCACTGGTGGGGCGAGGGTCCTGTCCTTCGTTGGCGTCGAGCGCGACTTCATTGAGCAGATTCCAGCAACCTGCGGGCCGCCTTGTCGAGGTCGGCTCCGATCGAGTCTTCGTCCGCTCCGAGCACTCGTCCGCCTTTGACGACCGGGCGGCCTTGAACCAGCAAGTGGTCGACGGGGCGCGGGGGACCGAACACCAGAGCCGCCACGGGATCCTCGATTCCGGCATGGTCGAGGTCATCGATTCGCCACAGTGCAATGTCTGCCTGCATGTTGGGTTCGAGGGCACCGATGTCTTCCCGACCGAGGCAGCGCGCTCCTCCTCGCGTGGCAAGAGCGAGCGCCTCTCGGGCAGTGAGCGCGGCCGGGCCCCCGTCGATGCGTGCAACTAGCATGGCCTGGCGAATTTCGGGACCGAGCTCTCCAGCTTCGTTCGAGGCGGCTCCGTCAACGCCGAGACCGACCGGTGCTCCAGCGGCGGTCAGCGAGGCGACGGGGGCGATGCCCGCTCCCAGGCGCGCGTTGGACGTGGGGCAATGGGCGACTCCGGTGCCTGACTCCGCTAGTCGACGAATCTCGGAGGGCGAAAGGTGAACGCAGTGCGCGAGCCAGACGTCGCTGCCCAGCCATCCCAGGTCATCGAGGTACTCGACCGGCCGCACTCCGAAACGGTCCTTACAGAATTCCTGTTCCTCGAGCGTTTCGGCGAGGTGGGTGTGGAGCCTGACCCCGCGCTGCCGGGCCAGGTCCGCGGCCTCGCGCATGAGCTCGGCCGTTACCGAGAAGGGCGAGCAGGGAGCGACCGCGATCCGCAGCATCGAGCCGGGTGAGGGGTCGTGCCACAGGTCGAGCGCCCGTTCTGTGGCGACGAGAATAGCGTCGCGGTCCTCCGTGACCTCGTCGGGCGGGAGCCCTCCGTCGGTTCGTCCGAGATCCATCGATCCGCGGCAGGGATGAAATCGAACGCCGAGCTCGCGTGCGGGGGAGATCGCGGCCTCGAGGAGATCCCCAGCCCCGAGGGGGAAGACGTAGTGGTGGTCGGTGGTCGTCGAGCAACCTGAACGAACGAGGGCGGTCAGACCTGCACGCGCCGCGGCGCGTTGCATGTCCACGTCGATGTGTGCCCAGAGCGGATAAAGCTCCGTCAACCATTCGAAGAGATTCGACTGTTGCGCGCGGCCACGCGTGAGCCATTGGTACAGATGATGATGGCAATTGATGAGACCGGGAGTGGCGATGCAACCGCTGGCGTCGATGCGCTGGACGCCCGGCTCCAGCGCGGGTGCGGCTCCCACTCCCACCGCGACGATCGTGCCGCCTTCGATGAGGATGTAGCCGGACGAATGCTCGGTAAGTGCGTCGTCCATCGTTGCGATCGCACAGCCCTCGATTACGACACGGTTCGGGGAGTTCATGCGTTCGCACCCCTTGTTGCAGCGGCGCGCACTGCGTCGAGAATCTTCTCGTACCCGGTGCAGCGACAGAGGTTGCCGGCCAGCGCTTCACGGATCTCGTCATCCGTAGGCTTCGGGTTGCGAGCCAGCAACTCGTGAGTTGCGACGATCAGCCCAGGGGTGCAGAAACCGCATTGGACCGCGCCGGCCTCGACGAAGTCCTGCTGGATCGGGTGAAGCTCGTCTCCGTCGGCGAGGCCCTCAACCGTGGTGACCTCGCGACCCGCGGCCTGCGCGGATAGCACGAGACATGCACAGACCAGATCCCCATCGAGATAGACCGAGCAAGACCCGCATTCCCCCTGCTCGCAAGCGTTCTTAGAGCCGGGCAGGCCCAGTCTCTCGCGCAGGACGTACAGAAGGCTTTCGCCTTCCCAGGCCCCCTCCACCTCGCGCTCGTGGCCGTTGACCGTGAGATGCAGGAGCATCAGCCGACTTCCAGATATTCGTCCCAGGCCCACCTCAGCGTGCGCCGGGCCATGACCACAAGCGCGTGACGGCGGTAGGCGGCCGAGCCCCTGACGTCGTCGATCGGTTTGGCCGCCTCGCTTGCGAGTTGTGCGAAGCGCGTTGCGGCCGATTCCGGAAGTGGACCCCGGTCATCCCACAGTCGTCCTTCCTCCAGTGCTCCTTCGAGGAAGCGCTCGGCTTCGATCGCCCGTAGTGGGACGGGGCCCGCCGAGCCGATCCCGGTTCCCACCGAGCGATTCGTCGGATCGAGAGACAGACGCGAAGGAGGCAACCGCGATGACCATCGCGTTGCGAGTACCGATCTTGGAGAACTGCTGGGGGCCCGATGAAACGGGGAGGTGGATCGCGGCGATGAGCTCTTCGGGGGCCAGGACGTTTCGCTTCGGCCCGGTGCAGAACTCATCAATGGGCACAACGCGGCTCCCGCTGGTCGCTTCGAGCTCGATGCGCGCACCGATCGCCACTAGTGGTGGGAGCGCGTCGCCCGCGGGGGAGGAGGTGCCGAGATTGCCGCCGACCGTCCCCCGGTTGCGAATCTGCGGAGACCCGACGGTGCGAGAGGCGATCGCGAGACCAGGAAGCTCGGAGGAGAGCTCTGAGATCACGCGCGTGTAGTTGACCCCTGCACCTAGCCTGACCTGGCCATCGTCGCGCGACCACTCTTCGAGTTCCGCAACACGGGTCAGATCGAGGATCGTCTCTGGGCGGCGACGCCCGAAGTTGAGCTCGACGAGGAGGTCGGTCCCCCCTGCAAGGGGAACGGCCTCTGGGTGCTCCTTTTTCGCCGCGAGCGCTTCGCCCCAGCTACTCGGCTGCAGGACTTCCAAGAACCCGTTCCGGCGACTCGATGACCCGGATCACCCTTCCCTCGAGACCTATGATTCGCTGCGACCAGTCTTCATCATTATCGACAGGAGGAGAAGTGGTTGTTGCCGGGCCGCAGTCACTCCTGATCCGGGGCGGCGAGGTCGTCTCTGCCGAGAAGGTGCACCGAGCCGACGTGCTCATCAGAGACGAACGGATCGAGCGCGTGGGCGATCTCGGAAATGTCGAAGCCGACACGATCATCGACGCCTCCGGCAAGCTCGTGCTACCGGGGGCGGTAGATGTCCATACTCACCTCGATATGGAGGTCGGCGTGACACGCTCGTCCGACGATTTCGCCAGCGGAACCGTTGCGGCCGCGTGCGGTGGAACGACGACGGTGATCGACTTCGCTACGGCTTACCGGGGCGAGTCGCTCGCCGAGGGTCTCGCAAACTGGCATCGCAAAGCCGAGGGCAAGGCCGCGATCGACTACTCCTTCCACATGACGATCACCGAGCTCACTCGCCCAGCCGATGACCTCGTGGCCGAGATGGGGGAGGCCGGCATCACGAGCTTCAAGCTGTACATGACCTATCCCGAGAGGCTGATGGTCTCCGATGAGGTCATATCCGAGGTCATGACCGCGGCCGCACAGCAGGGCGCGCTGGTATGCCTTCATTGCGAGGACGATGCGACAGTTTCGGTTCGGCGCGCCGAGGCTCTCGCTGCGGGCCATACCGCGCCAAGGTGGCACGCTCGGTCGCGACCGCCCGAGGCAGAAGCCGACGCCGTGCTCCGCGCGACGCGACTTGCCGAGGACAGCGGTGCAGCGTGCTATGTGGTTCACCTTTCGAGTGCACCGGCCCTCGAGCGTGTCCGGGTGGCGCGCGAACGTGGACTTAACCTCTACGCCGAAACCTGCCCCCAGTACCTCTATCTTTCAGCAGAGCGCTACGAGCAGGCTGCAGCCACCGCGGCTCGCTACGTCTGCGCCCCGCCGCTGCCGCGACCCACACCATGCGGAGGAGTTGTGGGAGGGGTTAAGGCGAGGCCATCTACAGGTCGTGGCGACGGACCACTGCCCCTTCACTTCGGCGGACAAGCGCGCCGGGCTGTCCGGCGGGGGTTGGGATGATTTCACTCAGATCCCCGGAGGTGTGCCCGGCATCGAGACCCGGCTCGCGCTCATCTATCAGAAGGTCGTCGAGGGTCACCTCGGGCTGACCGAGTGGGTCGACCGTTGCTGCACCACACCGGCCAAGCTTTTCGGCCTTCATCCGCTCAAGGGCGAGCTCGTCGCGGGCGCAGACGCGGACGTGGTCATCTTCGATCCCTCCGCTGAGCGGCCACTAGTTGCCGAGCGCCTGCACATGAACGTCGACTACTCGCCCTACGAGGACCTCACAGTGCGGGGCTGGCCGAGCCTCGTGCTGTCCCGAGGCCGAGTCGTCACGCGCGACGGCGAACCGATCGCTGCCAAGGGGTGGGGTCGGTTCGTGGCTCGGGGGCCGAGCGGGAGCCTCGCCGCGTCATGAGCGCGCGAGGATGCTCGGCATGACGAGAATCCACTGGAACGAGCAGGTCGGCTCCGAGACCGGCACGGCCCCCGACCGAGCGGCGCTCGAATATCACCGGCGCCTGCCCGGCTACGAGCGCTCGCCCCTGGCGGACGTGCCCTCCCTCGCCGCGAAGCTCGATCTCGGGCGCCTGTGGGTCAAGGACGAGTCGAGTCGCCTAGGCCTGCCCTCGTTCAAGATCCTCGGGGCCTCCTGGGGTGTGTACCGAGCGCTCGATCAGCACCTCGGCGGCTTGAAGGAGTGGGCGACCTTCGACGAGCTGGCTGCGCAGGTGGAATCCCATCGTCCCCTTGCTCTCGCCGCCGCGACCGACGGCAATCACGGACGAGCGGTCGCGCGTATGGCGAGGTTGCTCGGCCTCTCGGCTCGTATCTTCGTTCCCGCCGGAACGGCCGCAGCGCGCATCGAGGGAATCGAAAGCGAGGGTGCGACCTGCGAGGTGGTGGACGGTAGCTACGACGAAGCGGTGGAGCGCTCCGCCGCGGGAGGCCGGGGAACGCTGCCTGGTGATATCGGATACCTCCTGGCCCGGATACGAGAACGTCCCGCGCTGGGTCATCGAGGGTTACTCGACGATCTTCTGGGAGATCGAAGACCAGTTGTCCGAGCGAGGCGAGAGCGTTCCGGACCTCGTCGTGATTCAGATCGGAGTGGGCGCACTCGCGGCCGCCGCGGTTCGGCACTTCAGGCGAATCGGAGTTGGTTCACTCCGCATGGTGGGCGTGGAGCCTCAGGTCTCGGCCTGCGTTCTCGCCTCAATGGAGGCTGGCAGGCTCGTCACGATCCCTGGACCACACGACTCGATCATGGCCGGCCTCAATTGCGGGACTCCCTCCGTGGTTGCCTGGCCGCTCGTGTCGCGTGGCTTCGATGCTTACGTCGCGGTCGCGGACGAGCGGGCGCGCGAGGGGATGCGAGCCCTGGCTCGAGTGGATGTGGTCTCGGGGGAGACGGGGGCCGCAGGCGTGGCGTGCCTGCTCGAGCTGCTCGACGACCCGGGTGCGCGCGAGCGATTGGGAATCGACGGCACCACCACCGCCCTGGTGCTATCGACAGAGGGGGCAACGGACCCCGCCGCATACGAGGCCATCGTGGGCGCTCGGCCCTAACCGCAGTTTCATGAACAGGTGGTCCTCCCGCAGTGACACCTACCGCGCGCCGGCCGCGGTCGCCTTAGTAGCCGCCCATCGTGAGCGCCAGCAGCGCCTTCCCGCTGTGCAGGCGGTTCTCGGCTTCCTGGAAGACAACGGACTGCTCGCCGTCTATGACCTCGTCGGTCACCTCGGAGCCCCGGTCGGCCGGGAGGCAGTGCATGTAGATGGAGTCATCGGCGGCGAGTTGCATCCGCCGGGCGTCACAGATCCAGTCCTTGTGCCGAGCATTGAGTGCGAGCGCTTCCTGCTCGTTTCCGAACAGGTGCTCGGCCCCCCACGACTTCGGATAAACGACCTGGGCGTCGGCGAAACCCTCGTCCATTTCGTCGACCTCGACGATCGAGCCGCCACCCTTGTTTGCGAGTAGCCGGGCTCGTTCCATGACATGGGACATGAGGCGGTATTCCGGGGGCCTGGCGATGGTGAGGTCCGCTCCGAAGCGCGGAAGGAGCAGGGCGAGCCCCTGGGGCACGCTCATCGGCTTCGCATAAGACGGGGCGTAAGCCCACGAGACGCACACCTTCATCCCCGACAGGTCGCGCGTGCCGAAGACCTCCTCGATCGTCATGAGGTCGGCCAGCTGCTGGGTGGGGTGGTCCTCGTCGCATTGCAGATTGATGACCGGCGCCTCCGAGTAGCGTGCGACCTCCCGCATGTAGGCGTTGCCCTCGCCGGGGACCTTGTCGTGACGGATCGCGATTCCGTGTCCGTAGGACGAGAGGATGATCCCCATGTCGCGCGGGCTCTCACCGTGAGCGATCTGGGACGTGGCCGCATCGATGTAGTGCGCGTGACCGCCGAGCTGGGTCATCCCCGCCTCGAACGCGTTGCGGGTCCTTGTCGAAAGGTCTAGGAAGATCATGAACAGCGTCTTGTCGGGCAGAAGCCGGTGCGGCTTGCCGGACTTGAAGGCGTCTTTCAACTCGCGCGCGACATCGAGTGCGAGGCCGAGCTCGTCGACCGACCAGTCGGCGGTCGAGACGAAGTCTCTGGCGTTCAGATCAACGCGTTCCACGTTTCCTCCAATGTCAGGCGGCCCGATCAGAACCTTGCCATGCGCTCCCACAGCTTTGGTGCGCTCGCGCGACAGCGTGCCGCTAGTTCCTCCTCGTCGACGAGCAGGTGCTTGCGGTCGCGGACGACCCAGCGCCCCGCCACCATCACATCGCGCACCGAAGCGGCCGTGAGACCGAATATGAAGTGCCCTGCGAGATTGGCGGAATCGAGCGGAGTTGGAGGTGGATACTCCAGCACCATGAGGTCGGCGGGTGCGCCCACTTCCAGGGTGCCGAGTGCAGGCTCTCCGAAAAGCGCTCCGACGACGTCGGCTCCCGTCGCTAGACGCTCGGTGGCAAACGCCGGCCCCGTTGTCCAGGTTGCCTCCCTCGCTTTCAGGTAACAAGCACCGGCCTCCGCGAACATGTCGCCGTCGATTCCGTCGGTCCCCAGCGCAACCCGCTCACCCATGTCCTGGACGGGGGCGTAGCCCACCCCGTTGTTCATATTGGAGCGCGGGTTGTGGGCAATCCACACGCCCGCAGACCGGACACGCGCGCGCTCCGAGTCGTCGAGATGAACTCCGTGGGCGACGAGGTCGCCTTCAGCAAGCGCCCCCTCGTCGGCCAGGCGATGCGCGGTGCGTTGGCCGTAACGCTCCTGTGAGTCACGTTCGTCGCAAAGATCCTCGGCGAGGTGGATGTGAAGCGGCGTTGCAGAGTCGCGTGCAACGGCCACGAGCGACTCCAACGTGGTTCGGCCGATCGTGAAGGACGCGTGCGCGCCGACCATCCCGCGTACGAGAGAGCGCTGGTTCGTCTTGATGAAGCGTGCATTCTCTTGGACACCGGCGCGTCCTCCGGATTCGCCGTGTCGATCGCTGACCTCGTAGCACACCACCCCGCGCATCCCCGCCTCGTCGAGTCCTTCGGCGACCGCGTCGAGAGACGAGTCGATGGCTTCGGGTGAGGCGTGGTGGTCGACGAGTGCGGTCGTCCCGGCTCTCGCCGCTTCGACCGAACCCAGGAGCGCGGAGAGCTTCACCGTCTCGAGGTCGAGGGCCCGATCCAGACGCCACCACACTCGCTCGAGAATCTCGGGAAAGGTGCGTGGAGGATCGGCGGGTCCCGGCATTCCCCGCGCCAGTGCCGAATAGAGGTGGTGGTGCGCGCAAACATTGCCGGGCATCACGATGCATCCTGAAACATCCACTCGCTTGGCCGCCTCCCGGCTGGCCACCTCGTCTCCAGCCGTCGACGAGACCTGCGAGATGCGCCCGGAGGACACCGCTATGTCGCCCGATTCGAGGGTCCCGCGCCGTGGATCGGCGAGGAGTCCACCAGCGAGAACTGCGTTCAATGAGCCGGTTCGGCCGCGGCGCGGCGAGCGGCACCGAGTTTGGCGACGGCTCGGGGATGAGCAGCCTTCGCCGCCGCGGTGTCCTTCATCGGCAGGATGGTCCTCCATTTCCCGTCGAAGGAATGCACCGCCCCCGCGACCGCTCCGGCGGTGGGCACGAGGCCGATCTCGCCGACTCCCTTCGCTCCGTAGGGACCCTCTGGTTGATGCTCTTCGATGAGGATGCACTCGACCTTTGGCATGCCCTTCGCGGGAATGATGCCCTGCGACTTCAGCGTCGGCGTCTTGATGTGGCCTCCCTCCACGACGAACTCCTCGGTGAGAGAGTGGCCGAGGCCCATGTGAATCGCGCCCTCCATCTGGCCCTCGAGGAGGTTCCGGTTCATCACCCTGCCCACGTCGTTCGCGGCTATCACCCGCTCGATCTTGCCCTCGTCGTCGAGGATCACGACCTGAACCCCCCATCCGAAGCAGATGTGGGAACGCCTGAGGTTCGGGTCGTCCATCGGTTGCGTGACCTTGAATTCGACCTCGCCGGTGAACTCCTGACCCACGAGATCGGCGAGCTGATTCCCGTTGAGTTCCGCTCTCAACTTCTCGCATGCGCGCTGCACCGCCAGGCCCCCGAGAAACGTTCCACGCGATGCGGTCGTCTGTCCCGTTGCAAACTCGCGTTCGGTGTCGACTCGGACGTTCACGTGCTTGAGCTCGATGCCACTCTGCGCGAGCTCTTCGCACGCGACCTGCTGCAGCACCGTGTGCACACCCTGGCCCATCTCGGTCCACGAGTGCCGCACGAGAATCGACGCGTCCTCCAGGATCTCGACCGACGCGCGCCCATACTCGGGCAGTCCGTTGCCGACGCCCACGTTCTTGACTGCACAGGCAATTCCTGCGTGCTGTGCACCTTTGTAAGCTTCTTTGACTGCCTCGAGGCACTTCTTCAATCCCACACCTTCGCCCAGCACCTGTCCCGTTCCGAAGGTCGAGCCGACGTCGAGCGCATTGATCCAACGAATCTCGAAGCCGTCGATGCCCACCTTCTCCGCGAGGCGATCCATGCACCCCTCCATCGCGAAGTTCGCTTGATTCGAGCCGAAACCTCGCATCGCTCCTGCCGGTGGATTGTTCGTGTAGACGGCGTGGGCCTCGACGTTGACCACGGGCACGTCATAAGCGCTGCAGGAGTGGCCGCAAGCGCGCTGCAAGACCTTGTCCCCGACACTGGCGTAGGCCCCGGTATCACCGACGATGCGTGCCTTCACGGCCGTGAGCCTGCCCTTCGAGTCGCAGCCGGCGGAGTACGTCATCCGCAGAGGATGGCGTTTGACGTGCATGCGTATCGACTCCTCGCGCGACAGCGTGAGCTTGACTGCTTTGCCTGCCGCTCGCGCCATGACCGCAGCGTGACCGTTGATCCCGAGGTCCTCTCTCGCTCCGAACGCGCCTCCATTGGAGACCAGAGTCACTCGCACCTTCTCCTCGGGCTCGCCGAGCAGCCGGGCGATCTGGCGACGGTCGTCCCAGATTCCCTGGCCTCCTGAAAGCACGTGCATTCCCTCGGGTGTGTCGTGGGCAAGCGCGGACTCGGGCTCGAGGAACGCATGCTCGATGAACTGCGTTTGAAACGTCTCAGTGACGACGTGATCGGACGCGGCCAGTGCCGCATCCGCGTCCCCGCGGTCGATCCTCCAGGTCTTCAGAAGATTTCCGCTGTCGTGCACCTGGGGCGACTCCGGTTCCAGCGCGAGCTCGGGATCGGTGACGGGCTCGAGGACCTCGTAGTCGATCTCGATGGCCGCGGCCGCGCGCCGGGCTGCCAGACGAGAGGATGCGACCACTCCTGCAAGCACATCGCCCACGTAACGGGTCGTTTCGCCCTCGGCGACGAACGCGGGCCAGTCATTGTGGATACATCCGACATCTCTCTCGCCTGCGACGTCTTGAGCGAGCACCACACGCGTTACTCCGTCCATGGCTTCGGCCTTGGATACGTCGATCTTGGTCACTACGGCGCGTGGGTGATCGGAGAAACGAAGGGCGCCGTGAGACGTGTCCTGGACCTCCATGTCGTTGATGAAGGGCTTGAGGCCGAGCGCCAGCTCGAACGACTGGTACTTCGGTGTGCGAGAGCCGAGCCGGCCGGACCAGTCGAGGTGGGGCTGCTCGTCGCCCGCGAGAATTCCCCCCGCCATCTCGATCGCATCTATGACCTTTACGTAGCCCGTGCAGCGGCACAGGTTGCCGGCGAGTGCCTTCGCGATCTCGTCGCGCGAAGGTTGTGGGTTCTTGGTGAGGAGATGGCGCGCTTTGACGACTATTCCGGGGGAGCAAAAACCACACTGGGAGGCTCCGGTCGCCGAGAACGCCAGGGCGAAGGCCTCGCGCTCGTGGTCGGAGAGTCCCTCCAGGGTCACGACGGACTTGCCGGCGAACTTCGAGGCCGCCGTCGAGCAGGCGACCCGCGCGTTTCCGTCGACGAGCACGGTGCAGGCCCCGCAGTAGCCCTCCGGCTGGCAACCGTCCTTTGCCGCGAGCAAGCCCAGGTCATCGCGCAGGACGTCGAGGAGAGTTTCGTCCTCCGCGGCCTCGACGGCGACCTCCACGCCGTTGACCGTTAACTCGATGCGCTCGTTCATTTCCCCTCTCCGATTCCCGAAAGCGCTGCCGGCAGCGCCGCGTAGTAGGCGATCGAGGCCACCAGGTGATCGACGGGACACTGATCGAGAACGGAATGAGCCCAGTGCTCCTCGCTGGGGCCGAACCCGATAGTGGGAATCCCCATGCGGCCGGCGGACGCGATGCCATTCGTCGAGAACGTCCACTTGTCCACGTTTGGAGTGTTGCCGAGCGCGGCCTTGCCAGCTGCCACGCCGCCAGTCACGAGAGGGTGACCCGGGTCCAGGACCCATGTCGGGTAGTACTTTTCGGTTTCGAGCGTCAGCCCCGTATATGCGGGCCGGGCGTAATCGAGGACCTCGACGGTCGCGCCCCGCATGGAGGCTAGTGACGCCACCTCCTTGAGTGCGGACTCCCGCGTTTCACCCGCAGTGAGACGGCGGTCCAGAAAGATCGTGCAGGAGTCGGGGATCGCGTTCAGCGATGCCGTTTCGCACTCGATCTTGGTCACGGCGACGGTTCCCTTACCCAGAAAGTCGTCTTGGGCGAGCCGGTCGTTCAGCTCGGTTATGTCGAGGACGATCGGGGCCATCGCGGCCACGGCGTTGTCTCCACGCTCGGGCGCGCTTGCATGTGCCGATGTGCCTATCGTCTGAACGGACATCTCCATTCGGCCGCGATGCCCGCGGTAGACGGCTAGGTTCGTGCACTCTCCGAGCACGACTGCGTCCACGCCGGGCACGGTCTCCGTGAGAAAGTATTCGAGCGCTAGACCGTCACAGTCCTCCTCCATGACAGTGCCGACGACGTAGATCGTGACGTCCGCCCCATCGAGGCCGCGCTCGGCCATGAGTTTGCCTCCGTAGACCTGCGAGGCGATCGCACCCTTGTTGTCGGAGGCCCCGCGGCCGAAGACGATTCCGTCTTCCAGTTTTCCCTCGAAGGGGTCATGGGGCCAGGCCGAGGGATCTCCGACGCCGACCGTGTCCATATGGGCATCGAGAACGATTTTGGTCTTGCCGTCGCCGATGCGTCCAACCACGTTGCCCATCGGGTCGGCGAAAACCTCGTCGTACCCGAGATCCTCCATCTCGCCAGCGATTCGTTGAGCCACGTCACCTTCCTCACATGAAAACGACGGAATAGCGACGATCGCTCGAAGGAATCCGGTTACATCATCCCGATACCCTTCGGCCTGTTCCTGATAGCCGGTCAAAGTCAAGTCCTCGCTGCTTGGACGCCGAAAGCGTCGATCATGGCCTCGACATCGTCGCCGAGTGGATACAGAACGGGGCAGGTAGCGCCGTGCTCAACGTACTCCGCCACCTTGGCCCGGCACTCGTCCGGCGTGCCTGAGGCACTCACGAGCTGCACGACCTCGTCCGGAACCAGCGCCGCGGCTTTCTCTATCTGCTCATGCGTGGCGGGCCAGTCCACCACCGCATTTATCTCCTCGATCAACCCCGAGTCGACGCCCGAGGCCTTCATGATGTGAGGCTGCTGGCCAAGATACTGCGTGAGAAGCAAACGAGCTGCGTCCAGGGCCTTGGTCCTATCGTTATCCAGCGAGCAAACCACCAGTTGAGGGCGATCGACATCGTCGATGCTGCGACCGGCGCGCTGGGCCCCCGCCTCGAGCCGTTCCATCGCATCGTCGTTGTAGCTCGGAGACACCATGTAGTTGAGGAGAACGCCGTCGGCGATCTCACCTGCGAGCTCGAGCATCTTGGGACCGGTTGCCCCGATGTAGATCGGGATGTCGCGCGCCGATGCGTCCCCATGCACGACGTCGATCCTTACGCCGTCGAGGTGCACGAACTCCCCGTTGTACGAGACCTCATCGAGAGTGAACAGCTCGCGGCAGGCCTCCAGCGTCTCGCGCATGCACTGAAGGGGACGACGTCGGGTGATGCCGACCTTGCGCGCAAGAGGATCCCACCAGGCCCCAAGTCCGAGCAGAACGCGGTTGGGGGCAAGATCGTCCAGTGTGACGAAAGTCGCCGCGAGCAGCCCCACGTTACGCGTCCAGGTATTCACGACTCCCGAGCCAATCTTGATTCTGTCGGTCGCAGTGGCGAAGGCGGCCATGGGCACAGTCGCCTCTCGAACGAGCCGAGACTCGGCTTGCCACACTGCTTCGAAGCCTCTGTGTTCCGCCCGTTCGGCATAGCGAATCCCATCCCTGATGGGGTGTTTGTCCTGCAGGTAGAGAGCTACGCGCTCAGGGGGTGCGTTCGCTGTGGGCTCCTCTGTTGAGTCGGCAGCGCCTCAGCCGATTATGCGGAAGCCCTCGAGCTTGCGTCAACACAGCGACGATGGGCGACCGAGCGCGTCGGAGTCTCGAACCTTTCAATCGGGGACCGCGACGTGCCGATGAAACAACATGAGCTCTTCATCAGCCCCGCCCGCCAACGAGGACGGCGAACGTGTCGAGCTCGACTCGACTCCCGTTGTCCTTCTGCTGGACGCGTGTCGCATCAGCGCCACGATCTACCTTGCGCCCGAGCTTGGTCGCTTCTCAGAGGCGTGGGAGTCGGTCATGCACGATCACCGTCTGTTCATCCCCGTGACCAATGCCGTGGTCACGACCCTCACCGGCGCGACGGTCGGTGATCGATCCGCATTCATGCAGGTGCGTAAGACCGACATCCGAGCGGTTTCGCCATTGGACTACTCCCGCTGAAATTCTCTCGAAAAAGGCCTCAAGGTCCTCTTCTTCCCTGCCGAAAACTCTGGGTAACTAGTCATTTGGAACTAGTGGGTGCACCGGGTCCACAACCACCCGGGGCGATCAAATGGACTCAGGAGAAATGGCAGCCAAAGTGGAGCGGTCGGTGGGGGACGTGGCTGAGGTTCCATGGTTCCGTCACAGCGACAAGGGTTCGCTTGAAGCGCGACTCAACCAACTCCTCGAGCGGCCACTTGCTCGGCGATTGGCGAGTGTCCTGCTTGTTGGTGCGGCCTTTGCGACCGCGCTGGTTCCCATCAACGATGTCGCCACTCGGTTCGCCTTCTACGGTCCCCTCGCCATACTCGCCGGCATTTTCATCGAGACACACTTCTCGGCCCAAGCCCATCTCAGGGAGGTCGCCGGCATCGATCCGCTAACCCAGGTCGCTAACGTCGGTCGTCTCTACGATGAGCTCTTCGAGCTCGAATCGAAGAAGACTCCGTTCGCGTTGCTCATCTTTGACATGGATGATCTCAAGACCATCAACGACACCTATGGTCACTCGACAGGATCGGAGGCCATCGTTGCCGTTGCCCGCGCGTTGCGCTCCGCCGTCCGCGCAACCGACTGCGTTGCCCGGTACGGAGGCGACGAGTTTGCTGTCGTGCTGCGTGACTCGGATCGGGCGGGGGCGCTCAAGATCATCCAGCGTTTCGGGGAAGCGCTTGTCGAAGAGTCCAGGAGTCTCGAGCCGAACCTGAGCGTCAGTGCGGGCATGGCTTTGTATGGGATCGACGGTACGACACCTGAGGAACTGCTAAACGCGGCGGACGCTGCGATGTACTCGAGGAAGCGCAACTCTCGGTCGTAGAGAGCGATTAGCGGACCGAAGTAGCATCCCCGGCATGGACAAGCACATTCCAGATGACCTCGCATCCGAGCTCGTCTACGAGAACACCATCCACGAGTCTTTGGGGATTCGCGCCGTGGAGGTCTCCGCCGACAGGGTCGTCCTCGAGATGGACGTAACGCCGACAGTGCACCAACCGATGGGTCTGTTGCACGGAGGAGCCTCGGCCGTCATCGCCGAAAGCGCCGCCTCGATGGGGACCTTCATGAACTGTGAACCGGGCGTCGAATTCGCCGTCGGTGTGGATCTCAACATCACCCATCTCAGGGCCAAGCGATCCGGCTCGGTGACAGCAACTGCCCTGCCCATCAGGAAGGGGCGAACCGTCCACGTGTGGAATATCGACATTGTGGGAGAGGACGGCAAGCAGGTTGCGGTCGCCCGGTGCACGCTCGCCGTGCGCAAGACGACTGAGCTCGCCTCCTAAGCCGGCCGCCAGGACGGACGCTGGCGAAGACCAGCGACCGTCTCGACGATCGCGAAGAGAAGACGGGAAAGAAGACCGATGTACGAGCGCATCGTCGCGGGTACGGATCTCAGCAAGACGGCTCGGTTTGCGACCCAGAGAGCCGCAGCACTCGCCAAGGGTCTATCGGCCGAGCTCGTGCTGGTGCATGCCGGTTCCGATCCGGGCCCCGCCCTCGAAGAGTTGGCCGAGTCCCTGGGGGCCGGTGTGATCGTGACCCGGGGAAACCCGGTAGACGTCTTGTTGGAGGCCGCCGAGTCGGGGGAACCGACCCTCCTGGTGGTTGGAAGCGTCGGCATGAGTGGAGCTCGTCGGTTCATGCTCGGCAACGTTCCGAACAAGGTGAGTCACAGCACGCGCACCGATTTATTGATCGTGAAGACCGACCCACCAAGAGGCGAGGTCGGGCGCTACTCGAAGATCATGGTCGGAACCGACGGTTCGCCAACCGCGATGTCGGCGGTGGACAGGTCGGCGGACCTGGCCGTGGCACTGGGGGCCAAGCTGCTCATCGTCTGCGCCTACGACCCCCCGAGCGACGCCGAACTCGAACGAATATCCGCCAGCTCCGGGAGCATCAGCGCGCAGTGGGACGCGGATCGATCGCTGCGAGGGGTGCCGGACGAGTTCCGCTGGCGAATATCCGGAGCGGCTCAGGCCCAGGACGTGCTCGAGCGTTCGGAGGAGCACGCGGCGAAGCACGGCGTGGACGCCGAGGTCCGTACGGTCAAGGGCCCGGCCCCCGAGGTGCTCATCTCGATCGCTGAGGAGGAAGATTTCGAGCTCATCGTGGTTGGAAGCGTAGGCATGACAGGGGCCGAGCGGTTCAAGCTCGGCAACGTTCCGCACAGGATCAGCCATCATGCGCCGACCGACCTCCTCATTCTGAGGACCAACTAAGAGGGGCAACGAATTGAGAGTTCTCTCCGTCTCCGCTCACCCGGACGATCAAGCGATCGTCTCGACGATCGCGCAGAGTGGTACCGAATGAGGGTGCTGTCCGTAAGTGCGCACCCGGATGATGTCGAGTTCGGGTGCGCCGGCACGCTCGCCAAGTGGGCGGACGAGGGGGCCGAAGTGACGATGTGCATCGTGACGGACGGCTCGACAGGCACCCAGGACCAGTCCTTGATGGGTGCCGATCTATCGAAACTCCGCAAGGAGGAGAGCCAGCGGGCAGCCGATATCCTGGGAGTCAAGGAGCTCGTGTGGCTCGACTACCAGGACGGCTACGTCGAGTACTCCCTCGATCTGCGCAAAGAGATCGCGCGGGTTTTCAGGCAGTACCGTCCGCATCGCTACATCGTCATGGACCCGGCTCCGGTAATCGGCGATTTCGTCAACCACCCGGACCACAGAGCAATAGGGCAGGCGTCGCTCGACGTGACGCTGACCGCAGGGACGACCCCGGGACACTTCCCCGAATTGCTGGACGAGGGACTCGAGCCGTGGCGCGGTTTGCGCGAGCTATGGATCATGGGCCCGGGCGACCGCCCCCACAAAGAGGACATCACCACGACGCTCGACCGCAAGATCGAGGCTCTCCTGTGCCACCAGAGCCAGGTGGGGGAGGACGCCGACCGGATCGCGACCTGGATGCGCCAGCGTTTCGCCGAGGCGGGCGAAGAAGCTGGTTACGGTGCGGCCGAAACCTTCAAGGTCATAGGCCAGGGCCCGGGGTTCCACGCCGACGAGGCCGAGGAGGACGTCGACATGGCCGCCCCGCCTGTGGATCCGGCGGCTGCTCCCGTCAACAAGAAGGACTAGGTCTCCAGGGCGGGAACATCGGCCCCGCTTTTTGTGTTTTGACCATTGTGAGCAGGGAAGATGCTTTCATACGAGGGGTTGGGTTAGGAGCACCTAACTGTTAGGGTGGAGGCAGATTTCATCTCAGGGCAACGATGCTCGAGGACGAAGCTCGCGGCAACGTCCATGACCCGACCAGTGCACTAGAGGGGGTCTCCCGTAGTGGCAACAGAAGCCGAGGACCTGAAGGTCCAAGAGGAAAACGAGCAGGTTCGCCAGATAAAGGGCGACTACAAATACGGGTGGCACGACGCGACCAGTTACGACCTGAAGCCCGAGAAGGGCCTGTCGCACGAGGTCCTCGACATGATGTCGGACCGCAAGGGCGAGCCGGACTGGATGCGCAAGGTGCGCCACAAGGCGCTCGACGTCTTCTACCGCAAGCCGATGCCCACCTGGGGCGCCGATCTCAGTGGCATCGACTTCGACAACATCTACTACTTCATCAAGCCCATGAACCAGGTGAATTCCTGGGACGACATGCCCGAGGACATCAAGTCGACGTGGGACAAGCTCGGTATCCCCGAGGCCGAGAAGAACTACCTCGGCGGCGTCACCGCGCAGTACGAGTCCGAGGTCGTGTACCACAAGACCCAGGAGGAGCTCGAGAAGCGCGGGATCATCTTCTGCGACATGGACACGGCTCTTCGTGAGCACGAGGACATCGTCAAGCAGTACTTCGGGACCATCATTCCCGCCGCCGACAACAAGTTCTCGGCCCTCAACACTGCGGTGTGGTCGGGTGGCTCGTTTATCTACGTGCCCCCGGGCATCGAGGTCGAGATTCCGCTGCAGGCCTACTTCCGAATCAACCAGGAGAACATGGGCCAGTTCGAGCGGACCATGATCATCGTGGACGAGAACTCCTACGTTCACTACGTCGAGGGATGCTCCGCGCCGGTCTACTCGAGTGACTCGCTTCACTCCGCGGTCGTCGAGATCATCGTGAAGGACCACGGACGGGCTCGATACACGACGATCCAGAACTGGTCGAACAACGTCTACAACCTCGTAACCAAGCGTGCAACGGCGGGTAAGGGCGCCATCATGGAGTGGGTCGACGGAAACCTCGGCTCGAAGGTGACCATGAAGTACCCGAGCATCTACCTGCTCGGCGAGCACGCACGCGGCGAGGTTCTGTCCATCGCCTATGCCGGCGAGGGCCAGCACCAGGACGCGGGCGGCAAGGTGATCCACAACGCTCCGAACACGTCTTCGGCGATCACCTCGAAGTCGATTTCCAAAGACGGGGGCCGCGGCGGTTACCGCGGGCTCGTTCGAATCGACAAGGGCGCAACTCACGCCAAGAGCCACGTTATCTGCGACGCGCTGATCCTCGACGAGAAGTCGCGCAGCGACACCTACCCGTACATCGAGATCGAGGAGGAGAACTCCGCGGTCAGTCACGAGGCGACGGTGTCCAAGGTCTCCGACGACCAGCTCTTCTATTTGATGAGTCGAGGACTGGACGAGACCGAGGCGATGCAGATGATCGTCAGAGGCTTCATCGAGCCGATCACCAAGGAGCTGCCGATGGAGTATGCCGTCGAGCTTCAGCGGCTGGTCGAGCTCCAGATGGAGGGCTCGGTCGGCTAACAAGTCGAACAAGTCCATGAATTGGCAGATGCCTAAATAGGGCATCCAGGACTTTGGCCCTTCCTCTACCAGGGCGAAACTGATTAGGTGTTGAGTTCGGGCAACCATTGACCAAGGGGAGACCATGCGACGCGCGCTGAGCGTTTTGGGCGTGCTGTCGTTGCTCACGACTCTCATCGCAGCGGTCCCTGCGACCGCGCAGAAGCGGACACGGCAGGAGATCCGGATAGTCGAAGACGACGCCACCGACGCGCCCGCATTTGTGACCGGGATTGACGAGCCGGCACGCAAAGGTCCGCCGGCCCAGATCGCGCTCTCGCATCTGAGTGCCAACCGTTCGCTCTACGAGATCGACGCTCCAGCGGCCGACCTCGACGTCCTCTCGGTAGAGCGAGAAGACGACTCCTCGACCGTTCGGTTCCAGCAGCTCTTCAACGGTCTCGAGGTTTTCGGCGCCCACTACCTCGTTCATTTCGACGAGAGGGGGGCCGGGCGTGAGGTGACCGCGGTCAACGGGAACTTCTTCACCGACCTGGACACGAGCGTCGAGCCACGCATCGCCGAGAGCGCCGCCCGGAGTCTTGCAGTGGCGCGCCTGCGTGGGGTCGAGGTCGAGGGCATCGAGCACAACGGCCTCGTCGTGCTCCCCGAGGGAGAGGGCGTCACTGCTTTCCACTTCACTCTCCGGGGCCATGGCCCCAAGGGCCCGGTCAAACAGCAGGTCTTCATCAGCGCCCACAGCGGCGCACTAGTCCTCAGCTACAACGATCTGCAGCGCGCCGACCCAGTTGAAGGATCGGGAGTGACTCTGCACGGCGACACCGTCGACCTGAGTCTGTCTCAGGAGGGAATCGATTCGCCCTACGACATGAGGGGTTTTCTCGATCCCAACGAGGTGCCCCCTGACCCTCCCGATCCACTCCCGCTCGTTGAGATCGAGACGCACAACGCCGAGGGCGAGGACGGCCTCACCTTCGAGACCACCCAGGAGAGTCTGATCAGCCAGGGGGGGCCTCACTTCGTGGGCGGGTTCACCGACATCGGCGCCGTCGATGCGCATTGGGGAACCGAGCGCGTCTTCGACTTCTACAAGTCTCTCGGCCGAAACTCGATCGACGGCGAGGGCGGAGACATCGTCTCGGTAGTGAACGCGGGAGATGCGGGCGACTCGCCGATGTACAACGCCTTTTGGGACGGCGAGAAGATGGTCTACGGCAACCCCGAGCCCAATCCCATCTCACGCGAGGTCTATCCCTTCTCGGCGGATCTCGACGTCGTCGCCCACGAACTAACCCACGGCGTAATCGACTATTCCGCCGATCTCGTTTACCTGAATCAGTCGGGAGCGATGAACGAGGCCTACGCCGACTACTTTGGGAACGCGGTGGACGTGACGGTATCGGGGACTCCCATGGGTGATCCGGACGCAGGGGAGATCGCCGAGGACCTCTGCAGGGTTCCTTTGCCCGACAGTTGGGAGTGTCCGTTGCGGGACCTCAACGACGACAACGAGAACAACCCGCTTACCACCGAGGACTTCGGTTTCTATCTAACAGACTTTGACAACGGTGGCGTTCACCTCAACTCGACGATCTTCTCTCGAGCGCTATGGGATATCCGTGAAGGGATGAATCCAGATGTGGCCGACGAGATCATCTACACGGCACTTACAGACTGGAGCACAGCGCTGGACGATTTCGTCGATGGCCGGAATTCGGTTCTGGCTGCAGCGGATCAACTGGGGGCCACACCCGAAGAACTCGGGGTCATCTTCGATGCCTTTGAAAGGCGAGGGATCACCAACGGGTGGGACGATTCTCCCGACGAGAGCGATTCCAAGTCACTTTTGAAGGATGTCGCCCCCCTGGGTTTCTATAACGCCGCGCCTCAAGTCTCCGGCTCGCGCTACGTCGTTGGAACGTACGACGACAAGAGGCTGATGTTCGAGGAACCTCAGGAGATCGTTGTCGGGGACGTCTCCGGCAAAGGCTCTCCGGTGAAGGTCAACGACAACGACGCGGGCGTTCTTTACGATGAGCTGCCTGATATCAGCGGCAAACAGGTCGCGTGGGCACGAGGAAAAGCTCAGGGCAACGGCGTGTCTTTCGACGTAGTCACCAGAAAGCTAGGCGGCGGAATGAGAACCATCGCGAATACCCCCGCCTTTGAGTGGTTCCCGTCGGTCGACGACGATCTGGTCGCCTGGGAGAGGTTCTCCAACAACGCAACGGATATCTGGGCCCGCCGCATCGGGGGGTTGCCCAAGCGGATAACGAGTGGCGGTGGTGACGAGCTCTTCCCTCAGGTGGCCGGTACGAAGGTTGCTTGGTGGGACAATCGCGCCGATCGGATCGGAATCAAGGACTTCAAGTCAGGCGCAAGGACGATCATCAAGCACTCGAACCCCGCCGCCTTCCTCGGGCCTCCCGCCCTGAACGACACCCATGTGTTCTGGTTCCAGGACGTCGACAATGACGGATTCGGTTCCATCATGCGGGCGAAGCGGAACGGCAAGGACAGGAAAGCTCTCGTGAGGGAGTCGAACGAGGACATCGCTCCCTACTACGGGGGGATCACGCTCGAGCCCCCGCGCATCTCCGCCAACGGCAAATTCCTTGTCTACGTCGAAGAATACGGTTACGACCGCGCCTCGAACCCCGGGCACGTAGGCCGCGACGTGTGGCACATCCCGGTCACAGGTGGCGTGCCTCGTGTCGTCACTTGCAACCGTGGAGACCAGGCATTTGCTTCCATCGGCCAGGGTCGACGAGCAGTGTGGCTCGACGGTTCGTTGGGACGAACCGATCTCATGACAAGGGCCGAGCCGCGCAGCGCATGTAGTCCGGGAGATGTGACTCGCGGGTAGAGGTCGTCAGCGCCGGCATGCAGGTCCAATCACCGATGGGCACGAAGTGGGAAGATCGAGGGCGGAGCCATCGACAAGGGGGAATTAGAAAATGGTCGTTGTCGGTCCGTATCCGGACGTTGACCTTCCCGAAACGCCGCTGACCGCTTACGTACTCGAGCGAGCATCGGAATTCGGTGACAAGCCGGCACTAATCGATGGGCCGACCGGGCGAACGATCAACTACTCGGAGCTTGTCGGGCAGGTGCAGGCTCTTGCCGCCGGGCTTACCGCTCGAGGTTTCGGCAAAGGCGAGTGCTTTGCCATATACATGCCCAACCTGCCGGAGTACGCAGTCGCGTTCCACGGCATCGTATCGATCGGCGGCATCGTCACTACCGTCAACCCGCTCTATACGCCGGACGAGCTTGCCTTCCAGCTCAATGACTCGAAGGCGCGCTTCCTCCTCACCATCCCGCAGTTCCTCGAAAACGCCATCGAAGCTGCAGACAAGACCGGGGTCGAAGAGGTCTTTGTTCTCGGAGATGCCGAGGGTGCAACTTCGGTCATGGAGCTGTTCTCGCCTGAGACGGATGTTCCGGCGGTGGACATCGACGTACACAACGACCTGGCGGTCCTTCCGTACTCGAGCGGGACCACCGGGTTCCCAAAGGGCGTGATGCTGACCCACTACAACCTGGTCAGCAACATCAGTCAGTTCCACGGGGCGCAAGCAGTCGACTCTTCCGATTCCTTCATAGGGTTGCTGCCGTTTTTCCACATCTACGGAATGACGGTTCTGATGAACGGGGGACTACGCAAGGGCGCGACAATCGTGACGATTCCGCGCTTCGACCTCGAAGGGTTTCTCGAGCTGTCGCAGAAGTACCACACGACGCGCGCGTACCTCGTGCCCCCGGTCATCCTGGGTCTGGCCAAGCACCCAGTCGTGGACAACTACGACCTGTCGAGCCTCAAGATCATCATGTCGGGTGCGGCTCCTCTCAGCGGTGACCTCGCCACTGCCGCGGCCGTTCGACTTGGCTGCAGCGTAATGCAGGGGTACGGCTTGACCGAGACCAGCCCGGTTACACATTGCGTCCCCGAGGACCCGTCCCAAAACAAACCTGGTTCGATCGGCCCCCCGATTCCCAACACAGAATGCCTCGTGGCCGATCCGATAACGGGTGAGGAGGTTGCAACCGACGAGCTCGGTGAGGTCTGGATCCGGGGACCCCAGGTCATGAAGGGTTATCTCAACAACGACGAGGCGACCTCGATCACTATTGACTCCGACGGATGGCTGCACTCGGGGGACATCGGACGGGCCGATTCCGACGGCTACTTCTTCCTTGTCGACCGGCTCAAGGAGCTGATCAAGTACAAGGGTATGCAGGTCGCACCGGCGGAGTTGGAGGCGCTTCTTCTCTCGCATCCGCAGATCTCGGATGCGGCCGTCATCGGCGTAGCGGACGAGGAGGCAGGCGAAGTGCCCAAGGCTTTCGTCGTCCTGGCAGAGGAGTTGAGCGAGGACGACATCATGGCCTACGTCGCCCAGCGCGTGGCTCCTCACAAACGAATCCGGTACGTCGAGGTTGTCGAGGCAATTCCGAAGTCGGCTTCCGGCAAGATCCTGCGTCGGGTATTGAAGGACAAGGAGGTGTCGGCTCGGTGAACGTGTACGAGTCCGACGTCGTCGTTGTCGGTGCCGGCATCATGGGGGCGGCGACCGCCCGTGCACTGTCCAAGACTGGTCTCACCGTCAACGTCGTGGAACAGTTCGAGACCGGCCACAAAAATGGGTCGAGTCACGGCACATCACGAATCTTTCGGCTTTCGTATCCAGATGCCATGTACGTATCGATGGCCCAGGAATCCCTGTCGTTGTGGCGCGCCGCCGAGGAAGAGACCGGGGAGAGCCTGGTCCTCACGACCGGAGGTTTCGATGCCGGGGAAGGGATCGAGGCGAACGCCGACGCCCTCGGAGAGTGCGGTGCCGCCTTCGAGATGGTCAAGGGGGCCGACGTCGGGGACCGCTGGCCTCAGGTCCGGCTTGCTGCGGACGAGGTGGCGCTCTGGCACCCCGACGCAGGGGTTGCTCTGGCCGACAAGGCGTTGTCGTCGTTTCTTCGCGTCGCAATGCGCGCAGGAGTGCGCGTGCACAGCAACACCCGCATCGAGTCGCTTGAACTTTCGGAAGATGGTGTCGAGGTCAGAGCCGAGGGGAAGACTTTTCACGGCGGCGTCGTGATCGTGACGTCGGGAGGTTGGGCGGCCCCCCTTCTCGCCACCGCCGGCGTGGTTCTGGATGTAAAACCAACACGAGAGACGGTCTCGTATTTCTCGATTGAAGAGTCAGCACCCACGTTCGTCGAGTGGAGCGATCCGTCGATCTATGCGCTTCCTTCTCCCGGCTTTGGTCTAAAGGCAGGGGAGCACATCGCTGGTCCCCCCACCGATCCCGATCAGCCCGGCGAGGTCAACCTGGACTCGGTCGAACGCATATCCGCATGGGTAGCCAATCGTTTCCCGGGAGCGGATCCAACTCCCGCCTTCGCCGAGACCTGCATCTACACGAACACTCCCGACGAGCATTTCGTGCTCGAGCGTCACGGTCCGATCGTGGTGGGATCGCCCTGCAGCGGTCACGGTTTCAAGTTCGCACCACTTATCGGCAAGCGACTGGCCGAGCTGGCTAACGGTTAGTCACAGCTCGGGGGTCAGCACGGGCTTGGATCGTCCCGTCTGGATAAGGATCACGGCGGCGATCACGAGAGCACCTCCGACCATTTGCGTCGTCTCGAGACTCTGGTCCAGGAGGATCCAGGCAACGACTGCTCCGAGCACCGGTTCGAGCGTCGCCGCAATCGCGGCTCGCTCCGCCTTCACCTTCTCGACTCCCCAGAGATAGAGAAGGAAAGGCGCCAGCGTGGCGCCCAGTCCGATCAGGATCACTCGGGGCAGGTTCGCGAGATCGAAAAGCTCTTGGGGGAAGCCGTTGAAGATCTGCCATGAGATCCACAGGGCTCCGGCGATGGTGAAGGCTCTGAACATGGCTCCCAGCGGGCCATAGGTGCGGGTGACGTTCTCGCCGACGAGCGTGTAGGACGCGAACAGCACGGCCGAAGCGACGGCCATCGCCAGGCCCAGCCCATCGACCGAGCCCAGGTCGGAACCGAGTGCACCCGAGACGAGGGCGACGCCGGCGAGCGCCAGGAGCACCGCCACGACCACCTCGTTTCCTGGGCGCCTCCTCAGCCGCGCCGCGGTGTACACCACGACCATTGCAGGCGCCGTGTACTGAAGCACTAGTGCGACGGCGACAGGCAACCGGTCGATGGCCACGTAGTACACGGCGTTCACCAAACCGATGCAGACGCCCAGGATGACGAGGCTTCGTCTGACTCGTTGCGAGGGCTTGTCCACCGGCGACCGCCAGGACCCGGGGATTAGGGCCAGGCCGAGCGCCGCTACGACTGACCGGGCCTCCGCCAACTCGAGGGGGCGGACTCCGTCGTCGAAGAGGCTCGCCGCCACGACCGCCCCCAGCGCCCACAGGGCGGCTGCGAGCGCGATTGCAACCAGCCCCGCGGGGGCCTGGGAAGTTACAGGCTCGGCCGAGCGTTTAACCATCTGAGCAGGGTAAACGCGACTTAGGCCGCCCTAAGCGGGGGGTCCGCCCTGTTAGGATAGTGAACGGTTTCACGAGCCCCCTTCGTGAGGCAGGCGTCCGGGCACCGGGGATCGCCGCCGCCAGATGATTCGAGGAGTGATGGTCCGCTTATGGCTCAGATGTTGACGCGGGAGGCGGTAGAGACGCTGTCGACCGATCTCGGCGAGCCGGGATGGCTGGCCGAGCGCCGGCTCCAGGCCTTCGATCTATTCGAGAAGATCGACCTTCCCGATCCCAAGGGCGAGCAGTGGCGCTATACGGACGTTCGCCGCTTCGACTTCTCCCAATTCGACGCTCCCGTACCATCGCAAAGCGCGCCGGAGGTGGCGTCCGATCTCGCCGACAAGGGCGTGCTCATCGCCGACTTTCAAACGGCATTCAAGGATCACTCAGCTTTTCTGAAGGAGCACTTCTTCACGGACGTTCCCGTCGACGAGCACAAGTTCACTGCACTGCACGGAGCATTTCTTTCGGATGGCATCATCGTCTACGTCCCCAACGGAATCGAGATCGAGGTTCCCTACGAGGTCGTACGCGACGTTGCCGGCGGCGGTTCGACCTTCCCTCACACGACCATCGTGGTCGGCGACAACGCCAAGGTGACGTTCGTCGACCGCTTTCGCTCCCAGAGCCACGAGCGAGCCTCGCTGTGCTCGAGCGTGGTCGAGGTCACAGCCGGTCGCGGAGCAACCGTGAACTACATCTCGCTCCAGGAGTGGGGCCGCAACGTGCAACACTTCCAGACCCAGCGATTCACCGGTCACCGCGACTCGACGGTTCGCAGCCTCGCGGTCCAGCTCGGCTCGAAGTTCGCAAGAGCGCAGGTCGAGTCCGTGCTCACCGGCGAGGGATCGTTCTCCGAGATGCTCGGTCTCTACTTCGCGGATAGCGACCAGCACTTTGCTCAGCGCACGCTCCAGAGCCACGCGGTCCCCAACACGACATCCGACCTCCTCTACAAAGGCGCCCTCAAGGAGGTCTCACGGTCCGAGTACTCGGGTCTGATCAAGGTTTCAAAGGGCGCACAGGGCACGGACGCGTACCAGGCCAATCGGAACATTGTGCTCTCCGAGCAGGCCGTCGCACGATCGATTCCGCAGCTCGAAATCGAGGCGAACGAGGTCCGCTGCACGCACGGCGCAACCGTCTCGCCGGTCGAGGAAGAGCACATCTTCTACCTGATGAGCCGCGGCATCGACAGAGTCACGGCACAGAAGCTCGTCGTGTTCGGATTCTTCGGTGACGTGCTCGATCGCATCCGTGTTCCCGAGCTCCGTGAGGAGCTTGCCCAAGCGATCGCGAGGAAGGTCGAAGGTGGACAACGTCTCGAGGTCGCCAGTTGATGGTGGCCTTCGAAACCGTGGCAAAGCTCGACGAGATTCCAGATCCCGGGTGCAAGCAGGTGGTGGTGCGAGGCGACCTCGTCGGCCTCTACAGGGTCGGCCCTGACGTTTATGCGATTGGGGACGTGTGCACTCACGAGGAGGCCTATCTGACGGAGGGTGAATTCGACCCAGACGATCTCGAGGTCGAGTGCCCGCTACACGGCTCGCACTTCAACGTCGTCGACGGAAGCGTCCGCATATTGCCCGCAACGCAGCCCGAGCCAACGTATGAAGTCAAGATCGAGGGCGACCTGGTGCTTGTCGGCCCTCGGAGAAACGATTAGGGAGTGATTTGAGCATGGCAGATCAACTGCTTCACATCGAGGACCTCCACGTCACCGTCGAGGGTCGCGAGATACTCAAGGGCGTGGACCTGACGGTGGACAAGGGTCAGATTCACGCAATCATGGGCCCGAACGGCTCTGGAAAATCCACGCTCGCCTACGTCCTTACGGGACGACCCGGCTACGAGGTCACGAGCGGAAAGGTGCTCTACAAGGGCACCGACATCCTCGGACTTGCTCCGGACGAGCGCGCCAAGGCGGGAATCTTCCTCGCCTTCCAGTACCCGACCGAGGTACCGGGCGTGAGTGTCGTGAACTTCCTCCGTACCGCCTACAACGCGGTGCATCCCGATGATCAGAAGAGCGCGATGAACTTCCGCATGTACCTGCAGGAGAAGATCGACCTTCTCGAGATTCCCAGCGAGCTCGTCGATAGATACGTCAATCAGGGTTTCTCGGGCGGAGAGAAGAAGCGCAACGAGATCCTTCAGATGGCAGTTCTCCAGCCGGAGCTCGCGATCATGGACGAGACCGACTCCGGCCTCGACATCGACGCACTCAAGCACGTCAGCGCCGGAGTGAACAAGCTCGCAACGGACGAAGTGGGCATCGTGCTCATTACGCACTATCAGCGACTCCTGAACTACATCCGTCCTTCGACGGTTCATGTCCTGATCGGCGGCAGGATCGCCAAGACGGGCGGCTTCGAGCTAGCTGAGGAACTAGAGGCCGAGGGGTACGCTGGCATAGCTAAAGAGCTCGGTCTTTCCGAGGAAGAAGTCGCCGAGGTCGAGGGCTCTGAGCTTCGGGTTTGATCGGCGAGTGCTGTAGCAGACAGAAGGTGAGACAACCATGTCGTTAGATGTCGAGTCCCTCCGCAAGGACTTCCCGATCTTCGAGATGCAGGTTCATGGGAAGCCGCTGATCTACCTGGACTCGGCCGCGACCTCGCAGAAGCCCCGACAGGTCGTCGACCGCATGGTCAGGTTTTACGAGACCGAGAACGCGAACGTTCATCGCGGCGTCTACGAGCTGAGCGAACGGGCGACCAATGCGTACGAGGGTGCGCGCGCGGCCTGCGCTCGATTCATCGGCGCGCGCGATCCCCGCAACATCATCTTCACGCGGGGGGCTACCGAGGGCATCAACCTGGTGCGGTTCACCTGGGCGCGGGCAAACGTCCACGAGGGTGACGAGATTCTCGTCACCCAGATGGAGCACCACAGCAACCTGATCCCATGGCAGATCCTGGCGCAGGAAGCGGGTGCGAAGCTCCGCCACCTGCCCGTCGATGACGAAGGTCTTCTGCGAATCGATCTGCTCGGCGAGTACATCACCGAACGAACGAAGATCGTCGCGGTATCGCTGATGTCCAACGTGCTTGGGACCATCAACCCGGTGCGCAAGATAGCCGACGCCGCCCACGCGGTCGGCGCCCGCATCGTGGTGGATGCCGCCCAGGCGGCCCCGCATATTCCGATCGACGTCAACGAATTGGATGTGGATTTCCTCGCGTACAGCTCGCACAAGATGCTCGGTCCGACGGGAGCGGGTGCTCTCTACGGGCGGCTCGATCTGCTCGAGGACATGCCTCCCTTCATGGGCGGCGGCGAGATGATTCGCGAGGTCTTCGAAGATCATGCGACTTGGGCCGAGGTGCCTCACAAGTTCGAGGCCGGCACGCCGAACATCGCACAGGCGGTGGGCATGGGTGCCGCGGTCGAATATCTCGAGGGACTCGGGATCGAGAACGTCAGGGCCCACGAGAAAGAGATGGTCAGTTACGCAATCGAGAAGCTCGAGGGAGCGGGGGCCGTGGTCTACGGACCCAAGGACATTGAGATTCGCGGGGGAGTGGCGTCGTTCAACCTCGCCGACGTCCACCCGCACGACATGGCGACGATTCTCGACCAAGAGGGACTCTGTATCAGGGCCGGCCACCACTGCGCCCAGCCGCTGATGCGTGTACTCGGTGTGTCGGCCACTGCGAGGGCGTCGTTCTACGTGTACAACACGCCCGATGAGATAGACGCGCTCGTCGAAGCGCTCGACAAAGCGAAAGGGTGGTTTGCCTGAGCCTCGAAGAGCTGTACAAGGAGGTCATTCTCGACCACTACCGAACTCCGAGGAACAAGGGCCAGCTGGACCCGCACGACGTCGCTCTGGAGCGCAACAACCCACTGTGTGGAGACGAGCTCGAGCTGTTTCTGAAGTTCGACGGAGAGAAGGTCGGTGAGATTGCTTTCGACGGCAAGGGCTGCTCGATAAGCCTCGCAAGCGCCTCGATGATGACCGAGAAGGTCAAGGGTCTGAGCATCAAGGACGCCGGTCAGATGGCGGAGACCATCAAACGAATGATGGCGGGCGAGGAAGAGGGTGACCCCGAGATCCTCGGTGATCTCGTTTCCCTCAAAGGCGTCGTCAAATATCCGGTGCGCATCAAGTGCGCCCTGCTCGGTTGGAACACCTTGCTCGAAGCACTTGAGGAATCGGGAAAGAACTGAGCGAGGGCAACTCCCACAGTCCCGGCCGGACGCTTGCGCGCGGCATCAAGCGGTCCTGTCCCATCTGCGGCAACGGGAAGATCTTTTCCACCTACTTCAAACTGAAGGTTGAGTGCCCTCGGTGCACCTACAACTTCTCCCGCGAGGACGGTTACTGGGTCGGGGCAATCATCATGAACACGGCAGTCACGTTTGCGCTCTTCCTCCTAGTGTTCATAGTGTCAATCATTGCCATGGCACCGGACATCGACTGGATGGTGCTATTGGTCATCGGCGTGGCTACCAACCTCATCTTCCCTGTGTTCTTCTATCCGTTCTCGAAGACCATCTGGATGGCATTCGACCTCGTCTTCATGAAAAGGCTCGAACGCTAGGGATCGAGGGGAACAATTGGGGGCCGAATCGGTGTCAGACCAACAGAGACCGAAAAACCGAGCCAGACCGACCTACTAGTGAAAGGAGAATGGGCCGTGCGAAGAGCAACGATCGTAGGACTCATGCTCCTGTTGGGTCTTATCGGGGCGTCGTGTGGTGACCCATCTGACGAGGGAAGCGGCGATTCCGGCGCCCCACCTGCAGCGTCGCCGGACCCCGACAGCCCCGTTTCGTCCTCTCCTGATCCGGGTGGTGGCGGCACCGACAACATGAAGGCTATAGAGGGTGATGGCTCACCAGGGCCTCGTGGACGCTGCGCCGCATCGCTACGAAAAGGCGAAGGTCGTGGATTCGGGCCGGGCCATCGACATCTATTTCTGGGACGGGATCGAGGAGTGCACAGGCGTCGATCACGCCCACCTGACCTATGAGCCCGACAGGATCACCGTGAACCTCTTTACCGGCAGAAACCCGGAGGCCGAGGTTTGCACCGAACAGGCCGTCTACAAGGTCTTCACGGTCGAGCTAGGGGAGCCGCTCGACGACCGCAAGCTGGTCGATGGGGCACGCTGAGCCGATTTAACACTATTCGCAACTTGCTAAAGGTTCCGAGGCTGTGGTAATCAAGGCGTCATGACCGATCTGGGAGACAGCGTCGCGACCAGGACCGCGAAGGTTCTCTCGCTTCCCACGCGGGCCAGGGTCCTTGCGATGCTGCTCCAAAGCGGCCCAAAGACCGTCAAAGAGATAGCCGACGACTTCAAGATCCACCCGAACGTGGCGCGCGCTCACCTCGATCTCATGGTCGAGGCGGGCTTCCTTATGACCGAAACGCGCAGGCGAAACAAGGGCCGTCCCGCCAAGGTCTATTTCACCTGGGAGGGCGAGGCCGGCGCACTCGCGGAGGCCGGCGTCGATGTCGAGGCCGCAACCACGCAGCAGGAACAACACAGCGAGATCGAGGTTCAAGTACGTGTGCTCGAAAGAATGCTCGCTGACGCACAGACGCAACTGCAACGGATTCGGGAGTTGGTTGAACGCAGGAAGATCGTGGAGTTCGAGGAGGAGATCTAGATGGGCGACTATGCAAACCCTGATGTGCTCGTGACCACCGAGTGGCTCGAGTCCAATCTCGACGACGATGGAATCGCCATCCTCGAGGTCGACGAGGACACCACTGCGTACACCAAGGGCCACATCCCCGGTGCCATCACCATCAACTGGGAAACGGAGCTCCACGATCTCCCCCGTCGTGAGTTCATCACCTCCGAGCAGCTCGCGAAGCTCCTCGGCGACAAAGGCATCGGCAACGACCAGACGATCGTTCTCTACTCCGGCAACAACAACTGGTTCGCGACTTACGCGTTCTGGCTCTTCAAGTACCGGGGCGCGAACAATCTCAAGCTCCTGAACGGGGGGCGGAAGAAGTGGGAGCTCGAGTCCCGCTTGCTGACGCAGGACGAGCCCAAGCGGAGTGCGACGAGTTTCTCGATCGGACAAGAGCGCCCTGAGCTGCGCATCTTCCGTGACGAGGTGACCAAGCGGGTCGAATCCGGTGGTTCATGGGTGGACGTGCGCTCGCCGGAGGAGTACCGGGGCGAGCTACTGGCCCCGCCGCACCTTCCACAGGAGCAGGCCCAGGTCCCAGGACACATCCCAGGAGCGGCCAACATCACGTGGTCCAAGACGGTCAACGACGACGGCACCTTCAAGTCGGCCGACGAGCTCCAAAAGCTCTATGAGGCCGAAGGCATAACGTCCGACAAGGACGTCGTGGCCTACTGCCGCATCGGTGAGCGCTCGAGTCACAGCTGGTTCGTGCTGGCCGAGCTTCTGGGCTTCTCCAACGTCAAGAACTACGACGGAAGCTGGACCGAATACGGCAGCCTCGTGGGTGTCCCCATCGAGAAGTAAGTTCCGTTTGGTGGCCGTGGAAATGAAATGAGAGCGCCGCTCCCTTTGGAGCGGCGTTTCTCTTACCGCTGGTAGCGGACTCCTCTCGCGCAATAGTCTTGACGGCATGAAAGTCAGCGCCGTGTGCTTCGGTCAGATGCGCGAATTCCTGCCACCGGAGGCGGAAGGCAATCGGGCAACGCTTGAACTAGACGACGAGGCGCGCGCGTTCTCGATCTCGTTCACATGCTCGGCGCTCCGAAACGGCTCGTCTACGTCTTGCTGGTAAACGGCGAGCGAGGGCAACTGGATCACCGGCTCGCTGACGGCGACGAGGTAACCCTCATGCCTCCGTACACCGGTGGCTCATCGAACGAGGACAAGCGCTGCGACTGGGCGACTACCTCCGAGCTCATGAGCGAGTATCACGACACCGAGTGGGGAGTGCCGCTTCGAGACGACCATGGACAGTTCGAGTTTCTCGTTCTCGAGGGGGTTCAGGCGGGCCTGTCGTGGTCGACAGTGCTGAACAAACGGGCCAACTACAGGGATGCCCTCGACGGGTTCAATCCGGAGAAGATCGCTCGCTACGACGAGATGAAGGTCGAGACCCTGCTCACGAATAAAGGCCTGATTCGGAACCGGGCGAAAATGAACGCCGCGGTGACCAATGCCCGTGCCTTCCTCGAGGTGCGCGACTCGATGGGAAGCTTCAGCGACTACATCTGGCAGTTCGTCAACGGGGAGCCGGTGGTGAACGGCTATCGCTCCATGGAAGAACTGCCTGCCGAGACGGAGGCCTCGCGCGCCATGAGCAAGGACCTGAAACGCCGTGGGTTCAAGTTCGTAGGTCCCACGATCTGCTACGCACACATGCAGGCGACGGGAATGGTCAACGACCACATAGTGAGTTGCTGGCGCTACGGCCATCTCGCCTAGCCGAACTTGACGCTAGGCTGTTCCTCGGACGGATGAGCGAAGCGAGGGCGTGACGCCGCTATGGCACGGACGAAGTCCCAGACCAGATCATCGAAGAAGTTTCCGACGTTGAAGTCGATGAACCCTCAGACAGGTACGGCGCTCGGCGAGATCGTTCCCATCAAGCCCCAAGAGGTCAGAGGTATCGTCGATGCCGCTCGGAAGGTGCAACCGGAATGGGCGGCGATCGCTCCACAGGGTCGCGCGCGTCACCTGCGAGAAGTGCGGCACACGATCTACAGGCATCTCGACGACATCGTTGAGACGATCACACAGGAATGCGGGAAGCCCCAATCGGAGGCGCTAGCTCACGACGTCATGCCGGCGGTGATCGGACTTCAATACATGGAACGAATGGCGCCGAGATGGCTGCGACCCGATCACCCGGGTCGACTCGTCGGTTCGGTGATCGGACTCACGTCGCGCGTCGAGTTCAGGCCATTCGGCGTGGTCGGATGCATCGCCCCATGGAACTATCCGTTCTTCTTGGCGTTGATGGGTGTGGTTCCCGCTCTCCTTGCCGGCAACACCGTCGTGCTCAAACCGTCGGAGGTTACACCCGGCGTGGGTGAACGGCTCAGAGAGGTGTTGGAACCCCTTCCTGCCGGAGTCGCAACTGTCGTTCAAGGCGCGAGTGAGGTGGGAGCGGCTCTCGTCGACGCTCCTTGCGACAAAGTCTGCTTCATTGGTTCCCCACCCACCGGACGAAAGATCGCGGAGGCTGCAGCCAAACACTTGACCCCCGTCGTCTTGGAGCTGGGAGGACAGGACGCCACCCTCGTTTGTGAGGACGCGGACCTGGACCTCGCTGCATCCGGCGTGCTGTGGGGCGCGTTTCTGAACGCTGGTCAGGCTTGCACGGCAATCGAACGCGTCTACGTCGCCGACTCGATCGCCGACGAGTTCGAGGTCAAGCTCTCGAGCAGGCTGGCCCGGCTGCGGCAAGACGGCCTTGGCGACATTGGGTCGATGACCACGCAGGCCCAACTCGACACTTTCAAGCGCCACATCGACGATGCTGCGGGCAGGGGAGCGAGGCTGGTGGCGGGTGGACCAGAGGCCGGGAGAGCGAACGACAACGGGACCTTGTGGGCTTACCCGACCGTCATCGAAGGACGCACGGAGGAAATGGACATTTTCCGAGAGGAGACGTTCGGCCCGCTGTTGCCAATCGTGAGGGTCCAGGACGAGAACGAGGCTATTAGGCGAATCAACGACGAGGGCTTCAACCTGACGGCGTCCCTGTGGTGTCGGGATCGGGCCAGGGCGAAGCGCATCGCATCCGAGGTTCGCGCGGGGACGGTGACCATCAACTGCCACGCTGAGACGGCCGGAGCACCGTGGGCGCCTTGGGGAGGGGTCGGGGAGTCTGGCTACGGCCGCTTGAACGGCGTCTACGGAATGAGGGAGTTCACGGTGCCAACCCACGTGGGAACCAACGGCCCTCTCACGCTGAAGCGCCTCTTCTGGTACCCCTACGGCGAGGCCACGACAGAGGTTCTGCGCGTGGTGACCGAGACGTTGTCCGCTCCGTCGCTGTCGGACAAGTTCGCGTCCGCACGACGTTTCGCAGGTACCGTGCGCAAGGCATTCAAAGAGAAGCTGTAGGCAAACTCAAAGCCAGCCTCTGTTCTCGTGCGTGCAAAGGGTTCGGCTAACCGTTAAATGAGAAAGAGGAGGCCGCCCCCCGACCCCCTCTTTCTCGTGTAAGACCTATAGCTTCCTTATCGCCACCAGGGAAGGTAGTGGCTTGGAGGGCGTGCCCGTTCCCGCGGTCTTGTTACCCCTGGGCCACCACGACGTGTAGGTGGCGGGGTTACCGGGGACGCCTCCCCGGTTCGGAGTCTCCTCGCCCGGGTGCTGGACGTTGAGGAACAGCGTGTCCTGGCTCTCGACGAACGTCGGCCCGGTGAGCTCGGCGTGGACCGGCGCGTTGGCGAAACGAAACGCGACGTTTGCGTTGGGGCCCCTCAACGGCACGTAGAACGTTGCATTGTTCTTGTGCCACTCGAATCCACGCCCCGGCGTATTGAGGCTCGAGCTCGACACGTCGGTCACGACCCAGAGGTTGTTGCGACCCGAGAAGCTCAGGTTGTCGGGACTCGCGAAGCCCGCGTCCTGGCCCCCCTCGAGGAGATCGACCCACTCGAACTCAGAAGAGTGGGCTGTCGCGTTCTTCTCGACGAGCAGCCGGACGATGCCGTATGCCGCAGGATCTGCGGGACGCCCGCGTGCACTGGTGAGCGAGATCAAAACGTCCTTGGGACGCCCCGGGATGCACTCACAGTCCTCCGCACGAGGGACTCTGAACTGGGTGAGGTCGCCGCCGTTCTGAGCAACGATGTTCGCCTCGACCCACTTCGTCGTGAATGCCATGGCCTCCGGGTCGTTCATGTCGAGCGGATGCCATACACCCGTGCCCTGGTCCACCGCCGCGTTGTTGGCCGCGGGGAACCACTGGGCGACGTAGAGCTGCCCGTCGCTCAACAACTTCATTGCATCCGAGCGAGACATGTTCTTGCGGTAGCGACCGGACGAGACGAACTTGAAGAACATGCCGTCGGCGGCAGGCGCGTCATCTCCGGTGTAGGCGATAACGTGACCCGAGGGCGCGATGCGCCACCCGACATTCTCGTGATGGATACGACCGAGCGCCGTGTGCTTGACGGCCTTGCCCGTCAATGGATCGATCTCGCAGACGTAACCGTAGAAAGGCCACCGGTCGGTCACAGGTTGATTGTCGACGTTGGTGCCGGGCTCACCGATGTAGTAGTTGACTTCTTGTTCGGTAGAGCCGTCGTCTCTGATCCAGCCGAGCGCAAAAGGCATCAGACGCTTCAGTCCGTAGCTCTGATAGTTCTCTTCGCAGCTCAGCACCGTGCCCCACGGGGTCTGAGCACCGGAGCAGTTAGCGAGTGTGCCGAGCACACCCTCATTCGGGACAAGACCGGAGCCGGCAACGGGACCGTCGTAGGGGACGACCGGTCCATCTCCGTAGAAGCGCCTCGAATACTTGGATCCCTTAACGACCTTCCAGGCACCCGAGCGGTCGCGGCGAACGTGAATTATCGAACCGCCGACCTCTTCTTTCTCTTGCTGCATGATCGAGCGGTAGGGCTCGACGCGCGGGTTCCAACTCGCGTCCATCGAGCTCGTCCAGTCGCTGGTGAAGAAGGGGATGACATACTCGTGGTTGATCCACATGAGCCCTTCGTCACGACGCTTGCCTAGCTGGAAGAACGTCGAATAGTCGCAGTTGTAGCCAAAGACGAGCCCGTCCCCGAACTCCTCCCCCCAGCTGATCACGACGTTGTGTGCGTATCCGTCCGGTACTTGAAACTCGTCAGCTTCGCTGGGCGCGATCGCTTGGAACTGATGAAAACGACTTGGCTTGCCCTCGGCAGTGCCGGGCAAGGTCGTAACCCACGAAGCAGCACCTGCAGCCGCGATTCCTTTGATCAAGGTCCGGCGCGACATCGGTGCACGCAGCGCCGAGTCAAAAATGTCGTCCATGTTCCCCCCTATGTCTTGGACGATGGCTCCGGATCACACTATCGGGCCGCGTCGCCTCCCGCTCCTGGTTGTCCGGATTGCCCTAGTGGAGGGCAGGCAGCTCGAAAATGCGCGTCTCGATGCCAGCCAGCGCCTTTCCGGCGAGTGCGTTTACGTCCAGCTCGTCCTCGGCTCGCTCTGCTACGGCCTCAGTCGCTCGGGTCACGGGAGAACGGGGCTCGAACAGAACGCAGCAATCCTGGTACTTGCGGGTCGAGATATCGAAAGTGCCGATCCTCTGTGCGGTCTCGATGATCTCCATCTTGTCCATGCCGATCAGGGGACGGAATATCTGTACGCCGGGCACGGCTCCGCTGACGGTGTTGATGTTCTCGACGGTCTGCGAAGCGACCTGACCGAGGCTATCTCCGGTGATCAGTGCCTGAGCCTCTCGCTGAGCGGCAAGTGCGGCGGCGATGCGCATCATCGTTCGCCGGTAGAGCACGACGCGGAGATTCGCAGGTGCATGCAGAACGATCTCTTTCTGAGCCTCACCAAGTGGGACCAGGTGCAGCACCGCTTTGAGCTGAAAGCCGACGAGAACGTCGAGCAGATCCTCGACCTGTCGGATCGAGCTCGGATCCGTGTAGGGGCGCCCGTGAAAGTGCAGAAACTCGACCTCGGCCCCCCTAAGCGCCATGCGCCAGGCTGCGACCGGAGAGTCGATCCCCCCCGACAACAGTGCGATCATTCGACCCGAGGTTCCAACGGGGAGTCCCCCTAGACCTGGGACGCGCCTCCGGTAAACGAGGGCGGAGTTACCAAAAACTTCGATGTGCGCAGTGACCTCGGGGTCCTTTAGCCGGACGGTTGCACCCGTAGCGTCCTTTATGCGCTGTCCGATGATCTCGTTGATCTCCGAGGACTTCATCGCAAACGTCGAGTGGCTGCGACGAGCGCGCACCGCGAATGACTCGAACGGCTCGGCTTCCATCAAATCGAGTGCAACCGCTCCCATCTCGTGGATGTCTTGACCGACTCGTCGCCCGATGCCTATGTTCGCGATGCCGAACACACGCGAGGCGCGTTCAACGGCGTCCTCGATACGGTTGTCGGGTTTGAAATCGACAGTGATGCGTCCGAACCCCCGGCGGATCCTCTCGTATCCAGTGCCGCGCAGGGCTCGCTTCAGATTGCGCGCGAGAGTGTCCTCGAAGAAGTCACGGTTTCGGCCCTTGAGGCTGATCTCGTGGTAGTGGATGACCAGAACGCCGGCCAAGAATCGGCCCCCTTACAGGGCTTCCTCTTCCAGCCCCACTGAGAACATGGCTTCGACGTCGTGGTGGGAATAGACCTTGAAGGCCACGAGGGTCTGAGTCCTCTCGACTCCTGCCACCTTGGCGATTCCCTCGGTCACGACCCGTGCCAGCTCCTCGTGCTCGCGCACCCGGACCATGATCACGAGGTCGTAGTCGCCCGCAACTGAGTAAACCTCGCTCACCTCAGGGAGGTCTGCGATCGCCTGGGCGGTCTCTGGGACCCTGTGTATGTCGCAGGTGGCGAGGACGACGGTGGTGACCATGGGGTTCAGTGTAGAGGGTGCCGCCCGCCCAGGGTGACTCCAAAAAAGCAGAATCTACGTATACGGGGCCGACGTGGAACTTCCGATGTTCATTTAGTGAAAGCGATCCAGCGTGAGCCGTACTTTTGGTGGTTGGTCGCCGGCATGGCCCTTGTCGGCGCCTACTTCTTGATGCCGCTCGAGGTTCAGAATCTGATGTCGCCGGTCATGTCCGTTGCCGTGGCCGGAGCCATCCTGACGAGATCCTTTCGTTTCGTCGGCAGGCTCAGGCTCGCCTGGATGCTCATCGGCGCCGCCTTCCTTCTGACCGCCGCAGGCGACATCCTTTGGGTTCTCTTCGACGTCGTGTGGGAGATAGAACCTTTCCCGTCCGTCGCCGACGTCGTCTACCTCGCCTTCTATCCTGTGATCGCAGCAGGGCTCGTTTTGCTCCTACGGTGGCACAAGGCCGGGGACCGAGACAGCATCGTGGACGCGTTCATCGTGGCGATAGGGGCGGGTGTCTTGGCCTGGGTCTTCATCATGTCGCCCTACATCTTCGATGGCTCGATGAGCGTGATCGAGAAGCTCGTGTCCCTTGCGTATCCAGTCGGCGACCTGCTCCTTGTCGCGGTGCTCATGCGTCTCGTGTTTACCCGGGGCAAGTTCTCGATGTCGTCCACCCTGCTCATGCTCGGCATCCTTGCGACACTCGTCGCGGACGGCGGGTTTGCCGTCACCGCACTCGAAGGCACCTATGCAACCGGACATTGGCTGGACGCTGGATGGCTGCTCAGCTCCGTGCTTGTGGGTGCCGCGGTATTGCATCCCTCCACAGCCAAGCGCGCAGCCTATGCCCTCAGCGAGGCCTCTACGCTTCCTCCGCAACGCCTCGTTCTGCTCGAGGTCGCTTCGATGATGGCGCCAGCAGTTCTCATAATCCAAGGCATGAGGGACCGTCAGGTCGACGACCTAGTCGTTGGTGCCTGCTCGGCCGTTCTGTTCTTTCTCGTTCTGTTCCGCATGACCGGACTCGTGCGCCAGGTGCAGGCTCAGGCCGCCAAGCTAGAGACGCTCAGCGACACAGACGAATTGACCGGAGCGCCGAACCGGAGGGTGTGGTTCCGTCAAATTCCCTACGAGCTCGCCCGGGCCAAGCGCGCGGGCCGGCCGTTGAGCCTTGCGATCATCGACATCGATCACTTCAAGACCTACAACGACACCTACGGACACCAAGAGGGCGACCGACTCCTGCAAAGCGCGGTGCACAACTGGAAGAATCAGCTCAGAGAGGGTGACCTGCTTGTTCGATTCGGCGGTGACGAGTTCATTGCTCTGCTGCCTGACTGTGGTCCCGAAAATGCGGGCCTCGCGATTGCGCGACTCAAGGCCGCAATGCCGTTCAATCAGTCGTGCACCATAGGAATTGCTTGCTTGACCGGGGATGAATCGGCCGACGACCTTCTGGCTCGCGCAGACAAAGACCTATACGAGTCGAAAGAGGAACACGGAAAGCCCCGAGAGCGCGTCCTTGAACCCTCGAATGCAACTGCCAGAGCTCTGCGCTCGCCAACACCTTCAATCCGGACCACGTAACCTAACCGAGGCCGTTTGAGAGTTGCTAGATGGTAACCATGTCGCGCAGCTTGCCGGGCGTGGATGGGTGACGAAGCTTCGAGAGCGCCTTTGCCTCGATCTGCCGAATTCGCTCGCGCGTCAGGTTGAACTCCTTGCCAACTTCCTCGAGAGTTCTCGGCTCGCCGGTGATGAGGCCGAATCGCAGCGCCAGTACCTTGCGCTCGCGCTCGGAAAGTGACCCGAGCATGTTCCACAGGTCCTCCTGGCGAAGAGCCATGGCCGCCGCCTGAAATGGTCCTTCGACGTCCTCGTCCTCGATGAAGTCGCCGAGCTCGGCATCCTCGTCGCCCACGGGCTCGTGGAGCGAGACCGGCTCGGGAAGGACCCGAAATGCCTCGCGTACCTTGTCGGGGGTGAGATCGGCCATTCCGGCGATCTCCTCGATGGTGGGTTCTCGGCCTAGCTTCTCGAGAAGCTCGCTCTGGACCTTGCGAACCCGGTAGAGGGTCTCGACCATGTGCACGGGGATACGAATCGTGCGGGCCTTGTCGGCGATGGCGCGGGTAATAGCCTGGCGAATCCACCAGGTTGCGTAAGTGGAGAACTTGAAGCCTCGCTCATAGTCGAACTTCTCTACCGCTCGCATGAGACCCAGGTTGCCCTCTTGAATGAGGTCGAGCAGCGGAAGGCCGGCGGCGCTGTACTTCTTGGCGATAGACACGACCAGTCGAAGGTTCGACTGGATGAAGCGGCGTTTGGCGGCACGACCCGCTCGGACCGTCGCGTTGAGCTCCCGGCGCTGTCTCGTCGTCGGCTTCTTGGTCTTTTCGATTTTCTCGGCGGCGAGCTCACCGTCCTCGATCGCCTTGGCGAGCTCGACTTCCTGCACGTCCGTCAGAAGGGGATACTGGCCGATTTCGCGCAAATACTGCCGCACGAGATCTTCGTGCGCGGCCTCCTCCCTGGAGTCATACGGGCGTGTTGCCTCGCTCATTCAGTCACCAACCTTTTCTTATCCGCTTGTGTCGGGCCTCGACCCCTGCGGCTCTCATGTTTTTTCCCCAATTGTGAAGATCGCTCGATAGAAGCCGCGTTAATACGGAAAACAGGGGGTCTGCTGGTCTCCCTCTCCCGAAGCATGCCGGCGCTGTCGTCGTTATGGGCCGCAAAAGCGGCAAAGCCGGTCATGGGCGACTCTTCGCGAGTTTTGTAACTGTCGAAACGATTTGTCAATGCTACGCGAATCCCTTCCGCAGGGGAAGGGGTCATTTTGTTGTCCTGCAAGGACAAAAACCCTGCGAAGTTCCCTTATATTCCCCCGAACGGAGGCCCTCAATCTCTCAATCTGCTTGTGTCTCAGGACGGAAAGGCCGCCTCTGATCCGAGGGCATGGGGTCTACGAGGGTCAAGTGCCCGGGGGGCAACGCCGGCCGCGTGCGAATCCGTGGCGGGGACGTGAAACGGGGGCCGGCTAGCCGGCCCCCGCATAACTCGATCAGGTTGGAGCTACCTGGCGGCTTCGAAACGCTTGGCGACCTCGTCCCAGTTGACGACGTTCCACCATGCCTTGATGTAGTCGGGGCGCACGTTCTGGTACTTCAGGTAGTAGGCGTGCTCCCAGACGTCGAGCCCCAGGATCGGAGTCTTGCCGTCCATGAGGGGCGAGTCCTGGTTCGCGGAGCTGATGACATCCAGCTTGCCTCCGTCCACGATCAGCCAGGCCCATCCAGAGCCGAAGCGGTTCACACCCGCATCGGAAAACTTGGTCTGGAAGTCATCGAACGAGCCGAAAGCGTTGTCGATGGCGCCGGCGAGGTCTCCACTCGGCTTGCCGCCGCCGTCCGGGCTCATGACGGTCCAGAACAGCGAGTGGTTGGCGTGACCACCACCGTTGTTTCGGACCGGAGTCTGAATGTCGGCGGGAACCTTGTTGAAGTTCCGCATCAGCTCGTCGATCGAGTCCATTTGCAACTCGTCGTGGCCCTCGATAGCTGCGTTGAGCTTGTCGACGTAGGTCTTGTGGTGCTTGCCGTGATGAATCTCCATTGTCCTGGCGTCGATGTGAGGCTCCAGGGCGGAATGGTCGTACGGCAGGTCAGGAAGGCTGTAGCTCCCCATGCCAACTCCTTTCCACTTGCAGTCGGTGGGACTTATTAGGTGTCTCCTAGAGACTACCCAAACGCTTGGAACGTCACCCACCCTGAAACCTTTCGCGCCGCCTGGCGCCGCAAGAAAAGCAACGTCTTTTCTCTTGGTTAGTCTGCACCGATGGCAGACACGAAGACTCAAGTCGTAGAGGAAGCAATCTGGGACCTCGAGCCGCTGGTCGACGGGAAGGGCCCCGCAGGGGTGGACGAGCTTTTGGACGAAGCTCAGACCAAAGGGGTCGCCCTGGCCGAGAACAAGGGTCATATCGCCGAATTCGATGGCGCACGGCTGGCCGGGTACATGAACGACCTCGCAGAGGTATACGACCTGGTCGGGCGTGCAGGCTCGTACGCCGGGCTCGCCTTCTCGGCCGATATGTCTGATGAGAAAAGCGGCGCTCTTATGCAGAAGGTTCAGGAGCGCGCTACGGAGATCGAGACGACTCTCTTGTTCTTCCATCTCGAGTGGGCGGAGCTCTCGGACCAGCAGGTCGACGACCTGCTCGCATTCGAAGGCTTGGACAAAGCGCGCCACTATCTACGCTCCGCGAGGCGCTATCGCGACTACCTGTTGACGGAGCCCGAGGAAAAGATCCTCAGCGAGAAAGCAGTCACGGGTGAAGCTGCTTGGGAGCGGTTGTTCGGCGAGCTGACCTCCGCCCTCGAGATCGACTTGGATGGCGAGACCGTCGGAATCGAGCACAGCGCTTAGCCAGCTACACAATCCGGAGCGCGACGTTCGCAAGCGGGCCGCCGAAGCCGTAACTAAGGGACTCGCTCCCGGGCTGAAGACGCGTGCCTTCATCTTCAACACCCTTCTGCACGAGAAAGCTGTGAATGACAGGCTGCGCGGCTACAAGCACTGGCTGCAGAGTCGCAACCTCGCCAACGAAGCGTCCGATGAATCTGTCGAGGCCCTCGTCAGCGCGGTGCGCAATCGCTACGACATTCCGCAAAGGTGGTACGCGCTCAAGGCGAAAATGATGGGCGCTGGATCGCATCGCAGATTACGACCGCATGGCGTCGCTGGCACAGGACGACGAGAAGGTCGAGTGGGGCGATGCCAAGAGCATCGTGCAAGAGTCCTACGCGTCGTTCTCCGGTGAGATCGCCGACATTGTGCAGCAGTTCTACGACAGGAGTTGGATCGATGCTCCGGCGTCTCCCGGAAAGAGGCCGGGCGCGTTCTGCAGCTACACGGTTCCCTCGCGCAATCCTTATGTGTTGTTGAACTACACGGCTCGGCGCAGGGACGTCCTCACGCTTGCGCACGAACTCGGTCACGGTGTGCACTCGGCGCTGGCGCGTCACCAGGGAATTTTTCACCACTCGACTCCGCTGACTGTGGCCGAGACCGCATCGGTATTCGGCGAGACAGTCGTCTTCGAACGACTTCTCGAGATGGAGGAGGAGCCCGCAGGTCGTCTTGCGCTGCTCGCGGAGAACGTCGAGGGAGGGATCGCAACCGTTTTTCGCCAGACTGCGATGAACCGGTTCGAGCACCTCGTCCACACAGCCCGGCGTGAGGAGGGCGAACTCTCTGTCGAGCGGATCAACGAGGCGTGGGCCGAGAGCCAGGTCGAGATGCTCGGCGACTCGGTCGAGATAACCGAGGGCTACAGGACCTGGTGGTCCTACGTGCCACATTTCATCTCTACGCCGGGCTACGTTTACGCCTACTCCTACGGTCAACTTCTGGCCCTCGCCGTCTACAAGCAGTACCAGGAGAAAGGTGAGGGCTTCGTGCCTAGCTATATCGAGATGCTGGCCGCGGGCGGATCGATGTCGCCCGAGGAGCTCGGAAAGATCGTCGGCTGTGACCTCACCGACCCGGACTTCTGGAACGGTGGGCTCTCCATAGTTGCCGACCAACTCGACGCCACGGAGGCCGCGGCAAAAGAAGCAGGACGGTTGTGACATCAGGGTCGAACCCGACCTTCGACGTCGAGGCTGTTCGAGCCAAGTTTCCCGCACTCAAACGAGAGGTCGCCGGCCGTCCCGCGGTATTCGCCGATGCTCCTGGAGGAACACAGGTCCCATTCGAGGTGATCGATGCGATGACTGGGTACCTAGAGCGGAGCAACGCCAACCGCGGCGGTGAGTTCATCACCTCCATCGAAACTGACGAGCTCGTGGAGAGCGCCAGGTCAGCGATGGCCGCCTTCTTGAACTGCGACACGAGCGAAGTGGTGTTCGGACCCAGCATGACGACGCTTGCCTTCACGTTGTCTCGCTCGCTCGTTCGCGAGCTCAAACGGGATGACGAGATCGTCGTCACGCGCCTAGATCACGACGGCAACATCTCTCCGTGGATCACAGCCGCAGAGGACGCGGGAGCGACAGTGCGCTGGGTCGACTTCTCAAGCGATTTCCGCATCGACCTCGACTCGCTCGACAACGCACTCAGCGAGCGCACCAGAATCGTGGCATTCACGCTCGCTTCGAATGCTCTGGGAACTGTTACCGACGCCACGGCCATCACGCAGCGCGCAGCCACTGTCGGAGCTCTGACGATCGCAGACGCAGTTCACTTCGCGCCACATCGACTCATCGACGTTCGAGCTCTCGGCGTAGACATACTCTTTTGCTCTCCCTACAAGTTCTTTGGTCCCCACGCCGGCGTAATGTACGCGCGTCGCGAGCTCCTCGATTCATGGCATCCCTACAAGGTGCGGCCTTCAGTCGACGGATCACCTTGGACATGGGAGACGGGGACCGCCAATCATGAGGGCATCGCCGGTATCGGCGCGTGCGTCAACCACATCGCTCACGTCGTGCCTGGCACCGGAAACCGCCGAGCCCGCATCGTCAATTCGATGCAGGTTGCCCATGCTCATCAGCAATCGCTGACGGACAAGTTCCTACAGGGTGTTGCTGGTATTGATGGCGTGACTCTCTACGGCCCGGATCACACCTATCGAACGTCGACATTCGCCTTGCGGGTGCGAGGTCAACACCCCGACGAGACCGCCCGTCGGTTTGCCGACTCGGGCGTCTTTGTGTGGTCCGGCAACTACTACGCACTCGCAGTCATGGAGGCCCTCGGCCTCGAGGAGTCGGGCGGGGCAGTGCGGATTGGCTTCTGCCAGTACAGCACGGCCGATGAGGTCGACTACGTGCTGGAGACACTTGACCGGATTGCCTCCTCCTAATCAGCGATTCGAGATCTAGGTCGGAACTTATGCTGGTCGAAGGCGAGAATCTTGTCAGGTGAAATGGAGTCGTCCATGCTTGTCGGGCGGAGGTGGGGAGTCCACGGAGTCAAGATGAGTTCGCCTACGTTCTATCGCTTTCGCTCCGAATGGGAGCTCCATGCTCCACGGGCGCGCGTGTTCGAGGTCCTCAGGCAGGGTGAGAACTACGAGCGATGGTGGCCTCAGATAAAGCGGTCGGCAAGGTTGGACGACGGAAGCTACGAGCTGGTGGCGCGTTCCTTCCTGCCATATGAGTTGCACATGGTGTTGACCGAATCGGAAATCGACGAGGCAGCCGGGATCCTCGAAGCCAACCTCAATGGCGATCTTGAGGGTTTCAGCCGCTGGACGTTGTCGGAGAGCGGAGGGAAGACGATCGCCCTTTTCGAGGAGGAGGTCGTCACTCACAAGCCTCTGCTCAACACGCTGAGTCCAGTTGTCAAGCCACTGCTTCGCTACAACCACACGGTGATGATGCGCCAAGGCGAACGCGGTCTCAGCCGCTACCTCTCCTTATCGGAGGACGGCTCCGCGAGCTAATCGCCAGCGTGCTGATTTTGTCCCTTTCGTGGGCTCTCAGCCAGGGTCACCACTCCTCGGTCTGCTTGATGCCAGTGGGGTAGTTGTGATTGAAGTCAACATACGTTGATGGGGGGGACAATGTTGGAGGGGGGGAACAGTGTTCTTGGGTTTCGAGAAAGCTTGGCGCGCAGCAACGATTCTCACCGGTGCAGCTATTACCTTGGCGATTGCTGCGCCCGCAGTGGAAGCGAAACCGTTCGATCACCGTTTGAGGCCGGGCGCCAGAGGGTCTGATGTGAAAGCTCTTCAGGTCCGAATCGCAGGTTGGTATCCGACTCGTAAGCAGCGGATTTTCAGTGTTGATGGAATCTATGGGAGACAAACGAAGAAAGCCGTGAGGGCCTTTGAGGCCGGCTACGGCAGGCCTGTGAACGGGGTTGCATCGCGAAAGGACTTGCGGATCCTGAACTGGCTCCAAGACCGCAATGGTTCGACCAAGCACTTCGATTACCGCGAATTCGTTCAGAACCGGTCCTCTTCCTGCTCCTCGCGAGCGAACGCATACGCAGGAACGTTCAGCGGTGGCAGGTCGAGCCCACGGCGCGTGAGACGGAACGTCCGGAGACTGATGTGGCGTCTCGAAGCGGTTCGGAGGAAGACTGGGCGAAAGCCGATCGGCATCATCTCGGGGTTTCGCAGCGTGGCCTACAACAACTGCATCGCCGGGGCACACGCAAGCCAACACCTCTACGGAACGGCCGCGGACAATCGAATGGCGGGAGTGGGGAACCGCAGGGGAAGAAATATCGCTAAGAGAAGTCAGATTCACGGCATCGCTTGTTATTCGTCGCTGAGCCACAACCATTTCGATCTACGTATCGATAACAAGGATCTGCGGGCGGGCAGGTTTTGGTGGTGGCCGCGGAGGGATCGTCGCGGCCGGGACCTCACCGAGGGAGGTAGTCCGTGTTGGGGCCAGGGGGGCCGGAGCGCAGGCGTCAGCAGCTCAACGATCCCTCGATTCACCACCTCCTCGGTTTTGCACGATGTGCGACACGGGGTGGCCGGCGCGGGCTCGCTCGTACCCAGTCTCAAGGAGATCGAATTGTTCGAGTTTGCCGGCGAGGGTGAAGACCTAGGGGGTCTGGACTGAACTGTTGACGTTGCGCCGGCACCTCTGGCTCGCAGGACGCTCAACATTGCGTTCGTGGTCCAGGGGTGGCTTTGATGAACGGAAGCTACCGTTACCGCTCTGCTCCGGGGCCCCAGCGGTTCCACCAACGCGCCCACGGTTTAGAGGGGCGGGCCATCGCTTCCGCAACAGTCTCCTCCAGGGAGGGACATCCTCTCTCCGCGTAGCGCTCGCGTCGGCGCCGGTAAAGCCGGAGGAATAGGTCGCCCTCAGTCTGATCGTTACCGGTCACCGTCATCCGTCTGACTTCGTCCGTCACGGGAGCGTAGACGCGTTCGTACCAGTCGGCTGCGATCTCGGACGGAGGAAGAGCCCGATCTTGCTTACGCATCAAGTGATAGCCGTGGATCTGCACGCACTCGAGTAGCTCGACATAGTCGGCGGTACGAGACAGCTTGATCCGAGTCTCGGGGCGGGCCTGCGCAAGGCCGCTCGACTCCTCGAACCAGCGCTGCTGCTCGACGTGGATGATGAGCGGCATGTCGGCGTCGGCCGGCAGAGTCCAGTCGCTCCGCAACTCCGTCACCTCGGCATCGATGTACTCGATCCCCCTCCGTCGAGCGACCGCGACGCGATGGTGACCGTCGATCACGAAATAAGCCTCACCCAGTTGGTGCACGACGATGGCCGGGAAGTCGCCGTCGGGAAACGCCTTGGAGACACTACGCATCCGCTCGCTGACGTTGTTCCGGCGGGGAGAGAATCGCCGGTCGAAGTCCCCCGCCCGACCTTCCGTCCCAACGACATGGTCCACCGGGATCGAGCGCATCCCAACGTAGTGACGGGAGAACGGCTTCAGCCGACGGATTGTCTCTTCCAGGTCAAGCAGGTCGTCCCCTTTCGAGGCCCGGCCGGTCAGAGACTTCACGATCCCTTCCTCTCTTCTCTTCCTCGCCCCCGTGCGGCTCATTGTACGCGAAGTGCAATCTCCCCACACTTGAGGCTACGAGGGTCGCCTGGCCGAAACACTGCTCCCTAGTGGGGTAGTTCGCGGGGAATCTCGTACCGAGGCGGGCGCCACTTTCGCGTCCTAAACGCGTGCGCCGCGTGCGTCCTGGGCCTATCAATCGTTGAAGGGGCTGCGGGTAGCATGACGTCTGAACCTTCAGTCTTCGGCACAATCGGGCGGTTAGCTCAGTGGTAGAGCACTGCGCTTACAACGCAGGGGTCGGCGGTTCGAACCCGTCACCGCCCACCACTAAACCCGCAGGTCAGAGGCTATTTCGTCTCTGCAATCGGAAGTCTCACAATCTCGTCTGGACACACTTTGGACACGCGAGCACGCTCTCTCAGCTCGTCGAGGCGTCCCGTCAGCATGTCGTCCTGCTCCGGGAACAGGTGCCCGTAGAGCTGCAACGTCGTGCGAATGTCCTTGTGGCCGAGACGTCGCTGCACGGTTAGGGGGTTTGCGCCCTGGTCGATCATGAGCGCCGCGGTCGTGTGGCGGAGCTCGTGTGGCGTGAACCCCTCGAACCCGGCGCGTGTGGCCGCGGGATTCCAGAACCGACGCCGCCAGCTCTGGTAGAACAGGTGGCCGCCCTTCGGCGCAGGAAACACGAAGACACTTTCCGGCGCGTCGGCTAGGTGTCGCGCGAGCTCGGCGACCAGGAACGCTGGAACCGGCACCATGCGCCTGAAGACGTTCGGAATTCTGCGAGAGATGTCACTCGAAGCGCAGGAGCTCTTTCGCACTGCTGTCAGGGCCTGGTCGACCCGCGACCTGAGACTGGCCAAGACGCTCGAGGAGCGGGACGACGCGATGGACTTGCACAATCGCGCTCTGATGGAGGGCATCATGGCGATGAGGGGTCCCCACGCAGTGCCCACGGCGGTGAAGACACTACTTGCGGGGCGTGCTCTCGAACGTATTGCCGACCACTCGGTCATGATCGGCGAACGTCTTCGCTACATGCTCACGGGAAATGCGGAGTCTTTGTCGGCAGAGATCCGTCCCTCCCATCGCGCGCATGGCAATGACGCATCGCAGGGCACCTGAGCGGACCAAGGATGGCCCTAACCGGGAATCTACGAACGAACGCGTAGCCAAGCTCTCTGATGGTCAACAAAATGGGGAGAGGCGCGACATAGGAGACCGCTGAGGAGGGCAGCAGCGATGCCCAGCGGCAGTGGATGCTGCAAGACCGAGCGCGGACCTGCCTCGCTGAGCTCAGCGAATGTAGGCTGGGTCATACGCGGGAAAGAAGGCCTCGGCAGCGCTTGAAATAACTCGTAGCTCGAGCGGTAGCCAACTGGCGCGTGTGGCTACGATTCAGCAGGGGCGGCCCAGGCAGGTTGAGCGGAAACGTTATCCGAGGTCCAGCATGAATCTGGGCCATTAAGGCTTCTATCGGAACAGTTGGGTCAGTCAGGATCCTCCTGACCTCCCTTTTGCTAAAGCTAGGTAGTGGCTGCATTGTTTTCACCCCCTTTTCCTGAGGGTAGTTTTTCCGTCACATTGAGGTCTGGACTCAGAACTCATGGCGTTTCTCCATCGCAGGATGTTGAGGAGCTCATGAACATCGGCAAGTACACGGGCAGTCTTGAATTCTGCTTTCGCCGTCAAACTGTTCGGCATAGCGGGAGTTCGGCAACTGTCGTGAATTTGGGTTGATGGCCGCCGGGGCGCTGCGGCTCCCCGTGGAAGTAGGCGGGCTGAAGGATCCTGGGAAGAACTTGGCTGCCCCGTCCGCTCACGGTCCAATTCGAACCCATTCGAGTGCCATCTCGGTACCGGCCACCATATGGGTAAGACGATGCACCCATGATGCGACTACACGAAGTTATCCTGGTGAACCAGGCATGAACTCTTGCGGCCCCAACTTTGTCAGATCGTTACTTCTCCAGCATTGCTCGGACCTTCAAGGACGCACCTCGATGGCGGCTGTGTTGACGCGCTAGCCAACCTTGACCCACCCAGCGGTGGAGGGGACTCCTTCTGAATTGAGAATGAACAACATGTAGTACCCGGGAGGCGCATCACGGGAGCTAGGCGGGCTATCCACAGCCAAATTGTCACCCGAGCGAGTGAATGGAAGACTTAGATATCGCTGGTCGAAGACTGTCGAATGGGTTGTCGACGGCGATCTTATGAGAGCCACCTTGGATACTTCTCCGGCGTTCGGAGATGTGACGTTGAACTTGGTTCCGTAACTCACCTGGCTTGGAGAGCTGGAAATGACTGGCCTAGGTCCCTTAAACAGATATGGGGGCGAGAATATCTCCGCGGTCTTCTGCAGAGTGCCGCGGTCGCCTCCAGCCGAGAGCACTCGCCCATCAGGCAGCAGGACGGCTGTGGAATGATGAGCGCGCACGGCGGCTTGCGTCGCCATCACGGTCCAGGTCTTCGTCACGGGATCAAAGAGTTCTGCGGTCTTGACTGGGTTTTCATACGCACCGGGACCCCTTGCTCCCCCGACCGCGAGAACCGTCCCGTCAGGGAGCACGACCGAGCTCCCTTCCTTACGAGCGAGGTTCATCGGCGTGGTGAACTCCCACTGCGGATTACTGCCTGAGAGATCAATCAGCTCGGCGGACGCAGTGGCGTTTCCTACTTCCTGTTGAGAGCCGCCGAATGCCAGCACCTTGTTTTGGCCGGGAAGCAGAACCGAAATTCCGTCGCCACGGGGCCCAAAGTTCAAGGTGTCTACTGTTGACCATGTATTTGTTGCTGGATCGAAAAGCTTGGAGACGGACGCAAGTGGATCGGTGGTTACACCTGAGTAGAAGAGCTTGCCACTTGGCAGCAGATGGATTCGCGGGTAGAGACCGATCTTTTGGGTCGCGGTTGCAGGCAAACGCGTGAGGGTGTTGCTGGCGGGATTGTACTTGTCCACCGTATTGGACCAGGTCTTTGGATTCGCCCACCCTCCCATGATGAGAACCTCGCCGTTGGGCAACTGCGCATTAGTGGGATACCAGCGAGGCTCACTGAGTAGCGGACCATTCGACCACGAATTGGTGCTCGGATTGAACAGATCCGTCCCTCGCACACCAATCTTCCCCGTGAGTTGCAGGTTGCCGCCCGTTAGGTATGCGCGCCCGTTGGTTAGGAGTGAAGGCCCGGAGCAGTAGAAATCTCGCTCTGGATCGGGATGAGCGACGTCCATCGTCTGCTTCGTCGCGGGATCGAACAACCTTTCGGCGGTGGGTTTGTCTAATCGGGGTCGAGAGATCATTAGTACCTTGCTGTTGGGCAGCACCACCGTGTGCACAGCCTGTATTCCAATTGCAAAGGGCGCAGACCATGCTCCCTTCAACACATCTGCCCTTGCCGGCGATTTCGTCCCGGGCCCGTACACGGTCGACAGCAACAAGGTGAGAAGTAGGCCAATGCCGCACAAACTTCTTCTACCTTTTCTGTAGTTCACCCGTCCTCCTTATGCGAGCATAGTGAACCAAGGTCTAAACGCGCCCTTTTCTCGAATTTTCACGTGGGCTGTCGAGATGGTGGCCCCACTGTCATCCCTCGCCGTGGTCAAGAGAGTGGCGGACTCAGGCTGCCCGAAGAATGGATCCGGCTGGAATGCGACTACCTCAGTACAAATCTCGCCGGGTTTCAATTCGTTCACGCCCTAACCGGACAGAAAGCACGTCGATTCCGATTGTCCCCGGAGAGAAGTCGTCCGGAACCTCGACCGTGTCGATCGTGATGAAGATGTTTTGAGAACTCGTGTTGGATACTTCCTGGACCTCGGTGGTGAATGACCCGAATCGCTGATGGCCGAAGTACTACCTGAATAAACTGTGCGGCGCTCACACCTCAAAAGCTACTTCGTGGATGTGGCGCGAAGATGAACGACTTGCCTCGGCAACGCTCTCGAAGTCAATGAATCGGACATCTCGGCTCCCCTGATCTTTTTCTCGAACAGCGCCTCACCAGGCTCTCAATCGGATCACGTTGGCTCGGACCGGAACTCACTTGACGAACTTGTAGCCCAGTCCTCTGATGGTCAATAGGTCTGGTGCGTGACGTGGACAGAAACCGATTCCGCGGGCTGAGCCAAGGATTTTCGAAGTCCGGCGGAGAATTACGCACTAAGCATCTAGCGTGTGGGTAACCGTGCAATTACGCTTCGCATTGTTCTGCGCTACCGCACCCGCGAGCGGCAAGCGCAACTAGAGAGAGGTGCGCCGACTGGCTTTCGCAGCGCACCTCTCCTCGCGAAACGGTCCGGCTCCATCCCACCTGCGCCAGCAAGCGAAGGGATCCCGCGAGCAGAGTGCCCCGCTTCGACCACCGTTGTACTGAGAAAGGCCGCGTAGGTAAAGGGGGCTGTCCGTTATCAGAGGTATCCACATTATGGGACAGCGTTCGGGAAGCCCAAAGCGCGCGAGCATCCGGACCGACAGGGAATGGCTCCGCTCTCAGGACCCCGTTTTTTCGACATCCGAGGCGCGACAAACGCCCGCCGAAGCGGGCGTTCTCTATCCTTGACCTCCTTGTCGTGCGGTCGATTGATGAATCGAAGCATTCCCTGCCCTCAAGGAAATGCAGTCCGTCGGCGAGTGGGAAAGGGGTGGGTTATGGGGTGACCTTTCGAGTTTGTCTCGCAGCTCTCCTCGCCGTACCCTCAACGACTACGAGGGATCGCGATGCCAGAGATCAGAATTCACTCATTGGGCATCTCCTGCTCCCAACGCTTCAGAAAAGGGGGTGAGGGCGAGCCTCAGCTACCGGCCCGCCCTCGAATGAAGCTACTTCTGAGTCGCTACCTTCGCGCGTACATCGCGTCTTGGGCGTACCCGTCGTGCCGTTCGCCCGTGTAGGGATCAATCTGCGGAGACACCTCGAAGCGATTGAGGCCGGTCCACACGACGTGTATCCGGTCCAGGGAATCGACTTGCAAGCCGGTGTAGTCACCATGGAACTGGTTGCAGTCCTTCCCCAAGTCGTTCGGTTCGGGAGTCCCGGGATCGTTGTAGCCGACGGGTCCACAGACTGTCGGCCAATCCGGTCGCGGTACGTACTGACCGGACCAGTGCGTAACCGAGACATCGATGTTCTCGGCAGCACCTAGCGTCTGCTTGCCCGCGCCTTCAGTCCACAGGACGTGGTGGAAAGTGTCGTTGGCCGGAACCGCACCCACCGGCTGCTGATCATCTTCGTCCCATCCGATGGCGAGGGTTCCATCTGACTTCTGGTCCGCCCACGGGAACCATTGGTGGCGGCCACCGGCGGTGTCGACCACGGTTCGCCCCGTCCACGTCTGGCCACGATTGAAGGACTCGGACTTGTAGATGCTGATGTCCGAACCAGGGCCCGCGTGACAGGGGTCGTAGTCGGGTGCCTCCGGAGTCTCTTCTATGCAATCGTCATTCGCGGTTCCTGCAACGAACGGATTCGCTGTGCCGCGATCGGACCACACGACGGTTAGGTGCGATGGGTCCGACGGGTCCACGGTGATGTTTCCAGCCGAGGTCCACCGGATCTGGTGGCCCCAGACGGTCGGACTACCGATGACGGAGTAGGGCATGTCTGAGGCTCCGTCCTCGAGTTGCGCGGCCTGCCAGGGCCCCTCAAAGGTGCCACCACCGTTGGTCGAGCGCACCACCATGATCTGATCGTCGAAGTCCTCTGGTGTCTCCCAGACGGCATCGTTCTGCGCGTTCAGGAAATGGATGTAGAGCGTTCCATCGGGAGCAACCTCCGGAATAGAGAACTGATCCTCATCACAGTCTGTTCCGCCTCCGGTGGTTTGGAAGGTGCAACTTGGATGGCTCTTTGAGATCTCTTGCGGCTGTGACCAAGTCTGACCCCCATCGTCTGAGTAACTGAGGTAGATCGGGCTCTCGGCGTAGCTTCCGAAGGGACCGTTGAGGAACCTCGTCGATGTGAGGTAGGCGCGACCGTAGAAATCCGAGTCGGGGTTGTTATCGACGGTGAGCCACTCTTTGTCGAAGAACACCGCCTTGTTTGCGGGGCCGATGCCGGTGCCCTTGCCCTTCATGACTGTGATCGGCTCAGACCACCGCAGTCCGCCGTTGGTCGACCGGCTGACAGCGACATCCCCTTGAGAGACCCACGGCCCGCTCAATCCCCCGAGGTTCTCCAACTGCGCCATAAGAACCACGTTGTGCTTGGCGTCGAAGGCGGGGGATGGGTCTCCCGCTCCGTTTCCTGAGCGCATCGGGACCTGACCGTCGACCCACGTCGCGCCCCCGTCGAACGACGTGAAGAAACCCGTCGGCACGATCGCCTGACGAGCGCCGGTCGAGTTATTGAAGCGATAGAAGTAGTCATTGGAGCCCGCAACGATGTGCTGTGGATCCTCGGGATTCACCGCAACTGCGAGTTCGTTGTCAGGAGCCCAATCCTGCCCGTACTGCTGTGTGTTGCAGCTGATGTCGACAACCGCAACGGGATTTCCGGCGCTATTGCAGCGGAATCCTTCTATCTGTACTTTCGAGAAATTACCGTCTGTTTGTCCGGGCTTGAGCGACTTGGCCCCGGCTATCGCAGGTGGCTTCAGTCTCACGAACATTCGCGCGGTTCCGAAAGGCCGATCTCGCCCAAACGACGGAGCCACTGCCGCCGCCAAGAGCGCAAGCGCGCAAACCATGCACGCGAGAATCTTCCGAGTCCATCTATTCATGCAACAACCCCCCTCAACGAGCCAATTCCCCCCAGGATCGAGCTAGACACTGATCTGGAGGGGTGTCAAGGCACTTCATTTATTTGATGGTTGTGTGCTGTTCTCTGGAGCATGGGGGGCATCCAACCAAGTAACGGAGGCAAGTTGGGATGAGGGATCCCCCGAGCAAAGTTCCGCTTCAACTAGTTGCCACATCCGTTCTAGCGAGTCGGGACGAACCGTAAAGGGGGCTGTCCGTTATCAGAGGTACCTAACCTGTGGGCAGAGCTTCCGATTTGTCCTCAGCACCGGAAGGCTTGCTCTGCATGTCTTCGCAACTTCCACAAAGAGGCGAGTCATTCGTTCCGTTCCTGCGATGCTGCGGAAGGATTTGCACTCCATTCGGGCAGTCAGCAAACACGTGATACCTATCCAGATCGCTCGGATCAATCGAGTAATACGGGTCGGATGGAATCGTCATGAGTTTCTCCGCGTCGTCGGCCCACTTGAGACTTGCGAGCGAACCGGGGGGTGGGCACGGTGGTGATCCCCCCGGCTCTGCTCGTCTTGACCGTCTACCCGGACGATCTCAGAGGCACCAAATAAGTCATGAGTTCAGTGGCCTCACTGAGGGGCGCGGGGTCGCAACCTTTCGTGGGAAGAAAAACGGTCCCGCCCATCGACAAAGACTGTCTCACTCAAGAGGCTTCAGAATCGCTCCGGTGGCACTTGGCTAGGGGGCGGGACGTCATCGCGGGAGCGTGGGAAGCTGGGATGCACGCGCAGCGTCGCGTGATTTGACTTTTCAGGGTTTTCATCCTGGGTCAGGCGCGGCGCGCATTTCGGCATAAGCCGTGTCCGCGAGCTCCTGAACCTTTTCGTGAAGCTCCTTCCTGATCTCGTCGACCTTCTTCCACTGGTCCACAATCGAGTGCCCATATGACTTGTTCAATGTCGACCCCGCGCTTTTAATCGTCTTGCATGCTGTCGAGAAGCCAAGCCGCAGCAAAGAAATCATTGCGGCGTTCCGCCCACATCCCGAGGATGGCTTTGACCTTTGGACTGCCATGAACGTCGATCCACGCCTGGGCCAACCGAACGCGCTCCATTTCGGGCTGCTGCGGCTGCTCCGAACCGGCTTCCTCCACACCGGTTTCGTCGCGTTGACGAGTTCCATCACCCAGCGAACCATGTGCATCATGTCCTCGTAGGCAGCGCGGGCCCGCTCCTGCTGGGCCAGTGTGCGTTGAGCCCCCAGCGTCTGCCGGTTGATTTTGGCTTGCGTCCGGGCGATTATCCAGACGGTGACTATTGCGACGAGCGCGGGAACGACGATAGCCAGCTGCTCCGTGGTCATGCCGGTTCAATAGTAATTGGAACCCGTCCCGGTCGACGGCCCGGGGCACCCCGAACGCGCAACCGCCCCCACCGGGGAAGATGAGGGCGGCACGCGCGAGCGGGATCGACGATCCCTGAGGGCGACCGGGTGAGGTACGGCGTTGGACACGGGTTGGACACGCGACGGGTGAAAAACGTCGATAAACGACGGCAACCCTAGACCCTTGAGATACTGCCGATGAGCAGGGAATCCACAAGAATCGGCAGACGTTGTGAAACGACGAAAACAACCCTGAACTTCGCTTACAACGCAGATGTCGGCAGTTCGATCCTGCCACCGCCCACCAGCAATAACGGCGCGTGACCTGCAAGAACGCTGATTGAGTCCTGTGGTCACGATGACTCGGCAATGGTCACGATGTCCTTCTGCTGACTGCACATAGTCTGCACGACCTCTGAGCGCGCCTGATCCAAGGCCCTCTGTCAGGTCCGCGTCGCGGTGCGGGAAAAGATGCCCGTAGGTCCCAAGGCGCTGCACCCCTGATAAGGGTGAGGTCGGTGAAAAGTAAACGACTTTCGCTCGTCAGCGACTTGCGAATTTGACGTGATCACAGCGCTCGGCTGGTCCTGTTTTGCAAGAAAAGGTCGTCGGCTCGATTCCCGTCCGCTCCACCGAACCCGACACTGCGCGAAACAAGGACGAAATATAGGCGCGGTGTAGATTGACATCATGTCAAGCCAAGCGGTGCCCTACGGCGAGCCTGAGACGCGGGACCGGATTCTCGAAGCAGCCTGGGACCTCCTCGAGAAGCGAGGCTCCACTGTAAGGATCTCCGACGTGGCCCATGCGGCAGGCGTCTCACGCCAGGCCGTCTATCTCCACTTTGGTGATCGATCAGGGTTGTTTGTCGCGCTCGTCGACCATGTAGACATCAGTTTCGGGTCCGCGGATCTGAGGGCACAAATTTTCGGCGCGCCGACTGGCGTTGAGTCATTGCGCCGGTGGATTGAAACTATGAGTTGGTACACGGAGAAAATTGACGCTATTTCGCAGGTGCTTGAGTCATCGCAATATCAGGACGAGGCGCTGGGCGCCGCCTGGCGGAACCGGATGAACCGGCGCCAAGAAATCATCCGCACGATCGTCGAGCGCATCGCCAAGGAGGGTCACCTTGCCGAGGGATGGACCATTGACACCGTCGTGGACCTCGTTTACGCCATCACACTGATCGGGTTGTGGCGCGAGCTCACGAGGGAACTCGGGTGGACCCATGGGCAGTACGCCGAGCGCATCTGTGCGATGGCGCGGAGATGTTTCCTTACCGAATCAAGCAGAGCAGATGTCTACTTGACACACTGTCTAGCGGGCACGCTAGGGTCTACTTGACATCACGTAAACTCGAGGGCATGGCTTTCGAAGCAAGCGCCGGGAGGGAGAACGGGCATGGCTTTATCGCTTATCTACGTGGGAACCCACGCGATCAAGGACGGGAAGCTCGAGGTGGCGAAGCAGGCCAGTCGAGAGCTGGCTAAGTTCGTCGAGGAGAATCACCCCCGTTTCCTACACTTCGAAATCAGCTTCTCAGACGACGGCGCGGAGATGCGGGTCGTACAGGTTCATGCCGATGAGGAGTCCATGGCTCTGCATATGCAGCTCGCCGGGGAGAAGATCGCGGCCGCCTATGAGTTCCTCGATGGCACGACGGACATCCAGATCTTCGGAGACCCGAGTGAGCCCTTCGCCAGCAACTTGCAAAGGATGGCGATGGGAGCTCCATTGACTATCAATCGAGCAACCTGCGGTTTCAGCCGCCTTTCAGAAGTCTTAGTCTGAACCCGCTGCTGGAGCTAGACGGGCGGCGGGCCTATAGTTCGGACCGACTCAGCCTTTACGCGCGTTCCCTTAGCGGGTCGTCTGCTGGCCGTCAGAAGCTCGGAAACAAACGGAGGTAGCCGGAAGTCCATGGTTGGCCCGGACCTCCTTCTGATCGCAGGGATGGAAGTTGTTTGTAGGTCGCCGTTGTTCAAAGAGAATGCCGTTAGCGGACTGGAGAACTGCTCGTAACCCGGTGAAGGTTCAGATGATTTCTTGGGCAACCGTCCAAAGACCCCTGGAGCATGCAACTACGAACAGATAATTGGCTCGGCTAGCGCGCTTCTGTCGGCTTGGTCCACACCTGGTCCACATCGCAGCGCGAAATCGGGGTCATGGAGCGCGAAACAGCGACAAGCGAAAACCTAGTCTGACCTGCGGGAAAAGCTCTAACTGGTCGGGATTCGTTTTCCCGTCATTCGCCCTCACAACGCAGGGGTCGGCAGTTCGAACCCGTCACCGCCCACTAACGAAAGTGCAGGTCGTCAATCAATCTTGCACACGACGTCCGGAAGCTCTCGGGTGTAGTGAATCTAACCACGTCCGTCGGGTGCAAACCCTGCGTGACGGACAGCAGTTCCTTGCACGTAATGCATCGGACGCGCGGCCTTGTCCTTTTGGCAGTTCCAGTTGACACCCAATGGAAAACCGGTCCACTACTCGTTCGCGGGCAGTAGGCTTCGGTGCTCTGTGGGCGCTGGGGAGGGCCGGCGTCCGGACTCGAGGGGAGCCACAGATGCCCAAACGCTCGTTCATTGCGCTTGCGCTGGTGGCGACGCTGCTCATGATGATGAGCCCCGCGTCCGCCATCGTCTACGGAGAACCGGACGACGGCAGACATCCCTACGTGGGTGCCTACGCGGTCCAGATCGACGGCGAGATCAACTCGATCTGCTCCGGAACGCTGATCTCGGAGACGGTCTTTCTGACTGCCGGACACTGCACGGCTGCGGGCCAGCAGCTCGCCGATGAGGGCACGGACGCGTTCGTAACCTTTGACGACGAGGCCACCCCTGACGCGAGCTATATAACCGGCACCTCGCACACCCATCCCGAGTTCGGCTCCGGCGGCTTCAACGACGCTCACGACATCGCAGTGATCGTGCTCGACGAGCCGGTGGCGATGGATACCTACGGAGAGCTGCCGACCGAGGGACTCCTCGACGAGCTGAAGCAACAGCTCAAGAACGAGACCTTCACCGCAGTCGGGTACGGCGCCATCCGTGAGTCGCGCAAGAAGGGTCCCCAGGGAATCCTGCCGAACGACGAGCGAAGGATGGCAACGCAGTCCTTCCTTTCGCTGCAAAAGGCCTGGCTCAAGCTGTCGATGAATGAGGCCACCGGCGACCAGGGCACGTGCTTCGGCGACTCGGGCGGACCTCACTTCCTGGGCGGAGAGGACTCCAATCTCATCGTGTCCATCACCGTGACGGGCGACACAGTGTGTAAGGCGACCGACGTGACCTATCGCGTCGACACCCCGGTCGCCCGGGACTTCCTGGACGAGTTCATAGCCGTACCGTAGTTGCCATCCGACGTTTAATGCTGTGGGGGCTTCGGCCCCCTACAGTTGTCGGCGTGAACGAGACGCGCACCTCCGCTCGCTCGCTTCCTCTTCCCCGGAAGGGTCACCTTCCTCATTACCGACATCGAGGGGTCGACTCACGTCAGGCGAATCTGGTGATCCTGCTGTGACTCACGCGCTCCTAGCTCGGAGCTCAAAGGAGCGCCGGTTTCCAGCCCGTGAGCGACTCTTGTCCGCCCGATCGGCGATCCACGGTGCAGCGGAGGGAGGCCACACACGCGACCTCCCTCCATCCACACTCCTGTAGTTACTGCTAGTTCGGCGTATTCCTCACATCGACCTTGGTCTTCGAGAAGAACAAGACAGTATGGGCAGCAGCGTCGGACATCTCATCCAGCGCTCGCAGACCCAACCCCGGAGCTGTGGCCCCACCCGTACCGGCGAATGTGTCGCATGCTACGTGGTAGCAGGGGTCCAGTTGGGCGTCCACGATGCCGCCGTACTGGGCGACCTGAGCCGCTGTCTTCGGTTGCTCGGCGCCGGTGAACAGCCCACCGGCCGGGATACCGTCGGCGATGAAGGGCCCGTAGTCGGAGCGCCCGTCGAACGCGGTGGGCTCATTGAAGAGCCCCTGGCTAGCGAAGTAGTCGACGAACACATCTTCGATCAAACCCGACCCGGTAGGTCCTTCGGGACCGATGGTTCCGTCGCCGTCGTACACATACCGCGCGTAGTTGGGCGAACCGATCATGTCGAAGTTCAGCATCGCGAGGATGTCGTCCTTCTCACTCTGGGACAGCTCCTCCACGTACTTCGTTGACCCGATGAGGCCAATCTCCTCCGCGCCGTACCACATGAACCGAAGTTTGTTGCGTGGAGTCCGATTCTGTGCCGAGTAGACCTCAGCGATCTCAAGAATCCCGCCCGAGCCACTTCCGTTGTCGTTGATTCCAGGGCCAGCGGGAACGCTGTCGAGATGAGCACCGATCACCACCGTCCTGTTGGGATCGCCACCGGGGGTCTCGGCGATAACGTTCACGCTCTCGCCTAGTTGCTCCAGAACCTCGGTCTCAACTCGGGCAACGGTCCCCGGATCGCTGAGGTCGACGCCTACGTCGAAGCTCGTCCCCACTCCGGGGATGTGAATGCCCTCGGCCCCCAGGGGCAGGTTGTTCGGCACAGCTGTGCGGCCCGGCTGGCCCTCGTTGAAGATGATTAGGCCGGACGCTCCAAATTCCTGAGCGTTGGCGGCCTTCTGGACGTACGGGCACGTCCCCCGCTGGATGAGTGCGATATTCCCTGCTGGGAAACCGGCGAAGTCCTCTGCCTCACAGCCACTGGTGTTCGAGTTCGGAACAGGTCCGGGAGGAAGCATGAGGTCGACCCCGGTCACCGGAGCGGTCACCTCGCCGGAACCAGTGAACGACACGAAATCCCCGTCGAACGCGGGCCGGGACCCCGCCGTAAACACCTGGGGTTCTGGGGCGATCTCCTCGAGCACAGGAGGCGAGCCCTCGCTAAACGATTCAACATAGGTGAACGGGTCGAGGCTTACATCGAGGCCGGCGGCCTCGGCTTTCTCCACCACGTACTCCACCGATGCGTCATAGCCAGCGGTGCCCACTGCGCGATTCCCGCCGTTCGCATCCGCGATTGCCTGGAGTGCTGCCTGGTGCTCGCGGATCCCTCCAACTGTGACGGCCTTGCGAAATCCCTTGCTCTCGCTGATCGGATCTGCCGATGCGGATGTCGCCGGCTGCACGAGCAAAAGGACCATCACGACGAGCGAGACCAATGATGTTCGGGGGGAAGCCCTCCCAATCATTCTTCCTCCTCTCTGGCTCCACCGCGGAGCCTTATCCCGTCCCCTCAAGACGGGTGGGCGTGATGCTAGCCCTTCGAGGTTCCTCCTGGCGAATCGGACATCGCAACCTGCTTTGCGGCAGTTGTCGTCGCCCCACGGGCGGCTCTGCGTCATTGCGTGACTCATGAGACTTGATGGCAATGACGAAACTCATCGGAACCCGACACGCCTGGACCCCGACTCAATTCAAAACCCCTGGGCATCACGGAACCCACTCGCGAACGGGATCCCCGCCCGGCAAACGATGGGAGCGCTCGGTCACGAGCGCTCCCATCGTTTCTTGGTTCGCAGTAGGTCTACTCGAACCGGAAGAAGGCCCTGTGCTGCTTACCGTCGTCGCGCGTGACGACGACCTCGCGGCAAGTGCCTCCCCACTCCTCCATGCGTCTCCCAGTTGTAGAGGAAGACTCCGTTCGAATTCACGGTGAGCTTCGAGTTGCCCGGGGTCTCCGTCGCGATCGGGTACTCCCGCGGCGTGGTGATGCCCGGGGTGATACTGGGCACCTGCAGCGTTCCACAGTCGACTCTGCGGGAGAAGGGCGAGTCGCTTGCCAAGACGTCCAGCTCCTTGTAACCGTCCGCGGTGAACCTGAGCGGCACAGCATCGCCCGCATCAACGTCCCTAAGGGAGCCGTACGCATGGGAGGCCGGAGGCTGGAAGCCTCGCCGGCAGTCCGGATGCGTGTCGAACGCCTCGGTGTTGTCGTCGCGGTTCGTCGTTCCCTGCACCGCACTGAAACCGAGGCCGCGGCGGGCGAACGTCGCCCACAGTGTGCACGTGTCCTCCCCGTCGCTCAGCTCATCGGCGCCCGCGATGATCGCCGCTCGTGCGACGACCAGCCCTGGACCGCACCCCTGAATCTTGAGCCCGTCCATCACGTACTGGAAGGCGCGGGTGTTCCCGCCCGCTTCCCAGCCGTCGTACAAGTTGGCGTGGAACCCGTGCTTGTCGATCAGGTCCCAGTTCATGTCCCACAAGACCGAGTTCCAGCCGTGGCCAAGGCCGTGCGGCAGCGCGAGCGACGTCGGATTGCCCTGCGCGTCGGCGAGCCATCCGTTCGTCTTGATCGAGTCGTACGTGAACGGCTGGATCGTCATGTCGCGCGTGTACGGCCGCGGGCGTAGCCCGTTGCCGTGCCGGTTCGGCTGGAACAGCACGTACGGCACGAGGCCACGCGGCTCGTCGGGATCGTCGAGAGCCGGGTCGAGCGGGATCGTGAGACCGATGTAGTCGCTCCAGCCCTCACCCGCCTGCTCGTTCCCGCTCAGACAGTTGATCCCCGGGCCGCCCGTCAGGCGGTTGGAGACCCCGTGCCCGTACTCGTGGCCGATGATCGCGAAGTCGAAGTCGCCGTCGCGGATCCCCGGATGAGTCGGGTTCTTGCGCACCGCGCCCGACGCGGGCAGCGCCGCACGCAGCGCGTCGCCGTCCGCCACCGTGATGGCGACGGCCGGAATCCCGGGCGACGCGACCGCCATCCCACCCGTGCCGGCGGAGATGACCGTTGTGCTCGGCGTGGTTCCGGTGCCCGTCGTCATGACGATGGCATTGGCACCGGCAGTCTCCGCCTGCCGGGTTTTCTCGATCGGCTGGCAGCCGGTGGTCCCACCGACGACGATCGCGATCCAGTCGCCGGCCGGTGCCCCCGCATAGTCCGCGGGCACGCAGCCGTTGCCGGCGTCGTGGAACTGACCCGTAAGACCGGCGTTCGGAGCCGGCGGGCCGAACCGCGCCCACCCGGCCCCGAAGCTGGCGCCGCCGTCCACAGCGACCTGGTTCTGCGACCCGAGCTGGTTGCCCGGCCACAAGAACATCTGCATTCGCGGCGTCCCGCCGGACGACGGAGTGCTGAAGTTCGCGTTGTTCGTCCCATCCCCGTCGGCGGCCTCGCAGCGGACGTAGTCGCCGTTCGAGAACGGACCGCCGCTGTAGTTCATCGCCTGGAAGTTGTCCGTATCCTCGGTGAAGCCGTACAGCGAGGTGAGGTCATGGACGATGTTGCAGCCGTAGAAGAGGTTCGTCACCACGGCCTCTCGGTAGGCCTGCGATGTTCGTTCAGGTCGACCGGGAAGTCGAAGTCCAGCCCCGGTCCGCCGACGGTGTCGCCGAAGTCGGGCTGCTGGTTGGTGTCCTGGTCGAGATAGGCGTGGACGTTGTTTCCGCGCGTGTTCGTGAACTCCGCTCCGGCAACGCCGTTGGTGTCGTGCCAGCCGAACGGAGAGAAGCGATCGTCGGCGGGATTGTCGACCACCGTACGCGGCCCGTCGTTCGGGCCCTCTCTCGGAATCTGGAAGACATTGTAGCTCGACCCGTCGACCGCGGGACTCGGCGGAAGGGGAGGCTCGCTCGCCGCCGCCGCGCTCGCGGAGCTCGTGCGCATGAGCGTGCTAGCGAGACTCTCGTACGAGTCCTGGTTCGTCCAGTCGTCCACCTTCAGGAGCTCTCCGGTCTCGGCGTCCACCGCCGCGTTCCACAGGTGGCCGTCGGAGGAGTCGTCGATCGTGAGCTGCCAGGCCAGGCGCAGCCCCTGCCTCGTGGGCTGCCAACCGAGACGAGCCGGGATCGGCTCGTCGGAGATGCCGCCGCGCGAGAGCACGGTCTCCTGAGCGCGCCTCCCTCTTCGCGGAGCACGCGCAGGTCATCGACATCATCGAGCTCGAGCTCATCGGCCGCTGCTTCGACCGCCTCTGTGGCATCCAGATCAGCGTCGCCGGAGGCCCCGGTGCTGAGGTCGCGCACGAACGCACCCGCTGCGAAGATCACCTCATCATCGGCCGCGATATTCACCGTCGCGTGTCCCCCGAAGACCTCGAGGCCTTGGTAGCGCTGGTTCAGGTTGACGTGGGTGATGCCGCTGTGCGAACTCGTGTACCTACTGGTGACAAATACATCGGCGACATCGGCGCGCGTGACACCGAGCTTCGCCGCATTGCCTTCGACGTAGTCGATAGCGTCCGCTGAATCGTTTTCCTGCGCCGGTGCAGAGCTCACCCCAAGCGCCGGTAAGGCGAGCGCCACCGCGATCAAGATCGGCAGGATTTTTCGCACCCCAAATGAGGACTTCACCGCGTATCCCCCCTTGTAAATGGAGCCGCCCTAGGCTCCCGTCGAAGGGCTCTCCGCGCCCCCCGAGCAAAGTAAGCAAATTATGCAATCAGGTTTCCTTTATCGTCAATGGTGGGTTTTACTACCAAAAGTCGCCCGAATTCGCCCTCGTGATTGGGCGGGATGCGTTACAGGTTTCCGACCGATTCGGGATCGAGGCCCTTGAGAGGCTCTACCGGCTTTTTACCTTCCTCGATTCGCCACAGACTGAACGCAACCGTGGAAGCGATTAACCAGGCAATCCCGAGCATGAAGCCACCCACCACGTCGGTGAGGAAGTGCACCCCAAGCATGAGGCGGGCGACGCCGATGCCCCAGACCAACATCAAAGCTCCCAGCAGCACTGGTATGCGCCATCTGCGCGGCACAAGTGGCAAGAAGACGAGCAACAAGACCCCGTAGCCGATCGTAGACATCATCGTGTGTCCGGACGGAAATGCGTTTGCGGGTGCCGTAGCCACCGGGTCCTCGATATGGGGGCGAGGCCGCTCCACCCAATACTTCACCGCAGTGTCGACCAGCCCTCCAATCAGTCCCGTCACCACGATGAAGATCGCAATGCGACGGCGATGCTTGATCCAGAGGAAGATGGACGCACCACCGAGCAGGAAATAGAACCACGGCGGACTGCCGACGAAGCTGATCACCTCCAATGCGACGACGAGCCCGGGGGAGTCAGTGACCAGCGGGTGAAATGCCTCTGCGGCCCAGATGTCCAGGTCGTTGAGGTCGGGGTCCGTCGTCGTGAGCTGGGTAACGAGGAGACCGAGGGGGCCGAACAGCAAGACGACCGCGAGCGCGAACAGGATGATTCTTGCGCCGTAACGCTTGGGAGGATCCAGCCAGCGCCCGAGGGTCGTTGGGCTACCTTTCATCCCTGTAGCTCTCTGGCCTACAGGGACGGCGCGGTCTCGGTCCGAGACTGCTGCCCTCTCTCGGGTATCAGGAATCTTCCCGAATCACTCGTCTCTTCCGGGTCACGAACGGTTTCGTTGTAACGCCGAAACGTTCGCGGACCCGGGACACCGGCGCGGACAGCCTCGAGCTGCGCAGCCAAGGCGACCCCGAGAAACAGCGCAAGGGCGGTTGCGTAGGCCCACGTCAGGATCGCGATGATGCCGAGCAAAGGTCCGTAGGTGCTCCCGAGTTGATCGCTGACGGAGTAGTACACCGCGAGCAACGCGGTCAGGATCACCCATAGCCCAGTGGCCATAATCGTTCCGGTCTGAAGCCATGCGATCCCGGGCTGGCGGCGATTCGGCGAAACCTTGTAAACGAGTGTCAGCGCGGCGAATACCAGCAGCAGGCCCGCCGGCCACCGCGCGATTGCGAAAACCGTAGTCGCGGTGTCACCCAGTACGCCGCCTTCGGAGAGGCCTTTGCCGAGGGCTTGACCAGCAGCCAGGAACGTGAACGCCAGAACGAGCAGCACACCCGCACTGAAGCTCAAAAGGAGCCCCACGGTCAGCTTCGCCGATATGGAACGATCTCGAACCATCCCGTAGATCCGGTTACAGCCGCGCTCGATCTGGGCCATAGCGAACATCCCCGACGTCACGGCGGCAATCAATCCGCCGACGAGCGCGGCACCCCCGCCTGCCTGTGAGCCTTGGCGGAACGCCGTGCTCAGGACTCTTCCCGACGGCCCGGGGGCGAGTTGCTTCAGAGTGTGTTCCAGTACTTCGCGAAAGGTCGTGAAATCGAATGCCGTAGCGATGGCGATGGTCGAGATGAGTGCGGGGATCGCGGTCAAGACTGTCGCATGCGCCAGGGCACGAACGTGGGAGAAGCCGTCGGCCGTCCGAAACCGGATAAAGGAATTGACCAACAGTCGCTTCCAACCAACATCTCGCAGCATCCTCCGTGCGTCGTCACCATCGAGCTCGTATGTTTCGGGCACAGCACTCGACGTTGTCAATCTTCCCCTCCTCGTGTGTACCGTCGCATCAGACGACGGTCTCCACTTCGCCGTCCTCTTACGGATGTCGTCACGCCGCGTCCAGATCATCCGACCGCCCAGGAACAGAACGACGAGCGTGAGCAGGCCCCACCCGAACTGGGATAGGAGCTGGTCGACGAGTTGGATCTGGGAACTCAAGAGGTAGCCGAGCAGAGTCACACCGATGGACCACAAGGCGATCGCGCCCGCGTCGAAATAGAGGAAGCGACGGAACGGCATCCCACTCATCCCTGCGGCGAAGGGCATGAAGGTCCCGACCACGGAGACATAGCGGCCGATGAATATCGTCTTGCCGCCGTTGCGGCGGAAGTAGTCATGCGCCTCATCGAGATGCTTCTCGAACCGGTTCGCGAGCGGCAAATGACGCGTGATCCGAACTCCGTAGCGGCGTCCCAGCCAGAAGCTGACGGTTTCACCGAGGAGACCTGCCAGGGCTCCGACAAGCATCACCACGACGACTGAGAGATCGCCGCGTCCCGCATACACGCCACCGAGAGCGAGGAAGAGCTCTCCAGGGAGCACGACCCCCGTGAACGCTCCCCGGTCGAGGAAGATCAGGCCGGCGATGGCGAGGTATCCCACGGCCCCCGAGTACAGGGGCCCGAACACGTCAACGATGGTCTTGATCACCCAAGGTGTTTCCCCCGAGTTGGCGAAGCAAAACGAGATGGCCCGTTTGTCCCTATCGGGGGCACGCAGGACATGTGCCGACGATCCGCTGCGCTTGGACCGTTCGGACTCACGGATTCACTGAACGACAGCCATGCTCGTCGCTGTTGGAATCGGCAGGAGCTTGCCTTCCCTAAATTACGTACGCGGCGAGGGGATTTTCCCCAGCGAACGGCATTTTTGAGCCTCGCGTTGCTGTCTATCTTGTTTCGGAAATTGGTTCGTGCATGGGCGGTGGGCATCACCGCGTGGGGAGCGGTCGCCACCACCCTTGGGAGGGATGCCTCTGAGCTCAACCTGATGAAACCTCGAGTCCTTCCCGCCCGACCTTACAAAAGGAGAGCTTTCCGAACTCACAGCGACTATTGGTCGCACGTTCTCGACAGACCGGTACGGAGACGGTCCTGGGCTCATGCTCTGGCGGGAGGCGCAACGCGCGATTGGTGAGCTCATGATCACGCGCGAGGATGGTGTGACTGCGTGTTGTGGCGAGCCAGTGCAAACTTGGTATTGGAGCCGCCGACCCCTCCGACGCCAGCCGTAGCAATCTTTCCGTATTTTGATGCTGCTCATCGCTATCTCCTTGCAGAGCTGCCTTCTGAAGAGGCCGCAGTCTGCTCGTCAGTGGACTTGCCCTGTCCAAGGTCACCCAAAGTCCATTCGACGGTGTTTCATTTGTCGACCTCGTTTCCGCTAGAGCCTCCGTTACTGCCATCACGACACCATCAACACATCGTCACCAACAAACCGCTCAACAGGGTTTCACCGTCACCGGCTGAGCTCGGCCTCCTCGTCTAGTCGGGCCAGCTTGTGCGGGTTGGCGACCGCGTAGATCCGGGAGACTCGATCGTCCTCGATCACCATGTTCACAACCCCGTACAGTTCGCCGTCGATCTCGAAGCGCGCCGCCGGCGCCCCATTGAGCCACATCGGAATCACCTCGAAGTCGACGGCAGACTTGGCCAACAAGCCCAGGAGTTTGCCCACCCGGTCCGCGCCCTCGATCGGCCGCTTGACTGTGGCGACAAAGCCGCCGCCGTCAGCCACCACGACAACATCGGGCGCGAGCACGTCTAGCAGCCCCTGCAGGTCACCACCTCGGACCGCGGCCAAAAACCGCTCCACGACGGCCTCCTGCTCGGCCCGGCTCACCTGCACTCGCGGCCGCCGCGCGACCACGTGCGCTCGGGCGCGGTGGGCGATCTGCCGCACCGCCGCGGGCGTTTTGCCAACCGCCTCGGCGATCTCGTCGTACGTCGTCTCGAACACCTCGCGCAGCACGAACACCGCCCGCTCGGTGGGGCCCAGGGTCTCCAGCACGGTCAGCATCGCGAACGAGACACTCTCGGCGAGCTCGACGTCCTCGGCCACGTCGGGGCTGGTCAGCAGCGGCTCGGGGAGCCATTCGCCGACGTACTCCTCGCGTTGCCGGGCCATCGTGCGCAACCGGTTGAGCGCCTGCCGGGTGACGATCCGCACCAGGTATGCCCGCGGGTCGCGTACTTCCTCCCGGGCCGCAGCACCGAGGTCTGCCCACCGCAGCCAGGTCTCCTGCACGACGTCCTCGGCGTCGGCGGCGGAGCCGAGCATCTCGTAGGCGACCGTGAACAGCAGGCTGCGGTGGGCGACGAACGGGTCGTCGGTCATGCCTACGACGCTACGACGCTCGGCTGCGCCAGGGGCACGAGGCCGCATGCTGCCGAGAACCCCTGGGCCTTGATGCCGAGGGCAACGTTTGAACGCGCAGGCACGTTCGCCAGCGCGATGAACGCGGTGAGCTCGACCATCGCCGGCGCTCCGAGCTGCTCGAGCAGCCGAGCGAAGAACTCGTCGGTGACGGTCGGCGGCGTCTGTGACATCGCCTCGGCGTACTCCATCACGTCGCGCTCAAGCGGCGTGAAGACGTTCGATTCCCGCCAGCGCGGCACCTCGCGGGCCTTGGCCTCGTCGAGCCCGTCGTTGTGCGCTTGGAAGTACCCCAGGTCGAGGCAGAACGAGCAGCCGATCAGGGATGCCACCGCCATGTGGGCGTAGGACTTCAGGTCCTTGTCGCACTTGTTCCACTTGCCGGACTTGTGGCCGAGCCCCATGAGGGCCTTAAGCACCGGCCGGTTGTGCCACATCACTCCGAGGGCGTTGGGTACTTCGCCGACCATTTTCTTGCTCATCCTCTTCAGTACGGCGCCGTAGAGGCCGGTGATCTCAGCCTTGGGGACCCGGGTGTTGCTGGTCATGTCTCCTCCTCGTCTGGTGGTCTTGGCATGGAGACACCGGCCGAGGCCGATCTGTGACAGCACGGCAGATATCCTCGTCGGCCGTGGCTGACTCTGACCGCCCTCTATTCGCCGAGCACATATAGCTTGGTGCGCAGTAGCGACAGCGACCAAGAATGAGTGCTTCTCAACAGCTTGTTAACCTCGGCCGCATGACCGCAACGGACTGGCTGCTCGATTCGGATCCCGCCATCCGCTGGCAGGTGTTGCGCGACATTGTCCGTGCGCCGGCCGAGGTCGTCGCGGCGGAGCGCGCGCGGGTGGCCACCGAGGGCTGGGGTGCCAGACTGCTCGCGTTGCAAGGCGAAGACGGCCAGTGGGCGGGAGGCGCGTGCTTCCCGGCGCGCAGCTTCAACCAGTCCGACGAGAATCAGGGCCAGCCCTGGATCTCCACGCTGCCAACACTCCAACTGCTGCACGATTTCGGTGTCGACCCGCGCTCTGATCGGGTGCGTCGGGCGGTGGCGCAGGTCAGAGACCACTGCCGCTGGGAGCACGCCGGACAGCCGTTCTTCAGCGGCGAGGTCGAGCCGTGCATCAATGGCAGGACCGTCACATTAGGCACGTACTTTGATCAAGATGTGGATGGCGTGGTCGCCCGCCTACTTGGAGAGCAACTCGAGGATGGCGGGTGGAACTGCGAGGTGGAGAATGGATCCGTCCGCTCGTCGTTCGCGACCACGATCAACGTCCTGGAAGGACTGATGGCGCACGAGCGCGCAACCGGTGGCTCTGCGGTATCCATCGCGGCACGGCGTCGGGGTGAGGAGTACCTCCTCGAACGAAAGCTGTTCCGACGTAAGAGCACCGGCGAGATCGTCAATCCAGCCTGGATGCAATTCTCGTTTCCGATCCGCTGGCACTACGACGTCCTGCGAGCCCTCGAATACTTCCGCTTGGTCGGGGATGTGCCGGATCCGAGGGTGGACGAAGCGATCGATTTGCTCCGATCCAAGCAGCAGACCGATGGCACGTGGCTACTGGAGAACACACATCCCGGCAGGGTCCACTTCGCGCTCGAAGACGGCGACGATCGGCCCAGCCGGTGGAACACGCTGCGGGCGCTGCGTGTCCTCAGCTGGTACGAGCAGTCCGCTAACTGACCGCCGTCCCGCCTTCGCGCCATGCTCTGCTTCTTTAACCCGGGTTCATCGTCGCTTGGTCCACACCTGGTCCACCCGGCCCCGCTGCGGTCTTCGCGGTCCCGTCCGACCGAATCAACCGCGCCTCTGCAATGGCGATGAGAATGAGGCCTAATGGGATCAGCAACGCTGCAATCCCGAATGACGCGGCAGCCGCAGTCGAGGGATCTGGTGCGCCCTCGGTCCCAATCCGCGCGCCGAGCAGGTAGGAAGCGAGGAGCGTCGCAGACCCAAGGATGACGACAATGGGGCCGGCTCGCCAGCCCCTCTGAATGCAGACGGCGACTCCAACGAGTGCCAGCCCAACGCTTAGGAGTACGAAGGAGGCGAAAGAACCGACCACTGCGAGGATGATGCCGACCCACGTTAGCCGCGCCGAACGGTCGAGCACCCCGCGCTGAAGTCGAATTAGCCCGAACGCGATCGTGGCGATGGAGATCCCATGGATGATAAGAGCGAGGGGCCACGCAGTATCTAGTTCGAATAGTGCTGCTTCCCATAACGTGGCGAAGCTTATGGCTCCGAGGATAAGCGCTGCGATCCCCGCGGCGTCGAGTCCGTCGGGGTGGTGCAGACGATTCAATGAGGTCTCCGATCCGTTGCCCCACAAAGGGGAACCTGGCATTCAGTCTGTTCCCAATGCACGCGCTAAACAAGAGACGACGAATCGCACCTGGCGACTCTCTCTTTAGTGCCGGCGCTCCCGCGTCAAGGACGCTCTCGTTCCTTAGGGATCGGACCTTACCCCCCCCGATCTCGGGGCTTTGTTGAAGATGAGTTTGTGTCGACTACATCGACAACCAGGCAAAATTCAGTCGCTAGTCAGTAATGATCGGCAACGTTCGGAACTGAAGTCAGTCGCGTTGCGGGATGGAGCGAAGGTGACAGTCGTCCTCGCTCTGCTGGTGCGATCTCGGTGGGCAAAGAGGGACAAACATCGCAAGTCCTTTCGTCAACTGCTGCCACGATTTCCCCCCAACCCCCTATCTGATCCGGAAATACCGGCGTACTTTGGCTGAGCAAAGCGACGTAGGTCGCACCATTCTGGGTGACCCGACAGCGGGAGGTCAGATGAATCATCAGATGGATCCTCAAAAGCTTGCAAAAATTACCGGCTGGTTGTTCTTAGCCACCTTCGTTACCTCGATCCCAGCGAGATTGCTCTTCGTGAATGGACTCGGGGCTTCGTGGAACGACATGCGCTTCATCCCCGGTGCCGGCTCCGATACGGCCATGTACTTCGGCGCGATCCTCGAGTTCTTGCTCATCGTCACCAGTATGGGCACCGCGATCTTTCTCTACCCGATCGTCAAGCGGCAGAGCGAAGTCGGCGCGCTCGGATACGTCAGCGCGCGCGTCGTGGAGAACGCCTTCATCCTGGTCGGCCTCCTCAGCATCATTTCGGTCGTGACCGTGCGCGAGGACCTTGTGGGAGCCTCCGGCGCAGAGGCCGCTTCGCTGGCCACCACCGGCTCTTCCCTCGTTGCCACCTATGAGTGGGCGTTCCTGTTCGGCCCCGGTCTCGTCGTCGGGCCTCGGCAACGGGTTGTTGCTGGGTTACCTGATGTATCGCTCCGGTCTCGATGCCACCACGAATGGCCATGCTGGGGCTCATCGGTGGCCCCTTGCTCGCCGTTGGTTTCGTCTGCGTTCTGTTCGGGGTCTTCGAGACAGGCTCGGGGGGACAGGCCGCAGCGACCGCATTCGAGTTCGTGTGGGAGCTGTCGTTCGGTATCTATCTCGTCGTCAAAGGCTTTAGGCCATCTCCCATACTGTCCGACACGTGGGCATCCGATAGCGATCGGGTTGGACATCAGGCACGGTGATCATGGTTCTAGCCAATCATTTGTCTCGGCTGCCCGTTGAGTTCCGCTGCGCCGGAGAGCCGTGGCCGGCGGCGGAAGGGTCAGCTTCGAGTGCAACCCCCTCGGGGGCACATACCGGAAAGGGGAGAAGCCTGACATGAAGGCGTTCATATGGGAGAAGTACGGGCCGCCGGAGACGCTCCGGCTGGGGGAGCTCGAGAAGCCTGCGCCGAACGCAAATGAAGTCCTCGTGAAGGTGCTGGCAGTATCCGTCAATCCGGCGGACTGGCATTCAATGCGCGGCAAGCCCATTTTTTCGCGCGCCACCCTGGGCTTACTGCGGCCGAAACACAAGATTCTCGGCGTCGACATTGCCGGGCGAGTGGAGGCAGTCGGCAGCGACGTTACCCAGTTCAAGCCCGGCGACGAGGTCTACGCCAACCTCTTAGACCACGGTTACGGCGGCTTTGCAGAATACGTTTCGGTCCCAGTTGATGTCATGTCGTTGAAGCCGACGAACCTATCGTTCGAGGAAGCGGCCGCAGTTCCGATGGCGGCAACAACCGCACTCCAGGGCCTTAAACACCACGGAGAAATCCAGACCGAACAGAAGGTATTGATCAATGGCGCTTCCGGCGGGGTTGGCAGCTTTGCAGTTCAGATCGCCAAGTCGTATGGGCCCGAGGTGACCGGCGTGACCAGCTCCCGGAACGTCGACCTCGTCCGTTCGCTCGGCGCCGATCACGTCGTTGACTACACGACGACCGACTTCGTCCGTAGCGGGCGACGCTACGACCTCATCCTCGACACGATCGGGAACCTATCTGTGTCCGATCTCAAACGTGCGCTTGCCGAGGGCGGCAAGGCCGCAGTCACCGGATTTACCAGCGTGGCGAAGCTGATGGGCGTCTCGCTACGCGGCGGCAAGGAGATCGCCATGGTGCAGGCACACGTAACCGCCAAGGATCTGGAACTCCTTTCGGAGTTCATTGAGGCTGGGAAGGTGCGCCCGGAGATCGACAAGCGCTATCCGTTCGCCGAGATTCCCGCAGCGATCGCCTACTTGGAACAAGGCCATGCGAGGGGGAAGGTGGTCGCTGGAGCGACGTGAGAGATCTCCCATCGTCTCGCCAACCCACTGTCAAAGGCGTACCCGCCGACGTAGCGTGATTCCAGCCGGGGAGGCGGTTGCCTCCCCTCGAATCAAGGCTCGGGAGAAAGACGATGAGCACATCCCAAAGGATGCTGGCTTGGGTGGCCGCGGTCGCCCTGCTGCTTACCGGAGGGACGTCCTTCACCGCGACCTCCGCCGCATCGACCAACTACTCCGTCGTTCCTTATCCACTCGAGATCAGCAGCCGTATCACGGAGCGCCACTCATCAGGAATCTCCGCTAGTGAGAGGCAAGTTCTCGTCAAGGAACAAACTGTGGGCGAGAAACGAGTCTTCAAATGCGACCGTGAGCGTGCGACGCTCGTGGGTAGCAGGAGCGACGACGTAATTACCGGGACGCCAGGTGCCGACGTAATCGTCGCGCGGAATGGCAATGACGTCGTCAACGGCCGCGGCGGAAGCGACATCATCTGCTCGGGCCAAGGACGTGACCGCGTACGCGCGGGCGAAGGCAGCGACAGCGCCGAGACCGGACCCGGTCACGACTTGATTTGGGGTGGACCTGGCGACGACTCATTCCACGCGGGTCCGGGCAACGATGTCGCAAGAGGTGGCGACGGAAGATCGCTCCAGATTGGCGGACCGGGACGCGACCGAATGTTCGGTGGACCGAGCTCCGACAACTTCGAGTCAACGGGCCGAGATTGGAGTGCCGACGTCGACCTGTTCGTGGGCCGGAGCGGCAGCGATTCGTTTTCAGCCGACCCCGGTGACGACGTCTTCGACGGAGGACCAGGCGGGGACCGGCTGCATTACTTCGACTCGCCCAGCGGAGTCGACATCGACCTCTCTGCCGGTACCGCCACCGGGGACGGGTTCGACGTTCTCGTGTCGATCAATGACGTCGTGGGATCGCGCCACGACGACATCATTCGCGGCAATCGGTGGCGCAACGACATCTTCTCGGCCCCCGGTAACGACATCGTCTACGGGCTAGGGGGGGACGACGAGCTCTTTGACAGCGGTGGGGGTGACCGAATCGAGGGGGGCCGGGGTGACGACCAACTTGGAACCGGGTTCTGCACTAGCTCGAGTAACGGACCGACGACCTGTCAGACTGATCCTCCGCTTCCCGACATTCTGTTCGGCGGCCCGGGCAATGACCAAGTCGGGTCGGGACCGGGTGATGACCTGCTCGAGGGAAACTCAGGCGATGACTTGCTCTTCGGTGGTGACGGCTCCGACCTCATCGGCGGTCAAGCGGGTGACGACGATCTCCATGGAGGCACGGCAGCCGGCACACGACCCAACGCCGATGACAGAGTTCATGATGGCCTCGATGGTGGCAGCGGCACGGACCGGTGTCGCGGGCGCGACGACACCTTCACCAACTGCGAGCAGTAGTAACACGAATGGCATCCCTGCCGCTGTCTTGTCAGAATGAGTGGGCGAAGGGGCCCCTGGGCCCCGGGTCTAGTTGGGACGAGGAAAGGAAGAGAGATGGACAAGATCGTGCACTTCGAGATCCCGGCGGACGACCTTGGCAGGGCCAAGGAGTTCTACGGATCGACCTTTGGCTGGGAACTGGAGGACATGCAGGGGATGGACTACACGATCGTGAGGACGGTGTCCGTTGACGATCAACAGCTGCCGACAGAGCGGGGCGCGATCAACGGCGGCATGATGAAGAGAGCCTCCGACACTCCGTCACCAGTGATCACGGTGCAAGTCGACGCCATCGATCAGGCGCTGAAGCAGGTGGAGGCGAGCGGCGGCACAATCGTCGCACCCCGGCAAGAGATTCCAGGTATGGGTGCGTTCGCCTACTTCAAGGACACAGAGGGAAACACGCTCGGCCTGTGGGAGAACGCGGTCTAGTTTTCTTCTGCAGGTCCTGCCCTCCCTCCGAAGGGTTTACTCGAAGTTCGGTGATCTACCCAATCACGACGTGAGACCATTCTCCGTACGCCGTGTCCTGCTCGAGTCTGCCTTGCAGTGTTCGGTCCTCTTGGCTCGTGCGTAGAAGCGACCGTTCACTCCGGTGTTGCCGGTGGACCAATCGCCGTCGGCAGATGCGGTGTCACTCGCGATAACTGGGTCCGTGTTGGGGTGCTGCTCCGAGCCGACCTGCCTGAGCAAGCGAATCTTGCGACCGTCCACGCACCTGCGAGGCCGGGGACTCTGTACGGTGCCTGAGAAGTCTCTACCCTCGACTCTGATGGTCACCTTCGTTACGGCCCGAGTCTGGCCGGCGCTGCTGGGGGCAGCGATTCCGCCAAGGGCCACTAAGGCAGCGAGTACTAAGAGAAGCTTCGGTTTCATGGATGCTCACCTCATCTGCGATGAAAAAGAACCCGACCGGCTGACGCTATCGGACCGGCTTTCTCGGTGGAAGGGGGTTGGGCAAGCCGAACGGGACTTCACGTTGCAAAGGGTCGTCGAGGATGAATGAACGGCGGCGGTTTGCTTAGATGTTCATTGGAGGCAGCCAATCGAGACTAAAGACACACCTGCAGGCAAGCAGTGGGGCAGGGGGAACGCCTACGAGCCGTACGTCGGACGGTGGAGCCGACTCGTTGCGGCGCGCTTCATCGACTGGTTGGCGCCCACGCCGGATAGTCGATGGCTCGACATTGGATGCGGCACTGGAGCGTTGACCCAGACGATCCTCGGGGCAGCGCGGCCCACATTGGTCCGTGGGGTCGATCCCTCAGAAGGCTTCATCTGGTTCGCGCGCGATCGTCTAAGCGATCCCCGAGTTACGTTCGAGGTGGCAAACGCCCATCAGCTCCCGGACGACGATGGTTCATACGACTACACGGTTTCCGGTCTGGTCTTGAATTTCGTCCCAAACCCTTCCGCAGCGCTAGACGAGATGAGAAGGGTCACCGCGCGGGAGGTCTCGTTGCAGCCTACGTCTGGGACTACGCAGACGGCATGGAGTTGATGCGCTACTTCTGGGATGCCGCAACCGAGCTTGACCGGCGTGCTGCGACCCTTGACGAGGGGATTCGATCCCCGATCTGTAAGCCGGAACCGCTGCGCAATCTCTGGGAGGACGCATCTATTCATGACATAGCGGTGGTGCCAATCGACATCGAAACGTCGTTTCGTGACTTCGATGACTACTGGTCGCCCTTTCTGGGGGGTCAGGGTCCTGCGCCGAACTACACGATGTCGCTGGATGAGCCTGCCCGCGACGAGTTGAAGTCACTTCTTCGCCGACAACTGCCTACCAACAAGGACGGGAGCATCCAGCTACGTGCACGGGCTTGGGGAGTGCAGGGCCGGATCTGAAACAGATTCCTCTGACCAAGGCCCACAACCCAAAGGGTCCGCCCCGCGGACAGAGCTGAGAGTCGGCAGGTCGATGTAACGACCTTCTCGACCGTGAGGAAGTGACGCCGCGACGTCCAGGTGCGCACCGCGCCACTCGTAACGCGGGTAGTCGACGATCTTGACACCGGTCAATGTCCGGGGACCCGGCTGAACTGAGTCGCTTCAATCTCGGGTGGGAACAGCTGACGCACGGTTTGGCTACCTCTGAAGAGACTCTCGGCAGTTGCCGCGTGCAGCAGCACGCCGTGATCCAAGACTTTGAGGTTGTAGCCCTCCCGAGTAGATCCATCGTCAACGCAAATGACGCCGGGCGTCACAAACAGAACCCCTACCTCGTCTCGTTGTTAGTGGACTTGGAAAGGAGAAATTCGATGAAGGTCTTTGTAGCCGGTTCTACGGGGGCGGTGGGCAGGTACCTGGTTCCCCGGCTCGTTGCGAATGGTCACGAGGTCGTCGGCATGACCACCAAGCATGAGAAGGCCGAGATCTTGCGAGCATGGGGAGCGACTCCGGTCGTCGCCGACGCGCTCGATCCAGAGGCCGTCGGATCGGCGGTGAGCGAGTTCGCGCCCGACGCGATCGTCCACCAGCTCACCGCTCTGGCGGGAGGAGTCAACCCCCGGCACCAGGCCCGAGACTTGGCGCTTACCAATCGCCTCCGCACGGAAGCAACTGATCACCTGCTCTCTGCGGGCAGGGCGGTTGGCGTGCATCACTTCGTTGCCCAGAGCTTCGCGCTCGGGACCTACGAACGCATCGGCAGCATGGTGAAGACTGAGGACGACCCGCTCGATCCCCATCCGCCCGAACCCATGCGCGACGCGCTGGACGCGATTCGTTATCTGGAGAAGGCGGTTGTAGGCGCCGAATGGACGGAGGGCATCGTGCTTCGTTACGGCGCCTTCTACGGCCCAGGCACCGGAGTCGCTACCGACCCACCGGGGGAGCAGACGCAGATGATTCGTAAGCGCATGTTCCCGATCATTGGCGGGGGCGGCGGGGTATGGTCGTTCACTCATGTCGAGGATGCAGCCGGGGCGACCGTCGCCGCGCTGGAGCACGGGCGGCGCGGTGTCTACAACATCGTTGACGATGAACCGGCCCCCGTTTCTGAGTGGCTGCCAGAGTTTGCGAAGACCCTCGGCGCCAAACCCCCGAGACGGGTCCCGCGTTGGGTCGGACGGTTGGCCGGCGGCGAGGGGGTCGCGGTCGTGATGACCGAGGCCCGTGGAGCGTCGAACGAGAAGGCCAAGCGAGAGCTCGGCTGGCGTCCGCTCTATCCAAGCTGGCGCCGCGGATTTGCGAACGGGATAGCGTCTTCATCATCTCGGGCACATGGGCTCGGCTGACTGATGGGCGGGCTGTACGAGGAGCTGCGCCCTAAGGCGTTTGGAATCGCCTACCGGATGCTTGGCAGCGTGGGCGAGGCCGAGGACGTAGTTCAAGAGGCTTTCCTACGTCTTCACCGGGAACTCGAAGGGGGCGCTCGGATCGAGTCGCCAGAGGCCTACCTGGTCACGGTCGTAACTCGACTCGGGATCGATGAGCTGCGCTCGGCACGAGCGCGCCGCGAGGTCTATGTCGGCGAGTGGCTCCCAGAGCCGATCCTCACGGCCGAAGGCGACGATCCCGCTCGCTACGCGGAGATGGCGGAATCTCTCTCGGTCGGCCTCCTCGTGTTACTCGAAACTTTGTCTCCGGAGCAACGAGCGGTGTTCCTGTTGCGCGAGGTGTTCGATTATCCCTACGAACGGATTGCTGAGATTCTCGGCAAGAACGTCACGGCAGTTCGTCAGCTCGCCGTACGTGCTCGTGGCCACGTCGCCGCTCGCGAACCCCGCTTCGAGACATCCCGAGAGCAGCGGGACCGCCTCACGCACCGGTTCTTCGACGCGTTCGAGAGCGGAAAGCTCGAGGAGCTCGAGGCACTGCTCGCGGACGATGTCACTCTCCGCGGCGACGGCGGAGGAAAGGCTCCATCCCTCGCGCGATCGCTCACGAGGCCGCGTGCACGTTGCACGCACGTTGCTCGCCTGGGCGCGGTTGGCCGAAGGCTTCGGCGGCCACCTGCGTCAAGTGGAGGTAAACGGGGAGTCAGGTGCACTGACGCTCGACCGCGACGGCAAGTTGATCAGCGTGATCACGATCGAGGTCGCCGAAGGCCGGGTCCAAGCGGTGAACTCCCTCGTCAATCCCGAGAAGCTTGCCCACCTAGGTCCTGTGGGCGACATGCGGGCGCTGCTAGAAGAGTCGAGGAAGCGATGACTGGTCCGGTACCACCCATGTCCAGCGTTGACGGGCAGCCTCGGGGCTGTCCATAGTGCGGAATGGCAGCCAAACGGCTGTATGCCCCATAAACCAGGAGAGGAGGGTGCTGTTCCGTGGATGACCTCCAGCTCACACATATCCCAGCCATGGAGGTCGGGATGCTCATCCGCAAGCCGCCACACGACGTCTTTCGGGCGCTCGTCGACCCCGCGATCACCACGAGGTTCTGGTTCACAAAGAGCAGCGGAGAGGTCGTGCTTGGAGCGACCATCCAATGGGAGTGGGACATGTACGGCGTGTCGACAAACGTCACAGTGAAGGAGGTCGAAGACGACAGCAGGATCCTCTTCGAGTGGGGCGGGGACGAATCCACGACTGTGGAGTTTCGTTTCACTGCCTGGAACAACGATGCGACCTACGTACAGGTCACCGAGACTGGGTTCACCGGTGATGGCGACGAGATCATTACAAGCGTCGCGGGCTCAACCGGCGGCTTCTCCCTGGTGCTTTGCGCGCTGAAGGCGCTGATGGAGCACGACATTGTCTTGAGGGTGGTGGGGGATCGCTATCCGAAGGGCCTCGAGCACTGAATCGATCCGCGTTCCAAGGCTCTTTCTTTAGATGCCGCTTGATCCAGCCTGGACTGCATCGGGGTCGCCCGTCTCGATGGTCTTGACGGATCAGACGTCGCGTCTCCCCGAGGTGGCCAAGTCACTCAGGTGGTCCGCGGGGACGAGCTCCTCGACCAGAGGGAATAGCTCCTGCTCCTCGAAGCGAACGTGCTCGGTGAGCAAGTCGGCGATTGCGGTCAGAGTGTCGGGGTCGGCCTCCCCATCAGCCAGCTGACGCTTTACCGCCCTTACCAGTGCATGAAGCCTGAGGTGGTCGCTAACGGCTCGAACGACGAGGTCGGTTGCGCGCGGTTCATCGATCAGCGGCGCAAAGAAGAGTTCCTCCTCCTCGTGGAAGTGACGGATCGCGCGCCGAAGTAAAAATTGACGAAGTCGTTCGCGAGGTTGCGACGTTCGGTGACGTCACTAAGCTTGGATGCATCGCGGAGACGTCGAGCCTGCGCTAACGCGTGATGGTGGTCATGAGTAAGTGGAATCAAGGCATCGTTGCGACGTGGCATTTGAGAATCCTCCTCATATTGACGGCGTCGCGCCTTCCCAACTGTGGGAATCGTGGAAGTGCAATCGCTCGACCCACCATAGCGATGTTTGCGATCAACCCCTCGATCCGCGGGTCTGACCATCGATCTCCGTTCGGAAAACCTGGAAATGCTGTCGAGAGAGCAGGTTCCTCGTTAACCTGACCGAATGGAGTGGCCGTGAGTCGGCACGCCGAGAAGCTGCAAGGCTTGCTGAGGGATGTCAATCCGACCGCAAGCGGGATCGGGATGGCCGCCGCGGTGCTTATGAGCGCGGCGATCTTTGCTGGCAGCAGAGGACTGCAGAACTTCGATGCCGCTCTGATCGGCTACGCAACCGCAACTGTTTTCCTAGCGTTCGGAGTCACCTATCGCTACGTCGTGTGGGTTCAGAGCCCTCCGGCACGGCGTTACCTGATCAAAGGGTGGAAGGCGTTCCTGTCGTGGCACAACTTCAGGCGTTTCCCTGGCTTAGTGCCGAGGGCACTGGTGTCGAACCTTGCATTACAGAGTTTCATCCGAGAGCGCGGGAGTGGGGCGATGGGCGGCGCATCAGGCGGTGTTCTGGGGAGTAGTCGGCGCGACGTTGATCACCTTTCCGTTGACCTTTGGATGGATTCATTTCCGAGCTGTGCCCGGAACGGAGAGTGGCTATGAGATGTATTTGTTCGGCATCAAGACCGTTTCCTTCGATGCCCTGACGTTGCTGGGTTGGCTCACCTTCCACGGCCTCGACATCACCGCTGTGCTGGTCATAGCGGGTAGTGGCTACTTTCTCTGGAGAAGGTTCCGCGACAGGGAAGCGATGACCAACCAGCATCTAGCGCACGATCTGATGCCTCTCGTGGCGCTCGTCGCCATCTCGGTCACCGGCTTGCTGCTGACCTTCTCTAGCGCTCTCCTCGCGGGCCGCTACTACGACTTCCTCGCGATCCTGCATATGGGCACGGTGGTGCTGACCTTGGTGTTCATTCCTTTCGGGAAGTTCTTCCACGTGATCCAGCGCCCGGCCAGCATCGGAGTGCAGGTCTACAAGAGCTCGAGGCTTCAGGACAGCGGTCCCTTCCATTGCAGGCGTTGCGGAGCCGCCTTCGAGACCGAGACATACGTCGAGGATCTCGAGAAAACGATGGGGGAACTCGGGCTCGACTTCCAGAGTTGGATCGAGCACTGCCCGCGCTGTAAGCGCATCGAGAGAGGTGCCGCATACCGAGCGCACGTAAAAGAGGGATTCCGCTGAAACGACTTCGATGAACCGATCGCAAGAGGCGCCGGGGATCGGAGATTTTCGGCAGGCGGGAGCGGATACGGCTGCCGGATGGTCGACCCATGAGAAGGATGAAACGCTGGTTGCGACGCACTGCTGTTTCTGCGGTGTCCAGTGCGGCATGTACTTGCGCGTCGCTCCTGACGGTCGTGTGTTCGGGGTCGAGCCGCGCGATCACGACATCAACAAGTCAAAGCTCTGCCCTAAAGGAGTGGTGGCCTATCAGCAGGTGAACCATCCGGACAGGCTCACGCATCCATTGATGCGTGCCTCTCGAGAACGATCCACTTCGTCCGGTGTCTTGGGATGATGCTCTCGACCGGGTGGTGTCGGAGATAAACAGGATCCAGGAGGCCTATGGGAGGGACGCGTTTGCCGTCTACTCCGGGTCCAGCATGACGACCGAGAAGACCTATCTCGCCGGCAAGTTCGCTCGCATTGCGCTCGGAACCGCGAATATCGACTACAACGGCCGGCTTTGCATGGTCTCCGCTGCCGCGGGCAACAAGAAGGCTTTCGGGATAGATCGCGCCGCCAACCCGTGGTCTGACATGTTCGAGACCGATGTCATCCTCGTAGCGGGCTCGAACGTGGGGGAGTGCTTCCCCGTAATGACCCAGTACTTCTGGGGTGCGCGCGATCGCGGCGCCAAGTTGATTACCGTCGATCCCAGAGAGACCGCTCTAGCGCGCACTGCAGATTTGCATGTGGGATTGCGGCCTGGGACCGACGCGGCGTTCTTCAACGGTGTGTTGCATGTGATCGAACGGGACGGCTTGATCGATGAAGGCTTTATCTCTGAGCGCACCGTGGACTGGGAGGATGTGCGCGGCACCGTTCGCGCTTGCACGCCGGAGAAAATCGGTGAAATCTGCGGACTCGAGCCGGCATTGATCGAGCGTGTGGCACGCATGTGGGGCGAGGCCGACAAGGCGATGGCATTCCACGCACGAGGGATCGAACACCACATCCAGGGCGTGGGCAATGTTCTCACCGTGATCAACCTTGTCCTCGCTACGGGTCAGATCGGAGCTTCGGGCAAGGGTTACGGCACGATTACCGGTCAGGGCAACGGTCAGGGTGGGCGCGAGCACGGACAGAAGTGCGATCAGTTACCGGGGCAGCGTTCGATCGAAGATCCCGAGGCACGTGCCTACATCTCGAAGGTGTGGGGGATAGACGAGCGCGAACTCCCCGACAAGGGGATGACCGCGGTCGAGATCATTCACGCCGCGGAGGCCGGGGAGATCAAGGGTCTAATCGGACTCTGCAACAACCCGCTCGTGTCAATGCCCCACGGCAGCCGCATCAGGCGCGGGTACGACGCCCTCCAGTTTCACTGTCAGCTCGATTTCTTCCTGTCCGAGACGGCAGAGCGCGCGGACGTCGTCCTGCCGGTTACCGCTTGGGCCGAGGATGAAGGCGTCACTGCAAATGCCGAGGGTCGCATCGTCAAGCACAACAAGGCCACTGATCCCCACTCCGGCGTTCGCACCGACTGGTGGATCATCTGCGAGCTCGCAAGAAGGCTCGGACGCCATGCAGATAAGTTCGAGTTCAAGTCCCCAAAGGAGATCTTCGAGGAGCTAAGAGTCGCGTCGAAAGGCGGTCCCGCCGACTACCACGGTGTCACGTACGAGCGACTCGAGGAGACCGGAGGGATCTTCTGGCCCTGTCCGGAGGTGAACCATCCCGGCACTCCGAGACTCTTCGAAGAACGCTTCTCTCACCCCGACGGCAAGGCGCGCTTCACAGCGGTGGAGTGGGCCCCACCAGCGGAGGAAGCGGACGACGCGTTCCCGGTTCGCCTTACGACCGGGCGAACCGTGGCGCACTATCTCTCGGGAAATCAGACGCGGCGTTTGGGCGCGCTCGTTCAACAGACACCGCGCCCTTGGGTTGAGATCCATCCTTCGCTTGGATTCGCCAACGGTGATCCCGTAAGGGTTGTGACACGTCGCGGCGAGGTCACCTATCCAGCTCTCGTCGTGTCGACCATCAGACCGGATACCGCGTTCGTGCCCTATCACTGGGCCTCTCCGGCCGCCGCGAACGAGCTCACTGTCGACGATCTCGATCCAACCTCGATGATCCCCGAGTACAAGGTGTGTGCTTGTCGTTTGGAGAGAGGCGCGGAGATCACAGAAACACCGTTGCCGCCGGTCGAGCCGGGTAAGTCGTCTTACTCGAACACTTTTGCTCGCGGTAGTGACAGTCGGCCGCCGACGACACCACAGGGCAGGGGGACGGCCCAGGGATGATGGACAAGACGTTGTTCATCGATCCCGGCCGCTGCATCGGTTGCCAGGCCTGCGTAGCCGCTTGCCGCGAGTGCGACTCGCACAGAGGGCGGACGATGATCCACCTCGACTATGTCGATGAGGGGCATTCAGCCGCTGCAATGCCGACCGTCTGCATGCATTGCCAGGATCCCGTGGCTCCGTGCGCGCAGGTCTGTCCCGCGGACGCGATCCCTGTCGGTCCCGACGGTGTCGTACACAACGCAGCGAAAGAGCGTTGCATCGGCTGCGAGAACTGCGTTCACGCGTGCCCGTTTGGCGTCCCCAAGCTGGACCTCTCCGAGATGCTTCAGTACAAATGCGACATGTGCTACGACCGCACATCTCGCGGGCTGTCGACCATGTGCGCGACCGTGTGCCCTACAGGCGCGATCTTCTACGGCTCCTATGAAGAGTTGCTGGCCGACAGACCCCACTCGCGTGCGAGCGACATCTTCGGGTTCGGCGATACCCTCGTGCAGACCGGCTGCGCGATCGTGGTCCCCGCGGGACGGGATGGGACGCCGATCCCAGGTGGTTGGTCGTGACTCAAGACTCGCACGCCCGGGAACGCCTGCTTGATCGGATCCGGGAGGATCGTCTCGTCACACGACGCGACTATCTTCGTCTGCTCGTAACCGTGTCCGGTGGTCTTCTGGCTGGAACTGCAGCTGTCGCCTCCGGCATCTTCCGGGAACATGGGTCGGGCGAGGCACCGCCACGGAAGGTGGCCAACGCCATCGGGTCCGGCGAATCGTTCGCCTTCAGCTACCCGGGTGACGATGATCCCGCGATCGGCGTACGTCTCGAGGACGGCTCGCTCGTCGCCTATTCGTCGGTGTGCACGCACCTCGCGTGCGCGGTGTTGTGGATCAAGGAAAGCGGCGACCTCGAGTGTCCCTGTCACGATGGCCTCTTCGATGTGCGCACAGGAGAGGTGCTGGCGGGCCCACCGCCTCGTCCCCTTCCGAGGATCGAGCTACAGGAGCGTTCGGACGGTATCTATGCTGTTGGAGTGATGACGTGAAGCGTAGCCGCGGACGGCTAGAGGTAAGAGACACGGCACGGGATCATCCAGATGTCGCCGCATCGCTGAACGCGCGCATTGCAGTGGTCGCGCTCATCATCGTTTGTCAACTCTGGGCGCTGACCGCTGCGCTCGATGCGTGGTTGGGCGGTGCCACGGATGCGGTGTGGTGGCTGCTCGGTTTCCAGGTCCTCGCGTTCATCTCGGCCGTACTCATCTCGCGAGCTTCACCCAGATCGTAAGTGGCCGGCGACCCTCGTTATCCCATTCAAGGTGAGATGTCCGACGTCCTTCGAGGTCTCTTACGGAGACTCCGCCTGCCCGCACTAACGGAGCGCCACAGCACACGTGCTGTACTCGGGTTGTTCGCCTTCATCAATGGTCTCGTTTCAATCGGCATCATGTCTGCCGCCGCCGCGCTCACCGGTCAGCCGCTGATCTTTCCCTCGCTTGGTCCGACAGCATTCCTCTTGTTCTTTACGCCCCGAGCTCCGACGGCATCTCCGCGCAATACCATCATCGGACATCTGATCGGTGTCGTGGCGGGTTACGTATCGCTCGTTGTCTTCGGCCTAACGGATCACGGACCAGCACTCGCCGAGGGCGTGACTTGGGCGCGTGTCGGAGCAGCCGCGCTTTCCCTAGCTCTCACATCCGGCTTCATGGTGTGGCTCCTGGCTCCCCATCCGCCAGCCGGAGCAACTACGCTGATCGTCAGCCTCGGCATCATGCCCCGGCCGTCGCAACTTGCGTTTCTGATGCTTGCGGTCGCGTTGCTCGTACTCCAGGGTCTCGCAATTAATCGCTTGGCGGGTATCGACTACCCATTGTGGAGGGCACCCGACGCGCAGCAGCCATAGGAGAGCACGACGTGGAGAAACCAAGACGAGGAGTCCCGAATTGGTAGAACGGCGAACGATGCTCACGACGCGATTGCTCGTGTTGGTGCTTTCCATACTCCTAGGTGCTTGCTCTCAGGGCGGCGACGACAATACTGAGCAAGAGCGCCCCTCCGCAGAGGAGCCGGCTGGTGCCGAGTTGGCCGCGCAGGGGAAAGGGCTTTACGAAGAAACGTGCGGGGTCTGCCATGGACTCGACCTGAAGGGAACGGATGCCGGGCCGCCGTTCCTATCGCCGATCTACGCGCCGAACCATCACCCCGACGAGTCCTTCTATGCGGCGGTTGAGCAAGGTGTGCAGCCTCATCACTGGGACTTCGGACCGATGCCACCCCAGCCCGCGATGAAGCGCGAACAAGTAGAGGCGATAATCGCTTACGTGCGGTCGCAGCAAGAGGAGGCGGGGATCACCGAAGACCCCTCACATCAATAGAATCCGCTCCTGTGGTCAGTCCCTGCCGAGCTTGCGAATGCGATCCGGATTTTCGTTGATCGAGGTCAGCTTCGCGATTGCCTTTCCGAATAACTCATCGAAGTTCTGCCGGCCACGTTTGCGTTTGAATGGATCGATGCTCGATATCAGCTGGTACTGGAAATACTGGTGGAACGCACCCATCTCCTTGGCTTGCGCGATTACGTCCTTCACTAACGAGTTCGCTTCCAGCACCGTGTCGGCTCGTTGCTCGCGAACTTCATAGGACTTCTCGAGTGTTCGCCTGAGCCAGAAGTCGCATTTTTTCAGCAAGGGCTCGAACGCGCTCCCCGCTAGCCTGCTCCCTCTCTCGTATGCGAGTCCCAAGGTCACGTAGTAGGCGATTTCTATCGAATCAACGACTTCAGGATCGTTTTCTTTGATCTCGGGACTGGAATCCAGGAACTTGCGGTAAATGCCGAGCGAAACCGTGCCCTTTTCGCGGATGTTTAGGTCCTTCTCGACGTTCAGATTCATCATTCGCGTTGCAAGACGTCCCGGAACCACGAGCACAGGCAGTCGGCGAAGGCCGACCTCGCGGGCGGCCTCGAGGCGATGCTGGCCGTCGATCACAGCGAAGTGCGAGCTCCCGTTTTCTTCTGCTTCGACCGCGACGACGGGAACGATGAAACCCATGCGTTCGATCGAGGAGACCAGGTGCTCGACATGGGAAGGCCTTGTCTTTCGCTGATGCCCGACAACCTCGAGCCGATCGATGGGGACGGTGGTCAAGGTGATGGTCTGGCGCTTGTGGGGGTCCCGGAAGGTGAGTTCATCAGGCATGGAGCCAATGCTACCGGTGCGCCACCGATCTCGGCGAACACGACGGTTCAGGAAGTTTCTAAGCCCCATTTCCTTTGGGCAGGGGCCGGGGAGATCATTCGCTCGTAGCACTGCCTCCGCTCGTAAAACCTCCAGAAATGTGTTTCGGAGTTGCGCCGGCACCTGGGGTGCATCAACGGACTTGTTTCGCACGCAGCATGGTGATGGATCTATCGATTCGACGCCGGCGGGCCTCCGAGGACTTGGCGCCTTCGATCGAGAGCACGTGCCTTTTCTTGCTGCTGAACGTCAGCTCATCGAAGAACTTCCTAGCGCCGGGATCGCGGTTGAGGGCGGTTGCTAGGTCCGCCGGCACGGCTAGCACACGGTGCTCGGCTCCGGACTCCATGATGGACCTTCTCATCGCTACCTCCCGATCGCTTTTTGAGTTTCTCGATGGTTCGACTCGGTGAGACCGAGAAACTCATCGCTGGGGAGCGGATCGATCTGCGATCGTGACTCAGAGGTGCGGCTGATTGTCCACGACTCGCGCCTCATCCAGGAAGTGCACGACCTTGCTGATTACGTCGGGATCACGCAACAGCAGGTTGTGACCCGTCCCCGGAGCTTCGACGAGTCGTGTGTCCGGGCGACGGTGTGTGAGTGCCGCCGACAATTCGAAGTCTGCATCGGGATCGTCCGGATCATGCACAATCAGGAGGTTCGCCCCCGGCAGATCCGTTTGTGCTCCCGCAGTGAGTGCCGGCCACCAATCACCGATGAACCGCTCTACCCGGCGCCGGAGCGAACGAGTGGTCCAGGGTGCGAGCTTCGCCCGGTGCGAGAAGACCTTCAGCGAATCGCGCACGTCCAACACCGGTGCGAGCCACACAACGGCACGCGGGGGCCGGTCGTCGAAAGCCATAACGGTCGCCATCGCGCCGAGAGAGTGAGCTATCACCGCTTCAGATGGCCCGAAGGTGGTCTCGACTGCCTCGAGGGCGGCGGCGATCTGGAACCCGTCCGAGGTACGCCGCTCGTCCGTGTTGTGCCCGGGAGCGTCGATGGCGACGGCCCGGTAGCCCTTGCGAGCGGCGGCTTGGGCGAGGTCGAGCATTTGCGCGGCGCGTCCTCCCCATCCGTGGACGAGGATCAGCAGCGGGCCTTCGCCGGTCACGAACCCGGGCCGGGCACGACCCTCGACGTTGACCGAGATCGGCTCGACGGACTCGAGGGCTTGAGCATCTCTCGTCCCAGTCCGATCCGAGGGGCGCGGAGGGGTGAACCAAGCTCGTTCCGCAACGGACGGCAGAATCCTGACGGGGAGGGGAACCCTCACGGCGCCCACTCGAGCATCCCCGGGTCGAGGTCGGCAACCAGATCCAACTCGGTCAGGTTGAGGGGTGGCAGCTCCGAAGCGATGCTGGAGATACTCATGGCAGCTCCTTTCTTGAGCATTTCAACTTGCAACCCACTCTACCCAGAGTGCGTTGCAAAATGCAACTCAAGGGCCTAGGATGGTTCCATGCCAGCCCGCAAGAACCTCGATTACCTGGATTGCTCGGTCGCCAACGCCCTCGACGTCATCGGAGACCGGTGGAGTCTGCTCATTCTTCGGGATGCATTTTTGGGGGTCCGCCGCTTCGATCACTGGCAGAGGGACCTTGGAATCGCAAGGAACATCCTGGCCCAGCGACTGGATCGCCTGGTCGACGCCGAGGTCCTCGAAACCCGCCGCTACCAGGACAACCCACCCCGAGATGAGTACGTGCTGACCGCTAAAGGCAAGGACCTGCTCGACGTCCTGCTCACGCTGTGGCGCTGGGGCGATCGATGGGCACCACCTCCGGAGCAGATGCACCGCGATCTGATCCACCTCGACTGCGGAAAGGTCACCCACGCGGTACCGAGTTGCGCACACTGCGGGGGAGAGTTGAAGCGCTCGAATCTGCGCATCGAGCCGGGATTGGACGTCGTGGTCCAGCGGGGGAGTGTTCCCGCGTAGATTCAGCTCTCGGACAACGAAATGGTCGTGGGTGGATAGGTGGAGAAGATGGCCAGATAGGCCGACGAATCTCCGGTCCACTTAAGAGCCGAGATTTCATCGAGCGTGCGGCGACCGGTTAGGGCGCGGAGTAGTTCGAATGCATCTCCGCTCAGGACCGCACCGGGTTCTCTGATCCCTGCCTGCCACTCACGCTCGCCGGACCGCACGACGACCGATGAGAGTTCCGCATCCTTGATCCTTTTCCCGAACAGCCTGATGTAGCGGTCGAGCCCGATCCAGACAGCGTCCGAGTCTCGTGCTCCTCGTTGATCTACGGCACCCCTCATGTCGTGCTCGTGTGTCACTGCGTCACCCACGAGCATCTGGGCCGCTCCGGGAGGAATGAGATCCGCGGTGGGCTCCACCTGCTCGGCCAGCTTGGTCCACTCCTCGATGAGGTCGGTGACCGAATGATCCTTTCGCTTTGCGATTTGGGCACTCGTCCACTCGTTGGTTCCGACCTGTTCGAGATTGCCGACCGAAAAATCCGCGGCCACGCCGATGATGTGCGCGGCCAGATCTCTTACCGTCCACTCGGGGCAAGCGGGGACGCGACGGACTAGGTCGTCGTCGGCGAGTGCTGTCACCAGCTCGCTTACGCGTTCTCGGCAGCCGCGGTAGGACGTCGAGTATTTCTCAATCGGCTGACCGGACGAGGTCACCAGCGATCGTAGGGGGGCCGTCGCCCGTCGTATTGATTCCAGTAGTCGCGGTGATCCACCACCAACCCCTCATCGTCGAAGCGAAGAAGGGACGTGCCCGCGAGAGTGATGTCCAAGCCGTCCTCGGTCCAACTCGCCCACCACTCGATTGCGGCTCGTTCTTCGCTCGCCACCGGCTCACCGAACCAACACTCGATGTTGTCTTCTTCGTTGAGTGTCCTGGTGAGGTAGTCGCGGGCACCTGTGATGCCCTCGTCGGGTTCACGGAAAGGATAGGAGAGGTACCGGGTGTTGTCGGCATACAAAGCGGCAATCGATTGGACATCTCTTGCGGGCCACGCACGTGTCCACACCTCGGCCCATCGACGAGCTGCTTCCTGGGTGTTCACAGACCGATGGTAAGGGTCAGCCGAACCTCCCGCTAGCAGGCGCGGATCCATGCCCCCAACGACAGGCGCTTGCGAATAGCACCGAAGCCTCGCTCGATGGACTCCTTGCAGAACTCGGATCGCTGGAGGTGATATTCGACGTTGAACACGGCTTTGTCGGCCTGAGTGAACGGCCGGAGTCGTCCGCATTCCTCGTACTGCCAGCACTGTTCGTTGACTGCAAAGTCGAAGTCATCGACAAGGGTTTCAATTTGGGAGAGGTCGTTCTTGAGCCCGGCGGCGAGCCCACGGTAGTGGGCCGCTCCTGCGAGAAACCGGTTGAAGCGGAGTTGATGCTTGCCTCTGAGCGGCCATCCGGAGCGATTGCGGAATCCGTCGACATTGTCGAACTCAACGGCGTCGAAGCCCTTTGCCTCGCACATGTCGAGTCGATCGCGAAATATCGGTTTCAGGACCTGGAGCCGGCGTATATCAAGCCATCGCTCTCCCGGCCACCCGTTGGTTCTGCCGAGCAGCCGCTTAGGAAAGTCCGACGCGTCGGGTCGCCAGCGCTCCCAAGCGCCCGCACTGATGTAGCAAATCGCATAGCGCTCGTTGTCGTGGAGTGCGGCGACCTGCCAGGCTTTGGTCTCGAACCCGTCGATGTCGAACACGTCTGCTTCCACTTCAAGGTCGAGGGTTCCCGAGAGCTGATACTGCCAGTTGGATCCGGGTTCCGGCCTCACGATCTCGCCTGCCCGCGCGATGGAGGCAAAGCTCAAGATCAGAGTGATGACCATCAGCGGCCCAAGGAGGTGCCGGCGCGAATAATGAGCAGTCATAGGTCGCATCTTGCTCTATCGGACCCATCGCTCGTGGTCTTGACGCAGCCCATCAACTGGTTATGTCAGACCTCGTAGGTCGTGATCTCGACCAAGTGGCCGTCCGGGTCGTGGAGGTAGATCGAGTCCGCGAGACCGTGATCGTTGAATTTATAACGGATACTCCGAGACTCGAGCTCTTGCCGGGATGCGTCGAAGTTCCTTCTGTCTGCCCGGAACGCCACGTGCCACATCGCGAGTCCATCGGGATGCCCTTTCGGTGGGCGCTCGGAGCCTTGCGCGGGGAACAGCGCCAAACCTGTCGACCCCGTGGTGAGAAAGGCGGGGTTTCGGCCCCACTCCTCCTCGTGAACGTGTTCCAAGCCGAGGACATCCCTGTACCACTCGATGGAACTGTCAACGTCGGTGACGGTGAGGGCAACGTGATCGAGACGCTCGAGCTCGAATGGCATTTTTCTCGCTCCTCTCCGGGTAGGGCTAATCGCGCCGCGGCGGTTTGAGGTCGAGATTACGCAACAGCTGAGCGTTCGCCGCGACGATGATGGTCGACAGAGACATGAGAACGGCTGCGACGGCAGGAGACAGAGAGATGCCAGCCCAGGCCAGGGCGCCGGCCGCTACGGGGATTGCGAACGCGTTGTAGCCGGTGGCCCACACCAGATTCTCGACCATCTTGCGGTAGGCGGCCTTTGAAAGGCGAATAACGCCAACCACCGCACGCGGGTCGTCGGACGCAAGGATCACGTCGGCGGATTCGATGGCTACATCGGTCCCCGCTCCGATCGCAATACCGACGTCCGCCCGCGCAACTGCAGGCCGCGTCATTGACTCCGTCGCCGACCATGGCCACTCGGTGGCCTCGCCTCTGAAGGTCTGCAACCGTCGCGTCCTTGTCCTCGGGAAGGACCTCTGCATAGAACTCGTCGATGCTCAATTCCTTCGCGACGGCAGCGGCCACCTGCCGGGCATCCCCGGTGATCATCGCGACCTTGATCCCGAGGTCGTGCAGTGCGCGCACAGCTTCGAAGGACTCCGGCCGCACCTCATCTTCGAGCGATAATGCTCCGAGGACCCGGTCGGACTCGATGAGCCAGAGTACGGCGGCGCCCCTGGCCGACCACTGTTCGATCTGGTCGTGGAGCCTCTCGGGAACTTCCAGATTGTGCTCCCGCATCAACTGGGGACCGCCCACGGCATACGAGCGGTCCTCCACCTCGGCCTGTACTCCCCGGCCCGTCATGGACCGGAAGTTGGCGGCCGGCGGAATGGAACCCTTGGCCTCAGCCGCTTTGACGATCGCGCGCGCCAGAGGGTGCTCGCTATCGGATTCGACCGCGGCGGCGAGCGCCAGCACCCGATCCTCCTGGCCCCCCTCGGCCGTCACTACTCCGGTCACCACGTGGCTCGCGGCGGTCAGGGTTCCGGTTTTGTCGAAGAGCACTACGTCCACCTCGCGCATTCTCTCGAGGGCCAGCCGGTCTTTGATCAAAATTCCGTTGCGCGCCGATACCGCGGTCGAGATCGAGATGACGAGCGGGATGGCTAATCCGAGGGCGTGCGGACAGGCGATCACCAGCACGGTGACTGTTCGCTCAACGGCGCTTCGAGACTCACCGAACACGTTCCACGCGATGAAAGTGATGATTCCCGCCCCCGTCGCCACGAAGAATAGAAATGCGGCGGCGCGGTCTGCGAGAGCCTCCGCGCGCGATTGCGAACTCTGCGCTTCCGCCACCAGTCGCTGGATTCCGGCCAGTGCAGTGTTTGGTCCGACGGCGTCCACTCTGATCCGTAGGGAGGAGTCAGTTACGACCGTCCCCGCCGTCACGCGATCTCCTGGAGACTTCGGCACGGGCCGAGATTCTCCGGTCAGCATGGACTCGTCGACGTCCGCGCTCCCCTCAATGAGGGTTCCGTCGACGGGGATCCGTCCGCCCGGACGAACAAGGACCACATCGCCTTCAGTGAGCGACGAGATGGGAACCGTCTCGACACCCTGCTTCGTCACGCGCTCCGCTTCGTCCGGCAAGAGCTCGGCAAGCGCCGCGAGCGCGTCGCTTGCCTGCCCGATCGCCTTCATCTCCTGCCAGTGACCCAGCAGCATGATGGTGATCAGAGCCGCAAGCTCCCACCAGAAGTCGAGATCGAAGGCGCCGAATTCGGTGGCGAGGCTCGCTCCGAACGCAACGGTTATCGCCAGTCCTATCAGAAGCATCATCCCGGGCTGGCGAGACCGAGCCTCGTGATAAGCACCTAACAGGAACGGCTGCCCTCCATAGACGAAGATGACGGTTCCGAGCACGGGTGGGATCCACTCGCTTCCTGGAATGTCGGGCGCGCTGTAACCCAGGAGCTCCTGGAACATGACGCTGAAAAAGGCGACGGGAACCGAAAGAGCGAGAGTGATCCAGAACCGGTCTCGAAACTCCGCGGGGTCATGGCCCGCGTGGTGATCGTGAGCCTGACCGTGTCCCTCGTGACCGTGGTGGTCCTCGACTGTGGCCGCCTCCAGATTGACGGCGATGTTCGGTCATCATGCTTTCTCATCACCCTTCTTGTTCCTTGCGGTCGTGTGAGGTACCATACCCCCCAGGGGTATTGAAATGTCAAATCGCGAATAGGAGGAGAAGGCTCTATGAGGGGCTACTACCAGGACAAGGACGACGTGCTGGCCCGGCTCCGCCGGATCGAGGGTCAGACCCGCGGGCTCCAGCGAATGGTCGAGAACGACGAGTACTGCATCGACATACTCACGCAGATCACTGCGGCCTCGAACGCCCTCAAGAAAGTGGCAGTGGGCCTGCTCGACGACCACATCCGGCACTGTGTGGTCAACGAAACGGAGAAGGACAAGGACATGGTCCACGAAGCCACGGCCGCCATCGAGCGCCTGCTGAAAGCGTGATGATCGTTAGCAAGGAATGATTCACCTATCCCCCCACTAAACTGTCAGGGACATCGTGTGCAAGCCGAGGAAATCCGCCCGGATCGGCTGGGCTGAATCGGCGATTGGGGGGCAGGACGTTGAACCGTAAGACTCTGGTGGTTGGACTCGTCGCGTTGCTGTTGTTTCCCTCGGCCGCGATGGCGAAGGAGAAGGAGTCACCACCGCATCACGCCTCGGTGCCGCTCTATCTCGCGCTGGGGGATTCACTTGCGACGGGAGTGGGGTCCTCGAACCCGGAGAGAAAGGCCTACGTTCCTCGCTTCCATCGTTACCTGAGATACAACCTGGCCTGCTCGCGTGGTGCATCCAGCGTCTGCAAGGCTCTGCGGCTGGACAACATAGGCGTCAGCGGAGCAACGACGACAACGCTTGTTCAGAACCAGCTACCACAGGCCATTGCCACTCTCCAGGCGCGCAACCAAGACGGCAATCCTCGCAACGACGTCGAGGTCATCAGCATCGACATCGGAGGAAATGACGTTTTCCCCCTCGTCGGCATTTGCGCGGGTGGAGTTACACCAGCTTGCGCACAGGCGATCCAGTCTCGCTTTGCGACCGTTGCCCAGAACTTGACGCTGACTCTCACGCAATTGAGAGCAGCCGCCGGACCCGACACTGAGATCGTCGTCATGGCGTACTACAACTCGTTGGTGGGGTGCCAGCTTGCGCAATTCGCGCCGTTGGGGAACCTCGTGCTCGAGGGTGGTCCGGGACTTCCTGTGGGATTGAACGACCTTATCCGCTCGATCGCTGCCAGTGTCGACGCGTCGGTTGCCGAAACGTTTGGGCTGCTGGGCCCGGAGGATCTCGTGGGCGGTGCGGACTGCCTGCACGCCAACGATTCGGGCTACCGGATCATTGCCGATGCTTTCGCGGAGGCGATCGACGACTGACCCCGTGATCGGTTGACCTCTGAGCCAAACGATTTCGAGTGTGCGCCATCCTTAGCGCCTTTAGTACGGGTGGCGCACCTCAGCTAACGGGATGACCTCGCGAGTCCCCGAACCTGAACGAGCTATTCAGCCTGTTTTCAGCGATGCTTCAGGAAGACCCCGCCATCGTTGGGCCAATGATGGTTATCCCTCGGGAGAGACATGCGCGTCCTGGTGGTCGAAGACGAGAAAAGGTTGGCAGCGGGCCTCAAGAAGGGGTTGGAGGCCGAGCGCTTCGCCACCGATGTCGCCTTGAACGGGACCGATGGCCTCTGGATGGCAAGGGAGAATTCCTACGACGCGCTGGTTTTGGACATTATGCTCCCCGGAATCAACGGGTTCAGGATCTGCTCGACGCTGAGGGAAGAGGGGATATGGACCCCGATCCTCATGCTCACCGCAAAAGATGGCGAGCTCGACGAGGCGGAGGCGCTCGACCTCGGCGCGGATGACTATCTCGTCAAACCTTTTGCCTACGTTGTGCTGATCGCTCGCCTACGAGCGCTAATCCGGCGAGGCGCTCCGCAGCGGCCGACAGTGCTCCAGGCGGGGGATCTCAGATTCGACCCAGGGTCGAAGAGGGTGTGGAGAGGAGGAACCGCTGTAGAGCTGACCGCCCGAGAGATGTCACTTCTCGAATTCCTGTTGCGGAGGAGAGGTCAAGTCGTTTCAAAACGCGAGATCCTCGAGCATGTCTGGGACTATGACTTCGAAGGCGATTCCAACATCGTCGAGGTATACGTCCGTCACCTTCGAAACAAACTCGATCGACCGTTCACACGCAATTCGATTCAAACCGTTCGCGGCGCGGGCTACAGGCTGGAAGCCGATGAACCCTGACAAGGCCCCCAGACGCAGGTGGCGCTTCGTTGCCCCGGGAAGCGTGCGAGTTCGCACGACGATGGGAGCCGTGGCGGTTGTCGCGATTGCCTTGGTGATCGCCGCCATTACGATGCTGGCAATCCTGCGGCGATCGCTCACCGACAACGTGCGAGCGGCGGCGTTACAGCGTGCCGAGGCGGTCGCGGACTTCGTCTCGGATGGTTCGTTCAGCGACCCCATCCAAGGGAGCTCCGATGACGAATTCGTTCAGGTGTTGGACGATCAAGGTCGAGTCGTGCTGGCAAGCTCAAACGCAGAGGCTCGCCCGCTCGTCGATGACCTCCCCTCAGGCGAGAATCGGGAAGTCGAGGTTCCCTTCGATGACGACCCGTTCCTCGCAGTGGCAGCCGAGGACCGCCAGCGCAACCACACGATCGTGGTGGGACGAACGCTGGATGGCGTGGTCGAGTCAACCCAGGTAGTCGGAGGGCTACTGCTCGTTGGTATACCGCTTCTTCTGCTGCTGGTAGGCGGAGTCACCTGGAAAGTGGTGGGGCGAGCTCTGGCACCCGTTGAGTCGATGCGAACGGAAGTCGATGCCATTTCGACAAACGAGCTTCACCGCCGCATTCCGAGCGGAGGAGGCAGGGACGAGATCACGAGGCTTGCGGCGACCTTGAACAGGATGCTCGAGCGGCTTGATACGGGCCACGCGCGACAGAGGCGCTTCGTATCCGATGCTTCGCACGAGCTTCGGTCTCCGGTGGCGAGCATCCGACAGCATGCTGAGGTGGTGCTCGAGCATCCTGGTGGCTCCTCCGCCGAGGATCTCGCTTCGATTGTCCTTGCGGAGGATCTTCGCTTGCAGCGTCTTGTTGAGGACCTCCTGTTGCTCGCAAGAATGGACGAGCATGCAGAAGATGCGCGCTCGATCGTTGTTGACCTCGATGACGTTGTGTTCGAGGAGGTCTCTCGTCGCCGCGGTGCCACAGACCGGACGATCGACAGCACTCGAGTCTCGGCAGGAAGGATCCTGGGCGATCGGAAGCAGCTGGCCAGGCTTACCGGCAACCTCCTCGAGAATGCGCTTCGTCATGCCAGCAGGAACGTGGCGGTGTCGCTAAGTCAAGCGAACGGACGCGTCGTGTTGAGCGTGGAGGACGACGGCGCCGGCGTCCCTCCTCGCGAACGGGCGAGAATCTTTGAAAGGTTCGTTCGATTGCAAGAGGCGCGAGATCGCGACTCGGGGGGCAGTGGGTTGGGGCTCGCAATCGTGTCCGAGGTGGCGGCGGCGCACGGCGGAGCCGCGGTGGTGCTGGATTCTCCTCTGGGAGGAGCTCGTTTCGAGGTTTCCCTCCCGGGGGACTCGGCCGATGCATGAAATTCAGAAAGAGACTAGTCACCCTGTTATCGGTTGCGTCAACATATCGGTTGATTGGGGTCTCGCCAGATACAATCTGGGTTCGACGCGACAAGGAGGCCCGAATGACCGAGCTGTCCGAACGCTTCCAGAAACTGCTGTCCGACTTCGAAGACATCACGGATGAGGTCGCTCCGCACGACGCGTCGCGTTCGCTAGACGACCCGGTTCTTCAAACGTTCTGGCGGATCTGGCCGGACCTTAGCCTCTGGGCCGGATCGCTGTGGCGGGAGCTCAACGAGGATCTCGACGACTCGTCTTCACCGGCAACGGATGGGGTCACCGACGTGGGCGGGAGTGGTTGACGTGGCGGTTCTCAGGGACGTCATGACCACCAAGGCCTTCACTGTCAGCGCCGATGCCTCCATGGTCGACGCCGCCAGAGGAATGGCAGAGGGCAAGCTCGGATCCGCATTGATCGTTCAAGGCTCGTGGTTGTCGGGGATCATCACCGAGCGGGACATGCTGCGGGCCGCTGCCTCCGGCGACGATCTCAATGGGGTCAAGGTCAGGGATTGGATGACCAAGGATCCGATTACCGCCTCCCCCGACACCGATACCGAGGAGGCTGCGGCGACGATGTTCACTCACGGGTTTCGTCATCTTCCTGTGACCGATGGGAACGAGATCCTTGGAGTGGTCAGTCTGCGCGACGTGCTCAGCGCCCGCATCCGTCGCCGAACCTAGGGAACTAGGTGCTCTCCAAGACTTTGACGACGCGCTCGTAAACCTCGTCTGGGGCTCCCATGCCATCAACCCGATAAAGAAGCCCCTCGTTGTAGTAGTAGTCGAACACCGGTGTCGTGGCGCGTTTGTAGATGGCAATTCGTTCCAGCACGACATCGTGAGCCGCGTCCTCGCGCTGATGTAGCTGCTCCCCATCGACGTCGCAGATGCCGGGTTCCCTGGGCGGATTTCTCGTCAGGTTGTAAACGTGCCCCCGCGGGCAGGTCAGCCGGCCTCCGATTCTTATGACGACCTCTTTATCCGGGACCTCCAGAACTACCACCGCCTCGGGCCCTGCTCCGGTGAGCGCGACATCAAGGGCCCGCGCTTGGGTCTGGTTCCTGGGAAAGCCGTCGAGGATCCAGCCGTCGCCGGCGTCCGGCTCCATCAGGCGCCGATTCGTGATCTCGGTCACTAGCTCGTTGGGAACCAGGCGGCCGGCGTTCATGTAGTCATGCGCACGCCTGCCGAGGATAGATGAGCTGGCCACCTCGGCCCGCAGCATGTCACCGGTCGAGATATGTGGCACACCAAGGCGGCTTGCAAGACGGGCGGCAAGGGTTCCCTTGCCACCTCCCGGGGGGCCGAGGATCACGAGTCGTCGGAGCACATCTTCTTACTACCCCGGGTATTTGCTCTCTGCTCGCCTTTTTGAACCGAATGACACAGGCATTTGCAGCTGGTGACGGTTCGGTGACGTGATGGTGACGCTGGGCTGTCACTCTGCTCGTAGAAACGGAGCGCTTTCTGCGCGCTCGCCTGAATCTTGAAAGGAGACCGCAATGTCGGCTCTCTCAGATCCAACCGCCGTAATCGAGCAGACTCCGCTGACCGAGATACAGCTGGACGACGGTCATGCGGACAATCCGATGGGGACGACCAGAATCGAGCCCGAGAGCCTCGGGGTCGACGCCTCGCAGGCAAGCAGCGATGCGATCGACGACAGCATCGACCTCCGTACCGAGACGCCCGAGGTTCCCACGGCCGCTCCGCTCCCTTCCGTTACGCCGATCGCATTCAGCAAACGCAACGTGCGCGGGCGTTACAGAAGCACGGGAACCGGCTGGCAGCTCGAGTTACGCGTCGACGTGGATGGTGTGCGGCCGTTGAAGAAGATCAGCGGGGACTTTTTCTCGACGACAGGTTCTACAACCAGCTACTTCGGTTCGTTTGTCGTGAAGAATCCGTCGGTCATCACATCGCCCACCGAGGTCAGGATCCAGGGCACGGGAACATTTACTTGGTCGCCCACTGCTCCCATCATCCGCGTCACCATCCCGCGTGTCACGATTCTGCAGCCTGCTAAGCCCGCGACTCTGCAGTTCATCACGCCGCCCAACAAGCTTGGTGCGAGCTATCTGTGTTCGTTCGGGTCCTCGCGCTTCCGGAGTATCCAGTTCGAGCAGGACTCGGTCGCCGGGACGATCCCATTTGTCTCCTACGACACAGGATCGCTTCCCCAACCGGCTGGGAGCGCGGCGCGCACGCTTACGGTCTCGGGAGCGTTCGCCGAGGCCGGGATCGAACTGCAGGTCGCAGGCGCGCCCAACGTCATCCCGGTTTCGACGGCAGGTCTCGATTCAAAGTGGAGTGATAGCGAGATGCACAACGCGATGGTCACCCATTTCAGCCTGTTCGCCAACAAGCCTCAGTGGCGGGTATGGATGCTCGTCGCAACCTCTCACGTGGATGATTATCGCGGCATCATGTTCGACTACGGTGACAGCTTCCAGCGTCAGGGTGCTGCCGTGTTCTACGACGCGATCAAAGGAACGAGTGCCGATAGCCAGCGCGCTCAACTTCGTACTTATGTCCATGAGCTTGGCCATGCGTTCAATCTGCTTCATTCCTGGCAGAAGAACCTCGCCAATCCGCCGGCTCCGCTGGGATCCAATGGAGGACTGGGCGACCTGTCTTGGATGAACTACGCGTGGAAGTACCAGCCACCCCCGCCCGCCGCGGGCGGCGAGCCGGCGTACTGGAGTGCGTTCCCGTTCCAGTTCACGGACAACGAGCTTCTCCACTTGCGGCACGGGTTTTACAAGAACGTGATCATGGGTGCCGATCCCTTCGGCAAGGGAGCAGCCGAGGTCGACCCAGAGATGTTCGATGAGCCGATGGAGGACAACTCCGGTCTCGCGTTCGAGATGAAAGCGAAGGAGGCGTTCGAGTACGGCGAACCGGTGGTGGTCGAGCTCAAGTTGAGTGCGACGGATCTACGTGGGCGCGAAACGCACGGCTTCGTACACCCGAACGACGACTTCGTCATCGTGGCGATTCGAGATCCCTCCGGGCGCACGCGCGTCTTTCAGCCAATGTTGCGGCACTGTGTGGATGAGGACAAGACGATTCAAATAGATCCCGGCCGGGTCGCCATCTACGACTCTGCCTACATCGGATTCGGCAAGGACGGGTTCTATTTCGATCAGCCAGGCGAGTATGTGCTTCGAGCTCAGTACGTGGCGGGCGACGGATCGCGCATCAACTGTCCTGTGTTGCGGCTCCGGGTGCGTCAGCCTGCAACGAAAGAGGACGAGCGAGTCGGCGAATTGATGATGGGAGAGGAGCAGGGCCAACTTCTGGCTCTGCTCGGATCGGAGTCGGCTTTTCTGGCATCGGGTAACAACGCGCTCGAGGACGTCATCGAGGAGCACGGAGACCACCCGCTTGCCGCCTATGCCCGTCTTGTCAAGGGAGTCAACGCGGAGCGCGACTTCAAGATTCTTACCGCCGACAAGGAGATCGAGATCAAAGAGGCCCGGCCCATCGAGAGCATCGAAATGCTGTCCGCCGTGGAGAAGGCCGCGGTCGAGGACGAGTTGATCGACAACATCACATTGAACATGGTGATGCGAAAGCATGCGCGTGCCGAGGCCAAGGCGGGAAACATCGATCGGGCCGGCGAGGTGATGGATCGGATGGTTAACGTGTTCGAACGTAAGGAGTTGAATCCGAAGGTGATTCAGCGCATCCGCCAGCAGGCCGAGGCAACCAAGTCCTCGATCGCCGCGGAAGTCGATGGAGGATCGTCGCAGGACGAGGAGTAGCCTCATCCGGTGAGCGAAAGAGGAATCACGCTGGTCCTGGACGGGCCGGCTGAAGTCAGCGTTGGTCAGCCCGTTGATCTCCGGGTGCAGATTCGCAACGCGAGCGAACACAGGATCTGGATGGTCGGTGTGGTCGACGGGTCGGAGGGGGGAGTGCGTTTCCCGCGGTACGCACCTGCGGTCAAGCTCGAAGGCCGGGTGGTGGCGGCACCTCCTCCACAGGAAGATCCACTCGTCGGACCGCTGCGAGTGGAGGACTTCCATCAGTTGGATCCTGGAGAGTCCTTCGATCCTACGCAGCCTTCGCATGGAGCTGCCTATATGCCGCTGTCGACCTTCGCCAACTTCGTTCCATCAAAGCAGGGCAAGTACCGCTTCGAGCTGGCGCTCTCAACCGAGAGCGACTCTCCCGAGCGGTGGCTCGGTCGCTTCAACCAGGAGGACGAACGCGATTCGGTCCTCGAGCTGATCGAGAAGGTGCCTCCGTTGGTCGTGTCAACGGCCTTCGAGTTGGAGGCGCGCTGATGTTGAAGCTGGGCTAGGCGGTCGCAGGTTCGATGGCGGGCGCTGGGGAGTCCTCCCGCCGCGTGACCTCCGCAACGAGGATGAAACCGACGCCCCACACGATCGCCAGCAGAGCCCAGTACCCGTTTGTGGCGCTTGCATCACCCGGGTTAGCGATCGACGCAACACCGAACAACACAGCCGAAAGACCTGCGGACCAAGCCGGCAGCCTCCAACCAGGGGGCCGGGCAGCTGCGACCAGGGCGAGCCCGACGAGGATGAGGTTGAAGGCTCCCATGGCCGACCAGTGGCCGTAGTGGAGAACCTCCTCGGCCTCGGCGGCCGAATCTGTCCCCCGCCTCGCGGCCGCGGTGAACTCTTTTTCGAACTCCTCGTCCGAAAGCGATTCATCGATGCCCTCGAGAATCTGTGGGGCTATCCGTGACGCCTCCAGTCCAATTCGCATCTGCGCCACGGCATCGATCATCAGCGGAACAGCGGCGACCAGAGCAAGCATCAGCAACGTCCTGCTCACGTTAATGGAGGGGCGCAGAATGTTCGCGCGGTTGGGATGCAACACTACGAGCAATAGCGGCAGGACCAAGAACGAGATGACAACGGGATCGACCAGACGGTCGACGATCAGCGTGGTTCCCACGATGAACCCGAGAGCGATCAAAACCTGATACATCTGAGCGACCCTGTTTTCGGGCTTGCGAAAATGGGCCAGCAGGCCCACGAAGCTCAGCACGAAGACCCAGCCGAACACGATCAGGTGAACTCGGTGGGAGATCGCCGCCTCCTCCGCGAACCAGCCCACAACGGCTCCAGCCATCAGATTGAAGATCACGTGCATGAGCGCAAAGAGCGTCAAAAAGACGTAGAAGGCGATGCGGCGCGCCTTGCCCCTGCCTTCGCCCGACTGATTTGCCGTTTTTGAGGACGTGCTGATCGGGTCTTCGCCTGTTGTTCTTATCGTCGTCTTGTGTGCGTCCTCGGGCATGCCCACTAGAAAACCCCACCTCGTCCCAGCCCGCAATGCGGGTAATCCGGATATCTCTGACGAACTACGTACGAAAACCCCTAGTTGTAACTGGAGGACCTTAGGATAATGATTCCGTGCAAGAGGCCAACCCCTCCAGTCGACGTATCTCTCGGCGCGCCCCTTCGTCGACTGAGTCGTACAGCGCGCGAACTGTTTGTCGCGGCCCCTACTTGTGGGGGCTTCGATGCGCGTGGATAGCGGTGGCGGTCTGCTCCCTGGTCCCAGCGGTAGCCAGCTTCTGGGGGCTGGTGGGTCAAAGTTCCCTCGACGCGCTATTCCAGTCGGGAGTTTTCTCCGTTGATTCCGAGCTATCCAGCCGGCTAACGGAGATTGGAATCGGGACGGACATGCTGCTGCTGGTGGATCTTGTGTTCCGGCTGCTCGGTTTCGGGATCTTCGCTCTGACGGGGTTGGTCATCTTTGTCCGCAAGTCCGATGACTGGATGACCGGCCTATCGTCGGTCCTGTTGCTTTCGGCGGGCATGGCTTGGTTCGCACCGCTCAACTTGTTGGGCGAGAGCTCCATGCTCTTCGATATCTCGCAGTATGTCGGGCACTCCGACCCCTTTTCACCTGAAACGGCAAGAACAGTGCTCGGTATGTCGATGCTGCTCTTCTTGTTCCTTTTTCCCGACGGCTACTTCGTGCCGCGCTGGAGTCGCTTCGTGGCGATTGCCGCCGCGACGCACGTGGTGCTGTGGATCGCGTTACCTGGATCGGTCATCGACCCGGCGACGTGGCAGGACGCAGCGAGGATGTCGGTCGTCGTTGTGGCAGCGGGGCTGGGCATCTCAGCTCAGGTCTACCGCTACGTCGTGGTCGCTAACCCCATCCACAAACAGCAGACAAAGCTGGTCGTCTCTGCGCTAGTCGCCATGGCCTTCGCCGTGGTGTTCCTGTTTGCTTTCAATCCTGGACTTGGTGCGGGCTTCGAGAACCTGACTTTGGTGACCCCACACGTTGAAGCTATCTACAACCTCGTTCTGCTCGTGTTGCTCGCACTAGCGGTATTGCTGCTTCCGATCTCTATCGGCATCTCGGTGCTTCGCTACCGGCTCTGGGATCTCGATGTTCTTATCAACAAGACCCTGGTATACGGAGCGCTGACGGGGATTCTTGCTATTGGTTACGGGCTTATCGTGGTCACGATAGGAACGTTCGTCACCAGGTCCTATTTCACAGTCGCCGTCGCGACCCTGCTCGTTTCGCTGGCAGCTCAACCCCTGAGGCGAAGGATCCAAGACCTTATCGACCGGCAGTTCTATCGGGCTCGCTACGATGCGGCGCACGCCGTCGACGATTTCACTCCGCGTCTTCGTCAGGAGATCGATCTCGAGACTCTGTCAAACGAGTTGCTTGCCGTCGTGTCGGAGACGGTGGTGCCAGCCGGTGTGTCGATCTGGGTACCTCGGAATGCAGGAGATGCGCTGGAAACTGACTCGGAAAAGATGTACAGGATCGCGTTCTCGGTTCGGGGGGGCCCGGCGAAGATCCTCGGGGACGACTTCGATGAGATCGAGCTTGATCCGGCCACGATTGACCTGTTGCGTCGGGCGCCGGATCCTATCGACCTCGACAGGCAAGACCTGGTCACCGAGTCGCTCGAGCGTTTTCGGGACGTCTACGTGAAGCTTGTCGTTCCACTGCTCAGTCAGGGAGAGCTTGTCGGGATGCTCAACCTCGGCAATCGCTTGAGTGACACTGACTACTCGAGCCAGGACTATCGCCTGCTCGAGAAGCTCAGCAGCCACACGGCGGCGGCCGTCAGGGTGGCCCTCCTGGTCCGCGAGCATGACAACGACCTGCGCGAGCGCGAGCGAGTCGAGAACGAGATGCGCATCGCTCAGATGATCCAGCAGCAACTTCTTCCCCGTAGCCTTCCGCAAGTCCAGGGTTGGGACGTGGACGTTCACTATCACCCTGCACGCGAGGTCGGCGGTGACTTCTATGACTTCATGGATCTGCCCGACGGACGCATCGTTCTGGTCACCGGTGACGTGACCGGCAAGGGGGTTCCGGCAGCGCTCGTCATGGCCTCGACTCGCAGCCTGCTGAGAGGTGAGATCACCCGTCAGCTGAATCCCGCCGAGATACTGCGCCGCGCGAATGAGCAGTTGTGCAGCGACATTCCACAGAACATGTTCGTTACCTGCATGTGCGCCATCATCGACCCGTCGACGGGCCGCACCGTCATGGCTAACGCGGGACATAACGTTCCTTACATCTGCAATGGTCTTCGGCTCAGGGAGTTTCGGGCGACCGGTATGCCGCTTGGCCTCATGGCGGGAGTCAGCTACGAGGAAAGCGAAACCGAGCTGCGGCCCGGCGACTCGTTCGTGCTTCACAGCGACGGCATTGCGGAGGCACGCAATGGTGACGGGGAAATGTTCGGCTTTCCTCGAATGAAGAGCGTGCTCGAAAAGACCCACGGTTCAGAGGGGGCGATCAGCAGTGTCCTTGACGAACTACGCGCCTTTGCCGGCCCTCAGTGGGAGCAGGAAGACGACATCACTCTCGTCGTCCTTCAGCGTTTGGTCGACAGTCAGTCCTTTAGCGCCTTGGTCGAGCCGACCTTGTCGGAAGCCCCGAGGCGGTCGCAGACGACCTCGCGACGGATCTAGAGGACCGCTCTTTCCACGATCAGGTCCCCCTCGGCGAAGCGTTCGAGTCGTAGGCCGTGAAGATCGAATGAACGGCACTCCCCGCGCGTCATCAGCTCGGCCACCGCCCGGCCGGCAGCGGGGGAGTGCATGATTCCATGTCCGCCGAACCCGACGCACAGAACGAACCCATCGACCTCGGGACTCATGCCGACGATCGCATGGTGATCCGTTGTTTCCGGATAGAGCCCCGCCCAGCAGTGCCGAGGATCGATGGGCACTTCGGCTACGAGTGGGAAGCGGTTGCCGATTCTCTCGGCAACGTCCTCCAGGAACCGGGGATCCACTGAGGTCTCCGAGCCGGGTTCGTCGCCGGGGTTCGCGAAGGCGATCAGGTATCCGCCGCCGACCTCGCGCCTGATGAGTACTCCCGTATCGAAGTCGACGCACATGGGGACCAGGTCGGCGGAGTGCCCGGGTGCCCGGGCGAAGGCGAGATTCCGTCGAATCGGGAAGACGGGTATGTCGAGGTCCACCATTCGCCCGATGTTGTGGGCATCGACTCCGGCCGCATTGACCACGAAGCGGGTGCGCAGGACATCCCCATCGGTCGTCACCGCAAAGCCGTCCGCTTCGCGCTCGATGGCGGTAACCCCCGAGTTGAGTCGCAGTTCGGCCCCTAGCGCGCGAGCCTCGCGTTTCATGACCTCGACGGCACCGTGGGGGTCGAGGAAACCGTCGCGTGCGTGCCAGGTGCCGCCGCGTAGTCCATCGGACGACACGATGGATGCCCGCTCCACCACCTCGGCTGGCGTCAACCATTCGACTTCGAGTCCTAGCGAGCGCTGCAACTCGAGGGACTGCCTCAATAGAGCCTCGCCTTGTTCGGTGCCTGTGGCAAAGAGGTATCCGGTTTGGTGAAACTGAAGGACATCGCTATGCAGGGCAGCAAGATGCTCGAACTCACCGATCGAGTAGCGAGAGAAAGAGATGTTGATCGGCGTCGCGAACTGAGCCCGCACACCTCCGTTCAGCGCGCGATGATGACTGCTGGCCGACCGCCCCTTCGCGTTCCAACACCACCACACGTTCGACTCCATCCCGCTTCAATTCGCGCGCGACGGACAAGCCGATGACTCCACCGCCCACGACGATGGCGTCGTAGCTCGTACCGCTCATTGGAGCGGCTCCTCGAGCCTGGCGCGCCCGTAAGCGGCAAGAGACAGGGCTACAAGAAGGTGCCACGCGCCGTGAAGCTGCACAGGTGAATCCGGGTCACATAGTGGAGACGACGTCCGGCCAAGGAGGAAGAAAACCGCCGCGATGCCAAATGACGCAACGGCCACGCGCGGCAACTTGGGGCCGGCCGAGTGCTCACTTCGCCGGTAGCGCACCTCGTAGAAAATGACTTGAGCCACCACCACGAGGATCGAGAGATCGTGCGCGTTGTCCGCGTACGGAGGTTGAGGCCCGTGATACAGAACGCTTCCGATGCCGGTCGCGACCACGGAGGCCCCGAAGACGAGCGGTTCCACGCGCCGTTGGGGGCTGCGCAGGGCCCGGGCTATGAGCCACCCGCCTGCCAGTGCGAAGCTGAGGCTTGTAAGCACATTGGTCGGTTGTGCGAGGAGGCCTCCGGTGACGCGTTCGCAATCCGACGCCCCGAGGCCAGGCACTACTTCGCCAGATCTGCGACGACCGTCATGCCAGGAGCATGCCGGAGGACTGCCGGGGATGCCTTGACCTTGGACGTTCGGTTCCCGCCACCGAGGATGATCCAGTCCAGCTGCATTACCCGCTGGTCGACCAAAAGCGGCACGTCGTCCGGAAGACCGAACGCGGTCACGCCTCCGATTCGCATGCCCGTCAACTCGGCAGTTTCCTCCGCGTTAGCAAAGGATGCTTTCGATACGCCCATCCGCCGCTTGACGGCATTGTTGACGTCGAGCGAGGTGGTGGCAAGAAGCACACATGCCGAATAACGCTTCGGCCCCCGTTTTGATGCAACGAGGATCGTGTTCGCGTTGTTCTCCATCGGGAAGCCGTAGTGCTTGGAGAATGCCTCGGTATCGGCCAAATGCTCCTCGCAAGGAAGAACCTCATAGGGGAGACCCGACGCTTCGAGGGCGGCTCGGACACGCTCGTCGAGTTTGGGTTGGTCGGCCGTCATGTGGACAACGATAGCCGCGGCTCCCCGGTTGGTCGGGGCATCATCGGGGGCAATGATGCCGCGGCTCCCCGGTTGGTCGGGGCATCATCGGGGGCAACGATAGCCGCGGCTCCCCGGTGCGGTTCAACGCCTTTCGGGCTTGCAGAGCCGGAAATTGAAACGGGTCTTCTTTTCGGCGCAGGCCTTCGTCGGTTTGATGACCTCGAAGCTGTTCATGTTGCGGCCCTTTCGGAGGAGGGACACACGATCCTCTCCGTCGAACCAGCGGCCCCAGATCTTGTAGTCCTTCACGTTGCTCTGCGAGCCGACGCTGAGTGGAAGCTTTTGCTTGAGGTTGTACTTGAAGTAGTTGTCGGCAGGGTGTTTGATCCCTCGGCCGAACCAACGAATCTGTTCGCAGCCTCCCCGCCGGAAGCCTGTGGAACTCCACCACGCGCAAGCTCCACTCTTTAAGCGCTTGCGGATCGCTAGCTGAGCCCGGTCCACTGGAGCTCGCACCTCGTCCGCCGAACTCGTGAAGATGTGGATTTCGTTGAGCCACGGATAGTTCTGCGGATACCTGTAGCTCTGCTTGGGGTGGTGGAGCCTGCCCGTCGGTCGCAGGTCGCCGCGGTCGTGTCGGTGATGGTGACGACCATCGCGGTCTGCGAGCCACCGGACCCGAGGCTGACCCTGAACTGCTCGTCGGGATCGGTCATTCCGTCGCTCTTGAGGGGAACCGAAATGTTCCCGACTCGGGCCGTGCCGCTGAAGTTCACTGTCGTGCTCGACGGAACCGTGTAGTCGTCGCCTGGGGTCGCGGACATGGGTTCGACCCCGAACTGAACGGAATCACTGGTCGACACGGGCCCCGTGCGGAACACCGGAATCGTGGCGGTGAGCCCCTCGTTTCCTCTCAGGGTTGCCTCGCCAAAGGCGAATCCCGCCGCGCCATTCGTGTCCAGCACGTACATCGGGGCCGATTTGTAGATGTAGCTCGGGATGTCCTGTCCGGAGTGCTCGGCATTATCGATCCGAACTATCGCCTTCTCGACGCCCACGATCGCCCCGCTTACCGAGACGTCGACTCGTCGGAAGTTCGGTCCCGACTCCGTGTCGATGGGTGCGTAGAGATCGACCGGCCCTTGAGGGGAGAGAGAAAGGTCGCCCGGATCGGTCGTGATGCTCTGCGCCGAGTACCAAACCCTGGTCCGCTCCCCATCGGTGCAGTTGTCGCCGTCACGCCACACCAAGAACTCGCCACCCCCGGACTCGGTGGCCACGAAGTAGTCAACGAGATCCCCGCCCTCTCCCGTGAGCGAGAGAAAGGTGATCATTGCTGAACAGCTTTCATTGGCCACGCTGGCCCCTGGTGCAAGCCCGCTACAGAACAGGACGGCAAGCACGCCGGCGGCACAGCCCTTGATAGCTCTTCTCATCTTCCAAGCCCCCCTCAGCCGCGTCCTACGAGTCGCGGCGGCCATGCTAACCGTGTCCTTGGCTAATTCCTCCGGGTTTAGACCGTGAGCAAATCCGGAGAAATCATTATTTTTGGGTCACGAGGAAGAAGTAAGAACGGGCTGACTCTGGACGACTCGGTCATACGTAGTTAAGAATCCTGGTGGGCGGACGGCGGCTCGGAGCAGGGGGGCCCGACGCCACTCCCTCACTGGGAGTCGGGAAAGTTCCACAAAGGGGGGTCTCATGCAGAAGCGCAAGCATCCGCGCTGGCTTATAGCGGCCGTATGCGCGGTGGCTTTGCTCATCCCGGGCTCGGCTCTAGGTCAAACCGAGGAGCCGTCGCAGAGCGACAACGTGACGGTTCTGTCGCGTACCGCACCCACGAACGTGGCGACGAACGCCGATCTGGCCTTTTTTACTGAGGGGGGAATCACCTACACGGTCGCGGGCAACTATGCAGGTTTCCGCATCATCAACACAACCAACCCCTCGTCCCCCGTCACGGTGTCAGATTTTGCATGTAACGGGCCGCAGAGCGATGTTTCGGTTGCCAAGGCCGCCGATGGCAAGTGGTACTTGTTCCAGTCGATCGACACGCCGCAGACGCTCGAAACCTGTAACAGCACCAACACGAACTACACCGCGACGCCGAACGCGTTCGAGGGAGTCCGAATCATCGACATCAGCAATCCAGCGGCCCCCGTTTTCGTTGACGGCGTGCCTACTGATTGTGGATCGCACACGCACACGTTGGTGCCGGGATCGCACACGAGCCTTGAAGGTGATGAGAATCTCGTCTACCTGTACGTCAGCAGCTACCCGTTGTCGGGACAGCAAGCGCCCGGCATCAACCCGAACGGCACCGAGTGCACCGCTCCACACAAGAAGATTTCAATCATCACCGTGAATCTCGCTAACCCGACCGCGGCCATTGTTGACGAGCGAGGACAGAATCTCTTCACCAAGCTCTTCGACATCGGAAGCGTGGCTTTTGCTGCCTGCCACGACATCGCAGTCGCGCTCGGCGTGAACCCGAATCACGGCAATCCGGGTGATTGGGCCACGGGTGCCTGTTTTGAAGAGGGACAGCTGTGGGACATCAGCAACCCGACCAATCCGGTGTTCGTCAACCGCTGGCGCAATGACAACAACACCACTGTCGACTTGTATCACTCTGCCGGCTTCACCTGGGATGGGAAATTGATCATCTTTGGAGACGAGGCTGGCGGGGGCGGCGAGGCACGATGCCGCTTCACCAAGGATCAACAGGGACGATTCTGGTTCCACGAGTTCGACTCGATGAAGATCGTCGGCAGCTACAAGATTCCTCGCTCGCAGGCCGCGCTCTGCACCGGGCACATCTACAACGCGATCCCAACCTCGAACAACAGCTACCTGCTGAGTTCGTCGTGGTACACGGGAGGCACATCGGTCGTGGACTTCACCAACCCGACGGAGCCGCATGAAGTGGCCTGGCACTCGGTCAAGCCGATCGCCGGCGTGCCCGAAACGACGCCCGGCTCAAACAACTGGACGACCTACTGGCACAACGGCTACTTCTACGGCCATGGTGTCCGAGGTCTTGAGATTCTCGAGGTCGACTATGGGCCGTTGAGTAACGCTCTCGACTTCCCCGACGGCGCGTTCAACCCCCAGACCCAGCTAGACATGTGGGACGACTCGAAGGGTTGCACCATGTTCGGGACGGCTAATGCGGACGTGCTCAAGGGCACGAACGGCTCTGACGTCATCTGTGGCTTCGGTGGAGGCGATGAGATCTACGGATTCAATGGTGCCGACACCATTCTCGGCGGCGAGGGCCACGACGAGATCTATGCGGGCGCGGGCGCGGACGTGGTCAAGGCTAACGTGGGCCACGATGCCCTCTACGGCAACGGGGGCAGCGACGAGCTGTCTGGTGGTGACGGAGACGACGTGCACCTCGGAGGCAAGGGGGAGGACGTCTGCAAGGGCGGCTCAGGTTCGAACTTCTACCAGAGTTGTGAGAACAAGAACTGAAGAAGGCGGGGCTAGCAGTTCCGCAGAGAACGGAGCAACGAACGGGGGCCCGGCCAGGGCCCCCGTTTCACATCCCTCTAGACCAAGCGACGGTCGGTAGCCCAGCGAGTCAACTCGTGCCTGCTCGAGAGCTGGAGCTTTCGCAGCACGGCTGAGACATGGCTCTCGACCGTTTTCGTTGAGATGTGGAGTTCGCGCGCGACTTCCTTGTACGAGTAACCGCGCGCGATGTAGCGCATGACCTCGCGTTCCCGCTGGGTGAGCTGGTCTAGCTCGGGATCGATGGGGGGCTGAACCGAACCCGCGAACGCATCAAGGACAAAGCCCGCCAGGCGCGGTGAAAAGACGGCATCACCATCGTGAACACGGCGGATCGCGCTGGCGAGATCCGACGGAGAAATGCTCTTCGTGACGTACCCTCTCGCTCCCGCCCGAATAATCGCGATGACATCCTCGGCCGCATCCGAGACCGATAGTGCGAGGAAGCAGGCGTCGGCCTTTGACTTTTGAACCTGCTCGATAACTGCAAGGCCTCCACCACCTGGCATGTGTACATCGAGCAGGATCACGTCGGGATCCTTCTCGAGGATGCCCCTCACGGCCCCGGCAACGTCGCCGGCTTCTCCGACAATCGAGAACTGGTCACCAAGCTCTGACCGAACGCCCGAGAGGAAGAACTGGTGGTCGTCCACTAGGAAGACGCTGATGGAAGCGTTTTTCATTCGGACCTCGTCAAGCTCAGTCTCACTTCTGTTCCTTCTCCTGGCGCACTGATGATCTCGGTCGCCCCTCCGATTCGTTCCATCCGAGCTTTGATCGACTCGGCGATGCCACCCCGGTCCGGCGCAACCTCGCTGGGGTCGAAGCCCTTGCCCGAGTCACGCACGAAGGCCGTGATCATGTCGTCCTCGACCTCGACGTAAACGGAGACCGAGTTCGCTCCAGAGTGCTTCGCAGCATTCACTGCTGCCTCGGCGCATGCGTGCACCATGGCCATCAGTCGCTCATCCATCGGGCGGTCACCGACCACTACCGCCTCGATGGGTACATGATGAACACTCTCGACTTTGCTGGCCATCGCATCTATTGCAGTGCTCAGGAGGTCGGCTGCGGCGTCGCCGCTCTGACCGAACAGCCACGCGCGCAGCTCACGTTCCTGAACGCGCGCAAGACTCGTCATCTTTTGTGGATCGTCGGTTCGCTGGATCAGTGCGAGGGTCTGCAGCACCGAATCGTGCAGATGCGCGGCCATCTCTGACCGCTCTTCCGAGCGAATCCGTTCTCGCCTCTCGTCGGAAAGCTGCTGGGCCAGCCGCCACAACCAGGGGCCAAAGATGAGACTGACTCCTACGATTGTGACGAGGATGGGGACGAGCACCAGACCCACGCGCGAGAGGGGAACGTTGGCGGACAGGAGAGCACCCATTCCCGCGAGAATGAACAGCCCCCCGGCGGCCGTGCGTCGCAGAGAGGCTTTCGATGCGAACACCGCTTCGAAAGGATTCGTGGAGCGCGCCCCGACAATGGGCTCTCGGTGGAGTCGTTGCGTACCCAGATCAACGTCGTGCCGAAGGCGGCCAGGGCAAGGGGCCACACAATGGAGTCGCCGATCCACAGTCCGGTGCCTCGGACGATCAGTAGCAACCCGAAGCTGATCGATCCCACGGCCGCGGTCTGTCGCAAGGGACTCTCGGTCACCGGCCAGCGCGGCCGCTGCGGTTCGCCGGTTGCGCCACCCGACCAGGCCCACGCGAAGAGGTAGAGGACGAGCCCCAGACCCGACCCCAGTGTCAACACGACGAGCGCCATGCGGACGACGGTCGGATCTATCCCCGTCACCTCGGCGAGGCCGCCGGCAGTACCGGTCAGAATTCGGTTGTCTGCACTGCGCCGGAAGGCATACCCAGAGACCCGCTGCCTGAGCGGCTGCCGGGCACCGGACTTAGGCGGAGTCGCTTCCTCTGCCTCTCCGGTAGCTGCTCTCGCGATGTCGGACTCCTTGCGTCGGTCGGGGTGGATAAGACCATCTTCGTCACGATGTTCGCACAGGCCCCCTCGTGCGCCTACCCGGGACGTCCCTCATCTTCCGCATGCGATCTCAGGGTTTTCCTGGGGAGATACCTGATGTCCCCCCGTGCATCCCACACGATGATGGGGCCATGAAAGACGACGACGAAACGCAGCCGAGCCCGGCCGAGAATGCCGGGCAACATGCCGAAGTCCCGCCCACCTCGGACCGGCCCGCCGCCGAAGGACCCGCGACCGACAGCGGTTCGCAGGCCGGTCCGCCCCCCTCGGGCTCCGAGCCTCCTCCCCCCGGAGGCTACGGACCGCCGAGCTCCGAAGCGCATCCGCCGGGTGCATATGCCCGTCCTGCACGACTGACCCGTCGCGCTCGCGGGCAAGAGAGGGTCATCGGTGGTGTGGCCGGTGGTCTGGCCGATTACTTCGGCGTCGATCCGCTATTGGTCAGACTTGCCTTTGCAGGTCTCTCGCTTCTCGGCGGAGGCGGAATCGTCCTCTACGTTCTGGGATGGATCTTCATCCCGGAACGGGGCGAGGGCGAGGTCCCCGGGAGAGCCCGCAGGGTCGATGCCGCCAAGTACCTCGGCATAGGGCTGATTGCGATCGCCGCCTTGATACTGGTCGACGACATCGGCTTCGGTTCGGGTGACGGCGGATTCGGCCCGCTCGAGCACCTGTTCTTTGCGACCATCCTCGTCGGATTGGGCGTGTTCCTGTTGCGGTCGCCGGACTCAGAGCGCGGGCCAGCTCACCCGCCCCCATCTGCTGTTTACTCGCATGCATCGGCCGCCCCGAGTGTTGGCGGCACAGCGACTCCTTACACCGCGACCACTGGACAGACGCAACAACTTCCAAGCTCGACCTTCGCGACGGCCCCCATCGGATATGAGTCTCAGGCGAAGCAGGCGAAACCGCGTGAGCGTTCTCAGCTCGGCCTGTTTACCCTTGCAGCGGTGCTGCTCGTAACCGGCGCGGCGGCGCTACTCAACAACATAGGCGTTACCTCCTTTGACGGAGGGCAGCTGAGTGCGCTGGCTCTCACAGTGCTCGGATTGGGCCTCATCGTCGGGGCATGGTTGGGCAGAGCGAGATGGCTGATTTGGATCGGTGTGCTGATGTTTCCGTTCGTCACCTTCTTCAGTCTCGTCGACTTATCCATGGTGTCCCTTGACGGAGAGGTCGGGGAGCTCAACCTGCGTCCCATTGATCAGATCGAGATCTCCAAAGGCTATGAGTTGCTCGCCGGTGAAGCTCTCATCGATCTGAGCGACTTTGAATTCTCACCCGGCGAGGATGCTCGGCTGAGCATCGACATGGCCGTAGGTGAAACAACGGTGCGCGTGCCAAGGGACGTCTACGTCGATGCAGACCTAAGCCTGCAGGCCGGAGAGCTCGTCTTCTTCGGCACCCAGCGCACCGGCCAGGGAGTAACAATCGTCGATACCGATGGTGACCCCGAGTCGGATGCTCGTCTGGTGCTCGTCGTCGATGGAGCGCTCGGCACAGTGCAGATCGAGCGTTCCGCGGAGATAGCCACGCTTGAAGATCAGGTCTCACAAACAGATAAGAACTCAGAGAAACCCAAGAGACGTGAGAGGGAGAGGCCCTAGGTGAAACCGCATGACATTGACCCCATATCACTGGTGTTCGGACTGATGTTCGCGGCTTCTGGAGCGCTCTTCATGTCGGCCAATATCGATTTCTCGGACGTGCGAGGAGAATGGGTCTGGCCCATCCCGCTGGTGCTTGTTGGACTTGCATTGCTGGCAAGCGCGCTCGCCCGCAAAGACGACGGAACCGCGATTGGTGAGCCGGAGGCGGAATCGTTCGAAGAAGGCTCGCGTGCGACTTCAGAGTCGCAGCGCGATGAAACGCTCTAACTGTCTCAGCGTTCGGACCTCCGCCATGTCGTCGATGCAACTCGCGTAGTCGGAGGCGAGCGAATCTCCCGTGTCCCAGTAAGACGCTCGACTCGGGGTTGAGCCAGTATGTCTTGTGGGCAGATGCACTGATCTCTTTCAGGGCATCTGCCTTCGATGATCTGTAGTTGTTCCGGGCGTCGCCGAGGACGAGAACTGTCGATCTCGAGGTGACATCGGCTCCGTACCGCTCCACGAAGTCCTCGAACGAGCCACCGTAGTTCGAGTGTGGATCGATGTGAACCACGTTGGCCTCTGCGTTGATCCGTGCCACGGCGTCCATGAAGTCCTCACGCTCGAACAAACGTGTGACCTCGTCGATGGTCTCGAGAAAGACGAACGAGCGGACTCTGGTGAACTGCCACGCTAGTGCGTGCACGAGCATCAATGAGAAGCGGGCGAAGCGGGCGACCGAATCGGAGACGTCACAGAGGACGAAAAGCTCTGGCCGGTGCGGCGCACGCTTACGCTCGACGAGGTCGAAGGGCGCACCGCCGGTCGAGAGGGAGCGCCGAACGGTTCGCCGCATGTCCAAGCGCCCGTGACGAGACCTGCGGTGCTTGAACGACAGCCGAGTGGCGAGCTTGCGCGCAAGCGGCTGCACGGATCGCCTGAGCTGTTGTATCTCGTCGGCCGTTGCGGTGTTGATGATCAGATCTTCTGGAAGCGGTTTGACCGAGTAACGCGCAACCGCCTCGGCCCCCCTTCGTCGCGCGAACTCGTCGTCGAACCTCTGCCTGAACCCTTCGCCTCCACTCGGCGACGCGTCGATCGAACGCATCGTTCGCCACCCTGGACTCGAGGGTGTCATCCTCACCGGGTCGCGTCAGGGATCCGGTATCGACCTTGCGCCAGATCGGATACTCGAAAAAGAGATTCCCGGACGGCGAGTCGACAACGCGACCGAATTGATCAACGGCTCGCTCGGCCATTTCCTGCAGAGCCCCTGAATCCCCGCCACCGAGAGCGACCGTGAGCTCGGCCATGAACTGTTCGGGTTCCGCGGCTCTCTCGAGAGGAGAGTCATCGTCCGCGCTCGGAGAGGTGTCGAAATAGAGCTCGAAGAGCATGTCGAAAACAGGCCGGTGAGCGTCGCTCTTGATCATCGTGGTGGCGAGAGCGGACCGCCACGCGGCCCTGTCGAGCCAGTCGATGTGCTCGAGGCTGCGAACTGCATCGAGGTTCTCACCGACCGATACGGGCACTCCAGCTTTGCGCAAGGCTTGTGAGAACGACAGAAGACGGTCGAGCACCTTTACCTCGAACCCGTTCCAATCAGATGATCGGTGGCGCGCTCGATATCGGATTGAAACTTCAACACTACGGACATCGTTCGTCGCAACGTTTCCTTGTCGAGTGACTCGGCCCCAAGATGAATCAGGGTCTGAGCCCAGTCGATTGTCTCCGCAATCGAGGGAGGCTTCTTGAGCTCGAGGTCTCTAATGCTGTTCACGACCGCTACGAGTTGTTCGCCGAGCGATTCGGAGATCCGCGGAACTCGTTCCCGGACGATTGCCCGTTCGCGTTCGGGGCTCGGATAGTCAAGAAACAGATAGAGACAGCGACGCTTTAGAGCCTCAGACAGCTCGCGGGAGTTGTTCGATGTCAACACGACGTAGGGGGGCCTTGTCGTCCGGACCGTCCCCATTTCTGGGATCGTGATCTGCCAATCCGAAAGGACCTCGAGCAACAGTGCTTCAGCTTCGTAGTCGAGCTTGTCGACTTCGTCGATGAGGAGGACGACGGGATCCTCTGAGCGCAGTGCTCGAAGGACCGGTCGCTCGAGGAGAAATGGTTCCCCGAAGATGTCGTCCGAGAGCTCATCCCAGGAGCCTCCACCGGCCTGGATACGAAGAAGCTGCTTCTTGTAGTTCCACTCGTAGAGCGCCTTGGTCTCGTCCACACCCTCGTAGCACTGAAGTCGAACAAGGTCGACCTTGAGCAACGAGGCCAATGACTTTGCGAGCTCGGTTTTGCCAACGCCTGCAGGACCCTCTATCAGCAGGGGTTTTGAGAGCCGGTCGGCTAGAAACACGATCGTTGCGATGTCCTCATCGGCCAGGTAGCCCGTCTCTGCCAGCCGCCCGGCGACGTCGGTCGCATCGGTGAAATGCGGCGGATGTGAAGGTTGGGAGCTCATCCGAGCATCCTAGGGGCCTGTACCGGCTCCATGCGTTCAAGTGTTCCCCCTCGGTGACGATGCACGGAAGGTACCGCTGGTCGCGCCGCCCGCGGGGGCGGCTCAACCTTCTTGCGGGCGTCCAATGAGTGCGGGGTCAGACCTTTGCGTCTCGACGTTGGGCCATTCCGATGGAAATCGTTCGCCGCCGCTCAGGCGGGCGGACTAAATGCCGATGATTCCCAGGTGAGCCAGCCTGTGGACCACAGCGTGACGATGCTGCCCGAGAAGACCGGAGCGTCGCCCTTTGCGCGCGGAGTGGCAGTCACCAAGAGGCGGCTTTTCGGGCGGAAGGTGATCACCCGGGCCCTCAGGGAGTCACAACAAGCTCTGCACGAGCACGAGATGAACCTCGAGTTCCTCATCAATCACGTTCCGGTCGTCGTGTACAAGGCGGAAACCGGCCAAAACGGACGCTGGTGGTACGTCAGTCCCCAGATCGAAGAGTTGTTGGAATACACCCCCGTGGAGTGGTTGAACGATCCAACGCTGTGGTGGAAGCGAATTCACCCCGACGATCAGGACCGGGTCCTTGCAGACGAAGAGGCCATGATTGCCGGCTCGACCACGACCACGGATGCAGTGCAGTACCGCATGATCACGAAAGCTGGACGGATCATTTGGGTCAACGATGACGCCGCGGTCATCCGAGACGAGGGGGGACGGGCGCTCTATTGGAGTGGTGTCCTCTCCGACATAACCGAGCGCAAGATCCTCGAGGATCAGCTCAAGCACCAGGCCTTCCACGATCCGCTGACGGGACTCGCCAACAGAGCGTTGTTCGTCGACCGTGTGAAGCACACGCTCGAGCGGGCTGACCGCGATAGCTCACGCGTTGCGGTGCTGTTTTTTGACCTCGACGACTTCAAGAACATCAACGACAGCCTCGGGCACAATTTCGGAGATGACGTTTTGGTTGCCATGGCGGCACGACTCAGCGAGGGCCTGAGGCCGGGGGACACGTTCGCCCGCCTCGGGGGCGACGAATTCGCAATCTTCCTCGAGAACACGTCGTTGTCGAGCGCTACGAGCGTCGCGTACCGCCTCATCGAGGCGCTCAGCCAGCCATTCACAATCGGGACCCGAGAGGTATTGGTGCACACGACTGTAGGAATCGAGTTTGCTGACGCGCTGACCACCAAGGCCGACGAGCTCCTCCGAAACGCCGACGTCGCTATGTATGTCGGCAAGAGCAAAGGGAAGGCACGTTACGAGCTGTTCGATCCCAGCATGCATACGGCGGCCTTGAGGCGCCTGGAGATGAAGGGCGAGCTCGAGCAAGCGATTGAGAACGGCGAATTCATTCTTCACTACCAGCCGATCGTCGGCCTCACGGAGGGCACGCTTCTCGGCATCGAGGCCCTGATCCGATGGGATCACAAGACCAGGGGTCTCATTGCTCCAGTCGAGTTCATCCCTTTTGCAGAGGAAAGCGGGCTCATCGTTCCGCTTGGTCGCTGGGTGCTGCGCGAGGCCTGTCGGCAGGCGGGAGCATGGCCGATAACCGATCCCGAGATCAGCATTAGCGTAAACGTTTCGCCCAGGCAGTTTCAGCATCCCGGTCTTGTCGAGGACGTCGCCAACGCGCTCTGGGACTCGGGCATCGACCCGAGCATCCTAACGATCGAGATAACGGAGAGCGTTCTGATCCACGACTCCGATGTAGCCATCGAGAAGCTCAGCCGGCTCAAGGACTTCGGGGTCCGAATCGCCGTCGATGACTTCGGAACCGGGTACTCGTCGCTGGGCTACCTCAAGCGCTTTCCGATCGACATCCTCAAGATCGATAAATCTTTTATCGACGGAGTCGGCAATAGCAGCGAGGAAGCTGCTATTGCAGACGCCATCATCAAGCTGGGCGGCTCGCTTGGACTCGAAGTTGTCGCCGAGGGCATCGAGGAGCCGGAACAGGTCGACGCCCTTCAACTACTTCGCTGCGAGAGGGGCCAGGGATTCTTCTTCTCCAAGCCGGTCGATGCAGACACCATGGGCAAGATCCTGGCGAGCGGCCACTTCCCACTGACGGTGAGCGCAGAGTAGCTATCCCCCCGCAATCAGCGCCACTCCCAACGCCGAGCAAACAAGTCCCACCAATTGCAGCCGGTGCAGTCGCTCGTGGAGAACGAACCGCGCAAGGACGACCGTAGCGCCCGGGTACATCGAGGTGAGCACCGCCACGAGCGAGAGCAGGCCCACTCGTGTTGCCGCGAGAAACAGCAGGTTCGCAGCGACGTCCAGGATGCCCGCCCCTGCAATGAGCTGGAACGAACCCCGCGTCGGCCGAAGGCTCCGACCCGTAGTCAAAGCGATGAGAGTCACGATCCCCAGAGAAGCGCTTCGGGTGCCGATCAGAGGCCACAACCCCGAGTCGTCCCCGGCGAGACTCAGCAGTATGAAGAAGGCGCCGAAGCTCACTCCGGCACCGACCGCCTCCCTGATACCCGAATAGCCCTGGCGCTCGCCGCCGTGGTCGGGCGACGCGGAAACGAGGGTCACGGCGATCAACGCGACGACCACCCCTATCAAAGACAGAGCACTCGGACGCTCGCCGAGCAGAAGGCCGGCCAGAACCGGAACGACTGCGGCGATGACGCCAGTGGTCGGGGCCACGACGCTCATGCGCCCGAGCGCCAGCCCCCGGTACAGCATCAGGACTCCAAGTCCGCCCCCCAGTCCGGATCCCATGCCCCAGGCAAACGCCTCGAGCGTGAAGGGCGCCGCGAGAAAGAAGGGAAGCGCGGCGAGCAGCAGGACCGAACCGAATACCTGCGAGCACACGACTACCGCGAACTCGTTGGATCGCTTGGTCGCAAGTCCGCCCATGAAGTCGGCCGCGCCGTAGGTAAGGGCAGCCCCGAGCCCTAGCAGGATCGCCATGGGGGCATGGTGCCATCTCGTCCACGAACCCCCGACACCGGTAGTAGGGATGCTTGGTCACATAGGCGAACCCAACGTGGCTCCCCGTTGACGCCGGCTTGCCTTTCTCCGACTTACCCGAAGCTTCGGGGAGGCGGGGAATAGGGGTGGGGGACTCCTGGGTTGCACACCTTGTAATCGTGTAACTGTGGCTCGAGAGAAAAGGAGCCCTTTGTGGCGCAGACTGCCAACAACAACGAACGCGGTGGGCCGGTGGCGGAACACGAGGTCCTGCCGCTCCTACCGCTGAACAGCGGAGTGATTCTGCCCGGCATGGTCGTGACCGTTGCCCTCGAAAGCGACGAGGCGCGCGCCGCCGTCGAGGCAGCGGAAAAAACCAACGATCGAATCCTCATGGTGCCTAAGGTTGACGGGCGCTACGCGCGCGTTGGCACGATCGCAGCCGTCGAGAACGCCGGCCAGCTCGTAAGCGGCGTGGAGGCCCTAGTTGTGCGCGGCCTGGCCCGCGGAGTAATCGGGACCGGCGTCTCTGGTACCGGCGACGCAGTGTGGGTCCAGGTCGAGGTGGAAGACGACAAGGAAATCGTTACGGAGCGGGCCTTGGAGCTCACCCGCGAGTACCGCGCGACGGTCGAGAACATCCTCGAGTTGCGCAACGCGCGCCAGGTGAGCGAGTTCCTTAGGGGAATCAACCATCCCGGCCAGATGGCGGACACCGCCGGCTACTCGCCCGACCTGTCGTTCGAGCAGAAGGTCGAAGTGCTCGAGACGATCGACGTCGAGGAACGACTCGCGAAGGTGCTTGCCTGGGCGAAGGAGACTCTGGGCGAGCTAACCCTTCGCGACAAGATCCGTACAGATGTCTCGGAGGGAATGGAAAAGAACCAGCGGGAGTTCCTCCTGCGCCAGCAGATGGCCGCCATACGCAAGGAGCTCGGCGAAGACGAGGACGGCGACATCGTCGCCGAGTACCGGGCCAAGATCGAGAAGTCGAACATGCCCGAAGCGGCGCGCAAGGAGGCCGAGCGAGAGCTTGGCCGGCTCGAGCGGTCGAGTGAGCAGAGTCCCGAGTACGGCTGGATTCGCACGTACCTCGACTGGATGACCGATCTTCCTTGGGACGTCCGGAGCGACGACAACCTCGACATCGGCGACGCGCGGAAAGTCCTCGACGCGGACCACACAGGCCTTACCGACGTGAAGGACCGCATCATCGAGTATCTCGCCGTACGGAAGCTGCGCGCCGAGCGCGGACTCGGCGAGGCGGGTGGGCGCGGAAGCGGAGCCATCCTCACACTTGTCGGCCCCCCGGGTGTCGGAAAGACATCGCTTGGTGAGTCCGTCGCGCGTTCGCTCGGACGAAAGTTCGTGCGTGTGTCGCTGGGCGGAGTCCGCGACGAGGCAGAGATTAGAGGCCACCGGCGCACCTACGTTGGGGCGTTGCCCGGACGCATCGTGCGCGCCCTGAAGGACGCCGGAACCAAGAACCCGGTCTTCATGCTTGACGAGATCGACAAGGTCGGCGCCGACTGGCGCGGTGATCCGGCTTCTGCGTTGCTCGAGGTTTTGGATCCCGCTCAGAACCACACGTTCCGAGACCATTACCTCGACGTCGACCTCGACCTGTCCGAGGTGCTCTTCATCACCACGGCCAATGTGATCGAGACGATCCCGACTGCCCTGCTGGACCGCATGGAGGTCATTCGACTCGATGGCTACACCGAGGCGGAGAAGATAGACATCGCCCGCGACCACCTGCTGGCTCGCCAGCTCGAGCGCAACGGTCTACGCCCTGCGGAGGTGACGGTCAGCGATGCGGCCATGGGTCGAATCGTGAGCGACTACACACGCGAGGCTGGTGTTCGAAACCTCGAGCGCGAGCTCGGCAAGATGTTGCGTAAGGCTGCGACCAAGCTGTCGGCAAAGGAGATGGAAGCGCCCGTCGCTATCGACGAGGACGAGGTGCGCGACTACCTCGGTCGTCAGAAGTTCTTTTTCGAGGCGGCCGACCGAACGAGCGTTCCAGGTGTGGCTACGGGACTTGCGGTCACGGGAACGGGCGGAGACGTGCTTTTCATCGAAGCGACCAAGATGGACGGAGAGCCCGGCTTGACTCTCACCGGACAGCTCGGTGACGTGATGAAGGAGTCGGCTCAGATCGCGCTGAGCTACGTGCGATCGCACGCGAAGGAGCTCGGGGTTGCGGAGAACTTCGACAAGGAGCGGGTGCACATTCACGTCCCCGCGGGGGCCGTTCCAAAGGACGGACCGTCGGCCGGAGTAACGATGACGACCGCACTGGTGAGCCTGCTCACCGGCCGCAGGGTCAAATCTCTGCTGGGAATGACCGGCGAGGTAACGCTGCAGGGCAAGGTTCTGCCGATCGGTGGTGTCAAGCAGAAGGTTCTTGCCGCCCACAGGGCGGGGCTGACCGAGGTCCTGTTACCCGAGCGCAATGGTGGCGACCTGGACGACGTGCCCGAGTCCATACGAGACGAGATGACCTTCCACCTCGTCGGTGATGTCGACGACCTCTTGAAGATCGCTCTTCCCATCGAGGAGCCTGCTGCGAAAAGCGCCGCTTAAAGGCACAATCACAGGGTTCGCCTTCGATCAAAGGAGTGACATGCGTTTCGACGCAGTCGTGGTCGGGTTGGGCCCTGGTGGCGAGCATGCGGCGTACAGGTTGCTCGGTGCCGGCAAGAGCGTGGCGCTCGTCGAGCGCGAGTTGATTGGAGGGGAGTGCTCCTACTGGGCGTGCATCCCCTCCAAGACACTGATCCGGCCGCCGGAGGCGCGCAGCGAGGCCAAGCGCGCCGCTGGCATCGCCGAACCGTCACTGGATTGGCCGGAGGTTGCGGCATATCGCGACTTCATGGTGCGCAACTACGACGACACAAGCCAGATCAAGGGTTACGAGGAACAGGGAGCGACGGTCTTCAAGGGGGTGGGACGACTTGCCGGTTTGGGAGTCGTCGAGGTCGGCGACGAACGAATCGAAGCGGACCACGTTCTCCTTGGTACCGGTTCGGATCCCGTCATTCCCGAAATCGAGGGAATCAACGAGATCGAGCTGTGGACCAATCGCGAAGCCACTGCGCTCAATGACGTTCCGGCCAGGTCCGTCATTATGGGAGGTGGGCCCGTCGGACTCGAGCTCGCCCAGATGCTTGCGCGCTTCGGCTCGAAGGTGTCACTGGTGCAGCGTCCCGATCGGTTGCTGAATCGCGAAACGGCCGAGATATCCAAGCTACTGGCCGGCTATATCGCCGAAGACGACATTGATGTCCATACCGGAGCGGAAGTCATACGCACCCGGCGCGACAAAGGCACGAGTGTCGCCGTGCTCAAGGATGGCACCGAGCTGAGAGGGGACGTGATTATCGCTGCCACCGGGCGGCGACCACGCGTGCGGGATCTCGGACTCGAGACCATTGGTGTGAAGGCCGAGCACGGAGTCCCGATCGACGAGAGGTGTCGCGTGGCCGATGGCGTGTGGGCGCTCGGCGACGTTACTGGAGTGTCGCTGTTTACTCATGTCGCCAAGTACCAGGGCCGAGTGATCGCTCACAACATCATGGGCCGGGAACGAGTCGCCGACTACCGCGCGATCCCGCGCGTCGTCTTCTGCGATCCCGAGATTGCAACGGTTGGTTTGACCGAAGAGGAGGCGCGCGAGCAGGGCCTCGACGTAGCGTCGGCATCGATCGACCTGGCCGCGGTCCTCGCGCGACCCATCACCTACGAGAAAGACCCCCGCGGTCACCTCGGCGTGGTAGCAGATCGAGCCACGAAGACACTCGTCGGCGCCTGGGCCGTAGCACCCTTGGCCTCCGAGTGGATCCACGAAGCCGTGCTGGCAATCCGCGCGCAGATTCCGATCGATGTGTTGATGGACACGGTTGCCCAGTTCCCGACCTACTCCGAGGGCTACCTGTTGGCTCTCGAGAAGCTCGAGCTCTGAGTGAGGCCGGCGGGCAACAAGTAAGCCTCCTATTGCCGGATCACGCAGCGAGGAGCGCGATCGCGGCCAGAGCCAGGCTCCAGCTTGCAAGGCTTCCGACGAGGAGGTACTCGGTGACGATGTGAAGGCGCTCCGATGCCTCACGACTTATCTCGGGGAACCGCAACAACCCCTTTGCCGAGATCACGAGTCCCGCCGCAGTCATCTCACCGGCCAGCCCGAGAGCCCATATGAGAGTTCTCTCGAGTGCTCCAACGATGCGGCCGCCCCTGATGTCGCGCGGGCCAAGGGGGCTGGTTCCAACCATCGTCAGAAGCAGCCGGATCAAGGCGTTGGATGTGGCCTGTAGGACGAACAGCGCTCCGATCCCAAGGATGACCCTCGATGGATCCAGATCCGCGAGTGTCTGGTAGGGAAGACGCTCGAGCCGCTCGGCAAGCCAGCCTCCCGACGCGGACGGAAGTTGAGCGCTGACCCCCAACATGAACGACAGCGACAGGCCCGCTGCGGTGAGGATCCATGTCGCCCGTGTCTTCGACCAGTCGTCGGGGCGACGCGCCCACAACCAGAGACCCAGGGTGACCGCCGTCCATAGAGCCGCAACGATCGCTTCACCGAGCGAAAAGCCCCAGCCGAGCGACAGAAGCAATGCCAGCGTTGATCCGCAGAACCACCCCGTTGCGGCGCGCTCGGTGTCGTCAACGTCGCCACCCAAACCCGCGATCGCGTCACCCAAGCCGATGCCGGTCAACCAGATGCCGATGAATTCCACTTTGCCTCTTTTAGCAGCGAGTCGTGGGCCTGCACGAGAGCGTATGCACCGCTACGACCGATCCGCTGGGCCACTGCGGACTGCGAGATGTTCTCCTCCTCGGCGATGGACCTTTGGCGCTTGTTTCTCAACAGAAGCGAGAGTTATCCGCGCGTCTCGCTCGTCCATTCCTTCAACGATTTCGTCCCTGCAAATGAGAAAGGCATTTATGATCGCCTGGCTGTTCCCAATGCGATCTTCGGCGCCCCCTGCCGTGTCCGAGATCAAGCACGCGGTTCTCCAACCCCTTGGCCCCTCTTTGTGTTTCATGTTGAGCGAGACCCGTTCGATGGCGTCGCGCGCTGCCCACCAGGCGGGCCCGTCCTGTTCGAAAGGGAGCTTATTGGCGTCGAAGATGTCGAGTGGTCCCCAGCCGATGCCGAACCTGACCTCCGCGACGCCGGCCAGCGAGAGGCGCAGGAGCAGGGTCGCGTGTATGGCCGAGGGCAGGTCCTTGTAAACGGCCTGGAACTCGTCGCCCACCGTTGGCGAGAGTTGTTGAATGGCCGGTAGATCCGCGTTGACTTGATCGAGCGCTTGCCTTACCTGCTCGTGGAGCTTGGGCCGGTCATAGGCCTCTCGGGAGCCCACGATGTCCCCGATGAGGGCCGCATGATCCGACGTTGCGCCGCTCTGTGCCATGTAGGGCAGCTTATAAGGTTAAGGCTTATTATTCAACGTAATTAGGCTAACTCTTATCAAACGCCTTTCTCCTGGCGATTCAGGCTTAGAAGTCGCTCGGCAGGATCGTCGGCTGACCCTCGAGGAAGAGCCACTGGTCAAAGTAGTCCGCCAAGAGCTCGAGCTCATCGCCGCTTCTCCCGGACATCTCGAGCGCGAGGTCGACGAACTCGTCGAGGCTCACGTTCCCGTAGCCGAACCGGTCGAGGAGCTCGCGCGCGAACTCGAAGAAGGCCTCGTCATCGCCGAGGATCTGGCGGTAGCCCTCGAGCATCATCGCCGAGCGCGTGTAGACGGGGAACGTCGTGAACATGTTCGCCGGGTCGCCGTCGATGATCGCGGTGGCCATGTTCCACTTCGTCGCAGGCCCCGAGGTGTAGTTGTTGGTGAACTGGTCCGCAGGGCTGGTCGCGGACGCCGTTCGCCTCGTGCTGCCAGTACCAGGTGAGCCACGTCGCCCAGCCCTCGTTGAACCAGATCTCGTGCCAGGTGGCGGGCGAGACGCTGTTGCCCATCCACTGGTGGGCGAGCTCGTGGAGCTGTGTGTTGATACTGATCGACGGCGCTCCGCTCGTGAAGCTGCCCGAGTAGTGGGGCTTCGACTGCACCTCGAGCGCGTAACCGACCCCGGCCGCCTTATCGGCGACTGCGCCGATCGAGTCGAGCGGATATGTGCCGAGGTGGTCGGAGAGGAAGTTGAGCTGCTCGGGCACCCTCGCCAGCGTGGCGTTGATCGCGTCCTTCTGCGCCTGGGTCGCCGAGCTGTCGATCGAGTTGTAGACCGGCAAGGTGCGGCCGGTCGAGGTCTCCGCCATCTCGCCGACCGTGTAGTCGAAGTCAGCCCACCGTCGCGGTGGTCAGGTAGGTGGCGGTCGGATCGTCCTCCCCCCAGTGCCAGGTCGCGGTGCCGTCATCATGCTCGGTCCGCGAGACGAGTTCGCCCACCCCGAGCGCCGTCTTGGACGCCGGCACGGTAATGACCGTGTCAAATGTCGCCTTGTCGGTGGGGTAGTTGTTGGAGGGGAACCAGCTCTGCGCGCCGATCGGCTCGTTGACGACGAACGCTCCGTCGCATGTCTGAGGCGGGTTGACCGGGTAGCAAGCGCGGATCCAGCCCTCCCAGGACGTGTCCGGGTCTGTGATCTGCTCAGGCGCGCCGCTGTAGGCGACCTCGACCACGAACTCGCGACCCTTCTTCGGCCGCGTCTTCGGCGCGGGGACGACGACCAGCTTCTTCGGCTGGGTCACCTCGGGATCATCGCTGAGCTGCGGGGTCGCGTCGACCTGCTTGAAGTCCGCCGCGACCCCGTCGACGGTCACCGAGGACACGTCTAAGTCCTGGAAGTCGAAGCTGAACTCGCGGCAGCTTTTTGTCCGCGACGGCGGTGATCGTCGTCGAGGTTCCCTCGTTGAACGTGTTGGTGGCGGGGTCGTAGTCAAGGGCGATCCTGTAGTGCCGGGCGTCGTAGCCTCCGTTGCCGATCTGGGGGAAGAGGGGGTCGCCGAGCGAGCGCGCTCCAATCTGTTTATCGGGGCCCTTGCCCGGCTTCGGGCCTTCGGCCTCGGCGGAGATTGTCGACGCCCGCAACCCGGAGGCGCGCTCCTTCTGCTTTGCGGTCGCTCCGACCGCGGATACGAGAAAAGTCGCGATCAGTGCGATAACGACCGTCGTCCTGCGTCCCCAGCTCAGTCTCACCACGATCTCCTTCCCCAAGTTTCAGGTTGAGATGGGAGCGCCCGTTTCCGAGCGCCCCCATCGCTTCCTCTCGCTGTGTTGCGGTCTACTCGAAGCGGAAGAAGGCTCTGTGCTGTTTACCGTCGTCGCGTGTGACGACGACCTCACGGCAGGTGCCCCCCCAATCCTCGAGTGGCTTCCAAGGATAGGTGAACACCCCGGCCGAGTTGACCGTGAGTTTCGAGTTGCCCGGAGTCTCCGTCGCGATGGGCAGCTCGCGTGGCGTGGTGAACTGACCCTGGCTGGGAACTTGGAGCGTCTCGCAGTCGACCCTCCGTGAGAAGGGCGAGTTGCTCGCGAGTACGTCCAGCTTGCGATAGCCATCCGCAGTGAACCTGAGCGGCACGGCATCGCCGGCATCGACCTCTAAGAGCGTGCCGTAGGGATGGGAGGCCGGAGGCTGGAAGCCTCGCCGGCAGTCCGGGTGCGTGTCGAAGGCCTCGGTGTTGTCGTTGCGGTTCGTGGTTCCCTGCACCGCGCTGAAACCGAGACCGCGGCGGGCGAAGGTCGCCCACAGCGTGCACGTGTCCTCGCCGTCACCGAGCTCATTCGCGGCAGCGATGATCGCGTCGCGGGCGACGACGAGGCCCGGTCCACAGCCCTGGAACTTGAGCCCGTCGATGACGTATTGCAGGGCTCGGTTGTTGCCGCCTGAGTCCCAGGCGCCGTAGATGTCGGGGTTGAAGCCGTGCTTGTCGACTAGGTCCCAGGTCATGTCCCAAAGCACCGAGGCCCAGCCGTGGCCGAGACCGTGCGGTAGGGCAAGCGATGTCCCATTCAGCCAGCCGTTCGTCTTAATGCTGTCGTACGTGAACGGCTGGATCTCCATATTGCGGGAGTACGGCCGCGGGCGAATGCCATTGCCCTGGCGGCTGTCCTGGAACAACGCGTAGGGACCCATCCCGCGCGGACCCTGGGGATCGTCGAGTGCTGGATCGAGCAGCATCGTGATGGCGAAGAAGTCGCTCCAGCCCTCGCCAGCCTGCTCGTTGCCGGTCAGGCAGTTGACGGTCGGACCGCCGGTGAGGCGGAGAGAGATGCCGTGACCGTACTCGTGGATGATGATGCCGTTGTCGAGGTCGCCGTCGCGGATCCCGGGGTGAGCCGGATTCTTGCGCACGTTTGCCGTCGTGGGTCCGGCGGCTACCGCCGCCTTGATGACGTTGCCGTCGGCCTGGCTGATGCCGACAGCGGGGATTCCGGCCGGCGTGCCGACCATGGGAGACGACAAGATCGGCGGTGCCGCCGTGGTGTTGTGGGCGACGATCACCGCGCTGGCGCCGAGCGCCTCGGCGACCTGAACCCGCTGCAGGTATGAGCACGCAGTGGTGCCACCGTCCACGATCGCGGCCCAGTTGGACGCGGGCGGGGGATCCGGATAGAGCCCGGCGTTGCAGCCGGTGGAGGCGTAGACGATGCGTTGGCCGGGGAGCCCCGCGACGGTGGGCGCCGGCGAGAAGCGCGCGAACTGCGCCCCGAAGCTTCCCACCCCGTCGACGACGACCTGGTTGGGCAAGCCGAACTGGACGCCGGGCCACAGGTACATCTGCATTCTTGGCGTACCCGCCGACGTCGGCGTCTCGACCGGGGTCGAGAAGTTTGCGTTGTTGGTGCCGCCACCGTCGGCCGCCTCCGCGCGCACGTAGTCGCCGGCGGTCCCGCCGCGCCCGTAGTTGTTGGTCTGGAAGTTGCCGGCGGCCTCATCGAAACCGTAGCCGTACATCACGTCGTGGATGGTGTTGTTCAAATAGAAGAGGTTGGTGACTGCCGCGTCGCGGTAGTTCTGGGCATGCTCGTTCAAGTCCGCGGGGAAGTCGAAGTCGAGGCCCGGCCCGCCGTCGGTGTCGCCGACCGGGAGGCTCGAGGGGTCGTTGCGAACCCAGTTGTTGGGGTTGGGGGCGCTGCCCGCGGGTGGACCCGCGGGCACCCAGCCGTCGAGGCCCGTCTCGAACGAGGTGCTCGTGCCGTCCGGCAGGGTGATGTCATCGACGGCGACGCCGTCCTCCTGGGTCGACCAGTCGGTCACGTAGGCGAGCGATATTTCTACGCTTTCGCCGGCCCATTCGGAGAGGTCTGCCGACCATTGCCGCCAGCCGCCGGAGCCGCCCGATGCCGCGTGCCACTTGCCGGTCGTGCCCGTGGGCGTGCACGCGCCCGCCGCAAGCGTCTGGTAGTGGTTGAGGTGGGGGTGCAGCGTGCGCCACCCCGCGGGACAGCTTTCTCCTGTCGACTGCGTCGTGTGCCCGCTTGCGGGCAGCGTCGTCCAGTCGTCGCCGCCCGCACTGCGGGCCTCAACGAAGAAGTAGTCCCAGTCGGCCTCGGTGCTGTAGTTCACCCAGAAAGTGAGGTTCCCGCCCGAGCTGGGCACGGCCACCTCTCGGGTGAGGCGCTTGTAGGCGATGTCCGCTGACTGCGAGAAGACGTAACGCTCTCCGGTGTTCGCCTTGAACGGCGGCGCGCCGAAGTCCGGTGTGTTGTTGTTGTCCTGGTCGAGGTAGGCGTGGGCGTTGTTGCCCCGCGTAATCGTGAATTCCGGGCCCCCGACGCCGTCGGTGTCGTGCCACCCGAACGGCGACCCGGTGGCATCCGCGGGATTGTTGACGAGAGTGTGGGGCCCATCGTTGGGGCTCTCCTTGGGCAGCTCGAAGACGCGGTAGCTGGAGCCGTCGTTCACCGGGTCGGGCGAGGTCAGGGACGATCCCGACTTAGGACCCCGTGCGAGGGTCGAGGCGAGCTCCTTAGCGGAGTGGCGTTCGGTCCAGTCGTCGGCCTTCATCAGTTCGCCGGATTGCGCGTCGACGGTCGCGTTCCACAAGTGGGATTCCGAGTTGTCATCGATGGTGACCTGCCACGCGAGGCGGAGGCCGCCGGTGGCCGGGTGCCAGCCGAGACGGGCGGGTATTATGGGCGTAGCGGAGATGCCCGCCTTGGACACGACCGTCTTCTGGGCGCGCCCGGTGGGACCGTCGATCACTCTGAGGCTTTCGGGGTCGTTCAGGTCGAGCCCGTCGGCCGCGGCCGCGACCGCTTCGGTGGCATCGATTCCTGGGGCGTCGGGTGTGACCGCGGAGAGACCCTTGACGAGGCTGTCTCCGACGAACAAAACCTCGTCGTCTTCCGCAACGTTGATGGTCGCATAGGCACCGAAGACCGCGAGGCCCTCGAAGCGCTGACTCAGGTTGACGTGGGTGACGCGGTTGTGGGAGCTCTCATAAGAACTCGCGACTGCGAGGTCGGTGACGTCGGCCTTTGTGACGCCGAGGTCGGAGGCGTTAGCTGCGAGGTGATCGAGCGCGATCGCCACAGGGTTGGTGGAAGACCGCCCTGCGGTCTGGGCGCCGGCATTGGTCATCGGCCCCGGAGTCAGTGCGAGCATGACCACGGCGGTGGTCAGCGCGGCGACGATGGAACGCTTCCTCACCATCTAAGATCCCCCCTCTTCGCCTCCGAAGGAGACGTCCTACGCAGGCGGCTGGTGTCCCAGTGACACGGCCGAGCGGCCCCGCAAGTGAAAGATTTGCGGCAGTCCTCCCAATTCAGACAATGCTTCAATAAGGCAACTATTTTTACCCAAGAGGGTCAACCCGGGAATTTCATCCATTTCGCAAACGCGGCGAGCGGTCCGAGGAGCAGCCGACCGATGGCAATCTGATAAGGCAGTTCCTGGTCAATCAGAGTTATCAGATGACGGCTTATCACGCTTCCAAATCCGTCGTTCGGATCGACGGCCGTTTAAGCTCGAACGCATGTTCGACTCCACTGTTCAAGCCCAGCCCTCCTACCTCGCCGAGCTGAACCCTCAGCAGCGCGCCGCCGCGGAGCACGGATCGGGCCCACTGCTCGTGATAGCGGGGGCCGGGACCGGTAAGACCAAGACACTGGCGGCACGGGTCGCTCACCTCGTCGAGCGGGGACTTGCTCCCGAGCGAATACTCCTGCTCACCTTCACGCGGCGGGCGGCGCAGGAAATGCTCCAGCGTGCCGGCCGGATGACGAGCCAGAACGCAACCGGGCGGGTCTGGGGCGGAACCTTTCATTCGGTGGGTAATCGTTTGTTGCGCACTTACGGCCATGCGCTCGGACTTCCGCCGAATTTCACTGTGATGGATCAGGCGGACTCTGCCGATCTCATGAACCTCCTTCGGAACGAGCTCGAGCTCGGACATGGTCCCAAGCGTTTCCCGAAGAAGGAGACGCTGGTGGCTATCTACTCGCGTGCTGTCAACTCGCGCACGAAACTCGCCGATGTGCTCGAGTCCGATTTCCCGTGGTGCAAGGACGACGCCGAGGGCATCTCAACGATCTTCACTTCCTACACTGAGCGCAAGCGCGAGCAGGCTGTGCTCGACTTCGACGATCTGCTGTTGTACTGGCACGCGTTGCTGATACACACAGATGCTCGATCGGTCGTCGCATCGCTGTTCGACCACGTGCTGGTGGACGAGTACCAGGACACCAACGGTGTTCAGGCCGACATCCTGAGAGCGATGCGCGCCGAGAACGCCAACATAATGGCGGTGGGGGATGACGCTCAGTCCATCTACTCGTTCCGAGCCGCTACTGTGCAAAACATTCTCGACTTCCCTCAGCACTTCGACTCAACGACAATCGTCAAGCTCGAAGAGAACTACCGGTCGACTCAGCCGATCCTCGATGTCTCGAACGCAGTGATCGCGGGCGCTCGTCACCGATATGAGAAGGACCTGTGGTCGCTGCGGGGGAGCGGAACGCAACCTCAGCTTGTCACCTGTCTCGACGAAGCCCAACAGTCCGACGAGATCTGCAAGCGAGTGCTCGATGCGCGCGAGCGTGGCATTGCCCTGCAGGACCAAGCGGTGCTGTTTCGAGCCGGGCACCACAGCGCGCATCTCGAGATCGAGCTGACCCGCCGCAACATCCCGTTCGTGAAGTACGGCGGATTGAAGTTCGTTGAAGCAGCCCACGTCAAGGATGTCGTCGCTCTTCTTCGCATCATGGAGAATCCCCACGACGAGCTCGCATGGTTCCGCGTCCTTCAGCTCATAGAGGGACGTCGGCCCGTCCATCGCAGGCCGAGTCATGGAGAGCATCGGGGTGCGCCGGAGCGGTGAGACACCATCTGAGGCATCGCCGCTCAAACGCTTCATGGACGAGCCTCCTGCGATCCCAAAGCCGGGCTATGACGAGCTCGAGTCTCTGGCCGAGGCGTTCGCCGACTGCGTCGAACAGGAATCCGCTCCGGCCGTGCAGGTCGAACGGCTGCGTCGCTGGTGTGAACCGGTCTTCGTGCGGATCTACGACAATCCGGCGGCACGCATTGCCGACATCGTTCAGCTCGAACAGATCGCATCGGGTTACAGCGCCCGCGGGAGATTCATCGCCGATCTGGCTCTAGACCCACCAAACTCGACTGGAGATCTTGCCGGGCCCCCGTTGCTCGACGAGGACTACCTGATCCTCTCGACCATCCATTCGGCCAAGGGCTGCGAGTGGAGCTCCGTCTACGTCATCCACGCGGCGGACGGGATGATTCCCAGCGACATGGCGACTGGTGACGATGAAGCCATCGAGGAGGAGCGAAGGCTTTTCTACGTCGCCCTCACTCGGGCCAAGGACGATCTCAGCGTGTACTTCCCGCTGCGCTACTACTACCGGAGAATGGGAACCGACGATCCACACAGCTACGCCCAGCTGACCCGCTTCATCGGCGACGACACGCGCCGGCTGTTCGACCAGTGCGCCCTCGAGGGGACCGAGGAACCGACGCTTCCGGAAACCGAGCATGCGGGCGTTCAGGGGATCACGAACTTCCTGGCGGACCTCTTCGAGGTTTAAGTATCGTCTTGCCCGCCCGGAGGGCGGGGTTCCGAGCCTCTCGCTCGGCGAGGCGCAGCGGAGCTTCGCCGAAGCCCAGAGGCTTGACGAACGGGCAGAGCTTCGTCACAATGCTCGGCTGCGCTCTTCCACCTACGGGCACAGCAGGGAGCCAAGGTGCCCCACCCAGATCTCGAGTCCGAACAAGCTCATGTCGACCGCGCCCTCGCGTGCCTCGAGGCCATGCGCGCCGCCACTGCGCGCCTGGTCGACGGGGAGTTCGGCGGGACGGAGGTTGATTCGGCCATCGTGCGAGCAGAACTCGAGACGCGGCTCCGCTCACTGAGCGAGCAACACGGCCCCCTCACGTTCGGACGCATCGACGAGGAAAACGGCCCGCGTCACTACATCGGTCGCCGGCACGTGAAGGATCGGAACGACGAACCCGTAGTGGTGGACTGGCGGGCGCCGGTTGCGGCACCCTTCTATCGCGCCACGATCCGAGACCCCCTCGGGCTTCGATTACGACGTCGGTTCGCATTCGATGACCGGCGGCTGCTCGACATCTTCGAGGAGGACTTCGCCGATCCGGATTCGGTTGCCGCCGGACATGGTGGAGTGCCGGACCCGTTGCTTGCGGAGCTCGGACGTACCCGCTCCGGCGACATGCGGGACATCGTGGCGACGATCCAGGGCGAGCAGGACGAGATCATTCGCTGGCCCGCCGCCTCGCTCGTGGTTCTTCAGGGCGGGCCTGGAACGGGTAAGACCGCCGTCGGCCTGCACAGGGCGGCGTTCCTCCTCTACGAGCACCGCATCGAGCTCGAACGCGACGGGGTCCTTGTCGTGGGACCGAATGCGACGTTCCTCGAGTACATCTCGGGAGTCCTTCCGTCGCTCGGGGAAACCTCGGTTCGCCAAACGACAATCGAGGAGCTTTTCGGCCGCAGGCTTCCTGTCACGGCCGCCGATTCCGATGAGGTCGCAAGAGTCAAGCACGACCTGCGCATGGCAGAGGTCATCCGGAGAGCCTGTGTCAACAAGATCTCTCGAGCGACAGAGAACCTGACCTTTGACGTTCTATCCCGCACGCTTTCGATTCCGAGAGAGCGCGTTAACGACGCGCTGGAGAAATCGCTCACCGGAACGAGCACCCTGGCCCTGGGGCGCGAGCTATTCACCGAGCGTTTGCAGCGGCTCGCATTTCGTCTGTTCGCCAGGGATCACGACCCCTCGATGGACGAGGCGATGTTCCTGTCTGAGTTGCGTTCGGGCAAGACGTTCGGTGCGGCGCGCAACAGCTTGTGGCCGACCATCAATCCCCCGCAGGTCGTCAAGGATGTGCTGTCGGGTGCTACGACGCTGAGCCGGGCTGCAGCAGGTTTGCTGGAGGACGAGGAGGTCGAGATTCTCGAGCGTGGCCGGCGCCGCAGGTCGAACAAGGGTCCTTGGTCGCGCGCCGATCTTCCGTTGCTGGACGAAGCGATCACCAGGGTGTCCGGACCCGCTTTCGTCTACGGTCACGTCATCGTCGACGAAGCGCAAGATCTATCTCCCATGGAGTTGCGAATGCTCGGCAGACGTTCCACTACCGGCTCGATGACGGTTCTAGGTGACCTCGCTCAGGCGACCGGGCCCAGCGCGCAGAGGAACTGGGTTGAAGCGATCGACGCACTCGATGTGGCGGCGGCAGCCAAGACGTTCGAGCTCACGATCGGGTACCGCGTTCCGAAACCCATCATGGAGTTGGCCAACCGCCTGCTGCCGTCGGTCGCAACCGAGGTTTCTGCTACGGACTCAATTCGCACGGAGGGTGACCGGCCACGCTTGCTCAAGGTCGACGGCGACGAGGTCTTAACTACGACGTGGACGGAGGCGACGACTCTTGCCGAACGGTGGGTGACTGTCGCCGCGATCGTGCCCGAGTCTCTACAGGGGGCAGCGCGGGAGACGTTCAGCTCATTCGATCCCGACGGCGATCGCTGGAGATCGGAACATCTTCACGCTGGCATCACCCTGCTCACTCCGAGCTTGGCAAAGGGTCTGGAGTTCGATGCGGTCGTGGTGGTCGAACCCGCCGGGATCATCGCGGAGGAGTTACACGGCTACCGGATGCTCTACATCGCGCTCACGCGTGCCGTTCAGGACCTCATCATCGTTCACGCCGGAGACCTTCCCGTGGAACTCTCTCCTCAACTCATCGCTTGAGACTCGCGGTGTAGGGAAGAGTGAGCCCATCCAGAGGTTGTGTCTCAAGCAGCGCTTCGTGCCCAACAAGGGGGAACCACGCGTGATCAACCTGACCTTCGACCTCGCAGGAACCAGAAGCATCCACCGGCTCGGCTTTGGTGCCATGCGAATCACGGGTCGGGGAATCTGGGGTGAGCCCAAGGATCCAGCCGAATCCAGAAGGGTGCTCGAGCGCGCGATCGGGCTTGGCATCAACTTCATCGATACCGCCAATTCGTATGGCCCCTACGTCAGCGAGCGCCTGATCGGAGAGACCCTCCACCCGTTCCCGGACGACCTCGTCATCGCAACCAAAGGGGGGTTCCAGCGACCGGGCCCCGGACGATGGGAAGCGGACTGCCGCCCCAAGGTGCTAAAGGAGGCGTGCGAGGGAAGCCTTCAGCGACTGGGTTTGGAAACGATCGAGCTCTATCAACTCCACACCGTGGACCGAAGAGTCCCGTACGAGGACGCGGTGGGGGCGCTCAAGGAGCTTCAGGACGAGGGCAAGGTCCGTCACGTCGGTGTCTCCAACGTGAGCAGGGATCAACTCACTCGGGCTCAGTCGATCGTCGAGGTTGTCTCGGTGCAGAACAACTACAGCGTCGGCAGGAGAGATTCCGAGGATGTTCTGGACGTATGCGAGCAGCAGGGTATCGCGTTCATTCCCTGGTACCCGATTGCCAACGGAAACCTGGCGAAGCAGGGCGGAGCGTTAGACGCCATCGCACGCGAGCACGGAGCGACGCCCGCTCAGGTGTCACTCGCGTGGCTGCTGCATCGGAGCCCGGCGATGATTCCGATTCCCGGCACCTCCTCTGTGGCGCACCTCGAGGAGAACACCTCAGCGCGCGACCTCGAGTTGACCGACGATGACCTAAAGCGGATCGAGGACGCTGCCGGCTGAGGTTGGGCTCAGTCAGTGGGCGCGCATTCAGCCGCGCTCCGGAACGGACCTCTTATCTTCTCGAACGCCCCCGCGAGGACCTTGGCTTCCGACTCCGTCAAGTGACAGCCGAAATGCCTCTGAACGCCATCGAGATGGACGGGTGCTGCCTCCCTGAAGACCTGTTCGCCTCGAGCCGTGAGCACCGCAAAGGACCCTCGTCGGTCGGAGGGCGACGAGGCTCTTTCGACGAGCCCGGCGGCCTCCATCTTGTCGACCAGTCGCGTGAGGCCGCTCCTCGACAGGAGAATGCTGCTCGCCAGTTGACTCATTCGCAGCCTGCGTTCCGGTGCGTTGAAGAGCTGAGCGAGCACATCGAACCAGGCAAGCGAGAGACGCTGCTGTTCCTTAAGCTCGTCGTCGAGTGTGTCCAGCACGCGGCGGTAGGACTCTAGAAACAATTTCCAGGTCTGCAGCCGCTGGTCGTTTTTCAGCAGGTCGTCGAGCTCGGCGAGTTCGGGCATGCCTCCAGGATAGGCCCTCTGGCAGGTTAATTGCAAGAACAACTGTTGCCGGGAATATGATTGAGCAAACAATAGTTGTAGCTACAAGTAACCGACACTCTGCCGAACGGAGGGCACAGCAGTGAGTACAGACACCGCAGTACGTGAGATCGCCGGCGTCGAACTGCCACAGACCGGGGATTGGGTCATAGACCCCGCTCATTCCAGCATCGAGGCCGTCGCTCGACACATGGTCGTGACCAAGGTGAGAGGCCACTTCGAGGAGTTCTCGGGCACGGTGCACATCGACGAGGACTCGGCGAAGTCGTGGGCCGAGGCTTCAATCAAGGCCGCGAGCATCAACACGAACTCTCCCGACCGGGACGCCCACCTGCGCTCTCCCGACTTCCTGGACGCCGACGAGTACCCCGAGCTCTCCTTCAAGTCGACCAGGCTCAGCCACAAGAGCGGCCGTCGCTTCGAGGTCGTGGGCGACCTCACCATTCGTGGCGAAACTCACCCCGTGACCCTGGACGTCCAGTTCGGTGGCGTCGTGACCGACCCCTTCGGTCAGGTCAAGGCTCTTTTCAGCGCCTCGACCAAGCTCGAGCGAGAGAAGTGGGGCGTTAACTGGAACCAGGCCCTCGAAGCCGGCGGAGTGCTCGTGAGCAAGACGCTGGACATCGAGATCGAGGTTCAGGCGACTCTCCAGAGCTAAGGAGCGCAAGAGCTAAAATGGACCCGTCGCATGGGTGGTTGCGACGGGTCCTTTCCTTTCCACATTCCCGCACAACTAAAATTCGCAGCAATGGAGCCCGTCTATTCGCCGATCATCGGCCTCGCCTTGTCGGTCATGAAGTTGATGAAGTGGAAGGTCACCGGCACGGGTCACGAGCACGTGCCGCGCAACGGCCCCGCTGTGCTCGCGACGAATCACGTGGGATATCTGGATTTCGTATTCGTTGGGGCTGCCGCGCGAGACCAGAAGAGGCTGGTGCGGTTCATGGCCAAGAAGGAGGTCTTCGACCACCTGGTCTCCGGCCCATTGATGCGCGGCATGAAGCACGTCCCCGTCGATCGCTTTGGTCGCGCTCGGGACGCGATCGATACTGCAGTGGCAGCGCTGAAGCGGAACGAGGTGATCGGAATGTTTCCCGAGGCGACGATAAGCCGTTCGTTCATCCCGCGTTCCGGAAAGTCGGGGGCCGCCAGGATGGCAATGGAGGCCGGAGCTCCATTGGTGCCGGGGGCGGTGTGGGGAAGCCAGCGCATCCTGACGAAGGACCGGCCCAAGAACTACGAGCGGAACATTCCGATTACCGTCGACTTCGGCCCACCCATCGCCTACGAGCCCGATGAGGATCCTGCGGAGGTGACCGTGAGGTTAATGGCAGCGATAACCGAGCTCACCGATCACGCCCAGCGCGCCTACGGGCCCAAGCCGGGAGCCGGTGACGGCTGGTGGTTGCCGGCCCATCTGGGAGGCACTGCGCCGACTATCGAGGAAGCGGACGCTCTGGCCGAACGGGATCGCGCCGCGCGCACGGAGAGAAGAAAGCGCGAGCTGAACGATTAAGGCTAGACCCCTCCCGCTATGCGCGGACTAGCGTGGCCTCACTACCCGCCGCGCCGGTGAGTAGCGCGATGTTGTAACCAGACGGGCCACCGACAACATCCGCGACGATGCACGTGATGTTGTCCTGGCTGCCGCGCTGCAGCGCCAGGCGAATGAGTGCCTGCGTGCACCCTTGAGGATCGGACAGGCCCAGAACGTCGCTGATCGCGTCTATTTGGACGTAGTCAGACAGCCCATCGGAGCAAATCAAGTAGCGGTCGCGCGGCTTTGCCTCCAATGTCCTGACGGAGGGCTCCACCTCCCGGCCGGTCAACACCTTGAGCACCATCGATCGCTGGGGATGACTCCGGGCTTCTTCGTAGGTGAGCCGTCCTTCATCAATGAGGTACTGAATGAAGGTGTCGTCTCTCGTGATCCGAGTGAGCGAGCCGTCGCGCATCAGGTAGGCACGTGAGTCGCCGACGTGCACGAGACCGAGGCTGTTGCCCGTGAAAAGCAGTGCGGTAAGGGTTGTCCCCATGCCCTGGTGCTCGGGATGGGCGGCGACGTGATTGGCGATCGCGGCGTTTCCCCTTAGGGCTGCCTCGCGAAGGTCGACGAGAGGGTCGGTTAACTGCTGTTGGTCCAGCGATGCCAGTTCAGCGATCACAAGAGAGGCAGCGACCTCGCCGGCCGCATGGCCCCCCATACCGTCTGCCAGCGCGAGGATGCGCGGACTGGTGAAGGCTGCATCCTCATTGTTGGGACGCAAACCGGCCTGGCTCTGAACCGAGTAGCAGAGTGACACACTCATTTCATTCCCAGATTACCGGGAGTTCGACCACCGAGAGCCCGGCTTCTCGCAAGCAAAAAGATCGAACCATTCGCCGCACTATTTCGAGGCCTGGGCCTCCACCGTCTCCTTCAGCACCGGGAAGATCGCATCTGCCCAGAGTCTGTAGCCGTCAGCGCTTGGATGGAAGTCGTCGGCGGAGTGGAAGCGTTCTGGATCGGTACCGAACTTGGGCCCGGTTTCCTTGGCCAGCTCGACCACCGCGACTCCCTTGTCGCGGCCGACGTCCTCGATCGCGCCGGCCACCTGCCGGCCGCGCCATCCCGCGAGCGATCGAAGAGGCTCATAGAAGGCCGGCGCCCGCATATCAGGCGCTCCTGCGATTACGGTTTCCGCCTCCGTGCGCTCATCGAGAGTCCTCAGAACACTGGCCATGTCGGATCGGAGTTCTCCCAGTGACGTCAGGTGGGTGACGTCGTTTGCACCGATTCCGATGAAGACGTAGTCGGGATCGACCTCGAGAGCTTGAGGCAACTGCTCCTCGAGCACGTCTTTGACGCGGGCTCCGGACAAACCGAAGACTCGCAGGTCCACCCGGTACCCATCTGACGCGAGCCGCCGCGCGAGTACCTGAGGGTACGAGTGGGCCGGCTCGCCCGCCCCCAACCCAGCAGCGGTCGAATCGCCCATAACAACCAGGGTCACCGCCTCGTCGCCAGGGTCGCCAAAGGTATCGTCCAGTTTCAAGGCCGGTTCGGTCGGAAGATACTCGCGCCGGAGCGCGATAACGATCTCGATCCCGATGAGGACGGCCCCACCAATCGCAAGCGCGGCGAACCCGAGCACTACCCGTCTAAGCATCGGCACACGGTAAGGCAAGACGGTGACTACATACTGCCGGGTTACCTTGAGGAAAGGTGATGACAAGTGGCTGAGGTCAAGGACAGCGCAACTCCATGGGTCGCCAAGCACACTCGGGAGTACGTCGAGTCCGATGGAAAGAAGGGCCACAAGTGGCAGGGTGTGCGCACTCTCGTGCTCACGACCACCGGCCGCAGGTCCGGCGACAAGCGTCGGAACACGCTCATCTACGGGACCGATGGCGACGACTACCTCGTCGTCGCTTCGAAGGGTGGCCACAAGAACCATCCGCTCTGGTATCTCAATCTCATCGCCGATCCGGATGTTCAAGTCCAGGTCGAAGCGGAGAGATTCAACGCCACCGCTAGGGTTGCCTCACCGGCAGAGAAAAGACGTCTGTGGCCCAAGATGACGAAGATATGGCCCGAGTATGAGAGGTACCAGACGAGAACCGACCGAGACATTCCGGTCGTCATCCTCGAGCGCTCCTCTTGACGGAAGCCCATTGCGGCCGACTTCGGAACTCGCCTAATTTCTTGGGAGGCAAATGCGGGCTAGGTTCTCGTTCGCTTATCCGACACCCGGTCGCGCATTCGCTTCCCGGCACCCTGGCCGCGGCTAAAGCTTGGCGGTAGTCGCGAGAGTTGCCACAGCGAAGGCTATAGCGTCGGACAGCTGATCGAGTGATTCTTCGTTGATGTTGTCGATGTCGTCGCAGACGAGGTGGTAGCAGGGATCGGCTGGCCGGCCCGCCTTGCCACCAAACAAGCGAGCTTGCGCACGGCTCTTGGTCATCTCGGCCCCCGTGAACAACCCACCAACGGGGATACCGGCGCGCTCGAACGGACCGTGGTCCGAGCGGCCCGACAGGTTGATGATGTCGGTCGCGAGGTCCCGTTTGGCGAAGTAGTCGAGGAATAGGTTCTTGATTGCAGAAGGGTTGGCGACGGGGCCAGGATTGTCCCCGTAGACGAGGCGCATGTAGTTGGGCGATGCCACCATGTCGAAATTGAGATAGGCAGTTATGCGCCCCTTCTCCGCATCGCTCAACTCCGATACGTAGTGCGTGGAACCGACCAAACCCAACTCCTCGGCACCCCAGAATGCGAACCGGACCCCTTCGCCGCGTTTCGGCATCCGCAAGCGCGACTGCGAGCTCGAGAATCGAAGCAGACCCCGATCCGTTGTCGTTGATGCCGGGCCCGTCAGCGACGGAGTCGAGGTGAGCTCCCACCATCACGACGTCGTTCGCCTGTCGGCTTTTCTCGGCGATGACGTTGCGAGTGGTTCGTTCGGCGATGTCGCCGTCGACCTCGAGATGCACGCGCGTGCCGGGTCGCGCGAGCTTTGATCCAAGGTCCGTGCTTATGGCAACAGCTGGTACGCCGATGCCAGAGTTCGCGAGTGTGGCTCTGGGCACCCCCGCCGAGGTGTCGACAAGCTGTGGGGTAAACATCAAGAGCGCTGCCGACGCTCCCGCGTTCTCTGCGTTCAGCACCTGTTCCGTGAGCGTGCACGGTCCCGCTTGGACGAGTGCGATGTCACCACTGGGGAAGGCGGCAAACGCCGCTTCTGAGCATCCGCCCAAGCCGTCGAAGCCGGGTGTCACAGCAACTGGAGTTACCCGGGCGGTAACGGAGCCCGACGGAGAGTAGTTGAAGGTGGTGAAGTCAGTGCTGTTCTCGTACGAGGTCCTGGACGGAGCTCGTCGCTGCAGGACCGAGGGCGCGTTGGTCTCGTAGACGGTGACATCTAATGGGTCGAATCGCACCCTGTACCCCGCGTTTCTGAGAACGCGCGCGACGTAGGCAGCGGACTTCTCGTGGCCCGGCGTGGCCGCGGAACGGTTACCTCCGTTGTTCTCGGCGATGCGCTGGAAAGCCTCGAGGTGCCGCATGACGCCCTCGGGTGTCACGGCCTCCTGCATGCGGGTGGCCAGGTCCCCGATTGGTGGCCTCGGGGAAGTGGACGGCGACGCGCTCGCACTCGCCGAGGGGTGTGGAGAGGCCGATCGCGGAGATGAATCCGACAGCACCAGCACCAGCACGAGAATCGCCCCCGCGACCACGGCGAACAGCGATTCCGGCAACGATCGGCGCGCGCTGGCGCGATGGAGTTTGCTGCGGGCTCTGGCTCAATGACGCCTAACCTACTCCGTGGCGATTGCCTCCAACACGTTGAGACGAGCCGCGCGCCGTGCCGGTGGGATCGCCGCGACGATACCGGCGACTCCGGCAGCTACGACGTAGGCGACGAGTTGACCGGACGGGAGGGCGAATTCACTGATGCCCTCGTCGGCGAGCGATGTGACCAAAGCCCAGCCGAAGAACCCCCCTACCACCAAGCCGAGCACCGCCCCAATGACTGCGATGATCACGGATTCCCAACGAATCATCGAACGAGCCTGGCGACGAGACATGCCGACCGCTCGCAGAAGCCCCAGCTCGCGCGTGCGCTCGAAGACAGAAAGCGCAAGCGTGTTGGTGATCCCAAGAAGGGCGATGATGAGGGCGAGCGCAAGAAGTGCCGTGACGAGGCCGAGTAGTTGGTCGACAAGCCCGGCCTGAGTTTCCTTGAACTCGGCCTGGTTCTCGACAGTCACATTCGGGAACTCGCCCGTAGCGGAGCCGATGGCGTCGCGCGCCGCGTCGGTCGAGGCGCCGCCGGCGACCGTCGCGAGCACCATGGTGTCGAGGTTCGTCGTGTATCGCTCGGCGTAGCTGTCGAGCGATACGAGGAAGTCCGAACCGACGATGTCTGTGGTTTCAAAGGTTCCGACGACCGGGACATCGGTGCCACCCTCTGAAGGGAACTCCATCGTCAGGTCGTCGCCGACGGCCAGCCCCTCACTCTCGGCGACCTCCGATGACAGGAACACACCGCCGTCGTTCAAATCGGCGAGATCACCATCGACAACCCCCAGGCTCGTGACGTCCTGGATTGTGTCCGGATCGGTTGCCGTCAGGAACTTGGTCGCTCCGTCGATGCGAAACTCGCCATAGCGCAGGCTTGCGACCGCACCGATCTCGTCCTGTTCGGCGACCCCTTCGGCGACTTCGGGACTGAAGCCCGACAGGCCCCCGCTCGTTGACGTCGTGAGAATGAAGTCTGCCTTCAGGTTCTCGTCGAGGATCTTGCTCGAACTAGCTTTGATCGAGGCGCCAAAGATGCTGACCATGCTGACAAGCGCGAGCCCGATCATCAGTGCGGCCGCGGTGGATGCCGTGCGCTTGGGATTGCGAAGCGAGTTCTGGCGTGCGAGCTTCCCCGGCACGTTGAGGAACGCCTGGATCGGCGCCCCGACGGCGCGCGCCAGCGGTCCAGCAAAGAGGGGACCGAGTGCAGCGACTCCGAAGAAGACGATCGCCGCGCCGAAACCGACGTAGCGGATCGCGTTGTCGAAGCTTCCGAACAGGCCGGCGCCGAGGATCGCCATGCCGATAAGAGTGACGGCCACGCCGACGAGCAGTCGCCGGCGGGAGAAGGTAGCTTGCTGGGGACTCGACTCGCGCAGCGCGGCCATCGGGGTGATGCGTGAGGCCCGCCGCGCGGGACCGATCGCGGAGAACAAGGTGACCAATACACCGACGGTCAGTCCGATGACGGCGGTCCGCGTCTGGAAGACCAATCCGGTTGACGGCAGGTCGAGGCCGAACGCGCGCAGCACCGCCTGGAGCCCGGCAGCAATGCCGAATCCCGCGGCGAGCCCCACCAGAGACGCAAGGAACCCGACGATGACCGACTCGACGAGCACCGACCCGAGGATTTGACGCCCGGAGGCCCCCATGGCGCGCAGCAGGCCGAACTCCCTCGTGCGTTGGGCCACGACGATCGAGAACGTGTTGAAGATTATGAAGGCCCCCACGAAGAGCGAGATGAAGCCGAAAACGAGCAGGGCCGTGTTGAAGAAGCCTAGCGCCTGCTGCAGGCTCTCCGACTGCTCGTCGGCGATTGCTGTGCCCGTCTGAGCCTCGATGCCATCCGGGATCACTGCAGCGATTCGGTTGCGAAGCTCACCGGCCGAAACGCCGTCCTCGGCCGTGACCTCGACCGAGTCGAGTGTGCCCTCCTTGTTGAACAGCTCCTGCGCGGCCTCGAGTTCGAAGACCGCAAGGGTGGCGCCGGCGAGATTGTCGGCATCGCCGAACCCGACGATTCCAACGATCTCAAAGTTCCGCTTGGGCCCCTCGAACAGAATGTCGACGCTATCGCCGACCGAAAAGTCATAGTCCTCGGCAGTCGCCGCGTCGACCATGACCTCGTCTGGCGTGGAGGGAACGCGCCCGGCGCGTAGTCTCACGGCCGAGTCTTCGTTGACAGCACTCTCGTCGTCTGGCGAGCCGAAGCCCAAGGTGGGCGGCCCTTGGGGGGCGATGGCCTCACCCTCCTTGTCGACGATTTGCGCGTAGCCCCCCACGCTTCCGGCGGCAGTCTCGACACCTTCGACTTCCCGAACCGTCTCGAGCACGTCCTCGGGCATTGCTTCGCGATCGCCCGTCCCCGAACCGCTCTGTGACTCGAACGCCGTTTCGGAGCGGACGAAGACGTCAATTCCCTGCGTCGTGTCGGCGAAGAGCTGATCGAAGGTCTTGTTGATCGTGTCCGTCAGGACGTAGGTGCCCGCGATGAACCCAACGCCCAGGACCACGGCAAGTGCGGTGAGGACGAGGCGCAGCTTGTGCGCCATCAAACCCTTGACGGTCGTCTTCCACATGGTCTAGCTCTCCAGGGTCTTCATGCGGTCGAGGACCTTGTCCACGGTCGGCCCCTCCATGATGTCGACGATCTTGCCGTCGGCGAGGAACACAACCTGGTCCGAGTAACTGGCCGCGATGGGATCGTGGCTGACCATGATGATCGTCTGACCGAACTCCTTGACGGCGCGTCTCATGAACGCGAGCATCTCGCCTCCTCGCTTGGAGTCGAGATTTCCCGTTGGTTCGTCAGCAAAGACGATGTCCGGCCGGCTCGTCAACGCTCTGGCCGCAGCGACGCGTTGTTGCTCGCCACCCGAGAGCTCGGAGGGGTGATGGTTCAACCGATCCTTCAGACCCACTATGTCGAGGAGCCCGTCGAGCCATTCGGCGTCCGGCTTGCGGCGCGCGAGGTCCATGGGGAGCGTGATGTTCTCTTTCGCGGTCAGGCTTGGAATCAGGTTGAAGGACTGGAAAATGAACCCGACCTTGTCGCGCCTGAGCAACGTTCGGTTTTTCTCGTTGAGGGACGTCACCTCCACGTCGCCGAGATAGATCTTGCCGGAGGTGACCTGGTCAAGTCCCGCCAAACAATGCAGCAGCGTCGACTTTCCGGAACCTGACGGGCCCATGATGGCGGTGAACTTGCCGGCCTCGAATTCCATGTCCACACCATCGAGCGCGCGCACGGCTGTGCTGCCCACGCCATAGACCTTGGCTACGTCAACGGCCCGCGAAGCGACCCGTCCCACCGAGTGCGGGCCGGTCTCCTCTGTGACGGATTGCACGGTTTTCCTCCCAGTATCTTTCTGCGGTCTCATCGTGTTCTTGGCGTCAAGCTAGCTGTTGGCCCTGTCGAGTTCGTCCTGCTTAATCGCTATTGGCGTCCCACTCGAGGCTGAAGACCGCATCCGTGATGTCCACCGGAAGGATGACGGCTCAGCCGACGCCGGGCCGAACGACACCCGACTCGTAGGCGAGCACTACTGCTTGGACGCGGTCGCGTAGCCCCAGCTTCATAAGGACCCGTCCAACATGCGTCTTCACAGTCGTTTCGCTTACGAACAACTCCTCGGCGATCTCATGGTTGGAGAGGCCCTTCGCCATCAGCTGCAGAACCTCCAGCTCGCGCTGTGTCAGGGATTCCAGGGCCTCTGGGGCGCGCCTTGATGGGCGGGCCGCTGCGAGATCTCCTCGATGAGCCTCTTGGTGATGGAGGGCGCGATGAGCGCATCTCCCCGCTCGACGACGCGGACCGCGTGTACAAGGTCCTCGGGCGGTGCGTCCTTGAGAAGGAAGCCGCTGGCCCCCGCTCGTAGAGCGTCGTAAACGTACTCGTCGAGATCGAAGGTAGTCAGAATGAGGACTCGAATCGGCTCGACGTCGTCCTTGTCGACGAGCTGGCGTGTGGCTTCGATTCCGTCCATGTTGGGCATTCGAATGTCCATGAGGACCACGTCTGGGCGCTTGCCCTTCGCGGCAGCGATCGCCTCGAGTCCGTCCGCCGCCTCTCCCGTCACTTCGATGTCGTCCTCAGCGTCCAGGATCATTCGAAACCCGGTGCGGACGAGAGCCTGGTCATCCGCGATCAGGACTTTCATGCGGAATCCGAATTTTCGAGCGGGAGCGTCGCTCTAACCTCGTAGCCGCCTCCGGGAAGCGGTCCGGTCTTGAGCTCGCCGCCGAACATGGCGACACGTTCGCGCATCCCAACCAATCCGTGACCTCCATCGGAACCAGTGGACAGACGTTGGGCGGCACCATGTCCATCGTCCGTAACGCGCAGCTCGATCTTTCCGGAGGAGTACGTGATGCAGACGGTTGCGTGTGACGGGCCGGCGTGTTTCAACGAATTGGTCAAAGCCTCCTGGACTATGCGGAATGCCGACAGATCCGCACCTTGAGGGAGCTCGTTGGGATTGCCCTGGACTGTTACCTCTACAGGCAGACCGGCCTCACGCGTCTGCTCGATGAGTTGATCAAGGTAGCCGAGGCCCGGCTGCGGCGTCTTGTCGGCATCCTCTTCGCGCCGGAGCACGCCCGTCAGCCGGCGCATCTCTGCCAGAGCCTGGCGACCAGTCGTCTCGATTGACGCCAAGGCGTCGCGCGATTGGGAAGGCTTTGACTCGAGGATTCGGCGAGCTGCGCCCGCTTGGACGACCATGACGCTGACGCTGTGCGCGACCACATCGTGCATCTCGCGGGCGATGCGACGCCGCTCATCGATTACCGCCTCACGAGACTTCGTCTCGCGCTCTCGCTCCAGCCGTTCCGCTCGGGCTTCGAGCTCGTGGGTGTAGGCGCGCTTCGTCCGGACGTTGTCGCCGATCACCCACGCGGTGCCGTAGATGATGTAGTTCGACACGAGGATCTGAAGCGTGAAGTCTCCTGGGTCCGTCACGAGGACACTTACCGACAGACCGATAGCCGTGCCGATCAACGCTTCAACAGCGATCTTCCGATTTCCGTGAGCGGCAACCGAATAGAGCGCGATCAGCGTTCCGATTGCTGCGAGTGTGTCCGGATACCCGAGGATGTAGTAGGCGACGGTCGCCGCCCCCGTCGTCATCATCACGAAGTCAGGAGCGATCCGGCGGTACGCGACGGGCAGTGTCATCAGGAGGATCAAGGCGATGCACCAGACGTCGGGATCCCGGCGACTGGCCTGGGCCATGGGCAGGAGGGCGACCAGAGAGACGATCGCCAAAAGGAGTCCAAGCGAGCCGTCCACCAAGCGGGAATCGAGCTGGCGCAGCGCGGCCGCGACTCCGAGTTGCTGCTTCATGAACGAAATATAGGACCGGTGAGAGCGCCACGCATCGTGCCGGGCGATGATTGACCGGTAGTGCTGAGGGATGACATTGACAGTTACCCGGAGTAATAGTTACTCTCGGTAACATGCCGGGCAGGGGTCGATCGGAGGTCGTCCAACCACGGGAGAAGTCGGCCGCGATGCGCCGGGCCGAGCGGCGGGTGGAGCTCCTCGATGCAGCGGACAGCGTCACCCGCCGGGACGGGCCGGCCGCGTCGATGGACGTCATCGCCCGGGAGGCGGGAATCACCAAGCCGATCCTCTATCGCCACTTCGGGGATAAGGGTGGCCTCTACACCGCCCTCGCCGAGCGCTATGCCAATGGGCTCATGAGCGAGATCAAGGATTCACTCGGCCGAGCCACCGGTCCTAAGGCACGACTGTCGCTAACGATCGACACCTACTTCTCGTGGCTCGACAGCGAACCGCAGGTTTACCGCTTTCTCGTTCATCGGGCGCAGACCGAGCAGCGCGAGCTACACGAGGCCATCGGTGCGTTCGTACGCGATGTGGCTTTGGAGGCCGCGGCTGTGACGCGCCTCGAGATGCTTGGAACGCTCGAGCCTGGCCGCGACGACCGTGAGGACTTCGCCGAACCACTCGCTTTCTCGGTCGTCGGCGCGGTTCAGATGGCGGGCGATTGGTGGTTGGAGCACAGGGACACCTCCCGTACGCAGCTCGTTGAAGAGCTCGTGAGCTTCGTTTGGGACGGATTAGAGAGGTACTCCGCAATACGCAGGGAGGCATCTCGTGAGTGACGTGATCGATCGTCGGGAGGTAATTTCGTACGAAAGCTGTACCGGCAATGAGAACGCACGTTCGGCTGAGGCAAGCCAGACAAGCTCATCATCCCCCGGTCTCGGCCCCCATTTCGGTCTGAGTAGACTGGCGATCGTTGAGGGAAGCTGGTCGAGCCGGCGCTTGTCCGCGCCACGCCGGGGGATGAATTGAAAAGGTCATTTGCCACACTTCTTGGTCTCGCGCTGCTGGCAGCGCTCGTCCCTGTTGTTGCTCTGGCCTCCTGCGCGGCGGCAGACACGCAGATCAGGCTGTCGGGATTCGACGCCGACGTCGAGGGTGCGCAGGTCTACGTCGCCGTCGAAGGGCAATCCCCCGCGGGGTCCTTTACTGCTGAGCGCCGCGGCCTGTCCTGCGTTGACGAACTGAACTCTAAGGTTGACTACGAGCTCATACCCGGCACCGCGACCTCACTCAGCGTGGTAGGGGGAAATGAGGGGACCCTGACGCTTGGTGCCCCTCCGCGCAGCGGCGGCGGCGACGATTGGAGGGCAACCAAGAACTTCAACGTCATGTCAGCGCAACCGAACGACGTACAACACGCAACGATCCGGCTCCAAAACCAAACGAGTGCGGGGCTCGACCAGGTATCGCTCGGTTTTCCCCGCGAGGCTCCCGTCTTTGTACTCGACGGCAACTCGTCCACGAGCATCAACTTCGGATTGGATGAGTACGAGCGACAGGAGAGCTTCGTCCTCGATGTCCCAGTCTTCCGGTCCGGTTTGATTGGGAGCTCGGCGAGCTTCAACTTCGAGATCACGGAGAACGGGAGCAACCCCGCCGAGCCCGAGGACTACGAAGTACTGACTCCCGGCCCCCTGCAGTTCCAAGCAGGAGAGCGGGTTGAGCTGATAAAGGTCAAGATGAAGGAAGACTCCTTGAGCGAATCCGACGAGCAGTTCACCATCGCCCTCCAGGGCTCCGGCGTGGGAAACAGCCCAGAGGTCGCTGTGACCATCCAGAACCTCAGCGGTGGTGGTGCGCTAAGGCCCACGGGCGCTTTGCACCACCCGAGGCACAGGTACAAGTACCCGCAGAACTATCCATGGCTCAACGAGATCCACATCTTCACGGCCTCAGCCGACCAGGACCTCACGGTCAGAGGTGCCGAGATGTCTATCGTCAAGAAGCTCAAGAGCGGCCGGTGCCGCTGGTGGAACGGAAAGAGATTCGTCAGGGGGAGGTGCGTCGATCGCCGATGGTTCACAGAAGGCATCAAGCACCCATCCAAGGACTACTTCCTTCACAGGCTCGAACAAAGGCTGCCTCTCAGCGTCGGCAGGAAATCGAACGTCGCGTACTACGAAATCCACGCGGTGGTGGGACAACAGGAACAACGTTTCGTTGCTTCGTGTGGGCAAGAACCAAAATCGGTTCGAGGTCATAAAACCCACATTGGCCTGCAAGAACAACCCCTTTAACTTCAGAAAGTGCAAGCCGATCAGACCGTGACGCTCTCCCTTTAGGCTGTTCAAGCTCGGATGAAGGGAGAGGCCCGTCGGACAACCCATCTCCACGCGCGGTTCTCAGGGCCGGCGGGGCGCGATCCGAAAAGACCCCCTTGGAGAGAGACACTGCGTAGAGCTCGCCTTCAGAGTCCTCGCCAAAGGCAATCAGGCCGTCAACCTGCAACCCCAGGTCTTCCCGCTCGTAGAGGACCTGGCCTTTCTTCTGCACCAGAGCACGGATGCGGCCGTCGCAGAAGTCGCCGTACAGGTACGCCCCGTGCAGACCCTCTATCAGCCGCCCCCTGTACGTGTATCCGCCCACGACCACGCAGCGGCCGTCGTTGTGGTTGTACACGTGCAGAGGAGAGAGGGCATCGGGTGGAGGAGTGCCCTGGAACTCGAGCGTTCCCTCAAGTCGGTTCCACCCAAGATTCCCCCCCGCGGGCCTGGCCTTGGGGAGGAAGTCGATCTCTTCGAGAACGTACTGCCCGACGTCTCCTATCCAAAGGTCGTCGGTTCGCCGGTCGAAGGAGAACCGCCACGGATTCCTCATCCCCGAGAGATAGATCTCGGGTCGAGTTCCTTTTTTGTCGGCGTAGGGGTTGTCCTGCGGAATGGAGTACGGGTTTCCCTTGGAAGGGTTCGGGTCCAAGCGCAGCATCTTGCCGTTCCAGTTATCCAGCGTCTGGGCCTGACCCTGAGGATCCCTCTGCACGCTTTCGCCCCCTTCCAAAAGGCTCCCGTCGCCCATCCCGAACCACAAGTAGCCGTCGGGGCCGAAGAGTATGTGGCCTCCCCGATGTGCAATCGTCGTCAGCTTGATCGAAAACAACTCGCGCCGGGACTCGAGCACCACCTGACCTTGGTCCCAGCGATATTCATTTAAGGTGGCTGTCGCCCTTCGAGTCCGAGTAGCTCACGTATAGGTGCAGACCCTGCGGGTCGAAGGCGATGCTCAGCAGACCGTTGGCTCCGGGGGTATCGAAGCCAACACGATCGGAGATGTCGAGCACCGGTTCCTTCTCGACTTGTCCGTCCCGGATGACTCTTATCAGGCCGCTTCGTTGGGCGACGTACAGAGCGTCTTCTCCCGGCGCGGTTGTAAGGGCGAGTGCATGAGACAGCTTTGCGATTTGCACCAGCCTTAGGTCTACGGCGTCAAATTCACGCTCACCAGGACGAATATCAGGCAGCGGCGCCTCTGGTGGATCGGAGTGCGGCTGTCCCTCAGACTCCTGAGCGGATGGTGTAGCGGTGGCGCGCCCGCCGTCGGGGGTGTCGTCGGAGGTGCACGCAGCCACGAGCACCAACGCTAGAAACAGGGCGCTGACAGGAGGACAGAGCCACCGTCTGTGCTTGGCTTCTGGTCGGGTCCGCCATCGACCTGCTTCCGTCATGAGGAGCGTGAACTTTACCCCGCGGCCATCTTCCGAGCCAGCCAGGGACGCGGGTTCCTGTCTGCGTAGAAGGAGCTCTGAGGAAGACGAGTAGAAACTAGGAGCTGAGCGCCGAGTCTGGCGCGGCGTGCTCTTTCACGCCCAGAAGCAGCAGCGCTGCCATGCCAACGCATCCCGCGGAAACCAGGCCCACCAGGCCGATGCCTCCCGCGGTGAAGAGCGGTTGGGCGATCAGCGCCCCTGTTGCACGTCCCGTCGCGATCATCACGGTGAACAGCGAAAGCAGACGCTCGCGAGCTTCGGTCGCCATCTCACTGGCGAATGGGATAGCCGCCACGACGGTCACCTCGAACGACGCGATCCAGATGACGACCACGATCGTCGCGAGGACAAGGACCGACCCGGTAAGGGAGAACGCCAGGTAGGCGACTCCTGAGACCAGCAAACCTCCGAGGAACATGCGGCGAAGCCCCCACCTATCGGCGTAAACCGTCACTAGCCCCTCGCCGAGCAGCTCCGCGATGACGACCGCGATCGTGAACGTGCCGATACCGGCAACGGAGAGACCAAAGGAGCCCTCCAACCACTGGCCGTACACGATGAACGGGATCTCCGCGGCGATGCTGAACAGCATCGCGGTGGCCAGGATGCGAACTCTCGGGGGAGTGAGCTTGAGCGAGCGTTCCACCCGCTCTTGGGGGCGGTCCGATCCAATTCCCAGTGCCACCGCGGCTGTGCCGATCGCGGAGGCGACAGCGACGAGGATGAATGGCGCTCGCCAGCTCGTGCGTTCGATAAGAAAGCCGGAGATCGGGACAACCGCGAGCAAACTGAACGACCAAGTGAGCTCGGTGATGCCAAAGACGCGTCCCCGCTCCGAGTAGGGGACGCGGTCGCCGAACCAAGCCTGCATCGGTAGGCCGAACGCCGGCACGGCGAATCCGACAATGACTATTCCGAATCCGGCGAGAAGAAAAACGCTGGAAGACGCCGTGAGAGTGCAGCCGAGCGTCACCGCCACCATCGCCACGATCATCATCCACCGCCGACCGCGCCGTTCGGAAAGACGGGCGACCACTGGGGTGGCCAGGCCCCCGAGGTTCCTCAACGCGATCAACGAAGACAGCGCCGCCGGACTAACTCCCAGCCCGCGGGCGATGGCGGGCAGGAAGGGGTACACGACGCGCAGAGCACCGTTTGCCGCGCTCCGGGCGATGAACACGGCCACGAGTGCTCGCCTTGTCTCCCTGGTCATGGGCGCAGCGTAACGTGAGCCCATGTGTGCCTACTCAGGGAAGGAGTAGCCTCGTTCACGCGCTATGTCAGTCGAAGGGATCTGCCTCGAATGCCAGAGAACCGTCCATCTCGCCGACGGTGATGAGCCCGTCTGTCCAGTGTGCGGGTCGCGCGTCATGGGTCCTCAAGTCGACGAGCCGCGCCTCAAACGAATCGGCAAGAACGAAGCGGCGTTCAAGGCCTTCAACCAGGCACACGCCACGGAGCAGGAAACCGCGGTCCTCGATCTCGTTTGCGAGTGTGGGGATACCACCTGCACGGCCGAGCTCGAGATGAAGGCGTCCGAGTACCATCCGGTGCGGAGGCATCCCACCCGCTTCGTGGTCCTGCCCGGTCACGAGATCCCAGCCGCCGAGAGTGTCGTGTCGCGCTCTCCCGGTTACTACATCGTGGAGAAGAGGGGTCCGGCGGAAGATGGAGCCCAGGAGGCCGAGCAGGCCTAGGAGTGCTCGGCCAGGTAGTCGATGTAAATGGGGCGTAGTTGCTCGGCGACCTCGGCTTCATTCGAGTAAAGGACGTCCGTGATGAGCGAGGAGAGACTCACCACGTCGGCTTCGGCCTCTCCCGAGTGTCCCGCTGCGGCTTCGGCCACGGGGACGGCCTTGATGAGATCCCACAGGAAACCGACGTCCAGGTGATGGCGAGCGCGCTTCATCGCTCGGTCGTGCAGTTCCTTGGTTGAAAGCTTTTCGAGCTCTTCCCGTTCGGTCATGGCGGTGAGACTACATGGCTTAGGAACGAGCTCTCAGCGGTTCCGTCGATCAGGCACGCAGCCATAGAACCGCGAGAGGAGGAAGTGCGATCGTCGCCGAATAGTCGAGTCCGTGCCACGCTACGGGCTCGGCCTCGACCACCCCGAGGTTGCCCACATTGCCTCCCCCGTAGCTCTCGGAGTCGGTGTTGAGAACCTCCACGTACTCGGCCTCTTTGGGCAAGCCGACACGGAAGTTGTAGCGGGGCATCGGAGAGAGGTTTGCGATGCAGACCAGGTGCTCCGAACGGTCCTCGTTGGTGCGGTAGAAGGAGATCACATTGTTGTCTGCGTCGTTGGCATCGATCCACTGGAAACCCTCGGACGAGTGGTCGACCTCCCACAACGAGGGACTGTCGTGGTAAATGCGGTTGATGTCGGACACGAGGCGCTGAACACCGGCGTGGCGATCGTCCTGGAGGGTGGTCCAGTCGAGCTGAGCGTCGTGGTTCCACTCGCTGTATTGGGCGATCTCTCCTCCCATGAATAGCATCTTCTTTCCGGGGTGGGCCCACATGTAGCCATAGAGCGAGCGGAGGTTGGCGAACTTGCGCCAAGGATCACCGGACATCTTGTTGAGGAGCGATCCCTTTCCGTGTACGACCTCATCGTGGCTGAGAGGAAGCACGAAGTTTTCGCTGAACGCGTACATCAACGAGAAGGTCAACTGGTTGTGGTGATACTTGCGATGAATGGGGTCGTGCTTGAAATAGTCGAGCGTGTCGTGCATCCAGCCCATGTTCCACTTGAAGCCGAATCCCAGGCCGCCCAGATAGATCGGACGACTCACTCCGGGCCACGCCGTCGATTCCTCAGCAATCATCATTACGCCAGGGTGCTCGCCGTGGACGACGGTGTTTAGCTCCTTGATGAAGTCGATTGCATCGAGGTTTTCGCGGCCCCCGAACTGGTTCGGGACCCACTCACCTTCTTTGCGCGAGTAGTCAAGGTAGAGCATCGAAGCGACCGCGTCTACGCGCAGTCCGTCGACATGGAACTCCTCGATCCAGTAGAGCGCGTTCGAGATGAGGAAGTTGCGAACTTCAGTCCGTCCGTAGTTGAAGATCAACGTTCCCCAGTCAGGATGCGCGCCCTGCCGGGGATCGAGATGTTCGTAGAGAGCCGTTCCGTCGAAGCGCGCGAGAGCGAATTCATCACGAGGGAAATGGGCTGGGACCCAGTCGACGATCACGCCGATGCCTGCCGCGGTGCAGCATGTCGATCATGTACTTGAGGTCGTCAGGGGTGCCGAAGCGGGCCGTGGGAGCGAAGTAATGACTCACCTGATAGCCCCAGGAACCACCAAAGGGATGCTCGGCCAGGGGGAGAAACTCCACGTGCGTGAAACCCATCTCGGTGCAGTAGCGCGCGAGTTGCTCTCCCGCCTCGCGGTAGCTGAGGGATGCACCGTTTTCGTCGTGGCGCCAGGAGCCGAGGTGTACCTCGTAGACGGACATGGGACTCGAATAGGGGTGGGCCGCGGCGCGCTGCGTCATCCAGTCGCCGTCGTCGAACTCGTATTTGGGCGTGTAGATCTTGGAAGCCGTGTCCGGAGGCACTTCGGTCGCGAACGCGAAGGGGTCAGTTTTGAGGGTGAGGTGACCCTCGGCATTGACGATCTCGAACTTGTAGTTCTGGCCATCCTCAATGCGGGGAACGAACGTCTGCCAAACGCCCGAGGTACCGAGCACGCGCATGGGGTTGTCGCGTCCGTCCCAGGAGTTGAAGTCGCCAACCACGCTCACCGAGCTCGCACCAGGTGCCCATACCGCGAAGCTGACCCCATCGGATCCGTCGTGGGTCATGCGGTGCGCGCCGAGTTTTTCGAAGAGCCGCCTGTGCTTGCCCTCTCCGAGCAGGTAGAGGTCGATGTCGCCGAGCCAGGCTGGAGCCTGCCGTTCGGTGGTCATCCGGATTCACTCCTGTCGATCACATCGACGATCCCGCGCATTGGGATGCGCACCCAGTCGGGCCGGTGCCCGAGCTCGTAGTTGACTTCGTAGAGCGCCTTGTCGAGCTCGAAGAAGTCCAGGAGGAGCAGCAAGTCGTCGCGGTCGCCCGGCAGGAGGTCTGCTTCGTGACTGGCGCGGAGGTAGGCCTGGAGGAAGTAGTCGCGCGCCAGTACTTCGAAGGTCGCGGCCCATGGCTCGAGCTGGTTCCACCGATCCGACTCGGGCTCCGCGCGCTCGAAGAGGGCGGAGTAGGTCGCGTAGGAGAAGGATCTCAGCATTCCGGCAACGTCGCGCAGCGGCGACTGCAGGGAACGCCGTTCCTCCAGGGAGCGGAGCGGCTCTCCCTCGAAGTCGAGGATCAGCCACCCACGGGGGCCGAGAAGCGCCTGCCCGAGGTGATAGTCACCGTGGATTCTTATCTTGGCCCCCGGATCGCCGAGGTCCTCGATCGCCTTCAACCGGTTCTCGATGGCACCGACGAGATCGGCGGTGAGTTCGGGGACGGAAGCTCTGGGAAGCGCCTCCAGAGCGTGGCGGGCGTGGACCGCCCAGTCCGAGAGATCCTGAGCGGTGGCGGACTCGCGCGCCACCTCTGGTTCGTGCTCCTGGCCCCGCCCGAACAGGATGTGCAGACCGGCGGTGACCTCGCCGAGTGCGGCGAGCTCCTCCAGCAGAGTTGATGTCATTGCCTCGACCTGCTCGCGCTTCGTCGAGTCGTCCTCGACTCCCGAGATCCCGTCGTATAGAGCCGAGATGTGCTTCAGTGCCTCGCTCCAGCCCTCGGTCGCGTCGCCGACGAACTGCTGGGCGATGCCGAGGTCGATGTTCACGCCGTCTCCCTCGGGGTGCTCCTCCTCGTAGAAAATCTCTCCGACCTGGGCGGGGATGAACTCGAAGCCCTCGTTCGTGAGGAAACGGTTCAGCTCGAGCTCTGGGTTGTCACCCTCCTCGACCCGGCGGATGAGCTTGAGGATGACCGCCTCGTCCAAGACGATCGAGCTGTTCGACTGCTCGGTGCCCATCGCCCTGACCGACCCATGTCCCGGCGGGGAGAGTGGGTCGAGACCGGGGCCACCAAAACGGAAGGCCCCGTGATCGCCCTTGTACGTTTCGCCGCGCGCAAGCGCGCGGCCGAACACGCTGAGGCGGCCGACGTCCTCCATCGCATCGCGCACACCACCCTGCGGGTTCACGAGCAGCGGCATCTGGTAGATGGCTTCCACGCCGTCTGTGAACGTGACATCGAGCAGTGCGAGTACGAGGGACTCGCCGCCGTCCTGGCTATCTTCGAGGACGACATGGTCGCGAACGTCGATGCTCTGCAGCGTCCGGCCCTTGGAGCCGAACCATCGCTGATGAGGGAGGAACTCTATGAGTGGTTGGACGTCCATGTTCATTCCGAATCCTCGTTCGTCAGTTGAAACCAGTAGAAGCCGTGCGCGGGGATAGTCAACAGATAAGGAAGCTCACCGATCCGCGGAAACCGCTCGCGGCCCATCAGCTCGATCGGGTACATCCCCTCGTGCCGAGACAGGTTCAGCTCGACCGCCTGGGCTCTACTCGAGAGGTTGTTCACGCACAGCACCACATCCTCTCCGTGCGTCCTTATAAAAGCCAGTATCGCGGCATTGTCGGGATGCAGCACCTCGAAAGAGCCCAGCCCAAATACGGGATGTTGCTTGCGGATGGCGAGGAGCTGCTTGAACCAGTGCAGAAACGAGTGGGGGCTGCGTAGCTCGGCTTCCACGTTGCAAGCCGCATACCCGTAGATGGGGTCCATAAGCACGGGCAGGTAGAGCTGGGCGAAGTCGGCGCTGGAGAAGCCGGCGTTGCGATCGCCGCTCCATTGCATGGGAGTTCTCACGCCGTCCCTGTCCCCGAGGTAGACGTTGTCGCCCATGCCTATCTCGTCGCCGTAATAGACGATCGGAGTGCCCGGAAGGGACAGCAACATGGCATGGAAAAGCTCGGATTGGTCGCGCGAATTCTCGAGCAGCGGAGCGAGGCGCCTGCGGATCCCCAGGTTGAGTTTCATGCGCGTGTCCTTCGCGTACTCGTTGTACATGTAGTCCCGTTCTTCGTCGGTCACCATTTCGAGCGTGAGCTCGTCGTGATTGCGAAGGAAGATTCCCCATTGACAGTTCTCTGGTATCTCGGGAGTTTGGTCGAGGATCTCGACTATCGGATAGCGGACCTGCCTGCGCGCGGCCATGAACATGCGGGGCATGAGAGGGAAGTGAAATGCCATGTGGCACTCGTCTCCGTTGTCTCCGAAGTACTGCACAACGTCCGAGGGCCACTGGTTTGCTTCTGCGAGCAGGACGATGTCCTCGAAGTTCGCGTCCACTTCCTTGCGGATCCTCTTCAGGAAATCATGCGTCTCCGGTAGGTTCTCGCCGTTGGTTCCCTCGCGTTCGAAGAGATAGGGAACGGCATCGAGCCTGAAGCCGTCCAGGCCGAGGTCAAGCCAGAACTTCAATGCTGCAAGGATTTGCTCCTGCACCTCGAGGTTGTCGAAGTTGAGGTCCGGCTGGTGGCTGAAGAAGCGGTGCCAGTAATACGCACCGGCCTCATCGTCCCAGGTCCAGTTCGACTTCTCGGTATCGAGAAAGATGACCCGCGCGTCCGAGTACTTTTCAGGATCGTCGCTCCAGACGTACCAGTCGCGTTTGGGTGAACTCGGCTTGCGGGCCTCCTGGAACCACGGGTGCTGGTCCGACGTGTGGTTGACAACGAAATCGACGACGACGCGGATGCCTCGTTGGTGGCCCTCCTCGACGAACTCCATGAAGTCGTTGAGGTTTCCGTACTCGGGAAGGATCGAAAAGAAGTCACTGATGTCGTAGCCGCCGTCGCGAAGGGGCGACTGATAGAAGGGGAGTAGCCAAACCACGTCGATTCCGAGCCACTCGAGGTAGTCGAGTTTCTCGATAAGCCCTCGGAAGTCGCCGGAGCCGTCGGCATTGCTGTCGTAGAAGCTCCGCACGTAGACCTCGTAGAAGACTGCGGTCTTGTACCACTCAGGATCGTGCTTGAGCTTCTCCACGTTTGCTACCTCAGGACCCGAAAGACGTGCGCAGGCTCCTGGAACGGGTCGAGACGGACGTAGGCCTGCGATCCCTGCCACTCGTAAGTCACGTCAGAGATGAGGTCGTGGACCTTGAAGGTGGCCCACGAGTCCAGCCCGAGCGCACCGAGGTCGAGCGTCAGCATTCCCTCTTCCCAGTGGTACGGGTTGAGGTTCACGACGACGAGAATCGATGTCTCGTCCGGGAGCGATTTCGAGAACGCCATCAGGTTCGGCTTGTCGACCTGATGAAAGCTCAGGTTCGTGAGGTGATGGAGTACCGGATAGGCCTTTCGCATGCGGTTGATGCGCGTGATTAAGCGATTGAGGTTCCCCTCGGCCTCGTAGTCGCGCTGCACCAACTGGTACTTCTCGGAGCCGAGATACTCCTCGCTGCCCGGGACGACCGGTGTGTTCTCGATCAGCTCGTAGCCCGAGTAGACGCCGTAGGCGGGGGACAGAAGGGCCGCGAGGATCAGACGAACCTTGAACGCAGGCCTGCCGCCGGTCTGCAGGTACTCGTGCAGGATGTCGGGGGTGTTGGTGAAGAAGTTTGGCCTGAAGTACTTCACCATGTCTGTCTTGGTGAGCTCCGTCATGTACTCGATGAGCTCGTCCTTGGCGTTGCGCCAGGTGAAATAGGTGTAGCTCTGCGTGAAGCCGAGCTTTGCTAGACCCTTCATGACCTTCGGACGCGTGAACGCCTCCGAGAGGAGGATCAGCTCGGGGTGTCCGGCCTTGAGGTCACCGATGACCCATTCCCAGAACGGCAGCGCCTTGGTATGCGGATTGTCGACCCGGAAGACCTTCACGCCGGCGTCTATCCAGAATTCGAGAACCCTCTTCAGCTCGGTCCACAGACCCTCGCGGTCCTCGGTGTCGAAGTCGATCGGATAGATGTCCTGGTACTTCTTTGGGGGGTTCTCGGCGTGCCGAATCGAGCCGTCTGCACGGTGAACGAACCACTCGGGGTGCTCGGTGACCCAGGGATGGTCGGGCGAGCACTGGATGGCGAAATCGAGGGCGACCTCGAGACCGTGGCGTTCGGACTCCTTAACGAATCGCTTGAAGTCGTCGAGGGTGCCGAGGCCCGGGTGAACCGCGGTGTGGCCGCCCTGCGAGCTGCCGATGGCCCAGGGAACCCCAACGTCGTCCTCGCCAGCCTCCAGGGTGTTGTTCCGTCCTTTGCGGTGCGTGGTGCCGATTGGGTGAATGGGCGGGAGGTACACGATGTCGAAGCCCATGTCTGCGATCCTGGCGAGCTCCTCGCCCGCGCTGTCGAAGGTTCCGTGTTCCGCGGCTCGGCCGGTCGAGCGCGGGAAGAGCTCGTACCACGCGCCGAAGCGGGCGAGCTCGCGGTCGACCGTTAGTTGCAACGCAGGCTTCGTGATCGTGGAGCCGGAACGCGTATGGTGATCGGCCATCAGCTCGGCGACGTCCTCGTCGAGGGCTGATTTGATGCGAGGGTCCTCGAAACTCGAGCCCTTTCTTTGGGCCGGCAAACGCAGCGAGACGATTGACTCTTTGACCCTCTTCCGCTCGCTCGCGGGGAGCGCTTTCAGGTGGTCCTCGAGTATCTGGGCCCCCTCCATTAACTCGACGTCGACATCCTGTCCCGCTTCCACGCGCTTGAGGAGATCGCGTCGCCAGGTCGCGAAGCGGTCGGTCCATGCCTCGACTGCGAACTCCCACACCCCGATGCGATCCGGCGTGAAGGAGCCTGCCCACCGGTCGTTGTCGAAATGCGTCATTCGTGACTCTGACCACTTCTTGTCACCCGGTCCCCGAAAGCGCACGGATGCGGCCAGAATCGCGGGCCCGTCCCTGTAGATATCCGCGCTGACTTGGACTTCATCGCCCGCGATCGCCTTCGCGCGATACCGGCCACAGTCGACCTGAGGCTCGAGGCTCTCGATGATGACGTGTCCTCTTCGCAGAAAGGATTTCACGCCGGCCATGCTCCTTCCTGACAGTTGTTGGCTGGTCGTCCTTGTAGCGGGGCCGGGGACCCGCGACCCCTGTGCTCCGCAAGAATGCGTAGTTAGGGAGGCTACTTGCTCCACTTGCCTTGCGCGACACTGTGCAAATGAAAGCAATCAGGAGCTTTGCGGTCCGTGCGTCCCTACCCGAACCACTTGACGCCCTATCCGCCATAGCGACGAACCTCAGATGGTCCTGGGACGGACGCGCGCTCGACCTCTTCCGTTGGGTCGATCCAGACGCGTGGGAGGCCTCCGGACACGACCCCGTCCGCTTGCTGGGAATCGTGTCGAAGGAGCGCCTAGCCGAGCTTGCCGACGACAGCCCCTTTCTCACCTTTCTCGCCTCGGTGAAAGACGGACTCGACCGCTACCTCAACGAAGATCGCTGGTACCAGAGCCATGGGGGTTCGGCCGAGATCGAGACCATCGCCTACTTCTCACCCGAGTTCGGCGTCAGCGAGGCGCTGCCAACCTACTCCGGAGGTCTCGGAGTTCTTGCCGGCGACCATCTCAAAGCCGCCAGCGACCTCGGGCTCCCGCTGGTCGGAGTCGGGCTTCTCTACCGGCAGGGCTACTTCCGTCAACAACTGAACGCGGATGGGTGGCAGCAGGAGCGTTACCCGACACTCGACCCGCACGGCATGCCGCTCACCCTGGTTCCGTCGCGCACCGATGGTCCCTTGAAGATCGACGTGGACCTCGAAGGGCGCCGGTGCGTCGCCCAGGTGTGGTGTGCGCAGGTCGGCCGCGTTCCACTGTTCCTGCTCGATTGCGACGTCGAGGACAACGCGCCGGAGGAACGCGAAGTCACCGATCGTCTCTACGCCGGCGGGAGCGAGCACCGTCTTCGCCAGGAGATCGTGCTGGGCATCGGCGGGGCGCGTGCGCTGCGCGCTCTCGGCTACGACCCAAGCGTGTATCACTCGAACGAGGGACATGCGGGCTTTCTCAACCTGGAGCGCATCAGGGAGCTGGTGACGGAAGGCGATCTCAGTTTCGCCGAAGCTGTGGAGGCCGTGCGGACGTCGACCGTCTTCACGACGCATACCCCGGTGGCGGCCGGAATCGATCGCTACGACCTCGACCTCATGGGCCGCTATTTCGAGTCGTTCGTCCAGGAGTGCCGCACAACTTTCGACGAGCTCATTGCACTCGGGCTCGAGACGGATAGCGACGAGGACCCGATGTTCAACATGGCCGTCATGGGGCTTCGGCTCGCCGGCCGGGCCAACGGTGTCAGCAAATTGCACGGCCAGGTTTCCCGTTCGATGTTCAAGATGCTGTGGCCCGAGGTTCCCGAGGATGATGTTCCGATCACCTCGGTCACCAACGGAGTGCACACCTCGACTTGGCTCGGCCCCGAGATCGCGGAAGTCTTCAATCGCAGGTTGTCGCCCGGCTGGGCGGAGAACGAGGGGGCGCGCTGGGACAGGATCAACGAGGTGCCCGACGCCGAGCTGTGGCGGGCAAGGGACCGGGCTCGAGAGCGACTCGTCTACTTCGTGCGCGAGCGGCTGCGCAGACAGTTGCTGGCTCGGGGGGCCTCTGAGTCCGAGGTCCTAAGAACCGACGAGGTCTTCGATCCCGGCGTACTGACCATTGGATTCGCGCGCCGCTTTGCTCAGTACAAGAGAGGGACTCTCCTGCTATCCGATCCAGACAAGCTCAAGAGCCTGTTGTTGAGCTCGGACAAGCCGATTCAGGTTGTCTTCGCAGGCAAAGCGCACCCTCGCGACGATGGCGGCAAAGAGATGATCCGTGAGTTGGTGCACTTTGCGCGTGACCCCGAGGTTCGTTTTCGCTTTGCGTTCATCGAGGACTACGACATGGAAGTTGCGCGGATGCTGACGCAGGGAGCAGACGTGTGGCTGAACAATCCCCGGCGTCCCCTCGAGGCATGCGGAACGTCCGGCATGAAAGCGGCGCTCAACGGGGCTCTCAATTGCTCGATCCTCGATGGTTGGTGGGACGAGTGCTACAACGGCCACAACGGGTGGGCGATCGGTACCGTCGATGTGTCTTCCGATCTCGATTACCAGGACCGAGTCGACGCTAACGCGACTCTACGACCTTCTCGAACGAGAGATATCCGTTCGCTTCTACGATCGATCCGAGGGACCGATTCCTCGCCGTTGGACAGAGCGCGTGAAGAACTCGATCCACAGCATCGGCGGATACGTCACTTCAGACCGCATGGTGCGCGACTACGTCACCGAGTTGTACGAGCCGGCTTCGCTGCAGGGCGAGGCGATGAAGGCGGACGGCTACGAGCGCGCGAAGGGTGTCGCTCGTTGGAAGAACCGGGTGCGTGCCGCGTGGACCGGAGTCAAGGTCCTTGATGTCGAGGGTGACGTCACTGCCGCCGATGTCGGCGACGAACGGACGGTCACCGCGGTCGTGTCCCTCGGCGAGCTGGGCACCTCGGACGTGATGGTGCAGGTGGCACACGGTTCCGTGGGCCCGAACGGCACGCTGATGGAGACGCAGGTCATCGCGATGGAGCCGACCTCGTTCAAGGATGGAATCGCGAACTACCGCGGCACGTTCACCGCCGAGCGGGCGGGCCTCTACGGATTCGCGGTGCGCGTAGTCCCGGCCCACGAGGATCTGCCGAACACGATGGATGTGGGCCTGATCACCTGGGCCTAGTCACCTGGGCCAGACTGCTACCAGCCAAGCTCGTCGAGACGCTCATCGCTGATCCCGAAGTGGTGCGCTATCTCGTGGATGACGGTGATGCGTACCTGGTCCCGGATGTCGTTGGGGTCACGGAAGGCGCGCGTCAACGGGCCCTTGTAGATCGAGATCCGGTCGGGCATCGCCCCGAAGTAGCTGCTCGGTCCTCGGTGGGTCAGCGGAACCCCGTGATAGAGCCCAAAGAGGGTGTGGCCGCGCTCGAGTCCGGCCAGTAACTCGCGGCCCGGCTCATCCTCTACGAGGACGTCGACGTTCTCCATCGCCTCCGCGATGTCCGGCGGCAGAGAGTCGAGCGCGTCAGCCACCAACCTCTCGAACTCGGCATGATCCATCAGCTAAAGCTACGTCGTCCCGAACTTTCCGCGGGCCGCGGTCGTCTGAATACCAGTCGCAGCAATCGCAACACATTGGCACAAGGGGATTCGTCATTCTTGGAGGTGTTGACGATGGGCACTCGGGTGATGCGCCTCAGTGTTCTTGTTGGGTTGATCCTGGCGATTGCCGTGCCCACGGCGTCCGCTGGAGGAGGGCGATGGGATTTCAGAGAGGCTTACGCGGTCGGAGAGCGGGTGACGGTTACCGAGATCGTTTGGATCCAGCCGGACGGTCGGTACCTGGGCGGGATCGATGACGGGCCGTTCTCCGCTTACTTGGTCAAGGGGTCCCCCGACGCCTACCACATTCCCCTTCCCGCCGATGCTATTGACCTCGGTCCCGTACTGATCGAGCCTCGTCATCAAAGTGAGCACGGGGACGTGACTCTGGATTTCTTGGTTCCCGAGGTCGAGCCCGGTGACTGGGTGGTCGCCCTGTGCAACGATCCCTGCCGAAAACCCCTTGGCGACATGCTGCCCACTCAGATCACCATCGCTGGCGATGGCACAGAAGTCACGTCTTCTTGGACTGCATCAAACGCCTCGAAAGCCAGCTGTTTAACGCGTGGATGCGAATGGGCCCTCTAGCTCGACGGATCGCCCGTAGCGCAGCCAACCAAACGCGACTTGAAATGGAGGCTCGGGTAAAGGCGCTGACCAAACGGGTCGCATCCGCTGAGGAACGAATTGACGCACTGGAGAAAAGTCTCGATTCGAAGCTCTCGAGCACGGAGCGCAACGGCTCTGTATCGGCGTTGTCTCTTGGAGCATTATTGCTGGCTCTTATCGCAGGTTTTGCTTTCGCTCGAGCCGAGAACCCGTCCGCAGGGATAGATCCGTCCTGAGAGGCACCGGTCGGCCTGGTCGACCTGGTCGGACTGGTCGGCAACGACCACTTCGACCGCACCGACCGGTGGGTTTCTCCCTGGTACCTATTGGTCGCTGGTCAGCAGGCTCACAGGGAAGTCGCCCCACAGCTCCGCGAGTGACACGACACCGTGGTGCGTGCGGCCGGAGAACCGGTCGGTCCAGGTGCCCGGTGGGAGGGGCAGGGTCGTGTCGGTCATATCCGGTAGCTCGTAAGTCAGACGTGGCGAAACCGCGATCGCTTGATGGCCCCGGATGTATGCGATGACGCGCTCGGCATGGACTCCCGTCGCGACGAGCGGCTCGTAGGTCGAGACGACGCCGAAGGCCTCCGGTAGTTCGGCTCTGACGGCCAAGGCTCGTTGCAGAAGGAACATCTTCGCCGCGCCGCCGTCGCTCAGGGCGGGGGGAGAGTCCCCGATGGAATCCAGGACCGTTCTCGTGGCGTCATAGTCGACCGGTCGCCGGTTATCGGGATCGACAAGTCTGAGGTTCCAGACCTCTGTGCCCTGGTAGATGTCGGGCACTCCCGGGGCCGTGAGCTTCATCAAGGTTTGAGCGAGAGACGCGATGCGGCCCGGACGAACCAGTGGAGCGACGAACTCCTCGCACCTCCGAAACGAATGCCTCGTCGCTCAGCACGGCCCCGACGAAGGACCTCAGTGCTGCGTCGTAGTCGAAATCGGGGTCGATCCACGATGTGTGCACCTTCGCTTCCTTGGCTGCCTTGGTCATGTAGTCGTTCGCCCGATCGCTATCGAGGGGCCATGCCCCGACGAGCGTCTGATACAGGAGGTACTCGTCCTCCCGGCCCGGCAGGTTCCTTTGCCGGTGTCTGTCGTTCATCTCGGACCAGCGGCCGACGGCCTCGTTCCAGCGCTCGGGGACCTGGCTCAGCAGGGATATGCGGAGGCGCACGTCCTCCGAGCGCTTGGTGTCGTGCGTAGACGTCGCGAGCAAGGATGCCGGCCAGTCGCGCTGCGCGGCGGCGTTGAGCCGGTGGAACTCCTCTGGTGACACACCGAACCGACCAGGATCGCCACCCACCTCGTTCAGAGAGGCGAGCCGGTTGTACGTGTAGAAGAGCGTGTCCTCGATGGCCTTGGCCATGACCGCCCCGGTCGTTTGCTGGAAGCGCAGCGAGAGCTCGCCGTCTTTCGTTGGGTCGATGCGGAGGAGAAGGGCATCCCTGAGGAGATCGAACAACCCGCCCTCGAGATCGTCTCTCCTGGCTCGCGCGGTCTGCACGGCTCGCTCGATGACCTTGCGATCAGAGTCGCCCAACAAGGAAGTGGACCAGTCGGCGTAGGTCCGGTAGACGGGAAATGCAGCCATCGTCTCGGCTAGGACCGCACGAAGCTCGTCTCGCGTGTAGTCGCTACGACCAGGTTGGCGCTCGCAGATTCCGGCAAACAGATCGGTAAGTCTCTCCAGATCGCTCGCGAGCTCCGAGTCGACGAATGCGAGCTTCTTGGCGCGCCGCTGGTTGGCGAGCTCGGTGAAATCGCCCGTGAATCTCTCGTACACGTCCGTTAGGGCGGCCTCTCCTGCGGGATCGACGAACAGCCCGTTGACGCGATTCAGGAAGTCGTAACCAGTTGTTCCCTGGACCGGCCATTCGGGAAGACGTTCGTCGAGCTCCAGCACCTTTTCGACCACGATGTAGGCGTCCGGCGCAGCCGCGCGCAACTCGGCGAGGTACGCGGCCGGATGCCGCAAACCGTCGATGTGATCGACCCTCACGCCTTGAAGATCGCCCCGCTCGAGGAGTTCGAGAATCAAAGAGTGCGTCCGGTGGAAGACCTCAGGGTTCTCCGCGCGCAGAGCGGCGAGATCGTTGATGGCGAAGAATCGTCTGTAGTTGATCTCCCGTGAAGCGTCCCTCCAGTGCTGCAGGCGATAACTCTGACGCTCGAGCACCTCGTGCAGCGCAGCGTCGTCGCGGTTGACGGACTCGACCTCGTCCGGCTCGGTGCCTGGAGCGAGAGGAAGCGTGTATCCGTGGTAGCGAACGACCGGTTCGCCATTGGCGTAACCGAACTGGATCTCCCCGGCCTCGAGAACGCGTTCGTAGTGGTCGCTCAGGATCGGTACGAGCACCCTTGGGTGGCGTTGCCCGGTCGTGCCCCAGTCGATGTCGAAGAACGACGCGTAGTCACTGTGCGGACCATTCTTGAGCACGTCCCACCACCATGCGTTCGCCGAGTCGTTGATCGCCATGTGGTTAGGGACGATGTCCAGGATGTGGCCCATCCCGTGCTCTTTGAGCGCGGCGAGGAGGCGCGCGTGACCCTTCTGGCCCCCCAACTCCTCGTTCAGGCGCGCGTGGTCCACGATGTCGTAGCCATGCGTGCTACCAGCGCGGGCCTGAAGGTAGGGGGAACAGTAAAGGTGGCTGATCCCGAGCTTCGCCAGATAGGGCACGATCGCGGCGGCGTCATCGAAGCCAAAGCCTCCATGAAGCTGGACCCGGTAGGCCGCGCGCGGAGGTGAGGGCGGTCGTGTCGTGTGTGACATCGCAGACCCAGTCTTGTTTGTTACTCGATGCGCTGCAAGACGACGATGGAACGCGCTTCTAATTCGAGGGCGTCACCGGCCTTGTACGCGATCTCGCCTTCTTCGAGAAGAGGCTGGTTCGTGTCGATGACGACGTTCCATGCTCTGCCGTAGCTCTCTGGCGGGACCACGAAGTCCATTGGCTCGTGGTGTGCGTTGAAGAGCAGCAGAAAGCTGTCGTCGGTGATGCGCTCTCCATGGGGGCCTGGAGTGGCGATCTCGTCGCCGTTGAGATAGACGCCGATGGATTTGGCGTAGCCGTCGTTCCACTGCTGCCCGGTCATTTCGTCGCCGCCCGGGTTCAACCACGCGATGTCCGTGGTTTCGGCACCGTGGATGGCACGGCCCATGAACCACCTGTGCCTCCGCAGGACGGGATGGTCGCGCCGGAACTGCATCACGCGCCGGGCAAACCCGAGCAGGTCGAGGTTTTCATCGCGCAGGCTCCAGTCGATCCAGCTGATCTCGTTGTCCTGGCAATAGGCGTTGTTGTTCCCGTCCTGGGTCCTGCTGATCTCGTCACCGCCGAGAAACATCGGCACACCCTGGCTCAGCGCGAGGGTCGCGATGAAGTTGCGCTTCTGTCGCTCGCGGAGTGCTCGGATGTCGGGGTCGTCGGTTTCGCCCTCGACGCCATGGTTCCAGGAGCGGTTGTGGTTCTCACCGTCCTTGCCCTCCTCGCCGTTGGCTTCATTGTGCTTTTCGTTGTAGCTGACCAGGTCGTTCAGCGTGAACCCGTCGTGCGCGGTCACGAAGTTGATAGACGCGTTGGGCCGCCGGCCGTCGTCCTTGTAGAGGTCCGAGCTTCCCGTCAACCTGAAATGCGAACTCACCCACGCCGGCTTCGGCACCGCGCCAGAAGTCACGCATGCTGTCGCGGTACTTCCCGTTCCACTCGCTCCAGCCGGGAGGGAAGTTACCGACCTGGTAACCACCTTCGCCCACGTCCCAAGGTTCGGCGATCAGCTTCATCTGAGAGAGCACGGGGTCCTGATGAATGATGTCGAAGAACGCGCTCAGCCTGTCGACCTCGTACAACTCGCGCGCTAGCGCCGACGCGAGGTCGAAGCGGAATCCGTCGACGTGCATCTCGATGGCCCAGTAGCGGAGGCTGTCCATGATCAGCTTCAGCACCTGGGGATGGCGCACGTTGAGGGAGTTGCCCGTACCAGTGAAGTCCATGTTGAAGCGCTTGGACTTGTCGAGGAGCCGGTAGTACGCAGCGTTGTCGATGCCGCGAAAGCTCACGGTCGGACCCAGGTGGTTGCCTTCGCCGGTGTGGTTGTAGACGACATCGAGGATCACCTCGATGCCCGCCTCATGCATGGTCTTCACCATGTACTTGAACTCGGGGACCTGCCCTCCATCTACACCCGACGCGCTGTACCCCGCGTAGGGAGCGAGGTATCCGATCGAGTCGTAACCCCAGTAATTGCGCAGCCCTTTGTCACTCAATACCCGGGAGTGGAGAAAATGGTGGACCGGCATCAGCTCGATCGCCGTGACTCCAAGAAGCTGCAGGTGCTCGATGGACGCCGGGTGGGCTAGACCCGCGTAGGTTCCCCTGATCTCCTCGGGGATGGCGGGATTCGTATAGGTGAAACCCTTGACGTGGGTCTCGTAGATGACCGTCCGGTGCCACGGTGTGCGTAGTGCCTCGTCGCCCTCCCACTCGAAGGTTGGTTCGATGACCACCGATTTGGGGACCCTTGGGGCCGAGTCGGACTCGTTGAAGGTGAGATCCGCATCGTCACCTGCGCCGAGGTTGTAGCCGAAGACCTCCTCCGACCAGTCGACGTCACCGTCTATCGATTTCGCGTAGGGGTCGAGGAGCAACTTGTGGCGATTGAACCGGTGCCCCTGCTCGGGGTCGAAGGGGCCATCGACGCGATAGCCGTAGCGCTGCCCCGGTCCGATTCCGGGCAGGTAAGCAGTGCCACACGAAGCTGTCGATCTCCGTCAGATCGAGGCGGGTCTCGATCCCTAACTCGTCGAAGAGGCACAGCGTCACGCTCGTCGCGTTCTCCGAGAAAACCGCGAAATTGGTGCCCTCACCGTCCCAGGTGGCACCCAGGGGATAGGGGACTCCGGGCCATTGCTCCATGACGCCGCAGATTAAGTCCCCGGGAGGCCTGGGCACGTCAACCTGGCCTTGACAGAGAATTCATCAAGTGATGAAATCAACGAGCGTTGAAATAATTGCACGAGGTCGCTCAAGAGTCTGGAGGCCCGTATGTGGGCGCTTGTTCTCAAGGAGTTCAGGCAGGTCCGCCGGGATCACCGCACGCTCGCCATGATGATCGTGATGCCGCTGCTGTTGCTCGTGGTGTTCGGCTACGCGGCGAGCTTCGACGTCACCGAGATTCCCACTGTGGTCGTCGGCCCGAGGGCCTCGGCCGCAGCCGACGAGCTCCCCGAGTTGTTTCAAGTTACCGAGTCGCAACAGAGCTGGGACCGGTCGGACGCGGTCGATCAGTTGCGCAACGGCGACGCCACGGTAGGCGTGGTCACATCGGGCGAGGAGCCGCAGGTTCTGATCGACGGGACCGAGCTCTTCTCAGCTCGTTCGGCAATCACCGCGTTGTCTCAAAGCCCCCGCGCCCCGGAGCCCGAGATTCTGTTCAACGAGGACCTCGACACCTCGGCCATCATGGTCCCCGCGATCGCGGGGATGATCCTCATCTTCGTCGGGACGATGATCACGAGCCTCGGTGTCGTACGCGAGCGGCAGTCGGGCACGCTCGAACAGCTTGCGGTCATGCCGTTTCGGCCGCGCGACGTCTTCGTCGGCAAGGTCGCTCCGTATTTCGTCGTGGCGGCAATCGATCTCGTAGTGATCGTTGGAGTCGGAGCCTGGCTGTTCGACGTTCCGTTCAACGGGTCGCCGTGGCTCCTCGGTCTCGGTGCTCTTCTCTTCCTGTTCGTCACGCTCGGCCTCGGTGTGTTGATCTCGAGCGTGTCGGAGAACCAGGGCCAAGCGATTCAGCTTGCGCTCATGTCGCTGCTCCCTCAGGTGCTCCTGTCCGGAATGATCTTTCCAATCTCATCGATGGCCGCGAGCATTCGGTGGATCTCCTACCTTCTGCCTCTGACCTACTTCACTGAGATCTCGCGCGGAGTCATGGTGCGAGGGGAGGGGATAGACGGGCTGTGGATCCCATTGACCATGCTTGCGGTTTTGGGCTTGGCGATTTTCTCGTTCGCGATCGTTCGCTTCCGCCACGACCTGACCCCCGCGAAGGTCAAGCGGTCCAGACAACCAAGCGCAGTCGGCGTGGAGGCGGGTGCGCGGTGAACGAGAACAACTGGGGCCTCGAGCACGTGTCGGTGTATCTTCGGCGACACGCGACGCTCTTCAGAGGCGTGAGCCTGACCCTCGGGCCGGGCTCGGTGGTCGGCGTGGCCGGGGGAGATGGCGCAGGTAAGACGACGCTGCTGCGAACGTCTGCTTGGGCTTCTTGCGCCCTCGTCGGGAACGGTCGACCGGCCCGATGGCAACTGAGGTCGGCTACTTGCCAACCGGCTCGGGTGTCTACCCGGATCTCACCGTGGAGGAGAACCTGAAATTCGCGGCCGGCGCCTATGGAGTACACGGAGACGACTTCCGCTCGGGGCGCGACGAGCTTCTCGAGCGCACGGGCCTCGACAAGGCACATGACCGCCTGGGTGGCAACCTCTCGGGAGGGATGCGCCAGAAGCTCGGCCTTGCAATGGCTCTGGTCCATCGATCGAGGCTTCTCGTGCTCGACGAACCCTCGACCGGCGTCGATCCGGTGAGTCGCAGCGAGCTGTGGCGGCTCGTAAGGGACGCGGCGCGCGACGGAGCTGCTGTTGTCATGACCACCACCTACCTGGACGAGGCGGGCCGGTGCGATGCGGTCTGCGTACTTGACGAAGGAGTCGTCCTGCTGCAAGGCCATCCCAACGAGCTCGTTGCGGACATCGGCGGCAGCGTTGGAGAAGCCACTCAGCGGCCCGACACACCTTACGCGTGGCGCCGTGGCGCGAGCTGGCGGATGTGGTCGACCGATGACTTCAAGTCGTCCGGCGTTCGCTCCGTTGTTCCCGACTTGCAGGATGCGGTCATCGTCGCTGCGCTCCGCAGACGACACGAGACCAAGGGGGTGGCAGCATGATGCTCGCGGACGCAGGGGGAGTCAGCAAGAAGTTCGGTGACTTCACCGCGGTGGACGGCGTGGATCTCACGGTCGCGCGCGGTGAAGTGGTGGGTCTCCTTGGAGCCAACGGTGCCGGGAAGACGACCCTCATGAAGATGCTTCTGGGATTGATAAGTCCAACAGCCGGGCGCGTGGAGTTGTTCGGACAGATGATCACCCCGGACGCGAGGAGACGCATCGGCTACGTGCCCCAGGGACTCGGTCTCTACGAGGACCTGACGGTCGCCGAGAACCTTCAGTTCGTCGCAAGGGCGTTCGGCGTCGACCCTCCTCAGCTCGGTGACCTGGCGGCGGCGAAGGACGTGCTGGTGCGCGAGCTGTCGCTCGGCCTGCGAAGGCGAACGGCCTTTCTCGGCGCCCTGTCGCACCGGCCCGAGCTGCTGGTACTGGACGAGCCCACGTCGGGGGTCGATGTGATCGCCCGTTCGGATCTGTGGGACACCATCAGGGCCACGGCCGAGGAGGGCTCGGGCGTCCTCGTCAGCACGCACCATATGGAGGAGGTCGATCAGTGTGACCGGTTGGTGGTGATGGCCGGGGGCCGGGTCGTGCTGTCCGGCACCATGGACGAGATCATCGGGGACTCCGTCAGCGGCACCGAGCGCACCGAGCGTTTCGAACGGCGCTTCGCGGAACTGGCCGTCGCGTGAGTCAGGAGGCGGGGCGAAGGACCGGACGGCGTCCTGGAACGAGTGGGGCGCGCTCTGCCATCCTTGCCGCTGCGAAGCGCGCTTTCGCAGATGGTGGCTACGAGCGAACCACGATTCGGGGGGTTGCGCGTGTGGCCGGAGTCGACCCTGCACTGATTCATCACTACTTCGGTAACAAACGGCAGTTATTTGTCGATGCGATGGACCTGCCGGCGAACCCGGCCGCGATCATCGAGGGCCTCGTCGAGTCCGCCGACCCCGAGGAACTCGGCGAGTTGATGATCCGCTACATGCTGAACGTGTGGGACAACGAGGAGGATCGAGCGCCTCTTGTCGCGATCGTGCGTACAGCGATGTCCGACGACCAGGCCGCAACGATGGTGCGCGAGTTCGCCACCAAGGAGATTCTCGGTGTCATCGTCAAAGCTGCACGCAGCGACGAGCAGGAACTGAGGGTGACTCTTCTCGCGAGCCAGGTGTTCGGATTGTTGATCATGCGCTACATCATCAAGCTCGAGCCCCTGGCGTCCACCGACGCGGCAACAGTCGCGGCGGCGATAGGGCCGACCTTCCAGCGCTACCTGACGGGCCCCATATCAAACGCCGATGGGGGCCTCTAGGACTGAGCGTTCCGCCCCAGTTGAGCGGTCCTCCACGAACATCTCGAGAGACTCATAGTCGCTGGGGTCACCCGGCAGCGGCCAGCTGGCCCTCCACCAATCCGTGTTGTCCTCGGAGATCTGGAAGCGCACGACGGTCGTGCGGTCGCCATCGTCGCTTACGAGATCAAGCCTGCAGTTTTCGTCACCCGACACCTCGGGGTAGTCGTCGAAGTCGACGGTCACCGCAAAGGTTCCGTCTTCGTGTTCGACGATCGTTCCCTCAATCGGTGTCCAAGAGGAGTCGGCGCTGGGGGGAGCGAAGGTCAGGTCCGCTACGGTTTCGCCCGCCGGCTCGTCGTCCGGCGCTTCGTCGTCGTTCGTCAGCACGAGGAACCCAACGATTAGCAGGCAGGCCGCGAGCGCGGGAGCGGCATACGCGGAGATGCGCTGCCACCGGGTCGGGCCCGAACCCAGGACACCCGCGCGCTCCAGCGACTTCTTCTCGAGACCGGGTGGCGCTTCGTGTTCGAGAGGTGCGTTACGAACGGCTTCGGCCACCGGCTCGAGCTCGAGGAAGGCAAAAACGTCGTTCTCGAGGTGTTGGGGTGGCCGGTGCTCAAGCGGTGACCGGGAAACCAGACCGATCAGCCTGCGCATCTCGACCAGGTCGCGCCGGCATTCGGGACAACTCGCGAGATGAGCTTCGACCTGCGCTTCGGCCGCGCCGTCGAGCTCACCGGTTATCAACCCCGGCAGGTCATGGGCGATCGAATCACAAGCGTTCATCGCTCACCGCTCTCCGTGATCCCAAGCTCGGCGAGCATCGAGCGCAGTGTCCGGAGCCCCTGATAGAGGCGCGTCTTCACAGTTCCCAGCGGGATATCGAGAGCTCTCGCTATCTCCGATTGAGTGAACTGAAGAACGTAGGCCAGGTGGATGATTCGCTGCTGCTCGACCGGAAGGGACTGGATCGCAGTCGCGATCTGCCACTGCTGCCAGGATGACTCCTCGTTCCACGGCTCCTCGGTCGCCGAGATGACCAGATCCTCGACCGGAGTCGGCATGCGCAGCCGCGCCCGCCCAAGGTCCGAGGCGACGTTGCGCGCGACTCCGAAGATCCAGGAGCTCGCGGCACCCTTTGACGAGTCGAAGCTGGACGCTCGCCGCCAGATGCGGAGCGTCACCTCCTGCACCAGCTCTTCGGCCAGAGTCTGATCGTGTAGCCATCTCATTCCAAGCGTGTAAAGGGGTCTCTCGAAGGCCCGGTAAAGCTGCCTGAGCGCGTCTTGGTCGCCGCGCGCAATCGCCTGAAGGAGGTCTCCCTCCCGGCGGCGCTGCGTTACGGACGTCTGCGCTCCGCTTTCCATTACCCACCTGGCAGGTCGATCGGTTGGTTGCTGGGACTGGTCCAGGTCCCAAGTGTCGCAGAAATACCCGGTGATACGCTCGGTCGAATGCCGAATGACGTCACATCCGAAGCGCTGAGGCGGCTTCTGGATCTCCAGGCTGAGGACACCGCCATCAGCCAGCTCGAGCTTCGGTGGGCGAACCTCGATGAAGCCAAGCAGCTTGCGCAGGTGAATGCCGCGCTCGCCGAGCTCGAGGCCGATCTCGACATCGCCGGGAAGCAGCGAGATGAGATCGCCCGCGAGCAATCGCGCCTCGAGGGCGAGATCAAGCTGCTCGAGGACAAGACCACCCGGGAGGAGAAGCGCATGTTCTCGGGGAGCATCGCCAACCCCAAAGAGCTGAGCGCGCTCCAAGCGGAGGTCGCAAGCCTCAAGAGGCGGCAGAGCGACCTCGAGGAGTCACTCCTGGAGGTGATGGTCCAGGGCGAGTCGGCGACCGAAACCTGGCAGCGACTTGGCTCGGAGCGAGAGACGACGTCAGCGCGAGCGAAGGACCTCGGCGACGAGGTCGCGCGGATCAAAGTCGAGATCGATGCCGACCTCGAGCGCCACCGCGCTCAGCGGGAAGCCGTTCTTCCCGATATCCCCGAGAAGGTTCTGACGCTCTACGACAGGCTGCGCGCACAAAAGGGTGGTATCGGGGCGGCGGCGCTCGTCGGCGGCACCTGCGAAGGTTGTCACACGCAGTTGTCCAACAAAGAGGTCGAGAGGCTGCGGGCCGAGGGCGGATTACAGCGCTGCGAGAATTGCCGCCGAGTCCTCGTAGTCGCGGGCCCCTCGGCAGAAGCCTGATTGTGCCGGCAACTCTGTACGCCGACGGAGGCGCGCGGCAATCCGGGCCCGGCCGCGATAGGCGTCGTCCTCACGGATTCGACCGGCGCCGATCTCGGCGTCATCTCACGCACGATCGGCGAGACCACGAACAACGTCGCGGAATACACCGCGGTTATCGAGGGACTCAAGCTCGCAATGGAGCGGGGCGTGACGGACATCGAGGTCAAGCTCGATTCGAAGCTTGTGGTCCACCAACTGAACGGCGACTGGAAGATCAAGTCCGATGCGCTCCGTGGTCTTGCTGTGGAGGCCAAGAGGCTGCTTAACCGATTCCACTCGGCGAAGGTCGAGCACGTTGCAAGGGCCAAGAACGCCGCCGCCGACGCCCTCGTAAACCAGGCCCTCGACTCGGCTCAACTCGAGCAGATGGGCCCCCAATGGATGCCTCAGGACGAGGAGGACGACGGTCGCCCTAGACCCGGACCGGGCCAGACCTCGCTGCTCGACTGAGCCATAGATGCTTCTCTGGCACCTCGGCATCGCCGCCCTCATCGTCTACGTCAGTCTGGGCCGCCGGCGCATCGACTACCGCATGATCCTTGTCGGCGCCGTGCTTCCCGATGTAGTGGACGGCATCCTGGGGCTCTTCTTCTTCGATGGTCCGGCGGGCCGCTGGATAGCTCACTCGATCCTCGCCGCGATCGCGGTCACCGTGCTGATCATCCTCGTCTTCAAAGAAGACAGAAGGCAGTCCTTGTTCGGCATCGGCGTTGGATGGTTGTTGCATCTGGTCGCGGACGGGATGTGGGCCGCGCCGGAGACTTTTCTGTGGCCGGCCTTCGGCACTGAGTTCTCAACGTCCCCGACGGAGCCCTACACCTGGGACCTTTTTCTCGATCCGATCGCACACTTGTCGACCTGGGGCGGTGAATTGATCGGGTTCGCGATCTTGGCGTGGTTTTGGGTGGCCTTCCGGCTCGGCGAAGCCGATCGGTTTCGGCTTTTTCTTTCGGATGGCTATCTCAGGCCCTGACCTGAGAGGTACGCTCGTCCCGCTGACAATTCAATACCCACGCGCTGCGCAGGGGGAAGTCCGGTCGAATTCCGGCGCTGTCCCGCAACTGTAGGTGCGAACTTCGTTCGCACGAGCCAGGTCACCCTCGCATCGTTGGGCTCGATACCTTCGAGGCAGAGGATCGCGAGCCACGGACCACTCCGTCGCCCGACCCCTCGAACCCGAGGGGTCGAATCGTTTCCGGCGAGGACCGGAGAGAGGAGTGGGCCATGTTCTCCAGAGGAGCAAGGCTTCTTGCGTGCGCGCTGGCCGCCGCGCTCGCACTTTCGGTAGTGCCCGCATCGGCCGTCACTAACAAGAGCCGGGCACGCACCGCCGCGGGCTACATCGCGCGGCAGCAGGAGGACAATGGTTCGATCGTCTCGTTCTCCGTGTACGGGTCCACCGCCGATGCGATAGTCGCTCTCGTCGCGGCGCAGCGTGGAGACAAGACCATCGCACGGGCTCTGGCCTTCCTCGAGCGCCGGGTTCGCAACGGCAAGGTCTTCAATGATCCGGACGTCGGAGTGCTCGGAAAGATCGTCATGGCAGTTGAGGCGACGAGTGAGAACGCCCGTAACTTCGGGGGCCGGAACCTCGTCAGGCGCATCGCTAACCTCGAGCGACCGAGCGGACGACTCGGACGGGGCACAGAGGTCTACAGTCACGGGCTGCTGATGCTTGCGCTCAGAGCCGCGGGCCGGGGCGTTCCCGGCAACGTCTCGAGCTGGCTCGCCGACGCGCAGTGCGGCGACGGAGGATGGGCGTTCGACGATCCTCCAGGACCCAACGACGACGACACCTGCAAGGACACGACCGACCCCAACGACTTCGTGACGAGCGACTCGAACACCACGGCGACCGCGATCATGGCGCTCGAGTCGGCGAGCGGAGTCGACACCGCCGACGGCTTCACCTATCTCGACGATCTGCGGGACCCGGTCGACGGAGGCTGGGGATACACGGCGGCTTTCCCCGCAACCGACGCGAACTCGACCTCTCTCGTCATCCAGGCTCACCTTGCGGCCGGGCGTGCGATCCCAGCCGGTGCAATGGCTGCACTCAAGGGACTGCAGGTTGTGCTCTGCGGCCGCCACGCAGGAGCGTTCCGGTTCCTCTACGGCGAAACCAATCCACCCGACCTGGGAGCAACCATCGCCGCAGCGCCCGCGCTGGTGCAGCAATGGCTGCCCATCGAGCCCTTTGAGGTAACCAAGCCGGTTCCCCCGAGGCAGCCTTGCGGCTGAGGCTTCGCTCCTCGCTGCTGGGGGTCGCGCTCCTCGCCGGAGCGCTCGCCCCCATCGCGACCGCAGGTGTCGCGTGCGCGGCGAGCAGCGCGGCCCTCGTCGTAAGCACGGGAAGCAACAACTACACCTACTGCGTCGAGCTCGGAGGGTCATCGGTAAACGGGATCCAGCTGATTCAAAGAGCCGGGGCCACAACACGGCCTTCAGTACAAGCTCGGCTATGGCGGCAATGCGGTGTGCATGCTCGCGAACGTCGGCGCCAGCGGCAACGATTGTTTCGGCGAGCACCCCTACTTCTGGGGGTACTGGCGGGACGACGGATCGGCGGATGGAGCTGGTCGGGACCGGGTGCGTCGAACGTGACGGTGAAGTGCCGGCGAAGTGAGCGGCTGGTCCTGGGGCAGCGGGGACACCGGTTCGTCGCATCCGCCGCCCCCGGCTACGACCTACGAGTCCGTTTGCGGTGCGACCCCGACGCCCAATCCGAGCCCCAAGCCCGACAAGCCCCAGGGCGGTCAGTCCAACGGGGGCGGCCCAACCGGCGGATCAGGTGACGGCGGGAACGACTCAACGTCACAGCAAGCGTCACGAGCGCCGGACCAGCGGGTTGCCGACAACGAGTCAGGGAAGTCGAAAGGCAACAGAGGTAAGGGCGAACGCAAGCAAGAAGGAACAAGCGAGAAGGGCGGTCAAGGCTACGAGGCCGAGATCCCATCGCCATCACCGGACGATGCAACCGTCACGACGTCGAATCCGGCGGGCGCGACCGCCGAGGATCCGGGTGCACCGGTGGGCGCGTTCGTTGCCCTGGGCATAACCGCAGCGCTCGGAGTCCTCGGAGCGATCTTCGTTCGAAGACGCCGGCCCGAGGACGGCTAAGCCCGTGCATCAGGGCGCATGGTTGCTGTGGGCACTGAGTGGGGGACTGGTCGCGATCACGACCACGAACCCCTTCTATTTGTTGCCCTTACTCGGGGTCGCGTGGGTTGTGCACGCGGCCTGCGGCCGTGCCGGCCCCCAAGCGCGTTCGTTTCGCATCTTCCTGATCTTCGGCGCGCTCGACCATCTGCACGCGCACGGCACTGGTGTTGTTCCTTCCCGACATTCAGTGGGGCAACATCGTGGAGGCGGCGATGGAGGGCCTGCGGCTCGCCGTGCTGCTGACCGTCTTCGGCGCGTACAACACGGTCAGCGATCCGTTCGGGGTTCTGCGCCTGTCACCCCGACGGTGGCACGAACCCGCGCCTCGCGGCGTCGCTCGCACTATCGATTGCACCGAGGACGATCGCGGCGGTCTCGACCGTACGCGAGGCGCAACGCCTCCGCGGCATCGAGGTTCGTCGGTGGCGCAGTCTTCCCGCGCTCGCGGTTCCCGTCCTCGAAACCGGCATGGAGGAGGCAGTCATGCTGGCCGAGTCCATGGACGCGAGGGGACACGGACGTGGGCGACGGACACGATACCGACCCGAGCGTTGGGGCCGTCAGGCAACCGTCGTCACGATTGCATCCGTTTTCGCCGTCCTGGTTGCAGGGGCGGCACTGTTCAGTGACGATCCCTCGCTTGCTATGCCTGCGTGGCCCATCACGTGGCCCGAGGTGTCCCCGCTGATGCTGGGAGCCATCGTGGCATTGAGCGTTCCTGCCTGGGTCTCCGCTGGTGATCCCTCGAGAGCGACGCAATGACATCCGTTCACTTCGAGCGCGTCTCGTTCACTTATCCGGATTCGAACGAGCGCGTCCTCGACGACGTGACGCTGCATATCGCCGAGGGCTCTTTCGTGCTCGTCACGGGTGACACCGGCTCCGGAAAGTCGACTTTCATCCGCGCCATCAACGGACTCGTGCCGCACTTCACCGGTGGTGAGTACTCGGGCTCGGTTACGTTGCGCGGCGACACCATCCGCAACACCCTCGACAACGCGCCGCGCGACCTCGCCGATCTGGTCGCCTTCGTTCCCCAGGATCCGTCGGCCGCATTCGTCGTCGACCGCGTCGAGGACGAGATCGCTTACTCGCTCGAGAACCTCGGCGTCGAGCGGACGGTCATGCGCCGGCGCGTCGAGGAGACACTCGACGCGTTGAACATCGTGGGGCTGCGCGACCGAAGCGTTCGCACGCTTTCCGGAGGGGAGCGTCAGCGAGTCGCGATCGCGGCCGCGCTCGCGCCGGGACCGCGCATCCTGCTGCTCGACGAGCCCACTAGCCAGCTCGATCCGCAGGGCGCGGAGGATGTTCTCGCCGCTCTGCAACGGCTCGTCCACGATCTCGGCATCACCGTCGTGCTCGCCGAGCATCGTCTCGAGCGTGTGGCCGGCTTCGTGGATCTCGCTGTAGGGATGACTCGAGGGGGGCCGGTGACCATCGGGGATCCCGCGCAGGTGCTCGAGCAACTGAGCTCGGGACCTCCCGTCGCACAGCTGGGTCGTCTCGTCGGCTGGAGCCCGCCACCGCTAACGGTGAGGGACGCGCGCCGTAGGGCACAGAGATTGAATCTTGTGGCGCCAGGAAATGACGAGTCTGTCGCCGGAACCCCGGTGCTGACCGCGTCCGGGCTTCATGCGGGCTACGGCCGGCACCTTGTCCTTAGCGACATCGACGTGTCACTTGCCGAGGGCGAGATCGTCGCGCTCATGGGTCGCAACGGCGCGGGAAAGACGACATTGCTGCGTTGCCTCACAGGTCTGCACGCGCCGCAGTCGGGGACGGTCGAGGTGCAAGGCAAGGCCCCCGTCGCGGGTCACAACGTGTCTCTGTGCCCGCAGCGCCCGGAATCGCTGCTGTTCGCGGAGACCGTGACGGCCGAGGTCGAGGCAACCTTGAAGGCGGTTGGCTCACAGGCGTCCGCCGGCACGACACTCGACGCTCTCGGGATCGGGGAGTTGCGCGATCGCCACCCACGCGATCTCTCCGCCGGTCAACGATTGCTGGTTGCGATCGCGTCGGTAGTCGCAACGGATGCACCCGTATTGCTGCTCGACGAGCCGACGCGCGGTCTCGACCAGGAGTCGAAGACGAGACTCGTACGATTCCTCCGCTCCTGGGCAAGTAGTGGGCGCACTGTGATGCTGGCGACGCACGACGTCGAACTCGCGGCGCAGGTTGCTACGCGCGTAGTGATGATCGCGACCGGCGAGGTGATCGCGAACGGCAAGCCGGGTGACGTGCTCGGCGATTCGCCGGTGTTCGCTCCGCAGATGGCGCGCGTATTCGGGCCCGGTTGGTTGACACCGGAGCAGGTCGCGGCGGCGGTGACGTCGTGAGTACTCACGTCCTGCGGCGGTCGGGTCGCGCGCGCAGCGAACCCCTCGCCCCGGCACGCGGCAAACCCAGGTTGCAGACGGTTGCCCTGGTGGCGGCGAACCTGCTGGGGCTCGGCGCGTTCTTCTGGCCGTTCGTGCTTCCGGCCGCGGTCGGCGGCGAACAGGCCCACTCCCTGGATGCGCCGGTGATCCTGGTGTTGCTCCTCGCATGTTTGGGAGGTGTTCTCTTCCTGCAACTCGGCAGGGGAGGAATGGGCCCGAAGGCCGTCGCGCTCATCGGGGTCCTGGGCGCAGCGATGGTGGCGCTGAGATTGCCGGGATTCATAGCCGGCTTCTCGGCGATGTTCATTGTCGTGCTCGTCGCGGGGAACGCTTTCGGCCCGCGTTTCGGATTCGTGCTCGGCGCTGTCGGAACCTTCGCGTCTGGATTGTTCATCGGCGGGCTCGGTCCGTGGCTGCCGTTCCAGATGGTCGCGGTGGGATGGGTCGGAATGGGTGCGGGATTGTTGCCGCACTCGTCGAGCTGGCGGGGGAGGCTCGCGTGGCTTGCGGCCTACGGCTTGGTGAGTGGATTCGCTGTTCGGCGCCATCATCAACCTCTGGTTCTGGCCCTACGCCGCGGGCAGCAGCAACATCGGCTGGGCCCCCGAGGCGGGCGGGCTCGTCAATCTCGGTCGTTACCTTCGTTTCTACGCGGTGACCTCGCTCGGCTGGGACGCTTTTCGAGCCGTGGGCAACGCGGCGCTTGGTCATCCTGCTCGGCCGTCCGCTGCTCGGGGCGCTCGACCGTGCAGCCCGCAGGATGAACCTGGTCGTCCGCTCGGTTGATAATGGGTGAGGAAGCAGGCCGGGTGACCGCGGCCCTCTCATCGAGAGGGTCGAGGAAAGTCCGGGCTCCGTAGAGCAGGACGCTGGGGAAAATCCCAGGCGGAGAGATCCGCGGAAAGTGCCACAGAAAACAAACCGCCCCGGGCTCCGGCCCGAGGTAAGGGTGAAACGGTGAGGTAAGAGCTCACCAGCGCCGCGGGTGACCGCGGCGGCTCGGCAAACCCCGTCCGGAGCAAGGCCAAGCAGGAGGCATGGGCTGCTCGTCCGCCGCAAGGCACCTCCGGGTAGGCCGCACGAGGCGACCGGCAACGGTCGTCCCAGATGGATGGTCACCGCTCGCTGCTTGCAGCGAGTACAGAACCCGGCTTACAGGCCTGCTTCCGAGACCTGCGGGCCCCCGTCTGAGGCGGGGGCCCGCTCCGTTCCGCTTAGCATCGCCGGACGACATCGAGAGCTCAGCGACCAAAGGGGGACGCAGGTGGCCAAGACGGTGATTCAGACCTCGAACGCTCCGGAGGCGGTGGGTGCCTACAGCCAGGCGGTCAGCGCCAACGGTCTGGTGTTCTGCTCCGGTCAGATAGCGCTGACGGCCGACGGCTCGGACAAGACGACCGACTCGGTCGCCGAGCAAACCCGCCAATGCCTCACCAACCTGCAGGCGGTTCTCGGCGAGGCGGGAACCGGTCTCGACAACGCCGTCAAGGTCACGGCCTTCCTCACGGACATGGCCGACTTCGTGGAGTTCAACGAGGTCTACGCGGGGTTCTTCACGGGCGACGTGCCGGCGCGCGTCACCGTCGGCGTCGCGGCGCTCCCCAAAGGGGCCCGGGTCGAGGTCGAATGCATCGCCCTGGCCTAGGGGTGCGGCTGGGCAGCCGGGATCTCCCCCGTGTCGACTCTGCCGGCTCCGGATTCGTTCTCGCCGACGACCTGGTCGCCGAAGACGATCCTGACCTCACGCTCCTCGCCGGCCACCGGCTCGAGCCCGGCCTCTTCCGGCGTCGCCGCGTCCATGCGCTCGATCCAGGTCTCGATTCTGCTCATCGCGAAGAGCAGGGCTCCTATGGCGAAGGGCCAGATGATGATCACGAGAAGGAGAAAAAGTTGGTAGCCCGTGAATGTCTCCATTGTCACCATCCTTACAGAGCATGAGCACGCATGACCAACAATTCAGCCCAACCGTCGATCGCGACAGGCTCGTGGAGCGCCTGGCGGAACTCGTCCGAACGCGGTCCGAGAATCCTCCCGGCGAAGAAGCGGCCGCCGGGGCGCTGACCGAGTCCTACTGTAAGGACCTCGGCCTCGCCGTCGAGGTTCACCAGGCCGAGCCGGGCCGCCCCAACGTCATCGCGTGTACGGGCAACGGGCGCGGTCCGAGACTCACCTACTGCAGCCACATCGACGTCGTCCCGGCCGGCAACCCCGACTTGTGGGAACGCGACCCGTACTCGGCCCACGTCGTCGACGGTGTGATGCACGGGCGGGGGAGCGCCGATGCCAAGGGGCCTTGTGCCGCGGCCCTGGAGGCCGTCAACCTCCTGCTCGACGCGGGCATGGAGCTCAACGGGACGCTGGAGCTCGCGTTCGTCTCGGACGAGGAGGCGATGGGCTTCAAGGGAGCCGGCTGGCTGGTCGAGCAGCGCATCGTGGAGCCCGACCTCGCGATCGTGGGGGAGCCGACCTCGCTGCGGTTGGTGCGAGCGCAACGGGGAGCGAACTGGATCCGACTCACGACCCACGGGCTGGCGGGACACGGCTCGGCCCCCGAGCGCGGCCGCAACGCGATCAACTACATGAGCGAGGTCGTGAGCCACCTCGACGCCACCGTGCCGGACATCACCCACGAGGTGCTGGGAGGGCCGAGCCTCAACGTCGGGACGATCACCGGCGGCGAGAAGGTCAACATCATCCCAGCTTCGTGCAGCATCGAGATCGACCGACGAAGCATCCCCGGCGAGACGCCCGAGGACCTGATCGCTCAGTTGGAGACTGCAGTCGAGCTCGCCAAGACGCGCTATCCGGAGCTGACCGCAACCGTCGAGCTGATGTTCGCCGGGATGCCCTTCGAGGTGGACCCGACGAGCGACCTCGTGACGACGGTGGCGGACGCGATCGCCGTCGTGACGGACAAACCGGCCGAGCTGGTCGGCTTCCGGGGGGCTTCGGATGCTCGCTTCATGGCCGAGATGGGCGCTCAGACCATCGTTCTGGGCCCCGGTGACATCGCGACGGCTCACACCGCCAGAGAGCACATCAACCTGGACGAGCTCGAGGCGTGCGCTCTCATCTACGCGCACGCGTTCGCCGAGCTGTTGTCCTAAGAAGAAAATCCTCATCCTGGTGTCGATTCCGCTGTCGCGCGGCACGTCTTTAGGTGAAGGATGGAGTCCCGGCCAAGGCCGGGCACTACAGAGGAGGGTGACGATGCGTTATCTGGCACTGATCTACGGCGACGAGACCGTGGTGTTGTCCGACGAGGAGCAGCAGCAGGTCATGGCTGAATACACCGCCTTCGGTGAGGAGGGTGGCAAAGCAGGCGTGCTCGGCGGAGGCGGAGAGCCGCTGCAGCCGACGTCGACGGCGACCACCGTGCGAGTGCGGGACGGCGAGACGGTGACGACAGACGGTCCCTTCGCCGAGACCAAGGAGCAGCTCGGAGGCTTCTACATGTTCGAGTGCAAGAATCTCGATCAGGCAATCGAGTGGGCGGCAAAGATCCCGACGGCCAAGAACGGCTCCATCGAGATCCGCCCGATCTGGGAGTTCCCCGAGCAGTAGGGGTCACGCTGCACGGTAGCGACGACTTCACAGTCGAGGCCGCCCGGATCTTCCGAGAACAGTCGGGCCGGGCGGCCGCGACCCTGATTCGTGTTGTCGGCGATTTCGATCTCGCCGAGGACGCGCTTCAGGAAGCGTGGCTCGTCGCGCTCCAACGCTGGCCGCGTGACGGGATCCCCGACAACCCCCTTGCCTGGATCCTCACAACTGCGCGTAACAAGGCCATAGACGGAGTTCGACGCCAGAGGACGCTCGCGACCAAGTCAGCACTCCTCGCCGATCTCGACGCGATGACCAACCCCTTCGAAGACATGGAGTCTCACATCGAGGCCTCCACGATTCCGGACGACCGGCTGCGCCTCATCTTCACGTGCTGCCACCCGGCCCTGGCCATGGAGGCGCGCATCGCGCTGACGCTCCGCACTCTCGGGGGCCTGACGACCACGGAGATCGCGAGCGCATTTCTCGTCGCCGAACCCACGATGGCTCAGCGACTGGTCCGCGCAAAGCGCAAGATCAAGATCGCAGGGATCCCCTACGAAGTGCCCCCCGACCCTCGCTTGCCCGAGAGACTCCGCGCCGTGCTTGCGGTGGTCTACCTGATCTTCAACGAGGGCTACGAGGCGTCGAGTGGCCCCGACCTTCTACGCAGCGACCTCTGCGCCGAGGCGATCAGGCTCGGTCGCGTCCTCGCAAAGCTCATGCCGGACGAGGGCGAGGTTCTCGGGCTGCTCGCGCTGATGTTGCTGCACGACGCGCGCTCCGAGGCGCGCACCGATGAGTCGGGCGACCTCCTAATGCTCGAGGAACAAGACAGAGCTCTGTGGGATCGAGAACAAATCGAAGAGGGGAACAAGCTGCTCGAGCGCTCTCTGCGGATGCGACCCGCGGGTCCCTACGCGATCCAAGCGGCGATTGCGGCCCTGCACTGCGAGGCTGCTCGTCCCGAGGACACCGACTGGCCCCAGATTGCGGCGCTGTACGCCACACTCATGAAGGCGGCGCCCTCGCCCGTCATCGCGCTGAACTGGGCGGTCGCGCGGGCGTTCAGCGAGCATTACGAACAAGGCCTCGAGCTGATCGACGAGCTCGAACGGGGCGGCAGGCTTGACGGATATCACCCACTCTTCGTGGCACGAGCCGAGCTTTTGAGCCGCCTGGGCCGGAGGAGGGATGCGCTCGAAGCCTACGAGCGCGCGCTCGCATGCGATCCGGCTTTCGCGGAGCACCGGCATATCCAAAAGCGCATATCGGAGTTGCAGGCGGACACCGCCCACTGAGGTGGCCCACTAAGCTGGGGCGATGAACGCGGGTAGCCAGTTCTCGTGGGGTCATTTGATCTCGAAGCTGATGAAGGGTGAGTCGCTCACCGAGGAGGCGAGCTCCGAGGCCATGACCGAGATCATGGAGGGGGCGGCGACCCCGGCGCAGATAGCCGGGTTCGTGGTCGCTCTGCGATCCAAGGGTGAGTCGGTGGACGAGATCGCCGGAATGGTGCGCACGATGCGCTCCTACGGCGAGAAGGTCGAGGTAGACGGTGAACTGCTCGACACCTGTGGCACCGGGGGAGACCGAACCGGCACCTTCAACGTCTCGACCGCGGCGGCCATCGTCTGCGCGGGTGCCGGCGCCAAGGTTGCAAAGCACGGAAACCGGGCCGCTTCGTCGCGTTGCGGGAGCGCCGATGTGCTCGAGGCGCTCGGAGTCGCGATCGACCTGCCACCCATGGGCGTGTCGGCCTGCATCGACAAGGTCGGCATCGGGTTCTGTTTCGCTCCGGTGTTCCATCCCGCCATGCGTCATGCGGGGACACCGCGGAGAGAGCTCGGAGTGCCGACCATCTTCAACTTCCTCGGCCCCCTCACGAACCCCGCGGGTGCGACGCGTCAGGCTCTTGGCGTTGCAGACCCGCGGATGATCGAAAAGATGGTGTCGACGCTGGGCAGGCTCGGAAGCACGCGCGTGCTTGCCTTTCACGGCCATCAGGGACTCGACGAGCTTGCCACCTCCGGCCCATCCGAAGTCGTCGAGTTGCGCGACGGCGAGCTGCACAGGTGGACCATCGACCCGGCTGAACTCGGACTCGAGCGCGCCGGTCTGGATGAGGTCTCGGGGGGCACTGCAGACGAAAACGCAGCCCACATCCGCAACGTCCTGACGGGGCAGGGCGGCCCTCGCCGTGACATCGTGCTCCTGAATGCGGCAGCGGGGCTGCTTGCGTCCGGTCTCGCCGAGGACATGGCCGGCGGCCTCGAACGGTCGGCGCGGGCCGTCGACTCGGGGGACGCAAATGGTGTCCTTGAACGTCTCGTCGAGACCTCCCGAGCGTTGCGCTAAAGGCATAACCGCGGGGGAGCGTGATCGAGTTGCTAAGGTCAGTTGCTTGGAGTTCCTTTTCGCGGGAGGTAAAGCAGATGACCGGTGTCGCAGCAGAGCGCATTGCCCATCGACTCGACCGGGCGACGGGAGACCGCAGGCTTCTCGACCACCCCTTCTACCGGGCGTGGGCGGCCGGGGAACTGACCCTCGAGGACCTCGGCTTCTACTCCACCCAGTACTGGCGACAGGTGGAAACCTTTCCGGCTTACCTGCGTGCGCTGGCCAAACGTCTCCCCGAGTCGCCTGCGCGCGCCAGCGTCGAAAGCAACCTCGCGGACGAGGTCGACGGCGATCATGCGGGACTGTGGCAGGCGTTCGCCGAGGGGCTGGGACGCAGCGCGTCGGAGCTCGAGGGCGCCGACATCGAGCCCGAGACGGCGGCGTGCGTCGAGGCGTTCATCGAGGGCACGAGGGAGCGCTCTGTCGCGTTCGGCCTCGGGATGATCTACGGCTACGAGTCACAGACGCCGGAGGTGGCGACTACAAAAGTCGATGGGCTGCGCGCGTTCTACGGAATCGAGGGGTCTGCAACCGAGTACTTCGTGTTGCACGGTGAGCTCGATGTCGAGCACGCACGGGAGTTGGCCGAGGTGATCGGCGAGGTTGCCGGCGACCCAGCCAGCCTCGCGGAGGCCGAGGAGGGAGCGCGAGCGGGGGCCGAGGCCATCTGGAGCCTGCTCGACGGCGTCGAACGGGTCCGCACGGCCTCTTAGCGAGAGGCGCGCACCGCGAAGCGATTGAGTGGGCGCGCCGCGGCCGGCAACGACCACCCCTTCGTCGAGAAGAGCAGGCGCGCCTCGAGCGCGTTGCGGTTCAGCCAGGAGCTGATGACGCGCGCCTCGCGCCTGACGGACATCGTCATCCACGATCGATCCTCTTCGGGAGCACAGGTACTGCTACGAAGCCTGTCGAGAGTTGCCGCTACATCGCCTGCTATGTCGGTTGCTGCGACCAGCCGGCCCCGTCGAATGAGGAGAGCCCTCCCGTTGGACTCGAGGGCCAGCTCACCCGCGTCGATGAGGGCCAGTGCCTGCAGATGCTGCTCGAGCGATCGCTCGAGGACGGAGGCACGCTGCCGCATCTCGCCCGCCTCCTCGAAACGTTCCTCGCGCGCCAGACGCCGCATCCGATCGTGCAGTGGAGTGAGGATTAGTCCGGGATCGGTGAGAAGTCCTAGAGCGACGCGGCCTATCTCGGATCTGTGCGTCCGCTCGGATGCCCCGCTACACGCCTTCATCTGCGCGAACGCGCAACCATTGCAGCGAGCGGGATCGGTGCAGCGATGGACCGGGCCCGAATCGCGCAGGGAATCCACCAGACCGCGCACGGTGCGGGCGGAGAAGGGACCGACGTAGATGCCGCCGTCGTCTTTGGGGGAGCGCGCGCAGGCCACGCGCGGAGAGCGCCCTCGCAGCGCCACCTTGAGGTACCAGGAATCGCTTCTCTTCCCTGCGCGATTGTAGGGGGGAGTCTCGTCTGCGATAGCCCGCGCCTCGGCGACTTCGGCTTCGAGCATCGTGCTGTGCACGTCGCACTCGATTCGCTGTGTCTCGCGCAGGAGGTCGCGCATGCGTGCTCGCTGGTCTCCGTAGAAGTACGAGCGAACGCGCCCTCGTAGGTCCGATGCCTTGCCGATGTAAAGGGTCTCGCCGTTTGCTCCCAAGAAGCGGTAGACACCCATCGCGTGTGGTACGCCATCGGCCATCGTTATCTTTGCGAACGTCCCGTCCAACTTCGTGAACGACGCGGCCAGAAGATCCTCGAGCGTCGTCACCCCGAAACCGGCAAGCCGTTCGATCAGATGGTGCAGAACGTCGGTGGTCGCCAGCGCATCCGACAGCGCCCGGTGCGTCGGCTTGTGAGGGCAACGAAAATGGCGGACCAACGTTTCGAGTTTGCGATTCGCGACCTCGCCGGCGAGCACCCGGCGAGCCAGCCCCGCAGTATCCACGACCCTGTTCTCAAGGGGTTCGTATCCGAGCCGGTCGCAGGCGGCATTGAGGAAGCCGACATCGAAGCGAGCGTTGTGAGCCACGAGCACCGTGTTTCGAGCGAACTCCAGAAATGTCGGCAGGACCGACGCGATCGAGGGCGCGTCGATCAGCATGGCGTCGGTGATTCCGGTGAGCAACCTCACGAACGCGGGCACCGACACTCCGGGGTCCACCAGGGTCTGAAGCGTCCCCTCGAGCTGGCCCATCCGGACCTTGACCGCCCCTATCTCGGTGATCGAGTCCTGGTCGGGTGAGCCTCCGGTGGTTTCGAGGTCCACCACGCAGAAGGTGACGTCGGACAGGGCGGTTCCGAGGTCGTCGAAGCTGCGCTGAACGCTCACTGAGGGAGCCATCGCGCCACGATATCGAACATATGTTCGATATGGCAAGGATCCGATTCACGCAGCCGTGTCCCGCTTTAGAGTTGCCCCATGGTCAGAGAGGCCGAGCCCCTAGGCGGAGCGGGCACCGAACAGGAGCGCATCAAAGAGTTGGAGAAGACTCTCGAGTCGCTGCGCGAGGACTCCGAGGTCGCCCACGTGCTGCTGGGCCTGTCAGGTGCTCTCGCCGAGGTGCGCACCGTAGAGGAGACCCTGGACAAGGGCGTTCGCATCGCCCGTGAGCTGTTCGGGGCAGATCGCTCCTTTGCCGCCACCTGGGATCCGGGGGCCGAGCGTTTTCGCGTTCTGAGCCGTTTCGGTTACGAGCCCGAGGCCATCGACGGGTCCTTGGCCGACGTGCGGGAGAGAGACGGCCTCCCGCTGCTGGTCGAAGCTCTGGCCGCCCGTCAGCCGCTTCTGATCCCCGACGTAGAGGCCGACGGAAGGGTCCCTGAGGAAAGCATGCTCGCCCGGGACGTGAGAGCTTTCATAGGGATTCCTCTTTTGAGGTGGGGCCAGGACTTCGGGGGCCTGGGAATCGAGTTTTCCGAACCTGGGGCCTTCGGGTCCAAGGAGACTGCGCTCGCACGGGGCATCGCGCGCCAGATGGGGGTCGCGCTGGCCAACGCCCGTCGCTTCAACCTGATGCAGTCGCTTCGTGTGATCGGGCAGCGCGTAGGCCAACCCCTGCGACTGGCGGCCGTTACCCGTGAGGTGGCGGAAGGCGCGATGGAGTTGTTGGACGGAAACGGCGCCCTTCTCTACTTCAGGGACAGCGACACGGGCGAGTTCGTTGCCGCGGGCGGCGCCGGCGTCAATCACAGCATCTACGACCGTCTGGGGAGGATCTCTCCGGACGATGAGATGTGGGCAGAGCTGTTCGAGGGCGGCACCACCACGGTCCCGGATCTACGCTCCTATCTGGGCACCGACGAGGGACCGCGCAGCGCTGTCGGCACGGTGATCTCGGGCTCGGAGTCGGCCTTGTTGGGGGCCGTCGTTGTGACGTTTGACGGAGTGGTGAGACTCGGCCCCGATGAGAGCCAGGCGCTGAGCGTGATGGTGGCCCAAGCGGCCTCGGCGGTTGCGAACGCACAGCGCTACGAGCGCCAGAGACGCGTGGCTCGAAGCCTTCAGGCGGCATTGCTCAGCACCGACATTCCGAGCAGCGACGACTTCGAGATTCACGCGACCTACGAGCCGGCCGGCAGCGAAGCAGACGTCGGCGGAGACTTCTACGACGCGTTCGACCTTACGGACGGAAGCGTCGCCCTCGTCGTAGGCGACGTGTCGGGAAAGGGAGCAGAGGCAGCCGCACACACGGCCATGGCGAAGTACATGCTGCGCGCCTTCGCGATGCGAAATCCCGGGCCGGAATCGGTTCTGTTTCACCTCAACAACGCGCTTTGCAAGGGGCTGGCCGACGACAAATTCACCACCATGTTCTATGGCGTGTACGACCCGCGCATGGGTTCGCTGACGTTTGCGGACGGCGGTCATCCAGAACCGCTGCTGTACCGGGCGCGTTCCAAGGAGGTCGAGGTGGTGCGAGCCGACGGCAGCATCGTGGGTGCGTTCGAGAATCAGAGATTCGATCAGGCGACAATCGATCTGGAGCCGGGTGACATCCTCGTCGCATATACGGACGGCCTCATAGAGACCCGCAGTAATGACGACGGTGAGCTCTACGGTCGGGCACGCGTCGAGGAGTCGTTGTTGCGAAACTCGAGTCTCCCGGCCGCGCAGTTGACCAGAGCAATCTACCAGGACGCCCACACGTTCGGCTCGGTCACGGACGACACAATTGTGTTCGCCTTCGTGATGAAGAAGACCGGCGAAGAGTGAGCTATCGCTGCGACGCGTGCGGCAACAAGACCCGCTTCGACATCTTCGAAACGAAGCGTATCCGCGCCTTCCACCACTATTCGCTTGGGGGGGAGCTCGAGGTCGAGGAGGAAGAGGTCCTTGACAGCAACGTCGAGAAAGTCGTTTGCCGATGGTGCGGGTCGTCAGATTCGATCAGACCGCAGGAACATCGGGATGGCGCGTCGGAATCCGCCGATAGTGGGTGAGGCGCTCGAGGGTGTAAAGGTCCTCGACCTGACACGCCTCCTGCCCGGTGGCTACGCGACGCTGCTCATGGCGGACCTCGGAGCGGACGTGGTCAAGGTGGAAGAGCCGGGGAAGGGTGACTACATACGCTGGTCGCCACCAATGGTGGGAGAGCACTCGGCCGCTCACATCGCGCTCAACCGCAACAAGCGCTCCGTCACCATCAACTTGAAGACACCTGGGGGTCGGTCTTTGCTGGAGCGTCTCGTCGAACGCTTCGACGTGCTGATCGAGTCTTTTCGGCCGGGCGTCATGGAGCGCCTCGGTGTTGGCTACGAGGCTCTGAGCGAGCGCAATCCGAGGCTCGTGTATTGCGCGATATCAGGCTATGGCCAAGACGGGCCGCGGGCACAGGTCGCCGGCCATGACGCGAACTACATCGGCTACGCCGGTCTGCTCTCGATCATCGGCGCGGAGGGCGAGCGCCCGGTTCTCCCCGGTGTCCAGATCGGAGACCTCGCCGGAGGCGGCATGTCCGCGGTGATCGCGGTACTCGCCGCGCTCGTACGAAGGAACGTCACGGACACCGGCGACTACTGCGACATCGCGATGATGGACGGAGCCGTCTCGTGGTTATCCATTCACGCGGCCGAGTTCTTTGCTTCCGGCACCTTGCCGCAGCGCGAGTCGATGACGCTCTCCGGGGCGTGGCCCTGCTACCGGCTGTATCCGGCCGCCGATGGTTGGTTGACGGTCGCCGCGCTCGAACCGCAGTTCTGGGCCAGTCTGTGCGCTGCGATCGGCCGGTCCGATCTTGCCGGCGATGGTTTCGCAACGGGCGATCGACGCCGCCAGGTTCTCGCCGAGCTCGAAGAGCTGTTCGTGACCAAGACCAGGTCCGAGTGGATGGCTCACTTTGCCGACGCGGACGTGTGCGTCGGCCCGGTCAACGACTTTAACGAGACGTTCGCCGACGAACAGGTGGAGCACCGAGGAATGGTGATCGAGTCGGAATCCCCGGGGGCGGCGCCCGTCAAGCATGTCGGCAATCCCATCAAGATGCGATCGATGTCGTCGGGTCTTTTGCGCCGGGAGGCACCGAGGCTTGGCGAGCACACCGACGAGGTGCTCGAGGAGGCAGGCATCGACGAGTCTCAACGGGCCGCGCTGCGGGCCGCTTCGGCCGTCTAGCCGATGACCACCTTTCCTCCGGACATCCGAGCCGCCCTCGTCGAGGGCCTGGGGGCCTACGTCACGGGCGCGGCGCATCTCGATCTCCCAACGAAGCTCAGACGGCTCAAGGGGTTCACGCCCAAGGGTCTGGCCCGACACGGGAACGAATTGCTCGAGCTGCTCGCGGATGAGACTCAGCGGAAATTGATCCTTCAGGATCTCGACGATGACTCGTTGCGATTGTCCAAGCGAAACGCGAGTGTGCTGCGCATCGCGCTCGAACGTTCGGATGGCTGGGACGCGCAACTCGCGGCTATGTCGGACTCGTCTGAGGAAGTTCAAAGCGAGACGAAAGGCGATTTCGAGAAACAGCTCGAACGCGAGCGCCGAAAGGTCAAGGAGGCGCGCGAAGAGGCCAGGAAGGCAAAGGCGGCGGCCCGGTCCGCGGTTGAGAGCAACTCCAGAAGAGTGGAGGAGCTGGAACGGGCAGTTGCCGCGACCGACGCCGAATTGAGGCGGGTACGGGCAGCGCTTCAAGCTGCTGTGGCGGAGGCGGGCCAGGCGACGAGTGCCTTCGAACGCCGGGAGCGACGTGCTCAGCGGGACGTGGAGAAAGCCAGGGCGGATCGCGATGAGTCAAGGGCGGAGGCGAAATCACTGCGCAAGGAAGTCGCTCGGCTGACGACCGAGCTGTCATCGACGAATCCCGTTGAAAAGCCGCGCCAGAGAAAAGCCGTCGCGGGGCCGAAAGAGCCCAAGGTCCGAACGCCGCTCGACGTTCCAAAGGGCCTCATGGGCGAGTCACGCGAAGCCCTGGAGGCGTGGCTGAAGGAGCCCAACGTCTCGCTGCTCATCGACGGGTACAACGTCAGCAAAACAGAGGGAGGGTTCGTCGACGTCAGCCTCGAGCAGCAGCGCAACCGCCTGGTGGACGAGACCGATCGCCTGGCCGTAAGGATGAAAGTGCCGAGCACCATCGTCTTCGACGGAGCGCTCATCGAACCGGCAGCCGTGAGACGCAAGCGTCGCACCGTCGTGGTTGCCTATTCGAAACCGCCCGAGATAGCTGACGACCACCTCGTCGCTCTGCTCGAGAAGCAGCCGAACTACCCTGTGGTCGTAGTGACCAACGATCGGGAGCTTCAGGACAGGTCGGTTGCCCTGGGGGCCACCATCGCGCGCTCGGAGCAATTGCTGTCCTTGTTTCGCTGAGCCGTGGGTAGATGGGCTCGGGGCGGGGGGCATACTCTCCGGCAGAGCGATCGTCGTTACGATCGCGCGGCATTCGAGAGAGAACGGGCGGACGCATCGAGGAGGGTGCGCAACAAATGTTGCTTGAGAACAAGAAATTGCTCATTACCGGCGTCCTTACGCGCCAGAGCATCGCCTTCTCGGCCGCGAAGATCGCGCAGGAGCAAGGAGCGGAGATCCTTCTTACCGGTTTTGGCAGGGCTCAGTCGTTGACCGAGCGCACTGCCGCGCGATCTGCCCGAGAAAGTCGATGTGCTCGAGCTCGACGCCAACAACGACGAGCAGATCGCCGCCGTCGCACAAGAGATCGAATCCCGCTGGGGGTCGCTCGACGGATTCCTCCATGCCATCGCATTCGCACCGCCTGATGCCCTGGGTGGCGGGTTCATGGAAACGCCATGGGACAGCGTCCAGACGGCTTATCGGACCAGCGCCTACTCGCTGAAGTCCCTGAGCTCGGGGTTCCGTCCCCTCATGGGCTCGGGGGCCTCGATCGTGAGCTTGGACTTCGATGCGACCGTCGCCTGGCCCATCTACGACTGGATGGGAGTCAGCAAGGCTGCCCTCGAGGCGATAACGCGCTACCTCGCCCGCTATCTGGGGGCCGATGGGATCAGGGTCAACTGCGTGTCGGCCGGTCCCCTCAGAACGATGGCCGCAAAGGCGATCCCTGGCTTCAACGAGCTTGCCGCGGCGTGGTCGAAGAAGTCCCCGCTCGAATGGGACGTCACCAACCCCGAACCTGTCGGGCAAACGGTGGCGTGGCTGCTCTCGGACTGGTCGGCGCAGATCACGGGCGAGATCATTCACGTCGACGGCGGATATCACACGATGGGGGCCGACCTCCCGGAACGCCTGGAGGACTAAGCGCGCTCGGCCTGGGAGTTATCCGGACTAGAAAACTTTCCGAAACCCACCCAAACAGAACGAAACCTGTCACACCTCCCCACTAGATTGAGGCCATGGATGAGGTTCCCGACGGCCTTCACGATCAGCAGACCGACGCCATCGAGCAGCTCTCTGCTCTGCGGGCGACCACGGATGCTCAGATCCTCACGGTCATCCGTGCTGCGGACGAGTCCGAGGTCTGGCAGGTCGACGGCTCGCCCAACCTGGTGGAGTGGGTCACCTGGCGTTGTCGAGTATCACGCTCAGAGGCCCGCAAGCTGGTCGAGGTCGCCGGGGCGCTCGAGGAGCTGCCTGCGATCGCGGCGGGACTCGACGACGGCTCGCTGAGCTACACCCAGGTCTGCGTGCTGGTCGACTTCGTGGAACCGGACGGCGACGCCGAGTGGGCCGAGCGGGCGCGCGGGATGCACGTCGAGCAGCTCAGGGCCTGGCGGCGAGCGGCCCGCAGGGTCACGACCGCGGAGGCCGATGCGGACCACTCCCGGCGTGCGCTCCTGTGGTGGTGGGACCACGACAGGCGCTTTCTCAGGATCAAGGGGAAACTCCCAGCCGAGCAGGGCGCGGCGGTCGACAGGGCGCTCACCGGTTGGTCGAGCGGCTGACCCAAGTTGCCCAATGGGACCTACGAGAGCCACGAGCGACGCGGGGCCGATGCTCTGGTCGAGCTCGCCGCGACCCACATCGCCGAGGATGCCGATCCGGACCGGGCCACGATCGTGGTCCACGTCGAGGCCGCAGCCCTCGGTGAGCGACGAAGGTGCCGCGGCGCTCGAGGGCGGCTGCGAGCTCGCCCCCGAGACGGTTCGGCGGCTCGCCTGTGAGGCCTCGATCCAGACGATCGTCAGACACAACTCAAGATCCCTAGGAGTGGGACGCAAGACCCGGACGCCGCCGCCCTGGCTCAGGCGGCTGGTGGTCAAACGAGACGGATTCTGTCGCTTTCCGGGCTGCGAGCGCAGACGTCATCTCCATACGCATCACGTGAGGCACTGGACGCGCGAGGGACCCACCGATCTCGACAACCTCGCTTTGCTCTGCCGCTTCCATCACCAGTTGGTGCACGAGGGCGGCTGGGACATACGCGGGAAACCGGACGGAGAGATGGTCTTCGTGAGGCCCGACGGGCGCGACCACGAGGTGGTGCGGCCAAGGCTCAGAGACGACATTCGGGAGCGCATCCTGGGGCCGCGCGAGCCGTCCGTGTCCGGGGTGCCGAGCGCCCTGGATCTGTGCCTGCGGGCGGCGGGAGAAGGCGTTTCTGTCACAGCGTCTCAATAGCGTTTCCGACAGGAACAGGGACGTGGCGAATCGAGCTGATGTCAATGAGCAGGAGGGTGTCATGCGGATCGATTGCACTCAGTGCGAGATGTACGAATCGGAGCATTGCGAGGATTGCCTCGTGACCGCGGTGCTGCACCCGCCTGCGGGGCTGGTCGACATCGACGAGGACATGGACCCGCCGCTTCAAGAGCTGGCCGGTGCGGGCCTGATACCAGTGCTGAAGTTTCGGCCTCGCAGGACTGCTTCGGCCAGGCCGGAGAACGAAACTCAGGCGGCCCCGCAGAACGGAGTCAACCGCGAAGCGAACTAAGGGTGACTAGGCTGCGCGTGTGAACACCGCGCGGGCAGCCGTCCTGATCGTCGTTCTGTCTCTTGCGAGCGCGGGAGTGGTGGCCTGGCTCTCGCGAGCGCCGGCCTCCCTACGGGCTGCCGAGCCAGGTCCGGAAGCGACCGACCCGGCCCTCGGTGCAGAGTTCACCGAGGAACAGATCGACCGAGGCCGCGCCTTTCGCACGCCGGGCTACGTGAGTGTCGCGGTCGGTGCGGTCCTTCAACTCACCGTCCTGCTCGTGGTGGCGCGCGGACCGATGGGCCGCCTGGTCAACGCGCTCGAACGTGTACCCGGCGGATGGCCGGTGCGAGCCTTGCTGGCCGCCGTCGCTCTAACGGTGGTTCTCGCGCTTGCCAGCGCGCCGATCTCGTACGTGCGCGGGTACGTGGTGGCTCACGACTGGGGGCTGTCTACACAGGACCTCGGCGGTTGGCTGTCCGATCAGGGTCGCAGCCTGCTGGTCACTGCCGGCACGATGTCGGTCGCGGTGGTCGCGTTCTACGGAGTGGTGCGATGGCGACCGGGATCCTGGTGGCTCTGGGGCTGGGCCGCGTTCACCTTGCTCACTTTGGTGCTCGCGTACCTCTACCCGGTGATCGTCGCCCCCTTGTTCTTCAACTTCACGCCGGTGGCGGACGAGGAGCTCAGTCGCGAGGTCAAGTCAATGGCCGCCGAGGCGGGGATCGAGGTCGACCGCGTGCTCGTTGCGGACGCGAGCCGCAGGACGACCTCCGAGAACGCATACGTGGCCGGTTTCGGTTCGACGAGGCAAGTAGTGGTTTACGACACGTTGCTCGAGGCGGGGGGGCGAGACGAAACCCTGTTCATCGTGGCTCACGAGCTCGGGCATCAGCGCGCCAACCACGTATTGAAGAACGTCGCCTTGGCGAGCCTTGCTTTGTTGGGCTCCTTCGCGCTTCTGGGGTGGCTCGCCGTTGGAGTCCGGCCCTGGTCGTGGTCGGGGGCCGAGGGGGTGGGGGACCTGAAAGCGCTCCCGCTTCTGGCGGGATTTGCCCTCCTCGTCGGATTCGTGCTCCTCCCGCTCGAGAACTACGTGTCCCGCTCCTTCGAGCGGCAAGCGGACGAAACTGCCCTCGAGCTGACCGACGATCCGGACACCGCCGTGAGGACCTTCAGACGGCTCGCGTTCGCCAACATCGCGGACCTCGACCCTCCGCGGATCGCGGTCTGGACCCTGTACACGCACCCACCGATCCCTGACCGAATCGAGCTCTTCTTGGCTCCGGGGCAGGACTCGCCCTAGACTCGTAAAAGGAAACTTGAACAAGGGGTCGGGTTTCTTGAGGCCAGGGTCGTCACGGGGCGACCAAGAAGGGGGAGTTGGATGCCGGCAACGACGATCATCGCGAGATTCCACGAGCGGGTACGGACGCATCCCGAGAAGGTGGCCCTCCGCTACAAGGATCTCGGGGCGAGCTCGGCCGGTTCGCAGGACGTCGATTCCTGGCACGACATCACCTGGAGGGAGTACGGCGACGCGGTAAAGAAGGTCGGCAAGGCGCTCCACACTCTCGGGTTCAAGCCCGGCGACAAGATGGCGCTGTTGTCGGGAAACCGCGTGGAATGGCACTTCGCGGACATCGGCTGCCTGAGCTTCGGGGGAGCAACTGCCCCCGTGTACGCCACCAACTCGCCCGAGCAGGTCGCCTACATCGTGGAGCACTCGGACTCGAAGGTCGCCTTCGTCGAAAACACCGAGCAGCTCGAGAAGATCCTCAAGATGCGATCGGAGCTTCCGGCCCTTCAGAAGGTAGTGGTCTTCGACGGCGGAGAGTCGGCCGCGCCCGACAAAGACTTCGTCCTCACCTGGGGTGACTTCCTCGCTCTCGGCCGACGGTGTCGACGACCAGGTCTACGAGGACGCAACGTCGAGCATCAAGCCCGAGGACCTCGCAACTTTCGTCTATACGTCAGGAACAACCGGGCCCCCCAAAGCGGTCATGCTGAGCCACTCGAACATCTGGTGGACGTGCACCCATTCCGAGCAGCACATTCCAATTGGCGACGCGGATTCGGGCAGGGCCCTCAGCTATCTCCCACTCAGTCACATCGCCGAGCGCATGATCAGCCACATCTTGCAGATCTACTACGGCACCCAGACCTGGTTCGGCGGGGGAGTGCCGACTCTGATCGAAGACCTGCAGGAGTGCAAGCCGACCTACTTCTTCGCGGTGCCCAGGGTCTGGGAGAAGTTCTACGCCGGCGTCACGTCCAAGATGGCTGCAGCGGACCCAGACGACCGCAAGGTGAAGATCGCCAAGAAGGCAATCGAGCTAGGCCGGAAGGTGACCGAGCTCGAGCAGGAGGCGGTGGCGCGCGGCGGCAAGATGAGCGACGCCAGGATCCCGTTCGGACTCAAGCGTGCAGCACACTGTCCTCGACAAACTGGCGCTGAGCAAGGTGCGTGCGGCCTTCGGTCTCGAGGAGTGCAACTTGTCGCTGAGCGCGGCGGCCCCCCTCGCCCCGGAGCTCATCTGGTTCTTCCACTCGGTGGGCCTCAAGATCACCGAGGGCTACGGCCAGAGCGAGGACAACGGTCCGACCACGTGGAATCCACCAGAATGCGATCCTCATCGGCTCGGTCGGTACGGCGTTTCCCGAGCTCGAGGTCAAGCTCGCGGACGACGGCGAGGTCCTGGTCCGCGGGGGCAACATCATGCAGGGCTATTACAAGAACGAGGAGGCCACGAGAGAAACCATCGACTCCGATGGGTGGCTTCACTCCGGCGACGTCGGTGAGTTCAACGAGCACGGCTACCTCAAGATCACCGACCGCAAGAAGGACCTCATCATCACCGCGGGCGGCAAGAACATCGCTCCGCAGGAGATCGAGAACCGTCTCAAGTTCCACGGGCTGATCTCGCAGGTGGTGGTAATCGGCGACCGGCGTCCGTTCCTCAGCGCCCTCATAACGCTGGACGAGGAGAAGGCTCCGGGATTCGCCAAGGAGCACGGTATCGAGGGCGGCATGGTGGCCATCTGTCGTCACGAACGCACGCTGAAGGAGATCCAGGCCACCGTCGACGAGCTCAACTCGAACCTCGCAAAGGTGGAGGGCATCAAGAAGTTCCGTGTGCTCGAGCGCGATTTCCTCCAGGAGGAGAACGAGATCACTCCCACCCTCAAGGTAAAGCGCCGGTCGATCGGCGAGCTCTATGCGGAGGTCATCGAGGAGATGTACGACAAGGAGTCCCCGCCCTCCGGAGGAGCCAAGGCCCCTACCCGCAAATAGGGCGTATCCTTAGGACTTCTACTGCGGCTACCTGTGAAGGAGGCGACAGTGTCGGTTCACCAGCGCAACACAGCGCGTAACCGTTCGCAGCGTTCAGGGCTTCAAGGACAGAGGCGAGCGGATCCCGATGCTCACCTGTTACGAGGCCCTCTCGGCCCGCATCCTCGATGAAGCGGGCATCCCCCTGCTCTTGGTGGGGGACAGCCTCGGCATGGTCGTGCTGGGCTACGACTCGACGGTTCCCGTGACGATGGACGAGATGCTCCATCACACCGCGCGCCGTCAGTCGCGGAGCGAAGACGGCCATGGTCATCGGCGACATGCCCTTCATGAGTTTTCAGGGCGACGTCGACGATGCTCTGCACAACGCAGGCCGCTTCCTGAAAGAGGCAGGGGCACACGCCGTCAAGCTGGAAGGTGGCGGTCGAGTCGTCGATGTCGTCGAGCGCATGACCTCGAACGGCATTCCGGTGATGGCCCACCTCGGGCTCACGCCGCAGTCCGTCAATCAACTCGGTGGCTTCAGAGTCCAGGGCAGGACCGAGGAGCAAGCTCATCGCATCGCCGAGGATGCCAAGAACCTCGAGGCCGCGGGAGCGTTCTCGATAGTGCTCGAGGGCGTCCCGAGCGATCTCGCCCAACAGGTCACTGCAAGCCTCACGATTCCAACCATTGGAATCGGAGCCGGTCCGCAGTGCGACGGACAAGTTCTCGTGTATCACGACTTCCTAGGGATCACGCCGGGCAAGAAGCCCAAGTTCGCCAAGGCCTACGCGGAGTTGGGCGAACTCATATCCGAGGCGGCCCGCACCTACGCCGACGAGGTCCGTACCGGGGCGCATCCCGATGAGGAGCACTCCTACACGTAGCCGGGCACCTGGGCCCGATTGGAGTGACCTCCCAGCTTGAGTCCGCCTCCTCGCGGGCCGATGAAAGAACCATGTACGACCAAGCCACAGACGCGCCTCCAGAGCTAGAAGAGGTCAGGTGCCCGAAGTGCGGTGGCCTGAACCGGGCCGGCGCGGAGTGGTGCGGGCAGTGTCTCGAGCGCTTTGTCCCCCCGAAGCCGCTTGAGATCCGCGGCGGAACGGCGGGTGGTGGCCCTCCTCCACCCCCGCCGCCGCCTGGGTCATTGCAGCCTCAGGCCCTGCTGTCCGAGCTCTCCCAAATTGAGTCATCCACCGAGCCCACCCTCAGCGAGATGCCGCCCAGCAACGAGTCAAGCCCGAACACGACCGCAGCGTCGCCGCAGTCGCAGGCGGACGGCAAGGCGTTTCTGGTCGGGAAAGACGGAATCAGCTGGACGTGCAAGCACTGCGAGACCCAGAACTCGATCGAGACCGACCACTGCTCCGTCTGCGGGATGTCGTTCGCCGATCTACTGCGTGCGGCGGCACCGGATAGGCCGAAGCGAGACCCGAACACAGTCGCGCTCATCTCTTTGTTCTGGCCGGGCGCGGGCCACGGCTACATCGGCCAGTGGGGCCAGGCAATCGTCCGCGCGGTCGTTAGCCTCTTGTTGCTAGTGGTGGCCGGCCTGTCCTTCGCTCAGGCCGGACTGGGGGCCATGGCCGCGACTTTTACCGGCATCTCCTTTCTCTTCTGGGCCGTCACGGTGCACGACTCGTTCCAAGAGTCGAGCAATGCCCCGAGCAAGGTAGTTCTGAAAGGCAGGTCCATGCTCTGGTTGGTGATGGGGATCTTGGCGCTACTGATGGTGATGCTGGTTGTTGAGGGTCTGCAGGCAAGCGCCGCAGTCCGCTAGGCAAGCGTCCTTACTCCACACGCACCGGGCCGAGGGGCCCGTCCGGGCCCTCCACCGCCCATGCGCCACCCCGGTAGGCCGCTCCAACCTCTCCGTTCGCTCCCAGAGCGAGCAGACCGGCCGGAGCGTCCGAGCGCTCTCCGAGATATGCAATCACCTGTTCGCACGCCGCTTGCGGATGAGTGCCCTCCTCGATCATCCGGGCAACGCGGGCGGATGCAAGTGTCTCGAGAAAGAGCTCCCCGACGCCGGTGCCGACCACGGCCGCCCCGGACGATGCATAGGTGCCGGCACCGAAGATCGCCGAATCGCCCACGCGTCCGGCAAGCTTGCCGAAGACTCCTCCGGTGGATGATCCTGCGGCCAAGCGACCATTCGAGTCGAGAGCTACCGCGCCGACGGTATCTACGTGCTCGTCTGCTCCGTAATGACGGCTATCGAGCCCGCCCTCGTCGAGCGCCCGTTTGTAGCGCTCCATCTGGCGTTGGGTCGTTCCCTCGAGAATGTCCATCGATTCACCCAGGGCCATTGCGCCCGCTCCCGCCATCAACACGTGAGGGGTGGATGTCATCACCCGCCGCGCAAGCGAGATCGGATGGCGAACGCTCACGCCCACGACCCCTCCCGCGTCGGCCCGAGGCTCCATCGGCGATTCCCGCGTCCAGCTCGATCGCGCCGTCGTGGTTAAGAACCGAGCCCCAGCCGGCGTTCAGCTCGGGGTCGTCCTCGAGTCGGCACACGGCCTGTTCGGCTCCGTCCAGAGCGCTGGTCGCCGCTACGTCCTGCACGAGCGCGTGGGCGAGTGAGGTCAAGGGCTTGTCGCTACCGGACACTCCGCCGTGTACGTAGACAAGCGTGCGTGGCAGAGTCATGGCCACCGAGCTTAGATGAGGCTCGCTCCCCGCGCTCCAGTCGCGCCGACCCGCCTCCGGTCGTTACCATCAGCCCATGCCGGTCTACGTCATCGCCGACCTGCACGGGGCTCAGGATGCGCTGGCCAAGGCCGTGCCCGAGTCCTCGAGCCTGCTGCTCCTCGGTGATCTCATCAACTTGCTCGATTACACGACGATGTCCGGGATCCTGACCGAGGTTTTCTCGGTCGAGGCCGTTACGGAGGTCGCCCGACTGCGAACCGAGGGCAAGATGCTCGAGGCCAGGGCCATCATGCGACGACGATCCGAAGGCCGGGAGAACGCAATCCAGGAGGACATCAGGGGACGGGTCCACGAGGCCTACGAATCGGTGTTCGCGGCTCTTCCACATCCCACCTACCTGATTCTCGGCAACGTCGATCACCCCGGCTCGGCCCAGCACCTCGCGGCCGAGACGCCGGCAGCGAGGTACGTGGACGGGCAGACGGTCACACTGGACGGCGAGGTGTTCGGCTTCGTTGGGGGAGCGTTGCCCACGCCGCTGAGGGTTGCGGGTGAGGTCTCCGAGGAGGAGTTTCGCTCGAAGATCGACACTATCGGCGAGGTCGATGTCGTCTGTTCGCACATCCCACCTGCGGTCGATGAGCTCTGCTACGACACACTCGCGGGCAGGTTCGAGAAGGGCAGCGCCGACCTCCTCGAATACATCGGGGACGTTCAGCCTCGTCGCGCCTACTTCGGGCATGTTCATCAGCCACTCGTGTCCAGCATGCACATCGGTCGCACCCTGTGCGTGAACGTCGGATACTTCCGGGCAACACGACGAGCCTGGCCACACAAGTCGGCCGGCCGGACTGGGGGATAGCGGTGGCTGAGAGAGTGAAGGATTCGATTGACATCAAAGGCACTTCCGAGGACATCTTCGAGGTGGCAGCCGACTACGCCAGCTATCCCGAATGGCAGGATCAAGTCAAGAAGGTCGAGGTGCTCGAGACCGACAAGGACGGTTACGGCACCGTTGTCCAGTACGAGGTCGATGCCGTCTTGAAGAAGCTCAGCTACACGCTCGATTACGACTACTCGGGTTGGCCCAAGTACTTCACCTGGAAGCTGCGGGACGGCGACCTGAAGTCACTCGATGGGCGCTACAGCTTCGACGAGTTCGATGACGTCACTGAGGTCACGTACGAGATCGCGATCGAGCCGGGATTCAAGATTCCATCGGTGTTGCGGCGCCAGGGCGAGAAACAAATCGTATCGACGGCTCTAAAGGGTCTCAAGAAGCGCGTCGAGTCCCGCTAACCGATGCGCATCATTCTCTTCACAGGTAAGGGTGGTGTCGGCAAGACGACGATTGCGTCTGCGACTGCTCTCCGCATCGCGGCGACCGGCGTCAAGACGCTGATCATGTCGACCGATCCCGCTCATTCACTTGCCGACGCGTTCGACAAAGAGTTGGGTGAGGAATCAGTCGAGGTGGCCCCCAACCTGTGGGCCGAGCAGCTCGACCCGCAGAGGCAGCTCGAGGACAGCTGGCAGGACATACAGAAGCACGTCATGAAGGTTTTGAACTGGGCGGGGGTCAACGAGATCGAATCCGAGGAGCTGGCGCTCATACCGGGCCTTGACGAGGTCTTCTCACTCGCCGATGTCAAGAGACATCACGACGAAGGTATTTACGACACGCTCATCGTCGATTGTGCACCGACGGGCGAGACGTTACGTCTGCTCAGTCTGCCCGACGTCCTTTCGTGGTACATGGAGCGAATTTTTCCGGTCGAGCGACGCGTGATGGGCGTTCTTCGCCCTGTCGCCAAGAAGGTCACGACCCTCCCTCTGCCGGGTGCGGAGGTCTACGACGCGGTTCGACGCTTCTACGACAGGCTCGATGGGGTACGGAGGATCTTGACGGACGGGTCCGTCACTTCTGTTCGTCTGGTGGTCAACCCCGAGCGAATGGTGATCGCCGAGGCAAAGCGTACTTTCACCTACCTGAATCTGTTCGGCTATCGGGTGGACGCGCTCGTCGCCAACCGTCTGCTACCCGACGCCGTGAGCGATCCGTACTTCGAGCGTTGGAAGAGCGTCCAGGCCGAACACCTCGCGACGATCCACGATGCGTTTGAACCGGTTCCGATTCTGTCCGCTCGGTTGCGTGAAATGGAGCTTATCGGCGCCGATCTGCTTGCGGACGTGGGCCAAGAGGTCTACGCGAACCTCAACGCGGCGGACGTGCTCTACGAAGACGACCCGATGACGATCGCGCCGCTCGACTCTGGCTACCTGCTAGCGCTCAAGCTTCCTTTCGCGACCCGTGACGACCTCGAGCTCTCGACCAAAGTCGACGAGTTGTTCGTCAAGGTCGGACCATACCGCCGAACGATTATGCTCCCGAGAGTACTGGCCTCGAGATCGATCAGCTCGGCCAAGTTGGTGGATGACCGAATCGAGATTGTCTTCGACCGCCAAGCAAGCGATGCAAAAGGAAGCGAGTCACGATGAGCACCAGCGAAGAACGAGCAGCGCGTTACAGCGATCTCTTTGAGCGGGCGCATTCGGAACACGGCTCGGACTGCGCCTACTGTCCCTTCTGCGCGACTATCGCGGTTGTAAGAAAGACCCGGCCCGAGGTTCTCGACCACCTGGCGGCTGCGGCGCGCGAGATGGTCGTTGCGGCGGGCATCCTGCTGGAAGAGGCGGAGAAAGTGGTCGGCTCAGCCGCCGGCCCCGCCGAGGACGACCCGCCGGAAACCACCTCGAAGGTCCGCCGTATCGACGTGAGTTAATCGTCAGACCACTACGATGAGGCCATGACTACCACCGCGATAGGCGTGGATGTCGGAGGAACCGGCACGAAAGCGGGGTTGGTAGCTGACTCCGGAGAGGTTCTCCTCCGCGTTGAACGACCAACCGACAAGTCGGCCGGCACCAAGGGAATCATCGAGGTGGTCGAGGACATTCTCGAGCGCGCTCCGGAAGCCGATGCCCCCGCGGCTATCGGGGTCGGCGCAGCCGGGTTCATCGATGCATCGACCGGCTCGATGACTTTTTCCCCGAACCTGACCTACGACGACCCGCACATCGCGGATGCTGTTCATGCGCGAGCGAGCCTTCCGGTGGTGGTGGACAACGACGCGAACGTCGCGGTGTGGGGCGAGAGAACCTTCGGCGCCGCCAGAGGGCTCGACCACGTCGTCCTTCTCATGATCGGGACTGGGATCGGGGGCGGCTTCATCGTTGACGGCCGGTTGCTACGGGGATCGACGGGGGCCGGGACCGAGTTCGGCCACACGGTCGTGGACCCGCGTGGTCCCGAGTGTCCCTGCGGCCTGCGGGGTTGCATCGAGCAGTTCGCATCCGGAGGCGCTATCGGTCGCGCCGCGCGCCGCGCTGCTCAAGAGAACCCCGAGACAACCTTGGTGGACTTTGCCGGCTCGATTGATGCCATCACCGCCAAACACGTCTCGCGTGCCGCACGGGAGTACGACGAGGTGGCCCTCGAAGTCATGCACGAAGCGGGCCGCTGGTTGGGCATCGGCCTGTCCAACATCGCCAACTTGTTCGACCCCCAGACAATCGTTCTGGGCGGCGGGGTGATCCAGGCGGGCGAGAGCTTCCTCGGTGTGGCCCGCGACACTCTGGCAGCGATGACCGCTGCCCAACGCCGTCGCCCGATGCGGCTCGACGTGTCGACTCTTGGAAGTGATGCGGGCATCATTGGGGCCGCGGCGCTGGCCCTGCACGAGGCAGTGCCTGCCGCGGGTGCGGGATGACGAACGACGAAGTCCTGAGAGGGGAGATCGTCGACGGCCCAGGTTCTTCGCGCCGGCCTCCGACCACCGGAGGAGAGCGCCTGAGTCATTACGCGCGCTACATCCCTCTTTTCGGCACACTGGTCTACCGCCTGATGAAGGACCCGCGCGTACCAACGAGGGCCAAGGCGACGCTGCTGTTCGCCGCAGGTTACGTGGCATCGCCTATTGATTTCGTTCCCGACTGGATTCTTGGCCTGGGTCGATTCGACGATCTGATCGTGGCCGCTTTTGCCCTAGACCAGTTACTGAACCGAGTGCCAGAGCACGTGGTCCTCGAGCACTGGGACGGAGAAGAGGACGTGCTGCGACTCATTCAGGAGATTCTCGACATCTCAACGGGCTTCATGCCCGCGAGCATTCGTAGGCGCTTTATCAGTCAGTGACGGGAGCCGGTGCGGTGACCGCGCTCGTGCTCCTCGAGTGGACGGTCGGATGGATAGCAGTCGCAGCGTGGTCTCAGTCCTGGGACGTCATCACACGCGGGCATTTCCGCATATCCGCTTGGGGGAGCCTGCTGCTCGGTATTGCGGCCGGGTTCGCGCGTCTTCGCTGCATTGGAGGTTGTGCCCGGCAGTTCGACCACGAAGCGCCTGGTCATCGCGGGGGCCGTGTTGTTGACCGGATTTCTAGCGGTGCAGTACTCGAACACCGACCTGCCGGGCGTGGTGATCGGAGCACTGATCGGTCTGTTCGGTCTCTATCTTCTGTTCGATGTCGCCGGGCACATCGACGGCTGGGCAAGGTTCCCCGCGGCCCTTCATCTGGCCATCGGCACTCTGCTTCTGGGTGGTGTCACGAACGGGATGATGCTCGGTCACTGGTATCTGAATCAGCCGGGTCTCAAGCCTTGGGCACTGGCGCGCCTGACGATGCTGTCGCTCGTCGCCTGCGGAGCATCGCTCGCGCTCGGTCTCGCCACCGTAGGCGCCTTGTCGAGTGCCGAAACGGAGGGAGCGGCGCTTGGGATCCCCGGTTTCGGGCAGGATTTCGGAGTCTTCTTTTACGTCGATCTGGGTTGCTCTCGTGGTGTTCACGGGAGCCGTCGTGTGGATGGCGCGCCGCTGCATCCAAATCAGATCCATTCAGAGTGCCACGGGGCTCTACTACGTCGCGATCCTCACTGCCGGCGTGTCGGAGTTCGTCCTCCGATACCTGATGCTGAACGCGTCATGATGGCGGGAGGGATGGAAACATGAGCATCAAGGTCGGTGTGACGCTCCCTCAGTTCACCGCGGAGCCTCAGCGATTTGTCGAAGGCGCGCGCGTAGCGGAAGCCTCGGGTTACGACTCGATGTGGGTCTTCGACCATCTCTGGCCGCTAAGTGGCGGGCGCGACCGTCCCGATCCTGGAGTCGTGGACCTCTCTTGCGCATCTCGCGGCCGCAACCGAGCGAATTGCCTTCGGGACGTTGGTGACTCGCTCTTCCTTACGCAATCCCGCCGTGCTCGCCAAGATGGTGGCCTCTGTCGGCGAGTTCGCGCCCGGCCGCTTGATCTGCGTGCTCGGCAGCGGCGACAGGTTGAGCTCGGATGAAAACACCGCGTTCGGGATTCCCTACTACGAGGGAGACGACCGCATCAACCAGCTTGTCTCGGCCATGGAGATCGTGACCGCGTACACGAGCGAGGAAATCGTCAGTCACACCGATGGGTTCGCGGCACATCGACCATCTCGTTACGAGCCCGCGTCCGGACCCCGCGCCCGAGGTCTGGGTCGGGGGATGGTCCCGGCATCTTCTCCACATCGCCGGGGAGGGTGCGGACGGATGGAACGGCTGGGGCACCAATGTGGCCCGATTCGAGCGCGCCGGTCGCACGGTGATGGAGGCGGCGGGAGACAGAGACGTCGTGCTCAGCTGGGCGGGGCAGGTGGTCCTGGCGGGTGACGACGATGAGGCGCGCAGGAAGCTCGGAGCCAGGAATCCCGCCGCGTTCCTGGTTGGTGGACCCGAATCCGTCGCGGCGCAAATGGAGCGTTTCATCCAGGTGGGTGCCACCCATCTGATAGTCGCCTTTCCTGATGCGGGGGCCGAGAGCTACGAGCTGTTCGCGGAAGCCGTGGCCCCGTGCCTTAGGGGTCACTAGTACCCCTAGGGGGTATAGACTTGGCGGCATGGCGCAGACGACTACAGACATTGAGCATCGCTTCGACGTCAGGGGCATGACCTGCGCCGCCTGCGCGCAGCGAGTCGAGCGGACCCTGGCCGAGCAGCCAGGTGTGAGCAGTGCTGGCGTGAACTTCGCGCTCGAGAAGGCGACAGTGGAGACCACCGACGAGGTCGCGCTCGACGATCTCGTGCGGGCCGTTGCCGAAGCGGGCTACGACCTCGCCCCGGAGCCCACGCGGAGGGACAACGGCCACGCTCACGACCTGGCATCACGAGGGGGAGCTGACCAACGCTGGCCCGGCGGCGATTCCTGATCGCCGCCGCGTTGCACGATCCCGCTGGCGATCCTGGGGATGGCCCTGTCCATGGACTACCGACTCGACCACCCCTGGGTCGGCTGGACGCAACTACTGCTTGCCACACCGGTTCTCTTCTATGCGGGGTCACCCTTTCTTCACCAGTGCGTGGTCCAACGCAAAACGTGCCTCGACGAACATGGACACTCTCGTTGCTCTGGGCACGCTCGCCGCTTTCGGATTCTCTGTCTATCAGCTGCTGGCCGGCGCTCACGCGGATCTCTATTTCGAGACCGCGGGGATCATCATCACTCTGTTGCTTCTCGGCAAGTACTTCGAACACCGATCGAAGAGTCGCGCGTCGCAAGCGATCAAATCCCTAATGGAAATCGGCGCCAAAGAGGCGCTGGTTCTGCGCGATGGAACAGAGGTTGCCGTTCCCATCGGGGACGTCGTGGCGGGGGACCTCCTGCGGGTGCGACCGGGTGAGAAGATCCCGACGGACGGAGTGGTGCGCGACGGCTCGACTTCTGTGAACGAATCGATGCTCACTGGTGAATCGGTTCCCGCGGACAAGACCGAGGGTGACGCTGTGTTCGGCGCAACGCTCAACACCTCTGGCTCCGTGATCGTGGAGGCGACCAGGGTCGGCGGCCAGACGGCCTTAGCTCAGATTGCGAGATTGATCGAGGCCGCGCAGATGCGCAAGGCGCCGATCGAGCGCCTAGCGGACAGGGTCGCGGGCATCTTCGTGCCCGTTGTCCTGGTGCTTGCAGTCGTGACTCTCGGCGCGTGGCTGGCAACCGGTCATTCGTTCGAAGAGGGTCTCCTCGCGACCGTTGCGGTTCTGATCATCGCCTGTCCCTGCTCGATGGGTCTCGCTACGCCCACCGCCGTCATGGTGGGCACGGGCCGAGGAGCTCAGCTCGGGATTGTGATCAAGGGCGGAGACGTTCTCGAACGCTCGGGCGAGATTGAGGCAGTCATCTTCGACAAGACCGGCACCATTACCAAGGGCAAGATGACGCTTACTCACGTCCTAACCAACGGGATCGAGAAACGTGACGTGCTTCGTCTCGCGGCCTCGGTCGAGGACCTGTCCGAGCATCCCGTCGCTCGGGCAATCGTAGATGGCGCGGTCGCTCGTGGCATCGAGGTTGACCGCGCCGATCGCTTCGAGTCGACGACGGGTCTCGGCGTGAGAGCGCGGGTCGGCCGGTGACACCGTGTTCGTCGGACGAACCGGCCCGGGTTTCCTCGAGGCGCCCGGGTTACTCACAAAACGAGCCATGGAATTGATTGGCGAGGGCGAGACGGTCGTGTGGGTAACTGTGAACGACCGTGTCGTGGGGGCCCTGTCGGTGGCCGATACGGTGAAGCCGGGCGCGTTCGAGGCGGTCCAGCGCATTCACCGATTGGGACTCGAAACCCTGCTGTTAACCGGAGACAACGATCGAGCCGCGCGGGCGATTGCAAAACAGACCGGCATTCAACGGGTGCTCGCAGAAGTGCGGCCGGATGAAAAGGTGGCCGAGGTGCGCGCTCTGCAGGACTCGGGAAAGCGTGTCGCAATGGTGGGTGATGGAATCAACGACGCACCTGCTCTCGCTCAGGCCGATCTCGGAATCGCCATCGGAACCGGGGCGGATGTCGCGATCGAGGCCGCCGACCTGACTCTCATGTCGGGAGACCCCCGGCTTGTGCCCACCGCCATCGACTTGTCTCGCCGGACCCTGCGAACAATCAAGCAGAATCTCTTCTGGGCTTTCGCTTACAACACCGCCGCTATCCCGCTTGCGGCATTTGGGTTTCTCAACCCGATGATCGCCGCGAGCGCGATGGCCTTGTCGTCTGTGAGCGTCGTCTCGAACGCTTTGAGGCTGAGGCGCTTCAGCTAGTCAGCCGCGCAGCCCGCTTGCGTTGGAATCGATCCGTCGCCGTCGCGACAACGGCAAAGAGTATCCATCCGAGCGTCATCTCTCCGATCGCGAGCAGCCGCGTCTCCACGGCGGTGACACACTCTGGGTCTGGTGGGCCGAAACGCTCGAGATTGAACCCACCGCACCCGATCGCATCGGGAAAAAAGGCGTCGAACCAGGTCGCGACGACAAAGAGGATCGCCAGAAGTATTGGGATGGCCACGCGCGATGGAGCTCCGGCGTCGTGGATCTTCGCGAGTCTGAACGAGGCGAGGATCAGCGGCACGATCGCGATGAACAGGACGAATCCGATTCGGGGAGGCAATGACTGCCCCTCAGCCGGCAGGCCTGCGGTCGCGTCGGCCGACGTGGGGTTGTATAACCAACCGCCGCCGATGAGTGCAAGCATCCCCACGTAGCAGAGGATCCAGACGATCCAAAAACGGCGTCCTATGGTGCCCTGTGCTGCCCGGTGGTCGCTCATGAAGCCGACCACTCTAAAGCGGGGCACAATGTCCGGCGTGACAATCGCGGGGCCGTCCGGATTGCGCACGCACTTCGCACCGAGCAAGGAGGCAGTGATCACCCGGATCTGGTTGGTTCGTCACGGTGAGACGGAATGGAATGCGACCAAGCGCGCTCAGGGCCAGGCCGATGTCCCGTTGAACGACGCGGGGCGACTCCAGGCAGAGGTCGCGGCAGCGCAACTCGATGGAGTGAATCTCGCCGGCGTGTACTCGAGTGACCTGAGCCGCGCGATCGACACAGCCGAGCCGATCGCGCGGGCGCACGGTCTCGAAATCGTTATCGATCCGGCTTTCCGCGAGATCGACCAGGGGGAATGGGAGGGACTCGGTCTGGCCGAGATCCGCGCACGCTGGCCGGAGTTATGGGGCCCGGCTCGCCACTCCGTCCAACGACCCGGAGGTGAATCTCCGGAGCAGGTACAGAAGCGCGCGCTCGAAGCACTGGCTCGCGTTGTCGAACGCCATCCGAGGGGAGCAGTGGCCATCGTGAGTCACGGTGGCACGATTCGTTGGATCGCGGCCCACGCTCTGGGCTACGACCTCGAGGGGTCCGCCCGGATAAGAGGCCTGAGTAATGGGGGAGCCGTCGCCCTTGACGCGACGCTGGACGACGGCGAGCTCGAACTGGGGAACCTGGTACGAATCGACGGCCAGAGCGCGGACGCCGAGGATCCGAACGCCTGAGGCCGGTCTGTGGACTGCTAGGTTCAGGCTCATGGAGTTCAGGCGCATCGACCGTTTCCCGCCCTATGTCTTCTCAATCGTCAATGAGCTCAAGCTCAACGCCCGGCGAGCGGGCGAGGACATCATCGACCTTGGTATGGGTAACCCTGACATTCCAACGCCGCGGCCGGTCGTCGAGAAGCTCAAGGAAGCCGTCGACAACGATCGCAACCATCGCTACTCGGCTTCCAAAGGAATCCCGAAGCTGCGACGCGCGATTTGCGATCACTACGAACGCTCGTGGGGGGTGACGCTCGACCCCGACACCGAGGCGATCGCGACGATCGGCGCGAAGGAGGGCCTCAGCCACCTGGCATGGGTGCTGTGTGAACCTGGTGACAGCGTGCTCGTGCCAGAGCCGACCTACCCGATTCACACCTACGCGATGCTGCTATCTGGAGCAAACGTCACGAGCGTCGAGTTGACGCACGAGAGTGATTTCTTCACTGACATGGTGCGCGCCTACGAGCATTCCTCTCCAAAGCCACGAGTGGTGTTGTGCTCGTTTCCGCACAACCCGACGACCGCAGTGGTCGGTCTGGAGTTCTTTGAACAACTCGTCGCATTCGCACGGGCTCGTGACATCGTGGTCGTTCACGACCTCGCCTATGCGGACCTCGTATTCGATGCCGAGCGAGCTCCGTCCCTCCTGCAGGTTCAGGGGGCCAAAGACGTAGGCGTGGAGTTCTTCTCGATGAGCAAGAGCTACTCGATGCCCGGTTGGCGGCTTGCGTTCTGTGTCGGTAACCCGGCCATGGTCGGAGCGCTGACGAAGATCAAGAGCTACCTCGACTACGGGGTCTTTCAACCGATTCAGATCGCCGGCATCATCGCCCTCAACGAGTGTGCCAACGTGCCCAAGGAGATACGCGAGATCTACCGCTCCCGGCGCGACTGTCTGAGCGACGGCATTGACCGGATCGGATGGGACATGGTCCGGCCCCCGGCCACGATGTTCGCATGGGCTCGAATACCCGAGTCCTTCCGTCACATGGGGAGCCTCGAGTTCGCAAAGTTCATGCTCCTCGAGGGAAGGGTCGCGCTCAGTCCGGGCATCGGCTTCGGACCCGCGGGAGACGAGTTCGTTCGGTTCGCGCTGGTCGAGAACGAACACCGCATTAGACAAGCGGTCAGAGGCATGAAGCGCGCCCTCGAGCTCGGCCCCCCGAGCTAGCGCGGCACCTAGTGCAGGAACCAAGGAACCGCCTCAGCCGTTCCATCATCAAACTTTGGCTGATCGTGGGTGGGCTGGCGGCTCTGCTCGCGACCGCAGTTCTCGTGGGCGTCTCGGTGATCTTCGATCTCCAACCCTGGATTGCCATTGTCAGTGCGGCGGCGGCGTTCGCTCTTGCGCTCATCCTGCCCCCGCTGCGCTACCGGCGTTGGCGTTACGAGATTCGGTCGGGCGACCTCTATTTCTCCAAAGGTGCGCTGTGGCTCGTTCGGACCCTCGTTCCGTTCGACCGCATCCAGTACGTCGAGACCCGTCAAGGTCCCGTCGACAGGACCTTCGACCTCCACCACCTGATCGTGTACACGGGAGCCGGTCGGGCGGGCACGATTCCGGGACTCGAGTCCAACGAAGCTCAGGTATTGCGTGACCAGTTGTCCGAGGTGGCCGGCGCTGAATCCCTCTAATCAGTATCAGCCGGTTCTCTCGACACGCCGGCCGAGCCCTGGGTAGTTGACGACGAGCCCATCTGCGTCTACCTCGATGGTCGTTCTGAAATCCGTGCTCGAGAACCCGACGAGTGCGCCGCCTTCGTCGATCGGGTCACTCACCGCGTAGTTCTGCTGCGAACGAGCGACGGCAAGATCCGGCACTGAGACCCAGGCCATGAGCAGATCGTGTGCGCTCTTCTCGCGGCGATGGGAGGCGCCGACCAGGTCGTGTCTCAGGATTGGCATCGTGTTCGTCAGGGGACACAGGCTCAGATCGCAGTCCAGCACTGATTCGAGATCGGGCAACTCGGTGGGTAGTGACCCCATGCCCTCTCCATTCCAAACGGCCGACCACTCGCCGCGTGCCGAGCGACGAAGAAGGAGTGACGTCCACCAGCCATCTCCGCGGGCTCGGACGTCCAGCTCTGTCGTGACCCAATCCGGTCCGGTCTCGAGCCGGTAGTCGAGGTTGTAGGAACCCGTCAGGCTCGATCCGAGCGCCCTCAGCGATGTAGGCCCAAGAGTCACCGAAGCACTGTCGAAGCGCTCGGGGTCCGGTCCACGCCAGCTCAGCATGATTGGTCCGCTCATTGGGGCACCCATCGTGTTCAGTTCTTAACAGGAAACGACGGTAACTTGGCAAGGTTTGAACTCAGCGGCGACGCATGAGACGAACTCGAAGAGACTCCATCCCGCGGCCATTGCCGTCTGGTTCCTCGACGACGCGCGGCGCTTCGTCCTGGGACTCCTCGCGATCGTAATTGCGCGCGGCGACAACCCCTTCGTCATCGTGTCGGCGGCGGTGGTGGTGTTGGCGGTCTTCGAAGTTCTTCGTTTTATGCGATTCACCTACCACCTGGAGGGCAACACACTCGTCGTCGAGGGCGGGCTCCTGAACCGCTTCCGCCGCGCGCTTCCGATCGCACGCATCCAGAGCGTGGATGTCGTCCAAAAGCTCAGACACCGGATCCTTGGGGTGGTCGAGTTGCGCATCGAGACCGCGGGCGGTTCCTCCACAGAGGCCTCCCTTGTTGCCCTGACCCCTGAGGAAGCCGGGATTCTGAGACCGGTGCTACTGGCCGAGGACGAAACGAGCTCGACCGAACCCGAACCCGCCGCCCTCGTGGTCCTGACCGCCGGCGATCTAATCGTGGCGGCGCTTACCGGGGGGCGCGTGGCCGTCGTTGCCGTGATCTTTGGATACGCGCAGGAGGTGTTGAGCGACGAGTTGCTCGAGTCTCTGGCGAGCCGCGCCGAGGACGCTCTGCGCTCCGCCTTCCTCGTGACGGTGGTCGCGATCCTGGCCGTCATCGTCATCGTCTTGACGATCTCTGTGATCGCGACGACCCTCGTCTACTGGAACTTCACCGTACGACGGCAGGGCGCCCGCCTCATCGTCGAGCGCGGCCTGCTGGAACGCCGTCGCGCGACCGTTCCGCTGAAACGAGTCCAGGCCGTTCAAGTGAGAGAGAACCCGTTGCGACGCCTGCTCAACAAGGCGGCACTCACGTCGATCACGGCAGGCTACTCACCTTCGAACGAGGAACTCCAAGAGACCTCGATGCTGCTACCCATTGGGAGTCGCGACCAGGCGCTGTGGCTCGCGGGTTTGGCTCTCGATCTTCGCTCCCCACCGGATCATCCGCTTCAGGGGGCACCGCGCGAAGCGCTCCTTCGCAGGATGACACAGGCAGCGGCTCTAGCGGCGTCGTTGCTGACCGTTGCGCTCCTGCTGCGTGGTTCGCAGGGTCTGTGGGCGCTGCTACTTGTGATCCCTCTTGGAGCGTTTGCGTGGCTGTCCTACAGGGCTCTCGGTTTTCGACTGGACTCGGACTACGTTGCGGTTCAGTCGGGCGTGTTCAATCGCCGGACGACGATCATTCCTCGCGCCAACGTGCAGCATCTCGTGTTGAGTCGCAGCCCGCTCCAACGGGCGTTCGGCGTGGCGTCGTTGAAAGTGGGCGTGCCTAAGGCCAGGCCATATGCGCACGATCTCGCGAGCTCGACCGCGGAGGCGACGATGACGGAGCTCTACGGAACGAGTTGAGGACGGCCGCTTAGAGATTTGCCCACCCAGAGGGCGGGTTCCGAGCTTCTCGCTCGGCGAGGCGCAGCGGAGCTTCGCCGAAGCCTAGAGCGCGGATCCGGTGAGCACTCCATGCAAGCAGAAAGCCACGACTTCGTCGGCGAGCTGGGGCCTATCGGCGGTCTCTTCGATATCGGTCCCGAAGTAGATCTCGACGAAGTGAAAGACCGTGCCGAGGATCCCGTGCGCCATCAGATCGGGATCGCCGTGGCGAATGGTGCCCTGGGCCTGTCCTTCCTTGACGTGCACGGCGACGTCGGCGACAACGATCTCCTGGCCGTGAAACACGAGTGGTGCGAACTCCTCGTAACGCGCTGCCCCGCGAATCACCGAGAGGAAGGCGGGGGTTTCCCTGAAGAAGTCGATCGACGCCCTGATGCCCTGCTCGATGCGACCTACCGGCTGAGCGACCTTCTCGATTTCATACTGCTGAGCTCGCCTCAGCTTCAGCAGGCACTCCTGCAACAGCTCCGTGAAGAGGGCTTCTTTAGACTCGAAATACCAATAGAAGACCCCTTTGCCCACTCCGAGGGTGTCGCATACGTCGCCGACTGTGGTGCCGTGGTAGCCCTGCTCCGCAAAGAGACGCAGAGCCACGTCCATGACCTGATCCCTGCGCTTGGTGCCCCTCTTGGTGAGCTTTCGAGTTGCCATCCGTCGTACCCTACGCCGCCTTGGATTCGCGAGCCAGAATCAAGCCTCGGCTTTTGGACGACTCCGGGATCACCAGGTTACCCATGTCCGGCCACGTCAGGGCCGGGCCCGTGAGGTAGAGTCGCCGCTCATGAGTGACCGGACCGCTGAAGCGGCGCGCGTTGTCATAGTGGGAGCGGCGGGCCGGGACTTCCACAACTTCAATACCGCCTTTCGCGGCGATGCAGGCTATCGAGTCGTAGCTTTCACGGCCACCCAGATCCCCGGCATCGACAATCGCGTCTACCCGCCCGAACTCGCGGGTGACCTCTATCCGGAGGGCATTCCGATTGTGTCCGAGGCCGATCTCGAGCGAGTCTGTGCAGAGCAACGGGTCGACGAGGTCGTGTTCTCATACTCGGACACCAGCCACAACCACGTCATGCACCTCGCGTCGCGTGCGCTCGCCGCAGGAGCCGACTACCGGCTGCTGGGTCCTCGTTCCACGATGATCTCCTCGACAAAACCGGTTGTCGCTATCTGTGCGGTGCGCACCGGCTCGGGAAAGTCTCAGACGACGCGACACGTCGTCGAGTGCCTCAAGGAGTTGGGACAGAAGATCGCCGTCGTTCGACATCCGATGCCGTACGGAGACTTGAGCGAGCAGGCGGTACAGCGCTTCGAGACCTACGACGATTTGCTTGCGGCCGACTGCACGATCGAGGAGCGGGAAGAGTACGAGCCGCACCTGATGCAGGGATCGATCGTCTACGCGGGAGTCGACTACGGAGCCATCCTCGAGCGCGCACAAGACGAAGCCGATGTCGTCGTGTGGGATGGCGGCAACAACGACCTGCCCTTCTACAAGCCCGATGTCCATATCACCGTGGCCGATCCGCTCCGAGTCGGTCACGAAACCAGCTATCACCCTGGCGAGACAAACCTTCGCATGGCCGATGTGATCGTCATCAACAAGGTGGACTCGGCCGAGGAAACCGATCTAGCGACCCTCAGGAAGACCATCGACGAGGTGAATCCGAACGCCCAGGTCGTCGAGGCCCGGTCGCCGATCACCGTCGATGACGAGCACGCACTGCGAGGTAAGCGCGTTCTCGTTGTCGAGGACGGCCCGACGCTCACACACGGAGAGATGCGCTATGGAGCCGGTGTCGTTGCAGCCAAGCGAGCCGGGGTCGCTTCGCTTGTCGATGCGCGCCCGTTCGCGACGGGGTCGATAAAGGACGTCTACGACGCCTATCCGCACATCGGCCACGAGCTGCTTCCAGCGATGGGCTACTCGGATCAGCAGCGCAAGGATTTGAGCGACACGATCAACGCGTCCGACGCGGACGTCGTGCTCATCGCGACGCCGATCGATCTTCGTAAGGTGTGCGATCTGTACAAGCCCGCGGTGCGGGCAACCTACGAGCTCGAGCCGATCTCGGAGCCGGACATTGCGATGATCCTCAAGGATCGCCTGAAGCTATAGGCCGCGGGATGGGCTCGGCCAGACCGCAGGTAGAGGGGGGATGGGCTCGGCCAGACCCGTAGCCAGGGGGACGAGAAAGGGGGCCGTGGTCTCGTGGACCCCGGCCCCCTTTTTCCTTGCGGATCAGTCTCCCAGTTGGCCCCTTATGGCCCCCGGCTGAAAGACGGTGCTGTGAATGTTGACGTAGTAGTTGGTGGTGTTCTGACGAATGTCGTCGGCCAATCCGCGATCGACGCCCCTGACGCAGCCGCGCTTGCCTCCGGTGCTCGGAAGGTTCTCCATGAACAGCGGTACCACTATCGGACCGGGGACTCCGGCCGCCGCCTTGTGGATGTGGGCCATGGTCACCGTGCCGTCGATGTCGGCCCAACGCAGCTTGAAGCACAGCGGGCTGCTGCTGTTGACCCTGGGTACCTTGATGAGCGCAAAGCCTGTGGCGTCTGCGTCACCGGGTCCAGGTGCTTCCTCGGCTCCGGTGAGATCGGTCTTCAGGACCCTCTGATCTCCCCCAAGAGCGACTCCTCCCAGCTGTAGAGCGACTAACAGCGTCGCCATCAGGGCGATGACGACAACGAGCGGTTTGCGTCCCTGCATTCCCTCTCCTCTCCGGCCGGTACACCCCCAGACCGGGCCCCCAGATGGACACCTGCGAGCCCATTCAACCGTTAGTTGGGGAGTTCTGCCAACCCGCGACGAAGTGCGCCCCACGCTCACGCCCTCATAGGGGGTGGAAGGACAAACGCGCCGCCTAGTTGTGCGGGCTCAGCTCATCGGGCGCCAATCGCTCGACCAGCGCCCGGACGAACAGGCTCAGGTCTGTGATGATCCCGATCGATTGCCACGATCCACGGTCCATCAACTTCGTTACCGTCGCCTGATTGATGTCGACGCACACCAGTGGCACGGAAGCAGGCAAACAGTTGCCAGTTGCGATGCCGTGCAGCATCGTGCCAACCACGATGCAGTAGCCGACCAGGTCGTCGCCGTTCTGGCCCCAGATGAGGGCTCGCAGTCTCCTCTGGACCTCCATCATGTCAGCGACGGTCTCGGGCATCGGGCCGTCATCTCGAACGCTTCCACCGAAGAGGTAGTCACGCTCATGTTTGATGAGGTGATACACGATGCCATCGTCGAAGAGCCCGGCATCAATCGCCGCCCTGAACGAGCCGTGTCTGCGCACCTGGTTGACCGCACGGATGTGGTGCTCGTGTCCGGACTCCTCGAGCGTGCCGCGGTCGAGATGCACTCCGAGCGACGTGCCGTAGATATGCGACTCGATGTCGTGAGCCGCCACGCCGTTGCCGGCAAAGAAAGCGTCGACGTAGCCCCCTCGGATCAAAGCGCTGATTTCCGGTGCGGTTCCCGTGTGGACGACGGCGGGTCCGGCGACCCAGAGGATGCGACGCCCTTCGGCCTTCACCGCCCGCATCTGCTCGGCCACCTGGTCGAGCAGCAGTCCCTTGGGTTTCTCCGACGAAAGATCAGAGCTCATGAACGCGAACGCGCTCCTGTCCTCCCCACGCGGACGCTCGTCAGGTAACGCCCGAATGCCGAGACCGGACACAACCACCTTCATGCCCTTCTTGATCTCGCCCATCGGAACGGTGCGCGCGCTATCGCCTTCGACGACTATTCCGCAGTCCATCTCCGGGTGCGTGACGCGCAACCATTTGCCATCGATGCGGATGTCGGTTTCCAAGTTCGTCGAGGAATAGAAACCCGGGGGAAGCGCCCCATCCATGTCGGCCTCGACAAGTTGGACGTCCTCGACGGTTTCTGGATTCGCGCCGTGCTGGCGCAAGCTGTCGAGAAGACGAATCAACTCCTCTTCTGTGTTGGTGGTCACCTCTATGCGTGCGGTTGAGGTGTCGTCGTGGCGGACACCGAGGTGGAGATCCAGCAGACGGTAGGTGAAACCGGCGTTGATGATCTCATCGAGCACATTGGGCAGTGTGAGGTTGTCGATGATGTGACCGGTGACAATGATGCTCTCGGAGGGCATTCGCGATGACTCCTTTGTCGCGAGCGTGTTTTGCGCTTCGGTCTAACTCTAGGCTTTAGGATCTATCTCTGATGAACTCGTAGGTCGATTCGTAGACCTTCAGCCGGTCGACGTCGAGCGTGATGACGTGATAGCTGTCGTCCACCCATATGAGTCTCTTGTCGGTCGACGCGGCCCGATCGTGGATCTCGTTGGCATTGGCCGGATGAACCGTGTGGTCGTTGTGCGAGTGCATTACGAGCAACGGACAGCTCACTTTGGGCAGTGACCCACGTGCGACCTTGATGAATTGCAGCATCTGGTGGCCGGCCGCGGTGGGCAGACGGTCGTATGCGATCTCCTTGCCCTCGGGATCGGCGATGTCGTTTCCAACGCCGGGAATTGATGGGGTGAGCCGTGCGATAACCCGCGAGAGGAAGCGGCGAGGATCCTTCACGAGGACCATGCCTGCGAGCGTCACTAGTCCCGACACCTTGTCCGGATGCCGCGCGGCGAAATCGATCGCGAGGGCTGCGCCAAAGGACAGGGACACCAGGAAGACCTTGTCCCTCCCCGGGGCGAGCTTGGCGTACCCCTGCTCGACCGCAGCTACCCATTCGGAGGAGCGTCTGGCGTTCAGGTCCTGCCAGGTGGTGCCATGCCCCGGCAGGCGTATTCCCTCGACCGCGATGCTCCGCCCGGCGAGATATTCGCCGAGACCCCTGAGCCCCTGGGGGCTTCCGGTGAATCCGTGCACGAGCAGGGCACCGACCGGGCCCCCATCGAAGGAGAACTCCTCGGCCCCCTCGAGGATGTCTGGCTCCAAAGTTGCGTCCTTTCTCTGAATGAATCTCCCCCGAAGGGGGATGAACCTCCAGAACGCTGTACCAAAAGCCCGCCGGAGACCCGTCGTACCCCACCCCGCATCGGGAGGAATGCCGCCCGCGGCGGGTCTGAAGTCTTTAACATGGCCGGGGGGTCGGTCGGCGTTCAGGCAGGCAGCGCGGGCCAGTGGTTCGAGCGAGAGAAGATATGTCCATGACCGTGAGGAAACACCCCCTGGCCGACAAAGCCAGCCTTTCCGGTGTCCGCAAGGAGATACGAGCGGACCTGAGCGAGGCAGGGGCCGATCCTTCGCTGTCGTTCGACTGCCTCGTTGCCGTCACCGAGGCGTGCACCAATGCCCTCGTGCACGGTCACCGGGCCGATGACCCTCCACCCGAGATCCTGTGGGAGATCGACGGGCGTTCTGCTCGTTTCTACATCCAGGATTACTCGACCCAGGAGTGGTCGAAGACCTCTCATCCCTCGCGCGATGCGGAGGCCGAGTTCGAAGAGCGGATCGGTGGTTTCGGTCTGGACCTCATGCGTGGGCTGATGGACGAGGTCGACATTCAGATCGGGACGGACGGTACAACCGTTTGCCTCGTCAAGCAGCTGCTGGAGGCAGAGGCTATCTAGCGCCTGACAACGATTGTTGCGTCGATCCATCCGATGCCGCTCATCCCGACTGTCTCCGCAGCTCCCTGGGACAGGTCGATGATCCGGTCACCCACGTAAGGCCCGCGGTCGTTGATTCGCACGACGACTCCGCGGCCCTGGTACTTCACGAAAAGAAGGGTGTTGAACGGGAGTTCTTTGCTGGCAGCCGTCAGGCCCATAGGATCGTAGATCTCGCCGTTTGCCGTCAGGTTGCCCTCGAACCCGGGCCCGTACCAGGACGCGACTCCTCCGAAGCTGACTCCCGTCGTGACGTAGCCGTCAGGGATGTCCTTGGTGGCGATGCCGGAAGAAGGAGGTTGGGTTGTGCCGGCCGGCTGAGTGATCTGCGCGTCGCGGCGTACTTGCTGCTCGAGCTCCTTGACCTCGGCCGCAAGCCGGCGCAGCGACGAGCGGCGATCGTCCAGGGTGGTCCGAAGCTCCGTGCCGAGCACTTCGATCTCGGCTCTCGCCTCGATTTGCTCCTGCTTTCGTACGTCGAGCTCTTCTTGGGCTTCCTCGATCTCGGCTCTCGTGCGTTCGAGCTCCTGAAGTCGCTGGAGGTCGACCGATGTAGCCACGCTGTTGATCTCGGCGATTGAGATGAATTCCGACATCGTTTCCGCGGCCAGCAGCGCATCGAGCTCGGTCCCCGCGGCTCCGCTCTTGTAGGCCTCAATCGCGCGCTCGATGTAGATGTCCTGCGCGTCTGCCAGAGCGCGCCCGATGTCGCCGACCTTGGACTCGAGCGCGCCGATCTCTCCGCTCAGATCGACGATGCGGTCGTCGAGCTCGGCCTTCTGGTTCTCCAGGCCCTGAGCCCGGTGTTCGAGCTCCGTCACCTCGTCGGCGACGCTCTGGGCGCGGGCCTTAACTGTGTCGAGGTCCTCTGCGCCTGCGCTCTGACTGCTGATGGACGCGATCAGTCCCGCAACCATTGCGGTGGCGGTGATCACGCGCGCGAAGCGTCGAGCCGGATTTGCCCATAGAGATGCATCGGCCGCTCGGGGACCTTGATTGAGCGCCTCCGGGGTGGATCCGGCGGGTTAGTTTTGCCCGAAAGACAGGATGCAAGGAGGGTTCGTGGCGCGAATCGGCATTCTGACGGGAGGCGGAGACTGCCCCGGCCTCAACGCCGTCATCCGCGCGGTCGTTCGGAAGGGCGTCAACCGCTATGGGCACGCCATCGTGGGCTACAGGGACGGCTGGAGGGGGGTGCTCAACAACCAGCACATGAGCCTGACCCCCGACAACACCTCGGGGATCCTTCACAGGGGGGGCACGATCCTCGGCTCGTCGCGCACAAATCCCTTCAAGGAGGAGCGAGGTCTCGAGCGAGTCAAGTCGACTCTGTCCGATCAGCGTCTCGATTGTCTGATAGCTGTTGGGGGCGAGGACACCCTAGGAGTGGCCGACAAGCTTCACTCCGAGGGAGTGCATGTGGTCGGCATCCCCAAGACAATCGACAACGACGTCAACGCGACCGACTTCACTTTCGGCTTCAATACGGCGGTCCAGATCTGCACCGACGCGATCGACCGGCTTCATTCCACGGCCGAGTCACACAACCGGGTAATGGTCGTGGAGGTCATGGGCCGGCACGCAGGTTGGATCGCGACCTACGCAGGGATCGCGGGAGGCAGCGACTCGATCCTCGTGCCCGAGCGCCCCTTCGACATCGATGGAGTCTGCGAGCACATTCAGCACCGTCACAAGGCCGGTCGCACGTTTTCGATCGTGGTCGTGGCGGAGGGAGCGGTTCCGATCGAAACCTCGGATGTCTTCAGCTCCGAGGAATCCACCGACTCGTTCGGACACGTTCGTCTCGGAGGCATCGGTGTGCTGCTCGAGAAGGAGATCGAGAAGCGCACCGGCTACGAGACGCGGGCAACGATCCTCGGCCACATTCAGCGCGGGGGCACGCCAACTGCATTCGACCGGGTGCTCGCGACCCGCTTCGGCATCGCAGCGATCGACTGCGCGAGCGATGGCGATTACGGGAAGATGGTCGCGCTACAGGGACCGGACATCGTACGTGTGTCGTTGAGCGACGCGGTTGGGGAGCTAAAAACGGTCGACCCCGAACTCTACGAGACGGCCCAGGTTTTCTTCGGCTAGACCTATCCTGGGGGCCAATCGCCCCCGATTCGCTTAGAAAAGAGAATGCTCAATGGACAAACCGATAGATCTGCGTTCGGACACCGTTACCCGTCCCACTCCCGAGATGCTCAACGCCATGGCCACCGCCGAGGTGGGCGACGATGTCTTCGGAGATGACCCGACCATCAACTCGCTGCAGGAGTACGCCGCCGGCCTGCTCGGCAAAGAAGCGGGTCTGTTCGTCCCCACCGGGTCGATGGGCAACCAGGTCTCGCTGGGTGCACTCGCTCGCCCCGGCGACGAGATCGTCTGCGAGTCCAACGCTGCATTTCCTTCATTACGAAGGAGGCTCGATGGCGGCGACCATGGGCTTGATGATGCGGCCGCTTCAAGGCGAGGCCGGAGTGATCACCGCCGATCAGGTCGCGGGCGTCATCCGTCAGGGATCCGAGCACAATCCGCGGACCGCCGTGGTCGCGATGGAGAACACCCACAACGCGGCCGGGGGCCGGATCTTTCCAATCGAGGAGGCGCGCGCGGTTGCCAAGGTTGCGCGCGACAAGGGCGTTGCGCTCCACATGGACGGAGCCAGGCTCTTCAACGCGCAGGCCGCGACGGGTACGCCGGCAGCCGAGTGGGCTTCGTGCGCGGACACCGTGACGTTCTGCTTCTCCAAGGGTTTGGGCGCTCCGGTTGGGTCGATGGTCGTCGGTCCGTCTGAGGTTCTCGTGGAGTCGCACCGGCTTCGCAAGCGTCTTGGAGGAGGGATGCGCCAGGCGGGAGTGCTCGCTGCGGCCGCCAGGGTCGCGCTCGAGACGGGACCCGCTCGCCTGCACGAGGACCACGCGAACGCGCGGCGTGTGGCCGAAGCGCTTGCGGAAATGAACCCGGAGTCCGTGGACCTCGGGGCGATCGACACGAACATGGTCTACGTGAACGTGGGTGTCTTTGGAACAACGGGAGCTCAGGTCAGCGACGCGCTTGGGCGCGAGGGCATCCTGACGCTCGGTTCGGAGGCCCCGGTCATGCGACTGGTCACTCACAGGGACGTGTCCTCAGCCGACGTCGACAGCGCGATTCTGGCCCTTCGAAAGGTGCTCATCTAGCGCCTGCGGGCCGCCCTGGCAGTTTTGTCCTGGCTCATAGGGGAAGAATCCGTATATGAAGTTCGTTTTCGCACTCAATCTCCCGAGCGACGCCTCGAGCATTCCGTTTACCCGGAATCTCGTGGGCTCGACCATGAGCCAGTTGGGCGTGGATTCCGACTGTGTGTTCGACGTCGAACTGGCCGTGACCGAGGCGTGCACAAACGTGCTGAAGCACGCACCGAGTGCGCAGGCGGAGTACGAGGTGGAGCTGACGATCGACCTCAAGCAGGCCTCTATCAGAATCAAAGACACCGGCCGGGGCTTTGACCACGCAGCGCTGGCCGACGCCCACGAGTACTCGGATCTGGTCGACCTCACCGAGGAGGGCGGGCGAGGGATCATGTTGATGCGAGCCCTGGTCGACGAGCTCGAATTCACAAGCCAGCCGGAAGCCGGAACGATCGTCCACCTGACCAAGGCGATCGTGCTATCCGAGAACTCGCCGCTGTCTCGCTTCGAAGCTGTCCAAGCCGCTCGGATCTAGCCGTTCGGCCGCTGAGGCCAGGGGCGCGCGCCGTATAATGACTGCTTACCGCCGGGGAGTCCGGAAGACCGGGCTGAGAGGCGGACTCATCTGTCCGCGACCCGCAACAACCTGATCCGGTTCATGCCGGCGTAGGGAGGCTTGGGTTCAAATGATCGCACCGGATGTTGTCGTCGCAGGCGGCGGCGTGATCGGTCTGTCGATCGCCTGGCAAGCCGCGACCAAGGGCCTGTCTGTGATCGTTGCAGACAATCAACCGGCCCGCGGCGCATCGTGGGCTGCGGCGGGGATGCTTGCCCCGGTGACCGAGGTCCACTACGGCGAGGAACGACTGCTCCAACTGAACCTCGACTCGCACGCGCGCTATCCCGAATGGGCCGAGGAGTTGAACGACGCGTCGGGACGGGACTGCGGCTACGTTCGAACCGGAACCCTTGTCGTTGCGCGCGACGCCGACGACAATGCCGCGTTCGAACGACCTCTACGATTTCCAACGGAGCCTCGGGCTCGAGGTCGAACGGCTGCGCGGCCGGGAATGTAGACAGCTCGAACCGTTTCTGGCCCCCTCGACGCGGGGAGGCATTCTGGTGCGAGGTGATCATCAGATCGACAATCGGGCTCTGCTCGGAGCATTGCTGTCCGCCTGCGAGCGAGCCGGGGTTCACATGGTCCGCAAGCGAATCGAGAGCGTCGAGCTGACGTCCGCTCGCGTTGAAGGTGTGGAACTCGATGGTGGGGAGCGCGTCTCGTGCCGGGCCCTCGTCCTCGCTGCGGGAGCGCATTCAGCGCGTATCGGCGGTATCCCGCAGGGCGTCGTTCCTCCCGTCAGACCGGTCAAAGGGCAGCTCCTGCACTTGCGGGGGCCCCAGGATCAGCGCCTTGCGACGCTCACCATTCGGGGACTCGAGGCCTACATCGTGGTGCGCCCCGACGGTCGGGTAGTGCTCGGCGCGACTGTCGAGGAACAGGGGTTTGACGAGCGCCCCACGGCGGGGGGAGTTCACGAGCTCCTGAGGGCCGGATTCGAGTTGATCCCAGGCATCACCGAGCTCGAGCTGGTCGAGACGAGCGTGGGCCTGCGGCCGGCTTCTCCGGACAACGCCCCCTTGTTGGGGAAGACCGAGATCGAAGGCCTGGTGCTGGCCACCGCTCACTACCGCAATGGGGTGCTGCTTGCTCCGGTCACCGGATGGTCGATCGCACATCTCCTGTCGACGGGAGACACTCCCGAGATCGTCATGCCCTTCTCGCCGCTGAGGTTCTCCAGTCCTCGGGTCGCGACGGGAGCGGGTTAATGAGGGTGCGACTGAACGGTTCGAGCACGGAGCTTGACGACGGCACCACTTTGACCGCGATCGTTCAGCGCTACGGTCGAGGAGAGCGAGGGATTGCGGTGGCTCTCAACGGAGAGGTCGTGGCCCGCTCCAGGTGGAACGACGTAGAGCTCACGGAGGGTGACCGGGTGGAGGTACTCGGGGCGATCGGTGGGGGACAAGGAAAGAGAGAGCCATGGACGATCCACTCGTACTAGGAGGCGAGACTTTCAACTCGCGGCTGCTTCTGGGTACCGGGGGAGCCAGCAGCATCCAGGCGATCGAGAGCGCTCTCGTAGCGTCGGGTGCCGAGATGGCGACCGTTGCTCTGCGGCGGATCAGCCCGGACGCTGCGCGGCTCCGTGCTGGATGTTCTCGACCGTAACGGGATCAGATTGCTGCCCAACACCGCGGGCTGCTTCACCGCGCACGATGCGGTGCTGACCGCACAGCTGGCGCGCGAAGCATTCGATACCAACTGGGTCAAGCTCGAGGTCATCGGTGACGACCGAACGCTCATCCCCGACGGACCGGAGCTGATCGATGCAGCCGAGCAGCTTGTCGACGACGGGGTTCACGGTTCTCGCCTACACGACCGACGACCCCGTTCTGGCCGCCCGGCTCGAGTCGGTAGGGTGCTCGGCGGTGATGCCACTCGGTTCTCCGATCGGGTCGGGCATGGGCATTCTCAATCCCTACAACCTGGCGCTGATAGTCGAACAGGCTTCGGTGCCGATCATCCTGGACGCGGGCATCGGGACGGCCTCGGACGCGGCGCTGGCGATGGAGCTGGGGTGCGACGGAGTGTTGCTGGCGAGCTCGGTGACGAGGGCCAGAGAGCCTGCTGTGATGGCCGACGCGATGCGGAGGGCGGTTGAGGCCGGACGACTCGCTCGTAGAGCGGGCCGGATTCCCAAACGGCTCTATGCCGAGCCTTCGACGACCTTTGAGGGTGCTCCGGAGTTTTGAGAGACGGTGGCCCGGCGCCGCCGTACGGCGCCGGGCAAACCGTGCATATCGACCCCGGGTTGGCCCGCGATCCGTCCCGATGGGTCTGATCTCCCCCGCAGGCTTGGGCAAATTGCAGGTGGAGCACTGCCTGGGTTGGTGGTTCCCTCCATGCGAGGCAAGCAAACCCGCCACCGGAAACTTTTACAGGTGTTCACCAGCCGAGGGTGCCCGGATCCCCTTTGAACGGACCGACGACGTTGCTCGTGATCCAGCCTCCATAGAAGTCACCGGCCTGAGGTGTGACTTTCTCCTCGCCAACGTACGCGGCGTCCACGCGACCGGCGTAGAAGGCAATCAGATTCGTGAGCTCCTCGAACCCTTCCTTGGGATTCACGTAGGTCCAGGCCGCCCGCGATGCCACGCGCGCGTTCACCTCGAGGTCGAAGTACGAGGCCACTCCCTTGAACTCGCAAACGGTGGTGCCCGTGGTCGAGTGGAGGTACTTCATGGCGATGTCCTCGCGCGGGATGTAGTAGGTGGGCGGCGAGGACGTCTCGAGCACTCGCAAGGCCCTCTCGGTGTTGACGAGATCTACGTGGTTGTGGACGACGCGTACGGGGGCCGTGGCCGGTTCGACACGTGGAGGGCGGGGATAGTCCCACACCGACTCCTGGCCCGGCTTCGGTCTGATGCGCCTTCGAAACATGTCCCTAGTCTTACAGCTAACTCCGGGTAGACAGTCGATATGAGGATTCTGTTGGGAACTTCGGGTTGGCATTACAAAGACTGGCGCGGGCGCTTCTACCCGACAGAGATTCCCCAACGCGCATGGCTCGAGTTCTACGCGAGCCATTTCGCAACCGTCGAGTCCAACAACGCCTTCTATCGACTTCCCGAGGGCGAGCGTTTCGCTGCATGGGCGCGGTCGACTCCCGACGATTTCGTAATGGCGGTCAAGATGAGCCGGTACTTGACCCACATCAAGCGCTTACGCGATCCGGAGGAGCCGGTCGCTCGGTTTCTGGACCGGGTGGGGCACCTCGGAGACAAGCTTGGTCCCGTGCTGCTGCAACTTCCCCCTACGCTGCGTGCCGACCCCGATCTCCTCGACGCCACTCTGAGGCGGTTTCCCGCGAACGTGCGCGTGGCCGTGGAGTTTCGCCACGACTCGTGGTGGACGCAGGAGACTCGCTCGATTGCTCGAACAGCACGGCAGTGCCCTGTGTCTCGCCGACCGTGATTCGAAGCCAATCGCGCCCCTGTGGCGAACGACCGACTGGACTTATCTTCGCTTGCATGCGGGCGCTGCTTCTCCATCGCCCTGCTACGGACGTGCCGCGCTCGCAACGTGGACGCAGCGGTTGAGCGACGAGTTCCACGACGCCCTCGCATTCGTCTATTTCAACAACGATCCCCGAGGTTGCGCGTTGCGCGACGCGCGCTGGTTCGCGCAAGAGGCATCGAAACGCGGTCTCGAGATCACGCGCTCGCCCTCACAGCCGATTCGCCCCGGGTAGTCTTCGGCCATGGGAGACATCCTCGTCGGCACTGCATCCTGGACCGACAAAACGCTGATCGAATCGGGTTGGTACCCAGATGACGCGAAAACCGCAGCCAAGCGGCTCCAGTACTACGCGTCGCAGTTTCCGCTTGTCGAGGTCGATTCCACCTACTACTTTCCGCCGAGCGAGGCAAATTCCGAACGCTGGGTCGAACGAACGCCCGACAACTTCACCTTCAATATCAAGGCGTTCTCGCTGCTGACTGGACACCCGACAAAGACAGACGCCCTCTACAAGGACCTCGATGTCAAAAGTGACAAGCGCAACGTCTATCCCAAGGATCTCGACCAGAAGACCATCGATGTCGTGTGGGACAGGTTTCTCTCGGCTCTGGAGCCGCTCGACGAGGCCGGCAAGCTCGGGATCCTGCTCTTCCAGTTCCCGCCTTGGTTCACCATCGCTCGAAAGAACAAGGACTACGTGCTCGAGTGCGCCAAACGCGCGGCACCGTTCAAGATCGCCGTCGAACTTCGTAACGAGACCTGGATGAACGGCGATAACGAGAAGGAAACCCTCGAATTCCTCGAGGGTCACGGCCTTCCCTACGTCTGCGTGGATATGCCGCAGGGATTCAGGTCGTCCATGCCCCCGGTCGTGGCGGCAACCACGGATCTCGCACTATTGCGATTTCATGGGCACAACGACGAGGAGTGGCAGAGCAAGTCGGTGTCAAAGCGCTTTCGCTACAACTACAGCACCGATGAGCTCGAGCAGTGGGTTCCGCGCGTCACGAACCTGAGCGACAAGGCAGACCGGACACACATCCTCATGAACAACTGCTATCGCGATTACGCCACCACGAACGCGACCGAGCTATCGGAGCTGTTACGCGCCAGCGGGCTGGAGGTTTCCAAGGGCACTCGCTGACTTGCTGACCAATAAAACGCCGCAATGTTGACGAGGCGCTCGATCACATGCCACCGTTACCTCATGTCCACTAGAACTGTGCGCATCGCTGCAATTCAGGCCACTCCGGTAATCCTTGATGCTGAGGCATCGGTGGCAAAGGCGCTCCGTCTCTTGGGAGAGGCATCAGAGGAGGGTGTGAAACTCGCGGTTTTCCCTGAAACATTCATCCCCCTGTACCCGTCAGGAGTGTGGGCGCACGAAGCGGCCCGGTTCGACGGATTCGATGAGATGTGGGCCCGTCTGTGGGACAACTCTGTCGACGTGCCCGGCCCCCATATTGACCGTTTCATCAAGGCATGTGCCGAGCACGATATCTATTGCGTGCTTGGAGTGAACGAACGGGAATCCGCTAGGCCCGGAAGTCTCTACAACACGATGATCTTGCTTGGTCCTGAGGGTTTGCTCTGGAAACATCGCAAGTTGATGCCCACGATGCACGAACGCCTTTTCCACGGCGTCGGTTACGGACAGGACCTAAATGTCATCGAGACTCCAGTCGGGAAGGTTGGCGGCCTCATCTGTTGGGAGAACCGCATGCCTCTCGCTCGATATGAGTTCTATCGTCAAGGCGTGCAGATCTGGACGGCCCCGACAGCCGATGATTCTGACGGCTGGATCGCCACGATGAGTCACATCGCGATCGAATCGGGGGCGTTCGTGGTCTCGGCCCCTCAATACATCCCGCGCTCGGCGTTTCCCGACGACTTCCCGGTTCAGTTGCCAGACAATGGTCAGGCGCTCGGGCGGGGTGGAGCGGCGATCTTCGAGCCACTTCAGGGCCGTGCCATAGCGGGCCCTCTCTATGACCAGGAAGGGATCGTTGTCGCAGACGTCGACCTAGGTCGCATCATGACCGCGAAGCGATGGTTCGACGTCGTGGGGCACTACAGTCGTGAAGACATCCTCTACTCACCGGCCCCAACCAACCACGCTTCGGAAGCCCCAGCATTTGGCCGCGAGCTCGACCTCCCCTTAGGAACTAGCGTCGAAGCAGGCCCCGGTAGCTGAAGCGGTAGCGAAGCTCGGCGAACTGCAACCTGCGCATGAGTTTCGAGATCCCCCTGCGACGCGTGGTTCTGCGGCGGCGCTCGACCCAAACGCCCAGACCAACACCCGCGCCGAACAGGCTGACGCCACCGAGCCCCGCCGGAATTCCTATCAGCAGAGCCTTCCTGCGCGTCCTCAACTCGTGGATCGGCCATCCACGCTGTAACGCGATGCGACGGAGGTTGTGTTCGGGGTTAACCGCGTGCGGAAAGCCCACCGACTCGAGCAGCGGCAAGTCGTTTCTCGAGTCGGAGTAGGCGTGGCACTGGAGGAGGTCGATGCCCAGCTCGTCCGCTTTGATCGTCACAGCAGATGCCTTCTCGGGACCGTGCATCACGGCCCCGACCAACCGGCCGGTGTAGTAGCCATTCCGGTCAACCTCGGAGACGGTTGCGATTGCGCCGGTCATGTCGAGTGATCTGGCGATGCGGCTCGCGAGCTCGATCGGGGAAGCGGTCACGAGAAAAGTGGCATCGCCTCTATCGTGATGACCCTCGATCACGCGCACGATGTCCGCGTAAACGTGCGGAAGGATGCGTTCCTCCGCGATCTCATCGCCCATCTCGATGAGTTCCGCCTGGCTCTTGCCCGTTACGAACTCAAGCGTCGACTCGCGCGACAGCTCCATGCCTCCCGGATTCTCGCCACGAAGCCGGAACACCATCTGGCCCCAGCCGAAACGCATGATGTCTCGCACGCGAAACAGGTCCTTCTCGTAAGCCGCGCGTGCCATCAAGAACAGGCTCGACCCGGGGATGAGTGTCCGATCGAGGTCGAAGAACGCGGCGCGCTTTACGTCGGCAGCTTCGATGGTTACCAGCCTCTCCACTCCGTGATGTCGGCGGCCTCAGTGCGGCGAGTCCGAGGACCCTCGACTCCGGGCTCCGGATAGCCGACGTAGATGTAGCCGGCTACGAGCTCACCAGGCGCGAGTCCGAGGTAGTCGTGAACCTCGGGTATGTGAGCGGCCGGACCGGTGCGGAGCATCGCTCCCAGGCCCATGTCATGCGCCGCGAGCAATATGTTCTGCATCGCTGCGCCCACCGCATGATGCTCCTCGATCTCCTGAACCTTGGGCAGATGGTGCTTTGGAGTCTCGATCACAGTGACGATCACCGGGGCACGCAGGGCCTTGCCGAGGACCGACTCGGGGTCCTTGCCCTCCCTCTCGGCTCCTGCCGCCCACGCGTCCGCGAAGTCCCTCAACGCGTCACCCGTTAGCACGACGAATCGCCAGGGCTGGGTCAGGTGGTGGGTGGGGGCTCGGACACCGGCGTCGAGCAGCCGCCTGATGCTGTCTATGTCCGGCCTCTCCGAGGTGAGCTTGGACACCGAACGGCGAGTTGTCATGGCTTCGTAGGTCTCCATCGAGCCGAGGATAAACGGGGGCCGGACTCAGAGGGCCAAATGAGAGTTGAGCGCGCTGTATGTCACACTGCTCGCGTGCAAATAGGAGCAATGAACTTTCCGGGGCGCTCGGTCCTGAAAGAGATCCATCGGATTGCAGACGAGGGATTCGACTTCATCGATTTGACGCTCGAGCCGCCGGCCGCCTGGCTGCCTGATGGTAAAGAGGCAGGCGGGTTGATCGCTGACCTCGGACTTGGGGCGGTGGGTCACACGGCCTACTACCTCCCGATTGCTTCGGCCTTCAATGAGCTCAAGCAACAGGCTTTCGATCTGTATGCGCGCGGCCTCGATTGCTTTGCCGACGCGGGTATCCAATTGGTGAACATTCACCCCGACAACCGAGTCCCGCTTCATGGAGCCGATCGGATGCGCGCGCGCAACGCGGACGCGATCGCCGAATTATGCGGGGTGGCGGCAGCACGCGGCATCAAACTGATGGTCGAGAACATCGACAGAGGCTTCGCGCGCGTCGACGATTTCAGAGAGATCTTCGACCGCGCTCCGGACGCGGGGTTTCACCTCGACGTCGCTCACGCGAATCTGAGACTCGGGCTCGGTCAGTCCAATCAGACGCCAGAGTTCCTTGACGCGTTCTCGGATCGCCTTTCCCACGTGCACGTGAGCGACAACCGCGGAGGAGAGGGGGATCTGCATCTTCCCCTTGGTGCGGGAAACATCGACTGGCGTTCGGCGATCAGAGCCTTGAAGCAGGCCGGATACGACGGCACCGTGACCCTGGAGGTCTTCTCGCGAAGCGCGAGTACCTGCGGGCTTCAAAACGCCTGTGGCAAGAGTGGTGGAACGAGGCCTGACGGTTCTCGGGCGGTGTGGCTGGAGTTGTTGATGGGGTTTTTGTAGCCTTGGTCCCATGGCTCGTTCTTTCCTGGCCCCCGGTGAAGAGGTCTTACGCACCAGTCGGAGGCACCTCTCCGTCCTGGTTCGGCCTGCTCTGGGCACCCTGGTCCTAATTGGGCTCCTGGGAGCCCTCGGGTGGCTCACCGGCCCGGCGAGCGATGCGGACGTCGTGGACCAGGTCTGCGGCGTGCTGGCAGGCCTTCTCCTCTTTCGATTCCTCCTTCGGTTGCGAAGGTGGTCGAGCGACAGCATTCTCGTCACCGACAGGCGGATTGCCACAGTAGGGGGCTTCATGGCCCGCAGGGTGTCATCGTGGCCCTACGTCCGTATTCACGACCTCGGCCTGAGGCGATCGGTAGGCGGGCGGCTGCTCGGCTACGGCTCTGTCGTCGTCGAGGCCACGACCCCGGGCACAACACCGGTCGTGCTCGAGCGGGTTCCCGACCCGAATGGCTTCTACCGGGACGTCATGGAGGCTCTGATGGAGGGTCCGATCCCGGGCATGGTCGAGCTCGATCCGGACGAGCCGGACGAGCCGGTCGTGCGGTCCCCCGTGGAGGACGCGGTCACAGGCGAGCTGCCGCGCGTCGTCTGAGCAATTCCGGCAAATACTGACAATTTCTCAGTCCCGCAGGCCTTGCGCCGATACGTTTAAAGAAGGTTGCATTGAGCCAACCAGACGGTAGGTTTCTTCGTCTACGGTTGAGTGGATCGAATTCATGGAGAACTATTGACCACGAGGCGCCTAGCGCTGTTGGTAGCACTCGCCCTCCTGGGCTCGTTGGTCGCGCTCGCCCCCGCCGCTGCTCAGGTCTCGAGCACACCCGCTCCAGAGATCGCCGGGGCGACGGACGCCCCCCTTCAATGCTCTGCCAAGCCACCGGCAAACCGGGCCAAGGACCTCTCCAGTGTTGGACGTTTCGCCGGCAAGGTCCGCTGGTGCGGAGGCCAGGTCCGAGGGCAAGCGGGGTCGGGCTCGAATGGTTTGGTGCTGAGCTCCGACGCGGCCGCCAGACTCGACGTCGACGTCACCCTGCCGGCGGAGGGCGCCGGACCGTTTCCGCTCGTCCTGATGCTTCACGGACTGGGTGGATCGAGAGACGGCAACTGGAAGGAGGCCGCCACCTATGCAGCACGCGGCTACGCAGTCCTTGACTACACAGCGCGCGGCTACTGGGAGAACACCTGTGAGGACGGAGCAACATCGTCCACGATCAAAGGTGTCAAGGAGCTCTACGAGACAGAGCAGGAGCCCAACTACGCGTGCAGGACCCAACTCGCCAGTCGTCGCTACGAGATAAAGGACTCGCAGCACCTCGCCGGGCTAATGGTGGACGGATCGCTGGTAGACGGAGTAACGGCCGACCCGGCCATCGGCGTAATGGGCGCGTCCTATGGAGGTGGCCAGACATGGATGCTCACCCGGTCCAACGTGTGGAGATCTCCTGCGGGCTCAAAGGTCGAGGTTGCGGCAGCGGTTCCGATGATCGGCTGGACCGACATGCTCGACGCGCTTCTGCCCAACGGACGCGCCAGCGACGTCAAGACCTTCAGCAAGAAGACCGCCGACCTCGATGAACGGCTTGCCGAGCGCATAGGTGTTGCGCGCGAGAGCTACTTCAGCACCTTCTATCTCGGGATGGCTGGAGCCTCTCAGTTCAAGCTCCCTGGCTATCTCAATGCGTGGTACAAGGCGGTGCTCGAAGGCGAGCCATACACCGATGTGACCAACCCGGTCATGGCGGAGTTTGCCAACAAGTTGCTGAGCGAGCGGTCTGCTCTCTACATGCCAATGGGCAGGGGAAGGCCGGCGATTCTCTCGATCCAGGGGTTCACGGACGGTGTGTTTACTTCGTCGCAGGCCTTGAGCATGTACAACCTCCTGAACCGGAACACGAAGTCTCGCTACCCGATGAACATGTACTTCGGTGACTACGGGCATCCGACTGCTCAGGCCAAAAGGACCGAGTCCAACTACGTCGACAAGCTGGTGGAAGAGTGGTTTGACTACTACCTGCGCGGCGAAGGCAAGAAGCCGAAGCGCTCGGTCCAAGCTCGGACGACTCGGTGCGACGACGAGAAGCTTCCCGGTGCCCTTTACAGCGCGAAGACATGGACGGATCTGCAGGAATCCAACGAACTGACGGCAGAACTCGACCTCGAGGGAACCCTCGATACGAACGTCGAGGACACACGGGCCCGTGTCATCAAGCCCATCGACACCGATGCGGCAAGCCGCGGCGTCGACTACACGGGATGCCGGACGACGACTGCCCCTCTGGCCGACGGGAACCTTGCGGCATCCTCAGGCACGTTGTCACGGCCGCTGACCATGCTTGGCCTTCCGACGGTCTCTCTGACCGCGGCCCCCGAGTTCGAGGACATGTACATCTCCGCTCGCCTCTGGGATGTCGACGGCAGCCGGCGGACGCTGGTCGACAGGGGAGTCTTCCGCTTGCAGAGCGCGAGCGAACAGCAGCGCGCTGTTCAAGCTTTTCGGTAACGCCTACACCTTCGCCGAGGGCCATCGAGTCGAGCTTGAACTGACGGCGAACGACTCACGAAGCTTCCTCGAATCCAACGCCGACGGAACCATTGCCATCTCCGATGTCCAGTTGTCGATTCCGCTCGCAAACCCGGGGGCGCTCCCAGAGCTCGGCGGACAGCGCTAAGTCGTCTGACGGAGTGCTCGAGGCTCGCTAACCTGAGCTGATGACCACCGGCATCGTCGCCTCCTTCATCGCCGCCCTAGCACTCGCGTTCGCAGAGGGGCTCGGTCGCTTCTATCCCGCACGAAAGACCTGGGTTCGTCTGCGGAGTCTTCATGGACGACGGGCCGTGCGAGCGATGCGCCTGCGTCTAGAGGCCACTGCGCGCCACCGGCTGCCGAGACTCCTAGCGCTCGCGCTGCTCGCGCTCATGATCGCTTGGGTGGCGAGTGCGAGTCTTCTCGACAAACGCTGGTACGAGGTCGTAATGGACGTTCTGCCGTACTGCTTCGTCTGCCTCATCATGTTGCGCACGCCCGTAGTCGTGGGCCGCATCGCCGAGCGCATGAAGGACTACGAACGCAGCGCCGGCGAGGACCCCGACGTGCCGTTCATCGATCAGGAGGGCGACGGGCCGACGGCGCTCGCTCTCTAGAAAGAGCGTTAGAGATGGATCCGGATGGAAAACCACTACCGCATGGATAGCGCTCGCCTGTATCTCGTTGCCTCGAATCGTCTCGCCGCCGGGAACCTGGCCGATCTGGTGCCCGAGCTCGTCGCGGCCGGCGTCGATCTGATCCAGCTGCGCGAGAAAGAGGCAGAGGCCGGCGACGTGTTGCGTCTGGCGGGACCGGTTCTCGAGTCATGCAGGGAGGCTGGAGTCCCGTTCATCGTCAACGACCGCCCGGACATAGCGGTCGCCCTGAGGGCGGACGGAGTGCACGTGGGACAGAACGATCTGCCGATCGAGTTCACGCGGCACCTAATGGGTGAGGGGATCGTTGGTCTTTCGACGCATGCGCCAGGAGAGGTCGACCGCGGACTGTCCCGCTCGGATCTCATCGACTACTTCGTGGTGGGGCCGTGCTTCAGCACCCCAACGAAGCCGGGGCGACCCGCAGCGGGGCTCGAGCTCGTTAAATACGCGGCCGAACAACACACGGAGCTCCCGTGGTTCGCCATCGGAGGCATCAACGAGTCCAATCTGGATGAAGTGATCAGCGCGGGAGCGACGCGAGTCGTCGTCGTGCGCGCCATCACGGAGGCAACGGATCCCGTATCCGCCGCCGAGGTGCTGAAGAAGCGCCTTCTGGACGCCTGATTACGGGGCGCAGGCTAGTCTCCAAGCCAACCGATCGCCAGCCTTAGGGGGTACAACGCTGTGCCGCGCGCCATCGACTTTCATGTTCACGCCTCGACGCACGAGTGGTTGCAGGGCTCTCTCGGTCCCATGCTGGAGATCACTGCGAAGTACTTCCGCAGCGAAGTGCGTGTGCGCACGGTCGAGGAGATGGCCGAGGAGTACAAGCGGTGGGACCTGCTCGGCGTGTTGCTGGCGTGGGACGCGGAGACGGCAACGGGTTTGCCGGCCCTGACCAACGACCGTGTTGCAGAGATCTGCGCGGAGTTCCCCGAGCAGTTCGTCGGGTTCGCTTCGGTCGACTTTCACAAACCGAATGCAGCCGAGGAGCTCGATCGCGCGATCTCCGAGCTCGGACTCAAGGGCCTCAAGATCCATCCTCAGGTCCAGGCCTTCTATCCCAACGAGAACCGCTGGGACCCGATCTGGGATGTTTGCGAGAAGCACAGGCTCCCGATCGTGGTGCACGTGGGCCAGACGGGACTGGGGGCAGGTGTTCCCGGCGGCTCGGGCATCGCGTACGACTACGGCCGTCCGATGCTCATGGACATGGTGGCGGCGCGGCATCCAGACCTGACAGTGGTCATGGCCCACTTCGGCTATCCGTGGCACCTCGAGGTGCTGGCGAGCGCGATGCACAAGACGAACGTATGGGTCGACCTCTCCGGCTGGCGCCCGAAGTACATCCCGGAGGAGGTCAAGCGCGACTGCAGGGGCAGGCTGAACGACCGCTTCGTGTGGGGGAGCGACTACCCGATGCTCGATCCTGGCCGGATCCTCGACGAGTTCGACGAAATGGGACTCGAGGGCGAGAAGCGCGACAACGTGCTCTACGGGAACGCCTCCCGGTTGCTCGGCCTGGGCCTCTAGCCTCGGCGGAATCTGGAGCCCATCCCAGTCGTTAGGGTAGGTATATGAGCGATCAGGAACGCATCAAGGAAGAGGTCACCGAGGCTCTCAAGGCGGTCGACGACCCCGAGCTCGGGATCGACATCATCAATCTCGGTCTCGTCTACGAGGTCAATGTCGCCGAGACCGGTGACGTTCACATCGAGTATTCGCTGACCACGATGGGGTGTCCCATCGGACCGATGATCGAGGAGCAGATGAGGTCTGTTGCTGCTCCTATCGATGGCATCGGGGAGATAACGGCTGAGCTCGTGTTTTCGCCGGCGTGGTCTCCCGAGAGGATGACGCCGCTGGCGAAGTCCGCTCTCGGCCTCGTCTGAGCAACCGTGGCTACCAGCGTAAAAAGCGCTTAGGCCTACTCTGGCCAGTCGCCGACGCCAGGCGGCCCATCGAGCACAGTGGGAACGTACTCGAGCAACTGAAGTCGACCGTCGAACGTGCGGCTGTCGACCAAGTCGAGGGCAATGTCGGGATACCCGTCGAAGATCCGCTCCTTCCCGGTGGCACCCGTGATGACTGGGAAAACGACCACACGGAAGCGGTCCACCACGCCGGCTTCGAGCAGCGACCGGCACAAGCTGAGGCTGCCAATGGTACGCAGGGGTCGCTCGTCGCGCCGCTTCAGTTCCTGCACAGTTTCGACGGCGTCCCCGTTGGCCACTCGGTGTTGGACCACGAAAGTGGTGCCTCCAAGGTGGAGGAGAACACCACCTTGGGCAGCGCGGTCAATGCGGCGAGGCCGGGTTCATCAGGCATCTCGGCAGCGAACCCGGACATCAGCCGGTACGTTGTTGCGCCCATGAGGGCGGTGTGCTCGTTTTCGGCTTCTTCCTTGATCAAAGCGAGATATTCAGGCCCCTCCATGCCCCAGTAGCCGGGCCAGCCGTCCGCAGACGCGTATCCGTCGAGTGAGATTATGAAGTCCACCATGAGGCTTGACATCGATCTTTCCTTCCTTCTGCGGGTGTGCCGTCGTGCTGTTGACTGATGGCGAGACGGAAACTAATCGTCTGGAGCGGGCCCAAGCAAACCTTGCGCCCGCTCCGGGTCGAGTCCGCTATCCCCGTCTTGTTTGGGTCGCCGCCCTCCTTGCCATTCTGGCGATCGCGACCTCGGCGCACTACCCGGTGCTCGTCGGCGACATCTCCAGTCCCGAGCGGGCTGAGGTCATCGAAGATGTGAATCGGGCGCTCGCCTTCTTCGGCCGCCTCGAGCAGGGTCAGGTCGACTACTTCCGTTTCGACGGCGCCAGCGAGCAGAGCGTCACGTTCGAGATCCTCGTTCCCCAGCGCGATGAGCTGCGAGACTTCCGCCCCGAGGTGATGATCGCCGGGCCCGGCCTGTCCGACGACTGCGGCGATCTTCCGGTGGAGGCGGATGGATGCCTGCTGGTGCCGAGCTCCTCCACGCCCGCGCGCTTCTACGAGGGATACACCCAGAGCTACTACTGGAGCTACGCGGCCACCGGCGAGCCCAACTCGACGGTGAAGCTGCCGGCCAACGGCAGCTACCTGGTGGCCGTCAGGGCGGACGATGACGAGTCCGAGGGACCCTACGCACTCGGCTTCGGCAACGAGCAGCGTTTCGGCCTCTCTGAGATTCTGGGTTTTCCACTTCAATGGGTGAGCGCGCGCCTGTGGTACTTCAGCTGATGAGGGAGACGCAATGGCGGAGGCGCTGATCATCATCGGAGCGGTGGCGCTCGACTGGGGCCTTGCCTGGCTGGTGTGGCGCGGTCTCGTGCGCGTGCTCGGAGACAGGGTGTCCAAGCGCGTGTCGGCGGTCATGCCTTGGGTGCTCTTCCAAGTCTTCCTCGTCGTGGGACTGATTTTTACGGGCGCCCTCGCACGTTCGACCGTTTCCGCCATCATCCTGACCGCGATTCCACTCGCGATCTTCGCAGCGTTCTTCGCCCTGCCCGTTGCTCTCTTCAGAGCGCGCGGAGGATCGGCAATCGATCTGCGCATCTGTCTCGACCACACATTCGCAACCGCAGCAGTGTGGCTGGTTGCCTTCATGACGGGAGTTGTCTTATGAGGTCCCGGTTGTCGCATCTCGAATGCGCGCGCTGCGGCGCCAGTAGCGACGCGTTTTCGCTTCAGAACCGTTGTGACTGCGGAGGAACACTGATCCCGCGCTACGACCTGTCTTCTCCGGTGTCGCTCGAGGAGGTCAGGTCCCGGCCCCCAGGTCCGTGGCGTTACGAGGAACTGTTGCCGCTGCTCGAGGCTCCGGTGTCGTTGGGCGAGAACGAGACGCCTCTGCTTTTCTGCGAACGGCTCTCCGACCGCCTCGGAGTGGCGACCTGGATCAAGGATGACTCCCCTCTGCCCGGGTCTACGTTCAAGGCCCGTGGCGCCTGTGTCGGTTTATCGCGTGCGATCGAGCTCGGCGTCGAGCGGGTGGTGATGCCGAGCGCAGGCAACGCCGGGGGAGCGTGGTCGCTGTACGCTGCGCGCGCTGGGATCGGGATCACCGTGACGATGTCGAGTGAGGCTCCCGCGTTCAACAAGGCCGAGGTGTCGTTTGCGGGCGGAGAGCTAGTTCTCGTCGACGGGACCATCGCGGACGCAGGTGCGCGCGCCAAGGAGATTGCGGAGGAAACTGGGGCCTGGCTCGCGACCACGTTCAGCGAGCCCTACCGGGTCGACGGCAAGAAAACCGCGTGGCTCGAGTTATTCGACCGGTTCGGTGATGCATCCTCGATGGCGATGCCGGGGACCGTTGTCCTCCCCGTCGGAGGAGGGGTCGCCGCTATCGCTCTGGCGAAGGCCGCGCGTGAGGTCTCCGAGCTCGGGTGGGCCCAAGGAACGGCCCCCGCGATCGTCGGGGTCCAGAGCGCCGACTGTGCGCCCATCGTGCGAGCCTTCGAGGCAGGCGCCGACGAGGTCAAACCATGGGAGTCGCAACCCACCAGCAGCGCGGCCGGCCTGAGAGTGCCTGCACCGTCGGAGGGATGGCTCGTGCTGAAGGAGATCCGCACCTCCGGCGGCTCGATGCAGGCGGCGAGCGAGAAGGACATTCGCGCCGCCATCGGCGACCTTGCCTCGACGGAGGGGATTTTCGCCTGCCCGGAGGGAGCGGCCACGTTGGTTGCGGCCGGGCGACTGGCGCGAGACGAGGCCCTGAAAGAGCCGGTTGTCCTCTACAACACGGGGGCCGGGGCCAAGTACCTGGAGCTGCTCAGGTAATCGGGTTGGAGCGCGCGGCCGCGCGGCGCGTCGCTCAGGTTCGTCGTCGCGGTTTGGCTCAGGATCTCTCTCTCGTATGCCGGCGTTAGGGGGGTTTCGATTCCGTTCGCCCGAACGCCCATCAGATAGGTGATTCCGTCACGACCCTCGTCACCCGAACTCGCTCGGGCGCTGGCAATGGCTCTCCGAGCGAGGTCGACGGGATCGGGTTCCAATATCGCCGGAAGTCTGGCGTAGATCACGTGGTGGCAGCCATCGAAGTTGGCAAGGAGCTCGATGCGCATGCGGTCGGGTGAAGGTGGTTCATTGGGGTCGTACGTGAGATCACTTCCGACTTGGTTTATCTCGCGTCGATAGAGAAGGTGATGGGCGCGCTCGAGATCGACGTCGTGATCGAGAAGTAGAAGGGACCCGGTGACCTGGGTTCCGCCGGTCTCGACGGGGGCGAGCGTGGGGGCGCCGCTTCGCCGGGAGGACGCTCGGGCGAACTCGACGGCGAACGGCGTCGTGATCCCGTCGATGCGCTTGCGAATGAGAGGATGGAGCTCAGGCCCGAGCGAGGTGAGAAGCGAGCCGTAGGCCAGGATCCCCACGCGGGGCGGGCTCGGCCGGACCGGGGGAGCGATGAGTTTTCCCGTGGCCCGGCTGGGTTTGTTGCCGTTGTCGATACGGACCTCCCGATGGTTTCTGCAATAAGGGTTCTGCGCATATCCATCCTCTACGAAACATCGCCGAGCGCTTCGCAATTAGAATTTTGCGGGTGACGACGTCCAAGATTTGGGAGTGCTGAGCGGTGGCGACCCCCATCAGACGCATTGCCAGCGTTCCTCTCCTGCGAACCGTTGCGTCTACGTCATACCGGGGCTGGGCGCGCTCGATGGTGGCGTTTCCGCCGCCCAGGGTGTTTCTGAACAGCGTGCCTAAGGCGGGGACTCATCTGCTGATGGAGCTAGTGAGACGCCTGCCGAGGATGATGTTCTCCGGCAGGCATCACGCGCTGCGCGATTTCTCCATCGAGGGCAAGTCGCCCCCCGAGCTGGTACCCGCCATCGACCTCGATGCTTTCGGTCGCGTTCTCGGGAAGGTCCGTAACGGTCAGTTCATCACGGCTCATTTCCCCTACCGCAAGGACGTGGAGGAGATGCTGGAGCAGAGAGGGTTCTCCTCGCTGCTGATGCTCCGAGATCCTCGCGATGTAGCCGTGTCACACACCTTCTATGTGACCAATACCGAGCGTCACTGGCTTCACTGCCGTTTCACAGAAGCCCTCCACACATCCGACGAACGTTTGATGGCCACGATCACGGGTTTTCCCGACGACGACATCAGCAACGGCCAGGAGTCCATAGGACAGCGTTTCGAGCAGTATTTCGGTTGGTTCGCCAACCCCAACGTTCTGGTGTGCCGCTTCGAGGCATTGGTTGGTTCTGCGGGCGGAGGATCCCATGAGGAGGCCATGGACACGGTGATCTCCGTCGCCAAGCACCTCCGGCGACCTCTCTCCAAAGAGAAGGCCGAGGAGGTGGGTCAGCGGAGCTGGTCCCCGGGCGTGGCGACCTTCCGCAAGGGACAGATAGGCGACTGGCGGAATCACTTCAACGAGAAGCACAAGGAGGCCTTCAAGCAGGTGGCCGGCGACGTTCTCATCCGGTTGGGATACGAGCACGACCTGAGCTGGTAACCCGTCGAAGGTCCGGCGAGCTCCTCGAAGGCAGTTTTCTCTTCAAATCACGATTGGGTCTTGACGGTCGGAGTGGTTGTTCTCTACTATCGAACATACGTTCGATATCGAGGTGGTTCGGTCGTTCCCCGGCCTGTCGGACGGGCTCCCCGGCCCCGTCCGGCCCCCTCGAGTCGGACCACTTACGCACTGCGGAGTGGCCTCGGCCAGACCGCGGAATAGCACGGGGCCCGATTGGAGTCGCGGGATAGGAGTCCCCTCCGGGTCCTTTTGCGTCAGCAAGGCGGCCTCGGGGTCGCATCGCACGAGGGTTCGAGGGCGGGTCGCTTGGGTGACGAAGAGGTACGACGAACCGATCGAGGTGACTGCTGATCCGGTCGTTGACGATGCGCCGGTCGCCTTCGCCTGGCGCGGCAAACGCTACGAGGTCGACCAGCGACTCGAATCCTGGCGCGAGGCGGGGCAGTGGTGGGCGAGCTCCGAGATCACAGACAGAGAGTTCTTCCGCGTGCTGGCACGGCCCTCGGGAGTTTCAAGCTTGGGTGACGTCGACGCCGATGGTTTTCTCATCACCGTTGGCGCAGTTTTCGATGTCTATCGCGACCGAATCCGAGGCGAGTGGCGCCTGGCACGCATATGGGACTGAGCTCATAGCCACATGAGCGGGTTCGTTCATCTCCATTGCCACAGCAACTGGTCGTTGCTCGACGGTGCGATGACTGCAGAGGAGCTCCCCTTGCTCGCCGCGCGTCAAGGTTACGAGGCGGTCACACTCACGGATCACGACTCCCTGCTGGGTGCCGTGCGCTTCACCCGGGCCGCGCGGAAGGCCGGCGTGAAACCGATCTACGGGGCCGAGCTGACGATCGAGCCGGAACAACCGGTTCCCGACCGCAAGGTTGTTCGGCCGGACGACCATCTCCATCACGTCACCGCTATAGCGCGCGACGCAACCGGTTACGGGAACCTCTGCCGGCTCATCTCGAAGGGCCACCTTAATAATGAGCGCGGTAAGCCTCGCATCACTTACGACGACCTCATCGAGCGAGCCGAAGGGCTGTTCGTGCTCTCGGGGTGCGAGCGGGGGCTGGTTGGCCGACTCGCGGCATCGGGCCGGGTCAACGAGGCTATCGATGCGGCCAAGAGACTGCACTCCGCCATCGGCGACGGGTGGCGAATCGAGGTCTTCGACCATCGTGGTTACGGGCACCGAGCGTTGCGGGACCGCTTGCTGGGTGTCGCAAAAAACTCGGGTGTGCCCTCGATTGCGACCAACAACGTCCACTATGCCTCACCGCGTGGCGCGGCGACACACGAGGTTCTCCACTCCATCAAGCACATCGTCCCCCTATCGCGAACGCAGGCTTTGAGGGCAACGTCGGAGTACTACCTCAAGGACCCCGATGAGATGCGCGACCTGTTCTTCGATGCGTCAGACGCGGCCGACGAGACGCTTCGCATCGCCGATGCCTGTGATTTCGAGCTCGATCTCGATAACTACTACTTCCCGAACTTCGTAATTCCTGAGGGCCAGTCTCCCGAGGGTTATCTAACGAAGCGATGCCACGATGGAGCCCGGCGGCGTTTCGACCTGATTGCGTCCGAGGTCACCGATCGCCTCGAACATGAGCTCGCCATGATCTTCAAGCTGGGCTTTGCCTCCTTCTTCCTGCTGGTCGCCGACATCGTCGACCACGTGCGACACGTCATGGGCATCCGCTGCTCCTGCCGGGGGAGCGCGACCGGGTCGCTGGTGTGCTACCTGCTCGGGATCTCGGATGTCGATCCGTTGCGGTACGACCTTTTGTTCGAGCGCTTCATGAACACCAGGCGCGAGGAGCTACCCGATATCGACATCGACGTCGAATCCCACCGCCGGGAGGAGGTGCTCACCTACATCGCCGAGACCTACGGGGCAGAGCAGACAGCCATCTGCTGCATGGTCGACACCTTCCGGGCACGTATGGCGATCCGCGAGGTGGGCAAGACCCTAGGCATCGCGCCCGCCGAGATAGACCTCGTTGCCAAGGCGTTCCCGCGCATCAGGGCGCGCGACATCCCCCGGACGATCGCAACCTTGCCGGAATTGCGCAACAGCAACCTGCAAGCTGGTCAACTGGAGCAGCTCTTCGAACTGTGTTTCTGCGATCGACGGATTCCCCCGGCACCTCGCGCTGCATCCCTCGGGGGTGATCCTGTCGTCGCCGGATCTGGCCGACCGGGTGCCCATGCAGGAGTCGTTCCAGGGCTTTACGATGCTTCAGGCCGACAAGGACGACGTCGAGGATCTCGGGTTGGTCAAGCTCGACGTGCTCGGCGTTCGCATGCTGAGCTCCATCGCGCACGCCCGCGACCAGATCGCCAGGACCAGAGACGCACCGGTGGACATCGATGCCATCCCGCGTGACGACGAACCCACATACGAGCTCATCGCCTCGTCGCGCACTCTCGGGTGTTTCCAGATCGAGTCGCCCGGTCAGCGCGAGTTGCTCGCCCGCTTCCAGCCGGAGCGTTTCGAGGACCTCATCGTCGACATCTCGTTGTTCAGGCCAGGCCCGGTGAAATCGGACATGGTGAGTCCCTTTCTCGACCGGCGCCACGGTTTCGAGGACATCGTCCATCCCCACGACAACCTCGCCCCGATCCTCAAAGAGACGAACGGCGTGATCGTGTTTCACGAGCAGGTCATCCGGGTCATCGCCGCGGTGACCGGCTGCTCTCTCGACGACGCCGATTACATCCGCCGCCACCTGGATTCGGAGCGCCCGAGCCTGCCGGACGACCCGAACTCACGACCGGGGCGGGCTGGGCTCGGCCAGACCGCAAAAACAGGAAGGAAGGGATTGGATGGGCCGCGCTCGGGCGTGGACGAGGACAACGAGGTCGGACGCTGGTTCATCGAGCGCGCAACCGGCAACGGCTACAGCCATGCCCAAGCCGTCAAGCTGTGGAAGGAGGTCTACGCCTTCGCCTCGTTTGGGTTCTGCAAGTCGCACGCAGCGGCCTTCGCGCTGCCGACCTACGTCTCTGCCTACCTCAAGACGCACTACACGCCGGAGTTTCTCGCCGGGGTGCTGACGCACGACCCCGGCATGTACCCGCGCAGGCTGATCGTCGCCGACGCCAGGCATTTCGGCATCGTCATCCTGCCGATCGACATCAACGCCTCGTACGACGACTACCGGGTCGAGGACCTTTCGGCTACGGGCTTGAAACGGAATGGCGGGGCGGGCTCGGCCGGACCGCAGAAGAATGGCGGGGCGGGCTCGGCCGGACCGCAGAAGAATGGCGGGGCGGGCTCGGCCGGACCGCAGAAGAGGTGGGGGATCAGGATGTCGCTGTCCGAGGTCAAGGGCATCTCGGCCACCGAGCTCGACGCCCTGCTCGAGGCCCGCCTTCCCCACCCTTACACCTCGCTCGAGGATCTCTGGCGCCGGGTCGAGCTGTCGAGGCCGGTGCTAGAGAACCTGATCCACATCGGCGCCCTCGACTCGATCGAGCCGCGGCGCAGCCGGCGCGAGCTGCTGTGGCGGGGAGCCGAGCTGTCGGGCGAGACTCGGCCGGTTCCGGGCGCGCAGCTGGGGCTGGCACTCGACGAACCGGCAGGCGAAGAGGCACTAGAGGAACTAAGCCGGTATACCGAGCTCGAGCAGGTCTCAGCCGAGCTCGAGGTCACCGGTATCGACGCCCGGCGCCATCTCATGAGTCTCTACAGGCCTCTCCTCAGGGAGCTCGGGGCGACGCCGGCGAGCGATCTCCGCTTTATGCGTAACGACGCAGAGGTGTGGGTCGCCGGGGTCAAGGTCTCGACTCAGACACCTGCGATCAGGTCGGGTCAGCGGATCATCTTTCTGACACTGGACGATCTCACCGGTCCGATCGACGTGACGTTGTTCGAGCGCCGGCAGGCCCGCTGCGCTCGCACGGTGTTCCATTCGTGGCTGCTGCTGATCAGGGGAGCGGTGCGCAAGCGCGGCGGAGCATCGCTTACCCACGACATGCACCCCACCAACGTGGGAGTGACGGTGGTCGCAGACGAGGCCTTCGACCTCGCCGAGCTCGCATCCGACCGCTTCGAGGGGTTTACGATGGCAACCGCACTGGGGCGCCAGCGCAAGCGCCAGGCGATGACAGGCCTGGCCCCCGTATCCGCCGAGCTCAACGCCCGAGATAAGGGAGCGGGAGGACCGGTAAGGAAAGTGTGGCACTCGAGCGGCGGCTCGGCCGGCCACTAGCAACCCTTGCTCTTCTACCTTGTAGCCATCTGGTTGCGGCCCTAGAGTGGGCAAACGCCCATGGCTGCGGCGTTCGAAAAAGGAGAACAAAGTGACAACCCCCCGCCGCAAGGCCACCGTTGCGCTGCTACTTGCCTCTCTCGTCGTTCTGCTCTTGCCTCAGCCCGCCTGGGCTCCCCGCACGTTCGCCCTGATCTCGATAGCGGGTCCTTGTTCGACCCCCGACGGACTGAGAGGCTCCTTCACCGGATCGGCTGTGATTCAAAGCTTCGACAGCAAGGGTGACATCGTGACGGCTCTGGCCGACCTCAGCGGTACCTGCACGGATGGCACCACTTTCGTGCCGATGAAGCCGATGACCACCTCGCTCGAGGTCCACATCCAGTCGAGTTCGTGCGACACGCTCGACCTCACCTTTGGCCCCGTCGATACCGGAGCGTTCGTGGCCGATCTGACGAACTCCCACACGCACTTCGAGGCCACCACCAAGCAGCTCCGCAGCTCCCTCTGCGCCGTGGCTCGAACCCTGGCGGACGACAAGGACATCGATCAACTGGTACGCAGCCTGAATCGCCTCATCAAGGTCACGGGACCCGACGAAGCGACCTAGACGGCGAGGCTAGTCGAGCTTGGGAAGCCTCTGCTTGAGCTCGCGGACCGGCTCGAACAGGTCACCGAGCTCCTCGACTCGCTTCAGGACCTCGTCGTGGGTGAAAACGAGCCGTTTTGGGTCGCCCGCGTCCAGAGCCGATATGAGCTCGTCCCAGGTGACGGGGGTCGAGACCGTTGGCCGCTCCTTGGCTCGCAGAGAGTAGACGCACACAGTCGTCTTGGCGGGATTGTTCTGGCTCCAGTCGATGAAAACCCGTCCCTGGCGCGCTTCCTTGGACGGCTTGATCACGATGTCGTCCGGCGTCTCGGCCTCGAGCCTGGCGGCGATCGTCTTGGCCCATGGACGAGTCTCCTCGTAGGTCACTTTCGTGTTGAGTGGGACGTAGAGCTGCAATCCCTTCGACCCAGAGGTCTTTACTACCGACTCTCTCTCCAGCTCGGAGAACAGGCTCCTCAGCCGGACGGCGACCTCGGCGCACTCGAGGACTCCCGTACCCTCTCCGGGGTCGAGGTCGAAGACGACGCTGTGCGGCTTTTGGGGGGCGCGGGCCGAGCCGAGTGCCACGTGCAGCTCCAGGTTGGCGAGGTTGGAGGCCCACGCGAGAGCGGCCTCGGTGTTGAGCTGACAGTAGTTGACGTCTTTATCGTCGCGCTTGCGACGGATCGCAACGGTCTTGATGAACGAGGGCCTGTGCTCGGGGCAGGACTTCTCGTAGAACGTGAAGCCCTCGACCCCGTCCGGATAGCGCTTGAGCGTGACCGGGCGTCCTTTGAGATGTGGCAAAAGGACCGGCGAGATGGCCCGGTAGTAGTCGATCAGGTCGCCCTTGGTGAAGCCCACTTTGGGATAGAAGACTTTGTTGAGATTCGATACCTCGAGCTTGTGCCCGCCGACGGTGATCGAGTCTTTCTTGGAAGCCACGGCCCCCTTGTACCCCAAATCACAAGATCCGGCACTAGCATGACTCCATGGCAATAGCCGAGCCGATCCTGCATGTCGACATGGACGCCTTTTACGCGTCTGTCGAGGTGGCCAAGGACCCCACCCTGAGAGGCAAGCCGGTGATCGTGGGGGGCCAGGCCGGGCGCGGGGTAGTGACCTCAGCTTCCTACGAGGCCAGGGCCTTCGGAGTGCGATCGGCGATGCCGACGATCACCGCCCACCGGCTGTGCCCGGACGGAATCTACCTGTCTAACGACTTCGAGTCCTACGCCGAGTTCTCGAAGCGGATCAAGGAGGTGTTCTCCTCGTACAGCCCGCTGGTCGAGCCGCTGAGCCTCGACGAGGCGTTCATCGACGTCGGTGGATCGGTAAAGCTCTTCGGCACGCCCGTGGACATCGCCCGGCGGATCAAACAGGACGTCGCGGTGATCGGCCTCCCGTGCACGGTGGGCGTTGCCCCCAACAAGTTCCTTGCAAAGCTCGCATCGGCACAGGGGAAGCCAAATGGCCTGCTCGTGGTCAAGGCGGACGCGGTCCAGCAATTCCTCCACCCCCTGCCGGTCGACGCTCTCTGGGGAGTGGGAGCCGCAACCGGCGAGACCCTGAGGCGCTTGGGACTGAAGTCGGTTGGAGACGTCGCGGCCATTCCCCGGAGAACCCTGGAGCGAGCCATCGGCGACTCCATGGGGGCCCATCTCAATCTCCTGGCCAACGGGATCGACGACCGGCCGGTGACGCCCGATGGCCCTGCCAAGTCGGTGGGCTCCGAGGAGACCTTCAGCTCCGATCTCGACGACACCGAGGTGATCCTGCGAGAGGTGCTGAGACTTGCCGACCGTACCGCCTCGCGTCTGAGGGAAAAGGAGATGTGCGGCAGGACGGTCACGCTCAAGGTCCGCTGGTCGAACTTCAAAACCATCACTCGATCCCGCACTCTGCCGGCCGAATTCGACAATGCCTCCGAGATCTACGAGGCAGTGAAGGACCTCTATCTGAGGCTCGACCCTCAACGCCCCCGCATCCGCCTGCTCGGTGTGTCCGTGTCCTCTCTTGCACCCGGGCCTGCCCGACGGCAGCTCCTCCTGGATGATTCAGGGAGAACCGCGTGGAACGAGGCGGCACTGGCGGTCGACGATATCCGGCGACGATTCGGTGAGGGAGCCGTAACTCCGGCCACTCTTCTCGACCGTTCTACGCGGGACGGGCTCGGCCGGACCGCAAAAACGTAGAGCGTGAGGGAGAAATCGAGGGTAAAGAGCACGCAAGAGGCTTGGCTAATCCTGAACCGTTCCTATAATCGGATACAGCGGTGGCTCTTGGCCGCCGTTTCGGCCGACGAGGAGACAGGCGCGAGTGCCGCTTTCGGATCGTGAACAACAAATCCTCGAAGAGATAGAGAAGAATCTCTACGACGAGGATCCAAGATTCGCGGCGCGACCCGGCGAGCCGGCCCTCGTTACGATGGCTCGAAACGGGCTCGGCTCGGGGCCCTCTTGTTCGTCGTCGGCCTCGGAACTCTCCTCGTTTTCTTCGTTACTCAAGCGATCCTGGTTGGAGTCCTCGCTTTCGGGGGCATGGTGGCGGGTATCGTGCTCGTCCTCGGATCAAGCTCCGCTCTGGTCAACTCAGGACGCGAAGGTGGGCGCGATGCGTCCGCGAAAATCAAGGGCTCGTTCAAGAACTTCGAGCAGCGAATTCGCAATCGCAACAAGAAGATCTAGAAAAACTTTCCCGCGAACACCATGTATCACCCCTTTTGACTTGCCGCGCATTGGGCGCACGCGCTAGATTCCCTGAGCGGTGTTCGGAACCTAGTGGGGAAGTCGATGGTTCCGGCCCGGGGGATATCTTCGTTGTTCAAGTTTTTGCTTGCTGCGCTTTTTCGATTGCTGGAGGTTCGCGCGTCCCTATGGAGGGTTTCTCTGCAGAGCAGGCTTCTCGCTACACAGGTTGCACCGCGCATCAGCTTCGTTACTGGGATCGCATCTCTCTCGTCAAACCGGGAGTGCAATCCACGGGCGGGCGTCCGGGAGTAAAGCGTCTCTATTCGTTTCGTGACCTCGTGTCACTGCGCGTGATCAGGTACCTACTCGATGGCGGCATGAGCCTTCAGCGGATACGCAAGGCGATCGAGTTCCTACGTAAGAAGGCCAATCTCGACGAGCACCTCAGTGAGCTCAAACTGGTCACCGATGGAAGCAGCATCTTTCAGATCGCCAAGAACGAAGGTGAGATCATGGACGCGCTTCGCGAGGGCCAGATGACCTTCTTTCTGGCGATCGATGACGTCGCGCGCAGCGTCGACAGCAAGGTCTCGAATTACCTCTACGACCGGGAGGAGTTCGTGGGAGCTCTCCGCAAGGTCGAGTCACAGCTCGAGCAGGAATTGTCGATGCGCGAGCGAAACCTGCACGCGGTTCGTTGATCCCAGCATCCCCTAAGCGACGCGGCGCGATCTCACCCGCGGCCGTAGACCTCTGCCCAGGCCTGCTACTAGGACAGTAGGAGAGAAGAGCCGTCGCAGGCGCATCCACCACGGTGCCTGCCTCCACATTGACTTCCGCAGCGAGCGCGCCAGCCGTTTGGCTTCGCTTGCCTGCCCGGAGTCTGTGCCCACTGCAGAGTACTCGGCACGCTCGAAGAGTTGGGCGAGCCTGCCTGCGTGCAAGGGGTTCACCATTTGCTTGCGACCCAACCGAGACGCATAGGCGATTGCGGACTCGGACGGCGCCCGCTCTAGGGTCAGCTCGGACGCATCGTCGAGGAACTGCGAGAAAGCCGCGGCTGTGACCCCCGACGGTGACGAGGCTCTAGCGTAACGGCGTTTCGTCCTGACCTCTTTGAGCAGGGGGACGAGCAGCAGGAACAGCGCGAAGACAACCAGCGCAGCGCGCCAGATGACGGCGAAACGCTGCTGCCACGCGAACTCATCGGTTAGCGAGCGCCCGCCGGCCGCGGAGCCCGGGTCCGCTATGTTGGCTTGGCACTCTGCCTGGGTTAGCCCCGGAGGACAGGCTGCCCCGCCACCGTCGCCGACGCGCGGGTTGTTGCGGCCGTCGAGCCCGGTCGTGCCGCTGAACGGGTCGGGGTTGGAGAAGGGATTTCCGCCAGTCGCAACGCCGCCCCCGTTCGTCTGCGGCTCCAGCGTGTGTGCCGGTGGCAGTGAGATAGCGCGCGGGGTGGGTTCGAACGTCACCCATCCGTGGTCCTCGAAGTAGACCTCGGGCCAAGCGTGCGCATGCGTACCCCGCACGGTGAAGAGCTCATCGTCGTCGGGGTTACCGCCGCCGGGTAGGAAGCCGACCGAGACGCGCGTCGGGTAACCGAGCATCCGGGCCATGACCGCGAATGCAGTCGCGTACTGCTGGCAGTAGCCCTCGCGACTCTCGGTGAGGAAGCGGTAAAGGTATCCGTCGTCGTCCTCCGGTGGCGCCGACGCGGTCCGAGTACTCGAACTCGCCGGAGGTTTGGAAGCGATCCTGAATGGCCACTAGTCCTTCGAAGTCGCTTGTCGCCCCTTCTTGCTCGATCCAGCGCTCGGCGAGATCGAGGATCCGGGGGTCGATGTCCGAGGGAAGCTCCACGTAGTCGGCCTGGCGGTCGCCCAGATCTCCTACCTCGGAGTTGGTGAGCTCATCGAAATCGAGGTCGGGACGAACGGAGCGGACGGAGTAGCTGAGCTCGGACACGTCGCCGTTGATCGCCTCGAGATGCTGCGTCTCGACGTCTGCCTGGAGCTCATCGGCTCCCTCGGTCACCTCGACGGGCCGTTCCGCCGCAGGAGCGAACGGTCCCTCCAGTCCGGTGAGCTCGTACGTCTGCTCCAGCTCCGTGACCGACTCGCCCTGAGGTGGGCCCGCCACCACCCCCTCCTCGAGGGCATCGGATTGGGAGTCGCCGCCCTGGGTCCAGGTCTCCCCGTCGAAATCGCTCAACGAGACGAGGCGCCAGTAGCTTGGGGCCTCGGCCCTCACTGTGAACAGCTCGGCCTCGGTTTGTTCGAGGAGCTTCGGCTGGAGGTCGACGAAGGGGTTGATCGCTCCGCCACTGCCGCCCGGTCCGGAGCCGCCGGCCGCTCCGTTGCTCGGCCCCCCCTCGACAGGGGTGCGCCAGCTCAGCACTCCAGAGCCGAAGGCCGGAACGATCATGGGAGCGATGATCGCAGCGGCTACTGCACCTAGCCCCATGCGGCGAGCAACCCGTCCGGTGACGGCGTCGGGGTCGCCCTCGCGATTGGTCCAAGCGCCGACCCACCGGCCCCAGGAGCGAAGCCTGTGCGTTGACTCCAGCGCCCAGTAGGTCAGCAGGGCGGCGATGAACACCAGCACGAGTAGGGCTCCCAGGGAGCCGTCAGCCACTATCAACAGGAAGGATACGAGGGAGATCGGACCAAGGGTCGCGAGCAGTGGCCGTCTCCATCTGAAGGTCGCGACCTCACCGAGAGCGGCGCAGGCCCAGAGACCAGCCACGGCCATGACGACATAGCCGGGCCGTAAGGGCACGGGTGCGAAGTCGGCGTTCGACGCGCTCGCCGCCCGGGTGATGGAGTTGAAGATTCCCGCGGCGGCCCTCAGGGTGGGAAGGCCGTAGAGGAGCTCGTCGGACTCGAAGACGATGCAGAGGTACCAGGCGAGGGCGATCAGCGAGATCGACAGCGTCAACCATGGTCCGGCGCCCAAGCGCCGGCACAGCATCGAGATTCCCACTGCAGCCATCGCGCCGAGCAGCGCGGGGCCCACGTAGTCGTCGCCCGCGAAAAGCTGGCCGAACGCGAGCAGGGTGACCAAAAGGACGCCCCCGAGCGCTAGACGAGTTCTGGCTTCCGACCCCACGCTCCTCCTTCCGTGCGCCCCATTGAGGACATCGACCAAGCCGCCGCAAACGACTCGTCCGGACCCAGGACGATCGTGCGAACTCCCGACCGGCCGAGCAGGCGGGCGACCTCTTTGGAGCGACCCTCGTGCTCCCAGCGGTCCTTGGTGCCCTCGCTTCCAAAGCGGTGCGCGGGGAAGCTGATGACCGTCACGGCCCGGAAGCGGCGCCTGCAACGTGTGAGTGCCGTGGCGAGATCCTGCGTCATGGTTCCCCCCACCACTACGAGGGCCGCCTCAACGGTTCCACTGGCCTCCAGCTCGATCAAGCGCGTGAGCAGCGCGTTGTCGGCAGGGTCGGGGCCGATCGTCGCGAGCAGGTCGAGGCACCGGTTGAAATGGTCGTTGCCTCTGCTCGAGGGAAGTCCCATCCCGGAAGCGGGGGTGAGTCGCCACCCGTAGCCAGAGCGCAGGTAAAGGTCGCAGAGCGATGCGGCCGCCTCGACCGAGCGCTCGAAACTCGAAGAATCGCCGACCCCGCCGTGGCCGCCGCCGTTGTCCAGCAGGATGGTCGAGCGCGTGTGCCAGGGGGTCTCCTCCTGGCGGATCATGAAGTCGCCACGCTTGGCCGTTGCCGGCCAGTGGATCTTTCGCAGGTCGTCACCCTCCACGTACTCGCGCATCGTGTAGAAGTCCTCGCCACGAGCCCCGGTCGGCTGCCTTCGAGCTGTGGATGCGACGCTCCTCCGTTCACCGGAGTCCCTCGGGGTCGACAGCCGCTCCACGCGCGGATGAACGAGGAAGCTCGAGACACCGAGCGCCCGCCATCTGACTCTCGCCAGCCCGAAGGGGTCCACGAACCCGAGGTAGAGGGGACCGACGTCGTAGCGGCCCCGCCTCACAGCCTTCATCACGAAGCCCGCCTTGCGCCGGCCTGTGGCCTCGATGCCGTGAACCGCGAAGCGGGCGTTGCCCGACAGACCCGGCGGGAGCCTGTCCTCGAGAAGGAGCAGCGGCGCGGCTCCGCGGCCCTCGTTGCGAAGCTCGATCGTGACGGTGACCGGCTGGTTCTGGGCGGCGCGCGGAGGCGACACCGTGCGCTTGAGGTGAAGATCGTGGCGACCGAGCCGCACCACACCTACGGCTATGCCGACGACGGCAAGGAGCGCGAAGCCGAGTTGCTCGACAGGACCGGAGCCGAACGCGCGACCGGACACCATCAGGCACAGAGCGGTGACCGCGACCAGGTACCCCCTGACGGTGGGCACTGTCGACCCTAGGCCTGTTCGCGCGCCGGAATCGGTACTCGGCCCAGCAGCGACTCGAGCACGTCCTCGGCGCTTGCCCCACGCATCTGAGCTTCGGGCGACAGCAGGATCCGGTGAGCGAGCACCGGGATCGCCAGGTCCTTGATGTCGTCCGGGATGACGTAGTCGCGCCCGCGGCTCGCGGCCATAGCACGCGCCGCCTTCAGAAGGTAGAGCGAAGCCCTGGGGCTCACGCCGAGATAGACGTCGGGGTGATCGCGGGTCGACTCGGCCAGTTCGACGATGTAGTGCTTGAGCGTAGGTGCGACGTGCACAGCGTGAGCCATCTTGGTGAGGGTGATGACCTCTCCCGCGTCGGTGACCGAGTTGAGTTCCTCGAGCGGCGACCGGGTGCCGTGAGTCTCGAGGATCTCGAGCTCGGAATCACGGTTGGGGTAGCCAATCGAGAGCCGCATCATGAAGCGGTCCAGTTGCGACTCGGGGAGGGGATAGGTGCCCTCGTGCTCGATCGGGTTCTGTGTTGCGATGACCATGAACGGCCTTTCGAGTATGTGAGAGACCCCGTCGACAGTTACCTGGCGCTCCTCCATGCACTCGAGCAACGCGCTCTGCGTCTTGGGGGAAGCACGGTTTATCTCGTCGCCGAGGCAGATGTTGGCGAACACTGCTCCCGGCTTGAAGCCGAACGCCCCGGTGGTCTTGTTCCAGACGTTGACGCCGGTGACGTCACTCGGCAGGAGATCCGGAGTGAACTGAATTCGTTGCCAGGAGCATCCGAGCGTCTTGGCGAGCGACTTTGCCAGCATTGTCTTTCCCACCCCAGGGACGTCCTCCAACAGGAGGTGTCCCTCGGCGACTAGCGCAACGAGCGAGAGGCGAACGACCTCGTCCTTGCCCTGGATGGCCTTCTCGATGTTGTCGGCGATGCGCTCGAAGGACGATTGGAACTGTGAGAAGTCGGTGACACCCTCGGTCATTGAGGCTCCGTTCTAAGCCTGGCGCTGGACATTTCGCTGCTGGTCGGTGCCTTTGCTCCGGTCGGCCTCTTACCACTGTAGTAGGCCCTTCATCCCTCACTTGACGGATGCCGTCAAGCCTAGCAAGGGTCGGCCCTTTTTCTGACTCGGTTCAAGGGGCGTTAGTTTCCTGGCAAACAAACCAGCAAAAGGAGGACCCATGGCGGGATGGGGCGATGACCCAGAGCTCGAGCGACTGCGCGAGATGGTCGACTCGGGGTGGGAGGTCACCAAGATCTCAGAGGACGCGGGGGCGGGGTCACCGTCCGACACCGTCACGGTTACCAAAGACGGCCAAACGGTCTCGGTGACCTCGGATCACCTCGCCTTTCATCGCTATGTCGAATATCTGAGAGAAGAGCAGAACGGCTAGCTAGGAGCGGAACGGCAAGCTACGAGGGTGCCCATTCATCGTGCATCTCAATTAGCGGGCGATGCCAGCGGGGCTGGCTATACTTTCGGACATCTTGGGAAGAGTGCTCGTACTGAACGTCTCCTACCAACCGCTGTGTGTGGTTCCGGTCCGGCGGGCACTGGTACTCGCCTTGTCCCAGAAGGCCGAGGTCCTCCATAGCAACGGCCACGTCTACCGCAGCGAGCACCTCGAAATGGCCGCACCCACAGTGGTGCGGCTCAATTACTTCGTGAAGGTTCCCTACCGAGCAAGAGCATCGCTCAGTCGACGCGCCGTGATGGTGCGAGACAACTACGAGTGCCAGTACTGCGGCCGGGCGGCCGAGAACGTTGATCACGTCGTCCCGCGGAGCAGAGGTGGGCCCCACACCTGGGAGAACGTCGTGGCCGCCTGCAAGTCATGCAACTCCCGCAAGGAGAACCGCAGCATCGACGAGGTGGGATACCGGCTTAAGCGCTCGCCGGAGGCGCCACACGAGAGCGTCTGGATCGTGGTCGCGGTCGAGAGCGTGGACCCGAGCTGGGAGCAGTACCTGAGACTTCCCCACAAGCTGCGCCACAGAAGGAATCGAAGGCTAGAGGTCTCGCTGGCCTAGCGCACGCCGCGTGCTGATTCGAAGCTTGCAATCTCTTTCGACCGTTCACGACGGTGAGCGTTTTTCGTCGATCCTGTGTTGCGACGCTTGAAACTCAACCAACCACAGTGTGGTGATCCGTGGCCCCCTGGGTTTGACCGATCTCTGCGGCCGCCCCACTCATGTTCATCCACGCTCCACATTCCCCTGCGCTCCACAAAGCGAACGGGCCCACGAAGGACCCCCTCAGGCAGCTCGCGCTAACTGAACATCAGTCACAAGAGCAACAGGAGCAACAGAATTACAGAAGTGTGATTAAGGCTGAATCGTTGACTCGGGGCCCTGTGGGGCTTACGTTGCCCCTCAAGTGGAGCGTAGTGGAGGAAAGTGGGGAACCAGGGAGGACTCGACATCGTCCCGTGCCTACGACCTCCAAGGCCTCCTCGCGTTACGCACAAGGAAGTGCGGTCAATGCAGCAAGAAGCAGCCAGACGAACAGCGATCGCTCGACAGAGACGCTCGAGCAGGAACAGATAGCGATCGTCTCGACGCATCGCGGAGAACAACAGATAGCGATCGTCTCGACGATCGCGCAGAACAACAGATAGCGATCGTCTCGACGATCGCGCAGAACAAATGGGGACACGTTGTCGTTCACCGGGGAGTACCGCCACACGATCGACACGAAGGGACGCCTGATCGTCCCCTCGCGCCTGCGGGATGAACTGGTCGAGGGGCGAGTCGTTCTCACAACCTGGCCCGACGGTTGCATCGCGCTGTGGTCGGGCGACGGCTGGCAGGAGTTCGAGGCCAAGCTCCTGACGCAGCGCGGAGGCAGCCAGAACAACAGAAAGGTCGTCAGGACCTTCGCGGCAAGCGCTTTCACGGACGAGGTCGACAAGCAAGGCCGCATCTCGGTTCCCTCGCACTTGAGGGAGCAGGCCGGCATCGACAAGGACGTGGTTGTCGTCGGGGCCCTGGACCACGCGGAGTTGTGGGCTCCCGACCGGCTTGACCTCGGTCGAGCAGAGATGGACGAGCTGAACGAGTTAGTCGAAGGAATGAGCTTTTAGCAACAAGCGATCGGCCGACAACGGATCGAGGAGGAGGTGCGAGGTGGCGAAAGTGATGAACGCAAACATCGGGACGAGCCCTGAGCGAAGCAGCGGGCTGGCTCGAGAGGTGTCGCAGGGCATCGTCGTCCTCGCGCTTGCGGGCGCGTCGGTGGGTGGATTGCTCGGGATGGTCGCAATCGCAACCAGAGCACTGAGCGGCTAACAATGGACTCGAGGACAGGGAACACGTGGTTCACGAACCGGTACTCGCAGAAGAGGTCACCGAGGCCCTCCTCCCTTGCCTGGAGCATGGGGGAGTCCTCGTCGACGCAACACTCGGTCGCGCCGGGCACGCGCACCGTCTTCTCGACGCGTCGAGCTCGTTCGAGCTCATCGGCATCGACAGAGACCCTGACGCGCTGGAGGAGGCTCGGGCCGACCTCGCCGCGGATTCCAGCCGGGTACGCCTTGTTCGAGACGACTTCAAAAACCTCACGTCCGTTCTGGAACGACTCGGGGTTGCGGAGGTGGCAGGAATCCTTCTCGACCTTGGAGTTTCCTCACCCCAACTTGATGAGGCGCATCGGGGCTTCTCATACCGAGCCAGAGGCCCCCTCGACATGCGAATGGATCCGACCGATGGAGCAACGGCCTACGACGTGGTGAACAACTACACGAGCAACGACCTCGCCGAAGTCATTCGCCGGTACGGCGAGGAGCGTTTCGCGCGACGGATCGCTTCCGCGATCGAGCGCGCTCGTCCCATCGAGGACACGCTGACTCTCGCCGAGGTCGTCAAACAAGCCATCCCCGCAGCAACACGCCGGACAGGTGGGCATCCCGCGAAGCGCACCTTCCAGGCGATCCGCATCGAGGTCAACAAGGAGCTCGATGCGCTCGAGACGGTTCTGCCCGGCGCGGTGCAAGCGCTGCGTCCGGGCGGCCGCCTCGCGGTCGCTGACCTACCACAGCCTCGAGGACCGCATCGTCAAACGGTTCTTCGCCGCAGGGACGCAAGGGACTGCACCTGTCCCCCAGACTTCCCCATCTGCGTCTGCGGCGCCCGAGCGTCACTCAGGCTCGTTACGCGCAAGCCGGTTAGGCCAAAGGATGCTGAGCTAGCGCGCAACCCACGAGCGGCCTCGGCCCGGTTGCGTGTCGCAGAGAAGCTTGGGAGTGAGGCCGCATGAGCGCGCAGACCAGCAGAGTCGCGCCTCGGCGCGCTCGCAGCCACAGGAACGAAACCTCAGCGTCGTCAGGCGGAAGCAGCGCAGGCTGATTCAACGCGGCGCAGCGCGGCGCATGACCCCGCTCATGTTCGGCGGCGTGATCCTTGTGGCGTTGCTCATCTCCACGGTCCTGCTCGAGCAGGTGCTGATGGCGCAGAGCGCTTTCAAACTCGAGGAGATTCGGAATCAAACAGAGAGGGCCGAGTCGAGGCAACAGGAGCTCATTCTCCAAGTGACGCGCCTAGAGGACAACGGTCGTATCGAAGAGTTCGCTCGCACGCAGCTCGGGATGATCGAGACGAACAGCACGACCAGCGAATACATGGTGGCCGACATTGCGGTAAGGGCCGGCACCAGGCTGGCGCGGGAAGCCCAGGAGGATGAGCTCGACCTCACGGGCACGTCCGCGATCGTCACCGGTCAAGGCGAGGGGCCATAGTGGACCGCCGTCGTCGAGGAACACGATCACGGGGGTCGGGCCGCAGGAGGCCGGCCCCCGCTTCGCGCGGATGCCGGGTCTGCCTCGCGGCATCTCCGAAGCGTTCCCGCCACCCGACGGTCAGGAATTCAGCGGTCCGGCCGAGCCCGCCCCGCGCGAGCACGCAGAACGTCACGTCGCCCATCGCTTGCGCCTCGGCGCCTCGTCTTCACATTTCTGGTCCTCACTCTGCTCTTCGGGCTGATGGGGGCCAGGCTGTTCATGTTGCAGGTCGTCGAGAACGATGAGTTCCAGCAGATCGCCGCCGAGCAGCGATTGACCAAGATCGAGTTCCCGGCTCGTCGCGGCACCGTCCTCGATCGTGACGCCGAGACGCTGTCCATCTCGGTCGACCTGCAGGTCGTTTACTCGGATCCAACGCTCATCGACGACCCCCGCGTGGTGGCGGACAAGCTCAGTCCCGTTCTCAGGGAAAGACCTGAATCGCTCGTTGAATCGCTCACGGGAACGTTCGAGGGTGACCAGTTCGAGTACGTGGCGCGGCAGGTGGATCCCAATGTGGCGAAGGAGATTGCGGCTATGGAGCTCCCGGGCATCTTCATGGAGGCCGAGCCCAAGCGCGTCTATCCGAACGACCGCACGGCATCCCACGTCGTCGGCTTCGTCAACATTGACGGCACGGTGATGGAGGGTGTCGAGGCTCAGTACAACGAAGTTCTGGCAGGGAAACCCGGAGTCGTCCTCTTCGAGAAGGACTCGGGGGGCCTCCAACTGCCTCAGGCGGATTCGACCTACGAGGAGCCGGAGCCCGGCCGCTCGATCCTGCTCACGATCGACAAGGACATCCAGTACTTCACCGAGACCGCGCTTTTGAACGCGGTTACCCAATTCAATGCCGCTTCTGGCACGGCAATTGTTATGCGGCCAAAGACGGGCGAGATCCTCGCGTCTTGCGAACCTCCCCGACTATGACCCCAACTCGTACAACAAGTTCTCGGATGAAGAGAGGCGGAACAGGGCCCTTGCTGATGTGTACGAGCCCGGGTCGATCTTCAAGGCGATAACCCTTGCGGGCGCCCTCAACGAGCGCACAGTTACACCGAAGACAAAATTCGAGGTTCCGGATCAACTTCAAGTCGCGGACCGGGTCATTCACGACTCGTCCCCGCACGCGGCGCAGAGGATGAACGTGAGAGAGATCATCACGCAGTCCTCGAACGTTGGGACCGTGAAGATCGGGCAGAAGCTCGGGGGAGAGGGTCTCGACGAGTACGTTCACCGTTTCGGGTTCGGGAAAAAGACGGGACTCGACTTTCCAGGTGAGTCACCGGGGATCGTCCGCCCGCTCGAGGACTGGTCGGGGTCGAGCATCGGAAACATCCCGATCGGCCAGGGTGTCGCGGTCACGCCGCTGCAAATGGTCTCCGCGTTCGCCACGATCGCAAACGACGGAGTTTGGGTCGAACCCCGGCTGCTAACCGGCATCATCGGCGACGACACGAAGCTCACTCCCGCCACCGCCTCGTCCAAGAGAAGAGTTGTGAAGGCGGGAGTTGCTCGAACTGTGACCGACATCCTCTCGGACGTTGTCAGCGACGGCACGGGCCTCCATGCCCAGATCCCCGGCTACGAAGTCGCGGGCAAGACCGGGACGGCCCAGAAGGTCCTCGAGGAGGGCGGCTACGGTGACGACTATTTCGCCAGCTTCGCCGGATACGCCCCGGCGAAGAGACCCGAGGTCGCGGCGATCGTGATCCTCGATTCGCCGTCGCCCATCTACGGCGGACTGACCGCGGCTCCGACGTTCAAGATCATCGTGCAGCGTGCGTTGAGGGAGCTCGCCGTCCCGCCTTCCAACAACGCAGAGAGGGCTGCGAGGGCGATTGAAGCGGATGAGGACAGCTCGCTGCCGGCTCAGGACTAGGCTCGGTAGCCCATGAGCCCTGAGCCCCCAACCACCCAGAGACTAGGCTCTTTGGCGCGTGCTGCGGGCGATGTTCTGGTCTCGGTTACAGGCGATGGGGCCATCCCCGTGGGCGGCGTCACGCTCGACTCTCGCCGGGTGTCCAAAGGTGACCTCTTCTTCTGCGTGCCGGGACTTCTGCACGACGGCCACGAGTACGCCGCGGCCGCAGTCGAAGCCGGCGCGGCGGCCCTGGTCGTCGAACGTCCACTCGATCTCGGAGTCCCCGAGGTGCAGGTTAGGGATGCACGTGTTGCCATGGCGCGAATGGGGGCCGAGTTCTACGGGCGGCCCGGCGACGACCTCATGTTGCTGGGAGTTACCGGCACGAGCGGCAAGACCACCACGACCTGGCTTCTCGAGCCGATCCTCGCGGCAGCGGGGCATGTCGCTGGGCTGATCGGCACCATCGAGACACGCATCGCCGGTGTCTCTAGTCCTGGGGTCAGGACCACGCCGGACTCGCTGGATCTGCAAAGAACGCTGGCGGAGATGCGATCTGCCGGGGTCACCGCGGTCGCGCTCGAGGTCACCTCGCACGCGCTCGCCCTCCATCGCGTTGAAACGCTGCACTTCGAAGCGGCGGCGCTTCACGAACCTCAGCCAGGATCACCTGGATTTCCACGCGGGAATGGAGGACTACTTCGCTGCGAAGCGCTCGCTGTTCGTGCCCGAGCGCATCGAGCGCGGGGCTATCAACGTAGACGATGCCTACGGCCGAATCATCAAGGAATCGGCCACCGTCGAGATGATCGGCTTCGGGATTGCTCCCGACGCGGACGTTCGAGCCGAGTCGGTCAGGACAGGACCTTGGGGCATGGAATTCGTGGCCCTGAGCCCCTTGGGGGAGATGAAGGTCAAGACGGCACTAATCGGCGAGTTCAACCTCTCGAACTGCCTCGCCGCGATATCGGTCGCGCTTCAAGGCGGCATCAGCCCCTCGGCCATCGAAGCGGGATTGCAAGCGGTCAAATCCGTTCCTGGGCGATTCGAGGGCATCGACGCGGGACAGCCGTTTTCGGTGGTTGTCGACTACTCGCACAAGCCGGACGCGCTGGACAATGTGCTGCGAGAAGCACGCCGGATCGCCGGCGGCGGCGGGGCACAGCGCCGGGTGCGCTTGGGCGGACCGCAGAACAATAGCGGCACCGGGCGCGTGTTCTGCGTCTTCGGTTGCGGCGGCGATCGTGATCGCGCCAAACGCCCGCTCATGGGGCAGGTCGCTGCAAGAGGCGCCGACGTCGTGATCGTCACCTCGGACAACCCGCGCAGCGAGGATCCCGAAGCGATCATGGCCGAGATAGTCCAGGGCATCACGGCAGAGCGCCCCGAGGGACCCGAGAGGTCCATCGTCGATCGTCGAGCCGCCATAGATCTCGCCATCCACGAGGCTCGCGACGGTGATGTAGTCGTGATCGCCGGGAGGGGTCACGAGTCCGATCAGGCGTTCGCCGATCACACCGAGCCCTTCGACGACCGAATCGTGGCTCGCGCAGCCCTCGCCGCAGAGGGCTGGAGCGCCTGATGCTGAGCCTCGGCATAGCTGCCATCGTCGGCATGCTCGTCACGCTTCTGGGGACACCGGTGGCCGTGAAGCGATTCCGCCGACAGGGCTGGGGCCAGCTCATCCGCGAGGAGGGTCCAAAGGCGCACTACGAGAAGCGCGGGACCCCCACCATGGGCGGACTCGTGATCCTCGCGGGTTGCATCCTCGGCTATCTCGCGGGACACGTCGGCAGTGAAGGGTTCAACCCCTTCAGGGACTCGGGACTGCTAGCGGTGTTTTCGATCAGCGCGTTCGCGCTTCTCGGGTTTGCCGACGACTTCATCAAGATCCGAAAGTCACGTTCTCTCGGACTGAGCAGCAGCGCAAAGTTCGTCGGCCAGCTCGTTATCGCGGTTGTCTTTGCATACTTCGCGCTGGAGTTCGTCGGGATTGGCGACGACGTCTCGTTCTTCCGATCGACTGCCGTCAACCTCGGGATCTTTTTCTACGTGTGGGCTTTCGTGATCATCGCCGCGACGTCGAACGGTGTGAACTTGACCGACGGCATGGATGGTTTGGCGGTCGGCTCGGCGGTGCCGGTCCTGGCTTCATTCGTCGTGATCGCGTTTTGGCAGTTTCGGCATGCGGCCTTCTACGACATCGCCGAAACCGGTTCGGATCCGTTCGACCTGGGGCTTGTCGCCTCGGCACTGTTCGGAGCATGTGCGGGATTCCTGTGGTGGAACACCGCTCCCGCAAAGATCTTCATGGGTGACACGGGTTCCCTCATGCTTGGGGGTGCGATGGCGGTGTTCGCCCTTCTACTCAACACGGCCCTCCTGCTGATTCTGCTTGGAGGCCTGTACGTTGTCGAGACCCTCTCGGTCATTCTGCAGGTCGCAATATTCAAGAAGAGCGGGCGACGGCTGTTCCTGATGGCGCCGATACACCATCACTTCGAGCTCCACGGGTGGCCCGAGTACTCGGTGATCGTCCGTTTCTGGATCCTGTCGGGGATGTCGGTCGCTTTCGGCATCGGTCTCTTCTACGCCGACTTCCTGTCCAAGGGAGGCCTCGTGTGAACGGGCGGGAACGAATGGCGGGGGCCGGAGAGTGGTCCGGAAAACGGGTGCTCGTCGTCGGCTTGGGGGCGAGCGGCTTCGCCGCGGCCCGCGCCCTAGCGAGACTGGATGCAAAGGTGAAGGTGACAGAGGACTCGACGTCCGACATGATCGAGGAACGCGCTCGAGAGCTCCTGCTCGAGGGAGTCGAGGTGTCCACGGCCGGACACGACGAGGATCTCGAAGCCGAGGTCGCGGTTGTGAGCCCCGGGATTCCTCCTCACGCACCAGTGATGACGCGACTGGCATCGGCCGGCATCGACGTCATCAGCGAGGTCGAGCTCGCTTTCAGGCTCGCGCGCTGTGACTTCCTCGCGGTAACGGGCACTAACGGCAAGACCACCACGACGAGCCTGCTGGCAGCCATGCTGTCGGAATCGGGGTTGCGAGCTGTTGCGGCCGGCAACATCGGGTTGCCCCTCATCGACGCGATCTCGGAGGTCGGAGACGACGGTGCAATCGCAGTCGAAGTCTCCAGCTTTCAACTCACCGGAATCAGGGATTTTCACCCCCACGTTGCGGTGCTCCTCAACGTCGCCGAGGATCACACAGACTGGCACGGCAGCTTCGAGAACTACGTCGCTTCGAAAGCACGGATCGCGCTGAATCAGACCGCCGAGGATGTCTTCGTAACCAACCGAGACGACGCGGCGGCGATGTCGATAGCCGAGGGTGTAAGCGCGCGCGTCGTTCCATTCTCCCGAACGTCGGTGCCCGAGAACGGCATCGGGTGGGACGGCGAGCGACTTCTGTGGCGTTACCGCGAGGTCCTGAATGCGAACGCCGTGCCCCTGCCGGGCGCCGCCGGGCGCGAGGATGTCGCAGCCGCCGCAGGAGCAGCGCTCGAGTACGGAGTCGATGTGGACGCGGTGCGCCGCGCGGTCGAGTCGTTTCAACCCCTGGCCCACCGTATCGAGGTCGTCGCGGAGATCGAGGGAGTGACCTACATCAATGACTCGAAGGCGACCAACCCCCATGCGACGCTAGCCGCGACGAAGGGACTTCGCGATGTCGTTCTCATCGCCGGGGGCCGGGCGAAAGGCATAGATCTCTCAGTTCTTCGGGGCACCGTGCCGCCTGTGGTCGAGGTCATCGCGCTCGGAGAGGCCGCGGCGGAGGTCGGGAGCGCTTTCGATGGCCTGGTTGATGTCACCGAGGTCACCTCGATGGAGGACGCCGTCAGAGCCGCACGAGCCAAGGCAATTCCTGGAGGATCCGTCTTGCTCTCCCCCGCCTGTGCTTCGCTAGACATGTACGAGAACTACGTCCAGCGAGGCGAGGCATTCTGTCGCGCCGTCAAAGAGATCTTGACCGAGCCAGCGGGGAACCAAGAGCGTGCCTGAGAGGAGTGAGAGTCGTGGCGACGAATAGCAGTTCTTTCGCCCTTCGTCGTGGCCGATCCAAGACCGACTCCTCTTCACCGACCGCAAGCTTCGGCCATCCCGTGGTGCTTCTCACCACCACGATCATCGCGTTGCTCGTCGTTGGGATCATCATGATCCTGTCGGCAAGCTCCGTGCAGTCATTCGCGAATTACGGATCATCTTTCGTCTTCTTCAAGAAGCAGCTTGTCTCGGTGGCCCTGGGACTGGCTGCGTTCTTCTTGGCCTACCGGATCGACTATCGGCGCCTCAAGGGGTTTGGCTACCTCCTGCTTCCCGCCGTCGCCCTGCTGTTGTTCCTCGTGCTCCTTCCCGGGGTGGGCGACACAGTGGGGGGAAGCCAGCGATGGATCCCGCTGGGATTCACAGACTTTCAGCCATCGGAGCTCGCCAAGTTCGCACTTATCTTGTTCGCAGCCGACGTCTTCGCACGCAAAGAGGAATCGACCTTCCTCCAGTTCTCGCACACCGCCCTGCCTATGCTTCCGGCAATCGGCATCCTGGCGGGACTGATCATGATGCAGCCCGACCTCGGAACCACGATGCTGCTGGCGTTCATCGCCATCGGGATGCTGTTCGTCGCGGGCGCGCCACTCCGACACATCATCCCCATCGGCTTCTTGGGGGCAGGCCTTGCAATCGGGGCGGGTCTCGCCGCTCCATACAGGCGCGATCGCATCCTGGCATTCATGGACCCGTGGAAGGACCCCCTCGAAAGCGGGTACCACGCGATTCAGTCGATGATCGCACTCGGCTCCGGCGGGCTCTTCGGAGTCGGGCTCGGAGCGAGCCGGCAGAAGTGGTCCTACATACCCAACGCGCACACCGACTTCATCTACGCAATCATCGGCGAGGAGCTTGGCCTTGTGGGCACGGTCGGCGTGCTCGGCCTGTTCCTTTTCCTCGCCTTCATGGGTATCAGGACCGCGGTCAGGGCCCCCGACCGCTTCGGCATGCTCATCGCGTCGGGCATAACGATCTGGATCTCTCTGCAGGCGCTCGTCAACATGGGTGCGGTTACCTCATCGCTTCCCATCACGGGCATACCTCTGCCTCTCGTCTCCTTCGGCGGGACGTCGCTCGTGGTCTCGCTTGCAGCGATGGGGGTCCTTCTCAACATCGCGAAGCAGGGAGAGGACGGTCCGACCCCGAGACCCAAGCGAAGGAGTCGGCGCAGGAACAGCGGTAGGCCAGCCGCCGCGCGATGAAGGTAGTCATCGCAGGAGGCGGCACCGCCGGGCACGTGAACCCCGCGCTCGCTCTGGCGCGCGCGCTGTCCTCCGACGAGGTCATCTTTGCGGGAACGGCGCGTGGTGCCGAGGCAACTCTTGTTCCGCAGGCTGGGTATGAGCTCGAGATCATCGAGGTACGAGGCTTCGACCGTTCGAAACCGACGAGCATTGTGTCCACGGGTGTTCAGGCTTTGCGCGCGACGAAGCAGGCCATTGCGCTCCTGCGACGAACCGACGCCGACGTGGTAGTTGGCATGGGGGGATATGTGAGCTTGCCCGCTTGCCTCGCAGCACGCAGACTCCGGCTTCCCGTCGTTCTCCACGAGCAGAACATCGTGTTCGGATTGGCGAACCGTCTCTGTCGTCCGTTTGCGCACGCCATCGGAGTTTCGTTCGAAGAGACACTCCGGAGCGCGGGACGCAAGGGCGTTCTCGTCGGAAACCCAGTTGCTCCGAACATCGTCAACATCGATCACGACAACGACCGAAAGCGCGGATACGAGCGTTTCGATCTCGACCCAGAGAGAAAGACCCTGCTCGTCTTCGGCGGGAGCCAAGGCGCTCAACGGATCAACGATGCGGCGCTGGGACTGACATCTGAATGGGCGGAGCGCAGTGATGTTCAGATTCTCCACATCGCGGGGCGGGTGCAGGCCGGGACATTCGTCGAACAGGCGCGTCAGAGACTTGGTTCGGGCAAGCTCATCTATCGCGTCGAGGGATATGTAGACGCAATGGTGCTCGCCTACGCGGTCGCCGACCTGGGCCTGTGCCGGGGCGGAGCGACAACCGTGGCCGAGCTTGGGGTCGTCGGACTGGCGTCCATCGTCGTGCCCTATCCCTACCATCGCGACCGCCAGCAGGAGCGCCACGGTCGCGTGCTGGAGCACGCGGGAGCCGCGGTCGTCGTGCCGGACCAGGACGCGACGGCTCCGCGGGTCGCCGAGGTCGCCGGCGAACTGCTCGAGGATGACGGGCGTCTGAAGGACATGCGAGAAAAGGCTCTCAGCGTCGGTCGTCCGGAGGCGGCCGCGGCCCTGGCCAGGCTCGTCAAGGAAGTCGCCGAATGATCGCGGACGCGCACAGGGTCCACTTCGTCGGCATCGGCGGGGCCGGGATGTCGGCCATTGCCAAGGTGCTGCTTGAACGCGGCTTCGAGGTGTCGGGTTCTGACCTCAAGAGGTCGAGGGCTGCAACGATGCTCGAGGCCATGGGTGTGGCCGTCCACATCGGTCATGAGGCGTCGCTGGTGGATGGCGCGAACGTCGTCGTAATCTCGACGGCCATCCCATCACGCAATCCTGAGCTCGTGCGAGCGCGCGAGACCGGAATAGAAGTCATGACGCGCGGTGCGGCGTTGGCGTCCCTTCTAAACGATTTGAGATCCATAGTGGTTGCAGGCACTCACGGAAAGACCACCACGACCTCCATGATCGTGTCCGTACTGCACTCCGAGGGCCGTGATCCGACCTATCTGGTGGGTGGGGGATTGAACGATGTCGGGACCAACGCCCGGCACGGACGTGACGAGCTCGCCGTGGCCGAGGCGGACGAGAGCGATGGGTCTTTTCTCCTTCTCGCTCCATATGTTGCGGTTGTCACCAACATCGAGGCGGACCATCTCGACCATTGGGGATCCTTCAGCGCGATCGTGGACGGGTTCCTGTCGTGGCTGAGCGCGGTGGACGAGGGCGGCGCAATAGTCGTCCCCCAAGATGACGAGGTCCTGCGTGGCTACGCGCCTCCACCCGGCGTCTCCATCATGACCTTCGGGCCGGGAGGTGATGTCGAGGCACGCGACGTCAAACCGGACGCTACGGGGATGTCGTTCACCTTGGTGCACGGTGACTCTGTGGCACCGGTTGCCTTGCGCGTGCCGGGTCGCCACAACGTGGCGAATGCGCTCGGGGCCGCGGCCGCCTGTTTTCAGGTCGGTCTTTCGATTGAATCCATTGCACGTGGTTTGGGCGAGTACAGAGGCGTCGAACGCCGGTTCCAGATTCGCGGTGAAGTGGGCGGGGTCACGATCATCGACGACTACGCACACCATCCGACGGAGGTGCAAGCTACGCTCGAGGCCGCACGCGGCGGGCCCTACAAGCGCGTGATCGCCGTGTTCCAGCCGCACCGCTACTCGAGAACCCAGGCCCTGCACGAGGATTTCGGTGCCTCATTCGGGGATGCAGATCGGGTAGTGATAACCGACGTGTACGGGGCGGGAGAGCGACCCGTTCCGGGGGTGACGGGGAAGCTCATCTCCGACGCGGTCTGTGCCCACTTGCCCGGCAGAGCAGTCGCCTACCTTCCGCATCACCGTGAGCTCGTCGCGTACCTTCGAGCGTCGTCGCGGCCCGGAGACGCATTGCTAACACTGGGGGCCGGAGACATAAGCGCTCTAGGGGAAGAGTTGCTACAGACTGTTGAAGGCTCGTCATGAGCACCGACTTCGGCGGGCTATACGACGCCCTGTCTGCGGCTGCGCGCGGCACCGTCGAGCGCTCCTATCCTCTTGCTCGGTTCACGACCTATCGTCTTGGCGGCCCTGCCGAGATATATGTCGAGCCGGCGGGCCTCGACGATCTCATCGCGTTGTCCACAAAGCTGCGCGAGCTCGACCCCACCGGCGCCATACCCCTTCTCGTCCTCGGACGTGGATCCAATCTGGTCATCTCGGATGTGGGGTGGCCCGGCATAGCAATGCGACTGGGCCAGCCGTTCGCGGGCCTGGATCCACGCGACGATGATCCGGCCAGCTTCGACGTCGGTGCCGGGAAGCCGCTTCCACTAGTCGCCAACTGGTCGGCCCGACGAGAGCTGTCGGGAATGGAATGGGGCGTCGGAGTGCCCGGCTCGATCGGGGGGGCCGTCCGCATGAACGCGGGAGCCCACGGCACCGATCTGGCCGCGACTCTCGTGCAGGCAACTGTCCTCAGCCTGGAGAGCGGCGAGCTCGCCGCGCGGACCCGCGAGCAATTGGACCTGAGCTACAGGCATTCCAACCTCACGGACCGAGAGATTGTCGTCTCGGCGAGGCTGAAGCTGACCCCCGAGCCTCGAGAGGCTATCCGCGCCAGAATGGAGTCCTTCCGGAAGCATCGCGCGGCCACGCAACCAGGAGTCCTTCAGAACGCGGGGAGCACATTCAAGAACCCGCAGGGTGATTCGGCGGGCAGGCTGGTAGAGGCCGCTGGGCTGAAGGGGTGGCGTGTCGGAGGCGCGTCGGTGTCGAAGATCCACGCCAATTTCTTCATGGCCGGCGACACTGCGACCGCCCAGGACGTATTCGATCTAATCCACGATGTGCGGCGAAAGGTAAACGATGCTTTCGGAGTGGAACTAACTCCAGAGGTCAGGTTCGCGGGGCCGTTCGCCGAGCGGGCAGCCGAGGCAAGCCGACATGAGTGACTCTGCCATACGGACCGGGACGGACCCTCGAATAAGCAGAAGGCGCAGGGCGGTGGCGCGCACCAAGAAGCGTCGCGCCGCCATGCGCGCGCTTGTCGCCGCGGGCGTTGCCCTGGCGGTCTGGGTGGCCTTCTTCTCGCCATTGTTGGCGATAAAGGAGATCACCTTGTCGGGGGCCAAACGCACCACCGCGGATGATGTAGCCCGCGTCGTGGATCTCGATTCTTCCGACAACCTGCTACTCCTGAAGACCGATGAGGTCGCGGCCGCAGTGAAGGAGCTGCCGTGGGTCAAGTCGGTGTCGGTGAACCGGAAACTGCCCGGCACTGTGAAATTGACGGTCACCGAGCGGTCGCCAGCCATGGCGGTCGCGTTGGGTGAACAGCAGTACTTGATCGACCGGCGCGGCCGCGTCCTAAGCCCGACTAAATCCGCCGAGGGGCTGCCCGTGCTTGCCGGGCTTCAGGAGGGCCTGCCCGACCCGGGGGAGCGGCTAGCGTCCGCGCAACTAACCGGGGCACTCGACGCCTTCGCTGCGTTCCCGCGTAGGTTGCGGCGTGACGTCGAGGCGGTTTTTGCGCCGACCGTCGAGCGCATCACCTTTCAATTGTCCGACGGTATCCAGGTGCGCTTCGGTGCGGCCGAGAACATGCGCTCAAAGATCGAAGTGCTCGAGGTGCTGTTGGCGCGCTTGAGACGCGAGGGACGCGGCGCCCTCTACGTCGACGTGCGCGTCCCCGAGGCACCCGCGGTTTCGCCCCTGCCGCTTCCAACCCAGGATGATGCCGCGCTGATCGTCGCTCAGATTTCTGTGTCTGCTGAGGCAGATTTCCCTTGCTCGGGAGATTGCTGCCCTTCGGCTTGCCTGCACATTTGCTGTCACGCGCGCCTTCTGTGTAGAGGTTGACGCGGGGCACCTGAATGTTATATTCCTCAACCCAATGTGTAGGTTGACATAACTGTAACCCTGAAGTTGAGAGTGAAGCGTTTATCCACCCCCTCTGACCTGGGCATTAGCAATGGGATGCGTCACGGTCTCCAGGCTCAATTCGGAATCGAGGGTGGGAGAGGAGGTCGTAATGGCCACGGGCCCACAGAACTACCTCGCAGTCATCAAGGTCGTCGGCATCGGCGGTGGTGGTGTGAACGCCGTGAACCGCATGATCGAGGTCGGTCTGAAAGGCGTCGAGTTCATCGCGGTGAACACGGATGCACAGGCTCTGCTCATGTCCGACGCGGACGTGAAACTCGATATCGGACGCGAGCTCACACGCGGTCTTGGAGCGGGTGCCGATCCCGAGATCGGTCGTCAGGCGGCCGAGGAACATCGCGAGGAGATCGAGGAAGTCCTCAAGGGCTCGGACATGGTGTTCATCACTGCAGGCAAAGGCGGTGGCACCGGTACCGGAGGCGCTCCGGTGGTGGCCGAGATCGCCAAGTCGGTCGGTGCACTCACCATCGGTGTGGTCACCCGGCCATTCACGTTCGAAGGGCGTCAGCGCGCCATCAAGGCCGAGCAGGGAATCGCGTCCTTGAAGGAGAAGGTCGACACGCTGATCGTCATTCCCAACGACAGGTTGCTCGACGTTGGTGACGCGACCACCTCTGTCCTCGAGGCCTTCCGGATGGCGGACGAGGTTCTCCTCCAGGGTGTCCAGGGAATCACCGATCTCATCACGACCCCCGGGCTCATCAACCTCGACTTCGCGGACGTCAAAGCGGTCATGACCGACGCGGGCTCGTCGTTGATGGGCATAGGCCAGGCGCGCGGCGAAGACCGTGCTTCGGAAGCTGCGAAGGCGGCGATCTCGTCACCGTTGCTCGAGGCATCGATCGAGGGAGCGCGCGGCGTTCTGCTCAACATCGCCGGCGGATCGGACCTCGGTCTCTTCGAGGTCAACGAAGCAGCCGGGATCATCAGCCAGGCGGCGCATCAGGACGCGAACATCATCTTCGGTGCAGTCGTAGACGACACCCTCGGAGACGAGGTTCGGGTCACCGTGATAGCCGCAGGCTTCGATCGCTGGGGGACCAGAGAGGACGAGGCGATCGTTCGGCCCGACGAGGACATCTTCACGAGGTCGCTGGATAAGCAGCAGGAAGCGGCTATTTCGCTCGGGGGCGACGAGGAGTCGGAACGCATCGTGTTCGATGCCGAGGACGACCTCGACATCCCCTCGTTCCTGCGTAACGAGTAGACGACTAGAAGCACTTCCCCACACGAGCGGGGCCTCCGGGCCCCGCTCGTCTTCGTTGGGGGTGACGCTGGGAGAGACTGCAGAGATGACATCCACCCAGGCGGTGCTGAGCGAGGTCCACGCTGGCGGACTTCGGTGGCTATCCGACCCCGAGGCCCGCGCCCGTGGCGTGCTGGTCGCGTTCGGCGACCGCAACGGGGGGGTCAGCGATCCGCCGTTCGACACTCTCAACGTCTCGAGGAGCGTGGGCGATGCCGACCAAGCGGCAACGAATCGGAAGCGCGTCGCGGCCTCCCTGGGTTGCGACGTCGAATCACTCGCATTCGTCAAACAGGTGCACGGGGCTGACGTCCTCGAGGCCCCGCCGGGGTGCTCTGGCGTCCAGGGCGAGGGTGACGGCCTGGTCGCGCGCGGCTCCGGTGTGGTGTGCGGTGTCCTGAGCGCCGACTGTGTTCCCGTGCTGCTCGAGGGTCGCTCTGGAGTTGCCGGACTGCACGCGGGATGGCGCGGCCTGGTCGCCGGCGTCCTTCGAGCGCGGAGTCGAGGCGGTGGGACCCGTGACAGCCGCCTGGATCGGGCCGAGCATCCACGCGTGCTGCTACGAGGTGGGCGAAGACGTCACAAGTGCGTTCGAGCGAGCGGGCCTTCCTGTTTCCGGGCCACGCCGGGTGGATCCGTCGGACGCCGCGCGCGTCGCGCTCGAACGTGCGGGAGTCGAGAACATTGCCCGTTCCGGCGAGTGCACGTCTTGCAATCAGAACTACTTCTCCTACAGGCGCGATGGCGAAACAGGCCGTCAGGGCAACTTCATAGCGCTACTGGAATCTGCAACATGACCGTGTCCGAGAACCTCGCGCAAGTGCACCGGGCGATCGCGGCGGCAGCGCGTCGAGCCGGGCGCGAGTCAGACGACGTGACTCTTGTCGCGGTTACCAAGACCTGGCCCGTGGACGTCGTGCTCGAAGCGATCGCCGCGGGCGCAACCGACCTCGGAGAGAACCGCGCGCAGGAGTTCAAAGAAAAGGTGACGCTTCTCGGAGCCAAGGCGCGTTGGCACTTCGTCGGGCACCTGCAGACGAACAAAGTGCGTCATGTGGTCGGCTCGTGCGACCTGATTCATTCAATCGACCGGCTGGGCCTCGCGGAGACGATCGCACGGCGCGCGACGGCCGTGGGCGCGGAGCAGGACGTCTTGATCGAAGTGAACGTGGCCGGAGATCCGAAGAAACACGGTATCGAACCGCAACGGGCCGTTGCCCTCGCGCTCGAGGTTCAGCAGTTGAAGGGGGTGTGCGTGCGCGGGCTGATGACGATGGCGCCCTATGCCGAGGACCCCGAGCTGTCCAGACCGCACTACAAAGATCTCGCGGCGCTGTCGGCGCAGCTCGTCGCGGAATTGCCGGGCGCTGGAGTGCTGTCGATGGGTATGTCGGGTGACTTCGAGGTCGCGATCGAAGAGGGTGCCACTATCGTCAGGGTGGGCACGGCAATTTTCGGGTCCAGAAGCACCGCCTGAGTCGTCATCGGAGTGGCGCTGGCCCCCACGATCGCCCGAAAGAGACCCAACTTCCCGTCATAGACGCTTCGATGCCCCGGTCATGGATATCCTTGTGACCATGCCAGGCGTATGGAAGAAGACCCTCGTCTACCTCGGGCTTGCCGAGGACGACGAGTACGACGAGTACGGATACGACGAATTCGCCCCCGATGACGGGCGTGACAGGGACGGCGCGCCCGTGCGCAGGCTTCCCGAAAGGGAGAAGCGCGACCAGGAAGACGAGTTCGGACGCGGCAAGGATGCGGTTGTCCGGGCGATGCCGTCCACGAGCACCGGCACACCGCGGGTGCACCTGGTCACTCCTACTGCCTTCAACGATGCCCAGGAGGTGGGGGACAAGTTCCGGGACGGGTTCTCGGTGCTGATGAACCTCCAGGCCGCCAATCCGGAGCTGTCCGCGCCGGCTGGTCGACTTCGCCAGCGGTCTCGCTTACGGCCTCTCCGGTTCGATGCAACCGGTGGCAGACAAGGTCTTTCTGATATCACCTCAGGGCGTCGAGGTGTCGGCAGAAGAACGCAGGCGGCTCGTTGAAGAGCGCGGCTTCTTCAACCAGCTCTAGCCTTTCGGAGACGCGTGGACATCGGTTGCCTGATCGCCCAGGTTCTCTACTTCTACACGCTGATCCTCCTCGTGAGGATCATCGTCAGCTTCATCACCCAATTCCGCGCCCCCCCGGCCGGACTTGGACCTGTCCTGAAGGTTCTCTACGACATCACCGAGCCGGTACTCGGGTTCGTGCGGCGCTACATCCCGCCGTTTGGCATGCTCGACCTGAGCCCGCTCGTGGTCTTCATAGCCATCAGGATTCTTTCAAGCTTTCTTTGTCGTTGAGGTTGCATAGGCGTTGGGCCGCACGCTTCTGCGATACTGCCTCCATGGAGGGAGACTGAAATGGAACTTGGCCCACGGGAGATCCACGACAAGCAGTTCCACGACGAGTGGCGCGGCTACAACCGCGAGGAGGTCGACGACTTTCTCGACCGGGCGGCCGATGCACTCGACCAGGCCCAGCGCTCGGTCCAGTCACTGACCGAGCGCGTGCGCGAGCTCGAGGGCCAGTTGGGCCAGGCGCGCGAGGGTGAACAAATGCTCAAGAAAACCCTCGTCACCGCGCAGCAACACGCAGAGGAGGCAGTGGCCACGGCCCGCGCGAGGGCGGAGAAGATGGTCGCGGAGGCCGGCGAACGCGCACGCTCGCTGCTGGACGAAGCACGCTCCAAGGCTGCTTCGGCCGAGTCGGAGGCCCGCAGGAGATCCCAGGAGTCCGAGCGGGCGAGCGAACAACGCCAGCGCCAGCTCGATTCCTCCGTGGAGAAGCTGCGCGCGCTAGAAGCCGACACGAAGCAGAAGCTCAAGGCCTTCCTCGACGCCCAGCAGCGCGCCCTCGCTTCGTTGAGTGAACGGCGAACGGTTCAGGGAGCGACGACGACGAGATCCGCAGGTGCTGCAGCGGGACAGCCGGAGCCGCGCGCCGCGTCGACACGACCGAAGGAACAGCGCGGGGCTGGCTCGGCGGGACCGCAAGAAGGGCGGGCTGGCTCGGCGGGACCGCAAGAAGGGCGGGCCGGCTCGGCGGGACCGCAGGAACGAACCGGTGCGGACCGGGGGACTCAGCAGCGACAGGCCACGCAGGAATCCGTACCACCGTGGCAGCAGCCCGCGCCCCAACAAAGCAGGCCGGAATCGCAGGAGCAGCCGAACAACACAGGCACCGGTGCGGCCGCGCGCGAACGTCTTGCCGATGCGGACGCGGCCGGGCCGCTGCTGCATCAGGGTGGTGCGGGCGGGGAGCCAAGACGCGCGCCGCGTGATGAGACGGAACCACCCCACGAGACGGAACCACCCGACGACGGTGACGAAGAGGAGGACGCCGCTCGGCGCACCCTGCGGTCGCTGTTTGGGCGCGACGAGGAGTAGTCCGTGGTCGGGCTCATCGCGGCTTCCCTCGTTCTCATCACGGTCGCGTCGATAGCGCTCGGTTTTGGTTGGCTCGGGGCGAACAGCGGGCTCGTGTGGCTGTCGATTCTCTGTAGTGCCGCCACGGCTGTCGCACTTTCGGTGGCCTATTCGAAGAGCAGGCAGATGGCGGACAACGCGCGGCGCGCACGCACCCCGCGGCGAGCCGCCAGGGCGCGGGGAGCGGGAGTGGCAGCAGGCGGTTTCGCGACGCAGGCCATGGCCCGGCCCAACACGCGCAGCAGGGATCGCGTGTCACCTAACGACGGAGAGGTAGTCGCGGTTCCCGATCGCAGGAAGTTCCATCGCCCGGATTGCCGCTACGCGCGCGTCAAGGGTGCCACGAGGATGGCTAAGTCGACGGCTCGGCGCCGCAACTTCGACGCCTGTGGGATCTGCAAGCCCTGAGCCCAGGATTCCGAGCTCGCACTGTCAGGAACCCACGCTGCGAAGAAATGCGGTGAGAGAGCCGTGGGGGACCGATACGGAATCCACAGCGAGCTTGGCCTCGTCCGGTGGCCGTTCGAGATGAAGCGCTGAGGCGAGGACCTCGGAAGCGATGTACTCGGCGTGAGATCGAAGCGCTCGTGCGAGCTCTGCCTGCTCGGTATCGAGCCACAACTCGATGCGGTCCTCGACTTCGAGGTCGCTCGACTTCCTCAGATCCTGGACCGCCCGAACGACGTCTCGGGCGACCCCCTCGTCGACTAACGCGTCGTCGAGGTCGAGGTCGAGAGCCACCCCGTGGGGTCCATCCTGGGCCAGCGCGAAGCCCTTCCGGCCGACCACGCGAATGTCGAGATCGTCCGCGCTGAGCTCGACGTTCGTGTCCCCGACGGGCAGCACGGCGGTTCCACCCGACTCGATCGTCCGGACGAGAGCGTGCGCATCCGCCTTCGCAAGAGCGCCGGCGATCTGACCAACCTGTTTGCCAAAGCGAGGACCGAGCGTCTTGAAGTTTGGCTTCAGGGTGTAGTCGACGAGCTCCTCGAGCCCGCTCGCCACCTCGACTGATTTGACGTTGAGCTCCTCGGCAACAAGGGACCGCAGGTCCTCGAGGTGGCCGACCTCGCTCGAGGGGAGCACCACGAGTGCCCGGGCCAGCGGCTGGCGCACGCGTACCTTTGCGTCGGTGCGCGCGGAACGCCCCAGGGTCGTGATCTTGCGAACGAGAGCCATTCGCGCCCGGAGCTCGTCGTTGGCGCGCGCGTCGTTTGGCTCGGGCCAGTCGGCGAGGTGAACCGAGTCGTGCGCCGTGTCGTCCGGTGACGTCAGGTTCGTGTACATCTCGTCCGCTATGAAGGGCGTGAAAGGAGCGGTTACGCGCGCGACGGTCGTCAGGCATTCCCAGAGAGTCAAAAACGCGGCCTGCGTGTCGCGGCTGTCATCACCTGTACTTGTACTTGTGTTCCAAAACCTCCGCCGGCTTCGGCGCACGTACCAGTTGCTCAGGTCGTCGACGAAACGCTCGATCCGCCGCCCCGAGCGGGTTGGGTCGAACTCCTCGAGAGCATCGGTAACCGTTCGCACGGTGTCGTCGAGCTCGGCCAGAACCCATCTGTCCATCTCGGAACGATCGCTAACGTCGATCTCGAGACCGGTTGGGTCGAACTCCTCGAGAGTCGCGTAGGTGACCCAGAAGGAGTACGTGTTCCACAAGGTCATCAGGTATTTGCGAAGAGACTCCTGGATCATCTGAACGCCTATTCGGCGAGCCTGCCAGGGACTTCCTCCCGTAAGAAGTAGCCAGCGCGTCGCGTCCGCACCGAACTCGTTTATCGGAGCCCAGGGATCGACATCGTTGCCGAGCGATTTCGACATCTTTCGGCCCTCGGTGTCGACTAAAAGGCCGAGGCAGACGACGTTGTCAAAAGAGCTTCGGCCCCTCAGCATCGTCCCGATCGCGAGAAGGGAATAGAACCAGCCGCGCGTCTGATCGATGCCTTCGCTGATGAAGTCGGCGGGAAAGCGACGCTCGAAGACCTCCTGATTCTCGAACGGGTAGTGCCACTGAGCGAACGGCATGGAGCCGGAGTCGAACCACACGTCGATGACGCTGGGAACACGCGACGCGGTCTTGCCGCACTCCGGGCAATCAAAGGAGATGCGATCCACGAACGGCCGGTGAGGGTCGAGTTTCGACTGGTCCTCGCCGGTCAGTTCCGACAACTCGGCGCGCGACCCGATGCACACGGCGTGCCCGTCCTCGCAACGCCATATCGGAAGCGGCGTGCCCCAAAAACGATCGCGGCTCAGGCTCCAGTCAACGTTGTTGGCGAGCCAGTTCCCGAAGCGCCCATACTTGATGGTGGGCGGCTGCCAGTTGACGTCCTCGTTGCTTGCAAAGAGTTGTTCGCGGCAGCTGCGAGGTTCGGATGTACCAGTCGCGGCACGCGTAGTACATGAGTGGAGTGCCGCAGCGCCAGCAGTGCGGATATGAGTGCTCGTAGAGCTCGCTGCGGAAGAGGACGCCGCGAGCGCTGCATGTCCTCGACGATGTGCTCGTCGGCATCCTTGAACCACATCTCAGCGAAATGGCCCGCGGTCTCGACGACGTGACCGGTGGCATCGATCATCTGCTCGACCGGGAGCCCGTCGCGGCGAGCGACCATCATGTCGTCCTCGCCATAGGGAGCGAGGTGAACGATTCCGGTGCCCTCCTCGGTCGACACGAAGTCTCCGGGGCGAACCGTGTGTCCTGTCTCTCCACTCTCCACAAAGTCGAACGGGGGCGTGTACCGGCGTCCGATGAGATCGCCTCCCGGAGTGTCTCGACGATCTCGACGTTCTCACCGAGAACCGGCTGGACGCGCTCGCGCGCCAGGATGAGGTGCTTGCCGCTTTCGGCCGGATCGGGGACACGCACGTACTCGATGTCCTCACCGACGGCCGCCGCCATGTTCGCGAGCAGAGTCCAGGGCGTGGTCGTCCAAACGAGCAACGCTGTATCGGGCCTGTCGACGAGCGGAAATCGCACGAAGACGGATGGGTCAGTGACGGTCTGGTAGCTGCCCGCGTAGTGCTGCTCGTGGCTCGAAAGAGATGTCCCGCAGCGGGGACAGTAGGGGACGACCTTGAAGTCCTCCTCGAGCAGGTGCTTGTCCCACAGCTGCTTGAGGATCCACCAGACGCTCTCGATGTAGTCGGGGTCCATCGTCCAGTAGGCCTCGTCGAAATCGAGCCAGAACGCGATCCGATCGGTCAGCAGCCCCCACTCGTCAACGTGGCGCACCACCGACTCCCTGCAGCGTTCGACGAACCTCTCGATGCCGATCCGCTCAGTGATCTCGCTTTTCTGCGTAACGCCGAGCTCTTTCTCGACGGCGATCTCTACAGGCAGGCCGTGACAGTCCCACCCCGCCTTGCGGTGGACGTAGTGACCCCTCATCGCCTGGTAGCGACAGAAGAGGTCCTTGATCGATCGGGCGATGACGTGGTGGAGGGCGGGCCTTCCGTTGGCTGTCGGGGGCCCCTCGTAGAAGACCCACTCGGGCATTCCCTCCCTCTCGGACAGCGAGCGCTCGAAGATCTTGTCTCGCTCCCAGGTCTCCAGAATCCGTTCCTCCAAGGCGGGGAAGCTGACCTGCGATGGAGCGGGCCTGTAGGCGCTGGTTGACCCCCTGGGGGGCGGGGACGACGGCATCGCCCAAGGGTAGGACACAACCCCATCCGACGGGTTCCCCGACTGCGTGTTAGTGCGATTGTGCTTGTGTTATCGTCCCGCGGCCATGGCGCCCGCAAAGAAGACATCAGGCAGAAAGAAGACGCCGGCCCGCTCGACCTCGAGCACCAAAACAAGCCGGCGAACGGGCGCGAAAAAGAAGACCTCAGCGGTGAGGAAGTCCACCAAGAAGTCCACGGCGAAGAAGACGGCTGCAAAGAAGACGGCGAAGAAGGCCACGGCGAAGAAGACAGCCGCCAAGAGGACACCCAAGAAGACCGCCAAGCGGACGCCGAAAAAGACAATCAAGAAGGCGACGCCCAAGAAGGCCGCAGCAAGAAAGACTGCCAAGAAGCCCACCAGAAAGACCGCCGCTGGAGCCCCCGCCACTCGTGGGCGGACAGGACAGAGCTCCGCCGGGCCGAAGCCCAAGCAGCGAGCGAGGGCCGTCAAGTTCGACAAGAAGCAACTCGCCGAGATCCGCCGGCAGCTCGAGAGTGAGCGAGGCAACCTCCTGGCTCAGCTCGAAGAGCTGACAGCCGACTCGTTTGACGGGACCCAGTCGGACATGACCGGAGAGGTCGGCCTCGACGATGACTTCGCGGACGCCGGCTCTGCGACCTTCGAGCGGGAACGCGACCTATCCATTCAGAACAACGTTCGCGACCTCATCGACCAGATGAACCGAGCCATCCAACGCATCGAGGACGGCAACTACGGAACCTGCGAGCGATGCGGCAACCCCATAGAGGCGGCGAGGCTCAAGGCTCTTCCGCACGCCCTGCTGTGCATGGATTGCAAGAGACGCGAAGAGCGCGCCCGCTAAGCCTGTACGTCGCACTGCTGGTCACGGCAGCCGTGATCGTGGTGGTCGACCAGGTAACCAAGTCGTTGGCGCTCGAAAATCTGTCCGACGGGCCCGTCGATGTGATCGAGGGGATCCTTACGTTGCGTCTCACCTACAACCCGGGCGGCGCCTTCGGAGTCCTGCAGGGCGTCCCCAACTTCTTTCTGATCGCGACCACGGTCATCGTCATTTTCATCCTCTACTGGGCGCGCACGGTTCGATCGGCGGCGTGGGCGATTCCTCTGGGGCTGGTGCTGGGCGGCGGGCTGGGAAATCTATTCGATCGCGTCTTTCGCGAGACCGACGGGCGCGTTGTCGACTTCGTCGACCTGCATTTCTGGCCGGTCTTCAACGTGGCTGACTCCGCGATCACGCTCGGGGTCATCGCACTGCTCATCATGAGTTTCCGGGCGGAGACGCAGCCCGACGCGGCTGAGCCCGGGGTCCAGGACCGGTGATCCGGTTCGCGCCAGACGAAGACGAGGTTGGCGAGCGAGTCGACGTCGTCCTCGCACGCAGGGCAGGTGTCACCAGAACCCTCGCTCAACGGGCGCTTCGCTCGGGAGGCGTCCTGGTGGCGGGCGCCGAGGTGCGCCCGAGTCACCGGCTCGAGTCCGGTGAGGTCGTCGAAGGGGAGGTGCCCGATCCCATCGTGGCCCTGCCGGTGGCCGAGGACATACCGATCGACGTCCGCTACTCGGACGATCGGGTGATGGTTGTGAGTAAGCCGGCGGGACTCGTCACTCATCCGGCTCATGGCCATAAGGGCTCCACGCTCGTGAACGGGCTCCTGGCGCTCGGCGAGCCGCTGGCGGCCGCAACCTCCACCCGACCGGGCATCGTTCACAGGTTGGACAAGGACACCTCGGGACTGCTCCTCGTCGCGAAAGACGATTCCTCGCTCGATTTCCTAGTCGATGCATTGAGGCGGCGCGAGGTGGAGCGCACCTACCTGGCGTTGGTTAGGTCCCCGATGCCCGCGCCCAGCGGGACGATCGACGCCCCCATCGGGCGGCATCCGCGCAAGCGGTGGGCGATGTCGGTTCTCCCCAGCGGGCGGGCGGCGGTTACGCACTACCGGGTGCTCGATGACACCGGAGAAGTCACCCTCCTCGAGGTCAAGCTCGAGACTGGACGCACCCATCAGATCCGCGTGCACCTGAGCCACCTCGGGCGACCGGTGCTTGGTGATGGCACCTACGGGGGCCGCTCGGAGTTGTCCTCGAAGCTGGGGCTCACTCGCCCGTTCCTGCACGCCATCCGGCTGGTGTGGCCCCACCCGTCCGACGGCCACAGGGTCGAGGTCGACGACGAGCTGCCGGCCGAACTCACCGCGGTCCTCGCCGCCTCCGGGATCCAAATGAACGTCCTTTAATCGGGAAATCCACCACCAATCCACAGCTTCGAGGACTTGATATGCCCAGGGCCCAGCCGTCAGGCTTGGATGGGCGCCACCCCGCCACCGTCTTCTACTCCCCTCTGAGGGCCCGGGCCCAGATGGCCGAGCTCCTCAGACAAGCGCCTGGAAGTCCCGGATGAGCTTGCGCGGGCGAGGCGCGAGTCATACGGTGTTCTTACACCGTTGTAATTCGCGGGGCGGCGCGACGACGGGGGGCCAAGAGGCTCTACAAGTACGACAAAACATGGGTCAGACAGCTCAAAACGAGAGTCCGAGTCACGAATCGAGGGTGCTGTAGCTGTGAGTTTCGTTCATCTTCATGCTCATACGGAGTACTCGATGCTCGATGGAGCAAGCCGTATCGGCGAGATGTTCGAGGCGGTTGCCGACTACGACATGCCCGCCTGCGCCATCACCGACCACGGGGTGATGTACGGGGCCCTCGATTTCTACAAGACGGGAATCAAGACCGGCGTCAAGCCCATCATCGGGATGGAGGGCTACCTTTTCGGCGGCGACCGGCGCGAGAAGCCCGGCCAACGGGAGAACTCGGCCAACGACCTATCACCTCACCCTCTTGGCGGCCGACAACACCGGCTATCACAACCTCGTGAAGATCTCGTCACGGGCGTGGCTCGAAGGCTTCCACTACTGGCCACGCTCGGACTGGGAGATTCTCTCGATCTACTCCGAGGGGCTTATATGCCTGTCGGGGTGCCTGAGCGCCCAGATCCCGAAGGCAATCGTGGCGGGGGACTGCGAGCCAAAGCCAAGCGTTTCGTCGGGCAGTACAAGGAGCTCTTCGGAGACCGCTTCTACATCGAGCTGCAGGATCACGGGCATCCCCCAGCAGGCGCCGCTGAACGATGAGCTCGTCCGGCTTGCCAAGGAGTTCGGCCTCGATTGGGTGTGCACCAACGATAGCCACTACACCCATAAGGAGGACTCGATCGGGCACGACGCACTCTTGTGCATCAACACCGGATCGACCCTCAGCGACCCGGATCGCTTCAAGTTCGACTCCGACGAGTTCTACGTGAAGTCGCCCGAAGAGATGGCGCAGCGCTTCGCCCGCTGGCCCGGCGCATGCGAGACGACGCTCGAGGTCGCCGAGCGCTGCAATGTCGACATCGAGTTCGGCAATCTGCTCCTGCCGCACTTCGAGGTTCCCGCCGGTCATACGCTCAGACTCGTACCTTCGGGAACGCACCTTCAAGGGCATCGTCAGGAAGTACGGGGAAGTAGGTCCCGAGACGCGCGAGCGCGCCGAATACGAACTCAAGCGTCATCGGCAAGATGGGCTTCGCCGGCTACTTCCTGGTCGTACAGGATTTCGTCAACTGGGCCAAGGACAGCGGCATCAGGGTTGGCCCTGGTCGAGGCAGCGCTGCGGGCTCCATCGTCAGCTACGCGATCGGCATCACCGAGCTCGACCCGCTTCGCTACGACTTGATGTTCGAGCGTTTCCTCAACCCCGAGCGCATTGCAATGCCGGACATCGACATCGACTTCGACGACCGGAGGCGCGGCGACGTCGTTCGTTACGTCCAGGACAAGTACGGGAGCGACCACGTCGCCCAGATCGTGACCTACGGAACCATCAAGGGGAAGCAGGCGATCCGAGACGCTTCGCGAGTCCTCGGTCACCCCTACGCCGAGGGCGACAAGCTCTGCAAGATGTACCCGCCGCTCATCATGGGGCGCGACGCCGGGCTGACCAAGGCGCTCGACTCCACTCCCGAGCTGAAGGCGTTCTACGACATGGGTGGGGCGAGCAAGGAGATCATCGATACCGCGCTCAAGGTCGAGAACCTGAAGCGCTCTGCCGGAATCCATGCTGCAGGGGTCGTCATCGGCCGCGAACCCGCTGATCGAGCACATCCCACTCAAACGCGGCGAGCACGGTGAGGTCGTGACCCAATACGACATGCGCCTCATCGAGGAGCTGGGCCTGCTCAAGATGGACTTCCTGGGACTGCGGAACCTTACGGTCATCGAGCTCACCAAGGACTACATCAAGGCAAACCGGGGCACCGACATCGACGTCGACTCGCTGGATCTCGCCGACCCCAAGGTCTACGAGATGCTGAGACTGGGGGACTCCGACGGCGTCTTCCAACTCGAATCCGACGGCATGAGGCGGTTGATCCTGCAGCTCAAGCCCGACCGCTTCGAGCAGATCATGGCTCTGATCGCTCTGTACCGGCCAGGCCCCATGGAGCAGATTCCCGCGTACATCGAGCGCAAGAACGACCCCAACAAGATCAGCTATCTCGATCCGGCCCTCGAGGACATCACCAAGGAGACTTACGGGATTCTCGTGTACCAGGAGCAGATCGTCCTGATGCTGCAGAAGCTCGCGGGTTACACGGCCGGCCGAGCCGACGTCGTTCGAAAAGCAATCGGTAAGAAGAACCGCGAGATGATGGCGGCCGAGCAACCCGTTTTTATCGAAGGTTGTGTCAAGTCGGGATTGACAAAGGACAAGGCCAAGAGCCTGTGGTCGTTGATCCAGCCGTTCGCCGACTACTCGTTCAACCGCGCGCACTCCGCCTGTTATGCCTACGTCGCGTACCAGACCGCGTGGCTCAAGGCAAACTACCCAGTCGAGTACATGGCAGCGCTCCTGACCTCGGTCAAGGACCGCAAGGACGACAAGCCCAAGTATCTCTACATGGCTCGCAAGACGCGGTATCGACGTGCTGATTCCGGACGTCAATTCGTCGGACATCGACTTCACTCCGGTCGGAGAGTCCATCCGCTTCGGGCTCTCGGCGGTGCGCGGGGTTGGAGAGGCTGTCGTGGCCAAGATCGTCGAGGCGCGCAAAGCAAAGGGCGACTTCACCTCGTTCCACGACTTCTGTCGCAAGGTCGACTACACGTGTCTGAACAAGAAGACCATCGAGTCCTTGATCAAAGCGGGGGCGTTCGAGTCACTTCACTCGACCGCCCGCCCTCACACCCGCAAGGGGCTACTCGAGTGCTTCGAGGGGATCCTCGGCGAGATCATCGATACGAGAAGAAAAGAGGACGCGGGCCAGCATTCCTTGTTCGGGGCGGTTCAAATGGGCGAGGGCATGGTTCAGGACGCTTCGATCTCGATGGAGGAGTTCCCCAAGCGCACGTTCCTTGCTCTGGAGAAAGAAGCACTCGGGCTTTATGTGAGCGATCATCCTTTGCTCGGAGTCGAGGGCCTGCTGAGTCGTATGACCGACTGCTCGCTGACCTCCCTCTCGGAGCGCAAGGCGGGCGAGATTGTCAACGTGGGTGGCCTCGTTGCCGGTATCAGGAAACGCGTGACCAAGAACGGATCGGTAATGGTCCTGCTGGACTTCGAGGACGTATCGGGGGCGGTTGTCGAGGTAGTGGTCTTCGCCCGTGCAGCCGAGCAGTTCGCATCTCTAATCGGTCCCGACGAGACCCTGCTCATACGCGGGCGAGTTGACTTCGACGCGCGCGATGACTCCGTCAAGCTCATCGCGATGGAGATAACCAAGCCCAACCTCGAGGACAGGCCACTCGTCATCAACCTGACGGCCGAAGCGTGCACGGCTGGGGTGGTGAGTCAGCTGAAAGATGTGCTGAGCTCGCATCCTGGGTCCACCCAGGTGTTCCTCGAGCTGGCCGCGAGCCGGCAGCGCAAGACGGTGCTGCGACTCGGCAGTGAATTCTGGGTGGACTCCTCCAACGGCCTCGCGGCCGAGCTCAAGGTGCTGCTCGGAGCCGACGCGCTCATCTCCCTGTAGCCGGCGTGGCGCCACTTCGTTTTCCGTCGCTCGACGATGGAGTCGTGGCCCTGAGGCAGTGGAGCAAAGACGATGCCGATGAGCTGGTCGCGGCGCTCGACGATCCCGAGATCTCGCTCTGGATCCCTGTCATTCCCTACCCCTACAGACATGAAGACGCCAAAGCGTTCTTTGATCTCGTCGACAGGGAATCTGAGGCGGGGAGGATGGTCGCTGGGGCGATCGTCGCTCACGCGGACGGGCGCCTACTCGGAGGGATCGGGCTGTCGGACATCAGTAGCCTCAACGCCAGCGCCGAGGTCGGCTACTGGGTTGCGGCCGAGGAGCGGGGCAGGGGGGTGGCGACGCGCGCGACGGCACTCATTGTGGATTGGGGTTTCGCCGAACTCGACATAGGTCGAATCGGCCTGCTCGCCGACATCGACAACGTCGCGTCACGCCGTGTCGCGCAGAGACTTGGATTCGTCGAAGAGGGAGTGCTTCGCTCCTACCTGATGACGCGACGAGGCCGGAGGGACACCGTGACGTACGGGCGACTGTCGACAGACTCAGGACGAGAGTCACCCACGCCCGCTCTCCCCGCGCGGTGAGCCTCGTCACACTCGGAACGCGCGACATTGGGCGCATGCGCGCGTTCTTCGAACGTGTGGGCTGGCCGCTATGGACGACGGCCGATGACGGCTTCACCGGCTACCTGACGAGCGGAGCGATGCTCGCGCTCTATCCGATGGAACCCCTCGCCGAGCTGAGTGGGGCGGGGAGGACTAGCAAAGGCGAATGGTCCGGTGTGACCCTGGCTGTGAACGTCGAGTCGCGCGAACTCGTTGATCGCGCTCTAGAGGCAGCCCGTGCAGCGGGGGCCGAGATAGTCGTGCCGGCCGCGGATGCCGAATGGGGAGGTCGGACCGGCTGCTTCGCCGATCCTGAGGGCAACCGCTTCGAGGTCGCGTGGTTGCCGGGTTCGTCTTTCGACGCGCGCGGAGCGCTCATAATGCCTCGGGGGGACGAGGACTGAGCCGAGGGTGTGACCGTTCTTGGTTCGTGTTCGAGTCGGTTCGGGGCAACCGTCGGGCCCGACACGCTCCCCGCCGGTACGCGATGCTGGGCCCATGCCCTGCTATCGCTGCGGTCGGATCCAAACAGACCCGGTCAAGGGCGAGCCGCCGTGGGCTCGAGGGGTGGTTCGGAGCGAGCAGATCCTGATCTGTCCGGAGTGCCAGTCGAGCGACCCGGAGTGGCCGAAATCGCTCGACGCATGCCCCCATTGCGGAGGAACACGCCTCTCTGTAGTAATGGGCTCGAAGGTGTGCCGGTCGTGCAATGCCGATTGGACGACAACCTAGGCACGAGGGTGGCGCTCGTCGCCCTGGTCTGCGGTCTCGCCGAGCCGATCCCGCCCTAGTTCTGCGGTCTCGCCGAGCCGACCCCGCCCTAGTTCTGCGGTCTCGCCGAGCCGACCCCGCCCTAGTTCTGCGGTCTCGCCGAGCCGACCCCGCCCTAGTTCTGCGGTCTCGCCGAGCCGACCCCGCGATTTAGTCTCACTGCATGCTCGAGTTGATCGACGGCAGGGACCAGGCCACACCCGTACACGTGAGGCGACCGAGCGCGGTCGGTTCGGTCGCGCAGGCCGAACGAGTCGCCCGCGAGGTCGTCGACGACGTCAGGCTGCGCGGCGACGCGGCCCTGGTCGAGTACGCCGCGAAATGGGACCGGGTGACGATCACACCAGACGATCTGCGGGTGGAACCGAACGTCATCCTGAAGGCGCGCAATCTCGTGCGCCCGGAACTGCTCGAAGCGTTGCAGGTCATGGCCGATCGTCTGCGCTCCACGTGTGTAAGGCAGAGTCCCCATGGCTGGACGGAACGAGGCGACGATGAGTTCGTGGGAGAGGTGATCCGGCCCCTTCGGCGAGTCGGTATCTACGCTCCAGGCGGGCGAGCCACTTATCCGTCGAGTGTCATCATGGCCGCGATTCCTGCGCAGGTTGCCGGAGTGGAGGGCATCGCAGTCGCTTCACCTCCCGGTTCGAACGGCGAGATTGCTGAAACCGTCCTCGCGGCGTGCGCCGTTGCGGGCATCGATGAGGTCTACCGCGTCGGCGGTGCCCAAGGGATTGCCGCGCTTGCCTACGGAACGGAGTCGGTACGACCGGTCGAAAAGGTCGTCGGCCCCGGCAACCTCTACGTCACCTACGCTAAGCGCGCGGTGCAGGGCTGGGTCGGGACCGACGCAGAGGCGGGCCCGACGGAGATCGCAATAATCGCGGACCAATCCATGGATCCTGCAGTGATCGCTGCCGATCTGATCGCACAAGCGGAGCACGGCCCGCACGGAGCTCACGTGCTCATTACATGGGTTCCGGACCTGATCGAGGCTGTTACCGAACACCTCGATCAAGCCATCCTCCGACACGAGCGATCCGACGATGTCGAGAACGCGCTGATCGAGGGAGGCCGAGGAGTGCTGGTGCGCGATCTTCAACAGGCCATTGAGACGGTCAACGCGTTCGCGCCCGAGCATCTCGAACTGTGCTTCTCCGGCGCGGCGGATGCTCTGGACGAGATTCGAAACGCCGGGTCGGTGTTCGTCGGCAACTATTCACCGGTAGTGATGGGGGACTACGTGGGTGGGACAAACCATGTCCTGCCGAGCGGTGGCGCGGCTCGATGGGCCTCGGGGCTGGGAGTGAACGATTTCGTCAAGCGAATCTACGTGTCGGGTTACGAGCCCCCCGCACTGCAGCGAATGCTCGCTCACATCGAGGCACTGAGCGAGGCAGAGGGACTTCCCGCGCACGCACGCGCAGTGGCGATTCGGTTGGTGTCAGGGAGGACTCACCAATGACCCGGCCGCCTCTTGATCCGCGTCCCGACCTCGCGGATCTCGAACCTTACGTATCTCCTCAGCAGCCGGCGCGTTGGCGCATGAACACGAACGAGTCCCCCTACCCGCCACCCGAAGCCCTCATGCACGACTTAACCGAACGGGTCTCGTCTCTGGCGCTGAATCGCTATCCAGACAAGGATGCCGGTGACTTGCACCGGGGACTCTCTCAGCACGTGGATTGGTCCTCCGATGGATTGTGGGTGGCAAACGGGTCCAACGAGGTCCTGATGCATCTGTTCCTTGCCTACGGAGGCCCGGCGCGCTCGGTGATGACCTTCGAGCCCACCTACTCTCTCCACTCGCTGATTCCACGCGTCGCGGGGACCCGCATACGCAACCTGTGGCGAGACGAGAACTTCGTCATCGACCTCGAGGCTGCCCTCGAGGAGATCGACCGCAGCGCTCCCGACATCATCGTCGTCTGCTCGCCGAACAATCCCACTGGAAACTGCGAGCCGCTGACCACGGTGAGGGCCCTTCTGGAGGCGGCTCCAGGGATCGTCGTGGTGGACGAGGCGTACGGCGAGTTCGCGAGCCCCGACGATTCGGTGCGTCCCTTGCTAAACGATCACCGCAATCTCGTGTTGGTCAAGACATTCAGCAAAGCCTGGAGGCTCGCGGGAGTGCGGCTCGGCTACATGCTTGCCGATCCAGCGCTACTCGAAGGAATGGCCCGTGTCAGGCTGCCCTATCATCTGTCGACGGTGACGCAAGCAGTTGGCGAACTCGCACTCAAGTACTCGACGGAGGCCCTCGAGATGGTGAAATCGATCACCGCTGAGCGAGATCGCATATCGGTCGAGCTTCAGGCGATGGGTATCAAGACGTTCCTCTCGCACGCCAACTTCGTGTTGTTTCAAACCGACGATGGAGATTCGATCTTCAACCGGTTACTTCAACGCGACGTGCTGGTACGGAACTATTCCGCGAACCCGGCACTTAGGGAGTGCCTGCGCGTAACAGCGGGATTGCCCGAAGAGACGGATGCGTTTCTCGAAGCGATGGAGGCGATTCTTGACGAGCCTTAGTCCGCGACGATCAAGCCTGTCGCGCTCTACGAACGAGACCCGGATCTCGGTCGATCTCTCGCTCGATGGGGGACTCGTCGAGGCGTCCACCGGTGTGCCGTTTTTCGACCACATGCTGGACCAGTTGGGTCGTCACGCGCACCTCGGGCTCATTGTGAAAGCAACGGGCGATCTTGACATCGACGCGCATCACACCGTGGAGGATACGGGCATCGTGCTTGGTGAGGCGCTTACCGAGGCGCTCGGGGACAAGCGCGGGATTCGTCGTTACGGCGACGCGCTCGTGCCGATGGAAGAGGCCCTCGTGCAGGTTGCAATGGACCTGTCCGGAAGGCCGCTGCTCGTCTATGACGCGCCCATCCCCTTCGCGGCCGTCGGTCAGTACGACACCGCGTTGACCGAGGAATTCCTTCAGGCTCTCGTGCGCTCCGCTGGCTTGACCCTTCACGTCAGGTTGCTCGCCGGGCGGAACGCCCACCACATGGTCGAGGCCGTGTTCAAGGCGGTGGCGCGGGCTCTCGGGGACGCAGTGAGTCTCGATGAGCGCGCCGGGGACTCCGTCCCGTCTACAAAGGGCGTCCTGTGACCTCACCTACGGTCGCCGTTCTGAACTACGGCATGGGCAATCTCCGTAGCGTTGCCAAAGCACTCGAGGCCGCGGGTGCGAAGACGATAGTTACATCCGACACCTCCGAGGTTCTCGGAAGCGATGCTCTGTGCGTTCCGGGCCAGGGCATCTTCGGTCGCTGTATGGAAAACCTCGCGGAGGCGGGACAAGATGATCTCCTTCGCGAATGGCTCGGTGCAGGCAGGCCATACCTCGGCATATGTCTCGGCATGCAGATTCTCTTCGACTCCAGTGAGGAGCGCGGCCCCAGCAAGGGGCTGTCGATTCTTCCCGGCGATGTCGAACGCCTGCGCGGCACGGTGAGAGTTCCGCACATGGGATGGAGCGTTGTGAACGGTGAGCACTTCTACTTCGATCACTCTTACGCGGCCTTCCCGGCGGACGACTCGCACGTCGCCGGATGGTGCACCCACGGCCGGAGGTTCGCCGCAATCGTCAGGGTCGGTGGGTTGACCGCGGTTCAGTTCCATCCGGAGAAGAGCGGCGCCGCGGGGATCGATCTCCTGCGGGGATGGCTCGCTACCTTGCCGAGTGAGGCGAGCATTCGATGAGGTTCACCGTGTATCCGGCGGTAGACATCTCGGACGGCAAGTGTGTCCGGCTGCTGCAGGGTCGTTTCGGGACGGAGACCGTCTACAGCGACGATCCTGTAGAGGTTGCGCTCGGCCTCGCTAAGGCGGGGGCTCGGTGGCTTCACATCGTCGACCTCGATGGCGCCAAGTCCGGAGTGAGCGCGAACCGCGGCCTCGTGCTCGAAGCAATTCGTAATGCGTCGTGTCCGGTGCAAGCGGGCGGCGGGCTGAGATCCATGGATGACGTCGTCGAGGTTCTTGCGGCGGGAGCAAACCGGGCCGTGCTCGGAACCGTCGCACTGGAAGACCCGGGCGAGCTGAAACGCGTGTGCGGGCGCTTTGGCGAGCGCATCGCCGTGTCCTTGGACGCACGCGGCGACGAACTGACGACCCATGGGTGGACGGTGGGGTCCGGGATGCCGTTGCTCGATGCAGTCCGAGTCTTTGCCGAGGCCGGCGTGTCGATGTTCATCTACACCGACGTCTCGCGCGATGGGACGATGTCCGGCCCCAATCTCGACGGAGTGACCAGGCTCGCTCAGGAGACGTCCTTGCCCGTCGTTGCTTCCGGCGGGGTTGGAAGTCTCGACGAGTTGAGGAGGGTCGCCCAGCTTCACGCCATCGGCGTGCGAGGGGCCATCGTGGGCCGCGCTCTCTACGAAGGAAAGTTCAGTGTCATCGAAGCCGTGCGAGCCGCTGATGAGGTCGCGTCCGGGAGATTCGAGCCGCGGATCGTCCCCAATGGTCGCTAAGCGGATCATTGCCTGCCTCGACGTAGACAACGGCCGGGTCGTGAAGGGCGTGAGGTTCGTCGACCTTCGAGACGCGGGCGACCCCGTCGAGCTTGCCGCTCGCTACGACTCCGAGTCGGCCGACGAGCTTGTCTTTCTCGACATAACGGCGAGTCACGAAAAACGGGAGCTCATCTACGAAGTGGTGGCTCGCACGGCCGAGACAGTCTTCATTCCGCTGACGGTGGGCGGCGGGATTCGCTCGGTGAGCGACGTGCGGCGCCTGCTTGCTTCGGGGGCGGACAAGGCCGCTATGAACACCGCCGCCGTCCGGCGTCCTGAGGCGATAACCGAGTCGGCGGACGAATTCGGCTCGCAGGCCATCGTGGTCGCAATCGACGCTCGGAGCTCGGGGGACGGGACCTGGGAGGTCTTCGTAGACGGGGGACGAACCCCTACGGGCCTGGACGCCGTGCGTTGGGCGCTCAGTGCCCAGGAGCTAGGCGCGGGAGAGATCCTCCTCACCTCGATGGACCGGGATGGGACGACCGAGGGCTTCGATCTCGAGCTCACCCGATCGGTTAGCGCGGCCGTGACGGTGCCGGTCATCGCCTCCGGCGGAGCGGGTGCGCCGGACCACTTCGCTGATGCTGTGGATCCAGCGGGCGGTGACGCCGAAGCCGCTCTTGCAGCATCCGTGTTTCATTTCGGAACCTTCTCGGTAACCGATGCCAAGAAGGCTCTAGAACGCCGCGGCCTCCCCGTTAGGATGCCGGCGTCCGAACGGAAGGCAGAGTACCGATGACCACCTACCTGTTGTTCGACAACGCCGTTCGCAGCCCCGAGATGCGACACGAGATCTCGGAGCCGGTTGCCGACCCGGTCGTGTTCATGGAGCACGACGGGAAACGGATCGTCGCAGGGCCCAGTCTCGAGGCTGAGGTCTTCGCGAAGCGGGAAGACGTCGTCGACGAATTCTGGAGCTTCACCGACCTCGGGATCGACGACCTCAATGCCGATGAGACGATCCCCACCGACATGATCCGTCCGGCGCTGGTGTTGCGGGCGGTCCGGCGACTCGAGACCAGCGAAGTCGTGGTACCTCCGACGTTCTACGCACAGGTTGCGGATTATCTGCGCGCTAACGGAGTCAAAGTGGACATCGACTCGGCCATCTGGGCGGAGCGACGTCGCCGCAAAACACCCGCCGAGCTCGAAGGCACCGAACGAGCCCAGCGCTCTGCCGAGATCGCAATGTTGACGGCCGCTCGCATGCTGCGCGAAGCCGAGCCTACGGACAATGGAAGGCTGAGGTTCGAGGGTGAGATCCTCACCGCCGAGTGGGTGCGCGAGTCGATGACGGCGATGTTGTCTCAACAGGGCACGGACTCGGACGAGATCATCGTCCAGTCGGGCGACGCATGCTTGAAGGGTCACGATCTCGGCTCGGGCCCTCTTCTTCCCAACGAGTCCTGCATCATCGACGTCTTCCCGCGCGACCGTCGCACCGGTGCGTTCTCGGACATGACCCGCACCTTTGTTCCCGGCCGTCCGTCAGACGAACTCGTGAAACTCCATCAGACCTGCAGGGAGGCACTCAAGATCGCACTGGACGCATGCCGCCCCGGCACCGACGACCTCTATCACCGAGTGGCTGACTGGTTCCACTCGCAAGGGCACCCCAGCCAGCTGCACCCCAGCGATCCTCCCGTCTCTAATCGCGAAACGGGCTCGGCCGGACGGCAGACAATGCACGGCTTCTTCCATGCGCTCGGCCATGGGGTTGGGCTCGAGGTGCACGAGCGTCCGTTCCTCGGCCGGCGCTGCGAGGCGCTGCGGCCGGGCGACGTGATCGCTCTCGAGCCTGGCCTGTACTACGAGGGTGTCGGGGGGTGAGGCTCGAGGACACCGTCACGATCACCGACGACGGTTTCGAGTACTTCACCGATCCCTATCCCTACGAATTGCAGCCGTGAGCGATGAAGTGACAGTCGAGTCGCCGGAGGGGCTGAGCTATGGCCCCGACGGGCTCGTTCCAGTCGTCGTGCAGGACGCGACTACCAAGGATGTCCTCATGCTCGCCTACGCGGACGCGGAGGCGGTGCGCCGAACCATCGAAACGAGGACGACCTGGTTCTGGAGCCGGTCGCGGCACGCGTATTGGAACAAGGGGGCAACCTCCGGCAACACCCAGTCGGTGGTCGAGATTCGCTACGACTGCGACGCAGACGCGCTGCTCGTTCTTGTCGAGGCGGCCGGCCCCGCGTGTCACACGGGCGAACGATCGTGCTTCTTCAGGAGCCTCGAGAACCGATGAGACGGTGCGAGAGGCGCGATCGTCTCGACGATCGCGCGGACTAAGATGAGCCGCCATCGACCCGATCGCAGTGTCTTCAGGGATCTCGCCGCCCGGCATCGCATCGTTCCCGTTTGGCGCGAGGTGCTCGTCGATGCTGTTACGCCAGTGGCCGCCTGGCTGCGGATGTCCGGCGGGCGGGGCGGGGGGCTGACGAACGGGTTCCTGCTCGAGAGCGTGGAGGGTGGCGAGCGCTGGGCTCGCTACTCCTTTCTCGGTGGAGACTCCTTCGCGACGGTGAAAGCAATGGGCGATCACCTGATGATCGAAGGTGCTCCGCCCGTGAAGCCCGAGGCCGGCGAGCCCGCCCTCGCTTATCTCAAACGACTCGCGGCCGAGTGCAGGGCTCCCTCCATCGATGGGCTACCACCCCTTCATGGTGGTGCCGTCGGTTTTCTCGGCTACGACTGCGTGCGCCAGCTGGAGCATCTGCCCGACGCTCCCGAGGACGATCTCGGGTTGCCCGATCTCGCTCTCATGCTGACGAGGACCCTTGTCGTCTTCGACCATCTCCTGCAGCGCGCCTTCGTGATCACGAACGTAGTCAGTGGGGGTGACCCGGACGACGCTTACAGAGACGCGGCTCGGCGCTGCGACGAGACCATCGAGCGGCTGTCGGCGCCGGTGGTCGTTCCGCCACTCGATCCCGATCTGGCGGCGCCGTTGCCGCGTTATGAGGTCAGTGTGAGCGACGAAGAGTACGCACGCTGGGTCGAACTCTCGATAGAGCACATCCGCGCGGGCGACGTCTATCAGGTCGTGCCCTCGCGTCGCTTCTCGATGCCGCTGGCCGGTTCCGCCTTCGATGCCTACCGGGTGCTTAGGACGCTTAACCCAAGCCCCTACATGTATTACCTCCGGTGGGCGGGAAGCGATCATCATGAGCCCTTCGAGATCGCGGGCGCTTCGCCCGAGCCCCTGGTGCGCGTTACCGGGGATCATGCTGTTTCTCGCCCGATCGCCGGTACGCGGCGGCGCGGGGTGTCCGCTGACGCCGACGACGCCCTAGCCGAGGACCTTCTCGCGGACGCCAAGGAGAGAGCCGAGCATGTGATGCTCGTGGATCTATCACGCAACGACCTCGGACGGGTCAGTCGCTACGGGACCGTTACGGTGGACGAACTGATGACTGTCGAGCGTTACAGCCACGTGATGCACATCGTTTCGTCGGTCAGCGGACGTCTCAAACCAGACTGCGACGCGTTCGATGCCCTTGCCGCGTGTTTTCCCGCCGGGACCACGTCGGGAGCGCCGAAGGTCCGGGCTATGGAGATCATCGACTCGCTCGAACGGACGAGGCGGGGGCCCTACTCGGGGGTGGTCGGCTACTTCGACTTCTCGGGGAACCTGGACACCTGCATCACTATCCGAACCATCGTCGCGACCGGGGGACGCGCGTACGTCCAGGCAGGAGCCGGTGTCGTCGCCGACTCGGACCCTGCTGCCGAGGCCGCAGAGACGACGAGCAAGGCCGAGGCCGCCCTCCGCGCGGTTGCCGGAGCCTCTAGCCCATGACCGCCGCGTATCTTGTGGAGTGTGAAGACTGCCGCGACCCTCATATCGCTCTCGATCCTTGTACTTGGTTGCTCCTCGGCCCCCTCGCCGCGAAGTACTAGCCCCGAAGCGCCCGGCCCCCCCGAAGTCCGACCGGGAGCCATCGAACGACACGCGGCCAAGTTTGCCGAAGAGCTTCCCGAGCGGCCCGCGGGCAGCAACGAGGAACAGATAGCGGCGAGCTACATCCTGGGCTTCTTACAACAGGCTGGCTACCCGGGCCGTCTCGACGGGGTTCCGGTGGCGGATCTCGTCCGGTCGACCAATGTCATAGGAACCCCGCCGGATGGCGCCACGCCCGAGTATCTCGTAACGGTTCCCTACGGAACGCCCCCGGATGAAGCGCTGGACGCCTATTCGATCGGAGTCTTCCTCGAGGTTGCCCGCGCTCTGAGCGTGATGGAGCCCGGCCATCCGGTTGAGTTCGTCGCGCTCGGTGCCGAGTTCGCCGAACAGGAGGCCGGCACCCTTGGCTCGCGGGCCATGGCGACGCTCCTGCAGGAGGAGTCGTTCGAACCTCAGATCATCTACCTGTCGCCTGACTTGTCGGACGACTCGTTTTACGCCGAGGGACCACTGGCCAGCGAGTTCGAGGCCGCTTCGAGCGCAGGAACTGCTCCGTTGAACCAGGTGGCCCTCGCGGCGGCGAAGGTATATCGCACCGAAGGCTTCAGCGTGACCGTGATCGATGGGAACCCGGAGGAAGTCGCACTCACGCTGCTCGAGTTCCTGTCTCGGCGCAGCGGGTAACCTGCGCGCTATGTCCTATCTGGAGAGGATGCTCGAGTCGACCCGCACCCGGCTGGCCGAGTCGAAGGTCCGCGTCACCGTCGAGGCGCTCGAGCAACGACTGGCGGGGATCGACGAGCCGAGATCTCTACAAGCTGCACTCGATGGACACCAAACCGGCGTTGCGGTAATCGCCGAGATCAAGCGTGCCTCGCCGAGCGCGGGCACCTTCGACGCGAATCTCGAGCGCGACCGAGACGGCCGTGGCCTATGCACGCGGAGGCGCGGCGGCCATCTCGGTGCTGACCGAGCCCGAGTTCTTCAAGGGAAGCATCGACGACCTCAACGCGGCGCGCGCCGCAGGACTGCCCGTCCTGCGCAAGGACTTCATTCTCGACTCGTGGCAGGTGTTGGAATCCCGAGCCGCGGGTGCAGACGCCCTGCTGCTGATCGTGCGTGCTCTCGAACAGAATGATCTAGAGGCTCTCTTGCTCGCGTGCAGGACTCTCCGTATGGACGCGCTTGTCGAGGTCTACGACGAAGTCGAGATGACCAGAGCCCTGGACGCGGGCGCCACGATAGTGGGAGTCAACAACCGCGACCTCGAGTCATTCCAGGTGGATCGCGGGCGCACCGCGAGGCTCGCCCCGCAGGTCCCCGACGGTGTCATCCTCGTCGGGCTTTCGGGGGTCGGTTCTCGCTCGGACGTCGAGGAGCTCGGCGCGGCGGGCGCGCAGGCCGTCCTTGTGGGTGAAGCTCTCGTGCGAGCCGAGGATCCCGCGAGCGAGCTGCGCGCCCTGAGGGGCGAGCCGTGAGCTCGAAGGTAAGCGAGAGATGGCCCGTGGTCACCGATAAGGGCAGGTTCGGCCAGTTCGGGGGACGCTACGTTCCCGAGGCGCTGATGGCGGCGCTCATCGAGCTCGAGAACGAGTGGGACTCGAGCGCGCGACGACCCTCAATTCGCCCGCGACTTCGACGGGCTTCTGGTCAACGTCGTCGGCCGTCCAACCCCGCTGTACTTCGCGGAGCGCTTCTCGGAGCTCGCCCATTGCGAGGTGTGGCTCAAGCGGGAGGACCTGGCTCACACCGGCGCGCACAAGATCAACAACACCCTCGGCCAGATCCTCCTCGCTCGGCGAATGGGCAAGACTCGAATCATCGCGGAGACGGGGGCGGGCCAGCATGGTGTGGCAACGGCGACCGCGGCGGCCTACTTCGGATTGCCCTGCGTTGTCTACATGGGCGCCACCGATGTCGTCCGCCAGCACCTGAACGTGGTGCGGATGGAGATGCTCGGGGCTGAGGTAGTCCCGGTCGAGTCCGGAGCCGCAACGCTGAAGGACGCGATCAATGAGGCTTTGCGCGACTGGGTGACGAACGTTACCGATACCCACTACATCATCGGGTCAGTCGTCGGGCCGCACCCGTACCCGGAGATCGTTGCCAACCTCCAGAGGATCATCGGGGACGAGGCACGAGTTCAGATCATCGCCGCCACCGGCCGTCTGCCGGATGAGGTAGTCGCATGCGTGGGCGGCGGTTCGAATGCCGTGGGCCTGTTTCGCGCCTTCTACCACGATGATGGCGTGCGGCTGACCGGGGTAGAAGCTGCGGGTGAGGGTCTCGAGCGGCGCCATGGAGCATCCATAACTGCCGGCGAGGCAGGAGTTTTGCACGGTGCCCGAAGCCTGGTTCTGCAGGACGATCAGGGATTGATCGCCCACGCCCACTCGATCTCCGCCGGTCTTGATTACCCGGGCGTCGGGCCCGAGCACGCCTGGCTCGCCGAGTCGGGAAGGGCCGGCTATTCCGCGGTGACCGACGCGCACGCCCTCGCTGCGTTCAGGACCCTCGCCGCCAGTGAGGGGATCATCCCCGCGCTAGAGCCGGCTCATGCCCTGGCGCAAGTCCTGGAGACCGGACACGAGAAGGAGCTCGTCCTAGTGGGGCTCTCGGGACGCGGGGACAAGGACGTTGCGACTCTCGCCGAGTATCTCGAGGACAAGCCCTCGTGACCGAGCTGCTGACGCACCTCGAGTCGCTCCGGCACTCGGGCAGGAAGCTTCTCGTTCCCTATTTGATGGGTGGCTTCCCAGAGGCAGACTCGTACCCCGAGGCGCTGACCGCCGTCGCCCAACATGCCGACGCCATCGAGATAGGTCTCCCGTACTCCGACCCCCTCATGGACGGTCCCGTGATCGCCTCCGCGGGTGAGCGGGTGATAAGAGACGGTACCGGCCCGAACCGTGCGCTCGTCCTCTCCGCCGAGGTCGAGATCCACATCCCGAGAATCGTGATGACCTACTACAACCCGATTCACCGGATGGGAGAGGCAAACTTTTGCCGCAGGGCCGTAGCGGCCGGCTTCTCGGGACTGATCGTGCCCGATCTCCCCCTCGAGGAGAGCGGATCTCTGCGCTCCATCGCAGCAGACGCGAGTCTCGCTTGGGTCGGACTCGTCGCGCCGACCTCGCCACCCGATCGGATCGCTGCGACGGCGGCGACCAGCACCGGCTTCGTCTATGCCGTCTCGACCCTCGGAGTCACGGGGGAGCGTGACGCGCTCGCCTCCAGCGCGCAGCGAGTCGTCGAAGCTTGTCGGGCGGCGACGGAGCTTCCTCTCCTGCTGGGAATCGGCGTGAGCAATGCGGAGCAGGCGCGCGTAGCCGCAGCGGCCGCCGACGGGGTAGTGATCGGGAGCGCCGTCGTGCGCACGGTGCTCGAGCGGGGCGCGGGTGCCGCGCGCGATTTTCTCGCCGGGATCCGGTCGGCACTGGACGCCCTCTAGAGCTTCGACCACGACCGGGTCATGGCCCGTGTCCTCGCCGTTTTGCAGGTAAATAGGGTGAAATGGCCGGTCTGCGGTTTGTTTTGCTTGCTTCGGTGGTAATCCTTTTTCTTCAGCCGTGCGTCTGAACAGTCGAGTGGTTTAAGGGGCGGCTGGCTCGGAAATCCGGGGCCACCGTGGAGGGCGTGACAGGGTTACAGAAGGCTGACGACAGGGGATTGGAAATGCGCCAAATCCAGATTCGTAAGGGTCGCAGGCCGAGGCCGTAGCAGTCGCCTGGGCCCCTCCTCGTGTGGCGGGATCAGCCCCCGGTCGGAGACTCCCTCTTCGTCGTGACCGGCCGATCCGGCGTCTTCTCCGAGGAGACGAACACGCGGGTCAAGCAAACGGGGCACTCCGGAGACTCCGTATCCTCGGCGTAAACCGTGCGCCGGCATGTCGGGCAGTAGCACTGGATCACACTCACCTAGCTTCACTCACCTAGCCTTCACCCCTGGGCCGGAATCCCACTTGTTCTGTTCGAGCAAAATGCCCGAGACTGGCGCGCGAGCGCCATACGTAAGGTACGCAATCGGCAGACGATGCACTAGCCGGTTGAGGCAAAACCACTCGATACACTGCAACCCTAGCGACCCGCCGGGATGGCGAAATGGGAGACGCGATGGATTCAAAATCCATTGTCCGCAAGGACGTGCGGGTTCGAATCCCGCTCCCGGCACGACTCCTGAGCAGTGCTCTGCGGGCGAGAAGCCCGGCCGCGCCCCTATACTTTTTCGTCCGATGCGCATTCAAAAGAGCCTCCACGAGCTGGGTGACCGCCTCAGCCGGGCGCGAGACGAGCTGAGGATCGTCGACGAGCAGCTCGCTTATCAAAACGACGTGGTCGATGAGGCAGAGACGCGTATGCTCGTATCTGAGACGCCTGTGGCCGACCGCGCCTTTCGAGCTGCGCGCGACGATAAGAAGAAGCTCGAGGCGCAGCGAGAGCGAGCCCTCAAAGAAATAGATGACCTCAGGCGCGAACAGGATCGACTGCTCGACAGAATGCTGGGAGCCGAATCATGACTGACGCTATGAGCGACGCCCCCGCCGAGAGGAGCAGCGCACCTCGCCTGCTGATTGCAGAAGACGAGGCCATCATCCGGCTCGATCTCAAGGAGATGCTCGAGGAGGAGGGTTATGCGGTAGTCGGCGAGGCGGCCGACGGAGAGGCGGCGCTGCGCCTGGCCAGGGAACAGTCACCCGATCTCGTCATCATGGACGTGAAGATGCCCGGGATGGACGGACTCACGGCGGCGGGCAGGATCGTAGACGAGCAGCTCGGAGCGGTGCTGATCCTTACTGCCTTCTCCCAGCGGGACCTCGTCCAACGGGCCGCGGAGGCCGGGGCCATGGGGTACCTGGTGAAACCGTTCCAGAAATCCGATTTGATGCCGGCGATCGATATCGCCCTCGCCCGCCACGCGCAGCTGTCGGCCGTGCGCGGCGAATCTGCCAATCTGAGCGAGCAGCTGGCCACCCGCAAGGCCGTCGACAAGGCAAAGGGACGGCTCATGGACGGCCGGGGTATGTCCGAGGCCGATGCCTTTCGCCACATACAAAAACGAGCCATGAACGAGCGCCGCTCGATGCGGGCGGTCGCCGATGAGATCGCGGACCAGCCCGGTTCGGGGCCTGAATAAGCAATTTGTCTGCCCGAAACGCCCCCAGGACAGACAGGAGCATGAAATTCAGTTCCAAGTTTCTTGGACATCGCGAAAGCGATCTGTAAACTAACGCCGCCCCACATGCCTGAGCCGGGCAGGGCGGGGGCCAAAGTTGCGGGCGGTTCTGGCCGTCCGATGGACAGAGTAAGTGTTGGCTTAGCAAGGGGGAAGGATGAAGAGATCACGGTGGCTCGCGCTGCTTGCGCTGCTGTCGGCTGTGACGCTGATCGCTGCCGCTTGCGGTGGCGACGATGACGACGGCGGCGACGCCGGAGGTGGAGAGGAAGAGATCGACTGCAGCTGGGCGATCGGGACCATGGGGGCTCTTTCAGGAGACTTCGCGTCGCTGGGGGTGCCGATCCGGGACGGTGTTGCCTATGCCGTCGACCAGGCCAACGAGTCCGGCGATGTTCCCTGCGAGCTGACGCTCGTCGAGGAGGACAGCCAGGGCAACCCCGACCAGGCTCCCCCGCTCGCCCAAAGCCTGGTCGAGAACGAAGAGCTGGTAGCGGTAGCCGGTCCCTACTTCTCCGGTGAGACGCTCGCCGTCGGCGAGATCTTCAGCGAGTCCGGGGTGTTGATCACCGGAACCGGGACGAACGAGACCATCGACGAGCAGGACTACGAGACCTGGTTCCGGGCCGTTGCTCCGGACAACATCCAGGGTGAGGTGGCAGCCGATTACATCGCCAACGCTCTGGGCGGGGGCACGGTCGCCGTGGTCCACGACAACCAGGACTACTCCAAGGGCCTCGCCGATGCTGTATTCGAGAATCTCGGTGACGCCGAGGGTCCGTTCATCATCAACCCTGAGGAGACGGACTACTCCTCGGTCATCCAGCAGGTGCGCGACGTCGATCCGGACATCGTGTTCTACGGGGGATACACGCCGCAGGCGGGACCGCTCCTCGCTCAGCTCGCTGAGGCAGGCGTAGAAGCTCAGTTCCTCTCGGACGACGGATCCAAGGACCCGTCATTCGGCGAGCTTGCGGGCAACGCGGCTCAGGGCGCGCAGGTGACCTGTCCTTGCACCGATCCCAACAAGCAGGAGGCTGCGGCCTCATTCGTCGAGGGCATGGGAGCCGAGTTCGGAGAGAATGCACCCGGCACCTTCGCCGCCGACATGTTCGACGTCACCAACATCATCGTCGAGGCGCTGAAGGAGCTCAACGGTGACGAGGACATCGAAGAGGTCCGCGCCCACGTCGTCGAGTACTTCCAGAACGCCGACGCCATTGAAGGCGTGGCCAAGACCTACACCTGGGAGGACACCGGTGAGTTCGTCGGAGGGCCCGAGGACATCTGGGTCTACGAGTGGGACGACGCCGAGGGCGACTTCGTATCGCTCGGCCCCGCATCCGACCTGATCGAGTAACGAGCAGGCAGTAAGAGTAGGCTTCACCTGGTTTTGAAAGGGGGATCAAATCGATCCCCCTTTCTGCCAGCCGTTTCATGGAGTTAGTCGTTTTCGGTGGTTGACCATCCGCAACTGACAGCTCGCCGGGGGGAATTGATTGGACTGCAATACCGCTCTCATCGGCCCTCAGGTCGTGACGGGCCTCATTCTGGGTTTCCTGTACGCACTCATTGCATTGGGCTACACCATGGTCTACGGAGTGCTGAAGCTCATCAACTTCGCTCACGACGTGATCTTCGCCACCGGCGGCATCGCAATCTTCTACATCTTCGGTTTGTGGTTGGGCATAACCGAGCCCGTCACCGGGCCCGAATTGGCGCTTGTCGTCACTGCCGCGCTCCTGCTCGGGGGTCTCGCATCATCGGGAGCAGCTGCTGCGCTCGAACGACTCGCCTACCGGCCTCTTCGCAGACGGAACGCGGCACGCCTTAGCTACCTGATCACCGCCATCGGCGCGTCGTTCTTCATGACCTATATGTATCAGCAGGACTTCTTGTTGGGCACTGGCAAGCGCCCGTTCCCCAACTTTATGGACCGGCAGTCGGCGGTCTTCGAGGACTTCCTCGGGACGCGCGTAACCGACATCATGTTCTTGCTCGTCGTCACTTCGATTGTCTGCCTCATCATTCTCGACAGGTTCATCAATCAGACGCGAACCGGAAGAAGCATTCGGGCACTCAGCGAGGACATCACGGCATCGCAGCTCATGGGCGTCAACGTCGACCGCGTCATCGTCATCACGTTCGTGGTCGGCGGGTTCTTCGCGGGAGTTGCCGGCGTCCTCTACGGCATGCGCTTCGGAAACGTCGTGTTCAACATGGGCTTCATTCCCGGACTGAAGGCCTTCACGGCCGCGGTACTCGGGGGGATTGGCAACATCCGAGGGGCGATGATCGGTGGTCTGGCGCTCGGACTTGTCGAACACGTCAGCTCGGTGTGTATCGGCTCGGAATGGAAGAACGTCGTTGCGTTCTCGGTGCTCGTGCTCGTGTTGATCTTCAAGCCGACCGGCATCATGGGCGAGCGGATGGGGGGCTGACGTGGCCAAGGAAAAAGACGTCCGCAGTTACATGAACAACAATTACCCGAAGACCTCCCAGCGCGTTCCCGATGGAGTCGTCAACGTGATCGACCCACTCTTCAAAGGGTGGCGTGCGATCGGCTACGGGCGCTACCTGGTTGGGGCGCTGATCATGCTCGCCATTCCAATCCTCATCGATCCGGAGATCCTCCCCGCCCTCGAGGGCGTCGACAGTCCCATTCCGTTCATACAGGGGGGCTTCGGGATCCGTGTGCTCGTCGTAACCGGCATCTGGATTCTGCTGGCGCTGGGGCTGAGCGTCGTGGTGGGGATGGCCGGTCTGCTCGACCTCGGATACGTGGCCTTCTTCATGCTGGGCGCCTACACGACCGCGTTCATGACGCCGTCAGGTGGAGAGGATCAATTTCACATCGTCGAATGGCCGAACGTTGCGGCGCTGCCCTTTGCGATTCTCGTCTGCGTCCTTGCGGGAGTTGCCCTCGGCATCCCGACGCTGCGACTCCGCGGCGACTATCTTGCAATCGTCACTCTCGGTTTTCACGAGATCGTTCGGCAGACGGCCAATAACCTCACCATCACCAACGGATCGCGCGGCATCCCCGGAATCGAGAGACCAAGCCTGGGACTTCCCCTAAGCCTCGGCGGGGTAAACACGGAGTTCGGTGTGCTCAGCTCGCACACCTATTGGATGTTCCTATTGGTTCCCGCGATCATTCTCGCGGTCATCATGATCCGGCATCTAGAGGATTCGAGAGTCGGCCGGTATTGGACGGCGATTCGCGAGGACGAGGTCGCGGCCTCGGCTATGGGAGTGCCGGTCGTCAAGATGAAGGTTCTGGCGTTCGCCATCGGTGCCTCGACCAGCGGGGTGGCGGGTTGGATCTTCGCCGGCTACGCCACCTTCATCAGTCCCAACAACTTCCCCCTCCTCTATTCCATCTTGATCCTTGCCGCGGTTGTCATCGGCGGCTTGGGGAGCATCGCGGGCGCGGTTCTCGGCGCAATCCTGGTCACCGGCCTTCCAGAGGTCGTCCGCGAAGCGTCGGGTGGGCAAACGATCTTCGGATTCGATCCCGAGACGGGACGCATCGCGATCTTCGGCTTCCTACTGGTTGTCGTGATGATCTTCCGACCGGGAGGTCTCCTCGCACCCAGGAGGCGCAGGATCGAGCTCTCCGAGGCCAGCGCGGCCGAGGGCGTCATCATCGACGAGTCGGCTCAACCGAGCAAGGACGAACTCGAGTACGCGGCCTCGATTCACGAGGATGCCCAGCGTAAGGAGGGCGACTAGCGATGGCTGCTCTTCTCAAGGTCGACCACGTCACGATGCAGTTCGGCGGTCTGCGCGCTCTCGGAGACGTGAACTTCGAGATCAACGAGGGCGAGATCTTCGGCCTAATCGGACCGAACGGGGCGGGCAAAACGACGCTCTTCAACTGTGTCACTGGTGTCTACCCGCCGTCCGAGGGCAAGGTTTTGTTTGCCGACGAGTCCATCACCGGCAAGCGGCCGGATCAAATCGTCTCCATCGGAATCTGTCGCACGTTCCAGCAGATTCGTCTCTTTCCCAACATGACCGCGCTCGAGAACGTGATCGTCGGAGCGGACGCGCGCCACAAGACGAGCATCTTCGGCGCCATCCTCCGCTCCCCGCGCAGAAAGAAAGAGGAGCATGAGGCAGAGGAGACCGCCTTGTACCTCCTGGACTTTTGTGGCATCAAGCGGTACGCAAACGACCTCGGTCGCAACCTGTCTTACGGCGACCAGCGCAGGCTCGAGATCGCTCGTGCGCTTGCCACCAAGCCGAAGCTGGTGCTGTTGGACGAACCCGCGGCCGGGATGAACCCTGTGGAGAAGAATGGCCTGCGCGATCTGGTTCGCAAGATTCGAGATGACAAAACCACCGTGCTCCTCATCGAGCACGACATGAAGGTGGTGATGGGCCTCTCCGACCGGGTAGCGGTTCTCGACCACGGCGAGGTCATCGCCGAAGGGCTCCCCGAGCAGGTTCAGAGCAATCCAAAGGTCATCGAGGCATATCTCGGATCGGGGGCCGGCGGCGCGGCGGGAGAGCCGGCGGCCGCGGATGCCGCGCCCGAAGGTCAGGCCACGACGCCTACCCAGAGGGAGAACTAGGTGGTAGCCACCCCGCTGTTGGAGCTCAAGGACGTACACGTTCGATACGGCGTCATCGAAGCGGTCCGTGGCATCAACCTCTCGGTGGGAGAGGGCGAGGTCGTCACGCTGATCGGCGGTAACGGCGCGGGCAAGACGACGACGCTGCGGTCGATTTCGATGGTGCACCCGCCCGCGCAGGGTCAGGTCCTCTTCAAAGGCGAGGACATCACAGGGATGAAGAGCCACGATGTAGTGGCCAAGGGCATCGTTCAGGTACCCGAGGGCCGGCACATCTTTCCGAACATGAGCGTTGCCGAGAACATGGAGATGGGCGCGTTCCAGCGGAGGAAGGCAACGAAGCAGGAGCTGCAGGCCGACCTCGATCACATATTCGAGCTCTTCCCGCGAATCAAGGAACGTCGAAAGCAACTGGGAGGGACTCTCTCGGGTGGCGAGCAGCAGATGCTGGCCATCGGACGGGCGCTGATGGCGAAGCCCAAGCTACTGATGCTCGACGAGCCATCGATGGGACTCGCCCCCCAGGTGGTGGAGCGAGTCTTCGAGGTGATAGCGGAGGTCAACAAGGAGGGCATCCCCGTTCTGTTGATTGAGCAGAACGCTCAGATGGCTCTGGGGGCGGCGAGACGCGGATACGTCATCGAGACCGGGGAAATCGTGCTCGAAGACGACGCCGACAAGTTGCTCGGCAACGACCAGGTGCGCAAGGCGTACCTCGGCGAGGAGTAGGTCCAGCTATTCTCACTACGCAACGGGTACGCAACAGGGCAATAAACAACTCTGGGAGGAACTCCAATGAGGTTCGGTAAACGCTTTTCTCTTCTGTTCGTCTCCTTGCTGGCGCTGATGCTGATCGCGGCCGCGTGCGGCGAGGAAGAGCCCACAGACTCCGGCTCCGGCGACTCGGGGACGGAGGAGCCCACGGAGGGCGAACCGGAATTCACCCTCGTCGAGGAGGGAGTGCTGACAGTTGGGTCCGACATCCCCTACCCGCCGTTCGAGTTCGAGGAGGCCAGCACGCTGACTGGCTTCGACGTCGAGATCGTCAGGGAGGTCGCCGACCGCCTTGGGCTCGAGAATACCGACGACCATTGGATCTCCACCGACTTCGGCACCATCTTTCAGCAGCTCGCCTCGGGCACGTCGTTCGATATCGTGGCAGCGGCCGTGACCGGATACGCGCCCGATGGGACACCGGCCGCCGAGACCGTTGCGGAGCGGACTGCGGTCGTCGACTTCACGGTCCCCTTCTATCCCTCGCTCCAGTCGTTGACCATCGATAGCGAGGCGAATCCGGATATTGACAGTGTCAACTCACTTCCCGATGGCGCAAGAGTGGGGATCCAGCGGGCGACGACAGGCGCGTTTTATGCGGAGGAGAACCTGACCGGAGTCGAGCTCGTGTCGTTTGAGAAAGCCCCCCAGATGTACCAGCAATTGCAGGCCGGCCAACTGGACGCGGTGTTCAACGACCTCCCGGTCACCGTCGACTCGATCTCCGACAAGCCGGGGCTCGAAATCGTCGAGCAGATCGAAACAGGTGAGGAGTACGCGATCGCGGTGAGCAAGGAGAACCCGGAGCTGACCGATGCGATCAACGGCGCCCTCGAGGAGATGTTCGACGACGGGAGCTTCGCCGAGATCTACACGAAGTACTTCCCCGAGCAGAAGCTTCCTGAATACGCATCCGGCTAGCTGGAAGCGAGCACTGAGTCCGATAGGTTCGTCGTTGCATCCCGAGAGGAGGAAACCGTGGCGGCGGTTGAAGCCGAGGAGCGGCCCCCCTCTGGGCTGACTCTGGTTCGGAGCGAGAGCGTCCCCCTCTCGCTCCTGGTTGTGGGTCTCGGAGCCTTGGCGCTGGCCGTGCTGTTCGTAGGTACCTTGGTGGTGCTGTACGCCCACGGCTTCACGCCGAGTGACTCGCTCGTCCGTGGCCTGAAATCCCACGAGCTCGACGCAGTGCTGATCGGCTCGATGGTCGTCGGCCTAACGGCGGCGATTGTGGGGCTGAGTGTCCTTGGGAGCATGAGGACCAAGGTGAGCCGCGAGGAGTGCATCGCGGGGGCGGTCCTGGGGGGACAGGCTCTGTTGTTCGGCGCCGTCTTCTTCTGGTTCGTGAACGGCGACAGAGTCGAGCTGTTCACGACGAGTTACCTCGACTTCGAGCGCCTCGGTCCGATGTTGGGGGACTTCCTAAACGGTGCCAAGAACACACTCATCCTCGCGTTCTCGGCCGAGTTCTTCGGAATCATCCTCGGTCTGCTCCTTGCGATCTTCGCCATCAGCAAGCGAGCGGTAGTGCGCGCACCAGCGCGTGTCTACATCAACTTCTTCCGAGGAACACCTCTGATATGGCAGCTCATCTTCATCGGGATCGGCATCCCAATCGGCTTGGGGATACGGATAGACACCTACAAGGCAGGAATCATCGCCCTCAGCCTGAATGCCGGGGCGTACATGGCCGAGGTCTTCCGTGCCGGAATCCAGTCGATAGAGCGAGGCCAGATCGAGGCTGCGCGGAGCCTGGGGATGTCCTACATGCAGGCGATGCGCTACGCGATTGTTCCGCAGGCAGTGAGGCGCGTCATCCCGCCGCTGATGAACGAGTTCGTCATCCTGATCAAAGACACTGCACTCCTCATCCTGCTCGGTCTGACGTCCGCCCAGCGAGACCTGATGAACGTAGGCGACCAGGCAGTGGCCAACGACTTCAACGCAACCCCTTACATCATGGTGGCGCTTGGCTATCTCGCCATCACGCTGCCCCTCATTAGGTTGGTGAACTTCCTCGAGAAGCGACTACGGAGCGGACTTGTCGGGGTGGGTGCGTGAGCGCGCACCTCGTCGAGCTCGACAAGTTGAACAAGTGGTTCGGTGACCTGCACGTCCTGAAGGACATCGATCTCCAGGTGGACCCGGGAAGTGTCAACGTCGTGATCGGTCCCTCCGGTTCGGGCAAATCGACGATGCTCCGGTGTATCAACCTGCTCGAGGAACCGACTTCGGGACGGGTCATCTTCGACGGCAAGGACATCACAGACGTGCGCGTCAACCTGAACAAGGTGCGTACCGAGATCGGTATTGTTTTCCAGTCCTACAACCTCTTTCCTCACATGAACACGCTGGGGAACATCACCGTCGCGCTTCGCAAGGTCTTGAAGCTCGGCGACGCAGAGGCAAAAAAGCGGGCGCTCGAAGAGCTTCAGCACGTTGGCCTGGAGAAGAGGGGGACATCCTATCCCTCACAACTTTCCGGGGGTCAGCAACAGCGCGTCGCCATCGCGCGGGCTCTCGCGATGCGCCCCAAGCTCATGCTCTTCGACGAGGTGACCTCAGCCCTCGACCCCGAGCTCGTCAAGGAGGTGCTCGACACCATGCAGCGACTTGCGGACGAGGGCATGACCATGGTCGTCGTGACGCACGAGATGGGCTTCGCGCGAGAGGTTGGAACGCGACTACTGGTCATGGACGACGGGCGCATCCTCGAGGACGGCGTCCCCAAGCAGATCTTCGCGTCGCCGCAGCACGCTCGCACCAAGTCCTTTCTCTCCCACGTCCTGTGAGGATCGTCTACAGGAATAGCGCCTCGAACGCTCCGGCGATCGCCGGTCCGATGATCAACGCCGGCATCAGGCTAACTATCCGTACTCTTGCGATGTCGAGCAGGCGGAGACCGATCCCGAGCACGAGCAAACTCCCGACCGCGCCGAGTTGAGCGATGACCTCGGCAGTCATCAGCGGCTCGATCAGAGAAGCGGCGAGAGTTAATCCACCCTGGTAGACCAGGATCGTCAATAGTGAACCTAGGACGCCGATTCCATAGACCGACGCGAATCCGATGGCGGCGAAGAAGTCGAGCGAGCTTTTGATCGCAAGGGACCGGACGCTGATTCCCAGACCGTCCTCGATTGAGCCGAGAACAGTTAGAGGGCCGGCGCAGAAGACGGTCGAGGCGACGACGAAGCCCTCGACGAACCGATACTCCCTGGTCTCCTCGTCCTGGCCGGAGTCGCCGCGTGTTCCTGACCTGCGCGACCAACGCTCTTGAAGCCGGGCGGCCAACCCTTCCAAACGATCCTCGAGTTGCAGTGCCTCGCCGGCAAGTCCTCCGAGGATGATTCCCACGATGAGAACGACGAAGCGTCTCAGTCCGGCGTCCGGGTCGTACAACGGCTCCAGGCCCACGATGCCGACCGCAAGCGTCACGAGCCCCAGGCCCTGCATAATGGTGCGTCGAACGCGCTCGGGCAAACGGTCCCCGGCGAACAACCCGATGCCGCCGCCGACCGCGACGGCGACGAGGTTGATGAGTGTTCCGAGCCCCCTCATGCGAGGGGTGTGCGGACGGGCAGGGCGTTGGGCATCGGTGCAGGTTAACTAACGGGAGACCATGAAGGTGCGGGAGAGCATCTCGGAGATCAACAAGGCCATCGTCGAGTGCCGGGCATGCCCCCGGTTGGTCGAGTGGCGCGAGCGCGTCGCCCGCGAGAAGGTCGCACGCTTCAGGGACCATGACTACTGGGGCCGGCCGGTGCCGGGCTTTGGAGATCCGCGTGCGACCCTGATCGTCGTCGGGCTCGCTCCGGCCGCGCACGGCGGCAACAGGACCGGCCGCATATTCACCGGAGATCGCTCGGGGGACTGGCTCTTCGCATCGATGCATCGGACCGGGTGGGCGAACCAATCGACGTCGGTCGCCTCAGGCGATGGTCTGCGCCTGCTCGGGGCGTATGTCATAGCCATCGTCCGCTGCGCGCCTCCTGCGAACAAGCCAACAACTTCCGAGCGCGACGCGTGTCTGCCATTTCACCTGCGTGAGCTCACGGCGATGGCGACTCTGAAGGTGGTCGTCGCTCTAGGAAGCTTTGCTTGGGACAATTGCTTGCGAGCTCACACGGCCCTCACCGGGGAGCGCGTCTCCCCCCGACCCAAGTTCGGCCACCTCGCAGAATGCGAACTAGGTGAACGAGTACTCATAGGCTCGTTTCACCCGAGCCAGCAGAACACCTTCACCGGAAAGCTGACCGAGCCGATGCTCGATGCCGTCTTCGAACGTGCGCGCGAGCTGGCGAGATGATCCGCGACAATGCTCCGAATCGATCGATCAAAGGGGAAAGAAGATGACTGAGGAAAAGCAGGTCGCCTGGCTGGTGACTCCCAAGGATGCGCCGGTCATGGGGTCGGCAGGGGAACTACTTGGTGAGGTCAGGGCGGTCCTCGGCGACGACGACGACGACATCTTTCACGGTTTGGCAATGAAACCGGACGATGGCGGCAAGCTTGTGGAGGTGCCGGGGCGCGCGTCGAGCGGATCACCACCGAGCGGGTCTACACGTCCCTCACTCCGGACGAGGTGAGTTCGCTCGAGCCCCACGAGGAGGACCACTGGTTCGACTTCGAGGGACTCGAGGGGATCTTCCGCAAGCGCGTCAAGTGGAACAAAGACGAGTAGTTCACACGTAGGCGGCAGCGGTTCCCTCGAACAGAGCCTCGAGACGCGCGACCTCCGCAACCGGTGCCACTCGCTTGAAGTGGTGCTGCGTCTCTTCCCATGACGCCAGGATCGCATCGGCCACGGTTGAACCGGTCGCCTCGCAGTGGCGGTGTATTACTCGCTTGAGCGATTCCAGCTGTGCCGGTGTCGGCTGGTAGGGGGAAACGAGTTGTGTGTTGAGGGACGCGTCGAGATCATCTGAAGGGTCGTAGACGTACGCCTCACCGCCACTCATCCCCGCTCCCATGTTGCGCCCCACGGGTCCCAGGATCACGACGGCGCCTGCTGTCATGTACTCGCATGCGTGATCGCCGGCACCTTCGATAACGGCGACCGCGCCGGAGTTGCGAACCGCAAAACGTTCACCGGCTCGTCCGGCCACGAACAGTTGGCCTCCGGTTGCGCCATAGAGAACTGTGTTGCCGACGAGATAGGGATCGCCGGCATCGTTCGCGGGCGGCCGGACGGTGACTCGGCCCCCGCCCATCGACTTCGCAACGTAGTCGTTGGCCTCGCCCATCAGGTTCAGTTCGATGCCGTCTGCGAGGAACGCCCCGAAGCTCTGACCTGCCTCACCCTCGAAAGCGGCCTTCACGTTCCCCCTGGTTGCTCCGGGGGGCCGGGCCTCGAGCCAACACCCGAGGCGAGCACCGACCGCGCGATCGGCTGTCGTGATCTCGTAGCTGAGACTCGCCGACTTGCCCGATTCGAGGGTCTCGAACGCATCCTCGAACAGCCTGTCTCCCAGTGCGGAACGCGGCCGTTGAATCGGCAGACCGCCTGTGAACCTGCGGTCACACGATCCGCCTTGGACGAGCAGAGGAGTGAGATCGAACGAATCGTGACGGGCGTCGTTGGTTCGGCGCTGGCGGAGAAGCTCCACTCGTCCCACTGCTTCGGCGATGCTTCGGAGTCCGAGCGAGCTCAACAGGAGGCGAGCTTCCTGCGCGACCAACAGGAGATACCGGGCAACCATCTCCGGCGTACCGGCGAACTTCTTCCTCAGCTCCGGGTTCTGAGTCGCGATACCAACGGGGCACGTGTCTCGATGACATGTCCTCACGAGAATGCAACCCTCGGCCAGCAGAGCAGCCGTGCCGAAGCTGAACTCGTCGGCGCCCAGGAGCGCGGCCACGACGACATCGCGACCCGTCTTGAATCCGCCGTCGACTCGGAGCCGAGCTCTGCCGCGCAGGTCGTTGTCCACGAGCGCCCGCTGTGTTTCAGCGAGCCCGATCTCCCAGGGCATTCCCGCGTTCTTGATCGAGCTAAGCGGGCTTGCACCCGTGCCACCATCGCCGCCCGAGATATGCACGACATCGCTGAGTGCCTTGACCACTCCCGCAGCGATCGTGCCGACTCCCTCCGATGCGACGAGCTTGACTGAGACATCCGCATCGGGATTGGCCTGCTTCAGGTCGAACACGAGTTGTGCGAGGTCCTCTATCGAATAGATGTCGTGATGGGGCGGGGGAGAGATCAGAGCGACGCCGGGGACCGTGTGACGTAGCCTGGCGATCTCGGCCGACACCTTCACTCCGGGAAGCTGGCCGCCTTCTCCGGGCTTGGATCCCTGTGCCATCTTGATCTGCAGTTCCTTGGCGAACGCGACGTACGCGGGTGTCACTCCGAAACGACCGGATGCGATCTGCTTGATGCCGCTGTTGCGCTGATCGCGATAACGCTCCGGCGCCTCACCACCCTCACCGGTGTTGGCCATGCCTCCGATCATGTTCAAAGCGACCGACAGTGTCTCGTGGGCCTCCGCGCTCAGTGCGCCGTGACTCATCGCCGCCGGTCGAGAAGCGCGCTGCAATCGCAGAGGCCGGCTCGACCTCCTCCAAAGAGACGGGCTCGTCTGGGACAACGAACTCGAGCAGATCCCGCGGCTCTGACGGCGGCCTCTCGTTGACGAGGCGGGCGAACCGCTCGTAGGACGCGTCCTCGCCTTTGGTCGCGCGCTGCAGGGCATGGGCAGCCTCGACGTCCGACTTCTGGGCATCGGTGCCAGACAATCCCACCGTGTCGTGAAGCGAGTCCACCACGTCGGGATTTGTGGCGTGGTAGTCGCCGCCCTTCCTGTGCTTGATCAGTCCCGGACTCGGAAGGGTGGCCTTCTTGGGCTGCGATTCCCCGACGCGTCCGTGGTGCCGTAGGCGAGCTCGTGGCGCCTCCAAACGTCAGCGCCCAGCTCGACCAGGGAAAGACCGCCGAGCATCGAGGCGACACCGTCGAAACAGAGGTCAATCACGTCCGGGCCGAGGCCGATAGCCTCGATTATCTGCGCCGCCGCGGTACGAGTCGATCGTCGAGATTCCCATTTTGGACATGACCTTCAGCAGCCCGTCCTCGAGTGCATGGAAGTAGTTGCGCTGCGCTTCGTCGCTCGCGACTCCTCCGCCCAAACGACCGCGCTTGGCCAGTTCGGCTATCGATTGGAGCGTCAGACGAGGGCACACCGCGTCGGCTCCGTTCGTCAACAAGACGGCGAGGTGATGCGTCTCCCGAGGGTCGTCACAATCGACGATCAGACTTGCCCGCGCCCGAAGGCCCTTTTTGATGAGCTCGTGGTGGACTGCTCCAGAGCCGAGCGCACTCGGCACGGGCGCGCGCTCGGGTCCGCTGTTTCGATCCGAGAGGATGACGTACTCAGTGCCCCGGGCTACTGCCGCCGCGCCCTCGAGAGCCACGCGGCGAAGGGCCAGCTCGAGTCCATCGGGTCCGTCGGCAATGTCGAAGGTCGCGTCGAGAAGCACCGCACCGAGAGAGGTCAGCTCCTCGACGGCGTCGGGCCACAGCAGAAAGGATCGGTACTGGCGCAACTTTGCCGCCCTCGGCTTCTCCTGCAGCAGTGGGTGGCGCGCGCCGAGGCGCGTCGAGAGCGACATGACGTGGCGCTCCCTAAGATGATCGATCGGCGGGTTGGTGACCTGGGCGAACCGCTGCTTGAGAAAGGCGAACACAGGACGAGCCCACTCGCGCGAGGGGGGGCTGCGCGGTGTCGTCGCCCATCGACGAGGTGGGCTCGGCCCCCTCTGTCGCCATCGGACGGATGACGACCGTGAATTCCTCTTTGTTGAATCCGGCAGCCACCTGACGGGCGGTGAGGTCCTGTCCCGCAGCCTCAACTGGAGTGCCGGCAGATGCTTCGACGAGGTGCTCGCGCAACCATTCCCCATAGGGGCGACGCCGTGCGAGGCGCTTCTTGATTTCCTGGTCTTCGATGACCCCACCGTGAGAGGGATCGACGCAGAATCCCTGACCAGGCCCGATCTTCAGCCGGCGCACCCGACCGTGGCCGCGTGTAGGCACCGCCCCGCTCTCCGAGGAGCACGCGACGAGTCCGTCGTCGCAAACCGACACGCGCAGTGGCCGCAATCCGTTGCGATCCAGCGCGGCTGCAACTCGAATGCCGTCGGTGAAGACGAGTCCGGCGGGCCCGTCCCACGGCTCGAGCAAGCACGCGTGATACCCGAAGAAAGCGCGCACGTCGCCTTCGGAATGAGCGACGTCCTCCCAGGCCCCCGGAACGAGCATCGCCGCAGCGTGTTGCACGTCCCGGCCCCCACGCTGTAGGAGCTCGAGCGCCTCGTCGAGAATCGCCGAGTCCGAGCCTTCGATGTCGACGACGGGTCGCAGCAGGTCCTCGGGAGCCAGGTCGGCTGACCCTAGGCGCCCCTGCCGCGCGCTCATGGCGGAGACGTTTCCTCGAATCGTGTTGATCTCGCCGTTGTGTGCAAGGAAGCGAAACGGTTGTGCCCGCTCCCAAGTCGGTGTCGTGTTGGTCGCGAATCGCTGATGGAAGAGAGCGAACCAGGTTTCGTAGCGGGGGTCTGTGAGGTCGGCATAGAAGTCGCGCGAGCTGATCGGCGGCGACCAATCCCTTGTAGGTGATCGTTCTAAACGAGAAGGACGCGACGTAGAGGCGCACGTCTTGCGCGAGGGCTGCCCTCTGAATTCGACGCCGGGCCCTAAAGGCCCGCCGTTCGCCCTCGTCGGTGTCGGTGCCTAGAGGCCGAAGCACGATTGCCTGCTCGATGGCGGGCCGTTGCGCACGGGCCCGCTCGCCGAGAGCATCGTCATCGGTCGGCACGACTCTCCAGCCCTCGATCCCCAGGGACTCCTCGGCGCATGCCTCGGCCACGATTTGGCGTGCGGGGCCTGTCCCCGATGGGTCCGCAAAGATCATCGCAACCCCGAGACGGTCGATCCTCTCGGAGCCTCCCTGCAACTCCGACGACAGCAGAGCGCGGGGCAGGGGCAAAAGCAGGCCTGCCCCGTCGCCTGTCAGTTCGTCGGCCGCCACCGCACCCCGGTGTTTCACGCGACAAAGGGCCTCGAGCGCGGTATCCACGATGGCACGCGAGTCACGACCCTGCGCGTCGGCCACGAAACCGATCCCGCAGGCGTCGCGTTCGCTCTCGTACGGATGCGTGCGTCCCATATACCCATCCCCACCGGGTCGTTTCGGGGCACGAAAAAAGGCGCCCTCGATAGCGGAGCGCCATTGCTCACCTGTGCGTGTGATGGAACCGTATCTTGTCCCGCCGCCGGCTTCAATGACGTTGCGCCGCTTGCCCGGCGCCGTTGGTTCGGGTAGCCTAACTCCCGCCATTAGCCGTACCTTACGAATAGCGACGACTGGGAGAGAGAGGGCATGGTCAGAGGCACGAGTTCGAAGCTTGCGGGGGTATTGCTCATTCTCGTCCTGGCACTGGCGGCGTGCGGCGATGACGACGGCGCCTCGGTGCGAAGCACCGGGTCGGCCAGCGGCTCGGGAAGCGGGTCGGGGTCGGGCAGCGCCTCGGGAAGCGGGTCCGGCGTCGGCGAGCGGCTCGGAGGTGGCCGAGTGCGTGCCGGTCGGGGATTCGGCGTCGTCCGACGAAACGGTGGCCGTCACCCTTCAAGAGTGGAGCGTGACCCCGGCATCCGACTCGACCTCGGCCGGAGCGGTCACCTTCGATGTTTCCAACGAGGGAGAGGACGCACACGAGCTCGTGGTCGTCAAAGCGAACGACGTGGCCTCGCTCCCGCTGAACGACGACGAGATCGTGGACGAGGAAGGCCTTCCCGAAGGTGCCTTCATAGGCGAGGTCGAGGCCTTTCCCTCGGGCGAGACCTGCGAGGGAACCTTCGATCTCGAGCCCGCCGACTACGTCCTCTTCTGCAACATCGTCGAAGAGGAAGAGGGCGAGATCGAGAACCACTTCCAGCTCGGAATGTCCACAGAGTTCACTGTCGAGTAGTAGCAGGGCCCCCAGCAGCCGTTGCGGGCGAGCGGATCCTCTGGTGGGTTCGCTCGCCCCCTCGGGGTGAAGTTTGTCTCCATGTCCATGCCACCACGATCGCCACAACCACCAACCACGCCCCGTGGAGGAACCAAGTCGCGGCGGTGACGTCGACATAGTCCGGCAGGAGTTGGCGCCACAACCTGTAGAGCGGATTCGTGGTGTCGTAGAAGTCGACCACCCACGTTATCCGCCGGTTCAGCCCGTCGGCCAAGAGCCATGCGATGGTCACAATCCCGAGAGCTCCCAGCAGCGCGAGGACTGTGAGCCGGGCGCGGTTGCGGTCTGCCCACCATGCGATTGAGATGACCGCGCACGGCAGAACCACCACGAGCTGTCGGCCCGGCCACCACCAGCCATGCATCGTTAGTGCGATGAAAGTGGCGCTGAACCATCCCACGGCCAGTGGCAACGAAAGCGTGCTCCACCCGCGGGTCTGGATCGGAGCAGCGCGACCGTGGCGGGCACAACCAGGAACCACGCCGGCTGCCACACGACGAGCCCGAAGTTCCGGTCGACCAGCAGCCCGAGGAGCCTGCCCGCCCGACCCGGATAGTGCGGGTCGTTGCCGACGACGCTGAACTCGCCGGACGTGAAGTGATCCCCGACCGCGTAGGGCGTCACTCCGCCGTACCACTGGAGATGTGCTGCGACGAATGCAACGCCCATAAGGGCCAGAGCTCCAGCGAAACCGACGAGCCATCGGCTGCGCCCGGCCCGCCAGAGCGTGACGAAGCCCAACACCGCCAGGGTCGCCGCGACGGGAACGTACTTGATCGACAGCCACGGCAACGCGGTAATGGCGATCCCCAGTGCCACGAGCCCCGCGCTCGAGCGAGCCGACAGTCCGATCACGGCAACGGCCACGCACAGCGCGGCGGGGAGCTCGGGATATACCTGGTTGCCGTAGACGGCGAACGGAGCAGTCGCGCCGAAGACACCGGCGGCGAGCCCGGCTGCCTCGACTGACACGTCGAAGCGACGGACCGCGATCCAGACAATGAGCGCGCCCAGGACGCCGGCCAACAGAGCGAGGAACAACTTGGCACCCATCCAGCCGCCCAACGCCAGCGCGGGAGCCAGAACAACCGGAAGCAGCGGATCGTGGGGGCTTACACGTCGACCCCCGTCGAGCGGTTTCGTCTGCTCGTCGAGTGGAATCTCGTGCCAATCGTGGAACGCTTCGGCTTCGATCTCATCCGAGATATCGAGATTGCGGTCCTCCCACAACGAGGCCGCCGTGATGAGGTAGTAGGGCTCGTCCCCGGTGGTCCGAGCGCCGTAGGACGCGCGCACGTCGATTCCGGCCGCGGCTGCACCGAATGACACGACCGCTACGACCGCCATCACCGGGCCCAGACGTCGCATCAGATCAAAGTGTCGCTACGACGGACCACCAACAGCCAAGTCAGAACGCCGGACGTCAGTATGAGAACCAGGCACGCCAGGCTTGCTTCCGCGAAGAGCGCACTCTCCGTGGCGGTCCAAATCCTGACCGACAGGGTCTCGAAACCGATCGGCGCCAGGAGCAGGGTCGCGGGCAGCTCCTTCATCGCGGACATCAGTACCAGCCCGGCGCCCGACAGGAGTCCTGGGAGCATCAGCGGCAACTCGATGCGCCACAGCCTCTGAGTTGCGCTTACGCCCAGAGTCCGCGCCGCATCCTCGACCCTCGCGGGAACGCTTCCCACGGCGACCGCGGCGACGTTCATCGCCTGTGCTCCGAAATGGATCACGTAGGCAAGCACCAACAGTGGAAGCGTCTGGTAGATCCCGCTCAACCACGAGGCCCCGCTCAGCGTGAAGTAAACGAGAGACAGCGCAATGGATAGGCCAGGAAGCGCGAAGCCACCAAGGACAATCGCGCTAGCGGTTGCGCCCAGACGACCCGGTCGCCTCACGGTGAGGTACGCGACCGGCGCAACGAGCACCACAGCGGTCAGTGCCGCCGCAACCGCCGCAACCGACGTGTTGAGCGCTGGTCGCACGAGATCCGCCGCGCTCGTCCAGAACTCCTCTACTGGTGTGTCACCTCGAACTACTCCACGAAACGCCCACCAGACACAGACGGCCACGGGCGTTATCAATGAGACGCCGACGATTCCAGCGAGCGACAAAGCGGCCGCGGGTTTCCAACGACCCAGCGGGTACTGCAACGGGCGCGCTTCTCTCTTCGGGTCTCGTATGCGGCTTCCCCTGGCGACGCCACGCTCCGCAACCACAACCGCAATCGCAAGGGTCCCGAGCATAAGGCTGAGCCGAACCGAGGTGAGCGGATCTATCAGTCGCGTGGAGTAGATGACGCGCGTGAGGGTGTCGTAACGCATCAACTGCACGACGCCGAAATCGCTCACGGTGTAGAGGAACACGAGGAGACTGCCCGCGACGATTGCTCCCCGCGCTTGGGGAAGAGCAATCGTCCAGAATGTGGCGAGGGGACGTGATCCCAAGAGACGCGCCGACTCCTCGAGCGAGGATGGCAACTGGCGGAAGCGCGCCTGCACCGGCAGGTAGACGTATGGGTACGTGAACAGGGTCAGCACAACGAAAGAGCCAAAGAATCCTCGGAATCCACTGACATGGCTCACGCCGAAATACGACAGCAGGGTTTCGAGCGCGCCACCTTGAGCGAACGCGGCGATCATCACGAACGCTCCGATGTAAGAGGGGATCACGAGCGGGATGGGAAGCAATGCCTTCCAGGCCGAGCGACCCGGGACGTCGGTCCGCGTCACGAGCCAAGCCGCGGTCACTCCGATCACCGCCGCCGCCACCGACACGGCCGCGGCCAGGGTGATGCTGCGTCCGAGAGATCCCAGCGCCTGGGGGGAGGTGATCTCGGCGATGAGTGTGCCGGCCTGCTCGAAGCTGCGGACCGCGAGGTATAGGAACGGCGCCGCGAACAGGACGGCGACAGCGACGACGAAGATCGCCAGCCCGGTAACGCGTCGGCGCCTCCCGGCCCCCGCTGACGGCGCTCTCTGGGCGGATGGCTTTGTCACGATCCGCACATCATCCCCGGTCGTTGCACTCGCGTCGCGACGTTAGAGGAGGCCGCTTTCCTCGATCAAACTCGCCGTCTCCTGGAGGCTTCCGAGATCGTTGAGATCGATAGCCGGCGTGTCGAGCGATTCGAGGGGCGGCAGATCGGCCGGCGGCTCGGTACCCTCGGTCAGCGGATACTCGAAGGTTTCGTCGCTGTAGAACTGCTGAGCGTCGTCCGACAGGAGGTAGTCGATGAACGCGGTTGCATCGTCCTGCTTGTCGGTCCCGGCAATAATGCTTCCCGTGGAAGCGATCAGCAACGAACCCACATCGCCGTCGGGAAACACGTAGTTGCGGCTCGGCGCGTCGGGATCCTCTTCCAACTTGCGGTAGTTGTAGTAGTGGTTCACGAGCCCCATGGGTACCTCGCCGCGTGCGACGGCATCCACAATCGAAGAGTTGTCCGCGAACGTCGGCGAGCCGTTGGATTCCATGTCACTCAACCACTGCGAGGTAATCTCCTCGCCCTCGAGCTGACGCATCGCGGTAACGAAGTCCTGGAATGAGCCATTCGTCGGGGCCAGCGCGACGTCGCCTGCGTAGGCCTCGTCGGTTAGGTCGAGCACGGAGTCCGGGAGATCGGCCTCGTCCACGAGCTCCTCGTTGTAGACCAGTACCCTTTGGCGAGCGGACAGTCCGATCCAGCGGCCGTCGCTGGACTCGAATCGAGTGTCAACCGCGGACAGTTCCTCAGCCGTTAGCTCGCCGAGCAGTCCCTCGTTTGCCAGGAATCCCACGGCCCCCGGGGATTGCGAGAGAAAAACGTCGGCAGGAGTGTTGTCCCCCTCCTCCGCGATCAACAGGGCAAGATCGGCCGTTTCCCCATACCGGACGTCGATGTCGATGTCATTTGCCTCGGCGAATTGCTCTAGGAGCGGGCCTATTAGGGCTTCGTCGCGCCCGGAATAGATGACGAGGGGATCGCGCCCGCCGTCACAGGCCGAGAGCGCAGCGATCAGCGCGAGCGAGGCGAGCGCATACAAGAGCCTTCGGGTCATCCGCCGCAAGCACAGCCCTTCCACTACCGCCACACGTGACCTCCTTCGGTTCGACGAAGCGCCGAGGCGGCGATAAGGGTACCCTAACCTCATGGGTTGGGCATGGCGAAATAGGAGAGGCCCTTCGGGGGCGAGGGAGAGGCTCGCGGCATGAGGGGAAGCGTGCCCAGGGGTCGCCTCGTGTGGTGGATCGGAGCCGTGATCTTCCTCGCCAGCCTGGCGCTCATCGTCGTGTTGGTCGACGGTCGCCTGCTCGCACGAACTTGGTCGGCGGCGCTGGAGGAGCCGGTCGGACTCGCTGCCGCTGTGACCGCCTACGCACTCGCGTTCGCCCTCCGGGGGTGGGTATGGACGCGCGTGGCCCCCGGCCTGTCCCTCGCGCATGCCCTGTCCGCGATCCACGTCTCGTTGGCCGCGAACCACGTACTGCCGCTTCGACTCGGCGAGGTCATGCGCGTTACGAGTGTCGTCCGTCGCACGACTATTTCGCTCGCGACCGCCACCGCCTCCACCGCGATGCTGCGTGCCTCGGACGTTCTCGCGGTTGTCGGGTTGGTCGTGGTGCTTGGACCAGGCTTGGCCGAGGACCTCGTCGGGGCCTGGGCGTGGTGGTTGCTCGTCCCTGCCGGTGCGCTGTGGGTCGGTGGCCTGTGGTGGCTCAAGAGGCTCGACGCGTTCCAGGGTCTGGGCCGGGCCGTGCCCACGGTCCTCCTGGTCGCCACCGCCGCGTGGCTCCTCGAAAGCGTGGTTCTGTTTCAATCCGCTCGCTGGGCCGGACTCGATGTCGCGTGGAGCGACGCGATCCTCGTGACTGCGGTGACCATCGTTGCCCAAGCGGTTGCGATCGCCCCGGCCGGAATCGGAACCTACGAGGCAGCAGCATCGGCCGCGTTCGTCGCGGTGGGCTTCGATGCGTCGGCGGCTCTTGCGGCCGCCGTCATGGCGCACGCGATAAAAACGATGTACTCGCTCGTCACCGGGGCCGTCGCGCTCTTCATTCCCTCACCGGGCGCGTTCGGTCGCCTCAGGCTCCCACGGCCCCAAGCAGTTCCGGAGACGAGATCCGAGCTAGCGGGGTTCCGCCGGGACGACCCGGTCGTCTTGTTCATGCCTGCGCACAACGAGGAGGAATCGATCGAAGGAGTCATTGCGCCGCGTGCCGTCGCGGGTTGACGGTCATCCTGTGGTCTGTCTCGTGATCGACGACGGATCCGACGACGCCACCGCGGCACGAGCCGCACATGCCGGCGCGGAGGTTCTGTCACTGGATCGCAACGGAGGGCTCGGCTTCGCCGTCAGGTGCGGACTGGAGGAGAGCGTGCGTCGCAGCGCGTGCGCTGTCGCCTTCTGCGACGCGGACGGCGAGTACGCGCCCGAGGAGTTGGAGCGCATGATCGAGCCGGTCCTTCTCGGGGACGCCGACTACGTCGTCGGATCTCGCCTGCGCGGGAGTATCAGGAGAATGCTGCCCCACCGGAGGCTGGGGAACGTCGTCCTGACGCGGATTCTCCGCTTCATCGCTCGCCGGCCCATCAGCGACGGACAGAGCGGCTACCGAGCTTTCTCGAGAGAGGCTGCTGCAGACGCCGAGATAGTGCACGACTTCAACTACGCGCAGGTCCTCACACTCGACCTGCTCGCAAAAGGCTATCGATACGCAGAGGTGCCGATCTCGTACGGCTTCAGGGAAGCGGGCAGGTCATTCATCCACCTGGGTCGCTACCTCCGCCACATTCTTCCGGCTATACACACGGAGTTGAATTCGGATCGCGCTGTGAATGCTTAGTCCTCGACCACATGTTGGCTGAAGCGCGCCCGAGCCACCTTCCACGCGCTCTCGTCGAAGCCTCCGTCGGGCCGCAGAGCGTCGACAGCAGCCCAAGCCATCGCGTACGCATGGTGCGAATTGTCGTGGACGAACAATCCCTGACGTCCGAAGGACAGCACTCTGGGCTGGCTGGAAGCCCAGCGATCCACGACGTCGTACGAACGCTCGTAGCCCACCCGGTAGACCGGATACGCGTGGGGCAGGCGCTTCGTAACGACACCTATGGTACGGGCGTGCGGCAAGCCGGACTCCTCGAGCGCGCCCGTCACGATCCGACCGAGTTCCTCGTCACTTGCGCTCCATACCTCGTCTCCGAGGGAACAAGGGATCTCCGCGCACAGAATCGTTTGACCGGCGGGGTCGTGACCTTCTCTGTAGTTCTTGGGCTCAGAGATGCGGGTGACGGGGGTGTAAGGCTCGGGTAGGTAGTGCGCGTCGAATTCGGTGTAGCGGTCGGCGTCGAGCACCAAGTACACGAGAACCATTGAACGGAACTCCAGGGACCCAGCGGCAGCGAGGACCTCACTCGGCGCGGCAGGTGTGACCAGGCGAGCAAGAACCGTCACTGGGATGGTCGACCACAATCGCCTGCCCTCGACCGTCTCTCCGGATTCCAGCGCCACCCCGACCGTGTCGTCGCGGAGCTCGACCTCGGTTGCGGCCACACCGAAGCGGAAGTCTGCGCCGGCGTTGGTGGCAGAGCGCGGCGAGGGACTCGACTATCGCTCCGAACCCGTCTCTCGGGTAGTAGAAGTGAGCCCCTTCCGATCCGCGTCCGGGAAGCAGCCGCTTGAGCATCTTGGTCGGGGAGGAAGCGGCCACCCTCCGCCGCGCTTGCTCGCCACTTATGTCGTCCGGCTCCAGGCCCCACAGCTTGCGTGCATAGGGAAAGTAGAAGCGTTCACACATCGTCGGTCCGAGTCCGGCGCGCAACAGCTCGGCGAAGGTGTCCCGCTGAGCCGACCGCCGAAAGCGAGTCGCTGCATCAAACGCAGCGCGGGCGCCGAAACCAGGCGGCAGATGCGTGAGAAGGTCCGCCGTTTTGAGAGGAAAGGCGATCCACCGGCCTGCGAGTCTGATCCTTCCATTGCGAGAGCGTCTCTGGAGGCTTCCTTCGAGGGCCCGGTCGATGTGCCGCAGGATTCCCGGATCTGTCGAGGGGTGAAGACGGTGACTCCCCAGGTCCACTCTCTGCCCGGAGACCTCGAAGCTCGCGGACGCCCCTCCAACGCGGTCGGAGCGCTCGATCACCATTACGGAACGGGATGCGGTTGCCGCCCGGTACGCGGCTCCTACACCGGCCGGCCCCGCGCCGAGCACGAGGAGATCCACCGTCACGTCGGAACCCTGGCTAGATAGGGAACGCCGGCGCCGCTCCGCCGCCGTATGACAGCGCCACCCGTTGTCCGGGGCGGAATTCTGGAGCGGAGAGCACTCGCGCCCTCAGAGACGGCTGATCATCCGGCTTGATGAGGTAGATGGAATCGTGGCCGTAGAACTCGATCTTCTCGATCGTCGCTTCGTCCCCGCTTGCGACGGTGATGTACTCGGGCCGCACCATCACCTCGACATTTCCGGCCAGTGGCCGCAGCAGGGGGATAGGCCCGATCCGCGTCTCGGCCTTGTCTCCGTCCGCCGTTCCGGTAAAGAAGTTCGCGTCGCCGATGAAGCGAGCTACTTCGCGGGTGCCGGGCGTGTTGTAGATGTGCGAAGGACGGCCCTGCTGGACCACGACTCCGTCGAACATGACCGCAACGTGCTCGCCCATGACGAATGCCTCCTCCTGATCGTGCGTCACGAAGAGCGTTGTGATGCCGAGGTCGGTCAGGAGTCGCTGAACCTCGAGTCGAATCTGCGTGCGTAGCGCTGTGTCCAGATTCGAATAGGGCTCGTCGAGCAGGATGACTGCCGGGCGAATGGCGAGCGCCCGTGCCAGGGCGACGCGTTGCTGCTGGCCGCCCGAGAGCTCGGAGGGCATGCGATTTGCCAGGTGGCTGAGGCCGACCATCTCCAAGGAATTCCCGACGAGCGTGCTCTTGCTGCGGCGCTCGTGGCGGGAAAGGCCGAACGCAACGTTGCGCTCGACGGTGAGATGGGGGAACAGAGCCCAGTCCTGGAACACCATGCCGACCCTGCGCCGTTCGGGAGCAACGAACGAGCCGTTGCCAGAGACGAGGCGGGGACCGATCTCGATCTGTCCGGAGTCGGGGCGCTCGAGCCCCGCGATCGTGCGGAGCATCGTCGTCTTGCCGCAACCGCTCGGGCCGAGGAGGGAGACGATCGATCCTGCTGGGATGGCGAGGTTGACCCCTCGAAGCACCTCGGTGGCACCAAAGGACTTCACCAGCGAGCGCGCCGCGACGGCCTCTGCGACCCGGACGGGCTCAGTCCAGACGGGAAAGGCGGCGTTAGGCATGCCTAATAAGTTACACCCCAAGGCCGAAGGTTTTCTATTCGGTCCTTGAAGGCCTGGAACTCGATCCGTCTTCCTACGGGTGGCCGAAGGTTCGCGCGCAGGATCTCGAAGGAAGCTCGTTCGTAGCACAAGACAGACAGATGACCAACCGCTCTGTACGCTGCGAACGAATCCGTGATCAAGCAGGAGGTAAGAAACTTGCTGACTCCCCGAGTCCAAGGAGCAATGAACGACCAGTTACAGGTCGAGCTGCAAAGCGCATACGCCTACCTCGGTATGGCCGCCTACTGCGAAACCGTCAGCCTCGGTGGCTTCGCAAAATGGTTGCGAAAGCAGGCCGAAGAGGAATACGACCACGCGATGCGCTTCTACAACTTCATCAACGACCGACAGGGTGAGGTCGAGCTGAAGACACTGGATGCTCCCGCGAACAAGTACAAGTCCCCACTGGCGGTCTTCGAGGCGGCGCTCGGGCACGAGCGCAGTGTCACCGCGGCGATCGACAAGCTGTATGAGCTCGTCCACGACGAGAAAGATTACGCGTCACAGGCCTGGCTCGATTGGTTCGCAACCGAACAGGTCGAGGAAGAGAAGACAGTCGGGCTCATCGTTGATCAGCTGAAGATGATCGGCGATCGCGGGGACGCGTTGTTCATCCTCGACAAGGAGCTCGCAAACCGAACGGAGGCCTGAATCTAGGAGCTCCTAGGTTGCCGGCAGGATCCAGAGGTTGTTCTGGAGGGTCTGACCGATAGCAACCTTGCCGTCGCCCACCTGAAGCGTGCGCGTCCCGTCCGGCGCGACGTCGACGACGCTGACCTCGGCCCCCGGCATGAGCTCCTGTTGCTCGAGGTAGAGCATGACGTCGTGATCGAGCTCGATGTCCTCGAGGAGGCGCCGCAGAGTTCCGCGGTCGCCGGCCTGCATGGTGGACACAGGCTTCAGCTCGCTCCACGGGACCGAGCCCTCGGTGCCTGGGATGGGGTTTCCGTGCGGGCAGGTCGGCTCGCCCTCGAGCTTGTCGAGGATCGATTGCTCGACCTCGGGAGTCATGACCTTCTCCCAGTCCTCGGCCTGCTCGTGGCACTGATGCCACGGGATTCCAAGGATGTCGACGAGCATCCGCTCGGCCAGCCGGTGCCTGCGGACGAGCGTCCCAGCAACGAGGCGTCCCTGGTCGGTCAGCACGAGGTCCCGCGTGCCCTCGATGCGGACGTAGCCCTCGGAGATGAGGCGCTTGATGCCCTCGGAGACCGTTGCGGGGGCGAGCCCGAGACGCTGGCCGATGCGCGCCTGGACGATGCGCTGGCCCTCCTCCTCGAGCTCGAAGACGGCCTCCAGGTACTCCTTGGATGCGGGATTCAGGTCGCGAAGATCCGGCGAGGGTGTGTTCATTACACGAGTGTAAGCTCTCGACAATGGCTCCCGCCAAGTCCTCCAAGAAACGCGAAAAGATCCTGTTGCTTGACGGGATGTCGCTGGCCTTCCGGGCCTTCTACGCCCTGCCGGAGGATCTCCAGACCACGGACGGCACCTACACGAACGCCGTCTACGGGTTCACCTCGATGCTGATCAAGGTCCTGCAAGACGAGAAACCCGACTACATCGCGACCTGCTTCGATCTCGGTGAGCCGCTCAAGAGAACAGAGGAGTTCTCGGATTACAAGGCGACCCGCACCGAAGCGCCTTCAACTTTCGGCCCGCAGATCCCGCTGATCCGCGAGGTCCTCAAGGTCATGGCGATTCCGATCTTCGAGATGGCGGGGCACGAGGCGGACGACCTCATCGCTTATCTCGCTCATTACTCGAAGGACAGGGACCTCGACGTTCGCATCGTCACGGGTGACCGCGACTTCTTCCAGTGCGTAGACGACCGGGTCCACGTTCTGTACAACCGGCGTGGGATCTCCGACATCGTCGATATGGACTCTGCGGCGGTCGAGAAGCGCTACGGCGTCCCTCCCGTCAAGTACGTCGACCTCAAGGCGTTGGAGGGTGACAACAGCGACAACCTCCCCGGAGTGCCGGGCGTCGGAACGAAGACGGCGGCGAAGCTCGTTCAGAAGTACGGGAGCGCCGAGGAAGCGGTCGCGCATGCCGACGAGCAGACACCCAAGTTGCGCTCCAACCTCGCCGCACACGGCGAACAGGTTGCGCTCAACAAGAAGCTGTCGACTCTGCAGGAGGTGCCGCTCGAGGGAGTTGATCTCGACGATATGCGGATGGGCGGGTGGGACCGCGAGGCGCTGACCGAGTTGTTCAACTCGCTCGAGTTCCGCAGCCTTCTCGAGCGCCTCCTCGCCGACTTCCCCGAGGCTGCAGAGGGGGAGGGCGAGGCTTTCGAGCTTGACCTGCGCATCATCGAGGCGGAGCCCGAGCTCAAGGCGTTGGTCCAGGAGCTGGACGAGGCCGGTTCGTTCGCAATCGACCTCGTTCCGTCGGCGCCGCGCCGGGGGCCTCGATCGCTTGCGTTCTCCTGGGCTGATGGGGCGACCGCGTACGTTGGCATCGGCGCCGAGGGTCTGGACCCGGCAATGGTCAAGCGCGTGCTCGGCCCACTTTTGAGCGACCCGAAGCTCGGAAAGCTCGCGCACGGCGCTCGGGGAATTGTCATCTCGCTCGAGGCCGCCGGTCTTCACCTCGAGGGCCTGAAGCTCGACACGCACATCGCCGCCTACCTGCTCGACCCGGGAGCGAGCACCTACTCGCTTGACGAGATGGCGCGTCGTTACACCGGGCGCGAGTTGTTGGCCGTCGAAGGGGTCGAGCGCGAGGAGCCCGAGGGAAACCAGGCCGCCTTCGACTTCTCCGGGCCCGTTCTCGAAGCTCGAGCCGAGGACTCGAGCTTGCGCGCGCTGGCCGTCGCTCAACTTGCAGCGGCGCTCGAACCCGAGATGGAGCGACTGGGAATGCGCGAGCTCTACGAGAACATCGAGCATCCTCTCGTGGACGTTCTTGCGCGCATGGAGAAGATCGGCGTGAAGATCGACCTCGAATATCTCGACGGCATGGCGACGGATCTCGACAAGCGCATCGGCAAGCTCGAAGCCGAATGCTACGAGCACGCCGGCGAACGCATCAACCTCGGTTCTCCGAAACAGCTACGCGAATTGCTCTACGACAAGCTCGGGCTCAAGACCACACGGCGAACAAAAAGCGGGCTGTCAACCGATCAACGAGCACTTCAGCAGCTCGTCGGCAAGCATCCGTTCGTTGAGAAGCTGATCGAATACCGCGAGCTCGCCAAGCTCAAGAACACGTACATCGACGCACTGCCACCGCTGGTCGACCCCAGCGACGGGCGCGTGCACACGACCTACGATCAGACGGTCGCGGCAACCGGGCGATTGTCGAGCACGAACCCGAACCTGATGAACATCCCGATTCGCTCCGAGCTCGGCGCACAGATCAGGCGAGCCTTCGTCCCCGAGGATGGCCACTCGATCCTCTCGGTCGACTACTCACAGATCGAGCTCCGAGTGATGGCCCATCTGAGCGAGGACCCCATCCTCGTCGAGGTATTCAACACCGACGAGGACATCCACACGGCTACCGCTATACGCGTCTTCGATGTTGACCCAGCCGACATCGACGCTCGACAGCGTTCGAGCGCCAAGATGGTCAACTACGGCCTCGCCTACGGCATGGGTGCTCCCGGACTGGCCGACCGCTTGAACATCCCGGTTCCAGAGGCTCAGGCCATCATGGACACCTACTTCGAGCGCTTCGACGGGGTTGCTGCGTTTCTCGATCAGGTCGTCAAGCAAGCGCACGCGGACGGTTTCACCACGACGATGTTCGGACGGCGCCGGTATTTGCCCGAGTTGGGCAGCGGCAATCCACGCGTCCGGGCGATAGGGGAGCGCCAGGCTTTGAACGCGCCGATCCAGGGCACAGCCGCGGACATCATGAAGCTCGCGATGATCGGCGTCGACCAGGCGCTTGAGGGAAGAGAACCTCAAGACGACGATGATCCTCACCGTCCACGACGAGCTCGTATTCGAGGTGCCAACCGGCGAGGAGGACGCGGCCGAGCGGCTGGTTGAGCGGGAGATGACCTCGGTTGCCGAGATGAAGGTGCCCCTGAGAGTGGAGGCGTCCTTCGGCCCCAACTGGGCCAAAGCCAAGAGCTAGACATCTAGAGGTCTCCCGTGCACGTTTGGCCGCGTTTGAGCAGGTCGCTGCGCACCCCTATACTTTCTTGGCTCTCCTTCTCGGAGGGCAAATCCCTGTCAGGAGGAGATCCATCTAGATGACGCAAGATCAAGACGCGGCGCAGGCGACTGCGGCGTCTGCCGAGGAGCAAACGATTCCGGACGGCAGCGGGGGCACCATCACTCGCACCGCCCCCTCGACCTCCGGCGAGACCTACGCCGGTGGCGAGATCGTTCTAAACGACGTCGGCGACTCTCAGGAAGAGTTGATGGCTGCGATCGACGCGACCATCAAGCCCTTCGACGAGGGCGACATCGTCGAGGGCATGGTCGTCAAGATCGACAAGGACGAAACCCTTCTCGACATCGGCTACAAGTCCGAGGGCGTAATCCCTGCGCGCGAGCTGTCGATCCGCAACGACGTCGACCCCAGCGAGGTCGTTTCCGTCGGCGAGCAGATCGAGGCGCTCGTTCTCCAGAAGGAGGACGCCGACGGCCGACTCATCCTTTCCAAGAAACGAGCTCAGTACGAGCGCGCGTGGGGAAAGATCGAAGAGATCAAGGAACGCGACGGCACGGTGAGCGGACCGGTCATAGAGGTCGTCAAGGGTGGACTCATCCTGGATATCGGCCTCCGCGGCTTCCTGCCGGCATCGCTCGTCGAGATGCGCCGGGTTCGAGACCTCCAGCCGTACGTCGGCAAGGAGCTCGAGTGCCGCATCATCGAACTCGACAAGAACCGAAACAACGTCGTGTTGTCCCGGCGCAAGTTTCCTCGAGGAGAGCCAGGCCGAGCAGCGGCAGGAGTTCCTCACTAGTCTCTCGAAGGGCGAGGTCCGCACCGGCACAGTCAGCTCCATCGTCAACTTCGGTGCGTTCGTCGACCTCGGTGGCGTCGATGGACTCGTGCACGTCTCGGAGCTGTCGTGGAAGCACGTCGACCACCCGAGCGAGGTCGTCGAGGTCGGGCAAGAAGTTCAGGTCGAGGTGCTCGACGTGGATCTCGAGCGCGAGCGCGTGTCCCTTAGCCTGAAGGCGACCCAGGAGGACCCGTGGCGCCAGTTCGCCAGGGCCCACGAGGTCGGCGAAGTAATCGAGGGCCGGGTGACCAAGCTTGTGCCCTTCGGTGCGTTCGTCGAGCTGGACGATGCTATCGAAGGTCTGGTCCACATCTCCGAGCTCGCGGAGCACCACGTCGAGAAGCCGGAGGACGAGGTCCGGGTTCACGATCGCGTTCCCGTCAAGATCATCGACATCGACCTCGACCGGCGACGAATCAGCCTCAGCCGTAAGCAGGCAGTGGCGGAGGGCGCCGGCGTGCCGGGCGCCGAGATGGAGCTCGAGCAGGACGAGGTCGAAGCAGAGCTGGCTGCCAAGGCGGCCTCCGAGAGCGCCGGTGTGGCGACCGAGGATGTATCCGAGCGTCCGGAGAGCGAAGAGGAGTTGGTGTCGGCCGTCGAGGAGGCACCGGAGCTCGTTCCTGAGCCCATCACACCCGAGACCGGCGCGTCTCCCGAGGACGTCGGCGAAGCGGCACCGCCCGAGGAGCGCGAAGAGGCCGAGCAGACGAACCTGATGTCGCCCGACCACTCGCCCGAGGGCAGGGAGGGCGTCACGGCCGCGGAGGGCGACAAGCCCAACATGGAGACGCGCATCATGCAGGAGGACTCGGACAACGCCCCCGGTGGCGTGGTCGAGGAGATCGCCGCGGAAGAGGCGCCGACCACAGTTGCAGAGGGGGCCGAAACCGGAAGCGAGACCCTCGAGCCGTCGGAGGAAGGTGACGAGGAGTCCATCGAGTCCATCGTCGAGGACCTCAAGCGCGAGCGCGGCCAGAACCAGTAAGGCCTTCATGTTCGTTGTCGGGCTCACGGGAGGAATCGGGTCCGGAAAGACGACGTTTGCTTCCTTGCTGTCCGAGCGCGGAGCGCAGATCGTCGACGCGGACGCCCTTGGCCGAGACGCGCTTCGCCCCGATCGACCTGCGTGGCACTCGGTCGTAAGCCAGTTCGGTGACGAAATCCTCCAGGCGAACTCTCTAGAGATCGACCGCAAACGCTTGGCTGCAATCGTGTTCAACGAACCGCACAAGTTGGCCGCGCTGAACGCGATCGTGCATCCCGTGATCATCGAGGCCATCGCAGACCACCTCGAACGCCTCGCGGCTCCGACGAGATCGTGATTCTCGACGCCGCTCTGATCGCAGAGCTGGGGTTGGAGTCGAGCCTCGATGCGATGATTGCGGTAACGGCAGCGCGGGGGCTCCGCAAGGAGCGACTGCAACGATCGCGGGGCATGGATCCCCTCGACATCGAGGCGCGCATGAATGCTCAGATGAATCCAGAAGAGGTCGCGGCGCGAGCCGACATGGTTGTGCGGAACGATGGCCGGCTCGAGGCTCTCGTCGCCGAGGCCGACCGCGTGTGGAACGAGCTCGGGAAGCTGCGCGACGCTAAGCAATCGTCGTGACACGAGCAGGCGACGACGGACCCGCAGCAGGCATCGAGGTCATCTTCTTCGACGCAGGTGACACACTTCTCGGCCCCCACCCGTCCTTCCCCGAGCTTTTTTCCAAGGTGTGTGCGGAGCGCGGCTACGACGTAACACCCGAGCTTGTGATCCAGGTGCAAAACGAGCTCGCACCGCATCTCATCGATATTGCCGAGGACACAGGCGTAGACAACCCCTCCTTTTCCAGCGAGGCTTCGAAGAAGTTCTGGGGATACCTCTACAAGCGCTTCCTAGAGGCCCTCGATATCGGGGATGCCGGCCTCGCTGAAGCCCTTCTGCATCGGTTCTCGACCGGTTCCAGCTACATGCTGTTCGACGATGTGCTCCCAACCCTTCGCGGGATGCATGCTCAGGGATACCGGCTCGGCCTCATCTCGAACTTCGAGCAGTGGCTCGAGGAGAGGCTCATCGAGCTCGAGGTCGGCCAGCTCTTCGACGTGAGCGTCATCTCGGGCTTCGTGATGATCGAGAAGCCCGATCCTGCCATCTACGAGCTCGCCCTCGAGCGAGCGCAGGTCGAACCCAGGCGGGCGGTCCATGTGGGCGACTCGATGAGCATGGACGTCGAACCCGCCCGCTCGGTGGGAATCCACCCCGTTCTGCTGGACCGCAGGGGGCGCTATCCGGATTCGGAGGTCCTTCGAATCGAGTCCTTGGAGGAGTTGCCTGAGGTCGTGGCGAACCTTGGATAGGGCAAAGCGGGGCACGGATCGCCTCGAGGATCGGGCATAGCAGGAAGAGCAGGGCGAAAAAGAGCGGTCCTCGGCAGATACCGAACAGGCGGACGAAAGGTGGACGTGGAGCAGGACTCCAACGCGGATCGTCGCTTCGCGCAGCTCGAGGCGCTCTACCGGCTCGCGACTGTGGGGGGAACCGACGCTCACGAGGACCACGTGATCAAGGAAACCCTGCGAGTGACGCGGGAGGTGGTCGGATGCATCAAACCCGTGTTGTTTCTCGCAGAGGATGGACGCCAGGAGATGCGGATCGTCACCTCATCCGGGCCAGACGCGACACTGCCACTCTCCGAGCCATCAATCGTGCGCCGGGTCTACCAATCTGGTCGCGGCGAGGCGGTCAACGATGTCGTGGCCGATCCGGAGTCCAGCCCCGCACTTGCAGACGATCTCGGAGCGCAGCAGTGCGTGGCCGCTCCTGTGACCGTCGGCGACAAGCGGATCGGAGTGGTGGCGGGCGTGAACTCGCTGCGCGGAAGCTTCACGGAAGACGATCTGAAGCTCATCACGATTCTGGGTGACCAAGCCGCTTGTGCTCTGGACAACCTGCGACTGCGCTCCACTCTGCACAGGCAGGTCCAGGAGATCGAGGGTCTCCACCGGCTCTCGCGTCTGTTGACCACGGCCGAGACGCCTGATCACGCCATCGGGGAGTCATTGCGAATCGTGGCCGACCTCGTTGAGTGCGAGAAGGTCGCACTTCTTCTGTATGACGAAGAGCACGACGAGCTCGTAGGACACCCAAGCATCGTTGGGATGAGTCCGGATCAAGCACGTTCGCTGCGGATCCCGATGGGCGAACCCTCGCTTTCCGGAAGCGTCTACCGAACCGACGCGCCACTTATCTCGAACGACGCGCGCCGCGACAAGTGGGTCAGCGAGAAGGTCCGCGACCTGATGGGCATCGAGACCTTGCTGACGGTTCCGATCGCCGCCGGTGGGCGGCCGCTCGGCGTGCTCAAGGCGGTAAACGCTCGCAAGGGACATTTCGACGGTGGAGATCTTCGCTTCGCGACGATCCTTGGGAGTCGCATCGGCAGCGTGATCGAGTCGAGCCGGGCGCGTGAGCGCGAGAGGGCCTTGGTCCAGCGGTTGCGCGAAGCGGACCACACCAAGAGTGAGTTCGTTTCGATGCTGGCGCACGAGCTCAAAGGACCGATGACGAGTGTCATCGGGTTCACGCGCGTCCTCGAGGAGCAGTGGAGCACGCTCGAAAAGGACCGGCGAGGCCGCATCGTGGACATGGTCAGCAAAGAGGTTGGCCGGCTGGCGCGCCTCGTAGACGATCTGCTCGATCTCTCCCGAATAGACGCCGGGACACTGAAGTACGACATGGAACCCGTCGATGTTCGGGAGATAGTTCGCAGCGTGATGACGGTTCACACCAGCCTCTCGAGCAGGCACTCACTCATCGACTCGATCCCACTCGGCTTCCCGAAGGTGCTCGGTGATCCCGACCGGATACGGCAGGTCCTGCTCAACCTGTTGACCAATGCGGTTAAGCACAGTCCCGATAACTCGACCATCGAGATCACCGGGTGCGAGTTGGCGGATGGATGGATCGAGATCGGAGTAAAGGACGAGGGCATCGGTATCAGGGGGACCGATCAGAAACGATTGTTCTCGAAGTTCGTCGATCTGGCTAAGCCGAAGTGGGTCCAGAAGGGAACGGGACTCGGCCTCTACATCACGAAGGGCATCGTCGAGGCTCATGGGGGACAGATCAGAGTCGATTCCGAGGAAGGCCGGGGTTCGACCTTCTCGTTCACCCTGCCGCAAGCGGATTAGTACCCGGGTGTAGCGTCTCCGGTGAGTAGACTGCGCCAGGCGAACGCCGCAGTGAACACAGATATACGCCTCGGAGGCCCGTGTGACTGACGTTGAGTTTCTGCCGGCACTCGAGCAGGCCAGGCTGATCAGACAGCACGAGCTCTCTCCGGTCGAACTCGTGGACATCTATGTGGATCGGATCGCGCGACTCGACGATGAGCTCAATACCTTCGTCACCTTGGTTGCGGACGAGGCCAGACAAGCCGCCGTCACGGCCGAGAAACAGGTGGCCGATGGCGACGGCCTACCGCCGTTCCACGGGGTCCCGATCGGGATCAAGGATCTGGCTGAGGTCCAGGGGATGCGGACCACTTTCTCGTGTGCACCCCTCGCCGAGTACGTTCCCGAGTTCGACAATGCCTCCGTCCGACGCATAAGAGAGGCGGGCTTCATCCTGTTGGGCAAGACCAACACTCCGGAGTTCGGCACCGTCCCCCAAACCGAGAGCCGGCTCAACGGAATCTGCCGCAACCCCTGGGACACGAACTTCACTCCAGGAGGTTCGAGCGGCGGCGCGGCCGCGGCCCTGGCCGCGGGCCTGATGCCGGTGGCACATGCCAGCGACGGTGGCGGCTCGATCCGGATCCCCGCTTCGTGCTGTGGCCTGTTCGGGCTCAAGCCGGCGCGCGGCCGAGTTTCGCACGGGCCTCGTTTCGGGGAGGTTCTGGCCGGCTTCGCCACGGAGGGTGCGATTTCGCGGAGTGTGGCCGATGCCGCTGCGCTCCTCGACGTCATGAGCGGTTACGAGGTGGGCGATCCGTACTGGGCTCCGCCACCCGAGAGGCCGTTCGTGGAGGAGGTCGGAGTCGATCCCGGAGTCCTCAAGGTGGGATTCACGCTCGTCGGCGGGAACGAAACGCCGGTCGAGGACGAGGTGGCGGACGCGGTTCGCGACACCGCATCACTCCTCGAGTCGCTCGGCCATAAGGTCGAGGAGTTCCAGCCTGACTGGAACGAGCCCGAGCTGACCCTGCATTTCATAACCATTTGGCAGAGCGGCTGCTGCTACTACGCGGGTCTCGATCCCCAGGCACTGGAGCCCTTGAATCGGGTGCTCGCTGAACAGGCAGCGCAGACCACGATGGAGACCTACGTCCAAGCCCGGATCCAGGTCGAGGCGTTCGCGCGGCGGGTGGTCGCGCTGTGGAACGACTACGACGTCATCCTGACGCCGGCGATTCCGATGACGCCGCGCCCCGTTGGCTGGATCTTCGAAGAGGAGGATCCCTGGATGCATCTCGTCCGGGCCGGCATGGTGGTGCCCTTCTCCGTGATGGCGAACATCACAGGCCAGCCCGCCGTCAGCGTCCCTATTCATTGGAGTGAATCGGGTCTTCCGATTGGCTCGCACATTCAGGGTCGGCCCGCCGACGAGGCCACTCTCCTTAGATTGTCGGCCCAGCTGGAGGCCGCGAGGCCGTGGGGAGACAAACGCCCGCCGGTCTCCTAGAGACTTCAGGCGCCGCCGTTTCGGAGGGCGCGGGGAAACAGGGCGAGAAGAATCAGGCTGCGGACACGGTCATATTTGGTCACACCGCCTAGTTACACTCTTGTGATGCCCCCCTTCAAGGTCGAGGCGGACTTCGCCCCAGCAGGAGATCAGCCCAGTGCGATTACGGGCCTGGCCGATCGCGTGCAAGCGGGCAATCAGTTCTCGACCCTTCTGGGAGCAACCGGAACCGGAAAGACGGCAACTCTCGCTTGGGCGCTCGAGCGGATCCAGAAGCCGACGCTGGTCATTGCTCCCAACAAGTCGCTCGCCGCCCAGCTCTGCAATGAGTTCAAGCAGTTCTTCCCGCACAACGCGGTCGAGTACTTCGTCAGCTATTACGACTACTACCAGCCCGAGGCCTACGTCCCATCGAGCGACACCTACATCGAGAAGGACTCGTCGGTCAACGACGAGATCGAGCGGCTCAGGCACGCGGCGACCAGTGCATTGCTTCAGCGCAACGATGTCCTCATCGTGGCGAGCGTGTCCTGCATCTTCGGCCTCGGATCCCCCGAGGAGTACCTGAACCAGACGGTCAGCGTGGCACGCGGCGGCACCGCCGACCGGGACTTCATCATCGACCGGTTAATCGAAATCCAATACGAGCGCAACGACGTCAACTTCGTGCGGAGCAAGTTCCGGGTGCGCGGCGACACCATCGAGGTCTTCCCGGCATACGAGGAGAAGGCCATTCGCATCGAGCTGTTCGGGGACGAGGTCGATCGGATCGTCATGCTCGACACGCTCACGGGTGAGATCGTGACCGAGCTCGACCACTACACGGTCTACCCCGCCTCTCACTACGTTGCTTCGCGCGAGCGGCTTGTGAAAGCGATCGCAGGGATCGAGGTCGAGCTTCAGGAGAACCTCCAGCGTCTGACCGGCGACAACAAGCTGCTCGAGGCGCAGCGGCTTCGCATGAGGACCGAGTACGACCTCGAGATGCTGAGAGAGGTCGGTTTCTGCAACGGAATCGAGAACTACTCCCGGCACATCGAAGGTCGTCCCGCGGGATCCCGTCCGAACACCCTTCTTGACTACTTCCCCGACGACTTCCTTGTCGTCCTGGACGAGAGCCACGTCGGAGTCCCACAGCTCAACGGGATGTACGAGGGGGACAAGTCACGCAAGGAAACCCTGGTCGAGCACGGCTTCCGGCTTCCAAGCGCCCTCGACAATCGCCCGCTGAGGTTCGACGAGTTTCTGGAAACCGTCAAACAGATGGTGTTCATGAGCGCTACCCCCGGCCCCTTCGAGCGGAAGATGGCGGGGGACTTCGTTGAGCAGATCGTGCGGCCAACGGGGCTGGTCGATCCCGAGGTTCAGATCCGGCCCACGAAGGGCCAGATCGACGATCTTATGGAGGAGATCGCCAAGCGCACCGAGGCCGGCGCGCGCGTGCTGGTAACGACGCTCACGAAGAAGATGGCCGAGGACCTGACGGACTATCTGCTCGAGTCCGGGATCCGGGTGCGCTATCTGCACGCCGATATCGACACCGTGGAGCGCATCGAGATTCTCCGCGACCTGCGGCTCGGCGAGTTCGACGTGCTCGTGGGCATCAACCTCTTGCGGGAGGGATTGGACCTCCCCGAGGTCTCCCTCGTGGCCATCCTCGATGCCGACAAGGAGGGCTACCTCCGGTCGCAGACATCACTGATCCAGACGATCGGGCGAGCGGCCCGAAACGTCGATGGACAGGTGGTTATGTACGCGGACGAGGTGACCGACTCGATGCGCAGGGCTATCGACGAGACGCAGCGCCGTCGCATGATCCAGCTCCAGTACAACGAGGCCAACGGGATCAACCCCACATCCATCCGAAAGGCCGTATCCGACATCCTTCTGTTCGGACGGGAGCGGAAAGAGACGGTCCCGACGAAATCCAGGAGCCGGAGGAGCGAGCCGTTTGGTGGGGGACCGGATGACCTGAAGCGCCTCATCCTCCAGCTACAGGAGGAAATGCACCAGGCGGCAGAGGACCTCCGCTTCGAGTACGCGGCTCGCATTCGCGATGAGATCAACGACCTAAAACGCGAGTTGCGTGACGTCGGCTAACCCCCCAACCACACAGCGGCGATGGCTGCTGCCCGGGCGGCACCCCGCCGACAGGTCGATTCTGACACTGGGGATACCCGCTCTCGGCGCCCTGGCGGCGGACCCTCTCTACTCTCTGGCCGATACCGCCTTCGTCGGCAACCTCGGCGCCGAGGAGCTCGGGGCCGTCGCGGTGGGGACTGCGGCTTTCACGGCCTCGTTCTGGCTCTTCAGCTTCCTTGCGTACGGGGTTACGCCGCGCGTCGCTCGCTTTGTCGGAGCCAACGACGACCGAAACGCGGCTCGCATCGGAGTCCAGGCTCTGTTCATGGCCGGCATGATCGGGTTGGTTGTGACTCTTCTCGGAGTCATCTTCGCAGGACCGGTCGTACGGTTGCTCGGCGCCGGCCCCGATATCCAGGACCTCTCGGAGTCCTATCTCCGCATCCGTGTGCTCTCGGCCGGCGCGGTCCTGGTGGCGCAGGTGGGGCACGGCTGGCTGCGCGGCACTCAGAACACGAGGACTCCGATGGTCATTGCGGTGGGCGGGGCTCTCCTGAATGTCGTTCTGGACTACCTGTTCATCTACACGTTCGGGATGGGTGTTCAGGGAGCCGCCTGGGCGACGGTCATCGGTCAGTACGTTGCCGCAGCCGCTTTCCTTTTGATCCTGACGAGTCGCTTCAATCGCGGGGGCGCCCCGTGGCGCTTCGAACGCGAGGTCGCGAGAGGTCTGCTGAAGATAGGTGCGGACCTAGTGGTGAGGACTGGAGCCCTGCTCGGAGCCCTGACCCTGACGACTTCGGTGGCCGCCCGCATGAGCCTCGATACGCTCGGCGCCTGGCAGATCACGATGCAACTGTTCCTGTTCCTTTCTCTGGTTCTGGACTCGGTCGCGATCGCGGCCCAGGCGTTGATCGGGAAGCATCTGGGGGCGGGCACGCGAATCGAGGCCCGGACCGTCAGCATCCGGCTAATGGAATGGGGGCTGCTGATCGGACTCGGTGCCGCAGTCGTTCTCTACCTTGGCCGGAACGGGCTGGCCTCGCTGTTCAGCAGCGACGAGTCGGTCGTTGCTTCGGCCGCGTGGCTCCTGACCTGGCTGGCCGCGGTCCAGCCTCTGAGCGCACTCGCCTTCACACTGGACGGCATACTCATCGGCGCCAGCGACACGCGCTTTCTGGCACAGTCGATGGTCCTTTCCTCGGTGGCCTTTGCTGTCGTCTCCCTTGCGGCGCTGAGCTTCGACTGGGGCACCTCGGGGCTGGCGGCGGGCGCCACGGTGTGGTTGGTGCTTCGCACGACGACGACCGGGTGGAGGTGGCGAGGCAACCAGTGGATGTCGACTGCCTGACGAGAGGCGGGAAGAAGCCTGGAATAAACCAGGCCCCCGGTCGCGGGTCCGGGGGCCTGGGGGCAAATGGCCGTGGAAAATTCGTAGTGTTGTCGTTGCTGTCGTTACTATGACTCACAACGCGCCCGAAAGGTTTCTTCTTCCCCCTATTTTTTGTGACTACTCGATGACTATTTTTTGTAGCTAGTCAGAGAGAGAGAGTTCGGGTGCCGAACGTCGGGGACGGGTTGCTTGCGACGTCGAGCCTCGCCCTCCAACCGGCGACGAAGCGTCCTTCCATAGGCGAGGAAGTGGCCCGTTCTGCGGATAGGACCTCCGGGCAGCACGAAGTCGCCCAGCCTTCGTTCCACAACGAAGTGGAAGCCGTCGCCGTCGGCCTCGACCCTCCCGACGAAGGCGGCGTTGTCCTGACCGACGAACTTCTCGGCATGCGCCTGAAACGAGATACACGCCGGCCCCTCGGGCGAGCCAGCGACAGAGGGATGAAGCTTGGGGATCCGCCCGACGAAGCCGTCGGGAGCGGCTCGCAGTCCGCTAACCGGCACCGGGATCGGCCAGCCATTCGATTCGAGAGTCACTGTCGGGTTCCCGATCCGCCCCACCGCACGCGCCGCATGGCTCCGCCAGTCGTGGCCCTCGACGTGCTGCCACGTGCCGGGAGAGGTTCCGGGCGGCGCAGGATCGGAGGCCTTTATCTCGACATCATCGGACGCGCTCCAGATCTTGGGCTCCTCCGTCAACCGGCCCTTCTGCCACCACAGAATCCGCAACGGCGTCACCTCGATCCAGATCCGGGCCCAGTACCAGGCCTGAGTTCGCATGACGAACCAGGGGGCCTGCCTCATCGCCGCTGGAATCTTGTTGAACGAGCGCGCGACGTAGCGGTCGGTGTTGGCCTGGAGGTCCGAGTCGCGCACCGCTGCCGCCCCCAGCAAAAGGACCGTCGGAGGTGCCTCGAGGGTCAGCCCGACCGCATCACTGAAGAGAAGAGCGACGTTCGAATTGCGCCTCGCCCGCTCTGCCTTGGCCGGGTAGGTAAGCCCTGTCGAGACGTCGATGCTCCTGCGGTCGTCGTTGACGAACGGAGTCATCGGCCACGTGACGGGACGCCCTTCGCGGGTGAGCGTCGCGAACTGACACGTGAGTCCTCGAGCAACAATCGGGATGACTGGAGCGGGCCACCCGGCCGGGTTGTCGTAAGGGTCGAACGCGGGGGAGCCGTCAGACAAACTTCTTGAGCTCCCCGAAGCAGCGCTCGATATCCTCCTCCGTCGAGAAGAAATGGGGCGAGATTCGCAACGCGTCGCCGCGCTGGTCGAGAACGACGTTGCGTCTGAAGAGCTCGTGGAGGATCCGCTCGGCGTTGGGACGGCCCCCGGGAACGCGGACCCTGACCAGTCCACCGCGCTTCTCGTCGTCCCTCGGTGACAGAACTTCGAGCTTGGCCTCGTCGGCTTTCTCGATGATGAGGGACGTGAGCTCCAGATTCCGGGCTCTGATCCTGTCGACACCGACCTCGAGGATCATCTCCATCCCAGCCGACGCAGTCCAAGCCTGAGGGAGCGTGTAGGTACCGGTCTCGAACCGGCGAGCGTCGTCGCGCAGGTCGAGGCCTGAGCGATCGAAGTCGAATGGCCTCTTGGTTCCGAACCACCCGACGACCAGGGGTTGCATCTTGGCGATGAGGTCCCGCCGGCAGTAGAGGAACGCGATGCCCTGTCCACCCATCATCCATTTCAATGCTCCGGACAGGAGGAAGTCGATGCCCAGGTCATGGACGTCGAGGGGAACGATGCCACTGCCGTGAAAGTCGTCGACCACGACGAACGCGCCCGCGTCGTGCGCGGCCTGGACAATGGGGGGGAGATCCATGATCCAGGAAGACTCGAATAGGACGCGGTTGGTGTTGACGATCGCGGTTTGACCGTCGATCCGCTCGACGAGTTCACCTGACTCGATACGAATCCCATCCGTCGAGGCCACGAAATCGAGCGTCGCACCTCTGCGCTGCTGGGCCCGCCACACGTAACTGTTGGTAGGGAAGTCCATGTCCGACAAAACGACCTTGTTGCGGTCGTCCAGGCCGAGGCAGGACGCGATCGAGGAGAGCCCCGACGAAACCGAAGGGACAATCGCCACCTCGTCGGGGTCGGCCCCGATGATCTGACTGAACTGGTCCCTGCATTGTTCGAGCTTCGGAAGCCCGTGCGCCAGCCACAGTTCCTCGGGCCCAAGTCGCTGCCAGAGGTCGAGGTGCTCGGTGGCGGCCCGCCGAGCGCGAAGCGAGAGCGGGCCGAGCGAGGCCGAGATCAAATAGGTGCGCTCGGCGAGGATCGGGAACTCATCACGGTAGGAACTGAGATCGTTCACCACTGCAGGCTACCGCCCGGCCCGGTCGCGAAGAGCGCCCCTCCTTTTGGAGGGGCGCTCTCAGGAAATGGGTTCCCAGTTAGTTGATGGGCCCCCTAATAAAGACGTCGTAGAAACCGTTGGAGTCGCCTCCGACCAGGTTGGTAGCGATTGAGAGGAAGGAAACGAACTTTCCGTTCGAGGAAATATCGCCCATGAGGGCTTGCCCATTGCTCTGCGTCCCGTCGAAGCGCACGCTCACCCGCCGGGTGGTCTGATTCTTACGGTTGTGGAGAAAAACGTCTACGACACCGTTGCCGTCTCCGGCGACCAGAGTGGTGGCCAGCGAGTCGAACGCGATCCGCTCGCCGTTGGCGGAGATCTTGGGCGGGGCAAAGAGCTGTCCGGAGTTGCCGTTGCCCTCCGCTCCAGCGCTGCTGACGCTCACCCTGCGGGTCTTGTCCGTAGTGATGTTGTGCACGAATACGTCCCAGGTGGCGTTGGCATCGTTGGGGACGAGGTTTGTGGCAACGGAGGGGAACGCGACGCTCCCGTTGTTCGCCATTGCGGGCCGGTAGCTCGTGCCGTTGCCTTGGGCACCGTTGTTGGCGACGCTCGCCCGCACCGTCTTCTTGTTCTGGCGGTCGTGAACGAAGACATCCAAGTTGCCATTCGAGTCGTTGGGGACCAGGTTCGTGGCGGACGAGACGAACGCCACGTAGCGTCCGCTCGGCGAGATTGCCGAGAGGTCACTGGGGCCGTTTCCCTGCGATCCGTTCGTCCGTCGGCTGACCGCGTGGTCTTTCCCGTCTTGCGATCCTTGACGAAGACGTCGGTCGTACCGTTGCTGTCTCCGGGAACGAGATTCGATGCGTTGGAGTGGAACAGGACGTAGCGACCGTCGCCGGAGATGCCCTGCACGGAACTGCTACCGTTGGCCTCGCCGCCGTTCGAGCGCGTGCTGATCCTCCGCGTCTTCTTCTTGTCCCTGTCGCGAACGAAGACATCGTTGGCGCCGTTGCCATCGAGTCCGATGAGGTTAGTGGCGCTCGAACTGAACGCCACGAAGCGTCCCGAATCCGAGATCTGGGGATTAGTACTACTGGCGTTCGCCTCTCCTCCGTTGGATCGAACGCTGGCACGGGTAGTCTTACCTGTCTGACGGTTGCGCACGAAGATGTCCTGAACGCCGTTAGCGTCGGAAGCGATCAGCGTGTTCGCCGCTGACTCGAACGCAACAAACCGGCCTTTCTTCGAAAGGGTCGATTGGAAGCTGTGGGAATTTCCTTGGACGTTGGCACTCGAGAGACTGGCCCGGTCGGTGGTCGGGGCCGCCATTGCTGGCGCGGCTCCCAGAACCAGAAAGGCGGATAGGGCTGCTGCGAGAAGCTTGGATCGTGTTCGCATTCGTGTGGCTCCTTCTCGACGACGGAATGACCTTGCTGTGCCGAGTTTCGAGCCGACCCTGTGACTGTCATTAAGGTTTGATTAGCGTCGCCTTCGCGACGAAACCCTTTTGGGGCGATTTGCTAAGAAAGTTTCATCAAACTCGTAAATTGATCGAGTGACCGTATTAGGTTCCGTTGAGTTCCTAGCTCAGGGAGGAGCGTCGAATGTACGATTTCTGGTTGTTCATCCACGTGCTCATGGCAATCGTCTGGGTCGGCGGAAGCATCCATCTTCAGATCATTGGGAGCAGGCTCCAGGCCGCCGATGATCCCGTCCAGCTGGGCAACTTCAACCGGCAGGTCGAGTGGATTGGTACGCGAGTCCTTACTCCCGCGTCGATCCTGATCGTCATCGCCGGGGTTTTCATGGTGCTGGACCGTTGGGACTTCGAGCAGCTCTGGATAATCATCGGGATCGCCGGATTCGCTTACTCGTTCGTTAACGGGGCGTTCTTCCTTGGACCTCTGTCAGGCAAGACTGGGAAGCTCATCGACGAGCGTGGGGTGGAAGATTCCCAGGTGCAGGCCAACATCGGGCGCCTCTTCTTCTATAGCCGCATCGAGCTGGTCATCCTGCTCGTCGTCGTCTGGGCGATGACCATGAAGCCCACCCTCTAACTCGCTCCGCTGGGCCCCGAGGGCCGGCTCGGGGAAAAGTGGCCATAGGGAACGCTAGTTACACGCGCGTCGTTTACCCTGGGAATCGATGTCCTCATCTCCTCCGCAGAGCGGGAACCTCGTCATTCGGGGGGCCCGAGAGCACAATCTCAGAAACGTCAACCTGGAGCTGCCCCGCAACTCGCTGATCGTCTTTTGCGGGATTTCGGGCTCCGGAAAGTCGTCCCTCGCCTTCGACACTGTCTACGCCGAGGGCCAGCGGCGCTATGTCGAGTCGCTGAGCTCGTATGCGAGGCAATTCCTGGGCCAGATGGACAAGCCCGACGTCGATTTCATCGAGGGCCTCAGTCCGGCGATCTCGATCGACCAGAAGTCGGCCCCCAAGAACCCACGATCGACGGTGGGAACGATCACCGAGATCTACGACTACCTGCGGCTTCTGTTCGCCCGGATCGGGCGACCACACTGTCATCTTTGTGGACGACCCATCGCTCGTCAGACCCCCGAGCAGATAGTCGACCAGATTCTCGACCTGCCCGAGGGAACCCGCTTTCAGGTCCTGGCTCCGATCGTCAAGGGTCGCAAAGGCGAGTTCACCCAGGCGCTCGAGGAGCTTGCCCGGAGAGGATTTGCACGCGCCCGAATCGACGGCGAGGCACGTGACCTGTCCGAGAAGATCCGGCTCGATCGTTATCACCAGCACGATATCGAGGTCATCGTCGACCGTCTCGTTCTCAAGGAGGGCATCCGGAGCCGCCTGAACGACTCGATAGAAACCGCGCTGAAGCTCGCGGATGGAATTGCGGCAATCGATGTGGTCGACGATGCCTCCGAGGACATCATGTTCAGCCAGCACTTCGCTTGCACCTTCGACAACATCAGCTTCGACGAACTGGCTCCCAGAAACTTTTCGTTCAACTCACCCTATGGGGCATGCGAGCGGTGTGACGGGCTCGGCACGCACCTCGAGGTCGACAAAGAGCTCGTGATTCCCAATCCGGATTTGACCCTCGACGAGGGGGCGGTCGCGCCCTGGGCCGGCAAGAGCGAGTACTTCACCCGGCTCATCGATGCGGCGGCATCGACCTTCGGCTTCAGGACCGACGTTCCATTCAAGAAAGCTGCCCAAGAGGGCGCGGGACATCATTCTCTACGGCGACGATTCCGAGGACATCCACGTCCGCTACAAGAACCGCTACGGACGTCAGCGCTCCTACTGGACGGTGTTCGAGGGCATCATCACGTGGCTCGAGCGACGTCGCGACGAGACCGATTCGGACTATGCGCGCGAACGCTACGAGCAGTACTTCAGAGAGATTCCGTGCCCGAAGTGCAAAGGCGCTCGTCTCCGACCAGAGTCTCTGGCGGTAACACTCGGTGGCGAGAACATCCACCAGGTGAGCTCGTTGCCGATCGGCGATGTCTACGACTTCCTGCGCAAACTCGAGCTCAACGATCGCGAAACATTCATCGCCGAGCGTTTGCTGAAGGAGATTCATGCCCGGCTTGGCTTTCTGCTGGACGTGGGACTCGACTACCTGAGCCTGTCGCGGAGCTCGGCAACGCTCGCGGGTGGGGAGGCTCAACGGATCAGACTGGCTACGCAGATCGGGTCGGGGCTGGTGGGGGTGCTCTACGTGCTGGACGAGCCGTCCATCGGGCTGCATCAGCGGGACAACCGGCGCCTGATAGACACGCTCGTGCGGCTCCGCAACATGGGGAACACGCTCATCGTCGTCGAGCACGACGAAGAAACGATTCGAGTCGCGGACCACGTGGTCGACATCGGGCCGGGGGCGGGGGAGCACGGCGGAGAGATCGTCTACTCGGGAAAGCTGGACGGACTTCTCGAAGCTCGCAGGCTCGTTGACGGGCGATTACCTCGCCGGCCGCCGGCACGTCCTGATCCCCGAACGCCGCCGGCCGTCCGAGCGCGGCGAGCTCGTAGTCAAGGGCGCTCGCCAGCACAACCTGAAGAACATCGACGCAGCCTTTCCATTGGGCAACTTCATTTGCGTCACAGGTGTGTCGGGCTCGGGGAAGTCGACGCTCGTCAACGACATTCTCTACAAAGCCGTGCATCAGAAGCTCAACCGGCAGGCGCGGCTGGTCCCCGGAAAGCACCGCTCAATCAAAGGCCTCAGCGACATCGACAAGGTCATCGACATCGATCAGAGCCCGATCGGCCGGACACCGCGCAGCAACCCTGCGACCTATACCGGCGTGTGGGACCACGTTCGCAAGCTGTTCGCCAAGACGCAGGACGCGCGCCGGCGGGGTTATCAGCCCGGTCGGTTCAGCTTCAACGTGCGTGGCGGACGTTGTGAGGCCTGCATGGGCGACGGGACCATCAAGATCGAGATGCACTTCCTGCCGGATATCTACGTCCCCTGCGAGGTCTGCAAGGGCAAGCGCTACAACCGGGAGACTCTGCAGGTTCGGTACAAGGGCAAGAACGTCTCCGAGGTTCTCGAAATGAGTGTCGAGGAGGCGTGCGAGTTCTTCTCGGCCATCCCGCCGATCGCTCGGCACATGACCACGCTGAGAGACGTAGGACTGGGTTACATCAAGCTCGGGCAGCCGGCCCCGACACTCTCCGGAGGCGAGGCTCAGCGCGTCAAGCTCGCCAGCGAGCTGTCGAAGCGATCCACCGGACGAACTCTCTACATCCTGGATGAGCCCACCACAGGTCTGCATTTCGAGGACGTCAGGAAGCTCCTCGGCGTGCTGCACCGATTGGTCGACAACGGAAATACCGTCGTCGTCATCGAGCACAACCTCGAGGTGATCAAGACCGCCGATCACATCATCGACCTCGGCCCGGAGGGCGGCAACGGCGGCGGCGAGATCGTCGCGACCGGCACACCAGAAGAGGTGGCTGTGGCGCCGCGGTTCCTTCACCGGAGAGTTTCTGCGAACGGTGCTCGGCCTCGACGATACGAGGAAGGCGGCACCTCGCCGGGTCGCTGCAGCCAAGAGCCGCAAGCGGTCTGCGGCTCGCCGGTCTGCCTAGCAACTAGTCTTGTCCTCATGGATGAGGAGCGGGCCACGATCGACGTCGTGGTCGAGATCCCGAAAGGGAGCCGAAACAAGTACGAGTGGGATGCCGAACGTCGCATCTACAAACTCGACCGGCGGCTCTTCTCGGCCACGACCTATCCGGCCGATTACGGCTTCATACCGCACACGCTCGGCGAGGATGGGGATGCCCTGGACGCTCTCGTTCTTCTCGAAGATCCGACCTTTCCCGGCTGCTGGATTCCAGATGCGCGGCCGGTCGGGGTTCTCTGGATGGAGGATGAGAAAGGGCACGACGCGAAGATCATCTGCGTTCTGGACACAGATCCGAACTGGTCCAGACTGAAAACCATCGAGGACTTCCCGCCTCACATCATGAGCGAGATAGAGCACTTCTTCGATGTCTACAAGATGCTCGAGCCCAACAAGTCATCCTCGACTCAGGGACACGAAGGCGTCGACGCGGCGTGGCGCGAGATCAAGGCCTCTTTGGAGCGGGCCAAAGATTGATCCGGCGGGATTCGACGCGGGCCACGGGTATCATGTGGCGTCCCGGGCGCTTAGCTCAGCGGGAGAGCGCTGCCTTCACACGGCAGAGGCCACTGGTTCGATCCCAGTAGCGCCCACTTACATAAGCGCAGGTCATCGACGGGTTAACTTCGGCCGCTGCCTTCGGCAACTTCGCCCAGGACGCGAGCACCTAGAGATTCGCGCAAGCCTCACTATTTGCTTCGCTCAACCCCCTTAGCGCGCCCGTTTGCAAGAGAGGACGATTTGAGGACCACCAAAGAGGAGTCCCTACAGGGCACGGAACCGAGGAAACATTCCCAGTGGCTTCGGCGGCCGACGGGAGGGTCGGATGGCAACAGAAAAGATCGCTGTCGACGACGTGGAGTATGAGGAATACGACGGAGAGATCGATGAGGCTCCGGGGGGAGATCCGGACAGGGATTGTACCGGCGAGAGTGAGGAGCAGGAAGACAAGTGGCACATCCTAGCTGGGGATCAGGGTGGCCGAACTGCGTCACGACAAGAATCGTCACCGTTACCACAGGCGAGTTGCGTTTGCCGGTTCGCCGCGAAGTTGCTCAGGCCGTTGCCGGATTGGTGACAGAGCTGGCGCGAGCAAGAGGTCGTCCGTTTAGAGCTGATTGGTCATGGGGATTCGGTTGCCGTGCGATCAGTGGGACTTCAACACCGTCAAATCATTCGTGGGGTTTAGCCATCGATTTGGATGCGCCGGAGAACCCGTACATGGCGGCGTCCGATCATCAGGCTCCACATCCACTTCGTAAGAAGTTTGCCAATGGGAAGACCATGCGCAGCACGATGCCCGACAACGCCAGCGCCATTGCTCGCAAATGGGGATTTCGCTGGGGCGGCGACTATTCGACGAAGCTGGACCCAATGCATTTCGAGTTCATGGGGTCCATGGATGACGCTAAGCGCATCGGTAGTGCTTCCGGTATCAAAGGTGTGCCTTCCCAACCCAAGAAAGGTCGGCCAACCCTCACAGAAGGGGACCGCGGCAATCCTGTCAGAACTGTGCAACGTAAGCTGATTATCGGAGTCGATGGCATCTTTGGTCCGGGGACAACGCGAGCAGTAAAGACGTTCCAAGGCGACAAAGGATTGACAGCAGATGGCGTCGTCGGCACGCTCACTTGGGCTGAATTGAGAAAGAAACAGGACAACTAACGCATCCATGGCGAGTGGACCATGTGAATTGCCGAGAAGCGGAAGATGTCTGCGCTACTGGACCTTGAGAAGCCCCGGGCGTCACCCTCATGTCGATGCGTTGGTGCTTCTATCATCCGCCGCGTCGTGCTCCAATCTTCCTTGTCGGTAGATCGATCTCTGGGGAAAGGGCGCAAATGGCTAGGTCAAAGGGTTCCGCGGCTGAGTTCATCGAGAGGCTGCGGTTGGTGCCTCTGTTCTCCAACCTGAACGATCGGCAGCTGAGATTCATCGTCGGACAGGGGAGGGAGGTCTCCTTTCCTGCTGGTAGGGAGATCTGCAAACAGGGCGAAACCGGCCTAGGTATGCACGTGGTTCTCGAGGGCCAAACGAAGGTTCAGGTCAATGGGCGTACCCGCGCAAAGCTGGGCCCCGGCGCGTTTTTCGGAGAGATCGCTTTGCTCGATGGCGGGCCTCGGACCGCGAGTGTGATCGCCGAGACTGACGTCCACACCCTCGCGATCCCCCACTGGAACTTCAGGGCCCTTCTAAAGGAACAACCTCCCATGGCCCTCAAGATGCTGGAAGAGGTTTGCAAAAGGGTGAGGGAACAAGGTGCTTCGCTCCAGGCATGAGTTCGCGCGTTGCTGCCGGTCGAGCCCTCTATCGGTCAACGGCTGCGAGGATCGTCGCCGCGAGGTCGCTTGGCCGGGTGAGCTGGGGCCAGTGCCCGGTCGGCAGGTCGACTAACTCCACGTCTTTGATCTTGGCTAGCTCGGCGACGTAGGGATGACCTTCTGCCATCCACTTTTTCAGCATCTCGGACGGAAACTCGCAAGCGATGACGGTGACCGGCACGTCGTATCGGCGTTCGTCGTCGCTCAGTACCTGCTTGTCGCTCGTGACCGCCACAGGCTCTGGGATGGCGATGCTACGGAATTTCGTCCGCTTGACCTCGTCGAGATCGACGAGGTCCTCTTCCTCGAACACCGACCAGTCAGGCAGCGGGACCTCCCCGTTCACCACGGGAAGCTCGTCGTTGATGACGCCGCCGTGCGCGAGCGGGCCGCTGTCCACGTAGATCACCCGGACGACGCGATCGGGGCGGACATCCGCCACGGCGTGCGCAACGGCGCCACCCCCGCTGTGTCCGACGAGCACGACCGGATCGGGCAGAGAGTCGACAACCGCGACCACGGCATCGATGTGGTCGCGGAGACCGATGCCCGAACGGTCGGCCTCGCGGGACTCAAGCCCAGGGAGCGTGAGCGTGTACACGGTGTGTCCGGCGTTTCGGAGTGGTGCAGCGACCTCGTCCCACGAAGCGCCGTCGAGCCAGAACCCCGGGATCAGAACGATATTCATGATTCGCGAGAATAGCCGCGGTCACTGACAGCAAATCCCGGCCCACCCAGGCGCCGATCATTTACTTCCCAAAGTGCCTTGTTGTCCGCACTCGAAGGTTCGAAACTGATCATTCCATCGGCATGGGAGGCGAACGATGAGTACCAAACTGAGAACTTGCGCGGCCGCGCTCACGGCCATTTCCATAGTGGCGCTGACGCCCATGGCGGCTGGCGCTACCTTTCCAGGTGACAACGGGCGCATCATCGTCAACCGGGGTTCCTTCGAAAACCCGACCTTTCTCATCTCGATGGAACCTGATGGTTCCGATGTGACTCGCCTCACCGGTGGGGGCAGGAACTCTTTCGGTGCGAGCTGGTCTCCGGACGGGAGTCGGTTCATCTACTCACGCTTTAATCTTGATGGGACCGTAGATCTGTTCCTGCGTGACGCGGACGGCACCAACCCGACGCGCGTAACCGACAACAATAGGGATGAGTTCGGAGTGGCCTTCGGGCCGGATGGCAACCAGGCCGTCTACGGGAAGTGTGGTTTTCGCTGCGATCTATTCATTGTCGACCTCACGACGCTCACCGAGACGAGGCTGACCGACACCCCCCGCGCTGACGAGTTTTCGCCCGACTGGAGCGTCGACAATGTCATCGTCTTCGACCGCGCACCCAGGCGAGGGGACCTAGAGATCTTCTCGATCGAGCCGAACGGCGCCAACCTGACTCAGCTGACCGATAACCAAGGACGTCAAGATGTGTCTGGCTTCCTGGTCGCCGGACGGCGACGAGATCGTCTACAGCCGCTGCGGCGTCGAGTCGAACTGCGATCTCTTCACGATGAACGCCAACGGATCCGGCAAGGACCGGGTCACCGACACGAACGCGACGAATTCGGCGCGAAGTTCTCACCCAACGGACTCTCTTCGTGGTGACCCGCTCGCGCGGTGAGACTGATAGCGACCTCTGGCGCATGCGCACGAATGGGACCCGACTTCGCCGGCTCACGGACACTCCGAACAAGTTCGAGGTAGACGCAGACTGGCAGCCCATCGTCAAGATGTAGCCGGGCTTGGGTTCTCGAACTGGTCTGGGTGGCGTCGTTGGCGGACAACCTATGGGCGGTGCAAGGAAAGAGAACCGCATTTAACTCTTCAAGTCCCTTGTTGTCGGCGCTCGAAGGTTCGAAACTGGTCACTCAATCGGCAAGGAAGGCGAATCAGATGAATTCCAAACTCAGAGCTTGCGCGGCTCGATCACGGCCCTTTTCATCGTGGCGCTTACGCCACTCGCGGCAAGTGCTACCTTTCCCGGCGATAACGGGCGCATCATCTTCAACCGAGGATCCTTTGAGTCGCCGACTTTTCTAGCCTCGATGGAACCGGATGGATCCGATGAGACTCGTATCACAAGGAGGGGCGCGGAGTGAGTTCGGTGCGAGTTGGGATCCGGATGGAGGCAGGTTCATCTACTCGCGCCTTGCCAACAACGGGGAGGTCGACCTCTTCACCCGCGACGCGGATGGCAGTAACCCGACGCGCATCACCGACACCAACAGGGACGAGTTCCAGGTGGCCTTCGGGCCAGACGGGAATCAGGCCGTTTACCAGAAGTGTGGCTTTCAGTGTGACCTCTTCAAGATCGACCTCACGACCCTCACCGAGACGAAGCTGACAGACACCCGAGCCGACGAGATTGCACCCAATTGGAGTGTCGACGACCTCATTGTCTTCGACCGCGTCCCGAGGACCCGCGGCGATATCGAAATAATGAGGATGGACTCTGACGGGACCAACGTGGTGCGTCTGACCGACAACCAAGGGCGTTCGGATGTGTCGGCGTCGTGGTCGCCCGATGGCGACGAGATCGTCTACAGCCGCTGTGGACTGGAATCGAACTGCGATCTGTTCACGATGAACGCCAACGGGTCGAACAAGGATCGGGCCACAGACTTGATAGGGGATGAGTTCGGTGCACACTTCTCGCCAAATGGACAATCCTTCGTGATGGCGCGCTCGCGTGGCGAGGGTCGGAGCGACCTCTGGCGCATGCGCACGGATGGGACCAGGCTCCGCCGGCTCACGGACACATCCAACAAGTTCGAGGTAGACCCGGACTGGCAGCCACTGGTGCCGTAGGAAACGACCGACGCACTTTCGGCGCAAGGGGGCAGAGTTGGGAAGGGTCGTTCGGATCGCTGTCTGTGTAATGGCAGCCGCCACGATCTGCTCGTCTCTGAGCGTCGCCCAGGCGTTGCCACGGCACCTCGAGGCCAAGGGCTACAAGTTCGACTTGAGGTTACCGGTCGATCTCGCCTGGGTCCCCGGCACAGACAAGTTGTTCTTCACAGAGAAGGCAACTGGAAAGATACGCGTTCTCGACGGTCGCCGTTTGCTGAGACGTCCGTGCGCGAATCTTGATGTGAATTCCAGCGGTGAGAGAGGAGCACTCGGCATCACCTTGCATCCAGATTTCAAGCACAACCGATTTCTCTACGTGTACTACACGAACGCGTCACCACTCCAGAATCGCGTTACGTGCTTCACGGTCGGCGCGAATCGCTGTCGTCGCCCCAAGCACATCGTCAAGGGAATCCCCAGCCCTTCCACGATCCACCAAGGAGGGCAACTCGAATTCATGAAAGGCAATCTGTTCGTCTCTGTAGGAGACGGAGGCAACGCGTCGAACGCACAAGACCTGCAGAGCAGGCTGGGAAAGATACTCCGATACAAACCCAACGGCACGATCCCTCGGAGTAACCCGTTCTTCCAACCGGGAAACCGGAGCCCGGTGTGGAGCTACGGTCATCGCAATCCTTTTGGGCTTACACACAAACCGCGCTCCAGGGTGTTGATAGAGACCGAGAACGGGCCCCAGTGCGACGACGAGGTCAATCGCATCCAAAAAGGCCGCAACTACGGTTGGGGTGCCGGCTATCAGTGCGGTACCGCAGGCGTGGGCTCGAACCCCAAACGGCCTCTCCACAGGTGGACCCCGCCGATTGCGCCGACGGATCCCGCCTGGTACATCGGCCCACTCAACTCACTCTCCGGAGCGCTTTACGTTGGCGACTTCAATAAGGGGAAGTTGCGACGGATCGATTTTGGACCTGGGGTCAGAAGAGTTCGCAAAGCGCGGTCTATCTTGGAATCGTCTCGTCGGATCACGGATGTAGCTAAGGGGCCAGACGGTTGCCTCTACTTCGCGACCTTGAGCACTATTCAGCGCATACAGAGAAAGGCCACGAACAGCTGCTGAGGGGTCTGAGCACATGATCACACGAGGATTACGCAGCCTTGTTGTGCTACTCGTGTGCGTTGTGGGAGTCGCGGGAACCGCGCCGGCGGTGGGTGAGATGACGTGGCGACCGAAGATGCGTCCAGCCATCCGCTGGTCCAGCGATCGCCTCGGATCGGTAAGTTTCGCGGTCATGGACACGAATGGTCGCATCCATAGGCGCCACGCCGCGACCGCGGTTCCAATGGCGAGCACCCTTAAGGTCATGTTCATGGTCGCCTATCTTCGCCAGGGTTCGGTTCGCAACCGACGGCTGCGCGATTCAGATAAGGCACTCCTGGGTCCGATGATCCGCCGCTCGGACAACAACACGGCCACCGCAATCGCCGACCGGCTGGGCCCACGCCGCATGTACCGGCTCGCTCACAAGGCAAAGATGAAGGACTTCTCCTACACACGACCCTGGGGACTGAGTCAGTCCTCAGCGCGCGACCAGGCCCGCTTCATGTTCAAGGTTGAGAAGTTCATCCCTAAACGACATCGGTGGTACGCGCGGAGGCTGCTCGCTCACGTGGTCTCGTCCCAGCGCTGGGGCATCGGCAAGGTCAAGACTCCAGGTTGGAAGAAGTTCTTCAAAGGTGGTTGGGGATCGGGGTCGGGAGCCGTGGACCATCAGATCGTGCTACTCAAGCGGAAGAATGGCACGAAAGCCGCCCTCGCTGTTATGACCACGAATAGTCCGAGCCACGACTACGGAAAACGCACTCTGAGAGGAACCTTCGCCAGGCTTCTCCGCAATCTCCCGTAAACCCATGTGCTCGGCCGTGTGAGTATTTCCGGATGGGAAGACTTGATGAGCTCGATCTGTCGCTGAAGCTGTCCCGAAAGGAAGAGAGCGAACGACTGGAGGCCGCGCAGACGCGGCTGCTTGCGCTTCGCCTCCAGCTCGGAGGCCTACTGGGGGGCTCAATCGGCCCACCCGTACTGGTGTTGTTCGAAGGATGGGACGCGTCCGGAAAGGGGGGAGCGATCAAGCGACTGGTATCGACACTCGACCCGCGTCACGTTCGAGTCGCGCAGTTTGCTGCCCCAACCTACGACGAGAAACGCCACCACTTCCTGCAACGCTTCTGGACCAAACTTCCGGGATGGGGAGGCATGGCCGTTTTCGACCGGTCATGGTACGGACGCGTTCTGGTCGAGCGGGTAGAGGGTTACGCAACTACCGAGCAATGGACTCGTGCGTACGCAGAGATCGTCGAGTTCGAGAGGTCGCTCGCGCTGGAGGGGATGATTCTCGTCAAGTTCTGGATACACATCTCATCAGAGGAGCAGCTGAGACGGTTCGAGCGCCGTAAGGTCGATCCCCTGAAGTCATGGAAGTTGACGGACGAGGACTGGCGCAATCGTAAGAAACGCCCCGAGTACACGGCCGCGGTGGAAGACATGGTCGAGAGGACCGACCACCGACTCGCTCCGTGGCACCTCGTAGAGGGAGACAACAAGCGCTATGCCCGAGTCAAGGTCATCGACACGGTAATCAAGGAGATCGAAAAGGCCATGGACGACCGTGGCATCGATCCACATACCCACTAGCAGGCGAGAGCGCGCGCCGCATCAGCGTGAGCCCGCGGCCGACAGGGTCTTCAGAATCTCGTCTCCATAGCGGTCGAGTTTGGCTGGGCCCACCCCAGGCACCTCCGCGAGCTGGGCGAGATCGGATGGTTCGGCTGCCACGATCGCTTCAAGAGTCGAGTCATGAAATACGACGAAGGCTGGAACCGAATCGTCACGTGACCGTTGCAGGCGCCAGCGCTTGAGAGCGCTCATTGCAGGATCGTCCGTCGCGGTCCTCGAGACCGCCGAGGTCAGTGGAACGCGCTTGGATTCGGGCCCGATGCCCAGCTCGACGAGGAAACGGCTGGCTTTCGTGCCCACAACACGCGTGAGGAAGAGGTGGCGTTTGGCGCGGGTTATCCCGACGTAGAGGAGCCGCCGCTCCTCGGCCAATGCCTCGTCGCTCTTTGCTCGCTTGAAAGGCAGCTCGCCCTCTTCCAGTCGGACGAGGAACACGGATTCGAACTCGAGTCCTTTGGCGCGATGAAGGGTGAGCAGGTTCACGCCCCGGCCCCCGCCCTCGCTGGTGAAGCGGGCCTGGAGATCGGAGACGAAGTCATTGATCGAGCCGCCCGTGCCATCGAACTCTTCGGCGAGATGCACCAAGCGAGTCAGGTCGTTCTGCCGCGTGGTCTCCTGTTCCCCCAGTCCCTCGGGAAGCTCCGAAGACCAGCCTTCCTTTTCCGCGACGGCTCTCACCTTTGCCGCAACGTCGATTGCACTCGGGGGACGAATTCGGTTCAAGAGACGTCGGGCGGCCGGGCGGGAGAGGAAGTTCCCCCCGCGCACCTGGAACGGGATGCCTTCTCCTGCCAGCGCCTCTTCGTAGTCTTCGGACCGGAAGTTGATCCGGTAGAGGATGGCGATCTCCTCGTAGGGGACTCCCTGCTCGTTGAGTTCTTTGACCTGTTCCACGACGAAGCGGCGTTCGGCGGCTTCGGAGGCGAACGGCCGTACCTCCGGAGAGTCACCCGAAGGGAGCGGCGATTTCAGTACCTTCTCGGCTCCCCCGAGCTTGGGAACGAGTTTGTTCGCAAGGTCCAGGATCTCGGGGGAGGAGCGGTAGTTGGTCTCGAGCCTTACGACGTGCGTTCGAGGGAAGCGCCGGGGCATCTCGAGCAGGTGACGAGGAGTCGCTCCGGTGAAGCCATAGATCGACTGGTAGTCGTCTCCCACGACGCAGAGATCGTCTCGGCCGCCAAGCCAGCGGTCGAGCAACGTCTGTTGCAGCGTGTTCACGTCCTGGTACTCGTCTACGGTGAAAGCCAGGTAACGAGCTTGAAAGCGCTCGCGCGCGGCCTCCTCATCCTCGAACATGCGAATCGCCAGCTCGAGAACGTCCTCGAAGTCGACGAGGCCCCGGTCCCCCTTCCCGCGCTCGTACCGATGCCAGACACTCGCCATCAGGTCGGGGGGGATGGGGGGCTCGTGAGTCCCGAGGTTGTCCATGTACGTCTTCGGGGTCAGCCGACGGTTCTTGGCCCACTCGATCTCGGTGGCGAGGTCGCCGGCTGGGCGGAATCTGTAGGGCTTCGGCAGCGTGTTGCCGATCTGTCGTAGAGCGACGGCCTTGCTCGGGAGTATCCCCCCCGGCGGGTTCTCGGCTAGGTGGTGGAGTTGCCGCAAAGCTGCAGAGTGAAAGGTGCGGGCCCTCACTCCACCCACGCCGAGATTTTCGAGCCGGGCCCGCATCTCCCCGGCAGCCTTGTCGGTGAAGGTGACCGCGAGGATGGAACCGGAAGCGATGTCACCCGAGGCCACCTGGCAGGCGATCCGGCGCGTGATTGTCGTGGTCTTGCCGGCACCCGCTCCGGCCAGGATGCAGACTGGGCCCCGGGTCGCACGGACGGCGCGCTGCTGCTCCGGGTTCAGGCCCTCGAGGATCTGTTCGACATCTGCGACTGTCACCCCAACAAGTTAAGGCTCGAGCGTGACACCCCGGCTGATTTCAGGCCCCCGGCTCGTCTGCGGCCCACACTAGCCAGCCCTTATTCGTGTGACCGAGGTAGAAAAACGCGAGCCCCCGGCTGGTTGTCCCGTTCCGATCGTGCATGACGACCCGAAGAGAGCGTTTGGTGACCCGGCGGCCACAGGCCACCGAGAAGAGGTCGTCGGCGGAGATCCTCCCTACGCTCGTGACCGCGACGCCTTTGTTGCTACCTGTGCTGGCCCATGCCCCATAGGTGGGCTCAGCGCTTGCTTCGGTGAGTGCTCGGACGGTGCGCTTGTCGCCGAGTACGAGCGCCTTGTTGAAGCGCACGGCGACGTCGGCTGCATCCGCCTCGGCCCCCTTCTTCGGGACGGGCCCTATACGCTGCGCATCCGGGCAGGCGCTCCTCAGCTCGTCGACCCGGTTGCGGAGCTCGGGGTCCACGGCCCGCTCCATACGGTTCGCCTCGCTCGGGGGGTTCGCCGCCCTGTCGAGGGCCACCCTCGTCCCCGCAACTGCCCCCGCCGCCAGCATCACGGCCATGAGGGCGACGCCGCCGACTGTCATCAGCCTTCGACGATTCACGCTGCGCCGGAGCCTCACGTCTTCCGGTGGAGGGGGAGGAGCGGATTCCGCCCGCTCGGTTAGCCAGCTTTTGAGCCGGCCCTCATCTCCCTCGCCCAGGTGGGGCTTCAGGAGGCCGAGCCCCCGGCTCGTTATCGAGGCCAGTGTTGAGTCCGAGCATTCGAGCACGTCGGCCACGTGACGAACATCCATCTCGTCCCAATAGACGAGGATCAACGCCGCCCTGGTTCGAGGCGGAAGACGCCGCCAGGCACCATCCAGGTCGTCGCCCGCCGGACGCCGACGCAGGAGACTTCTGCGAATCACCCCGGACAAGACCGAACGGAGCACCCGAGCTTCCGCCACGTCGGGTCCTCGCAGATCCTGCATCGAGCCCATCGACCGGCGCCAGCCGCGAACAGAAAGCCCTGCTGCGAGAGGCTCGTTTCCGGTCACCAGCCAGGCAAAGAGGAACGCACGCGGAACGTACTGAGAGTACGAGAGATCTAGCTTGCGACGAGTCTCGGGCCGCACGCCCGCTCCTATGTGGGTTGGTGGGCCTTAAGTCTCGCGCCCCTTACCTTTTCTATGATCACGACGGATCACAGACACGACGAAAGGACCGACTTGTTCACCACAAGACCCGAGTTGCGCGGGAGTTTCGGCATGGTTGCTTCGACACACTGGTTGGCTTCATCGTCGGGCATGGCCGTTCTCGAAAAGGGCGGCAACGCGTTCGACGCAGCGGTTGCAGCGGGGTTGACGCTCCAGGTGGTCGAGCCACATCTAAATGGTCCGGGCGGCGAGGCGCCGATCCTGCTGTACGACGCTCCCCGTGAGGTGGTCCAAGTCATCTGCGGGCAGGGTCCGTCTCCCGCCAAGCTGTCGATCGAGCACTTCGAAAGCCTCGGGTTGGATGCCATTCCGGGAACGGGATCGCTTGCCGCGTGCGTCCCGGGCGCATTCGATGCATGGATGGTGATGCTGCGCGACTACGGAACAATGCATCTCGGCGAGGTCATCGGCTATGCACTGCACTACGCGGAGCACGGGTACCCGCTCCTTCCCCGGATCGTGGGAACCATCGCCGCAGCCGAACAGCAGTTCCGAAATCACTGGCCGACATCAGCGGAGACCTACCTGACTGGGGATGGTCCTCCCGCCGTGGGATCGCGCCGGCGCAATCCGGTTCTGGCTCAGACCTATCACCGCGTGCTGTCCGAGAGCGAGAGCGCGGGCGGCGATCGCGAAGCTCAGATCGAAGCCGCGCGACGCGTGTTCTATGAGGGTTTTGTTGCCGAGGCCATCGTTCGGTTCATGAGCACAGAGGTCATGGACTCCTCCGGTGAGGCACATGCGGGGGTCATGGACGAGAGAGATCTCGACGATTGGCACGCTACGGTCGAGGAGCCCTCGTGGGTCGACTATCACGACTACCGTGTGTTCAAGACGCATCCATGGAGCCAGGGCCCCGTCTTCCTCCAACAGCTCAATCTGCTCGCGGGATTCGACCTCGCCGGGATGGGCCACAACAGCGCCGATTACATCCACACAGTCATCGAGTGCGCAAAGTTGGCTTTTGCCGACAGGGAGGCCTACTACGGGGATCCTCTCGTCGAAAACGTCCCGGTCGCCGAGTTGCTTGCCTCGTCCTACGCCGATGAGCGGAGAGCGCTCGTGGGCGACGAAGCCTCGCTCGATCTCCGCCCCGGCTCGGTCGGGGGCCGGACCCCGCTACTACCCGAGATGCGCATCACCGAGGGAACTTCGGCGGGAGGTACGGGGGAGCCGACGGTTGCTGCTTCGGGCCAGACCACCGGCGACACCTGCCACGTAGACGTGGTGGATCGGCACGGAAACATGGTTTCGGCCACGCCGAGCGGGGGCTGGTTGCAGAGCAACCCGGTAATTTCAGGGCTCGGATTCCCTCTGGGCACAAGAGCGCAGATGTTCTGGTTGGAACGCGACCTCCCGAACTCACTGCGCGGCAGCAAGCGCCCCCGCACCACATTGAGCCCTAGCCTCGCGTTCAAGCACGGCGAGCCCTACCTGGTCTTCGGCACGCCGGGTGGGGACTCGCAGGATCAATGGTCGCTCAACTTCTTCTTGAACCACGTTCACTTCGGGCTCGACCTCCAGGCCGCGATCGATGCCCCCACCTGGCACACGACTCACTTCCCTAGCTCCTTCTATCCGCGCGATGCTCGGCCCGGCGAAGTGCTCGTTGAGGGACGGCTGGACCAGCCCGTGGTGAACGAGCTGAATCGCAGGGGACACAAGGTCGTGGTCGGGGATGACTGGGGTCTCGGCCGCGTGAGCGCCGCGGGTGTGGATCCCCAAACCGGCATGCTGAGGGCCGCGGCGAATCCGCGTGGAATGCAGGGATACGCCACTGGTCGGTAGCCGGTCCCGGGGGGTACCCTCACCACAGGATTGATCGGGGATTGGAGGGGTGATGACCGAGGTCTTCTGTCCTGAGTGCCGCTTCAAGCAGCCGGGCGATCACAAGTTCTGTTACCGCTGCGGTCGAGCGATGCCCCGTCACCTCGCAGACTCGAGCCCGAGCAAAAGCGCGCGCTTCTTCGCAGGTGTGAGGATCGACCAAGCCGACCCCGAGAACGCTTTCTTGCGCGTGTCGTGCTACCGAAAGGAGCAGACCTTCGAAAGCCCAGAGGGCTCGGTAGTGATCCCCGGAAGTCATGTGCGTTTCTCGATCTGGGTGAACGACCGGGCTAAATGCGTGTTGTCGTTGCCCGAGATGGAGGCGCGCGACTTGAGTCGGTTCATCGAGGAGGGTATGAGACGGCTCGAGACTGAATCGGTCGACCGAAGCTCCGGGAACACTTTTACGAGCGAAATCTAGATACGACCGTGGCCTCGACCCCGTCGAATCTGGACGACGACGTCCGCGTTTTCGTCTATCGGTTCATGGTCGACAACCGGCGACCTCCGATGCCGATCGAGATCGGTTCCGCGCTAGGAACCGGCTCGGCCGAGATCGAAGCCGCATTGAAGCGGTTGGCGGACGCTCATCTGTTGGTCTTGGCTCCCGGAACGCCGTACATATGGCTCGCCAACCCTCTGTCAGCGCTGCCTTCGCCCTACCCAGTTGTCATCGACGGCAAGCAGTACTTCGGGATCTGCATCTGGGATGCCCTGGGCGTGATCGCGATGCTCGGCGAGGACGGAAGCGTCGCCAGCCTCTGCCCGGATTGCGGAGATGAGCTGACGCTGCGGGTGCGCGACGGAGAGATCGAGCCACGAGACTACGTCGTTCACTACGCGATTCCCGCGGCTCATTGGTGGGACGACATTGGCTACAACTGATCGACGATGCTTCTCTTCCGGTCGGAAGAGCACATAGACAATTGGTTGGTGGCGCGTGGGTTGAGCCGTGGCGCGACTCTGTCGGTTGTCCAACAGTGGGACCTCGCACGCATCTGGTACGGCGAACAGCGCGGGGCGGGCTCGGCCGGACCGCATAACAGCCACGGGGCGGGCTCGGCCGGACCGCATAACAGGATGTCGCCCGACTGGCGCAGACGAACACCCGAAGAGGCACAGGCGGTCTTCGACTCGCTTGGCCTTACCGGGCCCTTCTGGAAGCTTTCCGGTTAGACACCGCGCCATGCTTGGGGGCGCGGCTCAGAGTGGCACTTCCCGATCGTTGCCAAGCGCCGATCACTACGGCTGCGAGGACGAAGATTCCCGCCACGATCGACCATGCAACGTCGTAGCGCTCTGTGTTGTCGACGATCGTCCCGAAGAGCAGAGGGCTTATTACGAATCCTCCGTAGAAGCCGAACAAGACGTAACCGGATGCTCGTCCCGCGGCCGCGGGGCCGGTCATCGCGACAACCGCGAGCATGCCGACCGCGTTCCAAGTCACCGCAGTCGCTCCCATCAGCAGGGCCCCCAGCCATACGAGCGAAGAGTTGTCTTCGGCCGCCATAAGCAACAGCACTGAGGCCACGGCGCCGGCGGCCATCACGAGCAAAGGCATGACGAACCCACTGCGCCGGTCGCTTACGAATCCCCAAACGATGCGTCCTGCGATTCCAACCAGTCCGATAACGGCAGCGACCGCTCCCGCGGTTTCGATCGAAAAGTCGAGACGCTCCACCGCGTACAGCGGAAGGTAGGCGGTGACCGCGGAGACTCCGGATCCCATCAAGAACGCGTATGCGGTCAGCCACCAAACCGCGTTGTCCATGGGGGCTCGTTGCTCGCTCTTCGCTTGTGACGAGGACGCGCTGGTCTTGTCGGCCGGCACGACCACGAGGGTTCCCAAGGCACCCAGCAGAGGAACTGTGGCCGCCAGCAACAGAGCAACTCTCCAACCGAGCCAGGCGGCAAGAGGCGCGAGGACCGCGCCGGCCGCAAACGCGCCGATCTGGACTCCCGACTGCTTGAACCCCATGATGACTCCGCGTTGTCCCGGCGGAACGTGCACTGCCACGAGCTTGTTCGTCGTGGGGTTCGCGGCGGCGATCGACGCCCCTCCGAAAGCCGCGCTGACCAACAGCAAGGGATAGGATGGCGAGCCCGCTATCGCGAGGATGGTTATCCCGATGACCCCGAATGCGCCGAGCATCACGGTGCGGCCCCCGAAGCGATCGACCATCGGCCCCGCGACAAGAGACAGGATGCCTCCGACTGCGAAGAACAAAGTCGTCAGAAGACCCAGGCTCGAGCGACTGAGATCGAAGTCATCGACAAGAAAAGGTCCGAGCGCGCCAAAGGCGAAACCAGGAAACGACGTCGCGCCCATCGCTATCGCTAGAACGGCACCCAACAAGAGTCGCCGCCGTCTGTCTCCGAACCGCTGCGTCGATGCAGGCTCGGTGACCAATCCTTAGGCCCCCGGCGGACCGACCACCGCATTTCGAAGGCGACCGAGACCCTCGACTTCGCATTCGACGACATCGCCAGGAGCGAGATAGCGAGGAGGATCCATCGCGAAGCCGACCCCGTGGGGAGTGCCGGTGAGAATCACGTCGCCGGGTTCGAGCGTCATCCCTCGGGCAAGATAGTGGATGAGGTGTGCGACTCCGAAGAGCATCTCCTTCGTCGACGAGTCCTGTCGCGGTTCGCCGTTGACCCATGACCTCAGTGCGAGTCCCTGAGGGTCGGGAACCTCGTCCGCTGTCGTGATCCAGGGGCCGATGGGGCAGAAGGTATCGAAGCTCTTGGAGCGATCGAACTGTCCGTCGAGCTTCTGCCATTCCCGCGCGGAGACGTCGTTGGCGACCGTGTACCCGAACACAGAATCGAGTGCATCCTGTTCGCTAACGCTGCGCGTCCTCTTGCCGATGACGACCACAAGTTCCACCTCGTAGTCGCCACGCTCGGTCAGCTCCTTGTCCATGACGATCTCGCCGTAAGGGTCGTTCAAGCTGCTTGGGAACTTTGCGAAGAGGATCGGCCGCTCGGGTTCCTTCGATTTGCTCTCCCTGATGTGGTCCAGGTAGTTGAGGCCGATGGCAAGGATCTTCGTCGGTGCGACGATCGGGCTGAGAAAATCTGGATCCTCAACGACCGCGGCGTCCGGGGCGCCGGCCACACCTGCTTCGATCTCCGCATGGGCGGCGATGACGTCTGCCGTCGAGTACGCCTCGATGCCCATCGCGTTCAAAGGCACCCAGCCTCCACCGTGCTCGGCCGCGAAGCCGGGTGTCGAACCGCTGTTGCCGATACGGGCGATTCTCATCTGGTCTCCAATCTAGGTCCCCTAGAGCGCGGAGAAGAGCTCTGGGAGAGAGCGCCAGAAGCGGCCTCGGGGCATCGCTTCCACACCGTTGGATCGAGCGTGGTCGCCCAGGTTGGCATCAACATGGCTGAAGTAACCGATCGCTCGGGGGCCGGACTCTCCCGCCAGGGACCTCCATGCGTCGATCATCGATGCGCCACCAGAATCGAGATCCAGCACCACCAGAGCCACATCGGGCGGATCCTCGAGGGACTCGAGATCGCCCTGGCTCAGGCGCTGCACCTCGATAGAGCTCGCTGCGGCCGCGGACTCGATGCGGGACCGAGCCATGAGGTCGCCGCCGACGATCGCAATGCTTCGGGGTTGAATGTTGGTGGCCATCGCGCAAATGTTACGCGTTGAACGGGCGGGGACAGGACGAAACTGAGCGGCGGCGGCAAATGAACGACAAGAATCCGTTTGTAGGTACGCTGATTCGACCATGAGCGACCAGAAGAGTGACTCCAACCGCCGCAATCCGTGGCAGCGGAAGGACGAGCCGAAGAAGCCGGATGCCAACCGGCCTCCAACGCCCACAGGCGGCATGGACCCGCGCCAGCGCAACATCACGATCGCCTGGGTCATCGGGGGCTTGATTCTCTTCGTCCTCATCCAGACATTCACAGCCGGACGAAGCCAGGAACTCAAGATCGGTCGATTCCTCGACCGCGTCGACGAAGGCAGCGTCATCGAGGCAAACATCTCGGAGACTGCGGTGACCGGGACGCTTGAATCCGACGAGGGAGAGCAGGAGTTCGAGTCGACGCTCCCACCGGGCTACGACACTACGGAGCTGGTCGACACGCTACGCGAAAACGATGTGGAGGTGACCGCGACCCAGCCCAGTCCCTGGTTCGGCTTGCTGTCGTTCATGCTTCCCTTCCTGTTCATCGGTGGTCTCTATTTCTTCTTCATGCGGCGCATGCGAAACCAGCTGACCGGCGGTGGTGGACCGCTCTCGCTCGGTAAGAACAAGGCGAAGCTTTACGACCGCACGGACCTCAAGACGACCTTCAAGGATGTCGCTGGGGTCGACGAGGTCGAGGCCGAGCTCGCCGAGGTCGTCGACTACCTGAAGAACGCCGACAAGTTCCGCAAGGTGGGAGCCAAGATCCCCAAGGGTGTGCTGCTCGTCGGCCCACCGGGGACCGGTAAGACGCTTCTCGCACGAGCCGTCGCAGGCGAGGCCGAAGTGCCCTTCTTCTACATCTCGGCCTCGGAGTTCATCGAGCTGTTCGTGGGACTGGGCGCAGCCCGGGTGCGGGACCTCTTCCAGCAGGCGCGCGACAGAGCCCCCGCGATCGTGTTCATCGACGAGATCGATGCCATCGGCCAGTCGCGCTCCGGCGCGGCGGGCGGACAGATGGGCTCGCATCAAGAGCAGGAGCAGACGTTGCAGCAGCTGCTCACCGAGATGGACGGCTTCGAACCGAACAGCGGGGTCATCCTCGTCGCTGCATCGAACCGTCCCGAGGTGCTCGACGCAGCCCTGCTTCGGCCAGGCAGGTTCGACCGTCAGATTCAGGTGAACCTGCCCGATATTGCCGGGCGCGAGGCGATTCTCCGCATCCACTCGCGCGACGTGCGGCTCACTGGGGATGTCAATTTCAAGGTTCTCGCGCGGCGTACCCCCGGGTTCTCAGGCGCGCAGCTCGCGAACGTAATCAACGAGGCAGCATTGCTCGCCGCCCGGCATGGCAAGGAGATCGCCGACATGGGCGACGTCGAGGAGGCTATCGACAGGGTCTACGGCGGTCTCGAGCGGCGCTCCCAGGTGCTTACCGAGAAAGAGCGCAAGCTCGTCGCCTACCACGAGCTGGGTCACGCGCTCGTTGCTCGCTTCGTAGAGAACGCGGACCCTGTTCACCGTGTATCGATCATCCCGCGCGGTATCGGAGCCCTCGGATATACGCAACAGCTTCCCGAGGAGGAGCGGTACCTGATGAGCGAGCCCGAGCTGAGGGACATGGTCGCGGTGCTGCTCGGCGGCCGGAGCGCGGAGGAGATCGTCTTCAACGTCGCTACCACGGGCGCCGGGGACGACCTTCGGAGGGCGACGGAGATCGCCAGGCGGATGGTCATGGAGTTCGGTATGTCCGAGGAAGTCGGCCCGATCAACATCTCCGAAACCGGGTCTCGTTTCCTGAACCCGATGTTCCGCCAGGGCAACGATGTCTCCGAGGAGGCCCAGATGACCATCGACCGAGAGGTCAAGGCCATCCTTCTCGAGGGCCACGACAAAGCTCGCAAGATCCTGTCGGAGCACCGTGAGGACATCGATGGCCTCGCTGCGATCCTCCTCGACAAGGAGAACCTCGGTCGCAGGGACCTGGACGAGTTCTTCGGTGACCCGACCCCGGGCGACGAAGAGGAGTCCAGGACCGAAGAGATCCTCAAGGGAGACCTCCCTCAGATCCAGCGCCAGAGCTAGCCGGAAAGAGCGCCCGCTCGCGCCGCTGCGTCACAAAACGCCCCCCTCGAGCAACTGGTAAGGGTATGAACGATGATTCTTCAGCTCTGGCCCTGCGGCGCTCGAGACGAGAGCCTGAGGGGTTCGCGCGCTTCTACGAGGAGCATGTGGAGTCTCTGCTCGCCTACGTCATGCGTCGCGTCTGGGACGTGGATGTCGCCCTCGACCTGACCGCCGAGAGTTTCGCTCAGGCATATCTGAGCCGGCGGCGATTTCGCGGCTCGACCGAGGCCGAAGCGGCCGGATGGCTCTACGGGATCGCCAGGCGACAGCTCGCGCTGTACTTCCGCCGGAGCGCGGTCGAGAAACGTGCCCTGCAGCGGCTCGGCCTGCAGGCACCTCGCTTCGACGACGAGGAGGAAGCTCGGCTCAGGGATCTTGCCGAGCCCGATGACCTGCGAGCCGTGGTGCGACTCGAGCTTGATCGGCTTTCGGCGGCTCAGCGAGAGGCGCTTCAGCTCCGGGTCGTCGATGAGTTGCCCTACACCGACGTCGCCGATTCCCTCGGCATCTCCCAGCAGGCGGCTCGGGCCAGGGTCGCTCGCGGACTGAAGGCGCTCGCCGCCGCTCTCGATCGCCAGCCAAGCCTGAAGGAGGGCCTGCCATGACCCACGATCCAGATCGACTCAGAGACTTCCCGAGTCTTGCGGCGTTTGGAGATGACCTGATGCGGGTCGCGGCACGCCGACTCACGCTCCCGGTCCCGGTTTTCCCTGCGACGCAGAGCCCTACCGCTGGCCGTCGCACTGGTCGTGCTGCCTGTGAGTCTCGCCGGAGCTGGCGGGGGGAGCGAGCCAGCCGGACAGGTCGAGTTCGAGCCCCGGTGCCGGCCGCCCGAGGGCGCCGAGGTGGTCGTAGGGCGGCCGTATCTTGGCCCCGATGACCCGGCGGTGCAGGAGCCACCCGGAGATGATGGCTGCCCATGGAAAGCCGGGGCAGGGGCAGGGCCGGCCGACCCCGTGGTGGAGCCGTCCGGCAAGGGCTAACCCGGCAAGGGCTAAAACGGCCAACCAGACGCCCGGAACAAATGGTCCTCCTGGCTCGTTGACAACCTCAGAGGCAAACCTGACAATAAAGCACTCAGGTTTTCTGTAGGTCAATCAAGAGGTAGCAATGGATATCAACAAACTGACAATCAGGTCTCAGGAGGCCCTGGCCGCAGCCCAGAAGCTAGCCGGTGAACTCAATCACCAACAGGTCGAGAGCCCGCACCTCCTCAGAGCTCTGCTCGGGGAGCCCGAAGGCGTGGTCTACCCGCTACTTCAGAAGCTCGGAGCCCAGCCTCAGTCGCTGCGTGCGGCGTCGACTCGGTTCTCGAGGGCCAGGCCAAGGTCTACGGACAGGTCGAGATCTACCTCGGCGCGAGCCTGAAGCGGGTCCTCGCGGAGGCCTTCGATCAAGCCGAGCAGCTCGGCGACGCCTACGTCTCGACCGAGCACCTTCTGCTCGCTCTTCTTGCCGAGGGTGACGACGCGGCCGCGGTGCTCACGGATGCGGGCGTCGACCGCGACGGCGTCCTCGAGGCCCTCAAGCAGGTCCGCGGCAGTCAGCGCGTCACCGACCAGACCCCCGAGGACAAGTACCAGGCGCTCGAGCGCTTCGGGCGGGACCTCACCGAGGCAGCCCGGCGCGGGAAGCTCGACCCCGTTATCGGACGGGATGACGAGATTCGCCGCGTCATACAGGTCCTGTCGCGGCGTACGAAGAACAACCCGGTCCTGATCGGTGAGCCCGGCGTCGGGAAGACCGCGATCGTCGAAGGTCTCGCCAACCGCATCGTGGCAGGTGACGTGCCGGAGTCGCTGAACAACAAGCGCGTCGTCGGCCTCGACATGGGATCGATGGTCGCCGGGTCGAAGTACCGCGGCGAATTCGAAGAGCGCCTCAAGGCTGTGTTGACCGAGATTGCCGAGTCCGAGGGCCAGATCATCACGTTCGTTGACGAGCTTCACACCGTTGTCGGAGCCGGGGCGGCTGAGGGTTCGATGGACGCCGGCAACATGATCAAGCCGATGCTGGCGCGCGGTGAGCTCCGCATGATTGGCGCGACCACGCTCGACGAGTATCGCAAGTACGTCGAGAAGGACCCCGCACTCGAGCGACGTTTTCAGCCCGTCTTGGTGGGTGAGCCTGCGGTCGAGGACACCATCGCGATTCTCCGCGGCCTCAAGGAGAGGTACGAAGTGCATCACGGTGTTCGAATTCAGGACGCAGCGCTCGTTGCCGCGGCCGTTCTCTCTGACCGATACGTGACGGGACGCTTTCTTCCCGACAAGGCGATTGACCTGATCGACGAGTCGGCGAGCCGGCTTCGCATCGAGATCGACTCCATGCCAATCGAGATCGACGTGCTCGATCGCAAGGCGAAACAGCTCGAGATCGAGAAAGCCGCGCTGTCCAAGGAGACTGATGACGTCTCGGGCAAGCGATTGGCGAAGATCGAGGAGCAACTCGCAGGCATCCACGAAGAGATGGATGGAATGAAAACTGCATGGCAGCAAGAAAAGGACAAGATCGGTGAGATCCGGGCCCTCAAGGCTGAGATGGAGGACCTGCGAGGTCAAGCTGAACGCGCCGAGCGTGATGGAGACCTGCAGAGGGCGGCCGAGTTGAGCTACGGGAAACTGGTCGAGGCAGAGAGCCGTCTCGTCGTCCTCAACCGCGAGCTAAACGAGCTACAGAGCGAGCGGAAGTTCCTAAAAGAGGAGGTAGACGAGGAGGATATCGCCGAGGTCGTCTCTCGGTGGACCGGTGTGCCCGTGTCCAAGCTCATGGAGGGCGAGGTCGCCAAGCTCATCGAGATGGAGAGCAACCTTCATCGAGCGCGTCATCGGTCAGGAAGATGCCGTCAGCGCGGTGTCGAATGCGATCCGGCGCGCCCGCTCGGGACTGAGCGATCCCAACCGTCCCATCGGCTCGTTCATGTTCCTGGGCCCGACCGGAGTGGGAAAGACCGAGTTCACGCGCGCTCTTGCCGAGTTCCTGTTCGACGACGAACGCGCGATGGTGCGCATCGACATGAGTGAGTACATGGAGAAGCATTCCGTGAGCCGCCTGGTCGGTGCTCCCCCCGGTTACGTGGGCTACGACGAGGGTGGGCAGTTGACGGAGGCGGTCCGGCGACGTCCGTACTCGGTTCTCCTGCTAGACGAGATCGAGAAGGCACACCCCGACGTTTTCAACGTTCTGTTGCAGATACTGGACGACGGACGCCTGACGGATTCGCAGGGTCGCACGGTGGACTTCAAAAACACTGTGATCATCATGACGAGCAACCTGGGTTCCCAGTGGTTGCTCGCCGAGGACAGCGAGGCCGACATGACCGACAAGGTCATGGAGTCGGTGCGTGATCACTTCAAGCCCGAGTTCCTTAACCGTGTCGACGAGATTCTCGTCTTCCATCGACTGACCCGTGCCGACCTGGCGAAGATCGTCGAGATCCAACTCCAGGGTTTGATCGACCGGCTGACTGCGCGCAACATCACGCTGGTGGTAGCCGATGCCGCGAAGCAGCATCTCGCGACGGTGGGCTACGACCCAGCCTACGGAGCGCGCCCATTGAAGCGGCTAATCCAGCGCGACATCGAGAACCCACTGGCTCTGAAGCTTCTGGACGGGAGCTTCAAGGAGGGCGACACGATCGAGGTGAGCGAGCAGGACGGAGTCCTTGTCCTCAGGGCGGGACGGCACCCAGCGCGTAAGCGGTAGCCTGCCGTGATGCCTTACGAGTACACCCTCGTCGTGCTCCGATGCGACAATTGCGGCAACGTCTTTCCCCTGCACAAGGAGGACGAGCAGGTCTGTCCCCTGTGCAACAGTGAGGACGTGCACCCGGCGGGCGAGCCGCTGCTGTGAGCTCGGCCCCCAGGGTCGCTATCCTGCCCTCCGCTACCGACGAAATTCAGCGCGCGGTCACCGAAGGCGGCGGATCGGTGGTGGACATCGCGAACGCGGACGCCCTCGTGTGGACGGACCCGCGCCATCCCCAACAGCTCAAAGAGACTCTCGAGAGCAGTCCGGTGGAGTGGGTGCAACTGCCCTTTGCGGGAATCGAGTCCTTTTTCGACGCCGGGGTGATTGACCCCAAGCTGACGTGGACCTGTGCGAAGGGAATCTATGGGCCCGCCTGCGCCGAGCACGCGCTGGCCCTCATGCTCGCGTCGGCGCGGCGCCTGCACGTGCATGCACGCGCGCAGAGCTGGAGCAAGCTGGGGCTTGACAGCCCCGAGTACAGACTTGACGACAAGACAGTCGTCGTGGTCGGGACCGGAGGAATCGGGTCCGCGCTCGTCCCAATGGTGCAACCGCTCGGCATGCGCATCATCGGGGCGAACCGATCGGGGCACGCACTCGATGGGGCCGAGCGCACGGTTGTCGTCGACGAACTGGAAGGTGTTCTCCGCGAAGCGGACTTCGTGGTGGTCGCGGCCGCGTACACCGACGCCACCCACCATCTCTTCGACAAGTCAAAGTTCGCAGCAATGAAGTCCGATTCATGGATTGTGAACGTCGCCCGTGGGGGACTGATCGATACGGAGGCCCTCGTCGCCGCGCTGCGAGCTGAGGAGATCGGAGGGGCCGCGCTCGACGTTACAGACCCCGAGCCGTTGCCCGACGGTCATCCGTTGTGGGACCTCGAGAACTGTCTGATCACTCCTCACGTGGCGAACACCTGGGCGATGGGTCTGGCGGAGCTCCCAGGCCTGGTTAGACGCAACGTGGCGGCGCGGGCGGCGCGGGAACCACTCGAGGGGCTCGTGGACCCGGAGCTCGGCTACTGACAACTAGGAGACAGGATGGCGCACGAGGGTCAGACCGGTGTGGTCTTCGACAGCGGAGGCCACAAGCTTCTCGGCACGTTGTTCCTTGCCCGCGGCGACGAGCCCAAACCCACTGCACTCTTGCTCCATGGTCTTCCCGGCATCGAGAAGAACTACGACCTCGCACACGCGCTTCGTGACGGCGGATGGAACTCATTGATCTTCCACTACCGGGGGAGTTGGGGAAGTAGTGGCGACTACCGCTTCGAGACGCTTGCCGACGATGTGCACGCGGCACTCGACCACCTGAGCTCCGGCTCGTACGAACAGGTCGACGCGACTCGTTTCGCGCTCGTCGGTCACAGCATGGGCGGCTGGACCGCAGTCAAGGCGGGCCGGGACGAACGTGTTCGGGCGGTCGCGACGATAGGGGCCGTGACCGATCCGAGCAGGGTGCACTTCACTGCGGCAATGGCGCAGGAAGCGTTCACGCCCTTTCTCACTGGAATCACCCCCGAAGGGTTCGAAACTCAGTGGAAAGAACTCGACGGCGCACTCGAAGAGGCCGGTTCCCTTGGCCGGCCACTTCTGATTGTTCACTCCGACAAGGACGCGGTAGTTCCGGTCGAGCAGGCACGGTTGTTGCACGAAGCGAGCGGGGGCCGGGCAAGGCTCGAGCTTCACCCCGAGGCGAATCACGCCTTTGTCTGGCACCGCCGGTGGCTCGTCGACCTCGTCGTCCGGTGGCTGGACGAGGCGGTTCGAGATTCCCGCTAGTTGGATTCAGGTTCTATCTCTGGCCAAGCCTCTGGCGGACCTGACTTAAGGACATCGACTCGGGGACGCATGCGTCCAAGATGGTGATGCCGTCTATTTCGTCAAACCACTTTGCCGTCGTTCCCTCGGCGCAGAGACTCAGGACTTGGTCGCCCCCGATGAATGAGCGGTAGTCGCCTTGCCTGCTCATGAACCGGGTCTTCTTCTGTAGCGTCTCGACCTTGTTCTCCAGCCTCCTCAGCCGCTGCGCGGTCGTAGCCGCAGGGCTGGGGTACGCCAAGAACAGCATTCCACCGATCAGCACACCTGCCAGCAGCACAGCCAGGTTCTTCCGCATTCGAGTCTCTCCTTTCTGAGCGAACCGACAAAAAAAGTTGTATGCGCTCGACCTCTCGATTGGTAGGTAGGTCGCCCTAATGCGAGGTATGCGGTTTCTCACCGGCCGGGGCGGGCATGAGAGGCACGACTGGGCAGACTGTGGCTCGCAGTACGCTTGCCGATCGCAAATGTGTGGTCTTGGAGAGGATGAAACCTTGGAGCCAACTCACGGTGACCCCTTGGTCCCGGAGGATCATGATGAGATCAAGAGGGACGAGCTCGATGCTCTCGAGAAGGAGGTGGATGGCCTCCGGGCGGCTCTCGGCTCTCGCACTCTCATCGGTAAGGCGATCGGCGTAATAATCGAGCGTGAGGGCGTCACCGAGACGGAGGCCTTCGAGATCCTCAAGACCCTGTCTCAGCATCGCAACATCAAGCTCCGTGACGTGGCCGCGAGGCTAGCCGAGGAGGCACAGCCCAAAGGCGCCGAGGAGCCTGAGTCTCCGAACTAGCCTTCGGGAAGACGCCTCATCGTCCCCCCACGGGATTCTGACGCCTCTCCCGAGTGGGAAATCCAACGCTGGCGGGCATGCCTGAGGCGATCTGGGCCGGTATGAGATAGTCGGACGGGTACATGAAGTCACTGGCTGGGGGGACCGCAGTGCGGCGGAGCAAACAGTTTCGTTTCTACTGTTGCATCAGCTGCCTCACACTTGCACTCTGTCTTTTTCCACCGTCCGTACGTGCTAGGACCGCTGACCGGTATCGCTTCAAGAACGTCACGCAGCACGTGGGGCTACCCACCCAGCCCACTCCCTCGTGGGGTTCAAGTTGGGGAGATTTCGATGGTGACGTAGACCTGGATCTCTTCGAGAATCGTCACGGTCTGAGCGCGAGGCTCTGGGTGAACCAAGGTGGGACGTTTTCGAAGTTTCCGCAGAACAGCGTATTCAATTCGGTACCCATGGATCGCCACGGATGCGCGTGGGGGGAGGCCGATGGTGATGGACGCGCGGACCTCTACTGCACGCAAGGAGCAAACAAGGGCCAGGGGCGTGGGTCTAATCAACTCTTCATCCAAAGTCCCAGCGGTGACTTCGTCAATCGCGCTCGTGCCTTCGGCGTCACCAATCCCCTAGGCCGGGGTCGCATGGTGAACTGGATCGATTTCGACACCGATGGCGACCTCGACATCTTTGTAGGGAATGAACGGCGAACGAATCATGGAAACGTGATGTTCAGGAACGTCCAATCAGAATTCAGAAAAGCCAGGGTTGGCTTGGGGCAGGAGTTGCCAACGGTTAGTTCGTCATGGGCTGACTGGGATAGGGATGGGGATCCGGACTTGCTAGTGTTGTTTCATCCTGTAAACCATAAGCCGCCCCGGGCGTACGAGAACGTACGTGGTCGGTTCAAAAGGATCCGTCTCAAGCGGGTCATGCAGCGACCATGGAGGTCGGCTGCATGGGGTGACTTCAACGCGGACGGCTGGCCGGACCTTCACCTGGTCAATGATGGTAACTCCCTGGTACTACGCAATGTAAGGGGCACTTTTCGTGTTGCGGACCGGACTCGCATCCGTGACGGCCGCACTAGCGCGTGGATGGATGTTGAGAATGATGGGGACCTGGATCTCTTTGTCGTTCAGGGGTCCCGCCGCAGGGCCTCAATCAACCGAGCGGACTTTCTCATCAATCGACGCGGCGGAGAATTTGGCAAGATCCGCCACTGGTCGTTTCGCGGACCGAGGAGTGGAAACGGCGACTCCGTCTCTGTAGCCGATTACGATGCAGATGGCAGGCAGGATGTCTTCGTTACGAATGGAGGAACGAGTTCATTCGGCGAAGAAGACCAACTGCCCGGGCCGAGCATTCTCTTGAGGAATCAGTCCCGTGCCGGAAACTGGATTGCCTTGGACATTGAAGGATCCGTCAGGAACCCGTGGGGCCTGGGGGCCGAGATCACAGTTTCGACACCGGCGCGCCGTTATCGAGCACAGATCACCGATGGCGTCAATTTCAGAATGCAAAACGACGTCAGCCTCAAGCATTTCGGCATCGGCGCGAGGGATCGCGCCCGTATCCGTGTCCGGTGGCCTGGAGGATCGGTCGATTGTGTATCCGTCGCTGCAAACTCTGTGTTTCGTCTCGTAAAGGGTGCGTTCGGATGTTGATGCATCACAGTTCCCAGGCTTCAGGAGCGCGCCCGATACCTGCCAGTTTTGAGCTTCGTCCGCTCCCTTACATCCGAAGATGCAGGACAGACGGCCACCAGCACTTCTATCCGGCGTCGGACTCCTCAACCTTCGAGAGAAAATGCCGCAAGTGTGCGGCCACGGTGCTCTTGGCCAGTCCAAGGGGAAACACGGGAGTAAGGAGTCTTCCTTTGAAACCAGTGAGGTGGCGGACCGCAATCAAATCCACTCGGCTACCACCGTTCGTAGGCGCGGCATGGATCTCCCACGTGCTCCCAGGTTTGAAAATGTTCGAGTCGATGACCGTTCCCCTAACCGATCCGTCGTTCGACCAGTCATAGCGCAGGCGCTCCCAGACATATCCGATTGGCCATGGATTGCCCTCGGTGACTACGGCGTAGTTCTCCCCGGTCTCGTGGACCTGGAGATGCGCGACGTGGACGTCGGGCCACAGCTCAGCTCGCCGCTCCGAAAAATCACGCGCGGCCTCGAGAACCCGCTCCGGACTTACAGGAGTCTTGTCGATTACGTGGACCTTGGGCACGGCCCTGACTCTACTAATTCGGTATTCGGGGGGAGGGGGTTGCTCGAAAGTCTGCGACTGCTGGGGACCAACCTGCACACCACTTCTGACCAATCACTCGTAGAGTGGTTACTCATGAGATATCGAGTCGAGGAGCTGGCGAGCCGAGCGGGCATGCGCGTCGACACCGTGCGCTTCTATCAGACAAGGGGCCTGCTGCCGCAGCCCGAGCGCGAGGGACGGGTGGTCTTCTACTCGGACGAGCACGTGGAGCGACTCGTGCGGATCCGCGAGCTGAAGGACAAGGGTTTCACGCTCAAATCGATCAAGGGCCTGCTCTCGGGTGAGATCGACGCCGCCGACGAAGCGCTCCTCGCCATGGTGGACAGCCCAGGGGACCCCGTTGACGGTCCGAGCCTGACCCTGGAGCAGCTGGCTCAGCGCACCGGGATCTCGGAATCACTTCTGCAAGCGCTGGAGCGCGAGGGACTCATCGTGCACAAGGAACGTGAGGGAACCGCTTACTACACGGAGGCGGACGCCGAGATGGTCTCACAGGGTCTCGCTCTCCTCGGTGCCGGTCTCCCGCTCAGCGAACTGCTGGTCCTCGCGCGCGAGCACGACCACGCGATGCGTGAGGTGGCGGAACGCGCTGTCGATGTGTTCATTCGTTTCGTGCGCGACCCGATTCGAGCGCAGGCCGAAAGTGAAGAGGAGGCTGCGGAACGACTCGTCGAGGCGTTCAGCACAATGCTTCCGGCGACGAGCAAGCTTGTCGCCCGCCACTTCGAACAGGTTCTGTTGGCAGTCGCGCAGGAGCGAATCGAGAGCGTCTCAGCCGAGGGCACTAAGTGACGGATCGTTCCAGCCTCCCGACGGGAGATGAGAAAGCTCGCACGGTTCAGGCGATGTTCGATCGAATCGCTCCGCGTTACGACCGGCTGAATCGCATCATGACGTTCGGCATGGATGCCTCCTGGCGCCGCAAATCGATTGCTGCGCTGGGCCTTGGCAGGGGATCGCGCGTCATCGACGTCGCTTGTGGAACGGGCGATTTCTGCCGCGAGCTTCACAAGGCCGGGTTGGACCCCATCGGCTTCGATGTCTCGTTTGGCATGCTGGCGGTGGCGGCCACTGACGCACCGCTCGTGCAGGCAGACGGCCTGAGGTTGCCGCTGCGGGACGGCTACGCGGACGGGCTTACGTGCGGCTTCGCATTACGGAACGTCGTCGATCTGAAGGCTCTGTTCGAGGAAAGCGCACGTGTCCTCCGAGCAGGAGGCCGGGCCTCTTTTCTCGAGACGGCCCAGCCCGAGAGCCCCGTCCTTTCGTTCGGGCACAGAGTCTACTTTCACAAGATCGTTCCAATGATTGGGGGCTTGCTGTCGGACAAGGCCGCGTACAGCTACCTCCCCAAGTCGAGTGCATACCTGCCACCCAAGGACGAGTTGATCGCCCTACTCGAGAACGCGGGCTTCAAGGACGTAAGCGTTCGCCTCTTCGGTCTCGGCGCGGTGCAGCTGTTGACTGGGACGAGACGGTGAGGACCGAAGGGCTCGGGGTCGTCACTACGGAGTTTCAGTCGGCGAGTCTGCTCGAAGAGCTCGAGGACCCAAGGGGTATCGCGTGGGTGCGGCACGGTGAGGGCTTGGTGGCGTGGGGTGAGGCGGCTCGAATCGTCATCGATCCAGGGACTGATCGTTTCGAGAGAGCCGCGAGTTCGCTGCACGAGCTGTTCTCGACCTTCGATGTCGAGAACGAAGTCGGTGTGCCGGGAAGTGGGGCAGTGGCCTTCGGAGCTTTTACTTTCGATCCGCTGGAGGCGGGCTCGGTGCTGATCGTCCCCTCGATCGTTGTCGGACGCAGCAAGGGGCGTTCGTGGACAACGCGCATCGGCCGCGAGCCCAAGTTCGACCGTAACGAGGCTCCCGCGGACGACCGCATCAGGTACTGGGGTTCCTCGGCCCCCGAAGTGGACTGGCTCGATGCCGTGACTGCCGCGGAGAAGGCGGTTCGCAACGGGGAGCTCGAAAAGGTCGTTCTCGCCGCGACATGCGCGTGTGGTCCAAAACGGAGCTGAGTCCCCGGAGGTTGGTAAAGCGACTCGCCGAGAGGTTTCCAGAGTGCTTCGCGTTCTCGATTGACGGCCTGATCGGGGCTACTCCGGAGCTGCTCGTGCGCACCAGGGGCAAAGATATGAGCTCAGAGATACTCGCCGGATCCATTCGGCGAGGGGCCGACGAGGCGGAGGACGAAGAGCTCGGCCGGCGCCTTCTGAACTCCGCCAAGGACGCGGTGGAACACGACGTTGCCGTTCGCTCGGTCCAGGAGCTGCTGCCTGAGTTCTGCGAAACGCTGACCGTCGCGGCGAGTCCTCGGCTGCTCAAGCTCGCCAACGTGCAGCATCTCGCAACCGAGATCCAAGGGCGCATGAGCGAGGTTCACAGCGCGCTCGAGATAGCTGGTGCCCTTCACCCCACCGCGGCCGTATGCGGATTGCCGCGCGACAAGGCAATCGAAATGATTCGGCGCCTCGAGGGCATGAGCCGAGCACGCTACGCGGGTCCGGTCGGATGGGTCGACGCACATGGCAACGGGGAGTGGGGGATCGCGCTGCGCTGCGCCGAGCTCGATGGAGGAAACGCGCGGTTGTTCGCCGGTGGAGGCATCGTCGCGGGTTCGGCTCCGGAGGACGAGCTCGACGAGACGCGCATCAAGCTCCTCGCCATGCAGTCGGCCCTAGGCTGAAGGGCGCTTGTTCTCCTCTATCCATCTGTCAATGGCGGCCCAGTGCTCGAAGAGCCAGTCGATCCTCTCGTCTTCACCTTCGGGTAACTCTTCTTCGGAGACGATCCACCAGCGGACCTTCAAAGTCTTGTCCATGGGAATGCCCTGCCAGATGTCGACGAGGCTGTCCAGATGGTCGAGTCCCGTGTGGGCTACGAACATGATGTCCGTTATCGGCGTGGCCGCAATCGCTGCGAGCGCGCCTCCCGGCCGCGGAGGCAGCACGTTTCGCATGTGCGTCGCCTTGGCGGCCTCGTCGTGATGACCCTTGTGTCGGAGCCGCTCGATCGCGTGAAGGCGGCGACGCTCCGTAAAGTTTCCGCCCTCAGGAAAGATGATCAAGGCGTCGCGCTCGTTCATCCCCTCCGCGAGCTTCCCGATCGCCTCGATGATGTCTTCGCCGGCTTTCGGATTGGGAGTGATGAAGCGATTGGGAAGCCGCCCCAAGATCATGTCGATGCAGGGGTCGAGTTGCAGAGTGTCCTTGAGCACGATCCGCGCGTTTCGATGAAGCAGCACGAGCACGCCGTATGCGATGAGGAAGGAATCGCCTGGGCCCGCGTGACGAGCAAACACCAGCAAAGGCCGCCGATGGATGCTGCTCAGGTCGAGCCCGGAGTCCGGCATGTCGAGTTCGATCTCGAGCTTGAAAAGGCGCACGCCGACCTGATAGATGCCCGTGAGGAACCAGCGCATCAAGTCGTAGTGCCGCTCCTGCATGGCGGCCGCCTTCATCCTGGCCCCAAAGCCGCTCGCCACCCACAGGCCGGTCAGAAGGATGATCCCGACGGATTCGTAGACGAGATAGACGAGCGCCATGGCAAGAAGCCGGAAAACGCGCCAGCGACCGGGAACGAACGGCGTCGCGACGAGCGCAAGGAAGAGCCAGAGCGGCAAGGTCGTGATGGCCAGGAACGTCACGAACAGAACTAGAGGCGCAATGACTAGGCGCCGAACGAACCTCGGAGGAATGCTCATTCCGCGCCGGTTCCCAGACCCTCGAGGTATTTCGCAGAGACCTCATAGGCACGTTCGATGCGCTCGGTGGTCTTCGACATGCTCCGGTAGCGGAGCTGGCCCAGGTCGTTGAATTTGACCTCCTCTCCTGTGGGCAGCACATGAACCTCGACCGTCTCCGGGAGGTCGTCCATCTGGCTGGCGAAACGGTGGCGACGCGCGATCTCGAACGCGACCAGAGCGACCTCCCACGGCTTGGTGGGTTTCGTCAGAGGCTGCTCGATCCGCCCGACCTGAAGCACGAAGATCGTGGCGGCCCCCATCGAGACCGCACGATCCACGGGGATGCTGTTGACGAGCCCGCCGTCGAAGAAGTTCTCACCGTCCAACTCCACGGGAGGCAGGAGCCCGGGTACGGCCGAGGAGGCCAGAACCGCGTCGACGATCGACCCCTCCGTGAACCAGTGCTCGGCGGCGCGTTCGATGCTGGCTGCGACGCATTGAAAGGGCACCGGCAGTTCCTCGATGAGCCGGACCGGCAACGCACGCTCGAGAGCCTCGCGTAGGGGTTCGTTGGGATGGGCGTGAGTTCGGGTCCGAGCGAGCGTGCTGATGCGGGCCAGCACCCCGCCACTGAAGATCCCGGCCTCGTCCGCCGAGGTCCACAGCTCGGTGAGCCGCTCGACCGAGGCCGTGCTCGGATCGGACGCCACCACCGCGCCGTTGACGGCACCGATCGACGTGCCCAAGATCACATCGGGCAGGATGCCCGCTTCGAGAAGTGCCCGAAGCATGCCGACCTCGTTGGCGCCGAGCACGCCGCCGCCTCCGAGAACGAAGGCCACGGTCGGCTCATTTCGTCCCTTCATTGCGAAGGATTGTCCCGTGTTTCGCTCGGCCACAGGCCCTGCAGTGCGTTGTCTGCCGCCGCGTACAAATCGTTGTGAATCATCACGTTGTGCGGCCGGTCTGTCTGAACCTCGATCACGTGGACTCCACCGAGTTCCAACCGGGCGACGACCGAGTCTCGCAGCACGCTCGCCGCGGTGACGCGCTCGAATCCGCACCCAGCCACTTCCGCGACGGCCTCGAAATCGGCACCGTGAGGAGTGCCGAAAACGCGTTCGAAGTGCTCCGGGATCTCCGCTTGCTCGAGAAACGAGAAGATGCCTCCACCATCGTTGTTGCTTACGACAAAGATGCACGAGACGTTCATGTCACGCGCGGCAAGAAGTCCGTTCTGATCGTGCAGCATCGTCAAGTCACCGCAGAGAGCCGCGGTCGGCTTCTGGGACGCGATTGCGATCCCGAGAGCCGTGGATACGAATCCATCGATGCCGTTAGCACCGCGATTCCCGTAGATGTCGAGCCCCGTTCTTGGCTCCATGACAGCATCCAGGTCTCTTACCGGCATGCTCGAACCAACGACGAGGTTGCTTCCCACGGGAAGCACCGCCGCGAGCTCGCCGCGGTCCGAGGCTCCGTGAGATCGTCTCCGGAATCGAAGAGATCGCCCCAGACAACTGCGACCGCCCCGTCGGCCGCGGCCCAGGATCTCAACCACTCGGTGCCGTCGCGATCCTCCACTCTCTCGAGAAGCGCGTTACACAGATAGGAGCCGTCACCATGGAGCAGCCTGTTCGCAAGGCGCTGGGGATCGATCCACATTCCAGGGTTCACCACGCCGATGTGCTCGCCGCAGTTCTCGAGATAGGCGCCGAGCGCGCGCGACAACCCTGTCTTGCCGAAGCGAAGCACAAGGTCCGCCGGATGTCTCTCGGTGAAGCTCTTAGAGCGCAGAAGGGCCTCGTAATCCGCGATCGAGGGTTCGTCTGTGCGCGCGTTCGATGCGGGTTCCGCGAGTACCGGATAGCCGGCCCGGAGTGCGAGTTGGAGAAGTGGCTCGGAGTCGGGCGCGCCGGCCCCCGCGACGATGATGCCGCGCTCGGTGGCTGTCACGAGGCGCGCCAGTTCGTCGATGTCCTCGTCGAGGAGAAGGGGCTGCGGCCGGTTGGTCGCCGTCCAGGGCCGGCCGTTCGCTCGTCCGGTCGTGCCGAGATCGAACCCCTCGACGGGTTCGGGCACGAGCGGCTCTCGGAGGGACACGTTGAGATGAACGGGGCCAGGTGTTCCTCCGGTGGAACCGGTGGCCTCTGCATGCGCTCGGCATGCCGTCGACCTCCAGTAAGACGGCTGCGCCGGATGCATGTCCGGTGCCCCCACCTCCGAGAACCATCGCACCGAGTCTCCATAGAGCTTGACCTGGTCGATGGTCTGGTTGGCTCCCGTTCCTCGCAGTTCCGGCGGTCGGTCGGCGGTAATGGCGACGAGAGGCACGCCATCGTTGCTCGCCTCGACGATGGCCGGAAGGAGGTTCGCGGCTGCGGTACCCGACGTGCATGCGAGCAGCGCCGGCCGGCCGGTCGCGCGGGCGAATCCGAGGGCAAGGAAGGAAGCGGAGCGCTCGTCGATGGCGACGTGAAGGTCGAGGCGATGCTCGGATGCCAGGGCGAGTGCCAGGGGGGCCGAGCGAGAACCCGGGGCGAGCACGGCATGGGTCACGCCATTGCGCACGAACTCGTCCACGAGGGTCGCGGCGAGAGCCTGTGAGGGATTGCCAGCCTTCACAGGATGGCCTCGGTCGCCCGAAGTCGAGCCAGCTCGCGCTCACGCGTGTCGTCGTCGGCACGCCACCGTTCGAGAAGGGCCGGGTCTACGTCGGCCCGGCGCACGGGGATCGTTCCGTCGATGGGAAGAAGGGACTCGTTGGTGACATCCCCATCGAGCAGCGCCGCGGTTGCAAGCCCGCAGGCGTAGGGGAGCGCCGGCAGACTTGCGGCGAGTGCCAACCCGGCCGCGATGCCCACCGAGGTCTCGAGCGCCGACGACACGACGCACGGGAGACCGGAGGCTTCGGCGACTCCCAGCGAGCGTCGAATGCCTCCGAGAGGCTGCACCTTGAGCACCACGATGTCGGCGGCTTCCAACCCTGCAACGCGCAGCGGATCCTCGGCCGTTCGGACCGACTCGTCGGCCGCGAGAGGAACATCGACGCTGCGTCGAAGGATGGCCATCTCCTCGAGGGTCGCCACCGGCTGCTCGACGTACTCGAGCTCGTATCGATCGAGCGTCTTGATGGCCCTCTGTGCTTCGTCGACGGTCCAGGCACCGTTTGCATCGACACGGATCTTGCCGTTCGGGCCGAGCGCGTCACGCACCGCCTCTACGCGCGCTTCGTCGGCTCGGGAACTTTCCCCCGGCTCTGCGACCTTGACCTTCGCGGTGGAGCACGATGATTTGACGACGATGTCGTGGGCCTGTTGCGGATCCACCGCCGGGACCGTCACGTTCACCGGGATCGAGTCGCGCAGCGGTTCCGGCCACGCTTCAGTTGCCGCTTCGATGGCGCACCGCAGCCAGTCAAGGGCGATGGCTGGACCGTAGTCGGGGAACGGCGAGAACTCGCCCCAACCGTGCGGGCCCTGAATCAGCACTCCGGTCCTCTCCGTCACACGCCGAAACCGGGTCGTGAGAGGAATGCTGAATACATGCGTTACGAGATCCACAGACCCACCGCGAGGCCTGCTCCCAGGACGATCTGCGCCGCGCTCGTCGCGCCTAGAGCTGGAATGAGCTCGGAGGCGCGTTCTCGATCGACGATCTTGCGTGCTCTTTCTAGTGGGAGCGAGCAGAGGAGTCCGAGGAGCGGCCACAGACTCTCGGCTACGACGGAGGTGAGGAAGACGGTCACCAGGGTTGCTATGGAGAGCACGGCGAAGAGCCGCCTGGTGCGATGCTCGCCGAGTCTGACCGCGAGCGTGTTCTTGCCAGCAATCGAATCGGTCGGAATGTCGCGCAGGTTGTTGACCACGAGAATGGCGACCGCGAGAAGTCCCACGGGAACGGCGGCCGCAACGGCGATCGCGGGGATGCGCTCGTCCTGGACGTAGGCGGAACCGATGGTCGCAACCAATCCGAAGAAAACGAAAACGAAGACCTCGCCGAGCCCGGCCGACGCGTACGGACGAGGGCCGCCGCTGTACGCGAGCAACGCCGCGAAGCAGGCGAGTCCCACGACCAACAGCCACAGCGTTGTGGCGAGGGCCAATGCCAAACCGGCGATGGCGGCGATTGCGATCGTGACTCCGAGAGCGACCTTCATCCTCTGCGGAGAGACGAGACCCGAGGCCACCGCTCGGCGGGGGCCGAGCCGCGCATCGGTGTCCACGCCACGTTGCGCGTCAAAGAGATCGTTCGCGTAGTTGACGCCGATCTGGATGCTGAGGCCGACGACGAGGGCAGCGGCGAAGCGCCAGGGGATGAATTCGTTGGAGGCCGCGGTGCCGACGAGCACCGGAGCGACACCGGCGCTCAATGTGCGTGGACGAGCCGCCTCGACCCAGGCGTTCATCCAGTTATGGGCGTTTCGGGAACCGGTCGAAGTTCGGCTTTCGCTTCTCGATGTAAGCGTTGCGGCCCTCCTGTGCCTCTTCGCTGAGGTAATAAAGGAGCGTTGCATCCCCCGCTAGTTGTTGAATGCCGGCGAGTCCGTCCGTGTCGGCGTTGAACGCACCTTTCAGCATTCGCAGCGCGAGGGGGCTCATCTCGAGCATTCGGTTGGCCCACGCGACGGTGGCCTCTTCGAGCTCGGCGAGGGGGACTACCTTGTTCACCAATCCCATCCTCAAAGCCTCGTCCGCGTCGTACTGCTCGCAGAGGTACCAGATTTCGCGCGCCTTCTTCTGTCCGACCATGCGAGCGAGGAGGCCCGCACCGTACCCACCGTCGAAGCTCCCGACCCGGGGGCCTGTTTGCCCGAAGCGGGCGTTGTCGGCCGCAACCGTGAGGTCGCAGACGACGTGTAGCACGTGGCCCCCGCCGATCGCGTAGCCGGCGACCATCGCGATGACCGGCTTCGGGGTCCTTCGGATCTGAACCTGAAGGTCGAGGACGTTGAGACGACCGACGCCCTTCTCGTCCTTGTAGCCATCGTCTCCCCGGACGCGCTGGTCGCCGCCCGAGCAGAATGCCTCGTCTCCCGCCCCGGTGAAAATGATGACCCCAATGTCCGGGTCGTCGCGGGCGGCATTGAAGGCGTCGCTCAACTCGAAGAGGGTCTTGGGTCTGAATGCGTTGCGGACCTCGGGCCGGTTGATGGTGATCTTTGCGATCCCGCCCGAAGTGTCGTAAAGGATGTCCTCGAAGTCCTGGCTGCGCTCCCAATTCATCGAAGTAACTACTCCTAAAGTGATCTCTCGAACCTTCAGGTACCGTAGCAGTTCGTGGACTTTTTCCAGCCCAAAAGCTTGTCTGTCGAACGTGTGTTCGATACAATGAAAGAGGCCGCGCTCCCGGGATCCGATCGGTGAATGAGGCGGTTCCATGGCTCCCGGAAGCACCATCGATTCATCAAGATCGCTTGCCAGCCTGAAATCGGCACAGTCGGACGTCGGGGCAAGCCAGCTGCGTCTTCTCGAGGCCATTGCCGAGTGCGAGCGCGACGGCGACTGGCTCGCCGACGGGAGTCGCGATTTCGCTCACTGGATCTCGGCCCAACTAGGGATCTCGAATTGGAACGCCCGCCGTTGGGTAGCGGCCTCCGAAGCCCTGCCACGACTGACACAGGTTCGCAACGCTCTCGGTTCGGGAGCGTTGTCGATCGACAAGGTGCTCGAGGTGAGTCGCTACGCGACCCCCGAGACCGAACACCGGCTGATCTCTTGGGCGAAGCGGGTCACCCCCGCAACGATCAGGCGCGCAGCTGATGTGGCCTCGGCACCCAACCGCGAGGAAACGATCGAGTCGGACAAGAGCCGACACCTCGATTACTGGTGGACCGATGACGGAGGTCGTCTGTGGCTCGAGGGATCCTGGCCCTCGGATCAGGGGGCTGTGATAGCAAAGTCGCTCGACCGAATGGCGGGCCGGCTGCCGGACATCGTCGCTGACGAAGACGCCGAGCCACCGTCCTTCGAGGTTTCACTCGGGATGCGGCGAGCCGATGCCCTCGTTGCGTTGGCGTCGCATCGGATCGCGGAGGATGCCGACGCCGATCGTGCAACTGTGGTCGTACACGTTGATGCAGAGACGCTTGGCGCGGACCACGGCGGCGCCGAGATCGAGGGCGGAGGCGTGATGGGGGCCGAGACCGCTCGAAGACTGGCATGCGACGGCCGTATCGAGCTTGCGTTCGACGTCTGCTGCGGGCGGACCGTCGGAGTCGAACGGGCGACGCGCACGCCGCCTCCGTGGTTGGTGCGCCAACTCCGCCGAAGAGATCGAGGGTGCACGTTCCCGGGCTGCGATGCTCGCTGGTTCCTTCACGCGCACCACATCTGGCATTGGGGCAGGGGTGGACCTACCGATCTCGACAACCTCGTGCTCGTCTGCACGTTTCATCACAAGCTCGTGCACGAATACGGATGGCAGGTCGAACTGGACTCGAGGGATGTCGTGACGTGGCGAAGACCCGACGGGACGCCATTCGACCCGGCATCCATCACACAGGCGCGGCTCGATGTGCGAGGACCACCAACCACCTCACTTGGTTTATCAGGCGTTCCTGCGACCGATCACAATCTCCAAGCCCCCGAGGCCATTCGGATCGCCTAGTGCGCCGAGAGCCTGGCGGCGCGAGAGGGTGCGGAGGGCCTCGGCTCCCCGGCCCCCCGCGGTCAGGTCCCTCTGTCGCTGCGCGAGAGACTCCTCGAGCTGCAGGAGTCCGAATTCGTTCAGGACCTCGCGCTGAAGGGTGGGACCCGATACCTCGAAGCTTGCGGACCGAAGCGCCGACGCGACCACGTCCCAATTGGCATGCGAGGTGATGTCCTTCTCGCCCGGTCGGTCCAGCACCCGGTCGTCGGCCCCGGCGTCGGAATACGACACGAGGGTTCCGGCAGGCCGGTTCGCAAGGTCGCGCCACGTCAGGCCGTAATCGATGAACACCACGGAGCCCGTCTCAACGGCCGCGGCGCAGGACCGGACGAAGTCGACCGCTGCAGGAGACACCTCGAGCCGGTGCCCATCGGAGGGATCGAAGCCGGTTTCGGGAAGCAGGCCCAGGAGCTCCGGATCGGAAAGCGGTCCCGGAACGAGCTCCAGTCCCGAGTCCGTTGCATGAACGTAGAGCTCCACGAATTCACCTCTGCGGAACTCGAGCAGATGCGCCGGCAAATTGTCGAGTACCTCGTTGGCGATCACTGCTCCGTGGCCTACGGGCGAAACCTCGTCGATGGACGAGGTCCAGACCACGTTGTCGTACGTGCTCAAGAGACTCATTTGCCTCTCGGCCAGGGACGGAATCGGCTCGACCAACCTGTAGCTGAGGGCATCGGCGAAATCACCCTCGACGACACCGAGAATGGAGTTTGCAAACCCACCCTCGCCGGGACCCACCTCGATGAGCTCGAAGAACGCAGGCCGACCGAGCGACTCCCAGGAACGCCGGAAGCCCACCGCCCAAAGGGCTCCGAAAGATGGATCGAGTTCGGCCGACGTCAGGAAGTGGCCCCGCCATCCGCTTCGTTGGGTCCACCGCGTAGTAGCCGAGCTCCGGGTGGTAGAGGGCCGCTTCCTGGTACTCGGCGAAGGTCATGGGGCCGTGCGAGAGTCGCTCGCGCAGCAGGATCTCGAGCTCGTTCACTGAGGGTTGCGAGGCTGAGCCTGGGGAAGGCGGCCTATCGCCTTCAGCGCGTCCAACCTTGTCTTTTCGTAGAACGCTCGCTTTTCGTCGTAGGTCTGAACGTGCTCGAGCGCGGCGTCGGCGATGCGCATCACGTCGCGGTGCCTGGCCTGATGGTTGTAGAGCGCGATCAGCCGGTCGTAGGGGCCCGACGAGTCGAAACGAGCATCCACGATGGACTCGTAGAGCTCCACGGCCTCTTCGATCCTGCCGACCTGCTCCAGGTTCTGGGCCTTGAGGAAGCGCTTGACGAGCTCGACGTTGTCCACGCCTCAATGGAAACACGGCGGTGAGCGCCCGGTTCCCGTGCGGAGTGGTCCAGGCAAGGCGCGGGTACGCTCAAAGGCAGGTCTTGCAACCCTCACTTCACAGGAGGTCCGTTCCATGGCTCTCGGATACGAAGGCAATCTCTACATCCTGGCGTTCGACCACCGGGGTTCGTTCCAAAAGAAGATGTTCGGGATCGAGGGGGACCCGACGCCCGAACAAACGGAGACGATCACCGACGCCAAGACTGTCATCTCCGAGGGTTTCCGCAGGGCCGTCGACAAGGGGGCGCCGAAAGACGCGGCCGGGCTCCTCGTGGACGAGCAGTTCGGAGCCGATGTCGCCCGGACCGCGAAGAAAGAGGGCTACCTCTTCGCCATGCCCGTCGAGAAGTCGGGCCAGAACGAGTTCGACTTCGACTACGGAGACGATTTCGGCAAGCACATCGAGGAGTTCGATCCGAGTTTCGTGAAGGTCCTCGTGCGCTACAACCCCGAGGGCGACGCGGGCATGAACCAGCGCCAATCCGCCCGGCTCAAGAGGCTCTGTGACTGGCTCCACGACAACGACCGCAAGTTTCTATTCGAGCTTCTGGTTCCCGCCGAGCCGGCGCAGCTGGAAAGCGTCGGGGGCGATGCGGACCGCTTCGACAAGGAGCTTCGCCCCGACCTGATGCTCAGGACGATCGAGGAGCTTCTCGCCGCGGGCATCAACCCCGACATCTGGAAGATCGAGGGGATAGACAAGCCTGAGGACTGTGAGCGCATTGCTCAACTCACTCGGTCCGGAGGTCGAGACAAAGTCGTCTGTGTCGTGCTCGGTCGCGGAGCGAATGCAGAGGCCGTCGATCACTGGCTGCGCCAGGGTGCGGGTGTGGCCGGGTACGTGGGCTTTGCCATCGGCAGGACCATCTGGTGGGACGCTCTGAAGGGCTACCTCGACAAGAGCCTCGATCGTGATGCTGCAGCCCAGAAGATCGCCGACAACTACCTGCACTTCATCGAGGTTTATGAAAAGGCGGAGAAGCAGTAAGGACACGACCGCCGGCGATCGACCGGATCGCGGCGGACTTGGGGAGAGATGAAGAGACTGCTGATCGCCGGCGCCGTCCTCGTCGCGCTCGCGGCGGGAACGTGGCTGATCGCCGGTTTCGAGGAGGATCCGCTCGAAGGGCGGCGCGACCGGAATAGTGCCCATCGGGATGACCCAGACCCGCGAAGTGCGGCGTCGGAGATATTGAGCAGTCGCGCTCGTGCCGTGATGGACGGTGACAAGAGCGCGTTCCTGTCCTCGATCGATCCCAGGGCGAGGCGATTCCGCAAGCAGCAGGCCAAGATCTTCGAGAGGTTGACCTCGCTACGACTCGGTCGCTACGAGCTGCGGCAGCGGATCGGCGAGACGGACTTGGCTCGCCGCAAACACAGACGGCGATACAGGAACTCCGACGATGTCTACATTCCCCGGGTCGAAGAGAGCTACCGGTTCAAGGGCTACGACGACGCGGACTTCGTGAACAGTCTCTTCTTCACCTTCGTGTTGCGCGACGGGCAGTGGCTCATCGCAGCGGACGACGATCTCAAGGGTCGCAGGACAACCGAACGAAACCTGTGGGACTACGGACCAGTCGTGCAGTCGCGCCGCAAGAACGTCGCGCTTATTCAGCACCCGTGCCACGAGGCAGGATGCGTCGAGCTCGGCGATTCCTTCCTGCAAGTTGCGGAGAAGGCGCGCCGAAAGGTGATGCAGCGCTGGAGGGGGCCATGGAACGGGCGAGTCGTGGTACTGGCGACGTCGTCGCGACGCGAGGTTCGCAGGATCATCGACGTCGACTATGCCATCTCAAACTTTGCGGCCTTCGCGTTCTCGCCGTACCAGAAGGCCGGATACAGCCCCGCTCGAATCGTGGTGGACCGGACGACTCTCAGCGCCCGGTCGCCCGACGTCCTTGAGCTGATCTTGACGCACGAGATGGCGCACGTGGCGACCAGAAAGGCTTCCGGCCCCCATATCCCGCTGTGGGTCGAGGAGGGTCTGGCCGAATGGATGTCGCGCATGCCAGGCGACGACGCCGATCTCTACTACGCGAGTCAGGTAGCGGCGGGAGCCGTGCAGCCGCGTCTTCCGACCGATCGGCAGTTTCGCGGAGGGAACCCCGAGGAACTCTTTCGTTCACTACCAGTCGAGCCGGACGGCGGTCGCTTACTTCATCGAGCAGTGGGGCTACGGAAAGTTCGTTCGCTTCTACAAGTTGCTGGGGGATTCCCACAACGAACCCGGCAGTGGCGCCAAGCACCTTCGTTCCACCATGAGGCGCGTCACCGGACTTAGCCCCAGTAAGTTCGCGCATCAGTGGGCGGATAGCATCTAGCCCATGAGCGTTTCGGTTTCTCCAGACGGGACCAAGGACGGCTTCGCCCTCGCAAAGGAGGCCGAGGCGAGCGCGCCGGTCATCCTGATCGTCGACGGAGTTCAGCGGGACCTTGCCTACACTCCCGGGGCTGGTACGAGCGTCGAGATCGTGACGATGGACTCAGACGCGGGCCGCGAGGTGCTGCGCCATTCGACCGCTCACGTCCTGGCGCAAGCGGTACTGCGGCTCTTCCCCGAGGCCAAGTACTCGATCGGCCCTCCAATCGACGACGGTTTCTATTACGACTTCGAGGTCGAGCGACCCGTTCACTCCCGAGGATCTCGAGGCGATCGAGGCCGAGATGCGCGCGATCGTCAAAGCCAACCAGCGCTTCGAACGGGCGGAGATCGATCGCGAGGAGGCGCTCGAGCTGTTCACGGACCAGCCCTACAAGATCGAGATCATCGAAGGGGTCGCCGAGGGAGCCGAGGCTCTCGAGCAGCAGGGGGCCGAACGGCGAGGTCATCTCCGATCTACAGGAACTCGACCGCGAACGTGGACGAGCCGGCTTTCATCGATCTCTGCCGGGGACCTCACGTTCCGGGGACCGGGCGGATCAAGGCCGTTCAAGCTCCTCCGTACCGCGGGCGCTTACTGGCGCGGTGACGAGAACCGTCCGATGCTCCAACGCATCTACGGGACCGCTTGGGAGATCGAAAGATGCGCTGGAGGACCTACCTTCACCGGGTGGAAGAAGCGGAGAAGCGCGATCACCGCAAACTCGGTCGCGAGCTCGAGTTGTACTCGTGGCCGGAGGAGGTCGGGCGCGGGACTAGCGTTATGGCACCCGAACGGCGCGACGGTCCGCAAGTCCCTCGAAGATCTCTCCCGCCAGATGCACCTCGAGCGCGGCTACGAGCCGGTGTACACGCCACACATCGGTAAGTCAACTCTGTGGGAGACCATCGGGTCATCTCGGCTTCTATCGGGAGAACATGTTCCCGCGCGATGGATGCCGATGAGGGCCAGTACTACGCCAAGCCGATGAACTGCCCCTTCCACACGCTGATCTTTCGTCAGCAAGACGCGCTCCTACAGGGAGCTGCCCGTCCGCTTGTCGGAGCTCGGCACGGTGTACCGACACGAGCGCTCGGGGGTCGTTGCACGGTCTGCTGCGGGCGCGCGGATTGACGCAGGACGACTCACACATCTTCTGCCGGCCCGATCAGGTCATCGACGAGCTGGTCGGCGTGATCGACTTCATTCGAGACGCTCTATACGGACTGTCGGGCTCAGCCCCGACCGGGTCCGTTTCTCGACTCGGCCGCCGACAAGTCCGTCGGCACCGACGAGCAGTGGGAGGAGGCCGAGAAGGCCATACCGGAGGCGCTCGACCGGGCCGGGCTCGAGTACACGGTCGACGAGGGCGACGGCACCTTCTACGGGCCGAAGATCGACGTCGATGTCCGCGACGCGATCGGCCGCTACTGGCAGCTCGCCACGATCCAGGTCGACTTCCAAACTCCCGACCGGTTCGGGATCGAGTACATTGACGAGCACGGGAACCGGCAACGACCCGTGATGGTCCACCGTGCGCTGTTCGGATCGGTCGAGCGGTTCGTTGGGGTCTTGGTCGAGCACTTCGCCGGCGCGTTCCCGACGTGGCTGGCCCCGCTGCAGGCGGCGATGATCCCGATCGCCGACCGTCATATCGAGTACGCGCGCGAGGTCGCATCTCGGCTGCGAGGCCCGAGGAGTGCGGGTCGAGGTCGATGATTCCGACGACACGATGGGGGCCAAGCATCCGGCATCAGCAGTTGCACAAGGTTCCCTACATGCTGGTCGTCGGCGACAACGAGAGATCGAGTCCGGCACCGTTTCGGTCCGGCGGAGGACGGGAGAAGAGACGCCCGGAGTGAGGTGGATGACTTCGTCGGAAGTCGATCTCGAACGAGATCGCCGAGCGCACGGTCGAGCTCTCCATCTAGGGGAGGCAGGTGGCGGCGAGGACTGGAGCGACTGTGGACACCGTGGAGGAACGAGTACGTGACGAACGCGGGTGGGGCGAGGGCTGCATCTTCTGCGACCACCTCGACGCAGAGTGACGACGAGGCCGCCCACATCCTCCACCGCGGGATTACGGCGTTCGTGATCCTCAACGCCTACCCCTACAACACCGGCCACTTGATGGTTGCGCCGCTGCGCCACGTGGGTGAATTGCACGAACTCGAGGCCGACGAGCGCGCGGAGCTGATGGAGCTGACGACCCGAATCTACGGAGATCATCCGTGCGGCCATGGGCGCGCACGGTTTCAATATCGGCATGAACCTCGGGCACCGTAGCGGGTGCAGGCATCCCCGGGCACCTCCACGTCCACGTGGTGCCGCGCTGGGGCGGCGACACGAACTTCATGCCCGTGGTCGGCGGCACGAAGGTTCTCCCGGAGATGATCGCCGACACCGACGCGAAACTGCGGCCGTTTTTCACTCGGTTGTCAGGTGCCGAAAGCTAGGGCTTGGTCGCGGCCAGCACGAAGGTCTCCTGCTGGTTTAAACCGATCATGAGGTCGGCGAGCTGGGGGTGATTCGCGACGAGGGGGCCGAACTGACTTGCGTGCGCCTCGAGGGCCTTCGTTTTCAGTTCCATGAGGTCGGGCGTCAAAGCCAAATTGATCGACAGCTCGTCGACCGGCGCAACGATAGGTGAGTTGGCGTCGAAGACGTTGATCTCGCGCAACCAATCGATGTGCTCCTCGATCGGCCCGGCAGCCACAACCGAGTAATGGAGTCGCGCACCCGACGGAGCGGCATGCTCGAACGCCGCTGTCGTCCAGCGATGAACCGCAAGGTGGTCGGGGTGGCCCGTCTGTCCGTCGGGACCGAATGTCAACACGGTGTCGGGTTGAACGTCGGCGACGATCGCCGCCACCTTCGCCGTGCCCTCGGCATCGTCCACCATGTCGCAGGTGCCGTCGACAAAGTCGAGCCAGTAATGCTCGGTCACTGCCAGCACCGCGAGGCTGGAGGCCATCTCTTCGGTACGCAGCTGACCCATGCTCGCGCGAGGCCATTGGTGCTCATCCCAGGAGCCCGCCTCACCACGCGTCGCGGTCACGACCGCCGCCCGGCGGCCTTCCTGCACGGCCAGGGCAAGGAGGCCGGCGCTGAGATAGGCCTCGTCGTCGGGGTGCGCCCAAACGGCGAGAATCGTCCCGAGGGAATCCACGGCTACACCTAAGCAAAGAGGACCGGCGCCGTCTACGCCCCTGGCCACGCGGTTTGATCTTGGGTGGGGCGTTCTCGGGGTCGCCTTGGAGTTCTATTCGGACGTGGGAGACTTTGCTGGAGATGTCTGGGAATGTGCGGGCGATGCCGACAGCGACGCCGGAGAATGAATCGCACGCGGCGCGAGACAGCGCCTTCAATCTTCAGCCCGATAGGACATGCCTCTTTTCAAGAAGAGCAAAGTCGATCGACTCGTGAAGGCGGGCGACGCCGCAGGGCTCATCGCCGTGATCAACGGGCCGAATCCGGCACGCGAGCGCACGGACGCGGTTCACGAATTGCCGCGGTTCTCGGAGGAGGTCGAGGCGCATCACAAGGATGTGGCGCGCGCGGCGATGGTGAGTGCCGCCCAGGACCCCGATCCCGAGGTTCGTTGCTCCGCTCTGTTCGCGGTGAGCGAGTTTGGCTTGGAGGACGCGGTGGAGCACCTCGTCACGGGGTCTGACGACTCAGAGTGGATGGTGCGCGTTTTCGCCGTTACGTTGCTCGGAAGGTTTCGTGAGGAAAGAGCGGTGGCTCGTCTGGGCGCGGTCCTCGCGAACGATCTCGAGGGGATGGTGCGCGAGGCAGCCGCGTCATCGCTTGGTGGGCTCGGTGACACCACTGCATTGGAGCCGCTCCGTCGCGCCGCGGCAGAGGATCCCGATCGTGAGGTACGCAAAGCCGCCAAGAGATCGGTGAAACAGCTGGAGGACAACTCGGCCTAGGAGTGTGCCTCCGCCTGCGCCGCCTCGAGGATCTTGTTTGCGAGATCGTGAGGGACTTCCTGGTAGTGGCTGAACGTCCACGAGAACGTGCCCTGGCCCCCGGTGAGCGAGCGGAGATCGGTCGCGTAGTGGGTCGCCTCGCCGAACGGAACCTTCGCCCGCACGATCTGGCGGCCGCCGCCGATGGTGTCGATACCCTCCGGGATTCCGCGCCGCTTCTGGAGGTCGCCCATGATGTCGCCGGTCGAATTCCTCGGGCACCATGACGTCGAGCTGCCAGATCGGTTCGAGCACGACGACGCCCGCCTTCTGCGCCGCATCCCTAAGCGCGAGTGAGCCGGCCATCTGGAACGCAAAGTCGTTCGAGTCGACCGAGTGGTACTTGCCGTCGTAGAGCTCGACCTTGATGTCGATCATGGGGAAGCCGGTTCCTGCTGCCCTGGTCCATCGCGGACTTGACGCCCTTTTCGACCGAGGGGATGAATGGTGGGGGATCGACCCACCGAAGATCTTGTCCGCGTAGACGAACCCCTCGCCGCGCGCCAATGGCTCGATCCTGATATTGCAGATCCCGTACTGGCCGTGCCCGCCGGATTGCTTGACGTGCCGTCCGAGACCCTCCGCTTTGCCCCGCACCGTTGTTCGATACGGAACCTTGAGAGGTACCTCCGCGACCTCGACCGAGAACTTGTCCTTGAGCCGGTGAAGGATCACGTCGAGATGGGCGTCGCCCATGCCCCACAGGATCGTCTGGTGGGTCTCGTCGTTGCGCTCGAGCCGCAGTGTCGGGTCCTCCTCGATGAGGCGTTGCAGACCCGATCATCAGCTTGTCCTCGTCGCCCTTGGTCTTGGGCTCGATAGCCTTGGGGAGCAGGGGCTCCGGCGGCTCGATCGGAGGGAAGACGACCGGAGAGGCCTTGTCGGACAGGGTGTCGCCGGTTGTCGCATGAGCCAGCTTGCCTGCGGCCCCGATGTCGCCCGCCACGACCTCCTTGGCCGGCTCCTGGTTCTTGCCGCGCATCGTGAAGACGTGGGCCAGGCGTTCATCTGTTTTCTGGGTCGAGTTGTGGATCGTCCCCTCGCCCACGAGCGTGCCCGAGATCACTCTGAAGAAGCTGACCTTTCCCACGTAGGGGTCGGAGAGCGTCTTGAAGATCAGAGCGGACATCGGTCCGTCCGGCTTCGGTTCTCTCACCTCACCGTCTACGGATTCGACTGGCGCCGCGATCGAGCGGTGAGGGGCCCGCTTTGACGATGACGTCACATAGCCGGTCGATACCGATCAGTCGCGTTGCCGAGCCGACCATTACCGGGAACATTGTGGCGTCGTCGACACCCTCGTGGATCGCCCCGACGATCTCCTCACGCGTGATCTCTGCGCCCTCGAGGTAGCGCTCGAGCAGATCGTCGGAGGTCTCGGCAATGGAGTCGAGGAGGTCGGTGCGCACCTCGTCGAGCCTTGCCCTGCGGTCCTCGGGTAGCTCGGCGTGTTTGGACTGGCCTTTGTCGTCGTATTCCAGAGCCTCGGCGTCGATGACCGAGATGATTCCCCGGAAGTCGTGCTCGCGACCGAGAGGGAGGGACAGTGGGGCTACAGACTTGCCCCACATCTCGCGCATCTGATCGAGAGTCCGACGGAAGGAGGCGTTCTCGCGATCGACCTTGTTGACGAGGATCATGCGGGGAAGCCCCAGCTCCTCGGCGTAGTTCCACGCGACGCTCGTCTGGACTTCGACTCCCTCCACCGCCGAGACGACGAACACGGCGAGGTCTGCGACCCGCATCGCGGCGCGCATCTCGCCGATGAAGTCGGCGTAGCCCGGCGCGTCGAGGACGTTGACCTTGTGTCCGTCCCATTCGAACGGCAACAACGAAGTCGATACCGAGATCTGGCGGCGGACCTCCTCGTCGTCGAAGTCGCTGAGGGTGTTGCCCTCGGAGATCTTTCCGAGCCTCGTTGTGGCACCCGAGCGGAACAGCAGCGCCTCGGCCAGAGAGGTCTTGCCGGACCCTCCGTGGCCGACGAGGACGATGTTGCGGATGTTCTCCGTGACGTAGCTCTTCACGCTCTTCCCCCGTTTCACAACGCGTTGATCTCGAAGGGTCATGGTAATCCCAGGACGGCGGGGGACAGAGCGAGGGGCCGACCACTAGGATGCGCCCGTGCTCAACGCAAAGATCCGTGGCATTTGGGACAAGGGCATGAGGCCGGTCGGGGGCTTCATCGGCCGAAGCGGCGTCACCCCGAACCAGATCACGCTCCTCGGCGTCGTCGTGCAGGCCTTTGTGGCCTACCTGATCGTGCAGGATCGCCTGCCCGAGGCCGGCTTCGTCCTCATCGCGGCCGCGCTTCTCGACACCGTCGACGGGGCGGTGGCGAAGGCCCGCGGCCTGACCAGCAAGTTCGGGGCATTTTTGGATTCGACGATGGACCGGCTCTCGGATGCCCTCGTGTTTCTGCCTATCGCCTGGCTCTACTTGGCCGAGCCGACGACGGAGCGCGCCGATCAGCAGTGGGTCGCGGCCGTTGCGCTCGTCGCCCTCGTTCTGTCGTTCCTCGTCAGTTACGCAAGGGCCCGTGCAGAGGGCCTGGGATTCGAATGCAACGTCGGTCTGATCGAGCGCGCGGAGCGATTGATCATCATGATCGTTGCACTCGTGTTCAACGACCTGCTTCCCGCCGCCTTGGTGGTGCTCGCGCTGGCCTCTCTCGTCACCCTCGTTCAGCGCATGGTCCACGTGCACAAGCAGGCCGGTGCTGACCACTAGACGTCCCGAGGACGAGGGCCGGCTCCTCCAGCTCGTCTACTACGCATACGTTGCATTCAGCCGGCTCGCGCTCGCGATACCCGAATCCTGGGCTTACCGAATCGCGAGCGTTGTGGGCTCGATAGCCGCTCGTCGAAGCAAGCGACGGGACCAGGTTGCACGAAACCTTGCTCGCATCACCGGGCGGCCGGCGCACTCCCCGGAGACACGAGCACTGGTTGTGGAGTCCTACCGGTCGTACGCGCGCTACTGGCTCGAGACTTTTCGGTTGGTGCGAGAGGGCAAAGAGTTCTTCCTCGAACGCTTTCAAGCGACGGGAGAGGAAAACCTGGACGGCGTGCTCGCGCGCGGCAAGGGGGCCGTCGTCGTCGTGGGCCACCTCGGGAACTGGGACGCAGCGGGGGCCTGGGTGGGGGCGCGCGGGAATCTCCTCGTGACGGTGGCCGAGGTTCTTCGTCCGCGCCGAATGTTCGACTTCTTCGTCGCCCACCGCTCGAGACTCGGCATGCGCATCCACCCCGCTCAGGTGGGAGTGACCCGCACGCTGATCAGAGAGGTCAACGACGGTGCGGTCGTGGCCATCCTCGGTGATCGCGATCTGAAGGGAACCGGAATCGAGGTTGACTTCTTCGGTGCCCCCGCGACGCTGCCGGGCGGCGCGGCGTCAATCGCGCTCAAGACCGGCGTTCCCATCCTCGTTGCCGGCGTCTATGGAGAGGTTCTCAGCGACGGCAAGAGGGGATGGAGCGCGGACATCTCGACGCCGATCGAGCTGCCGAGGGAGACCGGGTCTGGAGCGATCGCGGAGCTTACGCAGAAGGTAGGCACCAAGCTCGAGGAGCTGATCGCTCGGCGGCCTGAGGAGTGGCACGTATTCCAGCCCTTCTGGGTGGAGGACAGAAACCGAGCGAATAAGGCATGAGGATCGCAGTCGTCTGCCCCTACGCCTGGGATCGCTTCGGAGGTGTTCAAACCCATGTCCGGGCTCAAGCGGCGACTTTGCGCGCTCGCGGCCATGAGGTCACGGTCATCGCGCCGAAGATGTGGTCGGTGGGCTCGCCGGGCGATCTCGAGCATGTCGATGAGGTCGTCCGGGTCGGCCGTGCAGTGTCGATTCCGGCGAACGGTTCGATTGCTCCCATCACCTTCGGCCCGGCAGCGGCGGCCGGCGTTCGGCGCTCACTCGCGAACCTGAGGCCCGATGTGGTCCACCTTCACGAGCCGTTGATCCCAAGCCTCAGTCTCCTGGCGCTGCTCAACAGTCACGCCCCGTTCGTGGGCACATTTCATGCGTCCTCCGAGTCGAGTGCGGCTTATTGGATCGCGCGCCCGATCCTGAAAAGGGCGATCGATCGCCTGCGCGTCCGGATCGTGGTCTCGGATGCAGCACGCGATCTCATTGGGCGCTACTTCCCCGGAGACTACGAAGCCATCCCCAACGGGGTGGAGGTGGCACGCTACGCGGCGGCTCCCTTGGTGGACCTTGGAGCAGGGCGCATTGTTCTGTTTCTCGGCCGCATCGAGCGACGAAAGGGACTCGAAGTTCTGATCCAGGCACTGACACGGCTGCGCGATCTCGACACCAAACTGGTTGTCGTGGGCACAGGCCCGGAGGAACGAGCATGTCGCTCGCTCGCCACGAGGCTCGGCGTTGTTGTGCAGTTCATCGGTGGGGTTCACGACGATCTCAAGGCGGGAATCTTCCGGTCGGCCGATGTGTACTGCGCTCCGGCTCTCGGAGGGGAGTCGTTCGGCATCGTGTTGATCGAGGCGATGGCGGCGGGAACGCCGGTCGCTTGCTCGGACCTCGAAGGCTTCCGGGGCGTCGCAAGCGAGGCGGCCGCGCTCGTGCCACCGGGGGATCCCGGGCGGCTCGCCGACGCTCTAAGGGGCATCCTGACCGACGACCACCTAGCTCGTTCGATGAGCGAAAAGGGAAGATCGGTGGCGGATCGCTACGACTGGCCCCGTCTAGCCGAGCGACTCGAGGACGTCTATGTTCGAGCCACCGCGGGCTCTGGGCCATGATACGGAGCATGGAGGAGCATCGCAGGAGTCAGTCGTTGCCCGACTGGGGACAGGACCGGGTGCGCGTACCGGGGGTCGGTGCGAGGATCTGGCGGCTTGGCGCGCTCTTTGGGTTCGTGCCCGTCGTGTTGCTCATCCTCCTGCTAACGGGCGTTCCGCCGCTCGTGGTGGTGGCCCTGATGGGTGTTTACGCTTTCGGCGCCACCGTCTGGATCCGGGCTCAGGGCGCCAGGGTGCTACGTGCAGTGGGTGCTCGCAACGGCACCCCGGAAGAGCTTGCCCGAATGGAGAACCTGGTGGAGGGGCTAGCGCGAGACATGGGGATTGCGCCGCCGGACCTGCTCGTGACGGACGAGCCCGGACCTAATGCGCTCGTCGCCAAGCGCACGGGGCACATCATCGTAGTGACCTCTGATCTGACCAGGGACTTCAGCCGGACAGAGCTCGAGGCGGTCGTCGCTCACTGTCTCGTGCGCATCGCCACCGACCAGGTCGGGACCGCTCAAATTGGCCTGGCGCTCGGACCACTGGGAGGGGGACTCCGCGGTGTGACGGGGGCGCCGGAAGACATCGCGACGGCCGGCGTCACCAGATACCCACCGGCCCTGGTGTCCGCGATCGAAAAATGTGAGCCACGCGGTGGCAGATTCGCAGCTCTGTGGTTCGTCGGCGATGGCCCATCGCACGCCCCCGCCCGCAGGCGAATCTCGGATCTCCGGGACCTCTAGCCCAGAGAAACCGGGATGGCTATTTCCGCTTAACGCCGTCCGACCGTGTTAGCTTGCACCGAGCCGAGCGGCCGCCTAGGCGTCCGAGACTCGGTTCGCTGCGCACGAGGCCGAAGCCGGACGCAGCCGAGATGGGACCGACTGATGCAAACCCTGGTCGAGTCCGGACACAAACAAATGTCTTAAGGAGGACGCGCGGGTTGTCCACGAAAGCAAAGGCCGTCATCGTCGGTCTCGTAGTGGTGTTGGTCGCGGGTGGTGCCTACTTCGCTTTCGCGAACAAGGAGGACCTACCGGTTATTGGCGATGCTCTTGCTTCGCCGAAGTGTCCCCTCACCGGTGCGGAGCCGCGCAAGGAGGAGCTCATAGACCGTCCGGCGGTCGCCGTCAAAATCGAGAACGCGTCCATCGCATATCCGCTTTCGGGGCTCGAGGACGCCGATCTCGTGTACGAGGAGTTGGTTGAAGGAGGCATAACTCGCTTCATGGCCATCTACCATTGCGGGGACACGCCAAAGGCCGGGCCGATTCGAAGCGCGCGGCATGGTCGACCCTTCGATCATGATGCCGACGACGAGAATCCTCGCCTTCTCAGGTGGAAATGACGCTGTGGTGAACAACCTGGCCAAGAACGACATCGTCCAGGTCGACGAGACCAACGCGGGTAGCGCCATGCAGCGGATTCCCCGTGAGGGACTTGCATCGGAGCACACCCTTTTCGGGAACAGCGCGAGGCTCAGGAAGATTGGCCAGAAGGAGTTCAACGAGCCGCCAAGATCGGAGCTCCAATTTGGGAACGTCGACGAAAATGGCTCCACGCGACCGGCCGGCAACGTGACCATCAATTTCTCGCCCGCGACTACCGTCACCTACGAGTTCAACGGGGAACGCTACGCTCGGTCACAGGGTGGAGCTCCGTTCGAGAGCGAGGGCCACGGTCAGGTAGGAGTCGAAAACGTGATCGTCGAAGAGCACACAGTGAATCTGAGTGCCATCGTGGACGTCACCGGGACGCCTTCGATCAAGATCGCAGACGAAACTGGGTCCGGCAAGGCGACCCTGTTCAGGGACGGGCGCGCCATTCGGGGTCGGTGGGAGCGCGAGGATGTTCAAGACCCCGTGGTCTTCAAAACCAAGGAGGGGGACGACATGGTGCTGGCCCCGGGGGCCGTCTGGATTCATCTCGTCCCCAATGCGCGTGGCGAGGTGGAGGGATCTTTTGATTTCAGCAAGTAAGCGCCTGGGGTACATCTGTGCACTGCTGACGATCCTTTTGTTCGCGGGCGCCTGCACGAGCGACGACTCCGACCCGGCGGACCCCGAGCCTCAGGCGGCCGCCCCGGAAGAGGAGGGGCCACCGATCTGTCCGTTGACCGGTGAAGATCCTCCGAAGGGCGTCGACACGGCACGGCCGGCCGTTGCGCTGAAGATCGAGAACTCGCCCGACTCGAGACCTCAGACGGGGCTCGATCAGGCCGACATCGTTTACGAGGAGATCGTCGAAGGTGGCATCACGCGTTTCATGGCCATCTACCACTGTCACGATGTGGCCAAGGGAGGGCCGGTTCGAAGCGCTCGCTTCGACGATCCAAAGATCGCCAAACCCATCACGCGCATACTTTCGTTCTCAGGTGCAAACGACATCGTGATCGGTGAGCTCAGAAAGCAAAAAATGATCGCGCTCGACGAGCAGAACGCGTCGGGCGCGCTGTTCCGCGTTCCCCGGGAAGTACCGATGTGCACAGCGTTTTCGCTAACACGGTGAAACTCAGGAAGCTGGGCAAAAAGAAGGGCAAAGCCAAGTCGCCCGGCGACTCGTTCTTCGAGTTCGGTGACATTCCAGACGGGGCAGGGAAGGTGAAGTCGGTAACTCTGAACTTCAATCCCAACAACGAAATCGTGTGGCGGTGGAAGGGCAAGAGGTGGGTGCGATTCGAAGCGGGTGTGCCGTTCAACTCGTCGGGCGGCGGGCAGATCGGGACCCCAAACCTCCTCGTTCAGGAGGTCGAGGTCAACAACTCGAAAACGATCAGCGATGTTGCAGGCAATCCGTCGCCCGACATCGATCTGGATGGAAAGGGACGGGCCTTCCTCTTCCGAGACGGCCGGCTCGTCAGGGGTACGTGGAAGGCGAACAAGGACGGAGTACCGTCATTCGAAAGCAACAGTGGCAAACCCTTCACTTTCGAGGTCGGTTCGACGTGGATCGAGCTGCTGCCCTCGAAGAAGGGCGCAGTGTCCGGTTCGATCAAGATCTCGAAGAAATAGCTAGCCGGCTTCGGCCTTGGCCTGCGCGAGAGAATGATTGCTGATGACCGGCAAGATTGCTACCGCGAGAAGAAGCAGTCCGGCAGCGGAGAAGAAATAGGGAGCCCTGAGGCCGAATAGTTCCGCGAGGAGGCCACCCACGAGTGCACCCAGTGGCATCGTGCCCCATGCCAGTAGCCGGTAGACACTGTTGACCCGGCCTAGGAGCCGATCGGGCACGATCGATTGACGCAGCGATACTGCAATGACGTTCCACCACATCGCGCCTAAACCGAAAAAGGCCATTGCGATGGCAACGACTATTACGTTTGACGTTAAGCCGATAGCTAGTTCGGCGCAGGCTGCGGAAATCGTGATGACGTAGAAGCTTCGTCCATCGCCGAAGAATCGGGCCAGGCGAGGACCCACGAGACCGCCGAGCAACCCGCCGATCGCGCCGACGGCCAAGAGGATCCCGAAACCCCTTTCGCTAAGGTGGAGAATCTCCAGCGCGTAAAGCACGAAGATCGCATAGGTCGCGGAATGCGTCAGGTTGGATACGCCCGTCATCATGGCCAAGGTTCTCAACACTTTGTGGCCCCAGAGCCATCTCAGTCCCTCGCCGATGTCCTGTCGAATGTTGGTCGCTTCCCCCCCGCTGCGTGAGGGAGCGTACGAGCCGGTCATTGCAAAGATGAGCAGAGCTCCGATCCCAAAAGACACCGCGTCGAAGATGAAGGGCAGCACGGCTGCTGCCACGAACAAGAAACTTCCGAGGGGAGGTCCCGCGAACATATTCATGGCCTCCTCGACGGCATAGAGGCGACCGTTTGCAACCTGGAGCTGATCCTTGCGAACCACGGCGGGCATGATCGACTGCGCCGCGTTGTCGAACAGCACCTCCCCCACGCCGAGCGCGAACGCCACCAGGTAGAGAGTCATCAAAAGCTGTGTCGAGCCGAGGTCGGCCAGGATGAGGACGCTCAATCCCGCCATCAGGGCCATGCGGAAGACCTGCATGGTCCACATGGTTTGGCGCCGGTCGAGTCGGTCGACCAACGCACCCGCGGTCAGGGCGAAGAGAAGCCAGGGTACGGACGAGGCAAAGGCAACGCCGGCGATGAGTCCAGGCTCGCGCGTGAGCGTGGTGGCGAGAAGGGGAATCGCAGTGAGCCTGACCCCGTCACCGAAGTTAGAGATGGCCGAAGCAGCCCAGAGCTTGTAGAAGTTGCCTCCGAGCTTCTTCGAGGGCGCGATTGCACCAACGCGTTCCGTCCGAGCCACGTCGAGAGTCTACGCGTCTACGCCGCGCCCATCTTGCGCGCATGTCCAGCGTCGCGCCCAGAGAGAGGTCGCGGGCGGGGTCACAGGTGGCCCTCCTGATAGAATGTGCCTCGCTAACAGTCCTGGTCAGCGGCCATTGTCCGGCACGATCTCCGTGCTCGTTGCTCTTGAGGATGGCCCCAGGAAATCTCACTGAGAGGAAGCATCATGGCCGACACATCAAGAGAAACCGGAGGTCTTCGGGTCAAGCGGGGCCTAGCGGAGATGCTCAAGGGCGGCGTCATCATGGATGTTACGACTGCCGAGCAGGCCAAGATCGCCGAGGATGCCGGAGCCGTCGCCGTCATGGCGCTCGAGCGCGTCCCCGCGGACATCCGTGCCGAGGGTGGTGTAGTCCGCATGGCGGACACGAGCAAGGTTCACGAGATCATGGAGTCGGTGTCGGTCCCGGTCATGGCGAAGTGCCGCATCGGTCACTTCGTCGAGGCTCAGGTGCTCGAGAGCATCGGTGTGGACTACATCGACGAATCCGAGGTTCTCACCCCGGCCGACGAGTCGAACCATGTCGACAAGTGGGATTTCACAGTGCCGTTCGTTTGCGGAGCCACGAATCTCGGGGAGGCTCTTCGTCGCATCGGCGAAGGTGCCGCAATGATCCGGAGCAAGGGCGAGGCGGGAACGGGGAACGTCGTCGAGGCGGTGCGCCACATGCGAGCGATCGGTGGCGAGATGAAACGACTCACCACTCTCGACTCCGGCGAGCTCATGAGCGCGGCCAAGGAGTTGCAGGCCCCCTTCGAACTCGTGCGTGAGATCGCGCAGAGCGGCAAGCTGCCGGTCGTCCTGTTCACGGCGGGAGGGATCGCAACGCCCGCCGACGCGGCACTGATGATGCAACTAGGGGCCGAGGGCGTCTTCGTCGGCTCGGGGATCTTCAAGTCGGGGGACCCGGCGTTGCGGGCTCGCGCGATCGTCGATGCCACCACTCACTTTGCGGACCCGGACATCGTCGCCAAGGTTTCACAGGGACTCGGTGAGCCCATGGTCGGTATCAACGTCGCCGACCTGCCCGACTCCGAGCGGCTCGCGCGACGCGGCTGGTAATCGATTGAAGATTGGAGTTCTCGCGCTGCAGGGAGACACGCGCGAGCATCTACGTGCCCTGGAATCGGCCGGTGCCACCCCCGTCGAGGTAAGAACTGCCACGCAGCTCGAAGAGGTCGACGCTCTGATCATCCCTGGGGGCGAGTCGACGACGATCGGAAAGCTGCTCGACCGCTTCGGACTCCTCGAGCCTCTGAAGGAGCGGGTGGGTGACGGAATGCCGCTGTTCGGCACGTGCGCCGGGCTCATTCTCATGGCGAACGAGATTGTGGGAGGTCAGGACGCGCCGCACCGTCTCGGCGTGATGGACATCGGGGTGAGGCGCAACGCCTACGGGCGCCAGGTGGACTCGTTCGAAGCGGAGCTCGAGGTGAGTGGCTTCGATGGAGCCTTCACCGCGGTGTTTATTCGTGCGCCGGTTATCGAGCGCGTCGGAAAGACCGTCGAGGTCCTGGCCACTTCCGACGACATTCCCGTGCTTGTGCGTCAGGGCAACCTCGTGGCGTCCAGCTTCCATCCCGAGATGACCGGGGATGCGAGACTGCACGAGATGTTCGTCGAGATCAGCAGGGGCGCATAGGTGTCCGGCCACTCCAAGTGGAGCACCATCAAGCGCAAGAAGGGTGCCGCCGACGCGCAGCGTGCCAAGCAGTGGGGCAAGCTGCTGCGCTTCGTCGAGGTAGCCGCGCGCGAGGGCGGGGGTAGCGTCGATGGGAACCCAACCCTGGCCGCAGCGGTTGCGAAAGCGAAGGCCGGATCGGTCCCCACCGACAACATCACCCGGGCGATCAAGCGCGGCACCGGCGAGCTCGAAGGCGAGACCTACGAGGATGCGGCCTACGAGGGTTACGGTCCCGGCGGAGTTGCGATCCTCGTACAGTGCTTGACCTCGAACAAGAACCGGTCGGCACAGGACGTGCGCAGCATCTTCAACAAGCACGGAGGCAAGATGGCCGAGCCGGGCTCCGTCGCGTTCATGTTCGAGCCCAAGGGTGTCGTCACGGTAGGCGCGGCGGGCGCCTCCGAGGACGAGGTCTTCATGGTCGCCGCTGATGCGGGGGCCGAGGACGTCAGTGGCGGCGAAGAGCTCATCGAAGTCATAACCCCGCCTAGTTCCTTCAAAGCTGTGACGGAGGCTCTGGCATCCGCGGGCATCGCCATCGAGGATGCGGACCTGACGCAGATGCCCAAGAGCACTGTCCCGGTGGAGGGTGGCGACGCCAAGAAAGTTCTCAACTTGATCGACGCGTTGGAAGAGCTCGACGACGTGCAGGACGTGTACGCCAACTTCGATATCTCCGACGATGTCCTCGCCTCCGTCGCTTCCTGAGCATCCCGAGCTGGCGGAGGTCGCCCGATCTCTCGAGGAAACCGGTTGGGCAGCAGAGATCTACGATGCCAATTGGCGACTCGAGTGGGTCTCTAGCGAGATCCTCGAGCTCACGGGTGAAACAGATCCCGTCGAGCTCGGCTACGGCGAGCACATCCTTCAGCACATTCGAAGGGGAGCCTTCCAGAGCCTCATCTCTGCGGAGAGTGCGGCCTCTCTACTCGAGGTCGAGCTCCCGATGGTGCTGCACGACACTCCCGGGGGCAAAGAGGAGCTCAAGCGTCTCGCCGGAGGAATCCTGGACGAGCTTATCGATCGCATCGAGGAGAAGGCTCCACCGACCAGTTGGGCCTCTCAGATCGAGTTCATCCAAGGAGATCTCCCACCGATTCCCGTCAATCTGCTGGTCACTCGGTTGCATTCGCGGAAAGGCGCGCACATCGGCCGGTTGATCCTCTACGGGCCCGCCCTTCCAACATCAATCCTCTCTCTTGTGTCCCGCGGTGACCCCGCGATGTTCGAGCGAATGTCGAGACTCGTCGAACCTGGACGCCGGCCCGCTGCCATCCTCTTCGCCGACGTGCAGGATTCCAGCCTTGTGTCCAAGCGTCTGCCGAGCGCGTCCTACTTCCGCTTGTTGCGCGGGTTGATCACAGGCATCGACGAGGTGATCGGCAGTTTCGGAGGAATCGTCGGCAAGCACGCCGGAGATGGAGCAACCGCGTTCTTCACCGCAGACGACCTGGGATCCCCCTCAGGAGCGGTAAAGGGCGCGATCGAGGCCGCACGAGAGATCGCGGTCGTCGCGCGCGATGTCGTGAAGCGGGCCGGCGAGGAGTTAGAGGCCGTCGACGCCGACGACATCAAGGTCAATGTCGGCGTTCACTGGGGCGGTCAGCTATTCATGGGTCAACTCGTGACTGGAGGGCGGCTCGAGGTCACCGCATTGGGAGACACGGTCAACGAGGCCGCCCGCATCCAGGAATCGGCGCGCGACGGTCAAGTTCTCGCATCGAAGTCTCTGCTGGAGCACCTGAGCGGGGATGACGCCTCGGCACTTGGAATCGACCCCGATGCAGTTATCTACCAAACGATCGAGGAACTGCCTACGGCCAGCGGCAAGGCCAAGCGCGACGCGGGCACCGTGCCTGTCACCGCTTTGTGAGCAAAGGAGGCTGACCTTGTCAGTGCACGAAGAGGAGCTGCCGGGGATCGGGCGCAAGTTCGAGATCCTCGTAGGTAAAGGGGATCGCATCGACGTGGTGATTCACCACTCGGGCCGACGCGACCTCTATGTCTTCGAGCGCGACGCCGAGGACCCTTCTGCGGTCGTGAAACTCACTGATGATCAAGCGCGGCGCCTGGGGTCGGTCCTCAGCGGCACCTACTTCAAGCCCGCTCTCGTCGAGGAGATCGAAGGGTTGATCGGCGAGTTCGTCGTGGACTGGATCACCCTCACCGATGAGAGCCCGGCGACCGGCAAGACCCTCGCAGAGCTTCAGGCCCGCAAGCGCACGGGAATGAGTGTGATCTCCATTATCCGGACGGAGGCGACGATCAAGGCTCCGGACCCCAATGAGGTGCTCCGCTCCGGGGATCGATTGGTGTACGTCGGACCCCAGCGGCATCTCAATGGGTTCCTCAGCTACATGTTGGGCTGAACCATGGGTGACGCTCTAATCGCGTTGGGTGGTGCGTTCCTCGCCGCGGGCTTCCTGGCCCGGCTCGGGGGGCGCATCGGGCTGCCCACGATTCCTTTCTTCATGGCGGCCGGCATTCTCTTCGGACCCCACACCCCGGGAATAGTCCTGGTTCAAGATCCCGCCGAGCTCGAGCTGTTCGCCAGGGTCGGGCTCATCATGCTGCTGTTTCAACTCGGCCTCGAGTTCTCGCTCGGTGATCTGATCAGTGGGGGAAGGAGTCTCATAGCCGCGGGCCTCATCAAGCTCTTCCTCAACGTTGGAGGGGGATTCCTTTTCGGGCTGGCGCTCGGATGGGGCGTGCCTGAGGCGCTCGTAATCGCGGGAGCCGTGGGCATCTCGTCTACGGCGATAGTGACGAAGGTCCTAATCGACCTCGAGCGGCTGGCCAACCCGGAGACCCGTCTCATCCTTGGGATCGTCGTCGTGGAGGACATCTTCCTTGCCTTCTATCTTGCAATCCTTCAGCCGGTGCTAGGGGAAGCCTCGGGCGTGGGGGAGTCGCTTCTGCAAATCGGACGTGCCTTCCTCTTCCTCCTCGTTCTATTTGCGATTGCGCGCTTCGGTGCTCGGTTCGTCACCCGGCTGCTGGGGAGCGAGGACGACGAGGAACTGATCACCGTCGTGTTCGTTGGACTCGCGATCATCGTGGCCGGCTTCGCAGAGGAGATTGGAGTCTCGGATGCCATCGGAGCCTTCATGGTCGGGCTGATCCTGGCCGAGACCAAGCAGGCGCACCTCATCGAACGTCTGGTGCTGCCACTGCGGGACGCCTTCGCAGCGGTTTTCTTCTTCGTGTTCGGGCTGAGCATCGACCCGAGCAGCCTGGGTCCAGTCGTGGTCCCAGTGGCAATCGCTGTTGTCATGACGCTTTTCCTCAACGTCGGGGCAGGCGTTGTGGTCTCGAGGATGAACGGATTCGGACGCCGGCAGGCGAGCAACGTCGCCTTCACGACCCTGGGACGAGGGGAGTTCTCACTCATCCTGGCCTCTTTCGCCGCAGGAGCGGGACTCGACGATCGGATCGGGCCTTTCGTTGCGCTCTACGTCTTGATTCTTGCTCTCGGGGCACCGGTACTGGCCTCGCGCTCAAGGTGGCTGGCCAGGCTGCTGCCGGAGCGGGCGTTCAAACAGAAGTCAGTTGCCGGGGAGGCCTCTGCGTGAAGGAAACGGAAAGACGTGCTTCGGTCGCATCCTCGGGCTAACCTGTGGCGAACAGGCGTTCGATAGCCGGAAGCTGAGGGCAGGAGGTGTGAGTGCGAGTACTCGGAATCGATCCCGGGGTGGCGGCGATGGGCTACGGCGTGGTCGAACGCGCTCGACGGCAAGCTCAAGCTCGTGGCCTTCGGCGTCATCAGGACACCGGCAGATGAGACGCAGGCCCGTCGCCTGATGGCCCTGCGCTCAGGACTTGCGGAGATGGTGCGCGAGCTCGCACCTGACGTGGTCGCAATCGAACGTCTCTTCTTCACCACGAACGTTAAGACGGCTATGGCGGTGGGCCAGGCGTCCGGAGTGGCGCTGGCAACGGCTGCCGAGGCCGGCCTCGAGGTCAGCGACTACACACCGAACGAGGTGAAGCAGTCGGTAGTGCGGCTACGGAGGAGGCACGAAGGCTCAAGTGCAGACGATGGTCGCGGCCCTATTGGGGCTCGGCGAACCACCCCGGCCCCCGGATGCGGCGGACGCCTGCGCGCTTGCCATCTGCCATTTGAATCGCAGCGGCTTGCGGGCAGCGATCGGAAGGGCGACGGGATGATCGGTTTCCTCCGAGGACGGGTGGCGAGCCGGACAAGCGACGGATGCTTCATAGACGTCGGAGGCGTCGGATACCGGGTGATCTGCTCCACCCGAACGCTCTCGGCTCTTCCGCCTGAGGACGAACAGGTCAAGCTCTTCACGCACACGCACGTACGAGAGGATGTCCTCGCTCTGTTCGCCTTTTATTCCGAGGCCGAACAGCGCATCTTCGAGCTGCTGATCGGGGTAAACGGAATCGGGCCGAAAGTCGCCCTTGCGGTTTGCTCGGCGTTCTCGCCCGAAGATCTTCGCCGCGCTCTCGTCACCGACGACGTGGCAGCGATCTCCTCGGTGCCTGGAGTGGGCAAGAAGACGGCTCAGCGCATCGTGCTCGACCTGAAGGAGAAGATGTCCCTGCCCGACCTCGAGATCGTGGGGGCCGGTCCGGACACGGTGGGCAAGGCTCGCTCCGCCCTCGAGAACCTCGGTTACTCAGCGGGTGAGGTGCGAGTTGCCCTGAGCGAGGTTGCCGTTGACGAGGAGCAAAGCGTCGAGGACATCGTGCGCAATGCCTTGAAGGGACTTGCTGGCGCTAGGTCCTCCGATAGCGCGGGCCGGCTATGACCGAAGAGTTCGTGGCCGTCGCCATCGATCCCGAGGAAAGGGAAGCCGAGCTCTCGCTTCGTCCTCGAAACATCGATGAGTTCGTCGGGCAGTCAGAGATGAAGGAGCACCTGGGGATCGTTCTTCAGGCCGCCGCGCGAGCGAAACGAGCCGACCGGCCACCTGCTGCTCAGCGGGCCCCCGGGTCTCGGCAAGACGACCCTCGCTCACGTGGTCGCCCGCGAGATGGGGGCCAATCTGCGGCAGACGTCGGGCCCCGCCCTCGAGCGGGCCGGGCGACCTCGCCGCGATCCTGACGAACCTCGAGGACTCGGACGTGCTCTTCATCGACGAGATACACCGCCTGCCGCGGACGGTCGAAGAGGTGCTCTATCCGGCGATGGAGGACTTCGAGCTCGACCTCGTCATCGGAAAGGGGCCGAGCGCGCAGACGATCCGGCTGGACCTTCCTCGTTTCACTCTCGTGGGCGCGACCACTCGAGCCGGGCTGATCACCGGTCCCCTCCGAAGCCGCTTCGAGCTGACCGAGCGACTCGATTTCTACTCCGTCGAGGATCTCGATCGGATCGTGCACCGGTCGGCATCGATCCTCGGCGTGGTCATCGACGCCGGTGGGGCGGCCGAGATCGCCAGGCGTTCACGTGGCACGCCGCGGATCGCCAACCGGCTGCTCCGACGGGTGCGCGATTACGCGCAGGTTAGGGCCGAGGGCGTGATCGACGAGGATGTCGCCGCCCTGGCACTCGAGGTTTTCAGGGTGGACCACAAAGGACTCGACAAGGTCGATGGGGCTTTGCTCGAGGCACTGGTTGTCAAGTTCGGAGGGGGGCCGGTCGGCCTCTCGACACTTGCAGTGGCGGTGGCCGAGGACCCCGACACGATCGAGGACGTCTACGAGCCATATCTCATGAGGCTGGGGTTCCTCCAACGCACCCCACGCGGGCGGGTGGCGACGAAGGCTGCTTTCGAGCACCTCGGCGAGACGGTCCCGGAAACGGCTCACCGGCTTTTCGAGTAGTCCAATCAGATTCGCCAGGAGCCGCCGCCCCGCGGCTTCATTCGCGTGGAGCTCTCGATGAGGGACTACCGTGAACGAAAACCACAGGACTCTACAAAGGACGTGACCGAGAGTGGATTCAGCCGCACTCACGCAGTTCCTGTTCCTCGGACTCCTCATCGGAGTCTTCTATTTCATGCTGATCCGTCCCCAGAAGAAGCGGGCAGAGCAGCACCGAAGCCTGATCGAAAGCGTCGGCGTCGGAGACGAGGTCGTAACCATCGGAGGCCTCCACGGCATAAGTCACCCGCGTTGGTGACGACGACTTCGAGCTTGAAGCGGCACCGGGAACCAAGCTCCGTTTCGTGAAGTCGGCGATCGCCCGCAAGGTGACCGAGGACGACGACGAGGAGATCGGCGCAACCTCGGAGGAGGAGTAGCGGCGGTGACGGGGAATTGACGGCTGCCGAATCCGGCGACGAGGTCTTCCCTCGGCGGATCGAGGAGCTGAGTCGCTCCGCAAAAGAGGCGGCGACCGCGGGTCGCCGATGCAGAGCCGCTCTCGCCCGAACCCTCATCCGGCATCACCCTCGAAGAGGTCTCCTCGCACGAGGGGGTCCAGACCTTCATCTCGCTGGCCGACCGCTACCTCGGTGAAATCGGCTACACGGAGCACGGTTTCCGTCACGCGGGGCTCGTCAGCAAGATTTCCTTCAACGTCCTTCACCGGCTGGGCTTCGAGGACCGCATGGCCGAGTTGGGGGCGATAGCCGGCTACATGCACGACATGGGGAACTTCGTGTGCCGCTCCATGCACAGCCAGACGGGGTCGGTGATGACCTACGACATCCTCAAAGAGCTTGGGATGTCCTACAAGGAGATCGGCATCATCCTCGGTGCAATCGGCAACCACGAGGAGGAATTCGGCAACCCCGTGAATCCAGTTGGCGCGGCAGTGATCGTGGCAGACAAATCCGACGTGCACCGGTCGAGAGTCAGGGTGAAGGATCCGACCATCTTCGACATCCATGACCGGGTCAATAACGCAGTGGAGCGATCTTTCCTCCGCGTCGACGACGAGGCCCACACCCTGACGCTTGAGCTAACCATCGACACCGAGCTCGCCGGCGTGATGGAGTACTTCGAGATCTTCCTGTCCCGGATGGTCATGTGCAGGCGAGCGGCGGAGCACCTCGGGTGCGAGTTCAAGATAGACATCAACGGCACCAAGCTGCTCTAGGTAAACGACGAGAAAGGGTTCAGGACAAGCCATGGCCGATTCTCAACACGAGTGGCTCAAGGAGCACATCCGCGACATCCCCGACTTCCCCAAGAAGGGTGTGGTCTTCAAGGACATCACCCCGCTTCTCGCCCACAAGAAGGCATTCAGCTACACGATCGATGCGATTGCCCACCATTTCGACCGGGATGAGATCGATCTCGTCCTTGGGATCGAGGCGCGCGGATTCATAGTTGCGGCTCCTCTCGCATACCGATTCACCGCCGGCCTGATACCAGTGCGCAAGAAGGGCAAGCTTCCTTTTACCGTCGAGAGCCAACAGTACGAGCTCGAGTACGGCTACGACGATCTCGAGATACACCGTGACGCGATCGAAGCCGGAGAGCGGATTCTCATCGTGGATGACGTCCTGGCCACGGGAGGCACGGCGAAGGCGACTGCCGAGCTGACCGAGCGTTGCGGTGGGAAGGTCGCAGGGATCGCGACGATCATGGAGCTGGCGTTCCTCGGAGGCCGGGAGAAGCTCGGAGGTTACGAATTCTTCAGCCTGATCTCGTACTGAGAGCGGCGCGGCCATGACGAGGGACGAATACGCTTATTTCGTCGTTCCCCCTGTCGGGCCGACGCACCCCTCCATAGAGTTGCGCCATCGTGCAAGAGGGCAAGGCTCACTCGAGACGATCATTGAAGTACATCAGGTTGGCCGCCTTTCTTGCGGACCAGCCTGGAAGCATTGACCACCTCGAGATGAGTGTCGAGGAGATAGAGGAACTCATCGGGGAGAGTCTCCCAACCAACGCGCGGTATCCATCCTGGTGGCGTAACGACGACCGCAAGATGCACGCTCGTGCGTGGCTGACCGCGGGCTGGATCGTTGAAGGCATGAACAAGTCAGCCGAGGTGGTCGTCTTTACCCGGGGGCGAGACATTCAGTAGGGGCGTGAAGGCGAATTGGGACTCGTTCGCGCACTAGCGCCCTAGAATGGGGCATGGGTTCGATTCAGGAGCACACCCAGGCGGAGCAGCCCACTTCCCCCTCCTCGGAGTCCCAAGCCAGGGGTGTCAAAGCCGTGCTCAAGAAAGTAAGGCCGGCGCGTACGCCACTCGATCCGGCCCTCGACAATCTCATAAAGGAAGTCCGAAAGCAGAGGCCGAAGGCCGACACGAAGGCCATCGAGCGTGCTTATCTGATGGCCGAGGAGGCTCATCGGGGCCAGATGCGGAAGTCGGGGGACCCTTTCATCACCCATCCCCTCGGCGTAGCGCTGATCCTTGCCCAGCTCGGTCTCGACGAGACCTCGATCATGGCCGCTCTGCTGCACGACGCGGTGGAAGACACCGACCTGACTCTGGTAGAGGTCGAGCGCACCATGGGGTTCGATGTGGCCAGCCTCATCGACGGCCTGACCAAACTGGACAAGATCCGCTTCCGCTCGGCGGAGCAGAGCCGGGCCGAGAACATCCGCAAGATGATCATCGCGACCGCTCGCGATATCCGCGTGCTGCTCATCAAACTCGCCGATCGGCTGCACAACATGCGAACCCTGGCACCGCTGAGGCCCGAGAAGCGCGAGGTCATCTCGATCGAGACCATCGAGGTCTACGCACCGCTCGCGCACCGACTGGGCATGTACGCGATCAAGTGGGAGCTCGAAGATCTCGCGTTCGCCACGATGCATCCCAAGCGATTCGAGGAGATCTCGTCGCTGGTGCAGCAACGCGAGCCGCAGCGAGAGCTGCTCCTCGAGGAGGTAACGCGGGACGTCGAGAAGAAGCTGCGGGAGGTGAAGATCAAGTCGGAGGTGTCGGGCCGGCCGAAGCACCTCTATTCCATCTACCAAAAGCACATGGTTCGAGGGAAGCAATTCGACGAGATCTTCGATCTGATGGGTATCAGGGTCGTCGTGGACAACATCAAGGACTGTTACGGAGCCCTGGGGGCCATACACACTCTCTTCACGCCGCTACCGGGTCGTTTCAAGGACTACATCGCGATGCCTAAATTCAACATGTACCAGTCACTTCACACCACCGTGATGGGCTCGACAGGCCGGCCGATCGAGATCCAGATCCGAACTCACGAGATGCACAGGGCAGCTGAGTTCGGTATCGCCGCACACTGGCTCTACAAGGAGCAACAGAAGGGCAAGGTCCGGGAGGAAGAGATCGCGTGGCTCCAGCGAGTCATGGACTGGCAACGAGAGTCGTCGGACCCGCGCGAGTTCATGGAATCGCTGAAGATCGATCTTTATTCCGACGAGGTCTTCGTCTTCACGCCCAAGGGCGACGTCATCGACCTAAGTAGAGGCGCGACCCCACTCGACTTCGCGTACACGATTCACACCGAGGTTGGACATCGGACGGTCGGGGCACGGGTGAACGGAAAACTCGTCGCTCTCAACCACGAGTTGCAGAGTGGTGACTCGGTCGACATCATCACCAGCAAGGGCCCCGCCCAGCCAACGCGCGACTGGCTAGGCATCGTCAGGACCCCGCGGGCTCGAAACAAGATCCGGCAGTGGTTCGCGCGCGAACGCCGTGAGGACGCTCTCGCACAAGGGCGGGAGGCGCTCGTTCAGGCGATGCGCAAGCAAGGGCTTCCTGTCGAGAAGATCTCGAAAGGTAAGGTTCTCGAGACGGTCGCCAATGAGCTGCACTACCCGGACCTCGACTCGATGCACGTTGCGATAGGCGAGGGCCGGCTTTCGACACAATCCGTTACCTCACGAGTCATTCGGCTGTTCGAGCCGGAGGCTGCGGAAGATGAGGATGAGGACGTCGATTGGCCATCGGCGCCGCCTCGCAGCATGAGGAAGGGCAAGAGCCGGGGCAAGGGCGTCATAGTGGAGGGCCACGACGACCTGCTGGTTCGGCTTGCTCGTTGCTGCACTCCTGTCCCGGGGGATCAAATCGTCGGCTTCTTGACGCGCGGTCGCGGAGTTTCGGTGCACCGCATCGACTGCCCAAACGCTGTGGCGCTTCGAGCGAGCAACGAAGAGGGACGCATGATCGATGTGTGGTGGGACAGCCAGCAACAGGGCACCTTTATCGCTGCCATTCAGATTGAGGCACTCGACCGAGCCAAGCTCCTGCGCGATGTAACCGCGGCCATATCGGATCAGGGAATTCATATTCTTTCGTCGACCACACGCACGGGGCGCGACGGAATCGCCGCGCTATCGTTCACGTTCGAGCTGGGCGACCCGAGCCATCTCGAGCATGTCCTGTCGAGCGTCAAGACCGTGGACTCGGTCTTCGACGCGTACCGAGTCGTCCCGTCCGCGGCCAGGGGCTAACGCATGATGTCTCGGCGTCTCGCCCCGCGCTGGGGCCTGACAATCACCGTCCTGCTCGCCGTCATGGCTTCTGCTTGCACCAATGATGAGGACCGGCCCTCCGTTGCCGACCCCAATGAGGTCGTAGCGGCGCTGCTCGAGGCGTGGAACGAGTCCAACGCGGACACGATGGCAGGCTTCTTCGAGAACGAATCGACGGTGCTCGAGGCGGAGATCGAACGGGCCCTCCGGCGCGCCCCGGGTAAGGACGTCGCCGACGGATTCGAGGTGACTCTGGCGGAGGAACCCGAGGTGTCCGAGGTCGAGGACGGTGAGCTGGAGAACCTGACTGCCGAGGCGACTTATGACATCGCGTACGAGGTCGAGGGATTCGAGAACACCTCTTTCGAGGGCGACCTGGAGTTGAACTACGACGCCGACGCCGAGGAGTGGTCCGTTGCGGAAGTCGACAACCTGATGTTCCCGGAGGTTGAGGGCGGCGACCGGCTCGATGTGAAGACGACCTGGCCGAAGCGCGGGATGATTTTGGCGCGCAACGGAATGCCGATCGCCAAGGGCAACGGGGCCGAGCGCAGCTACCCCTTCGGTTCACTGGCGGGCAGCACGATAGGCCATGTCGAGGCAGTCACCAAGAAGACCCTTAACGCGGCACCCGGTCACGAGATCGGGGACCTAGTCGGAGGCTCGGGTCTCGAGAAAGCCTACGAGGAGAGGTTGGCGGGGACTCCGGACATGGTTCTGCGGGTGGTCAACGCCACAGGGAAACCCAGGCTCGAGTTAGACGAGCGGCCTGGCACTCCCGCAAAGAACGTCAAGGCGACACTCGACATGCGAGTACAACGAGCGACCTCGAACGCCTTCGGATCCACCGTCGGTGGTGCCGTGGTGCTCGATCCCAAGACGGGGGACATCCTCGCGGCCGTGACCTCATTCGAGATCGATCCCAACGGCTACGTCGGCACGACGGGATTCGAACCGTTCAACCGAGCTCTTTCGGGAAACTATCCGCCCGGATCGGCCATGAAGGTGGTGACGGCGGGAGCGGCACTCGATACCGGCGTCGTCAAGCCGAGCACGATGCTGACCGGTCCGGCGGAGTATCAAGGGGTCAGGAATTTCGAGTCTGGTGCGTATCCAAGCCTCGACTTCGCAACGGCGTTGCGGAACAGCGTCAATACCGCGTTTGCTCAGGTCGCCGTCGATCTCGGGGCGAAGAGACTCACGAGGTATGCGGAGTTGTTCGGTTTCAATGCCAAGCCGGACATGCCTCTCGACGCAGCAGAGCCGTCATTTCCTTTTCCGGAGGATCCCGGAGACCTCATGTGGGGATCGATCGGACAGGCTCAAGTCATCGCTCATCCCCTTCAAATGGCCACGATCGCTGCAACGGTGGCGAACGGCGGCAAGCGTATGGAGCCGCGCTCGTCACTCAGGGATCCGAAACAGGGCACGCGTGTGCTGAAGAGATCGACCGCGAACGAACTGGCTGGGCTCATGGAGAGCGCCGTCAACAGCGGCACTGGGACTGCTGCGCGGATCGATGGCGTACGCGTCGCCGGCAAAACAGGCACCGCCGAGGTCGACGTCGGCGGGAAGATACGGAACCACGCCTGGTTCATTACCTTCGCTCCGATCGACTCACCTCAGGTCGCCATCGCGGTCGTGTCCGAGTTCGGCGGCATTGGGGGCCAGGTCGCTGCACCGATTGCACGCAACATCTATGCCGGCGTGCTCCCGCTTACTTGATCGCTCGGGACGGACGGGAGGACTGAGTTGCGACTCGTCGTGCAACGAGTGTCGTCGGCAAGCGTGACCGTGGATAAGAACGTTCGCGGTGCCATCGGCAATGGCCTGTTGGTGCTTATCGGGATCACGGAAGACGACGGCGAGGTTCAGGTCGAATGGGCGGCCGACAAGATCTGCAACCTTCGCATCTTCAACGACGACGAGGGAAAAATGAACCTCTCGTTGCTGGAGGTTGGTGGGGAGGTGCTGCTCGTGTCCCAGTTCACGCTCTACGGAGACGCGAGGAGGGGGCGGCGCCCGTCATTCGTGCACGCCGCTCGGGGTGAGGAGGCCGAAGCCGTCTATCGGCGGGTGATCGACGCTATCGAGGCGCGAGGTATCGGTTGCGCCACGGGTGAGTTCGGCGCTGTCATGCAGGTGACCCTGGTCAACGACGGACCGGTCACGATCCTGCTCGATTCCGAGAAGACGTTCTAAGGGGACCTCCGCGGTCCTTCGGGGGGCCGCCCGGGATGAAGTAGCGTTGACGTCTCTATGGGCATTCATCAGGGACGACGACCCAGAACGACGCGCATGAACGTGCTGCTACTCGCGGCCGCGTTCGTGAGTCTTCTGAGCTGGTCGCCGTCGTCAGCAGACTCGCAGGATCCGACGACCGCGGGAAGCCGCATGCTCGCTCCCGGGCTCGAGAACGGTGTACTACGTGCTGCTCCCGCAGTAGCCAGGGCCGAGGAGCTTGATCGCTCGCTCGACCGTCGTTCCTTTACCCCTCCATCCGCTCTGGTTCCTCTGACCGCACTTGCACTTGGACTGATCTTTCTCGGCCATCAGTCTCGAGAGACGTGCGGCAACAGGCGGCCGCCTGGCCTCTGTTCTCGGATCGCGCGCGCCGCCTCCATCGCGGTTGGGCTCGACCTACCGGCCAGCCTAAGAAGAGGCGGCCGCCGAACCGGAGGTTTCGTTTTCCTATGAAGCGCGGATTTGGATGGCGTGTGTTCCTTTCAGTAGTGGTCCTCGCAGGATCTGCATGGCTCGTCCTCACAGAACCCATACGCCTCGGCCTCGACCTGCGGGGCGGGACACAGATCGTGCTCGAGGCACAAGACACCGAAGATGAAACGGTGGATGAGGACACGGTCAGCCGAACACTCGAGGTGTTGCGGCGGCGCGTCGATCAACTCGGCGTAAGCGAACCGACCATCCAGGAGTCCGGGGACCGCCGGATCATCATCGAGTTGCCCGGCGTCTCCGACCCCGACGAGGCGCTCGAGGTCATCGGCAGAACCGCGCAACTGACCTTTCACCCCGTCCTGGGACTGGACCAGGAGGAAACAAGAGGACGAGGGCCGGCAGCGCAATGGAAACCGCAACAACCAGGAGAATCAAAACGACCAGAGCGAGGAGGACGACGCTCTGGTGCTTCCGGACGAAGACGGACAACGGGTCCGGTTGGAGGAGGCGAGACTCACGGGCGACGCCGTGGGGGACGCTCAGGCGATCGTCGACACCCAGGTCGGAGCTCAGTGGCAGGTATCGATCTCCTTTCGCGGTGAGGGCGGGGACGAATGGGCGAAGCTAACCGGAGAGGCGGCATGCGAACCCGCCGGCTCCCCCCAACGCCGGGTCGCGATCGTTCTCGACCAGGAGGTTCTCTCCAGCCCCCAGGTGGACGAAGGGATCGAATGCGACGTGGGAATCCCGCCGGGTGGGGACACCGTGATCACCGGTGACTTCACGCAGAAGGAGGCCCAAGACCTCGCGCTGCTGATCCGAGCCGGTGCGCTCCCTGTGCCGGTCGAGGTCGTCGCACAGAGGACCATCGGACCAACGCTCGGGGATGCGGCAATCGACGCCAGCGTGCAGGCCGCACTCATCGGCGGGCTTCTGACGATCCTGTTTGTCATCGCGTACTACCGGGTTCTGGGTCTGCTCGCGGCGATCGCGCTGATCACCTATGGATTGATCTCCTATGCCGTGCTTCTAGCCATCGGTGCCACTCTGACCCTTCCAGGAATCGCGGGCTTCGTGCTGGCGATCGGAATGGCCGTCGATGCCAACGTTTTGATCTTCGAGCGGGGCAAGGAAGAGTTCGCCGAAGGGCGAAGGCTCCGTACTGCCATGTCCAGGGGTTTCGACAAGGCCTGGAGTGCGATCGCGGACTCAAACGCGACGACGGTGCTCGCCGCGATCATCCTGTTCTTCTTCGCAACGGGTGCCGTCAAGGGATTCGGACTGACCCTGGTCGTGGGTGTCGCCGCATCGATGTTCTCGGCCATCGTCATCACGCGCGTCCTCGTTGACCTGGTGACGAGAAATCGAGCGCTCGAGTCCCGACCCAATCTCTTCGGGATGAAGGTCGGCGAACGCCTGAGGATCTATTTCCACGAGCACCCCTTCGACATCATGGGCCGCTACAAGATCTGGTTCGCGATTTCGCTCGTCACGATGGGCCTGGCGGTCGTTGGTCTGGTGGCACGGGGACTCAACTTCGGGCTCGAGTTCACCGGCGGCCGTCTGATCGAGTACGACACCGCACAAGAGGTCGATCTCGACGAGGTTCGCAGCGAGCTTGCCGGCGCAGGGTTCCCACGAGCAGTGGTGCAGGAATCGGGTGCGGGCAACCTCAGCGTTCGAGCGGCAGATCTCTCGAATGACGACGAGCAGGCCATAACCGAGTCGGTGGAGGCTGTCGGAGGATCGGCCGAGATCGTGCGGGATGAGTTCATCGGTCCGACCATTGGGGATGAGCTCCGCCGCAGCGCTCTCATCGCCCTTGCACTGGGACTGGCCGTGCAGCTCATCTACCTGGCCTTCCGTTTCAGATGGACCTACGGAGCCTCTGCGGTGCTGGCGATGTTCCACGATCTCGTCATCCTCGTGGGGATCTTCGCCTGGCTCGGCAAGGACATCGACGGAGTCTTCATCGCCGCTCTGCTGACTGTTATCGGGTACTCGATCAACGACAGCGTAGTCATCTTCGACCGTATCCGCGAGCAACGACAACTTCGCTCCAGAGAGCCGGTGGCCACTGTGGCGAACGACGCATGTCTGCAGACGATTCCACGAACGATCAACACGGGAATGGGAGCGCTGTTCATCCTGTTCGCCCTGTACTTCCTCGGCGGCGAAACCTTGACGGACTTCGCGCTGGCGCTGATCGTCGGAATCCTTGCCGGTACATACTCGTCGGTCTTCACCGCGTCCCCTCTGGTCGTGGCCTTCGAGAATTTCGCCGCTCGCAAGCAGCCGGCGGCTTCCGCGAGGAGCGGGAGGACCCCGGCATCTAAGGCGACGGCTGCAAAGGCCGGAGCCTCGAAGGAGGAGGCCGCTGCCAAGGATGTGGCCGCGAAGGCGCCCGAGCCGAAGGCATCGGCACAGGCATCGGCCTCCAAGTCGACCGCGAAACGGAAGAGCAAGAAGTCAAAGAAACGCTCGGGAAAGCGGCCGCCCGCACGAAAGAACCGCTAGGACCTGCGGAACGGGTTCGGTCAGTCCTTGAGAACCCGGCGGGCGGCGTCCAGGATCGCGCCGGGCGTCAGGCCGTAGTGCTCGAGGAGCTCGTCGGGCTTGCCCGAGGTCGCGTAGGTGTCGCCGATGTCGACGAAGGCCATGCGCGTTGGCTTGTGCTCGCCGACGACCATGGCAACTGTCGATCCGAGGCCTCCGTAAGCGAGGTGCTCCTCGGCGACGACGATGGCCCGCGTTTCGTTGGCAGCCTTGACGATGCAATCGGTGTCGATCGGCTTGACCGTGTGCATGTCGAGAACGCGCGCCTGCACACCGTCCGCGGCCAGACCCTCGGCCGCATCTAGCGCCATGGCGACCATGATTCCGTTGGCGATGAGTGTTATGTCGTCGCCGTCCCTCAAAGTGTTCGCTTTGCCGATCTGGAATTCGCTCGCCGAGTCGTAAAGGACCGGCACGCTGGGACGACCGCAGCGCATGAAAGTAGGTCCCTCGCGCTCGAGCAACGCGTGGGTTGCAATCGCAGTGCTGGCTCCGTCTGCTGGCACCACGACAGTCATGCCTGGGAAGGCACACGCCAGAGCGACGTCTTCGATGGCCATCTGGCTGGGACCGTCCTCGCCGATCGAAATGCCCGCGTGCGTTCCAACGAGCTTGACGTTCAAGTTGGGGAAGGCAACGCTCATGCGAATCTGGTCGAACGCGTTGCTCAACAGAAACGTCGAAAAGGAGGATGCGACGGGGATCTTTCCTGCCGCTGCGAGGCCCGCCGCAATCCCGATCATGTTCGACTCGGCGATGCCCACGTTGAAGAACCGCTCGGGGTACTTTTCTTTGAACTTGTTCGTGTAGGTCGAGTTGTTGACGTCTCCGTCAACGACGACGATGCTCTCGTTCGCGCCTGCCTCTGCCAGAGCGTCGCCGAACGCCTCGCGCGTGGCGGGCCCCATCTCGAAGGACGAACGCGACAGCCCGAAACTCATAGTTCGGCTCCAATCTCCTGCAGGGCTTTCGCCTCTTCCTCCTTGGGGATGGGCTTCCCGTGCCACTTGGCTTGCGCCTTCTCGAGAAGCGAAACGCCCTTTCCCTTGATGGTGCGGGCGATGATCGCCTGGGGTTTCTCGGAGATGCTACGGGCCCAGTGAAAGGCACCGGCCACCTCATCGAGGCTATGGCCGTCGATCTCGCGCGACTCCCAGTTAAAGGCTTCGAATTTTGCCGGGAGCGGATCTAGAGGCTGTACCTTGGCGACTGCGTCGGTCTGCTGATGGCGGTTCCGGTCGACGATCAGCGTGAGATTGTCGAGACCGTGGTTGCCGGCGTGCATTGCCGCCTCCCATACCTGCCCCTGCTCGATCTCCCCGTCACCCGTCATCACGTAGGTCCGATAGTCGAGGTCGTCCAGCCTTGCGGCATGAGCGTGACCGATCCCCATCGACAGTCCCTGGCCCAGCGATCCGGTGGATGCCTCGACTCCCGCAAGCCGCCGCATGTTGGGATGTCCCTCGAGCGGGGAACCCATCTTCCTGAGCGTCATGAGATCTTCGACGGGAAAGTAACCGGCTTCCGCGAGCACCGCGTATAGACCCGGGGCCCCGTGACCCTTCGACAGGATAAAGCGGTCCCTGGATGGATGATGCGGTTGTTGGGGATCGTAGTGAAGCACGCCACCGAAGTAGAGGACGGTGACGACCTCGACCATCGACAAAGAGGTCGACGGATGCCCGGATCCCGCCTCGGTGGTGGACCGCACGATGTTGTGCCTGAGCCTCCTGGCGATGCGTTCCAGCTCGGAGCGATCCTCGGTGCGAGCCTGCGGCAAAGCGACCTCCCTGACGGCGACGGACGGATCTGAAACCTATCCAAACACAGACTCGCTTCCCCTCCCGCGTCCCTTAAAGCGGCGACCGAGTCAAGATGAGGCGATGGCGCGGACCTGGAAGCTCATCGTCGGTGCGGTACTGGCAGTGGCCGTCGGGCTCGCGCTCTGGGGGACTTTCGACTACACCCGGAACCCCGCGTTGCGCGCTGAGACGAACCCGACCTCGGTAAGAACGCAAGCGTCTGAACCTCCTCGGCTCCCGCGGGGAAGGTTTATCGCTGATGCTCGACCGCTGCGCGGGATGGAGCAACTCGTCAATCAGCTCCACCGTGTCGGGCTTAGGCAGGTGCTCGTCCTGACCGGGGGGCAACCGATGCGACTGAGCGTCACGTTCACCGGCGAACAGGACGTCGCGGCGCACACCTTCTACGAGGTGAGGGGTCGAACGGTCTCGGTGGGTCAGATATTCGGGGCTCCGCTGCCCCCGGCCGGGGGGCTGGTCCGGCTGTCGTCGGACCGAACCGCCGTCGAGGTGAACGAGGTTCTCTACTGGGCCGAGCGCGGGTACATCCTGACGCTTGCCTCCGAGTCGAAGGAGCTCGCCGGACGCCTGCGCTGGCGTTCCCCTTAACCGGCGATCGCGCCTATTAAGATGACTCAATGTCCGACCAACCGACCTCTTTCAGCGCGCCCAGGGGAACGCGTGACCTGCTTCCCCCCGAGTCCTGGCGATGGCATCGTGTTTTCGATCTGGCCCTCCACCGGGTGTTCGGGCCCGCGGGTTACGAGCCGATGGACACCCCGATCCTCGAGCACACGGAGGTCTTCGAGCGCGGGGTCGGTGAGGCAACCGAGATCGTCAGCAAGCAGATGTACACGTTCGAGGACCGTGGCGGGCGCTCGCTGACCCTGAGACCGGAGGCCACTGCCGGGATCGTGAGGGCAGTGCTCGAGAACCGGCTCGACAAGGGATCGCTGCCGGTGAAGCTCCTCTGCTGGGGTCCGATGTTCCGCCAGGAGCGTCCTCAGAAAGGGCGCTACCGGCAGTTCACTCAGATCGACATCGAAGCGATCGGCTCGGAGGGTCCTGCCATCGACGCCGAGATCATCGAGCTCGCTGCTCGGTTCCTGACCGAGCTGGAAGTCGAGTGGCGGCTGCTGCTCAACTCGATCGGCCACCTGGATGAATCGTGCCGGCTGGGATACCTCGAGGCATTGGTTGTCTACCTGCGTGCACACGAGAGCGAGCTTGCGCCCGAGGATCGGAACCGCGTCGACACCAATCCGCTGCGCACGTTCGACTCGAAAGAGGAGGCCACCGTCGCCGTGATGAAGGGTGCCCCCACGATCACCGAGCACCTGTGCGACGATTGCGAGCGCCATTTCGATGACCTCCGCGAGCTGCTCGATGCGCTCGGTGTTGCGTACACGATCGATCCGACGCTAGTCCGGGGGCTCGACTACTACATGCGCACCGCGTTCGAGTTCGTGTCCGACGATCTCGGGGCCCAGTCGACTGTGCTCGGCGGTGGCCGCTACGACGGACTCGCCGAGTCTCTCGGTGGAGGCCACCTGCCGGGAATCGGTTTCGCTTTGGGTGTAGACCGCCTTCTGCTCGCTTCGCGCACACTGAGGGAGTGGCAACCTCGCCCCGTGTCTGTCTTCGTCGTAGCTCTGGGCGATCGTGCAGGAAGGGAAGCTCTGCCGCTCGTCACCGAGCTGCGGAGGGCAGGGATCGGCGCCGACTGGGACCTCATGGGCCGGGGGATGAAGGGTCAGATGAAGGGAGCCGATCGCTCGGGCGCGCGGTGGGCGGCGATCCTTGGAGACGACGAGCTCGAGGCGGGCGAGATAACGGTGAAGGACCTCGAAACCGGCGAGCAGGAGCGAATCCCGCGCAACCGGTTGGTGGACGAGATCAAGACGAAGGAGACTTAGGCGATGCTCCGCTCTCACCGATGCGGCGACCTGCGAGCCGAGCACGTCGGTTCCACCGTCACGTTGTGCGGATGGGTGCACACGCGACGCGATCACGGCGGAGTGATTTTCATCGATCTTCGCGACGTGGCCGGGCTCGTGCAGATCGTCTTCAACCCGGAGCTATCGCGCTCCTCCTACGAGACCGCCGAGTCGCTGCGAGGGGAGTTCTGCATCCAGGTTACCGGCGAGGTTCGCGCCCGGCCCGAGGGCACGGTCAACGCAAAGCTTCCGACCGGCGAGATCGAAGTAGCGGCCGGTGGCATCGAGATTCTCTCTCGGAGTGAGACCCCACCCTTCCAGATAGATGAGCACTCGGATGTGGACGAGCTGCTTCGGTTGCGCTACCGCTATCTTGACCTTCGGCGCGAACGAATGCAGCGCAACCTGCGGATCAGGCATCGCATCGTCAGCGCAATCCGTCGCTTCTACGATGCCGAAGGTTTCACCGAAGTCGAAACGCCCATGCTCACGCGCGCCACGCCCGAGGGCGCGCGTGACTACCTCGTTCCTCCGCGCCTCCATCCAGGTACTTTCTACGCGTTGCCGCAGAGTCCCCAGTTGTTCAAACAACTCCTGATGGTCTCTGGGCTCGATCGCTACTACCAGATCGTCCGATGTTTCCGCGACGAGGACCTGCGGGCCGACCGACAGCCGGACTTCACTCAGCTGGATGTCGAGATGAGCTTCGTTGAGATCGACGACGTTCTCGACTCCACGGACCGCATGCTCAAGTCCGTCTGGCGCGAGGTGCTGGGCGTCGAGCTCGACGACTTCGTTCGTCTTCCATATAGCGAATCGATGAATCGCTTCGGAACCGACAAGCCTGATCTCCGTTACGGGATGGAGCTGGTCGATCTCGCCGGTGTATTCGCTTCGACCCAGGTAAGGGTTTTCTCGTCGGTCCTCGGTGACGGGGGATTGGTCAAGGCTCTGGTCGTCAAGAGTCAGGGCGGACTCGCGCGCAAGGAGCTCGACGCGCTGGTAGACCAGGCGAAGTCTTTGGGAGCCGGGGGACTCGTTTGGATCGGTGTGACGGCCGAAGGATTCAAGTCGCCGCTCGACAAGTTCTTCACGGATGACGAGCGCGCAGGAATCCTGAGGGAGACTGGCGCGGCGGAGGGCGATCTCGTGCTGATTGTGGCGGACGCCCGGCACTCTGTCGTTCACAAGGTTCTCGGCAACCTTCGGGTGGGGCTCGCCGAACGTTTCGGATTGGTGCCCGAGTACAACCCCGGCGACCCCGGCTACTGGAAGTTTGTGTGGATTGTCGACTTTCCCTGGTTCGAGCGCAATGAAGAGGAGAATCGGTGGGAGCCGATCCACCATCCCTTCACCGGTGTGGTCGAGGACACCGTGGATTATCTCGAAACCGACCCGGCGAAGGTGATCAGCAAGAGCTATGACATAACACTGAACGGATGGGAGCTTGCGTCTGGTTCCATCCGTATCCACGACGCGGCCATGCAGAGCCGGGTCTTCGAGGCGCTGGGAATCGGCGAGGAGGAGCAGCGAGAGAAGTTCGGGTTCCTGCTGGACGCGTTCAAGTTCGGGCCTCCGCCCCACGGGGGCATAGCGCCGGGGATCGATCGGATCGTCGCCCTCGCCGCAGGGGAGTCGAACATCCGCGAGGTCATCGCGTTCCCCAAGACACAGACTGCCTTGGATCCCCTCACGGGAGCGCCGGCCTCCGTATCTGAGGACCAGTTGAGCGCGCTTTACCTGAAGTCGGTCGCTCCCAAGCCGGAGAGCTCCCAGCCTGGATGATCGTCAAGCAGGGCGCGCTGTTCGCCTGTTCGCGGAACGACGGTGACGTTCGTGCGGAATGTCGAACGGGTGAAGGCCTTTATTGCGAAGACACGCGCTACCTATCCGAGCTGAGTCTTAGCGTGGGTGGCGAAGAGCCGCGGCGGCTGACCTCGACTGCGGGCCGGGGCTTCGAGGCGGTCGTCGGGCTCACCACCGAGGCCCTGCTCGAAGTCCTCCGTATCAGGCGCATCGCGGCGGGGCGACTCTTCGAGCGCATCGTGATTCGGAACCGGTCAAACGCCCTTGCCGAAACCGACATCGCGCTCACGCTTGGCGCGGACTTCGCGGACATGTTCGAAGTCCGTAACATCGTGCCCGAGCCGCGGCGCGGCGTCCTGCCCCCATTGTGCGACCGTCACGAGATCCGGTTCGGCTATGAGGGTGTGGACGGAATTCTCAGGGCCACGATTGTCGATGTGGACCCCCCGGCGAAAACCGACGTGTCTATCCGACGCGTCGAGGCGTGTTGGCGGTTGCGTTTGGAACCACGCGAGTCCGCCCGTATCGACATCACCGTCGAGCCGTCCATCGGGGGGCGGCGCGCCTCGCCCTTGTCCTTCGAGGCCGCGGGCACTCATGCGACGGCGGTCGAGCGCGCGTGGTGGGAGTCGTGCGGCGAGATCGAGGGACTTCGACCGGACCATCACAGGGTGGTGACCCAGGCCTTGCGGGACCTGGGGACTCTGATAACACCCTTCGAAGGCCACGACATCATCGCCGCCGGCATCCCCTGGTACGTGGCTCCGTTCGGTCGAGACTCGCTGATCACCGCGTACGAGATGCTGGCCGTGAATCCAGAACCGGCGCGCTCCACACTTCTTTTCCTCGCTCGCAATCAGGCAACCGAGGACGATCCCTCAAGAGACGCCGAGCCCGGCAAGATATTGCACGAGCTCCGCCGGGGAGAACTCGCCGGAAGCGACCTCATCCCGCACACTCCTTACTTCGGGTCGGTGGATTCCACGCCATTGTTCGTCGTGCTCGCGGCCGAGTATTGGAAGGCAACGGCGGACCTCGACACCATCCACAAGTTGAGAGCAAGCCTGGACGCCGCGTTGAAATGGATCGACGTATTCGGAGACCTCGATGGTGACGGCTTCATCGAATACGAGCGACGGTCGCCCGGCGGTCTGCTCAACCAGGGGTGGAAGGACTCCGACGATTCGATCGTGCACGCCGACGGCACCCTGGGGAGAGGTCCTATCGCGCTGGTCGAGGTCCAGGGCTACGCCTACATGGCGAAGCATCGGATCAGCGAGGTCTACGACGCACTGGGCGACTGCGCACACGCCGGGGCCCTTCGGCAGGAGGCGGCCGTGCTGAAGAGGAGCTTTAACGAGGCTTTCTGGATGCCAGAGGAGGGGACCTTGGCGCTTGCGCTCGACGGTCAAAAGATTCAGGTCGGCTCGGTGACCTCCAATCCCGGACACTGCCTCTTCGCGGGCATCGTCGACTCGGACAAAGCCGCGGGTGTTGCCAACCGCCTGATGGGCCCGGATCTGTTTTCCGGTTGGGGAGTGAGAACGCTTGCCCGCGACCACAAGGCGTTCGACCCCGTCAGCTACCACAACGGCTCGGTATGGCCGCACGACAACGCGATCATCGCGGAGGGTCTCGGAAGCTATGGGTTCTCGGCCGAGGCGGAGCGGATCGCCACCGCGTTGTTCGATGCCGCTCTCCAGGACCCGGACGGGCCGCCTACCCGAGCTGTTCGGTGGATTCGACCGGACCAGGGGCGCGCCCTTCGCTCCCTATCCCGGCGCGTGCCGACCCCAAGCCTGGGCCGCTGCCGCGCTCCTGATGCTGCTGCGGGCTCTTTAGGCCCATGCGAGCATGAGGTTCGTGGATCTCTTCGAGAGCGACCTCGAGTCCAGCTTCGGCCCATTTTTCCGCGCGCCGGCGCTTAAACCGGAAAGTCGCTAGCCGTGGATCTTTTCGAGAGCAACCTCGAGTCGCGGTTCGACTCATTCGCGCCACTTGCGGCGCGCATGCGTCCAAAGTCGGTGGACGACATCGTGGGGCAGGAGCACCTGCTCGGCAAGGGCAGGGCACTGCGCGCTCTCATCGAGTCGGGACAGCTCAGCTCCATCGTGCTGTGGGGACCGGCCGGCACCGGCAAGACGACGCTTGCGAACATCATCGCCGAGTCGACAGGAGCGCACTTCGTCTCGATGAGCGCGGTGAGCGCCGGTGTAGCCGAGGTCCGTAAGCAAATCCAGGCCGCGCGCGACAGGCTCGGACAAAACGACATGCGAACGGTCTTGTTCCTCGATGAGATCCACCGGTTCAACAAGGCCCAGCAGGACGCTCTGTTGCCCGCTGTCGAGAATGGTTGGATCGTGCTTGTCGGCGCCACGACCGAGAATCCCGGGTTCGAGATCAACACACCGTTGATGAGCCGCAGCCTGCTATTCAGGCTCGAGGCTCTGACCAACGATGACGTCAAAGCCATCATCCGCCGGACGCTGGCCGACTCCGAGCGGGGGCTGGGCAACCTCGACGTCACCATTGATGACGAGTGCGCTCGATCACATCGCCGAGCGCACCGGTGGCGACGCGCGCGCCGCCCTCAACATTCTCGAAGCCGCAGCGATGATCGCAACCACGACCACAGGGGTAATCGAGCTGGCGGTCGCGGAGGAGGCTCTGCAGCAGCGCGCGATTCCCTACGACAAGGCCGGCGACTGGCACTTTGACATCATTTCCGCGTTCATCAAATCCATGAGGGGGAGTGACCCGGACGCGGCCGTCTACTGGATGGCGCGCATGCTGGACTCTGGCGAGGACCCCCGATACATCGTCCGTCGCATGGTCGTTTTCGCCAGCGAGGACGTCGGCAATGCGGATCCGACCGCTCTTCAGGTGGCGGTGGCGGCCCACCATGCGCTCGAGTTCATAGGCCTCCCCGAGGCTCGGATCAACCTCGAGCCAGGCAGCTACCTATCTCGCCATCGCTCCCAAGTCCAACGCTGCCTACAGGGCGATCGGAGCAGCGCTCGAGGACGTCCGCTCAGCCGGGCCCCAGTCGGTGCCGGACCATCTCAGGGATTCGAACTCCCCGGCGTCGAGGGCCACCGGGGCGGGCAGAGGGTATCGCTACCCGCACGACCATGGGGGCTGGGTCGCGCAGCAGTACCTGCCCGACGGGCTCGCCGACCGGCGTTACTACGAGCCGATTCGGGGCCGTGAGCTCGAGCTGAAACGGCAGCTCGATGCCAAGAAAGACGACGGCGATTCAGATCGCCCAGCAGGGTAGGGTCTGGTGATGATCAAGTCAGTCATCAAGATCGCTTTGGGCGCCGCGCTGGCGCTCACTCTGGACCGCTGGATCGAAGAGCGACGTAAGAGGTGGAACCCGAACGCGGTCATCGGACGGGGGCTGGATTCGGCGAACAGCCGTATCGAGAAGAAGCGCGCCCGCAAGGCCGCGTCTCCCGGACGCGCGTCCTCCTGACCGACCAAGCCAGGCAAAGCGGGAACCATGGACTCGAACACGATTCGCGATCGCTTTCTCGCGTTCTTTGAGGAGCGGGAGCACTCGCGCGTTCCCTCGGCATCACTGATCCCGAACGATCCCTCGCTGCTCTTCACGAACGCGGGGATGAATCAGTTCAAGCCGTACTTTCTCGGGGAACAGACCCCGCAGTTCAGGCGCGCCGTGAGCGTGCAGAAGTGCATGCGAGCGGGAGGAAAGCACAACGACCTCGAGGAGGTCGGTCGCACCACCCGCCACCTCACGTTCTTCGAGATGTTGGGCAACTTCAGCTTCGGTGACTACTACAAGTCAGAGATCTGCTCGTGGTCATGGGAACTGGTTACCGAGGGCTGGGGGATGGATCCGGACAAGCTCTGGATCACCATCTTCGAGACCGACGACGAGGCGGAAGAGATCTGGGTGGATGAGGTTGGCGTTCGACCAGGGCGCGTTCTGCGGCTCGGACGGAAGGACAATTTCTGGGACATGGGAGTTGCGGGGCCGTGCGGCCCGTGCTCCGAGATCCATGTCGACCGCGGTGAAAGTTTCGGCACTGCTTCCGAGCGCGGACCCATCGACAACGACGAGCGGTACGTGGAGTTCTGGAATCTCGTGTTCATGCAGAACGACTGCGATGCCGACATCGAACCGGTGGCTGACCTCCCGACCAAGAACATCGACACAGGTGCAGGACTGGAACGCATAGCGATGATCCTGCAGAACAAGCGCTCCGTGCTGGAGACCGACATCCTCTTCGGGATGATCGAGAAAGCGTCTTCGATCACGGGACACGGCTACGGGCAGGATGAGCTCGTCGACTTCGGCCTTCGGGTTCTTGCCGATCACGGCCGCTCGATCACCTTCATGATCGCGGACGGCGTACGTCCATCGAACGAGGAACGCGGCTACGTTCTGCGACGAGTAATGCGCCGGGCCATTCGTCACGCGCGTCTCATTGGGCACGAGGGAGCCATCCTGCCGGGCTTGGTCGACCGCTGCGTCGAGTTGATGGGCAACGAGTATCCCGAGATCGTCCAGCATGCCGACCTCACCAAGGAGATCGCGAGTAGCGAGGAAGAGCGGTTCACCTCAACGCTCAAGCAAGGGCTGTCTCTGCTCGAGACCGAGGTCGAGAAGACGAAGTCGTCGGGTCAGACAATCCTGCCCGGAAACGTGGCTTTCCAGCTTCACGACACCTTTGGATTCCCGATCGACCTCACCACGGAGATCGTGGCGGAATCGGGCCTCGAGGTGGATGCTGACCGCTTCTCCGAGTTGATGACCGCGCAGCGAGAAAGAGCACGTGCGGCTCGCGCCGGAGGGGGCGAGAAATCGCCCAACGAGGCCGTCGCAGGAATCGCGGAAGCTCGGGGTGCCACCGACTTTCTGGGATACGAGCACCTGACGACCGAATCCGAGATCGTCGGTCTCGTCGATGGAGCGTCCGCTGTCGAAGTGGCGGGTGAGGGTGACGAGGTCGATGTCGTACTCGACCGCACGGTGTTCTATGCGGAAGGAGGAGGCCAGGTCGGTGATACCGGCGTCGCTGCGCGCAACCACCGGGGAGGCTCTCGTCCTCGACACCCAACGCCTTCTCCCGGGAGTAACGGGGCACAGGGCGAGGATTACTGCCGGCGAGCTACGCGTGGGCGACACGGTGACCGGACTTGTCGATGCCAAGGCCCGGCACGGTTCCGAGCGTGCTCATACCGCAACTCACATCCTGCACTGGACGCTCCGCGACCGGCTGGGTGAGCACGCAACTCAGGCTGGCTCCCTGGTCGAGCCGGGCCGTCTCCGTTTCGACTTCAATCACTTCGACGCGCTGGGCGATGCGCAGGTGGCGGACATCTCCGATGAGGTGCAATCCAAGGTGCTGTCCGACGACGGCGTCCGTGCGTTCGAGACGAGCTTTGACTACGCGAAGTCGATTGGTGCGATGGCGATCTTCGGCGAGAAGTACGGCGATTTCGTAAGAGTCGTCGAGGTCGGCGACTACTCGAAGGAATTGTGTGGAGGCACGCACGTCCCCCACACGAGCAACATCGGAGCCGTCGTCCTGACGAGTGAGGGCTCCATTGGTTCAAACCTGCGACGTGTGGAGGCGCTGGTCGGCCGGGATGGGATCGATCACCTTGCTCGTCGCGCGACCATGCTCGAGCAAACCGCGCATCTCTTGCGCGCGCAGCCCGACGAGGTCGCGGAGCGCGTCGAGATGCTTCTGGCTCAGAGCAAAGAGATGGAGAGGAAACTCGCCGAGGTCGAGCGCAAAGGAGCGGACGCCGACGCGGCATCGCTCGCCAATGACGCCGTCGACATCGGCGGCACCCGTCTCGTCGTCGCTCGCCGAGATCTAACTGTGGACGCGTTGCGCAGTCTTGCTCTGAACCTGAAGGGCCGACTCGGCTCGGCCGTCATCGTTCTTGGCTCTGCGGGTGAGGGTCGCGCCAATTTGGTTGGAGCGCTGAGCAAGGACCTTGTCGACCGGGGACTGAACGCGCGCGACCTACTGAAGCCCGGGGCAGACCTGTTGGGCGGTGGTGGCGGAGGAAAGCCCGATCTCGCGATCTCCGGTGGCTCCAACTCCGAGGCCCTCGACGACGCGATCGAGGCCGTCGCAACCGCGGCGAAGGAAGCCATTCAGCAGTGATCGTCGGCATCGATCCGGGCGAGCGCAGGATAGGCGTGGCCGTGGCGGACCCCGAAACGCGCTTCGCCAGGCCCCTCGAGGTGATCGATCGCCAAGCGACGGACGCGGTCGGGCGAATCTCGATGATCGTCCAGGAGCTCGACGCGGAATTCATCGTGGTGGGCCGGCCGACGGGGCTCTCGGGTCGATCGGGACCAGCGGTGGAAGCGCAGCAGCAGTTCGTTGCCGAGCTGGCGGCCGCGCTGTCCGTTGAGGTACGGGAGTTCGATGAACGTTTCACGTCGGTCGTCGCCGATCGTGGGTTGCGAGCGGCGGGCGTGAAGACCAAGCATCTCAAGGCACGGCGCGACGCGGTCGCCGCCCAGGTCCTGCTCCAGGATTATCTCGACGCGACGAGGCCAGTCGCCGGTGAGGAACAGCCATGAGGCTCACGCGCCGCGGGAAGGCAATGATGTCGCTCTTCATTCTCCTGCTTCTACTGGGAATCCCGGCTGCGGTGGGCTTCGTGTACCTGGGTTCGATCGGCGTCGCCTCCTCGAGCGCTCCGGGTAAGCAGGTCGAGGTCGAGATCCCGGCGGGCACGAGCATGACGGAGGTCGGGGAGATCCTCGAGGACCAGGCAGTCATCAAGTCGGCGCTCGGCTTCAGGATCGTCTCTTTCTTCCAGGGTGGGGACGAGGGGATTCAAGCGGGGACCTATCAGCTCTCAACCGGTCTTTCGGCCCGCGATGCGCTGGAAAGGATGCTCGAGGGACCCGAGGTGAAGTTCATTACCGTCACCTTCCCCGAGGGGTCGTGGTTACCAGAGTTCGCCGAGAGGCTGGATGAAGACACCGATATCGGGGGACGGGAGTTCCTGAGGGTGCTCGAGTCGGGCAAGGTTGAGTCGAGCATCCTTCCGGATGACTCGAACAACTTCGAGGGGCTCCTGTTCCCATCGACCTACCAGCTGATCGAAGATGACACCGCGCGGACAGTTGCTCAGCGACTTGTCGACGAGACCGAGAAGCAACTCCAGAAGGTCGACACCTCGGGGATCGAGGCGATGGGGTACTCGAAATACGAGATCCTCATAGTCGCATCCATGATCGAAGCGGAAGCGGGAGTGAGTCAAGATCGCGCCAAGATCGCGCGTGTCATCTACAACCGCTTGGACGACGGCATGGCCCTCGGCATCGATGCAACCGTCATCTACGCGCTCGGCGAAAGGAAGAACTCGCTCACCTCGGAGGATCTCGAAATCGACTCGCCCTTCAACACGCGCAAGGTCACGGGGCTTCCGCCCACACCGATCGGAGCACCCGGAGCAGAGGCAATCAAAGCGGCTGCGAATCCGGTTGAGGGACCGTGGCTCTACTACGTGCTCACCGATTGCGACGGACGGCATTCGTTCTCCGTCGACTACGACGACTTTCTCGCGGACAAGGCCGATTACCAGAACCTGAGCTGCTGATGGTGGTGGGAGGAAAGAGAGACGCGTCCCACTTCGTCGGCGTGCTCGGCTGGCCTCTCGAGGTGACTCTCTCTCCCCTCATGCACAACGTTGCCTTTCGGCAGCTCGGCCTCGACTGGATATATCTGCGCTGGCCCGTTCCGCCGGATGGTCTTGCAGACGCGGCGCGCGGGCTACGCGCTCTCGGCGGCGAGGGTGCGAACGTGACCATGCCCCACAAGAGGGCGATCGTTGCTTACCTCGACTCGCTTGGCGGCGACGCGGTGGCGACGGGCGCGGTCAATACGGTTCAGCGCAGGGGCGATCAACTGGTCGGTCACAACACGGACGTCGTGGGGTTCTCCGAGTTCCTCGTCGAGGACGCGGGGTTCGAACCCAGCGGCACCAGGGCGCTGGTGGTGGGGGCCGGGGGAGCGGCTCGCGCGGTCGTCAAGGCACTGGCGGACCTGAAGGTCGCCGGCATCACGGTGGCTGCCCGCTCCGACGAGCTCGCCGGCGAGGTGGCTGCGCTGGCTCGGGATGATTCTGGCCGAACGACCGAGGTTCTGGCCTGGAAGAAGATGGCGGACCGGGTCGCGCAGGTGGACCTCGTCGTGAACGCCACACCGGTAGGAATGCGGGGGGAGCCGCTGCTCGCAAACGCAACCTTCAATTCCGATCAGTGCGTGGTGGACCTCATCTACTCTCCGCCGACAACGCCGCTTATCGAACATGCACGGGCGGCGGGGGCCACGGCATGGGGAGGACTCGGGATGCTCGTGCGCCAGGCGGCCGCCTCTTTCACCATCTGGACCGGCCAACAGGCACCTCTGGATGCCATGTCGGCCGCTGCGATTCGAGGCATCGGCCACCATCACTAAGTGATCTCCCTGCATCGGTTCAATTCTTCAATTTCCGCGGGTGCAGTTGTAGCGTGACCTCAACTCGGGCCGTTTTCATGCCGATTTCCTAAGGAAGACGGCCCCAGCGACCAAGAGGGCCCACCAGGGAGGATCAATGAGCAAGGCCGACCAACTAGCAGCCGTACTCGATGAGTTCTTGTCGGTGTCCCTTGATGTCCAGGCCGCCGCCGTCGTCAGTTCGGATGGACTGCCCATGGCCTCGGCGCTGCCACCAGCTGTCGAGGAGGACCGTCTCGCAGCCATGAGCGCGGCCCTGCTCAGTTTGGGTGAGCGCGCGGCAATGGGACTGGACAAGGGCGATCTCGCACAGGTCTACGTCGAGGGCTCGGAGGGAAACGTCGTTCTGATGGCCGCCGGAAGACATGCCGTTCTCGTTGCGATGACGGCAAAGCATGCCAAGGCCGGCCTCGTTCTCTACGAAATGCGCAACAGTGCACGAAAAGTCGAGAGCGTGTTCGAAGAGCCCGAGTTCGTGGACCGGGACTACGGCCGTCGTCACGACGCCGTCTCGCGCCACAGCGTCGATCCGACGCCGGCCCCCCCGCCCGATCCGAGCCCCTACTCGGCGGCGTCCGAGGGTGAGGCATCGCGGCCCTCCTGGGAGGACGAGACGATCCAGGAGACTCCCGACTGGGAGGCTCGGCCTGTCGAGTCCACAGAGTGGGTGGACCAAGCCGAGGGAAACGTCGAGTCCGAGCCGTGGGGTCAAACGCAGGTCGATCAACCCAAGGAAAGCGCGCGCCATTCGATCGCTGAGTCCGACCCCGGGCCCGAAGTGGCCGACCAGGATCACGAGGCGAACCAGCAGTGGCCAGAGGAACATCAAGAAGATACGCAGAAAGAAGAATTCCCGAAACAGCGGGACGACGATCAAAGGGACGAGAACTCGTCCTTCACGTCCTGGTAGGCGAGAGCAAGAGGAGACAGGAACCAGGTGCTCAAAGGTACGCTCGACGACTTCACCTTGTCGGACATCTTCCGGCTTACCGCGCTCGCCAAAAAGACAGGCCGGCTCGAGGTCGAGCGTCGCACCGGAAGCGGGCGCGTGTACTTCCGCGACGGGGAGGTCTACCACGCCGAGTCCACCAAGTCCCAGGAACTACTAGGGAACAAGTTGACTCGCTCAGGCAGGCTGACCGAGAGACAGCTCAGCCGCGCCGTCGTCGCGCAGGAGCAGACAGGGCGCCGATTGGGCGAGGTCCTTATCGAACAGGGTGTGGTCGACCAAGAGCAAATCGAGTGGGCCGTCCGGAGCCAGATCGAGGACGGCGTCTTCGACTTGCTGCGGTGGGAGCTCGGAGCGTTCGTCTGGGAGCCTGACGTCGAGACAGAGGTCGAGGTGCCTCTAGCCGTTTCCGTTGAGAACCTCATAATCGAGGCCTCTCGCCGCCTCGATGAGATCTCTCAGATAAGGAAGAAGATCCCATCTGCCGACGTCGTCCTCGCTATGTCTCCGCGCACGCCCGAAGGGGCTCATCAGATCAACATCACGTCCGCAGAGTGGCAAGTCCTCGTGCTCGTCGACGGACACCGCACGGTTGAGGACATTGCAGTATCGACTGGCGCGGACGCTTACCAGACGACCAGGCTTCTCTTCGGCCTCCTGAACGCGGGCTTGATCGAGCACAAGCGTGCGCCGGCCGGGACGGACGAACAACAAGAGCCTTTCTCCGAGTCGTTACGCGATCAGCGCACGGCGGACTCGGCCGGGCCGCAGAGCAGTGATCGCTGGAACAGGTCAGACGTTTCGGATAGCAACGTGGTCGAGTTGCAGTCGGATTTGGACGACGACACGAACGAAGCGCAAAGCGCGGATCGTGACCAGGCCGCGGCAGCCCCGCCCGCGCCTCCTCCAGCACGCCGGGCAGAACGTGAGGCAAACGCGTACGAGGAAGAGGAACGTCGCGCCGAGCAGGGCGGTGCGCGCGCTCGACGTCGCCACGACGATCGAAACGAAACCGGCCCGTCCGAGCGCGTGCCGGTTTCCTCGACGAGGTTCAGAGGCCCGAAGGTCGACCGCGCCATGGTCGTGCGCGAGCTCTCCGGACTCTTCAGTGAGAACAAGCCACGTCCACGAGCGGTGCCTTCGGGAGATGGGGACGAGAGCAGTTCATCGCCAATCCAGAAGCGGCGAGTCGAGGACGATGACCAGGTCGACCCTAAAGTCATCGGTCGCATGATCGATGGCGTGAAGGAGCTGTGAGATGAGGTCCGTCCCGAAGGCGACGGCTCACCGGTCGATCTCACGTCGTCCGCTCAAGATCGTTGTCACGGGGCCGTTCGCGGCAGGCAAGACGACGCTCATCGAGACCATCAGCGAAGTGGCAATTCTCGCCACGGAACGTGACGTCAGCGAGCACGCGACCGACCTCGGAAAGCCCCGAACAACCGTCGCGATGGATTTCGGCAGGCTGTCGTTCGGAGAGGACTGCTCTTTGTTCCTCTTCGGTACCCCCGGCCAGCGAAGGTTCGAGGTCATGTGGGAGATCCTGTCCCAGGGCATGATCGGGTTCATCCTTCTGGTGCATGCCGCCGACCCCCGCTCGCTCGAGGAGGCGGCTCACATCTTCGAGCAGTTCAAGCGTTACGCAGACGTTCCTTACCTCGTTGGCGTGACCCACACCGACGAGACCGACACGCCGGCAGAGGTGCTCATCGAAGCTGCGCGAACCCGTCTCGGCCTGCCGGATGGGGTCAAGGTCATCATCTGTGACCCCAGAAAGAGGGAGGACGTCAAGTCACTGATGCTGTCGATCCTCTACGAGGTGCATCAGCGCATAGAGGCCAAGGCGGTGGCCGGATGAGCCTCTTGCTCAAAAGGAGGCTCTTGTCGCTTCTCAGCAGGATGTTTGATTCCGGGGGTCGGCACGTGATGGGAACCGCTCCGGAGTCCGCCACACCGATCCCCGTCCCCTCGGCATCTCCCTTGCCTACCGTCCACGGTGATTTACCTGCGGTCCGAGAGGGGGCTTCCAATGACGCACTCCTCGCCGCAGAGACATCCCCAGAGGCAATGCACGTGCCCGCCGGGCTCGCCACCGTCCGGCTCATCTTCACCGATGGCAGCGTCGTGTTGCTGCCCGAAGCCTCCCTCGATGGGCGCCAAGCGCAGTATCTGGCCCGGAGGGTCCTCGAGGCGAGCCGGCACCACTAGCCGCTCAAGGAGCGCTCAAAACCCCACTCGGCTGCTTTAGTCGATGGAGCGCGGGGCCGATAAATCTCAGGAGAGAGAGAAGGGTCTTACCGACCGCCGCCGTCGAGCCGAGGGGCCAATAAACGTGAGCACTAAGGTACGCGTGGGTCTGCAGCTAGACCAGCTGCTCCTCGCTCGCGGCCTGATCACGGACGAACAGCTCGAGGAAGCTAGGGAGACCGCCCAGCAGCGAGGAAGATCTCTCGGCAGGGTACTGATCGAGCTCGGATACGTGACCGAGGCGGGTCTCGTCGCGATTCTTGCCGAACAGCTCGGTCTGGAGTTCATCGATCTATCGGATGCCCCCCTCGATGCATCGGCGATTGCCCTCGTGCCCGAGGCCACCGCCCGCCGTCATTCCTGCATCCCAGTGCGCATCGAGGACGAAAAGCTCGTCCTCGCGATGGCCGACCCGGCGAACGTGGTCGCGGTCGACGACATCAGGGCACTCACCAAGCGAGACGTCCGGACAGTCGTCGCAACCAAGGCCGATGTCCTTGGTGCGATCGGCCGTTGCTACCGCCTGGACTCTGCGGCTGAAAGCCTGGCGGAGGAAGCCGCGGCGGCTCAGGACGCCGAGAAGTCTTTGGAACAAGCCGTCGGCACCTCGGGAGCCGAGGATGCCCCGATCATCAAGCTCGTCAATCTTCTAATCACCCAGGCAGTCAACGACCGGGCTTCGGACATCCACATCGAACCGCAGGAGCGCGACGTTCTTGTCCGCTACCGAGTCGACGGCGTGCTTCACGAGGTCATGCGGCCGCCGAAATCGGTCCAGGCCGGAATGACCTCCCGCCTAAAGATCATGGCTGATATCAACATCGCCGAGCGACGCATTCCGCAGGACGGCCGCATCAGCCTCACCGTGCAGGGCAAACAAATCGACATCCGCATGGCAACGCTTCCGACCGTTCACGGCGAGAAGATCGTCATGCGAATCCTGGACAAGTCCAGTGTCCTGCTCAAGCTGTCGGATCTCGGTTTCCTTCCAGGGAACTACGACCGTTTCGAAAAGAGTTTCACTAAGCCCTACGGCGAGATCCTCGTCACCGGGCCCACAGGATCCGGAAAATCGACGACGCTCTACGCCACGTTGAACATTCTCAATAAGCCCGACCGAAACATCATCACGGTCGAGGACCCGGTGGAGTATCGGCTTCCTGGAGTGAACCAGGTACAGACGAACCAGAAGGCAGGGCTCACGTTCGCCTCGGCCCTGCGGTCAATCCTGAGAGCCGATCCCGACATCATTCTCATCGGTGAGATTCGAGACCGCGAGACCGCTCAGATCTCGACGGAAGCGGCGCTCACCGGTCACCTCGTGCTTTCCACCCTGCACACAAATGACGCGCCGAGTGCGCTGACCCGGCTCGTCGAGATGGGCATCGAGCCCTACCTCGTGTCCTCAGCACTTGACTGCGTACTGGCGCAACGGCTTGCCCGCAAACTCTGCGCGAAGTGCAAAGAGCCCTACCTACCGACCGAGGAGGAGTTGCACTCGTCGGCGTTCCCACTGCGCGGGGAAGAAGCTCCGAAGCTGTTCCAGGCGATCGGCTGCCCCGCCTGTGCAGGGACTGGATACAAGGGCCGGATGGCGCTGCACGAGGTGATGCCGATCACCGAGGAGCTCGAGAAGCTCACCGTCGAAGGCGCGTCGAGTGATGTCATGAAGAAGATCGCCATCGAGCAAGGAATGATCACGCTTCGGGAGGACGGGATGGAGAAGGTCCGATTGGGCCAGACCTCGATCCAAGAGATACTCCGAGTAGTCGTCTAGCAATTCAACAAAGGCCCACCGAGTTGAAGCGGACCTGAACGCTGTCGTGGCGGTCACCTGGTACCGATCCGCTCGTGTCCGAGAGTGTGACCCGACTGAGGTCGGACGGTGTCGCGCAGTAGACCTCTCACAGCGTGCTGTTCCATACGTTTACGTTTTCCGACGCCGTGCGGCACTGCGGCAGTCTTGATCGTGTCGTACGTCGACGGGTTGAACGCCGCCCCCAGAGAGCTCGGTCGCGCGTGCGACTCCACCCGAGCGTTCGAGAACCTGAATGTTGGACTCGGCCTTGATGCCTAGCTCGGGGCCGGTCTTCGTATTCGGGGTTTCAGCGAAGAAGGTCGGAGAGCTCTCGGACGAGAGACGCACGATCGAGCTTGATGTCCTTCAGAGACTCAGGGGTGCTGGGATCGGCGGGTGCCGCCAGCGCCTTCTCGGCCGCGACCTCATTGACAGCCTTTGGTTCTTCGACCTCCGGAGGTGGAGGTGGGGGAGAGGCGACGGGCATCAGGTCGGCGTCAGGCATCTCGGTCGCCTCGGGCTCGGCCAATTCAGGGGGATCTGGTGCGAAGGCCCCGATGGCTGGGTCGAAAGGCTTTTCGAACGCGGGCTCAGGGGCTTCGATCTCGGGCTCCGGCGCGCTGGAATGGAGGGTCTCCACTACCGCCGCAAAGGCTGAATCGAGCGACTCGTCGACCGGCTCGTCTTGCTCGTCGATTGTCGCGGCGAGTGGCCAGAAGGGTGACTCGAGGGCCTCGTCAACGCGCTCATCAACCGGTTCGTCAGTGGTCTCTGCGATCGGCTCGAAGGGTGACTCGAGGGCCTCGTCAACGTGCTCATCAACCGGTTCGTCATAGGTCTCTGCGATCGGCTCGAAGGATGACTCGAGGGCCTCGTCAACGCGCTCGCCAACCGGTTCGTCAGTAGGTCTCTGCGATCGGCTCGAAGGGTGACTCGAGGGCCTCGTCAACGCGCTCGCCAACCGGTTCGTCATAGGTCTCTGCGATCGGCTCGAAGGGTGACTCGAGAGCCCCGTCAACTGTCTCGTCATCCAGTTCGTCCGAGGTCTCGGCGATCGACTCAGAGGGAGGCGCGGGGTTCTCGGGAAGGGGCTCGAAGCTCCCGTGGTCGAAGACCGCGCTTCCGTTATCGGGCACGAAGGTCGGATGGTCGAACCCGGTGACCGGAGCAATCGGTGTGAAGGCGTCTGAGCCGAATACGGGATCTACGATGGGCTGCGTATCGAGGTAGGGGGATTCGGCCTCCGGCTCCGTCGACGGCTCGGCCACGTCCTCCATCAGCGGCTCGTCCTCAAAGGAAGCGCGCGCGGTCGCCTCGAAGACGGCCTCGAACTCCTCGTCCAACTCGGGGGCCGGCTGAGATCTGATGATGCGCGGAACGTGAAACTGTTCGGGGACGGGCGTTAGCGGGGAGAGATCGGTCTCGGCCACCGCTTCGAGCTCGTGAGCGGCCCCAGTCTCTTCGGGCTCCGTCTCTTCGGGCTCCGTGTCTTCGACTTCGTCCTGGTGGCTGGCGACTGGCTCGGGTTCGGTCTCCGTCTCGTTCTCGTCCAATTCGTGCACGGGCTCGGTTTCGGGGTCAGGCTCGCTCACCGGCACGTCCTCGTCGTAGGCGACCACGTCCTCGTTGCGATCGAAAACCGGATCAGCGTCCGGCTCTGACTCGTTCTCGTCGTTGGGCTCGTCGAGCTCGTGCACGGGCGTGGACTCTTCGATTTCGTCCTCGCCCTCCTCGGCCTCGGACACCGGGTCCGTCAGCGCGTCAGATTCATCGACTGGCTCTGACTGGGGTTGGGTTTCTTCAACCTCGGTCTCTGGGTCGGTTTCTTGGACCTCGGTCGCTTCGAATTCAGTCTCTGAATCGAGCCCGTCGACGGGCGCGGTCACTTCTTCGGGCTCTTCTGCGGCGACGTCCTCGGCTTCCTCGGCAGAGGAACCAACGACTTCGAGGCTGGGGTCTTGTCCGGCTTCAGGAACCGAATCGATCGACTTGGCGGAGACCTCGTTGCCGGTCATCGTGGTACCGCCTTGTGGAAAATCCATCTGTGCGACCACCGACTCGGCTTGGGGCGTATCGGTACCCGCATCGGGCTCCTGAGCGTTGATGGGTATGACATGCGGTGCAAGCGGATTGGATCCCACGCCAACCGAGCCGTTGCCGCCTCCGAACAGGGGTACCTCGACCTCGACCTCGGCACCGGTCTCCCAGCGGAACTCGCCGGCCTCCCATGCAAGCAGATCGGCCAGGGCATCCTTGATCTGGCTGATGACGGCTTGTGCGACGTCGGCGGCCGAGATGACTCCGTGGGTGAGAAGGATCTGCCCGAGGCGCTCGCCGCTATCGGCCTGATGGTCAAGGGCTTTGCGGAGCTGCATGTCGGTGATCGCGCCGATATCAACGAGCTTCTGACCAATGAGACTGCGAGTCAGGCTGGATTCAGCGTAATAAGGCTCGCCTAGGCGGACATAGATCAGTCCGCGACCCGCCTGGCGCTCGATCTCAAGCCGGCCCGTCTTGTTTCGGGCCTGCAGGATTCCGAGGACGTCCATCAGCGGGAACTCATCGATCGTTCCCTGTAGCACGACTGTTCTCCCTTTGGTCGGAATACAAGCCGGGGCAAGGCCCGGCACTCCTGTTGTTGTTTTCGGCGTGCTTTGGGTGGGGCTTGAGAGAAAGTGCGCAGTTCTCAAGATGAGGTTTCGAGGTGCCGAAGCATGAATCGGAAGCTCATGAACGGATCGAGAGCGGGGCGGTCCACTTCATCGATGAACCGACCCGTGAACTAGGAGATCGGCTAGTGGAGGCAAACATGAAGCTCGAAGAGGTACTGCAACAGCGCGGCCTCGTAACTGATGTACAGGTCGCTGCCGCTGCGGCAGAGGCGGCGCGCACGAATACGCCAACCGCCTTTGTTCTGATCTCGCAGGGATTCGTTTCCGAGCAGGACGTCTACGAAGCCCAGCGCGAACTCATCGCCGCCGACGCCGGCTCTCCACCTCCACCGGTCGCGCCTCCAGGGGCGCACCTGGCACCACGAGCTCCATCGGGCCCTGCCGCCCCCTCCGCTCCTAAGACCCCAATGGAACCGCTCAACTCAGGGCCTGCGCTACCGCCCCCTCCTCTGGCTGCGCAGCCCGCCTTTTCACCGGCCCCTGCGGCCGCATCGTCCTACGACGGAACCGGCCACCAGCCCCCCACCGCACCCAACGGGGCATCGGAGCAGACCGCCACCCTCGTTGTCGATGCACCTGCTTTTGCGGCTCCCGATGGAACCTTCGACTCGAAGGACCTCCCGATGGTCGCGGCCGAGGTGGACGAGGAGGTCGTGGAAGAGGCCCCCGATGAGCTCAAGGAACCCAGCCTCGCCGACTTCCTCCTCGCCGTGATCGACAACAAGGCGTCGGACCTTCACCTGACCACCGGCCTACCTCCGATGATCCGGGTGCACGGGGAGCTGCAGGCCCCTGAAGGGATACCGCAATCTCGAGGGGAAGGACCTGCAGGAGCTGCATCTACTCGATGCTCACCCAGAAGCAGCGCGAGATTTTCGAGGAGAACCTCGAGCTCGACATCTCTTACTCCCTGCCCGGTCAAGGCCCGTTTCCGAGTGAACATCTTCCAGCAGCGCGAACATCGCTCGGGCGCGGTCATGCGATTGATTCCATTCGAGATCAAGTCAATTGACGAGCTCGGTCGTCCCGAACGCCGTCAAGGAGTTCGCCCAGCTCCGTCGTGGACTCGTGTCTGGTAACCGGCATCACCGGTTCGGGTAAATCGACGACGCTCGCCGCTCTCGGTTGACATGATCAACGCCGAGCGGGCCGAACACATAATGACTGTCGAGGATCCCATCGAGTTCCTCCACAGGCACAAGAAAGCGATCGTGAATCAGCGTGAGGTGGGTGCGGATACCCACGAGCTTCGGAAAAGCGCTGAAGCACGTTCTTCGCCAGGACCCCGACGTCATCCTCGTCGGCGAGATGCGCGACCTGGAGACGATCTCAACCGCGCTAACTGCGGCAGAGACCGGTCACCTCGTGTTCGGAACCCTACATACACAGGACGCACCCCAGTCGATCGACCGGGTCATCGACGTCTTCCCACCACACCAGCAGTCAGCAGATCAGGGTGCAACTCGCCGGCACGCTTGCCGGCATTGTTTCCCAGCAGCTGCTTCCCACCGCCAGCGGCAAAGGCAGAGCAGTCGCCGCCGAAGTGCTGGTTGTGACACCGGCGGTGCAGAACCTCATACGTGAGGGAAAGACGCACCAGATCTACACGTCGATGCAGGCCGGCGGAAAGTACGGCATGCAGGTAATGGATCAGAACTTGGCCGAGCTCGTCAAGAAGGGCGAGGTCACGTACGAAATGGGACTCGAGCGCTGCCACCACGTGATCGAGTACAACCGACTCGTGGGAAGGGCTTAGGCCATGGCAGACTCATTCGCATATCGAGTTCGCACCAAAGAGGGCAGGGTCCTCGAGGGGAATATGGAGGCCGACCGGCGAATCCAGTGGTCGCGTCCAGACTCCGCTCTCAGGGCATGACCCCGATCCAGATCACGATGAGCCAAGAAGGCCTCCATGAAAATGGAGCTTCACATCATGCCGCAGCGGGTGAAGCTGCGGGACCTCGCCATCTTTAGCCGCCAGTTCGCCACGATGATCGACAGTGGATTGTCTTTGTTGCGCGCGTTGAACATCCTCGCCGAGCAGTCCGAGAACCCCAAGCTGGCGGAGGCCATCAAGGGCATCCGCGACGATGTCGAGCAGCGGCTCGAGCCTTTCTGCGTCCATGAGCAAGTTCCCGAAGATCTTCAACAACCTCTTCGTCTCGATGGTTCGAGCAGGTGAGACGGGAGGTCAGCTCGACACGGTGCTGATGAAGATCGCAGACACCTACGAGCAAGAGCACAGGTTGCACCAGAAGGTGAAGTCGGCCATGACTTACCCGATCGCCGTGCTTGGCATCTCCGTGATGCTCCTGATCGTGATGCTGATCTTCGTCGTACCGACGTTCGCCGAGATGTTCAAGGGGCTCGGTGGCGAGTTGCCGTTGCCGACGAAGATCCTGGTGACGATGAGTGAGCAGGCGAAGATCATCGTGCCGCTCGGTTTCATCGTCGCCATAGCCGGAGCTACATCGGCTACAAGAAGGGCCGACGAAAGAGCGCACAGTTCCGACACAAGGCGCGACAAGATCAAGCTCAGGATCCCCGTTTTCGGCGAGCTCACCAACAAGATTGCGATCGCCCGCTTCACGAGGATGCTGGGGTTGCTTCTGAGGGCCGGAGTGCCCATCTTGCAGGCACTCGATATCGTCGGGGATGCCGCTGGCAACGAGGTCATCAACCGAGCCTCGCAGGACGTGCGTGAAAGCGTGCGTACCGGTGAGACCATGACTGCGCCGCTCTCGAACCACAAGATTTTCCCACCCATGGTGATTCAGATGATCTCGGTGGGCGAGGACACGGGAGCCCTCGATTCCATGCTGGACAAGATCGCCGACTTCTACGACCAGGAGGTCGAGTCGATGACCGAGTCCCTGGTCTCGCTGATCGAACCGATAATGATCGCGTTCCTCGGTGTAATTGTGGGATCGATGGTCATCGCTCTGTACATGCCGATGTTCGGGATCTTCGACCTGATCGAGTAGCCGTCGCACACAACTGGGGGCCCCAGGCGACTGGGGCCCTTTGTGCATTGCCGGAATTACGTAGAGAGGTTGGGCACCATTTGCTAAAGCTCCTACGCCTGAAGCCGATATCACTTCTGCAAGCCGGAAACCTTGTAGCGCAGCAAAGGCAAACCCGCCGCAAGGTGGGGACGCAAAGCCACGGGGCCCTCTGGGTCAGCCGGGTTACCTGCAACAGGGAAGTCAGTGGACCTCCCCCAGCAGGCGAACAGTTTTGTCCATACTCGATCGTCCCTGTACCGGCTTGTCGGGGCGGAATGAAAGGGGAGTGCTGGATGTTCCAGCGATTCCACGAGAAGTTGCAGGACCGCGAAGAGGGCTTCACCCTCATCGAGCTCCTTGTTGTTGTTTTGATCATCGCCATCCTGGCGGCGATCGCTATCCCGGTCTTCCTGCGTCAGCGTGAGAAGGCTTACATCGCCGACACCCAGTCGACGCTTCGCAACGCGGCCACGGCGGCCGAGTCCTGGTCGACCCTGAACGAGGGCAGCTACGTCGGATTCGACGCATCGGCGGACTTCACCGACGTCCGTCACGCCGCCACCGCGACACTGACAGTGCCGACTGAGACTGCCACCGGATACTGCATCCAGGTGGTCGATACTCGCCTCGCCGGCCATGCCACGTGGGCCACGGGCCACTTCGACAGCACGTCTGGCAAGCCCGTTGGCGGTGCTTGTTAAGTAGTAAGTAATAGTCGCATCGAAGAGGAGCGGGTCAATCCCGCTCCTCTTTGCTTTCTCCCCAAACGTGAGTTCGAGCCACCAGCCTGTCGAGACTCCGGTCAAGGGGCAGGGACTGCCTGCCGATAAAGCGATGAATGAAAACAGAAAAGACAGGGCCCGTGCGCCAGGAGCAAGATGGATTCACGCTCATCGAGCTCCTCCTCGTCGTTCTGATCATTGCCGTACTGGCTGCAATAGCGATCCCGGCCTTCATGGTTCAGAGGGAAAGGGCCTGGAGCGTGCAGGTTAAGTCCACAATGAGAAACGCCGCCACGGCTCAGGAGTCGTTCGCGAGCGACAGAGCGGGCATCTACGCGATCACGGTTGCGGATCTCATCGATGAGGGTCTCCGTTTCAGCACAGATGATGTCGACTTCGACGACCTCGACATCATCTCGACTGGACCCACCAGCTATTGCATGCAGGCGTCCTCGGCTCATCTAGGAACGATCGCCTGGCACCACGAATCCGATGTGGGCGCATCCCGGCCCGGAGCCTGCACTCCGTAGTCAAGGCAACAGGCGTCCCTCAGCCTCAAGTAGATCGCACAAAACGTCGAAGAGAACCCAGACATCCATCTTTCGGAATCGAGTCTGTCCGTATGCACGATGAAGACGGCTTCACTCTCATCGAGTTGCTCGTGGTCATGGCCATCACTGCCATCGTCTTGACCTTGAGCGTCACGGCCCTTCGCAGCTACTGGTTTGCGCAGGCCCTCAACGGCTCGGTCGACAACGTCACCACCCAGATGCGCCAGGCCCAGCAGCAAGCCGAGTCCGAGAGCCACCCCCTCGTCTACGGAGTGTGGTTCATCAACGTGGGCGACTCCACTCGTTGGGGCACGCTGCAGTACGACCCAGATCCGGACCTCCCCGTTAACTGCAGCGAGATTGGAAAACGAACCTTCAGCACCGGAGTTCAGGTCGAGTCGGTCTCCTTCGCCGTGGACTCTGTCCGGACGACGGCATGCCGAAGTGCCTTGGGTACCGCGGGCGTACCGAGCGCCGGAAGCGCAGAGATCGCCTTCTTCTACGCCCGGGGCACCGCCACACCCGGCAGCATCACTCTCGAGCAGACGAATCTGGACCGCTCGGAGTCTCTCACCGTGACCGGCATTACAGGAAGGGTCTCCGACTCGTGACCAGGATGATTCAACGAAGAGTAAGAGGGCAGCGAGGCTTCACCCTCATCGAGGTGATGGCGGCTCTGGTGATCTTTTCCATTCTAACAGTGGGTATCGTGCCGCTGCTGTTGAGCTCCCTCAAGGGCTCCGAGCTTTCGCAGTCCTACACGATTGGCAAGAACCTCGCGCTCGAGGCGATGGAAAGGGTGCGCGGACTGCCGTACTACGTCAAGTTCGACACGCAACCTGCTGGACGTCCGATCGACCTGCTGGACCTCTACTACCCGAGCCGCGTTCCGGCGGGAACCTATGTCACGACCTGCGATGCCACCACGGTTGCGGAACCAGCCTGCCCGAAGCGCGTTCCGGAAGGCTATTCGGTGAATTTCAGAACGACTTTCGTAAGGCCTGGCGGGACGGCTGATGCGCAGACGTACACACCGATCGTCGCCGACGTTCCCCCTGCCTACGACGCCACGATCGCTGCGAACGATCTTCCCCCCAGCCAGATCCTCGAGATGAGCATCGTCGTCGAATGGCAACGCGGGGGCGACACGCAGCAGTCTCAGTTGAAAACGCTGCTGAGTGATCGCAAGTTCGGACAGGTCACCATCAGGGGGACAGGCAAGGTCGACTATGGCCTCGAAGTCCAGACTGGATACATCGATCCGACGGGTGCCTCGAGTCTCCTGACGGCGACGGGAGGTGACTCCGAGGCAAGGGTCGAGTCAAAGACAACGACTACAGCGAACGAGACGGTGCGATCCGCGGAGCTTCGTTTGGTAGAGGTCCCCGCAGACCCCTCGACTGTGGGGGCAGACATAGCCCTGACGGAGGGCGCCAAGGCCATCTACCATGCGCCGCCCAACAGTTCCCCAAGCGACGCCTCCCTGACCTCGGATGTTCTGACGCATCCATCCCTTGTGCCGGTATCCGACATCGCCGGGATCGATTCGACCAGAGCACTAAACGTCGACGTCGGAGTGACGAACGAACTCCCGTTGGCCAACGGCTCGTTCATTGTCGGCAACCCGGGTACGGCGTCAGACGATCTTTGGGTCGCGCCCCAGGTGAGCATCGATAGGGCGGTTGAGCTGAAGCTGAACACCTCACGTCCTATGTTTTTCATGCATCCCGGTTCAACCGACGCCATGTCGGGGTCGACCGCAGCGTTGGCGACCGATATCGCGGGAGCCGACCGAAAGGTGGAGACCAGTGCCGGCGTCTCGCTGAGCGACATTCGAGTGCTGCCCACGACATTCATTGGCGGCGGCGATGAGGGCGCGGTCCTGGTTGTCGACAATTTCGATGCAAGCGTGAGCTGTAAGTCGACCGGCGACCCGGTCACGGCCGGGGCAGTCGCAACCTGGAGCGCGACGCTTCGCTATTGGCACGACACAACGAACACGAACGTCGGCGTGCCGAACGGCTCGTATGCCACTGTGACGTTGAGTGGAGCGGGCGGCGTTGACCAACTTGCCACAATTCGTGCAGCCAATCCGCTCGTTTATGACGGCTTGACCCCCTCGCAGGACGTCTACTTGTTTGATGATCCTAGCGGCGGCGATTTGGGCTACCTGAGCGACTGGGGGAGCCTACTTAACGCCAGTGCGACGGGGGCTACGGAGGATGCTCTGGGAGTGACCACCACGGCGGCGATCGATGGTGCTCTGAGCATCAACTCGGTGGCCACCGGGACCACCGCGGAGTCGAGCCTCAAGGTCAATCTTGGGAAACTCAACTGTGAGTCGGTCGACGACCGATGAAGACTCGTCATTCCGAAGACGGCTTCACAATGGTCGAGACGCTTGTGGCTCTCGCCTTGATCTCGATCGTCACGACCACCTTTTACACAATCATGTTCTCGCAAGTCCGAGGGTCCGAGACAAGTCGCAACGTCACCCGCGTCAGTGAAGAAGCGCGCTCCGGGCTGAACAGGATAGTCCGCGACACGCGTGAGGCCGACGTTCTCTCGAACGTGAGTGCCAACTCCTACAACGTGAGAATCGACTTCAACGGTGACGGAACCTACGAGAATCCGAATCTCGATGGAGACTTCGAGGACCTGACGTACTCGTATCACGCTGCGAGCAAGACCCTGCGACTCAACGGGGAAGTACTGGTCGCCGGCGTCGAGCCGTTTGGAGCCGAACCCGTCTTCTCCTTCAGCAGCAGCTATTTGAAATACGACTGGAATGCGAACGGAGTTACAACCCTCGCTGAGCTCGAGGCGGCTCCCTTGGCACCGCACCTTGACACGAGTGTGACCGCCGGAAACGAGGCCGCGTTGCTTACTGCAGTTGGGTTCGAATTCCAAGTGCGCAGCGGCGAATCGATGGCCGAGTTCTTCAGCGAAGCGCATCTGAGAAACAGGAGGTAAGAAAATGTTCAAGCGACTTACAAACGAAAGCGGCGTGGCGATGGTCACGGTGTTACTCGTCGGCGCCGTCATGACGGTGACCGCCTCGGCAGCCAGCTTCGCCGTGATCCAGGATCTGCGCGCCGGGCGCGACGACCAGAAGGCCGTCGGCGCGCTGGCTTACGCGGAGGCCGGCGCCGATCGCCTCATCTTGGAGATCAGGCGCGGGAACCTCAACTGGGGACAGATAAGACTGGCGGGGTGCGTAGACGAAGTTACTGGAAATCCCATCGTTACGGGCGGGAGAGCACCGGTAACGATCGCGGGAGACATCGGAGAGGGCCACTACGACGCGGATCTCAGGGCCTACAACTCGGAGGCTTCCGTTGCGGAGGACAGGCTTGCCCCCTCGAATGATGCATGCGTCGGCCGCAGTGCCGCTCCCAGGGGACCGCAGCAGTTCGCCATCACATCCGAGGGTTCGCACCCAGCCTCCAAGCGAGTGATCCGACAGGTCATCACGATCAAGCCGAAGGGCCTGCCGCTGGGCATCTTCGCCGACGGGATCGACGGCAACGGCAACGTCAGCATGAACAGCCTGAGCCTGATCTCTCCGAACAACATCGTCGGCAGGGACAAGATCGAATTTGCAGGTCGCGACCCGTACTACACGATCAATGACTTCTATCCCGGGTGGGACGCCAGCGGAACAGAGAAAATTCCCGCGGCGGCGCACGCGGCGGGTGAGATCACCACCACAACCGGCCCACCGGCCGAAAGAACGGAGCACAAGGCGCCCGGGCCGAACCCCAACTGCAGCGCCAACCCCATGGGTCAGTCGGTGTGGGACGGCAGCAAGTGGGGAGGGCCACTCGGGTCCGGTTGTGCGGGCCAGCCCATCGCCGGAGGGACGATCGCGCGTCCCCCCACGAGTCTCTTCACTACCATCGACCTCAAGAGGGTTACACCGAGCCCGACCCTGGATGATCAGGACTACCAGAACCTGAAGGAGGCCGCGAAGTCGTCTGGTCTGTATTGCTTCATCCCGACGTCGGGCGCGGCGACCTGTCTCAAGCAAGGAACATCCACGACCTACAAGGCGGTTTGGCAGGACGGCGATACTCCAACCGTGAACCAGTACGTGACTTACTTCGAGTTCCAGGGCGGAGATCCCTACGCCGGCTCCAACACCGTGAAGTGGAAGGCGCAAGTCGGGCCCTGTAGTGACGACCCCGCTATCAACGAGTCGAACATCATGATCATCCGCAACGGAAGTCTCAGCATGCAGAGCGGTGCGCTCGTAACCGGAGCCATCATTTTGCCTGAGGGCCAGTTCGACTCTCAGGGGAGTTTCACGACACACGGCACGATCATCGCCCAGGACTTCTGGCTTCGAGGTGGCGCGAGCTTCCTGATGTCTGAATGTTGGGTGAACAACATGCCCACGACTTTCCTCGACATCACTCCGTCCAAGTGGACCGAGGTAGACCGCTAGAGCGGGACATTAGAACAACCAGGAGGGCCGCCGCGGCGGCCCTCTTCTCATTGGGTCTGAGGCGCGCAGTGCTGAGAGTGAGGGACTAGGCCTCTCCTACCCGAACGGGTGGTGAAATCGACCCCGGTTGCGCTAAAGAACTACCTCTCCGGCTCCGATGTATCTCTTGACCGTTGTTGGACACACATGTTGAATCAGGAGCCTTAAGTTGACTTCTGTTGAAACAGTTACCGAGAGGGTGGAAATGATCGATCGTGTCTTCGGTGAGCCGTTGCTCACCGTCGGTGAGGTCGCTCACACCATGCGTGTGTCCAACATGACCGTTTATCGGCTCATCAAGTCGGGTCAGTTGGCCGCCATCCGTGTGGGCAAGAACTACCGCCTACGCCGCAACGATGTCGAGCGCTACCTGTCTGAGAGGGCCGTTCTCACAGAGGAGTAGAGCCTTGGCCATCGCGGGCGGGGCCCAGGTCGTTGGCCTGGACATCGGCACCAGCGCAGTACGGGCAGCAGAGATTTCGAGTGGGAAGAACGGGCTCACCCTGAGCAAGTTCGGGCAGGTCGCACTGGCCCCCGGCTCGGTGGTTGACGGAGAGATCCGAGATTCCGCCTCCGTATCCCACGCCATCTCCACGCTCTTCAAGCGCAACAAGATCTCGAACAAGAAGGTCGTGGTGGGCGTCGCCAATCAGCGCGTCGTTGTCCGCCAAGTTGACCTTCCTTATCTCGACGAAAAGGAATTCAGGGCCTCCCTGAAGTTCCAGGTCGCGGAGCACATCCCTATGCCGGTCGAGGAAGCCGAGATCGATTTTCAGATCCTGGCCGAGTACGAGACCGCGAGTCGGGTCGCATGATGCGAGTTCTGCTCGTGGCCGCGGCCACCGACATGGTCGAGGTCTTCGTCGACACCGTCGCAGCGGCCGGATTGCGCCCATCGGGCGTAGACCTGATTCCCTTCGCCGTCGCACGTGCGGTGAGTGACTCCGCCCGCGGCGAGGTCGGAATCGAGGGGGCCGAGGCAATCGTCGACGTCGGCGCTGGCGTCACAAACGTGCTGGTTCACCAGAACGGTGAGGCCCAGTTCGTGCGCATTCTTCTCACCGGCGGCGACACCGCCACCAAAGCGCTAATGGAAGAGCTCGAGGTCACGTTCGATGAGGCCGAGGCTCAGAAGCTCGATCTCCACAGTGGAGTCGGAAGCTCGAAGGCCTCGGAGGTCGTCGAGGGCTGTGTGAAAGACCTCGTCGGCGAGATCCAAGGCTCTCTCGACTACTACCTCGGACTCGAGGACGCGGCGCCGATTGGCTCCGTGTTGCTTACCGGAGGCGGGTCGATGACCCCGGGGCTGGGAGCAGCACTTGAAGCCGCTCTCGAGATGAACGTCTACGGAGCGGCCCCGTTGAGCCAGCTCGCCAGCAACAAGTCAGGTCTCAAAGAGAACCAGATCGCTCAGGTTGAACCGGTAGCCGCAGCCGCCGTCGGCCTCGCAATGGGGAGGGCCGCCAGATGATGCATCGTTTCGACCTGCTGCCTGCCAGCTACGCCAGAAAAGCGGCGGAGCGGCGCAAGGTAGGCATCGTCGCCATCGTGGGCCTCGGCCTCGCTGTGGCAATGCTGAGCTGGTGGTTCCTCCTGGGAAGCCAGATCAACTCCAAGAAGGCAGAGCTCGCCACCGCAGAGACGCGCAACACTCAGCTCCAGACCGAGATCGCAGAACTGCGTCAGTACGACGAGCTTGCACTCGAGGTGCAGGACAAAGCAGGCAACCTCCTGCTGGTCTTCGCGGGCGACGTCGCTTGGCCCTCGATGCTGAACGAGGTCGCGATGGTCACCCCGGGCGAGGTATGGCTCGAGAGCCTCACCGCTTCGGCCGGCGCTACCGAGGGTTCGGCCCCCGTGGGCACCGAGACCGCGGAGATTCGAGTCGGCGACGAAGCATCATTCGGCCGGATTCAGTTTGTCGGAAAGTCGACCACGATGACGGGGGTCGGCAAGTGGATGATGCGCCTCTCGAGCGTCAAAGAGTTCCAAGCCGTGTGGCTGAACAGCGCCACCAAGACAGACGCAGCCGACAGCGCGCCAGAGTTCATTGACTTCGACTCCACGACCGAGCTGAACGCGAAGTCCTCAGCGCTCCTGCGTGAGCTAGAGGACATGGCCGGCGGGACGTCGCTTGCGGGAGGCACACCATGAAGAACCTCAAGTCACACAAGCAGGTAATCCTGGGCAGCGTTGCCACAGTTCTGGTGATGGCAATGATCTTCTTCTTCCTGGTCGGCCCTCGCAAAGAAACCTTGGCGAAGACCGAGAAGCAGGTCGTGGCGGCCGAGTCTCAGACTGTAGTGCTCGAGACCGAGCTAGCTCGCCTCGAGAGTCTGCAGAAGCGGGCACCGCAGCTCCAGGCGGCCCTCGACGACATCAGCGACCTCGTCCCCGAGGACAACCGAGTCAGCAACTTCGTCTTCCAGGTACAGCAGGAGGCCAATCGATCCGGGCTGGACTTCATCTCGATTACACCCCAGCTGCCGAAGACGCCTCCCGAGGGAGCACCACTGGCAGAGGTCAAGATCGACATCGGTGCCAGGGGCAGCTACTTCACGATCCAGGACTTCATCCGGCGACTGACCGAGCTCGACCGAGCGGTTCGGATCGACGGCTTCTCCATGGCCACAATCGAGGTAGAGGGTTCGGAGGACAAGGTTGAGTTGACGGCGTCCGCTCGCATCTTCTTCGAGCAGCCCGCCGGAGGCGTGGCCGCAGCGCCTGGCGTTGTCCCCGCTCCGGGCACTACCCCCGCCCCAGAAGAGGGTGAGGCAACGACAGTAGCTCCGCCCGCCACCACCGATTCCGGAGGAACTCAATAATGGCGAAGGAATCCACCGGCCAAGCGGCCTCGAAGAAGCAACTCATCATGGTCGGCTTGATGTTCGCGGTACTCCTCGGAGTCGTGTACTTCATGTTCCTCAAAGGTGGAGAGGAGCCGGCAAGCTCGGCGGCCCCCGCTCCAGATGCAGAGGCAACACCCGCCGAGGAAGAGCCGACCGACAAAGACAAGAAAGACGAAACCGATGCACCCAAGAAGAAGAGCAAGGGGCCGGTCGAGACCTCCGAGGTCTTCGGAGGAAAGGATCCATTCGATCCGGTGATCGACCTGACCCCGGTTGTCGCCGCCCCCGTTAACGAGGACGCGACCACCGACGGCACGGCCTCGACTGATGATGGCACCGGCACCACGCCGACAGCGCCGACGACACCGACGGTTCCCGCGCCTCCCACCACTCCGCCACCGGACGATGATGACGAGGAGAGGACCGGCTGGTCTGTGAAGCTCGTGCTGATCTATGACGAAGACGGCACCAGGACCGCCCTGGTCAAGACGGTGAACCTGGCGACGAACACCAGGCAGCAGCACGAGGTCGAGGACGGAGAGCGTTTCCGTAAGCACTTCAAAGTCACGTCGATGCGAAAACCGCTGTGCGACCTTCCTGTTCGAGCACGAGTGGTTCGCACTCTGTGAAGGGCAGCGCACGGAACGCAACTAAGTAACAAGCCGCTACAAGATGAAGGGACCCGGGGGATGACCCCGGGTCTTTTTGTTTGCCCCCTGGAGATTCAGGGTTCGAGAGTCACGCCGCGAGGCCGGCCTATACACCCCAGACTCCGGCCGTCCCCACTGCGGATGGGAAGATAGGACGATGAGCACGCTCCGGTACCTCACAGCAGGAGAGTCACACGGGCAGGCCCTCGTCGCGATTCTCGAAGGCCTTCCGGCGCATCTTCCCGTCGCGGTCAAGGACATCGCAGACGAGCTGAGCCGGAGACGCGCGGGATACGGACGCGGCCCTCGTATGAAGATCGAGAAGGACGCTCTCGAGATCGTGTCTGGGGTGCGCGCAGGCGAGACGCTGGGAACGCCGGTCGGCATCCTGATCCGCAACACGGAGTGGGACAAATGGCAGCACGTAATGCCCGTGGAGGGAGCCCCCGGCGGACGCGAGCTGACCCGCCCGCGACCTGGCCATGCTGATCTCGCGGGAATGCTGAAATACGACTTCGACGATGCGCGCAACGTGCTCGAACGAGCGAGCGCGCGCGAGACGGCAGCGCGCGCCGCCATCGGGATGCTCGCGAAGCTGTTGCTGGGGCAGATAGGGATCTCGGTGATCAGTCACGTGCTTTCCATCGGGGACGCGCGCGTTCCCGACGATGCGCCCGTGCCGGGAGCGAGGGATCTCGAGGCGATCGATGCCTCACCGACTCGCTGCTGGCACGAATCCACTTCGGAGGCGATGGTCGCGGCCATCGAGAAGGCGGGGGCGGACGGAGACTCCCTCGGTGGCGTCGTCGAGGTGATTGCCTTTGGTCTGCCCCCGGGACTCGGCAGCCACGTTCACTGGGACCGAAAGCTCGATGGGAGGCTGGCCGGCGCGCTCATGGCCGTGCCTGCAATCAAAGGAGTGGAGGTGGGCGACGGGTTTCGAACTGCGACCCTGCTCGGCTCCATGGCCCACGATGAGATCGAGGCCGACCTGGGGCGCGCCACGAACCGTGCGGGCGGCACAGAGGGCGGTATGAGCATCGGAGGCGACCTGCGGCTGCGTGCGGCGATGAAGCCCCTCAGCACACTCAAGAAACGGCTCAGAACGGTGGATATGGCTACGGGCGAGGCGGCCGAGGCCTTTCAGGAGCGCACCGATGTCTGTGCAGTGCCTGCAGCCGGAGTGGTGTGTGAATCGGTGGTCGCATTGACCCTCGCGGATGCAGTCCTCGAGAAGTTCGGCGGCGACACAGTTGCCGATCTGAAGGGCGCGCACGCTCGTTACCTCGAGCGCGTGCGGGCGAGACCCTAGGCGCTCGCTCGATGATCGTTCTCGTTGGTTTCATGGGGGCCGGGAAGTCCACGGTCGGGCGCTCTTCTCGCGGAGGAGCTGTCGCTTCCCTTCGTCGACACCGACATGATCGTTCAAAAACGAGCCGGGGCCACGATTCCCGGAATCTTCGCTTCGGGGGGTGAGGACGCGTTCAGATCGCTCGAGCGCGAGGTGGTCGCCGAAGTGCTGGGCGGCCCCCGCTCCGTCGTGGCGCTCGGAGGGGGAGCGGTCAGCGAACCCGGAGACGCGCGCCAACCTCGTCGATGCCCTCGTTTTCTATCTCGACACGAGCTACGCGTCCATCATCGAGCGGATCGGCGAGGCGGCCGATCGCCCCATGATTCAGCTCGGAGATCCCTTCGAGCTGTTTCGAGTGCGACACACGATGTATCGATCCGCCGCGGACGTCGTCATCGAGACCGACGGCAAGGACCCGAATCACATCGCGCGTGGAAGCGGCAGCGTTGGTCGAACTCTTCGAAAGCACGCATCTCACGAGGGTCTGGACGTCCGCCGGCGACGAGGGGTATCCGGTTTACGTGGGAGCCGACCTGATGGCGCGGGCCGATTTCTTCCTTCCGTCATTCGACGGTGCCGAGCTCGCCTACGTGATTACACACCCTTCGCTCGCTCAGTTGGCTGTTCCGGTGGCCGCGGCGCTGGAGGCCAGGGGACTCGCCGCGCACGTCGGTGCAATCCCGGAGGGAGAGGGCTCGAAATCCATAGCGGCGGCGGCGGTCCTGTACGACGAGCTCGCAAAGGCGGGCGCCCACCGGCACGACGTCATAGTCGCCGTTGGCGGGGGAGTCGTGACGGACCTGGCCGGATTCGTGGCATCGACCTATCACCGGGGCATGCCGGTCGTGCACGTTCCGACGTCCTTGCTCGGCCAGGTTGACGCAGCAGTAGGCGGAAAGACGGGGGTGAACCTCGATCACGGCAAGAACCTCGTCGGGACCTTTCACCAACCCGCATCCGTGATCTGCGACGTGCGGCTGTTGGAGTCATTGCCGGATGACGAGCTCCGCGCTGGGCTGGCGGAGGTCGTCAAGTACGGCTTCATCGCGCGCCCCGACATCCTCGACCTTGTTGCAAGCAACGCCCAGGCAATCTTCGAACGCGACGCGGCGACTCTCAGTTCGGTCGTCGCGCAATCAGTTGTGATCAAGGCGGACATCGTGTCTCAAGACGAGCGGGAGCGCGGAGTGCGTGCCTACTTGAACTACGGACACACCTTCGCCCACGCGATCGAGCAAGCATCCTGGTCTCAGGCAGAGCAGCCGGCCGGCATTCGTCACGGTGAGGCCGTCGCTCTCGGAATGATGGCCGCAGCACACCTCGCGCGCGAGCTGGGACGAATCGACGATGGGGTAGTCGACCTTCACCGGCGGGTGCTCGAACGTGTGGGCCTTCCCACATCGGCCTCACTCGACATCCACGCGCTCGAGGGAGCCTGGCAGCACGACAAGAAGTATCAAGATGGAGTTCGCTTCGTGTTGCTCAATGATGTGGGGGACCCGGAGGCCGGGGTCCGGGCGAGCAGAGCGGCAATCGCAACGGCACTCGAGAGGATGGCTGAATGAAGGCGTTCGTTATTCATGGACCGAATCTCAACCTGCTCGGCACCCGAGAGCTGTCGGTGTATGGCGACAACACCCTCGAGGAGGTCAACGCCATCATCGAGGCTGAGGCTAAGGAGCTCGGGTTTGAGTTGACCTTCTGGCAAACGGCTCGCGAGGGCGAGATCATCGAGCTGCTCCACTCGGGGATCGACGCCGGTGTCGATGGAGTGCTCCTGAACCCGGCTGCGTACTCGCACACGTCGCGCGCGATCGCGGATGCGATCAGGGCGGTTCCCTTTCCCGGTGATCGAGGTGCATCTCAGCAACATCCATGCACGCGAGCGCTGGAGGAGCATGTCGGTGACCGCGCAGGCAGCGCGGGGCATAGTCGCCGGCTTCGGTCCGCACTCCTATGTCGCCGCGCTCGTTGCCCTGAAGGGAATTCTCGACCGGTGAACTACGAGAGCAGGGTCAAGAGGCTTCAGAGCGAACTCGAATCAAGCGATGTGGAGGCGTTGCTCGTGACAAACCTGACCAACGTCAGGTATCTCACGGGTTTCGCAGGAAGCAATGGACAAGTGTTGGTGACACCAGACGATGCCCGCTTCATGACCGATGGGCGTTACAGGGCCCGAGCGATGGACTTGGTGAGAGCCGCAGACGTGTCCGTGTACTCCAATCGACTGACGGATGTGCTCAAGCCACTTGTCGAGGAGGCCGGGATAACGAGGCTCGCGGTCGAGGGAAAGTCCATGACGCTCGCCGATCGAGACGATCTCGCGAAGCGCCTCGAGGGCGTGGACCTAGTCACGTCGAAGGGGCCCATCGAGAACTTGAGACGCATCAAAGAGCCGGAGGAGGTCGACGCGCTCCGTGCTGCGGTCGCATTGGGAGACGATGCCTTCACGCACATACTCGACCGAATCCGTCCGGGGCGAACCGAGAGTGAGGTCGCCCTGGAGCTCGAGGTCTACATACGAACCAACGGCGCCGAAGCGATCAGTTTCGAACCGATCGTCGGATCCGGCCCCCTCAGCGCGCACATCCACCACACACCCTCGGAGCGGCGATTCGAAAAAGGTGACTTCGTGCTGCTCGATTTCGGTGCGCGCGTCGAAGGCTATTGCGGCGACCTGTCACGCACCGTGGTTCTGGGTATGCCGAGCGAAGCGCAGCGCCGCCAGTACGACACGGTCCTGAAGACGAATTCGAACGCTCTGGAGGCCATGAAGCCCGATGCGGAATGTCGCGCGATCGACGCAGTCGCCCGACGCGCGGTCAAGGAGGCGGGCTACGACGACTTCGGTCACGGGCTCGGTCACGGTGTCGGGCTCGAGATCCACGAGTCACCGCGCCTCAGCCGCATCAGCGATGACATCCTCATGCCGGGCATGGTGGTGACCAACGAGCCAGGCCTTTATCTGGAGGCCACCGGCGGGGTTCGGATCGAGGATTGCGTGCTCATCACCGAAACTGGCGCCGAGGTGTTGACGAGTGCCCCGAAGGACACGCTTACCGTCGTTTGAGACGGCCGTAGGTAGGAGACGGCCGATCCGGTTAGCGTTCTGACTGGCGCGCGACCCAGTCGCCGGCGCTCAGCAACAGATGTTCGCCTTTAGGAGAATTCATGATTTCGACCAACGACATGCGGCCGGGCCAGACCCTCAACCTGGACGGCAAGCTCTTCACGATCACCTACTACCAGCACGTCAAGCCGGGCAAGGGTCACACGTTCGTCAAGACGAAGTTGAAGAACGTCGACTCGGGCGCGGTCGTTGACCGAACCTTCAGAGCCGACGAGAAGGTCGAGCTGGCGGTCCTCGACAAACGCGAGATGCAATACCTGTACACCGAGGATGCGGGTCTCGTGTTCATGGACAGCGAGACCTACGAGCAGATCCACGTCGATCCCGAGTACCTGGGCCAGTCGGGAAAGTTCCTCAAGGACGGCACCACCTGCGTGGTGCAGACCTACCAGGGCCAGCCAGTCGGCGCCGAGCTTCCTGTCAGTATGGTTCTCGAGATTACTGAGACCGAGCCCGGCATGAAGGGGGACCGCGTCTCCGGGGCTCTCAAGCCGGCCACCGTCGAGACCGGGGCCATAGTCCAGGTCCCGTTGTTCCTCGAGACCGGGGACAAGATCAGGATCGACACCCGCAACGGCGAATACTCCTCGCGGGCTTAGGAGCTCAGCGGCCGTATGAGGTCACGTCGCACGGCCAGAAGGCTCGCCCTCGACGTTCTCTACGAGGCCGAGATTCGCGACGTGCTCCCCGCCGAGGCGTTCGAGCTGAGGCGCAAGGAGGGCTGGGTGGTGCCCACCCCTGACGACCAAGCCCCCTCGGATGAGACAGACGGAGTGCCCGCTCCCGCCGAGGAAGCGCCCGGTGAAGACGCCATGGGCTACGCGCTCGAGCTCGTCGAGGGGGTCCAGGAGCACCATGCGGACATCGATGCGCTCATCGTGGCCTACGCGGACCGCTGGGCGATTCAACGGATGCCGTTGATCGACCGCAACCTCGTGCGAATGGCGATCTTCGAGCTGATGTGGGGCAATGACATCCCCGTCGCGGTCGCAATAAACGAGGCCGTCGAGCTCGCCAAGGAGCTCTCGACCGACGACTCGGGCCGGTTCGTGAACGGATTGCTCGGGCGTATCGCAGAGACCGAGCCACAGAGCTGAGGGTTGTTCCGAAAACAGAGAATGGGCCAGCACATATAAGGAGGATTCTCGATGGCTGACGATTTCCCAACTCAGGGTATGGAAGCCACTCTCGTGCTCGTCGTTCGAGATATCGACCGCGCCCGAGGGTTCTACCGGGACGTGCTCGGGGCAGAGGTATTCCGTGAGTACGGAGGAACCTCGGTCGTCCTTCGCTTTCTCGGGACCTGGATCCTTCTCGTCACGGGGGGTGGTCCCACGCCTGACAAACCCGATGCCACCTTCGCCCCTCCGGCCGATCCCACCAAGGTGGATCACGAGATCACTATCCGAGTGCCCGACTGCCGCGCTGCCTACGACGTTCTTCGAGGGCGTGGAGCTGAGTTTCTAACTCCGCCGGTCGAATCGGACTGGGAGGTCCGGGCGTTCTTTCGTGATCCGGACGGGCACCTGCTGGAGATCAGCGAGGCGCGAGGCGGCTGATCCCCAGAGAGCGGGTTGCTGTTGCCCATCCGGTGTAGCCTGCTCCTGACCAACCTTTAAATCGGCCCTGCGAGGCCGGAAAGGGGCATAGATCTGCGTGTCGAATCTCAATAGTCACGCCACGAACGCTTCCCCAGCCGCTACGGCGGATCGAGGAGGCGTTTTTTGATGGCTCGCTCGAGAACGAAACCCGATGCCGAATTCGCTCTCAAGGCTCGAGTCATGGAGGAAGCGGACATCCGCCGCGCTCTGACTCGGATCAGCCACGAGATCGTCGAGCGCAACAAGGGAACCGACGACCTCGTGCTGGTCGGCATTCGCACGCGCGGGGCACCGCTGGCCGACCGCGTCGCCGGCTCGATAGCCTCCTTCGAGGGCGTCGACGTACCCTCGGGAGCTCTCGATGTGGGTCTCTATCGTGACGACGTGGCTCTGCGGGGGCCGCGTCACCTCGAGTCAACGACGGTGCCGGTCGACATCGATGGACGCATCGTTGTGCTTGTCGACGACGTCCTCTACACCGGCAGAACCATCAGGGCGGCGTTCGACGCCATTCTCGATCTCGGCCGACCCCGGGCGATTCGCCTGGCGGTGCTTGTCGATAGAGGACATCGCGAGTTACCCATTCGGGCCGACCACGTCGGAAAGAACCTGCCCACCTCCGCTCACGAGGTCGTCAAGGTCCACATCAACGAGATCGACGGCGAGGACGCCGTACTGATCGGGGAGGTACAGCGCGTGATCAAACACCTGCTGTCCATGGACCAGCTCTCCGCGGACCAGATCACCCACATCCTCGATACAGCCGAGCAGCTCAGATCGGTGACCGACCGACCGATCAAGAAACTCCCGACGTTGAGGGGTAGAACGGTATGCAACCTCTTCTACGAAGCATCGACGCGCACCCGTATCAGCTTCGAGCTTGCCGCAAAGAGACTGAGCGCCGACGTAATCAACTTCTCGGCAGACTCGAAGTCTTCGGTTGCCAAGGGGGAGAGCTTCAAGGACACGGCCTGGACGCTCGAGGCCATGGGGGTGGACGCCATCATCGTCCGCCACGGAAGCTCGGGTGCCCCTACCCAGCTCGCACGCTGGGTGAAGGCAAGCGTTCTCAACGCGGGCGACGGCTCCCACGAGCATCCGACGCAGGCTCTGCTCGACCTGTTCTCTATTCGCCAGCACTTCAAAGACTTCGAGGGCCTCAAGGTGGCGATCGTCGGCGACATCCTTCACAGCCGGGTGGCCCGCAGCAACGTCAAGGGACTCGTGACGATGGGAGCGGACGTGACTCTCGTCGGTCCGCCCACGCTTATCCCCGCGCAGGCCACCAGCTGGGGAGCGACAATCTCGCACGATCTTGACTCGGTCATCGGCGACGTCGACATCTGCTACCTCCTGCGAGTCCAGAAGGAGCGCCAGGACGAGCAACTCTTTCCCTCGCTGAGGGAGTACGCGGCGAACTGGGGTCTCGACTCGCGCCGGCAGGCCCTCATGAGGCGCGAGTCGTTGGTCATGCACCCCGGACCCATGAACAGGGGCGTCGAGATCTCGGCGGATGTGTCGGAGTCTCCGAGGTCGATCATCCTCGACCAGGTGTCCAACGGGCTCGCGGTGCGCATGAGCCTGCTCTATTTGATGCTCGGTGGCGGCGAAGCCGCGAGCGACGCGGAGGTGGACCAATGAGCGAATGGTTACTCAAGGGGGGCCGGGTCATCGACCCGGCAGCGAAGCGCGACGAGATCGCCGACGTCCACATCGCCGACGGCGCGATCGCCGCGATAGGCCAGTCGTTGAGCGGGTCCGGGGCTGAGCTCATCGACGCTCAGGGAAGCGTGATCGCGCCCGGGTTCGTGGATCTGCACACCCACCTCAGGGAGCCGGGCCGCGAGGACGAGGAGACGATTGCCAGCGCGTCCGCGGCAGCTGCAGCCGGCGGTTACACGGCGATCTGCGCGATGCCGAACACCGATCCGGTGTGCGATACGTCTTCGGTTGCGGAGAAGGTCTGGGCACTCGGACGAGAGGTGGGGCTGGTCGACGTGCGCGTCGCCGGCGCACTCAGCCGCGGACTCAATGGGGCAGTGATGGCCGACATCGGAGAGATGGCGCGCTCGGCCGCACGCGTCACGATGTTCACCGACGACGGACACGGGGTGCAGGACTCGTTGTTCGCTCGCCGGACGATGGAGTACCTGGTTGCCTTCGACGCGATCTACGCGGAGCACTGCGAAGACGCGGCGCTGGCGGCCGGCGGGCAGATGCACGAGGGCGACCGATCGGCCGCGCTCGGGTTGCGCGGAATTCCCGCCGAGGCCGAAGAGCTCATGGCGGCTCGCGACATCGCGCTGGCGAAGCTCACCGGTTGCAGGCTTCATCTTCTGCACATATCGACAGCCGGGACCGTCGAGCTGGTGCGTCGCGCGCAGGCCGAGGGTGCGCGGATCACCGCCGAGGCGACGCCTCACCACTTCACGCTGACGGATGCTGCGCTCGAGACCTACGACCCTTTGATGAAGGTGAATCCGCCCCTGCGCTCCCAAGAGGACGTGGATGCAGTGATTCGGGGGCTGGCGGACGGAACGATTGATGCGATCGCGACGGATCACGCTCCGCACGCGGTCGAGGAGAAGGACCAGGAGTTCGGCTACGCGCCGCCGGGAATGTTGGGACTCGAAACCGCTCTGGCGTCTGGGGATAACGCAGCTTGTCGAACCGGGTCACCTAGATCTGACGACGCTAATCGAAGTGCTGTCGACCCGGCCCGCGCGGATTCTCGGGCTCGGCACGCAGGGGACTCTCGAGTCCGGCTCCGCTGCGAACCTGGTCGTGTTCGATCCGACCGCACGCTGGAACGTCGACGCGACCTCGTTGCAGTCGAAGAGCCGCAACACTCCCTTCCACGGCCGGGAGGTCTCAGGTCGCGTGATGCACACGTTCTTCGAGGGCCGGCCCACGGTGCTCGACGGCAAGGTGCTGAGCGGGGCGACTTCAAGCGATCGTCTCGACGATCGCGCCAGGGAAAGCGTATGACCGAACGCGCATTGCTCGCCCTCGAGGACGGGACCGTCTTCGAAGGCACCGGCTTCGGCGCGACGGGAACCACGACCGGCGAGGTCTGCTTCAACACAGGACTCTCCGGCTATCAGGAGGTGCTCACCGACCCGAGCTACCACGGGCAGATCGTCACCATGACCGCGCCGCAGATCGGCAACACTGGGCGTCAACGCGCACGACGACCAGTCGTGGAAACCGTGGGTAGCGGGTTTCGTGGTGCGCGAGGAATCACCGGTGGCCTCGTCGTGGCGCTCCGAGGGAACTCTCGGCGATTATCTGAAGCATCACGACATCTGCGGGATAGCAGAGGTGGACACGCGCCGGCTCACGCGACACCTCAGGGACCGAGGCGCGATGCGCGGCGCGCTCTCAACGGAGATCATCAGCAGAGACGAGCTCGTCGATCGTGCCCGGTCGTCGCGCAGCATGGTTGGAGCGGACCTCGCTCATGAGGTCTCGACCCGCTCGGCGTACGAGTGGGGTCCCGACGAGCTCGAGCAGCGTGCACTGAGCGGCTACGCGGCGGGGTCGGAGCGGTCGCCTGCGACGTCGGAGTTGCTAGCGGCGGACGAGTCGGGCCGTCGCTTCAAGGTCGCGGCGTTCGACTTCGGGATCAAGAGGAACATCCTGGACCTGCTCGTCTCGAGTGGGTGTGACGTGACCGTCGTCCCCGCGACGACGTCCGTCGGATGAGGTGGTCGGGCACTACGACGGGGTGTTCCTCTCGAACGGTCCGGGCGATCCCGATCCGGTCACCTACGGCATCGAAACGACGCGCGCTCTTCTCGGGCGCGTGCCGGTGTTCGGTATCTGTCTCGGGCACCAGGTGCTTGGACTTGCTCTCGGAGCGAAGACCTTCAAGCTTCCCTTCGGTCACCGGGGCGGGAACCACCCCGTGAAGCGCATTGACTCGGAGCGTGTCGAGATCACTTGTCAGAACCATGGCTTCGCGGTCGACCCGGCCTCCGTCGAGTCGACCCCGGCCCACCTCACCCATATGAACCTGAACGACAACACGGTGGAAGGGCTCGAGGTGCCCGGAATCTGCTACAGCGTGCAGTATCACCCGGAGGCGGGCCCCGGCCCCCACGATTCCCGCTACTCTATTCGAGCGCTTCCGCAGATTGATGACCGAGTTCGAGCCGAACGAGGTGCCCGTTCCCACCGCATAGATTGACAGGACACACACCGAGCAGGGAGGCCCACATGGGGCGAGGAGACCGCAGGACTGTCAGATGGAAGAAGGATCGCAAGAGGAAGAAGATTCAGCGCGAGCGTCGCAAGGCCGAGGCCAAGGGAGCCGCGCGTAAGTGATCGTTCACCGGCTGGAGGGGCGATCGCAATGAGCGACTTCACCATCCGGGGGCTCGATCACGTAACGATCACCGCACCCGAGGAGCTCGAGAAAGAGGTGCTCGAGTTTTACGGAACCTTGATGGGGCTGAAGCGTCTGGAGCAACCGGAGGGCACGGCCTCGCCAGATGCATGGTTCGCCCTCGGTGACGTCCAGCTACACGTCACACGCGACTCGCACAATCCTCCGCCCACCGCGCACTTCGCGGTGACGGTTGCCGATTTCGACGCTGCCGTCGCGCGACTGCGCGACTCCGGGTATCACATCGAGCAGGCTTACCCGGTTCCAGGCACGCGGCGCCTCTACACGCGCGACCCAGCAGGCAATCGAGTCGAGATAGTGGGCTACGACAAACGATGACGCTCGCCCGGCCCCAGGGAGACACTCGTGCCCGCTCGTAGGGACATCCATAGCATCCTCGTGCTCGGTTCGGGTCCGATTGTCATCGGCCAGGCCTGCGAGTTCGACTACTCGGGCGTCCAAGCCTGCAAGGTCCTGCGCGAGGAGGGCTACCGGGTCATCCTCGTCAACTCGAACCCGGCGACGATCATGACCGATCCCGAGTTCGCCGACGCGACCTACATCGAGCCCATCACTCCGTATTTCGTGGCAACGCGTCATCGCGCGCGAGAAGCCCGATGCAGTACTCCCTACTCTCGGCGGTCAAACAGGACTGAACACGGCTATGGACCTCGCCGCCGAAGGCGTCCTGGAGGCTCACAACACAACTCTGATCGGCGCGACGCCAGAGATCATTCGGCGCGCCGAGGACAGGCGTGAGTTCAAGAGGGTGATGCAGGAAGCGGGCCTCGATATCCCCCGCTCGACGTTCGCGTACTCGATCGACGAGGCGCTGGCGGCGGCCGAGGAACTCGGGTTCCCGGTCGTGATTCGGCCGAGCTACGTGCTCGGCGGCGGCGGGTCCGGAGTGGTGAGCTCGCCGGACGAGCTGGTTCCAGTTGTGTCCGAGGGCATCCGCCTGAGCTCGATCGGCGAGGTGCTGGTCGAGGAATCCATCTCCGGTTGGAAGGAGTTCGAGCTAGAGCTCATGCGCGATCGCAACGACAACGTCGTGGTCGTGTGCTCGATCGAGAACCTCGATCCAATGGGCGTTCACACGGGCGACTCGATAACCGTTGCCCCCGCGATGACTCTTACCGACGTCGAGTACCAGGGCATGCGCGACGACGGCGCTCGCGTGATGCGCGCGATCGGAGTGGAGACGGGGGGTTCGAACGTTCAGTTCGCCGTGGATCCTGCAACCGGACGACGTGTCATCATCGAAATGAACCCGCGCGTGTCGCGCAGTTCGGCCCTTGCATCGAAAGCGACAGGTTTCCCCATCGCCAAGATCGCAGCCAAGCTCGCGGTCGGTTACACACTCGACGAGATCACGAACGACATCACGAAGAAGACTCCGGCGAGCTTCGAGCCGAGCATCGACTACGTCGTCGTTAAGATCCCGCGCTTCAACTTCGAAAAGTTCGCAGGCACAAGCAGAATTCTGGGGACAAAGATGAAATCGGTCGGCGAGGTCATGGCCATCGGCCGCACCTTCTCTGAGGCGCTGCAGAAGGGCTTCCGATCCCTCGAGCGGGACGCCGACGGGCTCGGAGGCCCCGCCTTCGACGTGCCGCTGGAGGAATGTCTCGAGCGGATCGCGTGGCCGACAGAGGAGCGGTTGCACCTCGTCGAACGCGCCCTCTATCTCGGAGCGGATGCCGCGACCATCGCCCGGGCCTCGAGCATCGACCTCTGGTTCGTGGCCCAAATGGGTCGCATCGTGGACATGCGCAGACGCCTGGAAGCGGTGGGCTTCCTCGGCGAGCTCGATGCGCAGGTTCTCAAGAACGCCAAGCGGCTCGGGTTCAGTGACTCTCAGATCGCCGGCGCACTCGAATCGTCCGAAGGAGAGGTGCGGGCTAGGCGGGTGGCGCTGGGTGTGCTCCCGACCTACAAGACCGTCGACACCTGCGCCGCCGAGTTCGAGGCCTACACACCGTACTTCTACTCGACCTACGAGGACGAAGACGAAGTCACTCCCACCGAGCGCGAGAAGGTTCTCATCCTCGGGTCGGGGCCGAACCGCATTGGCCAGGGGATCGAATTCGATTACTGCTGCGTGCACGCCGCGTTCGCACTGAGTGACGCCGGGTTCGAGACGATCATGCTCAACTGCAACCCCGAGACCGTGTCGACCGACTACGACACCTCAGACAGGCTCTACTTCGAGCCGCTGACGTTCGAGGACGTCATGAACGTCGTCGAGAAGGAGCGCCCGAGCGGCGTCATCGTTCAACTCGGCGGCCAGACTCCTCTGAAGCTCGCGCGGTCGCCTGGCGCACGCTCGGGTGTGCCTATCCTCGGAACGCAGCCGGAGGCGATCGACCGGGCCGAGGACCGCGAACGGTTCGGCGACTTGCTGGCGGACCAGCGACTTCCGCACGCCGCGAACGGGATGGCGCGCTCCGTTCGCCGAGGCGAGCGCGATCGCGAGCTCGATCGGCTACCCGGTGCTCGTCCGGCCCTCGTACGTGCTCGGGGGCCGCGCCATGGAGATCGTCTACGAGGCCGAATCTCTCGAGCGGTACATGAATACGGCGGCTGAGGTGAGCCCGGAACATCCAGTTCTCATCGACCGCTTCCTCGAGGGCGCCATCGAGGTGGACTGCGACGCGGTGTTCGATGGCAATGAGCTGTTCGTCGGAGGCGTGCTCGAGCACATCGAGGAGGCGGGGATCCATTCGGGTGACTCCGCTTGCGCTCTTCCGCCATTCACCCTGGGCAACGACGAGGTCCGCAGCGTTGTGGAGCATACGGAAGTCGATCGCGCGAGACCTCGATGTGCGCGGGCTCATCAACGTCCAATTCGCGGTCAAGGACGAGCAGGTCTTCGTAATCGAGGCGAACCCGCGCGCAGCCGCACCGTGCCCTTCGTCTCCAAGGCGACCGGCGTCCCGCTCGCGAAGGTGGCGGCACGGGTCATGGCCGGCTCGTCGCTGGCCGAGTTGCGCAACGAAGGGCTGGTTCCACAACGATCGCTGGGACACGAGACGATGCAGCACGTCGCCGTCAAGGAAGCGGTGATGCCGTTCGAGCGCTTCCCAGGGGTGGACACCCTGCTCGGGCCCGAGATGCGCTCGACCGGCGAGGTGATGGGGATCGACTCGAACTTCGGAATCGCGTTCGCCAAGGCCGAGGCGGGCGCCGGTGTCCGGCTGCCGTCGAAGGGCACCGTCTTCATCTCGGTTTCGAACCGTGACAAACGAGCCGTCATTTTCCCTGCGAAACGCCTCGCCGACCTGGGCTTTCACCTCGTGGCAACGGGGGGCACCGCCCAGGTCCTGAGGAGAGCGGGGGTGGACGTCGACATCGTCGAGAAGGTGTCGTCGACATCGGGTGACGCCTCCACGCCAAACGTCATGGACAAGATCGGATCCGGCGAGGTCGAGTTCGTCTTCAACACCCCATTGGGCCGGGGGGCCAGAACCGACGGATACTTCATTCGAACGGCATCGGTCGAGGCAGGGGTGCCGTGCGTCACGACGATGTCCGGAATGGCCGCAGCCGTCCAGGCGATCGAGGAGATCATCGGCGGAGGGTTGACGGTGCGTCCTCTGCAAGACTTTCTTGCAGTAATGACGACGGTTGCAAGGCGAGGGGAAACCTGACGAGTTGCTGTTGACGAGGGGCGAGGTACTCGGGCACAAGAAGTACGGCGAGCACTACCACTCGCTGACCATCGTCGCGCCTGAGATCGGCGAGAAGGTCCAGCCGGGTCAATTCGTCAACATTCGTTGCGGCGAGGGCAGCGCCCACATCCTGCGCCGGCCGTTCTCGGTCTACCGTGTGCACAAGCGCGGAGGGTGGGCATCGACAATCGAAATCGTGTTCGACATCCGGGGAGCGGGGACGGAGTACCTCTCACATTTGCGGCCGCACATGATGGTCGACCTCGTGGGTCCTCTCGGGCGCGGGTTTGCTTTGCCCAAGGGACGCGCTCACTGTCTGTTGGTTGGTGGGGGCATCGGCGCGGCTCCGCTGTTCTTTCTGGCCGACGACCTGCGCAACGACGGCCACCGCGTCGACGTCGTCCTCGGCGCTCGCAGCAACCGTATGTTGCTGAATCCGATCGAGGTGCGCCGCCTCGCGTCCGTTGCCCGTGTGGTGACGGAGGACGGGAGCACGGGTGAGCAGGGTCGGGTGACCGACGTGCTCGAGGAGACCATCGAACGATGTGAGACAGAGATCATCTATACCTGCGGCCCCCATCCCATGCTGGAGGCCGTGACGCGGATCGGCGTCAATCACAAACTGCCCGTTCAGGTCGCCGTCGAAGAGCTCATGGCTTGCGGCTACGGAGTCTGCATGACCTGCGTCATGCCACTGAAGGTCAAGAAGAAGCCGGCCGGCAAAGACCGACTTGGGCGTTCGTCGCGACCGGGTGCCAATGCAGCTTCAGCACAAGAGGCCGAGGAGGACGAGGTGACCTACGCCCGGTCGTGTATCGACGGCCCGGTTTTCAACGGAGCTTCGGTCGTGTGGAACGGAACCTCGGAACCGGTTGCACCCGACCAAGCCGAGTTGTCGCCGGCTGGCCTCGCGGTTCGCACATGGAAGCTTCGAGGACTCAGCCGGCGAACATCCACCACCCGGGAACTAGCAGAGGCCATGGCCGATCTCTCGATCAAGCTCGCAGGCGTCGAGTCTGCGGACTCCCGTGCTCGTCGCATCGGGAACCTTCGGCGCCGGGACGCGAGGGCCGGAACTTCGTTCACTCTGAACCAGCTCGGCGGGATCATCGTGAAGTCGACGACCCTCACGCCATGGAAGGGCAAGCCGACACCACGCATGTGCGAGACGCCGTCGGGAATGCTGAACGCGATCGGGATACAGAACAAAGGCATCGATCACTTCATCTCGACGGACCTGCCGTGGCTGCTCAAGAAGGAAGCAACGCGTGTTCGCTTCGATCGCGGGCAACACTGTCGATGAGTACGTAAAGATTGCCGACAAGTTGCGCACCGGCGGGCGCGGGATCACGGGCGTCGAAATCAACATCTCCTGTCCCAATCTCGAGGACCACAACAACATGTTCAGTCACAGCGCCGAGTCGACAGCTTCGGTGGTTGCGGGTGTGAGAAAAGCGCTGCCGAAGGCAGCGCTGTTTCCGAAGTTGTCGCCGAACGTGACCTCGCTTACCGAGATAGCGGGAGCTGCCATCGAGGCGGGAGCAGATGGTCTCTCGCTGATCAACACGCTCTTTGGAATGGCGATCGACGTCGAGCACCGCCGCCCCAAGCTTGCGGGGGTAACGGGAGGATTATCCGGCCCGGCGATTCGTCCGGTTGCCGTCCGAGCGGTGTGGGAGGTGCACAAGGCGTGGCCGCACATCCCGATAATTGGTCAAGGCGGGATCTCGACAGCTGAGGACGCGCTCGAGTTCATCCTCGCGGGCGCAAGCGCGATTGCGGTTGGAACGTCTAACTTCGTGAACCCACGCTCTTCTCTGGACGTAACGAAGGGCATCAACGAGTACATGGATCGCAATCACATCGCATCGGTGGCCGAGCTCGTCGGCGCGGTGAAGACCGAGGGATGATGAGTCACACCACGAACCCGATTTGCGTCGCTCTCGATTTCGCCGATGCATCCAGAGATCCGCTCAACCGCGGAGACGGTCGCTCCTTTCGCCGGCGTCTTCAAGGTCGGGCTGACCACTCTCTACGGCGCGGGCACGGACATCGTGGGTGATCTCGCGCAAGACCGGCCGGTGTTCGTCGACGCCAAGCTGCACGACATCCCCGCGCAGGTCGAGGGGGCGATGACCTCGATAGCGAAACTGGGCGCGAGCTACGTGACGGTCCACGCGACCGGTGGATTCGACATGGTCAAGGCTGCCGTCGGCGCCGCGGGCGAGGACCTCCGGGTTTTGGCAGTGACGATCCTGACGAGCCTGGACGACGGGGAGCTCGAGCGGCTGGGTCTCGGTCCGACCGAGGACGCGGTTCTGAGGCTCGCCGAGAGGGCCCTCGAGGCGGGCGCGAACGGCCTCGTCTGTTCGCCGCTCGAGCTGGAGGCGGTTCGCCGGCGCTTCGGCGAAGGCCCCGACCTGGTCGTGCCCGGAATCCGTCCCGCCGGAGCCGGCGCCGACGACCAGCGGCGTACGCTCGGACCCAGGGAGGCGATGGACGCCGGCGCAACCCTGCTCGTCGTGGGCCGGCCGATCACCGCGGCAAGCGACCCCGCGACAGCGGCCCGCCAGATGCTCGAGTCCCTTGACGTATGACGCCCGAAGAGGTTCTCGCCATCCTCGAGAGCACCGGCGCGGTGCAGCGCGGACACTTCAGGCTCGCGTCGGGACTACACAGCGACGTCTATGTGCAGAAGTTCCGGGTGCTCGAGCATCCTCGAATCGCGCGCGACCTAGGGGCTGCCATGGCCGAGGCCTTCGACGGTGCGTTCGACGTCGTAGCCAGCCCGGCCGTGGGCGCGGTGATCCTCGGGTTCACTACCGCTCTGGCCGCAGACGCCCGGTTCATTTTCACGGAGCGAGTCGGAGGATCGATGGCGTTCCGCAGAGACTTTTTGGTCGAACCCGGCGAGCGGGTGCTGGTGGTCGAGGACGTCGTTACAACCGGCGGCTCGGTCAAGGAGGTGCTCGGGCTCCTCGGGCCGACCGAGGCTCGCGTGGTGGGTGTCGGCGCCCTTATCGACCGGACTAGCACCGGGTCGGCCCCCGATCTCGGCGTGCCGTTGCAGGCGCTTCTGCGCCTCGACGCGGCCGCTTGGGAGGAGGCCGACTGTCCTCTGTGTGTGAGCCAACAGCCACTCACCGATCCAGGAAGCAGCCGCACGGCTGTCCGATCCTCTGGGCCGGGAACAGGCGCTTGAGCAGGGCAAAGACATCGAGCCGCGTTGCGAGGGTTGGCATGGATGCCTATACTCCGGCACGGCCCCAGGAAGCGAGAGGCGCTCAACGACGCCACTCGGGCCCTGTACTTCCCACACTTTGATGACCGGATCTCGACCAGGGGGATGCCTCGATGCCACTGCCACCTCCGCTCACCGACGAGCAGCGAAGGAAGGCTCTTGAAAAGGCCGCGATCGCTCGACGAAAGCGCGCCGAACTCAAGGAGCAGCTCAAGAGCGGACGAACGACACTGCGGGAATTGCTCGATCGCACTAGTGACGAGATCGTCGGCAAGATGAAGGTGTCCACCGTGCTCGAATCTCTTCCAGGAGTGGGACGAGTCCGGGCGAGAAAGATCATGGAGAAGCTCGACATTTCGGAATCCCGCCGGATGAGGGGTCTGGGAGCGAAACAGAAGGAGAACCTGCTCACCGAGTTCGCCCGCCGTTAGGTGGGATGCGCCAGGTGACAACCTAGGTGGCCGGCTCATCCGGCCGAGGTCGGCTATTCGTGGTGTCTGGCCCGTCTGGGGCCGGAAAAGGAACCGTCGTCGCGGGCGCGCTCGAACGCCGGCCCGATGTCTTCCTCTCGGTGTCGGCGACGACGAGGCCGGCCCGGAGAGGCGAGATAGACGGCGTCAACTACCACTTCGTCAGCGAGCGCGACTTCATAGCGGCTCGCGACCGGGGGGAGTTTCTCGAGACCGCGGAGGTCTACGGCAACTTCTACGGGTCCCCCCGCGCTCCCGTCGAAGCGGCCCTGAGAGAGGGCCGTGACGTTCTCCTTGAACTCGACATTCAGGGGGCGCTTGCGGTGAAGCGGGCAATGCCTGAATCCATCCTCATCTTCATCGAGCCACCTTCATTGGAGGAGCTCTTCAGCCGGCTTAGGGGTCGGCGAACCGAGGACGCCGACGCGCTCAGACGACGAGTTCAGGCAGCCTATGACGAAGTCAGGGAGAAGGGCGCCTACGACCACATCGTGGTGAACGACCGGGTCGAGGACGCAATTGCCCAGGTCATCCGTATAATGGACGCTCCGCAGGAACGAACCCCGCATCACACAACGTAGCCTTGCGCGCAGAGGCGCAGGATCGACAGAAGGACTGATTCATGATCGAGCCAAAGATCGAGACGTTGCTCACGGACGTCGACTCCAAGTACACCCTCGTGATCATCGCCGCCAAGCGGAGCCGCCAGATCAACTCGTATTTCACCCAGCTTGGCGAGGGCATCGCAGAGCACACTCCTCCGCAGATCCCTCTTGACCCAGACCGGGCGCCGAAGCCGCTGTCGATCGCTCTGACCGAGATCGCGGAGGGCAAGCTCACCTACGAGCGCACCTCCGACGGCATCAAGTAGCGATCGTCTCGACGAGCGTGGGAATGTAAGGACTTCTCCATGGGCTCGCAGGGGGTTCCGCATTCGATTGACGTCGACATCGGCGGCAAGAAGATCGTGCTCGCCGTCAGCGGCGGAATCGCCGCCTACAAGACGGTCCACGTCGCCCGCTCCCTGACCCAGATGGGTGCCGACGTCCGGGTGGTAATGACCCGCTCGGCCCAGCGTTTCGTCGGGGATCAGACCTTTGCTGGCGTGACCGGCAACGCGGTGGCCGTTGACCTCTTCGGCGACGGCCCCGATGCTCCCCACGTCGAGCTCGCGCGGGGTGCCGACCTTGCCGTCGTCGCACCCGCCACGGCCAACACAGTGGCGAGAATGGCAGCAGGACTCGCCGACGACCTAGTGGCCGCCACGCTGCTGACGGTTCAGTGTCTGATAGTCATCGCCCCGGCAATGCACGCCGAGATGTGGGCCCACCCCGCGACCCAGGCGAACATCGCCGCGCTCGCTGAGCGCAGCGTTATTCAGGTAGGCCCGAACTCTGGACCGCTGATGTCGGGAGACACGGGGACGGGGAGAATGGCCGAACCCGACGAGATCGTTGCGGCCGCCCTGGAGGCTATAGGTCATGCACAGGACCTCTCGGGCCGCCGCGTGATCGTCACTGCGGGAGGAACGCAGGAGCCCATCGACCCGGTGCGCTTCATCGGAAACCGGTCGTCGGGGCGTATGGGATTCGCCATCGCCCAGGAGGCTGCCAGGCGTGGCGCCAAGGTCACGCTCGTGGCGGGACCCAACAACCTGACCAGGCCCCCCGGCATCGAGGTCGTCGAGGTGCAGACCGCCGACGAGATGCGAGATGCTGTGATGACCAGGGCGGCGGACGCCGACGTGATCGTAAAGGCAGCGGCGGTAGCCGACTTCAAGCCGGTAAGTCACGCCGACAAGAAGCTCAAGAAGGCCGAGGGCCCTCCCGACATCACGCTTCAGCCGACGCCCGACATCCTCGCGGACCTGGGATCACATCCCGAGGTACGCAAGCCCGGCAGTGTGCTCGTCGGCTTCGCGGCGGAGACAGAGGAGGACGTCGACAAGCTGAAGGGCCTGGCGCGTCGCAAACTCGAGACCAAGGGCGCCGACATGATCGTCGCAAACGAGGTCGGCACCCATGATTCCGGATTCGGAGTCCGCACGAACAGAGCCGTGATAGCCACCGCTGACGGTGTCTTCGACGTGGGCTTGGTCTCGAAGGAGGCTTTGGCCGCCGCCTTGATCGACCGAGTGGTCGAGTTCCTCATCTCGCGTTGATAGCTCTCTGAGGTGACTCCGCCTCCGATCTTGATCCGCGGGGGCCGTACGCGCCTCGGCTAGGATGCACCGATGACCCCACAAGACAATCTCCGATTCTTCACGTCCGAGTCCGTGACCGAGGGACATCCGGACAAGCTTGCCGATCAGATCTCGGACGCGGTGCTGGACGAGATCCTGGCCGAGGACCCCGACGGGCGGCGTCGCGTGCGAGACGCTCGTGACGACCGGACTCGTGGTCGTGGCGGGCGAGATCACCACCAAGACCTACGTCGACATTCCCGCAGTTGTGAGGCGAACCATCACCGATGTCGGCTACACGTCATCCAAAATCGGTTTCGACGGAGCGACATGTGGCGTGTCGATTGTCATTCAGGAACAGAGCCCCGACATCCAGGCCGGCGTTGACCACGCATACGAGGAGCGCATGGGCGACGCGGACGACGACGCGCTCCATCAGGGCGCGGGTGACCAGGGCATGATGTTCGGCTTCGCGTGCACCGAGAGCGAGGATCTGATGCCGATGCCGATCTGGCTCGCGCATCGCCTGGCCCAGCGGTTGAGCGAGGTCCGCAAGGCGGGGATCGTTCCCTATCTCCGACCCGATGGCAAGGTCCAGGTCACGATCGGTTACGACGGGCACAAGCCCGTACGCCTAGAGACGATCGTGTTGTCCACCCAGCACCAGCCCAACGTCGACATCGACACACTCTTGCGCCCCGACTTGATGCAACACGTCATCGGCCCGCTCATCCCCGCCGGCATCGATGCCGAGGAAGTCCGCGTCCTGGTCAATCCAACGGGGGTCTTCGAGATCGGCGGGCCGAGAGCCGACACCGGGCTGACGGGCCGCAAGATCATCATTGACACCTACGGTGGCATGGCTCGTCACGGTGGGGGAGCGTTCAGTGGAAAGGATCCCTCCAAGGTGGACCGATCGGCCGCGTACGCGTGCCGTCACATCGCCAAGAACGTCGTCGCCGCCGGACTTGCCGACCGCTTCGAGGTCCAGGTGGCATACGCCATCGGCGTGGCGACTCCGGTTTCGATCTCGATCGACACTTTCGGCACCGAGACGACAGACCCTAAGAAGATCCAAGCCGCGATCCGCGAGGTCTTCGACCTGCGACCCGCCGCGATCATCCGCGGCCTCGACCTGAAACGAGCGATCTATCAGAACACCGCGAGCTACGGACACTTCGGCCGCTCGGAGAAATCCTTCACCTGGGAGCACACGGACAAAGCGGATGACCTCCGCCGCCTCGCAACCTGAGGGGAAGCGCGGCACCGGTGTTTCCGTAGTCCCACTCGTACCCGTGTGGCGGGTCGACCGGAGGTTCGACTACGCCCTTCCGGCCAAGCTGCAGGCCGTGGTGCAGGTTGGTTCTCTCGTGCGAGTGCCTTTCGGCAACCGCCGGGTTCGCGCCATAGTCACCTCGCTCCTGCCAACGGCGGGCGAAGGGCTCGAAGAGGTCGCCGCGCTAGTGGCCGGCGCTCCGGTCGCACCGGGACGTTTGATCGAGGTGTTCGATTGGCTCGCACTTCGTTACGTTGCGCCGCTCGGACGAGCGTTCGAGCGAGCCGTGCCCCCCAGGGTCCGCATGAAGGTTGCAAGTCCCGAGCCCCTCGATACGGCTCCGTTCGGAGGCGAGCGGCGCCTTTCCGCGTATGAAGGTGGAACCGAACTCCAGCGCGCGCTGCGGCAGGAGCAGGCCTCGACCTGGTCCGTGCGAACGCTCTCGGGCGAGGATCACGGCGCTCTCATCGTCGAGATGATCGACGCGGCTCTGAGCAACGGAGGGCAGGCACTGGTAGCGGTTCCCGAGGTGCGTTGGGGCTCGGCAACTCTCGAGCGGCTGAGCGCTCGCTGGCCACAGACGGCCAGGGTGGACTCGGCTCAACCCGACGGCGATCGAGCTCAGGCCTGGCTGCGCATCGGAGCGGGAGCTCCCCTGGGGGCCGGTGGGCGATCAACAGTACTGGCCCCTGCGGACCAATTGAGGCTCATCGTGGTCGACGACGAGCATCATGTCTCCTACAAGGAGGACCGGTCGCCTCGCTACGATGCGCGCAGAGTCGCCCTGGAGAGAGGTCGCCGGCAGGGCGCTTCCTGCGTCTTCGTCAGCCCGACACCCTCGGTCGAAGTCGGAGCGGCTGTGCGCGACGGTGACTATCGCGAGGTGATTCCCGGCCGGGAGGACGTGCGGTCCGCCCGACCCATCGTGGAGACAGTCCCTCCTCCTTCGGATCGGGTCTTCTCGCACGAGCTACATGAGCGCATAAGGGACACGTTGAAAGACGGCGACCGCGTCGCTCTACTGGTCCCCGCGCGGATACGCGCGCGCTCTATGGTGCGCAACTTGCCGCCGTTCGGTTCGCTGTCCGGTGTGTGAATCCGGGCTGTTCTTCGATCGACTCGCGGACGCCGTGCGCTGCTCTCACTGCGGCTTCCGCGCACCGGCCCCCGCATCGTGTCCCAACTGCGGCTCGCAGGAGTTCCGCTTCGTGGGCGCCGGCTCGGAGAGGCTGAGCGAACAGCTGCGCAAGTCCTTTCCGCGCGCGACCGTCGGCCGAATGGACCCCGATGTGATCGGCGATATCGATCAGCACCCGGGCGATGTCGACATCTACGTGACGACGTGGATCGGCACCAAGCCAGCACTGAGACCAGCCGTTCGGCTCGTCGCAGTGCTCGATGCCGATTCATTGTTACGGCGCCCCGACTTCCGCGCCGCCGAGAACACCTATCAGGCACTCGCGGCGATGTCGGAGTGGGCGGGCCCCGCTTCGCAGGGTGGCCGGCTCGTGATTCAGACCGCGGAGCCGGAGCACCACGCGATCCAGGCCGTCGTGCGGGCGGATTACCGCTTCTGGCTCGAGCGGGAGCTCGAGGAGCGCCGTGAGCTCTCCTATCCTCCGTTCGCCGAGCTCATCAAGGCGACGAGCTTCGGCGCGCGCAAGCAGGGGCTCATCGAAAGAGCAGCTGGGGTGGCCAGGGAAGCGGGGGCGGTTGTCCTCGGTCCCATCGAAGTCAGGCCGGTTGTCGGCGCGGGAGAGCTAGAGGAGGGACTAGAGGTCCTCATCAAAGCCACCGATGCCGAGCCGGTTGCGAGGGCTCTGAGGGGTATTCTCGCGGCCGTGCCCGCGGGGAGCAGGCTCCGCGTCGATGTTGATCCCCGCTGAGGACTCATTCGCTAGCCATCGACGCCAACTGAGGGGACGTAGCTAAGAGCATGGCGGTTCTGACCATCAGGACATTCGGGGACCCCGTCCTTCGTCAGAAGGCGCGCGCGGTTGAGGAAATCGGCGACGTCCACCAAAGGCTGTCCGAGGACATGCTTGAGACCATGCGGGTGGCGCCGGGCGTTGGCCTTGCGGCACCTCAGGTCGGAGTTCTCGAGCGGATCTTCACCTGGGAGGTGGAGGAAGAGTTCGGCACGATCATCAATCCGGTGATAACCAAGCGGTCCAAAGACATGTACGAAGACGAGGAGGGGTGCCTCAGCCTGCCCGGCCTCGTTTATCCGGTCGAGAGACACCTGGGAGTGCGCGTGGAGGGCCTCGATGGGAGCGGCGACCCGATCGCGATAGACGCCGAGGAGCATGTCGCCCGGGTCTTTCAACACGAGATCGATCATCTCGACGGAGTGCTGTTCATCGATCGCCTGCCGGAGGATATGAGACGCGAGGCCCGGCGACTGCTGGCCGACCAGGCACTCGGTCTTCCCCTCGCTCCCTCGATCCACGTCCGCAGGCGGGTGCAGACCGAGGAGACTCTCTGATACTCGGACCTCGCGTCCGTAGCGTGCTCAACGGATGAGAACCGTCTTCTTCGGGACTCCACGGTGGGCGGTCCCGAGCCTCGAAGCGCTGCTCGCATCGGACATCGAGGTCGCTGCGGTGGTGACCAATCCGGATCGGCCGGCGGGGCGAGGCATGGAGCTGCGGCCGTCGCCCGTCAAAGAGTGCGCGCTTCGTGCCGGTCTCGAAGTCCTTCAGCCTCAGCGAGCAAGAGATCCCGAGTTTCACGACGCGCTCGAAAAGCTTGCACCCGACGTCGCGACGGTCGTCGCTTACGGCAAGATCCTGCCGGCTTCGCTGCTCGTGATTCCGCCGCTTGGATTCGTGAACCTCCACTTCTCTCTGCTTCCCGAGTACCGGGGAGCCGCTCCCGTGCAGCGCGCCGTGATGGACGGCCGCTCCGTCAGCGGGATCTCGATCATGGTTCTGACCGAGGGAATGGACGAGGGGCCGGTCCTGGTGACGACCGAAGAACTCATTCGAGACGACGACACCGCCGGGTCGCTGGGGGATCGGCTCGCCGCGATCGGCTCGGCCAGTCTGGTGGACGCACTCGCGGCTTACGGTACGGGGGACCTCATCCCGGTGGAGCAGGATCACGACCGCGCGACGTACGCCCCCAAGGTCACGACCGAGGAGGCCGCCATCGAGTGGGCCCGGCCTTCTCTCGTGATCCACAACAGCGTGCGCGGCCTGAATCCCGTCCCTGGAGCGTGGACGACCCTGAGAGGCAAACGGCTGAAGATCTGGGCGACTCGCCCCCAGGCGGAGCGAGATCTTGCTCCGGGGGAGCTAGATGTGCGGGACGGCGCCCTCATTGCGGGCACGGGAGATGTGCCGGTCGAGTTGACTGAGCTCCAGCTTCAGGCCAAGAAACCCATGAGCGGCGTGGACGCGGCCCGGGGCCTCCGTCTGGCTCGCGGCGAGAGATTTGAGTAGGTTCACCTCCTATGCCGCGACTTCAGCTCGCACCTTCGATCCTCACCGCAGATTTCGGACACCTCACAGAAGAGGTCCAATCGGTCGCTCCATACGTCGACTGGTTCCACCTCGATGTGATGGACGGCCACTACGTGCCCAACCTGACCTTTGGGCCCTCTACCGTCGAGGCGGTGCGGCGTGCCTGCGACGTCCCGCTTCACGTTCACCTGATGATCGACAATCCCAAGGAGTTCGCCGCGATCTTCGCGGCCGCCGGAGCGAACCGCATCACGTTTCATCCAGAGGTAGCCGGCGACCCTGAGTCGGTGATCGAGTCCATCGTCGGCGCAGGGTGCGGCGTCGGTTTCGCCGTGCATCCCGATATCGACCTCGAGTTCGTCAGCAAGTACCTGTCCGAGCTCGAAGTCGTTCTTATGATGACGGTGAGGCCAGGTTTCGGAGGGCAGAAGTTCATGAACGAGGTACTGCCCAAGATCGAAGCCGCTCGACAGCTGGTTGACTCGGAGGGCGCTCGTGCCGATGTCGAAGTGGACGGAGGGGTCAAGATCGACAATATCGATCTAGTGGTGAATGCCGGAGCCAACATCGTGGTTTCCGGGAGCGGAATCTACGATGGAATGGACGCCCCGGCGGCCGCGCGTCGATTGCGGTCGCGCCTGGAACAGCTGGCCGCCACAGTGGGCGAGGCGTCGTGACGACCCGGCGCGACGTCGTGCTGGTAGCGGACGACGACGAGGACATCGTCCGTTTCGTCGAGGTGAATCTGCTTCTAGAGGGCTTCGAGGTAGTAACCGCGGCGGATGGAGAAGAAGCTCTTCAGGTCGCCACCGAGTCACTTCCCGACCTGATCTTGCTCGATGTGATGATGCCTCGACTCGACGGATTCGAGGTGTGCAAGCGACTGCGTGACGACAGCCGCACGAAGCACATCTCGGTGATCATGCTCACCGCCAAATCGCTTTCCGCCGACAAAGTCGTGGGACTGACGGCCGGGGCCGACGACTACATCATCAAGCCCTTCGATCCAATCGAGCTGGTCGCCCGAGTCAAGTCCTCGCTGCGCCGTGCCCGCGACCTGAGCGCGGTAAACCCGCTCACCGACCTCCCCGGCAACGTTCAGGTGACAGCCGAGGCCACCGCCCGGATCGAGGCTGGGGGCCCATTCGGACTGATCTACGTCGACCTCGACAACTTCAAAGCATTCAATGACCACTTCGGGTTTCATCGCGGCGACGAGGCGCTCAAGCTCGTCGCTGGTTGTCTGCGTGAGGCACTAGCGGAACACGCGGACGAGAGCTTCCTCGGCCATGTTGGAGGAGACGACTTCATGTTGATGTTGTCACCCGAGTTGGCAGAGGCTGTAGCGAAGGACATCTGCGAGCGATGGGACTCTGCCGCACCTGAGCTCTACGAGCCCGAGGACGTGGAGCGCGGCTACATAGACGTCACGGACCGGCGCAACCAGGTTCACCGATTTCCCATCATGACCGTGTCCCTGGGGATCTCGACGAACGCACTTCGACGGATCGACTCTCATCAGCAAGCCGCCGAGGTAGCAAACGAGATGGCCGAGTTCGCCAAGCAGGACAAGGGATCCTCATTCGCGGTGGACCGCCGCCGCGACTAGGCGTACGTAGGCCAGTCAACTCAGGCTAGTCATCCCAAACTTGTCAACGGACCGCAGAAAAGATGGTCCCAATGCCCTATTTCCACAGCATCCCGCACGCGGGCATGCTTGTACTGCGGCCGGAGGGACCGGAGATGATTGCGCGAGCGCCGAGGAGAGCAAAGTGGGAGTCAGCGTGGTCGGTCAGGTCCCCGAGATGAGCAAGGCTCTCCGCGTGCTCCTCTGTGACGACATGCACCAGGTGCGCCTCCTCCTGAGGACCGAGATGAGCCTCGAGACGGATCTCGTGATCGTCGGTGAGGCAACCAATGGGGCCGAGGCGATCGAGCTCGCCCGCGAGGCCCAGCCGGATGTGGTGGTCCTCGACTTGACGATGCCGGTGATGGACGGGCTCGAAGCGCTTCCCGGTATCCGCAAGGCTGCTCCCAAGGCGCGCGTGATCATGCTGTCTGCCCACGGGAGCGAGATGAGGGCCAGGGCGGTAGCCGCAGGGGCGAGCAGCTACATCGAGAAGACCGCAACCACCAGGGAGATCGTCGAAGCGGTTCGCGCGCCCGGCTAGCCCTGGATCGACTCGCGGCTTTATACTCTTGGTGCGTCACAAAGCCAGTGAGGCACGCCACGAGTCGTGGTGACAATCGAATACGAGCCTCTTCGGGGCAGGGTGAGATTCCCGACCGGCGGTGATAATCCGCTACCTCCGCGCCAGAGACGACACACGGTGCGGGGCTGACCCGGTGAAATTCCGGGATCGACGGTAACTCGCAGCACGGTGACACGGCGAGAAGTCCGGATGGGAGAAGAGGTCGATACGATCTGACGTCGGCTGCCGCCGGCGTTGATCGGCGTTTCGTCCTCCCTTCCCAGCCAGCCGTTCCTCCGAAGTGGTTCGACGCCGGAGGAACTGTGGACGAGCAAAGGCACGATCACTACATGCGCAGGGCTCTGGAGCTCGCGCGCCGCGCCCCGTTCACGTCCCCCAATCCGAAGGTCGGCTGCGTTCTCGTGCGCGGCGGCGACATCCTCGGTGAGGGGCATCACGCCGAGGCGGGCCGGTCACACGCCGAGATCGTGGCTTTGAGCGCGGCGGGTGATTCCCGTGGGGCGACCGCCTACTTGACCCTGGAACCCTGCACCCATCACGGCCGGACGCCACCCTGCGCTCCGGCACTGATCGAGGCCGGTCTCGCCCGGGTCGTCGTGGCCATGCAGGATCCCGATCCTCGAGTCGCCGGCCGGGGCCTGAAGCAGCTCGGGCAGGCCGGGATAGAGGTCTTCGCGGGGATCCTCGAACAAGAGGCCCGAGCGCTCAACCGGACCTACGTCCACCAGAGACTCACCGGACGACCCTTCGTGTCACTGAAGCTCGCTCTGAGCCTCGACGGGCGGCTTGCCGCCCCCGATGGATCGGCCCGCTGGATCACCGGACCCGGAGCTCGCAAGGCGACTCACCGCAGGCGCATGGGGGCCGACGCCGTGGTCGTGGGCTCCGGCACCGCGATTGCCGACGACCCCGCGCTTACCGTGCGCGACGTGAATGCGGTTCGCCAACCTGCCCGGGTTCTGGTCGATTCCACCGGCCGGACACCTGCAAGCGCTCGGCTGTTTGGCAACGGTGATGTCGTCGTGGTCACGACCGACGCCAGCTCACACGAAGATCAGACCGGGTGGAAGGGGGCGGGGGCCGAGGTCATCGTGGTTCCCGCTTCGGCCGAGGGGGTCGACCTGGCGGCCATGCTCGACGTGCTCGGTCAACGGGACTGGCTCGAGCTCTATGTCGAGGGCGGGGGCCGGCTGGCGACATCGCTACTCAGGGCCGACCTCGTCGACCGCCTCGATATCCATCACGGTCCGGTGGTGCTCGGTCGCGGGGGCCCCGAGATCGGCGAGGTCGACGTAAACACGATGGACGACGCACTGTCATGGCGGCTGCTGAGCACCGAGTCCGTCGATGACGACGTCTTGTTGTCCTACGAGCGGGAGCGGTAGATGTTCACTGGGATCGTCACAAGTCTGGGAACCGTGCGAAAGGCGCGCAACCGCGCTGGAATCCTGGACCTCGAAATAGCCGCACCAGGGCTCGCACGCCAGATCGAGATCGGGGACTCCGTGTCCGTCAACGGGGTTTGTCTCACGGCGACTCGCACGTCGCGAAGGACGTTCTCGACCCAGGCGATGAACGAGACGCTGGACGTGACCACGACCGGCACACTCGTGAAAGGAAGCGCGGTCAACCTGGAGCTGGCCGCGCGCTTCTCGGACCGTATCGGCGGACACATGGTGCAGGGACACATTGACCACACCGCCCCCGTTGTTCGAGTCGAGGACCACGAGGGCGTCCGGCGCATATGGTTCGAGCCGCCCGAGGACGTGCTCCGATACCTCGTTTCGAAGGGCTCGATCGCCATCGACGGTGTGTCGCTCACCATCGTCGAGGTCGGCCTCACTTCGTTCCAGGTCGCTCTCATTCCACACACTCTCGAGATCACCACGCTTAAGGATCTTGTCGTTGGCTCGGAGGTGAACCTCGAAGTCGATGTCATCGCGAAGTACGTCGAGAGGTTCGTGGGCGCATTCGACCAGCGCAATTCGACGACACCCAACGAGCTGAACAGGCCCGAGCGTCACTAGCCGAGAAAGGACCGGCAATGCCACTAGCACGCATCGAGGACGCGATCGAGGAGATACGCAACGGCAGGATGGTCGTAGTCGTTGACGACGAGGATCGTGAGAATGAGGGTGACCTAATCTTCGCGGCGGAGAAGGCAACACCTGAGATGGTTACCTTCATGGTGCGTCACTGCTCGGGGATCATCTGCGTGCCGCTGGAGTCGGCGAGGCTCGACGACCTGAATCTTCCGCTCATGGCCCCCAACCACACGGACGCGCTCGGCACCGCCTTCACGATCAGTGTCGATGTGGCAAAGGGAACGACAACCGGGATCTCGGCCGCGGATCGAGCCCGAACGGTTGCCGCGCTAATCGATCCGGCCACTCGTCCTGCCGACCTCGCTCGTCCGGGCCACATCTTTCCGTTGCGATACACACCGGGGGGTGTCTTGCGACGAGCGGGACACACCGAGGCGTCGGTCGACCTCGCCAGGCTCGCCGGTCTCTACCCTGGAGGGGTGCTTTGCGAGATCGTCAACGAGGACGGAACGATGTCGCGCCTACCGGATCTCGAAGTGTTCGCAGAAGAGCACGGTCTGCTCATCATCTCGATCGCCGATCTGATTCGCCACCGACGGACGACCGAGCAACTCGTCACTCGCCAGACCAAGGCCCGCATTCCGACCGCCTTCGGAGAGTTCATTACCGTTGCGTACGAGAGCGATGACGGACGAACACATGTCGCGCTGGTCAAAGGTGACGTCGCGGGCAAGGACAACGTGCTCGTGAGAGTGCACTCGGAATGCTTTACCGGGGACGTACTGGGAAGTGTCCGATGCGACTGCGGGATGCAGCTTCACGAGGCGATGCGACGAATCGATGAGGAAGGCGAGGGAGTGGTCGTGTACATACGCGGCCATGAGGGACGCGGGATTGGTCTCAGGCACAAGCTCGAGGCCTATGCGCTCCAGGACGGGGGGTTGGACACGGTCGAGGCAAACGTCGAGCTTGGCTTCGCGCCCGACTCCCGCGACTACGGCGTGGGTGCTCAGATCCTCGTGGACCTCGGTGTCTCGACCATGCGTCTGCTCACGAACAACCCGACCAAACGCGCCGGGCTGGAGGGCTATGGCCTGAGAATCGTGGAGCGCGTTTCGCTCGAGAGCGTCCCCACGGACGAGAACATTCGTTATCTCACGACTAAAAGAGAGAAGCTCGGTCATCTTCTCGAGGCCATCGTTGTCGACAAGGAACCGGCTACCAATGTGGAGGGGGTCAACAGTGCAGACGTATGAGGGAATGCTCGACGGGCGGCGACTGAGGATCGCCATCGTCGCAAGCCGCTTCAACGAGACGATCTCGAAGCGCCTCGTTGACGGAGCAATACACGGGCTCCAACAGCACGGTGTTGCCGATGACGACGTGTCGTTGACTTGGGTCCCGGGCGCCTTTGAGATCCCCGTGGTCGCACGAAGGCTCGCATTGTCGGGGGAGGTTGACGCCGTCGTGGCGATTGGGGTCGTCATACGAGGGGAGACGGCCCACTTCGAATACGTGGCGGGAGCGGCCGCTACCGGTGTGGCTAACGCGTCGCTCGAGACGGGTGTTCCGATCTCGTTCGGGGTGCTGACAACCGAGACCACCGAGCAGGCCGCCGAGCGCGGCGGGCGGCAAGCTGGGCAACAAGGGCAACGAGGCCGCAATCACGGCAATAGAGATGGCGAACCTAGGGGCTTCTCTGCCGAAGCCTCAACCGGACATGTAGCAACTATGCTTCGCCGATGCTGAAATTGGTCATCCCCAAAGGCTCGCTAGAGAGCGCTACCTTCCGGTTGCTCGAGGACGCCGATCTCAAGGTGTCACGAGGGGACGACCGTGAGTACCGCGGCTCGATCAACGATCCTCGCATCGACTCAGTGGCGATACTCAGACCTCAGGAGATTCCGACGTACGTGGCGGATGGCTTCTTCGACATCGGCATCACGGGCGAGGACTGGATCGCGGAGACCGGGTCCGACGTCGTGAAGGTCGCTCCGCTTCGGTATTCGAAGCAGACCGACCGCCCGATCAAGATCGTGCTCGCCGTCCCAGAAGAGTCGGGAATCACCGAGCCGCAACAGATCAAACCCCACTCCCGGATCTCCACCGAGCTGCCCAACCTGACGAAGACCTATTTCGACGAGCTCGGAATCCCGGTTCGCATCTTCCTGTCGTACGGGGCAACTGAGGCAAAGGTTCCCGAGATCGTCGATGCCATCGTTGACCTCACCGAGACAGGCGCGACTTTAAGACGCAACGGAATGACCATCATCGACACTCTTATGGAGTCCCGCACTCATCTGATCGCCAACCGCGAGTCTTGGGCCGATCCAGACAAGCGTCAGGCAATCGACGAGCTCACGATCCTATTGAAGGGCACTGTCGACGCGCGCGGGCGAGTTCTGGTCAAGCTGAACGTTCGATCGGACAATCTCGATTCGGTTTTGGAGCTTCTGCCGGCGATGCGGTCACCGACGGTTAGCCATCTCGCGGACACCGGGTTCTTTGCTGTCGAGACCGTCGTGCCCAAGAGCACGATCAACGTCCTCATTCCACAGCTCAAATCATGCGGGGCCGAGGACATAGTCGAGATGCCGATCACCAAGATCGTTCCGTGAAACGATGAACAGCGTCCCGCTGCCCGGACGCCTCGACCACTCTCATAAGTCTTTCTGGGAATCGCTGCTGCGCTGTTGAACAACGGTGCCCTGAGGGCATCCGAAGTGTCCTCGATCGATCGAATCCGACCACGCCCCGACCCCACTCGTTCGCTTAACCGCGCCGTGTGGTCCGAAACACGAAAGGGAGGGGCGCTCGGACGCTAAATGGCTCGAAAATTCAGGGGCGGTGGGGGACGCCTGTTTGTGCTACCGTTTCGCGGTAGTTCTGAAGGGGGGGTGCGCGCTTCGGCTCGTGCCTCTCGAAGTATCGAAAGGAAGTGCGTTCGTGGCTCAAGGCACGGTGAAGTGGTTCAGCAACGAGAAGGGTTTCGGTTTTATCTCTCAGTCTGATGGAGAGGACGTCTTCGTCCACTTCTCGGCCATCGAGATGGACGGCTACAAGTCCCTGGATGAGGGAATGGCCGTCGAGTTCGAGGTGACCGAGGGTCCCAAGGGCAAGCAGGCGTCCAACGTCCGCGCCGCAGGCGCCTAACCAGACCTGCAAATCAAAGGGCCCCCTTTCGGGGGCCCTTTTTGATTGCAAGCTCCTAGGAGGGTGGCCCCTCTGGATTGGCGGCCATCTGTGCGTACGCCATCTGGAGCTGGGCGAGAGTCTGCCTGAGAGGAGCCTCGGCCTCTCCCAACCGAGGTCCTACCTTCTCCACGATCGCCGAGAGCGCGTCGATCGCCAACCCGCCGTCTTCCCAGTGACCCTCGTTCAGCTTGGTTCCAGCGGCGTTGGCAAGGGTGACCGCCACGTTGATGACCCACTCGATGCTGGGAATCCGGGCCATCTCCTCGGCCATCCGCCTGGCCTCTTCCTCCTGCTCGGGGGTCCAGACTCTCCCTTCCGGTGGCTCGGTTGCCTGCGCGCCCGCGGAAGGAGCGCCAGCGGGCGCGGCCGATGGATGATCGTTCTGCGGAGACGGCGGTGGTCGCAGAGGCGTCACGGTGGCGTCGCCCTCGACGGATTCCTGTGCAGCAGCCGGCTCGCCCGGGGCGTCGGAAGGGGGCTCAGGGGGAGCCGAGGGCTGGTCGCCGGTAGTTGTCGCCGAGTGCTCGTCGCCCTCCGACGACCTGCGAGCGGAGATTCTCTTGTCCACTACGCGGATCTTGCGCGGGTTCTCTTCTTCTTCGTGACCTTGTTCGTTGTCCATGTTGGGGCTCTATACTCTCATGCAGTAGGAATCGCCAAGAAGGGGTCGTATCTACCCTCACCTCCCGGCGGAGCGCGCTGCAGTTTGCGGCGCCCGAGTCGAGGGGGTTGGTCGAAGGGCTGGTGACGCCCTCCTTCTTGGTGTCGCCGGCCTTTTTTCGCGTTCGGATCAAGATCGCGACGAAGGTAAGAAGGACGGAAGGAGCGTTCGTATCGCACAGCAGGAGCTGAGGGTTAACGACCGCATCAGGGTTCCACGGGTGCGCGTCGTCGGGTCGGATGGATCTCAGATAGGGATCCTCGACACCAAGGAGGCGCTCGCCATGGCGCTGGAGCAAGACCTCGATCTCGTCGAGGTTGCGCCTCAGGCGGATCCGCCGGTCTGCCGGATCATGGACTACGGCAAGTACAAGTACGAGCAGGCAGTCCAGAAGAAGGAAGCGAGAAAGAAGCAATCTCTCGTGGTCGTGAAGGAAATGAAGATGCGACCCAAGATCGACACTCACGACTACGAGACCAAGAAGGGCCACGTTATTCGGTTCCTTCAACAGGGAGCGAAGGTCAAGTTGACGATCATGTTCAGGGGCCGCGAGACGGTGCACCCGGAGTTGGGTCAACGCCTGTTGGACCAGCTCGCCGAAGAGGTACAGGACATCGCCAAGATCGACACCCCGCCCAAGCTCGATGGTCGCAACATGACCATGGTCCTCTCGCCCCATAAGGACTCGATTCACAGCAAGCCTCAGCAGCAGCAACAGCCGACGAGAACCAGGAGAAACACCCAGAGCCGTCCTCCCAAGCAGGAACGGGAAGCACCTCCCGCCGAGGAGGATACAGAGAAAGAGTCTGCCCGGCCTATCAAGGTGACCAGAGCAGAAGGAGGCTAGGGGTCTCGAGGATGTCCGCGCGGATGCGCGACTCGAGAGACCGCTAGAAAGGAGAACGCAGGTGCCGAAAATGAAGTCTCATCGCGGCGCGGCCAAGCGCTTCAAGGTCACCGGTACCGGCAAGATCCGCCGACGCAGGGCCGGAATGAACCACATGCTCGAGAAGAAGGGCTCCAAGCGCAAACGTCGTCTGAGCCGTCCCGACGCCGAGGTATCAACCGCGGACAGCAACCGAATTCGCAAGTTGCTGGCCAAGTAGCCCAGACGATCACGCAATTTTCAAGGAGGAACCGTCATGCCACGCGTCAAGTCGAAGGTGCAGAGCCGGGCTAGACACAAGAAGGTCCTGAAGAAGGCCAAAGGTTACTACTCGTCGCGCGGGAAGCACCTGCGGGCGGCCCACGAGCAGGTTCTGCACTCGGGTAACTACGCTTACCGCGATCGCCGGGCCCGCAAGGGTGATTTCCGACGCCTGTGGATCCAACGCATCAATGCGGGGGCTCGGCTCAACGGCATGAGCTACAGCCAGTTCATGTCGGGACTGCGTCTCGCTGAAGTCGAGCTGGACCGCAAAATGCTTGCCGAACTCGCAGTCAACGACCCCGATGCTTTCAAGAGTCTCGTGGATGTGGCGCGGGACGCGGTCGATAAGGACAAGAAGGCGAGCTGACCACCGAGGTCGTTACTTCCCTGAGAAACCCACGGGTCCTCGCGGCCCGCAAGTTGCTCCGGCGCAATGAAAGAACACGCGCCGGGGCATTTCTCGTTGAGGGCCCGATTCCGGTCGCGGAGGCCCTGGCGCGCGGCGAGGTCAAGGATTTATTTGTCGATGCAGAGGAACCCACAGCGTCGACGTGGCTCGCCCGCGGCGCGATTGCCGTATCCGGCCGTGTGATCGATGCCCTGACCGACACGAGCACGCCCCAGGGAGTCGTGGCGGTCGCCTCGATGAGGACAGTTGCAGTATCCGAGGTGTCCGGCGATTTGGTGCTAGTTCTGTCGAACGTGCGAGATCCCGGCAACGCCGGCACGCTCGTGAGGTCGGCCGTCGCCGCGGGCGCAACCGCGGTCGTCTTCTGTTCGGGCTCCGTGGACGCGTTCAACCCAAAGACCGTTCGCGCTACGGCCGGGTTGCTCTTTCACGTGGATGTTGTGGCCGGCGCCGCGCTCGACGCGGTCGTTGACGAGTTGAGGAGCAAGAACTTGTTGATTCTCGGAGCGGATGCCGGTTCGTCCAGAGCCCCCGACGAGGTGGACTTCAGCCAGCCGGTCGCCATCGTGCTCGGAAACGAGTCGTGGGGGATCGATGAGTCGTCGAGCCGTCTCCTCGATGACATCGTCGGCATTCCAATGCCCGGCCCCGCTGAATCACTCAACGTGGGCATAGCGGGCTCCGTCCTCTTGTTCGAAGCGGTCCGTCAGCGCCGCGCGGCGGGCTCGAGCCGGAACCCGGACTCGGCGACAGGCGTTTATCCTCGGCCATCTAATGACCGATGAATCCCGTTTTGCAGAACTCATAGCACGCTCGGGCCATGAGCTGCGGTCGCCGCTGACCTCGATCAAGGGGTTCTCTTCGACGCTGGTGAAGCGGTGGGATCGGTTCAATGACGAACAGCGCCTTCAGTTCATCGAAACCATCCACGCCGACTCCGAGCGCATGGGCCGGATCGTCTCGGAGGTTCTCGACCTGGCGCGGGCCGAGGTCGGCCGGCTCGAATTGCAACTCGGGCCGGTCAATCTGGCAGTGTCCGTGAATACGGTGGTGGACCGCTTCTCCGATGGACCGGATGGTGACCGAATCGAGGTCGACGTCCCCGATGGACTCAACGCGTGGACGGACCGGGAGCGCTTCGAGCGTTCGCTGGACAACCTCGTCGAGAATGCCTGCAAGTTTTCGAAGGGGCCAGTTTCGATCGAGGCGGAGCACCGAGGAAATGGGACTGTTGTGAGCGTGTCGGACCAGGGAGAGGGCATCGACCCCCAGCACCTGCCTAACCTCTTCTCGGCGCCGGGACCCGCGGGAACAAGGCCCCGACCGGGTTGGGGCTTGGCCTCTTGCTGACGGACAGGGTGCTGAGCGCTCAGGGGGCGTCGATAACCGTCGACAGCAAGCCAAAGTTGGGAACGACGTTCACCATGTCTTTTCCTGGGCACGAGCCGGCATGAGCGAGGCGGAGGTGAGGGACAACCTCGAGAACGCGCGACGTGAGGGGCTCGAGACGATCGCTGGGACGACCGACATGGCGACACTGGAAGACGCGCGTATCAAGGTTCTGGGTCGAAAGGCGCCTCTTAGTCGCGCTCGCTCGGGACTGCGTGACGTTCCCGACGAGCAGCGAAAGGAGTTGGGCCAGCTCGCGAACGATGTAACGGCCGAGATGAACCGTGCGATCAGCGCCAAGGAGGCGACGTTCAAAGCGGCCGAAACGGCGGAACGTTGGGAGCGCGAGTCCATTGACGTGACCCTTCCAGGAGACGGCCCGCCGGTTGCGACGGTGCATCCCCTGACCAAGACGATCTGGGACATCGTCGACGTCTTTATCGGGCTGGGCTACCGGGTCGCCGAGGGCCCCGAGATCGAGCTGTCGACTTACATCTTCGACGCGCTCAATATGCCACCCAGTCATCCGGCGCGCAGCGAGCAAGCGACGTTCTTCATCAAGGGCAGAGGCGAAGAGGTCGTTTTGCGAAGCGAGACCTCTCCTGTCCAGATCAGGACCATGGAGAACCAGGAACCTCCCGTCTACGTCGTCTGTCCCGGGCGCGTGTACCGACGCGACACCCAGGACGCTACTCATCTGAGCGGATTCACCCAGATCGAGGGGCTTGCCGTAGACGAGGGCGTGACAATGAGCGATCTGAAAGGGAGTCTCGAGCACTTCGCCAGGGCGATCTTCGGGCGCGACCTGGAAGTGCGACTGCGTCCCCACTTCTTTCCGTTCACCGAACCGTCTGCCGAGCTCGACGTCCAGTGCTTCCAGTGCAAGGGCTCGGGCTGCCGTTTGTGCAAGCAGGAGGGGTGGATCGAGGTTCTCGGCTGCGGCATGGTGGACCCGCACCTTCTCGAGTGGGTCGGCTACGACCCGGCTCGTTACACCGGCTTTGCATTCGGGATGGGCGTCGAGCGGATCTGTGCTCTCGCGCACGGCGTCTCTGACATCCGCCTGTTGTGGGAAAACGACGTGCGGGTGCTCGAGCAGTTCAGAGCCGAGAGCTGACGTGAAAGTCACCCTGAACTGGCTCAGGGAGTTCGTCGACATCGACGTCGAGATCCCGAAGCTCGTGGAGCTTCTCGACTTCTCCGGTACCAAGGTCGAATCCGTGATCACGCCCGGAGAGGACCTGCACGGCGTCGTCGTCGCCGAAGTCTTGAACATAGAAGAGCATCCGAACGCTGACACGCTGACGCTGGTGGATGTGAGAACCGACGATGGCGAGCAACGCGTCGTCTGCGGCGCGAGGAACTTCTCGGTCGGTGATCGCGTGCCACTGGCGCGGGTAGGCGCGCGACTTCCGGGCATGGACATCACCGAGCGAAAGATCCGCGGCGAGTTGTCCCGCGGGATGTTGTGTTCTGGAGCGGAGCTTGGAGTCTCGCGCGATCACTCCGGCATCCTCGTATTGGCGCCAGACGCCGAGTTAGGCGCCGACGTCGTCCCCACTCTGGGCCTGGACGACACGCAGCTCGAGTTCGAAATCACCTTGAACCGTCCAGATTGCATGAGCGTCCTCGGCATCGCTCGGGAGATCGCTGCCGTGACGGGCAAGAGACTCCGCCGCCCGGAGGCGAAGCTCGACGCGGCAACCGATGTACGTTCGCCCGTGACCGTGCAAATCGAAGATCCAGAAGGGTGCCGGCGTTTCGTAGCGAGGTACATCGAGGGAGTCAAGATCGGGCCGAGCCCACAATGGATGGCGACTCGTCTTCTCGCCTGTGGGGTGCGGCCTATCACGAACATCGTCGACATCACGAACTACGTGCTTCTCGAGCTTGGACATCCCATGCATGCGTTCGACGCCGACAAGGTTGCAAACCAGTCGATCGTTGTGAGACGGGCACGTAAGGGAGGAGGGATGACAACTCTCGACGGTGTCGAGAGGGAGCTTCAGCCGGATGACCTGCTGATTACCGACGGCGCCAAGCCGATCGGTCTCGCAGGGATCATGGGAGGAGAGGAATCGGAGGTTTCCGAGTCCACGACCAACGTCATTCTCGAATCCGCTTACTTCGACCCCGACACGATCGCGTTCACGGCGCGTCGCCAAAACCTTCGCACCGAGGCCTCGGCGCGCTTCGAGCGGGGCATGGACGTTGCCATGGCACCCGTCGCGTCCCGCGCGCTGCCCAACTGATGAACGAGCTGGCCGGCGGTCGTGTCTCGGCGACAGTTGTAGACGAGTATCCCAAACGAATAGAGCGTCGCAAGGTCCGGTTGCGGCCCACGAACACGGACAAGCTTTTGGGAATCACGATTCCGGCCACCGAACAGGCCGAGCGGCTTCGGTCGATCGAGATGGACGTCAGCGATGCAACGGGTGCACTCGACGTGCTCGTTCCGACGTTCAGACCGGACATCACGCGCGAGGTCGACCTGATCGAGGAGGTAGGCCGGCTGCACGGTTTCCACGAGCTTCCCTCGACCCTTCCTAAGGGCGAGGCGGGGGGGCTCGAACGAGATCAACGAGCCGAGCGGAGACTTAGGCAGGTGCTCGCCGACCTCGGTGTCTACGAGGCGGTGACTCCATCGCTCATCTCACCCGAGGACATCGAAAGGCTGGAACTGGACGAATCCAACCCCGCTCGAAACATGGTCGAGATAGCAAATCCGATGGCGGAGGACGAGCGAGCAATGCGAACGACCCTGCTGCCCAGCATGCTGAAAGCGGTTGCGCTCAACCAGTCTCAGCGAGCTCAAGGGATCGCACTGTTTGAGATCGCGCGCATCTACGAACCCACCGACGACAAGCTGCCTCAGGAGGGCCTTGTTTTGGCAGGAGTGTTTTCCGGCCTGCGGCGCGATCAGGAGTGGACCGGGCCGGCGCAGGCGTGGGACTTCTTCGGGGCCAAAGGTGTGCTCGAGGCGGCGTTCGCCGGTCTCGGTCTCGAGAGTCCGGGGTTCGTGCCGGCGAGGGGTAAGCCATTTCACCCCACCCGCGCCGCGACGGTGAGCCTTGGCTCGGCTCCTCTCGGAGCACTCGGGGAAGTGCATCCGGATGTCTGCGAGCGTTTCGACGTTGCGGAGCGAACGCTTGTATTCGAATTGTCTCTCGCGCCGGTCTTCGAGGCATTGCCCGACCGGGTGCAGCTCAGCGAACCGTCTCGATACCCGGGCACCTACATCGATATCGCGGTTGTCGTGGACGACGCCATTGCAGCAACGAAGGTTCAGGATGTCATCGCGCGCGCGGGGGAGCCGGAGGTGGTCTCGGTGCGCCTGTTCGATGTCTACCGAGGCGAGCAGGTCGCCGTCGGCAAGAAGTCGCTTGCCTTCGCCCTGGAAATGAGAGCCGAGGACAAGACGATGACCGATGAGGAAGCTCTGGAGGTGCGAGACCGTATCCTTCCAGCCCTGCAGGAGCGCACCGGAGGAACCATTCGCGTCTAGTTCCGGAGGCAGTGAGGCATGACCAAACGAGACTATCTATCGGTTGACGACCTCTCGTCCGAAGAGCTGACCGAGCTCCTGAACGGCGCGGCCAAAATGAAGAAGGCCAAGCCGGAGAAGAACGCGGACGCCCTTCGTGGGAAGCACGTAGCGCTCATCTTCGAGAAGCCGTCGACTCGAACGCGTGTCTCGATGGAGGTCGCCGTGGCGTCGCTGGGAGGCAATTCGGTCGTGTTGCGCGGGGACGAGCTGCAACTCGGCCGAGGCGAAACCATCGAAGACACGGGGCGCGTGCTATCACGCTATGTCGATGCGATAGCGGTGCGGACCTTTGGCCAGGAGCGATTGGAGGCACTGTCCGCTGGTGCCACCATCCCCGTCATCAACCTCCTGAGCGATCAGTCTCACCCGTGCCAGGTGCTCGCCGATCTGCTGACGATTCAGGAGCATGTGACCGAGAAGTTAAACGGAGTGTCGGTTGCCTACATCGGCGATGGGAACAACGTCGCCCACTCGCTGCTGATTGCCGGGGCGAAGATGGGGATGGATGTCCGGGTAGCCAACCCTCCGGGATACGAGCCCGACGGCGAGATCGTCGAACGGGCGCGTGAGATCGCGGCCTACACGGAGGGAAAGGTGATCGTCACCGACCTCGTCGCGGAGGCGGCCGAGGGTGCCGACGTCCTGTACACCGACGTGTGGGCGTCAATGGGGCAGGAGGACGAGTCCGATGCACGCGCCGACGTCTTCGAGGGCTATCGGATCGATGAAGACGTCGTCTCGATGGCGTCTCCCGAAGTCAAGGTGATGCATTGTCTGCCCGCGCACCGCGGCAAGGAGATCTCCGCAGGAGTCATGGGCAGCGAGAGATCCATCGTGTGGGACCAGGCCGAGAACCGGCTCCACACACAGAAGGCACTGCTCGTCTGGCTGCTAGCCCAAGAATGAAGCGTCTGCCACTCGCGTTCTACCGCCGCGACGCGGTGAGCGTGGCGCGCGACCTAATTGGCTGCATCTTCGTTCACGACGACATCGAGGGGCGCACAGGGGTCCGGATCGTCGAGGACGAGGCCTACAGAGGCGTGCTCGACCCGGGGTCTCACGGATACCGTGGCGTCACGCAACGTACGGAGGTGATGTACGGCCCCCCCGGACGCCTGTACGTCTATTTCACCTACGGGATGCACTGGTGCGTGAACGTCGTGTGTGCCCGGAGTGGTGAGTGCGAGGCCGTGTTGTTGAGGGCAGGGGAGCCCGTCGAGGGTGAAGAGCTCATGCGCACGCGCAGGCCAGCGATAACGCGGGACTCGGACCTTGCATCGGGCCCGGCGCGGCTCACCCAGGCGATGGGCATAGGCAAGCAGCACAACGGAGCAACACTGCTCAGAGGCGGGACGTTCTTCATCGCCACCGACGCGAGAAGCGACGCATACAGGGCGGGCGAGATAGCTCAGACTGTGCGGGTGGGGCTCGGTGCCGGCAAGGGCCAGGAGATTCCCTGGCGCTTCGTCGTCCCCGGCAACCGGTACGCCTCGCGCCGCAGCTAACTAGTCGTCGTCCCCGCCGTTGCCGTTCCCGTTCCCATTGCCGTTCCCGTTGCCCTCGCCGTCGTCCTGGCCCGGCTTGTCCGGGGAACCTCCCTCGCCATTGTCCTTCTTCTTTTTCTTGTCGGGCGGGTCGGGAATGACGCAGACGTTGGTCGGTTCGGTTCCCGGCGTGAACGGAGTCGAGGCCTGATACTCGGACGGCGTCCCGCTGGCCGCGACACACCCCGAGCGCGTGTCGATGGTTACGTAGGTGAGCCCAGTCGGTGCTGTGAAATCGGTTGGAGGCGTGCCGGCGAGAGCGGTCGACATGAACGACTGCCAGATCTGAGCGGGCCAAGAGCCACCAGTTACCGAGCCGATTCGGGTAGTGGTCATCGGAATCTCGGCCTCGGGGTATCCCACCCATACAGCAGCGGACAGGTCCGGGGTGTAGCCGGCAAACCACGCGTCGCGGTACTCCTGGCCCGTGCCGGTTTTACCGGCCGCGGGACGTCCGATGGCGGCGGCGGTGCCGGTGCCGCCGGAGATGACTCCCTCGAGCGCGCTCGTGGCGATGTAGGCGGAGGAGGGGCTCAGGACCTCTTCACCCTTCGTCCTGGGAGCGGAGTAGAGCACCTTCTCCTTGCGTGAGTCGTAGATCCTCGTGACCGCAACCGGCGAGTGGTAGACACCATTCGCCGGCCAGCGTCGCGTAGCCGGATGCCATGCCGAGCGCATTGACGGGGTTGGCTCCGATGGGGGCCGAGGGGACTCCGAGTAACTCAGTGCGAATTCCCATCTCGCGAGCCATGTCCGTCGTGGCGTTGATTCCGATGTCCAAGCCCAATTGAACGAAGACGATGTTGATCGAGTTGATCGTTGCCTGGAGCAGCGAGACGTTGCCGTAGGCACTGCCCTCGTAGTTACACAGTCCGGGGGAGTCGGCCCATTCGCTGATTTCGGGGAAGATCCGGCAGGAGCCGCCCTTGAAGGTCTTCGTAAGCGGAACTCCCTTGTCGATTGCGGCGGCTAGCGTGAACGCCTTGAAGGCCGAGCCGGCCTGCCGACCCTCGCCCGAGCTTGTCCCTCCGCTCTTTTTCGGCCCTAATCCGGGCTCGCCCAGGATGGCGAGGTTCAGCTTGGCGAAGCGACCGTTCGCGTCCTTCTTCGCAGCGAAATAGTCGCGGCCACCCACCATCGCCTTCACGTGTCCGTTGGAGGGATCGACCGCGACAAGCGACGCGTGGGGGTCGTTTGGATCGTAGAGGATCGAGTTGACAGCGTTGTCGGCAGCTGTCTGCATGTCGAGATCGACTGTCGTTGAGATGCGAAGCCCGCCTTGGAAAAGCGCTTTCGTCCTTTGGGCAGCCGTCTTTCCGAGCATTTTGAAGCGGGGATGATACGTCAGCATCTTCTGCACGTAGTCGACGAAATAGGCGCGCCTCGTATCGATCCCTCTCTTTCTGGGTGATCTCCTGAAGGCCGAGTGGCTTCTTCCTGAGGTTGGCGGCTTTCTGGGCGGAGATGTATCCGAGAGTCTCCATCCGGCCGAGCACGAGGTTGCGTCGTTTCTTGGCTGCTTTCGGATGACTGAACGGATCGTAGGCACCTGGCCGCTGGATGATTCCGGCGATCGTCGCGCCCTGGTTGACGGTGAGCGCTTTGACTCCGACATCGAAGTACACCTTGGCTGCGGCCTGAAAGCCGTAGGACCCTTGCCCGAGGTAGATCGTGTTGAGGTAGCGCTCGAGGATCTCCTTCTTGCTGAGCTCCTTTTCGATCTGGCGAGAGAGAGCCGCTTCTTGAATCTTTCGCTCGTAGGACTTCTCGGCTATCTCGCCGGGGGCGATGATCATCTGCTTTACGTATTGCTGGGTGATCGTCGAGCCACCCTCTTGGATCTCACCCGAGCCGATATTGGCGAGCGTTGCCCGGACTATCGCTTTGAGGTCGACGCCCTCATGCTCGTAGAAGCGCTGGTCCTCGATCGCGATGACAGCATTCTGAACGTGTTCGGGAATTGCACTGAGGTTGACGACCGTTCGGTTCTGCTCGCCATGGAAGCTCTTGATCAAGGTCCCGTCGTCAGAGAAGAGCTTGGACGACTCGGGCGGATTGAACTTGAGATCCTTCTTGGTCAACTCGGGGAGATCGCCGATCCAATCCGCGCACGACGCAGCCAGCAGCCCGAAGGCCGCGAGGGCAAGCATTGACTTCCGTTTGGATATCCACTTCATCGGGCTATCAGTCTAGTCCTGGGTCGACGCGTACAAGCGGCTGTTCTGCCGTAGAAAAGGGCCTAGTAGGGGCGGGTAGCATCTCGGCCATATGAATGAGACGAACGCCGCAAGTCATCAGTTCCACGACCTGGTTCGCAACGCGGAGCACGTTGTTGTCGCCGAGGAGCTCGAGCGGCGCCTCGAGGAGGATCGCCCGCTGAGAGTGAAGCTGGGGCTCGATCCGACCGCCAAGGACATCACCCTCGGGTGGGCGGTGCCGTTGCGAAAGCTCCGACAGTGGCAGGACGCGGGTCACATTGCGGTTTTGATAATGGGCGACTTCACTGCCCGCATCGGTGACCCCTCCGGGTAAGTCGTCCACCAGCACACAGCTCAGTAAGGAAGAGGTGGCGGCGAACGCCGAGGCGTGCGTGGCAATGCTGCTCGACATCCTCAGCCAGGACAACCTCGAGGTCCGCTACAACTCTGAGTGGCTCGAGCCGATGGATCTCGGCGACGTCCTGCGCCTCACCGCCAACTACACACTGGCCCAGATGCTCGAGCGCAACGACTTCGCCAAGCGTTTCAAAGAGCAGCACCCGATCTCGATGATCGAGTTCATGTACCCGCTGCTGCAGGGATATGACTCGGTGGCAGTGGAGGCCGACGTCGAGCTGGGTGGAACGGACCAGCTCTTCAACCTCCTGGTCGGCAGGGATCTTCAGGCCGCCTACGGCCAGCGCCCTCAGATCGCACTGACGATGCCCCTGCTCGAGGGACTGGACGGCGTTCAGAAGATGTCCCAAAGCCTGGACAACTACGTCAGCATCAGGGAGACGCCGGAGGAGATGTTCGGCAAGCTGATGAGCATCCCCGACACTCTCATCGGGCGCTACGCGGCGCTCGCAACGACGATGTCCCCGAATCAGGTGACCGAGATGGAGACCGCGAGCAAGGCCGGTGGCGTGGAGGCCAACCACGCTAAGAGGGCAGTGGCGCGGTCGATCGTCGGGCTTTACCACGGCGAGGAGGCAGCGGCTCGCGCCGAGGAGGCGTTCGATCGCCAGTTCCGCCGCAAGGAGGCCCCCGAGGACATTCCCGACGCCGACATCCCAGGCGATGCGATCGATGGACCCGACGTCTATCTGCCCCGGGTGCTGGCCGAGCTGGGTTTGGCGAAATCGGGGTCCGAGGCACGCCGGCTGATCGCCCAAGGAGGAGTGAAGGTCAATGGCGAGGCAGTCTCGAGCGAGACCGTGGACCTCGCGGATCTCAAGGGAGGGGTCCTCCAGGTCGGCAAGCGTCGATTCGTGAGGCTCCGCGGCTAGTCGAAAGGCCTGTGAGCAGGGGATATCCTCCCTCTGGCGGAATCGTCAGTGTTTGACCTCAAGCCTGCAACGCTGATATGTTCGTGGACGGCCTTCAGGGCTGCAGTAAACGCTTGCAGGTACATTGGCAGCGCCCCATCCGGGGGTGCAACCGAGACCGGAGTCGCCTATAGCTCCTTCGAGTTGAGAAGCTCTAGGAAGTTGTGACGGCGTCGGTGCCTGCACCGGCGTTTTTGTTTGTCCGAAGCCAGTTTCAATCGCTCCTTGAGAACTAAACAGTGTGCCTGCCGAGAAGCCTCCATTCGTGGAGGTGGATCGGAGATCAGTGCGACCTCGTCAAAGAGACGGAGTGGCCTGGGTCACAAGCCCATGGTTCACGAAGCCTTTGACAAACTACAAAGTGCCGGTAAGGCACTGCGTACTCAATAGTAAATCCGAGATATGACGTCTTCGACGCAGGATGCTCTCGAGCATCTTGCAATCTTCATAACGCGACATGTCGAAGCGTTCACCTCGAAATGGATTCAAATCTCTACGGAGAGTTTGATCCTGGCTCAGGATGAACGCTGGCGGCGCGCCTAATACATGCAAGTCGAGCGACGAAACCGAAGTGGGTAACCACTTCGGCTGAAAGCGGCGAACGGGTGAGTAACACGTGGGTAATGTGCCCCGAACTCTGGAATAACAACGGGAAACCGTTGCTAATGCCGGATGACCCCTGCAGTTCGCATGTTCAGCAGGGCAAAGAATTTCGGTTCGGGATCAGCCCGCGGCCTATCAGCTTGTTGGTGGGGTAACGGCCTACCAAGGCAGTGACGGGTAGCTGGCGTGAGAGCGTGGCCAGCCACACTGGGACTGAGACACGGCCCAGACTCCTACGGGAGGCAGCAGTAGGGAATCTTGCGCAATGGGCGAAAGCCTGACGCAGCGACGCCGCGTGAGGGATGACGGCTTTCGGGTTGTAAACCTCTTTCAGCAGGGACGAAGCCTCACGGTGACGGTACCTGCAGAAGAAGCCCCGGCTAACTACGTGCCAGCAGCCGCGGTAATACGTAGGGGGCAAGCGTTATCCGGATTTATTGGGCGTAAAGCGCGCGTAGGCGGCCGACCACGTCGGATGTGAAAGCTCAGGGCTCAACCCTGAGAGGCCATTCGATACGGGTCGGCTAGAGGCAGGTAGGGGAGAATGGAATTCCTGGTGTAGCGGTGAAATGCGCAGATATCAGGAGGAACACCGGTGGCGAAGGCGGTTCTCTGGGCCTGTTCTGACGCTGAGGTGCGAAAGCTGGGGGAGCAAACAGGATTAGATACCCTGGTAGTCCCAGCCGTAAACGTTGGGTGCTAGGTGTGGGGCGGTCTTCAACCCGTTCCGTGCCGAAGCTAACGCATTAAGCACCCCGCCTGGGGAGTACGGCCGCAAGGCTAAAACTCAAAGGAATTGACGGGGGCCCGCACAAGCGGCGGAGCATGTGGCTTAATTCGATGCAACGCGAAGAACCTTACCTAGGCTTGACATGCTAGTTAAAGCGGGTGAAAGCCCGTGTCGTTATAGGGCTAGCACAGGTGCTGCATGGCTGTCGTCAGCTCGTGCCGTGAGGTGTTGGCTTAAGTGCCGCAACGAGCGCAACCCCTGCTCTTAGTTGCCAGCGGGTAATGCCGGGGACTCTAAGGGGACTGCCGGGGACAACTCGGAGGAAGGTGGGGATGACGTCAAGTCCGCATGGCCCTTATGTCTAGGGCTGCACACATGCTACATTGCGCGCTACAAAGGGCAGCGATCCCGCAAGGGGGAGCGAATCCCAAAAAAGCGTGCCTGGTTCGGATTGGGGTCTGCAACTCGACCCCATGAAGTCGGAGTCGCTAGTAATCGCAGATCAGCAACGCTGCGGTGAATACGTTCCCGGGCCTTGTACACACCGCCCGTCACACCACGAAAGTAGGTAACACCCGAAGCCGGTGGCCCAACCTTTGGGAGGGAGCCGTCGAAGGTGGGATCTGCGATTGGGGTGAAGTCGTAAGCAAGTTGCGACCCTCGCCGGTAACGGCGGGAAAAACTTGGCTATTTGCTGGAAACCCCGCAAGTATCCCGTGCTACTCGTCTGCGAAAGCAGTCAGTGAAAATGCACCGGGTGACGCGGACAATCAGCAGGGAAGTCGTCGTACCGACTCTCAGTCGGGCGATTGACCCCTCAGAGACTACACGCCGAGCTTGGAAACGATGTTCGAGAGACTCGTCAAGAGAGTGAACATCGCCACCCTTTGATGGGACCAGGATGAAGATATAGTCCGTGCCTCATGGCGACATGGGGAAACAAGGTAGCCGTACCGGAAGGTGCGGCTGGATCACCTCCTTTCTAAGGAGCAATTGCTTCTTACGTTGAAGCGCACTGATCTCTTCGGCAGGCACACTGTTTAGAGCTCAAGGTTAACGGCCCCCTTTTGGGGGCGTTTTTTGGAGACTTATCTCGAGCGCGGTGGCGGCGCCGTGGCGGGCGTTGGAAGTCCGGGCCTACGGCTTCGGTTCCCCTCAATTCGCGCACGATCGTTCTCGTGCAGTCGCGGTGCCAGTGTTGGTAGAACGCGTTTCCGTCGGGTTCGAAGTAGCGAACGAGGACATGCTCGGACCCAATGGAGATGTATTCGTAGCAGCCGGGGCATTTATAGAGCTTGCGCGAAATGCTGAAGGACAGAACGACGACGTTGTCGTCGAAGTCCACTCCACGCAGGCTTTGTTTTCGACTCGGCAAACTGGTCTCGGACACCGCGGCAGCCTAGAGGACGGGCTTCGCTGACGTTTCACTACAAGCGACTAACCTGCAGGAGCCAAAGAGCACGAATTCCCGGGGAGTCAGATGCGCTTAGGAGTGGACGTCGGGAGGCACGTTCACCGACGTCGTCGGGGTGGTCGAAGGCCGCGTCGTCACTGCAAAGGTGCCGAGCAGCCCGGAGCAATCCGAGGGAGTGCTGGCCGGCATCGAGAAGCTGGACGTCGATGCGTCCGACATCGAGGCCTTCGCGCACGGCACGACCGTCGCGACCAACGCTCTGCTCGAGCGAAAGGGCGCGCGCACGGCTCTGATCACCACCGAGGGCTTCCGCGACGTCGTCGAGATAGGTCGCCAGAATCGGGCTTCGCTCTACGATCTGACCGCTAGCCGGCCACCACCGCTAGTCGCGCGCGAACTCCGGTTCACCGTCGTTGAGCGCTGCGGACCCGATGGGGTCATCGAACCGCTCGATGAGGACAGCCTGGATCAGGCCCTGAACCAGCTCGAGCACGCCGAAGCGGACGCCGTGGCCGTGTGCTTGCTGTTCGGCTACCTTCACCCCGACCACGAGCAAGCGATAGCGACCGCGGTGCGCAGTCGCTTTCCCCATTTGCACGTCTCGGTATCGCATGAGGTGCTGGCCGAATTCCGCGAGTTCGAACGTTTCTCGACGACGTTGGCCGATGCGTATCTCGCACCTCGGCTCGCCTCTTATCTCGAGAGTCTGGCGCAGCGATGTGATGGCGCCGGCGTTCCACTTCCGGTGGTCATGCAGTCATCCGGGGGAGTGATGGACCTCGAACGCGCGACCTCGAGTGCGGCTGCGTGCGTTCTCTCGGGACCTGCTGCGGGGGTGGTTGGTGCGTCTCATGTCGCCGGACTCAGCGGATTCGCCGACGTCCTCACCTTTGACATGGGCGGCACCAGCACGGATGTCGCTCCGATCACCGAGAGCCGAGCCGAACGAACCACGGAGGGGGCGATCGGCGGTGTGCCTATCAAGCTCCCGATGGTTGACGTGCACACAGTAGGCGCGGGTGGTGGATCCATCGCATGGATCGACGACGGTGGGGCACTTCGCGCAGGCCCCCAATCTGCCGGAGCGGATCCCGGCCCCGCCTGCTACGGCAAGGGCGGAACAGAACCGACTGTGAGCGATGCGAATCTCGTGCTCGGCTATCTCGCCGACGGAGCGAATCTCGGCGGTGAGATCACACTCGAAAAGGAGCACGCACTCAAGGCGCTCGAATCGATCACCAATCGCCTCGGCCTTGATGCGGTTGAGACCGCGCTTGGAATCGTGCGCGTCGCGAACGCCGAAATGGTTCGGGCCCTTCGTGTCGTTAGCGTCGAGCGAGGACTCGACCCCCGGGGGTTTGCACTGGTCGCCTTCGGGGGCGCGGGACCGCTGCATGCCTGCGCTCTGGCCGAGGAGCTCGACATGTCGACAGTCCTCATTCCGCAGGCGGGAGGTGTCTTGAGCGCCTTGGGACTCGCCCTGTCCGAGATGCGAGCCGACTACGTCCATCCATTGCTCGTGTCGACGGACGAGCTCGATCCAGCGAGATTCGGAGAGGCATTCGAGTCGATGCGTGGTCGGGCCGAAGACGAGCTCGGGCGGGACTCAACCTTCGAGCGAACGGCTGACTTGCGTTACGTCGGTCAGTCATTCGAGCTAACTGTCCCGGCGGAGAACCTCAGCGCCATGACCGACGCTTTTCACGACGCACACGAACGACGCTTCGGCTATCGCATGAACGACGAGCCCGTGGAAACCGTGAGCGTACGACTCACAGCCACGAAACCGATCGAGCTGCCCGACTTGAGCGACCAGTCATCGAGCAAGGACGGATCCGGCCAGAGGCGCGAGGCGAACTTCGATGGCGATTGGATCGAGACGCCGGTGCTTCAGCGCACCTCTATGAGTGGGGGCACGAAAGTCGAGGGTCCCTGCATCATCGAATTCGCCGAGGCGACGGCGGTCGTCCGGCCGGGCTGGTCGGGGACGGTCGACGACGCAGGCACTCTGGTGGTGAACCGCCGATGAGCGGTCAGCTCGATCCCGTCACGCTCTCAGTGCTGTCCGCAGCGCTGTCGGGTGTCGCCGAGGAGATGGGGGCCGCTCTCATCCGCAGTGCCTACTCGTCGAACATCAAAGAACGAAGGGATTGCTCCACCGCATTGTTCGACGCGCGCGGACGCATGGTTGCCCAGGCAGAGCACATCCCGGTGCACCTCGGCGCGATGCCCGAGGCGGTGGCCGCGGTCATGGAACGCGATCCGAAGCCTGGGGATGCCTTCATCCTCAACGACCCGTACACCGGCGGAACCCACCTGCCGGACATTACAATCGTCACCCCGTGTGTCCACGAGGGCGACATCATCGGCTACGCGATCGCGCGCGCTCACCACTCTGACGTTGGGGGCATGCGAGCGGGTTCTATGCCGAGCAACTCCACCGAGATCTACCAGGAGGGGCTCGTGCTTCCTCCCCTTCGTCTGATACAGGACGGCGAGCTAGTGGACGACGTGATGAGGCTCTTGCTGGCGAACGTGCGTACTCCAGGAGTCCGTCGAGGAGACCTGCGAGCGCAGCTTGCGGCGAATGAACTCGGCGAACGACGCTTGTCCGAACTCGTCGGGAGGCGCGGTCTAAAGGTCATCACCGACGCATTCGACGAGGTCATCGCCTACACCGAACGCCGGACACGTGCGTGCATTGCGGAGCTACCGGACGGAGTCTACGAAGCGTCCGATGTCATGGAGGGCGATGGAACCACGGACGAGGACATCCCCATTGCCGTGCGCCTGACGATCGAAGGAGACGATCTCACCATCGACTTCGACGGCACGGCCGACGCGGTCGCTGGCAACGTCAACTGTCCCTTGTCGGTGACTCGTTCCGCCTGCTACTTCGCACTACGTGTGCTACTCGAAGATGACGTCCCGGCCAACGCAGGAGTGTTGCACCCGGTCGAGATCGTGGCGCGTGAGGGCAGTCTCGTGAACGCGTCGTCGCCCTCGGCCGTGGTCGCCGGCAACGTCGAGACCAGCCAGCGCATCGCCGACACGGTGCTTCTCGCTCTAGGGCAAGCCGTCGATCTGCCCGCGCAGGGACAGGGCACGATGAACAACTTGGTTATCGGCGGTGGCGGCTGGACCTACTACGAGACCATCGGCGGGGGACAAGGCGCGAGCTCGACCGGAGATGGTCCGTCCGGTGTCCATGTCGGAATGAGCAACACGCTGAATACGCCGGTCGAGGCGCTCGAGCTCGAATACCCGCTCCGCGTCGAACGACAGCAGCTCGCGCTCGGTTCGGGTGGAGCCGGGCGGCATCGCGGGGGCGATGGCATCGAGCGATCCGTGCGCGTGCTCGAGGATGCGAGCGTTTCACTGTTGACTGACCGACGAAAGCACCCGCCGAAGGGAGCTCACGGAGGGAAGGACGGTGCGCTAGGCGGCAACAAGCTGAACAATGAAACCGTGGATGCCAAGGTGGATTTCGAGGCCTCAGCGGGAGACGTGATCTCCGTATTTACTCCCGGTGGCGGTGGGTGGGGCGACTAGCCGGTCTCCGACGCGAGTACGACGGAGAGATCTCCAAACTTGTCCCCAAGGAGCGAGCCGGTGGTTGCACTACACGGGAATCCAGTGCATTCGAGTCATCCGCGGGGGTTTAGCGGGTGATTTCTAGCCCACACATTCGTATCGTGAAGTCTCTTGATATAGGCGTCCAGTTGCTCGCGATCGACGCGCCACACTCCTCGCCCGCCGATCTTGACGGCGGCAGTTCCCTTGAGCGCACCAGCGAGTAGACCTGCGGAACGCTGACGTTAAGATAGATGGCGACGTCCTCAAGCGTGAAGAAGCGAGGCTCGATCCCGGGCGTTCGCCCTTCCTCGGGTACCCTTTGCGAATCCGACATGGGCCTCCATACTAAACGACTGGGTTGTCGTTTCATTTGTTTGTGTGCATTTAGTGCTGTTTGCCGCAGGCAGGACGGGAACAGCGTTTCCTCTCCCTTAACGGCAGGCCAAGCCAACGCGGCGCCTGGGTGAAAGTGAGGGCGAGGCACGCTCTGTTCCATACGATTCCGACTTGAACGGTGTTCTGACATGTTTGTTGCTTGTGCTTGCAAGCAGGGCGCCAAGGTTGAGTCGCTGTAGTCTGGATTTTCGTTGGGGCGGCCCTGGAAGGAGAGGGGTGGGGTTCAGGTTCTATAAGAGCGTTTCCGTGGGCAAGGGTTTGCGACTAGGGGTTTCGAAGTCCGGTCTCGGTGTTAGTGCCGGGGCTCCCGGGCTCCGCTACTCCGTGCACTCGTCTGGACGGACTCGCAAATCAGTTGGGATACCCGGTTCTGGGCTTCGCTACGACACCTACGGCTCGCTAAAGAAGGGTCAGACTCGAAGGCCGCAGCGATCGGTTGCCCAGGCTGAACCGGTCGCCATCGCCCCGCCGCAACACAAGACTCCTCTCCTCGCCCCGAAGTCAGAGAAGTCCTACGTCAAGGGGCTAAATGCTTTCCTCCGACAAGATTTCTCCGGCGCCCTAGGTTTCTTCCGTGAGGCGGCAACTCTCGATAGAACCGCAGTTTCAGCGTGGCTATTTGCCGGCGTCTGCTCCAACCACTCCGGGGACGGGGAGAACGCGATCACGTGGTTCGAGGGCGTGGTGCAAGCGGATGGTCCGCTTCCGGATGCCTTGATGATCAAGTACGTGCCGCCGGGCGCCTTCCAAACGTCGCTTCTCATAACACCCTCTGTAATGGTGGATGCACCCTTCGATTCCCTCGGCGCGGCGCTCATTCTTGCCGAGTGTTACCAAAACTCGGGCAACTCTGAGAAGGCGATCGGGATGGTTGAGAATCTTGTGGACCTCGTTCCGGAGAGCCCGCCTCTTTGTCTGTCCCTGGCCGAGCTGTATCACGAGGCAGAGATGTGGGAAGAACTTGCGACGATGCCCACCAAGATCGAGAACAAGGATGATCTCTCCGCCGAAGTACTGCGATACAAAGCGCGGCGGACTACGCGAACGCGGACTCAACGAGGGAGCCTTAGAGTTGCTCAAGGAGGCACTCAAGTCCAAAAAGCGGCATCCGGACATCCTGAAGGCTGTTCGCTACGAACGTGGCATTACCTACGAGGCCATGGGAAAGAAGCCTCAGGCTCGGAAGGACTTCGAGCGTCTTTTCGCCGAGGACTCTAGCTATGAGGACGTCCGGCAGAGAGTTGAGAGACTGCTGCACAAGGAGTGAGTTGCCCGCTGTGCTCCCAGCACGCACCCTCGTGCTAGGCCAAACGGCGAGCCAGCCACTCTTCAGGCGGGTTGGTTTTGAGTCGAGTCACAAGACCAAGTGAGTGAACACCCCGCCAGCGGGAACACTTTGACATCAGCGCAACCGAAATGGCTTGCGCTAGGTGTGCTCGCGGTCTGCTGATGTGTGCTCCTCTTGTCTCCCTAGCATCGCCTCTATGTGTTCGAGGCGGTCATTGATTTCCTTCAACTGCGGATCAATCGTTGCTTCTTCTTTGCGTTCGACAAAGAACGAGGCGAGAGAACCGGCGAGCAATCCGAATAGCGCGATGCCCAGGACCATGAGAAACCCAGCGACCGCGCGCCCGACCCGCGGTTACGGGAAAGCGGTCGCCGTAACCAACTGTTGTTACCGTGGTTGTAGCCCACCAAATCGCATCCGGCATCGATTCGATGTTGGAGTCAGGCGCGCCTCGCTCAAACGATTCCACCATGAGCGCGCCCGTCACAACGCAAACGAGGGTGATCATCAAGACGTAGTGCAACTTGTGGCGGGTGAGAACGTCGCGTGCCGCGTCGATCGCGCGCAGAAGCACCGCGACGCCTCTCGCCGCACGTAGAACGCGCGCCGCGCACGCCGATTGAAACACTCGCAACGGGCGCAGGAACGGCAGGACGATAACGACAAGGTCAATCTTGTTAGATGCGATGAACTTGCCCTTGCGCGGCGCGAGGTAGAGGCGAATTCCATACTCGATGAAAAACACGGCCCAAATGAACCAATCAATCGCGATGAATGTTGATTCGGTGCCTGATGAGAGGTCAACAAGCAGAGGGATCAACAACAAAGGGATTATCGCCAAAGAGAGGATGAGCATGGGAACGGCGGTATGACGTTCGAATCGCTCTAGCGCGACTGCCTTGGCCGCCTTGTCCATTGGCTCGATTCTAGGTCAGAGAGTGAGTGGCACTAAAGCGATAAGCACCGAGGACTGCCCGAACCGATCTGGCGCTCAGACGGATCGATGCCCGGGTGTCGTTCGAGGTGGAGGAGGACGTCAGTGTCGTCCTAAGGGGAAGTTCCGAAACCCTCTTCCTCGGGCTCGTCGGAATGTCCGAGGTGCCGGTCGGTCGAAAGGAACACATCGGCAATAGCCGGGGACCTTCCGCCCTAACATCGCGGCGTTCCCGAAACGGCCCAGAACCCTTGTAAATCAAGGGTTTTCTGGCCAAATTGCCGTTCGGCCCCCTTCGGGCGCGCTTAGGGTTGGCCCGACCCGAACCCGTATCAACGAGGAGGAACTGTATGAACAAAGGTGACCTGGTGGACGTCGTCGCCAAGAACACCGGTGAGAGCAAGCGCGTCGTAGGCGATGTTCTCGACGAGTTGGTGACCCAGGTCCAGAAGACCGTCAAGAAGGGCGAGAAGGTCACGCTTCCAGGCTTCGGCACTTTCGAGCGCCGAGCCCGCGCTGCGCGCACCGCACGTAACCCTCAGACGGGTGAGCCGATCAAGATCAAGGCCACCAAGGTTCCTGCCTTCAAGGCGGGCGCCAGCTTCAAGACCTACGTGTCCGGCAAGAAGTAAGAGGGCACACCACCTTCGCGGGAGCCCCGCCTTTGGGCGGGGCTCTGTGCATTGTCGGGAACTGCCCGGTTTAGTCTCGGGCCCATGAAGAGACAGATGGCCGGCGGCTCCTATCGAGGACCTCTCGGCCTTCGGCGTCAACGTCGAACGATTCGATTCACTCAAATAATGCTCGTGCTGCTGGCGGCGGGCCTCCTGATGTGGGCGGGCTACTCGTGGGGCAAATCTGCCGGCTACGACGAGGGCCTCCGTGGCAAGGAGGTCGGCGCTCCTGCACCTCCTTCTGCAACCCAGGTCGTCGTCCTTGGGCTTCTCGGGGCGGGCGCGTTGCTTGGCGCGCTGCTGCTCCAGGGCGGGCCGGAAACCGTGCGGATACCAACCCCGGCTCGGCTGGACGAGTTGGTAGGACGAGCCGAGTCGACGGCAGTGGACCGCGCCGAGAAGCTCGCGGACGAACAAAGCCAGGCCAAGCAGCTCTGAGCTAGGTTCCTGCCGGACGCAGCTTGGTCAAGAGGTCGCGTGTCCGCGAGGTTCCGTATGCGGGACGCTCGAGAAACGCGTCCACGTCTTTGATGGTGTCGATGTCGAGCGCGAGACGCGGGAGGGCCAGGATCGAGCAGCGGAGCTGGCGGTCGGCGGCCGCGTCGACATGGGCCTTCAAGCTGGCCGAGCCGAATCTCGGCTCGAGGAGGTCGGGCGGGGAGAGAAAGAGACCGTTCGTCCCTCCATCGTCATCCGAAGGAACGACCACGATGTCGCTCGTCGCTCCGGTGTCGACCAGATCCCGGATGTCTTCCTCGTAGGCGAGCGGGACGTCGCTCGGAACGACCGTGACCGACTCCGCTCCCTTGCCCACGATGTCGGCGATCGCCAGTTTGAGCGCGTCGTTGAGCCCGGTGCCCTCGTCCTCGATCGTCTCGAATCCTCTGGTCGCGGCGGCCTTTCGGACATCCTCGCCGTCGCTGACAACCCACCAGTGCAACCACGGGGTCGAGGAACAGAGGTCGAGCGCGTCGTCGAATCAGAGCCCGCGCAAGAGCCTCGCGCTCGTCTGGGTCGAGCCACCCAGAGAGGCGCCCCTTGGCCCGGTCAAGTCGCTTGACCGGAAGCAACCCGGCGTCCATCGACCCACCTTACGAGCGCAGGCAAGGAACCGGTGCCGCTGGAGTCAGGCGGGGCAAGCTATCGTGGCTCGTCACAAAGAGAGCTGAAGGGAACATGGCGATCAGCGAGCGCAAGCACTGGAAGCACCTCTACTCCGAGATCGTTGCGACGGAGATCTGCTGCGGCTGCTCTGCGTGCATCGTCGCTTGCCCCCACAAGGTCCTCGAGCTGCGTGACTTCGATCCGGTCCAGATGGACTTCAACTCGCCGTTCGACAACTGCGTGCACGGCGAGGACGGCTGCTCGCTCTGTGCCATGGCGTGCCTGCGGCTGGGGCCGGCCCTCGACATCATCGAGGAGTCTGTGGCGGGCCAGCGGCGTTCCCAGGACCAGCCCGAGGGAACTCATCGCTACATGACCCTGGCTCGGGCCACGGACGAGCGCATTCTCGGACGGGGTCAGGACGGGGGAGCGGTGACCGCCCTGCTGGCATGGGCGCTGGACACTGAAGAGCTCGACGGAGCCGTTGTCGCCGCGCCGTCCGATACGGTTCCGTGGCTCGACGAGCCGAAGCTCGTGCGGACCTCACAGGAGCTGATCGAAACCGCCGGGTCGCGCTACACGTACTGCGCCACGCCCCTGGGACTGACACTGGCCGCTCAGGCCAAGTGCAAGAACGTCGCGTTGGTGGGCGTCTCGTGCGAGTCGACTGCCGTACGCCAGCTCACGGCCGAGAAGATCAAACGACCGACAAGGGCGGTGAAGCTGGTCATCGGGTTGATGTGCTGTGAGACCTTCGACTACGACGCGTTCATGGTCGGGAAGGTCCAGCAGGAGCTCGGGATCGATCTCGACGAGGTCGTGAAGGTGAACGTGAAGGGCAAGGTCATCGTGACCCTTCGCAATGGTGAGGACGTCATCATTCCGCTGAAGGACGCTCGACCCTACGCCAACGAGTGGTGCCACCACTGCCCGGACTTCGCGGCCGAGCACGCCGACCTGTCGTGCGGAGGGCTCGGCATGGAGGGATGGACCATGATCCTCGTCCGCTCAGACAAAGGCGAGGACTTCCTCAAGCGAGCGATCGAGGCCAAGGTGATCGAGCTGCGCGATCCGCAGGAAGAGCCGGATGCGCTGAAGGTCATGGACCGGCTGGCACGCAAACAGCGTGATCGCATCGATCCGTTCGATCCGCACGCCAACGCTCGGTGGGTTGACGAGCAGGCCCTGCTCGTCGCGCGGCAGGAGGCCGTGGCCGAGGCGGAGGCGAACCTGAAAGCCAAGTCGGAGGCAAGGGCGAAGGCCTAGGCACAAGCGCACACGCTCAAAATCTTGCCGTACCGAGTCAAACGGTTTTTCATGCCGTACGGCTCGCGTACCATCGAGTGCTGATGCCCACAGAAAACCGCCACATCATTCGGCGCGGGCTCGGCATCCTCAGAATGTCCATTCGGCTGCAACCGAGGGCTTTCTCGGTCGGGCTTGCCGGCTCCGCGCTCTACGCGGGCATGACGGTGGCCGAGGCGATTGTCCTCGGCCGCGTGACCGACGAGGTCATCGTGCCCTCGATTCAGCGCGGGTCGATCTCGACGGCCGCGTCTGGTTGCAGCTGTCGGCGCCATCATGGGCGTTGCGCTGCTGAAGGCCATCGGCATCGTGGGGCGGCGCGCCGGTGCATTCCTGATGCAATACAAGCTTCAAGCTGACTTTCGGCGGCGCGTGACGGAGCAGTACCAGCGACTGTCCATGGAGTGGCACCGGAAGCACTCGACGGGCTCCCTACTTTCCAATGCGAACTCAGATGTCGAAGCGATGTTCTGGTTGATCGCGCCGCTTCCGCTTGCCTGTGGAGTGCTGTTCATGATCCTGATCACGTTCGTGATGCTCGTGACGACCGACCTGGTTCTTACGTTGATCGGGGCATTGCTCATCCCCACGATCGCGGCCCTGAGCCACTTCTACAACATGCGCGCGAACGAGCTCGCGACGCGCTCTCAGGAGATGAGGGCCCAGGTCTCCGGCGTCGCACACGAGAGCTTCGACGGCGCACTGGTCGTGAAGACGCTCGGTCTCGAAGCAGAGGAAACCGAACGCTTCGATGCGAAGTCGCAGGAACTCCGCGACGAGCTCATCGGCCTGGGATCGGTGCGCGCGATCTTCGACCCGTTGCTCGAGGCACTGCCGAATCTCGCGGTGATAGCGATTCTGGTGGCAGGGACTTACCGCGTTCAGTCGGGCGCCCTCGCGATCGGTGAGCTCGTGACCTTCTCGTACCTCTTCACACAGCTCGCCTTCCCCATCCGGGCGGTGGGATGGATTCTTGGCGACATGCCTCGAGCCGTTGTTGGGTGGGACCGAGTCAGGAACGTCCTCGAAGCAACCGACGAGCTCACCTACGGCAAGGCGGATCTCGACGGACACGGACGTCCCGCCGAGGTTGACGTACGCAAGGTCTCGTACGGCTACGAGGATGGAAATGTCGTTCGGGACATCGACTTCGACGTGGCCTCCGGCCGAACGATCGCGGTAGTGGGGCCAACGGGCTCTGGCAAGTCGACGATCACCAATCTCCTCGTCCGCCTTGCCGACCCCCACCAGGGAGTGATCGAGATCGACGCTGCGGACATTCGTGACCTCGAGCAAGGGGTGGTGCCGGCGAACACGGCGATCGTCTTCCAGGAGTCCTTCCTGTTCGACGACAGCGTGCGCGGCAACATCACACTTGGGATCGAATCAACTAACGACTACGTGAGCGAGGCGGCTCGGCTGGCTCAAGCGGATGGCTTCATCGCGAAGCTGCCGAACGGATACGACACCATTGTCGGAGAACGGGGAACGACCCTTTCCGGGGGACAACGGCAGCGCGTTGCGCTGGCCCGCGCACTTGTGCGACGTCCTCGCCTTCTCGTGATGGACGACGCAACCTCGAGCGTCGATCCGAGTGTCGAGCAGGCCATTCTCCGGGGGCTGCAGAGCGCGGACCTTCCTTCGACGGTCATCGTCGTCGCGTACAGACGTGCGACCGTCGCTCTCGCGGATGAGGTCGTTTTCCTGAACCACGGAACCATCGAGGCGCGAGGGACGCACGAGGAACTGTCGGCCAACAACGCCGCCTACCTCCGGCTCATCTCGGCCTTCGACAGCCAAGAGGGGGTGAGTGCATGAGCGTCGCCGAGCAACAGATCGAAGAGCACGCACCTCAAGGAGCATGGAGGACGCTGGTGCGCGGCCTGCAGCTTTCGCCTGAGTTCCGCAAGGGGCTGGGGTGGACGCTTCTCCTCGCCGTGGTCTCGACCGCAGGGACCGTGATCGTCCCGATTGCCATCCAGCAAACAATCGACCAGGGCCTTTTGGGAGGGCCCGTCGATACCGGCCTCGTCGTCTCCCGCTCGCTCCTCGCGGCCGGCGCGATCGTCGCTACGGCGCTTGCCGGGTACGGGATGCACCGGCGACTCGTGCGAGCGACGGAATCAGCTTTGAGCAACCTGAGGGTGCGAGCCTTCGAGCACATCCACGATCTATCGGTCCTTCATCACGCGACCGAGCACCGGGGAACGTTCGTGTCGCGCGTGACCGCGGACGTCGACACGATTAGCCAGTTCATGGAGTGGAGCGGCATCGGCATCATCGTGATGTCGGGACAGCTCGTGCTGGCAACCGCCGTGATGCTCTTCTACAGCTGGCAGCTCACCCTTGTCGTGATTGGCTCGTTCATTCCGCTCGTATTCGTCCTTCGCTTCTTCCAGACCCGCCTCTCGCAGCTCTACGACACGGTAAGGGGACGCGTTGCCGAGATGCTGACCGCTGTCTCGGAATCGGTCATGGGAGCACAGGTCATCAAGGGCTACGGAATCGAGGAGCGGGCCAACGCAAACGTGAAGCATGCGATCGATCAACATGCTCGGGCCGGCTATCACGCGGGCCGAACTGCTGCCATCATGTTCTCGACCGGCGGGATCTTCTCGGCCGCGGCGACGAGCGCCGTTGTGGTGGTCGGGGTCAGCATGGGTGTCGGCGGCTCGATAAGCGCAGGTCGCCTGGTGGCCTTCCTGTTCCTCGTGAGCCTGTTCGTGGCCCCCGTCCAGGTTCTGACCGAGGTCCTCGATCAGGCTCAGAATGCAATCTCCGGTTGGCGCAAGATCCTCGGCGTCCTCGACACCGAGCCGGACGTCGCGGACCCCGCGGCGAGGGGAGCGGGCGTCGACATCCCAGAGGGACCGATAGCCGTGCGTTTCGAGGGCGTGAGCTTCCAGTACCCGACAGGCCCTGAGATCCTCAATCGTCTCCATGTGTCGATCGAGGCCCAAAGCCGGGTCGCGGTGGTGGGTGAAACGGGATCGGGCAAGACGACTTTTGCGAAGCTTCTCACCCGGCTCATGGACCCCACCTCCGGAAGAGTGCTGGTGAACGGCGTGCCGTTGCACGAGGTGGGATTCGATCAGTTGAGGAGCCGGGTCGTGATGGTTCCTCAGGACGGGTTCCTGTTCGATGCGTCCATTGCCGCGAACGTCAGACGAGGACAGCCGGCCATGAGCCTCGACGATCTCCGTCTGGCATTCGGTGAACTGGGTCTGGGCGAGTGGCTCGAGCAGTTGCCGCACAATCTCGAGACACGTGTGGGTGAGCGCGGCGAGATGCTCTCAGTGGGGGAGCGTCAGTTGATTGCACTTGCTCGGGCCTACGTCGCGAACCCCGACCTGCTACTGCTGGACGAGGCGACCTCCGCCGTCGACCCTGCCACCGAGGTGCGACTTCAGAGAGCCCTCGAGGGCCTCACCAGGGGTCGCACCACGATCGCCATTGCCCACCGTCTCTCTACGGCCGAGGCGGCGGACGAGGTGCTCGTCTTCGATCGCGGTGTCATCGTGCAGCGCGGCGCTCACTCGGATCTGGTCGGGGAGCAGGACGGCGTCTATGCGGGGCTGTACAAGAGCTGGATCTCCCAGGCCCGCCGCCATCGCCTGGGTGACTCCCGCTAGCCGACGACTTCGAAGATCCTCACGATGGGGGCCTGCTGAAAGAGCGGCCGAAACTCGGTCATCGCGTCCGTGTATTCCTCGGACCGTACTGCAGCCTCCATGGCATCGCGATCGTCCCAGCGCGACACGGTGGCTATCTCGACGAGGTCGCCATGACGTTCGTCGACGCGGACGTGGATCTCGATTCCACGACTCCCGGAGAGCTGGGCGAGAGCCGGAGCGATGCGATCAACGAGTAACCGCGTGCAGCGTTCGAGATCCTCGGGATCGATGGCGGTATCTGTGACTCTGATGATCATCGTGTCTGCTCGCGATCGAATCTCATACGGTCCACGCCCCCCTGTTGAACATTCCTGCAAGTTGCGGATTCAAGGTCAGTTGACGTTCATCTCGCTTGTATCGGGCGGCAACGATCTCTCCTAGGCCGGGGTACTTCTGAATGACTGTGAGGTTCCCATCGTCGATCTCGAGGACGTTGTACGAAGGTCTTGTGTAACCGCGGACTCGGTAGCTGGAGGCCGTACCGCTGTTGATGAGCAGCATGTCTCCGAGTTGCCACACGTTCGGAACGTGTTTGTGGCCCGACAAGACGAGGTTGACCTTCATCTCGCTCAGCAGTGCGAGAACGTCGCCCGCGTCCCACACGATGTTTCGCTCGCGGCCGGTGCCAGGGATGGGCACGAGGTGGTGATGAGTCACGAAGATGCGGTAGTCATCTGGCCACTCGAAAGCCTTGCGGATCCAGTCGTATTTGACGTGGCCCACCTCGCCCTCTGCGAGGTCCGGCTTCGACGAATTGATTGCAACGATTGTCGCCCACTTGCTGGGATTGCCATCGCCTTGCGGATTGAAAGGAATCCGAACCACGCGATCCGACTTGCCGAACGAGTCTCGAAAATGAAGGAACCCAACGTTCATGAGATCGTGGTTGCCGGGGATAACGACCATTTCGAGGCCGTCGAGCCGGTCTAGAAAGCGCTTTGCCTGGCGGAACTGTGGCGCGTAGCCCTCCGATGTGAGGTCGCCGGCGACCACCACGAGGTCGGGCTTCATTTCGATGATCTCCTCGATCGCGTGGTCGAGCAGCTCACCATCGAACATCTGGTGCCCGCAATGTATGTCCGAAATCTGAGCGATCTTCATACTGTCGCCCTTCACGCGGGACATTGTAAGCGGCTGCTTCCCGGCGATGAGGTGGTCCGAAGCGTAGATTGACCACGTACGGACGCTTCAGGTCTTCGAACGGAGGACGCTGTGGAAGTCCGTGACGAGGAGGAGTCGTTCAGGTGGAACCTATCTACACAGGGACTCGCTGGATAGTCATTCCATCGCTGCGCGGGTGGTTTCGATGGCACATCGAAGGGCTCGAGCATGTTCCGAAGGAAGGCCCGGCGATCGTCGCCGCCAACCACATCGCTTATCTCGACCCGCTCGCAGTGGCGTACGGCGTGGTTAGGGCCGACCGCCGTCCGCGCTTTCTGGCCAAGGCCGAACTCATGAACGACCGGCGAATCGGTTGGATTCTGCGCGGCTGCGGGCAGATCGAAGTGCAACGGGGGACACGCAATGCAGTTCAAGCCCTAGAGCATGCGTTCGAAGCTCTCGAGAGAGGAGAGGTCGTATGCATCTTCCCCGAGGGCACGGTGACACCGGACCCGGACCTCAGGCCGATGCAGTCGAAGACCGGCACGCCGCGACTGGCACTACGCTCGGGAGCGCCGGTGATTCCCTGTGGAGTCTGGGGCACGGCGAACGTCTGGCCCAAGAACTTCAGGCCCAATTGGAAGATCAAACAGGAGATCGCGGTCCGCTTCGGTGAGCCGATCGTGTACCAGGGCGACCTCGACAGCGCGGAGGACTGGGCCAGGGTCGGTGACGACATCACTAATCGAATTGCCGCGCTCGTGGCGAGTCTCAAACCGCTGATTCCGGACCGGCGCAGGCCCAAGAAGACCCGGGCCGCGACCAAGTCGTAGGGAATAGCAAGCAGGCCCTTCCTTTGGGGCCCACCTGGACCGAGGAGTACACTTCCATGCGCGGGCCAAGGGTGGAAGCACGATCGATGAGGGTCAAACGGTGAAACAAAAGGGCGAAGAGTTCGATACGTCGTGGGCGAGAACGCCAGCCGCCGGTGTCGCGCGCGAGATCATCGTCAACTATGCCCTGGGCCGCCTGATCGATCACTACACTAAGCCCATCACCCTGGGCGGGGATCTGTTCGACACCCTCAAGCCACCGGTGATCTTCGTGGCTAACCACTCGAGCCACCTCGACACGCCGAGCATTCTTCGGGCGATGCCGCGGAACTGGCGTCAGCACACCGCCACCATTGCGGCGGCGGACTACTTCTACCAGAACCGCATCGTTGCCGGCCTGGTGACGCTCTCGTTCGCAACGGTTCCGATTGAGCGCAAAGGGGGCGTTTCCAAGACGACGTCCGACCGTATCGACAGGCTCGTGAAGGACCGATGGAACCTCCTCCTCTATCCGGAGGGAACCCGCTCGCGCGATGGCCAGCTCGCAAAGCTGAAGCCGGGAGCCGCGTTCATGGCGATCGCCAACAATCTTCCCGTCGTGCCGATCTATGTGAGCGGTACGTACGAGGCGATGCCGGTTGGCAGAGGCTGGCCTCGCAAGCATCCCGTATCGGTGCGGTTCGGCGACACCTATTCATCCCCAAGCGGATGAGCACCACAGAGCGCTCAGCAGCGGATCGAGAGGGGCATGCTCGAGATGCGCGAGGAGTGGCGACCCTCCGCTTAAGTTGTCAACGCCCGATTGGCTTGTTTTCAGGCGTTGGTGCAATAGGTCCGAATTGCCAATAGACATCTGAATTGCAGTCCACTCCCGAACAGAGTTCCACGTTGATTTCGCTTGACTTTTCCCGGCCTGAGGGTTGAAGTCCGAAGAGAGGGTCTATGCCATTCGGGGGGCAGGCTCAAAACTGGGCCGCGCTATGAAGCCCGGAGACAGTTTTGGCTGGCCGAGCACATGCTCTCCGAGGCAGTAAGCGGGTTTTTCGTCGGAGCAGTACCGGAAAAAGCCTTGGGAAGGGGGAGCATGGATACAATATTTGTTGCCGAGATGGTCGGAACTGCCATCCTGATTCTGCTTGGGGATGGAGTTGTGGCGGCGGTCTTGCTGAATGAGTCAAAGGCTCAGAACTCTGGTTGGATCGTGATCACCCTGGGATGGGCTATGGCCGTTACCATTGCGGTCTATGCGGTTGCCCAGTTCAGCGGAGCGCACATCAACCCCGCCGTGACGATAGGTCTCGCATTCGATCGGCGATCTGCCGTGGGGGGACGTGCCCGAGTACCTCGCCGGTCAGTTCGCTGGAGCCTTCATCGGCGCCTGCTTGGTCTTCCTGGCCTACTTGCCTCACTGGGGCATAACCGAGGACCCGGGTCTGAAGCTGGCTGTGTTCTCGACGGGTCCCGCGGTGCGAAGCCCCGTTGCGAACATCGTGACCGAGGTCATCGGTACCGCGATGCTTCTTATCGGAGTTCTGTCACTTGGTTTCACCGACCCCGCCGCGGTCGAGGCGGGAACATCAGCCAATGCAGGGGCCGGCGGAGCCGGACTCATACCTCTGCTTGTCGGTTTTCTCGTTCTCGCCATTGGTCTTTCGCTGGGTGGCCCAACGGGCTACGCAATCAACCCGGCGCGCGACCTGGGACCACGGATCGCGCACCAGGTTCTTCCGATTGCTGGAAAGGGCGACTCCGACTGGAGCTACGCGTGGATTCCCGTTGTTGGGCCAGTAATCGGCGGTGTGGTCGGCGCGTTTCTGTTCGACATTCTGTGGCGTTAAGCGGAGCAGGAACTTGACCCTCCAAACCGCAATCGTCACATAACCGAAAACAGGAAGGCAGAGTTGTGAAGAAGCTGATCAACAAGCCGGATGATGTCGTCAGGGAGGCACTGCAGGGAACCGCCGCAGCGCATCCTGACTTGAAAGTGTTCTTCGATCCGTACTACGTAGTGCGTGCGGACGCTCCGGTCAAGGGCAAGGTCGGCATCGTGTCCGGGGGAGGCTCCGGACACGAGCCCATGCACGGCGGTTTCGTCGGCATGGGCATGCTCGATGCGGCCTGTCCCGGCGAGGTCTTCACCTCGCCGACACCGGATCAGATGCTCGAGGCCACCAAGGCCGTCAGTGGAGGCGCCGGCGTTCTTCACATCGTGAAGAACTACACCGGCGACGTCATGAATTTCGAGATGGCGGCAGACCTCGGCAAGACGGAGGGCATCGAGGTTCAGGCGGTTGTCATCGACGATGACGTGGCCGTGCAGGACAGTCTCTACACGGCCGGACGCAGAGGTGTCGGCGCAACGGTTCTTGCCGAGAAGGTCACGGGGGCGGCGGCCGAGACCAAGGCCCCCCTCTCGGACGTTGCAGCGCTCTGCAAGAAGGTCAACGATCAGTCCCGCTCCATGGGAATGGCCTTGACGAGCTGCGTCACGCCCTCGGCGGGAAAGCCGACATTTGATCTCGGTGACGACGAGATAGAGATCGGGATCGGCATCCACGGTGAGCCGGGCCGCGAGCGCAAGAAGATCGCTCCTGCATCGGAGATAGTCGAGCAGATGGCCACCGCCATCGTCGATGACCTTCCGTACAAGCAGGGCGACGAAGTGCTCGCGTTCGTGAACGGGATGGGTGGCACCCCACTCATCGAGCTTTACATCGTCTTCAACGAGCTGAACAAGTTCCTCGATGGCAAGGGAATCAAGATCACGCGCAACCTGATCGGTTCCTACATCACGTCGCTCGAGATGGCGGGATGCTCGATAACCCTGATGAAGCTCGACGACGAGCTGACCAAGTTGTGGGACGCACCAGTAAAGACGCCAGGCCTCAGGTGGGGCGTTTGAGCAAAGGAACGTCGAGCGTCGAGTTAGGAGAGCGACGGAGGTGAGCGAGTCGACTATTTCGGGTGCCGAGGTCGTTCGCTGGATCCAGACGTATGCATCAACGATCGCCGAGAACAGGGATTACCTGACTGAGCTGGACTCGGCGATCGGTGATGCGGACCACGGAACGAACATGAACCGCGGTATGAGCGCCGTGATCGAGAAGCTGGATGGCGTCACCGGAGATGACATCGGTGGTTTGCTCAAGACCGTGGGAATGACTCTCGTGTCCAAGGTCGGGGGTGCCGGAGGACCGCTATACGGCACCTTGTTCATGCAGATGGGTGCGGCAACCGCAGGCAAGTCGGAGTTGTCGATCGATGACTGGGCGAAGGCCGTCGACACAGGCCTGAAAGGCGTTCAGGCGCGCGGCAAGGCCGAGCCGGGCGACAAGACGATGATCGATGCTCTTGGGCCTGCGGCCGAGTCGTTGTCACGAGGCGGCCGCCGGCGACTCACCGTTGGATGAAGCATTGAGCTCGGCCGCTAGGGCGGCCGAGGAGGGCATGAAGGCGACGATCCCGCTTGTCGCCCGCAAGGGTCGAGCAAGTTACCTCGGTGAGCGGAGTGCCGGCCACCAGGACCCTGGTGCCACGTCGTCGTTCCTGCTCATGAAGACGGCCGCAGAGACGTTTGCAGGCTCAGGGTGATCGACGGTTCGCCATAACAAATGCAGGATTAACGAGCAGTCGAGGAGGAGAGCGTATGGCCGAATATGTAGGTGCTCTGGACCAGGGCACGACAAGTACTCGCTTCATGATCTTCAATCATGGCGGGGACGTCGTCGACTTCGACCAGAAGGAGCACGAGCAGATCTACCCGAAGCCGGGTTGGGTCGAGCACGACGCGAACGAGATCTGGGAGCGCAGCCAGGAGGTAATCAAGGGTGCGCTCGACAAGGCCGGAATCAAGGCGAGTGACCTTGCGGCGGTAGGAATCACCAACCAGCGCGAGACGACCGTGTTGTGGGATCGCAACACCGGTCAGCCCGTGCACAACGCGCTGGTGTGGCAGGACACGCGTACCGACACCATCTGCAACGAGCTGTCCAAAGAGGGCGGTCAGGATCGCTTCCGGTCGACAACCGGACTTCCCATCGCCACCTATTTCTCCGGCCCCAAGGCAAAGTGGGTGATGGAGAACGTCGACGGCCTCAGTGCCAAGGTCGATGCGGGCGACATCCTGTTCGGCAACATCGACACTTGGTGCATCTGGAACCTCTCCGGGGGCGCCAATGGCGGAGTCCACGTCACCGACGTCTCGAACGCGAGCCGCACGATGATGATGGACCTCGAGAGCCTGGAATGGGATGACGACATCCTCAAGACTCTCGACGTGCCTCGCACGATGCTCCCTGAGATTCACGCTTCGAGCGAGGTCTACGCGGAGGCCAAGGGTGTGCTCGAGGGTATTCCGATCGCAGGCGACCTCGGCGACCAGCAGGCGGCGACCTTCGGCCAGGCTTGCTATGACATAGGCGATGCCAAGAACACCTACGGCACGGGCAACTTCCTGCTGCTCAACACGGGCACGGATGCCGTGCAGTCGAAGAGCGGGCTGCTGACGACTGTCGGCTACAAGATCGGCGACCAGGACGCCGTGTATTGCCTCGAGGGCGCTATCGCCATCACCGGCGCGCTCGTGCAGTGGCTGCGCGACAACCTGAAGATGATCAAGGCAGCTCCCGAGATCGAGGACCTTGCGAAAACGGTCGACGACAACGGCGGCTGCTACTTCGTCCCGGCGTTCTCGGGATTGTTCGCGCCGTACTGGAAGAGCGACGCTCGAGGCGTTGTCGCCGGACTGACTCGCTACGTGAACGGCGGGCACATCGCTCGGGCCGTGCTCGAGGCGACAGCCTGGCAGAGTCGCGAAGTCGTCGAGGCCATGAACAAGGACTCCGGTGTCGATCTGAAGGAGCTCAAGGTCGACGGGGGCATGGTCGGCAACGACCTGCTGATGCAGTTCCAGGCGGACGTTCTCGGTGTGGACGTCGTTCGTCCGAAGGTGCCCGAGACCACAGCACTTGGTGCTGCATACGCAGCCGGGTTTGGCCGTCGGGTTCTGGAAAGAGATCGACGACCTCCGGGAGAACTGGCTCGAGGACAAGCGCTGGAGCCCATCGATGGCCGAGGCCGAAGTCGAGAAGGAGTACGGCTTCTGGAAGAAGGCAGTCACTCGGACGTTCGACTGGGTCGAGTAACAACGAGGTAAGGGGGAAGGGCCGGCGGTCTCGCTCCGCCGGCCCTTCTTTTCATGGTCGTGCAAGCTACAGTCGGACGTGCAATGAAGAGTGTTCAGACCGAGGTACTCGTTATCGGAGGGGGCGCCACCGGCTCGGGCGTGGCGTGGGATGCGGCCACGCGCGGCTTCGAGACCATCCTGGTCGAGCGGAAGGACCTGGCGGAAGGGACCACCGGGCGTTTCCACGGTCTGCTGCATTCCGGGGGACGCTATGCCGTCAAGGACAAGCTGGCCGCCGAGGAGTGCATCCACGAGAACCGCATCCTGAGGCGCGTCGCATCCGACTCGATCGAGGACACCGGTGGCTACTTCGTTACCACCCCATGGGACGATCCCGCCTTCGGCGACAAGTTCATGGACGGATGCAAAGCCTGCGAGATCCCGGTCGAGGAGATCGCCCCTTCGGAGGCCTTTCAGGCCGAGCCTCGCATGAACCGGGATATCTCCCGCGTCTTTGGGGTGCCCGACGCAGCGATCGACGGATGGAAGCTCGTATGGGACTGCGCGAAGGCGACAACCGAGCATGGGGGGCAGGTACTGACGTATCACCGCGTCCTCGAGATCCTGAGAAGCGGCGACGCCGTACGCGGGGCGAAGGTTCGCAGCGAGCTCTCCGGAGAAGAGTTCGAGATCCACGCGGACTTCACCATCAACGCAACGGGCGCCTGGGCGGGCAAGGTTGCCGACATGGGGGGTTGCCCGGGCGTCCAGGTCCTGGCGGGCAAGGGCATCATGATCGCGATGAACCACCGGCTGGTGAATACGGTCGTCAATCGCTGCACGATGCCTGCCGATGGAGACATCCTGGTTCCCATCCGCACCGTGAGTGTCATCGGGACCACCGACATCCGGATCAAGGATCCCGACGAACCCGATGTGACGCAGGATGAGGTCGACCGCATGCTCGACGACGGCGAAAAGCTCGTACCGGGTTTCCGGAAAGCGCGCGCGTTACGAGTGTGGGCCGGCGTGCGGCCACTGTTCAAGGACACGCGTGCTCCCGAGACCAGCGATACGCGTGATGTCAGCCGGAGCCATGCGTTGCTCGACCATAAGGAAAGGGACGGAGTCACCGGGTTCCTGACCATCACGGGAGGCAAACTGACGACCTTCCGGATGATGGCTCAGGAAACGGTCGACAAGATGTGCGAGCAACTCGGCACCGTGCGCGAGTGCCGCACCTCTTCCGACCCTCTGCCTTCCTCGAAAACTGGAAGGTTCATGTGGGTAGGGGAGCGCCTCAAGGAGCGCGAGGCCACTATGCACGACGATCAACTCATCTGCGAGTGCGAGTTGATTCAGCGAAACAGCCTCGAGGGCGTCATGAAACAGAGGTCATCGGCGAATCTGGACGACATCCGGCGCGCCCTTCGCCTCGGGATGGGACCCTGCCAGGGCGGATTCTGCATGTACAGGGCTACGGGCCTCCTGCACGACGTCGAACGGATGGATGCTCCGGCGGCGAACAGGTCGCTTCGGGATTTCCTTCAGGAGCGCTGGAAGGGCGTACAACCGATCCTCTACGGAGATCAACTCCGCCAAGCTCGCCTCGACGACTGGATCTTCCAAGGCGTTCTGGATGTCGAGCATCTTCCGACCGATCGGCTCGACGACCGTGCAATAGGCGAACGCGGATGAGGGACGTTCTCGTTATCGGAATCGGGATGTCGGGTCTGACCGCTGCCCTGCGGTGCCAGGAAGCCGGACTGGCTGTGACGCTCCTGGCGAAAGGCGTGGGATCCACACATCTTGCGCCCGGCACCATCGACGTCCTGGGCTACGACCCAGAGTTGGTCGAGAGCCCATCAGAGGCTCTCCCCAGGTTGATCGACAGGAATCCCGAGCATCCGTACGCAAGCATCGGAACCGAGGCCGTATCTCGTTCACTCGAATGGTTCGCCGCGCGCTTCGACGACTACCGATACACGGGTTCGGTGAACGAGAATTTCCTGCTGCCGACAGCTATTGGCTCGATCAAACCGAGCGCTCTCGTGCCTGAGACGATGGCCTCGGGGGACTTGCGCAACGGCGGGCGATTCCTCTTCGTCGGACTGCGTCAACTCAAGGACTTCTTCCCCGCTCTCGTCGCCCAGAACGTCGCCCACGCGAAGACGCCCTCCGGGGCGGATGTCTCGGCTCGCGCAGTGCAGATCCAGCCACCGACCGGGGGCGAGGCCGACGTGACCAGTCTTGCCTTTGCAAGGATGTTCGACGATCCAGAGTTCGTCGGTGCGGTTGCGACACAGATATCCGCACACGTCGAGAGTGACGAAGCGGTCGGTCTTCCTGCGGTTCTCGGAACCGAGCGGCCGCGCGAGGTATGGAAGCGACTCCAGGAGGCGCTCGGTCGCCCGGTGTTCGAGATCCCCGGGCTCCCTCCGTCGGTTCCCGGTATCCGGCTGTATGAGATCCTGCGAGCCCAGTTCGAGGCGGGCGGCGGCCGTGTCGTGGTCGGTGCGGAGGCCGTCGGAGCCGACACTGATGGCAACCGGGTCACGGCTGTTCGAGTAGCCGCGGCCGCTCGAATCAAGCCTTATCCGGCTCGCTACTTCGTCCTCGCAGCGGGGGGCTTTGGAGCGGGAGCAATCGAGATGTCGTCGAGCTGGAGGGTGCAGGAGAACGTCTTCGGCCTGCCCGTTGCCGGGGTGCCCCCCGATGGCCAGGAGCGCTTCAGTCCACGGTACCTGGACAGCCATCCCCTCGGCCGTGCCGGGATTCGCGTTGACGACTCTCTGCGTCCTCTGGACGAGAACGGCAACCGGGTATACGAGAACCTGACAGTGGTGGGAGCGTGCCTTGCGGGATCAGAGGCATGGCGGGAGAAGTCGGGTGAGGGGATGAGTCTGTCGAGCGGATACAAGGCTGCGACAACCATCGTCGAGGGGCAAACATGATCGAGGATCTGATTCGAGGTTCACTCGATCATTGCGTCAAGTGCACCATTTGCGAATCGCATTGCCCGGTATCGCGCGCCACCCCGCTGTTTCCCGGCCCCAAGTACGTCGGCCCCCAGGCCGAGCGCTACCGCACCGGCGAAACCTCGCCCGACGAGTCTCTCGACTACTGCTCGGGATGCGGAATCTGCACTCACGTTTGTCCGCAGGGAGTGAAGGTCGCCGAGATAAACAGTCGCGCGCGTCGAACTCTCAAGGAGAGCAAAGGCATTGGACTGCGCGACAAGATCATTGCCCGGCCCACCCTGAGCGCGAAGCTCGCCACTCCCGTCGCACCCGTCGCCAACTGGACACTTCGTAACAGGCCGATCCGCTCAGCGCTTGAGACGACTCTAGGCGTCGATCGCCGAGCCCCCATGCCTACGTTCGCGGGCAGAACCTTTCAGAGGTGGGCGCGCAAGCACGACGCACCCAAACAAAGTCGCTCGATTGTCTACTTCCACGGCTGCAGTACTAACTATTTCGAGCCGGATCTGGGAGAGAAAACAGTGGCGGTGCTCGAACACAACGGGTTCAACGTCATCGTCCCGAAAGGCCAGGGCTGCTGCGGTCTCCCTCTCCAATCAAACGGGTTGTTCGACGACTCCAGAAAATATGTGCAGCGTCTCGTCGCCAATCTGGTCCCATTTGCCCGCGAGGGATATGACATCGTCGCCACATCCACCAGTTGCGGGTTGATGCTGAAGCGCGAGGCGCACGAGATCCTCGGTATGGAGAGTGACGATCTCAAAGTTGTGTCCGAGCGGATGTACGACATCTGCGAGTTTCTGCTCGACCTCCACGACCGAGGTGAGCTGAAGACGGACTTGGCTCCTGTACCTATGAGGGTTCCCTACCACGTGCCATGTCAGCAACGGGGCCACGAGATGGGCAAACCGGCGCTCGACCTCTTCGGATTGATCCCCGGCCTGGAGGTCGTGGACACGCAGCAAGCGTGCTGCGGTATCGCAGGGACCTATGGACTGAAGGAAGAGAAATACGACATCGCCATGGAGGTCGGCCGGCCGCTCTTCGAGGACATCACGAACATGAAGCCGGAGCTATCGGTTTGTGACAGCGAAACCTGCCGCTGGCAGATCGAGCACGCGACAGACCTGCCCTCGGTGCATCCGATAGAGCTGCTGCACCGCTCCTACGGGCTCTAGGCTTCGGCGAAGCTCCGCTGCGCCTCGCCGAGCGAAAGGCTCGGCACCGCCCTTTGGGCGGACAAATCTCTTAAGGTTCGGCCATGGTCGGGATAGTCATCGTGTCGCACAGCCGCAGGATTGCGGAGGGAGTGGTCGAACTCGCGCGAGATGGGTGGGGGAGAAGTCGCACTCAAAGCCGCAGGCGGGACCGACGAGGAGGATGCGCTTGGCACCGACGCGATGCGGGTTCTCGCTGCGATAGAAGAGGCGTACTCGGACGACGGTGTTCTCGTGCTCATGGATCTGGGTAGCGCGGTCATCGAGCGCGGAGATGGCTGTGGAAATGCTCGAGGAGGATCGGCGCGAGCACCTGCTCTTATGTGAGGCACCCCTCGTCGAGGGTGCAGTAGCGGCCGCAACGGCAGCCAAGCTGGGCCGCTCACTGGACGAGGTCGCGGCCGAAGCGCGAGGCGGGCTCATCGGCAAGCAGACCCACTTGGGCGCGGAACCGGAGGCCGCAGAGCATCATGTTCAGGAGCCCGATACGGACACCGCCGGGCCCCCGACCGAAGCGAGCATCGTGGTCCAGAACCCGCTTGGTCTGCACGCCCGCCCCGCCGCGCGCTTCGTCAGGACGGCGGGGGAGCAGGACGCCCGCGTGGACGTCGCCAACGTGACGACGGGACGGGGACCCGTGGACGCGGCAAGCCTCAACGCGTTGACGACGCTAGGAGTGGTCCAGGGCCACGAGATTCACGTGCACGCATGGGGGCCCGGCGCCGAGGCGGCAGTCAAGGCCATCGAGGCGCTCGCCGCGGACAACTTCGGCGATCCCCTGGTCGAAGTGGCGCCCGCGGAATCGTCTGCCCCGGCCGTGAGCGCCGCCGGCATGCCGCAGGGCAGCCTGGCAGGACTACCTGCGTCCCCCGGTGTTGCCCTCGGTCCGGCACGGCACCTCCGTCGTCAACCGTTAGAGGTCCCCACCGCGCCCGCCTCCGATGCTGAGGATGAGGTCGCACGCCTCGAGTCGGCAATACAAGCGGCCTCAAAGGAGATCGGTGAACTGCGAACCCAGGTGTCGGCATCGGCCGGTGGCTACGAGGCCGAGATCTTCGATGCTCACCTGCTAATGCTAGAGGACGTCGCGCTGCAGGACCGAGCGCGGGAGCTCATCCGCGACGAGAATCGAAGCGCAGCCGACGCCTTTTGGACAGTGATCCAGCAGTCGGCGAGAGAGTTCGAGGCTCTGGACAACGCGAGGCTGCGAGAGCGAGGCCGAGACGTGATCGACGTCGGTCAGCGGGTTGTGGGGCACCTACTAGGACAACCCACTCAGACACTCGAGTTGTCCGCAGCGGGTGTGCTCGTGGTCGAGGAACTGACTCCGAGCACCGCTGCTGGATTGGATCCAGCCAAGGTGCGGGGAATCGCGACGGCAACAGGCGGTCCAACGTCGCACGGGGCGATTCTCGCTCGGGCACTCGGCGTTCCTGCGGTAGTCGGGGTGGGAGAGCGGCTGCTCGAGGTGCCCGAAAGCGCCGACGTGATCGTCGACGGTGACAGGGGAATCATCATTGTCGATCCGGAGAAAGAGGTGTTCGAGCAGTACGCCGAGGGCGCCCTCAGGCAGGCCGAGGCCGCGAAGGCCGCCGCCGCCGTGGCGGCAGACCGGGCGGCGACGCGTGATGGAACGGTCGTCGAGGTCGCAGCGAACATCGGTTCGGTGCAGGACGCTCATCAAGCGGTGGCCGCAGGCGCCGATGGTGTCGGATTGTTGCGGACCGAATTCCTGTTCCTCGAACGGACGGCAATGCCGACCGAGAACGAGCAGTTCGAGGTCTTGTCGCAGATCGCGACCGCGCTCGGCGACCGGCCGCTGACCATCCGCACGCTTGACGTCGGCGCGGACAAGCCACTGCCCTACCTGCGGCAGGCAGCAGAGGAGAACCCCTTCCTGGGAGTGCGTGGAATTCGGCTCGGCCTGGCAAAAAGAGACCTGTTGACTACTCAGCTCGGAGCCATAGCTCGCCTCGCATCTGAGCGGCCGGTGCGCGTGATGTTCCCCATGGTGGCGACCGTCGATGAGCTCGCCGAAGCACGGAAACACCTCGACGAGGTCGTCGCCGGAAGGGACTTGGAGGGCCTCGAGATCGGGATCATGGTCGAAGTGCCCTCCGCGGCTTTGACGGCCGAGCGGTTTGCTCCGAACGTCGATTTCTTCTCCATCGGGACGAACGATCTGAGCCAGTACACCCTCGCGGCTGAACGCGGCAATGCGTCTGTGGCGTCACTCGCCGACCCGCTTCACCCCGCGGTCCTGAAGCTCATCTCGACCACGGTGAGGGCGGCAGCCGCCCACGATGCATGGGTGGGAATCTGCGGCGAGGTCGCAGGTGACGCTCGTGCCACCGGCCTCCTGTTGGGTCTGGGCGTGACCGAGCTCAGCATGGCGGCCCCGTCGATCGCCGGCGTGAAGGCTGCGGTGAGGACGATCCACAGCGAGCAGGCGGGCCGGCTCGCCGATCGAGCCCTTCAATCGGATTCCGCGGCCAGCGTGCGCCGGATGCTGGAAGGAGATCCAGCGTGAGCGTCGCCAACCCGCGCTCGGTTGGTCTACTAACTGCGCTCACGTACATCCGGATCGCACTCGTCCCTGTAGTCATGGTCCTCATCGCGGTCGGAGATGAGATGCGCTTCGCTTCCGGGATCGCTGCCGCGCTGTTTGTCGTCGCCGCCTTGACGGACTTCTTCGACGGAAAACTGGCGCGCAAATGGGGTGCCGTCACTTCCCTGGGAGCTTTTCTGGACACGACCGCCGACAAACTATTGGTCACCGGCGTGCTGATAGCGCTTGTTGCTGCAGATCGAGCCTCGATCTGGGTAGCGACAATCATCATCGGGCGCGAACTTATGATCATGGGACTGCGGGCACTCATCGCTGCAGACGGAACCGTCTTGAAACCGTCGATCTGGGGGAAACTCAAGGCCAATGTGCAGTTCGTCGCAATCACGCTGGCGATCATTCGTTGGCACGTGGACATCGGACCCCTGCTTCTCGACGAGTGGGCCATGTTGATCGCCGCCGGGATAACCGTCCTGTCGGGCATCGAGTACCTGAGCCGCTTCTCGCACCTGTTGACGGCCTCGGGAGGAGAGCGCTGAGGATTCTTAGTGGCTGACCGTACGTTCATCACCGGGGGCACGGGCACGCTTGGAAGCGCGCTCCTGGAGGGCCTCGTCAAGGAGGGCCGGGAGGTCTCCGCGCTGGCCCGATCCGAGGAGTCCAAGGCCAAGGTCGAATCGATGGGCGCCATTCCGGTTGAGTCCCATCTGCTGGATTCTGAGGGCCTCGAAAAGGCGATGGTTGGACACGATGTCGTCTATCACGCTGCCGGATTGAATGCGTTCTGTCTGCCGGAACGTTCTCCGTTGTTCGAGGTGAACGTGCAGGGTTCCGTGAACGTCGTGGAAGCGGCCCTTAGCGCCGGCGTAAGACGACTCGTCTACACCTCCTCGGCTGCAACGATCGGCGAGAAGAGCGGCACAGTGGGGCGCGAGGACTCGATGCACCGCGGTTGGTTTCTCTCCGAGTACGAGAGGTCGAAATACGAAGCCGAACGGGCGGTCCTGGATGTTGCTCGGTCGAAGGATCTCGATCTCGTGTGCGTGAACCCATCCTCCGTTCAAGGACCGGGTCGTGCCGGGGGCACAGCCAAGATCATCATCTACTACGTCACCGGAAGACTTAAGTACTTCGTCAACACCCGCTTCAGCATCGTCGACATCGACGACTGCACGCGAGGCCATATTCTGGCCGAACGTGAAGGGCGCTCGTGGAACCGTTACGTGTTGAACGGTGGAACCATTTCGGCGATCGATGCACTGGGGCTTATGGCTCGGATCACCGGGGTGAAAGACGTTCCTCGCTTCATCCCCGGCCGGCTGGCGATCGGAGCCGCAGGCTTAGCGGCAAACGTTTATCGCCTGCGCGGGAAGACCCCTTCCCCTGTGTGCTCAGAGATGGTTCGAACTCTGGTTCACGGTCATGCATACGACGGTTCGCGCGCGGCGCGCGAACTGGGGCTCGAATACACCTCGATCGAGGACACTCTCGAACGGACAGTGAAGTGGTTGATCGATGAAGGCGAGATTCCGCCCCCACCGAGTTACACCGGACAGTTGGAGCCGAACAACTGATGGCCGGGCGACTCGATGGTCAGAAGGCTCTGGTCTTCGTCGCGGACGGTTTCGAGGATCTCGAGTTTTGGGTGACCGTCATGCGCCTGCGCGAAGAAGGCGCCGCGGTCACGATCGCCGGACCGGAAGCGAACGCGGAATACACGGGCAAGAACGCTCTCGAAGCCACGAGCGACAAAGCAGCATCGGACGTCTCAGCGGATGACTTCGAGATCGTCGTTGTGCCGGGTGGATGGGCCCCCGACAAGCTTCGACGTTACGAATCGGTCACCGGTCTCGTCGCGCGCCGCGTTCGATCAGGGCAAGACCATCGGACTCATCTGCCACGCGGGTCTCGTCGGGATCTCCGCCGGAATCGTGGCAGGCAAGCGGGCCACGGGCAGTCTTGGAATCAAGGACGACCTGGTCAACGCCGGTGCGACCTGGGTCGACGAACCCGCGTTCAACGATGGAAACATCGTCTGGGGCCGTGTCGTTGATGACATCCCGGATTTCTGCCGGGAACTAGTGGACTACGCGGCGTCCCGCTAAGTCTCGCTTCCGTTGTTGCCGCGATCCTCGAGACGATCGCTACTTGTCGTCCTGACCCCGCGCGTAGTCGGGCCGAACCGCATCACGCTCGGAGTCCTCTTCGTCCTCGCCGCGGGCGAAGTCAGGGCGCACCTTCTCGCGCGCCGCGTCGTGCATTTCCTGCCCGCTTCCAAAGTCGCCCTCGTGCTCTTTCTCGTGATTGTCGGGAAGCTTTTCTTGCCCCTTGGCAAAACCGTGACCGCTGTGGTCGTCCTTGTGATCTTCCATCGATTCCTCCAACAGATCGATTGCTGCAACTGGCCAGCTCGAACTAAGACCAAGCCTCTACCTACGGGATGAGAGGGTCAACGCCGGTGTCCCTATAAGCCCGTTAAGGGCGGAAAGCGGAGTACCTAAACGTCCTTGTGAGGAAGTTTCTCCTGCCCCTCGCTGAAGCGGCCTTCCTTTTCCTTCTCGAGAGTCGGCAGGTCGGAATCCTGTCCACGTGCGAAATCATCGTGCTTGAACTTCTCGGGAGTCGGGCCGGCCTTCTCTTGTCCACGACTGAAGCGAGGCTCGGCTTCATCCTCGCCATCCCTGGGCGTGACCCGCTGACCTTCATCGAAGCCGTCTTCCGGCTGGATGTCCTTGGCCGGGTGTTCGCGATGGTGATCCATGTTCGCTCCCTCGATCGTCGTGCGAATCTCCTGTTCGCTCGCGTTTACCCCGGAGGGCAAACGGAAAACGACGCGGGTGAGGGGAGCCGAAGGCCCGGAAACGAGACTGGAGAGCTAGAGGTGCACAACGGGGCACGTGAGCGTGCGCGTGATCCCTTCGATGGCTTGAATCTTCGCAACGACCAGCTTCCCGAGATCGTCGACGTTAGCCGCGCTGGCTCGCACTATGACGTCGTAGGGGCCCGTTACGTCCTCTGCCGCGTTGACCCCGTCGATCTCGCGGACCTCCTTCGCCACCTGTGCTGCCTTTCCCACTTCGGTCTGAATCAGAACGTAAGCCTGAACCTCTGCCACTCCAAAGCCCTCCTTTAGCGGTGCTGGGCGTGTCCGAGAAGTGCAGGGAGTCTAGTCCAGATGGCTTGTGCGTGGAGGCTTAAAGGAGGCGTGGGTGGCCGAGGGACAAAAGGGTAGGCTTCGTTTCGAACCAGCGACCAACCAGAGGCGCGGAGGAGCAGACATAGATGTCGCTTGATGTTGCGGGGATCAAGAACCCAGGAGAGGTCCACCTAAACCCGAGCCCGGTGGAATTGATCGAACATGCGATAAGGCGCGGAGAGGCCAAACTCTCGAGCACCGGCGCCCTGGTGGCCGAAACCGGTAAGTACTCGGGCCGCTCTCCCAAGGATCGCTTCTTTGTTCGCCAGAGCCCGTCCGCGGAGAAGATCGACTGGGGTCCCAGAAACCAGCCCTTCGAGCGAGAGAAATTCGACGAGCTCTACGACCGAGTTCGCGAGCACCTCGGGGGCAAGGAGCTGTTCGTAATCGATGGCTACATCGGCGCAGATCCCCAGTACAGGATCAAGCTGAGGGTCGTTGCCGAGCTCGCGTGGCACGCTTTGTTTGCCCAGCAACTCTTCCGACGTCCTTCACGGGAAGATCTCGAGGACTTCGAACCCGAGTTCCTCAGTCTTTCGTCACCGACCTTCGAGGCAGTTCCGGAACGTGATGGAACCCGTTCGGACACTTTCGTAGGAGTCGACCTCGAACGCGAACTCGTGCTGATCGTGGGGTCCGGCTACGCGGGTGAAATAAAGAAGTCCATCTTTACCTCGGGTAATTATCTCTTCCCCGAAGAGGGAGCGTTGGGGATGCACTGCTCGGCCAACCTTGGCGATGACGACCAAGTCGCTCTCTTCTTCGGGCTGTCGGGCACCGGCAAGACCACTCTGTCGGCGGATCCCTCACGGCGACTGATCGGTGACGACGAGCACGGCTGGTCCGACAACGGAATCTTCAATTTCGAGGGTGGATGCTACGCGAAGTGCATCAATCTCTCGCGGAGAAGGAACCCGAGATCTACGACGCCATTCGCTTCGGTGCTGTTATCGAGAACGTCGTGATCGATCCCGTCACCAGGGAGCCGGATTTCGATGATGATTCGCTGACAGAGAACACGCGCGTCGCCTACCCACTCGATTTCATTTCGAACTTCGTTCCGGAGGGAGGTGCTGGACACGCCAAGACGGTCGTCTTCTTGACAGCCGACGCGTTCGGAGTCCTGCCTCCGATCTCCCGGCTGTCTTTGGATGCGACGATGTACCACTTCCTGTCCGGGTTCACCTCCAAGCTGGCGGGGACCGAAGCCGGACTGGGCGACGAGCCCGAACCGAGCTTCTCGACTTGCTTCGGCGCACCTTTCCTCCCTTTGAATCCCGGCGTGTATGCAGAGATGCTCGGGGATCGAATCAAAAAACACGGAACCTCTGTCTTCTTGGTCAACACTGGTTGGACGGGCGGTCCCTACGGCGTCGGCAAGCGCATCGATCTGGCTCAAACGAGGGCCATGGTGAACGCAGCGACGTCGGGTGCGCTCGACACCGTTGAAACGAAACGGCACCCGATCTTCAACGTCGAGGTCCCGGTCGCCTGCCCGGGGGTTCCCGACAAGGTGCTTGACCCGCGCGGCACCTGGCCCGACCCCGACAAGTACGACGCACAGGCGCGCGAACTCGCCCGCATGTTCGCGAAGAACTTCGAGCAGTACCGGAGCTCGGTCCCTCCCGCGGTCGCCGAGGCCGGGCCCTCGGCCGACTGACCTACCGAAGGTGGACGACGACCGCCCCCAGGTAACGGTAGGGGACCTTGGAGAGCGCGGACTCATCGAGCGGATCGCTCCTCGCTTCGGGCCACCCGCTGCCGGAGAGGTTTGGAGTGGGGATGACACCGCAGCCTTTCCGTCACTGGAGGGCGAGCTTCTATTCACGACCGACCTGATGGTCGAAGAGGTTGATTTCCGGTTGTCTTACTCGAGCGGATTCGACGTTGGCTGGAAGCTCATTGCTGCGAATGCCTCCGACATCGCTGCGATGGGTGGCCGCCCGTGGCGCGCGGTCGTGAGCGTCGCGCTTCGACCTCAGACGGAGGTTGCCTTCGTCGACGCGTTGGCCGAGGGAATGGCAACTCTGGGCCGGGACCTGGGTGTGGGATTGGTTGGGGGAGACTTCAGTGCCGGGCGCGACATAAGCGCTTCGGTGGCCATGCTCGGCATCGCCGACGATGCTGGTCCCGTGTTTCGAAGTGGCGCTCGGCTTGGGGATGTTCTCTGCGTCACAGGATCCCTAGGCGGAGCGGCGGGGGGGCTTCTCGTCCTGGAGGAGGGTATCGAGGCTGCTGACTCCGGGGATCGCCAGGCGCTCGTAACCGCATCGCAGCGACCACGTCCACGGGTCGCCGAGGGCCAGATCCTGGCCGGCTACGCGCGCGCGATGATCGATCTCTCGGATGGGCTCGCAGTCGACCTTGGACACCTGACCAAGGCGAGTGACGTGGGTTGCGAGATCGACTTGGACGCGGTACCCCGGCATGAATCACTCGATTGGCTGCATGGCCTGCGAGCGCGAACGGACCCCGTGTCGCTCGCTGTGACCGGGGGAGAGGACTTCGAGTTGCTCATGTCTCTGGATGATTCAGACTTGGGCGAAGTGAGCGCTCGCCTCGACGAGCTTGGCACTAGCCTGACCCGGATAGGGGTCGTCACCGACGGGCCCGCCCGCATAGGTAATCGAGATCTGGACGACTGGAGAACAGAGGGATGGGAGCACCTACGGAACCGGTGAGCGGTCTGCCTCGAGCACTCACAATCGCCGGCTCCGACTCGGGCGGGGGAGCCGGCATCCAGGCCGATTTGAAGACCTTCTTTGCGCTCGGGTGCCACGGCACGAGCGCTCTTACCGCCCTCACCGCCCAAAACACGGTTGCCGTGACGGCAATTCACGAGGTTCCTCCAGAGTTTGTGATCGCACAGATCGATGCGGTGGTCTCGGACATCGGCGTCGACGCCGCGAAGACCGGGATGCTTTCCTCTGCGGGGATCGTCGAGGCCGTGGCCAAGGCCGTCGAGGTCCACGGGATAGGTCGCCTCGTTGTAGATCCCGTTTTCGTGTCAAAGCACAGGGACCACCTGCTCGCTCCCGAGGCGGTGTCCGCGCTCACCGAACGACTGCTTCCGCTCGCGCAGGTCGTGACACCAAACCTCTACGAGGCGCAGGGCCTGGTGGGTGGGGGCGAGATCGCCTCACTCAATGACATGCGTGAGGCGGCCGAGATGTTGCACGGTCTAGGTCCTCGCAACGTCCTGATAAAAGGTGGGCACCTACCCGGGGACAACGCGATCGATGTGCTGTTCGACGGCAGTGTCTTCACCGAGTTCTCGGGACCGCGGTTCGACACCGAGGACACGCACGGCACGGGTTGTGCCCTCTCCGCCGCTATTGCGGCTCGACTCGCACACGGCGACGACACTCCGACGGCCGTTCGGGCCGCCAAGGACTTCGTATCCGGGGCCATCAGACACGGTATTCGGATCGGTAAGGGCTACGGTCCGGTCAATCCCGGATGGAAGTCGACTGCTTCGAGCTAGCTTCCGACTCGTCGCTTGGCGATCATTCCGAGCACGAGGAGTCCGATCAGGGCCGCGGCACCCACGGCGACCTTCTTGCCCACCTCAGCCGCTTCGACCTTGGCCTCGTCGATCAACAGATCGACTTTCACCGCCATCTCCTCGCGGGTTCTCTCGATCTCCTCTACCGTTTGCCGAGGGTCTTGGCCCATTCGATGTCCTCCTTGACTGTTTGCTTGGTGAGGTCGGCCTTGATTGGAGTCGCTAGCTTCTTTCGAGCGAAGAACACTGCGCCGGCTCCGACCAGGATCAGGATCAATGCCGTCACTAGATCCGCGACCCACGTCCAGAGAAACGTGCTCAGACCGTCTCGCAAGGCGAGAAGCAAGAAGATGAGTGCGAAGAATCCGAAGGCCGCCGCGATGGCGATGCTCGCAATCCCCTTGCCCTTGGCGGCAACCGAGGAGCCCAGTTCCTGCTTGGCGAGATCGATCTCCTTGCGGATGAGCGTCGAGAAATCCTCGGAAATCTCCTTCACGAGCTGTCCTACCGACCTCTTGCCGTTGGTGCCCCTATAGAGATCGTCGTTCGTTGGTCGGGTGCTCAAGTTGCCTCCTTGTCCTTGTCTGCAAGCGAGAAGTCCCGAGATTGCCGTCTCTCCGCAAGCACGGCATTGAGTTCCGCCGCCAGGAGTGTCACCTGGCTCAACAGATAAGCGGAAATCAACAGACCAGCGGTTGCTGCAAACGCGCCGAAAGTCGCATCGCGTCCACTCTTACCCGTCTTCAGGTACAGAGGACCAACGATCTTCAGCACCTCAAAGATAGCCCCTGCGATGACCGCACCGGGCAGAACCTCACGCCACGGGGGATTGCCCTTAGGGAGGAACTTGAATGCGGTTGCGAACAGAAGGACGCTCATGAGCGCCCCGACCACGATCGCGAGGTCACCGACAAGGGGCGAGTCGACATATCGTGACACCGCGCCGAAGGCGACAGAAAAGATCGGGATGAGCCCGACCGTGGCTAGAAATCTGAGCGCTCGGAGGCGTTTCTGCGCAAAATTTCCCTCTTGGTCGAACCCCTTGATGCGGTTGAGCGCATGCTCGAGCGCCACGATTGCACCGGTGCCCGAGTAGAGCAGCAGAACGAGACCCAGCCGCGGCCAGGGAGAAGCGAGCATCGGCGACGCTGTCGAGGGTCTCGGGCTCCAGTATCTGACGCACGAGCGGGAAGGCATCTGCACTGGCGTTCACGATGTCCCGCTTGAGGTCGTCACTCAAGAAGACCGCGAAGCCGAGGGCCGAGACCCCAAACAGCACAAGGGGGAAAGCCGAGAAGAAGACGTAATAGGTGAGCCCGGCGGCGTAGAAGCCGCCGTCCCGGTCGGAGTACCGCTTGAACGGTGGTGAGCAATACGTCCACCCAGCCGTGATGGGCGCGCGCGGTCTCCAGTCGCAGTTTTGCCTGCGTGGTCAGATTCTTGACGGTACTCAAGGTCCCTCGCTGAGGAGCGCTCTCATGGGCGCACGTTACCCCTGTAGGGGGAGTGGAATCGAGAGGTGAAGACGCGGGAGGCGCGGCTCAGCCGGCCTTGGTCACCTTGTTGGCCTTGAGGCACTTGGTGCAAACCGCCATCCTGCGCGGGGAACCGTTCACAACGACCCGGACCTTCTGGATGTTCGGGTTCCATCGACGCCGGGTGCGCCGGTGAGAGTGCGAGATGTTGTTCCCGAAGCCCGGGGTCTTTCCACAAACGTCACATACTGAGGACATGTGCAGCAGGCTACCAAATGCAGGCGTGAGTCCCCGACCACTCCTATCCTGAGGCGATGGCAGATGTCGTCCAGGCCCCTCCGAAGGGGCTAGAGCTCTTTGCCTCTAGGCGCCGCCAGACGGAGCTGGAGGCAACCGGCAAGAAGGCGAGGGGGCTCGAGAAGCTCAAGATCGAGACCGTTCAGGATCTTCTCCAGCATTATCCGCGCCGTCACGTCGACCGGACCGAGCTTCGAACCATTCGCGAGCTCGCTGCGATGTCCCCAGAGGAGCGCGGCAAGGAGAGCCAGGTGCTGGCCAAGGTCGAGAAGATTGGGCGGCCCATCCGCACCAAGACCGGCAAGAAGCTCGTCAAAGGACGGATCCGCGACGAGACAGGCTCGATCGCGGTCACGTGGTTCAACCTCGAGTGGGTGGCACGCGCGCTCAAACCGGGGGCCGAGGCGTTCTTCTACGGCAAGCTGGATTCGTTCCGCGGCACTCTTCAAATGACCATGCCGCGCTTCGAGCTCGTTCGCACCGGGCGAGAGCCCTTCAATGTCGGGCGCATCATTCCCATCTATCGCGCGACAGCGGATCTCTCCAGCGACGAGATAAGGCGGTTGATCTGGGACACGCTCAATCGGACGGGTGACGTCATGGACCCGCTCCCTGAGGAGCGCCGCCGGCGTCTTCGCCTGATGCCGCGGGGTGACGCTCTGCGTCTCTATCACTTCCCCGACGACATGAGCGACGTGCAATCGGCGGAGGACCGGCTGGTGTTCGACGAGGTCTTCACGCTCCAGCTGGGCCTCGTGTATCGGAAGCGAAAGCTCGAGCGAACAGTTCAGGGGATCAGCCATGCACGTGCCCGCGCAAGACTCTCTGTCCGAGGTGTTCCTCTCGCAACTTCCGTTCGAGCCCACGCGCGCCCAACGCAAAGCCTGTGACGAGGTCGCGCGACGACATGAACAAGTCCTACCCGATGCACAGGCTCCTCGAGGGTGAGGTTGGGTCGGGAAAAACGGTGGTCGCGCTATACGCATGCCTGTCCGCGATCGACGGGGGACACCAGGCCGCGTTCATGGCCCCTACCGAGGTTCTCGCCGAGCAGCACCTGCTCACCGTGAACGACCTGCTCGATCGGGCGTTTGGCGCGGAGGAGGCTCGCAATCTCTTTGCAGGCGTGAGCAGACGACCGGTGGTGAGACTGCTGACGGGCTCTACCCCCGCTTCGCAGCGTAGCGAGACCCTCCAGGGCGTGGCATCCGGAGAGGTCGATTTGCTCATCGGTACACACGCCCTGATTCAGGACGCAGTCGACTTCGCCCGCCTGGGCCTGGCGGTGGTCGATGAGCAGCATCGTTTCGGCGTCCACCAACGAAAGAGCCTGCGGGAAAAGGGAACGGTGGGGGAACCCGACATCCTCGTCATGACGGCAACTCCGATTCCCCGCACCCTGGCCGTGTCGATATACGGCGACCTCGATCTGTCGGTTCTCGACGAGCTTCCGGTCGGCCGCCAGCCGATCACGACGCGTCTCGCGCGGGGCGAGGATGATCGCGAACGTGCCTACGAGCTGATCAGGGGCGAGGTGGCGGAGGGGCGACAGGCGTTCGTGGTCTATGCACTACGCGACGAATCCAACAAGGTCGAACTCAGGAGCGCTAAGGCCGAGGCAAAGAGGCTGGCCGAGGACGTGTTCCCGGATCTCAAGGTCGGTCTCGTGCACGGTGACATGAAGAGCATGGACAAAGAGGCGGCGATGGTGGCCTTCCGCGACAACACCACACAGGTTCTCGTCGCCACGACCGTCATCGAGGTTGGTGTGGACGTACCCAATGCGACGGTCATGTTGATCGAGGATGCAGAGCGATTCGGGCTCGCGCAACTCCACCAGCTGCGAGGAAGAATCGGACGCGGCGAGCACGAGTCCTTCTGCGTACTGGCCACGGATATCGATCTGTCCCTGGCGTCGGAGGACGCTGCGATCGCACTCGCAGCCGAGCGACTGCAGGCTGTCGAGTCCACCAGCGACGGGTTCAAGCTCTCGATGGTCGACCTACGGCAGAGGGGCGAGGGTCAGCTCTTCGGGGCACGCCAATCCGGAATGCCGCAGCTCCGGCTTGCACGTGTCCTTCAACACAAAAACGTCGTTATCGCGGCGCGCAAGATGGCCGAGGAGGTCATCGACGAAGATCCGGAGCTAAGGGCCTACGAGAACATTGCTCTCCAAAGGGAGGTCAAGGACCGCTTCCCGGAGCAGGCTCTTGACGTCGTCCAGTCGGGCTAATAACGGCCCAGGTAACAAATGGGCTGCTCGATTCGGTAGTTTGGAGCTATGCGTGTCATCGCGGGAAAGGCAAAAGGCCATCGGCTGAGAGCTCCCATCCAGGGGACAAGACCGATGACCGATCGAATCAAGGAGTCCCTGTTCTCATCGCTCGGAGACCTCGAGGACAGGGTCGTGCTCGACTTATACGCGGGATCCGGGTCACTTGGCCTGGAGGCGCTGTCGCGGGGGGCGACCTCAGCCACCTTCGTCGAAAACGCCCGCGACGCGATCCTAAAGATCGAGCAGAACATCGATGCCTGCGGCTTCGAGGATCGCTCTGACGTCCAATGGATGGAGGTCCAGTCCATGCTCGGACGTCCCGCCACCCAACGCCACGACCTCATCTTTCGTGGATCCTCCCTACGCCTTGTCCGTGGAGGCGGTGCGCCGTGATCTGGAGGCTCTCGTGATGGGCGGGTGGCTCTCCGACGAGGGGCGAGTTGTCGTGCATCGCATGTCCAAGGACTTCAAGCTCGACGCCCTGGGGCTACAGGTCATCTGGGAGCGGACGTTCGGACAATCGACGGTCCTCGTGTACACCCACGAAGACGAGGAGTAGCAGTGCGTGTAGCCCTGTGCCCAGGGTCGTTCGATCCTCCTACGAACGGACATATCGACGTCATCGAACGAGCGGCACGGCACTTCGACAGGGTGATAGCTGCGGTCATCGCCAATCCCTCGAAGGAGCCATTGTTCTCGCTCGCCGTCAGCAAGAGTCCTGCTGACGGAGGCCCTGACGCACGTGGACAATGCCTCGGTCGAGTCTTTCGACGGACTCCTCGTCGACTTTGCGAATGATCGCAAGGTCTCGATAATCATCAAGGGACTCCGTGCGGTATCGGACTACGAGTACGAGTTGCAGATGGCGCAGATGAACGCCGCGCTCGCTGCATGGGCTCGACACGCTTTTCCTGCCTTCGACAGCCGGAGTGGTCCTTTCTCTCCTCGAGTCTCGTCAAGCAGGTCACTAAATACGGCGGCGCGGTAGACGGGCTGGTCCCGGCCAATGTCGCGAAGGCTCTCAAGGAGCGGTTCGCCACCTCCTGAGATCGCCAATACCGGGTCAAGTTGTCCTCAAAGCCCTCAAATCCCACCCGGTTGGCGGGCTCCAAAGAGGGTTGGAGTTGGGAAAATCGTGGCACAATTTGATGAATTCGCGAATCAAGAGCCTCGGGTGCACGTCCGCACTCAAGCTCCTTCGCAAGAGAGCCCAGATTCAGAAAGGAAGCCGGAGGACATGGACCTCATCGAACGCGTCGAGGAGTTGCAGGTCCTCGTCGAAGAAGCGAAGGCGGTGCCGCTCTCTTCGAGTGCAGTAATAAATCGCGAGGAGTTCCTGGAGCTTCTTGCTCAGCTAAAGCAAGAAGTGCCGGATGAGATTCGACAGGCGCGGTGGATGAGCCGCGACAGGGACGAGCTTCTCGGTAGAGCGCGCAAGGAGGCCGAGAGGATCATCGCCGAAGCTCGCGAACAGCGAGACAGATTCTTGTCTCGGACCGAGATCGTCCACGCAGCCGAACGCGAGGCCGAGCGAATCACAGACGATGCCAAGGAGCGCGCGGCCAAGTTGCGCCTGGAGGCAGAGGACTACATCGACCAGAAACTGGCAGGGTTCGAGATTCTTCTCAACAAGACCGTGGCCACCGTCGAGCGCGGCCGGGCCCAACTCCAGGGCGAGAAGCATTCCTCGGTTCAGATGCCGGCCATCGAGCCCGAACCACCTCCTGTCGAGGGTCCCTTTGACGCCGCACAGCTCGACGAGGAACCGGCGGTTTAGGCCCCTCGGCAACCGTCGAATTAGGCCTTCTACCAGGGGTTTTACCAGGTTGATGGGCCTTGAGTGCTACTATCTCCCCTCGAGCGCGCCCGTGGCGCCCGCAACCACTCAAGGGTGATTCAGCGATGGAGAAGTGAGGGGATTCGCGCGTGCAGGACCTGCGGCTTTCGGTGGCCGAGATACTCGGCCGGCCAGGCACATACCGCGACATCGCCGTCCCGGCGCCCGATCCAGGATGTCGGCACGGCCCTGGCGCGCCTGGGCGAGCGGGGCATCGACGGTGACCTCCGTATCGAGAGCGTCATCGAGGGAGTCCTCGTGACCGGCAGGGTCCAGGGTGGCGCTGCTCTGCAGTGCGCCCGATGCCTCAAGGAATTCGAAACGGACGTCACGCTGCGTGTCTGCGAACTTTCGCGGGCCCGGGCCACGAGGCGTCGGATGACGAAGACGTGTACCAGGTCGACGACCTTGAGATAGACCTCGAGCCGATGGTCAGGGACGCTGTGACGCTGGCGTTACCGCTAAACCCTTGTGCCGGAGGACTGCGAGGGTCTATGTGCATGCTGCGGCACGGACCTCAACCTAGGATCTTGTGACTGCAAGGAAGACGATTCCGATCCTCGTTGGGCGGCACTGTCCGACCTGCGTCGAGCGGCTCAAATGAATCCGATCTGCTTGGCCGGAGGATAAATACCAACTAGGAGGTAGGAGGACCGATGGCCGTTCCGAAGAGAAGAAAGACGGGCTCCAAGATGCGCATGGAGCGAGCGCAGTGGCGATTGAAGGCACCAACCATGTCCCGTTGTCCCGCAGTGCCGCGAGCCCAAGCAACCTCACCGCGTTTGTCCCAACTGCGGCTACTACGCCGGTCGCCAGGTTGTCGAAACCGACTGACCCAGCGTCGCTGCTGACCGCGCTGGGCCTCCCCGCACCCGAGGGGTCCATCTACGAGCTCGCGCTCACTCACAGTTCCTATCGCCTTCGAGCAGACGGAGCCGGTTCCGCACAACGAGCGCCTCGAGTTCCTCGGCGACGCGGTCCTGGCCTGGTCATCACCGACATGATCTTTCGCGCTCGGCCAGAGATGGCCGAGGGCGACCTTGCGAAGTTGGGGAATCCGTTGTCGAGGGCAGGCGCTCGCGGCGCTCGGCCGATGAGTGGGTCTGGGTGCTCATCTTCGGCTCGGCAAAGGCGAGGAGGCCTCGGGCGGACGAGAAAAGACCTCTCTGCTCGAGAACACCTTCGAGGCACTGATCGGCGCCGTGTACATGGACCGCGGCTTGAGTTCTCAAAGAGATTCTGGAGCCGGTGTTCGGCTCGCTGCGTGGATGACTCCGTCACCAGTGGAAGCGGTGAAGACGCCAAGACTTCATTGCAGGAGTACGTCGTGCGGGAGCGTGGGACCCGGCCGAGCTACAGGGTCGCGTCGTCGGGCCCCGACCACGACAAGAGATTTGACGCAGACGTCTACATCAACGAGGAGCTTTACGGAGTGGGATCGGGTACCAGCAAGAAGGCGGCCGAGCAGATCGCCGCCCGAGAAGCCCTCGATCGTCTCGAGCGGGAAGTAGTACCGCCGCAGGCAACTGAGGAGGCGAGGCCCGATGCCCGCGCTTCCTGAGATCGAGGTGCTTCACCGCGACCTCGAGAAAGAGGTCGTCAGCCGCCGTTTCAAGGACGTCGAGGTGCGCGCCGGCTCGACTTCGATGAGGTTGATTCCACGGCATGGCCGGCGCAAAGAGCTGCAGGAGCTGCTCGTGGGCGCCAAGGTCGAAGGGGCGACCCGCGCAGGCAGGCATCTCCTGATGGAGCTGGACAATGCGCACACATTGGTGGTGCGACTGGGCCCCCGGGGCCAGATGATCAAGGTGAGTGCCTCGGGCGAGGTCGCGCCGCACACCCATCTCGTAATGAGCTTCACGATCGGCGGACAGTTGCGCATCATCGACCCGGATGCCGCCAGCGAGGTGTTCGTAACACCGACCGACGAGCTCAAGGCCATCCATGAAGAGCTCCATGGTTTCGAGATCGACCCCCTCGAGAGTCCACTCGCCTGGCAGCACTTCTCGGCCATCCTCGAGCAGAAGGCCCGCCCCATGAAGGAGCTGCTTGCCGACGAGAGCTTCATCGTGGGGCTCGGCGATCTCTATAGCGACGAGATCCTGTTCACCTCCGGCCTCCGCTACGACAGGCCGTCCGATCAGCTCTCATCGCAAGACGTTCGCCGTCTCTACCGCTCGCTGATGGAGACATTGCAGGAATCGGTGAAGGCCAGAGGCACAAGCTACGGGGAGTTTGAGTTCACCGACCTCACCGGGCAGCCGGGTACCTATCAGATCGAGCTAAAGGTCTACGAGCGGGAGAGCGAGTTCTGTCGCCGGTGTCGTACCCCCATCCAGCGGGTGTCCTTCAACGGCTCCGACACCTACTTCTGCCCTCAATGCCAGTCATGAGCCACTCAAGCGGTCGACGCATCGGTCGACGGGCGCGCCAGAACGAGAGATGGGGAGGAACCAGGTTGGAAGATAGGACCCGCGTCCATGTATTCGTACACGGGAACATCGAGGGCACCGGCTTCAAAGAGGCCATCCACGCCAAGGCCACCGAGCAGGGTGTCGTCGGATGGGTGAAGGAGCTGTCCGACGGCCGGATCGAGGCCGTGCTCGAGGGCCCTCGGGACGAGGTCTACAGGGTGGTCGGCTTGTGCCGAGCCGGACCGCGTGGTGCTCACGTCTCCGGGGTCCAGGTCGACCGAGAGCCGCCGAAGAACGAGAAAGAGCTTCAAGATGAAATAAGCGCGAGGGGCCCCGCCGGGGCCCCACTTCAGTGCCGTTTCCGGGTCGCGAAAGTGAGATCCGATATCCGAGGGCCGGCCCGCAGACGCTGCTAACGTGGATCCGGATGTACGTCAAGCGACTGAAATTGGCCGGGTTCAAGTCCTTCGCGGCCCCCACGGCCATGGAGTTCGAGCGCGGGGTCAACGTCATCGTCGGGCCCAACGGCTCCGGGCAAGTCGAACATCTCAGACGCTCTGTCGTGGGTGCTCGGCGCCCAGGCTCCCTCGACGCTGCGGTCCGGCTCGATGGAGGACGTGATCTTCGCCGGGTCGGAGTCCAAATCCCGCCTCGGTCTGGCCGAGGTTGGGCTAACGCTCGACAACAGCTCGGGACATCCTGCCGCTGGACCTCGCCGAGGTGACCATTAGCCGAGTGGCCGATCGCTCCGGCGGGTCGGAGTACCGGATCAACGGAGCCGCATGCCGCCTGCTCGACGTCGCTCGAGTTGCTCAGCGACACCGGAGTGGGACGGAGCATCCACACCGTCGTCGGGCAAGGCAACCTCGATGCAGTGCTGCAAGCCCGGCCCGAGGACCGGCGCACTTCATCGAAGAGGCGGCACAGATCGGAAAGTTCAGGCGCCGGAAGGAGCGGGCGCTGCGAAAGCTCGAGCGGGTCGACGACAACGTCATGCGACTCAACGACGTACTCACCGAACTGCGCAGCGGGATCAGACCATTGAAGCGCCAGGCGAACGCCGCGGCGCGTTACTCCGAGCTCATGAGCCGAGCAGCGGGCCCTCAGACAGAGACTCGCTGCCACCGAGATTCAGCGGCTCGCACTTCGATGAGATGGACGCTTGACGTCGAGGCCGAGGAGCGCAAGACCCAATGCTCACCGACGAGCTCGCTAACGTTCGCGCGGCTGCTGAAGGGGCCAGCGAGGAACGCGAAGCCATCGGCACGGACGGTGACCGAGCAACAGCGACGGCCAACCGGATCGGACGGGCCGCCGACCGACTCGAGAGCCTCGGCAGACTCGCCGACGAGCGAGCCCAGCGACTCACCGCCCGCCTTGCTGCAGAAACCGAGGAGGGCTATCGAGAGCGGATACGCCTGCTCGACGTCGGATCGCGAGCGATGGGGCCGGGAAGCCCAAGGGCTCGAAGCGGGCGTCGGCGGCCGCGACCGAACGGGCCACTGAGGTCCTGCGTCGAGACGCCGACTCGGCACTCGTAAAGCAGAACGAAGCTGAAGCAGCCCTCGCAGGGGCTCGCGGTGCCGAGACGTCGGCCGCGCAGGACCTGGTGCGTGCCGAAGGCAGCGAGTCCGCCAGCCGGCAGACACTGGGCTCGCTCGAAGCGCGGGTACATGCGGCGACCGAGCGACGCGAGGTGCGGGAGCGAGAGCGAAAGTCGGACGAGCACGATCCGGCCGCGACGCCGAGAAAGAGGTCACCGACTTCGAGGCGGAGTTGGACCGTGTCAACCGAACTTGCGGCGGAGCCGAGACGGAACTCGAGACCCGGCGGGAGCACGCTGAGGGCCTCAAGGAGAAACTCAACTCCAACCCACGCGGACCAGGCGGCGGCGCAGGCTCGACTCGATGCTCTCGAGGAGGTCGCCGAGCTCCTAGCGGATATTGACGATGCTGTCGCCCGGCTCCAATCACTCGGTGACCCGTGCGGCGGACCAGGCGAGGGTGGCGACGGCGGTGAAAACGAGGCCGCGGGGATCGTGACAGAGGCCGAGGCAGCCGTCGAGGAGGCCTGGCTCGTCGTTGCCCGCCACGACGAGGAGCTGAGAAGGCTCGATGCCCACATGTCGGGCGCCGCCGAGCGATTCGCCGGCAAACGTCGCAAGCGTGAGACCCGGGAGATAGAGCTCGCCGCCCTCAACGAGGAGCTCGCCCGAGTTCAGGAGGCGCTCGCGCAGGCAGAACGCGCGGCCGATCGAGGAGCGGGCGTCCCTTCCCGCACCGGCGCCAGACCGCCGAGGAGGCCCAGCGAGGCGCGCACGTGTCGCGGACTCCAAGCTCGCTGCTGCGCGTTCGGTGGCAAGAACAGGCGGGCCGGACTGCGAGCGAGGCTGCGATGGAGGCGCGCACCGCGACGGAGCGGATGCTTGCGGCCAAGCTGCGATTCGAGGAGGCCGAGGCCGGCATCGCCGATGCGCAGAAGGCGCTTGCAGGGCTTGCGGAGTCTGCGAGCCTCGTTGACCGAGGCACGCAACCGAGCGCGGGCCGTGTCGGAGGCCGCATGCTATCGAGCGCGCGGCAGGCCACGGCTGGGCAACGGAGGCCGAGGAGCGTGCCGACGAGGCGCGTCACAAGGCCCAAGCCGCCGACGAGCGGCTCGGGTCGCTGCGGCGGCGCGAACGGGAGCTCGAGGGCACGCTCGCCGACGCGGCGCAGCGAAAGAACAAGGCGAGGTACGACGAGCGGAGATGCGCGCGCGGATCGAAGCTCTCGGGGAACGGGCACTGGACGAATGGGGTCTCACCGTGGAGCACCTGAAGTCGCTCGAGCAACTCGACGCCGAGACCGAGGAGATCGAGCCGCACGCGGGTCGAGGCTCTCGAGCGGGACCTGAAGCGACTCGGTGCTGTGAACCCAAACGCCGCCGAGGAGTACGAGGAGGCGGCGAAGCGCGAGACGTTCCTCGTCGAGCAGATGAAGGATCTCGAGAGCTTCGAAGCGCGATCTGATGAAGATCGTGCGCGAGGTCGACGAGACGATCGTGGGGGTGTTCGCTGCGGCGTATCGAGGATGTCGCCAGGCGAGTTCGAGAGTTGTCTTCGATCGGCTCTTCCCCGGGCGGCGGAGCGAACTGTCAGCTGACGAATCCCGACGACTTGCTGAACTCGGGCATCGAGGTCGAAGCGCGGCCCCCGGCAAGAACGTCCGCAAGCTGTCACTGCTGTCGGGTGGCGAGCGTTCGCTGGTCGCGCTGGCGTTCCTGTTCGCGATCTTCCGCTCCCGGCCCTCGCCCTTCTATCTGCTGGACGAGGTCGAGGCCGCACTCGACGACATCAACCTGCTCGCTTCATTCGCTGGTGCGCGAGCTGGAGACGAATGCCCAGATTCTGATCGTGACCCACCAGAAGCGCACCATGGAGGCCGCCGACGTTCTCTACGGCGTGACGATGAAGGAGGGCGTCTCCAGCGTCGTGGCAAAGCGGATGGAGGACGTCGACTCTCTGGTCCGAGAGGCCGCGACGCGCTCGAATACGGGGCTGCTCGCGCCTTGGTTTAGCCTCTGACCATGCCTGAGGGAATCGTTCCGGAACTCTTTATCGTGCTGGGCCTGGTGTGCCCTCGTCGGCGTGATCGCCTTCGTGGCGCGCCGCAAACGCGGCTCGGGACACCGAGAGACGTCGATCGACCGGACACGACCGAGGCTATCAGCGCCGAGAAGCTGACACGGCCGGGCCGTAGCTGCAGACTCAGGTCGCAGAGATTTCACCGGAGGTGGTGGAGGAGGTAGAGGCCGCCGGCCGAGCCCGTCAGTCAGGCCGTCGCTCAGCGAGCGGCTCGCCAAGAGCCGTAATTTCATATCGGCGGCCGGCTTGGCGGACGCGCTCGGCCAGACTCCCGACGAGGACACCTGGGAGGATGTCGAGGCGGCGCTGATCCAGGCCGACATCGGGGTCGCGACCGCCACGAGGATCGTCGAGGATCTGCGAGAGAAGGTGCGGGAGCGCAAGATCAAGGACTCCGCCGAGGTCATGGCGTTGCTCGACGAGAAGAGCTCGTCGCATGTTCGACACCGACGAAGCCGCGCCTGGCCCTGGCACGCTGCTCGGGGGAGCGGCCGACGGTATGGCTGGTCGTCGGCGTAAACGGCACCGGGAAGACCACGACCATCGGCAAGCTGGCCGGCACTCTTGCGCAAGACGGGAAGACGGTCGCGCTCGCGGCCGCCGACACCTTCCGCGCCGCCGCCGACGAGCAGCTCGGCGTGTGGGGTGACCGCTCGGGCGCTCATCTCGTCGAAGCACCAACCGGGCGCCGATCCGGGCGCGGTCGCCTTCGATGCCTACCGGTTCGCCAGGGCGCGGGACGCTCGACGTCTTGCTCGTCGATACCGCGGGCCGGCTGCACACCAAGACGCCTCTCATGGACGAGCTCTCGAAGGTGCGCCGGGTGATCGAGAAGGAGGGCGACCGTGCAGGAGGCGCTGCTCGTCATCGACGCTACCGCCGGGCAGAACGGACTGAACCAGGCCAGGGAGTTCGCCAGCGCGGCCGGGGTAACCGGCGTGGTGCTGACGAAGCTCGACGGCACGGCCAAGGGTGGGATCGCGCTCACCATCGAGGACGATGCTCGACATCCCGATCAAGCTAATCGGGGTGGGCGAGGGGATCGAGGACCTCGAGCCGTTCGACCCGAAGGCGTACGTAGACGCCATCCTCTCGTAGGCCGTGTCCGAGCCAGACAGCAGGCGGCCCGTAGACGAGCGCAAGCGGCTCCCGATGCGGCTCGCGGTCGTTGCTTTCGGCTACATCGTCTACAGACTCATCGAGCCGACGAGACTTCGTAGCTGCTCTGCTCGTCGGGTTCGGGGTGTGGCTCGTGGGCGTGGGGTGCGTCGGACGAGGCTATTCAGCCCCCAAGCGACCGAGCGCCGCGTGTGCTTTCGAACGTGGGAGCGGGGTCGGCATGGTGATGATCGCTGTAGGGACCGTCCTCGCCGTAATCTAGTCATCCGGCGGACGCTCCGGCTCACCAACCAAGGGAACTCGATGTTCGACTCACTATCCAACCGGCTAGACGACATCTTCACGCGCCTCAAGTCGCGCGGCCGCTTGACCGAGAAACAGGTCGACGAGGTGCTGCGCGAGATCCGTCTGGCGCTGCTCGAGGCGGATGTCTCACTGAAGGTCGTGAAGGCGTTCGTCAAGGACGTGCGCGAGCGCGCCGAGGGGGCCGAGATCCACAAGAGCCTCACCCCCGCGCAGCAGGTAATCAAGATCGTCAACGATGCCTTGATCGACATCCTCGGCGAGGCGAACGTGGGCCTCGAGGTCAGCTCCGTCCGCCGCGCATCATCCTGATGGCCGGCCTTCAGGGTTCAGGAAAGACGACGGCTGCGGCGCAAGCTCGCCCGGCTGCTCAAGAGCCAGGGCCGTAAACCGATCCTCGCGGCTGCGGACCTTCGCCGGCCGGCCGCCATCCGGCAGCTCCAGCTCCTCGGCGAGCAGGTCGGGTGTCCCGGTCCACGCCGAGCCCGATGCGCCGAGCCACGACGCGGCGGCGTGTCGCAGGCCGCGCTCTCGAGCATGCACGCGAACGAGGGCTACAGCGACCTCATCGTCGACACCGCCGGACGCATGCACGTCGACCCCGAGCTGATGAAAGAGCTCGAGTGCCGTCGCCGATGCCGTCGAGCCGACCGAGATCCTGCTCGTCTGCGATGCGATGACGGGTCAGGACGCGGTCAACGTCGCCGAGTCGTTCCTCGAGGAGGTCGAAATCACCGGCGTCATTCTCACGAAGCTCGACGGCGATGCGCGCGGCGGAGCCGCGCTGTCGATGGCCTACGTCACGGGCCGCCCCATCAAGTTCGCAGGCGTCGGCGAGAAGCTCAGCGACCTGGAGGCGTTCCATCCCGACCGCATGGCGAGTCGCATCCTCGGGATGGGGGACGTGCTGACGCTCATCGAGAAGGCCGAGTCCGCCTTCGATGAGGCCGAGGCCAAGGAGATGGAGGAGAAGCTCCGCAAGGCCGAATTCACCTTCGAGGACTTCCTCAGCCAGATGCAGGCCATCAAGAAGATGGGTCCCATGAGCCAGGTGCTCGGGATGATGCCGGGCATGTCGAAGCTTCCGGTGGCAGACGACCAGATCGACAACCAGATGCCGAGGATCGAGGCCATCATCAGGTCGATGACGACTGCAGGAACGCAACAACCCGCAGGTTCTCAACGGGAGCCGGCGGAAGCGCATAGCCGTGGGCTCTGGAAGCTCGATCCAAGAGGTCAACAAGCTCGTCAAACAGTTCGACCAGGTGCGCAAGATGATGAAGGCGATGTCCGGCGGGGGAAAGGGCAAGGGGAAGATGAAGCTTCCGAGGGGCATGAACCTGCCCCCCGGCATGGGGCTCTGAGCCACAGGATCTCCCTGGTAAGCTTCGAAGTCGCTGTAAATCCCTTTCCAGCACGTCTGTAAGGAGAAGCATGGTCAAGATCAGGTTGATGCGCGTCGGCAAGACGAAGCAGCCGTCGTACCGAGTGGTCGTGGCTGACTCGCGGAGCCCGCGCGACGGCCGGATCATCGAGGCGATCGGGCACTACCATCCCCGGCAGGACCCCTCCGAGATCGTCATCAAGTCCGACCGGGCCGTGTACTGGCTCGGCAAGGGTGCCCAGCCCTCGAACACCGTCAAGAACCTCATGCGCATATCGGGCGCGTGGGCCGAGTTCACCGGCGAGACGCCTCCGGCGCCTCCGACCCAGGAAGAGGTCAGGAAGCGGGCCACCGCTGCAGCCTCCGTGAGCGAGACGGACGAGACCCCAGAGTCTCCGGCGGGCGAGGAGCCTGCGGAGGTGCCGGAGGCAGCCGACCAGGCGGACGCCGCCCCCGAGGCAGACCGACGACCGGACTCGGACTCCGGTGACTCGGACTCGAGCGACTCCGATTCCTCAGCTCCGGAGACGACCAGAAGCCATGACAGCCCAGTTCCTCGAATACGTGACGCCCTGGCTCGTCGACAACCCCGACGATGTCGACGATCACCGAGACCGAGGGCGAGGGGGACTCCACGATCTCTCGAGGTCACGGTCCACCCCGACGACATGGGCAAGATCATCGGAAAGCAGGGACGCATCATCCGTTCGCTTCGGACCCTGGCTCGGGCCGCGGGGCAGCGCGACGGTCAGCTCGGTCATGGTCGAGGTCGTCGACTGACGGACGGCGACCGGCTCCGGCAACCGCGCGTCTCCTGCTTGCAGGGGAGATCGGGAAGCCTCACGGCATCGATGGCGAGGTCTACATGGTTCCGATCTCCGACGACCCCCATCGCTGGGACCCGTGGATCGCAGCTCGGTGCATGCCGACGGCGCGCACCTCGTGGTCGAGGGATCTCACGTGCACAAGGGCGACCGGCTGCTGGTCAAGTTCGAGGGTGTCGACTCGCGACGCGGCCGAGCTCATCCGGGTGCCGGTCTTCGTCCGCGAGGACCAACGACGGAGTCTCGAGGACGGACGAGTACTGGCCCCAGGACCTCGTCGGATGCCGCGTCGTCACGGTCGCAGGCGACGAGGTCGGCGAGGTCTCCGAGTCGTCGGAGGGACCGGCGCAGGATCTCATCTCGGTGTGACCACGAGGGCCGGACGTGCTCGTCCCGCTCGTAAAGGAGATCGTCGTCGAGGTGGACGTCGGCGCTCGCCGCGTCACGATCGATCCACCCGCCGGGCCTGGTGGACTAGATGCGCATCGACGATCGTCACGCTCTTCCCCCGGATGTTCGACAGCGTCCTCGAGCGCGAGCCTCCTGGGGCGAGGGATCGAGTCCGGCGCGCTCGAGGTCAACGTCGTCGACCTGAGGCCGTACGGACTCGGGAAGCACCGCAGCGTGGATGACGAGCCCTACGGCGGGGGAGCGGGGATGGTCATGCGACCGGAGCCGATCTTCGCCGCGGTCGAGGAGCTCCGGAGCGAGCGGAGCCACGTCGTCCTGCTTCTCCCCGCGGGTCGCTGCTTGCGCCATGCCGGCGTCGCGCGCCTGTGCTGAACGCGAGCACATCATTCTCATTTGTGGCCGGTACGAGGGCGTGGACGAACGCGTGTCCGAGTTTCTCGTCGACGAGGAGCTTTCGATCGGGGACTACGTGCTGGCAGGAGGCGAGCTCGCCGCAATGGTCGTGAGTCGAATCCGTGTCGCGGTTCGTGCCCGGAGTGATGGGCAACCGCGGCTCGCTCGAGTCGGAATCGCACTCGCGGGGGCTTCTGGAGTACCCGCAGTACACGAGACCGGCCGAGTTTCGCGGTCACCCGGTTCCCGAGGTGCTTCTATCGGGCCATCATGGCGAGGTCGAGAGGTGGCGACGGGAGCAATCCGAGCGCATTACGCGGGAGCGCAGACCGGAAATTTCTTGAACGGTCGGTCTAGAAATTTTCAGCCGAAACCGTGTCGAACGGGACACGAAAAGCCGGATTTCGCGCCAAACACCTAGACCCCTAGCCACCCTGCAACTACCTTCCGGTTACGCAGTGTTGTTCTCGCCTAGGGAGGGATTTCGTTGAAGGTCGAAGTAGCAAGAAGCGACAAGTTCAAGGCGCTCGTCGGGGCCATCGCCCTGGCGCTAGTAGTGGCTGTTCTGGCGCCACCGGCCGTCCAGGCAGCCGTCCAGAGGATCAGGGGGACGGTAACCGCCAAGGTCAAAGACACCGCCGGCGGCACCATCAACTCGAAGAGCATCGCCGCGCAGGGGCTCTTCGACGCTCCGGGCAGTGCCGGCGCACTCGACGTCCGCACATTCGCGGGTCGGCAACGGGTTCCTGGGCGCGGGCGACTGCAACGGCCCAGGCCTGCCCCCGACCGCAACGGCCCAGGGTGGCTCGATCATCACGGGAATTCTGATCACGGGAACGGCAACCGTTACGGCCTCGGCCGATGCCCTTCCGGCAGCGGCTAACCCGGTGTTGACATTCCAGACTGGCGCTGAAAACCCGGTCGAGTCGATTTCTCTCGGAAACGGCCTGAAGGCATCGGACGACATCGATTTCAACTGCATTGCAGGCACCGGCAACTACGTGCTAATCGGTCAGGACAACTAGGCCGAAATCAAGCAGTGGGAACAGGGGCGCTCTCGAGACGGGCGCCCCTGTTCTTTATGAAAGAGCACCGGGGCGGTTACGGTTCAACCCAAGCCGCCTACCGCTAGGAACAGGATCAGCGCGGACTTTGAGCTCGGCATGTATGTGGGGAAATGATGTCTACGAGGGTTGCTAAGCACGAACTCTCGAGGCCCGCGCGGGCATATCTGGGCCTCGTAGCAATCGTCTTGTTCTTGGTAGCCGTTGGGGGCACCTGGGTCTTCCTCAAGGGAGGCTTTCAAAGCGGCACCTCTGTGTCGGCGATCTTCTCGGACGACGGTGTCGGGCAACAACTCCCCGAGGGCGGGGACGTGAAGACGCGTGGAGTGTTGGTGGGCCGCATCGACACCATCTCCCTGGACGACGACGGTTCTGTGCGCATAGACATGCTGCTCAACGAGGACGGACTCGGTCTCCCCGCAACAACGAGAGCACAGATCGGCTCGAAGACGCTGTTTGGCGAGAAGTGGGTCGAGCTGATTCCCGAGGACGAGCCGACCGGGGACACGCTTGCGTGCGGGCGACGTCATTCCTGACTCACGGACCGATGAGCCTCTCGAGCTCGAGACCCAGTTGCAGTTGGGTAGTGACCTTCTCTCGGCGATTCCCCTGAACGATCTTTCCACGCTGTTGCACACGCTCGCCGAGGGGTTCGGAGGGAGCGAGCAGGAGGCACGCAACGCACTCGACGACGGATTGATCGCGCTGCGCGGGGTGAACACCCGCTCGGAAGAGCTGGATCTCAGTCTCAGACAGTTGCGCGAATTCTCCGAGTGGGTGGACGACAACGACGACGAGCTGCTGACCTTCATGGAATCGGTCGACTCGGCGAACCGGGCCCTCGTGGGGGCCGCTCCGGAGTTCAGGGCATCCATCGATTCCGTTCCCGCCTTCCTCAACGACTTTGCGTCGTTCCAGGAACGCGTGGACGGGAACCTCGGGCGGCTCGTCGAGGACGGCGCCACCGTCGCCGAGATCGTCGCCGAGCGCAACGACAGCCTGGTCGACCTCGTCGTTCAACTCGAAGCGTTCTTGACCGTGTGGAACTCGGGCCTGCGGCAGCCCTGCGAGGGCCTCTACGACAGCAACCTCACCTGCTGGCAGATCTACCTCGCTCCCGGCAACGACTCTCGGGGTCTTTACGGATCGAATTCCCGCCCCCTAACAACAACGAGCCGGGTGACCCGGGAAACGGCAGCTTCGGCCAGCCAATCAACCGGGCCTCGCTCGAGGAGTTCGAGGACCTTCTCAAGCGATCTTCCGGCCAAGAGGTGCCCTCCGATCTCGCCGAGGTCCTCTACGGGCCGACGCTTGGCGACCCGACCAGCTCGACCGAGTCGCCATGACGGGCAACATCCGCTGGATCTCGTTGAAGCTTCTCGTCTTCACGGCAGTGACGATCGCGATCACGACGTGGCTCGCCGCGATCATCGGAAACTTCGCCCTTTTCTCGAACCCCTACGAGATCGAGGCCGAGTTCACCGACGCCACCGGGCTGCTCAAGGGTGATGTCGTCAAGGCCGCCGGGGTGACGGTCGGACGCGTTTCCGGGATCGTCATCGACGATGGACTCGCGGTCGTGACAATCGAGATCAACGATGGAGTCGATCTTCCGACGGGCCTCAGTGCAGAGATTCGCTTCCGCAACCTGATCGGCCAGCGCATGATCACGTTGATCCAGGGAGAAGCGCCCATAGTTGCCGCGACGCTCGGTCTGGGGGATAACGCCGCAGTGCAAGGCGACTTCATGGAGCCCGGCGACGTCATTCCCTTCTCCCGAACCAAACCGGCGTTTGACCTCACCGCGCTGTTCAACGGACTTAGACCTCTCATCCAGTCGACGAGTGCGGCGGACATCAACATCGTCACCGAGGCCCTGACCGAGGCTCTCGGAGGACGCAGCCAGGAGATAAAGACCCTTTTCGGCAACATCGCGGCGCTGTCGGACATGGTTGCGTCCAAGGATCAGCAGTTGAGCTCGCTGCTCAGCAACGTCAACACCGTCACGGATGATCTGAACGCACGCGATCAGCAATTGCAGGGAACTCTGGCCGACATCGACGACTTCCTGGGCGACCTGTCGGCGAGTCGCAACGATCTGCAGGATGCGATCGTGACCCTCGATGATGCCGCCCAACGCCTCGACCGTCTGGTCGTTCGCAACGGTGCCGACCTCGAGGCCGAGATCGACGACCTGGCAGAAATTCTCGATGTGGTCGAAAACCGAAAGAGTGAAGTGAAGGGTGTCATTCGTTCGCTTCCGACCTTCCTTGTAGGTGTCGAACGGGTCTCTAACTACGGGCAGTGGAGCAACGTCTACCTCGTAAATGTGTGCAAGGACGATTTCGGCACGTGTGGAACGCGAGGCGCGCAGTGAAATCGTTCACCGAGCGACGGCCCTGGCTCGTCGGCCTCATCTCCGTTCTGCTCATCTCGCTCGGGCTCTACCTCGCGTTCTCTGTGAACCGGTTCAAGTCCCTGAAGGGTGTCTACGAGATCTCGGCCGAGCTTGAGGACGCTGCAGGTCTACAGTCCGGCAACGAAGTGCGCGTTGCCGGCGTGAAGGTCGGGCAGGTCACCGGTGTCGAGCTCGCGACTAACTCCGCAATCGTCGTCATGGAGATCCAGGATGACGTGCGAATCCCGTCCGAGACGGAGCTCGACGTCAAGCTCAAGACGATCCTCGGCCAAAAGTTCGTCGATCTTCAGATGCCGCAGGCGTTCCTGGCCCGAGCCACTCTCAGCGGAGACCCGACATCCGCCACGAATCACTTTCTGAGCGATGGCGACGTGATCCCACTGAGCCAGACCTCGATCCCATACGAGATCTACCAGGCGGCGACAGAGGGCACCCGAGCGATCGAGGAGATCAACAAGAAGGCTCTTCGCAATCTCGTTTCGATCCTCGCGGAGACGATGAACGTGTCAGGCAAGGAACTGGGCGAGGCTTTGGAGAGCGTGGACGCGGCAGGCGCGGTACTCAAAACCAAGAACGCCGGAATCCGCAAGCTGCTCGCCAACGCGTCCGATCTGTCCGGCACTCTGGCGGAAAGCGGAGACAACATCGAGAGTCTGCTCGAGCGCGCGACCGAGGTACTGGGAACGCTCGCGGACAACCGCCAGACGACTTCCTCACTGCTGGCCGCGACCAACGATCTAACCGAGAACCTCGGTCTTCTAATTCAGTCGGCGCGCGGCTCGATTCAGGTCGGCACCGGGGATTTGAACAGCATCCTGACGAGCGTCGACTCGGACTTGGACAGCCTCGATGAGGCTCTCGCGGAGGTCGGCGCGGCTCAAGAGCTGTTCGGTCAAAACATCAAGTTCGGCCGCTTCATCGAGGGGCACGTCTGTTCGCTCACCACCGCCAACACGTGTGTTCCGGAAGGCTCACCTCAGAACCCCGGCCTTCCTCAGAAGGGCAGCCAGCCTGGTTCTGAGTCGACCGAGAGGCTGATGGAATGAGGATGCGCAAAATCATTGCGATCCTGCTTACCGTCGCGCTGGCGGGTTGCGGTGCTGCAGTGGCCGCGGATCTCGCTCAAGGAGAATCGCAAGCTCGCACCCTCACCGTCACCGTTGAGCAAGCCCCCAACCTCTTCGAGGGCGGACGCGTGATGGTGAGAGGAGTGCAGGTCGGCTCGATTTCCAAGGTCGATCCGGGCGCCGACGGTGTGGAACTGACGATGGAGATCGACGAGGGCGTCCGAATTCCGGCAGATACGAAGGTCGCCGTCATTCCCATAACTCTGATCGCCGACCGATACGTGCAACTCAGTCCCTACGAGGGCGGACCGGAGATCGAGGACGGCGCGCACATCGACGTGGAAGACACGTCCATCCCCGCAGAACTGGACGAAGTGCTGGGTGAGTTCAAAGAACTGGTCGATGCGTTCAAGCGGGAACCCGGCCAGAAGCGCGGTCCGCTCGCCGACCTGATTCGGGCTGCCGACAAGTCGCTGGATGGCAGAGAGGAATCTCTCGCCGGCGCGCTGGAGAACTCCTCCGATGTCTTGACTAACCTTGCGACGTCGCACGCGGACATCACTAGCTTGATTCAGAACCTCGACCAGCTGTTCATCGCCCTTGCGAATTCGTCCAGCGAGATCGGTCTGGTCAACGAACGCTTCGCCCTCGTCGCGACGGCCCTTGCAGACGACCAGGACAACATCGCCGGAGTCATCGACAATCTCGAGTTCCTGTCGACGCAGGCATCGTCACTCGTGACCGAATCGGGCGAGGACCTGGGCCAGTCGTTCGGCCGGCTCGAGAAAACTCTCGATGTCGTCCTCGATCACCAGAACGAATTGATCCGTGCGGCCAAGTGGACCAACTCGATTGCTCAGGCATTGGGGGAAACGAACTCTGCAGGAAAGGGAAAGTACGCCTACTCGGGCAAGCAAGGCGCGGGGGGATCGGGTCGCGCGCGGTACAACTACCGGATCGATCAGAGGGACACCCTGGCGTGCAGACGCCTCGGGAGATTGACCGACTCCTTCCTCACTCTCAACCCGGATTGGGGTGTGCCAGAGGTTCTGAACGCGGCAATGGAGTTCATCCCCGATGAGTACGACGACGACCTCGAATGGATCGTTGAAAGCCTGATCGAGCCCTGCTCGGTCCTGGGGGAAGGCGACGGCCTTGACGCCGATGCCAAGCGAATCCTCAGAGGCATCGCCGATGAGGTCGGCGAGGACGTGTTGATGGACATGCTCGGGCAGTGGTTCATCGGTGGATTCGTGGAGGAGACACCGTGAGGCGGTTCGCTTTCATTTTGGTCACCTGCCTGCTTGCCGGCATTCTCGCGTCTTGCGGTGACCAGAGTCCGAAGGTCGTCGCCTACTTCGAGGACGCGGGTGACGCCGTCGTCGGAGGGCAGGTGCAGATCAGCGATGTGCGTGTAGGAGAGATCGACTCGATCGAGATGGTCGTTCAAGAGGGGCGCATGGTTGCACGCGTCGAGATGTCCCTGGATTCGGGTGTCGGACTACGCACAGGCGACCTCGGGGCGATTGTCAGGCAGACGTCGCTGCTGGGTGAGCAGTTCATCGAGCTCGTCCCATCGAACGAGGGGTCCGAGCTCGCTACAGCAGAGGTCACGATTCCTTTGGAGCGCACCACCCGGCGCGTAGATATCGAAACCTTCCTCGGCGACCTGTCCGCCTTCGTCGGCGGAGGGGGCCTCGAGGACTTCAACAGGTTCACCAACTCACAGGCAATCATCCTGGAGAACCGCGGCGAGACTTTCGGTCAGGTCATCGACGAGCTCACGACCTTCACCGGGACGCTTGCGGGGCGACGGGTGGATGTGGGGGAGGCAATCGACAGCCTCGCGTCGGCGAGTGGGACGATCGTCAACAACCAGAGGACGCTCGACAGCTTCCTCGACTCACTCGAGGAAGCTAATGCCTTGCTGGCCGAGCAGGGAGATGACTTCCGTGCGCTCTTCCAATCACTCAGCCGCTTCGGCAGGGTCAACTCGAGCTTCCTGGCTCGCCACGAGACGGCGATCGAACGGCAGATCCGTGCCCTGAAACCCATCTTCAAGGGCCTTGCGGGAGCGAAGGGCGAGCTGGACAACGACCTTGTCAAACTGAACACGTTCCTTAAGCTGTTTCCGAAGTCGCTGGGCACCGGACCCAACGATCGTGGAGCAGGGGACTACATCCAGGCCGACGGCGTCATCTGCGAGACACTCGCGAACTGCAATACGCGCGGCGAGAAGGGTGACGTACCGGGACAGGGGTCCAGGCCATGAGTCCCAAGACTCGCCTGGGCATCAACCTCGCAGCGGTCGTTGCACTCGGTGCGGTCATGGTCGGCTGGGTGGTTACGCGTGTGATCGGGCCCGATGTCGTTGGAGAACCCTTCATCGTCTCTGCCGACTTCGCCTCAAGTGGAGGACTCTTCGAGGAGCAGGAGGTCACCTACCGGGGCGTCCTCGTTGGGCGTGTGGGGGACATGTCCCTCAACGACGACGGCGTCACCGTCGAGATGTTGATCGACTCTGAGTGGGATGACCGGATCCCCGCCGGCGTCATTGCCAAGATCAACAGCAAGAGTGCCGTCGGTGAGCAATACGTGAACCTTGTGCCCGAACCCGACGCGGGAGACGACCAGCTTTTGGCCGAGGGCGATGTGATCCCTCGCGAGAACACCCAGCTTCCAGTAGACGTTCAGGATCTCTTCGAGTCCCTCGAGGGCGTGCTCGGCGACGTCGACCCCGAAACGACTCGACGTTTGATCCAGACCCTCTCGGAGGCGATCGGCGGCAAGGAAAACGATATCCAAGCGATACTCGAATCACTTGCCACGCTATCGAAGACGTTCGCCGAAGTCAGTCCCGAGCAGCAGCGCTTCCTTGACAACGCGACCGTGGCGGGCGATGCGTTCCTGGACTCCAAGGATGCGTTCACCGAGGCAATCACTGCTGCGGACGATGTCTTCGATGTGATTGGTGACGAGCCGGCCGATCTCGAGGCGCTCTTCGCGGCGAACGACGAGCTCGCTCGCAACGGCAGCGCGCTCCTCGCTCGAAGGGGCGATCAGCTCGAGGGCGGCATACGCGCTTTGGCGGACTTCGTCGATCTGCAATTGAGGGAGAAGGACACCGTCATCCAGACCCTCGACTACGTCCCGGACTTCCTGCACGCGATCGAGGACTCATCGGTTCCTTGGAAGTCCCCAGAAGGTCGGAATTTCTACCGGCTGCGTGTCGGCTTGGTCATCGACGATGTGCGGTCCTCGTGGCCGTGCAAGTACAAGCTGCCGTTGGAGTACGAGCGGTTCCACTTCCAGCGCAAGGAACGCCGAGTCCCCACCGACGTAGATTGCCAGAAGACAGGCCGGGCGAGCGACCGCGCCACTGTGGACTCTCTAGTCACGGCCCTCCAACAATGGCAGGAGGACGGGTACCCGGACCTGGGTCTCGACGGGCTGCCCGTTTCAGAAGAGGGCTTCATCTGGCCCCTCGAAGGAGCCATCACGTCCCCTTACGGCCCACGCTGGGGGCGCATGCATACCGGAATCGACATCGACGGCGTGACCGGTGAGCCGGTGGTCGCTTCGGCCGAGGGGACCGTCGTGCTCGCTGCCTATTACTCGGGCTACGGCAATGCCGTCATCGTGGATCACGGCAACGGCTTCAGTACCCTCTACGGTCACCTCTCCTCGATCGATGTCGATACAGGCGACGAGGTCCGTCAGGGTCAGGTGGTCGGGGCGGTCGGCTGCACGGGCCATTGCACGGGCGACCACCTCCATTTCGAGATTCGAATCGACGGCACGCCTCTCGACCCGCTCCCTTACCTGCCGGGTGGCGCGCTTCACGGCGTCCCTACGCTTCCCACCTTTACTGCGCCCCCGGATCCGGCTACCCCCATCCCTCCGGGCTCGAACCCGGCTCCCGGCGACGACGGCCCACGACCGGAGGAGTCTGAGGACGGGGCAGGACTTCCTGTGGCGCCGAGGCCTTCCCCGAGTCCGACCGGCCCCTACGCTCCGCTCGATCCGTCGCCTTCGCCGTGACTTGGACGCTCGGATTCTCACTCGCTAGGGTGGTGTGATTAACCCAGTTGGGGTCTTGTGGAGGCCCGATCCGGTATGTTCGGATGAGCTTTGACATCTCGCGGAAGGAAACTGAATGAGTCTGTTGGTCAGCTTGGCACTCGCAGTAATGGTGTTCGGTACAGGCATCTCCTGGTCATAGGCACAAGATCGATCGCGGGGCCGCCCCAAGGGGCGGCTCTTTTGCGTCTGCGACGGAAGTCGGGTCTGAGCCAGTGAATCGGCGACAATGGACCCATGCAGGTTCGCAGGACCCTCGAGCGCCCGGAAGCGGGGTCGATTCCGACCACACCGGGCGTCTACATGTTTCTCGACGCCTCCCGACGTGTGATCTACGTGGGCAAGGCCAAGTCCCTGCGCGCCCGGCTCTCGAACTATTTCGCCTACGATCTCCACCCCCGTACGGCCGCAATGGTCGAGGCGGCCGCGGACGTCGAATGGATCGTCGTCAGCAACGAGGTAGAGGCTTTGCAGCTCGAGGTCACCCTCATCAAGCAGCACCAACCCCGGTACAACGTCCGTTACAGGGACGACAAGAGCTATCCGTATCTCGCCGTGACGCTGGATGAGGAGATCCCTCGTGCCCGGGTGATGAGGGGGCGCAAGCGCAAGGGGGTCAAGTACTTCGGCCCCTTCGCCCACGCTTATGCGATCCGCGACACGCTCGACCTTCTGCTGCGCACCTTCCCGATGCGTACCTGTTCCCAGGGGGTTTTCGATCGCTGCCGCCGCAGAGGGCGGCCGTGTCTCCTGTTCCACATCGAGCGCTGCGCGGGACCGTGCGTCGGCGCCGCTAGTCCAGACGAGCACAGACGAATCGCTCTGGAGCTCTGTAACTTCCTCGAAGGGGACACCAAACCGGTGCTGGACCGTCTCGAAGCCGAGATGAAAGGCGCCGCGTCCAAGGAGGAATACGAGCACGCCGCCAAGCTCCGCGATCAACTCGACAACGTCCGCAAGGCCATCGAGAAACAACAGATGGTGTCGTCTAAGCGGGAGAACATGGACGTCATTGGAATGGTCGAGGACGATCTCGAGGCTGCTTTCCAGGTGTTCTTCGTCCGTGGCGGCCGCGTCACCGGAAGGAAAGGCTACGTCGTGGACAAGGTCGAGGACCTGGATACCGAGCAACTGGTTGCCGGGTTGGTCGAACGGATCTATCTCGATGCGGAGGTCCCGAAGCAGGTCCTCGTTCCGGTGGAGCCGGCCGAGCACGACCTCATCGAGGCGTGGCTCGCGACCGAGAGAGGAACGAACGTGTCTCTGCGCGTTCCGCAGCGGGGCGAGAAGCGGGCGTTGCTCGAAACCGTGACCCAGAATGCCAAGGAGCAGTTCGCACAGCATCGCTTGAAGCGCTCCAGTGACTTCGCCGCGCGCTCGCGCCAGCTGAAGGAGCTGCAGGACCAACTTGAGCTCCAAGAGGCTCCGCTTCGGATCGAGTGCTTCGACATCTCGAATACAGGTCCAACCGAAGCGGTGGGTTCGATGGTCGTATTCGAGGATGGGTTGCCGAAGCGCAGCGACTACAGACGGTTTGCCATCAAGTGGAGCCACGGACAGGACGACTTTGCCAACATGGGAGAGGTAATCAGGAGGCGTTTTCAGCGCTACCTCGAGGAGAGGGAGGCCGAGCGCGAAGATCCCATGTCGCGGAAGTTTGCCTATCCACCCAATCTGGTGGTCGTCGACGGGGGCAAAGGGCAGCTGAACCGTACCGTCGAGGTCATGGGTGAGGTCGGTGTCAACGACGTCGCGGTAGTGGCGCTGGCCAAGCGCATGGAAGAGGTCTTCGTACCCGGACGCTCCGATCCCATCGTTATTCCGCGGGGCTCCGAATCCCTCTATCTCCTTCAACATCTCAGGGACGAGGCTCACCGCTTTGCGATCACCTACCACCGCAAGCGGCGTGGCAAGCGAATGACGCAGAGTGCCCTCGACAACATCGCCGGGTTGGGCGACGTACGTCGTAAGAAACTCCTTCGTCATTTCGGGTCCGTGAAGCGAATACGGGAAGCATCACTCGATGACATTCTCGAGGTCCCGGGCATTCCAAGAGCTGTCGCAGAGGCTGTGTACGAGGCGTTGCACCTCAGCAGTGCCGGCAGTGGAGACGAGAGGAGAGCTTCGTGAACGTGCGTCGCCGAGCGCGGGAGGTCGATGTGACCGTCCTCACGGGCCTATCGGGAGCCGGCAGATCGGAAGCGGCAAAGGCGCTGGAGGACCTCGGTTGGTTCGTCATCGACAACCTGCCGCCCGCGTTGATCCGGAAGATGCTGTCGCTGGTGTTTCACCAGGCCGACCACGAGATTCAACGGGTCGCTCTAGTGATCGACGTGCGCGGCGGGACGTTCTTCCCCGAGGCGGCCAAAGAGCTCGAGAAACTGCGGCGCGACTTCTGCAACTACAGGCTTGTGTTCCTCGAGGCATCCGACGAGCAGTTGGAGAGGCGCTTCGAGTCGAGCCGCCGCCGTCATCCCCTTTCCGATCGCCTTGTGACAGGGATTCAGATGGAGCGCGAGCTGATGAGTCATTTCCGAGACGGAGCGGATCTCATCATCGACACGACTGAGATCTCGGTACGCGAGTTGAGAGCGCGCCTCGGTGCCTACTTCGACAGCGACGACGAAGCGGAGGGACTCAAGACAACCGTCATCTCGTTCGGATATAAGTTCGGACTTCCACTCGACGCCGATCTCGTGTTCGACGTGAGGTTTCTTCCGAACCCGCACTGGATCGACGAGCTCAGACCCTTGACAGGCAAGGATGCAAAAGTGAGGGACTACGTCATGGGTCACGAGCAAACGTTCGACGTTCTCGGTCGCATGAAGGACTTGTTCGCGGTTCTGCTCCCCGGCTATCAAGAAGAGGGACGGCACTACCTCACCGTGGCTATCGGCTGCACTGGAGGACGGCACCGTTCGGTTGCCTTGGCCGAAGAGATCTGCACCTTCATGAACGACAAAGGGTTCGCGACCAAAGTCATCCATCGGGATGTCGAGCGAGAGCCCATCCAGTGAGGGTCGAGTGAAGGTCGTCGGCATCGGAGGGGGGCACGGCCTGGCCGCGTCCCTTCGCGCGGCGCGTCTTTACGCCGACGACATCGCAGCGGTCGTCACCGTGGCGGACGACGGCGGCTCCTCCGGCCGGCTCGTTCGGGAACTCGGCGTGCCACCGCCGGGTGACATTCGGAATTGCCTCATTGCTCTCGCCAGGAACGAGGCCATGGCCGGGCTGTACCAGCACCGCTTCGAAAGCGGTGAGCTGACCGGCCATCCCCTCGGCAATCTCTTGATCGCCGCACTCACCGAGATGACTGGTGACTTCACAAGCGCTGTCCACGAGGCAGGCAGGCTGCTCGGTTGCGACGGCAGCGTCTATCCGGCAACGTCCGAGCTTGTGGATCTGCGGGCGATAGTGAACGGAGACGTGGTGCACGGCCAAGTCGCTGTCGCCCTGACAGAGGGGCCCATTCAGGCCGTCTATCTTCAGCCCGGCGACCCGCCGGCTTGCGAGGAGGCGGTTGCCGCCATCTGCTCGGCCGACCAGGTCATCCTCGGGCCGGGGAGCCTCTTTACGAGCCTCATAGCGACTCTGATCGTGCCGGGCATTCGTCAGGCCCTGCTCGAGACGCCCGGCAAGCGAATCCTCGTCGCCAACAACCGGGTCCAGAAGGGAGAGACCTCAGGTCTGGACGGAACCGCTCACGTCGAATCGGTTCTCGCTCATGCGGGGGCCAACACGCTTGACGCCGTGGTCGTGCAGGCACCTGTGCTCGAGCCCGACGGCGTCTCCTTCGACAGGCGATCCATCGAGAATCTCGGCATCGAGGTTAGTGAGGCCGATGTGTCCACGGAATCGGGCGCGCACGACCCCGAGGCTCTCGCCAAGGCCCTCCAAAGCTTTGGATCTCGGCGCGGAGAGGCGAACTAGGCGGCCCGATTAGGATCGGCTCACAAGGACATCAATGGATCTCTCGTAGGAGGGCCCAATGGCAACGCGCATCGGCATCAACGGATTCGGGCGCATCGGCAGGAACCTATACCGCGCGCTCAAGGCGAAGAACTCGAACCTGGAGCTCGTTGCCGTAAACGACCTCACCGACTCGGCTACGCTCGCACACCTGCTCAAGTACGACTCGGTTCTCGGCAAGTTGAGCGAAGAGATAAAGGCAACCAGCGACGGATTCACAGTCAACGGCACCGAGGTCAGGGTGCTGTCGGAAAGAGACCCCGGTGCGCTGCCCTGGGCTGACCTGGGCGTCGACATCGTCGTCGAGTCGACGGGCTTCTTTACCAAAGCTGGGGATGCCCGCAAGCATATCGACGCCGGTGCGAAGAAGGTGTTGATCTCCGCCCCAGCGAAAGAGGAGGATGCGACGTTCGTCCTCGGGGTCAACGACGGTGACTACGATCCCGACAAGCATCACGTCATCTCGAACGCCTCTTGCACCACGAACTGTGTTGCACCCCTCGCCAAGGTTCTTCACGACAACTGGGGCATCGAACGCGGCTTCATGACGACATGTCACGCGTATACGAACGACCAGCGCATTCTCGACTTCCCCCATAGCGACCTGCGCCGAGCGCGGGCCGCCGCTATCAACGTCATCCCGACGAGCACAGGTGCCGCGAAGGCCACCGCGCTCGTGCTGCCGGAGCTGAAGGGCAAGCTCGATGGAATCTCTCTGCGCGTTCCGGTGCCCGACGGATCGATCACAGACCTAGTCGCCGTGGTTGGCTCCGAGGTCTCGGTCGACGACGTCAAGACTGCCTATCGGGAGGCCGCGTCGGGTGGGAGCCTCAAGGGTTTCCTCGAGTACAGCGAGGACCCTCTCGTCAGCACCGACATCGTCGGGAATCCCGCGTCTTGCATCTTCGATTCGGAGCAGACGATGGTGAACGGCAACATGGTCAAGGTGCTCGGCTGGTACGACAACGAGTGGGGTTACAGCAACCGCCTGGTAGACCTGGCCGAACTGGTGGCCGCCAAGCTCTAGCCGATTCACGACGGGCCGCCAAACAGGTGCTCTGCCTGAGGGTGCCTGACACTTCTTCACGGTGCTTCTCGTCACGCGGAACCCGGTGGGGTCGTCGGATAACCTCGCACCATGAGCGATCGAGACCTTCCCCCCATAGACGAGCTGGATGTATCGGGCAAGCGTGTGCTCGTGCGCTGCGACTTGAACGTTCCTCTCGACGATGGAGCAATCACCGATGACCTTCGCATCCGGGCCGCTCTGCCAACGCTCGAAGCGCTGCTGGACAGGGATGCTCGGCTCGCGGTGTGCTCCCACCTCGGACGTCCCAAGGGACAGGTCAAGGAGGATCTACGCCTGACCCCCGTGGCAGAGCGACTCTGCGAGCTGCTCAATCGCGAGGTAACCGCCGTGCGGGACGTCGTTGGTGAGGAGGCCAAGAAGGCTTGCGCATCTGACGACGACGTCGTCCTGCTCGAAAACCTCAGATTCGAACCGGGTGAGGAGGCCAATGACCCGGCCTTTGCCGACGCGCTCTCGTCTTTCGCAGAGGTCTATGTCAACGACGCCTTCGGGGCATCGCATCGTGCTCATGCCTCGATAGTCGGCCCTCCCGAGCGCCTTCCCTCGGCGGCCGGGCGCTTGCTGGTCAACGAAGTGACGACGCTCGAGCGATTGCTCGTTGGTCCCGACCATCCGTATGTGGCAGTGCTTGGCGGGGTGAAGGTCTCGGACAAGCTCGACGTCATAGGAAATCTTCTCGATCGCGTCGACGCCCTGTGCATCGGGGGCGCCATGGCCTTCACTCTGCTCGTCGCGCGGGGCAAAGATGTGGGTCGCTCGCTCGTCGAAGAGGACCGGGTTGAAGACGTAGAGGGAATCCTCGAGGAAGCCGTCGAGAAAGACATCGACATACACCTCCCGACCGACGTCGTCGCGGCAGAGGAGCCGACCGAGGATGCGTTTCACGAGACGGTGCCGCTCGAGCAGATCGGCGACCGCATGGGAGTCGACATAGGCCCCGAGACCACAGGTGATTTCGCCACCACCATCCTCGGGGCTCGCACGGTGTTGTGGAACGGGCCCATGGGCATCTTCGAGATTCCCGATTTCTCGGCCGGGACCAAGGGGGTCGCAACCGCCATAGCAAAGGCGACCGCGGAGGGTGCGTTCACTGTTGCGGGCGGCGGTGACTCGGCCGCGGCACTCGCGCAGTTCGATATGACCGACGCCGTCTCGCACCTCTCCACCGGCGGGGGAGCGTCGCTCGAGCTTCTCGAGGGCAAGGAACTGCCCGGCATCGCCGCACTCAGACAAGCGTCGAAGTAGCCGATCGAATCGAAGAAGGGATCTACATGAGAACTCCGCTCATCGCGGGCAACTGGAAGATGAACAAGACTCATCTCGACGCGATTCATTTCCTGGGCCAGCTCGGGCACGAGCTCGACAGGCACGATCACCGCAGCGTTGAGGTGGCTTTGTGCCCACCCTTCACCGCTCTGCGGTCGGTCCAGACGAACATCGAGGATCGGCATCAGAGCTTCAAGCTCGGTGCTCAGAACATGCACTGGGAAACGGAGGGCGCGTTCACCGGTGAGGTATCGCCCACGATGCTCAAGGCACTCAAGGTCGACTACGTCATCCTCGGGCACTCCGAGCGCCGCGAGCACTTCGGAGAGACCGATGAAAGGGTCAACAAGAAGGTGAAATCCGCGTTCACCAACGGACTCATCCCGATAATGTGCTGCGGCGAGACGGATGACGAACACGAGGTCGGTGAAACGGAGGTCAAGGTCGAACGCCAGGTCCGCGAAGGCCTCGCGGGGGTCAAGCCGGAGGACGCCCGCAGCTTGGTGATCGCCTACGAACCAATATGGGCGATCGGCACAGGAAAGACGGCGACACCGGACGACGCCCAGAGGGTGTGCGGTCTAATCCGTACTGTGCTGAATGATCTTTACGACGGAAGCGTCGCCGACGAAGTTCGCATCCAGTACGGAGGGAGCGTGAAGTCGGGAAACACCGAGGCCTTGACGTCCCAACGCGACATCGATGGGGCTCTCGTCGGCGGTGCAAGCCTCGACGCAGCGGAGTTCGCGGCGATCGTCAAAGCGACCAAGGTGTCGGGCTAGCAATGAACAAGTTCTTCTACGTCATCCTCGACGGGCTGGGCGACGACCCTCTCGATGCGCTCAACGGTAAGACGCCCCTGGAGGTCGCGGCGGACTCCTCATCTCGACCGTCTCGCGGCGAAGGGACGAAACGGCTATGTCACGACAGTCGGCGAGGGGATTGCGCCGGAGTCCGACATCGCGGTGTTCGCGATCCTCGGCTACGACCCGCTCGAGCACCACACGGGCCGCGGCCCGCTCGAGGCCGTGGGAGTCGGTGTCGAGGTCAACGATGGAGATATCGCCTACCGAGTCAACTTCGCGACAGTCGAACCCGATGGGGACGGGTGGGTCATCGTCGACCGACGGGTAGGCCGCGACCTCACGTCCGAGGAGGCGCACGCCCTGGCGGACGAGGTTCAAAGCAAAGTCACTCTCGACAAGGCGTCCTTCGAGTTCAAAGCAACCGTTGGTCACCGGGGCATCCTGGTACTGCGAAACGACGAAGGCCCCCTTTCGGCTGAGGTCGAAAACTCCGACCCCGCGTACGGGCGACAGGGCAGTCTTGGTGTCGCGCTCGAAACGTTCGACAACAAGGTGGTCACGGTGACTCCCGTCGAAGGACACGAGGACGACGCGGCTGCACAACGAGGGTCGGAGCTCACTAACGATTGGTTGCGCAAGTCGTTCCAGCTACTCGACGCTTCCGATATCAACGCGAAACGCGTGGCGGCGAACAAGCTTCCCGGCAACTTCATCCTCACGCGTGACGGCGGAGACCACGTGCCGAAACTGGTGCCCTTCAAGGAGAAGTTCGGACCCGAGATGGGATGTTTCGTCGAGATGCCGGTCGAGCTCGGCATCGCCCGCCTGATGGGCATGGGCGTCGTCGAGGCGCCCACTGACCTGCCACCTCGAGAGCAGTACGAGAAGTGGGCGGAGCTTGCCGTCGAGGCCATCGGAGGCTACGACGGTCTCTACATTCACATCAAAGGACCCGACGTCCCCGCCCACGATGGCGACTACGATGCCAAGATCCGCAGCATCGAGGACATCGACGCCTATTTCTTCGCTCCGCTGTTGGACTCGATCGACTCGAAGAGGTCGCTGGTGGCGGTCACTGCGGACCACTCGACGAGCTGCGCGCGGAAGGCACACACCGACGGGCCGGTTCCTCTTCTGATCTCTGGGGCGGGGATAAACGCTGGACGGAGTCGACATCTTCGGGGAAACGGCCAGCCGGAACGGGTCATTGGGCCATCTCAAAGGACCGGAGATCATGCCCAACCTGGTGGAGCTCTCCAGGGGCTGATTTCAAGCCGGTAGTGCATTGGGAAGCCGGGACGTAGACTTCTACACGTCACTCATCCATTGGGCAGGGAGCGGAAATGGCGCCGAGACGCAAGCACACTCTCGCCGAGGTCCTTGGGCCTCTCGAAGGTGAGGTAATGGAGGTCGTCTGGGAGCGCGACGAGGTGACCGTGCGCGACGTCCACAAGGCCCTCAAAGCCAAGCGCGACATTGCCTACACCACGGTGATGACCACACTCGGACGCCTGACGGACAAGGGCCTCCTGAGGAGAGTGGAGGGGCAACCGGCCCACCACTACTCGGCAATCGTCTCGCGCGAGCAGTACGCGCGCTCGACCGTCAAGTCGGTCGTCGACTGGTTGGTCAGCCACTTCCCCGATCCCGCAGTTGCCTACTTCGTCGACAAAGTGCGAGAGGAGGACGAAGAGGTCATCGATCGCCTAAGGGTGGCGATCGCAGAGCGGAAAGCCAACGACACGGGTGATTAGCGCCTCCCCAACAATTCTTGCTGTAGAAGTCGACTCGGCCTGGGTCGTCGTCCTGGTCGTCTCTCTGACGACACTTATTGCAACCGCGTTGGTGAGGCGATTCATTTCTCGGCCGGGCGGACTGGCCTCGGGTCTGCTGCTGGCTTTGCCTTTGTTGCTCCCGCTGGTTGCGGCGATCATCTACCAGGGCGGTGTGCTGCCCGAGGTAACCGTCCTGAAGCCCATCAGCTCCATGGTTCAGGACAAGTCGGCGAGCCTCCTGCATCTGTTGTTCCTCTCCGACGGCAACGGCCAGGCTGCTCTTTACGCGTTCTACGGCTCGCCGGGAGCCTGGATCCTCATGACCGGCCTCGCAGTGAGCTCGTTCATGCTCCTTCGCCGTGTCTGCGGCGCTCTCGTGCTGAGACGTCTGATCTCTCGCTGCACGACCCCCGACTCAGAGCGCGACGCCCACGTCCTGTTCGTGATCGATCACCTCGCATCCGCCGTGGGCCTCCGCCCGGCTCCCGATCTGCTCATCCTGCCTAGCGGTGTATCCGGAGCCTTTGCCGTCGGGTTTCGACGTGGCCGGGTCCTGCTCTCACGCGATCTCGTCGAGAAGCTCGACGACGACGAGCTGGCGGCCGTCCTCGCTCACGAGATCGCCCACCTGAAAGCACGCGACGTCCCGATCGTGTTCGTCGCCGGTTTCCTGCGTGATTTCGTCGCCTGGAACCCCTTCGCACACCTCGCGCTCCGCCGGCTCCTGACGGACAGAGAGCTCGAGGCGGACCGGCGAGCGGCCAGCCTCACCCGTAGCCCCCTTGCTCTGGCCTCGGGGCTGCTGGTGGTCTTCGAGCTCATGCGCGGCCAACGCAACTACTCGCAGAGGGGGGCATTGGCGATCCTTCGCCCACAGGTGAGCGTGAGCCGGCGGGTTCGAAGCCTTCTCGCCATGGCCGACGAAGAGCACCATGTCGAAGCCCAGGTCAAGGGCGGAGCTTTCCTCATAGCGGCGCTTCTCGTGGCCTTCCTCGGCCTGGAGGCGGGAGCCAGGCTTGCTGCGGATGACTCCACCTGGGCGGTCGTCTGGGGGAACACGAGCACTCCGGCGGATGCAACGGCCTGGGAGCCGGCCCCCGCGATCGAGTCGGTCTCCAAGAAAAAGGCGACGAAGGCCCAGCTCACGAAGATCGCAAGGGCCAAGAAGAGGAGCTCGCTCAGGCGCTACCTCATGTCCAACGAGCCCCCGAGCACTCTGCTGGTCTCCGAATCCAACCGGCAGGCCCTCTCCAGGCAGATCTACCGCTACGTCAACCGCATCGGGATCCCGGCCTCGGAGTTCCACTTGCAGGCAAGCCCCGTTCCGCTCTGGGGCTACGCCACCTTCGGCGTCTACAAGATCGACGAACAGCTGCTGCAGGGCGGGCGCTGAGCCCAAGCGCCCCGCAACCCCCGCTCAGCGGGTAATCTGACGCCTGAGTTCAAGATCCGATCCCAAGTCCCATCGAGTGCCACCGAGGTGCCTTCGTGGAAATCGTGCTCATAGTCATTCACGTCATCGTGTCTCTGACACTGATCCTTCTGGTTCTGCTCCACGCAGGGCGGGGCGGGGGCGTCTCGGAGATGTTCGGGGGCGGTATGCAGAGCTCGGCGATGGGCTCAACCGTCATGGAAAAGAACCTCGACCGCATCACAGTGATCACGGCTGTGATCTTCACGGGCACCACCATCCTCCTCGCATCCCGCCTTTCGGGTTCGTAAAGAGAAATCTGGGAACCCTGCTTCCCATGTCCATACGCAATACGGCGCTGCGCGCCGCCGTCCTGAGCGCCTGCCTGCTCGTGGTCGCAGCCTCATGCACTCGAGACGAGGAGCCACTCGAGGGCCCAGACGCTCGAGCAACGACCACTTCGGACGAATCGGCGGCCGATGCAGCCACGCCCGACGCGACCGTGGCGTCGTTCGAGAACGAGGGCAACGTCCTGGACGTCGCGGTCAAGGAGCCGAATTCCCTTGACCCGATGCGCGTGCAGGATCCCGCCTCCGTCCTGATCACGCGTCAGTTGTACGAGGGGCTCACTCGTTGGGACGCAGTCGCCGAGGAGGTCCGGCCCGCGGCTGCCGAGACCATCGAGGTCTCGGGCGATGCGCGCACCTTTACCTTCACGCTGAGAGACGACGCAACCTTCCACAACGGTGATCCGGTCACGGCCCAGGACTTTGCCTTCGCATTCAACCGCATCGCACTCAAGGAGAACGGTGCCGATATCGCCTACCTCCTCGAGCTCGTCCTGGGCTTCGACGACGTCAACACGTTCGGGGAGGCGAGCTCTCTCAGGGGTCTCAAGACCCCCGACGATCGCACGCTCGTGATCGAGCTAACCGAGCCGTACGCCAACTTTCCGGCCGTACTGACTCACCCGAGCCTCGTTCCACTTCCCGAAGAAGCGTTCAAAGCATCGGACGACTTCAGCTCCCGGCCCGTAGGAAACGGCCCCTTCGAGATGGCACAGCCCTTCGAGCTCGGCGCTGCAGTGGCGCTGAGGGCGGTAGAAGGGCATTTCCAGGATCCCGGCATCGAGGGCATCCGCTTCCTGCCGTTTCCCGACGCGGCCTCATCGTGGGTCCCGTTCACGAACGACCAGCTCGACATCACAGAGGTCCCCACGACTCGGATCGAGCAGGCGAGTGAGAACTTCGGCGACGAAGGCTTCGTGCCACTCCTGGTTGGGTCGTATTACGGATTCAATCTCGAGGCCGACGAGCTCGATGACCCTCGAAAGCGCCGAGCCATCAACCTGGCGATCGACCGGGAAGCGCTGGCCGAGGACATCTTCGCCGAGACGCTCCAGGCCCCTCGGGGCATCGTCCCGGTCGGAATGCCGGGCTTCACCGACAATGCTTGCGGCGAGCTCTGCCGGTTCGACCTCCAAGAAGCAAAACGCCTTGTCCGCAAGCTTCCCAAACCCAGTCGGAAGGTGACACTCGAGTACACCAAGGAGGCGCTGCAGGGCCGGGTTGCAAGGAGGGTCAGGGACGACCTCCAGGACGCCGGGCTCGATGTCAGGCTGAGGACCTATCCCTTCAACCGCTATCTCGAACGCCTGAGTGACGGCGACCACTCCATGTTCCGGCTCGGCTGGATCGGGGAGTACCCCGACCCCCACGTGTTCCTATCCGCTCTGTTCGCGTCGGATTCGCCCGACAACCACACCGGCTTCGACTCGAAGCACGTCGACTCCCTGCTGGCCAAGGCACAAAGTGAGACCGACGAGGCGGCACGGCTGAGCCTCTATCAACGCATCGAGAAAATCATCCTCGAGCAGGTCCCTCTGGCCCCCGTGGGCTCGTTCCGCATGTTCTGGGCGGTCGCGCCGGGCGTCCAGGGTGTGGAATTCGACGTGCTCGGCGGATTCGATGCCGCGGGTATCTCTCTCGAGGGCTAGGACCCCTGGCATATAATCAACCGAGCCCTGTCGGGACACGTTAAGCGGGCAGGGCTTTCGCACGCCCGGTGCCCACCCCGGGAGTGAGCCACACTGCGGTGGTGCTGAAATTGGTAGACAGGCATGGTTGAGGGCCATGTGTCCGTAAGGACGTGAGGGTTCAAGTCCCTCCCACCGCACTTTCCCTCGCCGCAGTCGCCGTCCTTGGTGGCACCCTCGAACGACGAAGATCGCCTGACCGAGCCGGTTCGCGTGATTTGCCCTACTCGTCTTCGGGGCGCGTAACGGTAACAATGGCAGCCGCGGTGGCAACAACACGATGAGGGGGCAGCAGGTGACCGACCCGCTGGGTCGTGGAGGCGACGTCGGTCTCGAAGTTGACGACGCCGGCTCCCAGAATGAAGCCAAAGGAAATGGTGCGGTCCTGCCGACCGGCACCGTCACTTTGTTGCTGACCGACATCGAGGGGTCGACCAAGCTCTGGACAGAGCGGCCCCGGGCGATGTTTCAGGCGGTTTCGCGCCACCACGCGATCATCGGGAACACGATCGAGCGCCACGGTGGCGCGATGCCGCGCGACCAGGGCGAGGGCGACAGTATCTTCGCCGCCTTTCCGCGGGCGAGCGACGCCCTAGCCGCGGCCCTGAACATCCAGCTTGCCTTGCACAATGAGCCCTGGCCCGAAGGTGTGTCCCTGCGCGTGCGGATCGCTCTGCACACGGGTGAGCCTCAGCTGGCGGACGGAAACTACTTCGGCCACACGGTGAGCCGCTGTGCCCGGCTGCGGGGGCTTGCCCACGGCGGTCAGACCCTTCTTTCGTCGGCGACGATGGCACTGGCCCGCGACGAGCTTCCACCCGGAGCATCGGCCAAGGATCTCGGCGCGCACAGGCTCAAGGACTTCGTGCGGCCGGAGACCGTTTTCCAACTCGCTCACCCCGATCTTCCGGACAACTTCCCGCCGCTCCGTTCCGACGAAGCGCGCTCGGACAACCTGCCCCTTCAACTCACGACCTTCGTTGGGCGAGAGCAGGAGATCAAAGAGATCAAAGAGCTACTGGCCACCATCCGGCTCGTCACCCTCGTCGGCCCAGGGGGCTGCGGCAAGACGCGCCTCGCAATTGAAGTTGGCCGGCAACTGCTCGGCGAGTTCGAGGACGGTGTTCATCTCGTCACCCTTGCATCGCTGGGCGACTCGTCGTTGGTTGTGTCGCGCATCGCGCAGAGCGTCGGCCTTCAGGAGAGCGCGAGCGAGGAACCCTTTGAGGGACTAGCGAACTTTCTTCGAGACAAGCACATGCTCCTCATGCTCGACAACTTCGAGGGAGTCATCGGAGCCGCGGCCATCGTTACCGAGCTGCTGACGGAGTGCCCCGACATCAAGGTTCTTGCAACGACGCGGGCGTCATTGCGCATCTCCAGCGAGCATGAGTTCCAGGTGCCGCCACTGGAGCTGCCGGAGCTCGACTACCTTCCCGACATCGAGGAGCTGTCCCGTCACTCGGCCGTCAAGCTCTTCGTGGAACGAGCGCAGGCAATCAAAGCCGACTTCGCCCTGACCAACGCGAACGCGCGGATCATCGCGGAGATCTGCCACCGACTCGACGGACTCCCCTTAGCGATCGAGCTTGCCGCCGTTCGCGTCAAGCTCCTGCCACCGGCCGTGCTTCTGGACAGGCTGAGCAGTCGCCTCGATCTCCTAACGGGCGGACCACGCGATCTCCCCGCGCGCCAGCAAACGCTTCGGAACGCGATCGACTGGGATTACACGCTGCTCGAACCGGAGGAACAGAAGCTCTTCCGGCGCCTGTCGGTGTTCCGCGGAGGGCTGAGCATCGATGCCGCAGCCGCGGTCGCCACCGCTGCAGGTGACGTCGGTATGGACCTGTTCGACGGACTCGACTCCCTCGTGGGAAAGAGCCTGCTACGGCAGATGCCGTCGCTCGAGAACGAACCACGCTTCGGTATGCTCCAGACGATCCGGGAGTACGCGCTCGAGATACTCGACGGGTCCGACGAGTCCGATGCAACTCGCCTGGCTCACGCGACCTTCTATCTGGCCTTGGCCGAGCGAGCTTCCGAGGAGCTCAGAGGGCCGGATCAGGTTCGTTGGCTCGAGGCTCTCGAATTCGATCACGACAATCTCCAGGACGCGCTCGAGTGGGCCAAGCGCAACGACGACTGGGGCGTGCTGCTGCGCCTGACCGCCGGCATGTCGTACTTCTGGTCGATCCGCGGATACGTCAGCGAGGGGCGCGTGTGGACAAAGATCGCTCTCGAGCAGACGGAGGGCATCGTCAGCCTGCACCGGGCACGCGTGCTTGCGGGAGGAGCCATGCTCGCGCGCGCTCGTGTTGACTACGCGGAGGCACGCCGCCTCTTGGAAGAGTGCATCGCGGCGCAGCGGCAGTTGGGTGATGAGGCCGGCGTTGCATTCTCGATCAAGGACCTCGGAAATCTCGAGGTCGACCAGGGCAACATCGAAGGTGCCGAAAAGCTCTACAGCGAGAGCCTCGCCGAGTGGCGCAGGCTCGGGGACAAGGAAGGCATTGCCCAGACCCTCAACAACCTTGGTTTCATTGCTCAGATCAAGGGTGACCAAAATGAGGCTATGAAACTTCTCGATGAGAGTCTCGGAATCTTCCGACAGGTACGCGACAAGCAGGGAATCGCACGTGCTCTCATGAACATCGCGGTCAGCACACGCGAGCTCGGCGACTTCGAACGGGCAGTCAGACTGTCCCGCGAGAGTCTCGTGTTGTGGCGCCAGCTCGGGGACAAGTGGGATGTGGCGGACTGCCTGGAGGATTTGGCAGGCGAGCTCTACGAGCTCGGTCTTCACCATCAGGCGGCCGTCATCTACGGTGGCGCGGAGACGCTCCGCTGGGCGATCGGGGCGCCGCGACCGCCGGTCGAGCAAGAGGCCTACGAGGAACGGGTGGACGCGGTTCACGGCGCTCTAGGGGATGCTGCGTTCAGTGAGGGCTGGGCGCAGGGGAGCGCCATGAGAATGGAGGAGATCATCGACTATGCCCTGCACGACGACCATACGCAGAATGGAGTGAAGGAGTGACTCGCCACACATCGTCGGCAACCGTCATCTCGTGGATTCCATCGGAGGCGATCAGGGGACTGCCCAGCCTTCCGTTCCAGATGGGCATCACTCACATCGACGAACCTCCGCCTGCGCACATCGATGACGTCGAGGATCTAGTCGCTGATCAGAAGCTTCGTTTCGCGAACCGCTTGGAAGCATGGATCGAGGTAGACGAGCGCGGGATCGTCGGCTACGGCTCCGAGGGCGGCGGCGTAATGGGGAGCTCCGCAGTAGGAGTCGGGGCGCGCACGATCAGCCTTCCCGGCCTCTCCCTTCCCGACCTGAAGCCGGACCCGGTGGTTACACCGGAGTCGATAACCTGGCGTCAGACGGCGGGAGGACGCACCCCTCTCCCCGCGCCGCGTCGCATAAAGCACAAACCGTTCGTGCAGCTCCGCTCACCGATCGTGTGGACCACGCTCGAGCTGGAGCTCTTCGCAGACGGAACCTCCGAGGGACGACTCGTCGGATCGAGCCCCTTCCCTCGTCACTGGGTCTACAACGAATCCAACGACCTCGTCGCCAAGAGTGGACTCATCGATTTCGACCAGTGGTATCACCACGCATTCGGCGGCGTGACCCCTTGGGAGGCGGTGGATCTCGAAGCCCTCACCACCGAGGTCGAATCCGAGCTCGAGCAACACCTGTCCCGGTCGATCATGAGCTCGGACCACAAGACGCGGCGCCGGCGCTTGAAGAAGGGCGAGATTCTCTTCACCCAGGGCGACGAGGGCACAGACCTGTTCCTCGTGCTCGATGGGGTCGCCGCGGTCGAGGTGGACGGCACTTGCGTGGCCGAGATCGGGCCGGGAGCAGTGATGGGGGAGCGCGCGGTGATCGAAGGCGGCCGCAGGACCGCGACCGTGCGCGCCATCACACCTCTGAGAGGAGTCGTCGTCCCGCCCGAACTGGTCGAGCGCGAGCACCTCGAGGAGCTGAGAGGAACGCACCTCCGAGAAGAGGCAACCCGCAAGCAGGTTGCAGAGGGCGATGAATGAGCGACACTGAGCCGCAGACCGCCGGCGGGAAGGTGCTCGGGCACTGAGCGTAGTCACAGACTGGTTAACCAACACTCTCTGAGAAGTCTCTTGCGTCTCGCTCAAATTGGTGAAGGATTTGCCCGGGTGTGGGCCGATTTCTGTCACAGGCTCTGTCTACGATCGAATCCATGAGCGACACAGCGGTTGACAGGTCCACTGGGCGCACCTGCGACGTTTCCGACCACCTCAGCGACGACGAATTGGCCGGCGAGGTGTCCAAGCTGGCGGCCCAGCTAGCTGCAGGTCAGGCCCGGATGGTCGAGCTCGCCGCGGAGGCCGATCGCAGGGGCCTTTGGGGGGGAAAGTGGGATGCCCGCAGCCTTGCAGAGTGGCTCTCGTGGCTCACCGGGATGTCGCCCAAGTCGTCTCGGGATCACGCCCTGGTTGCAGCCAATCTCGATGATTTGCCGGGAACTCACGCGGCGCTCGCCGAGGGAACCATCAGCTTCGACCAGGCCAGGCTGATTGCTTCTGCCGACGCATCAAAGCATGAAGCGAGGTTGGCCGAGCTGGCGCAGCAAACGACCACCGGTCAGCTCCAGAGAGTCGTTCGGGCCTATCGCAAGGTCACCGCGCTGAGCGAAACCGAGGACGCCAACAAGGCACACGAGCGCCGTTATCTCAGCTACTTCTTTCTAGAGGACTGCTTCGAGCTGCATGGGAGATTGACGACCGAGGATGGGGCGGTCGTCGCCAAGGCATTGGACCGGGCGCTGGACAAGCTCTTTCGGGCCCCCCCGGTCGAGTCCCAGGGACCCGCTGAGTCGGAGCAGCGCTGGGATAGCCCGGATCAGCGGAGGGCCGACGCGCTCTTGGAGTTGGCCGAGATGTGGCTCCATGACAACAAGAGCCCTTCTCGGGCTAACTCGCATGAGGTCGTGCTCCATGTCGAGGCGGATTCGCTGCAATCCGACGAGCCGGGAGCGCGCTGCGAGATAGATGGAGCGGGCTCGATCGCGCCCGAGACGGCGCGGAGGTTGACCTGTGACTCAGCCCTCGTCGGATTGATCGAACGCGGCGGCGAGCCTCTGTGGATCGGACGACGAAGTCGCCGGGTACCCCACGGATTGAGGCGCGCTCTCGAGGCGCGCGACAAGACCTGCCGCTTTCCCGGATGCGCCAACGTCGCGCGACTCGACTCGCATCACGTCGTGCACTGGACCAAGGGTGGAGGTGAGACCTCTCTCACGAACCTCCTGCTGCTGTGCAAACGCCATCACCGCATGGTCCACGAGGGTGGCTACACGATGAGCCGGGCTCGCGACGGCACGTGGACCTTCACCCGGCCGAATGGAAGCGTGGTCGAGGTGCCCGAGCGCCCGCCATCAAGTCCTGAGGATCTCACTCAAAGCAACGAGTCGAATGGTCGAGAGATCGAACGTGAACCTCTCGCGCCCGAGGGGGCAGGTGAGGGGATCGACCTCGACTACGTAACGTGGGCCCTGTTCTTTCAGTGACGCAACGACGAGACAACACTTTCGAGTCGATCATCACATCCGACAAGTACAACCCGACGACCTCAGATTCGCGCGAGGTTCGAGAGGGGGCGGCGCGGCCCCCTTCTGGGGGCCGGACCACAACCTGTGGCGATGAGACGTTGGACGCGCCCCCTCTGGCCCGAATAGGGCGCCAGTAGCTCCAGCATTCGTTCGTCGGTGGCACGCTCTTCGCGCGCCAGAGCGTAGGCGACGGTGTGCGGCAGGTTCCAGTCACCCAGAATCACGGCATCAGGGTCACCCAAGGCGGTACGAGCGACGTGACCCAAGGTCCAGACCCCTATGCCCCGAATCGTCTCGAGCCGGCGCAGCACCATGTCTGGCTCGCCGACCGAGTTGCGCTCCAAACGAGGTGCCTCCAGCGCGGCCCGTCTTAGGGTTTCGGCCCTCTGACGTTCGATGCCCAGGGGATGCAAGTCGAAGTAGCCAAGGGCGGCAACGGCCTCGGCTGAAGGCGGCAGCTTCATTCGGTGCGGGCCGGGCGCCGGTTCTCCAAAGCGTCCGACGACCGCCCGGTAGGAGCGCCCGGCCTCCCAACCGGTCACCCTTTGGCCGATGATCGCAGGAACGAGGGTCTCGAAGACGGCGAGCGTGCGGCCCAGGCGGAGCCCGGCCAAGCGCTTGACCAGATCGCGGACCAAACGATGAGCCGGGCGAAGATCGCCATGATCGTCGTGAAGACCGACGAGATCGTCGGCGTGATCCAGGGCCCACCCCGCCCCCGGGCCCCAGGCCCGCGCAGTGAGCTCGGTGCCCCTCACCTGGAGCTCGCTCGTCGCCGGTCCATCGGGCGTCCGCGTGACACGCACCGCATCGGTGGACGAGAGGCGCAGGCAGGGGTCGCCCGCTCCCTCGCGCAGCACTCCGAGGGTCAATCGCAGGTCGAGCGGACCGTTCAGCGGAAGGGAGCGGCTCTTCACCCCTCAACCTTAAGCGCCCCCGCCGCCGTCTCACCGGACGTCGCACATGTGTATTTGTCTTAGCTCTCGTGCTTCGCGACGGCGGCTAACCTGGGGCGATGCGAGTGCTTCTGCTGTCGACCTACGAGCTGGGCCACCAACCACTTCATGCCGCGTCGCCCGCCGGTGCCCTGCGCGAGGCCGGGCATGATGTGCGGTGCCTCGATCTATCGATCCAGAGGCTCGAGGAGGCCGGGCTGGACTGGGCCGAGGCCGTCGGCGTGTCCGTTCCGATGCACACAGCAATGCGTCTCGGCATCAAGGCGGCCGAGATGGTCAAGGCGCACGATTCGAGCCTGCCCGTCTGCTTCTATGGGCTCTACGCGCCCGTGGGCCGCGACGGCACCGTGGGGGTGGTGGCGGACCGAGTCATCGCCGGAGAATACGAGCGTGCGCTAGTGGCCTGGGTCAACGGGCTTGCACAGGGAGAGGGACCGGACAACGGATCGAACGAGGAACTGATTCAGCTCGGCCACGATCCCTTCGTTCTCCCGGCGCGCGATCTGTTGCCGGAGCTTGATGGCTATGCCCATCTCGCCCTGGATGGCAAGGAGCGGAAAGTCGGTTACGTCGAGGCAAGTCATGGCTGCGCTCACGAGTGTCGCCACTGTCCCGTGCCGGTCGTCTACGGAGGACGGATTCGACTAGTGCCCCAGGACGTGGTCGTCGCGGACGTCGAACAACTGGTCGACATGGGAGCGGAGCACGTCACCTTCGGCGACCCGGACTTCCTCAACGGCTGGCGCCATTCACTGAGAGTGGTGCGCGCCATCCACGACCGATGGCCCGAACTCACTTTCGACGTGACGACCAAGGTCGATCACGTGCTCGAACGCCGGGACATCTGGGCGGAGATGGCAGACAGCGGTTGTCTGTTCGTGGTCTGCGCCTTGGAGACGACCAACGACGTCATTCTCGAACGCCTGGACAAAGGGCACACGAACGCTCAGGCGATCGAAGCAATCGATTTGCTGCGCGCCAACGGCATCGAGGTGCGGCCCTCGTTCCTCCCGTTCACCCCATGGACAACCCACGACGACATGGTCGAGATGATGAACTTCATCGTCACCCATGACCTGATCGCGAACGTCGACCCGGTCCAGTATTCGATTCGGCTATTGCTTCCCGAAGGCTCGCTGCTCCTGTCGCATCCCGATATGAAGGCGCACCTGGGCGCGTACGATGCCGAGCACCTGACGTACACGTGGAGGGCAGAGGATCCGTCGATTGACGAGTTGCAGCGCAGGCTCGCGAGCTTGATCGAGGACGCGACCGCATCAGAGAAACCTGTGGGCGCAACCTTCCTCGAGGTGTACAGAACGGTCCTGGAGGCCTCGGGCCATCGATCGGATCTTCCGGCCGATCTCATCGAAGTAGGTTCGATCGAAGGGAGGCCACGGCTCACCGAGCCGTGGTTCTGTTGAGCGGAGCCGACCGAGGGCCAGTTCGGCGCTCTTTAGAAAACATCTAATAGAAACGGAGGAACGGCATGCAGCGCGACTATGAAGTGGTCGCATCCGAGTTGAAGTCGTTGTTGAACCTCGACCTGCCGCCGCTAGCGATCACGTTTTCGGATGAGGCGCCCGCCGAAGTCCCCACCTTCGACGAACCTATGTCGGCTCCGGCCGAGGACGGCCGGCGCGGGCGCGTTGCGGCATCATGCGTCTTCTGGATGAAGGGGACCGAAGGTACCTTCACGACGGTGCCCGAGGACCACGGCAACTGCAGCGTCGGCCGGATGACACATGGTTTCGCCAAGCTCTCGGATGTCGCGGGGAACTCCGACGTCGCAGCCTTGTTCGAATCCGGGTGGGTGGGAATGGACGACGTGCCGAAGATCCCGGTCATATCCAAGAGTTATGGGCACGTCACCTACGGGCCGCTATCCGAGACACCCGTCGAGCCGGACATCGTGTTTCTCAGACTTACCCCCAAGCAGCTCATGATCCTCAACGACGCGATCCCCGAGATGTCGCTCGAGGGCAAGCCGCAATGCCACATCATCGCCATGGCTAAGGATCAGAAGGTCGTGGCGGCGAGCATCGGGTGCATGTTGAGCCGGGTGCGGACCGAGATGGGCGCCCACGAGATGACCTGCGCGATCCCAAGCTCGTCGCTCGACGACGTGCTCGACAGACTGCGTCGCGCGGAGGCGATCGACAGGAACGTCGCCGCCTACGCCGCTCGGGACAAGGCACGGTTCCGCTAGTCGTTCGGCGGCACTAGGCTCGTTCCGATGGATGAGATCGGGCTCTTTCCCCTGAATGTGGTGCTACTTCCGGGCGAGCGCGTTCCCTTGCACATCTTCGAGGAGCGTTACAAGGACCTGATCGGCGCGTGCATCGAGAACTCAGAGGAGTTCGGGCTCCTCTTCGCCGAGGAAACCGAGCTTCGCACCATCGGGACATCTGCGTCCGTCGTCGATGTTCTCAACCGCTACGACGACGGACGGATGGACATCGTCGTGGAGGGGCGCGATCGATTCAGAGTCACGCGCGTGACCGAGACCCGTTCGTACCTGACGGCGGAGGTCCAACCTTTCGCTGACGCCAGAGCGGACGCGGACCCGGAGCTCGTGACTGAGTGTTTGGCGGCTCTCGAGCGCGTCGCCGAGGTGACGGGGACCGACGCGACGGCGATCGAGCTCGGAGACGACGACGTCGCGTGGCGGATCGCGGCGCAAGTGGACTTTGGAACGGACTTCAAACAGCAACTTCTCGAGATGCAAACAGAAAACGAACGCCTCCAGCACGTGGCCGAGGCACTGGACAGGGCGGCGACCGCGATCGCCCACCAGAAAGAGATCAGGGACAGGGCCGCCGGCAACGGCAAGGTCGATCATCTCTAGAAACTGGGCGCGAACCGAGGACCGCATCAGGCACTAGCATCGGGTGATGGCCGAACTTCCGATCACCGAACCCGCCAACACGACCATAGAGGAGCCGGAGGGGTCGCTGGAAGCCGTTGCCGAGGCGGACTCGGCCGATGCCCTTGCAATGGTTGCCGCTCGCTACCCGGAATGTTTGACGGCGTGGGCTGCTCTCGGAGAGGCCGCGCTCGCCGAGAACCAAACAGTCGAGGCGTACGCATACTTCAGAGTTGGTTACCACCGGGGACTCGACCGCATCCGGCGCGCGGGCTGGCGAGGTTCGGGCCGGGTTCCATGGTCGCACGAACCGAACCGAGGGTTTCTTCGGTCGTTGCGCGGGCTGGGAACGGCGGCCGCCGAGATCGGCGAGGACACCGAAGCCACCCGTTGCGCAGAGTTCTTCGCCCAACTCGCCCCCGACGCGTAGGTGGCGCGCCCGGCCGCCATCACCAGCCCTGCGAACCCTCTCCTGAAAAGGGCTCGCAAGCTTCGTCAACGCAAGCATCGCGAAGCGGAGGGCGTGTTTCTCGTCGAGGGAATCGCGGCCGCGTGGCAGGCTCTGGAGCACGCCGACGTCGAGGTCGTTCTCTACAGCCCCGAGTTGTTGACGAGCGACCGGGCCCTCGATCTCGTTCATCGGGCCGAGTCCGGGGCCCAAGTGGTGGAGGTTGCGGCGGATGCGTTCGCAACTCTTTCGGAGCGCGAGCACCCCGTAGGGCTTGCGGTTATTGCGCGGGCCTCCACCGTCCGGCTACGCGACCTTTCAGTCGAGCAAGACTCCGTTTTCGTGGCGCTGAACGAAGTCGGCAACCCGGGGAACCTCGGCACGATCGTGCGCTCCGCGGACGCCGCGGGAGCCGCGGGCGTGATTGCCATCGGAGAGGGAACCGATTTCTGGCATCCGAACGCCCTCAGGTCATCCATGGGAACCATGTTCACGACACCTCTGGTGAAGGTCGCAGACGTGCGTGATGCGATCACTTGGGCGAGGGACAACGGACTTACGATTGTCACGACTACCGCCCATGCGGAGATCGAGCACTGGTCGACTACCTACTCGAAGCCTGCACTGGTGCTGTTCGGGAGCGAGAGTCACGGATTGAGCGAGGACCTGCTGGATGAGGGTGACGTCGCGGTGCGCATCCCGATGTACGGAACGGCGACCTCATTGAACCTTGCTGTGTCGGTTGGAGTGCTTCTCTACGAGATCACGCGCCCCAGGCGAGGTTAGACCTCGGCGTCGAGGAACTCGGTAATCACGCCGGCGAGCTTTTCGTACTTGGCCCAGAAGAAGTGGTTGGCACCCGGCATCACGTGAAGCTCGGTCTTGGCGGTCTCGGCCCAGTTGCGGCAGTCCTCGGCTTCAACCAGCTCGTCGTGGGCGGCGCACACGACCAAGGTCGGAACCTGTAGATCGATGCTCTCCGCCCGCGGAAGGCCGTCGGTGATTCCCGGTTTTTTCTTCACTGCCGGAGCGATTGCCACCAGCGCGGCAAGGCCGGCGTCGGCCGCGGCAACCCTCGCGGCGACGGCGGCACCGAATGACCAACCCGCTATGGCTATCGGCAGATCGGGAAGGCGTGAGCGCATGAACTGGACTGCGCCCTTGGCGTCGGCTATCTCGGCGGTGCCCGTGGAGGGCTCGCCCTCCGAATCCCCAATCCCGCGGAAGTTGAAGCGCAGGACGTTCCAGCCCCTCTGCACCAGCTCCTCGGCAACCGTGACCAGCAGTGGAGCGTTCATCGTTCCTCCCATCTGGGGATGGGGGTGACAAAAGACGAGGCCGGCGCGCGGCTCGTCGGCGATCCATAGCTCGGCCTCGAGCTCGAGACCGTCAATCGAGCGAAGCTCGGGCCTTTCCTCCTTCATGTGGGAGTCTTCAGCCCGGCGATGCCATCCCGCAGTTCCGCGGCGACCTCGGCCATCAGCTCGTCGCTGGCGTACTTGGTGCGCGGCCAGAAGAAGCCTCGCAGTCCGTCCTTGCGACGTCTCGGCACGACATGTGCGTGGAGGTGCGGAACGCTCTGACTGACTCTGTTGTTCATCGCCACGAACGAGCCCTCGGCCCCCAATACCTCCTCCATGGCCCGGCTGAGCAGCTGCGCGGAGGCAAAGAAGGGAGCCAGCATGTTCTCGGGAAGCTCGGCGAGAGTCTCGACGTGATCCCGGGGTATGAGCAGCGTGTGACCAGGGAACAGGGGGCGAAAGTCAAGGAAGGCCGTAGTCAGGTCGTCGGAGTGGACGACGTGAGCCGATACCTCACCGGCGGCTATGTCGCAGAAGACACACATGGCAGCCGACGATAATCGCGAAAGAGGGCGGTCAGCGACTGGCCCAGAGGCTCAGGTGACGAATATCGCGGTTGCCCCCGGCACCGTGGTTCTGTTCGCCGACATCTCCTGCCCGTGGGCGCATGCTGCCGTCTACCGCTGGCGGGCGGCACGCGCCCGGCTGGGATTGACGGGGCATCTGGAACTCGATGTCAGAGCGTTTCCCCTCGAGTTGATCAACGAGCAGTCCACGCCGCGGCGGACGTTGGAGGCCGAGATCCCGGTGGTTGGAGCCATGGAGCCCGAGGCCGGATGGCAAGTGTGGCAAGGGCCCTCGGACGACTGGCCTGTGACCACCCTTCCAGCACTGGAGGCCGTCTACGCGGCCAAGAGGCAGGGGCTGGAGGCCTCGGCCGATCTGGACAGGGCCTTACGGCTGGCGCTCTTCAGTGACAGCCGCAACATCTCGATGCATCACGAGATCATGGAGGTGGCCGCTTCGGTCTCTGGGCTCGACGCGGATGCCCTGGCAGACCTGCTGGAGCGCGGCGCGGCGAAGAGCGAGATCTTCGACGATCTCGAGGTGGCTAAGGAGAATCGGGTCCGGGGCAGCCCTCATTTCTTCTTCCCGGACGGAACCGACGAGCACAACCCAGGCGTCACCCTGTGCTGGGGGGGCGAGCATGAAAAAGGCTTCCCAGTGGTATCCAATGACGAGGTCTCCATCTACGACAGCCTGCTCGAAAGGGCTGCTCGAACGGGCCCCACATAACAGGAGGATAGGAACGTGGACGAGGACACCATCCGGGAGCACGCCGCCAACCATGGAAAGGCGACGGTAGCGGGCGACTTCAAAACCGCGGGCCGGGACCTTACGCCCGAGGCCATCGAACAGGCGCCGGGCGTCATGAAAGAGATGCCGACGAGCCTGAGTGACTCGTCCATCGCCAGCGTCGAGAAGGACGGGGACGCGTACGTCGCCATCATCGAGTACTCCGGCGGTGGTGAATCGATCAAGGTCGCCTCTCGGTGGGAAGAGCGCGAGGGTCGTCCAAGAATCGTGGACCTGAAGGTTCTGTAGCCTGATGCCGACAGCGGACATAGCGGGTCCTCAACGCAGGGTCCTGGGCTTCCGGATAGGACCCGACAAGCCGTCTCAGGGCGAGACCGGGATTCCGTTGAAGGGTGGACGCACTCTCCCCTTCTTCGTGTGGCGGGAGTGGATCGCACCTGCCGGGCATTACGCCGAGCGCTTCTACCTCGTGGACAAAGAGAGTAGGGAGATCATCTGGGAAGGCCCTCAGCGGCATCAGACCACCTGGGGCCTCCAGGGTGCGACGGAGGAGTCGACGGTAATCGACGAACCGTTTCCGCTGGAAGCGGGAAGCTACCTCGTGGTCTTCGCTCTCGGCGGCGTCAGCGGAGGAGAGTTTGACGTCGACGCCTTCGAAGTGCCCGCCTGATACATAGTGGAGACATGAGACCAAGACTCCTCGCCCTGCTCTCGGCCCTCACCCTGGTGCTGGGCGCGTGCGCGATAAGCGTGTCCAGGACGAACGGTGACGGTGAGAGTCCGATCCAGCGCGGTGACGAGGTCACTCTCGAGCAGAGCACGGATCCGGTCGAGCGCTCGAGCGTTGCGGAGGTCGTGGATAGGACCTTGCCCTCGGTCGTGAACGTGAAGGTCGTCGGCCTCGATGAATCGTTCGGAGGAGACGAAGCGCGGGCGCAGGGATCCGGGGTGATCATCGACAAGGCCGGATTCATCGTGACCAACAACCACGTCATCGAAGGAGCGGCGGATGTCGAAGTCGTTTTCACGGACGAGAGTTTGGACGACCGCCACGCTCAGGGGCGGGTCATCGGAACCGACCCCGCCAAAGACCTCGCCGTGATACAGGTCGATGTCGAGGGCCTCAAGTCCATCCAGCTTGGAAGCGAGGACAACTTGCGGCTGGGGGACGAGGTCATCGCTCTCGGCTTCCCGTTGGGGCTCGGTGGCGCCACGGTCACCGCGGGGATCGTGTCTGCCAAGGAGCGGGACATTTCCGTTGGAGGCGGAACGGGTCTGGGGCAAGAGCAACTCGAGGGAGTTCTGCAAACAGACGCAGCGATCAATCCCGGAAACTCGGGAGGGGCACTGGTCGACGCGGCGGGGCGGCTCGTAGGCATCAACACTGCGGCCGCAGCTGCGAGCACCGCCGAAAACGTGGGATTCGCGATCTCCATCGACACCGCGCTTCCAATCATCAAAGAGATCATCGAGAACCCGGCCGAGAAGCGCGCCTGGTTGGGGGTGAACATCGCCGATCCGACCGACCCTCGTGTAGAGGAGGAGTTCGAAGATGTCGCCGACGGCACCAAGGGAGCCGGACTTGTCGAGGTCTTTCCAGATGGGCCAGCCGACAAGGCGGGGGTCGATGCAGGAGAGATCATCGTGGCGATAGACGACGAGGAGATCTCATCACCCGATGACCTCACGGACGTGCTGGCCGATTTCGACCCAGGCGAGGAAGTGACGCTGACTCTCGCTGGCCCCGACGGCGAGAGAGAGGTCACCCTCGAGCTCGAAGAGCGCCCGGTCACCCTCGGCGGCTAGTCAGGCAGGGATTTCCACTTCGGAGGAGCCACAGCTAATCTCAGGGCATGCGAGTGAAGCTTCGCAATCCCGACCGCATCGTCCAGGTGAAGGGTCCGAAAACGGTGGTGGACATGCTCGATGAGCTGGACATCGTTCCAGAATCGGTACTGGTGATCAAGGACAAGACGCTTCTTACGCGCGACGAGCGAGTGGATGACTCCGATGAAGTCGAGGTCAGGCCCGTGCTTTCGGGTGGAGCTGGTGGTGGCGAATGAAATGCAAAGTCTGCCGGGAACACGCAGTAGTCGACATCCGCCGCCACAACGCCGGCTTCTGTCGGGATCATTTTCTCGAACACGCACGCAATCAGGTCGCTCGGGCGATCAAGGAGTTCAAGATGTTCCGGGCCGACGACCGGTTGCTTCTGGCTGTGTCTGGGGGCAAGGATTCTCTCGCCTTGTGGGACATCCTCATTGATCTGGGCTACGACGTAACCGGCTTCTACCTCGACCTCGGGATCGGTGGCTATTCGAACCGGTCCAAGGACCTGTCTATTTCCTTCGCCGCAGAGTCACTCGGCAAAGCTCCTGGTTCGGTCCATCGAAACCGAACACGGTTTCAACGTCCCCGAGTTGTCCAAGTTGACCGGGCGCGTCCCTTGCTCGGGCTGCGGATTGAGCAAGCGCTACGAGTTCAATCGCGCCGCGCTCGAGGAGGGATTCGAGGTGCTCGTCACCGGTCACAACCTCGATGATGAAGTGGCGACGCTGTTGGGAAACGTCCTGCACTGGAACACCGAGATGCTGGGTCGCCAGATGCCTGTTCTCGACGAGCGCATCCTGGGCGACGGGGACGATGCCGAGAGTCGCGCTGGTGCGCAAGGCGAAGCCGCTCGTGAAGCTGTCGGAACGAGAGACCGCTGCATACGCCTTGTTGCGCGGCATCGACTACGTGATCGAGGAGTGCCCAATGGTCGAGGGCAACACTCAGCATAGGTACAAGCACGCGATCACGCTGCTCGAGGAGAGCTCGCCCGGTACGAAGAGTCAGTTCTACGCGGGTTTCCTCCGCAAGGCCGCCGACCGCTTTCGCGACGCCGCCGAGAACCAGGCGGACGATTCCGAGGTCGTCGCCTGTGCTTCCTGCGGAGCCCCGACCGTTCGTCGGGACACACACGAGTCCCGGTGCTCGTTCTGCAAGACGAAGGACCTTGCTATGAAAAGGAAGGCGGAGCCGGCACGCAGTGGCCCCGCGCGCCGGAAGAGCGGGGCCTGAAAATGAGCCCCGGCAAACCCTTCGAGCCGGGGGAGCGCGCCCTGCTGATCGACTCCAAGGAGCGGCGTTACCTGGTGACCCTCCAAGCGGGCAAGCAGTTCCACTCCCACATGGGGACGCTCGAACACGACGCACTGATTGGTGAGCTCGAGGGGGTCCGGGTGCAGGCCTCCAAAGGCGGACGCCTCTTCGCGGTGCGACCAACGCTCAGCGACTACGTCCTGAAAATGAAACGAGGGGCTCAGGTCGTCTATCCCAAGGACGTCGGGCTCATCCTCGTCTACGCGGACATCTACCCCGGCGCCTCGGTGCTGGAGGCCGGGACGGGATCGGCATCTCTGACCATGGCTCTGGCGCGTGCAGTGGGCGGCAGTGGTCGAGTCGTGTCCTACGAGTTGCGGCAGGATCACCACGATCAAGCGGTGAGCAACGTGCATGCGTGGTTCGAGGCAATCGGTGGCGTGCCACACAACCTCAAACTGAGAGTTGGCGACGTCTTCGATGGAGTGGAAGGCGAGACATTCGATCGAATGATCCTCGACATGCCCGAGCCGTGGCGCGCTGTGGGGCCAACGACCGCCGCTCTGACGGCAGGAGGGATCATCTGCTGCTATCTGCCGACCATCCCTCAGGTGCAACAAACGGTGGACGCACTGCGCTCATCGGGGTTCGGAATGATCGAGACGCTCGAGGGTCTTGTTCGGACATGGAAAATAGAGGGTCAGTCCGTGCGCCCGGACCACCGCATGGTGGCCCACACAGGTTTTCTGATCACCGCGAGAAAACTTGGCGACTGACCTAAATTCACTACCGAGCAAGCCGATGCTCAATGAAGATCATCCCGTTGTAAAGGGTTGGGAGTAGTCTTTTCCAAAGTCATGGGAGGTGGTTGCGGTCACCGAGGATGACGAGCGCAGGCTCGTCCAGTACGACCGAGAGGTGCAGGAGCTTCAAGGTCAGTTGAAATTGCTCGAAGACGAGCTTGGACTGACCCGCCGTAAACTCGAAGCCGCACCTCGTCGAATTCATGCCCTCGAGAAGAGGCTCGCCGAAACGGCCGCGGAACTCGAGACATCCCGGAATAGCAACGAACGGTTGACTTCGACGCTTGTCGAGGCCAGGGATCAACTCGTTGCTCTCAAGGAAGAGGTCGAGAAACTCTCGCAACCCCCGTGCACGTACGGAGTGTTCATCGAAGGGTTCGAAGAGGATTCGACCGCCGACGTCTTCAGCAACGGACGCAAGATGCGCGTTCACCTGTCACCCGGGGTCACGTTCGATGAATTGCGTCGCGGTCAAGAGGTGATGCTCAACGAGGCTCTCAACATCATCGGTGCACACGAGTTCGAGATTCAGGGAGAGGTCGTCACCCTCAAGGAAGTATTCGAGGACGGCAAGAGAGCGCTTGTGATCGCCCGCACCGACGAGGAGCGGGTCGTCGAGTTGGCCGATCCGTTACTGCACGAGAAGATCCGCGCAGGCGACAGTTTGCTCCTGGATGCAAAGTCGGGCCATGTCCTCGAACGGCTGCCCAAGCCCGAGGTCGAGGAGCTCATCCTCGAAGAGGTTCCTGACATCAGTTACGAGGACATCGGCGGACTGTCGGAGCAGATCGAGGAGATTCGCGACGCAGTCGAGCTCCCCTACCTGCATGCGGAGCTCTTTCGCGAATATGACCTCGATCCACCGAAGGGAATCCTTCTCTACGGCCCTCCGGGTTGTGGCAAGACCCTCGTCGCCAAAGCTGTGGCCAACTCGCTCGCCAAGAAGGTTGCCGAGCGCAGCGGTACCGACCAGCGCCGCAGCTACTTCCTGAACATCAAGGGGCCCGAGCTGCTCAACAAGTACGTCGGTGAGACCGAGCGCCAGATCCGGCTCATCTTCCAGCGGGCAAAGGAAAAATCCGACGAGGGCGTCCCCGTGATCGTCTTCTTCGACGAGATGGACTCGCTGTTCAGGACGCGTGGCTCTGGAATCTCGAGTGACATCGAATCCACGATCGTTCCGCAGCTGCTAGCCGAGATCGACGGAGTCGAGAGCTTGAAGAACGTCATCGTTGTCGGAGCATCCAACCGCGAAGACCTCATCGACCCTGCCATTCTGCGCCCGGGCCGTCTCGACGTGAAGATCAAGATCGAACGTCCCGACGAACGAGCTGCCAGCGACATCTTCCGGAAGTACCTGACCACGAGCATCCCGATCTCGAGCGACGAGGTCACGAAGCACGGCTCGGCAGAGGGTGCCGTCGGAGCCATTATCGAATCCACCGTCGAAATCATGTATTCGGTTGCGGAGGAGAACAGGTTCCTCGAGGTCACTTACGCGAACGGCGACAAAGAGGTCCTCTACTTCAAGGACTTCTCGTCGGGGGCGATGATCGAGAACATCGTCAGGCGCGCCAAGAAGATGGCGATCAAGCGTCGCATCGCCGGCGGGCCGAAGGGCGTCAACGAGGACGATCTGGTCAACGCCATCCACCAGGAGTACCGCGAAAACGAGGATCTGCCGAACACAACCAACCCCGACGACTGGGCGAGGATCTCCGGTAAGAAGGGCGAGCGCATCGTCTACATCCGAACCCTCATCAGCGAGCAGAAAGAGGGCGAGGGGCAGCGTCAGGTCGAGAATGTGCAGACGGGACAGTATCTCTAGGTCTCGTCGTACGCTTCCCTAATGGCGATCGAGAAGATCTGCGGCATCGAGACCGAGTACGGCATTTCGGTTCAGGGCGCCGTCGACTTCAATCCGATCCTGACCTCGTCTCTGCTGATCAATGCGTACGCGAAGCCGGCGTTCAAGAGAGTGCGCTGGGACTACGAAGAAGAAAACCCGCTGCGCGACGCTCGCGGCTTCGATCGGGCTGCCCCCGAGGCAGCTCCTGAGGATGACTCCGGGCTCGTCAACATCATTCTCCCGAACGGATCCCGCTACTACGTCGATCACGCGCATCCCGAGTATTCGAGTCCCGAGTGCTCGAACGCGCGCGACTGCGTCATATGGGACAAGGCGGGAGAGCGCATCCTCGAGGATTCGATGAGAGCCGCGTATCACATTGTTCCGGAGCACGAGAGCGTCTTCATCTACAAGAACAACTCCGACGGCAAAGGGAACTCCTACGGCTGTCACGAGAACTACCTCGTCGATCGCAAGGTGCCGTTTCCCGTGCTCGTCAAACACTTGATTCCCTTCTTCGTCTCCCGACAGGTGTTCACAGGAGCCGGAAAGGTGGGGGCCGAGAACGGCGCGGACAACGTCGGCTTTCAGCTGATCGCAGCGCGCCGACTTCTTCGAGGTCGAGGTCGGACTCGAGACCACGTTCAAGCGCCCGATCATCAATACGCGCGACGAGCCTCACGCCGACCCGGACGTCTACCGCCGGCTGCACGTGATCATCGGTGACGCGAACATGTGCGAGATCTCCACCTATCTGAAGGTCGGCACGACGGCACTGGTCCTCAAGATGATCGAAGACGATTTCATCACCGACGACTTCACTCTCACCGAGCCCGTGCGCGCGATTGAAGACCGTCAGCCACGACACCAACCTCCGCAGCAACATCGAGCTCGCCGACGGTCGGCGCATTACGGCCATCGAACTGCAGTGGGAATACCTCAGACTCGCCAAGAAGTATGCGCAGGACAATGAGATAACCGAGGTCGAGGGTGACGTCCTCGAGCGATGGGAGAGCGTGCTGGACCGCCTCGATACGGACCTCATGTCCCTCGGCCGCGAACTCGATTGGGTCGCAAAGCTGCAGTTGATGCAGGCGTACCGTGACCGCGATTCACTTGAGTGGGACAGCCCCAAGCTCAAGATGATCGACCTCCAATGGCACGATGTTCGGCAGGAAAAGGGCCTCTACTACAAGCTGCTCGCGACCGGCAAGCTCGAACGATTAGTCGATGAGTCGGAGATCGCTCACGCAATCGATCACCCACCGGTGGATACGCGTGCCTACTTCCGGGGCGAATGCCTGCGCCGCTTCAGCGAGGTCATCGTGGCGGCGTCGTGGGACGCCCTGATCTTCGACATCGGCGACGAACCGCTGCGAAAGGTCCCGACCCTCGAGCCGACGCGAGGGACGAAGGCACATGTGGACGCTCTTTTGAGCGCCTCGCCCGATGCGTCCACGCTCATACGCAACCTGGGTTCCTGAAGAGGACTACTCGACACAGGCTGTCTGTACACTTGAGGCTCAGCCGAAGGTGAGGTGATGGGTCATGGCAGACCAGACACGCAAACCGAAGCCAAAGCAAGAAGAGGCGTCAGAGGAAGCCGCCGAGACCAAGACGACGGACGAGAAGACCGAAGAGGTCGACGATCTCTTGGACGAGATCGACTCGGTGCTGGAGTCAAACGCCGAGGAGTTCGTACGTTCAGTTTCGTCCAAAAGGGCGGAGAGTGACCGAAATCGTTTTAGCTCCTTACACGCTCACTTGAAAGGAGGAGGGAGAAGGAGGCGCATGCTATGGACTGCCGAGCTTCCGGCATCTCCGACGCACCTCACATGCGCAAAGTGTGGTCAAGCCAAACCGATCACCGAGTTTCCTCGTAACAAACGAGAGCAGGACCGGACTACCATTGTTACTGCAAACCTTGCCACAACCATCGCAGCGACTGATTCGTCAAGCAACGATATGGCGGAATCGAGCACTGTCACTACCATTGACGGCGCTATGGCATTAGGCGCGGATGAGGTCGACGAGCTCATCCGAGAGCAGGGTGGTTTATGCGCCGTGTGCCGTATCAGAGAGGCCAAACAGGTCGATCACGATCACGAGACCGGGGGCGTGCGCGGAATCGTCTGTTTGCTCTGCAATGCCGCAATGGGCGCCTTTCACGATGACCCCAACCTGATTCGGCGAGGCAATCGCCTACGTGAGGGAGCACGCGAGAATGACTAGGCGATGCCCCCGTTGCGGCGAAACCAAGGCGCTCGGGGACTTCGCTCGGAACAGGGCGGCCAAGAGCGGCTACGGAGGCTATTGCAAGCCGTGTCACAACCAAATGTCCGTCGCCAACCAGGCTGAAGAACCATGGGGGCACGAGTCCTTCCACCTCAACCGCCGCTACCGGGTCGACGCTAGTCAAGTTGCCTGGATGATCCTCAGGCAAGGCGGCGTTTGCGCCCTGTGCGGCACGGGGAAGCCCGAGCACGTCGATCACGATCACGGGACGAAACGCATTCGCGGGATACTCTGCTTCAATTGCAACCGTGGCCTCGGGAAGTTCGGCGACGACGTCGAGCTCATGGGCCGGGCAGTCGATTACTTGGAGAGTGTCCTATCTCGATGAAAGAGCCTCACTTGAACGATTTGATGCGCGTCCCTGTCAATGGTCCCGGCTCGTCGTTCTCCGATCTCCTGAGGTCACATGTCCCCGAGGCATTGCCCCGGGTCAACGACACCGGCAACCTTCACGTGCCTGAGGGGACGACTGTTCTGGCGATCCGGTACGACGAGGGAGTGATCGTTGCCGGGGACCGTCGCGCGACCGAGGGCTTTCAGATCGCTCATCGCTCGATCGAAAAGGTGTTCGGCGCGGACGACCACTCTGCAGTGGCGATCGCCGGAGCAGCCGGTCCGGCCGTCGAGATGGTGCGACTCTTCCAAACCGAACTGGAGCACTACGAGAAGGTCGAGGGGGAGCGGCTCACGCTCGAGGGCAAGGCGAACAAGCTCAGTCAGATGATCCGCGCGAACCTCCCGGCCGCGATGCAGGGGTTGGTGGTGGTACCGGTCTTTGCGGGATTTGACCTGGCTCAAGGACGCGGTCGGATCTTCAAGTACGACGTGACCGGAGGCCGTTACGAGGAGGACGACTATCACGCAACCGGCTCGGGCGGTAAGGACAGCGCGTGGCTCTCTCAAGAAGCGATACCGGGACAACCTCCCCCGAGAGGACGCAGTCAAGTTCGCAATCGAAGCGCTGTTCGACGCTGCCGACGAGGACGTGGGCACCGGTGGTCCGGACCTGATGCGAGGGCTCTTCCCCAACGTTGTCGCAATCTCCGAATCGGGCACTCTCGAGATTCCTGAAGACGACATCCGGGGCCTCTTCGAAGAATTGATCGTCGAGCGCTCGGAGCGCCCCGAAACCCACAACGTCGACGTCCGCCGCCCGGGAGAGGGGGGCTAGCTCATGCCGACTCCGTACTACGTCTCGCCCGAGCAACTCATGAAGGACAAGGCCGACTACGCGCGAAAGGGCATCGGTCGCGGCAAGTCGGTCGTCGTAATGGAGTACGCCAACGGGATCCTTTTCCTCGCGGAAAACACGTCGGCCACGCTGCACAAGATCTCGGAGATCTACGACCGGATCGCGTTCGCGGGGGTGGGGAAGTTCAACGAGTACGAGCAACTGCGCATCGGCGGCATCAGGTTGAGCGACCTCAAGGGCTACAGCTACTCGCGTCACGACGTAACGGCCAAGGCATTGGCCAACGCATACAGCCAGACGCTCGGAAACATCTTCACCTCGGAGATCAAGCCCTACGAGTGCGAGATCCTCGTGGCAGCGGTCGGCGAGGAAACCGGCGAGAACGAGATCTTCCACATCCTGTACGACGGCTCGGTAACCGACCGCGAGCGATGGGTCGCGATGGGAGGGCATGCCGAGACCATCGAAGCTCACTTGAAAGAGAACTACCCGGCGAGCTTCCCGGCAGCTCTGCCCGATTTTTCGGACGCACTGGATCTCGCCATGGCGGCCCTGCGGGCGGCGGGGGAGCGAGAGCTGACAGCCGAGAACGTCGAATCCGCGGTCCTCGATCGGACCCGTGGCCGCCGCAAGTTTCGCCGCGTGACCGAAGAAGAACTGCACTCGCAGTTCTAGCGAGGCGGTCCTCGAATCGGCTTCTGGCGCTCAAGGAGGCCTGGGCGCGTATCCTGAGGCCATGGAGCGTCGCATTTTCGGCACTGAGAACGAATACGGGGTCACCTGCACCTTTCGTGGCCAGCGACGCTTGTCTCCGGACGAGGTCGCCCGCTATCTGTTCAGGCGGGTTGTCTCCTGGGGCCGCTCGAGCAACGTCTTTCTCGAGAACGGGGCTCGTCTCTACCTCGACGTGGGATCCCACCCCGAATACGCGACTCCGGAATGCGACACCGTCTACGACCTCGTTGTGCACGACAAAGCGGGCGAGCGGATTCTCGAAGGCCTGCTGAAGGCCGCGGAAGCGCGGCTCCGCGAGGAGGGCATATCGGGTGACATCTACCTCTTCAAGAACAACACCGACTCGGCGGGAAACTCATACGGGAGCCACGAGAACTACCTCGTTAGTCGCTACGGCGAGTTCGGCCGCCTGGCGGAGGTCATGATTCCGTTCTTCGTCAGCCGCCAGATCTACGCGGGCGCCGGAAAGGTCCTGCAGACGGCAAGAGGTGCCCTCTACTGCATCTCGCAGCGCGCCGAGCACATCTGGGAGGGTGTGTCCTCGGCCACGACTCGTTCGCGCCCGATCATCAACACGCGCGACGAACCGCATGCCGACGCCGAGAAGTTTCGCCGCCTGCACGTCATCGTCGGTGACTCGAATATGAGCGAGTGGACCTCGTACCTGAAAATCGGTACGACTGCGCTGCTGCTGCGAATGGTCGAAGAGGGTGTGCAGATCCGGGACCTCACTCTCGAGAACCCGATCCGAGCGATTCGCGAGATCAGTCACGACACGACCTGCAAGCGAAAGGTGCGCCTGGCGAACGGCCGGGAGGCCTCCGCTCTCGACATGCAGAAGGAGTACCTGAACAAGGCGCTCCGCTGGGTCGATCATCGTGACGATCCGGTTCTTAAGGAGATCGCCGTGATGTGGGAGCACGCCATCCATGGTCTCGAACACGACCAGGACAGTCTCGACACACAAATCGACTGGATAATGAAACGCAATCTCATCGAGCGTTACCGCGCTAAGCACAACTTCTCTCTCGCTCATCCACGAGTTGCCTTGATGGACCTCGCCTACCATGACGTCAATCGGAAACGCGGCCTCTACTACCTGCTCGAGCGCCGGGAGATCGCCGAGCGCATGTGTGACGAGAACGACATCGAGCTTGCGACACAGGAGCCGCCGCAGACAACTCGTGCTCGTTTGCGCGGAGAGTTCATTCGAGCGGCCAAGCGCAAGCGGCGCGACTTCACTGTCGACTGGGTGCATCTCAAGCTCAACGATCAGGCGCAGCGAACGGTGCTCTGCAAGGACCCGTTCCGCTCGACTGACGAGCGAGTCGCCAAGTTGATCGCCAGCCTGTAATGGCGGGCTGGCGCCGAGGTATCGTCTCCGAGCTCCTCGAAAAAAGATCTGATCTCGTCGTTGCCATCGTGGAGGCCAATGGCGAGAACCTCAAGGCCGTTGCCTTCCCGAGCATGGTTCCCGCGCTCCGAGCCGGCGACGAGGTGGTTCTCAACACAACGGGGATTGATCTGGATCTCGGCACCGGCGGCGAGGCATTCGTTTTGTGGAATCTCTCCAATCCCGAGTTACCCGAGCGCGGCAAGGGTCACATCGTCAAGCTCCGTTACACGCCGTGGCAGACCGAGGTGTTGGTGGCGGAAGCTCCCGAGAGTCCTCATCACGCCGGGTTGAAGGAGGTCACGTCAATCGACGGCGTGCCGGTTGTCGTGTGTGGGGTCCACTCGCACCTTGGACCCGTCGCTGCGGGGATCAAGGAGGTCAACCCCGACGCGCGGGTCGGCTACCTCATGACCGACGGAGCCGCTTTGCCGCTTGCATGGAGCAATCTGGTGGGCGCGCTCAAGACCGCCGGTCTGCTCGACGTCACGTGCACGTCGGGACATGCCTTTGGGGGAGACCTCGAGGCCGTCAACAACTTCGGCGGGATGACCGCCCTACGCTCGGCCGGTGAGGTGGACGCAATCGTGGTCGCAATGGGCCCGGGTGTCGTGGGAACCGACACCGCCCTCGGCTTTACCGCCATGGAACAGGGCCCCCTGCTCGACGCGTCCGGGGCCCTAGGGGGGCGGCCGATCGCATGCCTGCGCATCTCCTTCGTCGACGATCGCGAACGCCATTACGGCATCAGTCACCATTGCCTAACCGCTCTCACCATCGGAACCCAGACGAGATGCACGGTTGCCGTTCCCGAACTCCTTGACGATCAGGCGCAGGTAGTCGCAGGCCAGCTCGAGAAATCGGGCGTTGCCCAACGCCACGAGCTGGTGGAGGCCGATGGAACGGGAGCCATTCGTCGAGCCATCGATAGGGGTATTCAGCTCAGGTCGATGGGGCGAGCCGTGGAGGACAACCCCGAGTACTTCCTCGCTGCGGGTGCTGCAGGCGCTTTGGCCGGACGGGCAACCCTTGGGTCCCCGGGAGACAAACCACCTCAGGAGGCGCCGGAGTGACGAGAATCGAGCGTCTCATCAACCTGATCATCGCCCTGCTCGAAACGACGAGACCGCTAAGCGCCGAGGAGATCAACAGGCGCGTGGGGGGCTATGGACAGGAGAACTACGAGTCTTTCCGGCGAGCCTTCGAGCGTGACAAGGACGAGCTGCGGGGGATGGGCATCCCGATCGAGACGCGGAAGATCGACCTCCTCGACGAGCACTCCGACGGTTACATCATCGACAAGGACCGTTACTACCTTCCCGATTTGGAGCTCGAGCCGGACGAGCTCGCCGCCCTTCAGCTCGCGCGCGACGCGGTCACCAACGGCCGCTCCGAGGCGGACAGGGGCCTTATGAAGATCTCGGTTGACTCCGGAGCGGCCCCCGTCGACGGTCCTCAGGTCGCATGGGGCGACGACATCCGCCAGCCGGCATTGAGCTCGATCTACGAGGCTCAACTCGAACGTACACCGATTTCGTTCGAGTACCAGCGAACCTCCGGCGCGCGAACGCGAAGGACGCTCGAACCGTACGGGCTCGTCAACCGGCGCGGCCATTGGTATGTCGTGGGCAACGATATCGATCGCTCGGATATTCGTGCCTTTCGGATCTCGCGCATCCAGGGCAAGGTCTCACTCGTCGACGGGGCCTACGACATCCCCGACGGCTTTGACGCTCAGTCGCATCTCTCCGCCGAGGCGTACGAGATCGGCGAGCAGCACGGCGACGCGATGGTTCGGTTCGACGAATCACTCGCGTGGTGGGTCGACCAGAACCTCGCATCGGCTGCACGCACCCACAACGAGGACGGAAGCATTGACGTCACACTCCCGGTCGGCAACCTCGACGCGCTCGTGTCGTGGGTCATCGGCTTCGGTGCGGCCGTCGAGGTGCTTGCTCCGCCGGAGGCGCGGGCCGCCATCGTGGCCCATCTCCAGCCGATTTTGGAGGCCCCGCGTGGATGAGAACCGTGGGCGCCTGAGTAAGAGACTCGAGCGAATCCTGACCATGCTTCCATACGTGATCGCGCATCCCGGCGTCGAGGTCACCGAGCTGGCCGCCAAGTTCGACGCCAAGGAGAAGGAGCTCGTACGCGATCTCGAGATGCTGTGGTTCTGCGGGCTTCCCGGCTACGGGCCGGGGGACCTGATAGAGGTGAGCCTGGACGGCGACCGCGTCTCAGTCGACATGGCCGACTATTTCAGCAAGACGATTCGGATTACCCCAGCCGAGGCGCTGGCTCTATACGCGGGTGGCTCGGCAGTCTCGTCTCTGCCGGGCATGGAGAAGGCCGAAGCACTGCAACGAGCACTGGTGAAGCTCGGGCGCGCCCTGAACGCGAGCGCCGGCGAGTCGCCCGGCATCTCGGTGACCCTCGAGCCGGGCTCGCCCGCGCATCTCGAAGGGCTGCAGGAGGCCCTCACGAGCAAGACCGGGGTCGAAATGGAGTACATGTCTGCCTCCAGGGGAGAGCTCACCAAGCGGGCAGTCGAGCCGTGGGGGCTCATCGCCGCACACGGGCACTGGTACCTGGTGGGGCTCGATCACCTGAGCGGCGAGGAACGGATGTTCCGCACGGACCGGATCAAGAGCGTCGTCGTTACAGACACGCCCGTGGAGGTTCCACCTGACTTCGACCCCGACGCGTACACGGGGGCCTTCAGCGGGCATGGATCGTCGACGGTCACATTCGAGATCCCGCCATCGGCCGCGAGCTGGTTCGAGGATTACTACCCGGTAACTGGTGCAGAGACCCTGGCCGACGGCTGGCGCAGGATCACTCTTGTGGCAGGGGGGAGCGGTGGGCGGCAACCCTGATTGCGCGGCTCGGCCGCGAGGTTCGAAATGTGGAGCCATCCGGGATGCTTGACGCGGCGCGAAACCTGGCGGTATCGATTGCCGCGCGCTACAACTAGCAGGGTCAAGGCTCAACGAACGTAGGATCCGCGTATGGAGATAGTGCTGGGGTTCTTCCTGGGGGTCGGCATGTCTATCCTGACCTCGCTCTTCGTGAAAACCTTCAACGACAGGTTTCCATCAGCGTCCGACAGCCGGATTTTTCTCACGATCAAGAACCCAGTGAGGCACCTGCAAATTCGGCGCGCACGCGGCCCGATCGAGACAATCAGAAAAGTGTTCATAGCTTGGGAGACCATGGATGAGGAGGTGTATCGATCCTGCTGGGAAGACGAAGCCATGAAGAACGTCGGAGATTACGACTCCACCAAGCACCATCTCACCGAGATTGTTGAGAGGTTCCGAGAAAACTGCAGCATGTATGAGGCGATCGAGATCAGGTACCTCAACATCGAGAGCGTCCATTGGAGCGTCGATAGGAAGACGCCCAGCGTGCGCTCGAGGTACGGGCAACGCTTGGTCAGGAAGGACGGTCTCCCCATCGAAGAGAGGGGCCAGGAGATCTACGTTCTGAGGCAGTCCGAGGATGGAGAGTGGCGGATTAGGGCGAACTGGGACGAGAGCTCGGTCCTTAGCGGGTTCAGATAGTGGCTCCGGTGAGAGCAGCGCGCCTAACGAAGGGCGACTCAATTGGGCTCATCTCTCCGGCGGGCTGGATGAGTGAAGCAGACATCGAGCGCGGCTCCGAGGTTTTGAAGGGCATGGGATTCGTCCCGGTCGGGCACCCGAGCAACCACCTGCGGGATAACCATTTTGCCGGCTCGGCGCGAGAGCGCGCCGACGCAATCGGAGAGATGTTCTTGGATCCTGAAGTCCGGGCCCTGCTTTGCACCAAGGGCGGCTACGGAACCGAGGAGGTGCTCGATCTCGTGGACTACGAGGTCGTGAGACAGCACCCAAAGTGTGTCGTCGGCTTCAGCGATGCCACGGCCTTGCTGCTGGCTCTAGGGACAAAGACGGGACTGGTGACGTTTCACGGGCCCATGCTTCAGACCTTCAAGCAAGGGATCGAAGAGTTCACGATCACCCATCTTGTTCGCGCGCTCACTCAGACAGTTCCCTGGAGTTTTGATCTCGGTATCGAGCCTGGTCCACGGGTGCTGCGAGGCGGTCAGGGTCGAGGAGCATTGATGGGCGGAAACCTGACCATCTTGACGGATCTCATCGGCACCGATTACGAGCCGTCGATGGAAGGTTGCATTCTCTTTATCGAGGACATCGACGAAGAGCTCTACAGAATCGACAGGATGCTCCTTCACTTGAAGCGGGCAGGCAAGCTGCGCGACCTGCAAGGGATTCTGGTCGGAGAGATGACCAACATCACAGAGGACAAGGTCCGGATGGGCCGCAATCTCGACGAGATCGTCCTTGATCTATGCGAGGGAACCAATTTCCCGATTGTGACCGACTTCCCCTGCGGTCACAGAGCACGCCTACTCACTATCCCCATTGGTTGCTCGGCTGATCTATCCGCGGGGGAGGAGGGTGTCCGCATCAGGTTGGAGGAGGCACCGGTGATCTGAGACGAATGGTTTAGGTGAGGCCCTTGGCCGAACGGCGAAGAACACGCGGGTTCGTCTGGCCCACCCGGCGGGGGAGAGAGAAGCAGAAGGTCGAGCCCTTGCCCCAGGTCGAGTCGACCCAGATGCGCCCACCGTGGATGCGAACGAGCTGCGCGCTCGAGGTAAAGACCGACTCCGAGACCCCCGTGGGCCCTGGTCGAGCCTCCATCGATCTGGTGGAAGCGCTCGAAGATATTCGGGACGTCACTCGAGACCATTCCGACTCCGCGGTCCACAACCTCGATCACGAGATCGTCGGCCTCTTCGCGTGCCCTAACCACGACGGGAGCGGGTGACTCCGAGTACTTGAGCGCATTGTCGAGCAAGTGCCGGAGGATGAGTGAGACCTTTGACTCGTCGCAAACCCACTGGAGAGGGCCAGCGACGTCGAGATGCACCTCGCGCTCCGGGTGGTTCCGCAACATCTCCTGGCTGACTTTGGTAACGAGCTCGCCCATCTCGACCCGCTCGACGCGGAGTCCGGCTTCGCGGGTTTCCACACGTGACACGTAAAGGAGGTCCTCGATGATGCGCTCGAGCTGGTTTGCCTTGTTGTCGATCGTCGTCAGTACGTCCGTCATCTGCTGCGGACTGGTTTTGTCCGCCCGCTTGATGAGTGTGCGGGAGAACCCCTTGATGATGGTCAACGGAGTTCGCAGCTCGTGGCCAATCATCGCGACGAAGTCCCGCTGGACGCTTGCGTTCTGCCGCTCTGTCGTTACGTCGTCCATGACCAGGAGGCGACCGGCTGGTGCGCCGACGAGTCGCACGTCCGTTACGCGGGCTTTGAAGATGCGCGAGGGAACACCCACTTCGATCTCGGTTTGAACGTCCCCATCGCCGATGAGCATCCTCTCGATGGTGTCGTGCCCGAGAGCGTTATCGACCGGCATCCCCTCGGAGAAGCGGCCCGAGATGTGGAAGAGCTCCTCGGATGCAGGGTTCATGGCGACGATCCGACCAGCTGCGTCGACGAGCACCATCGGGTTCAGGACTCCGTCGATGATCGACGACAGCTCCTGCTCCTTGTGCTTGAGGGCCTCGTGGAGCTCGGCTGAAGCCAGGGCACTGCTTGATTGCTGCTGGAAGACGCTCAGAAGCTCGAGGCGATCCGCTGCCCCGTCTCCGGCCCCTGTCGTGACGATGACGCCGCTGGTACCTGCCTGGGTGGCCAACCCGACTGCACACGAGGAGCCGAACGCTACGGGCTCCTGAGAGGTTCTCGCTGCGTGAACCTCGGGGCGAGCGAGCAGGGCGCTGATCTCGTCCTTGCCGATCGACCTGAACACGCCGGTTGCGACTCCTCCGGTCTCGCGATCGAAGAGGCAGACGAAGCCGGTGGATCCACCCGAGAGTCTCATTGCACCGTCGAGGATCTTTTGCAGGAGGTCATTGACGTCGAGCATTCCCACGACGCCCCGAGAGGCTCTGAGAAGCGCCATCAGATCCGACGACCGCTGCTCGGCCCCGCCGTGGAGTCGCGTGCGATGGATCACACCTGCGGCCTGGTCGGCGAACATCTGGGCCACTCTCAGGTCGTCGTCGCTTAGATGCCCTTCTCTTTCGAGGATCGCGATGCTGAGTACTCCGATTGCCCGGCCCCTGACTCGTAGCGGGACCACGGCGCTCGATGAGATTCGTCTCCTCTTCTCGCTGAAGTTGACGAAGGCGTCGGCATCGACCTCTCCGAGCAGTAATGGCTTACCCGTAGCAAGAACTCGTCCGGCGATGCCCTCGGCACAGCCGATTCGATATCCAACGGGTGCCCCGGCCGGGGCTCCGACGGTTGCGGACAAGACCAGGTAGTGCCGGCTTTCGTCCACCAACATGATCGAGCCTTGATCGACTCCAAGGAGGTCGACGACTGCGTTCAGCATGGCGTCGAGTACGTCGGGAAGGGCAGCGGCCGATGAGGCGACCTCACTCACGCGAATCGCGGCCTCGAGCGCCTGCGAAAGACCTCCGGGTCCGGAGGGGAGAGAGGTAGTTGCGCGGGCGCCAAAGATTCCCATACAGATGACATCGGTTTAGCTGGCCCCTGGCTTGAGAGCCTGCTCGAAAAGCGGAGGACAAATCCGCGCTTGGGCCTAAACCCGTCCTGAATGCAGGCCGATAGATCAGCAACTACAGAAAGTAACCGAGCGCAGAAAGGAACTGGTTGTGACCACGATCAAGGCAGCTTGCCCCGGGTGCGGGGAGATCGACCTGGTCGCCGACGACATCCTCTTGCGTATCGGTGCCTCCAGTAACGCCAACACCTACGGTTTCAGCTGTCCCGACTGTGGCGACTTCATCGAGAAGCGCGCCGACGAGCGTGTAATTCGCCTGTTGCTGTCGGGCGGCGTCATGCCGGTACCGCTGCACATCCCGGCCGAGGCCCTCGAGGTCCACACGGGTCCGCCCCTGACCTACGACGACCTCATCGATTTTCATAACCAGCTCGAAGACGACACCTGGCTCACCCGTCTAACCGGCTCCTGATTTATCTGCTCCAGGTTTTCCGCGGTCGCCGAGGCGACCGCTTCCTCCCTTGACGGATTGCTGCCCCCTGTTTTGCCTGCTCAGGCCAGACAGATTGAGCCCTGCGTCACCTTAGACTCGTTCTCATGCCCTCAATAGGACCAATGGAGATCATGGTCGTCGGCGTCCTGGCGCTGATCGTCTTCGGTCCCGACAAGCTTCCCGAGATCGCCCGAACCCTGGGTGGGTTCATGAAACAGCTCAGGGCCATGGCGGACGACGTCAAGCAGGAGTTCTCCGAATTCGAGGTGGGCGATGAACCTGACGACGACGAGGTCGCCGCCCTCGCGGAGAACGACTCCGAGGTGGCGCGTCTAGACGAAAAAAAGGAGGGGTCATCTGATTCGCCGGACGATGCCGGCCACGTGGATTCCGAGCCCGGGCCCGCGCCCGAGCCCGAGACGGACGGCCATTCGGATCATCCCGTGGCAGGAGCGATCAAAGCCGAGCGGGAGAAATCCACTCGCATTGAGGGCACTTGATGTCGTCCGACATGAGAACGCGGCGTCGCATCTTCCGGAGGCGGCGCAAGAGAGTCCCGACGGCAACCATGTCCATGATGGGCCACCTCGGCGAGCTGCGAGATCGCCTGATCGTGTCCGGTCTGGCTTTCGTCGTGCTCTCGATCGTTGCGTTCATCTTCTACGAGCCGATCCTTGCCACCTTCAAGGAACCCCTGTGTGAGGTTCCTCCTGAGCTCCTGGGCGACCAGGGCTGCGACCTCACCTTCTTCAAGGCGACCGGCGGATTCAACTTCCGGCTCAAGCTCACGGCGCTCGTGGGACTTGCGGTGGCATCTCCCATATGGATGTACGAGATCTACGCGTTCGTCACCCCCGCTCTCACTCCCAAAGAGAAGCGGTACACCCTTCCCTTTCTGCTCACGGCAGTAACCCTGTTCGGTGTCGGAGCGGTGGTCGCCTACTTCGCTATGCCGACTGGTCTCCGCTTCCTGCTCGCGATCGGAGGTGAGGGCCTCAACCCACTGTTGGGGGCCGAGGAATACCTGAACTTCGTCGGCTTCATGCTGCTGGGCTTTGCCGTTGCTTTCGAGCTGCCTCTCGTCCTCTTTTTCCTCGGGCTCGCGGGAGCGGTCACCATCGACCAACTCAAGAAGCAACGGCGATTGGCAATCGTGGCCATCGTGGCACTCGCCGCGGTCGTTACACCGAGCCAAGATCCCTACACCTTGCTGTTGCTAGCCGCGCCCCTGTACCTCCTCTACGAGGCGACCATCGTGGTGCTCCGTCTCGTCAAGAGGAAGAAGGCCAAGCCTTCCGCCTGAGTCCCCTAGAGTCGTGTAGATGACGAGCCTCGCAGCGCAGTTCGAGCGGAGCTATGGCTTTTTCTTCGACGAGTTCCAGCGCAAGGCGTGCGATGCGCTCGAGGCGGATTCCTCAGTTCTCGTAGCGGCGCCAACGGGGGCCGGAAAGACAGTGGTGGGGGAGTTCGCCGCGTGGCTTGCGCTGAAGCGCGGTGGCAAGACCTTCTACACGACTCCGATCAAGGCACTCAGCAACCAGAAATACGGGGACTTCGTCGCGCTACACGGTGCCGCGAACGTGGGTCTGTTGACAGGGGACAACTCGTTGAACGGGGACGCCCCCATCGTCGTCATGACCACCGAGGTTTTACGGAACATGATCTACGAGGACAGCCCTACATTGTCCGGCCTCCACTACGTCGTGCTCGACGAGGTCCACTACCTCCAGGATCGATACCGGGGAGCTGTGTGGGAGGAAGTGTTGATTCACCTTCCCGTCGAGGTCCGAACGGTGTCACTCTCGGCCACCGTCTCCAACACCGAGGAGTTCGCTGACTGGCTAATGACTCTGAGGGGCCACGTCGAGGTCGTGATCGAGGCCACGCGCCCTGTCGAGATTCGTCACCTCTACATGGCTGCGGACCAGCTGCTTCCCATGTTCGTCAAGAAACCCAATGGGGAGCTCGCCCCGAACCAGCGAGCGCGGGAGCTCGACCGCAAGCCCAAGCGAAGCACGAGGCCGGGCCGGGGAGGCAGGCGGCCGTCCATAAAGAACGCTCGCATCCCCCTACGAACCGAAGTGGTCGAGCGACTCAGGGCCGATGACATGCTGCCGGCGATCTACTTCATCTTCTCCCGCAAGGGATGCGACCAGGCGGTGAAGCAGTGCCTGCGCGACAACCTGCGACTGACCCTGCCGGACGAGCGGAGAGCCATCGGCAAGATGGTGGAGAACAGGGTGGGAGACCTCTCCGATCCAGAGCTCGATGTTCTGCGCTACGACGAGTTCCTGCAGGGGCTGGTGAACGGGATCGCAGCTCACCACGCGGGAATGATCCCGCCGTTCAAGGAGATCGTGGAAGACCTCTTCTCGCAGGGCCTCGTGAGGGTCGTTTTCGCCACCGAGACCCTCGCGCTCGGGAATCAACATGCCGGCCCGCACTGTCGTCATCGAATCGCTTACCAAGTTCACCGGCGAGAAACACGAGCTCATGACTCCGGGCCAGTACACGCAGCTGTCGGGCCGAGCCGGGCGCCGCGGAATCGACGTTGCCGGCAACAGTGTCGTCCTCATGCAACGGTTCACGCCCTTTGACACACTGACGAGGCTTGCGTCGACCCACTCGTATCCGCTGAACAGCAGCTTCCAGCCCAGCTACAACATGGCGGTCAATCTCGTGAGGAACTACGACCGAGAGGACGCCGAGCACCTTGTGAACTCATCGTTCGCTCAGTTCCAGGGAGATCGCGAGATCGTTCACCTGGTTAAGACCCGCGAGCGCCAGGAGGCCTACCTCGCGACGTATCGCGAACGGATGGAATGCGATCTCGGGGCCATCGAGGAGTACCTCGGCCTTCTCGAACAGGCGAGCCCCGCCGAGCCCCGACGGAGCGGTGATCAAGCGCGAACGAGTGAAGCCATGAAACTGCTTCGACCGGGAGACGTCATCGAAGTTCATTCCGGAAAGCGAGCCGGACGCTACGTCACGCTCGAGGTGAGTCGCCGAAAGAGCGAGAAGAAGCCCAAAGTACTCGGGCTGTCAGAAGATCGGTCGATCGTCAGGCTAGGTGCTTACGATTTCGCCGAACCGCCTGCGCCCATCGCTCATATCGATATCCCAAGAGGTTTCCAAACGTGCGTGAAGCGCGCTCCCGCCGACACCTAGCACGACGACTCAATGCACTCGAGGTCGGAACCAGCCGGCCGAGAGAACGTGCCATAGACGTGGAAGACGACCCCGATATGCAGCGGGGCGCGCTGGCGTTCGAGGCCCATCCGTGTCATGCGTGCCCCGACCTCTCGCGCCACCTTCACTTCGCCGAGCGCGCTCGGAACCTCGAGAAGGAGACCGCCAGGATCACCAAGAGAATCGGCCGTCGCACCACCACGCTGGCCCGCCGTTTCGAACAGGTTCTGGCAGTCCTGGAAGAGCGCGGCTACGTAGATGGCTGGACGCTGACTCCCATCGGCAAGACACTCACCGGCGTCTACAACGAGGCTGATCTTCTGGTCGTGGAGGCTCTTCGTTCCGATCTGTTCGATGGCCTAGACGTCGCCGAACTCGCTGCGGTCGCATCGACCCTCGTATACGAGACGCGCGGGCCCGACCCGCCCGACTGGCACGGGATGCCGACCGAAGCGAGTCAGAGAGCCTGGAAGCGCGTGATGGAACTCTGGCGCGACATCAGAAAGGACGAGGACAACCATGGAGTCGAGCTCACGCGCGAACCGGACCCGGGATTTGCGGAGAGCGCCTATCTCTGGGGATCCGGCGCCGCACTCGAGGATGTCCTCGGGGAGGACGACGCCCCAGGGGACTTCGTCCGTTCCACGAAGCAACTCATCGACCTCCTCCGGCAACTCATCGAGGTGAGCGACTCGGCCGACCAGCGTGCACTCATCAAGACCACTGTCGACACGATTCAGCGAGGTGTCGTTGCCTACTCCGCCCTCGAAGTCTAGGCGTCGGGTGAATGCCTGCCGCCCGGCGCTCAGGCGCGCTGGCGCTCCTCCCGCTGCCGGATCAGCTCCTCGACCGCGCTCGGAAGGGTTGTCTCGAAGTCGATCAACTTCGCCCACGTCGGGGTAACAACGATCCGGACCATGCCGTCGTAGAGCGAACGCACCTCTGCCTCCCAGTCGACCCGTTGCTCGGGCGTCATCTCGTAGGTGCCGTTCATTTGGAGGTACTCGTCCGGGATGCCCTCGACGATGTCCAGCTCGGCCCGACCACGGATCAGCAGGGTCTTGGGCGGGTGCACCTCGGTGTCGATCGTCAGGGCCACCGCCGGGTTGTGGCGCAGGGCCGGGAGCTTCGCGGCGTTCCTCGCAGTACACATGACTATCTCCGAGCCGTTCCAGGTGAACCCGATCGGGACATTGCGGGGTGTGCCGTCCTTGGCGACGTAGGCCAAGCGGGTCAGATCGCGAGCCAACAGTTCTCGGCTGATCGGTCGGTTCAGAACCTCGGTGATCTCGTTCGGTTGCACGGTTATCCTTCCAGTCACGCGACCCGTCGTTGCCGCTGGTGTCCCTGGGACGGAGCCAGAGCGACATTCTCGACACCCGGAAGCGTGCGGCGAGTGGTTGCAGGGCGGTACCCGAGATCGGCTAACCCGAACGCCAGCCGCAGGTGCTGGGCTACCCGCCCTCCGGGCGGGCAAACCTCTAGGAGGCTCCCAGAGCGGTCACCAGGCGCCGTACCGGACCTCCGAGGCCGTAGCCGCCAGCCTCCTCGTAGAGGGAATCATCCCCTTCGGGAGCGGGCGCAGAAATATCCACCGGCTCGATCGGCAGATCGGTGGGGATCGCCACAACCTTCATCGCCCGATCGACGTAATCGCGCTGAAGCCGGACCTTCTCGAGAGACGTTCCGCGCTCCGATGCGTCGATCGCGGCCAGCACACCCTCGACGCTCCCGTATTTGGAGATCAAGCCGGCAGCGAGCTTGTCGCCGATGCCTCGCACTCCGGGCAACCCATCCGAGGGGTCACCTCTGAGCACCGCGTAGTCCATGTAGGCGCGTCCCGGGATCCCGTACTTCTTCTCGATGTACGCCTCGTTCACGGTGTCGACGACGCTCACTCCGCGTTTGGGATAGAGAAGGGCGATCTTCGGGTCGCGCACCAGCTGGAAGAGATCCCGATCTCCGGACACGATTGCTACCCGTCCGGGTGCCCGCTGGGCAAGAGTCCCGATGACGTCCTCGGCCTCGTATCCAGGGTGTCCCACCACGCGGATGCCGACGCGGTCCAGGAGATCGAGAATGACGGGCTCCTGGGGAGCAAGCTTCTCCTCTGCAGCCTCCTGGGCGCTGCCCTCTTCCCGCGGTGAGCCTTGTAGCTGTCGATCAGATCCACGCGCCACTGCGGCCGCCAGTCGTCGTCTGCGGCACAGCTGATGTAGTCCGGTTTGTGGTCGGCGACCAGCCTGCTCAACATGTCGAGGAAGCCGTAGGCAGCATTCATGGGAGTGCCGTCCCTCGCCCGAATCGAGTCAGGAATCGAGAAGAGAGCCCTGTAGATCAGGCTTGCGGCATCAACGAGAAGCGTGAGACTGGAGTCCATAGCGGCGATGATGGCAGACTCATCGTTTCGTGTCAGGTCGCTCCAGAGCGTGTCTTTACCTGCCCGCCGAATGGTCGGATCCGCTCCATAAGGATGCCCTTCGCCAGCTCGATAATTCCCGGATGTCGCTGGGCGCCGCGCGGGCCCGCCGGTCAGACGATAGAGCTCCGAAGTCGTCCGAGAATGCGGGCGAGCTGACGCGAAACCTGCATCTGCGAGACACCCAACTCGACCGCCATCTCGGACTGAACCATGCCTCTGAAGAAGCGCATATGGAGCAGCTCGCGGTCATAGGGAGCCAGCTCGGCGAGAGCCGGCTCCAGAGCTGTGAGGTTCTCGAGCTTCTCCATATCCGGATCGACGTCGCCGATCAGATCGGAAAGCGATCCCGTTTCTCCGTCTCCCGCGTCCAGAGGCTGGTCGATGGAGACTGCCGAGTAGGACCTCGCCGCCTCGTTGGCCTCCAGCACGTCTTCCTCGGTGACGGCGAGGCGCTCGGCTACCTCTGCCGGAGTGGGGGAGCGGCCCAGCTCCTGGAACAACTCGCCTTCGGCCGTGGTGACGTTGAGACTCAGCTCCTGAAGCCTGCGTGGGACGCGCGGGCCCAGGTCTTGTCGCGAAAGTGGCGTTTGAGCTCACCCAGGATCGAGGGGCGCGCGAACGATGCGAACCTCACGCCCCGGTCGGATTCGTAGCGGTCGATCGCACCCAGAAGGCCGAGCATCCCGACCTGCACGAGATCGTCGTAGCTCTCACCCTTGCTGGCGTAGCGGCGCACCAGAAAGCGGACGAGGCCAATGTGCCGTTCAACGATCTCAGCCTTAAGGCGTTCCCGCTCGAGTCCCTCTGCAGCTTGGTACCGAGCGAGTATCCGATCGTCGATGGCGCTCCGACGGAGGTCGGTCGGCTGGGCGACGTGGCCCCGGGAATCTCGCGTGACCGGCCGTCCGACCTGGGGGGTGGTGCGGTGCAGCATGTCCAACTCTTGCGTAGCCAAAACGAGCCCTCCTCGTTCGCGACCAACGGGAAATCCCAACGACGGGGAGAGAGCGGGAGATCGCACCCACCCCGCTGCGGGGGCTCGGCTGCGTCTCAACCGAAGTTCCAGTGATGAAAAGTACCGCTAAGCAGGCTTCTACGTCTTCCCCAGACTGCTCACACTGGTTGCGGTATGAGTAGGATTTTACTCCTCTGAATAAGGGTTCAAACCTTCATTGACCGTTTTCTTTACGCCCCTGAGAATCCGCTGAGGTCCCATGTGAGCTCGGACCGGGCGGGTTAGCGGTCCACGTCGAGGACGTCGGCAAGGTCGAACTTGACGGGCTCCTCCAACTGCTCGTAGGTGCAGGACCTGGGCTCACGGTCGGGGCGCCAGCGGACGAATTGCGGTGGGTGACGGAAGCGGACGCCCTCCATGTGGTCGTACCGGACCTCGACAACGCGCTCCGGTCGCAGCGGTATGAAGGAAAGGTCCTTTCCCACCGCCCACCTGCTCCCCTCGGAGTTGCGTGGCGTTCGGGCGCCTTCCTCCTGCTGAGCCCAGGCCCAGGGATGATCATCGAAGGTGGTCACAAGTGGCTGCATCTCATCGAACAGCTCCTTGCGACGAGCCAGCGGAAACGCCCCGATCACCCCCACGCTGGCCAGTACGCCGTCGCCGTCATAGAGACCGAGCAGCAGCGATCCAATCCGGTCGGGACCGCTCTTGTGCACGCGGTAGCCGGCCACCACGCAATCGGCTGTGCGTTCGTGTTTCACCTTGAACATGGTTCGCTTATCCGGCTCGTACAGGCCGTCGAGTGGCTTGGCGATAAGACCGTCGAGCCCCGCTCCCTCGAATTGGTGGAACCACCGCTGGGCCACGGTTCGCTCGGTCGTGGCCGCGGTGACGTGGATCGGAGGGAGCCGCGGATGAAAGCGCGTCCACGAGCGCTGCCCGACGCTCGGCGAAGGGCCGCTGCGTGTAATCGGTGTCGTCTAGCGCCAACAGGTCGAACCCCACGAAGCGCGCTGGAGTCTGTTCCGCAAGAAGTTTCACACGGCTGGCCGCGGGATGGATTCGTTGTTGGAGCGCACCGAAGTCCAGCCGGTCTCCCGAGGAGCCGATGACAATGATCTCGCCGTCGACCACGCACCGGTCGGGGAGGTGCTCCAGGAAGGCCTCGACCAACTCCGGAAAATAGCGGTTCATCGGCTTTTCCTTGCGGCTGCCGATCTCCACCTCGGCGGAATCCCTAAAGACGATGGACCTAAAGCCATCCCACTTCGGTTCGAAGCTCTGGTGTCCGTGAGGAATCTCTTTCACGGGCTTGGCGAGCATCGGTGGCACTGGTGGCATGACCGGAAGGCGCATGCCGCCCATTGTCTCCGATCCCCGAGTTCACGCTCGTAGGCTGCGCAGTTCGCCTCGTCGGCGCGGGCCATGTGAAACTCGGCACATGCGAGAAGTCGTGATCGTCGATGCCGTCCGAACTCCGATGGGCCGATGGGCGGGCGCGCTTGCAGATGTGCGTCCCGATGACATGGCCGCCCATGTCATCGTCTCTCTGGTTGGTCGAAACGCCGTCGACACGCACGGGGTCGACGACGTTTACTGGGGTGCTGCAAACCAGGCAGGCGAGGACAACCGCAACGTCGCCCGCATGGCGGCGCTACTGGCCGGGCTCCCCGTGGAGGTCCCCGGTGCAACTGTCAACCGGCTGTGCGGCTCGGGTCTGGAGGCCGTGAACTGCGGCTACCGAGCCATCAGGTCCGACGAGGGCGATCTCGTGATCGCCGGGGGCTCGGAGTCGATGACCCGCGCCCCGTTCGTCATGGCCAAGTCGGGTCAACCCTGGGGCCGGACCGCCGCCCAGGTTCACGACACCACGCTCGGATGGCGTTTCTTGAACCCGCGCATGGCCGAGCTCTACGGCTCGCACGCAATGGGCGAGACGGCAGAGATAGTGGGCGCCGATTACTCCATCTCCCGTGAGGAGCAGGATGCCTTCGCTCTCGACAGCCACCGCAAAGCGATCGCGGCTCGGGACGAGGGCCGGTTCAAGGACGAGATCGTGTGGATATCCGTCCCACAGCGGAAGGGACATCCTCTCGTAGTCGATCAGGACGAGCCCCCGCGCCCCGACTCGTCTCTCGACAGGCTGGCCGCGCTCAAGCCCGCGTTCCTGGGCGACGGCACCGTCACTGCAGGAAACGCAGCCGGAATCAATGACGGCGCCGCGGCGCTTCTGCTAAGCACGCCCGAGGGCGCTGAGGCCAACGGATGGAGGTCGATGGCTCGCATCGTCACATCGGCGGTAGCGGGCGTCGAACCGAAGAGGATGGGGATCGCGCCCGTCCACGCCACCCGCAAGGCTCTCGACCGGGCGGGCCTGACCATCGGAGACTTGGACCTCATCGAACTCAACGAAGCCTTCGCCGCGCAGTCCCTCGCATGCATCAAAGAGCTTGGGCTCGACGATTCCATCGTGAACGTCAACGGGGGGGCAATAGCTCTCGGTCACCCATTGGGTTGCTCCGGCGCACGCATCCTCACGACTCTCGTCCACGAGATGGGCCGACGTGAGGCCCGGTACGGGCTCGCCACCATGTGCATCGGAGTCGGGCAGGGGATAGCGACCATCGTCGAACGCACATGACTGCGGCAATGCTCGATGAACTGGCTGCGCTTCTCGGCGACGACCGAGTAAGCACCGACCACTCGGATCTCGAGGAGCACGCACGCGATTGGTCGTCCCGCGCCTTACTGGCGACCAGAGCGCGCGAGGCTTCGAGTCTTCCGATTGCCGTGGTTCGTCCGCACGACTCAGCCGAGGTTGCGCGCGTCCTCGAGTGGGCCGGCAACACGAACACACCTGTCCTCCCGTTCGGAGGTGGCTCGAGCGTGGTTCGGGGGATCCACGGAGCCGGGCACCTAGTCGTCGACCTCCGCCACCTGGACGGCATATCCGCGGTTGACACAAAGAGTCGTCTGGTCACCGTCGGAGCGGGTGTCACTGGCCCGCACCTGCGAACGGCGCTTCAGAAAAATGGATTCCTGTTGGGGCACGAGCCTCAGTCTCACGACATCTCGACCGTCGGAGGATGGGTCGCGACGCGCGCCTGCGGTCAGCTCTCTGCGCGCTACGGCGGCATCGAGAGACTCATTGCGGGTCTCGAGGCGGTGCTCCCCGGTGGTCGAACAATTCGAAGCAAGATCGTGCCGCGCCGCTCGGTGGGTCCGGATATCGGCGGTCTCATGCTCGGATCCGAGGGCACTCTCGGAATTGTGACCGAGGTGACCCTACGCGTGACACCGATTCCAGAGGACAGATCAGATGCGTGCCTCCGTTTCGACCACATGAAGGACGCGATCGCCGCATGCCGAGCCCTGGCTCAATCGCGCCTGGCGCCTGCCATGGTTCGTGCCTACGATGCGGAGGACGCGGTCCTGCTCACTATGAGTCTCGACGATCCGCCGGCCGGACCATTGTTGCTGATGTCGTTCGACGGAGACGATGCGGACACTCGGGCCCAAGCTGCCGTACACCTCGCTGGCGGCGAACGTTTGGACGACTCGATCGTCGAGCACTGGTGGAGCCACCGCAACGCCGCCGTGGACGAGTACACGAAGAACATGTCGGGCGCGGGCCTCTTGGGCCCACACGCAATGATTGACACGATGGAGGTCGCGGGAACCTGGACCGTGCTCCGTGATCTTTATCACTCCATGAAGGAACGTCTCGCCGCGCATGCCGACTTTGTTACCTGCCACGTCTCGCACATTTATCCGGACGGCGCGTGTCTGTACTTCACGCTGGGAAAATCGTGCGACGACGACGCGACCGCCGTGTCGAGCAACGAGAAGTGGTGGGACGTGGGCATGACTGCATGCCTCGAGGCGGGCGGAACCATCAGCCACCACCACGGTATCGGCAGGCTGCGGGCGCGCTGGCTTCCGGACGAGCTCGGCGACTCCTTTGAGGTCCTTCGGGCGATCAAGGCGGCGCTGGATCCGCAAGGCATCATGAACCCAGGGGCACTCGGGCTAGCGCAACGATGAGCTCTCCGTTCGGTGTTCTGACTCTCGTATGCAACCTGAACGCCGGCAGGGGTGGCGTCGCCAAGCGCCTGCCGGAGGTCGAACGGCTGCTGGCCGAGCGAGGTCTCGAATACGAGGTCGTTCGGACGGAGGGTTCGGGGCACGCGACCTTGCTTACCAAGGAGGCACTCGAGCGAGGCCGCCAACTCATCGTCGCCGTGGGTGGCGATGGCACCATCCACGAAGTGGTCAATGGACTGATCGAGGGGGACAAGGCTGTCAATCCCGAGGCGCGGCTTGGCGTCGTGGCCGCTGGAACGGGAAGCGACTTCATCAAGACCTTTGGGATTCCGTCTTCTCCCAGCCACGCCGTGGTGCACCTGGACGGTCATGAATCGTTTCCGATCGACATCGGCAAGATCACGTTCGGCGAGGACGGCAAGGAGGTGGTTCGTTACTTTGCCAACATTGCCGAGGTGGGTCTCGGGGCTCGAGTTGTCGAGCGAGCGGCGCGCCTGCCACGGTTCCTTGGCCCAACCGTGTATTTCTTTTCCTTTTGGTTGTCTCTCGCTCGTCACCGCGCGGCCGACGTAAAGGTCGACCTGATGACGCGCACCTACGAAGGGCGGATGAACAACATGGTCGTGGCAAACGGCCAGTTCTTTGGAGGCGGGATGAAGGTTGCTCCGAAGGCCGCCCCGACGGACGGCGTCCTCGATATTCAGATCGAGCACACCGGCAAACGCGAGGCCCTCGCCGTGATGCCAAAGGTCTACAAGGGAGAGCACGTTCCCCACCCGAAGATCCTCGAGGCCAAACGGGTTGAAGCGTCCATCGAATCGAACCCGCCTCTGCTCATTGAGGCCGATGGCGAGGTCCTGGGGTACACGCCTGCGCGCTTCGAGCTATTGCGCGAGGCGATTCATCTGAAGGTGTGAAGCTAGTCGAACCCGGCTCCGGCATTGGCGGTCATGAAGCCTGCCATCTCCACCGCAAGACGTGCCGGAAACTCGATCGGCAGGAAGTGCGTAGCCCGGTCGTAGACGGTTAGCGACGCGCCCGGGATTCGTTCCTCCATCGCTTCCATGATTCGTCTCGGTGTGAAGGGGTCTCGCTCTCCGGCGACAAGCAGCGTCGACGGCTCGATCTGCCCCAGCAGTTCCGGCGCAGCATCCCCGGCGACTGCCTCGTACGTGTCTAGCAACGTGTGGGTGTCGAAGTCGCCCATCGATCGGACCATGTCCACAAGGGCTGCCGTGTCGGCGGTCGGACCGACCAGCCCGCTCTGACGAATCAAGCCGGCGAGCTCGGCACGGCCCGTGAGCCCTCGGAAAGCCGCTCCCAGGTAACCCGCGAAGTGCTTGGCGACGCCACTGAGCAGAGGTAGCGCCGAAGCCAGCTCGAGGTGTCTCAGGCCACTGCTGACCGAGTAGCCGTAGCCTCCGCACACGAGGGTGAGCGAGGCCACCCTCTCCGGGTAGCGATGCGCTATCTCGAGGGCGATCCGGGTTCCCGTGCTCCAGCCCGCCAGGTGGAAGCGGTCGAACTCGTAGGAGTCGGCAACCGCGACACCATCTTCGGCGTGTGCGCTCGCGTCGACTCGCTGCGAGCGTGCTTCGCTCGAGTCTCCCAGCCCCCGGAGGTCCCACGTCACGATCGGCCGGGCTCGCGCCAGGTCCAGCAAGGTGCGCCTCCATACCGCCAGGTTGGCTCCCACCGCACTCGCAATGAGCAGGGGAGTTCCATCATCGGCCCCCATTCGGCGCGCTGCTATCAGCGACATGTCGAACGAGTTGATGTGATCGACCTCGTGTTCGAGATTCGGATCTCCCATGTGCTCAGGCTCTTGCACCGTGCGCCCCGATCTCCTGTGGCAACGGAGTCCCTCGCTCGAGCTCGACCTCGGAGCGAAAAGCGGTCACTTGCCGTTCGGTCTCTACGGACGACCATGACAGCTCGGCGGCGAGGAAGCCGAGGGCATCGCTTTCCAGTCCAGCATCCGATGTCGTCAGAGCAAGGCGTGTCCGGCGAGCGAGGAAGTCGGATAGCTGGACCGCCATCTCGGAGCACGCGCGAATATAGAGCCTCTGCTCCGAGGTGACCTCCCGGGCCAAGGGGCTCGGTCAGTCCCGACTCGGTCGCGACGTCGAGCACCGCGAGAGCCCTGTCTCCGTAACATCGAGCAAGCTGGGCGATGCACTCCTTCTCGATACCAAGCCGCCTCGCGCGACGGCCCACAGCATCAGTGAGCGCGCCGACATCACCACAGCCGAGCTTTATCCAGCGCGTCGCGCGAACGACCGACCTTGTTGAAATGCGGCGCCACGTGGTCGACCGCGTCCTGAGCCATCCTTCGGTAGGTCGTCAGCTTTCCACCGGTGATTCCCACGATGCCTGGGGCGAAGTCGTAGACGGCGTGGTTGCGAGACAGGTCCACTGTCGAACCCATTTCGGCTCGGACCAGAGGCCGGAGGCCCGCCCACACGCTCACGACATCGTTCTCACTCAGCGACAGCCCCAGTGCGGCGTTCAGGGCATCAAGGAAGTACGAACGCTCGTCCGAAGTGACCCTGGGATGATCGAGTAGTCCCGAGTAGTCCACGTCGGTGGTGCCGGCGACAACGACGTCGTTCCACGGAATCAGAAACAGCATCCGCTCGCGCTGGGCGTCGGATATGAAGCACGCCGCGGTGTCCAGTGGCACGTCCTTGCGTCTCAGGACCAGGTGGATGCCTTTGCTCGGCCGCAATCGGGGCGGCGCCACCTGATTGGTCATAGCTTCGATTCGGTCGTTCCAGACGCCTCCGGCTACGATCACGCGTCGGGCCGCGACCTCCATGATCGACCCGTCGATCGTGTCTTCGATTAGGGCGCGGCAGCCGGAGTCGGAAGAGTCCAGGCTCCGAACCGCCGCGTAGTTACAGACCTCTGCTCCGTGACGCACCGCCTGCACGAGGACCTCGAGGGTGAGGCGGACGTCATCGGTCTTGGAGTCGTAATAGACATAGCCGCCTCGAAGGTTCGAGTCGTTCCCGTTCCGTGCGAGGGCAGGTACCAGCTTGCCGACCGAGTCGGGATCGACGTAGCTGTGCATCGATGTGTTGCGAAAGTTCGCCAGCGCGTCGTACACCCACATGCCCACTCCGAACTTTGCGCGCTTCCAGCGATCTGCGACGGGAATCACGAAGGGAATCGGTTCGACAAGGTGCGGTGCAAGCCGGTTCAGCAGACCTCGTTCTACCGACGCCTCACGCACGAGGCCCAGATCGCGCTGTTCGAGGTAACGCAGTCCTCCGTGCACTAGCTTCGATGACTTGCTCGACGTCCCCGACGCAAAGTCGAAACGTTCGACGAGCGCGACCCGAAGCCCACGCGAAGCTGCTTCGAGCGCGATCCCCGCTCCGGTTATCCCGCCTCCCACCACGAGGACGTCCCAGGGATCGTTCAGTGAACCCTCGAGCTTGTCCCACGATGTCGAACGGGTCCCAAGCCCTCCGGACGAGCTCAAAGCAGGAGTCCGAACACCCATCGGGCAACCGTGATGATCCCGATGAGAACGAAGAGCCCACCGAAAAGAACGAGCGGGCCGAGATACCAGTCCATCTGGCGACCGATTGGATCGGGCTCGTCTCCCGATTCGGTGCCGAGTTGGATAACGAGCTCCGACCCCGTCGACTGCTTGAAGTGCAAGTGCTCACGCTTGCCCTCAACGATGTCGGCAACGCCCTGCAGCAAGTCCATCAGCTCGTGGGCGTCTATCGTTACCGTTGCCTCAGCGAGGGGATTGCCATTGCGGTCTTTGATCTTCATGGGGGTATTCTCCCGCACATGCCGGCCGACTTGCGGTTGCTAGAAGACGACCAGAAAGCACTCGTCGGACTCGTTCGCGAGTTCTGTCTCGGCGAGGTCGTTGGCTCCGTGGACGAGTACGAGAAGAGAGGTCAGGATCCAGCCGATCTCTACGCCAAGCTCGCCGACCTCGCCCTCGCGGGACTGCCCTTTCCCGAGGAGTACGGCGGAGGCGGCCAGACCTACTCGTCCTATCTGCTAGCGATCGAGGAGCTCGCGTACCACCATTTGTCGCTTGCGATCGGCGTCTCCGTCCACACGTTGTGCGCATTCGCAGTCAACGAGTTTGGAACCGATGCCCAGCGCAAAGAGATTCTCGCCAAGCTTGCGGCGGGGGAGTGGTACGGCGCGTACTCGCTGTCCGAGTCCGGCTCCGGCTCAGACGCTGCCGCTTTATCGACAAAAGCGGTGCGAGCCGACGGTTCCTATCTCCTCAATGGCGGAAAGCTCTGGTGCACCCGTGGAAACGAGGCTGACGTCGTGCTGATGATGGCACGAACGGGAGCAGCCGGCCCGAGGGGCATCAGTGCGTTCCTCGTTACCAAGGGATCCGACGGGTTCGTCGGTGCCAAGAAGGAGGACAAGATGGGCTGGCGGGCGTCGCCCACCTGGCAGCTCACGTTGGACGACGTCGTGGTTCCCGACTCACGCCGTCTCGGCGAGGAGGGCATGGGCTTTCGCATCGCCATGGCGTCGCTCGACTCGGGCCGGCTTGGGATCGCAGCATGCGGGATCGGGCTCGCGCAGGCCGCGCTGGATGCGGCGCTCAGCTTCACTTCGGAGCGAGAGCAGTTCGGAAAGCCCGTCAACCAGAACCAAGGCCTACAGTTCATGCTCGCCGACATGTCCACACAGATCGAGGCCGGACGCCGGCTCTATCGTCACGCCGCGGCCCTGCGAGACGCGGGAGAGGACTACGGCATGCAGGCCGCGCAGGCGAAGCTCTTCTGCACCGACACGGCGATGCAAGTTGCGATTGACGCCGTGCAACTGCATGGCGGCTACGGCTACGTGACCGAGTACCCGGCCGAGCGCTTCATGCGGGACGCTAAGGGCCTGCAGATAGTCGAGGGCACTAACCAGATCCAGCGCCACGTGATCGGACGGCGTTTGACCAAGCCTTAGAGGGTGATGTTGCCGGGTTCGGGTTTCCCTTAGGCTCCGGTTCATGGAGATCACCTACGAATGGCGCGGCGCGTTCGACAATCTGGAGGTCAACCTTCTGCACGCCGAGGCCTTCGATCACCGGGTTCTAGACGACGACTGGAAGGACCAAGTTGCCGAGCACAGCCTGGGCTGGGTCTGTGCCCGCCGGGGCGACGAGCTCGTCGGTTTCGTCAACGTCCCCTGGGACGGAGCCATTCACGCTTTCATCATCGACACCATGGTGGCCTCCAAGGCGGGCCGGAGGGGCATCGGGACCCGTCTGGTCGAAGTCGCCATAGCCGAAGCGCGCGCTGCCGGCTGCGAGTGGCTCCATGTCGACTTTGATGATCACTTGCGGGCCTTCTATTTCGATGCGTGCGGGTTCGAGCCCACGAACGCCGGGCTCATCGCTCTGTGATCGAGTCCTGAGAGCCAACCATGGGGCGGCGTTCGAAGGGCTGCGACAGGACGATCGTCGAGCGAGTCGTGACCTCGAGCTTGGCCCTCAGGGCGTCGAGCAAATCCTCTAACGACTCGGTCGTGGGTGCCCTGACCACCAGCACGTACGAGTTGTCACCAGCGACCGAGTAGCACGACTCGACCAGCGGAAACTCGGCGACCTTGCCGGGGATGTCCGAGGGCGAGGACGGCTGCAGGGCGAGGCTCACGAACGCGGTGATGGGAAGGCCCACGGACACGAAGTCCAGGTCGGCCCTGTAGCCCCGGATGGCCCCCTCGCGCTCGAGCTTGCGAATGCGATCGTGGACACTCGAGGCGGCCAGCCCGACCCGCTCGCCGATCTGGGCGTAGGTCAGCCGGGAGTCCACCTCGATGAGCCCGAGGATCGTGCGGCCCTTTTCGTCGATATCTGATACCCCCTGGTTGCGGTGAATCCGAAGATTATTCCGTCTAAGATAGCTTTTCCCTAATAGCATTAGGGTATAGCCTCTAGAAAGCAAGCCTCCGTTCCGATAATTCTCAAAGCGGCTAGAACACCACCCATACGATCGAGAGGGGCGACCGGCATGACGACAGCGACCACCGCGCCACTGCCACTCAGCCAGCGCACCCCCCGGGCACACGCCGCGGAGCAGCCGTACTCGTATCCGCCCCAGCGGGACTTCGTCGAGCCCGACTGGCGAAGGCTGCCCGGCTATCGCGACGTAACCGAGGCCGACTGGCTCAATGCGAAATGGCAGAGGCAGAACACGGTCAAGAACCTCGATCAACTCCTGAAGGTCTTTGGCGAGCGGATCCCGGGCGATCTCGTCGAGTCGATCAAGCGGGACCAGGCCGAACGGGCCACGATGTCGATGCTCGTCCCGCCCCAGATGCTGAACACGATGGACGAAACGAATCTGTGGCACGACCCGATCAGGCTCTACATGATCCCTGCTTTCGCCGACCGCGACCCAGAGTGGCCGAGCCACCCGCTCGCATCGCGCGACAGCCTTCACGAGGCCGATATGTGGGCGGTCGAGGGGTTGACCCACCGCTACCCGACGAAAGTGCTCGCCGAACTGCTCTCGACTTGTCCCCAGTACTGCGGTCATTGCACCCGTATGGATCTCGTCGGCAACAACGTCCCTCAAGTGGTGAAGTACCGCTTCGAGATGAAGCAGAAGGAGCGCTACGCCGCGATCCTCGAGTACCTGCGGGCAACCCCATCCGTGCGCGACGTCGTGGTCTCCGGGGGAGACATCGCCAACCTCCCGATCGGGCACCTCGTCGACTTCATCTCGGCCATGCTCGACATCGAGAACATTCGCGATATCCGTCTCGCGACCAAGGGTCTCATGGGTTTGCCGCAACACTTCCTACAGGACGACGTCTTAGCGGGGCTCGAGACGATCGCGGTGAAGGCCGTCGATCGCGATGTCGACCTCGCCGTACACACTCACGTCAACCACGCCAACAACCTCACCCCTCTCGTCGCCAAGGTTGTCAAGAAGCTTCATGCGATGGGGTTCCGAGACGTCCGCAACCAGGGTGTCCTCATCCGCGGGGTCAACGACAGCCAGCACGATCTCCTAGATCTCTGCTTCACCCTGCTCGACCAGGCGAAGGTCATGCCTTACTACTTCTATATGTGCGACATGATCCCGAACTCGGAGCACTGGCGTCTGAGTGTCGCCGAGGCGCAAACTCTCCAACACTCGATCATGGGTTACATGCCCGGCTTCGCGACACCGCGCATCGTGTGCGACGTCCCCTTCGTCGGCAAGCGTTGGGTCCACCAGATCGAGGAGTACGACCGCGTCAAGGGAATCTCTTACTGGACCAAGAACTACCGGACGGGTATCGAGTTCGATGACTCGCAAGCACTGGATCGACGCTACGAGTATCACGACCCGATCTACACACTCCCTCCCGAGGGCCAGGCGTACTGGCACGAGCACGGAAGCGAGCACACTCCCGCGACCGTTTCGGCTTAGACCATGGAGCGCTATGGAGTGCACCGCTCTCTCGAACCGGCGGGCGCGCTGCCTCAACAGGCCCAACGACTCGACACGGACTCGCCCCTTGGGGCAGACGAGTTGGCCATCGACGTCGAGTACCTGAACGTGGATGCTGCATCGTGGACTCAGATCCGTAAGGAATGCGACGGCGACGCTGACTCAATGCGCGCTCGCGTCCTCGAGATCGTGCAATCGCGCGGAAAGATGCACAACCCGGTGACCGGTTCCGGCGGGATGCTCATCGGAACGGTGTCGGAGCTTGGAGCCCACCGCCGAGAGCCCGCTGTCGGGACACGCATCGCAACTCTTGTCTCCCTTTCTCTCACACCCCTGGTCATCGACGAGATCCTGGATCTCGACCCGGCCTCCGAGAAGGTCAGTATCAAGGGGCGAGCGATCCTCTTCGGTTCGGGAATCTATGCGGAGGTCCCCGACGACCTCCCTGATGAGGTGACGCTGGGTGTTCTCGACGTTGCCGGCGCACCCGCATGGGCGGCCCGGTTCGTGAAGCCGCGCATGCGCGTCGTCGTCATCGGCGCAGGGGGGAAGTCAGGGCTGCTCGTTTCGGCTCAGTCGCGGCGCAACGCAGGCGAGCACGGTCACGTGGTGGGCCTCTGCTATCCGGAGTCGACTGCCGCGGCCGCAGAGGATGCCGGCGCCGAGGCGATCGTCGTCGACTGCACCGATCCCGTAGCAACCTCCGAGGCCGTCATGGACGCTTTCGAGGGACGCCTCGCCGACATCGTGTTCGTATGCACGAACGTTCCCGGCTGCGAGGGCGGAGCGATACTCAGCTGTGAGGACGACGGACACATAGTGTTCTTCTCGATGGCGACGTCGTTCACCTCGGCCGCTCTCGTCGCGGAGGGCCTCGGAAAGCATCCGGAGATGACCATCGGAAACGGCTACGTGCCAGGGCATGCCGCGGTTAGCGCTGGATCTCGTCCGCGACGAACCGGCGCTGCTGAAGAGGTTTGCATCATGAAGACCCTGTTCCGCAACGGGACCATCCGCACGAACACACCATCGACGGCCGATTGGGTCGTGATCGAGCACGGGAGAATCAGCGCTCTCGGACCCGGGAGCGACATACCGGTGGCCGACGTAACCATCGATCTCGATGGGGGCACGCTCGTGCCCGGGTTCTGCGATGCACACGTGCACCTTCCCGCCACGGGACTGTACACGGGGGGAATGGACTTTCGCGGCGTGCACTCGGCAGATCGGATACTCGATTCGTTCGCGGCACACGCAGCCGGAGGCGGGGCGGTCATGTTCGGCGGCAACTTCGAGGATCCGCTCGACCGGACTCTGACGCGGACCGACCTCGACCGAGCGGTGGGGGAGCAGGCCCGCGATGCTGGCCCGGGCCGACATGCACTCTTGCATCGTGTCGAGCGCTCTCATCGGTCAACTCGACCTGACCGGGATCGATGGCGTCGATGTCGACGACTCCGGACGACCGACCGGTTACCTGCGCGAGCAGGCCGCTTGCGGGGCGTGGAACTGGTTCGACGCCAGCCTTCCTCGCGACGAGCAGATCGCAGCGATTCGAGCCGCAATTCAACACGCCTACTCGAAGGGCGTCACTTCGGTACACGAGATGTTCGTCGTCGAGTGGCGCGGCTGGCCGAGCTACGACGTCTTCATGGACGCGATTGAAGGCCGAAGCTCAACGTCGTCACCTACCTGGGGACGGATGAGGTCGACAAGGTCAAGTCGATGGGACACACGCGCATCGGCGGCGATTACTTCCTCGATGGATCGTTCGGTTCGCACACCGCGTGGATCAAAGAGCCGTTCTCCTCACCGCCGCCGGAAGGCTCACCTCCTAATGGAATCAAGTACCGAGACGACGAGGAACTGTTCGGGTTCTTCCTCGCCGCCCAAAGTGCGGATCTCCAGGTCGGCGTCCACGCGATCGGAGACGCGGCCATCGAACAGGCGATCACTACCTGGGAGCGTGTGGCCGCAAGGGTGGGGGAGCCCGCGTCATGCAACTCGGCCATCGCATCGAGCACTTCGAGTGCGCCAGCGATGACCACATCGGCCGGGCGAAGCGCCTCGGGCTCCGAGCCAGTGTCCAGCCCGCGTTCGACGCGTTCTGGGGTGGAGACAAGGGCCTCTATGCCGACCGCATCGGGTGGCAGACGCGCCCGGGAGATGAACCGGTTCGGCACTATGTGCGAGCGCGACCTGCCTCTTGCCGCCGGGTCGGATTCGACAGTCACGCCACTCGATCCGTTCCTGCAGATGAAAGCGTTGCGGGCTCACCATCTCGAGGGCCAGAGCATCTCGGGTGAGCTTGCGCTTGCACTGCACACCATGGGCGGTCACCACGCTGCCGGTCAGGAAGACAAGCGCGGCGCAATCGAACCGGGCGCGCTGGCCGACTTCGCGTGGCTCGACAGGGACCCGGTCACGACCGACCCGGACGAGCTGACGGATACCGAGGTGCTTGGAACCTGGGCATCCGGCGTGAGGGTATGGCCAAGCTCGGAGGCGGAGACCGACTAGATGAAGACATCGAAGCCATTCGTGCGTCCGTTGGGCCGCCTCCAGATCGATCAGGCATCCGTCGCAGAGTGCAGGTCGCTTGCAATCGAGATCTCCAAGCCGATCGAGGAGCTCGCACGCACCCACACGACAGTCTCGATCGAGCGAGCCTGTCTTCGCTTCGCCGGAGTCGACGGCGTCGAGGGTGGAGGTGTTGAGGCTATTCCCGTTCCAAACCGGGTCGTCGACGAGGTGAAGAAGGCGACCGGTCTCGAGCGAGGAGTGCTGATTCCGTTCTTCCATGCAGTCCGACGTGCAGGGGGCGTGCAACGAGCTGCCGACGCGATCTCTTCCGGGGAACTCGTGCCGTTGTGGCCCGAGGGCGCCGACTACGATTCGGCCCTTGCGGCGGCCACCGGCGCGGCAGAAAGCGCAGTCGCTACCATCGCGGCGGCTAGCGAAGACCGGACCCGGGTGATCGACAAGGTCGGGGAAGCGACCAAACCCTGGCTCTATCTCATCGTCGCCACGGGGAACATCCACGAGGACATCCCACAAGCTCAGGCCGCAGCGCGCGAGGGCGCGGATGTCATCGCAGTGATTCGATCGACCGGTCAGAGTCTGCTTGACTACGTTCCGTTCGGAGCGACAACTGACGGCTTCGCGGGCACTTTCGCGACCCAGGAGAACTTCCGCCTCATGCGGGCCGCTCTCGATGAGGTCGGCGAGGAGCTCGGTCGCTACATCCGCCTCACGAACTATGCGAGCGGTTTGTGCATGCCCGAGATCGCTGCGTTGGCCGCGATGGAGCGCCTCGACATGATGCTCAACGACTGCATGTACGGAATCATCTTCCGCGACATCAACATGCAGCGGACTTTCATCGACCAGCATTTCAGTCGCATGATCCATTCGCTTGCAGGAATCGTGATCAACACGGGCGAGGACAACTACCTGACCACCGCCGACGCCATACACAGCGCACACAGCGTGCTCGCCTCTCAGTTCCTCAACGAGCGGCTTGCGCTTTCGGCCGGTCTCCCGGAGGAGCAGCAGGGACTCGGGCACGCCTTCGAGATCGATCCCGACGTTCCGAACCAGGTTGCACTCGAGGTCGCTCATGCACAGCTCATCCGCGAGTGCTTCCCGAATGCCCCGCTGAAGTACATGCCTCCGACCAAGCACATGACTGGGAACATCTTTCGCGGCTATCTCAACGACGGAATGTTCAACCTGGTCGGTGCACTGACGGGCCAGGACATAATCCTGCTCGGCATGATGACCGAGGGCATCCACACACCCTTTTTAAGCGACAGAGACCTCGCAATCGAGAACGCCAGCTACATCTTCGGCGGCTCGATCGCCTTGGCCGGCGAGTTGCGCTTCGAACCCGGCGGCGATGTCGAGCGCCGGGCCAACCAGGTGCTCGAGGAAACGCGCCAGATGCTTGCAAAGGTCGCGGACATCGGGATGTTCGCCGCGATCGAGGCCGGAATGTTTGCAGACACGGTCCGCACGCGCACCGGCGGCAAGGGCCTCTCGGGTGTGGTGAAACGGGACGACGAGTACGTCAACCCGGTGATGGATCTTCTCGGCCAGACTCTGGGGGTGACGTGATGACTGCCGTCAAGCCGTATGGGGATTCAACCGACGATGGCCTCGTCCAGCTGAGCTTCACTCTCCCCCTCGCCGAGTCGGAGCGCACGCGCCAGGCGGCTCTTGAGTTCGCTCGGAAGATGGGCCTCGAGCGGGCGCAGGTGGTTCACATGAAGGCGATGGGCCCGGACTTCACCTTCTTCATCGTCTATGGGGCCACGCAGCATTCTGTCGACCCTGACGAACTGGTGGTGCCCGAGCGAGAGTTTGCCGTCCTCAGCTATCAGGAGATCAATCGCGTCCTGCGCGAGACGCTGAAGCGACAACTGGTGGTGGTCGGTGCCTGCACAGGAACCGATGCCCACACCGTCGGCCTCGACGCCATCCTCTCTATGAAGGGCTTCGCCGGCGACCACGGGCTCGAGTACTTCCCAGAGATGCGTGTGGTCAACATGGGCAGCCAGGTCGACCCGGCCGAAATAGTCGAAACGGTGCGCGCCAACGACGCGGACGCCGTGCTTGTCTCGCAGGTCGTGACCCAGCGTGACGCCCACATCGTTCATCTCAAGGAAGTGCGCGATGCGCTCGTCGAAGCGGGTTTGCGCGACGAGCTCATCCTCGTCGGTGGGGGACCGCGCTTTGGCACCGAGCAGGCAGCCGAGCTCGGCTACGACAAGATCTTCGGACGGGGCACCAAGCCAAGCGAGGTCGCCTCGTATCTCGCCTACGCGGCGGTAAACCGCCAAGCGACCAGCCAGAACTGAACGAGCATCCCAATTTGGCCATCCTCTCTCGGTCGAGAAGCGATCGGTTACCTTGTCGCCATGCACCCAAACGCCGAACTGATAACCAGGTTCTATTCGGCATGGCGGGCGGGAGACCACGAAACGATGGCCCGGTGCTACAGCGAAAAGGCGCGCTTCAGCGACCCGGTGTTCCCAGATCTGGATGCCGATCGAGTGCGGGCTATGTGGCGCATGTTCTGCGTGAGTGGAAACGAGATAGCGGTGAGCTTCGGTGCCGTCGAAGGTAACGACGAGCGCGGCTCGGCAAACTGGGAGGCCACCTACTCTTTTCCGAAAACGGGACGGCAGGTCCACAACAGGATCTCGGCTTCCTTCGAGTTCGAGAGCGGCTTGATAGTGCGTCATGTGGATTCGTTCGACTTCTACCGCTGGAGCCGAATGGCGCTGGGCCCGGCCGGCCTTCTCCTGGGATGGACCCCGATGGTGCAGGGCAGGGTGCGGGGCCAGGCGGCCGCGCAGCTGGAGCGCTTTCAGGCTGAGGAAACGAGGGCCGGTGGCTAGCTTGAACTATGAGTGATGCGATCAAGGCGCACCTCCGTCTGCGTCTCTCACAGGCAGACGCTCACTACGGCGGAAATCTCGTCGCAGGAGCCAAGCTGCTCGAACTCTTCGGTGATGTCGCGACCGAACTTTGCATAAGGAGTGATGGGGACGAGGGGTTGTTCGCCGGCTACTCCTCGGTCGACTTCCTGGCTCCCGCTTATGCGGGCGACTTCGTAGAGGCACGCGGCACGATCACGAGGATCGGAAACACATCTCGTGAGATGGACTTCGAGGTCATGCGCTATGCAGTCGCCAGACCCGACATCTCGGACTCCGCCGCGGACGTGGTGGATCCACCAGACCTTCTGGTGCGAGCGACTGGAACCTGCGTGGTCAAGACCCCAAAGCAACGCGAGCCATAAAGACCCAGATACTTTCGGCGTCTCTTCCGGTAGGGTCGATTCAGCCTCGGCACGCCGGGGCACGACGACGTGAGTCGTCTACAGACCTCCGGGTGAGGGGAGTGATGCACCATCAAGAGAGTCGAGGGGATTCGAGCAGTTACCTACGACTGCTGGAGCACGCTGCTGAAGGACAAGGATTATGAGGGCGCCATGGCTACTAGAGCAGGCGCCCTTCGTCGTTACTTGGACCTGACTGAAGAGGGGGCCAACGAGTTGTTGGCCGAAGCATGGTCCCGGCACGACGAGGCCTGGAAGCAGGTCGAGACCTTCGGCCCTGGCCGAATGGCAGCGTATTGCCTCGAGGCCCGCGGCATCGACGATGACGAAGCGATTCAGACCCTCACCAAAGAGTTCGAAGAGGCGTCGATCAATGCGGGCGTCGCTCCAGTCGAACATGCGCGGGAAACCCTCGTCGCCCTGCGCGCGGCACACATCCGCACAGGGCTCGTCTGTGACACAGGCTTCACTCCCGGCCGTGTCGTACGAGGGCTCCTCGAAGAGGCCGGTCTCGCAGAGCTCCTGGAGGTTCTGGCCTTCTCGGACGAGGTTGGAGTCCCCAAGCCGGGCCACGAGATCTTCGCCAAGGTTCTCGCCGAGCTAGGCGTGCGACCCCCGGAGGCGATCCATGTCGGCGATCTGAAGCGCACGGACATCGCCGGTGCTCACGACATCGGCATGCATACAGCACGGTTCAAAGGGGTTCACGACGACAAGTCCGACTTTCTCGAAGCCGAAGTTGTCATAAGAGATCACCGCCAGCTACTCGAGGTCATCGGGCTGGAGTGAGCTCAGCGACGAACCCTCTTGAGGTTCTCCAATTCGGACCGCGGTAGCAACCAAGAAGGAGCGGACAATTCGCTGCGCGCCGCCAGTCGGAAACCGTCGTCGGGCGGTTGGCTCGACTCGCAGGCCTCGAAGGATTCCCCTGTGGTGCACCAGTCCATTCCGGCTCCTCCACTGAGGAAGTCGTTGCCGGATCCTCCGTCAACCCAGTCATTTCCCGCCAACCCGTACAGCTCGTCGTCTCCGTTGTAGCCAAAGATCGCGTTCGCTCCTTCCGAACCGGTGAGGACGTCGTTGCGGTTGGTCCCCGAGATGTTCTCGATGCCCATCAGAGAATCCGTTCCGCTTCCCGTCGCAACACCCCTAGTGAGGTTCACGTTCACCGGGTTCGCCGCCAGGAAGTCCGACAGCTTCCCGAAGAAGTAGTCGACGTAGTCGGCTCCGCCTCCTCCTTCGACCGTGTCGTCTCCAACTCCAGGAACGATGAGATCGTCACCGCCGCGTCCATCGAGAGAATCCGGTCCATCCCACCCGTAGAGGTGGTTCGCCGATGAATCGCCGATCAGGATGTCGTGGTGCGTCGAGCCCCACGCGTCCTCTATTCCCGACAGCTTGTCCTGTCCCTCGCCCGCGGCAGTGCCGTTGTCCAGGTTGATGACGACCCCTGACTTGGACAACGTGTAGTCGGCAGCATCGAAACCACTTCCTCCGACAAGCCCGTCATCACCGGTCCCGCCGAAGAGGAAGTCGTTATCGGCGAGGCCATCGATCCTGTCGTTGCCCGCTTGCCCGAAAAGGAAGTTGCGACGCCCGTCGCCGACGAGCTCGTCGGAGTGGCGAGTACCGCTCACGTCCTCGATGCCACGGAGGTGATCCTCGCCCCAGCCCCTTGCTGTTCCCATGCGAAGATCCACGGCCACGGAGTTGGGTGCCCTGTGGAACAGGGCGAGGTCACGGCTACCCTTGCCGCCGATCATCAGATCGTGGCCCTCCGACCCTGCGAGATAGTCGTTCCCTGTTTGTCCGTCGAGCTTGTCGTTACCCCCGCCTCCGTAGACCTCATCGCTGCCTGATCCTCCGCAGATGAGATCCGAGCCTCCAAGCCCGAAGACGATGTCGGTACCTCCGCCCGACACGATCACATCGGGCCGCGCCGTTCCCGCCATCCGGTTCGGCCGGTTGTCGCCGACGATCGTCGCTCGCTTCCCGAAGCAACGTGGAACCTCCAAGCCCGCCACAGCGCCGGAGGGACCGGTCGCGACCGTTGCGAGCAGGAGCGCGCCGAAAAATACGAGAATCCGGGCAGGGGAGGCGGCAGGGGAGGAGAAGGAGTGGCCCATCCTCCGAGGCTATCCCGAACAACGGAGCGTGACTACCCGTTAACGCAGAGTTGTTACAACTGTCACCGGCTAGTAGGCCTTCGCCCAGGTGGCCCGCTCGGTTCCCGGCTTGCCGCAGTGGACGCAGGCCGCACCGGGGTCCTCACGCTCGAGCGGGACGAATCTGATCGTGGCCTTGGTCCGCTCGGTGATGGTGACCTCGCATTCGCCGTCGCCGCACCAGGCTCCGATCCAGAAGCCCCCCTGGTTCTCGACCCCCTCAGCGAATTCCTCGAATGTCGAGATGTCGTGGGTGTTCGCCTCGAGAAAAGCTTTGGCGTCCTCGTAGAGAGCACGCTGAATGTCGTTGAGCAACCCGGCCATCGAGGACGAGGCCTCGCCCGTGGAGAGCTGCTTCTTGTTGCCCTCCATGCGTTCCGCCACGACCACCTGGTCGTTTGCGACATCGCGGGGACCGACCTCGACCCGGAGGGGGACACCTTTCAGCTCCCACTCGGAGAACTTGAACCCCGGACGATGCTGGTCGCGGTCGTCGAGCTTCACCCGAAGGTTGTGCTGGCCAGTTAGTTCGGCGTGCATCTTTGTCGCAACCTCCATAACCGCAGAGCGTTCCTCGTCCGTCTTGTAGATGGGAACGATGGCAACCTGAACTGGAGCGACGGCTGGTGGCAGTCGAAGGCCGCGGTCGTCCCCGTGAGTCATGATCGTCCCGCCCACCATCCGCGTCGTGTAGCCCCACGACGTCGCCCACGCGTATTCCTGCTGACCCTCGGCGTTTAGGAACTTGACGTCGTATGCCCTGGCGAAGTTCTGCCCGAGGAAGTGGGAGGTGCCGCACTGAAGTGCTTTGCGGTCCCGCATGAGACCTTCGATCGTGAAGGTATCGACCGCTCCCGGGAAGCGTTCGTTCGCGGTCTTACGACCGCTGTACACGGGCACTGCGAGAACGTCCTCTGTGACCTCGCGGTAGACCTCAAGCATTCGGAGAGTCTCCTCGAGCGCCTCCTGCTCGGTAGCGTGGGCCGTGTGGCCCTCCTGCCACAGGAACTCGCTCGTTCGCAGGAAAAGGCGAGTGCGCATCTCCCACCGGACAATGTTGCACCATTGATTGTAGAGAAGGGGAAGGTCGCGGTAACTCTGAATCCATTTGGAGTACGTGTTCCAAATGATCGTCTCGGACGTCGGCCTCAGCGCGAGCGGCTCCTCGAGTTTCTGGCCGCCTCCGTGGGTCACCACGGCGACCTCGGGCGCGAAACCCTCGATGTGGTCGGCCTCCTTCTCTAGCAGGTGCATCGGAATCAGCATCGGGAAGTAGAAGTTCTCGTGACCCGTCGCCTTGAAGCGGTCATCGAGCGCGCGCTGTGTGTGCTCCCACACCGCGTAGCCGTGGGGCTTGATGATCATCGAACCCTTGGCGGGGCCGTGCTCGGCCATACCCGCCTGTTTGACTACCTCCGAGTACCAGCCGGGAAAGTCCTCATCCTGACTTGGAAGTCTGCTCTTAGCCATCCGCCTAGTGTCTCAGCTTCTCCGTAATCCCGTTTCGCTGCAGCTACTCGCCGACAATCTGAATAACGATCGAACGCTGGGATGGCTCCCGCAGCTCGACCAGTAGGACGCGCTGCCACATCCCGAGCCGCAGTTGTCCGTCGACCGCCGGCAGAACCACAGACGTGGCGCCAAGCATCCCGGCGCGGGCGTCATCGCCGTTCGGACTCAGTCGCACGATGGCTCGCTTGATGTCCTCGAGCAGACCAGACTCGCGTTCATTGACCAACAGCGCGCAGGTTGTATGGGGCGAGAACACGGTTACCTGCCCGTCTGAGATTCCGGATTCCCCCAGAGCTCTCTGGATTTCCTCGGTGAGGTCGACAAAGGAGGGCGCGGATTTGGTCTTGGTCTCGCACTCGACCTGATGGGTTCGCATGACCTCCAGCGCTCCTCGCTCCGGATCGTTTGCTCGGTTCGTCTCGGCAAATTATGCATCCAGCAACCGGTCGGTGGGCGACACCTAAGGAAGGCTTTTCCACAGAGGGGAGCCGGAATCTGCGGATAACCCTGCGGACACCATGTGCAAGTCCTGACCACGAATAGAAACTTTCGCGATGTCCTTTCTAAATCTCGAATTCGTATTGACCGAGCCTTCGCAGGCCCGTAACTTGACGAACGTCCCAAGCAGTCAAGCGGCAAGCAGCACCATCCGGGACCTCTTCGGAGGAAACGGAACGGGGCCGACTCAGTGCCCTCGGGCACTGAGAAGCGGTGCAGACGGTACTCGTATCGGTTGCATCGTGAGGTCTCGAACGAATGGCCATGACTCGCAGGACCGGGTCGGTTCGCCGGCACGGATACCGGAGTCGAGGAGCTCAGGCGAGGGTCTACCTTCGGGTAGAAGGCTCGCCCAGAGGCCTGGTCAGGCGAAATGGTGCGTGGCACCGAATGGTTGCTTGGGACACTTGAGTTCGGCAAGGCCCGAGAGGCCCGAGGACAACGTCCCAATAACCGATTTTCGGATCGGCTACCGGGCGGCCCCAACGGTTTCTCGGGTCTTTCCTTATGGGGTTTTCTGCCCTCCCCAGCGCTCTGGGGCCTACGCGAAAAATGACTCTTCCACTAGCCAATTCTCTCCTTTAAGGTTGCGCGCAATAGGGGTAGGCACCCCGGGTCGCCTGGCAGTTGGAGCCTGCGGTAAGGAGAGATGGAGAGCCGACCGGTGATCGCAGACGAGCAGAGCCTCGAGAGACTCGAGGACGAGGAGCAAAACGAGGAAGAGGACCTCGACGACGACGTGATCGTGGTGGACGAGCTCGACGATGAGCTCGACATCCTCGCCGAGGAGGACCTCACGGACGATGAAGACGAGGAATCCCCCGAGGTCGAAGAGGACGAAATAGGAGTCGCTGAGGAAGAAGACGAGGACGATGACGATGACGTCGTCGACGAGTCGGACTCGACCAGCCTCGAAGAGCTTCTCGCCCAGAGAACCGCGGCGAGACAGGTGAGCGACGACCCCGACGAGGACGAGGATGAAGACTTCATATCACTGACCTCAGAGGAGACTCGCAAGAAGTCACCGCCTAAGTCCAAGGTCACACCTCTTCGCAACCGTGAAGAGTTCGTCTGCAAGCGCTGCTTCCTGCTGAAGCCAAAGGTTCAGCTCGCCGACTCCGAACGTATGCTGTGCCGCGACTGCGTCTGAACGCGGCGCTATCTTTCGTTCTCGTCGCTCTCTCCGGAGCCGCACTATCACTCGCATTCCCCGAACCCGGCCTTGGGCCGCTCGCATGGATCGCGCTTGCTCCGCTACTCGCGCTGGCGGCCGGCGAGAGCGCCGGCAGGGGAGCGCTACTGGCATTTGTATTCGGGCTCGGGTTCTTCGGCGCCCTGCTCAACTGGATAAGCATGGTCGGGTTTCTCGCGTGGGCCGTGTTGATCCTGCTGCAGGCTGCTTTCCTCGGACTCTTCGGTTTTCTGTGGGCGCTTATGTCGCGCGTCGGAGGATCCGCCGCGCGCATTGGCATGGCTGCGGCTGCATGGGTTGCGATTGAGTTCCTTCGTTCGCGCGTACCCGTTGGCGGCTTCACGTGGGGTCAACTCGCGCAGAGCCAGACAGAGATCGATTGGCTCCTGCCCGTAGCAGCCGTCGCAGGTGGTTGGCTGGTCGGCGCGTTCGTGGTCGCTCTGAACGGGGCGGTAGTCGAGATCGTGTCCCACGCACGCTCGCACAAGCGCCCGGCATTGGTTCCGGTATTGACGCTGGTGGCGCTCTTTCTCATTCCCATTGCCGTGCCGGATAGTGAAGCGGCGGGGGAGCCGGTCAAGGTTGCAATCGTGCAGGGCAACGTGCCTCAGGACTTCGCCGGCCCCTACTTCGAAAAGGAACTTCAGATACTCGAGAGTCATCAGCACATAACCCAGGAGCTGGGCGACCGCGAGTTGGACCTCGTCATCTGGCCGGAGAGCTCGGTGGGCATGGACCTAACGACGAACGAGGACGCTCAGAGCGCGGTGCGCTCGGCGGCGCAAGCAGTCGATGCTCCGATGATCGTCGGCGGAAACATCGACCTCGACGACGATCGTTACAAGGTTGTTGCCTTTCACGTCGACAAGACCGGCGAGATAGTCGACGTCTACGAGAAGACGCACCTGGTTCCGTTCGGAGAATACGTACCGGCGCGCAGCGTCTTCGGATGGATTCCGGCACTCGAGCAAGTGCCGCGCGACGCGATTGCCGCAGACGAACCTGTCGTCTTCGACATCGCGGGAGGTGCGGTCGCGCCGGTTATCTCGTTTGAGGGCGACTTCGGCTCACTCGTGCGGAAGCCGATAGCCGAGGGAGGCCGTCTGCTCGTCGTGGCTACGAATACCTCGACCTGGGGTCACTCGTGGGCTTCGGCCCAGCACGTTGCGTTCAGCCAGGTCCGGGCAGTCGAGAACGGAGTATGGGTCGCTCATGCAGCCCTGAGCGGAATCTCGGCCTTCATCAGACCCGACGGAGAGGTGATCGACTCGACTCCGTTGTGGACCGCAACGGCACTGGTCGACGAGATCCGTTTCGCGACGAAGATCACGCCGTATGCGCGTTACGGCGATTGGTTTCCTTGGCTGTGTGCACTCATCGCGCTTGCGGGCGCTTTGCTCGGTGCGTTCGCACGACGAAAGGCGACCAGCGCCGGCACGGGGGCCGAGAGCCGCCCTGCGCCCGAGCCGGGGCCTGTGGACTCCCGCCTCTGAAACGGGCCCTCTTGCTTCCTCTCAAAGCGCCGGTAATCATCATTATGTCTACTAGAGCTAATCCAGCCCTGTGGGAGGCACTCTCCTATGCTCTCGCCATGACTGAGCGTGCGCGCGATCTTGGCATCGTTATCGGGTCCTTGCAGCCCGGGCCGGCGAACGCAATCACCGACGTCAAGGGCGTGCGTGTCGGACACACCACTGTCATCGAGGGCGACTCTGTCCGTACGGGGGTCACGGTCGTCGTGCCCCACGACGGTCACCCCGGTACGGACCCGGTGTTCGCGGGCTGCCACCGGATCAACGGCAATGGCGACATGACCGGACTCGAGTGGGTCCGCGACCTGGGCATGCTGACCTCCCCGATCGGAATCACGAACACCCTGAGCGTCGGTGTGGTCAGGGACACGATCGCGACCTCCGGGTTCTCCGAGCACCTCCCCGTGGTGGCTGAGACCTACGACGGTGGCCTCAACGACATCGAGGCCCAGCACGTGCGGGCAGAGCACGCACTGGCGGCTCTGGAGGCCGCTCGAGGAGCGCAGCCCGGTCATACAGTCGCCGAGGGCAACGTCGGCGGGGGCACCGGAATGATCTGCCACGAGTTCAAGGGGGGCATCGGAACGTCCTCGCGTGTCGTTGACGAGACCTCGGGCGGCTACACGGTGGGTGTCCTCGTTCAAGCCAATCATGGCCGGAGAGAGCGCCTCCGGGTCAACGGCATCCCGGTCGGCGAGCGACTAGGGGACGACGCCATCCCTCTCTCCCGAGTTCGAGACGAGCCTCCCGGCACGGGCTCGATCATCATCATCGTGGCTACCGATGCTCCTCTTCTCCCCCATCAGTGCAACCGGATCGCGCTGCGCTCGGGATTCGGCGTGGCTCGCACGGGAGGCGTGGGCGAGCATTCCAGCGGCGACCTCGTCCTTGCTTTTGCCACCGGCAATCGCGGCCTCATGGCCGGCGAAAACGCTCTTCAGGGTGCACCCGAGCTGTCGCTACGGATGTTGTCGGATGCGTACGTGAATCCCCTCTACGACGCCGTCATCGATGCCACCGAGGAGGCGATCGTCAACGCGCTCCTCGCGGCCGACACCATGGAGGGCCACGCTGGAACCGTGCACGCTCTCACTCCGGAGGCGTTGCTGAGCGCGCTCGATCGCTGAAATTTCGTTACGGCTCCAATCTTGAGTACTCGGCCGGGGCGAACAGGACAAGGACGGCGAAGTCCTCGGTGATGTCTACGAAATGATGGACCTCGTTCGCGGGGACGTACACGACTGAGCCGGGGCCGACTTCTCCGCTCCCGTTCGCCGTCTCGAGCGTCGCTCTCCCCTGCTGGACGACGTAGATCTCGTCTTCGGTGTGTGGCTCCTGCTCGTCGGTTCCTCCGGCCGGTATGGAGTAAGTGCCGACGCTGAGGTCGTCGACCCGCAAGTGCTCGATCCAGCTCACGCCCTCGTCCCCGGGATCGGTATAGAGCCCTGCATGGTCGATGACCTTCACTCTGCGGGCCTTTGTTGGTTCTCGACGATGAGCTCGCCCACGCGCAGGCGCCCAACGTCAAGGTCCTCGATCCTCACGCTCTTCAGCTGCGCCGCTTCGAGCTGCAATTTCTTGACAGCCAGCCGGCCGATGGCCAGCGCCCCGACGGCGGCGGCACCGACGGCGAGCGCACCGATGCTGGTAGCTGCCAGAGCAGTTCCGACCCGGGCTAATGCCAGTTGAGCTTCGGCCGGCTGATTCCCACGCTCTCCCACTGCCTTCCCTCCCCTTCTAGGGTGTAACCTCCTATAGATGTTTGCTGGTTACTCATCCCAAAGTCTATGGAGGTCATGGTGACGATAACCGCGCGCATCTGGCGAGGCGCAGTTCGGCGGCAAGATGGCGACGCCTATGCCAAGTACATGGAGGAGACGGGCCTCGCCGAGTACCGCGACACCCCAGGCAACCTGAGCGCGACGATGCTGCGACACGATCTCGAGGACCGAACTGAGTTCGTCATGTACACGACCTGGGAGTCCATGGACGCGGTCAAGGCGTTCGCGGGCGACGACCCCGAGCGGGCCGTGTTCTATCCCGAGGACGATCGCTTTCTGATCGAACGGGATCTCACTGTCGCCCACTACGAGGTCGCCGGCTGACCACTAGCCGGAACGCTTCAGTTTTCCGTGTCGCTTCGCGTGAGTCTCTCCGCGCTTGAAGATCGCCAGGCCGAGGGGTACCGAGATAACACCGATCAGGGCGAGCACCCACAGCTCGGACCAGAGGTCCCCCACCGAGGCCCCTTCGAGAATCGCATCCCGTATCCCCTCCAGCGCGTAGGTGGCCGGAGAGATCACCGCTATGGCCTGCATGAACCCCGGCAGGATGTCGACGCTGTAGTAGACGCCCGACACCACGAGCAGCATTCCCTGCGCGATGAAACCCAGCTGCGTGCCTTTTTCGGGCGAGATCAGCGGAAGCACCGCCGTCATCATTCCGATACCGATGAACGAGATCGACGCGACCGCCAGCACGACCAGTGCGGACAGGTAGTTGGCCTGCGGCATCTGAAGGTCGAAGAACATCGCGATCGCTGCGAAGAGCAGGCCGGCGCGCAGCACCCCGTAGGCAACGGCGAAAACGCCCATGCCTCCGAGATGGACGATCCGCGACAAAGGAGCCATGAAGGTGTACTCGATGGTGCCCTCCCAGCGCTCCCACGCAACGGTCTCGGTGAGAATCTCGAAGATGATTCCCAGATAGGCCCAGATGACTGCCCCGATGAGCAAGATGGTCGTCTGGCGGTTGACGTCCAGGGTTCCTCCGGATGCCTCGACACCCTTTGCGATGAATACGATCGTCAGGGTGTTGGCGACCGTCCACAAGAAAAAGGCAACCTCCCACCACACATACCGCTTGATCAGATAGATATTGCGCTCGACGATTCCACCGAGCCCTATCAACTCGGCCCTCAACAGGCCTGTGTTTGTTTTCATACGTCCTCCTCGGCCACGACTTCGTCTTCGAAGCTGCGGCCCGTGGCGGCAAAGAATGCGTCCTCGAGCGTGTCCGCCCCATACCGTTGTTTGAGATCCGACGCGGGCTCGAGGGCCAGCAATCGTCCGTCGCTCAGGATCCCCACCCGCTCGGAGAGGATCTCGGCCTCATCCAGATCGTGCGTGCACAGAACAATCGTTGCGTCGTGAGCGGCTCGCATGTCCCGAATGAAGTTCTGTACCTCGAGCTTGGAGCGGGGGTCAAGCCCCGTTGTGGGCTCGTCCAGCAGGAGGAGCACCGGAGACGTGAGCAGAGCGCGTGCCAGAGCGACCTTCTGCTGCATTCCGCGCGACAGCTCCTCCATCGGCTCGTTGCGACGCGAGGCAGGGAAGCCGACACCGGTCAGGATCTCGGGGATGGTCCGGCGCGTCTCGCGGGCAGTGATGCCGTAGAACCGAGCCGCATAACCAAGGTTCTCTGCGGCGGACATCTTCTTGAAGAACGACGCCTCGACCGAAACTCGGTTGACGAGCCGTCGCACGGCCTTCGCTTCCCTCACCACGTCGTGTTCGAAGATGACCGCCGACCCGGCGTCGGGCAGCAGCAACGTCGAGAGCAACCGCACGAGTGTCGACTTCCCCGAGCCGTTCTGGCCCAGGATTGCGATGCATTCTCCCCGCGCAACGTCGAACGTCACTCCGTCCAGGGCGGGTACGCGCCGGCGTTTCCGCTGGAGGAGGCTTCCCTGCTTGCGAACGAAATCCTTTCGTCAGCCCCCTGACGCTGACGGCCGGGGTCGAGGATCGTTCAGTGTGCTCTTGGGCACGCTCGAAAGTGATCAGGTGGGACATGGGGATGCTCCTTGGACAGACGTTCGCTCACAGAAGTAAGCGAAAAAGAGAACACGGGGACAGGGCGCCCGAGGTGGGGCGCGCTCAGAGGGCGCAGGTCAGCCGAGGAACAGCAACATCGTTTCTAACGCTATCTGCGAAAGGCCCGTCGCACAAGACCCAGTTTGCGGGACGACAGGCCAATCCCCCGGAGCGTCAGGCCCACCACATTTCGCCAGGCTTCTCGGAGAACATCACCTCTTGGAGCAGTCGCACGGCCTTCGTCAAACCTTCATCGATGGAGGCAAGTGCGTCCTCGTGCTCGATCGACATCACGTAGTCGTAGCCAACGGCTCGCAGCACGCTGACGATGTCCCGCCAGGTCTTTGCTCCGTGGCCGAAGCCGACTGTGCGGAAGAGCCACGATCGTTCCAGCAACTTGTCGTATCCCTTGGTGTCGAGCACGCCGTTTACGGCGGTGTTCGCGGCGTCGATGGCCGTGTCCTTCGCGTGCACGTGGAAGATGGCGTCGCCTAGCTCCTTGATGGCCTCGACGGGATCGATTCCCTGCCAGAAGAGGTGGCTGGGGTCGAAGTTCGCGCCCAGCTCGTCCCCCGCCGCCGACCGCAGTCTAAGCAGCGTCTCCGGGTTGTAGACGACGAACCCTGGGTGCATCTCGAATCCGACCACCACTCCCTGTTCGCGAGCGAACTTCGCCTCCTCGATCCAGTAAGGGATCACACGCTCGTTCCACTGCCAGTCGAGCACCTCGAGGAAGTCGGGTGGCCAGGCACAAGTCACCCAATTGGGGTGTCTCGCCCCGGCATAGTCGCCGGGGCAGCCAGAGAAACCGTTGACGACCCCGACCTCGAGCTCCGCTGCGAGCCTCGCGGTCTTGCGCCACACGTCGTGGGCGGATCGAGCGACGTCCTCATCGGGATGAAGAGGGTTCCCGTGGCAGCTGAGCGCACTGATGATCATGCCCCTGCTGGTGACGGCCTTCTTGAGAGCCTGGGCCTTCGACGCGTCTGCCAGGAGCTCGTCGGGGTCGCAGTGAGCGTTACCGGGATAGTTTCCCGTGCCGAACTCCACCGCCTCGACGCCGAGACCGGCGAGCTTGTCGAGGGTGTCCTCCACCGTCAGGTCCTGATACAGAACCGTCAGAACACCAAGCTTCATGCAGACTCCTCCCCAGCGTTAGGTCGGCTCGGCGAGACGGTCTCGGTCACGTCGCACCAGCTCTGCTCGGCCGCCGACTGTTGCACTGCCTCTAGCACCGCCTGGACCTGAACCCCCTCGTCGAACCCGGGAGCGGGCTGTCGACCCTCCCCAACTGCTTCGAGGAAATCGTTGGCCTGATGCGTGAAAGTGTGCTCCCAGCCCAGCATATGACCGGGCGGCCACCATGCCCTGAGCCACGGGTGCGACTCCTCCGTGACGAGGATGGTCCGAAAACCACGCCTGTCAGGCGCAGCGTCTTGGTCGTAGACCTGCAGCTCGTTGAGCCTTTCGAGATCGAAAGCCAGGCCCCCTCCGGCACCGTCTATCTCGACCCGCATGCCGTTCTTTCGGCCACTGGCGACCCGGGTCGCCTCGAAATTTCCGGTGGCTCCGCCGTCGAAGCGAGCCGCAAACACCGCGAGGTCGTCGACGTCGACGGGGCCCTCTCCTCCACCGTCGATCCTCGCCCTCTTCTTCACGAAGGTCTCGGTCAAGCCGGAGACAGTCGAGATGCGCTGGCCGAGAAGATGTTGGGCAATGTCGATGAGGTGCGATCCGATGTCACCAAGCGCACCGGAGCCCGCTTGCTCTGACTGAAAGCGCCACAGCAAGGGCACCTCCTCGTCGGCTCCCCAGTCCTGGAGGTAAGCGCAGCGGACGTGCCTAACCTCTCCGATGGCTCCTTCGGCAATCAACCTCCGAGCGAGCTCAAGTGCAGGAACGCGCCTGTAATTGAAGCCCACCATGCTGAGAACTCCCGACTTCTCCGCGCGGCGGGCAGCATCCGCCATCGGTTGTGCTTCGCCTAGCGTATTGGCGAGGGGCTTCTCGCATAGAACGTGCTTGCCTGCATCCAGTGCGGCCGTTGCGATCTCAGCATGGGCGTAGCCGGGTGCGCAGATATCGATGACGTCGATGTCCGCTCTTTCAATCAGCGAGCGCCAATCCGAGACGGCCTCAGCCCAGCCAAGCTGAGGCCCAATCAATCGGATGGCCGCCTCGTCACGGCCCGCGAGCGCGACCATCCGAGGTTTAGGCACGTCCGGGAACACAGAGGCCACATTGCGCCACGCGTGGCTGTGAGCACGGCCCATGAACTGGTAGCCCACCATGCCGATCCCTACCACCGGTCTTCGTTCGCCGTCATTCAAGATCCCTCAACCCCTTGTGCTCAACAATTCATGTCTCTCATGGACGCTGTCCCGCCTCGCCTAGCAGTGATCTGAGGAAACGAAGGCCACGTATGGCGATGTCGTCTTGCGTCGTCGCGAGCGGACGCCAGATGGAAGCGGCGGTTGCGATGGCCTCATTGGCGGCGGTGAACGACTCGATACACACTGCTCCCGTGTAACCGATCTGCCGGAGTGACGAAGTCAGCGGTGGCCAGTCGATGTGGTCGTCTCCGGGTGGGCCCCGGTCGTTGCCGCAAGCGTGAAAGTGGACGAGATTGTCGCCGGCCGATGCAACGGCCGCGGCCGGATCTCGTTCCTCGATGTTCATGTGAAAGGTGTCGAGGAGAAGTCCACACGAGCGCGAGTCCACCATCTGGACGAGATCGAGAGTCTGCTCGGCGGTGTTGAATACCGATGTCTCGAATCGGTTGAGCGGCTCGACGGCGAGCCTGACACCGGCAGACTCCGCCCTGACGACTACGGGGCCGAGCGCGTATGCGAGCCGCTCAAGTAGTTCGGGCCGATAACTAGAGGAGATCGGCCACCTGCGACCGACCGACGAATACATCGGCCCACAGACAACCGAGCTCCCCAGCTCGGCGGCAATGTCGACAGCCCTCGAGAGGTAGTCCTGCGTGCCCGACACGACGGTTGCTTCGTCATGCAAGAGGTCCCGATCCGGTGTCATCACGATGCACATGACGGCACTGAGACCGCTGTCACTCAATGCTGAACGGGCCGCTGCGACACTCCAATCCTCGAGCGTCTCGAGCGGGAGCTCGATGACATCGAAGCCCCATTCAGCCAGCCGTCCCGCGTGAAGAGCCAACGCCTCGTCGTCCAGAGGCGAGGTCCAAATCCATGTGTTCGCGCCGATCGCGTTCATCGAAGCCTCTTTCGTTGGTTCTGATTGCCACGTGTGAGGCGAGTGAGTTCGGGCACTCGCCTCACACGTAGATCATGTGCCCGCTGTTATTCCGACCAGCGCTCGGGGAACCCGTCCATACCCTGGCATCCGCACAGCGCATAGAACAGCGGCGGCATGTCCGGAGCGACGTAGTCGCCCAGAGAAGCCTCGTCGATCTTGGGCTGTGGCAGCACCCACTCCTTGGGCACCTCCTCGCCCGACAGGATCTGCGTTGCCGCGAGGACGGCCGTTCGCCACTGGTACGTCGGGTAGGTGGGAGCGAGCGCAGTGAGCCCGTCCTCCTGCCACTTGATCAGGAAATCGTTCTGGTCCTCGCCCGTTATCGGCGGGACCTCCATCCCGTTGTCCTCGAACGCCTCAGCCGCAGCGACTGAGGTGGCGCCGGCGTCCATCCAGATGCCTTCAATGGTGCCGAAGCGCTGGAGGAAATCGCTGACGATCGACTTGACCTTGGCGGCGTCACCTTCCGTGAACTCCACGCCCACGACGTTGAGGTCGGAGTCGTCGAAGATCTCCTTGGCGGCGCTCCACCGCGTCTCCAGGACGTCGACCCCCGGCAGGATCCGCAGGGCAAGGATGTTGCCGCCCTCGTCAACGTTGTCCACGAGGAACTCCGCGGCGTCCGCACCGAACGCATAACCGCCGATGGGGTGAATGAACGTCGTCGGGCAGTCGGTATTCACGCCGCGGTCGAAGACGATCACCGGCACGCTCTCGCACGCCTGTTCGACCGCTGGGGTGAGCGCCTCAGTCGTGTTAGGCGACACGATGAGAGCATCGCAGTTGCCGCGTGCAAGATCCTGAATGTCGCTGATCTGCGTCTCGTCGTTTGCCTCTGCGTCAAGAACTGTGAACTCGCCGATATCGCTCTGCGCATCAACCTCTGCGTTCATGGTCTCGAAGCCCACCACGCGCCACGGGTTGTCGACCGCTGCGTTACTGAAGCAGACATTCCATGGAGGCTGAGCAGAGAACTCGCTCGTGTCCACCATCTCGGGTTCGATAGCCTGAAGCCACGGCTCCCCCTCGGGGCCCTCGGGTGCGATGTCGCGCTGAGCGAGCTGGCGTTCGAACTCGGCTTGATCGAAGAACTCAGAGTGTTCACCGGTGCCGGAGCCTTCGGGTCCGGAGTCCCCTCCATCACCGTTCGAGTCGTCCGATCCGCCACACGCGGCAGCAACCAACGAAAGCGCAACGAACAGATACAACAGGCCAGACTTAGCAAATCTCATAAAAACCCCCATGCTCGGTTCTCTCCCTCTTCCTTGACTCCGATGACGTGCCTTACGTGCTGCTCGAGGCCTCCTCTCCCACTACTTAGGCGCCCGCGACCGAAGCGCGGCTAGCGCAACCGCGGCGATGATGATCAAGCCCTGGATTGCGTCTCGGATCTCCTGCGGATAGCCGTACAGATTCAGCAACCGGAAGAGCGCAACAAGGCTGAGGGCACCGGCCATGGCGCCACCCATCGACCCTCGTCCACCACCGAGGAGAGCTCCTCCGAGCACGACGGCGGAGATGGCCTGCAGCTCGAAGCCCTCCCCCACCCGCGCGCTGACGTTCGTGAATCCCCCGTACAGAATTCCGGCTGCCACCGCAAACATCGCAGAGAGGATGAACGCCGTGGTCTTGACCCGAGCTACGTTGACTCCGGATAGTTCCGAGGCGACAGGGTTGCCGCCGGTCGACATCATTCGGCGCCCCAGATCGGTAAAGTGCAGGAGGTAGATCGCCACCGCGCCGAGAACGACCATCACGATCACCGCGTAGGGCAGACGGCCGAGCACCGGAAAGTCCTCGATGGCGGCTCGCCCGAAAACACGGAAGTTGTCGGGAAGGGCACCGCGCGGCGCTCCACCGGTCCAGAAGTTCACGGCGCCGTCAAGGATGAGCAGCATGCCGAGCGTCGTGATGAAGGAAGGGACCCTCAGTCGGGTCGTAACGAACCCGTTGACCAAGCCCACGACTATTCCCATTCCGAAGAGGAGAGCCATCACCGGGTACGTCTTCTCGGGGTCGCCATCGATGAGTCGCGCCGCGGTGACGACAGTCACCGTCATCATCGATCCGACCGAGAGGTCAAACTCACCCGACACGATTACGAACAACTGTCCGCACGCAAGCACCACCAGCGGGGCCGCCTGCAGCAAAAAGGCAAGGAACACAGGCGGCTCGAGAAAGACGGGAGTTCGCTGGGCTATGAGCGCGATCAGGATGAACAGCAGCACGAAAACGGGGGCCGTTCCTTTCACCGTTTTCACTACGCGCGTCAGGGGCGAGCCCTTCACAACGGTTTCGTCCGCACTTCGTTCGGGAGCGGTCGGGGATGCGTTCATTGACCAGCTCGCTTCCTCTGAACGGCGTAAATGGCGATCGCTGCGATCAAGATCACTCCGCGAAGTACGTCCTTTAGGAAAGTGTTGACTCCGAGCTGATTGAAGACGTTGTCGAGGATCGCCAGCAGAAAGACCCCGGCTACGGTGCCGCCCACGCCTCCCCTTCCTCCCGCGAGCGCGGTTCCGCCCAGGACCACCGCCGCGATCGACTCGAGGTCGTAGGCCCCGTCGGGACCCACCCATGGTGCCCCGGCCCGCAACCTGCTCACGATAAAGAGCCCGGTCATGACCGCGGTGAGGCTGCAGAAGATGTGAGCCCGGATGATCACCCAGTCAGCGTGCACGCCAGATAGTCGAGCGGTATCGAAGTCTCCGCCAACCGCGAAGAGGTGGTGACCATAGCGGGTGCGGTTGAGCATGTACCAGACGGCTCCACTGAGCGCGGCGAGCAGGAGGACAGCCCAGGGAAGCGGACCAATGCGTCCGTAGCCGAGGACCTGGTATTCCTCGGGCACCGCGCCGGAGAAGTTGTCGAAGCTGGCGGTTAGGAGGCCCTTGAGGATCAACGCCACACCGAGAGTCGCTATGAACGGGTTGACTTTCAGCTTCGTGATGACGAGTCCGTTGACTAGTCCGACCACGGCGCCGACGGCCAGGACGACAGCAATCCCGAGTGCGATCCGGCCGGGGTCACCGTCCATGATCACGGACGACAGCACCGCGGTGACACTGATGAGATACGCGACGGATAGATCCAGAGACCCCGCGAGGATCACCAGCGTCTGTCCAATGGCAACGATCCCTAGGGCGACTGAACGAATGAGCATGCCTCGGATGTTGTCGAGAGTGAGAAAGTCCCCGCCTTTAGCAGCTACCAATGCCCATGCTCCGAAGAAGGCGACGACGAGGACGGCGATGATGGGTCCGCCGCTAGAGCCCGAAACGAAGGAGTTGTAGCGCTCGCCCAATGAGAGGGGCCGCGTCGCGCTGCGTTGCGCCATCAGCCGGCCTCCAGCTCCGTGTCGGTGGCCGCAAGAAGAAGGATGTCCTGCTCCGAGCTTCCTGCCGGAAGTTCGCCGGCTACTGTCCCGTTGCGCATGACGACGATGCGGTCGCTCATTCCGATGACCTCGGGCAACTCGGACGAGATCATGAGGATCGCGACGCCACGGTTGGCGAGCTCTCGCATCAGCTCGTGAATCCCGGCCTTCGCCCCTACATCGATGCCGCGGGTTGGCTCGTCGAAGATGAGCACATCAGGGTGAGTCGCCAGCCACTTCGCCAGTACAACCTTCTGCTGATTGCCGCCACTGAGGTAGCGAACCTCCTGCTCCAGACTCACCGCGCGCACATCGACGCTCTTGGTCAGATCGCTTATGGAAAGTGCCTTGTTGCTGATCGCGCGTCGTCGGGAGGGCCGAAGAGATCGCAGAGCGAGCAGCGCGTTGTTCCGGATTGAATGAGGAAGAACCAGGCCCTCATTCTTCCGGTCCTCTGTGAGGAAGCCCATTTGCAGCGACATCGCATCGCGCGGCGACCGAACCCTGGTCAGCGAGCCCGCGATCTCAACCTCGCCTCGTTCGAAGGGAGCGGCGCCGAACAATGCCCGTGCCACCTCCGTTCGGCCCGAGCCTTGGAGGCCCGCCAGGCTCACGATCTCGCCGGCTCGCACCTCGAGGTTGATGTCGCTTAGCATTCCGGCGCCACCGTTTGTGACGCGCAGCTTGACATCACCGACAGCTTCGGGACTCGCTCTGTCTGGGAAGTAGTGATCGAGCTCGCGTCCGACCATCATGCGGACCAGGTCGCCAGTCGTAACGTCGGACGACTTCACCGTTTCGACCCTTCGTCCGTCCTTCAGCACCGTTATCCGGTCGGCAATCGAGAAGACTTCTTTCAGCCTGTGCGAGATGTAGAGGACCCCTATGCCGCGTTGTTGCAACAGACGCACGCGCGCAAGCAGAGAATCGACCTCGTGTGGCGACAGGGCTGCCGTCGGCTCGTCCATGACCAAAATGCGGGGGTCCAGTGACAGCGCCTTCAGTATCTCGACCATCTGCTGCTGTGCAACCGAAAGAGTGCCCACGATCGATCGTGGGGTGATTCCTTCGACTCCGAGCGATTCCAAAAGCTCCTTTGTCCGCGTCACCATGGCTCGGCGGTCGACTCCTAGTCCCTGAGCGGGCTCGCGACCTAGAAAGATGTTCTGAGCGACGGTGCGTTCCGGCAGAAGTGTGAACTCCTGAAAGATGATTCCGATGGCGCGCTGTTGCGCCTCCCGCACGCTATGGAAGGTCACGGTCTCACCGTCGACCCGCATCTCCCCTTCGTCCGCTCTGTAGGCGCCCGCGACGATCTTCATCAAGGTGGACTTTCCCGCGCCGTTCTCGCCCACCACCGCATGAACCTCTCCCCCGTAAAGATCGAGATCGACCTCTTCGAGAACCCGAACTCCGAAAAAGCTCTTCGAGATGTTGTGCAACTCGAGGAGTGGATTGCTCTGTCGTGCCGCGTCGTTCAAACCTCTGCCTCCACCGGCGCGCCGCTCATCCCGCCGAGGATGTCGACGCTCGACAGGATCTTCTCGATGACCATCACACCGGCCCCGGTAACCCCTGCTCGATCACCAAGGCCGCTTCGAACGATTCGGAGGTGGCGCGTGGCGAGGGGGAGGGAGCGTTGATACACGACCTCCCGGACACCGGCGAGCAACTGCTCGTGGGCATGGGCGATGTCGCCGCCCATCACGATCACGCCGGGATTAAAGAAGTTCACTGCCGCCGCGAGGACGCTTCCCAGCTGGCGCCCGGCGGCCCGCACCAAGCGGACGGCGTCGGTGTTGCCCGTTCGCACGAGTTTGACGACGTCACGGCTTGTCTCTGCCTCGTAGCCCAGTTCTCTGAGCTGGCGGGCAATCGCGGCACCGCCGGCAACCGCCTCGACGCAACCAACATTGCCGCATCGACAGCGAGCTTCGACTGCATCGGTCACTTGAATGTGCCCGATGTCACCCGCCGCACCGAGCGCGCCTCGGTGAATCGTGCCTCCGGCAACGATCCCGCAGCCAATTCCCGTACCTACCTTGATGAAGAGAAGGTCGGGATCCTCTCGGTGCTGTGCCCACCATTCACCCAGCGCCATGATGTTGACGTCGTTGTCCACGAGCACGGGCGCTTTGAACTGCCTCCGCACGCGCTCCGGGATCGAGTCTCCGTCCCAGCCCGGCATGATCGGCGGAGAGACCGGACGGCCCGAGGCGAACTCAACGGGACCGGGGACTCCCAAACCCACCCCCCGGACATCGGACCCGTTGCGACCGGCGAGCTTCAAGAGCTCATGGAAACGGCGCATCACGTGTTCGATTACTTCGTCGGGGCCGCGCGCGATGTCGAGATCGTCGGCAACCTCGGCGAGCGTCGAGTTGTTGAGATCCACTACCGCAAGCCGGCAATGCGTCGCGCCGAGGTCCGCGGCGAGGATCACACCGGCGTTCTCGTTGAACGCAAGCACCGTCGGGGGCCGGCCGCCCGTAGAGGCGCCCTTCTTGGCCTCGTAGACCAGTCCTCCCGCGATCAGTGCGTCGATCCGCTGGCTGACAGTCGAGCGAGCCAGTCCGGTCAAGGCCGCGAGATCGGCCCGCGTCGTAGCCCTGCCATCCCGGATGAGGCGAAGGACCTCCCCCGTCGTGACCGTTGCCGACGCTCCCGGGCCACCGAGTCCATCTCCCATTGTTTCGTAGTCAACACGGCAGACTTTGTTTCGTCAAGAACAAAAGTGGCCCTACTTACGACGCCACATCGAGTTATCTCCTTCATGCCGATCACACCCCGGAGGCGTGGAATGCTCGGAGGTCATCCTGAAGGGAGAACGCATGGCGGCACTTTCACGGGCCAACCTGAGGCATCTTGCCTCGCTCGTACGCCTCGGGCGCAATCCCGCGGCGACCGTCTACGACAGCCTGGGAGGAGACTTCTTCCTCTCCCCCGCCCCCGGCTGGCTCAACCTCGGTCTCTGGAAGGGGCCTGGTGACTCTGCCGAGGCAGAGGACGCGGTCGTGCGGCTGGCATCGGTTCTTGCGGCCGAGCTCCCGAGCGGCTCGGACATCGTCGACGTCGCCAACGGTCTGGGCGCGCAGGACATAGTCGTTAGCTCGGTAGCCCAACCTCGCAGCCTGGTGGCAGTGAACATCACCGAGTCACAGCTTCGCTCCGGCCGGGCTCGGTTGGACGAGGCATCGGCGACACCTGTGGTGGCAGACGCCACCCGACTTCCTCTGGCGAACAACAGCGCGGACGGGATCATCAGCATCGAGGCGGCGTTCCACTTCCCCTCTCGCCGTCACTTCTTTTCAGAAGCGCGCCGGGTGCTGAGACCAGGGGGCGTGCTGTCGATGTCCGATGTCTCGGCGGAGCGAAGCCGCACACTTTCACCACTAGAAGCCGTTGCCGGCCTGACGAACCTTCGCGTCTGGGGAATCAGACGGCGTTCACTGATGTCCGCCGATCAGATCGAGACGGCACTCGTCGACGCCGGGTTCGTCGACGTCCGGGTCCACGACGTGAGCCGGCGAGTGTTCTTCCCAGCCATCCGCTTCTTCAGGGAGCGGTTGCGAACCGTTCGACAGGGGCCACTCGCCTATCGCTGGGGTTCCGGAATCCTGCTCCGCCAGTGGGAGTTGCTCGCGACCCGCGATGTCATGCGATATCTCCTCGTGCGCGCAGAGGTACCCCGCTAGGCCTCTAGTGGTGGTGTCCGCCCTTGAACACGTCAAGTGCCCTTTGAGCGTCCGGCGTTATCCGGCCCTCTTCGTCCTTGACGAGGAAGATTCCGGACATGCCGAGATCCGTGTGGTTCTGAACGTGACAGTGATACATCCACGCTCCCGGCCCGACGCGTTCGCCAGCGATCACCTGGAACCCGAAGGAGTCCGCAGGCCCCGTCGTCTTGTTGTCGATTATCCGAGAGGAGTCGCCGGACGACTCTAGGGAGCCCGAACGAGTGTCCGCCCATCGATGACCGTGCAGATGGAACGTGTGGAACTCGTCTCCGTGCGTGATGATCACGAACTCCACACGTTGGCCGAGGTTCGCTTCGCACAGCGGGGTGTTAGGAGCGCGCTTGAACGCGAAGGTCGTTCCGATCATGACAAGCACGCACGGGTCCACATCGGGAACGGGATCGTCGGGGGCGCGCACGATAAGCGCGCCGAACATCCCGGCATAGATGCCCCTGGTCCCGTGATCGCCCATGCGGCAGTGGTCATGGTAGTGCCAGTAACCCGCCGATCCGGGTTCGACGGACCCGTCGGTTCTCAGTGACTCGGTGTGCGCCTGCCACACGTAGGTGCGGTCCTTCCCGGGCCCGATACAGCTTCGGGTCAGCCTGGTTCCGTCGCTCCTCGTCGTGTAGTCGACCCCGTGCGCGTGAAGGGAGGCCTTCCTATCGGACCGATTCTTGAGAGTGACGGCGACGCACTCCCCTTCGGTCATCTCCACTGTCGGACCGGGAATCGAAGCCTGGCCTCTCTGCAGTCCGTAGCCGACACGCGACTTGCCGATGTTCTCCGCGAACAGCGTGACCTCTCTGTCTACGTCTGTGACATCGCAAGCTTGCTCGGCTGGCTCGTTTTCAGTCCCACCGATCGTCGGCAAGGACCACACGACGGCACCCGCAATCAGCGCCATCACCAGGATCAGGATTGGCATCCACAATCTGAATGGTTTCCGCACTGTCACGCGAGTTCACCCCTTAGTCATGTTGCACGGCCGCCTTACCCAAACCCCATGGACCTGCTCGCGGACGATGCCAATATCAGAGCGTCAATAAAACCAAGCCTGACGAGTGAACGCCACCACCCCCAGGATTGCGATTGCCGCGAAAACGAGCAAAACCGTCTCGTGTCGTCTTGTCTCTCGTCCCGTCCACTCGGCCACGAACAACACGATCGGAAACATCGAGAGCAGCATTCGAGGAACGCTCAGGTAAAAGGTGCTGGTTACGAGGAAAGCGAGTAGCACCCCCATGTATCCGGCGTATCCCCACTCTCGTTTGAGTATCGCCCACAGGACCGCAAGGATCCCGAGAGCAACCGCAGCAATCTCGACGCGCCATCCAATGACGAAGTTCGTGAAGGCTCCTTCACCAGCGTCGACTCGGGTTGCGTCCCACGTTGCGCGCAACGCCTCCAACGGTCCGGAGAACTCCCTGCCCCAGCCCAACCGCTGGTCCGTGAAGAAGTAAAGAGGATCTCCTTTCACTTGCCAGAGGTATCCGGCAAACGCTAGGAGAGGCAGGAGCGCGATGACTGCGGCCATGAATGCCCGTCTGAGACTGGTTCCACTGAAGTCGCGCTGGCGCACGAACTCCAAAAGCAGCCCGAACAACAGAAAAATCCCTGCGGCTCGGGCGCCCATGGCGACGGCCGCGAACATCCCGGAGGTGATCCAGTGCTTGCGACGGGCGTAATAGAACGCGGGAATCGCTCCCGCTAGAAACAGGGATTCGCTGTAGGGAGCCACAAGGAACACGGCGGTGGGAAAGAACAACAGGTAGAGCGACGCTCGCCTGCCCGCCCCGTTTGGTTCCTGCGGCCCGGCCGAGCCCGCCCCGTTTGGTTCCTGGGCCGCCGCGCGGTCCGGCCGAGCCCGCCCCGCGTCCGAGCTCCTCCTCGGCCAACCGGTATAGGTAGGCGATCGCCACCACGCTCGCGGCCGTTGCGAGCAGCATCGCTGCGAGGGCCGGCGTGATCCCCGTGGCCGATAGGCCACGAATCAGCAGCGGCCATAGGGGAAAGAAAGCGGTCGCATGTGGATCGGTGCTCGCATCCGTGTAGCCGAACTCCGCGACCTCGAGAAAGTGGCGCGCGTCCCAGCGTGTCCACATTTCGAGGAGGCCCGTATCCGAGGAGCCATCCGTAGACGCCAGAAATGAAGTCGCGAGATAGGCAACTCCCAGGAAGAGCACGCGAGTGAAAGCGACAAGCTTGAGCGCCTCGAGCCACACATTGGACCTCGACGTGGTCCCGGGGAGAGCCCTACGAGGGCCCTGGTCAGCCAGCAGTGTTTCGACGGTTCGGGCGCAAGTTTTCTCTAGTCCGCCGTCCACCGGACTGTAAGTTGACGGGCCGCGCGCGCCTCGTCCGGCCGCCGTACCGGTGTTGTCACCGGCGCGTCGTGTAGCAATTCGGGATTCTCTTCGGCCTCCATGGCAATCTGGTTCAGGGCATCGGCGAGGCCGTCAATCGTCTCCTTCGATTCCGTCTCGGTCGGTTCGACCATCAAGGCTTCCTCGACCACGAGCGGGAAGTACACAGTCGGAGGGTGGTATCCGAAATCAATGAGCCTCTTCGCGACGTCCATGGCCCGGACACCGTGCTTCTTGAGAGGCTTCGCGCTCGCAACGAACTCGTGCATGCAGATCCCAGGGTAAGCAGTAGGGAACGAGTCCGCGACGAGAGTGCGCAAGTAATTTGCGTTTAGGACGGCCCGCTCGGCGACTCTTCGAAGACCCTCGGGGCCGAGCGAACGCAGGTACGCATACGCTCTCACGTTGATGCCGAAGTTGCCGTGGAAGCTGTGAATGCGCCCGATGGAGTCCGGCCTGTCGTGGTCCCACCCCCACCTTTCGGCACCCGGGTCGAAGACGAGCACGGGAGCGGGGAGAAATCGGGCCAGCCTGCCGGCAACTGCCAGAGGGCCCGACCCCGGTCCCCCACCACCATGCGGGGTGGCGAAGGTCTTGTGCAGGTTCAGGTGCACGATGTCGAAACCCATGTCTCCCGGACGGACGACCCCGACGATCGAGTTGAAGTTGGCCCCGTCGTAGTACAGGAGACCGCCCACCTCGTGCACCGCCTTGGCGATCCGCACGATGTCGCGCTCGAAAAGGCCCAGCGTGTTGGGATTCGTGAGCATGAGACCCGCGACGTTCTCGTCGAGCACTTCGAGCAGGGCATCGACGTCCACGAGGCCGCGATCGTCGGAGCGAACCTCGACGGCCTCGTAGCCGGCAAGAGACACGCTCGCCGGGTTCGTGCCGTGGGCCGAGTCGGGAATCACGACCCGCCTTCTCGCGTCGCCATTCGCCTCGTGGAACGCGCGCATGATCAACAGGCCGGTCAGCTCACCCTGCGCTCCGGCCGCGGGCTGCATGGTGATTGCGTCCATCCCGGTCGCTTCGCAGAGCGCCTCCTGCAGCGTCCCGAGTAGCTCGAGTGCGCCCTGCACCAGGTCGTCGTCGGCTAGTGGATGGAGTCCGGCGAAACCGGGCAGGGCAGCCACTTCCTCCGCGACCTTCGGGTTGTACTTCATCGAGCACGAGCCCAGAGGGTAGGCGCCGACGTCTATCGCCCAGTTTCGCTGGCTAAGACGCGTGTAATGACGCACGAGGTCGCGCTCGCTGATCTCCGGCAATGCCGGAGCCTCCGTTCGGCGGAACTTCTCGGGAACCAGCTCGTCGAGACCGGGAGCATCGATCTTGACCTCGGGCAACGACCATGCCCGCCGGCCCTTGCGTGACAGCTCGAAGACGAGCGGGAACCCGTTGCCGTTGCGCGTGCCGGCCGACTGCTCGAGGGACCCCTGCGCCTGAGTCATCCGGCGAGCTCCTTCTCGATCGCTTCGGCGAGCCCCACGATGTCTTGCTCGGTGCGCCGCTCCGTCACCGCCAGCAACAGGCAGTTGCCGAGCTCGGGCCACCAGCGTCCGAGACTCGGCCCCGCGAGGTAGCCGCGCTCGGCGACCGCTCGTTCCAGCGCCCTTGCCTCGACGGGGGTTCGCAGGACGAGCTCTTTGAAGTGGGGGCCCTTGAAGACGATTTCGCAGCCCGGAATCTCGGACAGTCGTTGGGCCGCGAACGCGGTACGACGGAGGCACACCTCTCCCAGTTGCCGCAAGCCCTGGGGACCGAGCCACCCAAGATAGACGGACGCAAATATGGCCATCAGCGTCTGGTTGGTGCACACGTTCGACGTGGCCTTCGCCCGTCGGATGTGCTGCTCTCTGGCCTGCAGCGTGAGGACGTAGGCGCGCCGTCCATCCGCGTCGACGGTCTCGCCGGCGATGCGTCCCGGAACCTGTCGCACGTGGTCGAGCTTGGTGGCGAACAACCCCACGTACGGTCCGCCGTACGACTTCGGGTTGCCGAGTCCCTGGCCCTCCCCAACCGCGACATCGGCACCCAATGAACCGGGAGATTCCAGCACGCCCATCGCGGTCGGATCGGTCACTGCGATCGACAGCGCGCCCGCCGCGTGGGCCGCGGCCGAGGCCACGTCCAGATCCTCGAGGCGCCCGAAGAAGTTCGGATAGGCACACGCGACCGCAGCCGCATTGGTGGCATCAACCGTGGACCAGTCGACGACGCCGTCCTCATTGAACGGCACCACCTCTATGTCTAGGTCTAAACCTGAGGTGTAGGTCCGGAGCACCTGGACATAGTGGGGGTGGACTGTCGCTCCTACGAGAACCTTCGAGCGCTTTGTCGTCCTCATCGACAGAGTTATCGCCTCGACCAGCGCGTTGGCCCCGTCGTAGAGAGACGCGTTTGCCACCTCCATCCCGTACAGCTCGCACACGAGGGTCTGGAACTCGTAAATTGCCTGGAGAACTCCCTGGCTGAGCTCGGGCTGATACGGAGTGTAGGAGGTCGCGAACTCCGCACGTCCCGCGAGCGCCTTGACGACCGGCGGTAGGTGATGGTCGTAGCTGCCCCCTCCCGCGAAACAGGTCAACTCGCCGGATCCCCGCGAACGCCCCGCGAGAGCGGCCATGTGATCGAGCAGCTCGACCTCGTCGAGTGCCTCGGGCACAGCGAGCGGGCGAGTCAGCTGTAGTGAGGAGTCGATCGCCTCGAAGAGGTCGTCCAGAGCCTCGAGCCCGACGGTGTCCAGCATCGCCAGGTCGTCGTCGGGAGTGTGCGGCGCGAAATCCAAGAATCCCCCAGTAGATTTGTCGACTTCTCTACCTGTTGACGTGTTGCCTTTGTGTTGTTTAGGTCCTCTTGATGAAAGGCGGCTTAACGATAGCGCCCTCGATCCTGCGACCGCGCGCTTCGATGGCCACGCTCTGCCCGATCTCGGGCGTCAGCGCGCGAGGCCCGAGGGCCAGGCCGATTCCAGTGTCGAGCGTCGGCGAGTAGTTTCCGCTCGTGAGCTCGCCGATGGGTTGGTCGCCGGCGAAGACCGTATAGCCCTGGCGTGGGACTCCCCGGCCCGTGCACGCGATCCCAAACAGTTTCCTAGCTGCGCCCGTCTCTTTCACCGCTCTGAGAGCATCCCTCCCCCGGAAGTCAGCGTCCCACTTCACCGCCCATCCGAGTGACGCCTCTAGAGGATTGATGGTGCGCGTCAGCTCGTGGCCGTACAGTGCGTAGCCCATCTCGAGCCGCAGGGTGTCGCGCGCGCCGAGTCCGACGGGGACCGCTCCGGCGTCCAGCAGCCGCTCGAAGGCCCGTTCGGCGACGGCTGCCGGGGCGTAAAGCTCGAAGCCACGCTCACCGGTGTAGCCGGTGCGGGCGACCATCCCCTCTTCGCCCAGGACGTCGATGGTTGTGAAGCGGTGCAGCTTGAGCTCCGTGGCTCCGCCCTCGGGCCAGACCTTGTCGAAAAGCTCGAAGGAACGGGGGCCCTGAATGGCAAGGATCGCCCAGCGATCCCACTCGTCGACGACTTCGCTCCCCGAGGCTTCGATCATGCCTGCTACATCGCCGACGTTCGCTGCATTCGGGACCACGAGCCACTCGTGGGCCGCCACCCTGTAGATGAAGATGTCGTCGACGGTGCCGGCATCGTCCGTCAGGACCAGCGCGTAACTCGCCTGGCCAGGCTCAAGGGCCTCGATGTCGGCAGTCACGGCTCGTTGGAGCGCGGCGGTGCCCGACTCGGAGGTCACGCGCAGCTTGCCGAGATGGCTGACGTCGAACACGCCCACGTTCTCCCTTACCGCGTTGTGCTCGGCCACGACCCCCGAGTACTGAAGCGGCATTTCCCACCCGCCGAACTCAACGATCCGGGCTCCCAGGCGTTTATGGGCCCCGAGAAGATGCGTTTTCCGCTCTGCCGTCACTCCTCAACCCGCCAAGGCGGAACCGAACGAGCGCCGTTCCGCCGAGAGATCGAGATCCCCATCCAGCTTGGTCAGCGACGACCCTTGGGACGGCTCCTCCAATCCGTACTTGATCAAGAGGTTCAGGTAGTCACGCTGGTACAAGATTCGGCAGCGGACGTCCGGATACAACGAGGTCAGCCGCCTCACCTTGCGGTTCTTCTTGGTCACTAGCTTCTGGTTGAGAGTCGTGATCTCTATGTAGAGATCGAACTCGGGAAGATAGAAATCCGGGGAGAAGCGTTGGGTCGCGTTCCCCTGCCGGTCCCATTCGATGTCGAACGTAGTGGGCTCGTAGCGCCACTCGATCATGTAGAAGTCGAGAAGCTTAGCGAATTGCCGCTCACTGTTATGAGCGAATCGCACCTGCTTGTGGGCTAGGAGTGAAGAGGGGTCGGAGTCAACCGGCGCCCGTTCCTCTGGGATGGCTAGCCCTCCTTGGCTCGCAGCTCTTCCTCATGCCCAGGAGAACTGTAAGCCAGTTCCTCGGCGGTGGGTCGGAGTTCAGCCAAAGTTCCGTCGAGCTGCTCCTTGACCTTCTCGACCGACACGAGTGATCCGAGTACTCCCTGACCCGAGCGAAGAAGGTCGAGAACCTCCGCATCCGAAGTGCACGCGTAGACGCGATCCCCGTCGGTGGCGATTGTCACCTTGGACCAGTCGCCTTCGATGTTCTCGCGTACGTACTCGATTGACTGTCGAACCTTCTGGAGGCTCGCTCCCGCGTCGATTAGCTCTTTGATGACTTTTAGCTGGAGCAAGTCGTTGAACGAGTAGACGCGCTGGGTCCCTGATCCCTCGGCCGACTTGATTGACGGCAGGACGAGGCCCGTCCGGGTCCAGTAGTCGAGTTGGCGATACGTGATGCCGACGATCTTGGTCGCCTGCGGGCCCCCATATCCCATCTCTGTCATGCCTGCCTCCCGGACTACTCGTTGTTCCCCATTGAAGTACAACTTGGTAGTTACGTGAGTGGAACCGTATCCTCCCACGCGCGGCATGTCAACGACAACCTTCATTGTGGACTACAGAGTTCGCGGAAGCGTCAAGGTCAGGGCGCGCGTTAGCGTGCAAGAGGTCTACTAGAAGGGTTGAAGGCGATCTACGTGTCGCTCGCGAAGTCCTCTGGCTGTACCTGATCCAGAAACTCTCTGAACTTCTCGACCTCGGACTCCTCTTCGTCCTTCAGCTCGATGCCGGCCTGATCCAGAACCTCCTCGGAGGCGAAGATGGGGGCATTGATCCTCACCGCTAGAGCAATCGCGTCGCTCGGTCGCGACGACACCTCGGAGTTCCCGCCGTTGGCTGCCATTCTGATCGTGGCAAAGAAGGTCTGCTCGACGAGATCGTTGATGACGATGCGCTCGACCGCGGTGTTGGTGGTGTTGAGGATGTCGCGCAACAGGTCGTGCGTCATGGGTCGCGGGGTCTGGATTCCCTGGAGGGCGAAGGCGATCGCCGTTGCCTCAACCGCACCTATCCAGATAGGCAGGTAACGCTCTCCGTCGACCTCCTTCAACAGCACGATCGGTTGGTTCGACGGAAGCTCGACCCGTACTCCGACGAGCGATAGCTCGATCATGTGTCCGAAACTATCACCGTCACCCATTTTTCAAACCGAAGAATTGAGGCACCATCAGGCGTGGATCGTTGGCAAGCCGAGCAAGATCCCTCACCGCCAGGATGTCCGGCACGTTCCGGTACAGGCCCTGAAAATCGAGCCCATAGCCAACGACGAAAGCGTCGGGAATCTCGAACGCGCTGAACTCTAGGGGGACGGGGATGATCCTTCGAGCAGTCTTATCCAAAAGGGTCGCTGCTCGCAGCGATGACGGTTCGCGTTGCGACAGCGTCTTGCGCAGGTAATTCAGCGAAAGGCCCGTATCCACGATGTCCTCGACGATTACGAGATCGCGGCCCCGAACATCCTCGTCCAGGTCCTTGACGATGCGCACGACGCCGGACTGTGAATAGGAGGATATGGACATGAAGTCGACCACGACGTCGATATCCATGGCTCTCATGAGGTCCGCAAGAAACATCGCCGACCCCTTCAGGATCCCCACCAGTACCGGCGGTTGGCCGGTACCGAAGAGCTCGGAGAGCTCGGTACCGAGTTCGTCGATGCGGCGCGCTATGGCCCGGCGATCGATAAGCAGCTCTGCGGGGAGGTTCGAGGCGAAACCACCCCCGATTACTCCGTCAGGTCGTCGATCAACTGTCCCCATGACAGGACGGTAGCAAGTCCATCGGTCACCCACGTGGTTTGCGGCTCGTCGATGGCTTCTTGTGTCACCGCGGGGACTTGGTCGACAACGCGTCCGTCGGATCTCACGACGATTGCCCCAACGACGTCGGTGGGTTCGAGGGGAAGATCGTAGGTGCGTGCAGGCGCGAAGGACACCTCGATAGTGTCGGCCGCCTCCAGTCCGCGGACAGTGCCGCGGCGCTGGCTCGAATAGACCCCGCCGGGTCCAGGACGACGGTACCGACCTCGGTTCCTCGCTTCAGCAGCACGGTCCGCCTGAGCTTAGCGAAACCGTAGTCGAGCAACGCGCGGCTGTCGGCGAACGAATCGGCCGAGCGCAGGACGACTCCGATGATCGTCCGGTCGGCTCGAACCGCCGCCGAGACCAGTGCATTGCCAGCTCCCTGCGTATAGCCCGTCTTGATCCCGACCGCTCCTTGGTAACTCTCAAGTAGAAGATTACTGTTTTCCAGTGTGACGGTTCCATCCGGGCCGTCGATCCTTGCCTCGGAACGACCTACGATGCTCCTCAACGTCGGTTGCTCTAGAAGCTCCTGCGCGATGACAGCCAGGTCGGAGGCCGAGGAATAATGACCCTCGACGTCGAGCCCGTGGGCGGTAACGAAGGCCGTGTGCCTGAGCTTCATCTGGCGCGCCTCGGCGTTCATTGCTGCGACGAAGTCCTTCTCCGAGCCAGAGACGTGCTCGGCGAGGGCCGTGGCCGCGTCGTTCGACGAGGAGAGAAGCAACGCGGTCAGAAGTGACTCCACCGACCACAGCTCCCCCGGCTTCAGATCCAGCCCTCCCCCGCCCACGCTCGCGGCCGCCTCAGAGATCCGGACGTCGCCGCCAACCTCCGCTCGAACCGTCAGCAGGGCCGTCATCATCTTGGTCGTGCTTGCGTTGGGAAGCTCGGCGTGGGCGTTGCGCTTGAAGAGAACGTCGCCGGTGTCGGCAACCACCAGGCACGCCTCGCAGCCCACGGTGGGTGGCCGCGGAGCGGCGCGGGAGATCGCCTGGGTATGCGCTCCCAGCGCCGTGCTCGGGGGCTCAGGAGGCGCGGCCAGGACGATTGCAAACAGGAGAACCGCGATAGATGAGCGACAAATCGACAAATCGACAAACCTACTTGGAGCCAGGAGGGGTTAGAAGAGCTCTCTCATGCTGGTCCTCAGCATGGCATCTCTGATCTCCCTGGAGAGACCAATGAGATCCTGGGACGACTGGGCAGCCTTCAACTGGCTCGACGGGTCCTTGCGACGGGCCATGGGCGCCACGATCTGCTCGAAGAAAGACGCCTCGCGCTCGGCCCACTGGCGGTACATGCGCAGGTGGCGCGGCTCGAGTCCGTAGTCGAGCAATCGTCTGGCGGCCTTAGCCACGGCGAGGTCGTTCCCATCGTAGAAGTCCCCGGCGACGATCAGCCCGAAGTCCTCGAGGCCTTGCAGCTCATCGCTCGAGAGTCCCGCGGCCTTGGCCAGCCCGCTGCGGTCGAGCTGAACGTCGGTGTTGATCTTGGAGGGAGCCTTGGATGAGCCCTTCGTGGAGCCCTTGGTTGAGCCATTGGCATCGGCCCGCGCGGCGGCCGACAGGCCCGCGGATTCGATGTCGGGGATGGTTCCGGTTGCGTCGGCCTCGGCAAGCCGCTCGCGAATGACCCTCAACGGCAAGAAATGATCCTTCTGCAGCGAGAGGATGTAGCGGAGGCGGGCGACGTCGGGGTCGTAGAACTTCCGATAGCCTGAGCCCGTCCGCTCCGGGTTGATCAGACCCTCGGATTCGAGAAACCTGATCTTCGAGATGCTGACATCGGGGAAATCGACCTTGATGGCCTCCAGCACCTCACCGATGCTCAGGTAATCGCGTGACCTCGACAGCGGCATCGCCCTACCCTCCCCCCGTGAGGAACACGAGCTTGAACTTTCCGATCTGGACCTCGTCCCCCGAGCGCAGATCGGTCGACTCAACTCGCTCGCGGTTGCTATAGGTCCCGTTGAGGCTTCCGACATCGTGCAGAGAGAACGACTCGCGCTCCCTGCGGATCTCGGCGTGCCGCCTCGAAACCGTGATGTCGTCCAGGAAGATCTCGCTCTCCGGGTGGCGGCCGATCGAAGTCGTGTCGGAGTCGATGAAGAACTTGCTCCCGGCGTTGGGACCGCGTTTCACGATCAGCACCCCGCGTCCACCCTCTAGTTCGTCCGGCGATATGTGAACCTCTTCGTCCAGATCCGCCTCCAGCTCACCGGGCATGAAGGTGATGGTTGTGTCCGAGTTCTTGGCTTCCTGCAACGGCGCGCCGCAGGACGAGCAGAAGTTCGCTCCCTCCGGATTCTTGTGGCCGCAGTTCGTGCAGTACATGGCCGGAACCTATACCGCTACTTTAGGGTTAGTCAAGCCGCGCTCCCCCAGGAAAGCGGCAGAGGCCGCTACTCGGTCAGTTTCCTGTAGGCATCCGCGTCGAGAAGCTCACCCAGTCCGCCGTCTGCCGGCTCGATCACCACCAGCCACCCCTTGCCGTATGGATCGGAGTTGATCAACTCAGGGTTCTGCTCGACCTCGAGGTTCTTCTCGGCGACTCGGCCCGTGACGGGGCTGTAGACGTCGGAGACCGACTTGGTCGACTCGACCTCCCCTAACGGTTCGCCGGCGGTGACCTCGGAACCGGGCTCCGGCAGACCGACGAACACCACGTCCCCCAACTGATCCTGCGCGTAGTAGGTGATCCCTACCACTATGCGGCCCCCATCGTCTTTGGCCCACTCGTGCTCGGCCGTGTACTGCCTGTCCTCCGGCAGCTCTGCCACCACATTCCCCTTTCCCCGCTCGAATCAATATGTCGATATGTCGTCAAGCACACTCATAAACAGCGTTGAACGCCGGCGTCAGCGGGCCAGCGTAGTCCCCGGCCGGTGTTTCCGCCGGGCTCAAGCTTTCCTTTCGTTCGAGGCGGGCTGTTGCGATGATGCCGTGATTCTCGAATAAGCGTCCCGCGCGTACATCCCTGCAGAGACGTAATACAGAATCGCTCCAATCACCACGAACACCGTTCCGACCCCAGCCGAGAACGATGCCCACACGAAATCCGTCTCGGAGAGGGCGAGACACGTGAGTCCGAACAGGAGCGAGGCGGTGGCGGTCTTGCCGGTGAAGTTCACCCGGATGCGGCCTACCCCGCGGCGCTCGAATAGCGGCCAGAGGCTCAGGAGCAGGACGTCGCGGGCGACGATGGCCGCCGTCAGCCACCATGGCAGTGCGCCGACTGCCACCAGAGCGAGTGCGAGCGCCACAATGAAGATCCTGTCGGCGAGAGGGTCGAGGAGCCTGCCCAGCTCGGATTCCTGGCCCCAGCGGCGGGCGATGTACCCGTCGAAGAAGTCGGTCCAAGCGCCGGCTCCGTAAAGGATCACCGCGGCCTCCTCGCGGCCCGTCACGAACAGGTACAGGAAGACCGGAACCGTCGCGAGCCGAATCGCCGAGAGGACGTTCGGAACCGTGAGAACTCGATTGGTCACCACGGCCCTCCCGCACCCGTCTATCGATGATCCTGTGCCGGTCCGGTGCCGGTCTCTCGCTTCGGAGTCGGGACGGCCGGATTTGAACCGGCGACCCCTGGTCCCCCAGACCAGTGCGCTAACCAAGCTGCGCCACGTCCCGAATGCGCAATCATACCCGTGGGCTTTGGGGGCACGGCCTGGGCACATGTCTATAAATAGACACAGTGATTAATCGCCTTGTGGACTAGTGGTCACCAGGAAGTCGAACCGACCCGTCCCAAACCCCCGGCGGTGTCACTGAGCGGGTCGTCGTTAGACCGACCTCGTCCCCTATGACTCCTGTTTCCACGGCCTCGACGTCGCGGCCGTCAACTCACGGCCGATCTCTGGTCAGAGCTGATCCGTTGACCCGGCGAGAAGCCCGCCTTGACTCCGGCCACCTGGTTGCGCGAGATGGGCTCCGCTTGTTGCTCCCGCGACCTTCGTGGCCGGCTCATCGCTGCTGCTCGATCCTGGCTCAAGAGTTTCGAGACTACCCTAACCTTTACGCTCACGTCTAGACTTGACTCGGACCTCTATTCGCAGTGGGCTTCCCGGCCAGGAACCCGACTCCCTGAGCCGGTGCTCGAGGTAGCGCCGGTAGCCCGTGTCCAGTCGCCGGTTGCAGAACACCACGATCGTTGGAGGAGAGGACTCAGCCTGAACCGCATAGAGAATGCGGATGGCGTGGCCTCCAGTCCGAGGATGCGGTTGCTGCTCTTGCGCCTCGCGCACCATGCGATTCACAACCGCAGTGGGAAGCCTCCGACGATGGGACTCGATGGCCTCCGCCAGCTTCGGGCCCAGTTTGTCAACTCCCCTCCCCGTGAGTGCGTTGGTTCGAACGAATGTCGCCCAGGGCACGAAGCGGAGCTTCTGCACAATGGCGTCCTCGACCCTCTTGCGATCCGTTTCCTCCACGGGCATCTTGTCCCACTTGTTCAGCGCGATGACGCAGGCTCGCCCGTGCTCGACGATCTCCTGCGCGAGGTGCTGATCATGGGTTGTCACACCCTCGCCCACATCGATCACCAGCAAGGCGACATCGACCCGGGCAAGCGTCCGGCGCGCCCGGAGCAGGCTGAAGTACTCGATCGGATCCTTGATCTGGACCTGCCGGCGCATCCCCGCGGTATCCACTATCCGGAGTGGCCGCCCATCGGACAGCTCGATGTGGGCGTCGACCGGATCTCTGGTAGTCCCCGGCGTTGAGTCGACGAGGGATCGCTCCTCGCCGGTCAGAGCATTGAGAATCGAGGACTTCCCGACGTTCGGGCGGCCGACGATCGCGACGGCGCCCCACGAGTCGTCGCTGCTCCGGTGTCACCTCGGGAAGGGCGGACACGAGGGTCTGGAGGAAGTCCCCCGATCCTCGCCCATGGAGCGCCGAAAGGGGTTGCGGCTCGCCCAGACCCAACCGAAAGAAAGCCGCGGCGAGCGGCTCGTCGGCGGGATCGTCCACTTTGTTCGCCGCCACCACAACCGGCTTTTTCGATTTTCGAAGGAGGTCGGCGACTATCAGATCGTCCTCGTTCGGTCCCACGGATGCGTCCACCACTAGAACGATCGCGTCCGCCGCTTCGATAGCGACCTGGGCTTGCTCTGCCACGCGCGCCTCCAGCCCCTCGGCTCCGGGCTCGAGGCCCCCAGTGTCGACGACCTCGAACAGACGGCCGTTCCATTCGGTCGCAAAGTGCTTCCGGTCCCGGGTGACGCCCGGCATTTCCTCGACGATCGCCTCACGTCTTCCGAGAATGCGGTTCACGAGCGACGACTTGCCAACGTTGGGCCGGCCGACGATCGCAACGACCGGAATCCCGAGGCCTGTATCAGCGTTCATCGATCACGCGCCGGGCCGCCTTCGCTATCTCGTCCACGATCGTGTCGATGTCCTTTCCGGTGGAATCGACCACTACCGCATCGTTCGCCTTCACGAACGGCGATGCTTTGCGTTCGGCGTCCGCGCGGTCTCGATCCTCGATGGTTCGCGCCAGCTCCTGCAGCGAACTCTCGTCTGTAGCCAACCCGAGTTGACGCGCGCGGCGCAACGCTCGCACTTCTTTAGAAGCTGTCAGAAAGATCTTTATGTCGGCGGCAGGAACTACCGCGGAGCCGATGTCTCGGCCTTCTATAACAACGTTTCCGGCATTGGCCCGGGCGCGCTGCATCGCCGCCATCGCGCGGCGGACGCCCTCCACGGCTGCGACTCTCGACACGGCCGCGGTGACATCCGGCCCCCGAATGACCTTCGAAACGTCCCGTCCGTTCAACGTGACCACATCGCCCCGCAGGTCGATATCGACCTCGTCAACGAGCGCTGTCAGAGCGGCGTCGTCCTCGAGGTCGATTCCCTTCTCGAGCGCGGCCAGGGCGATCGCCCGGTACATGGCTCCCGTATCGAGAAACTCGAAACCGAGGCGGTGCGCGACGGCACACGCTACGGTGCTCTTCCCCGCCCCAGCAGGGCCGTCGATCGCGACGACACTCACCCGTACCTGCCCTGAGCCCGTCCGAGGAGGTCGAGAAACTCCGGGAACGAGGTCGCGACGCTGCTCCACCCCTTAACCACTACCGGTTCCTCCGTGCGCAATCCCGCCACGGCGAAGGACATCGCTGCCCGATGATCCCCCGCGAGTCCACCTCGGCGCCGTGCAATTCCGAAGGTCCGTGAATCCGCATCCCGTCAGGTTGTGGCTGGCAGTCGACTCCGAGCTTGTTCAGCCCTTTGCTCATGACGTCGATTCGATCCGACTCCTTTACACGCAGCTCCTCGGCGTTGCGAATTACAGTGGTCCCCTCCGCACAGGAAGCGAGCACCGCCACAAGCGGCAGCTCGTCGATCAGCGTGGGTATCTCGCTGCCCTCGATGGTCGTTCCTGCGAGCTCCGAGCTTCGGACCCTCACGTCTCCGAATGGCTCGCCGAAACGTTCGCCGACAACATTGACCTCGATGGCCGCGCCCATTCTGGACATCACGTCAAGTAATCCCGCACGGGTCGGGTTCAGTCCCAGGTTGGTGATCGTGAGGTCAGAGCCATCGACTATTGCAGCCGCCGCCAGCAGGAACGCGGCCGACGAGATGTCTCCTGGCACTTCCCAGACAGTCGCCGAAAGCCCGTCACCCGGTTCCAACTCGACCCGGCCGCGTCCGAAGTGAATCTTTGCTCCCGCGGCCGCGAGCATCCGCTCGGTGTGATCCCGACTCGAGCCCGGCTCGACCAGGCTTGTGGGGCCGCTCGCGCCGAGGCCTGCGAGCAAGACCGCGGTTTTGACCTGCGCGCTGGCCACCTGGAGCTCGAGGTCGATGCCCGCCAGATCCCCACCTCTGACACAGAGCGGGGCCCGGTCTCCGAACTGCCGGCCGTCTATCACTGCCCCCATCTGCCTCAGCGGAGCCACCACCCTCAGCATGGGCCGGTTGACGAGGCTGGCGTCTCCGGTCACCACCGAGAGCCCCTCGACTCCCGCGCAGAGGCCGAGGATCGTGCGCATCGTCGTTCCCGAGTTCCGCGCGTCCAGGATGACTTCCGGTTCCGTCAGTCCTTCGAGCCCCTTACCCTCGACTTCAACTTCATAGTTATTCTGATCGACCGTGATAGCCGTCCCGAGCAGGCCGAGGACGTCCGCGGTCGCGCGGCAGTCCTCCCCCAGGTTGGCGTTGGCCACTACCGATCGTCCGTCGGCGATGCTCGAGATCATCAGTGCCCTGTGGGTGATGGACTTGTCGCCGGGCATGGCCATGGTCCCGCGCAAGGGTGCGGAGGCTGGGGTGGAACGCCACAGTCGTCTTATCGACATGGCTCGTTGTCTACTTGTTTATTCATAGCTTTCTCTAGGCTTCTGCGAAGCTCCGCTGCGCCTCGCCGAGGCGAGAGGCTCGGAACCTCGCCCTTCGGACGAGCAATTCTCTAGATATCTACTTCGGTTCTCTCGACCCGGTAGCCAAGGCCCATCAGGGCGCCTACCAGGGACTCCGCGCGTTCGGGCCCGGTCACGATGAGCTCCAACCGCCCCTGACCTCCCTCGGTCGAATGGACGATACGCAGGTCCTCGATGTTTGCTCCCAGTTGTCCCGCCGCGGTCGTCACCTCGGCGAGTACCCCTGGGCGATCCGGAATCATCAGGGTAAGGCCTACGGGCTCACCCCCGAAGTCCGGTTTGGTGAAGACGTCCAAACGAGCCCTGCGAGAGCGATCGAGCCACGACCGCAGTTCGTCCCAGTGCTGCATCGAGATCATCGACGTCACAGCTTCGAGACGTTTTCCGAAGCCGGCCAGACTCTCGAGTACAGCTTGATGGTTCGAGCGGATGATGGCCACCCAGAGATCGGGATTGCTCGCGGCTATACGGGTCACGTCCCTGAAGCCTCCCCCTGCGAGGCCGAGCAGCGCCTCGCGATCACCCGCCGCCAAAGCAACATCGACCAGCGCGCTCGCGGTCAGTTGGGGAAGATGGCTGAGCCGGGCGACCAGGGCGTCGTGGGTTGCGGGATCAAGGGCGACCGGTCGTGCCCCCAGGGCGGACACCATCGAAGACACTGTCGAGTAGGTCTTCGAGGCGGTAGCTGTGGTCGGAGTCACTATCCACCACGCGTCCTCGAACAGATCCTCGTTGGCGGCGTCGATCCCGTGTCGCTCTGACCCCGACATCGGGTGGCCGCCGACGAAGGCGGACCCCAGGCTCTCCTCCCCAGCGGCAACCACCTCCGTCTTGACGCTGCCCGCATCCGTCACGATCGCATCGGGCCCCACGTACGACGAGATCCGCTCGAGCACCCCGGGGATGAGATCGACGGGCGTGGCGACCACTATCAGGTCCACCCCGGCAGCGGCGTCCTCGAGGGACTCGGCACCCGCGCCGACCGCGCCGCACTCGAGCGCGCCGGCGACCGCACGAGGGTCCACGTCGAAGCCCACAACCGAGTCGACGGCTGTCCGTTTCCTGAGTGCGAGACCGATCGACCCTCCGATCAATCCGAGACCGACGATTCCAACACGTCGTACATCTCCGACCAACTGTAACTCTCTACTAGAGCGTTGCTCATTCAAAGAAGATCGGTCCTGAGCTCCTCGGCCCCTTCCAGATAGACATGCCTCAGATCGCCGCTGGGCTTGGTTGTGTAGAGATGCATAAGAACCCGGATACACCTCGGCACCGCCCCCGGCACCTCTATCTCGCTGCGCACAGCAGTGGAACCTTCGACAGACCGAGAGCCCGGGCCGCTGCCGCGGGGAACTCGGCCGAGAGGTCCGATGTGGTCGTGAAGATCATGCTTACGAGATCCTCGTGATCGATGTCGTTGCGGTCGATCATCTCGGCCAGGAGACGTTCGGTTGCACCCACGATCGACGATGCCTCGTCGCCCCGTGCTGTGGTCGCGCCCCTGAGCGCTCGAAGACGTGGGTCAGCCACTTGTCTCCTCGTCGTCGAATCGGTATGTCAACAAATCCACTTATGTGCTGTCCTTGAGGTCCTCGTTGATCCTGCATCAGCTGGTCAGACGTTTGTGGTCCCTAATTAACTAAACTACTTGTCGACAAGGCGATTCATTCACAATCCACCGGCTCGATACAGTTCTCTTACCTCTTCGGGCTTCAGCCTTCGATAGGTCGCGGGCTTCAGCCGGCCCAGCATAAGCGGGCCGATGGCCGTCCTGACGAGCCGCCTGACGGGGTGACCGACAGCCTCGAGCATCCTTCTGACCTGCCGGTTCCGACCCTCGGAAAGGGAGATCTCGATGAGCGTCCCTCCGGGTGAACGCTCGACGAGGCGCGTCCGCGCCGGCCCAGTGACGCCATCCTCGAGCTCGACCCCGCGCGCTATCTGCCTGACGGTCCTGTCCTTCACACTCCCCTCGACCTCGGCCACGTAGGTCTTGGTTACGCCGAAGCGTGGGTGGGTCAGCCGCAGCGCCAGGTCGCCGTCGTTGGTCAGGAGCAGAGCTCCCTCGCTGTCCAGATCCAGCCGCCCCACCGGGTAGACGCGGGCGTCGATATCGTCGAGCAGATCGATGACTGTCTCCCGGCCCTCCTCGTCGCTGGCGGTAGCCACGACTCCCACCGGTTTGTTCATCAGGTAGTAGACGAGGTCGGCTGAAAGAGGGACGCGCGAACCATCAACCTCTACTACATCCTTCGACGAGTCGATCCTCCGGCCCAACTCGACTCGCTCGCCGTTCACGCGGATGCGTCCCCTGACGATCATCTCCTCGATGGCCCTTCGGGACGCGACCCGGCGCGCGCGAGTACCTTTTGGATCCGCTCCCCTTCGGGACCGGACTCCGGACCGCTCATGCGTTCGGGGACAGCTTGGCCTCCATGTCTCCGACCTCCTCCGCACTGGGCATGAAGTCCACCAGCGGCGGGAGATCGTCAACCGACTTGAGGCCCATGCGCTCGAGAAACTGGTCGCTCACGACGAACAGGACGGGAGCTCCCGGAGTGGCATCGTGCCCCGACTCACGGATGAGTCCTCTCTGGAGAAGCGTTCGGACCACGCCGTCGGAGTCCACGCCGCGCAACTCAGTGATTTGAGTTCGGGACAGCGGGCCCCTGTAGGCGATAACGGCCAGGACCTCGAGGGCCGCCCCCGTGAGTCTGGAATGCGAGTGCCGCAGAACGAATCGTTCCAGCCACGGGGCGCACTCGGGGCTCGTGTAGAGCCGCCACCCGCCGGCCGTCTCCCTCAGAAGGAATCCACGGTCGTCGCCCTCGTAGTCGTCGGCAAGGGCCAGCAGAAGGCCCTCGATCTCTGCGCTGGGCCTTTCCAGGACCTCCCCGATGACTCGGGCAGCCACCGGCTCGTCGGCAAGAAGCAGGATGGACTCGATGACCTTGCGTTCGGGAACCGTCATGACACCGCCTCGTCCCGCAGGTCGACCGTGTATTCCTCGGCCTCCTCGACCACATCCTCGGCTGCGACTTCGTTGGTCCACCGGGCCCGGATCTCACCGAATCGGTCGTCTTGCGAGAGCTCGATTGCGCCCGCCTTGAACAGCTCGAGCAGGGCGAGGAAGCGGACGACGACCTCGATCCTGTCTCGGGTAGCGGCGCACAGATCCGCGAACGCCACCCGACCGCCGAGCTGGAGGACCGTGGAGATATCGCTGATGGCATCCTTCACGGACGCCGTGATAGGAGCCACGTGCGAGGTATCCAGCAGGACCTCGGGTCGGGGTGCAAGCACGAGCGCAGCCGCCGAGGCCAGGTTGGCCGGCGAGATCCTCGTCCAGGAGATCGGGGGCAAGCCCGACGAACTGCGGCTCGAGCCCTGCGGTTCGGGCCATGTACACGGCACCTTTCTCGAGACCCACGGCGATCCACGCACCTGCCTCTCTCAGGGTCGAGAGCTCCACGAGACGGGCGAGGAGCATGTCCCGCTCCTCGAGCAGTTGTCCGTCGGCGTCGTCCAGGGACCGCGCCGGAAGCAGACGGGCGGATTTGAGCTCGAGCAGAGTGGCAGCCACCACCAGGAACCCCGTCGCGGATTCGAGATCGAGGTCTTCGATGGAGCCCACCGCTTCGAGGTACTCCTCGGTGATCGTCGAGATCGACACCTCGTAGATGTCGACCCGCTGGCGGGTGATGAGGTGCAGAAGGAGGTCTATCGGACCCTCGAACACCTCCAGCTTGACCTCGTACGCCATGACCTCCGGCCGCCTCTTCTGATTGACTTATAGACAAATGTACTTGTAGATACCCAGGACTCCCTGGACCCGTGAGAGCAGCAACGAGCCTATAGCTCAGTGACGCCGAGACCCCGCTTTTCGGCGGCATCGTGAGTCGATCCGGCTCAGGGCCTGTGACCGAGCCCCACGCGTTCCCTGACGTCGACCATCGTGTGCTCCGCGATCTCGTAGGCCCGCAGAGCCCCGGCGTCGAGGAGACGCTCGAGCTCTGCCGGGTCTCCGATGAGGTCCTCGTAACGCTTCTTGATGGGGCTCAGGTGCTCGACCACCGCGTCTGCCAGGGCCTGCTTGAACGTGGCGTATCCACTCTCCCTGTAGGTCGCCTCCAGCTCCTCGACCGGCGTGCCCTGCATCGACGAGAAGATCGTCAGCAGGTTCGTGAGGGCCGGCTTGTCCTCGCCCGATGTGACCTCACGACCCGAGTCGGTCACGGCCGATCGGATTTTCTTGGCGATCGCTTCAGGGGCGTCAGCCAGGGAGATGGAGGAATTCGGCCGCTTCGCCGATTTGCTCATCTTCTGAGTGGGGTCATCGAGTGCCATGATTCGAGCGCCGTCGGAGGAGATGAGGGGCTCGGGGACCACGAAGGTCCTGCCGAACGACTTGTTGAAGCGAGTCCCCAGATCTCTCATCAGCTCGATGTGCTGACGCTGATCCTCGCCGACCGGAACGCCGTGCGCCTGGTAGAGGAGAACGTCGGCCGCCTGCAAAACGGGGTAGGTGAACAAGCCCACTCCCACGGATTCGGTGTCCCCCCTCGACTTCTCCTTGAACTGGACCATCCGCCTGAGCTCCCCCATCCGGGCGATGCAGTTCAGGATCCATGCGAGCTCCGCGTGCTGGCCGACCTGGGACTGACGAAAGAGCACGCTGCGGTTCGGGTCGATGCCACAGGCGATCAGCATCGCTCCGGTGTTGCGCGTGTCCGCCCTCAGCTTTGCCGGGTCCCACGACAGGGTCATCGCATGCAGGTCCACGAGGCAGAAGAACGAGTCGTACTCGTGCTGGAGGTCGACCCAGCGACGGACAGCACCGATGTAGTTGCCCAGGTGAGGCTCACCTGTGGGCTGAATTCCGCTGAAGATGCGCTTCTTCGCCTCTAGAATAAGCCTCACCCTTACGTTTAGATTCGTGCGATCCTTACACTCATCCCTGAGGCCGCCTACAATACCGGCCCATGTTCTCTCCCCTGGAGCTTCTGCGCGACGAGCCCCTGGCCTTCTTCATGCTTGCGATCTCCTTGGTGCTGTCGTTGTCGCTCCACGAGTTCGCCCACGCGTGCGCCGCCGACCTGCAGGGCGATCGTTACCCCCGAGCCATGGGACGACTGACGGTCAATCCCATCAAGCACCTGGATCCCTTCGGGTCCCTGATGATTCTGCTCGTGGGTTTCGGCTGGGCCAAGCCTGTCCCGTTCCGCCCCGAGGCCCTCCGCTCCCAGCGCTTCGGAGCGGCCCTCGTAGCTCTCGCGGGGCCCATGATGAACCTGCTGCTGGCAATCGTCGGCCTGATCGGGCTCAAGCTCACGATCCCGGATCCATTCATCAGCGGAGGAACATTGTTCATCGACCAAACGGGGCTGAGGGGGCAGATAGCCATCTTCTGGATCTCGTTTTCCTCCATCAACGTCCTTCTGGCCGTCTTCAACCTCATTCCGCTGCCGCCCCTGGACGGCTCCCGGCTCCTGACAATCTTCCTTCCGCCGAAGAGACACAACATCATCTACTTCCTCGACAAGTACGGAATCTTCATTCTGCTGGGGCTCCTCTTCTTCGGTGGCTTCACCTTTCTCGAGCCGATCATCCTGGCCGTTCGCAGATTCATCTTCGATCTGGTCTTCTAACCTCAAGTTCTACTTGAGTGTTACGAATCGCCGTCGGCCATCGGCCGTGGTCCCCTCGATTTGTCGGCGGACGAGCTTCTGGAAGTGAACCTCCGGCGTGCGCTCGAGATCGGATGCCCGGGTCATCTTCAGCCCTCGCGCCAAGTCACACCGGCCCCGGCCAGGCTCCCCCGCCCGCCGGACGAGCTCTCATGTTCGGCGATACGAGGAACCCCAAAGGCTCTCGAGCCGGGACTTCCATTTAGGTGGCGGCGGCCTGAGGAATCTATTTATCGATTTAGTAACAAGTAGCTGTATCTACCGAACACCTAAGGTAGTCGGGCAGCTCAAGGCACACGTCCACTTGTCGCCTCGACCACTTGGTTCCATATCTCTATATAGACATGTTGTCTTATCTATAGGTGTCTACGGGCGGTGCTCGGCAGGTGCTCCGAGCTTCTTCCACCCTGACCGTACCTCGCCCGAAAAGCCCAACCGCAGCTCGCTGCAACTCCCTCCATCTCGATGCATGCACGGACCAGTCAGGAGGCGTCCTTGAAGAGCAGTCCCCCATTTCGCCTTCCGGATCTGCAGCGCCCGGCTCGACGTTTGCGTGGCTTGCGCCACTCTGAGCGCGGCTGAGTGGGATTAAAGCAACTCTAACGGTGCACTTTACCTTAAGGGTACGCTTTCCGACATCCGGAGGTCGAGGCGAGTTCCCGCGCTCCCCCAATGTCCGTGGTGTTGGAAAACGAAAAGGGGCCGGCACCGGCCGACCCCTTCCTCGGAAGAACGCTTCAGTCAGACAGCTTCCTGAGCAGCACCGAGTCCTCTCCGCGCGCCGTGAAGTCCTCGAGCACGTAGGCGAGGGCGGCTCTTACGATCCGGCCCCGGTCCGCGCTGCGACCCCGTAGTCGGCTCGCAGCTCGAGCCTGGTCCGCTCTATCGACATGAGGTCATCCGGCGTGCAATAGAACGTGATCTTCTCCTCGTGCTTGGGCGCCTTCGGCTGGGCTGCTTCGGACACCTCGGACGCCGATGTGGCGACTTGTAGCTTTGTCGACTTGGCGTCTTGCTTACTTGTCTCTGAGCTGGGACGTGTTTCTCTGGGTCGGTCCGACGTCTTGCGGAAGAGCTCATCCGCTCCGGGCAAACTGGCTCGACGAGACACGCTCCATCACCTCCTTGGCGAGTCTTCTGTATGCGGATGCCCCTTGTGAGGTCGGGGCATATGACAAGATCGGCTCCCCTGCGACCGGAGCCTCGGCGAAGCGAATGGTCTTTCGGACCACGGTGTCGAATAGCTTGTTGCCGAACGCCTCCTCGACCGTGGCGAGCACTTCGCGCCCGTGCAGCGTTCGCCGGTCGAACATGGTGGCCACGATTCCATCAACGTGAAGTCGAGGGTTAAGTCTCTCCTGCACGATCCCGATGGAGCGCATCAGTTGCGCCATGCCCCTCGAGCGCGTAGTACTCGCACTCGAGGGGGATGATGACCCCGTCGGCCGCGGTCAGGGCGTTCACTGTCAGCAAGCCGAGCGACGGCATGCAATCGATGAAGATGAAGTCGTAGCTCGGACCTCAGGGGTGAGAGCACCCGTAGCAGCGACTGCTCCCTGGCCACCTCGCCGGAGAGCATGAGCTCGGCGGCGGAGAGGTCGATGTTCGATGGCAGGAGGTCTAGGTTCTCGATAGATGTGTGAAGGATCGCCTCATCCGCTGTCGTATCGCGGTCCAGCAGGCAGTTGTAGATGGTGACGTCGAGCTCGTCTGGCTGAAGGCCCAGCCCGATCGCACATCCCCCCTGGGGGTCGAAGTCCACGAGAAGCACTTTCTGACCCAGCTCTGCGAGTCCGGCGCCCAGGTTGATGGCCGACGTGGTCTTGCCTACTCCACCCTTTTGATTGGCGAGGGCGATGATCCGGGCCGAGCGCCCCGAGTCATCGTCGGAGATCAGATCAAGGCCGGGAGTGGCGTGTGGCTCCTCGGGGGGATCCGGAACCTGAGCCCCCTCGGCCCCGAGGATCTGACTGGCTCTCTCGTACCGATGTGACTCCACCATCCAGCCTCCCTGGGGTCGTCATGGCTACTTGTCGACAAATCGTCTTGTGGGCTGCGGAGCGTATCTCGAAAGTGCCCCTTGCACAAGACCTAACTCGAGTAACACCGGTCACATCGGGCAGGGGTTCGCTCTCAGCGCTCGCGTACAGCTCGGCCGCGAAGGACCGGCCGGGGGTTTCGGTGTCGACCCCGAGGAGTTCCGCCGCGGTGGCCCCGAGGTCGGTGAACGAGGCGCGCTCCCCCACATCGACGCCCGGCGTCACCTTCGGGCCGGCGTTGAGCACGAAGACCTTTTCGCGCGAGTGGTCGGTGGAAGGCGTCGTCGGATCGTTGCCGTGGTCGGCCGTGAGAATCAGAACGTCCTCCGGGCCCAGTGCATCGAGGAGTTCCGGAAGCCTGCGGTCGAAGGCCTCGAGGGCGCCCGCATATCCGGAGGGGTCGTTGCGGTGTCCGAACGCCTGGTCGAAGTCGACCAGGTTGGCGAAGACCAGGCCCCCGTCGCGTGGCTTTCAGCTCGTCGATCGACGCCGTGATGCCCTCATCGTTCGAGTGCGTGGGGTGGCTGTGCGTGAAGCCACGCTCAGCGAAGATGTCGTAGATCTTCCCAACGGAGCGGACCTCGAGCCCCGCGGCCTTTATCGCGTCCAGCACGGTGTCGCTCGGAGGGGGCACGGCGTAGTCGTGGCGGTCCGCGGTCCTCTCGAAAGGCGCCTGGGGCACCCCTGAAGGGCCTCGCTATCACCCGGCCGACTTCGTGCTCCCCGGTCAACAGCTCCCTCGCGATGGAGCACATCTCGTAGAGGCGCTCCAGCGGGACGACGTCCACGTGCGCGGCGATCTGCCACACGCTGTCGCCCGAGGTGTAGACGATCGGCTTGCCTGTACTCACGTGCTCCTCGCCCAGCTCCTCGATGATCTCGGTGCCCGACGCCGCGTAGTTCCCCAGGATCTCGGTCCCGGCCCTCTTCTCGAAGGACTTAACCACCTCGGGGGGGAAGCCATCCGGATAGAGCGGGAAAGGCTTGTCGAGAACGATCCCCGCGATCTCCCAGTGGCCCGTTGTCGTGTCCTTGCCGGGGGAGGTCTCGATCATCGACCCATAGGCGCCGGTGGGCGCATCCGCCGGGACGACGCCCTCGATGTCGACGATGTTGCCGAGCCCCAGTGCCGCCATGTTCGGCAGCGACAAGCCGCCCACGGCCCGAGCGATGTTCGGCAGCGTAGCCGAGCCCTCGTCGCCGAAGGCGGCGGCGTCGGGCGCATCGCCGATCCCGGCCGAGTCCAACACGATGAGGCAGACCGCGCGGAATCGAGGAACGCTCATGGGTCGATTGTAGGGAAGCCGGGCCGGCGCGACGCTCGAACCCGGGCTCGATCAGCCAATCAGGAGTCGCGCTGGGCGCAGGTCACGCACAGGCTCGCGGTCGGCCTCGCCTCGAGCCGCTCGATCGGGATCTCTCGCCCGCAGCGCTCACACTTCCCGTAGGTGCCCTCGTCCATGCGTCTCAGGGCCTCGGTGATCTCGGCGTGCGCGTGATGGAGCTGCTCGATCACGGACAGCATCTCGGATCGCTCCATGGTGGCCTGGGCCGAGTCGGCGAAGCCCTCGTCGGTGGAGACCTCGACGGTGTCGGCCGGATTCGAGGTCGCGCCGTGCTCGACGAGCTGGTGCTCGACTGACTTGAGCTCATCGGTGAGCTCTGCGCGAATGATCTGTAGCTTGTCTTGCTCCATCGTTCCCCCAAGGTCTTTGAGACGTCGGTGGCGCCGCCCGCGCTGGCCCTAAACGGCGTTTCAACTCCTGGCACGAGGGTGAGAGGTCAGATACACCTCTCTCAGCCGACTGTCGCTAACCAGCGTATACACCTGCGTGGTGGCGAGACTTGCGTGCCCGAGTAGCTCCTGCACCACCCTTATATCTGCTCCTGCATCCAACATGTGCGTCGCGAACGAGTGGCGCAGCGTGTGTGGTGACACCTTATCGCTCAAAGACGCCCTCCGAGCGTAGGTTTTCAATATCTTCCAGCAGCCCTGCCTGCTGAGCCGGCCCCCGCGGGCATTCAGGAACAGGGCACTCCGCCCGCTCGAGCCCCTGGTCACGAGCGCGGGCCTGGTCTGCGTCGTGTAGGCGCCGACTGCCTTGATGGCCATGCTCCCGAGGGGCACCCGGCGGGACTTGCTGCCCTTGCCCGCCCGAATCAACACCGTCGAGGCGTCGAGGTCCACGTCATCGACGTCGAGGCCCACGAGCTCGCTGATGCGCAGCCCCGCGCCGTAGAGCGACTCGAGTATCGGCGCGGTCCCGCCTGCCGAGCAGATCGTCGGCGGGGGCTCCAAGCAGGGACTCGATCTCATCGATACGGATTGCCTTGGGGAGGGACTTGGGTTGCTTCGGGCTTCCGATCCTCGCCGTCGGATCGGTGGGTAAATAGTCCTCACGGACCAGGAACCTGTAGAGCGAGCGAAGGGCGACGAGCATCCGAGCCACCGAGGAGGGGGCCAGTGCTCTGGTGGCCGGAGCACGCCCCTCCCTCAGGCTCGCGAGGAAGTCGGTCACGTCGTCGCCGTCCGCCTTGGCGGGGTCCAATTCCGCTTGCCGGCAGTAGTCCAGCCAGGTCTCGAGATCCCGCCGGTACGCGGACACGGTGTTCGCCGCCAGGCCTCGCTCGGTCGAGATGTAGGTGAGGAACTCGCCAACCAGCCTGCGAAATGGAGCGATCGGATCCGAATCGGGATGGGACTGCCGGCTCACAACAACTTTTCGAGAGGCGTGAATTCGAGGTCGTGCGCCTCGCAAACGGGCTCGTAGGTGCATGAGCCGGCGTAGGTATTGACTCCCTGTGCCAGCGCGGGGTCGCTCATCACCGCCTCCTTCAGCCCCTGCTCCGCGAGCGTGAGTGCGAAAGGCAGTGTCAGGTTGGTCAGCGCGTAGGTCGACGTGTGGGGAACTGCCCCCGGCATGTTGCCGACGCAGTAGTGCACGACGTCGTGGACGACGTAGGTCGGGTCTGAGTGCGTCGTCATCTTCGAGGTCTCGAAGCAGCCGCCCTGGTCGATCGAGATGTCGACGATCACCGCTCCGGGCTTCATCCCCTTGATGATCTCCTCGGTCACGACCCGCGGAGCGAGGGCCCCCGGCACCAGCACCGCGCCGATCACGAGGTCCGCCTGCGTCACGATCTCCTCGACCACGAGCCGGTTCGACATGAGCGTCAGAATGCGTCCCTTATGGATGCGGTCGACCTCGCGAAGCTTCGCGATGTTCGTGTCGAGGATGATGACCTCGGCCTCCATCCCTTGCGCTATCCAGGCCGCGTTCATTCCCGACATGCCTGCCCCGATGACGACGACCTTGGCGGGAGCGACACCGGAAACCCCTCCCATGAGGATCCCTCGGCCCCCGTTCTCGCGCTCGAGGAAATGCGCTCCCACCTGCGGCGCCATGCGGCCTGCGACCTCGCTCATGGGTGCCAGCAGCGGCAGAGATCCATCCGGGTTCGCGACCGTCTCGTAGGCGACCCCGGTGGTCTTCGACTGGATAAGAGCGGCCGTCACCTTCTCGGAGGCGGCGAGGTGCAGGTACGTGAACAGGATGAGCCCTTCGCGGAGGCGATGGAACTCCTCCTCGATGGGCTCCTTCACCTTGAGAACCATGTCGGCCTCGGCGAAGACCACGTCGGCGTTCGGAACGATGACCGCACCGGCGCGCTCGAACTCTGAGTCCATGATGCTCGAGCCCCGCCCAGCGTTCTCTCTCGATGAGCACCTCGTGGCCGTGAACGACGAACTCGCGAACGCCTGCGGGTGTGATCGCGACGCGGTACTCGTTGTCCTTTAGCTCGCGGGTACTCCAACCTTCATGAACCAAACCCCCCTTGGTTTGTTCGGTTCAGACACTACCGTCGCTGGAGTGACCGACGGCCTCAGGAATGGAGATCTCGCCGTGCCTGCGAGCTATGGCCGCACCGATGAAGTCCCTGAACAGAGGCTGCGGGCGGTCCGGCCTGCTCTTGAACTCGGGGTGAAACTGACCCGCGACGAACCACGGATGGTCGGCCAGCTCGATGATCTCGACGAGCGTTCCGTCGGGCGACTCTCCGGAGCACACGAGCCCCGCATCCTCGAGCTTGCGACGGAAGCGGGGGTTCACCTCGTAACGATGGCGATGACGCTCGAAGATGAGCTCTGTCCCGTAGGCGGCCTCGGCCTTGGTGTCCTTTCTGGATGCGGCATGGGTACGCCCCGAGCCGCATGGTGCCGCCAAGGGAGTTGAGATCCTGCCCCGCCAGGATGTCGACTACGGGGGCCGGTGTGGACGAGTCGAACTCCGACGAGTTCGCCCCCTCGAGAGCTGCCACGTTGCGGGCGAACTCGATGACGGCGCACTGCAGTCCGAGACAGATACCAAGGAACGGAACGTCGTTCTCGCGCGCGAAGCGGGTGGCGTCGATCTTTCCCTCGATTCCCCTCACTCCGAATCCGCCGGGCACCAGAATGCCGTCGAGCTCACCGAGAATCTCGTGGAGGTTCGCACCTTCGAGATCGTCGGAAGCGATCCAAGTGATCTTCACGTCGGTCGAATGCGCGTAGCCGGCGTGCTTCAGGCTCTCGACGACCGAGAGGTATGCGTCGGGCAACGTGACGTACTTTCCGATGAGCCCGATGTCGACCTCTTTGGTGCACGAGTTGATGCGGTTGACGATTCCCTGCCAATGGGTCAGGTCGGGCTCGGGGACATCGGCCATCCGAAGATGGTCGACAACGAAGCCGTCCAGGTTCTCGCCGTGGGTGACCAGCGGCACCTCGTAAATGCTGCTCGCGTCAACCATCGAGACAACTGCTTCTTCGTTGACGTCGCAGAGAAGCGAAATCTTCCGCTTGAGAGAAGGGGTGATCGGCCGGTCGCTCCGGCAGACGATCGCATCCGGCTGAATCCCGATGCTCCGAAGCTCCCTTACCGAGTGTTGGGTCGGCTTGGTCTTGAGCTCCTCGGCGGCGCCCATGTATGGGACGAGCGTCACGTGGACGTAACAGGTGTCGTCGCGGCCGAGCTCCCGCTTCAACTGGCGAATAGCCTCCAGGAACGGAAGGGACTCGATGTCACCGACGGTCCCGCCGATCTCGGTGATGAGGACGTCGGCTCCGGAATCGTCGGCGAGGGCAAGGATGCGCTCCTTGATCGCCTCGGTGACGTGTGGAATGACCTGGACGGTGTCACCGAGGTAGTCGCCACGCCGCTCTCTGGCGATGATGCTCTGGTAAAGGGCGCCGGTAGTGACGTTGGACGCGCGGTGCATGTTCTCGTCGATGAACCGCTCGTAGTGACCGAGGTCTAGATCGGTCTCACCGCCGTCCTCTGTGACGAACACTTCGCCGTGCTGGAACGGATTCATCGTTCCAGGGTCGACGTTGATGTAGGGATCGAGCTTTTGGATCATGACCCTGAGGCCTCGAGCCTTCAGGAGCCGTCCGAGGGAGGCCGCGGTGATGCCCTTTCCAAGGCTCGACACCACACCACCCGTCACGAAAACGTGCTTCGCCACCAGTCCTCCGTTCCAACCCATTTTCCAAATCTCGGTTCCAACATTCCTGTCGACCGAGCCTCACAACGATCGCGAGGAAATCCGCGTCCTACCTGGTGACGACCCCCAGCACGCAAAAATGGCATTGACGCCTCGGTGCTCGGGGGAAGTCAGCCCAAAGTAGCACGCGCGGGCCATCGGACGCGTCTATTCGCGGCCGATTTGGTCCAGAGCCTTCAACCATGGCGTCGAGTCGACAACTCGAGAGAACGAAACCCTCTCGGACATGACGTTGAGTGCGCCGATCACGAGAAGGACAAGCAACCGGAAGGGGTCGTCGAGCGAATAGGCCAGGGCTAGGCCGACGACTGCGCCGATCGGGTTGGCCCCGGCATCACCGAGCATCGCTCTTTCCCGGAGGTCGGCAGGTCCCACTGCAACGAGGGCACCGACGAGCCCCGACATGCCCACGGCAAGGCCGGCGGGTGCGAAGACCATGAGCGGAACGAAAAAGAGGAACGCGACCTTGAGCGCGCGTCCGGGGGCTCGGTCGAGAAGGTTGAAGAGGTTTGCCGTGAGCGCCACCAGCAGGAACACCTCGGTCTTGTGACCGAGGCCTTCGGCGGGGATGGCCGCGATCGCTCCGGCAATGCCGCCGGCGACGATCTTGACGAGCCCTCCGGTCAAGGCGCCGACACTCGCCGATGACATGTGCCCCCGGAAGCCCCGGGCCTTCTCGTCCCCCCGCAAGTCGTCGAAGAGCCCGGCCGCAAACATCACCGCCACCACGACGATAACCAGGGTCGCGGCCACGCGCTCGATCGCCGGATCGTTAGTCACCGAGATGGAGAACATGAGTGCAAACGCTCCGGCAATGGTTCCGAACAAGACCCCGAAACCGAGCACGACGGGCACTTCGCGCTGGTTGACGTTCGTACTGACCAGGGATCGAGGAGCCGAGGCCAGGGCCACCCGGACGGCGAGCAGCGAGGCTACGAATCCCGTCAGCCCCGAGGCTCCCGCCATGAACGCGACGGCGCGCGTCACGCCGGAACCTCCTTCCTGGAGGGTGCCGGTCCTTCCACAGTTGGTGCTTCCATGGCGAGGTGAACTAGCAACGCCATGGGAACGAGGAACGACAAGATCACGGCGGGGATGACGATGCCCGAGTCGTTCACGGCGAATCCCATGACCGCCAGCATCAAACCTCCGATCAATCCGGCCCTCAGCTTCGGGTAGTCGACGGCGAACTGCTGCCAGCGTCCGCTCGGGCGGCGTAGGAGATAGATCATCGCCAGCAGTGCGGGGGGCACGAAGAAGGTCCAGATGGTCGAAGTGAACACGCGGAGATTCGATGTCGCCTTCCGCTGAAGGGTGTCGCCCAAAGCTCCAACGCCCCTGTCGCCGCGTGTCCTCGTAGAGTCTCGCTAGGTGCGTCTGCGAGTCCGCGGGCTGCCGTAGGTCGATAACGAGGAAGAGCGCAAGCGCGACCACTCCGGCGACTGCGGCGATGACGACGGTGCGGAGCCTTGGCCTCCGGCCGGTCAACAGCACCAAGGTTAGGCCCAGTGCGGGAACGAGGGCCAGGACTCCCCCAACGTCACTTCCGAATGAGGGGGCGCCGTCGATGACAACAGTCACTACAAAGAGCACGATTACGAGTGGCATCGCAAAGCGCCGCCCGCTGAAGCGGTAGGCGATCAGGGCTCCGGTCAGGATCGCCGTCACGCCGAACACCGCAAAGACGATGTTGCCCGCGCCTGCGAATCGGCCCGCGACGATGGGCGAGTACCCGAACACCGTGTTGAGCTGCAGCGTGCTTCCCGTCACGAGATCCAGTGCGACGACAACCCAAGTGAAGGCGACGAGCGCCAGCAGTCGGTCCAGTGGTCCTTCCAGAAAAAAGGATGTCATCAGCACAAGCACGCCGGTGATTGCGACCAGCAGCGCACCGAATGCGATGCCGCCCAGTGAATGTCCGTCGACGACGCCGGCGAGATAGGTGGAGACCGGAAATGCGACGACCGCCAGTCCGCACATCTGAAGAGTCCGCGCCGCTATCGAACCGACGCCGCCGCCCGTTCCCTCCACACGAGCAGAAACAGCAACAGAACGTAGACCACTACCTGGAACAAGACAAAGATCGCGCTCAAAGGCCCTTTAACCTCATCGATGAAGACGGACTCTTCGTCGAGCGAAGTCATCGAGGCGACCGGTGGATCGCTCGTCGCGGACGCCGCCATCGCCCGGCCGTTCATCACCGGCGGCCTGGCGACGCCGAAGTGATCGAGGATCGTCGGAGCGACATCAGGAAGGGTCACGAGACCCTGTCTCCGGGTCGACGCGGATTCGAGCATCGTCTCCGGCCCGAGCCCGCCGCCCACCGCCACCGCGACGCCGAGATGAGCTTCATCGGCCCACGACGGAGAGGTCGGCGACACGATCAGCAGGAGCTCGTCCGGTTCCATACGGCTCCGGAGATCGCCTACCACCTCGTCGGAAGCCATCAGCGCCTCGCGTTGCAACGAAACGAGCTCATTGGTTATCTCGTCCCGTCCCAACGCCATGACCCACTGGTCGAAGCGCGTCAGATCGCCTTGATCAATGAAGGCGACCCCGCACTCCTCGTTCTCGAAGAACACGTCGATCGCCTCGGACAATCGCTCGGGATCGGTGCGCACGCCGTAAGGGGCCGCGGCGTCATCGACGAGAAGGTCGTCACCCGTAGCGGCCGCGTCGACAACTCCGTTTGGGCTCATAGCCGCCAGCAGCGTCCATCGTCCGTATCCAATGGGGGCCGGAGCGGGATTCCCGAGGTCTCCGTTGCCGATGGCGAAGACCCGTGCATCGAGCGCCCCGGCCAGAGCGCCGGGCTCGGCTCCGTAGCCGTCGTCCTCGGCAATCCGCTCCAGTTCGTCGACTCCTGCCACCGGCACACGTTCGACGACTGGTGAGTCCGCCGACGAAATTCCTACCTCCGCCGGCCCTCCCGTGGTCACCCCACCGTCGACCCGTGCGCCCGCTCCCATCGTCACGAAGCCCGACGCAAGCGACGTTCGCGACGAGTTCGTTCGCACCGACATCGATCCCCAGGCACCATCCTCGATCGCCTGAAGCATGTTCGGCGGTTCATGGTGTTGAATGTCCGACCACTGCACTCCCGGTAGGGCGAGCACGACGCTGCGAACACAGTCCTCCTGGGCTCCGGCAGGAACGGCAGTCACGAGCACCAGGATGGCTGCCGCGACCAGGATCCGTACGAACGTCAGCGCGCGTGCCATTCGTACGCTTCGCGCAAGCGGGTCAACATTTGTTCCGTCGAGAAACGCCGGCGGAGATCGAGGAGACCTTGCTCCGCGTAGCGTGCAGCCGTCTCGGGTGAGTTCAACACTTCACTCAAGGCAGCGGCGAGAGCCTCGGCATCGCCCTTGGGCACGAGCCGTCCAGAGGATCGATCTCTTACGAGTTCCGGCATCCCCCCGACTTCGGTAGCCACCACGGGGGTTCCGAGCGCGATGGCCTCCTGTGCAGCGAGGGGGACGCCCTCCCAGTTCGACGACAGGCTGAAGATGTCGGCGGCGTTGATCCAGTCCGCGGTGTCGTCTCGCCAGCCGAGCCAGCGCACGCGTCCGCCAAGACCCAGTTCTCCCGACATCGTCTTCAGCGACTGCTCGTCTGGTCCCTGGCCGAGCACCACCAACACGACATTCGCAGGAAGCTGTTCGACCGCGTTCAACATGACGTCCAATGCCTTCTGAGCGGAGAGTCGGGACGCTGTGACGATGAGCTTGGCGTCGTCGGGCAGATTCGCCTCTGCTCGCACCTTCGCGGGCGACTTCTTCACCCGGGGAGCCTCGCCGATTCCGAGATAGAGGACCTCGACCTTCTCCTCCGACTTCGGCGATTGTCCACGCAGATGTCGCGCTATCTCATCCGACACGGCGAAGGTGTGTTTGGTGACGCGCACGGACAGCGGCTCGGCCCATTTGTAAGCGGCTGCCTTTACGAGCCCCGAGACGTCCGGACGCACGAGATTGTGAACGGTCTGCAAAGCCCCGATGTCGATGGGGCGCCCCGCAAGTGCCGCGTCGATTCCCGCGCGCAGACCATGTGCGTGCAGGATGTCGTAGTCGCCCTGTCTTACATAGCTACGAAGCCGCCGCACGACCTGTGAGTGACCACGAGGCCCATCGGGGATGTCGAGTGGGATTACGGCTTTGGGCATGCGCACGGGAAGATCGGTCGGTCCCACGACGTCGACCGCAAGCTCGTCGTCGTCCAGAGCCTCCGTGATCTGGGCGACGTGTCTAGCAATTCCTCCGGCGGATCTGCCAAGGACCTGCAGAACGTTCAGGCGGCGGCCCACGGTTAGCTCCGTCTGCCGAGCGCGGTGAAACGTTTTAGCTCGGGTGCGCCGGTAATCGCCATGACGGCCACATAGAGGCCGAGTCCCGCCCCAGATGCCACAGTCAAGCTAATGAGCGCCTCGAGCTTGGTGGCCTCCGGCAGCGCCACGGTGATCGCCACTGCGACCCCTAGCGCCAGGAGCGATGCGGCCAGGGACCGGCCGATACCGACCTTCAGGTCCCGGGTAGCGACGGGCCCGAGTCGCCGCGACAGGAGATGCACCAAAACCACTGCCGCGATCGCAAAGGCCGTGGAATGAGCGAGAGCCAATCCGGGCACCGACCAGTCACTGCTCGCGGTGGTGAACAAGATCGCACCCAGGACGCTGGAGATGACGACGGCACCTGCGTTAACCAGCGCGGGAGTCTTGGTATCGCTCAGCGCGTAATAGGCGCGCGTGGCAACGAGAAAAGTCGAGTAGGTCGGTAGACCGACGATGAAGGCGGCCAGAACCCGACCAATCAGTTCGGCTCCCGCCTCGGTCATCACTCCATACTCGAGAGTCAGCTTTGAGATCGCGCCCGCTCCCGCAAACATGATCGCTGCGGTGGGCAGCAGAATGAAAGCGAGCATCCGGAGGCCGTCGCGCAGCCGTTTGAGGAGCTCCTCGGGCTCGCCTCGCGCCGCGTCCTCGGACATCGCGGGGAAGAGGACATGAAAGATCGCTACCGCGAAGAGCGCGTGCGGCATGTAGAAGAATGTGTACGCCCACTGATAGGCGGCAACCCCGCCCTCGACCCCGTTGGCGAGCATCAGAACGACGATCAGGCCCGCCTGGTAGCCCCCGGCGTAGCCGAGTGCCCACACTCCGAGGTGAGCGGCCTTGCGGACCGCGGGATGCCGTGGAGCCCAACGGAAACGAAAATGCCATCCGAGCGATCGCAGCTGCGGGATCAGGCAAACGGTCATGGCCACCACCCCGAGAGTGGTGCCGAGGCCCAGAACGAGGGTCTGCGTCGTGGTGATCCCATCCACGGTGGGTGAGTCGTCCCCGCGCAACATGGCGTACACGACATAGACCCCGATTACCACGAGGTTGTTGAGGATTGGAGCGATGGCCGCGATGGCGAACCGACGGTGCGCGTGCAGCGCGCCCGTCATGATCATTCCGGCGCCGTAGAACACGACCTGCGGAGCGAACAGCCGGAGGAACGTGGCTCCCAGTGCAATCTCCTGAGCACGCAGCTCCGGGTCGTCCACTCCAAGGGTGAGCAGACGCATGATGGGCTCTGCGAGAAACGCTACCAACAGAGCGATGGCGACGAGGCCGGCAATCGCGATCGTCGTCAGCGCATTCGCAGCTTGCCACCCCTCGTCTCGACGGCCCTTGACCAGGTAGTCGATGAAGGTCGGTACGAACACGGACGTGAGGACACCCGCCGCGACGAGCTCGAAGACCACGTTGGGAGCAGTGTTCGCCGTCTGGTAGGTATTCGCCAGAAAGGTCGTGCCCATAGCTCCGGCGACGACGATTACGCGGACGAAGCCGGTGATGCGCGACACCGCGGTCGCGAGTGTGATTACGGCTGCCCCGCGCGCCAGGGATCCCTGGGGCTGGGCTACCGAAGCCATGGTTGCTTCGTTGGTGAACGATCGTGCGCCATCGGGACCGCTATTCCTCGGGCGGAGGGTCGGGCAACAGACGAGTCCCTTCGTCCGTCCCGTAGTGCCCTGCCGGATTTTCCTCGGGCTCGCTCAGAACGAGGACGACGGCAACATGACCGAGCGCGCTTTCGCCGGTGTCCACCGTCGAGACCGTCTCGTTTATCTCATCATCCTCGCGAACTGCAGTCACCATGTTCCATTGACTCGAGGACGATTCCGTAACCACGACATCCGTTTCACCGGCCGTGAGCTCCGAGCTCAGTCGTCTCACGAAGGCCGGAACCTCGAACGGGGGGGTCGTTGCGTTTCCTCCGGCAACCACGAAAGAAGACGCGGCCGGTACTACGTCGCCCTCCTCGCTGCTTCGTACCACCGAGATGAAGTCCTCCTCTTCGAGCAGTCTCAAGAGCTCGGAATAGGCGACCTGCGCGGAGCCCTCTCCAGATTCGGTCGGTCCCTCGCCGTCCAGAGCCAGCGAGGCGGCGCCACTGCCCAGTGCATCGGCCGCATCCATCCGCACGTCGGAAGGTTCCTGTTCCACCGAGTCGACGATCGTCGCAAGCTGGTCGGCTTCGGGCTGACTCTCGAGCGCAAACTTCGGTGTCAGGTTTATCTGCGTGGCGATGTCCGCGCCCGCTTCTTGGAGGGCGTTGACTGTGCCTTCGATAACACCGCCGTCCGCGCCGTCCACAGTGAAGAGAACCACATCGCTGCCGTTCAACCGGCCATCAATTGCCCAGGCCTCCGCCGCTTCAGCCCACTCCGTCAACGATCTGTTCTGAGCTCGCAGCAGGTCGATCTGTTCTCGCTGCTCGTTTACCTCGGACTGAACGGTCTTGATGCGGTTCTCGAGATCGCGTGCAAGTGGGTCCCCTACGAAACCGGCGCCGAGCATGATCCCGACCGTCAGAGCGAGAAAGATCGAGATGATCGTGACAACAAGGTAGCGAAAGTCGATCATCCGAAGATCGCCGTCCTGATCGAGTCCCACGTCAGGGAGAGCTGGGTCCAGAGCAGCGCAAGCTGACCTCTGAAGACGGAGGAGAACACGATGACCATGCTGATTGCGAGCATTGCGGAGAATACGAGAAGCCCGAGGTCGCGCCCCCGGACGCGGCCGTGGTAAAGCCTGCTGAGGCCCTTGGCATCGACGAGGATCGGTCCGACTCTCAGGCGAGTGAGAAAGGTCGAGGCCATCCCCTTGCGGCCCTTGTCTCTGAACTCGATCAGGTTGGCGTGGGTTCCAACGGCGACGATGAGGTCGGCACCCCTTTCGTAGGCGAGCAGCATGGCTATGTCCTCAGACGTTCCGGTGGCCTCGAAGACGACACACGACAGACCGAGCGCATCGAGTCGTTCGAATCCCGGCGCGTGACCGCCCGCGTATGCGTGCACCACGAGCTCCGCGCCGCTCGTCAGGGCCTCGGTTGTCACCGAGTCCATGTCTCCAATGATCATGTCGGGTTTCAGTCCGACATCGCAAATCGCGTCCGCTCCTCCGTCGACTCCGATGAGCAGCGGCTTTACCTCACGAATGTACGACCGAAGAGCCTTGAGATCGTCCTTGTAGTCGTAACCGCGCACGACTACCAGGACATGGCGACCATGAAAGTCGGTGCGAACTTCCGGCAATCGGGCCGCCTCGAGCAGCACGTCCCGCTCGTCCTCGATGTACTCGATCGTGTTCTGAGCGAAGCGCTCGAGCTCTGTGGCTATGCCTTCCTTCGCCTCGTCCAGCGCGGCCTCGACGCCTTTCAAGTCGAGCCGCGTCCCGCGAGCGATCTCGACGTGCTCATCGCCCTCCCTGCGATAGATGCGATCGCCGTTGACGGCTATCTCGGTGCCGTCCATGAGAAGCATGATGCCTTTGCCCACGTCGTCGATCACGGGGATGTCGGCGGAGCACAACAGAAGAGGGCCGAGGTTCGGGTATTGACCGGTCGTTGACCTCGAAGCGTTAACGACAGCCTTCACGCGACGCTCTATCAGACCCTCGGCCGAGATTCGATCTATGTCCTCGTGGTCGATGATCGCTATGTCGCCGGGGTTCAACCGGGGAGTTAGATCCTTCGTGCGCGGATCGACCCGCGCGATACCGAGTCGCGCGCCGGGCACCTCCGGAAGATGCTCGCGTTTCCGCTTTCCGAGCATCTTCACCGCGTGCTCGCCGTCTCGAGAAGCTCTTTAGCGTGCTCGCGCGCTCTCTTGCTTTCGGGCATTCCCGCGAGCATCCGCGACAGCTCGTCGAGTCTCTCCGCTCCTTCGACGCGGGCGACCAGCGCGGACGCACGTTCGTCGGCGGACTGCTTCAACACGCGGTAGTGGGAGCCGGCGAATGCGGCAACCTGGGGAAGGTGTGTCACGAGGAGAACCTGGGCCCCCGAACACGCGTGTCAGATCCGCCAGCGCTCGTCCGACGGACTGCGCCGCCCTGCCTCCGACACCGGCGTCGACCTCGTCGAAGACCATCGTGCGAGCGGACCCCTCGGTCTCCCTTTCCTGCGATGTCAAGAGATGAAGCGCCAGGGCGATACGCGATAACTCCCCACCCGATGCGACCTTCGCAATCGGACGGGCGTTCTCCCCCGGGTTGGCCGCCACTCGAAGCTCGACGGACTCTCCTCCACCCTCGAACAGCTCCCGGTCCGTAAAAGCAACCTCGAAGCGGGCTCCCTCGAGCGCAAGGTCGCCGAGCATCTCCTCCATCGCCCGCTCGAGAGCAGGAGCTGCCTGTTTCCGCCGGGCTCCGAGGTCCGCCGCGAGCCGGTTGGCCAGCGCCATCAGGTCATCGTGCTCGGCACGCAACGATCCGAGCGAAGACTCCGCGTTGTCCAGCTCATCGACCCGGGCCCGGGCGCGTGCCACGTAGCCGAGAACGTGCGCCTCGGGCGCGTGCGGACCCCCTCAGCCGAAGCCTGGTCGTGGCCGTACTTCCGGACCATCCGTGCGATGACATCGAGACGGGCCCTCATCTCCTGCAGCGCTCCGGGATCCGGTGCCACCATGCTTCTCGTCAGATCGCCGGCGATGTCCGAGATCTCGAGCGAAGCCGCGTCGAGCCGCCGGGCCACCTCCTCGAGTACCGGGTCCCTTCGGGCCGCAGCAGTGACATCCTGAAGAGCAGAGTCGATCGTCTCTCCCGCCCCATCGTCCCCGTTCAACGCGTCGATCGCTCGACCCAGCGCCAGGGCGATCGACTCGGCGTGCTCGAGGCGATCCGCCTCTGCGGTCAGCCGGGCAAGCTCACCCTCCTCGAGCGCGGCCTTCTCGATCTCAGAGATCTCGTAACGCAGGAGGTCGAGTTCTCGTTCGCGCTCGCGCTCGCTGGACACCAGCGTGGTCAACTCGCTTTGCGCCCGGCTCGCGGCTCGGACCGCTCGAGCGAGCTCGGCTGCAAGGGCGGTGGAGCCAGAGAAGGCGTCGAGGAGAGCCCGCTGGCGGGTGGGAGTTCCGACGCCCTGAGCCTCCTGCTGTCCGGCGATCTCGACGAGCTGCGCACCGACAGCCGTGAGCACGGTCACCGTGACCAGCCGGCCGTTGATGCGTGCCCGGCCCCCCTTTCCCTCGGCCGTCACCGTCCGAGTCAAGACGATCTCGACGTCCGACCCGCCGACTCCGGCCTCGATGATGCCGTTGTCCTCGAGCACCCCGACGGCTGTCGTGATCGGCGGGCACGACGAAGCGGCCCTCGACCAACGCCTCGGGCGCCCCCTCACGGACCAGGGCGCGGTCGGACCGGCCGCCGATCAGCAGCCCGAGAGCGGCGACCACCAGGGTCTTTCCCGCTCCGGTCTCTCCCGTGAGGGCGCTGCAGCCATCCTTCAGCTCCAGCTCGGCGCGCTCGATCACGCCGAGACCCTCGACAACAAGCTCTCTCAGCATCCGAAAGAATCCTAAGGGCGACCGAGCCGGAAATGCCGTGTCTGAGCGACCGTCACGGAATCTCCGCATCTGCTCTTCGAATTCGGCTCCCGGATGAGGCAGGGGGTCACCCGGCGGCCACCGGTTCAGGACGGGAGCTCGAGCTTTCTCCGCAGCCGCTCGAGGAAGTCGGGTCCCGACAACCTCACCAGCTGAAGTGGGCGCTCGTGCCGCCTGGCGGTGACGACCTCGCCCGGCTGGAGGTTCCGGCCGAGCGTCCCGTCCAACGACAGGGAGGCGACCGGCGCGGTCTCGTCCACGCGTATGGACACCTCGTCGTCGGGGGCGAGGACAACCGGCCGAGAGAACACCATGTGAGGGCTAACAGGCACGATTACGAGCGCCTCTGCCCGGGGAGAGATGATCGGCCCTCCGGCGCTCAGGGCGTAGGCGGTCGATCCCGTCGGGGTGGCGACGATCACCCCGTCCGCATTGAAGGTCGCCAGACGCTCGCCGCTGACATTGACCTCGAGGCGAACGACCCTGTGCCTCGCCTCGCGCTCGACAAGCACCTCGTTGAGTCCGACCAGGTGCGCTCCTGACCGTCGCTCGTGACCCGGCAATCGAGCATCATCCGTTGCTCGAGGCGATAGTCACCTTCGAGCACCCTCTTGAGCGCTCCAAGCTCCTCGCCCGCCTCCACCTCGGTTAGATAGCCGAGCGACCCGAAATTGACGCCCAGCAGGGGGGCCTTCGCAGCGTGTGCCGCGTGGGCTGCGTGGAGCATCGTGCCGTCGCCGCCCAAAGCCAGCACGAGGTCGGGAAATTCGTCGTCGACAGTGATGCCTCGCTGGGCCAGGAACCTCTTCGATCTCATCCCGCATCCTTGCCGCCTCAGGCTTCGTCGGATGCACGACGAATGAAACCTTGGCTATCTCCACGTGACTCCTGTCTCTACTCCGCCTCGGCGACCGCCCGAGCGGCCGCATCCCTATTGTGAGGCCCCTCGCGGTTGAGGTGAACGAAGAACTCGCGGTTGCCTGCGGGACCCGGCAGGTCGGAGGGCGTCGCGTCTACGAGCCCTAGACCGTGGGTTTCGGCAGCAACGACCACCTTGTGCACCGCCTCGAGCCAGAGCGCTGGGTCGCTCACCACCCCGCCCTTACCGACCGCGTCCTTACCGACCTCGAATTGCGGCTTGACCATCAGCAGCCAGTCACCCTGAGGCGCGGCCAACTTCGCGAGTGCCGGCAGAACGAGAGTCAACGAAATGAACGAGAGGTCGGCGGCCAGCGCCTCAGGCTGATGCGGTAGGTCACCAGGAGACAGCGTTCTCACGTTCGTGCGCTCGAGCACCGTCACCCGCTCGTCGTTTCGAAGACGCCAGTCGAGTTGCCCGTATCCGACGTCCACCGCTATGACGACGCCGCCCCACTCTTAAGAAGACAATCCGTGAACCCACCGGTCGATGCTCCCGCGTCGAGCCAGGCCCTGCCGGCGACGGTGACGCTCAACCGGTTGAGTGCGCCCGCGAGCTTTTCGCCTCCCGCGACACGAACGGCCACGCGCTTCCGGTGACCGACAGCGAATCCTCGGGTGAAACCAGCGTTGCGATGCGAGTGGCCGGCATGCCTCTCACCACCACCCGTCCCGCCTCGATCGCATGACGCGCGGCGGATCGGGACTCTGCGAGACCGCGCCTTACGAGCTCGGCGTCAAGACGAGTTTTCGCCAACGCCGCGTTCGAGCTCGTTGCTCAGTTCGCCGTAGAGGTCGTCGAGCAGCTTGAGTCGCTCGGTATCGCCGCTAGCGGCCGCGTCTTCGAGTGCCTGGCGCGTTCTGTCCTGCAAACCGACGGACTCGGCCGCGTCGGGGGCCACGTTGACTTCGTTGTTGTCGTCCATGAACGAGATTATCCCCCGTCGTCGCGTCGTTCAGCTGTCTTCTCTGCCGATTTCTTGTTCGTCTTCTTGGAGCTCTTCTTGCGAGTTTTCTTCGGGCTCTTCTTGCGAGTCTTCTTGGCGGTGGTGGGGGCGGTCGGCCGGTCCTCGAGCCTCGCGATCCGGCGCTCCAGCCGCTCTATGTCGCGCTTGGAGGCAAACCCAAAGGCGTCGGTCTGGTTCCCGATCTCGGTGCGGACCAGGGTCAGTATCTCTTTCCGGTTCTGGTTGCTGCGTTCCATGAGATCCCTCGCGATCTGGGTCGCCTGGCCCCCGGAAAGCTCACCCGACTTGATGAGATCGCGCACGATGGCCTCGGCACGGTTGCGCGTGAGCTCCACCACCCCGGATGTGATCACTACCACTCGCCTGATCTCGTCTTTCACACGCGACCTCCCGTGTCTGTTGAACTCGCTTGAAACCTATACTCGCATCCGTGGTCTCGCTGATACCGATATCGGACGAAAACCCCACGCGGCGGACGCCCGTGATCACGCTGGTGTTGATCGGGTTGAACATTTTCACGTTCCTGTTCATCCAGCCCGACCCTCCACTCTTGTTCGGGGAAACGCCTCCCAATGAGGAGCGCTTCTACTACGAGTCCGCTCCGATGCCCTGTCAGTTCGAGGACGAATGCCCCGCCACGATCACTGGCTCGGCGGGCCAACTCATCGAGGTACCGGAACGCACACTTGGTGAATTCGTTCTATCTCTGCTGTTCTCGGCCTTCCTCCACGGCAACCTGCTGCACATAGGCGGCAACATGCTCTTCCTGTGGGTGTTCGGAAACAACGTCGAGGACTTCCTCGGGCACTTCAAGTACATCCTGTTCTATCTCGTTGGAGCGATCGGCTCCGGTTTCGGGCAGGTGCTGACGAACCTCGGTTCAGACCTACCTGCGATCGGCGCGTCGGGAGCGGTGGCGGCGATACTCGGCGCCTACTTCGTCCTGTACCCGAGGGCAAGAGTAAACGTGCTCGTCCCCATCATCTTCATCTGGACGATTCTGCAATTGAGCGCGTTCGTGGTTCTCGGTTTGTGGTTCCTCTATCAGTTCATCGTTCCGCAGGAGGGAGTCGCGTGGCAGGCGCACGCCGGCGGCTTCATCACTCGGCGCGCTCGTAATCCTGATTCTCGGTGGGCGTCCGCACCCGAGGCGGCCGGTGTGGCAAACCGAGTGGCGTTACTGACTCGTCTCGGTCAACAGCTCGGGCAGATCGGCGAGTCGTTCGAGAATGATGTCGGGAGTGGGTTCGACCTCCTCGATCTTGTCCCGAGAGGTCACGCCCGAAAGAACGAGGATCGTCTCCCAGCCCATTGCCAGGCCTCCCTCGAGGTCGGTGTTCGCCCTGTCCCCGACGATGGCGATCCTTGATGCTCCGCCAAGGCGCCTCTTCGCCACCCGCATCATCGGCTCGTGCGGCTTTCCCATCACACGCGCGCGGCCGCCCGACGCCACCTCTATGGCTGCCACCAGAGCGCCCGCGCCCGGCCAGAGCCCGTCGGGGGCCGGGAACGACGCGTCGGCGTTCGCGGCAATCAGTTCGGCCCCGTCCTGGACTGCGAACGAGGCTCTCTTGAGCGCTTCGTAGGTGAACTCGGGATCGAAGCCCACGACGACGTAGTCGGCCGTTCGTGTCGAGGGGTCGTCATCGACCACCACGTCGATAGACCTCAGGGCCTCGCGGAGCCCCTCGCCTCCGACGACGATGGCGCTGCAGCCCGCGGCTCCTTCATCGCTTAAAACCTCCGCCACTACCACGGCCGAGGTCACCAGATCGTCGCGTTCGATTGGAACGCCCATCGAAGACAGCTTTTCCAGGTACCGGCCGATCGTGGGGTTCGCGTTGTTCGTGCAGAACACGACGTGAACGCCGAGGTGCACGCAAGCGCTCGATCGCCTGCGGAGAACCTTCGATGGGCTCGGCGCCTCTGTACATGACACCGTCGAGGTCGCAGATCAGCCCGTCCAACCCGATGAGCTTTTCGGCGTTGCCTGCAACGAGGCTCATAGATCTCGCCTCAGTATGCAGAGATCGGCCCTCGCTCCCCCGAGAAGCGTGTTGATCCTGTCTATAGTCGTGATGCCTCCGCCGATGAGCGTGGGCACTCCGGACTCGTTGCGGATCTGTTCGCTCAGAACTGTGAGGTAGTAAGGATCAAGGTGCGGTCTGAACCTAGGGGTCGTGTATCCCGCGGTGACCTCGACAAGACAGCAGCCGCGCTTGCGCAGCTCGCCAACCAGAGTCATCGCTTCGTCCGGCCCCGTCCCTCCGCGTTGCCAGTCGTCGGCGCAGATCGATGCTCCCACCGGGCCCCCGAAGGCGCCGCGCACTGCATCGAAGATCTCGAGTGGGAAACGCATGCGGGCGAGTGTGTCTCCTCCGAGCTCATCGTTTCTCAGGTTCGTGAGCGGCGAAAGGAAGCTTCCCAACAGGTAGCCGCGTCCCATCTCGACCACGACCGCGTCGAAGCCCGCCCGTTCTGCATTGCGCGCGGCGGTCGTGAAGTCCTCGCGGATCTCGGCACGGGTCCGTTCGTCGAGCTCCGCAGGAGTGGCGTTTCGTCCGTAAGCGACAGCAGACGCCGCAACCAGAGGCCAGCGCGCCCGAATCGAGGGGGCGGTCGAGTCCGGTGGCTCGCGGCTTGGTCGAGCCTCGGGGGCCGGCGTGGTTGAGACGAACCGCAACCCGATCGGCGCGCTGTAACAGACCCCTGAATGCCTGAGCCTGGTCATCGTCGTAGAGGCCCGCGTCACCCGGAGTTATTCGGCCGTGCGCCGAGACCGCGATCTCGTCGATAAGCACCATTCCCGCCGAGGCGCCGAGTGCCGACACAAGTGCCTCCCGGTCAGTGCCCGCTAGGACTCCGTCGATCGAAGAGCCTGCAAACACAGGTGACAGCACAACTCTGTTGCCCAGCTTGACGGCACCGAGATCGAAGGGTGCGAGCGCGGGTGGAGGCGCGACCACCGACCGCTCGTTGCCACCGATGCGCGTGGAAAATCGGCGGTCGACACGCTCGATCAGAAATGGATCGCGCTGTCTGAGGTTCCCGTAGTCCATGCGCCCGCTACGTGTCAGGAGATGAAACACGAACTGTTCCGGCTCGAGATCCTGGTAGCGACTCGTCGACTCGAAGTAGCTCTGCGATTGATGAGCCGCCTCTTGAAAGCGTTCGACGATGGGTTTGCGCTCCATCTGATAGTCCGCGAGGGCAGAGCTCAGAGCCGATGGGTCTCCGGTGGCCACGTCGCGGTCTTCGAAGGCATTGACCAGAGCGATGGCGTCCTCCATCGCCAGCTTCGTTCCGGACCCGATCGAGAAATGGGCCGTGTGCGCGGAGTCCCCAAGCAGGGCGGTGGGAACGACCTCCGAACCGGAGTCGATCCACGTCTTCGTCTTGAGCGTCGGGAAGCTGATCCACTTCGACTGGTTGCTCATCAACGAGTTGCCCCGCAGGTCTTCGGCGAAGAGCTCTCTCGCAGTAGGCGATGCTCTCGGTCTCCGTCGCCTCGTGGAGCCCTGCGTTGCGCCAGTCTCCTCGCTGCATTCGACGATGAAGGTGCTTGTCGTCCCGTCGAACGGATACGCGTGCACCTGGAACAAGTCCGTGGTCGTTCGCACGAAAGATGAAGGTGAAGCTGTCGAGGGCGAGGGTCGTGCCGAACCAGATGTAGCGAGATCGGCCCTCTGTGATGCGCGGTCTGAAAACGCTCGCCCGGTTCTCCCGCGTAGCGCTGTGGATCCCGTCGGCCGCGATCACGAGGTCGCAGTCGCGGAGTTTCTCGGCCACCACCTCGGTCTGGAACCTCACGTCAACTCCGACTGGCAATGCAGCGATCGATGAGGATGTCGAGCAACTTGCGGCGCGCGATGCCGGAAAAGACCTGGCCCCCTGCACGCACCAGCTCGTCCTTGTAGCGAATGTCGATCGCATCCCAGATGACGAAATGATCGGTGATATCGACGTAGCTCTTGTAGTCGGCTTCACGGAAGGACGTCAATGTCCGGTCCGAAAACACGACCCCCCATCCGTAGGTGGCGCCCCGGGGGTTCTTCTCGAACACGGTCACATCCAACTCGGGAGACGAGCGCTTGAGCAGCAGACTCGCATACAAGCCCCCCGGTCCCCCACCGATGGTTGCGATCCTCACGAGTCCACCAAGGAAGCGAGCCGTTCCTGTTGCTCGAGCTCGGCGACCGCGGGCAGCAGCACGAGGTGCTCGCACCCGGCCTCCGCGTACCCGCGTACGAACTGGACGATGCTCTGCGGTGTGGTCAGCAACCCCTCGGTGATCTTGTCCGCGAAGGGCCCCGTGAACGCGTAGTAGTCCCGCATGTACGAACGTCCGCGCTCTATCGTCGAGTCGTCACCGAGCGCGAAGTATCCCTGCGCCCACAGCTTCGGACGGCCCGGCCTGCCCGCCTCGATCCACGCAGTCGTAACTCTGTCTGCCGCGCGCTGAAACGAGCGCGGTGGTCCACCCCCATGCACGTATCCGTCCGCGTAGCGAGCGGCGCGCACAAGGGAGGCGTCGCTCCCGCCACCGACGAGAAGAGCAGGGGCTGCCGTTAGCTCTTCGAAGTTGTCGCGCAAATATGCGAGCTGCTCTTCGAGACGGAGACCGCGGCCCTCGTGGCGCTCACCAATCGCATCGTAGTCATCGGTGCGCGCTCCGACCGCAAGTCCCAACGTCAAGCGGCCGTCCGAAATCCGCTGAATGGTTGCGGCCTCTCGGGCAAAGATGGGAGTCCTCCTAAGCGGTCCGATCACGACCATGGTCACCAGTCCGATCCTGGTCGTGACGCCCGCGACGGCGGACAAAACCGTCATGGGCTCCTGACTGTCGTAGCGCATGCGGTCCACCACGCCGAGGCTCGCAAAGGGGCCCGTCTCGGCCCGCCTCGCCCACTCAAGTGACAGGCGCGCTTCGGTTCCCGGAATGGAGCTCGGGAGTCCGATTCCTACGAGCAATCCTGACCTCCTGTAGGTGTCTGCATGGAGCCAAAACCTACGTCAAGTACGCTCACAGACGTGAGCGACGACGGGACCCCTGCATCGATCCTTATCCAGCGACGAATCGAGTGGAGCGACACCGATGCCTCGGGGCACTGGCACAACACCGCGGCCTTTCGAATGATCGAATGGGCCGAGACCGCTCTCTTCGAGCGGCTCGGGCTCCTCGACGACGTCTATGGACATCTGCCACGCGTTCACATCTCGATCGACTTCAAGGAGCTGCTCGACCACCGTGACCTGGTCGATGTGAATCTCGCGGTTGCAGAGGTCGGAAGGACGTCGATCACCTACGATTTCTGGATCGAACTAGACGGCAAGGAGTGCGTCAAAGCGAGAGTCATCACCGCCCTTCGAACTCCCGGCGGAGATAGCCGTCCATGGTCCGACGAGCAGAGACGGCTTCTCGCAACGGCCGGGCCTCAGTCACCCGAGCTGCTGGTCGTGGCCGAGCTGGCGGCAGCCGAAGATTCCCCGAGGAGGATCCGAACATGAGCACCGACCCAGTCGACTTCCTGGGAATTGACCGGCTTCTCACCGACGAGGAGCGAATGATCCGCGACACGGCCCGCAAGTTCGTCGCGCGACAGGATCCTTCCGGGCATCGAGAAGTGGTTCGAAGCGGGCGAGTTCCCGGTCGAGATAGCGACGGAGATCGGCGAGCTCGGCCTTCTGGGCATGCACCTCGAGGGCTACGGCTGCGCAGGCACGAATGCGACCAGCTATGGGCTCGCGTGTTTGGAGTTGGAGGCAGGCGACAGCGGCTTCCGCAGTTTCGTTTCCGTACAGGGCTCCCTCGTCATGTTCCCAATTCACGCCTACGGGTCCGATGAGCAGAAGGACCAGTGGCTTCCGCGGATGGCGGCGGGTGAGGCGATCGGTTGCTTCGGCTTGACGGAGCCGGACCGCGGGAGCGATCCCGCGAACATGCGGACCAATGCCAAGCGAGACGGTGACGACTGGATCCTCAACGGCAACAAGATGTGGATCACCAACGGGAGCATCGCCGACGTCGCGATCGTGTGGGCTCAGACCGACGAGGGCGTGCGTGGCTTCCTCGTCCCCAAGAAGACCCAAGGGTTCACGACGCGGGACATCCACCGCAAGCTGAGCCTTCGAGCAAGCGTCACGAGCGAGCTGATCTTCGACGACGTTCGGCTTCCCGGCGACGCGGTCCTGCCGGGTGTCACCGGGATGAAGGGACCACTTTCCTGTCTCAGCGAGGCTCGCTTCGGGATCATCTTCGGGACCATGGGCGCGGCGCGAGCCTGTTACGAATCGGCGCTCGAGTACTCGAAGACCCGCGAGCAGTTCGGTCGGCCCATCGGGGCCTTTCAGCTTACTCAGGAGAAGCTGGTCAACATGCTCTTGGAGCTCAACAAGGGCTCGCTTCTGGCCCTCCATCTCGGACGGATGAAGGACGAGGGGAAGATAACGCCTCAGCAGGTCAGCTTCGGAAAGCTCAACAACGTGCGCGAAGCGCTTGCGATTGCGCGCGAGGCGCGCACCATCCTCGGCGCCAACGGCATCACACTCGAGTATCCGGTGATCCGGCATGCGAACAACCTCGAGAGCGTGCTCACCTACGAGGGGACCAGTGAGATCCACACTCTGATCCTCGGCCAGGCCATCACGGGCTTCTCCACGTTCGGAGGCGACGGTTGAGTCCCTTTCGAGCGTCGTCTCCCTTCACCGAGAACTGGAAGCACTTCGACTTCGCTCTGGACGACACGGCGTCGCTACCGTCACGTTCACTCGGCCCGACAAACTGAACGCCCTGACGTTCGACAGCTACGCCGACCTTCGCGACCTGCTTGCCGAGCTTCCTAACCGCGACGACGTCAAGGTCCTCGTCATAACGGGGACCGGGCGAGGCTTCTGCTCGGGCGGCGACGTCAACGAGATCATCGGAGCTCTCCTCGGCATGGACTCACGCGCTCTGCTCGACTTCACTCGCATGACCGGCCAGGTGGTGCAGCGGATGCGGGAGCTTCCCATGCCGATCATCGCCGCGATCAACGGAATCGCCGCCGGGGCCGGCTCGGTGATCGCGCTGGCCGCCGACCTGAGGGTTCTCGCTCGGTCGGCGTCGTATTCGTTCTTGTTCACGAAAGTCGGGCTGGCGGGAGCAGACATGGGCTCGGCCTACCTCCTTCCCCGCTTGGTCGGACTTGGACGCGCGACCGAGTTGCTGCTGCTCGGGGACAAGGTCGATTCCGCCACCGCCGAGCGCATCGGGATCGCCAACCGCGTGGTCGACGATGACGATCTGCCCACCGTTGCCGGCGACCTTGCCCAACGGCTGGCGACCGGCCCGACCTTCGCCTATGGGGCGACCAAGATGCTCCTGACCAGGGAGCTCGACATGGACCTCGGAGGGGCGCTCGAGCTCGAGGCCATGACGCAGGCGCTGCTGATGACGGCCGAGGACCACAAGGAGTTCTATGCCGCGTTTAAGGAGGGCCGGAATCCGGTATGGACGGGTCGATAGGCGGACGACCCCTCCAAGGTTCAAAGGACACCATGACCTCCGCACACAAGCTCATCAATCCATCAACGCTGGCTCCCCCGCTCGGGTTCAGCCACGCGGCTCTTGCTGCCGACGGAAAGACCGTCTACCTCGGGGGCCAGACGGCCCACGGTCCCACCGGAATCCTCCAGGGAAGCGACATCGTCCAGCAGTTCGATGCCGCAGCAGGAAACGTTGTGACCGCGCTCGACGCCGTCGGCGCCCAACCGGAGGACCTCGTCTCGATGCAGATCTTCGTTACCGATGCCGACGCCTACAGGGGGGCCACCAACGAGATCCGGGACGCCTATCGCAAGCACTTTGGACGGCACTATCCTGCCCTCGCGCTCTTCGAGGTGGTCGGTCTCTACGATCCCGACGCGTACATCGAGCTGATGTGCATAGCGGTGATTCCGGACACCAAACCCGACTACGAACCGCTGCCGCTCAACGGCACCCTCTAGCGTTTCCCTTCAGAACTAGCGGTAGAGCTCTCGCGTGATGATCTCTCGCTGGATCTCGCTCGTGCCCTCGTAGATCCGCGTCGCCCGGACTTCCCTGTAGAGCCCCTCGAGCAGGTGGCCCCGTTCGAGAGCCCTCGCTCCGTGGATCTGGATCGCCGCGTCGATCACCTTCTGCGCCATCTCGGTGGCAAAGAGCTTGGCCATCGCCGAATGTCTGGTGACCTTTTCGCCCACGTCGTAGCGAGACGCGGCAGAGTACACGAGGAGCCTCGCCGCCTCGATCTGGGTCGCCATGTCGGCGAGCTGCTGGCTAATTGCCTGGAACTCCCTCAGCTCCCGGCCGAAGGCCTCTCGCTCGCTCGCATGATCAAGCGCAGCATCGAGCGCGGCCTGTCCCATCCCGACTGCGAAGGCCCCAACGCTCGGGCGGAAGAGATCGAGGGTTCGCATGGCCACCTTGAAACCCTCGCCAACCTGGCCGAGCACGGACTCGGGCTCGACACGCACTCCGTCGAAACGTAACCGTCCCGATGGAATGTGGAGCAACCAGCTCGAGCGGCTCACCTCCGAGACCCGCGCTGTCTCCCGCAACGACGAAGGCTGTGACTCCCGATGAGCCGGGCTCTTCGGACGTGCGGGCGAACACCGAGTACACGTCGGCGAAGGGAGCGTTCGAGATCCACTTCTTCTCGCCTGTCAGCCGCCATCCGTCTCCGTCCGGCGCGGCCTCGAGAGCCAGGGCGGCCGCGTCGCTCCCGGCCCCCGGCTCCGTCAGACGCGAAGGCCGCTACCGCCCGTCCCTGAGCTACCTCCGGGATCCATCGAGCCGCCACTTCCTCTGTGCCGGACTGCACGATGGGGTACGCGCCCAGGCCCTGCAGAGCGAGCGCGGTTTCGGCTGCGGTGCATCGCTGAGCGAGCCCCTCGCGCAGGACGCACAACTCCAGGGCGCTGACATCCCCCTCACGCGAACCGCCCAGCGATGCTGGGAACAAACGAGGCAGGAGATCGTGTTCCGCCAAGGCGGCGAGGAGGTGCCGGTTCGGCTTGCCGGCAGCTCCGGCGACGGCCAGCGGTCGGAGGTCCTCGGCCGCGACTGCGCGCGCTCGAGCCAACAGCTTTTGTGAACCGGCGGGGAGCTCGAAACGATTGGTCATCGGGACACATTACGTCCGGCGCCCGGAGCCATGCCGCCGCTCTCCCCCGCCCGTGACGACGTACTACGCTGCACGGGTTGAGCCGAAGATCCTCCAAAGGGGTGGGGACATGACGGATTCGCCGTTCTGGAACAAGCGTCACGAGACCATGCCTCGTGACCAGCTCGAGGCTCTGCAGGTCCGCAAGCTGCAGAACCTCGTCCAGTGGGCGACGGAACGGGTGCCGTTCCACGCAACGCGACTTGGTCGACGCGGGCGTTACACCTGATTCCATCCGATCGCTCGACGACCTCCGGCGAATCCCATTCATGACCCGCGAGGAGTGGATGCGCTCGCAGGTCGAGCACCCTCCCTACGGGCCGATTCTCGCGGCCCCCGAGAGCGCGGCAATTCGCTACCACATGACCTCCGGCACGACGGGCCGGACCCCCATCCGGGTGCTCGACTCGATGAAGGACTGGGAGTGGATCGCCGAGATGTGGTGCTACGGCTTCTGGGGCTTCGGTGTCCGGCCCACGGACACCGTTTTCTTTGCCTTCAGCTATGGGACATTCGTCGGGTTCTGGGGCGCACACTACGCGTGCGAAAAGATCGGTTGCCTCGTGCTCCCCGGCGGGAACATGACGACCGAGGCCCGCGTCAAGCAGATCGTCGACATGAACGCGACGGTGGTGTGTTCGACACCGACCTACGCGCTCCGGATGGCGCAGGAGGCAAGCAAGCTCGGAATCGATCTCGTGAACGGGCCCGTGAAAAGGCTGATTCTCTCCGGGGAACCCGCCGGCTCGATTCCCGCCACCAAGAAGCTCATCGAGGACCAGTGGGGAGCCGTCGCGGGAGACACGGCAGGCATGACCGAGCTGGGGACGATCATGGTGTTCGAGTGCTCCGAGCAGCCCGGGGGCACACACATCATCGAGCCGCACTTCATCGAAGAGGTCATCGATCCGGTCTCCGGCGAGCCTGTGGCATACGGCGAACAGGGTGAGCGGGTCGTGACATCGTTCGGGCGCGGCTTCATCCCCGTGCTTCGCTACCGGACGCGCGACCTCGTCGTCAAGGTGCCCGCGGACCGGTGCTCGTGCGGACGCACGCTCGACATCTACGAGGGCGGCATCGTCGGCCGCGTCGACGACATGAAACTGGTGCGCGGAACGAACGTCTACCCACGAGCGGTCGAGGCCATCGTTCGGGAGTTCTCCGAGGTGGACGAGTTCCAGATTCACCTCTACACGGCCGAGGGAATCCGCGACGAGATCGAGGTGCTCGTCGAGATCCCCGACTCCAACGCAGATTCCGACACCATTCTCAAGAAGATCGGCGCCGAGTTGTCCGAGGCCCACGAGGGTTTGCGCTTCGGCGTTCGGCAAGCCGACAACGACTCGCTGCCACGATTCGAGCTGAAAGCCAAGCGTCTCAACGACGAACGAGAAGTCATCGGCGGCACCGGCGAGAGAAAGAAGGCCTAGATGCCCAAGTCAGGGATAGTTCCGCCAGACGGTCTCAACGACGCCGAGCTCGCTCTCGTCGAGAGCTACAACACGCTGGTCAAGACCCTCGAGGAATCGGGCGGCGATCTCGAACCGTTCGAGAGTCGCAATGCCCTCAAGGCCGCCGCCGCCCTGTGGCAGGTCATGAACGGCCTGGATCTCGATCCAGGCCAGCTCTACGACATCGGCGCATGACGCTTTCGCACGAGCGGTATCTCGAGGCCATCGAGAAGGAGTCGGCGGCTCTGCTGGATGCCGCGCGCGGGAACCTCGATGCCCCTGTGCCGTCCTGTCCCGAGTGGAGCATGAGCGACCTGCTCGGTCACCTCGGTGAGGTGCACCGCTTCTGGAACGAGATGGCTGGGCGCGCTCTGACCAATCCCCGCGACAGCGAGGACCACGATCCTCCGGAGGGCGTCGATCTGATCGAGTGGTTCGGTGAAGGGCCCGGGCTTCTGGTAAGCACCCTGGCCAACGCGGACCTGGAGCAACCGATGTGGTCATGGTCCCCCGTGAAGAAGGTGGGCTTCGTGCCGCGGCGCATGGCACAGGAGACGGCGGTACACCGCTGGGATGCACAGAACGCGGTCGGCGATCCCTCTGACATCGACGCGGACCTCGCGGCAGACGGAATCGACGAGCTCATGTACGTGTGGCTACCGGCCCAGGCCGCGTTGGATGAGCCACCGAAAACCAGCGTGCACATCCACACCACCGACGCCGACGGCGAGTGGCTGGCCGTGCTCGAGCAAGGAGCCGGTCATTACCAGGGAGCACGCGAAGGGAGATGTCGCGCTACGGGGGCCTGCTTCGGACGTTCTCCTGTACCTCTGGCACCGCATCGACGCATCGTCGGTGGAGATTCTCGGCAATGCGGAGGCGCTCGAACAGTTCCGCTCGATCTTCGACCTCGAGTGACACCGTCCCCGTCGCCCATCGAGCTACCGGCGTGGAGCGACCTCCGGATTCATTTCGAACACCTGAGGGACGTTCACCTTCGCGACGCTCTTTGCCGACGACCCTCGACGAGCCGAGGCTATGACGGTTGATGCAGAGGGAATCCGGCTCGACTATTCGAAGAACCGTCTCACCGCCGAAACAATGACACTGCTGCTGCGATTGGCGGACGAGTCGGGACTGAAGAGTCGAATCGAGGCCATGTTCGCGTGGCGAGCGCATCAACGTCACGGAGAACCGGCCGGTGCTTCACGTTGCTTTGCGGGCTCCTCGAGACGCAGAGGTGCTGGTCGACGGCGCCAACATCGTGCCCGAGGTGCACGAGGTGCTCGACCGCATGGCCTCGTTCACCAATAAGGTCGCGATCCGGCGAATGGAAAGGTCATACGGGCCGGCAGGATTCGAAACGTCGTCAACATCGGGATCGGAGGGTCAGACCTCGGCCCGGTCATGGCGTACGAGGCTCTGCGTCACTACATCGAGCGATCTATGCGGTTTCGATTCGTTTCGAATGTCGACGGGACCGACTTCGCCGAGGCAACTCGCGACCTCGACCCCGGCGAGACGCTGTTCGTCATCGCGTCCAAGACCTTCACGACCCTCGAGACGCTGACCAATGCCCGATCGGCTCGCCGGTGGCTGCTAGATGGAATGGGCGGCGACGAGGCGGCGATAGCGAAGCACTTCGTGGCCATCTCGACCAACGAGGATCTCGTCTCGGACTTCGGGATCGACACGAACAACATGTTCGGGTTCTGGGACTGGGTCGGAGGCCGCTACTCGGTCGATTCCGCGATCGGACTGTCACTGATGATCGCGATCGGGCCCGAACGATTCCGCGAGTTCCTCGACGGTTTTCACGCGCTCGACGAGCATTTTCGTTCGACTCCCTGGGAATCCAACCTTCCGGTTCTTCTGGGCTTGATCGGCATCTGGTACAACAACTTCTTCGAAACGCGAAGCATTGCGATACTCCCCTACGACCAGTACCTGCACCGTTTCCCGGCGTACCTCCAACAACTGGACATGGAGAGCAACGGAAAGTCGGTCGACCTTGGTGGCCGGCGCGTCGAGTGGCGCACCGGTCCCGTGGTGTGGGGCGAGCCTGGGACCAACGGACAGCACGCCTTCTATCAGTTGATCCACCAGGGAACCGAGCTCGTCCCTGCGGATTTCATCGGCTTCAATCGGAGCCTCAACCCCGCCGGCGACCACCACGAACTCCTCATGGCGAACTTCTTCGCCCAGACCGAAGCACTCGCGTTCGGGCGCACCGATGACGAGGTGCGAGCCGAGGGCGTCGATGAGGCGCAGGTCGCGCACCGCACGTTCGAGGGGAATCGCCCGACCAACACGCTTCTGCTCGATGAGCTGACGCCCTATTCGCTCGGATCATTGATCGCGCTCTACGAGCACAAGGTCTTCGTGCAGGGTGTGATCTGGAACATCAACTCGTTCGACCAATGGGGAGTGGAGCTGGGAAAGGCCCTTGCACAGCAGATATCGAAAGAGTTGGCAAGCGAGGGCGACTCCAAGCTCGAACACGACAGTTCGACCAATGCCCTGCTTCGTTATTTTCTCACGCGGCGACGCTGAGCTAAGCCGGCACCAGAGCCAGAGCTCTTGCGGGGCTACCCGAACCCTCCACGATCTTGAGCGGAGCAGCAATCAACACTGCCCCCGTAGGCGGCAGCAGTGCCAGGTTGGCGAGTTGGGTGAGACCGAACTTTCCCGCGCCGTGCATGTAGTGGTGACATGGGAACGCCGGATCGAAGCTGTGGGCGGCTCCCGCATCGGTGCCCACCGTCTCGACACCGAGACCCACAAAGGGCGATTCCTGAGCAAGCCAGCGCGCGCACTCGGCATCGGGCCCTGGCGTGTGGGGGCCGGTTTCGTCGGCGTTCAGGAACTGGGCTTGGTCCGCGGCCCACGCGTCCCAGCCCGTGCGCAACAGCAGCCACCCGCCAGACGGGAACGCGCCGTGCTCTTTCTCGAACTCCTTCAGGTCGTCCACCGTCAGCAGGAAATCCGGATCGGCCGCGGCCTCCTCGCTCTTGTCGACCACCACCGCGGGGCCGATCAGCTTCGCAGCGTCGATGGACGCAAGGTCGTCGGAGTCCCTTCCTGTGATCCAGTGGATGGGTGCGTCGAAGTGCGTGCCGACGTGCTCGCCCATCTCGATTCGGTTCCAGTACCAGCCGGGCCCCCGTTCGTCGTAGCGGCTCAGCTCCTCCATCCTGAACCCGGGAGTGTTCACCGAGCGGTTCGGGGAGCTGGATGATCGGAGTCGACTCCGACAGGGGCTGGGTCAGGTCGACCACGCGAACCGACCCCGAATCCAGCGCCTCGACCAGAGAATCAAGAGCGGCCATCGCGTCCTCCTTAGGCTTTCTCGGCGCGCAAAGAGCGCGCGAACTCGAAGCGGTTCTCTAACAGCTCGAGGTCCATGTGAAAGCCCGCGGGACCAACAGCCTCGACCTTGGCCACCAGATTGTGCATCTCGTCCGACGCGATAGCCGATCGGGTCGCGGAGGCGAAGCTCATCCACCGTCGTGAAGGTTCCTGTGTTGGCGATTCCGGCTCCCCGGGCGATGGCTGTCAGGTCCGAGCCCGTGGAGGTCGCGGTCGGGAACCCCCGACGCTCAGAAGGGACTCGTTGTCGAACACGATGTGGGTGAGGTTTCCGGGCGCGTACCGAGCAAGCGTCGTGAGCCCTCCCATGTTCATCAAGACGGAACCATCACCGTCGATGACGACGACGCGGCGCTCTGGTTGGGCCAGCGCAATTCCAAGACCGACAGAAGAGGCGAGCCCCATGGCGTGCTCGAGGTAGAAGAAGTTCGACCGGTGGCCGAGCGAGTACAACTCCGCGGCGACCGCGCCCATGATCGTTACTACCGCGCAGTCTCGAATCTCGTCGTATATCGCCTCCAAGCAATCGATGCGCTTCACCGAGGCGTCTCCCACATCAGGTCGCGCGTGAGCAGCAACGCGACGGGCGACAGAGACGACTGGGCGAGCGTCATCCCCTCGGCGATCTGGTGCGGCACCGTGTCCTGATCCCTGAGGTCGGAATGAACGATTCGCAGAGCATCGAGGATGTGGCGAGTGTAGCGCCCGCCTTCCGTCTGCCAGGGATCCGGCTCGCCGAGATGCCCGCGGTCGCTGATCAGCATGAGGAGAGGGATCTTGTAGAGCAGCGAACACGACACGATGCCGTTGATGGACTGAAGGAAGCCGTGGTTCTGCATGAGCATCGCGGAGCGAACTCCCGCAAAGTGGGCGCCGGTGGACACGCCAACCCCCTCCTCCTCTTTCGCAAGTCGCACGAGTTTCATCGCCGGGTCGTCGTCGGCCAGCCGAATCAGGTGAACCAGCCAGGTCTCGGGAAGCGCCGACATGACCCCAACGTCGACCTCCTTGAGCGCGTCGTAGATGACCTTCGAGCTGGTCTCAGAGACCGGCAATGTCCCCCCTCGGTTCTGCGCGAGCCTGCCCGGGCGGCGCGGCAGGTCTTGACAAGAAACTATGCACGGGGCGTACGGTCAAGCTCGGAATTGCCGCACCAGAACAGGGGGGACCATGCCGCGCACCGATACCGTGAAGATCGTGCTTCCCGAGTCCGACATCCCGACTGCCTGGTACAACATCCTGCCGGACCTCCCGGGCGAACCTCTTCCACCGCTTCATCCAGGAACCGGTGAGCCCGTGGGCCCGGCCGATCTCGCCCCGCTCTTCCCCGAAGCGATCATCATGCAGGAGGTCTCGAGCGACCGTTGGATCGACATTCCGGGCGAGGTCCTCGACGTCTTCAAATCGTGGCGCCCGTCACCGATGTATCGAGCCCACAGGCTCGAGAAGACCCTCGGATTGACGCCGGGAAAGCAGCGGATCTACTACAAGTGGGAGGGCGTGTCCCCGGGCGGTTCTCACAAGCCCAACACCGCCGTGCCGCAGGCCTTCTACAACAAAGCAGCCGGGACCAAGAAGCTCACGACCGAGACGGGCGCCGGTCAGTGGGGATCGTCGCTTGCCTATGCGTGCGCGTTGTTCGGCCTCGAGTGCGAGGTCTTCATGGTCAAGGTGAGCTACGAGCAGAAGCCGGGCCGCCGGACCCTCATGGAGACCTGGGGCGCCACCGTTCACGCGTCACCGACGGACAGAACAGAGTCCGGTCGCAAGGTCCTCGCCGATCATCCCGATTCGACGGGCTCGCTCGGGATCGCCATCTCGGAGGCCGTTGAGATCGCCGCGCAGAATGACGACACCCACTATTCGTTGGGCAGCGTGCTCAATCACGTGTGCACGCACCAGACGATCATCGGGCTCGAGGCCAAGAAGCAGATGGATGCCTTCGAGGACACCCCCGACGTCGTCGTGGGCTGCGTCGGCGGCGGCTCGAACTACGCGGGCCTTTCGTTTCCCTACGCGGCGGACGTGCTGGCGGAGACGCGAGCGGCAGCGAGGGGGGCGGGCGGGAGGAGGCAAAGGACGTTTCCTCGCGGTCGAGCCCGATGCCTGTCCCACGCTGACGCGCGGCACCTATGCCTACGACTTCGGCGACACCGCGGGGATGACCCCGTTGATGCCGATGTACACGCTCGGTCACGACTTCGTCCCGGCCCCCGTCCACGCGGGCGGGCTCAGGTACCACGGAGACGCCCCCAGTCTCTGCGGGCTCGTCAAAGCTGGCCTCTACGAGGCGAAGTCATACCCGCAGGTTCCTGTCTTCGAGGCGGCCGTCATGTTCGCCCGCTCAGAAGGGTGGCTCCCGGGGCCCGAGCCGGCCCACGCGCTCAAGGGAGCGATCGATGAGGCGCTGGCCGCGCGCGAGGCCGACGAGGAGCGAGTCGTGCTGTTCAACCTCTGCGGCCACGGCCATTTCGACATCAGCGCATACGAGGCCTTTCTCGACGGCAAGCTCGAGGACCTACAACTCAGTGAGGAGGACCTGGCCGCCTCACTGGCAAGCCTCCCCCTCAGCCGGCGAATGCCTAGAAGTCAAGTCGCCGGACGCTATGTGTGTCCTCCCCGAAAGGGGTGGTGCATCGGCACTTCCAGGAGGAGACCTCTATCGCCGGAGGTCCACATCGGGGTAGCTCCGGCCTTTCCTCGGGCTCGAATATCATGCGGGCTCTATGCCCGAGCATCTTGCCTTTTCGCGGGATGCGGTACGCCGCGTCCGACCATCTCAAGGACCTCGTGTGCCCGCCCTACGACGTCATCTCTCCCGAGGAGCAGCGGCTGCTCCACGAACGCAACCCCGTAAACGCCGTCCACCTCGAGCTGTCCCAGGCTCACGAGGACCGGGACGAACGGAACCTCGAGGTCGCTGATGTCTGGCGGCGATGGGTCGCCGAGGGAGTCGTCGCGCAAGGACGCTACCGAGTCCCTCTACGTCTACAGGCAGGATTTCGTTTCGGAGGACGGCCGCCGATGCCGGGTCGCCGGAGTCATCGGAGCGCTGAGGCTCGGTCCCTACGGGGAGGCCTCCGGGGTTCTGCCTCACGAGCGAACGATGCCCGGGCCCAATCGAGGAGCGCCTTTCGTTGATGAAGGCGCTGCCGGTCAACATCTCCCCGATCTACTCGATCTACAGGGGCGGCGGCCGGCTGACCCCTTACCTGGACGATCTCGAGAACCGGCCGACGGCCGCACGCTTCGCAGACGAGCACGGCACACTTCATCGCCTGTGGGTCATCTCGACCCCCGGAGAGTGCGAAATGATCTCGGAGGCGCTGCGACCCGGCCCCCTTGTCATCGCCGACGGACACCATCGCTACGAGACGGCCCTCGCTTACGCGCAAGCGGTGGGTGGTGACGGCGATCACCAGTCGGTGATGAGCTTCTGCGTCGACGCCGACGACGAGGATCTCGTTGTGTTCCCCTACCACCGCGTGCTGAAAACGAGCGTCGATTTCGAGGAGATACAGCGACGGATGTCCGAGAGATGGCCGGTTGAACCCATCGGCAACGGCACGAGCGGGTCGCAAGCCCTCGATCACTCGAGCGCGGACCATCCCTTCCTCCTGCGTTCGAAGGAGGCTGAGATTCTCGTCGAGGTCGAGCGACTCCACGGTCGTCGAGCAGGTCGGGGCGCGGGCCAGGGCCTGGAGGGACCTTGACGTCGTTGCGCTGCACGAGGCCGTGCTCCCCCTGGTGCTGCCCGAGGGCATTGACGATCTGCGCTTCTCGAAGGAGCCGGACGAGATACTCCGACTTGTGGAGGACGAGGGCTGGACGGCCGGCGTCCTGCTTCGGGCGCTGCATCCCGCCCAGGTGGTCGAGGTGGCCCGCTCGGGCGAGCGGATGCCACAGAAGGCGAGCTACTTCTGGCCTAAAGCGCTCACCGGCCTGGTCTTCAGACCCCTCACCTAGCGTCGGCCTCCGACTCACGTCCTCAGGGTCTTCGAAGGGCAGCTTCAGCTCCCGCCACGCGCTCTCGTCCCCGAGATCGAGCTCCAGTCTGGGGTCTCCCGGCCAGATCGTCTGCGGCGTCGACCGCCTCTGCCAGCCTCTCGGGGGGCACCCTCAGCCTCCTGCCGAGCAGTCCGCGCCGTACGCACCGAGCCGAGGATGACGTATTCGAGCCCGGAGTCACGAAGAGCGGCCAAGGCCGGGGGCCGAGACTTGGCCCACGACCACGAGTCGCATGTCGGGCGACGCGAGGCAGCCGCCCTCCACGAGAGCTTCCATCAACTCCGTGGGATCCCGATCGTGCCTGTCCCCGACCACGATCGTGCGCACGTTCTGCGCCGCCCTCTCGACCAGGTCGGCGTCCCACTGGGGGCCGGAGGCGACGTGCGCTCCCAGAGAGCGCCAGCGATCGGCCGCCGGCTCGTCGGCCTCGATCACGCGCACCTCATCACCCTGCTTGGTCAAGCGGCTGAATCAGTGACGGCATCAAATCCTCGTCCAGAGCGACGAGCAAGATGCTCATGCTCGAACCTTCAACGCACTCGAATCGACCTCGAAGGTCACGTTGTGGGTTGGCGGAAGGGGTTCTCCGTCGACGTGGCGGTGGAAGGGCTTTTCCGAGCTGAGCTCGAAGTGCTCGAGGTCGCTCGCGTAGAACACGTCGGGGTGGTGCACGAGGTCGCCCGAGACCGCTACGCGCCATGCATATGCCGGAAGCGACTCGATCCTCATCGACCTCAACGCGAACACGTCTATGCCTTTGAATAGATCGACCTGCGGAGTGAGGTTGACCGGTCGGTTCGCGAGGTAAGCGTAGGGACCCGCATTGCACACGACGGCCATCGCAACGGGAACCTCTCCGAAGTCACCGCTCAGCCGCATCATGGGCTTCCTGTGCCTGTACGTACCGGTGAGCACCCTGAAGGCGCTCCAGTAGAAGAACAGCTCACCGAAGCGTCGCTTCGCCGGGACGTATCGCTCGACGCGCCCGGCCGCCTCGGCATCGAAGCCACAGCCCGCGGAGAACGTGAAATAGCGGTCGTTCATCCGCCCCAGAGGGGTCTCCAGGACTGGCCGTCCCAGCGCTCCTTGCAGGTGATCGACGGCTGCCAGCGGATCCAGCGGGATCCCGAGGACACGAGCGAACACGTTCATCGTGCCGCCCGGAATCATCCCGAGAGCAGTTGCTGTCCCGGCCAGCCCGTTGGCGACCTCGTTGATGTGCCCATCGCCCCCGAACGCAATTACGATTTCAGCCCCGGCGGCGGCGGCCTCAGATGCAAGGGCGATTCCGCTATCTCTCGCCGTGGTGGTGTAGCCCTCGATTCGGAACCGAGAACGAAGCGCATCAACTGCCTCGTTCCTGGTCGCGTCCGGGAGACGGCCGGCATTTGGATTCACAATCAGCACTGCTTCGGGCTTTGTTCGGCTCATTCGGCGCAAACGCTACCCTCTCGGGGGACCGAGATGCCCGGTCGCGACAGAAGCCGCGAGAGAAAGGACGCGATGAGCCCGCCCATTCAGGTCATCGATACTCGAATGCACGGCATACCCGGCATCACGGGGGCTTTCCTCATAACCGACGAGAAGACCGCCCTGATCGAGACGGGTCCGAAGTCGACTGTCGAGCATGTCCTGGGCGGCCTGCGAGACGCCGGAATCGCGAGCCTCGATTGGATCATCGTGACCCACATACATCTCGACCACGCCGGCGCCGCCGGCACCCTCGCGAAGGAGTTCCCCGAGGCGCGCGTCGCTGTGCACGAGGCAGGCGTGCGTCACCTGGTCGACCCGTCGAAGCTCTGGTCGAGCGCGTCGCGGATCTACGGGGACGCGATGGAGCGGATGTGGGGTGGGATCGATCCGCTTCCCGCAGAGCGGATCGTGTCCTTGTCGGATGGGGACAAGATCGAGCTGGGGGCCACCACCCTCCAGGCTGTCGACACCCCCGGCCACGCCGGCCACCACCACGCCTTCCTCGATGCATCGTCCGGCGTCACCTTGGTCGGCGACGCCCTCGGTGTTCGCCTTCTAGATGTGGGCGTCATGCGACCGGCCACTCCCCCGCCGGAGTTCGATCTCGAGCTCGCCGTGTCCTCGATCAAGCGAATCAGTGAACTCGAACCGACCGAGATCTATCTGACTCATTTCAGCTCCCCTTCGCACGGAATGAATCCGGCTTCACCTCAGGAAGTCTGCAACGAGGCGATCGATGCGCTGCGGACCTGGGGGGCTTGGATCGAGGAAGCGCGCGCGACAGACAACCGATCTCGACGAGGTGACGAGCTTGATCACCGAGCGGTCTCGCAAGGCCATGGGCGAGAAGGTCACCGAGGAGGCAATCGAGCGAATGGATCAAACGACAAGCTATTCGATGAACACGTCGGGGTACATGCGCTACTTCGACAAGAAGGCCAAATAAAGGACCAGCGCTTGCATTCGCGGGTTCTCGCGACGTAAAGTGCTCGAGGCCGCAACGCACTGGGCGTTGCGCAGGTTGACTTCTTTAGGAGGTGGGTGTCGATGACCGATAGATCTCCGAGCTTTCGCCCCGCCTTCCTAGTCGGCTAGAGGACACCTCTCCGCCGGTTGGGCGGATCCGGTTTCCTACCTTTCTTTGAGCGCGTTCCCGAACGCGCCCCTTCTCAAGGAGTCTTTCAATTGCATCGTTCCAATCAGTTGCAGGGGCTCGGCTGGGATGACCAGCGTGAGCACGAATTAGCCAAGTGGCCCCGAGATATGTCGCCTGGGCGGGTACTCGTCGAGCATCGCGGGGCTTACTCGGTGCTGTCCGCGCGGGGTCAGCTGTGGGCGCAGGTCACTGGCAAGATGAGACACGAAGCAGCCTCGCGCGCCGATCTCCCCACCACCGGGGATTGGGTCGTGACCGAGATTCACGACGAGGACCAAGCATCGATTCACGCGGTGTTGCCACGTCGAACAAAGTTCTCGCGCAACATCGCAGGCAAGGCCACGGACGAGCACGTGATTGCGGCGAACATCGACGTAAGCTTTCTCGTTGCTTCGCTCGAGCACGAGGTCAATCTCCGCAGGATCGAGCGCTATCTGACCCTCGCGTGGTCGGGAGGCACCGACCCGGTGATCGTTCTCACCAAGAGCGATCTTGCCGGTGATCCCGAAGACATCGTCTACGAACTCGAGCGAGTGGACTCCATCGCGCTCGGAGTACCGGTCTTGCTGACGAGCAGCGAAACGGGGGCCGGGATCGAGGACGTGCGCGACGTGCTCGCCGGTAGTCGTACCGGTGTGCTTCTCGGGTCCTCCGGCGCGGGGAAGTCGAGTCTCGTCAACGCGTTGGTCGGCGACACGACGCAGCAGGTCGACGAAGTCCGCAGCGATGGAAAGGGCCGACACACGACCGCTCGGCGCGAGTTGATCGCGCTTCCAGGAGGTGGCGTGATCGTTGACACTCCCGGGCTTCGTGGTCTCAAGCTTTGGGACCACGGCGAGGGTTCCGTATCCACCTTCGCCGACGTGGCCGAGTTGGCTCTGAGCTGCAAGTTCAACGACTGCAGGCACGAGGGCGAACCGGGTTGTGCGGTGCGAGCTGCTGTATCGGATGGCACCATCGGTGAACAAAGGCTTGACGACTGGCGGAAGCTGCAGCGCGAACTGGAGTTCCAGCGGTCGAAGCAGGATCAACGTCTCGCCGCACAGCGCAAGCGACGGTGGAAGAAGGTTCAGAGCAGCGTCCACAAGGTGTCGTGGTGATGACTTTCGTTGGGAAGACGGTGCCGAGCTCTACTGCTTCTTCTTGAGTCTGCGGGCGCGCTCTGGTGCGTCCGTGGACTCAGGATCGGCAGCCGACACTGCCTCGAAGAAGTTGAGCGCTACCGTGAAGCGGCCGCGCCTCTCGAGCAGGTCCCCCAGCACGTACCACGCCCGCAGGTGATGCTGTCCGGCGCTCGATGGGTTCAGCTCCAAGGACTCCATGCGCTCGATGGCTTCATCAGTTCGATCCATGTCGGTCAGGGCACCGGCGGCGACGATAGTCCCCTCGTAACGAATCGGCTCTGGTACCGACGACTCGATCTCGTCGCATAGCTCGAGCGCTCGCTCGGGTTTCTTCATGGCCCGGTAGCAATCCGCCAGAACCGGATTCTGCTCGGTCGATCCCGCCAAGCGACGAAAGGCTGACAGCTCGCGGGCCGCTTGCTTGAACTGCCCATCCCGGTAGTAGGCGAGGCCGAGGAGCTCTCGCACGGTGGCGGACCTCAGAGCTATGTGTTTCGCCTGCTCTGCAAGCCTGATGGCCTCGGGCAGATTCTCTTCCTCGAACGCCGTGGCCGCTTCGGCAAACACCTGGACGAGGATCTGACCCTTTCCAGGCCTCGCAGTGCCTTTCAACTCACGGACGACGTCATCTGGGAGGTGAACGAGAGGACGATTCGTGGGAGGCCTGGCCTGCTTGTGAGGGTCCCGTTGCTCCCAGGAGCTCTTACGGTCACCCCTGCCCTGACGATCCTTATCGTCGCGGCGCGGCTTCTGCGGCCGACCTCGCTGGACGCGTTGACCTTTGGATCGTCCTGGTTGGGGGCTCATCGACTCACCTTAAAGGAGAGGGGTCGTGCCGAGAATCCAGCGGTCGTGCTAGAGGTTTTCCAGGGCGAGTTGCTCGGAGATGTTTCTCGCCGACTTGGCGTTGCTCGTGGCGGTGGAGAAGATCATTCCTTTGTCATCGTCGACGAAGGTAACCACCGCGACACCCCCACCTCTTAGCTCGTACATGGTGGTATTTCCTAGCATCACCGTTTTCAGCTTTGCTCCGGGAAGACTCAGTCCGCTGGTCTGATTGATGCCCATCGTGAAGGCCTGGTTAGCGCGTGGGTCGAACGCGTCGTCGCCGTACCGGCCTGGCTCGTAACCGATGACTCCCACGGCACCAACAGGGCGATTCGCTTTTTGCACTATCCGGAAGTCGACGCTCTTGATGTACTCGGAGAGCGTCGGGTCCGCCTCGAGAGCGGCGTCGATCTCATCAGCCAGGCCCGGGGGCGGGGTCTTGTACTCGTAACCATTGAGGGTTCCAAACGCGGAGTTGATGTCCTTGTCGCTGGGTACTCCGCTTCCCGAGAAGAAGTAGGTGTAGGCACCGAAGAGGACGGCGAGTCCAAGAAGCGCGAAGCCGATCCCGGCGAGCTTCGAGGACGACACTCTCTTTGAGGTCTTGAATGTCATCTCGTCCTGCGCCCAATCGTCTGCCGGGGCGGGGTGAGTGTTTACAGTGATGGACGACCAGGTGCTGCCTCCCCCTTCACCGTCCTCAGGTGGTTTGCCCGAACCCGCGTAGGCGCGGGCGGGCTCGTGGTTGGGCTCGTGGTTGGGCTCGCGGGTGGGCTCCTCCGCCAAAATGCTAGTTGCGGGCGCAGGAGGAGCAGGCGGAGGGGGTGCGGCTCCGACTTCCCACTGCTGGGTGCCGGGATTCCACTGGTACCAATGGTCGTCGTGATGCTGCCACCAGGACCCGTCCCTCATTACGGGTTGTTCCATAACCTGGATATCGGACCAACCGGTCCTGTTCTTGAGCGTCGAGGGACCTCCCGGAGGGGGTTAACCATGCCCCTGTCGGGGTAAGTCTCAGGTTCGCGCTCCATCCAGTCGATACTCCACTGGGTGTTGAGGCTCACTCCCAAAAACCAGGAGGTTTCTCCATGAGAACGTTTAAGCGAGTGTTCGCAGTTGATCTGCCGGAGAATCAGGCGATCGAGGTCACCAGGAAGTCCATCAGCGAGAAGGGCTTCAAAGTCGTCGGAACCGACTCAGAGGTAGCCGAGGATTTCCTCGGGCAGAAGACCAGGATCGTTTCGGTCCAGGTCGAGGCGTAGAACTCGCAAGCTGATCAAAAGGCCCCCCGATCAGGGGGGTCTTTTTCTTTCTAGAGAACCGCCTCGAGGAAGCGCTTCGTTCTCTCGTCCGACGGTGCCGAGATGATCTGAGAGGGAGGGCCCTCCTCAATGAGCTGTCCCTCGTGCATGAACACCATGCGGTTGGCGACTTCGCGTGCAAAACCCATCTCGTGTGACACCACCACCATCGTCATCCCCTCTCTCGCCAGGTCGCGCATCGCCGCAAGGACCTCGCCGATCAGCTCAGGGTCGAGCGCCGACGTGGGCTCGTCGAACAGCATGATGTCGGGTTCCATCGCGAGCGCCCTCGCGATCGCCACGCGCTGCTTCTGCCCACCGGAAAGCCGGATGGGATACTCCTTTGCTTTCTCGGCCAGCCCCACCCTCTCGAGCAAGACCATCGCCCGCTTCGACGCCTTCTCCTTGGGTTCGCCCTTAACCGTGCACGGGGCCTCGATGATGTTCTCGATCACCGAGAGATGGGGGAAGAGATTGAACTCCTGAAAGACCATCCCGCACCGTTCGCGGATCTGACGGATCTTCTCGCGTCGAGCGCGCAGGGCCGGGCCCACCTCCATGCGCAGGTCGCCGATCTGGACCACTCCGCTCGTCGGTTCCTCTAGAAAGTTGATGCACCGGAGAAGGGTCGACTTGCCCGAGCCGGAGCGCCCGAACAGCACCACGACCTCGCCGGTCTTTATCGTGAGATCGACCTCCTTCAGGACGTGCAGATCACCGAAGTACTTGTCGAGGCGTTCGATAGTAATGACGTCAGTGGCCATGAGACGTCTCCCTCACGTAGCCGCGCGCCATTTTGCGCTCCAGCTTGGTCTGGAAATACGAGAAGATGCTGGTCACCAGCCAGTACATCGCGGCCGCCACGATAAGGGTCTCCATCGCGCGGAAGCTCTGCTGGCCGACCTTGCTCGACCGGAAGAAGAGCTCGGAAACCCCGATGAAGCTCACCAGTGCGGAGTCCTTGAGCATCGCGATGAACTCGTTGCCCGTGGGTGGAATGACCAACCGCACGGCCTGGGGAAGGATGATCCGGCGCGTCGTCTGGGCCGGGCTCATAGCGAGCGCGTGGGCGGCCTCGATCTGGCCGTGTCCCACGGACTGAATGCCCGCCCGGAATATCTCGGTCATGTAAGCGCCGTAATTCACGCCGAGCGCCAGAACCCCGGCGGGGATTGCGGGAAGCAGAAAGGCTCCCTGAAGGTAGGTCGGCGCAAAGCGGGCGAATTGAGGAAAAGCAAGATAGATGAAAAAGATCTGCAGGATCAGCGGCGTACCCCTTATCAACGACACATAGAGAGTTGCGATCCCGCTGTAGATGGGGTTCTTGGAGAGCCGGCCGAGCGCCCCGATCACGGCCAGAACCGTTGCGAGGACGATCGAGCAAACGCTTACCAGCAGCGTGATGCCGGTACCCCCGAGGATGAAGGGGGCCCACTCGAGCATGAAGTCGGTGTCGAAACCGTAGGACAAGAACAGTGCCGCAAGCACGACGAAGATGACGACCCATACGATCGTCAGCTTGACGCGGTAAGGGACACGCTCAGTGCGTCTTTCCAGCGCGTCCCGCGCGCCTAAGGGCAATCGGAATGCTCGCCATCAAGTCGTCGCCGGCTCTTCGAACGTCTTCGAGACGGTCCCTACGTCTCCTTCGTCAGGTCGGTGCCGTACCACTTCATCGACAGCTCGCTGAGCGTTCCATCCTCGTGCATCTCGTCGATGATGCGACCGATCTCCTCGGCCAGGGGCACCGGGTCCTCCGGTGCGTTCTTGTCCAACGCAACGGCAAGAGGCTCGTAGTAGATCGGATCACCCACGACCTTGATCGGCTTGTCCTTGTCGACCGCTCCCTCGAGGGTAGGCAGCGCGGAAATCACCGCGTCCAGACGGGTGCCGTCCCCAAGCTCCAGGTCCGCGATCGCCGACGTGTCGGTGTTGTAGGCCTTCACGCTCGCGTCGTCGATCACGAAGTCGAGCTCGTACCCGGGAATGTTCAAAGTCTGCTCGACGTATGCCTCGTAGGTGCAACTACCACAAACACCGATCGTCTTACCGTCGAGGTCGTTCTCGGTGTCTGTTATCGAGGTGTTGTCCTCGTGCACTGCGACGGCCGCAGGCGTGAAGTAATAGGCCGGCGTGAACTCGAGCACCTCTGCGCGCTCCGGCGTAACGGTCATCGATCCAACACTGACGTCCCACCGGCCCGCCCAGTTACCGGCGGTGATGAGTTCCCAAGCCGGAGTCTCCCACTCAACCTCCACTCCCATGCGCTCGGCTATCTCGTTTGCTACGTCGATGTCGAAGCCCTCGTAGTCTCCGCTCTTGGTGACCGATGACTGCGGCGGATATGCGGGGTCCGTCGAGACCCTGAGCACGCCGGCGTCCAGCACGCTTGCCAGGAGGCCGGTCGGCTCGTCACTTTCGGCGGATGTGTCTCCATTGCCCTCGGACTCCTCGGGCTCGTCTCCGGCGGTTCCGCACGCTGCGATCAACAACAGGACGAACGAAAGCGCCGCCAGCAGGCGCATCTTCTTCATACTCTTCCCCCGTTTGTCAGGTGTCCCGAGGCTCCCTCCGGGACGGTGGCCCTACTATGCGCGATAACGACGTCCATTGAAAGCTATTTGGAGGGCATGCAAAAGGGGGTCGCCCGAATGGACGACCCCCGAGAGAAAATTCCGGCGGCGACCTACTCTCCCACCCCGTCTCCAGGGCAGTACCATCGGCGCTGGAGGGCTTAACTTCTGGGTTCGGAATGGAACCAGGTGTGACCCCTCCGCTATGGCCACCGGAAACCTATTCAGCTGTCAGTTTGTGCGGGTCCTTTGACCCGATTTGCTCACACGGACCTATGAGCGATCAGATGACCGTGTGACTCCGTCGTCCAAGAACCTTGAACGCTCCAGAGCGAGCGCGAGCGAAACCAAGCCTACGGCCTATTAGTACCGGTCGGCTGAACACATTGCTGTGCGTACACCTCCGGCCTATCAACCTTGTCGTCTAGCAAGGAGCCTTTTCCGCTTAACGCGGCAAGAGATCTCATCTTGGAGTCGGCTTCGCACTTAGATGCTTTCAGCGCTTATCAGATCCGCACGTAGCTAAACAGCGTGCCCTTGGCAGAACAACTGTCACACTAGAGGTGCGTCCGTCCCGGTCCTCTCGTACTAGGGACAGCTCTCCTCAAATCTCTTACGCCCACGGAGGATAGGGACCGAACTGTCTCACGCATGTGATTCCCCTATTACTAGAGGCACTGACTATACCTTCACCCTCTTTCGAGGGGCCGGCGTGTTATGGATCCTGAATTGCTGCTGGATCCATCTCTTCGTTGAGTCAGACGAAGAAGTCGATACGGGGGCCAAGAAGCCCTTGCCACGCAGATGATGCTCAACATCCACGGCGGATATCCGCTTCGTTTTCGAATGGTTTAGGGATGCAAAGTCGTCGACTTGTTGCGCTAGGAACAGGAATTCCTCCGGTTCCATACGTGGCCTGATCTGTGGCAACAGCCACAATGCCACGTCGACATGTTGACGCTTGACGACCACGAATGGTCTCACTTGCTCCAACACACTCACTAGCAGGGGCCGGCTGGTGACAACCAGGTCACTCATACCGGTCCCTCGATCTCGCAAGTAACCGCCACCAATCACGCTCTGTAGGTACTCAAGACCGTGACGAGCAGAAGTGCTTTGCGACAGAGACATACTCGCTCGAATGTAGAACCCGAACTTGTATTGAGCTTGCCGAACAAGCTGGAAGTGAATACTCCCGTCTCCGTCGAGGAAGCCTGCTAGATAGGACGCCTCAGACGACTTCGTTTCCTGGCCTTCCCTCGGTATTGCCCACTTTCTTCACAGCTTAGTTAGAGCCTGTGACAGTTGGGGGTTCACCGAAATGAGCCGATGTGCACCTATCAATTACTCGATAGGGACGCCATAAGTTTGACGTTCTAAACCCAGCTCGCGTGCCGCTTTAATGGGCGAACAGCCCAACCCTTGGGACCTGCTCCAGCCCCAGGATGCGACGAGCCGACATCGAGGTGCCAAACCGTTCCGTCGATATGGACTCTTGGGAACGATCAGCCTGTTATCCCTAGGGTACCTTTTAGCCGATGAGCGACGGCCCTACCACGAGGAGCCGCCGGATCACTATCTCCTACTTTCGTACCTGCTCGACTTGTATGTCTCGCAGTCAAGCTCCCTTGTGCGATTGCACTCAACTCCTGATGGCCAACCAGGATGAGGGAACCTTTGAACACCTCCGTTACTTTTTAGGAGGTCACCGCCCCAGTGAAACTACCCACCTGACACTGTTCCTGAACCGGATTACGGTCCGAGGTTAGAAGCCCAAAACATACAGGGCGGTATTTCAAGGTTGACTCCACCTGAACCGGAGTCCAGGCTTCAAAGTCTCCCGCCTATCCTACGCAATACGTTCCAAACTCCAATATCAAGCTGCAGTAAAGGTCCTAGGGTCTTTCCGTCCTTCCGCGGGTAACGAGCATCTTTACTCGTATTGCAATTTCGCCGAGTCCCTGATTGAGACAGTGCCCAAGTCGTTACGCCATTCGTGCAGGTCGGAACTTCACGTTGATCCCCTGTTTCCAGGGGCGCAGACTATCTCTTCACCTCTCTGTTTCGAGAGGGCCGGCGTGTTATGGCGACCATAGATTTGTCTTGCGACAGGGATCGCCATCTCGGTCTTTCGACCTCAGTCGTTACGGGGTCAAAGAGTCTGAGACTCTCGACTTCCCACGGGATTGCCCTTCTTTGAGTCAAGAGAGGGATTCCCCGTTATTAGCCGGATTTTACTCGAGAGATCGCTCTCTCGAGGGGCAAGTGATGTCTTACCCGACAAGGAATTTCGCTACCTTAGGCATGCTGTTACCTCCACTCGAATGAAGCTTGAGTGGCGAGACGATCATTTCTGTCGTCCTCCCCATGTCGCCATGAGGATCGGACTGGATCATCGCTCAGAGCCGCTGGCTCCAGCGCTCGGCGTACAGTCTCTGAGGGTTCCGGAAGGACTTGCTCAATCGAGTATCTCCTATGCTTTCCGCGTCGGTTCATGGAGAAAGCAAGTTCCACGATCCTGCGGAAGCCGGCATCGGTCAGATGAGCTTTCATACTCATCAAGTCCACGACCTCTCGAAACTTAAGAAAATCCTGCTGTTTCGATGTTCGTAGAGGATGCCGTTCGAAGAACGGAATGATTGCTGACCTCAAGTCATCTCTCTTCGTCACGTTGTAGACCATGACGCGGCTCGATGGACCTTTGGATCGGATCTTCCCGATACCGAAGTACCTGTTGAGCTCGTTCAAGACATCAAGATTGTCGTGATGTTGCGAAACTGCGAAAACAGTTCCGATCACGCATCCCGAGCCGTAGGTAACCGTCGGATGAGGTCGGATGCTCACACTGAAGCAACCCTCACCATCGACGAACCCGACGACATAATCGGGGGTCAGGAGTCCTTTCGGCCTTCCCTGCTGATTGTCCGCACCGGGCGGATTTTCACTGCCCATGTCGTCAACCTAATGATGGTCTGTGACATGAACGAGTACCGCCGGATACTCGGATGTTCCAGCATATAGCCGAGTTTTTTAACCGCCGGTCGGTAGCAACCCACGGTTATAGTTACCGCCGCCGTTTACCGGGGCTTAAGTTCAGAGCTTCGCTGAGGCGAACCTCAGCTAACCCTTCCCCTTAACCTTCCGGCACCGGGCAGGCGTCAGTGCGTATACGGCGCCTTACGGCTTAGCACGCACCTGTGTTTTTAGTAAACAGTCGCTTGGGCCTGGTTTCTGCGACCACACTCAGCTTGGGGAGCAAGTCCCCTCACCAAACATGGCGCCGCTTATCCCGAAGTTACGCGGCCAATTTGCCGAGTTCCTTAACCAGGGTTTTCTCGATCTCCTCGGTATGCTCTACCTGTCCACCTGTGTCGGTTTGGGGTACGGGCACCACATCAGCTCACTAGAGGCTTTTCTCGGCAGCATGGGCTTATTGGCTTCTCCTCAAGCGGATCGGCGTCGCGCCTCAGGGTTAACGGTCTCCCGGATTTGCCTAGGGGACCCCCCTACACGCTTGCCCCACGTCAACCAACGCGTGGGTCCAACTACCCTCCTGCGTCACCCCTTCGCTCTCCGCCATAAGTGGGTCGGTAGGCCCGAAGGCTTTCCTTAGCAACTCATCTTGGAGTGGGCGCGTATGTGGTGGTACTGGAATATCAACCAGTTGTCCATCGCCTACGCCTCTCGGCCTCGGCTTAGGTCCCGACTTACCCTGGGCGGATTAACCTTCCCCAGGAACCCTTGGACATACGGAGTCGAAGTTTCTCGCTTCGATTTCGCTACTCATGCCGGCATTCTCACTTGTAGTTGCTCCACCTCACCTCACGGCAAAGCTTCACAGCGGCTACAACGCTCCCCTACCGATCATCCGATCCGAAGATCGAACAATCCCGCAGCTTCGGTACTTTGCTTAGCCCCGCTAAATTATCGGCGCAAAATCACTCGACCAGTGAGCTGTTACGCACTCTTTCAAGGGTGGCTGCTTCTAAGCCAACCTCCTGGCTGTCTGGGCAACTTCACATCCTTTTCCACTTAGCAAAGATTTAGGGACCTTAGCTGGCGATCTGGGCTGTTTCCCTTTCGACTACGGAGCTTATCCCCCGCAGTCTCACTGCCATGCTCTGGAGTATCGGCATTCGGAGTTTGACTGAGTTCGGTAAGCTTGTTGGCCCCCTAGCCCAATCAGTGCTCTACCACCGACACTGAACGCATGACGCTGCACCTAAATGCATTTCGGGGAGAACCAGCTATCACCGGGTTTGATTGGCCTTTCACCCCTATCCACAGGTCATCCCCCAGGTTTTTAACCCTGGTGGGTTCGGTCCTCCACGAGGTCTTACCCTCGCTTCAACCTGCCCATGGATAGATCACCCGGCTTCGGGTCTAGGACATGCGACTGAACGCCCCGTTCAGACTCGCTTTCGCTTCGGCTACATCTCTCGACTTAACCTCGCCACATATCGCTAACTCGCCGGCTCATTCTTCAAAAGGCACGCCATCACGGCTACAGACCGAAGTCTGCAACGACGCTCTGACTGCTTGTAAGCGCACGGGTTCAGGTACTATTTCACTCCCCTCCCGGGGTACTTTTCACCTTTCCCTCACGGTACTGGTTCACTATCGGTCGCTAGGAAGTAGTTAGCCTTACGAGGTGGGCCTCGCAAATTCGTACGGAATTCCTCGGGCTCCGTACTACTTGGGAACACCATCGGGAGGTCAACCGGTTTTCGCCTACAGGGCCGTTACCTTCTTTGGCCGGTCTTTCCAGACCGTTCGGCTAACCGCTGACTTTGTAACTCCCCGACCCTTCTGGTGCAGGGTCAGATGGGTCCCACGACCCCTCTGTGGCAACGCCACCAGGCTTTAACACCACAGAGGTTTGGGCTCATCCCGTTTCGCTCGCCGCTACTCAGGGACTCACTATTTGTTTTCTCTTCCTCGGGGTACTTAGATGTTTCAATTCCCCCGGTTCCCTCCACAGGCCCTATGTATTCAGACCTGGGTACCAGTGCATTACCACTGGTGGGTTTCCCCATTCGGACATCTCCGGATCAAAGATTGCTTGGCGTCTCCCCGAAGCTTTTCGCAGCCTGCCACGTCCTTCATCGGCTCCTAGCGCCTAGGCATCCACCGTACGCCCTTAATAACTTGGTATAGATGCTCGCGCTCGCTATGGAGTTTCCAAGGTTCAGTAAGGAGCTCGAGGCCCTTCGATGAGCTTTCCCGGGGCGAAAAAAACCGCCGGTGGAAGGCCGGCGGGGCGCTGGGCTGTTGCACGCGTAGTGCTAAGCCGAAGCGGTGTACCCCTGGGGAGTTGGCTGCACGAATGAGTCCTCTCGATCCCTGAACAACCTTGGCATCCTACGAATCCCGGCCGGTTCCGTCAAACAGGGTCCTTCGAGACAGGTCGGTAGCCGGTGCGACGGCCCGGAGACCTCAAATGGGGCGGCCAAAGCCGCCCCATTGTCTGAGATCGGGTTCCATCAGCGGGCTCTGAAGACGTGAACCTGGCCCACCATCCCCGTCCACTCTCCGCCTACGAAGGCCGAGTGAATCGTGCAGCGGAACCAGTACCTTCCCGTCGACTTGAAGTCCCTTGTCACCACGTTGCCGCCCCTCGGCTGGAGGTTCTTCCGGGACATCCTCCAGTCCTTGCCCGTATTCAACGACTTCACGTCGTGTTGCAGATTGGTGGGGTTCTTCCACTTGATAGTGACCTTTGCCCCAGGCTTCGCTGCGTGCGTAATGTTCTGAGAAGAGAATCCGCTCCAATCGGCCCCCGACTTCGCCTTGACCGTATAGGTCGGCGCGGCATTCGCCGCCGGAGCGGCGATCGACACGGATCCAGCGATCAAGGCTACGGCTACCATCAACTTCGTTGTTCTCGACAGCATTGAGATGTACCCCCTCAGGTCCATTGCTCTGGCCAGCAGACGCCTGAGACCACAGATGAGCAGACTCGCAGTCCTGGCCCTCACTTTAAGGGAACCCTCGGTTTATGGACCCAAAAAGGAAGGTGGGCCCCGAAAAATCCGGGGCCCACACCAAATCCTTACTGCTTATCTAGCCCAGCAAACCGATCTACGGAGTGAACTGGTTGCCGGTGTACTTCAGGACGTAGAGCCCATAGTCACGGTCGCTCATCAGCACCGGGATCGGGCCCTTGGTCTTTTGCTTGAGAGGGAACGTGCCCCAGAAGTTGTTGCCACGTCTGGAGATGAAGTGACCGACCTCCCGGATGCCCTCCGAACCGAACTTCAGGACCCGCGCCCCCGCATGGTAGTAGGACACGTAACCGAGGTAGTTGCCGCGCGGGTCGGTCTTGACCTCGTGCACCGAGAGGTCCCCGAACCCGCTTGCGTAACGCTGATCGAGGGATTCCCGCACCGCGTACTGGTCCTTGTGGTTGAGGGTGGTCCCATTGAAGAACTGGACGTAGCCCCAACCGTCGAACTCCGCAGTGATCGCGATGCTCGGCCCGTCGGTTCCAACAGCCGGGAGCGGTGGCAATGGATCTCCGTCTTCACATGCCTGCTCCGTATAGCCGCCCACACCCATGATCGTGTAGCCGGCGCTCATAGGAACGAAGACGGACTGCTTGGTGACATCTGGGCCGGAGCCGTCGTTCAACAACATGTTGAGAAGCCCCTCGCAGTTAGGAGCGCTTCCCGCCTGGTTGTTGTGAACGACCATCCCCTTGTAGCCCGCGGCGTTCATCGTGTCGTACTTCGCGCGGAAGCTGCACGTCCCTCTGGAGATGACAGCGATGTGGTTGCTCGACGGGGCAGCCGGGACGGGAGCGCATGCCTCTCCCAGGTACTCGGTGGGGCCGGTGAGCGGGTTATCGACGTCGACCGGCGGAGAGTCCCCCGAGATCGCGGCGTTCTCGATCATGGTGCCCGCGTTGGGACCACTCGTGATCTCGAACTGGAGCCGGTAGGGAGAGAAGTCCTCGTCGGTTCCAACGACGAACTTGCTGTCCTTGCTCCACCAGGCCTGGTGCGCGTTGCCCTCAGGGGGGCTGAAGCCGGTCAGCGGGTCCGGGTCGGGATAGTCGTAGTCGTCCATAACCCGCGGATTCGCGGGGTTGTTGACGTTCAGAAGCACCCAGCCGGCGTCCCAGTACGACACCATCATCCGCCACTTCCCGTCGATCTTCTTCACCTGCATGTCGTGGATGAAGGGGGTTGCGCCGTTTGCGAGCTGGTCGCTGATCTCGGTGATGTTGCCATTCTCGTCGACCCAGTCGTTGAGACCCGTCTCGGCGATGAGGACGGGGTGGCGTGGCCTCGAGATGTCGAAGATGTCGATATCGGGGTACTCGAGGTTGTCGACCTGAACGGCGTATGCCTTGTTGCCTTCGGTCCAACCCATGACGCTGTGGACCGAGTGGGGAGTGACACAAGGCACAGTGTCGTCGCGACAGTCGTCGGGCTCGCCATTCTCGTCCAGGAACGTCCAGTCGCCGAAGTTCTGAACCAGCTTCTCGGGCTGCCTCGGGTTGGTCACGTCGACGATGGTCATTCCGCCGACGTTCTCGTCGAGCGTCGAGTCGCACGGCTCGCTCGAGAGGAGCAACAGGTCACGGTCCCTGTGGTGAATGACATGGACACCCTCCCCGGACCAGTCGTTGCCGTTGCCGGGAATGGTGGCTACCTTCCTGAGATCGTCGAGGTTCCTTGCATCGACGACGTGGACCTCGGAGTCATACGTGCCTCCCTCGCCCTCGGTGCACGAGGCGACCCACTCGCCAAGGTACGCATAGCCTCTGTGGTAGGTGACGTCGCTGATGACGCCTTCCGTTTCCGTGAGCCTCAGTTTGCCCACGGCCCTCATGTTCTTCTTGGACGGCGGTAGCCCCGGTGGGTTGGGAGCCAACTCCATCTGGGACTGTTGCTGCAGAGTCCGCTCGTAGGCAGTATCCACAACACCGTCGGTGATGCTCCTGTGCAATCTTGCTTGGACCTCGCGGGTGGCTTGACGCTCCTGTTTGGTGTCCGCCACGGCACCCGATCCAAACATCGCTCCAACCAGAACGGTGGCGACGAGCGCCACCAACAATTTCTTCAAGCCTTCCCCCTGATCACTCGAGCCCCTCACCGGTGAGGAACTAGCACCAATGGTCCAAGGCGGAATGTAGTCACCTCTTTACGTTGCGTCAATAAGTTAGCTCGAAAGGATTACGGCAGACACTGTCTACTAAAGCAGTAGGTGACAAATAGGCCAACGAGTTTCTTCTTTTTGCTTGCACACAAAAGGGGCGATCCTTCGGGATCGCCCTGTGATGTGTCTTCGTGAGACCGCTACCTCGCAGCGTGAGGTCCCTGGAAGGTCATGCTGGAGCGGCCAGGTTCACACGGCGCACGAGAACTAGGCCGTGCCGAGCTGCGATATCCGCTGTCTCAGGCGGGTGATCTGATCCGCGACCCGGGCAGGGGCGGGACCCCCGTGAGATGCCCTCGCCGCAACCGAGCGCTCGGGAGCGAGGCGCTCCAGATCAGCCGCCCCCAACAGGTCGTGATGCGATTCCAGCACCTGCGCATCGAGGCCCGAGCCCGCCTGTTCCACCTTGGCCACCAGGCGCCCCGCGACCTCGTGCGCATCCCTGAAAGGGAGCCCTCGGGAGACGAGGAGCTCGGCGACATCGGTAGCCCAGGAACCTCCGAGCCCTGCGGCGCCGCTCAGCCGGGTCGCATCGAAGGTGAGTCCCGCGATCAGGGCGGACATGCCGGTCACACACCCGCTCGAGCGCGCGACGGCCCGAAAGACGAGCGCCTTATCCTCCTGCAGATCCCTGGCATAGGCGAGTGGCAGCCCCTTCAGCAGCGCCAGCAGGGAGGTGAGCTCCCCGATTGGCCCCGCCGCACGTCCTCGGACGAGCTCCGCCATGTCGGGGTTGCGCTTCTGCGGCATCATCGACGAGCCGGTCGACCACTCATCGGGGAGCCGGGCGAAGCCCACGAGGGGCGAGGTCCACATCACGATCTCCTCGGCCATCCGGCTGAGATGGACTCCGAGGGTGGCCGTCGCGTAAACCAGGTCGCAGGCGAAGTCACGATCGGACACCGCGTCCATTGCGTTGTCGAACAGCCGTGAGCAACCGAGCTCGCGCGCCGAGATCGATGGTTCGAGGCGCAGAGTCGTCCCGGCCAGCGCTCCGGCCCCCAGAACTCCGGTGTCGGCGGCGTCGCGCGCCGTCAACAGACGGTCGGCGTCACGTGTTAGCGCAAAGCCGTGCGCCAGTAGATGGAAGCCGACCGTCACCGGCTGAGCGGGCTGCAGGTGCGTGAAGCCCGGCATGAGTGTGTCCGCATGCTCCTCGGCGCGACGAGCGATGGTGGCTAGAAGCCCTGCCACATCCGCGAGCAACTGGTCGGCCGCGGCGCGGCACCACAGCCGGAGATCCTGCGCGACCAGATCATTTCTGCTCCGACCCGCGTGAATGCGGGCGCCGAGCTCGCCGAGCCTGTCGGTCAACTCTCGTTCCACGAGGCTATGAACGTCCTCGTCGGTTGGCCCGGGAATCAGCTCGCCCGACCGCCACTCGTCGACGAGTGCGTCGAGCGCCGTGTCGATCGGTTCAAGGTCGGTCTCGTCCAGCAACCCGGCAGCCACGAGCACGCGCGCATGCGCTTTGCTGGCGCGCGCGTCGCACTCGAGCAACGCCATGTCGACGTCGATCGACGCGGTTAGAGCCAACATGCTGTCGCTCGGTCCGGCCGCGAACCGGCCGCCCCACAACATGGAGTTGTCCTTGGCCATGCCGCTACTCGCCGTGCACGCGCGCCCACTGCTTGGCGGGCAGCCCCCACAGACGCACGAAACCCGCTGCGTCTGAGTGATCGAAGGCGTCGCCCGCGTCGTAGGTCGCGAGGGCGTGGTTGTAAAGGGAGGTCTTGCTGCGACGCGCAACCGGCAAACAACCACCCGGAGTGAAGCGCAGCCGCACATCACCCGAGACCGCGGCACGCGTGTGCTCGGCGAACGCCTCGGCGGCTTCTCGCAGCGGCGTGAACCACAGTCCCTGATAAACGAGGTCGGCCCACAGGGCATCCATTCTGCGCTTCTCCCGTGCGAACTGCCGGTCGAGGGTCAGTGCCTCCAGATCTCTGTGCGCCGCGATCAGCGCGAGCGCGGCGGGTGCCTCGTAGATCTCGCGCGATTTGATCCCGACCAACCGATCCTCAACCAGATCGATGCGCCCGAAGCCGTAGTCGCCGGCGACCTTCGTCAGGGTTTCGATGACGTTCAGAGGCGCGAGGTGCTCGCCGTCGACTGCAACCGGCACCCCTTCCTCGAACGTCACCTCCACATCGCGCGGCTTGGACGAGGTGACCTCGGGCGAGCTCGTTAGCTCGTAGATGTCTTCGGGCGGCGCAGACCACGGATCCTCGAGCACGCCGCACTCGATGCTTCTCCCCCATAGATTCTCGTCTATCGAATAGGGAGTGGACCGAGTTGTGGTGATCGGGAGATTGCGTTCCTCCGCATAGGCGATGGTTTCATCGCGCGTCATTCCCCAATCTCGAACCGGCGCGAGAACCTCGATGTCGGGGGCAAGCGCTCCGAGGCTCACCTCGAAGCGCACCTGGTCGTTGCCCTTACCCGTGCATCCATGGGCGATTGCTGTTGCGCCCGACGCCTTTGCCGCCTCCACGAGCACCTTGGATATGAGTGGACGCGAGAGGGCCGATACCAGCGGATAACGGTCCTGATACAGCGCGTTCATGTTCAAGGCGGGCAGCACGTACCCCTGTACGTAGTCCTCTTTAGCGTCCACGAGCTTCGCGTCCGCAGCGCCAAGCAACGGAGCTCTTTCGATTGCCGCCTGCAGGTCTCCTGGTTGGCCGACGTCCACGGCCACCGCGATGACCTCGTGGCCCCGTTCCTTCAGATACGGGATCGCTGCTGATGTGTCGAGGCCCCCCGAGTAGGCGAGCACCACCTTTTTAGTTGTCATGTCTCGGCCCTACCTCCGCAATTGTCGTGGCAGTCCACTCCCCCGCCAGTCGTGCGGCGGCGGACTTGTCGGGTGTGGCAACGAAGATGGTGTCGTCTCCGGCCACGGTTCCTATTACGTCGTCGTTCGGGGCGAGATCGATTGCGCGACCGACCGCAGCCGCATGTCCGGGAGCGGTCATGACCACGACCAGATTGCTCGCAGGACGCACTTGAACGGCGAACTCCTCGAGCGTGCGAAGCAGGTTGCGGGTCATCAGATCGCCCCCGCCTCGGGGCATCTCGTCGGGTAACCGGTAGACAAAGCCCCCTTCTGCACGCACCTTGAGAGCGCCGAGCTCCTGGAGGTCGCGCGAGATCGTGGCCTGGGTGACCTCGTGGCCGGCCGCTCGAAGCTCATCCACGATGTCCCTCTGGCTCGAGGCCCGGCCCTCTCGCAGGAGGCGCGTTAGATCACGTCGTCGTGAGGACCGCATCGGCCACCTCCTCGAGAAGGACGAGGCCTCGGTCGAGCTGTTCGTTGGTGATCACCAGCGGTGGAGCGAACCGGAGCGTGTTGGGGGAGGTCGCGTTGAGGACCAGTCCCGCCCCCAGGGCGCGCTCGACGATCTCGGTGGCGACATCACTCGCGAACTCGACCGCGATTAGCAGCCCTCTGCCGCGCACCTCCGCCCCCGGCCACAGGTTCGCGAGATCCGACATGAGCCGTCGTCCCGTGACGAGCGCGCGATAGACCAAACCTTCGGTCTCGATCACGTCCAGGGTCGCCAGCGAAGCCGCGCTCTGGACCGGCCCCCCACCGAACGTGCTTGCGTGGTCCCCCGCCACAAAGCTCGAAGCAACCTCGGGCCGAGCGAGGCAGGCTCCCATCGGCAGACCGCCGGCGAGGGCCTTGGCAAGACACATCACGTCGGGAGCCACGTCCTCGTGTTGGTGCGCGAACCACGCGCCGGTGCGCCCCAGCCCTGTCTGAACCTCATCGAGGATCAGCAGAGCGCCGACGCCGTCGCACAGTGCGCGAGCCGCCGCTAGGTAGCCCTGAGGAGGGACGATCACGCCGGCCTCGCCCTGGATGGGCTCCAGCAACACTGCGGCGACGTCATCGTCCATCGCCTGCGCAAGGGCGGCGATGTCTCCGAAAGGCACGTGCGTGAACCCATCGACGAGTGGGGCAAAGGGGACCTGCTTCGACGGCTGCCCGGTCGCGCTCAGCGCTCCGAAGGTGCGCCCGTGAAAGCCCTCCGTCGCGCAGATGAAGCGCGTGGCGTCGCGCCCGTTGAGTCCCGCGTGCTTCCGGGCGAGCTTCAGGGCGGCCTCGACCGACTCCGCCCCCGAGTTGCAGAAGAAGGACTGCATGCCAACGGTGAGCTCGCTCAGGCGAGCCGCCAGTTCCTCTTGTGGGCCCGTCTCGAACAGGTTCGAGACGTGAACGAGCCTGCCCGCCTGTGCCTCGATGGCGGCAGTAACGCGGGGATGAGCGTGACCGACGCTTGCAACTGCAAGCCCCGCGAGAAAGTCGATGTATTCCTTGCCGTCGGAGTCAAAGAGCAGCGCTCCCCTGCCGGTCTCGAACTTGACAGGCGCGCGCTTGTAGGTGGGCATCAGGTACGAGTCGTTCATCTGTCTCCTTCGAAATCGCTGCCGATCGTGTCGCCCGGAAGTACCTGAGTGCCGATGCCCTCGTCGGTGAAGACCTCCACGAGAAGGGCGTGCTCGATTCGGCCGTCGAGGACGTGCGCCTTGCCGACGCCTGCCCGTAGCGCATCGACCGCGGAGGTCGCTTTCGGCCGCATGCCGGCGGACAGTCCGGGAAGCATCGCCTCGAGTTCGGCAACCTTGAGCTCGCTGACGAGCGAGTCCCTGTCGCCGAAGTCCGAGTACAAGCCCTCGACATTGGTGAGATAGACGAGCTTTGCGGCGCCCAATGCCGCAGCGATCGCACCCGCGGCAGCATCCGCGTTCACGTTGTGCACGACCCCGTTTGCATCGGGAGCCACACTTGCGACGACGGGGGTCCTGCCGTCGGCGAGCAGCGAAGAGATGAGGGCGGGGTCGACCGCGGTGACCTCTCCGACATATCCCAGATCCTCGCCATCGGAACCACTCGCGGTGGTCACCTCGATGAGCCCGCCGTCGCCTCCCGATATTCCCACCGCAGACAGCCCCGCCGCGTTGAGCCGCGTGACCAGATCGGAGTTGATCGACCCGATAAGTACACGCCTCACGATCTCCATCGAAGGGGCATCCGTGACGCGCAGTCCCCCGATGAATGAGGGTTCGATGCCGGCCTGCGCCATCGCCTCCGAAACCTGGGGGCCGCCACCGTGCACCACTACCAGCTCGATTCCGACAAGCGCCATCAGCGCCAGGTCCTCGGCGACAATGGATGCCTTTGCCGGATTATCGAGAGCCTGGCCCCCGATCTTCACGACTACGGTCTGGCCCCGGTAGGTGCGAATGTAGGGAAGCGCCTCTGTGAGCACACCTGCTTTTGCGAGTGCGCTTTTCACGTCGTCACCTCGGAGTTCAAGGTCACGTATTCCTCGGACAGATCCGCGGTCAAGATCTCCGCCGTCGCGTCCCCCTGATCAAGGACGACCGAAACCGTGAACTCGTCTTCGCTCATCGCGGCCGCCGCCGCCGCGAGCAGGCCGGTGGGTTCGCCTTTGGCGAACATCACCTCGTCGCCAATAGATACCGAAGTCCTCTCGACGTCGAGTTGCCGGTCGACCGCGCCCATAGCGGCGAGCACTCTCCCCCAGTTCGGGTCCGCTCCGTGCGCGGCCGTTCTCCACAGGTCGCTGCGAGCAACTGCCCTGCCGAGCTCTGCCGCGTAGGCCTCGGTGCTCGCACCCTCGATGCGGACGCGAACGACCTTCGTAGCTCCTTCAGCGTCCCTCGCCATCTTGAGCGCGAGCTGCGAGCAGACATCGAGCAACCCAGCACGCAAATCGCCCGGCTCGAGCTTCGGGCCGGCTCCCGTCGCGAGGACGAGGACCGAATCGTTCGTTGACTCGCATCCGTCGAGACAGAGCCTGTTGAAGCTGCGCTCCACCGCCCAATCGACGGCGGTCTGGAGCGATTCGGCAGGCACGTCGGCGTCCGTCCCGATGAACGCCAGCATGGTTGCCATGTTGGGGGCGATCATCGCCGCTCCCTTTGCAACGCCGGTGAGCGACGCGCCGCCGGACGAGGCCGTCGACACCTTCGGAAACGTATCGGTCGTCAGCATGGAGCGGGAGAAATCGGCCACGATGGGGCCGAGCGAACCCGCGGCTGCGGGCAAGGCCCTCTCGATCAAGCGGGCATCAAGGGGCACACCGATCGGGCCCGTCGAACAGACGAGCACCTCATCAACTCCGCAGCCGATTTGGGCTGCAGCGGCCGCCGCGGTTGCCTCGACCGTGTTCCGGCCGGCACTGCCGGTGCACGCGTTCGCGTTTCCACTGTTCACGACGAGAGCGCGCATTCGACGACCCAGAGCAGCCCGGTTCCAGTTGACACACTCGGCGGCCGCCGCGTTGCGCGTGAAGGCGCCCGCCCACGCGACGGGATGGTCGGCGACAAGCAAGCCCAGGTCGAGATCCCCTGAGGGCTTGATGCCCGCAGCCACGCCGGCGCTCGCAAGGCCTTCCACCCAGCGAGTCACGGCCAGACTCCCGCTGCTTCGAGGCCCTGCCCCTCAGGCAGTCCGAGCGCCAGATTCGCGTTCTGCAGTGCTTGGCCGGCGGCGCCCTTGCCGAGGTTGTCGATCGCGGCGGAGCACACGAGCCACCCCGTGCGTGTGTCCACTCGTGCGCTTACGTGAGCGCCGTTCGATCCGGTCGTCGCCTTGGTCGAAGGCCAGTCGCCGCGCACTTCGACGAAGGCCTCTTCGTCATACGCCTCGTGCAGCACGTCGCTTGCTTGGGAGTCGGTAAGGGGTCCATCGAGTCGAGCGCGGACCGTCGCGAGCAGACCGCGGCTCATGGGCGCGAGATGCGGAGTAAAAGACACCGTGGACTCGAGTCCCCCGAGAGATTGGAGACCTCGCTCGATCTCAGGGATATGTCTGTGAGACAGGCTTCCGTACGCGCTGACACTGGCTCCCATGGACGCGAGGGAGAGATGCTCGTCGGGCTTGCGTCCCGCCCCGGACGTCCCGGAGATCGCGTCCACCACCACGGGGCCCTCGACCACCCCGGCGCGCGCGAAGGGAAGGAGGGCCAAGAGGGTGGCAGTGGGATAGCAGCCGGGGTTCGCGATGCGATTCGTTCCGGCCACGCTGCCACGGGCAAACTCGGTGAGCCCGTAGGTCCATTCGGTTTCGGCCCGAAAATCGTCCGCGAGGTCGACTACGAGCGCGGCCTCGAGGCCGTCGAGGTGCTTGGCCAGATGGCCACCGGGAAGGCAGGAGAAACAGACGTCGGCCTTTACGCCGGCGGCCTCCTCGGCGGTGACGACCTCTCCGGGGAGCGATGCAAGGTGTGGATGGACGTAGCCGAGGGGTTCCCCGGCCGCGCTGTCTCCGGCAGCGGCCAGCACCTCGATCCCCGCATGGCGCGCGAGGAGGCGGAGGAGCTCGCCCCCGCTGTATCCGGATGCACCGAGGATCACTGCTGTACAGGTCATGGATCGAGAGTTTATGCACATCTGCGCATGATTATCAATTGGGACTCCAGGTCCCATCAAGGACGTATATGTATGGCTGACGACATTCGACACGGAGGTTCGATGAACGACTTCGGGTTGCAAATCGGCCTGGTTCTGATCCTGGTCATCACCAACGCCCTCCTCGCGGGCAGCGAAATCGCCCTCGTGTCCCTGCGGGAGGGCCAAATCAGAAAGCTCGAGGGCGGAGCCAGGAGACAGCAGACCCTCGCCCGCCTGGCGCGTGACCCGAACCGCTTTCTGTCCACGATCCAGATCGGCATCACACTGGGCGGCTTCCTTGCCTCGGCCACGGCCGCCGTTTCCCTGGCGAGGCCGCTCATCGATCCGCTCGAGCCGGTTTTCGGCGAGCTCGCTCGTCCCGTCGCGATCGTCCTCGTCACCCTGGTGCTCACCTATCTCACGCTGGTCTTCGGGGAGCTTGCCCCGAAGCGCATCGCGCTACAAAGGGCGGAGAGCTGGGGCACCTTCGCCGCTCCCCTGTTGGCTCTGCTCGCCAAGCTCACCAAGCCCCTGGTCTGGTTGCTCGGGAAATCGACCGACTTCGTCGTGCGCGTCTTTGGAGGAAACCCATCGGCGCAACGCGAGGAGATCGACGAGGAGGAACTGCGCGACATGGTCACCACGGGAGCCGGCTTCAGCCGCTTCCAGCGCGAGATCCTCACGGGAGCCTTCGAGATCAAGGAGCGTCGCCTGCGTGAGATCTCTGTGCCTCGGCCCGAGATGGTCACGCTCGCGGCGGACGTCGAGGTCAAGGAGGCCATACCCAAGCTGCTCGAGAGCGGTCATTCGAGGGCGCCGGTCATCGGGCACGACATCGACGACGTCGTCGGGATCGTCCACCTGCGGGATCTCATCGGGGCGTCGGGGGTCGTCGGAGACCAAGCCCGCGAGGCCTTGACCCTCCCCGAGAGCCTTCCCGTGATGAACGCCCTCAGGGAGCTTCAGCACAACCGGGCGCAGATGGCCATAGTCATCGACGAGCATGGAGGCGTCGACGGGCTCGTCACGATCGAGGATCTGCTGGAGGAGCTGGTCGGAGAGATCTACGACGAGTTCGACCGCGATGTGTCGGGAGTCGAACGCACGGAAGACGGATCGTTCATAGTGCCGGGCGGGTTTCCGGTGCACGACCTCGAGGACATCGGTGTCGACTTGCCGCGCGGCGAGTACACGACGGTTGCCGGCCTCTTGCTGGACCGCATGGGACGCGTTCCCGAGCCTCACGAGACCATCGACATAGACGACTATCGACTAGAAGCCCTGGAGGTCAACCAGAACGCCATCACCAAGGTCCGCATCCGAGCGAAGAACAGGACGCAAGGTGAGGCGCACGATCAGCGGTAGGTCTGCCTTCGAAAGACGTCGGTGGACAGAGAAGCGACCCTGTCGAGGATGAGAAGCCCGTCGAGGTGGTCGATCTCGTGCTGGAGAGCCCGAGCCTCGTACGCGTCGGTGGCGATGACCCGCTCCGCTCCGGTGCGATCTACACCGCGGACGACAAGGCGCTCCGCGCGCCCGACCTTCGCTGTCAGATCCGGCACGCTCATGCACCCTTCGCGGCCCACGCTTCGTCCCGACGAATCAACGATCACCGGGTCGATCAGGCTCACCAGCCCGTGACAGATCTTGGTCTTGGGATGTCCGGTGACGTCCACCACGATCACCCTCTGGTTAATGCCGATCTGTGGCGCGGCCAACCCAACGCACGCGGGAGAGACCCGCATTGTCGCGACCAGATCGGCGATCAGGTCCTCGGCCGTTCGTCCGGCTAGCTCCTGTGACCGCAGCTTGAGAACGCGCTCAGGAAGCCGGAGTACCTCTCGAGCGGGCATTAGAGGATGTCGGAATCGATCTCGTTCACGGTGATTTCAACCCCGAGCTCTTGCTTGAGCGCTGCGAGATCGTCTTCGAGGGCTGCGCCCGTCGTACCCGGTTGCACAGCTACCTCGAGCAGAAGCGCATACACGGGAACTTCGTCCGATCCGATCACCGCGAGGAGAGGTCGGTGATGTTCACGTTCGCGGCGCTGAGATGTTCGGCGACGTGGTAGACGATCCCCGGCCGGTCTCCCCCATAGACGGAGATGATGTGCGTCGGCCGCGCGATTCCGAGATGGGCCTCGTGAACGTCTCGCGCCGTGATGACGAGATCGAGCTCGTCGGCGATCGGTGTCAGACGCTCCTCGACCCGTTGGGAAGTGACGCCCTCTGGAAGGGTAACGATCAGCATCATCGAGAAGTGCCCGCTCAAGATCGTCGATGTGGCGTCCTCGAGATTGCAGCCATCCTCGAACAGGACCCGCGTCACCGCTGCGACGATCCCGGATCTGTCATTGCCTATCACCGTGACCGCTGCAAGAGATGGTTGCTGGCTCATCGAGGCAACCTACGCGCTGCGTCGTCGAGGATCGCGCGTACGTCATCGTCTCCAACCTGGGAGAAGTCATCGAAGTGCTCCCCCACGGCAAGAAAGGGGCGGGGCGTCGCCAGGACGACAACGTCGTCGTAGAGCTCGAGCAGAGGTTCGAGGGACTCCGGGGGGCACACTGGTATCGCGAGGACGAGCCGGGCCGGCTTGTGTGCTCGGAGGACCCGTTCGGCGGCCACCGCAGTGCCTCCGGTCGCAAGGCCGTCGTCCACCACGATGACCACTCGGTCCTTCAGAGATTGCTCCTCTCTGTCACCGATCCAGCGACTGAGACGGGCGTCGACCTCCTCCGAGGTCGTCTCCACGAGCCGCTCGAGAGAGTCCGGTGGGATTCCAATGCGTTTCACCAGAGGGTGGTTGATGTAGACGACTCCTCCGCTCCCCACCGCCCCGATTCCGAGTTCGGGCTGGCCGGGGGCCCCGATCTTGCGAACCACCACTATCTCGAGGGGTGCTCCGAGCCACGTCGCCACCTCGTCCGCCACCTCGACTCCACCGCGCGGCAGCCCGACTACAACGGGATCCTCATCCCTGAAGTCACCGAGCTCAAGGGCGAGAGCGATTCCCGCCGCCCTTCGATCGGGCCACCTGACGTAGGACATAGCTGAAAGCAAACCGCCTCAGAGAGCGGCCCGCAAACAGGGGCCAGTCGGACTCCGCCGGGTGACTTGCGGAAAACCATCGATGCGTAATGCTGATTACATGACCCTTCCGAACACGCTCGGCCAGCTCAAGGCCTCTGGATACGCAGGATCGAACTGTCAAGGATGAGCTACGCGGCAAACCTCCTCGCGCGGCTTCGCTCCGGTGAACCGAGTCTTTCCCGACATCGTCGGCTTCGATGACTCCGTCGCGCCCGCTCTCGAAAGAGCGATCCTCGCGGGTCACGACGTGATCATGCTCGGCGAACGAGGCCAGGCGAAGAGCAGGTTGATGCGCCACCTCGTCGAGTTGCTCGATGACACGATGCCCGTCGTCGAGGGAAGCGAGTTGAACGACCATCCCTATCATCCCGTCTCGGCGATGGCGCGCAAGTTGGTGGCCGACCTGGGAGATGAAACGCCCATTGCGTGGGTGGACCGCGACCACAGGTACTCCGAGAAGCTCGCGACACCCGACACAGCGGTTGCCGATCTCATCGGCGATGTCGACCCGATTCGTGTCGCAGAGGGTCGCTACCTCGGCGACGAGATGACGATTCACTACGGGCTGGTGCCTCGAACGAATCGTGGCATCGTGGCGATCAACGAACTGCCCGATCTCCCCGAACGAATTCAGGTCTCGCTGTTGAACATCCTCGAGGAGCGAGACATCCAGGTTCGCGGCTACAAGATCCGGCTGCCGCTAGACATCATGCTTGTCGCCAGCGCGAACCCGGAGGACTACACGCACCGGGGCCGCATCATCACTCCATTGAAAGACCGTTTCGGAACGCAGGTGAGGACGCACTACCCGCATCGCATCGACGATGAGATCGCCATCATGGACCAGGAGGCGAGGCTCGCCCACGGGGAAGGTGTCGAGCTCCGCATCCCGCGTCACCTGAAGGAGGTCATCGCCGAGTTCTCTGCGCAGCTGCGTTCCTCTTCGCAGGTGAATCAACGCTCGGGCGTCTCGGTGCGATTCTCGATCGGAGCGCTCGAGACGCTTGCCGCGGGTGCGCTCCGGCGAGCCGCGCTGAGCGGCGAGTCACTCGCCGTTCCACGCGCCGTCGACCTCTATGCGGTCATCCCCGCGGCCATTGGACGAGTCGAGTTCGACATGCTCGAGGAGGGACGCGAACCGGAGGTTCTCGAGCGCGCGCTCAAGCGCGCGTTGCTCGAGGTGTGGCATTACCGTCTCGGCGGAGAGGACACCTCGGCCCTCATCGCTGCGTTCGACGCAGGGCCTGATCGCGGAGACATCCGAGGAGATGAGCTCGGGTGACTTCATCGGGCAGTTCGAGGGCGCGGCCGAAGCCGGGTTCCTCATCGAGCGGCTTGTCGGACGGTCTCGACTTGGACGACGATTCGGTGGCCGAGCGAGCAAGCGCTCTGGAGTTCGCGCTCGAGGGGCTTCACCTGACCAAGCAGCTGAACAAGGAGCAGACCGAGTCACCGGGCCGTTGGCGCTTCCAATCGGACCTCTAGTCAGAGAAGAGACATGACGCGCAGCCGCTACAGCAAGTGGGACAACACGCAGCGTCCACTGGATGACGAAGTCGATGTCGCGCAAGTGCTCGACGAGATGTCGGAGGAGCTGCTCTCCGGCTATGGCGGCCACTGGTCGCTTCGAGAGCTTCATCGGCGAGGGATGCAGGGCCGGAGCGGGCTCGACTCGATGCTCGGTCGCCTCCGTCGTACACGCAGGGAGTGGGCCGAGCGCACCAACCTCTCGGGCCCGTTGCAGCAGGTGCGCGAGGAGCTCGACAACATCATCGGGCTCGAACGAGCAGAGCTGTCTGACAAGGAGAGCGACGAGGCGCAGTTGAAGCAGGTTCAACTCGATGCGCTCCCGCGCCACCCTGCCGGAGCTTTGCGGGAGCTGGAGAGTTACGACTTCAGCTCATCCGAGGCGAAAGCTCGTTACAACGCCCTCGTTGAGAGGCTCAAACAAGAGGTACTCGACAGCTACTTCAAGTCGCTGATGGGCTCGATGCAGAGCGTGACGCCAGAAGACGTCGCTCGAATCAAGGACATGATGGCCGAGCTCAACGACATGATCGCGGCCCGCGACAGGGGTGACGAGGTCGACTTCGAGGGATTCATGTCGCGCTACGGAGACATGTTTCCGGAGGACCCGAAGGACCTCGACGAGCTGCTCGAGATCCTCGCCCGGCGCATGGCGGCGATGAGCAGGCTGATGGCCAGCCTGAGCCCCCAGCAACGAGCAGAGCTCCAGGAGCTCACCGAGTCGGTCCTCAGTGACCTCGACCTCGCGTGGGAGATGGATCAGTTGAACCAAAACATGCGCGAGTTGATGCCGTACCTCCCCTGGGACGAGGTCAGCCCGAACATGGGCGATCAGGAAATGCCCATGAGTGACGCAGTCGACGCAATCGAGCGCGTGAGCGAGATGGAAGAGCTCGAGCAGTCGATGTCGGGTGACTACGCGGGCGCGACCCTCGAGGACATCGACGAGGACCAGCTCCGCCGGGCTCTCGACGACGATGCCGTCGAGGATCTCCAGTGGCTGAAGAGGATCGAACGCGCGCTAGAGGAGGCCGGCGTCGTCAATCGAACCAAGGGCCGGCTCGAGCTAACCGCCCGAGGAGCCCGCATGATCGGCGAACGATCGCTTACGCGCGTGCTCGATCGCATCCGCAGGGAACCGTCGCACCGCACCCGCGGGGGCCAAGCGGAACCGACGGGCCAGACGAAGCCATGGACCTTCGGGGACTCGGACCCGATTTCCGTGGAGCGCACGGTCTATAACGCCATTCTTCGGTCCGCCCAAGTGCGCCCCGAGGTCCTGCGCTCCGGGCCGGGACGGGTGGTGAAGCTCGCGCCGGACGACTTCGAGGTCGTCGAAACCGAATCCCGTCCTCGAACCGCTACCGCGTTGCTGCTCGACCTCTCGTTTTCGATGCCGTTGCGCGGGCACTGGATCCCCGCCAAGCGAATGGCACTCGCGCTCCATGCCCTGATCGTCGGTAAGTACCCGCAGGACAGCCTTTACCTCGTCGGCTTCTCCGACTACGCCCGTCGCATGGAGGCCTCGGACCTCGCCTCGGTGGGGTGGGAGGACGTTCACGGCACGAACATGGAGCATGCGTTCATGCTCGCCGGCCGCGTCCTCGCAGAGGATCCTCGATCTATCAAACAGGTGATCATGGTCACGGACGGCGAGCCGACCGCCCATCTCGACGACGGCTATGCCTTGTTCAACTGGCCCCCCATTCCCGAGACCATCGAGAAGACGCTCAGACAGGCCATGCGACTGGCTCGCTCGAACATCTCGATCAATGTCTTCATGCTCGACACGTCGCCGGGCTTGGAGGAGTTCATGGCCCGGCTGTCGTCCATCACAGGTGGAGAGATCTTCCGAGCCGACAGCGCCGAGATAGGCCAGACGGTGATCGGGAGCTATCTGAGAGAGCGGCGCAGGCGAGCGTCCTAGAAGGGATGCGCCGCTCAGTTCAGTCGTCGTCGCTCTGCGGAAGCAACGCAGACATGATCCGCCGTCCGCACCACAGCGATCCCAGAGCGACGCCGGACCCGATCAGCGCTGACAGTCCTGCTGCAAGAGGGCTCCCGCGCACCGCTGCCGCAGTGACCAGCGCGAGAACGACCAGGCCCATTCGGATCCGCAGCTCGATGGGGGCCGAGGGATGGACGATCCCTACAATCACGCCCGTGATGAGCCCGGCGAGACCGGTGATCACCCACACCACGACGAGTGGGCCTGCGAACCCCTGATCGCTCGGCGGAAGGGTTGCCGCAATGAGGGCCACGACGATGGCCCCCGCGCCAGCCAACCAGAGAGGCCACCAGGGCCGATATCTCCGTAGCCGACGTCGAAACCCCGCAGCAAACATCCCCCAAGTCTCCCGCCCCCGCGGGTTCTACGTTTTGGGGCTCGCAACCGCTGAACGGTACTCAGCCCAAGAACGTCGAACCTGTGACCTGCGTCACAGTCAACGGAGTCCCTTCCTTCGATGCTTCGCAAGATGGGAACCAGGCACCACCTTCTGGCAGAGTTGAGTCGCCGGCAGTTCGGGTTGCTCACGCGCCAGCAGCTGCTGAACATCGGATTCTCATCGTCCGCCATCACGCGAGCGCGGGCCCGGGGTGAACTGGCGCCCTACCTACCGAATGTATGGCGGGTCACAGCCGCGTCGAGGTGCTGGGAACAGCGACCTCTTGGTGCTGTTCTCTGGGCCGGGGAAGTCACAGTTGCCTCACACATAACGGGCGCTTTCTTCATGAACTTCTTCCGCGCGTCGTGGCGAAAATCGAAATCACTACGACACGATGGCCGACGAAGAGGAGCGGTATTGCTATTCACCATTCCTCCCTGGAACCCACAGAGATGGTGAACGTTCGGGGTATTCCCTGCACCAGCATCTTCCGAACGCTGGTTGACCTATCAGCGACTCAATCATTGGAGGTCGTCGAATCAGCCCTTGACGCAGCCATTCGCACGGAACGAGTGACGTTCGCCCAACTACGCGAATACGGCGACTCCTCTTCGTCTAGATCGGTCAGAGGGAGTGCTCTGCTCAAGCGACTGCTCAGCGTGAGGGGAGAGGACGAGGCGCTCTCGGAGAGCGAGGCAGAGAGTCGGTTCTGTCGTCTTATGCGAAGGGGGCGTCTTCCCATCGGACAGCGGCAGGCCCCGCGACCGGGTAGGAGAGGCGGCCGTCTCGACTTCTACTACCCAGATCAGAATCTCGTCATCGAGATCGACGGGCGTAAGTTTCACTCCGGGCGCCGCGAGCAGACGAGAGACAAGCGATACGACAACGAGCTGAGCATTGGAGGAAAGCGGGTGCTTCGATTGACTTGGGAAGACATCACTCGCCACGAGGCGTACACGCTCGATCTGGTGGGAAGAGCTCGGGGAATCCGACCCCTCTTCTGATTGTGACGGGACTTTCTTAGTCTCACAACCGCTCTGCGGTACTCAGCCCAAAAACCTCCGGTCGGGTCGGCTAGTCTCGCTGGACGCTCGGAGTCGGCTTGGGGGGTTGTCGTGTCTGGACAGGAGCGGTTCAAGTGGCCGGTGCTCCGGCAACTGAGAACGCGCGATCTCCGGGCGTCTTCCGACAGCGCCATCAGTCCCCAGACGCGTGGGCTCACCGCACGCACGTCGCGCGCCGACAAGGTCGTCAAGTCCATTTGCCCCTACTGCGCCGTCGGGTGCGGGCAGAACGTTTACGTGGCCGGCGAGACCATCACCAACATCGAAGGTGACCCCGACTCCCCCATCTCGCGCGGGCGGCTCTGTCCGAAGGGCGCGGCCACTTACGAGTTGGTGACGGGACCCCACAGGCAGACGCAGGTTCTCTATCGAAAGCCCCATGGGACGCATTGGGAGTCCATCGGACTCGATCGAGCCATGGACATGGTCGCCGAGCGAGTCAAGACCGCGCGCGACTCGACCTGGGAGGACAAGTCAAGGGACGGAAGGCCCCTGCATCGCACCATGAGCTTTGCCCACCTGGGCGGGGCGACCCTCGACAACGAGGAGAACTACCTCATCAAGAAGTTGTTCACGGCTCTGGGGGCCATCCAGATCGAGAACCAGGCCCGCATATGACACTCCTCCACCGTTCCCGGTCTGGGGACTTCGTTCGGGAGAGGCGGCGCGACGACCTTCCAGCAGGATCTCGCGAACTCCGATTGCATCGTCATTCAAGGGCTCGAACATGGCGGAGTGCCATCCTGTCGGCTTTCAGTGGGTCATGGAGGCGAAACGTCGAGGCGCGAAGGTCATCCACGTCGATCCTCGTTTCACGCGCACCTCGGCCGTCGCCGACCTCCACGTGCCGCTGCGAGCGGGATCTGACATCGCGTTCCTCGGCGGGATCATCAACTACATCATCTCGAACGACCTCTACTTCCAGCGACTACGTCGTCAACTACACGAACGCCAGCTCGATCGTCGACGACGAGTTTCGCGACACGGAGGACCTCGACGGTCTGTTCTCGGGTTGGGATGCCGAGTCGGCTTCCTACGACATCGACCTCTTGGCAGTTCACGGGACGAGACGACACATTGCAGGACGAACGATGCGTGTTCAATATCCTCAAGCGGCACTTCAGCCGCTACACGCCCGAAGTCGTGTCTCAGATCTGCGGCGTGGACCATGACCTCTTTCTCCAGGTCTCTTCGAAGCTTGCCGAGAACTCTGGCCGGGAACGCACGAGCGCGTTCTGCTACGCGGTCGGCTGGACGCAGCACACCGTCGGGGTTCAGTACATCCGCACGGCTGCAATTCTCCAGTTGCTGCTTGGGAACATCGGGCGGCCCGGTGGGGGAATTCTCGCTCTGCGAGGTCACGCCACTATCCAAGGATCGACTGACGTTCCCACCCTCTACAACCTTCTCCCCGGCTACCTGCCAATGCCAAAGTCAGAGTCGGACGTCAGTCTGGGCGACTACGTCGATCACAACCAGGCCGCCTCGGGCTGGTGGGGCGAATTTCCCAAGTACTTCGTAAGCCTGCTCAAGGCTTATTTCGGGGAGCGAGCCACAGCAGCCAACGACTACTGCTTCGATTACCTCCCGAGACTGACCGGCGATCACAGCCACATGACGACGGTCTCGGAGATGGCCGACGGCAAGGTCAAGCGGCTACTTCATCATGGGAGAGAACCCCACCGTCGGCTCGATGAACGGGGCACTTCAACGCAAGGGGATGCGAGAGCTCGACTGGATGGTCGTGCGCGACTTCCAGCTAATCGAGACCGCCGAGTTCTGGCGCAACGCACCCGAGATCGAAGAGGTGGTGTCGTCAAACCCGAAGACATCAAGACAGAGGTGTTCTTCTTTCCCGGCGGCCTCTCATACCGAGAAGGATGGAACCTTCACGAACACCCAGCGATTACTCCAATGGCATCACAAGGCGGTCGAGCCAACCGGCGACGCGCGCAGCGAGCTGCACTTCATGTACCACCTCGGTCTTCGTCTGAAGACCTTGTACAAGAGCTCACGCAAGAAGCGCGACCGAGCGATCAAGCACCTGACATGGGAGTATCCGACGGAGGGTGCCACACGACGAGCCGGTCGCAGAGGCCGTGCTCCGAGAGATCAACGGCTACCGAACGGCAGACGGCGGACCCGTGTCGGGGTTCACCGAGCTCGCCGACGATGGAAGCACCGCGTGCGGTTGCTGGATCTACTCGGGCTCGTTCGCGGAGGGCGTCAATCAGGCGGCGCGGCGAAAGCCGGGCAGAGAGCAGTCCTGGGTCGCTCCCGAATGGGGCTGGGCGTGGCCTGCCAACCGCCGTCTCCTCTACAACCGAGCCTCCGCAGACCCCCATGGAGAGCCGTGGTCCGAGCGCAAGCGCTACGTGTGGTGGGACGAGATACGAACGAAGCTGGACCGGCGAGGACGTCGCGGACTTCATAGCCGACCGGCCCCCGTCCCACCGCCCGAAGAAGGGGCGCGCGGTAAGGACACGGTCGCCGGAGACGACCCGTTCATCATGCTGGCCGGACGGCAAGGGATGGCTTGTTCGTGCCGGAGGGATTGCGGGATGGGCCTCTGCCGGCGCATTACGAACCGCAGGAGTCAGTAGTAGCCAACGCTGCTCTACAAACAGCAGTGCAATCCCGCCCGTATGGAGTTCAAGCGCGGCAGACAATCGCTATCACCGGCCCTTCGACGACGAGCGTTTTCCCTTCGTCGTTACGACCTACCGGCTGACCGAGCATCACACGGCCGGTGGGATGTCGCGTTGGGTGTCGTGGCTCAGCGAGCTACAGCCCGAGATGTTCTGCGAGGTGAGCAACGAGTTGCGGCGGAACGAATCTTGACGAACGGGGGCTGGGCGACGATCACAACAGCGCGAGGACAGATCGAGGCGCGCGTCCTGGTCACGGATCGAATCAAGCCGTTGAGGCTAGGGCGGCGTAACGGTGCACCAGATAGGGCTCCCCTACCACTGGGGTGGCAAGGGACTCGTCACGGGGGACGCCGCTAACGAGCTCATCAGCTTTGTCGCCGACCCGAACGTATCGATACAGGAGTCAAAGGCTCTTACGGCCAACATCGCACCCGGGCGGCGCGGTCGTAGGGCGCCGCCACCCGAGATCGCCGACCGATAAGACTCAGACGATCGCGACCTCGCGCACGTAGGACCTGGACCAACTACCGGGAGAAGGCCGCGACCACCGGAGAGGGGCGAGAGGGTCAGCCGATCATGATCAATCCGAGACCTGGTGCTCATCTGATGGCCACCGGGTTCTTCACGGACACGACAGTCTGCATCGGCTGCAAGGCATGCGAAGTTGCCTGCAAGCAATGGAATCAGCTTCCCGACGACGGGTTCTCTTCACCGGCATGAGCTACGACAACACGGGCATCTGGGCGACTCCACGTGGCGGCACGTCGAGTTCATCGAGCGCCCGGTGCCGCTCACCGGCCAGACGACCGGGTTGGGCGACCTCTCGTGGCTGATGATGTCCGACGTCTGCAAACACTGCGTCAAGGCAGGGTGTCTCGAGGCCTGCCCGACCGGCTCGATCATCCGCACCGAGTTCGACTCGGTGTTCGTGCAGCCGGACATCTGCAACGGGTGCGGATACTGCGTGTCGGCGTGTCCCTTCGGGGTCATCGACCGGAGAGCAGACGACGGAAGAGCGTGGAAGTGCACACTGTGCTATGACCGTCAGCGTGAAGGGATGACTCCGGCTTGCGCGCAGGCCTGCCCCACCGAGTCCATCATGTTCGGCGAGCTCGACGAGTCTCAAGGTAAGAGCGCGCGCCCGGCGTGTCGACGAGTTGCACAGCAGGGTATGGGCGAGGCGTACCTGTACGGAGCGGATGCAGACGACCAACCCGGTACAGAGGGACTCAACGCGTTTTTCCTTCTCGTGGATGAACCCGAGGTCTACAATCTGCCGCCGAGGCCCTCGGCACCCGACAACCACATCGGCGAATCCTGGCGATCGCTGGCCTTCGGCGCGATCGCACTGTTGGCTGCGACGGCCCTGTCGGTGATATCGAGCAGGACCGACCGGTGAACGACCGGGCAAGACACATCTGAACAAGAGGGCACGACCTACTACGGGCTTCCCGTCATCAAGGAGCCGGTGTGGACCTGGGAGGTTCCGGCCTACTTCTATGTCGGTGGTGCGGCCGGAGCGGCTGCCACCATCGGGGCAACCCTCCAGGTGCTGGACGGTGACAACTCCGAACTGCTGGTCAGACGATGCCGCGACATCGCCGCGGCCGGGACGCTCGCCGGCTCGGCGCTGCTCATCAGCGACCTCGGGCGTCCCGAGCGCTTCCTCAACATGCTGCGCGTGTTCAAGCCCGCGCTCGCCGCTAAATCTCGGCTCCTGGATCCTTATGACCGCGAGTGGGCTGTCCGCCGCTTCGGCGGTGTTGTCTCGCACCCGTGGGTTCCGCCGCAAGCTCGGAAAGCTTGCCGGCCTCGGAGCCGGAGCGATAGGACTCCCCCTCTCGGGGTACACCGCGGTCCTGCTGGCCGGCACGGCCGTCCCGGTGTGGAGGGCAAGTCGTCGAAGCATGCCCCTGCTGTTCGTGGCATCCGCTACGGGGGCGGCCTGCTCCCTTCTGGAAATGGGTGACTTCAACGAGAGGGAGCTGACCGCGGTGAGGCGACTCGGAACCGTGGCCCAACTGTCGGAGCTGGCGCTCGCCAAGGCGGTCGAGAAAGAAAGCGGCCGGGTTGAGGGCGTCGGGCGGCCCTACGAAGAGGGGCCCTCGGGAACCCTCTGGAAGGCATCGACCGCCTGTACCGTGGCCAGCCTCGCAGTGGACACCTTCACGGGTAAGTCCCGCTCGGGTCGTATTGCTGCGGCGGTTGTAGGAACTATCGGCTCGATCGCTCTTCGCTACTCGGTGTGGTTGGCGGGCCGAGCCTCCGCCAGGGACCCCCGTGCCACGTTCGATTCCCAGAAGTTGCCGGGCGAATAGCATGTCGCCGTGACTACCACAAAGAGCCAGCGCATCCTCGTCGTCGATGACTACGAGGACATGAGATTCGCCCTCGTTGCAATGTTCGAGGCCGAAGGGTTCGACGTGGTCGGAGAGGCGGCCAACGGTTCGGAGGCGGTCTGGCGCGCCGGAGAAGAGCAGCCGGACGTGATCATCCTCGATTTCCGAATGCCGGGGCTGAGTGCGGAGCAGACCGCCAACGTCCTCAGACACGTCGCGCCGGAGTCCCGCATCATCGTGTTCTCCGGATACCTCGAAGAGGAACCGACCTGGGCAGACGCGTACATGTCCAAGGACCAAATCGCGGAACTCCCGGTGCTGGTCAGATCGCTTAGCGCCAAGGGCAGCGATACGTAGCGGGCTTCCCGTCAACCACGATCGATTGACGGCAGCCCGCCCCGCTGTCCGAGAATCGACTCCGCGGCCGCGGCCGCCATCGCAAGCGCCTCGTCTCCGGCGATCCCACGCCAGAGACCGTTCACGAGCCCGGCAGTGAAGGCATCCCCCGCCCCCACCGTGTCGGTGACCATCGGCCGACCCGCGGGATGCGACCACGACCTACCCGACCGGTGCCACAACTCTGCGCCACGTGCCCCTTGCGTGACGGCGAGCCACTCCATGTCCTGCCCATAGTCGAACAACGAGCGTGCCTCGGCAGGTTCCGAGATGATCTGCGCTACCTCGGCCAGCTCGTCGTGACTGACCTTCACGATCGTTGCTGCCTTGAGCCCTCGACGGATGACCTCAGCGTGAGTGTCGGGGGGCCGAATGTTGACGTCGAACACCCGCGCCCCGAAATCCTGTGCGAGAAGCCGTACGAGGGCCGAGCGGCGACGGGTGACCGTCCGATCAAGCTGCCGAAGACCGCTATGTCGGCGGGCGGACACTCCAGCAGCTCGAGGGAGTCCCAGGCCGCGGGCCTATGGATGTGGAAGTTATGACCTTCCCCCTCGAAGGTGATGGTCACCGATCCGGTGGGGAGCAATGGGTCGGACTCCACAGCTATCTCGGAGATGCCGTAGCGCCGGAGCACCGCTCGGATCCTGCCGGCATCGGGGTCCTGGCCAACGTGGTTCGCGAGCGTGACCGACCAGCCCAAAGTTGCAAGGTGCGCGGCGACGTGGACCGGTGATCCGGCCACGACTCTGCTATCCGGATAGATGTCCACGACAGATTCCCCGAACGACAGGGCCGTGGGCTGGCTCACCCGGACACCGTATCGCCGCACCTGCGGAGGCTAAGGGTTGGACTCTGATAGCGTGGGCACACTCCGAAGGGGAGTATCCCGAACAGGCGACATCGTCACTACGGCGCTAGATCGACGGCCCGGTGTCGCCAGGCCCAAGTGGCGGGAGAGACCTTCGGCTGTCGATACTGATTGGATAGCCGGAGGTAAGAGCAGTGGACGTACCCACCTGGGCATGGATCGCCTTCATCGCCTTCATCATCGCGATGCTGAGCATCGACCTCTTCCTGCACCGAGACCATCACGCCGTCACGGTTAAGGAAGCCGCGATCTGGAGCCTTGTGTGGGTCGCGATGGGGACGACCTTTGGTGGGGTCATCTGGTGGCTCGAAGGTTCCACGCTAGCGACCGAGTACATCACCGGTTATCTAATCGAGAAGAGTCTCTCGGTAGACAACATCTTCGTCTTCGCGTTGATCTTCAGTTACTTCGCCGTTCCTCTGAAGTACCAGCACAACGTCTTGTTCTGGGGAATCTTTGGCGCGCTCGGTCTTCCGGGCGATCTTCATCTTCGCAGGCATCGCCTTGCTCGAGCAGTTCCACTGGACGATCTACGTCTTTGGGGCGTTCTTGATCGGTACCGGAGTCCGGATGTTCTTTCATCAAGACGAGGACCTCGAACCAGAAAAGAATCCGGTGCTCAAGGCACTACGCAGGTTCGCGCCTATCTCAAAGAACTACGACGGGGCGAAGTTCTTAACCGTTGAGAACGGAAGGCGCATGGTCACGCCATTGTTCGCCGTCCTGGTGGTGGTGGAAACAACCGACATCATCTTCGCGGTCGACTCGATACCGGCAATCCTTGCGATCACGCAGGACCAGTTCATCGTGTTCTCCTCGAACGCCTTTGCGATCCTTGGTCTGCGAGCTCTCTACTTCCTGCTCGCCGGCGTCATGGATCGTTTTATCTATCTCAAGGCAGGTCTCGCCACGGTGTTGGTCTACGTCGGCATAAAGATGGTGCTCGGCGGCGCCGGTTACAAGATTCCCACGCTGATCTCCCTCGGAGTCATCGCACTGACGCTGACGGTTGCCATCGTCCTTTCTCTTCGAGCGACGACGCCAGAGGAACGTGATCGGCTTGCCGAGGAGAAAGCGAGCCTCGGAGAAGGTCCGACGCCGTCCGACGAGAAATCCGGATCGGAGACCCACTCCGGCTAGGTCTGCACCTCTGGCTCTGATCCGCGCTCGAATCGGGGACGCATGCGTCGCACGAGCATCGCCACGATCAGAGCCATGAACGCCACCGGCAACACCACACCGGAAGCAATGATCACGCCGGAGACCACTCCCATGAAACCCTCCACCGCATCGCGCCACGCCTTGATCAACGTGCCGGCTTCTTCCGGATCTTTCTCCTTGGCTCCCTCTTCGATCACGTCCACCGCAAGGGTCGAGAACGACGTCTGGTCCTCGAGCACCCGCAGACGGCCGCGCATCCGTTCGATGTTCTCCTGAACTCGCTCGAGTTGGTTCTGGACCCGGATGGTGTCGGCGATCGTTGTTGCCTCGTCCATCAGGTTGAGAAGCACATGCTCGGCCGTGCGCGCGTTGCGGATGCGCGCTTCGAGATCGACGAACTCGTCCGTGACGTCCTGCGTGTCGACAAACTGACTTTCGATTCGCCCGATGTCCCTGAGCTCGGTCAGTGTGTCCTCGAAACGATCGGACGGAACCCGCACTATGACCGAGCCTCGCCCCTCGCCGGAGTCGTCGATGGCCGTGGACTGGACGCTGCCGCCGAATCGCCTCGCCAGCAGGATCACCTCGTCGACCGAATCCCCGAACGTGTCCCGTTCGACTCGAAGCTCGACCTGGCCCTCCTTGATGACCTTGGGTGACCCGAAGACGCTGTCGGCGGCGGTCAGATCGACCTGGAGAGAACCGAGGCCCCCGGGCCCGGAGGAACCACCCGAGGAGTCCGTAGCCCCGTAATCGGAGCCGTCCTGATCGAAGAGCACCTCTCCGGCGCCGCTCTCATCTTCGACCACCCTCGTGGCGGGCTCGGAACTACCGCCCGAACCATCGGCCGACTCCCCGTCGGCGTCCGAGCCACTGCAGGCGGCCACGGTCACAGACGCGGCCAACCCGAACACCACTACCATCATCCAGCGGGCCTTGCCTCGCATCTCGATCACCAGTGACCTCCTCGCTCGTCGTGGGGCTTCGACGTGGCGAGGCGCGCCAAATGTTCCCCGGGCCCGGGAGGCCTAACCTCAGATGAAGACCTGGTCGATGTAGCACCAGCGCCAGTCCTCGCCCGGCTGCGCGCTCACGATGAGGGGGTGGTTCGACGCTCGGAAGTGCTTGCTGGCGTGCTTGTTCTTCGAAGAGTCACAACAAGCCACACGACCGCAGGTGAGGCACATCCGCAGGTGGAACCACGTATCACCAATTGCGAGACATTCCTCGCAGCCCGTGGAGCTAGGAACGACGTCCTTTATCTGGTCTAGGTGCTCGCATTCAGTATCCACACGAGCAGACTAGTCGCCAAAGACGTGGAACAGGAGCGATCGTTGCCTCGGCTCGTCCAACTCCACGAAGATCAACCGCTGCCACCTCCCGAGCAGCGGCGCGCCGCCGGCAACGGGGATGGCGTGAGACGTACCTCCGAGAAGCATCTGCATGACATGGGACCAGCCGTTCGCTCGCTCCCCAGGTTGGAGATTCTGCGTGCGACGCTCGAGGTCGTCGTGCTTGAAATATCCATTGACGGGGACGAGCCACTCGAGATGCCCGCGCAGGTCCTCCAGCGCGCCGTCCTCCCATTCATTGATGAGTAAACCGCAGGTCGTGTGTCTGCAGTAGACAACCGCGCATCCCTCCGTAACGGCCGAGTCCTTGATCGCCCGCTGCAAGGACTCCGTCACATCCACGAATCCAACGCGTCTGTCGGCAACGATCATCGATTCGATGGTGGCGCTTTTCATGACTCGGTCCTCCTGGCGAATGGGCACGCCTCAAGCGCCGACCCGCTCTCGGGGGTGTTGTTCAAGACCTCGCCGCGGTGTTGCGGGAAAAGTTCAGCGCCCACAGGCTGTCCGGTTCGGTGAGCTCGTACCTAAGGCCGGCCAGAGCGCACGATCGCTCCGGCTCCGGCAGCCTCGCCAGCGCGGGAACGGCATCGGGGCTAAGGTCCGCCAGGTACAAGACATCAATGTTTCCGGTGCGGTCAAAACGCTCGACGTTACGCTCAGCGATAAGAGCGTCGGGGCGGATCACGGTGAACACGAGCAGAGCGACCGAAGAGAAGATCACTACTCCGCGCGGAAGCCATGCGGGCGCGCCCTCGAAGGCCGGCCACCGACACCATGCAGAACATTCCCATCAACCAGAGAATCGAGGCGTGAACGGCAACTCTCAGCCGCGTCAAGCCGTAGACCTCCTCGTAGAGGGCTAGACGTTTGAGCGCACTGGCAAGCACGATCAGCGTCAGGATCACAAGGGCCCCACCCAGTAGCTGCAAGAGCAAGCCGTCGCGCAAACGAATCCGTTGTGCGTAGCGCGCGAAGAATCCGAGCACCAAGAGAGTTAGAGCGGCCACTGCCACGAGCTGGAAGAAGCCAGAGCGCGCGTACTCCGCGTAGGTGAGCCCGGACGTTTCGAGAACATGCTCTCGGCCGCCGAATAGCACGGTGATCTGAACGGCCACGAATAGGGCGAACAAGACGTCGAGCATCGCCAGCGCTGTTATCCATTCCGTCCGGCCCAGATAGAGCCGGTTGCCTCCGCCGACCTTGGTTCCGATGCTTGCGATCAGTCCCAGGGGACCGCCGCGACCCACCCCGAGTGCCGGAGCAAAGCTCGCAAGGGCAGCGGCAAAGACTGTGACCACGCCCGCAACAATGAGTCGAAGGGGAAGAAGTCCCAGGGAAACGTCAGGTGTCACGAGGACGCGATCGGCGAGCTGGGCGAAAGCCTCGTCGGCAGAAACGAACAGAGCCCCAAAAACGAGCAGCAGGAAACCTCCCAGCGCGAGTCCTCTGAACACTGGCAAGGTCCGCTGCCCCCGCGGGGGCCCGCTTGGTGATCGAAGCAACCAGGCCACGGCGCCCGGCGATCGCCACCACGCCGAGCCGGACGCAACCAGGAGCTCGGTCCACGTGCCTGCGGGGACTACCGCGAGTGACGCGAGGCCCGCAGCCACCATCAAGTTGACGACGAGCTGCCATTCCGTGGCCGTATGAAGAGCCGTGAAGACGAGTGCCAGACTGAGTGCCCCGAAGATCAGGAGATGAGCCGGCTGCGACCGTCGCCAGCCCACCAGGACCGCGACCGACACCGCGCTCGCGACGATCGGCCAGTTCGCACCGGGTGGAACGTCCACGAGCAAGGCACCGGCGATCATTCCTGCGGCGATGACGGCAATTGCAACCGGTACGGGCGCGGACGGGTCGCGTGTACTGCCGACCTCGTTCACGAGCCGGCCTTCGGAAGCGTTACGACGATGCGGCACCCATGCGGCATGCGAGGTTCCGCTCGAATGTCGCCCCCGTGCATATCCACGATCCACTTCGCAATGGCCAGGCCGAGGCCGGAACCTCCATCTCTCGAGGTGCGAGCCTGATCCGAGCGGTAGAAGCGCTCGAAAACGCGCCCCGCTTCTTCGGTGGGGATCCCCGGCCCCTCATCCGAGACCTCTATTCGCACGCCGTTGGAATTGGTCCGGGCCATCACCTCGATGCTGCCGTCCGAGGGCGAGTGCCTTAGCGCGTTGTGCAGGATGTTGGTGACGACCTGGTGCACCCTCTCTGCATCCCCGACGACTACAAGATCGGCGGGTTCGACGGCGAGCCGGATCGCTATTCGGTCGCCTCGATCCGGACTGAGCTCCGACTCGCGTACCGTCTGCTCGAGCATCGGCTTCACAGCGAAGGGCTGCAGGTTGAGTGGAACCGATCCCGACTCGAGGCGCGAGAGATCGAGCAGTTGTTCGACCAGGCGACCCAGTCGTTGTGTCTGGGCATGCATCGTCTGGAGCGTTGCCTGATCCGCAGGAGCAACGCCATCGACGATGTTCTCGAGAGTGGCTTGCAGCGCCGTGAGCGGGGTTCTGAGCTCGTGGCTAACGTTGGCGATCAGATCCTTGCGCATGCGGTCGACCTCCGCGAGCTCTGCAGCCATCCGGTTGAAGGCGCGCGCGAGCTCCCCGACCTCGTCGCGCGATGACTCGATGACGCGCCTGTCGTACTCGCCCCGCGCCATGGCGCGCGTTGCTGACGCCATGTCTCTCAGGGGGGACGTCATGCCGCGCGCCAAGAGCTGGATCATTCCGAGCGACAGCAGGCCCGCGATGACACCGCACACAAGCAGAGGAAGTCCGACCCAGGCACCAACGATGACGACGAGAACGGTGACGCCGACCGCGCAGACTATGACGATCCCGAGCTTGATCTTCAAGGAGCCGAAGCGATCCAGGGGTCGCTTCATCTTGCCTCACCGGTTGCGTACCCGACTCCATGAACAGTCCTGATGATCTCGGCGCCGAGTTTGCGGCGCAGCGCGGCGACGTGGCTGTCGATCGTGCGGGTTCCAAACCCATCCTCGTACCCCCACACGTCCGACAGGATCTGCTCGCGCGTGAAAACGAAATCGGGTCGAGAACCGAGCCTGTAGAGAAGATCAAACTCGGTCGCAGTGAGGTGGACCTCCTGATCACTTTGTTTTACCTGACGGGTGGCGGGATCGAGCTCGACTTCACCCACGGAGACCTTCTTCTCGTTCGAGTATTGCGAGCGGTCTACGCGGCGCAGCAGCGCCTTTACCCGTGCCACCATCTCCGCGGGCTGAATGGTTTGGTCATGTAATCGTCCGCTCCCACGCCCAAACCCACGAGCAGATCCGTCTCGGTATCGAGGGCGGTCAGCATGAGCACGGGGACAGGTTTGTCGCGCTGGATCCGTCGGCAAACTTCGAGGCCGTCGATGCCGGGAAGCATCACGTCGAGAATGACGAGGTTGGGCGCCATGCGCTCGACGAGCTCGATGCCGGATCGTCCGTCGGAGGCGATCGAAACCTCATAGCCCTCGCCCCGCAATCGGACCGCGACCGCGTTGGCAATCGCGTCCTCGTCCTCTATCACCACAATGCTTTGCATACGTCGAGTCTAGAGAGACGATGTGGCGTCAACCTGCGCGAAATGTCGAGATCGTGTGAAATCGACGATCGCGCCGATGCACGATCTCTTAGGAGCTCGCCTCTACTTCTTCGAAGACTGGAAGTAGGGGTTGTCGCCGCTTTGGTGATCGGTCACGTCGACAACATCGGTTACCTCTGGGACCGCGTCGGTGATCGCGACCTTTATCCCCTGGGTCAAAGTCACGCTCGCCATCGCGCATCCCTGACAGCCCCCGCCGAGGCGCAGGAAGGCCGTACCCTCCTCGACCGCCACCAGCTCGGCTCGGCCCCCGTGCGATGCGATCGACGGATTGATCTGGTGCTCGATCACCTGCGTCACGCGCTGCGCCACGTCACCCGAAAGATCTGGAGGTGGACCATCGATTGCGGGTGACGCGGGAGGCCCGCCGTCCGGCCGGCGGAAAAGACTGTCCTCGCCAATCATGGGTCCGGAGGGCGCCGCGCGCCGGCGGCTTGTTGGGATTGTCGAGGACCCAACCCTTGAATTGTGGATCGTCGCTTAGATCGATAGTGGCTCCGCTCACCGCGTCGACGGAGGCCTGGGGAATAACGACCGAGAGATCGTCGTGCCTTTGCACGACGTCGCCCGGCGCCGCTTCGTCGATGTGCATGAGGTAGAGGTCGTAGAGGTACTGTGCACCGTCGTCGCCGTCAACCTCGAGCCACAAAGCGAGATTGTGGGACTCCTCCTGGCCCGAGCGCGCCTGAAGCACCGCTTCGCGCGCTCGTGGGGTGATGCTGACTACCGGCTCTGTCACGTTGTGTACCTGCGCTGTTCGTCTGGCTGGCCCTGGCGCCGTTTCCCTCGTTCGACTCCCTCGTTCGACGCCACCTGGGCCATCATAGGACCCATGCGCCGCGTCGTACTCCTCATACCCAGCTCGACCTACAGGGCCACCGATTTCGTGACCGCTGCGGGCGCTCTCGAACTGGACCTGATCGTCGCTTCGGACCGCCGTTCGGCTCTTCAAGCGGTGATGGGAGACCGAGCCCAAGTCGTGAGGCTGGATCGCCCGAATCAGGCGGCCGACCAGCTCGTCGCCCTGCACGAGCGACTTCCCTTTGATGCCGTGCTGGGGGTGGACGATCAGGGGGTTCTGGCCGCAAGCGCCGTGGCCGAACGGCTTGGTATGCCCCACTCCTCCGTTGCAGCGGTTGCCACAACGCGCGACAAACACCTCCTGAGGCGGAGTCTGAGTGCCGCGGGCATGGCCCAGCCCTCCTTTGCCCTGACCACCGACGACGATGGCGTGGCAGCAGCCGCCGAATCCGTCGGGCTCCCCTGCGTGCTCAAGCCGCTGCATCTGTCGGCGAGCCGGGGCGTGATTCGGGCCGACTCGCTGCCCGAGGCTCTTGGCTCCGCCCGGCGTATCAGGCAACTTGCCGGTTCCCCGGAAATCCTCGTTGAGAGCTACGTCGAAGGAGACGAGGTCGCAGTCGAGGCTCTGGTCAGCGGCGGGGTCACGAACGTCCTGGCGATCTTCGACAAGCCCGACCCCCTGGAGGGCCCCTACTTCGAAGAGACCATCTACGTCACGCCGTCGCGCCTCGCGCCAGCTATCCAGCAGCGCATCCGTGCCGAGCTCGTTCGGGCCCTAGAGACCCTCGAACTCACCGAGGGCCCGGTCCACGCCGAGTTTCGGATCAACGAGCGTGGGATCTACGTCCTGGAAGTCGCAGCGCGCTCCATCGGCGGGCTGTGCTCGCGTGCCCTGAGATTCGGCGCTGGAGTAACCCTTGAGGAGTTGGTTCTGCGGCACGCACTCGGTCTCGGTATCGACGAGCAGCGACTCGAGGATCGCCGCATCGGGCGTAATGATGATCCCGATTCCGGCACGCGGCAGGCTTGTGAGTGTCGGCAACCTCGAACGAGCGCGCGCTCTGCCCGGTATCGAGGGGCTCGAGATCACGCATTCCGGACGGCCAGACGGTGGTTCCGCTGCCCGAGGGAGACCGGTACCTGGGGTTCCTGTTCGCCTCGGCAGACGACCCCGGCGAGGTCGAATCCGCTCTGCGGCAAGCCCACGCACTGCTTGAAATTGCCATCGAACCGGACGAAACGGACGCCGGATGAGGCGACTGGCGCCTCTAAGTTGGTTGAGCTACTACAAAACTCGTAGGGACTGACATACCATTCCACCACCTCCGCTCACTGACTGAGAGAGCGGTTCTGTCGAATGAGCCCTAGGGGGGCCAATGAAGAAGAACAAGTTTCTGTTGCTGATGGCGCTGCTAAGCGCCTTGGCATTAGTGGCTGCCGCTTGCGGTGGCGACGATGACGACGGCGGCGACGCCGGAGGTGGAGAGGAAGAGATCGACTGCAGCTGGGCGATCGGGACCATGGGGGCTCTATCAGGAGACTTCGCGTCGCTCGGGGTGCCGATCCGGGACGGTGTTGCCTATGCCGTCGACCAGGCCAACGAGTCCGGCGATGTTCCCTGCGAGCTGACGCTCGTCGAGGAGGACAGCCAGGGCAACCCCGACCAGGCTCCCCCGCTCGCCCAAAGCCTGGTCGAGAACGAAGAGCTGGTAGCGGTAGCCGGTCCCTACTTCTCCGGTGAGACGCTCGCCGTCGGCGAGATCTTCAGCGAGTCCGGGGTGTTGATCACCGGAACCGGGACGAACGAGACCATCGACGAGCAGAGACTACGAGACCTGGTTCCGGGCCGTTGCTCCGGACAACATCCAGGGTGAGGTGGCAGCCGATTACATCGCCAACGCTCTGGGCGGGGGCACGGTCGCCGTGGTCCACGACAACCAGGACTACTCCAAGGGCCTCGCCGATGCTGTATTCGAGAATCTCGGTGACGCCGAGGGTCCGTTCATCATCAACCCTGAGGAGACGGACTACTCCTCGGTCATCCAGCAGGTGCGCGACGTCGATCCGGACATCGTGTTCTACGGGGGATACACGCCGCAGGCGGGACCGCTCCTCGCTCAGCTCGCTGAGGCAGGCGTAGAAGCTCAGTTCCTCTCGGACGACGGATCCAAGGACCCGTCATTCGGCGAGCTTGCGGGCAACGCGGCTCAGGGCGCGGAGGTGACCTGTCCTTGCACCGATCCCAACAAGCAGGAGGCTGCGGCCTCATTCGTCGAGGGCATGGGAGCCGAGTTCGGAGAGAATGCACCCGGCACCTTCGCCGCCGACATGTTCGACGTCACCAACATCATCGTGGAGGCGCTGAAGGAGCTCAACGGTGACGAGGACATCGAAGAGGTCCGCGCCCACGTCGTCGAGTACTTCCAGAACGCCGACGCCATTGAAGGCGTGGCCAAGACCTACACCTGGGAGGACACCGGTGAGTTCGTCGGAGGGCCCGAGGACATCTGGGTCTACGAGTGGGACGACGCCGAGGGCGACTTCGTATCGCTCGGCCCCGCATCCGACCTGATCGAGTAAGAGAAAGTCAACAATAAGAAAAGGCCCCCGCCGGAGCGGGGGCCTTTTCTCTTGTGGAACTCAATTGTTCGCCGGCGAGCCGGCGCTTGTCGATCGAGCTCACGGTTCGTTTTCTCTTAGTTCACCTCTCGGCTCTTTGCGGAGCGCTCACTACCGATGCTCGGTCACACCCTTTCGAGCATGTCTCGGTCATACCTCCCGACCAGACATCCGCCGTTCGGGGAACTGTCTGCTCAAAAGCTCCCTTGCTTGCGTTCATGAGTTCGCAGCCACGGGTGATCTGGCTTGAGAGTTAAACCAATCAACGGTCATCGCAAGCCCCATCGAAAAAGTCACCGACGGCGAGTATCCGATCAACGCGCGAGCCCTTTCAATTGCCGCCTCCGAGTGAGCGACGTCTCCCCGGCGTCTGGGCCGAAAAACTGGGCGTACGCTCGAGCCCATTACGGCATTCAGCTCGTCCAGTAGTGCGAGGAGCGAGATCCGTCCCCCGCTTGCAACATTCATGACTTCACCGAGCGCGGGGCCGGAGGCCGAAGCCGCCTGGATCAACGCTTCTACAACATTGTCCACGTAGGTGAAGTCCCTGCTCTGATACCCGTCGCCATATATCTCGGGAGCGCGACCTTCGTTAATAGCAGTGATGAAGCGCGGGATTACGGGCGCATATCGGGACCTGGGATCCTGCCTGGGGCCGAAAACATTAAAGAAACGAAGGCACACGGTTCCCAGACCGTAGGACTGGTGGAAAGCCCGGCAGTATGACTCTCCCCCAAGCTTGCTGGCCGCGAAAGGAGACAACGACGCAACCGCCATGCTCTCATCCTTAGGGAGGACCGGTGTGTCACCGTAGACTGATGAAGACGACGCGTAAACGAAACGCTCGACCCCCTCCTCGCGTGCAGCGACGAGCGCGTTGAGGGTTCCGTCAACGTTCACGGCATGAGAAGTGAACGGATCTCCGATCGACCGCTCGACTGAGCCAAGCGCGGCCAAGTGAAAAACGGCTTTTGCTCCACGCGCCGCCCGCCGCACAGCCGATGCGTCTCGAATGTCGCCGGTGACAACGTCGAGACGACCGCTGATGCCCTCGAGGTTGGTAGCCGAGCCGGTCGACAGATCATCGAACGACACAACGTGCTCACCGAGAGCCACCAGGCTTCGGACCAAGTTCGATCCGATGAAGCCGGCGCCGCCCGTCACTAGAACAGTCAAAGAGAGGGTCCTTCGCCAAGGTTGTGGGTTCGAAATGTCAGCTCACGTACGCTTCTACTTCAGGCTACGGGTCGGAGTTCCGGAGTCCATCATGTCCGTGCCGTATGTCTCCCAACGCAGGCATCCGATCCCTCTGCAATGTTGAGGACGCTTGTGACGGCTTCGTCGTCTATGTGCAGATCTCCCCACAGCGAGGGCAGCCCCGGTGCACCGACGATCCGCTCAGCCAGCAAGTGGTTCCTTGGCCAGACGCTCGATCATCAAATCAGGTCGGGTCTCGTTCCACTCGATCAATTGGGCACGTTCGACCAATAATCCAAGGGCCTCTAAACCCCTCCCGCCGACGCAACGCAGATTGGGGGAGTTTTCTGATATCTCGTGCAGCACCTCGGCGCGGGATGGCAGTCGTCCCTCCGGGGTTTTCTTCACAGCGATTGCATCGATGGACATGATACTCGAACAGTCGCGCCCCTCACCGTTGAAAGTGAACCCCGGAACCGGCCGACCGGTCCTCAGGTCAATGGTTGAAGCGGGACTCGCAACCAACTCTACTCGCGCGTGCGCGGCCGCTCTCTCCAAACCGTCGAGGTGACGGAGAACAAACGAAGGAAGCAGCACGCTGGCTCCCAGTGTTCGCACTGTCGGCATCTTTAGAAAGACGCGGTCGGCCGCGGCCGCCAGGGCGCGGCCTCGGAGCTCCGAAAGGAAAGTGTGAAGGAGGAACTCGCTCGATAACGTTCGCAGAGCGGGTTCACGTCCGACATAGAGAGATAGAACGGGTGTCTCGTCAGAGTCGACCGGCCCAAGCACCGCTGAAAAAACAACATCCGGCTCGGTCATTGCAGGAGGCAGGTGGACCAGCCTGGCAGCGGATCGAACGAATTCACCCGAGGTGCCCTGCAATTGACACGCAAGACCGTTGAGATCGATTGTGAATGAGTCCGCCCAGACAAGACGATCAAGTTCGTCTTGCCGATACCCGTTGCGACGAGCAGGCATCACGACGTGACTCCAAGTGGACTCGTCAACGGCTGAAGTCGCCGCACGAACTCGATCACTTCAGCCTTCGAGTGCACATGAAGCTTGCCGAGGACGTTCTGCAGATGAGTCCGGACAGTATGGGGGCTGATCGTCAGCGCATGGGCAATGGCTTCATGGGTACCTCCCTTTGCAACAAGCGAGAGCACCTCCCGTTCACGGTTGGTCAACCGGGCCGTCAGCCTCAGGGCTTCTTCGCGCTTCTCGTATCGGCGCAACCAGATGTCGAGAACCCCGCCCAACATCGTCGAAGGAATGAACTGTTCCCCACGAGCCAGGGTTCTGATGCCTTCGACGAAGTCATCGAGGCTGCCGTCTTTGCTGAGGCAACCATCGGCTCCGGCGAGCAATGAGGCATCCACGAGCTCGTCATCGGACTTCTCTGCAACAAACAGAATGCGCACGGCCGGCTGGCGTTCCTTGAGAGCCGTCGTCATCTCGAGGCTATCCCCGTTCGGCAGATTCCCATCGAGAACCAGCACATCCGGCGCCAACTCCTCGGACAGCTCGAGTACGCGTGGCCCCTCGTGGGCAATGGCTTGTACGCACATATCCGGCTCAGCATCGAGCACGATCTTCATTGTCTCGCAGAACAGCACCCGGCCCTCGGCAATAACGACGTGAATCGGGTCCTCAGTCTTCTTCAAGCGTTCCTTCATCGGCGGCCTTGAAAGCAAGCCTAGGGAATCGCCCCCCAGGCGACACGATTCCACTCCCGTACCTCTCTTACCTCAGGTGCAGTAAGGAGCCCGACCGGGGCTCCTTCGAACGCGCTGTCAAATTCGGTCAAATGAGCGAATGACCAATCCGCCCCGGCTCTCTCTTGTGGGACGACTTTTGCGAAACGTTCCTGTACGCGAACAGCGCGCTCGTGTTCGACACTCGGGGGCCCAGTGGGTTGCGGTTTGCAGGTGGTGGAGCTTGCCATGCCCACGGCACCGCTTTATCCTCTTTCGCACGGCGCTTCCCACGCCGAACCTCCGCCCGGTGCTCACGCCACCGGATAGATGGGGGCAAAGGGGCTCCGCCTCGGGAGACTTCGGTCCACCGGATCGTGAACCGCAGGTCACAGGGAGCGTGAGTCTCGGGCCGCGGTCGCGAGGAGGATAAGAAATGACCGAAGACAAAGCCCGCAAGACCGCGATTCGTTCGCGCATGGCCAAGACCGGCGAGAGCTACACCGCTGCGCGCCAGCACATCGTGAAGTCACCGGTGAAGTCGAGCCAACGTCCGGCGGTGGACCTCGGAAAATCCGACGAAACCATAAAGCGTGGATCCGGCAAGTCCTGGGATGAGTGGTTCGAGATCCTGGATGCGTGGGGAGCGACAAAGCACACCCACGGCGAAATCGCACGCCACGTGCATCAAGAGCACGACGTCCCCGGCTGGTGGGCCCAGACCGTCACCGTCGGCTACGAACGAGGCCGGGGAATGCGAAAGGTAAACGAGCGTGACACTGGCTTCTACGTCGGCGTCTCCAAGACATTCCCGATTGGAGCCAATCGGATCTCCGAGGAGTTCACGGACACGAGAAAGCGCAACAGGTGGCTCGAGCCTGGGACGCTGCGCACGCGGACATCGCAGCCTGGGAGGTCGGCACGGTTCGACTTCCTAGAGGACGAGAGCAGGGTACACGTCTACTTCGTATCCAAAGGCAGAGGTAAGGCCAGTGTTGCGATCCAACACGAACGGTTGCCCGATGAGGCAGCCGTCGAAGAAAGGCGCTCCTTCTGGAAGGAACGCCTTGCTCGCCTGGCGGAGCGACTGGAGGCCTAAAGAGGATCCGCAGTGGGACCGGGTCGGCTAGTCGCGCGGGGACGAGTCTTTCAGTATGGACGCGGATGAACAGATTAGGCCGCGCGCGCCGGACCGCTGGTCACTTCCCATGGGCCGGGACGCAAGACCGATCACGCCCCTGGTAGCCTGAGTCAGCGCCGCCGCGCACCTTTGGACTTCTCGTACGTTTGAAGTGATATCGCGTGATGCTCGCATTCTCCATGCAACATTCCCGGTTTTGAAAGGTGAGGTGCAGCACGATGATGAGTAAGAGTCCTGCTGAGCGCTCCAACGGTTCCGCGGAAGGTAAAGGCCTTCGGTTCAGCGCGTTTATCGCCACGCTCATCGAAGCCGGACTGCTGATCATCTTCATGATCCAGAACACCGAGGAGGTTACGCTCGACTTCCTGTTCTGGAGCTTCACATTGCCGCTTTGGGTGTACACACTCGTGGTGGCGGTCGTCGGGGCGTTGGTGTGGATGGGATTGGGCCTGATGCGCCGTCACCGGCGTCGCGTGGCGCGCCGCGAAGGCCGATCGGACTAACTGCAGAGGCATCTTGTTGGTACACAGGCGCGCGACTACAGGGCGAGTATCTTCGCCTTCTGGTCCTGGAACTCGGCCTCCGTCAGGACACCCGACGCTTTTAGGTCCCCCAACTCCTTGAGTTGCGCAAGCTTGTTGTCTACGGCGGGCGGGCCCGCTTCAGCCTGCGGCTGATCGTAATCCTGCTGTTGCTCCTGCTCCGCCCAGCGACTCGCTTGGCGGCGCGAAACACGGTTCGAAACAGCAGTTGCCGTCCCGGCGACTACGGCTGTTCGTGCGATACCACGTAATAGTCCAGGCATACCCGGTCACTCCTTTCCTTTGTCTTCATCAGTCGCTTCATCGAGTTCATCGAGAGCGGCGATCATCGCGTTGATGGGGATCCTTCCGTTCGCGACGAGCTGAGCGCCGCTGCGGCGGATCGCCGTTGCGAACGGCGCCGCCCAGGTGTTCTCGTAGACGAGGAGTGCAGCCGAGCAACCAGGCTCGATGGCAACTCCCGCCTCCTCGCGATCTTCGTCGCCAAGCAAGCCAGACGACGCCCCTTCGAATAGGGACAACTGGGGATCTCCATCGAGGGCCAAGTCATTCAGTTCGAGGCCAACGATGGTGCCATCGTCCTCCTTGCGCACGAACGCGAGGTCGAGCACGCGGATGAGGCCGCGATCAACAAGGTCCACCAGGAGCGGGAAGGCCTCACCCGTAGGCTGTTTCCCGGCCGGCCACTCGACCACGAGGTAGTCGATGGGACCAACCTCGATCTCCGTTGTGCTCACAAGAGCCTCCCTTTCGGACGCACCTACTGCGTCGGGACTGCGGGACAAAGACTGATGGTCCCAGACCAAGAGGTGAAGCGCATCACCCTTCGGGGTGATTCTCGCCTTTCGCACCTGATTTCTTCGAGTTATTCAAGAACCAGCCCAGCCGCAAGGGGCTCCGAAAAGCCACACCTCGACTCCCGACGTGCGAAGCAAGGCGACTGAACCCCTGGACCTTCCGACGCATTTGCTGAACTCCTTCGGCCCCTCCGGTTCTCATCGCTTGACATCGAACCGGACTCGCTAAAGCCGCCTGAGATAGCTTTTCAATGAGGTCAGTCGCCCGGGGAAGGTATTGGATGTGGACAGCAGTGGGTGGGCTAGGCGGATCACTAACGGCTGTGGGCGCGCTCACCACATTCTCCACGAGGCAACATCGGTCTGGGTCTCCCGCTGCTCATTTCAGGCGTCGTGATTCGCAACGCTGTTCGCAACATGACCTTCCAAGGGCCAAGAGCGGCCCCCGATAGCCAAGACGGAAAACATCAACACGAAGCCAAGTTCCGGGGCCTCTAGCAGTCGAAGGTTCGTCTCGCTGAGCTTGGGGCGTGGCCGGCATTGCCCCCGAATCTCGCCACAACGCGGCACTTGCCAGACCGCGGCCTGTTGAAGCGGGTCGAGTATTTGCTCTCCATAACGCCATCGCCATTTGTGTCGACCCCTCGTTGCAGCGTCGGTCGCTTGGTGGCGACCTTGATGAAGCGCCCGTTTCGACGCTTGAGGAGCTTGACCACCATCTTCCTGCCGCGGTCCGCGGGGGCGACCCTCCCGGAGGCTAGGATTTTTTCACGGCCTTTGCGGATTCTTAGCGAGGTCGTGGACGGAGCGCGGTCGTCGTTTTCGATCGTGCCACTACCCTCGCCGTCCGAGAGACTGGCGTTCGTCGTGCTGGTAAGGAACACACTGTAGTTCTCGTCCAACTCGTTCACGGTATCGCCGACGACGTTGACCACGATGGTGGACTGCAGCTCACCGGCCCCGATTGTCACTGTGCCGGTCTGGGCTACGTAATCTCCGGGCGCGGTGGCGGTCGCGTCGTCGGTATCAAATCCCACTTCCACCGACTCGCTGCTCGGGTTGGACAACGACACGACCAAAGGCTCTGGAGTGAACCCGGAGTTGCCCTCGGTGACTGTGAGGTCGGCGATTGACACCGACGGTGTGGCGTCGTCGTCGACGATCGTGCCGAGCCCCTGTGCGTCGGCCAGTACCGTGTTGGAGGGGCTGAGGAGTTTCATATTGAGAGTCTCGTCGGCCTCGTCGACCGGATCCCCTGTGACCGACACGGTCACCGGCTTCGATGTCTCCCCCGGGTTGAAGGTGAGAGTCCCAGATGTTGCGGAGTAGTCGCTTGGGGCCGTGGCTGTTGCGCTGGCGGTCTCGTAGCCGACCGTGGCGACGCTGGAGCTGGGGTGCGACAGGGCGACCGTAAACACTAGGTTCGAGGTGCCCCCATTTCCCTCTTGCACACTCGCATCGTTGACAGACACCGCCGGGGCCGCCTCGTCATCGATGATGGTTCCGAGGCCCGATGCGTCTACTAACGACGCCCCGGCCGGGTTCGAGAGGTTGACCTGGAAGCTCTCGTCCGGCTCCGAGACGAGGTCCCCGACAACGTTGACGTCGATCATCTTGTTGGTTTCGCCAGGAGTGAAGGTAAGCGTTCCGGAGGTTGCCTCGTAGTCGGCTCCGGAAGTTGCGGTCCCATCTCCGGTGGCGTAGTCGACGGTGACCGCGTTGGCGCCCGGCGAAGATAGCGATACATCAAAGCGCGCGGGCACCACGCCGGCATCGCCCTCACCCACGGTCGCGTCGCTAATCGTGAGGGTAGCTGGGACATCATCATCGGTGATCGTGCCAATGCCAACCGCGTCGGTGATCTTGACGTTTCCTGTCGAATCTCCGAGGACGACTTGAAACGTCTCGCCACCCTCATCGACTGTGTCGCCGTTGACCCAGATCCCGATTCTTTGCTTCTTGACACCGCCCGAGAACTGAAGCGTCCCGCTAGCGGTCTCGTAGTCAGAGGGGCTCGTAGCGCTGCCATCGGTGGTGTGGTAACCGACTGTGGCGGACGTCGCGCGGCCCTTCATGATGACGGTAAAGATCGCCTGCACCATGCCGGAGTCGCCCTCGGTCACACTCACGTCGCTGATTGCCAGGGAGCTTGCACGGGGGGCGCTTCGCGCGCTCGAGGGAAAAATGGGGATAATCAATGAGGCGGTAAGCACTGCCGCCGCCATAGACTTCAGCGGGCTGACCACTCTAAAGTTGGTGCTCATGACGCGGCCTCCAATGACCATCTAAGACTTCTCCAACGATCCTCGCTACTGAAGGCCGCAAGAGAACCATCGACGCGTGGAAAGAAACGCTTTAGGGCCGCGCACTAGTCACTTGTACGTATTTTCGTTACCTTTGCGAGAGTTACTGACTAGTCTCAATCCTTTGGCTTGGTAATTCTCTAGTGGTGCTGACTCGTGCGCGACTCTCGACCTCGAGCGCGTAGCAATGCTTGAGCCACTGCTCGATCTCGGCGCTGCGGCGCGGACTGCTGACGCCGACTCAAGTTAGGTTTGTTCACAGATGGCTGCTTGGGGAGAGTTGGCTCAGAGGCGACCCGATCTTGCTGAGGCTGGACGGGAACTGCTTTACCAGTACGGAGTAGGGCTAGCTTTCCTCGCAACCATCCGAAAAAATCACGGACCGCGTCTTCATCCAATCTCCCCGATGTTGACCGAGAACGGTATTTTCGCCTTCATCATTCCGTCGCCAAAACAAGCGGACCTTCAAAGGGATGGACGGTTCGCGCTGCATTCATTTCCTTGTGAGAACAACGAGGACGCCTTCTACCTGACTGGCCTTGCGGAGCGCGTCGATCACCTTGGGGTGCGGGAGGAGCGTGCGAAACAGTTTGTTTCCGAACGCTCGCAGTTTGGAGCAGCTCCTCCTGCCGACACAGACCTTTTGTTTGAGTTCAGGGCATCCCAGTGCCTGGTCACAAGAACGACAGGTCACGGTGACCCGAACCCTCGTCACATCATTTGGCACGACCAGAAGGGGATCTAGCTTTACGTGAGGGTTGACTGGGCGGGCAGAACCACACGCTAGTGTGTTGGACTCAGCCTTGTCTCGCGCTAGGAGCATCAGGATGGCCTCTCTTCTCAATCCATACATCAGCTTCGATGGCAACGCTCGGCAAGCGATGGACTTTTACAAAAGCGTTTTCGGTGGCTCCGTAACGCTGAACACCTTTGGCGAGTCCGGCGCACAGGACTCCTCTCACGCCGACAAGATCATGCACAGCATGCTGGAAACCGACAACGGATTCACACTCATGGGTGCCGACACGCCCCCGGGGATGGAGCACAACCCGGGGAACAACATCGCGGTGAGCCTGAGCGGGGACGACGCGAACGAACTCCGCGGCTACTGGGAGAAGCTGTCCGACGGGGGCAAAGTGTTGGTCGCCCTTGAGAAGCAAATGTGGGGCGATGAATTCGGAATGTGCCTCGACCAATTCGGCGTCAACTGGATGGTCAACATAAGCCAGTCCTAGTCCTGAATCGCCAGATGCCCCAATTGAATCCCGAAGTCTTCTGCTGCATATATGCCTAGGGACACCCGGCTCCCACGCACTGACTATCGGCGAACAGCTGCCTCTCGATCTTGACGAGGTTGGTCGGCTTGTTTCCTCGGATGCCGTCATGGAACACATTGTCGAGTTGCCAGGGATCGTTGACGAGGTCGTAGTACTCCCTGAACCGGACGTCCATGCTCTCGTCGTACCGCTCGACGTACTGGTAGGTCGGTGTCCGGATAGACGCCCACCGATCACAGGTATCAAGGTTGCACCAGTGCTCGAGCAGAACGCGATCCCGCGGCTGCGACGTCAATAGTGATCGCCCATCCATCACGGGGTCGGTCGGCGGAGGTACGTCGGCTACCTCAAGGGCTGTGGGAGCAACGTCGACGTTCAAGACCATGGCAGTGCTCGTCTTGCCCGGTGGAATGTGTCCCGGCCAGCGCATGTAGAACGGGATCTTGGCTGGGTGAGTCCACGGCTGGCTCTTCGCTGCCTTCCCATGGTCGCCCCACATATAGCCGTTGTCGCTGCTGTAGATCGCCAGCGTGTTGGTCTCGTCGAGCGCCTCTAGGCGGCCGCGGATCGCCGCCACCATGTCGTCCACCGACAACAGACTCCGAAGCTGTCGCTCCCTTATCTCTCTACCGCATTCCAAGTCGCATTTCCTTCTACGAAGCCACGGCGGTTTGTCGCTACGATCACTTTCCCGCACGGCCTTGTTTCCATTCCAAGTCCCGACGTCTGCGTCGCGGTACTTGGGCTGGGGGGTCGATGGGCCGTGCGGCGCGTGCGGCGTCACGTACAGAAGCCACGGCTGATCGTCGTTCTGCTCCGCGTCGATAAGGAAGTCGTTAGCCCGGTCTTGGATGAACTTAGTCGAATACGTGTGAATTTCCTGGACGGTGCCGTTGATGTTCCACGTCCTATCGAAGTAGCCGAACTCGAACGTGGCCCACTTGTCGAAGCCAGCGGGCACTCGAAGCTTGATGTCCCACTTGTTCATGACCTTGCCGAACATCCCGGTGTGATAGCCATCCGCCTTCAGGTACGACGAGAACCACGTGCTACCCGGGAGCTTCTCGTGATCGGGGTCGTTGTCTTGGAGCCCGTGGTTGTGGGCGTAGCGGCCGGTTAAGAACGACGCCCGCGAGGGGCAACAAAGGGGCGTGGACGCGAAAGCGTTTTTATAGCGGCGCCCGCCCTTGACGAACCAGCGCCGAGTGTCCCGCATCATGCTGAGACTTCCCCCCGCACGCTCATCGTCGGTGATGATGACAAGGATGTTCGGGCGCGCCGCCGGCGTCTGAGCCCCAGCATTTGGGATCCCCGCCATCGTCGCAAGCAATAAAAGCAACATCGCGCAGAGGCGCTTCATGACTGGACCACCCGTCCCGCCTAGCTTTATCGAACAAATAGGAACACTGACCCTGGGTTCGGAAGCCGTCAAGCCCCTTAATTAAGGGCAACGGAATTGACATGAAGAAAAGCCCCGGTGTGTGCGCCGAATCTGGGAAGGCCGAAGCAGCAGTCTGCCGTTTCTGTCAAAACTCCTTCACCGCGAAGCCCGCTACCGGCCCGCTGCTTGGGTTCGTCGTCCTCGTCGCTGGTCTTGTCACCCTTCCGGCCGCATACCGATGATGAGATCCGCGATTGCGTTCGCGGCTCGGCTCAACTGCCGTTTGGTTGTGCGATGTATGCGACTGTTGTATCCGTGTTCCGCTACCTCGTCGATTAGGTCCGAATAGAGGGGCCTGGCTCGACGGACCTCCCGGAGCGTTCGCTTGCGAGGTCGAGCCGGGTCTGGACCGTCATAGCGGAAGCGATAGATGCAATCTGAAGGTGAGCCTTCGCAGCGGGCATCCACTCTGCCCTCGTACGTGAGATGCTCACTACTCTCTTTCTCCGATTCGGCGGTGTGCATCGGCTGCGCGATATCGGACAGGAGGTGGGACATGATGCCAAGGGTCCGGCTGGCCTCGCGGCGGCGCCCTCGTTCGAGATGGTGAACCGTGCGCCGGTACCAAATGCCCACAGCCATGGGAGCTCTAGCTCTGGTACCCCTGTATGGTCCCCAGTTGTGCCACTTGTGATCGCTGGCGTAACGGATGTCCCGAATGCTGTCGGGATCATCGGTGCTCCGGAGCGCGATCCCGAGCCTGACCCAGCGACCCTTAGCCCCGACGGCCTTGACGGCCTTGAGAAGCACCCAATCGTGTGTACCGAAGGAGTTCGGTTCTTGTGGCAGACCGTTCAACCACGCACGAGCGGGTGGTTGTGGGCCCAGCATTAGGAACAGGCCTACGACTATCGAGGCCGAAACCCCAGCGATCCGCGCTCTCCAGCCCAAGCGTCGAAGGTCGCTCGAGGCTGCAACTGGTTTCATGAAAATCCGCCCACTTGCCGAAATCCGACTGTCCTTTCCGAGAACCATGGATAGGACTTCTTTGTGCAAGAGTGTTTCCCTGCTCAGGATGCGTTTTCGATGGACGCTCGTGGACTCTATTTCTCTAGGTGTGCTGCACGTTTGCTACGCCGCCGAGTCAGGGCCCGCCTGGCAGGGGAAGATCGGGTTGTTCTCGAGGAAACCTGTCACAGACCCTCGCTTAAGCAGCTGGCGGCGCACCTCTCTCTTCTCGCATCATGATGTCCGTGCTCGCATAGTCAGGGCTCGCTTTGAACCAGCCGAGGTTTTGGAAGAAACTTCCTGGGTAAACTCATTGACAGAAGCACGACCAACCGAGCGTTGAAATCGAGTCTGGGTACCAGCGCCTCTCTGACCTTCGTTCATCAGGTTCAGGGAGGTGTTTTTCTTTTTGAAAAACGGAATCGTTAGAACCTTCGATGCTGACAAGGGGTACGGCTGGATCGTCCCGAGCGACGGCGGGAATCTCTTCGTGCACAAGAGCAACATCCCGGGTGACATCACCACGCTACCGTCCAACGCGAAAGTCTCATACGAGTCGCGCACGAACCACAACGGTGGTGTCGAGGCGATCAACGTATCGCTGAGCAAGTAACGACCCTCCACAGCTGGGGTAAGAGAGGGGCTCATTGGGTCCCTCTCTTTAGTGAGCTAGCGCTTTTACTTCGTGGCCTTCTTGCGCGACTTCTTGACCTCGCCCACGTAGCCGTGCTTCAGCGACACTCACATGAACGCAACCAGTGGGACGATCGCCGACAACCAAGCGATGGGGCGGCATGAGGCTACTCCTCGACAAAGCCTCCGGCCCCGAATCGGTAGACGATCGAAACCGGCAACTCGTCTCTGTCACGTCTCGAATCGACGAGAGAAGTTCCCCGAGTATCCATCGCGTCACGCACATGTCGCAGAGGGCCTTTACCGGTCGCCCACGACGTTCGAGCGACAGTGGATGCCTCGATCCTCACCACCACGGTTCGCTCACGTCCGTCGTCGCTTGCTGCCCTGACGCGCCAAGAAACGAAATCCAGATCTGAGGTGTCCCTTTCGGTGCTGACCGCTTTCCACATGCGCGCGGATCTCCCGACGTAAGGGCCCGTAGCAAAGCGAGCAGCATAGCAGTTCAAGGAGAGGCTGTAATCGTCGAGAGACATGGGCCCATGTGGACTGATCTCTCGATCCGATTTACATGGCGCGGGAAAAGGCGGCGGAGCAAGCCACGCTCGGCAAGCAATTTCTCGTAGGGGCTTCTGAAGTTACTCCTCGACGAAACCCTCAGATGCTGATCGATAAACGATCGACCTCGGCACCTCGACTCTCTTTCTCATCGACTCGATAAGTGACGTCCCCTGGGTTTCCATTGCGTCACGCACATCGCGAAGGCGACCGCTGCGAGTCGTCCATGGTTCGTTGGCAACAACAGATGGATCGATTCTCACCTAGACGGTCTGCTTCCGGCCATCGACGTTTTTCGCCTCGATCGCCAGACGATGAACGCTGGGTTAGGGCGGCTGGAAGTTATTGTCGCTGTGCCTGAAGCTTTAAATGGAACCACGAGTCGCTCTTGCCTTCGGTGATAGACTTACAGAAGCACGATAAACCCGAGCGTTGAAATCGAGTCTGGGTAATACAGGCGCCTCTCTGACCTTCGTTCATCAGGTTTAGGGAGGTCTTTTCACTTGGAAAACGGCACCGTTAAGTCCTTTGATCAGTCTAAGGGTTACGGCTGGATCGTCCCGGATGACGGCATGAGTGATCTTGTCGTGCACAAGCGCAGCATAAAGAGCGACGACATCAGAACGATGACGATCGGCGCGATGGTCACATACGAGTCGCGTTTCATCGAAGACCAGGGTCTCGAGGCGTTCAACGTATCGCTGAGCAAGTAACGACTCCCCACAGCTAGGGGACGAGAGGGGCCCCAGTGGGGCCCCTCTCTCTTTGTAACTAACGATGGACCCGCGATGAACACACTCCTCCCGTGGTCGAGCAAACTTCGACCCACAGGGTAGTCGGCACAGGTTCAATTCCCATTGGAACCACCCTGCCAGGACCCAGGGTCAGGAGCCTTGTGGAGCGCGTCTGTCATCCCACGTGAACCCAGGAGGCGACAGACGGAACGCCGGCCGAGTTCACGACAAACATCATGTAGTCGCCCGGCGGGGCGTGAGCAGCACTCGTGGGAGCACCGACGTGAAGCGTCTGACCGCTGCGGGAGTACTCCAGGTCAAGAAAACGCTGATCGAACGAGGTCGAGTGCGTTACCGAGCCCGGCTTGATCAGTGAGATGGACGCGATGTCTTCCGCCGATGGGCTCGTCAAGTCAAAGGTCTGCCCATAGCTCACGTTACCGGGGGCGGTTGCGATCTGAGGCCTTGGGCCATTAAACAGATAGGGAGGGGAGAATATCTCCGCCTTGGTTTGGAACGTGCCACGGTCTCCACCCGCGGAGAGCACGCGTCCATCGGGGAGTAACAACGCAGTGGAGTGGTACGTGCGGGGCGCCTGCTGTGACGCCAACGGCGTCCATGTCTCGTCCTGTGGATCGAAGAGCTCGGCCTGCAGCACAGGGTTCTCGTACGAGCTCGGACCAGCCGCTCCCCCCAACGCCAGGACGGTACCGTCCGGCAGTACCACCGAGTTGCTCTGCTTGCGGGCCTTGTTCATTGACGAGGTGTACTTCCATTGCGGATTTGCCTCGGAGGTGTCAATGACCTCCGCGGTGTTTGTAGCCCGGGACGTGTTTGTCAACGAGCCCCCAAAAACGAGGATCTTGTCGAGGCCGGGGAGCTGCACCGAAATGCCATCCGCTCTGGCCCCGAAGTTGAGGGAGTCGCCGACGCTCCAGCTGTTGGTCGAAGGATCAAACGTCCGTGAGGTCGAGCCTAGCTTCTTGGTCGTAACCGATGAGTGAAAGAGCTTCCCGTTCGTCAACAGGTGCATCCTCGGATACAGGCCGACCTTCTTAGTTGCGCTCGCGGAGCGCTGGGTTATCGCGTTGGTTTGGGGGTTGTACTCGTCGACCGTGTTGGTCCAGTTTCCCTGGCTGGCCCAACCACCGAGGATCAATACCCTGCCATTGGGCAACGCGACATTGGTGGGGTACCACCTTGCTTCGCTCATCAGAGGTCCCCTGTCCCAATCCTGCGTAAGTGGATCGAAGGTATCGGTGTTCGCAATGCCGTCCTTCTCGTTCAGGAACCGATTTCCGCCAGCGTAGAAAGCAAGTCCACTGTCGAGGAGGGAATGTCCGGCGCAATACAAATCGCGGGAGCCATCGGCGGGGGTGACATCCACCGAAGTGCCCGTCGCAGGATCCCACACTCTGGCCTTGGTGGGTTTCCCGGGTCGGGGGCGCGACACCATCAGCACGCGACCGTTGGGCAACAACACGGAATGCACCGCGATGACACCGACTTCGAAGGGTGCGCTCCATGACCCAATTGTCGAAGGCTCCGCCAGTGAGCCGACCAATGCGGCATGACCGGAGCCCACGGACACGACAGACGGCAGCCCCAGGACCAGAACGAAAGCGATCAGCATCACGGGCCGGCGTCCGAGGCACCGGTCTCTAGACTTCATCGTCGTTGTCATTTGGTTACCGCCTCGCGTAGACGACCGAGTGTTGCGGTCACCATCTTTCCCAATTCAGAAGTGGCGCACAATACGCATCCGTCGTCGAGACATGAACACTGTGCAAAACGTCGATGACAAAAGCCCACACATGACCTGTTCGTGACGAAACCGTAAGAGACGCGGCCCAAGACTATTTGGGTGTGTGGTGTCTTAGCTGCCAGGTTGTCCCCGTGGTCAAGCCAACTGATCCGACCCTCCACCATCCCGCGCTCACAGTGACCGATCGACGTCGTAGTCGAGACCGTATCGTCTTGTCATGTCTCGATGGAGGATCTCCAACGATTCCTCGTTGTGGTCGACGACCAGGATTGTGGGGTTCATGCCAGACGATCGCCCCCGATCCATGAGAAGTCGCCACCGTTCGGCAGCTCCATATAGCCGCCCTGGAATGCAACATAGAGTTCAGTCTTCTGCGTGCTCTTTACTGCCATGTCAAAAACCCTTCAGAATCTCGGTGATCTTTCCGGCTTCTGCGACTTCGGGTCGAGAGCCGCGAGGCCGCCCAGCCATAGGTGGGGTGCGGTGTAACTTGTCGGGTCAGTAAGCGCTGTGCGTGGGTTTACGGCAAGAAACCCGAGCGACCTTGCAAGAGCAAAACCCCCGTCTAGCAGGGGTTTTGGGTCTCTCTGGTGGGGCGTGCTGGGATTGAACCAGCGACCCCTTGCTTGTCGAGCAAGTGCTCTCCCGCTGAGCTAACGCCCCAGAAGTCGGACATTCTAGCTGTAGCGAGGCGGCGAGCGGAATCGAACCGCTGTACAGGGCTTTGCAGGCCCTTGCCTAAGCCACTCGGCCACGCCGCCAAGAAGACAACAACTGTAGTCGCTCGACGAAGGGCGATATTCCCGCCTGGTCTCGCGCCGCACCGGAAAATTCTTCTTGTTAGCGACCATGCTCCCGGTTTAGCGTGGGCGAACCAGGCCATCGGGAACGACTCAGGGGGGGTTCCATGTGTCTTCCGGGTACCGTTGAGAAGGTCGCCGAACGGACGCGCGCTGAAGGTGTCAGCCGCCGCTCGTTCCTCGCCGCCGCGGGTGCCGCGGGTGCCGCGGGCGTAACCTCAACGCTGTTGCCGTCACCTGCTCTGGCAAGCGGACCAGGGAATCGCCGCAATCGTCACAGGGCAGTCGACCTGACCCACACGTTTGCTGCCGGGTTCCCCATGTACACCGGTGCCGAGCCGACCCGCAGGACGACCACCACGATCCCCGCCAACGGCTTCTACGGACAGGAGTGGACCTTCGGCGAGCACTCTTGCACCCACATGGACGCCCCCGGGCATTTCGTCGCGGGCGGACGATTGACTCCCGAGATCACCCTGAACGAGCTCATGCTCCCGGTGGCGGTCATCGACATCTCCAAGAAAGCAAGACAGGACCCTGACGCCCAGGTCACGCCCGATGACCTCATCGCGTTCGAGCGGGGGCACGGTCGCATTCCAAGGCACGCAGCAGTGCTCATGGACTCGGGGTGGGCGAAGAAGCTCCCGGACGAGGCGGCCTACAAGAACGCCGATTCGTCGGGCACCTACCACTTTCCCGGCTTCGGGATCGAGGCGGTCGAGTGGCTGCTCGATAAGCGTTCTCCGCGCGCGATCGGTGTCGACACGCTTAGTCTCGATCCCGGTAACTCGACGACGTTCGAGGTTCACGTGAGATGGCTGGGCGCCGATCACTTCGGCATCGAGAACCTCAACAACCTCGGGAAACTGAGGCCGCGTGGAGCAACGGCGTTCATCGGCGTCATTCCGTGGGAAGAGGGCTCGGGGGGGCCCTGCCGCGTCATCGCGTTCTCGTAGTACTGCGTTCAGAGCCGCGCTCGGCCACAGCGTCTTTCGAGCGCGGCGCGCCCATCTCCCATGCGATCTCGGTAACGACCGCAGCGAGTGCCAGCCAGAGCGATCCCAACACCCACCCGCCGAGGACATCGGTGGGCCAGTGGACGCCCAGATACGGCCTGGAGAAACCGATGAGGAAGATCGCCGTTCCCGCCGCAGTCCAGATCCAAACGTTGGTCCCCCAGCTCAAACGCCGAGTCAGCACAAACGCTAGCGCTCCGAACACGATCATTGACGTCGTGGTGTGCCCGCTGGGAAAGGCGTAGCCACCGACATCGATGACCGGGGAGATCTCCGGCCGGGGGCGTTGCACGACCAGCTTGATGAGGGGAGACAATCCGAGCGCGCCGACGAGGCAAAACGCAAGAAAGGCGGGCTGACGAAAACCCTTCGTCTTCACGCGGCTCACGGCTATCGCCACAGTCAAGATGACCAGGGCGACCATCGATCCTCCGAAGAACGTGATGACACGCATGATGGTGGTGGCCTCAGGTGATCGATGTTCGGCCAGGAAACGCAAAACAGGGGCGTCGATAAAGACTGTTTCCCCTTCCACGACTTCGTCGAGGATCTGGCCGAACGCGAATCCGATGATCACTACGATTCCGACACCAATTGTGACCGAGAGGCCGAAGCGCGCCCCGGGATCGAAACGACGAGCCAGGAACGCGATCTCCCTGTGGTAGCGCTGACGCAGCGACTTGATGTGCGGTCTTTCGAGCAGACGCTCTACCAGGTTGTGAATACGAGGATAGTTGGCGGCGGTCCAACGAGCACCGATGACGACGACGGCCAGCATTACGACGACGATGCCAATGACCAGGCTCGCGCGCCCGAGGTAATTCTCGACGAGATGCCAGCTCGAACCAGCGAGATAACCCGCCATCACCAGCCCGACGGCAAATATCACAGCCGCCGGCACGTTCCACACAAAGAAACGCCTATAGGGCATCTGCGCCGATCCAGCCACCGGAGGGGCGAGAGTGCGAAAGATGCTGACGAAGCGGCCGAGGAATACGGCCTTGCCCCCTCGTTCGCGCACGTAGTCACGGGATTTCTCCCAGCGATGCTGCCCGATCTTTCGACCGAGCGTTGTCGTCTCGAGCTTGCTTCCGTAGCGACGTCCGAGCCAGTACCCGACCGAATCACCCAAAACGGCACCCGAAGCCGCTGCGAGCAGCACTGCGGGGAGGGCCACACGACCCTGGTAGGCCAAGACGCCCGCAATGATCAGAGGCGCCTCTCCCGGAAGGAACAAACCGATCAATAGCCCGCCTTCAGCCATTGCGATGGCGAACACGAGGATCAGAGCGACGGGACCCGCTAGCTCGAACAGGAAATCCATTCGGTTAGCGGCCGAGCTCTCGCAGGGGGATGGCTCTGCAATCCGAGTGTCTTAGGGTCTCGGTCATATGAGCGGTTGGATCGAGCGTGACGAAGCGGTCGTGTGGCACGGATTCACCCAGATGGCCACCTACGCCGGCAACGCGCCAGTGATCGTCGAACGCGGCGAAGGGCGCGAGCTCATAGATGTCGACGGTCGACGCTATCTCGATGCCATTTCCTCTCTGTGGGTGACGACGCTCGGGCATCGTGTCCCCGAGCTGGACCAAGCCCTTGCCGATCAGGCCGCCCGAATAGCTCATTCCACCATGCTCGGCAACGGAAACCGCGTGACGATCGAGCTGGCGGAGGCGCTCGCCGAGATCGTGCCCGTTGACAAGCCACACTTCCTCTTCGCGTCGGACGGAGCAGCGGCCGTCGAGCAGGCACTCAAGATCGCATTCCAATATTGGGTCAACATCGGCGAGCCGGAGAGGAGTTCTTACCTCGCGTTCGGCGATGCCTACCACGGCGACACGGTCGGGAGTCTGTCGGTCGGAGCGGGTGGGTTCGGCACCGACTTGTTCGACGAACTGCGCTTCCCCGTGGTCCGTGCCCCTGGATTCGACGACACCTCTTGCTTGACGACCGCCACCAAGTTGATCTTCGAGCACGCACATAACCTCGCGGCCGTCGTCGTCGAGCCGCTCGTTCAGGGCGCTGCCGGAATGAGGATGGCTCCGGCCGAGGGCTTCGGGATGCTGGCCGAAGCCTGTCGGGAGACCGGTGTGCTGCTCATCTGCGACGAGGTCGCAACCGGCTTCGGGCGGACCGGCACACTCTTTGCCAGTGAGCAATGCGGCGTCTCCCCGGACCTCATGGCCGTGGGCAAGGGCCTCACCGGCGGATACCTCCCGATGGCGGCTACCGCTGCCAACTCGCGCGTTTACGACGCGTTCCTGGGAGACGATCTCGGCCCCAAGACCCTGTATCACGGGCATTCATACTCGGGCAACGCGCTTGCATCCGCGGTCGCCTTGAAGCACATAGAGCTGCTGCGCTCGTGGGACGTTCTCGAGAACGTACGCGCTCGTTCTGCTCAGCTCGTTGCTCTGCTCGACAGCGAGATCGCTCCTCTCGAATCGGTTGCAGACGTTCGAGTCCAGGGTCTGATGTGCGGGGTCGAGCTCCATGCGGGCGATCGCGTGGGCCGGCGCGTCTGTGCCGCCGCCGTCGAGCGGGGTGTCCTCCTTCGGCCGCTGGGCGACGTCGTGGTGATCATGCCTCCCCTGACCATCACCGAGGACGAGATCGAGCGCGTAGTGCACACGCTGCACGACGCCATCTCCGAGACGGCCCAAAGGTGAACTGGGCGGAGTGGGTCTCATCACGAGAACGACACGACGCGCGCCGAAGGGCGTTGGCGCACTATTCGGGATCTCGATCTGAAGGGTCCGATCGGAATACTGGGCGACGGACTCGGTGGTTTCGTTCGCGTCCAACGACTACCTCGGGTTGACTGCGCATCCGAAGGTGATCGAGGGGGCGCGCCGGGCCCTCGATCGTTGGGGGGCGGGCTCGGGCTCCGCTCGGTTGATCGTAGGGTCTCGTCCCATTCACTCGCAGCTCGAGCTCGCTCTCGCTCGGTGGAAAGGCACCGAAGCGGCCCTTCTCTTCCCCAATGGCTTTGCCGCCAACACCGGCGTGCTGACCGCGCTGGGAGGAGATGACGTAACGATCTTCTCCGACGAACGAAACCACGCGAGCATCATCGACGGTTGCAGGATGGCCTCGCGCGCGTCGTGGTCTTCGGCCATCTCGACTACGACGCGCTGGACCGGGGACTCGCTCGGTCTGGGCGAAGCATTGTAGTCACCGACACCGTGTTCTCGATGGACGGCGATGTGGCCGACGTAACCAAACTCGCCCAACTGTGCCGCTCTCACGGCTCCCTGCTCGTTGTGGACGAGGCACATGCCGTGCTCGGCCCCCAAGTCGATCTGGACAGCGCGAGTGTCGTCGCGCGTGGGCACGCTGAGCAAGTTCCTCGGAGCAATGGGCGGATTCGTCGCCGGCGACCGCGAGCTCATCGATCTGTTGATCAACCGAGCGCGCCCCTTCATCTTCACGACCGCGTGCTCGCCGGCCGATGCGGGAGCCGCGCTCGCAGCGGTCATCCTCTATCGTTCGGAAGAAGGAGTGCGGCTCAGGAGTCGACTGCGCGCTCTCGTCGAGCTCATCGCGCCGGGACATCCGTCCCCCATCGTCCCGGTCATCGTCGGCGACGAGCACGAGGCGATGAAGGCGTCTGCCGCGCTCCTCGAACGAGGCATGTTCGTCCCGGCGATTCGGCCCCCTTCGGTTGCACCGGGCACGTCGAGACTGCGAGTCGCTCTGAGCGCGGCTCACACCGACGAGCAAGTCATGTCGCTGAGGACGGCGCTCGAAGAGGTTGTGAGTCGTGCCTGACATGACGATCGTGATCACCGGCACCGACACGGAGGTCGGCAAGACGTGGCTGACCGTCGAGTTGGCGCTGGCGCTCCAGGAACGAGGAGCCCCGGTCGTCATTCGCAAGCCGGTTCAGTCCTTCGACCCGGGAGACCGCACGACCGACGCCGACATCCTGGCGGAGGCGAGTGGCGAGGATCCGATCGCGGTCTGCCCCGGCCACCGTCGATACCCACTGGCGATGGCGCCACCGATGGCGGCCGACGCACTCGGGGGTCCGCAGCTCAGACTCGACGAGCTCGTCGCGGAGATGAACCTTCCGAGTAACGGTGTCGCTCTCGTCGAGGGAGTCGGCGGAGCATGCTCCCCACTGGCGCACGATGGAGACTCTGTCGATCTTGCTCACTCGGTGGCGGCCGACCTGGTGGTGCTCGTCACTCACGCGGGCCTCGGCACGATCAACTCCGTGCGCCTGGCCGCAATGGCCCTCAATGGGCTCCCTACTGTCGTGTTTCTCAACCGTTTCAATCCGGCGGATACGCTGCACGCTGCAAACGGCAACTGGCTCACCGAAGTGGATGGACTCGATGTCGCGACGAGCCCGCAGGATCTGCTTACTCACCTGAAACTGGAGGATCGATGACGCGCAGCAACCTGGCCGCCGTCGAGCACGCGCTGCTCGACGAGGGCCGAGATCTCACACATGAAGAACTGACAGTGCTTAGCGAGCTTGACGCGCGTGGGACGCCGGCGCTCGCGGCCGTCGCTCACGCGGTGCGGCTCGAGCGGTGCGGTCCCACCGTCGAGGTCGAAGGGATTCTCTCGGCCAAGACCGGAGGATGCCCGGAGGACTGCCACTTCTGTTCGCAGTCCTCGCGTTTCTCCGACTCGCCCGTGCGCCCGAGCCCCATTTTGGATCTCGACGAGATACTCGCCGCAGCGCGCGAGACCGAGAGACCTCGGCGCCAGCGAATTCTGCATCGTGTGTGCGGTACGGGGACCCGACCAGCGACTCATAGACCGGGTTCTGGAGGCCACCAAGTTGGTCAGGCGCGAGACCGGACTGAACGTTGCTGCAAGCCTCGGGATCCTGACTCGTAGTCAAGCGCAAACCTTGGCAGAGGGTGGGGTCCACCGCTACAACCACAACCTCGAAACCGCCCGCTCATTCTTTCCGAGCATCGTCACGACACACACCTGGGAGGAGCGCTTCGAGACCTGTGAATTCGTGCACGAATTCGGCATGGAGTTGTGTTGCGGCGCGTTGCTCGGTATGGGTGAGACCGACGAGCAGCGCATCGAACTGCTCTTGCAGCTACGTCAGGTCAAGCCGGCAGAGGTCCCTATCAACTTCCTGAACCCCCGACCGGGCACGCCGCTGGGCGAACGGTCGCTCGTGGAACCACTCGAGGCCATCAAATGGATCGCAATATTCAGGCTGGCGCTACCCGAGGTGATCCTGCGCTATGCCGGGGGCCGGGAGGTGACGCTCCGCGAGCTCCAGGCAATGGGAATGACGTCCGGAATCAACGCACTGATCGTAGGCAACTACCTGACGACGCTCGGCCGCCAGCCGCAGTCGGACCTGCAGATGATCAACGATCTCCGCATGCCGATCGGTGCGCTGAGCAAGGTCATCTGAGCTGTTGTTCTGCGTCGGCTGTGGCCGGGAGCGCTCTGACTGCGACGGCACCTGCCGAGGCCCTCTCGACCCGCCGCGCTTCTGCCCGACATGCGGCAGGAAACTGTTCGTGCAGGTGACTCCGACCGGTTACCGGGCCCACTGCCGTAAGCACGGCGACCTGCAGGGTGGAGTGCCTGCCTCCTAGCCCATCAGCACGCCGAGCTGGCGGGCCTGCGCGATGAGCGTGCCATTCGAGGACCAGATCTCGCCGTCCTCCACGAAGAATCCTTCGGCAGCCGTCTCGGAGCGAAAGACAACGAGCACGTAGTCCTCGGGGTCGACCTCGGGCGGAGGAAGCGCGGTCCTGAAATGGACGGTCAGATCGACAGTGGGCACGGCCATCGGTCGATCGAGGCGAACGAATACGCTCGGCATCCATGCATCGGCGAATACAGCTACTGCAAGGTCGTCGACCGGACGCGGCTCGGCCAAGCGAATCCATCCACCCGAGAGCGCTTTCGATCCCCCGCTGAAAGGCCAGTCGCCGATCACAGGGCGAGCATCGAAGTTCTCGAAGAAGCGAGGGGTAAGGCCCTCGGTCACCGGCAATTGGTCCACGTCCTCATACGGAAGGAACCGCCGGCATCGACGTCTCGGCCCACTCGACCGATTCCCACGCGGACGAGAAAGCGGCGAGCGCGATCGCCATCGTGTCGCCGTTCTGGGAGAGACGCGCTGAGGCCGAGATCACGCGACTTGCCGACACGCTCGATCGCCGTAGTCACCTCAACGGGACCGAGAGTCGGTGGAGCGATGTAGTGAACCGTGAGCGAGCGGATCTGGCGGGACGGGTCGTCGACTGTGATCCTCAAGGGCCCGGAGCATCAGGGCCGCGAGAAAGCCACCGTGCGGTCCCCGGTCAACCCACCAGTCCCGGCTGGTCGCGCCGACGAAAGTCGACTCATCCTTCCGCTCCAGAGCTGTGTCCAGATCGAACCTGTGCGTCACCTGACCTCCTCGGGCACTCGACCCTGCAGGATATGGTCACCCACCGTGAAACGATCGCTAATCGCGTGTCCGAACCTGTCGCTCGACCGCACCATCCGGGTCGACCACGTCGCCCTCGGCTCGGTGCACCGATCGATCGAATCGGACGTCAGGGGTGGGGGCAAGGGAGTGAACGTCGCCAGGGCGCTGAGGTGCATGGGCCGGGAAGCGCTCGTCGCTGGTTTTGCAGCGGGACGAACCGGTCACGCGGTGATGGGACTGCTCGAGGACGAGGGCATCGACGTTGTCGAAACGAAGGTGAATGGAGAGACTCGCTCGTGCCTGACGGTCCTGTCCGAGGAACCTCCAACCGTGTTCAACGAGACGGGACCTCAGATCGACGAGACCTCCTGGAACCGGTACGAGTCGAGTCTCATCCAACGAATGAATGAAGCCGGCCTCTTCGTCTTCTCTGGCAGCCTTCCGCCGGGGGCGCCGAAGGACTGCGCGGCACGCCTGATCGAACGGGCGCGCGCTGCAGGCCGCATGACCATCTGCGACACCTCGCGTGAGTACCTCGGGGCGGCAATAGAAGCCGGGCCCGACATCCTCAAACCCAATCTTTCCGAAGCGCTCGCTCTTCTGGGAGAGGAAACCGCCGAGTCCATCGACGCTCCGGAGAACGCGATTGAACGAGCCCGCGAGGCGGCGATCAAGCTTAGGTACGCGGATCGAGAACAGTGATCGTCACTGTCGGCTCGGAAGGGCTCGTCTATGCAACCGAGGGCGAGACTCGAGCCGTCCCCTCGCCGCAGGTCGACGTCGTCAACCCCGTGGGTGCGGGCGACTGCTTCGTCGCCGGCCTGGTCATTGAGCTCGAGTCCGGGGCGAGCTTGCACGAGGCAATCCTGACCGGGGTTGCGATGGGAGCGGCGGGGTGCGAGACCCTCCCCGCCGGAATGGTCGATCCCCGCCGGGTATTGGAGCTGCGCTCCTGGCTGCAGGCCTGAGAGCTACCGGCGCTTGAGCCTGCCGAGTCTCCGATCGCGCCGAATTTGGTCGACCACGTTTAGTCCCGGGATGCCCGTGACGCCTCCCCCACCATGGGTCGCGGAGCTTGCCTGGTAGAGGTTCTTGATCGGCGTCCGGTAGTCGGCATAGCCCGGCGCCGGCCGAAGATGAAATAGCTGCTCGGGACTCAGCTCGCCGTGAAAGATGTTTCCTCCGATCAAGCCGTAACTCTCTTGCATCTCGTGGGGGCCGATCACCTGGCGGTGCAGGATCGAGCCCTTGAGGTTGGGCGACAGCTCGCTTACCGCATCGATCATTCGGTCCGCGTACGCATCGAGAGCGCTCTCGTCCGGGTTGTCGGCCCAGGTATGGGGCACCCACTGCGTGAACATGGACATCACGTGCTTTCCTTCCGGAGCGAGACTCGAGTCGAAGTAGCTCGGAATGCACATGTCCGCGAAGGGAAGCTCGGCGGCACTGCCCGAGCGCGCGTCCTGAAACGCAGTCTCGATGTGTTCGACATCCTGGGCGAACACGATGGTGCCTCCCTGGATGTGCGGAGCGGCCCCGGGGGCCGAGGTGAACTCCGGAAGCTCGGCAAGTGCGAGGTTGATCTTCACCACACCGCTACGGCTCTTCCATCTTTCGATATCGGTGACGAAGTCGTCCGGGAGCTCGGACCTGTCGAGTTGCTGCAAGAAGGCGATCTTTGGATGCGTTGCAGTCACCACCGTGTCCGCGTGAATCTCTTCGCCGCTACTCAATGCGACACCCGTTGCGCGGCCGTTCCTCGTGAGAATCTTGGTCACCGGAGCGCCGGTTCGTATCTCGGCGCCGAACGATCTCGCCGACGAAGCGATGGCGTTCGCCACGGCCCCCATTCCTCCCTCGGCGAAGCCCCACTGCCCGACCTGACCGTCGCCGAGGTCGCCGATGTGATGGTGAAGCATGACGTAGGCGGTACCGGGCTCGGCCGGGCCGGCCCACGTGCCGATGACTCCGCTGACCGCAAGCATTGCCTTGACCTGAGGAGACTCGAACCAATCGTCGAGTAGGTCCGAGATGCTCATCGTCATGAGACGGGTCAGGTCGGCAACGCCGCGAATGCCAAGCTTGCGGAAGCGCCACCCGACCCGGGCCGTGGACAGCAGATCGGCCGGGCGCTTGGAGCCCACGGCCGGTGCGGGTTGCACCAACATGGGGGCGAGCATCGCACCGAGCGCCCCGATCCACTCGTTCCACTTGTCGAGTGCCTCGGCATCGTGCTTCGAGTAACGCGCTACCTCGGCGCGCTTTGCCGCTGCGTCTTTTCCACCCATGACCGAGCGCGTCACCGTCCGCGCGGGGCATGAAGTAGGACTCCTGTGGATAGACCTTGTATCCGAACTGCTGAAGCTTGAGCTCGCTGACCAATCGTGGAGGAATGAGGCTCACCACGTACGACAAAGCGCTGACATTGAACTCCGGCCCCCATGGCTGTTCGGTCGTCGAGGCTCCTCCGACGTTCTCACGCGCCTCGAGCACGAGAGTGTTCGCCCCACCGCGCGCGAGGTAGGCCGCGGCAACCAGCCCGTTATGGCCTCCCCCTATGACCACCGCGTCGTAACGATTCATCGTGTCTCCATCAGCTTGTCGATCTCCGAGTCAGCACCATACCGACATCCAGCGAGCACAATTGCGACATCGAGTCGCGACGAGCTCGGTTGGTCCATACTCTCGATGAGGTCCATCGGCCGAAACTGAGAGAAACCACACGAACTTGGCGAATCAGAAGCGAGTGTTCATCGAAATGAGCGACGGTGTTCGACTCGCCGCCGACCTCTACCTTCCCGCTCGGCCGTCTCCGGTCATTCTAGAGGCCCTCCCCTATCGCAAGGACGACATCACTTCGAGTTACATACCCGAGTACCGGAGACTGCGAGATGAAGGTGGCTATGCGGTCGCGCGCGTCGATTTGCGCGGGACGGGTTCGAGTGAGGGACTCGCGACAGATGAATATCCCCACAGCGAGCAACGCGACTTATGTGAGGTGATTGCGTGGCTCGCCGATCAGGATTTCTGCACGGGTAACGTCGGAATGTACGGAACCTCGTACTCGGGCTTCAACTCGATCCAAGTGGCGATGGAAAGGCCCGAGGCCCTGAAAGCCATCATTGCCATCTACGCGACCGACGATCGCTATACCGACGACGTTCACTACGAGGGTGGGGCGCTGCGTGGCCTCGATCAAATCGACTACTGCCTTTACATGACCGCGATGAATGCCCTTCCGGCCGTGCCCTCGATCGCAGGTGACCAGTGGCTCGACCAGTGGAAAGAGCGAGTGGACAAACTCGAACCGTGGATCATCAAATGGCTCGAGCAGCAGAACTACGGCGATTACTGGAGACACGGCTCGCTGCGAGAAAGCTACGACTCCATTCAGGCCGCTACGATGATCGTCGCCGGTTGGGCGGACGGTTACCGCAACGCCACGTTTCGAGCGTTCGAAAAACTACAATGCCCGAAGCGCCTGCTGATTGGTCCTTGGGCGCACGCGTCCACCGAGACGTCTCTCCCCGGCCCCCATATAGACCTCGTTCCCGAGATGATCAAGTGGTGGGATCGGTGGCTGCGCGAGGAGCCCTCCGCTGACAAAGCGCCACCCATCACCTTGTTCGTTCGGCGTTCGACGATGCCCGCGCCCGACCTCACCGAGATGCGCGGCGAGTGGCGCCACGAATCGACTTGGCCCCCCGAGAGGCTTACCGAGGAGGTGTTCGAACTCCCGGACGCCGCAAAGCCGGCCGGGCAATCGGACCGGCTCGAGGTGCGCGCGGATGTCGGTTGGACCGCACACCTCTCGTGCGCCGGAGTCCTGCCTTGGGGCCAACCTCAGGACCAGCTCCCCGACGAGGCGTACTCCTTGGTCTATGACTGGGGGCCGTTCGACGAAGACCTCGAGATTCTCGGCTATCCACACGCAGACCTCGTCGTCGGCGCCGACAAACCAGTCGCCTTCGCGTCGGCGAAACTATGCGACGTCTTCGAGGACGGAACTTCGGCGCTCGTAAGCAGGGGCTTCCTCAACCTGACCCACAGAGGCTCGCACAGCGCGCCCGAGGCGCTCGTGCCGGGACGTCTCTACGATGTTGGCATCGACCTCAGCGCAACCTCCTGGGTCCTGAGCGCGGCCACCGGCTTCGGCTGGCCCTCGCGGGGACGGATTGGCCCAACGTATGGACGCCACCCGAACCGGTCATGCTCACCTTCGCTCCGGAGTCCTCCCGGCTCGTCGTTCCGGTTGTGCGTGGGCATAACGGCCTTCCGAGCCCGAAGCTCGCGCCCCCGCCGGCCGAGCGCGGCGAAGCCGAGGATGCAACGAAAGCTCTGGCGAGCGAAAGCAGGGTCAAGTGGGGCACCGAGCACGACATCCTCGGACGCGAGACCCACTACGTGGTCGACCACGGCTCGATCTACGAAACCGAGATCGGATCGAAGATTACCGAGTCCTATTTCGGACGCCTTTCGGTCTGCCCCGATGATCCCGGACCCGCTCATGCCGAGGGAAGGGTCCGCTACGAGATCGAATGGCCCGAGGGGACCGAGTCGGCAGAGGTTCGATCTCTTCTTCGCTCTAGTCCCGAGACTTATGAGCTCGAGCTCGATCTGGACGTCACGCACAATGGAGAGCTCCTCGGGCGCCGCCGCTGGGAGCGCACCTTCGACCGCGGGCTTCAGGTAGCCGTACGGGACGTTATCTCATCGTCTCGGTGGGTATGGGCAACAGTTCGTAGGCAAGCGACGCGAAGGAGATGGTCGATCGTGCTCACGATCACCGCGGATGCAGCCACTGCAATCAAGGGCATAGTCGAAACCGCGGATGTGGGCGGAGGCGGGCTGCGTATCTACGCCGAACCCCAGAACGACAGCGAGGCGAGCCTCGAGATCGCTCTCGCTCCCGAGCCGGGCCCTGGCGACCAGGTCATCGATGCGGAGGGGGCGACGATCTACCTCGAACCGAACGCTGCGGATTTTCTCGATGACAAGCAGCTCGACGCGGACGTCGAGGGCGATCAGATCCGCTTCAGCGTCATCGATCAACCGCCGGCCGTCTAACCGCGGATCGGGTTCTCGAACTCGAACCTCGGGGCGGCTTGACCTGGACCTAGCCGGGTTGGTCTGCTGAGGCATGGCATCGCTACCCGAGTCGGCTAAAGAGTTCCTCGCGCAGGGACGTATCGGGCATCTTTCGACAGTGTCACACGACGGACGCCCTCATGTGACCTGCGCCTGGGTCGGTCTCGATGGCGATCGTCTAACGATTGGCACGCTGTTCGACCAGCGAAAGCTCCGAAACATGCGCCGGGACCCGCGCGTCACACTTTCATTCGAGGGTGAGGAGCCGAACGAGATGGGGCTCGTCCCCTACCTCATCGTCGACGGATCGGCCGAGGTTACGGAGGGCGGTGCCCCCGAGCTTCTCCAAGAGCTCGCCTACGTCTATCTGGGACCCGACGTGGGCACTTTCCCGCCCATGGCGAATCCGCCGTCCGGGTTCGTCACACGCGTCACGCCGGAGCGTATCGGCGGCGTAGGCCCATGGGCCGGTTGACCGCGCTTCATTTGTCCGCGTCGACGAACTCCTCGCGCAGCAGGTCCATGAGCATTCCGTCGTGCCAGGTGCCGTCCGTGCCTCGCTCGTAGTTGCGCATGAGTCCGACCCTCCGGAAACCGATCTTCTCGTAGGTTCGAATCGCAGCCGCGTTGGAGGCGGCGGGATCGATGGTGATTCGATGATGATTACGCTCGAAGAGCAGGTATCGAGCCAGGATCCGCACTGCCTCGGTGCCGTAGCCGCGCCCGTGACTGGCCGTCGATATGAAAATGTCCATGCCGGCGTGTCTGTACATCGGGTCCTCCTCCTCGGAGTACTGAACGGCTCCGATGACCTGACCGTCGACCTCGACCACAAAGCCAAAACCCGAGTCGACGAATTGCTCGCGGATTTCTTCGTCGCTCAGCCCGCCCCACCACTGCATGACCTCGGGTTCGCTCGAGATCGCGCTCAGCCGCACGACATCCGATTCAGCCCCGGGACGCAAAACAACTCTTTCGCCTTGGAGGCTCATCTCTGGAACCCTAATGGTCGCTGGTTTGGCCTTTCAAAAGCCAGCAGGCGGCCATTTGATCGCGGTCCGACTCGATCAAGTGTGGGTCATCGCCAACACAGCGATCAAGGATCCCAGCTGCCTCCGCTCGCCCCGAGGCGACCTCTGGGCACCGCGGATGGAAGCGGCATCCTTGAGGAATCCGAGTGGGATCCGGAGGCTCCCCGGCGAGAATAGGCCGTTCCGTCTGTCGCTTACCGTCGGGTGAGTCATCCACTACCGCAAGCAATGCCTTCGTGTAAGGGTGCTGTGGGTTGGTGAGGACCCTTTCGGCAGGCCCGTCCTCGACAATGCGTCCCAGGTACATGACGGTCACTCGATCGGCGACGGTCCAGGCGAGACCAAGGTCATGCGTAACGATCAGGATCGTCAAACCCAACTCGTCTCGCAGCTTTAGAAGCAGGCGAAGGATCTCACCACGCACCGACGCGTCGAGCATCGACACGGGCTCGTCGGCGATGATCACTTCCGGCTCGAGAACCAGCGCTCCGGCGATCACAACACGCTGACGTTGTCCGCCGGATACCTCGTGCGGATACAACAGAAAGAATCGCTCGGGCGGACGGAGCCCGGCCTGCGACAGCGCGGTTGCGACTTTGCTTTCCTCATCGTCGTGGATCCTGTGGATCCGAAGACCTTCGGCAACCGACTCGTAGATCGTTTGGCGGGGATTGAGTGCTCCGGTCGGATCCTGAAAGATCATCTGCACTCGCCGCCTGTAGGCTCGCAGGTCGCCTATCGGCTTGCCTCCATAGAGAACGCGACCGCCCGCTGGTCGTCTCGAGCCCCATGATCGTGCGCGCTAGCGTCGTCTTGCCACATCCGGATTCACCGGCCAGAGCAGTTATCTGTCCCCGCTTGATGTCGAGGGAAACGCCATCTACTGCACGCGCCCCGGCGGCCTCCCGACCGAACAACCCAGCTAGGAGACTCGATCGCCCTGAAAAGGTGACTCTTAGGTCCTCGACCGTTAGCACCGAGCGATCCGAGTCGGTGCGCCACGCGGCCTGACTCACCTGGATTCATCTTGCGATCGAACGAGCAGGCAGGCAGCCCTACGACCGGTTCCCGCGTTGTACAGACGAGGCTCGACCCTTGGGCATTCGGGAAAGGCCTCGGGGCAGCGCGGGTGAAAACTGCAACCAGATGGCAAATGAGCAGGGTCGGGGGGGTCCCCACCCAGACCCAGTGGCGCTCGCCTGAAGCGCTCTTCCCCGACGCGCGGGAACGCTCCCGACAAGGCCTTCGAGTAGGGATGGGCAGGAGTGTCGAAGACGGCCCGAGCCGGACCCTCCTCGATGATCTCGCCTCCGTACATGACTGCGATTCGATCGCAGACGTCGACCATGACCGAGAGGTCGTGTGTGATGAACAACATCGAGAGCCCCAGGTCCGTCTGGAGGCTCTGGATAGGTTCAGGACCTGAGCTTGGATCATGACGTCGAGAGCCGTCGTTGGTTCGTCCGCGATGACAAGTTCTGGCTTGCACGCAAGTGCCATGGCCACCATGATCCGTTGTCGCTGGCCCCCGGACAGCTCGTGGGGGAAGTCGCGAGCGCGCCGTGCCTGGCAGCCCGACCTTCTCCACGAGTTCCTCTACGCGCTGCACCGGTCGCTTTCGGTGAAATCCTGTCGTGAAGCTGAATCGCCTCGGCGATCTGATCCCCCACTCTCCGCACTGGATTGAGTGCGTGCATCGCTCCTTGAAAAACGATGGATGCGCGATCCCACCTGACCGCCCTGAGCGCTCCCCACTTCATCGTCAGCACGTCCTCGCCGTCGAGAAGCACCCGTCCGCTGGTCGTTGTGCCATCGGGCAAGAGCCGCAGCAGGGCATGGGCGACGGTCGATTTGCCACACCCCGATTCACCTGCGAGGCCAAGGACTTCCCCGTTTTCGATTGAAAAGTTGACGTTGCGCACGGCCGGTACTTCCCCCAGCTTGAGTGCGATAGGTCACCGAAAGATCTTGGACCTCGAGGAAGAGCTGTGCGACCCGGCGAGGCTGCGGGGGGGGGCTCATCGCCTCCCAACCTCGGATTGAGGATCTCGTCGAGCGCGTAACCGCACATTGTGAAGGCCAGAACCACGAGAAGTATTGCGACACCGGGCGGTCCCAGCCACCACCAGGCTCCTCGGGTGGCCGCCCCCGCGCCGAAGGCCAACTCGAGAATGGTCCCCCAGGAAATGCTTAGTGGGTCGCCGAGGCCCAGGAAGGACAAGGTCGTCTCACTGAGGATTGCTACTGCCACCACCAGAATCGTGTTGGCAAAGATCAGTGGGAAGACGTTCGGCAGAATGTGACGGGAAACAAGGTGCCAGTTGCCGGCACCAAGAGCTCTGGCGCGCTCAACGTACGGCCGCGTCTTCACCGACAGTGTCTGGGCTCTGACAAGCCGGGCCGTGCCCGGCCAGGAGGTAATACCGATAACGAATGCGATGTTCCAGATCGATGCTCCGAGCAAACTTGCCAGAACGATGGCCAGTGGAAGGAATGGAATGGCGAGAAACCAATCCGTCACTCGCATCAAGAAACTGTCTCGCCATGAACCCATATGGCCGGCTGCAATTCCGACCAGGGCTCCGATGAACATCGAAATTACGGTCGCGACGAGCCCAACGAACAGCGAAATCCTGGAACCCCAGATCGTCAATGCGAGAACGGACCGACCAAGGTTGTCGGTGCCGAGAGGAAACCTGGCGCTAGGTGATTCCCAGGGGGTTCCCTCGGCTCCCGTCGCGCTTATGGACTCACGACTTGCGAGCAGGGGCGCTCCCACCGCGATGAGCACGAAAACGATGAGAATGACAAGGCCTGCCATCCCCATCTTCGATTTACGGTAGGCGGCCCATGTGCGGGCCATCGACCGGCGGCGGCGCGTCCACGCAATCTGTTTGGGACTTTGAAACCCCTCTGGTGGCGGGAGCTTCGCCTCGGGGTCGGAAACCAGAGGAGCCGGCGCCAGGCCGTCACCAGGCGACTGAGGAATACCGGTAGTCACGAGTACCCCACTCGTGGATCGAGGTATCCGTAGAGCAGGTCCGCCGCCAGGTTCGCAACGATAATTGCAGCCGTGAACCATAGAAACAGACCCTGCATGAGCGGATAGTCGGGAGCCTGGATTGCGTCGTAGGTAAGGAGCCCGAGTCCAGGCCAGGAGAAGACGGTCTCCACGGTGATAGCGCCGGAGATTATGAACCCCAGGTTCAATGCCACAAGCGTCACGGTGGGCAGAAGTGCGTTGGGCACTGCGTGTCGGCGCAACACCAGCGACTCTCGCAGCCCCTTCGCTCGAGCGGTAGTCAGATAGTCCTCTCCCATGACGTCGAGCAACGACGAGCGCATCACTAGGGCGTATTCGCCGATCAGCCCGAGCGTGAGGGTGATCGCGGGGAGAAACAAGTGATTCATCACGTCGGCGGCCGCCGCAAAGCCAGTGTAGTTGGCTCCCGGTGTGACGATCCCGCTGATCGGGAACCAGCCCAGAGTCGCGGCGAACACAATCAAAAGAAGGATTCCGAGCCAGAACTCCGGCATCGCGTAGAAGACAAGGGCGCCTCCCAGCGTGGAGATGTCGAACCCGCTCCCACGACGCCAAGCTCCGTAGATTCCGATGAGGAGCCCGATCACCATCGAACCAAGCGTCGACACGCCGATCAGGAGAAGAGTCGGCCACACTCGCTCGGATATGAGCTCCGACACCGGTTCACGGAACGTGTACGAGATTCCCAGATTCCCCTGGAAGGTCGTCTGAAGGTATTTGACGAACTGGTGCCCATCGGCTCGTTCAGTCCAAAGTCTTCTTCGAGCTGCTCTACGGCATCCTGCGGCAGCAGCTTGTTACGGGCCAGGATCTGAGCCGGATTGCCCGGAAGGACGCGGAACAACGCGAAGTTGAAGGCGAGGACGAATGCCAGCGTTGCCAGTGCTCCCAAGACCTTACGCAGGACATAGCGACGAGTCATCCGATACTCATCCTCTCGGCGAAGCCGGTCGGCTCACCTTTAGGCACGGTCCTCCCGGCTCGCCCGGCGACGAAACACTAGAGCTCCGAACACAACCAGCAACGCGCAGGACGATCGTGGCCCAAACCGCCGTCGGGATTCCTCCCGCCGACTCACGCGCGGCCGCTTGTTGTGACTCGGCACTCAGCGGTTCGATCGATACGAACCCATGAGGGCCGTACGAGGCGAGAAGATCGCCGCCGTCGCTGGGTTGCGGCGTGAATCCCGTCCAGCGGTCCTCTCGATAAGCCTGGAGCGTCTGGTCGTAGTACAAGACGGCGTAGGGCGAGTCGTTGTAGACCATCTGTTGCATTTCCTTTACGACCTCGGCTCGCTCCTCGATATCGATGAGTGTCTTCTGCTCCTCGTACATTTGGTCGTATTCCTCATCGCAGTAGAAGCTGTCGCTCCAGACGCCACCCGGTGGACGCTGCCCGCACGACATCACCGAGAGGATGAAGTCGGGATCCGGGTCGGGATACCAACCCCAATGGAACATGTCGTACTTGCCCTCGTAGATGACGTCGGTGAGTTTCGTGTCCGTTAGAGACTTCACGTCCGTCGCGATGCCGATCTCGGCAAGCCACTCGCTGACGAACTCGCTTGTGGTAACGGTCGTGTTCTCTTCGCTGCGGACGAAGTAGCGGAACTCGAGTGGTTCACCTCCACCAGGCATCTCGCGGACGCCGTCACCGTCGGTGTCCTCGTAACCGCTCTCGTCCAGCAGGGCGTTCGCCGCGTCAAGGTCGAAGGTCTGAAGTTCCTCATCGGTGGGCTCGTAGTGATAGAAGGCCATCGCGGGCGGCACGATCGTGGATCCGACGACCCCGTGTCCTTTCAGAACTCGATCCACAAGCGTCTGTCGGTCGATCGCTCGCGAGATGGCGAGCCTGACCTGGGGATCCTCGAGGGCGGGGTGCCCATCGGAGTCGGGCTGGGTCTCACTCGCCCCGGAGTTGAATCCGATCTCCTCGAAGCTGGGGATCGCGGCCTCGTTGAGACCGACCCCCTCTTCACCCTCGAGGGAGTCGAAGAAGTCCGCTCCCAGCGTGTCCGCGAAATCGATGTCGCCGGACATCAGTGCCTGAACGAGTGCGTCTTCGTTGTTGAAGACCCGGTAGATGACCTCATCGATCTTCGGAGTGCCGCCCCAGTAGTCCTCGTTTGCCTCCATGCGGAAGAACTGTCCCTTGCGCCACTCGACTACATGGAAGGGCCCACTCGTGACTGGGTTCGGGAAGTTCTCGAACGTCTTGAGCTCCTGCTTGTCGATCTCGGAGAAAATGTGTTCGGGGAGGATGTAGACATATGCCGAGAGAAGGCTCGGCGTTTCCTCCTTGGTGGTTATCTCGAGCGTGTAGTCGTCGACCACATTGATCTCATCGATCTGTGCTAAGTACGACTTCCAGTTTCCGATGGGATCGTCGATCGTCCTCTGGTACGTGTACGCGACATCCTCCGCCGTGATGTCCTCGCCGTCCGACCACTTCATGCCCTCCCGGATGTGGAAGGTCCACGTAAGGCCGTCTTCGCTCGTCTCCCATGACTCAGCGATTCCCGGCGCCGGCGAGAAATCCTTGAGAGAGAAGTTCACCAGCAGGTCGTAGTTGAGCGCATACATGAAATATGCGGGGGCCTCCAGACCAACGGCCGGGTTCATCGAGTCGATGTCGTTGGTGTCCCCGACCGTGAAGACGACCTTTTCGCTCCCATCGCCCCCGGGTTCGGCGTCTTCCTCACCGTTCTCCTGAGCGAAGGCGCTCCCGCCCAGAGCCAGGGCGGTCAGGACGGTTACGGCCACAAACTGCACGGTCATTCGACTCGTGAACCTCATTGCAATCCCCCTCCGGGCCCCCTCACATCCGGCCCCCCGAGTTTGGGGCCGACCTTGTCACAGTGGCCACTGCCTACCTATACCTGAATCGTCGTTCAACGTCATCCATCTTTCGCCATTGATTACTCCTCCTTGCGCCGGTCCCGCGCTGCCAAAGTCACAAAGGGGTACAAGACAGCTCCATCGCCGGCGTGCTCGTCTTGTCAGAGCTTGAAATCGGTCTCCCTCTCGAGCCCCTCCACGACCGAGCTCCGGGGAGTGAAGTCGAGGGCGTTCCGCGCCTGCGCGTAGAGAGCGCCCTTGCCCTCCCCATGCAGCTCGAACGAGTAGGTCACGCAGCCACCGGCGAACGTGTAGTAATGCGCCCCGGTCAAGGAATCGGCGACGGGAGCCGTGATCTCGACGAAGAGCCGCGTACCGTCGATTCCGCTGAACTCCTCCGTCGCGCCGCTCGTGTCGCAATCCTCGGTGAGAACCGCGAGCAAGCCCGCCCGCCTCGGAATGTGAGGTCAGAGCAATCGCCGTTTCGCCGTCGCGAATACGAAACTCCGTCACAGTCCAGTTCGGGGGTATCTCGTTCAAGCACGGGAGCAGATGCGCGCTGGGCACCGACTGCGCTTCGAGGACCAGCTCATCGCTGACCTCGCTACCGGCTGGGCAGCGCGGAGTCGCTCCTTGCACGACCGAGGACGTGCACGCACCAAGCGTTGTCAAAGCGAGGACGGCAACGAGCATTCGGGCTCTCACAGCAACCCCGCCCCCCGGAGATTGCTGAGAACCATCACCACGACAACGAACGCCACCAGGGTCACCCAAGCAAACAGACCGACCCGCCGGATGCTCCACGTCTGAACGGAGATTGGCTTGCGTTTGGGTGCCAGCTTGCGGAATTCCCGCAGAAGGTCGCGGCCGTCCTCACGCAGCATCTGACGTACCTGGGATGGCATGGTCACACCGTGAGTTGCCGCAAACGATTCCGCAATCTCATCCTCTGTGAAGAGAAGGAGCGCTCGTTCGTAGACACGTTTCGCGTCTGTGCGAAGGGCTAGCACGAGCATCATGTTGGCGAGATCGACGGCCTCCCGCCAGGGCGTGGGTCGTACCTCACCAAACGCCACATCGATCATGTGAACCCTGCCGTTGCGAACCATCAGATTCGAAGGCTTGATGTCTCGGTGTGCAAGTCCGGCGTCCCACATCGTACTGATGGTTGTGAGTGCCTCGTCGATCTCGTCGTCACCGATATCGGCCTCGGTGAACTCCACCGCTCCCTCGAGAAACTCGGTCACTATCAAGTACTCACGCTCAGGTGTTATCTCAACGAAGCCATACGGAACCGCAGTAGGAAGTCCCGCGTCAGACATGACCCGGAGCATGTAGTCCTCGTACTGCACAAGGCGACGCACCGTGTTGAAAGCGTGCTCGTCCTCGAGCCGGCCGTACAGCAATGCCCGACCAAGCTTGTAGGAGCGATCCGACCGCAGGTGTTGTGCTGCGTAGAGTTTCGCGAAGAGATACTCGACATCTTCACCGGTTACACGCAGCCGCAGCGGTGTCGATCCTGCCGATCCCTCTGGATTGAACAGTTTCATCTCGAGCAAGTTGAGACCCAGTTGTTCCTCGAGGGCCCGTTTGATTGCCTCGCCACGCGCTCCTCCCACGTCCAGGTGTGCGGCCGACTTCCGCCCGTAGCTGACGGGGAAGACTTCATTGGGAGTGAAGGTTCGAAAGCCGATCAGAGGAACGACGACACCGATAATGGTTCCGACCACGACGTCACCCGGCCAGTCGACGGCCAGGTAGAGGCGAGCGAAGCCAAGGAGAAAAATGGCTACTCCGGAAGCGATCTTCGCGTAGAAGCGAAGTCGCCCCGGTGGCACCAGCGAGTAAGTGATGCCGACGAGAGTCACCGCCAGGAACGCCATCGGCTGCGAAGGGTGCGAGAACCCCTCCCAGTGCCCCAGGATCTCGATCCCAAGCGGCCGAGGTCGCGGAATGAGGTACGCCATCGTGTTCGTTATGAAACCCACCACGAAGATCGAACCGAAGAACACGAAGAAGTGCCGGAATCGTTTCAAGAAAAGGAGGGCGATCAGGACCGACCATCTCAGGATTCGAACCGTCCAGTCGGACCCGATCGCATCGAGAGCCCTCATCACCTCGGTTAGTGCGTCCGACCTGATATTCGAGATCGCTTGCAGGAGGGTGAAGTCGCGGTGCGCCATCCAGGCGCCGGAATCTTCGACCGTGAAGAGGACCATCCAGCACAGGGCCACGAGTGAGGCAGCGATCAACCAGAACTTTCCACTAGCACGGATGTTTCGTGGGAGCGGAGGTGGCGACCCCGAGGGCCTGCGTCTCTTCCTCGACCGGGAGACACCCGCAAGCTCGCGCGGCCGGCTCACGTTGCGGTCGGCTAGGGTTCTGCGCGTGGTCGACATGTCGGTACTCAGCCTCTCGAATGGATACTCGGGGTGCCCCTCGCGAATGTACCTATCGCCCGGCCCGAAGCAACAGTACCTTTGACCGAAACCGCCTACAAAGACTGCACGTGGCAAAACGACCAAAACGTACGAAAACTAGTCTTTCATCCAGCCTGCTCGCGTTGCTTATTCTGTGCGCGGCTTGTTCGAACACAGCGCCCCCACCGAACGCAGGGGACGACTCGGCGGTCGACATCGCGACCTTTGACTTCCCCGAGAGCATGGTCCTGGGCGAGATCTACGCGGAGGCGCTCGAAAAGGCCGGTTACGAGGTCGAACGGCACATCGCGTTGGGTCCGCGCGAGCTGGTCATGCCTGCGATGGCGCATCGCTATGTCGATTTCGTTCCCGAGTACATCGGAACAGCCCTCCAGTTCGCCAGCCTCGGTGAGCTGGAGCCGTCCTCGAATGAAAGGAAAACTCGGGCCCTTCTGAGGGAGGCCATGGAGGAACGGGGGTCGACGTTGCTTGCCAGCGCGCCGGGGCAGAATCAAAACGGCTTCGCGGTCACCGACGCTCTCGCCGATGAACTCGATCTCGACCTGCTGAGCGACCTGGCTGCCGTGGACGAGAACCTGACGTTCGGGGGGCCACCCGAGTGTCCTCAGCGCCTCTATTGTCTGCAGGGTCTCGAGTCCCTCTACGGGCTCGAGTTCGGTGATTTTCTCGCCACGGACACTGGCGGTCCGGTGACCTTGTCCACTCTGGTCGCAGGCGAGGTGGATGTCGCTCTGCTCTTCACGACCGATCCGGCGATCGAACGCTACGACCTCGTGCTGTTGGATGATGACCGTCAACTGCAGCCGGCCGAGAACGTGACCCCGGTGGTTCGCACGGAACTCGTCGAGGAGCACGGACCCGCCTTCGCCTCGACCATCAATGCGGTGACTAGGCGATTGTCCACGACACAACTGCGGAGCCTCAACGGCCTTCTCAACAGTGACGCTTCGAATCTGCACACTGTGGCTGCCGATTGGCTCGCCCGCGTCGGCCAATAGTGATGCCGAGGCGATCCATTCCGGGCACGCATTCTCTGCGCGGTCGAGTATCTTTCGGTGGTCCGCTAAGGAGTTCAGGAGACAGACTTGTCAAGGACCGCCGACATCGGGAACTTTTTTCGATCCGCCCCTCTGCGGAGCCTCTTCACCTACCTCGGGATTAGCCTGGTGCTGTTCGCGATGATCACGACGCTCATCGAACCCAACGAGGTCGGGGATGCGGAATCGGGGCTCTTCGAGGCCATAAACGGCCTCCCGGGGGTTGCGTTTTGGCCCCTTTGGGCGCCCATGCAGCTGGGAAACATTGTCGCCGTGCCGACTCTCGCCGCAGCAGCGCTGATGTTCAGGCACCTGCGCCTGTCCGCCGGGATTCTGCTTGCCGGTTTCTCGTGCTGGTATCTGGCGCAAATGGTCAAGGAGGCGGTGGGGCGCGGCCGGCCAGCTGCGTTGATCTCCGAGACGATCCTGCGCCAGGCCCCCGCCGGTGGAGGCGGGTACGTCTCCGGCCACGCCGCCATCGCCTTTGCGTTGGCCACTGTTCTGCACCCTTATCTCCCGAGGCCATGGCGGGTCGTGGCCTGGAGTCTCGCCGGGCTGGTTGGATTCGCGCGCGTCTATGTCGGTGCGCACTTGCCACTGGACGTCGTTGGAGGTGCAGCGCTCGGCTGCGCTGTTGGAATCGTGATGCTCCTCATCGTCGAGCCGTGGAGGGGAGACGACGAGATCGAGGAAGAGGACGAGGATGCGATCCTGACCGAGGTCTAGCGACCAATTACCTTGAAGACGCTGACCTCCATTTAAGTCCGTGAGGTAAAGCTCGCCCCCCTCGTCAAGCCCGAACGAGCTGATTGAAAGTGCACTTTCCAGGAGCACCTCGGGGGTCGTGAATTTCGTGATCCGAGCTTCGATCCCCCAAATCGTCCCGGAGCAGAAATCGCCAAAGATGTACCCACCCGTAAGCGCGGGTGATTCGACGCCTCGATAGACGTAGCCACCGGTGACGGAGCACCCCGAATCGTGCGTGTAGCCGCTGATCGGGAGCACCTTGTCACTTTCATCACAGCCGCTCCCTTCGAAGCAAGCTCCGCCTTCCATGACGTTCCATCCGTAGTTCAGTCCGCCTCTGTCGGATCCGGCCGTGTTGATCTCCTCGAAGCGGCTCTGCCCGACATCGGCGATCCACAGATCACCGGTGGCGGTGTCGAAGCTAAAGCGCCAGGGATTACGCAATCCGTAAGCCCAGACTTCGGGCGCGCCGCCACCGCGTGCGAACGGATTGCCTTCGGGAATCGCGTACGGGTCGCCCGAGTCGACATCCACGCGCAGCAATTTCCCCAAGAGAGCCTCTGTGTTCTGGCCGTTGCCCTCGGGATCTCCAGCGCTTCCCCCATCTCCGGTCGCAATGTAGAGGTAGCCGTCAGGTCCGAACGCGAGTTGCCCGCCATTGTGGTTCGCAAAGGGTTGATCGATCTGCAGCAGTGGACGTAGCGACCCCTCGTCTGCCCTGTTGGGATCGTTCGAGGTTCCGACCTCGGCAACGACTGTGTTGCCTGCGACGTCCGTGTAGTTGACGAAGAGCCGCCCGTTTCTCCGGTAGTCGGGATGGAAGGCCAAACCCAACAAGCCCTGCTCGCCTCCCGCGACTATCGCTTCGCTGACGTCGAGAAAGGGCTCGTCGAGAACCTCCCCTTCTGTGAGGATCCGAACCGTGCCGGTCTGCTCGACCACGAACAGGCGGCCACTGCCGTCGCCCGCGTGGGTAATGCCGAGAGGCGCCTCGAAGCCTTTCGCGACAGGTTCCAGATCAATCCTGCTCCCCTCCGGATCGAAGGAGCGGGGAGGCGTTTCGTTCTCCTCCCTGTCGGTGCTCGGGGTTGCGGGCCGCGTCTCTGGTGGGGTCGGAGTCTCCCCCTCGGTGCATCCAAGAAAAGCCAAACAGAGAACGGGAATCACTACACGCCGAATGAGGCCGCCAACCGATCCATACACCGACATCAGGCCATTCTCACCACCTCCGGGTATTTAGTCACCGCGATGGCTCAGGAGGCCGAGATGAGCTACAAACTCTCTGTGAGCGATGTCCCAGTACTCGACTATGCAGCGGTCATGCAAGCGGTGACCCCAGAGCGGGCCATCGAGCGCGTACGAGAAGGCTTCATTCGGTACGCCAAGGACGAATGGACGATGCCGCCCAAGGTTTATCTGGACAGCGCGCCCCACGGCGACTTCAGAGCCATGCCTGCAGCCGGTGACGGCCTTGCGATCCTCAAGTGGGTGACATCGTTTCCCGGCAACTCGGCTCGCGATCTGCCGACGGTCACCGGAACGATCCTCGTCAGCGAGGCAGAAACGGGGCGCCTGCTTGCACTTGTCGACGGACGTTCGGTGACTGCACTTCGCACCGGCGCGGCTGCCGCAATCGCGTCGCAAGCTCTCGAGAGTGCAAACTCCAGAAGCGTGGGACTCATCGGTTGTGGGCTGCACGGGCGATGGGCAGGCGCGTGTCTGAAGACCGCGGGATACGAGGAGGGGGTTTGCGCCGACGTCAACCCAACCGCGGCTCGGGCCGCCGCGGAGGAACTCGGCTGGAGCTACGGAACTCTGATCGACGCGACGGGTTGCGACGTGATCGCTCTCGTAACCCCCGGCTACGAGCCCGTATTGAAAGTGTCGGACCTGAGGCCGGGTATGCACATCAATGCGCTGGGGGCAGATGGTCCAGGGAAGGCCGAGCTGACCATCGATGCGGTCGAGCAGTGCGAGCTCTACTGCGATGAGTGGCGCCAGGCCAGTCATGGGGGGGAACTCACAGGAGCGGTCGGCTCGGGTCGTGTCGCACAGGATCGCGTCACGGAGCTGGGGGAAGTGCTCACCGGCCAGTCCCCCGGCAGAACCTCGGAGGAGGTCGTTACGCTTTTCGACTCCACCGGTCTCGCGATTCAGGATCTGGCGATCGTGAAGGCTGTGCTGGACGAGTATCACAGCGGGTCCATCGAGGCGTCTACCGTCTCGCTCTAGGGCCGCCGCGTAAGGGGGACTACGCCGACGGGAGGTCGTCGACCCGACTTTTCTTATGGTAGGACCGATGTGCCCGGGTAAACGAAATCCACAGAGGGCGACACGGCTTCTGTAAGTATCCATAGGACCCTCAACAATGGCGTTGGGAGAGAACAAGCTTGAACGCTGACGGCAGCATCGGAGTGACGCAGGACCCGCTCATACCACCAGAGGCCCCCGCTTGGGGCGCCGCCCACTGTCTCGGGACAGATGAATGGGAAAAGTTCCGCGAGTATTTGGGTGACAGACCCCGCGACGAGGCTCGTACCTTGCTTTCCATCGCAGAGATCGAGCGCATCATCGGCCGCCGTCTTCCGGCGGAGGCCGGCCTTCCCACCTGGTGGGCCCAGTGCCCGGGCCTCGGGGAATGCGGTGAGGGCACCGCATGGCGCGTGGTGGGGATGCCCGGCCACTACCTGATCGAGCTCGTGCGCTGCTAGGAAACTTCGTCCGGGCGTGCGATAAAAGAGCTCTGACACCGGTTGCAACAGACTCGGGAGAATCAACATGGCCCCACTGCTTGAAGCACCCCGGCTGATCGTGAACCAGAAGGCCAAGTTGGTAGAGCTGACGAATCAGTATCTGATTCGCGATCCAGATGGAAACGAACTCGGGCACGTTCAGCAAGAAGGCCAATCGAAAATGAAAAAGGCCATGAGGTTCGCGGGGGACATCGACCAATTCTTCACACATACTCTCAGCGTCTACGACGCTGGGGGTGCACGGGTTCTCGAGCTCACGAGGCCACGAAAGCTGGTCAAGTCCCGACTCCTCGTGAAGACCGGCGACGGTCGCACGGTCGGCCAGATCGTCCAGCACAACGTGTTCGGAAAGATTCGATTCAACTTTGTTGGAGTGAACGACGAGGTGCTTGGACGGATCAAGGCCGAGAATTGGCGAGCATGGGACTTCTCGATAGTCGATGCAACCGATCACGAGGTCGGTCGTATCGACAAGAAGTTCGTCGGGGTACTCAAGGCGACCTTCACAACCGGAGACAACTACATCGTGGACATCTCAGATGAGGCGCAAGGGGATCTGCGCTTAATGGCTCTCGCCGCTTCTGTGGCCGTTGACACCGCGTTGAAGCAAGACGCGCGCGGGTTCTCCGTCACCGATGTGATCGATATCTGACCATGCCACAAGCAGTCTGGACCGGCGACCTCAGCTTCGGCTTGGTCAATATCCCGGTCAAGCTCTTCACCGCCACCTCCCCCAAGCGCGTGCGCTTCCACCAGTACGAAGCCGGTACCGGGCGGCGGATCCGGTATCGCCGCGTCGCCGAGGGTCCTCCCCCTGTCGAGAGATACGCCCCTACCGACGAGGAAGAGCCAATCGACCTCGAACAGTGGGAACCCGGAGTTCGGAAGGTCCCGGAGGCCTGGCAGGAGCCAGAGGACTCGCACGAGCCGGAGGACGCCGGCGAGACCGTGGGCGCTGAGAGACACGACGACGATCATGAGGACTCGGGAACAGACGAGATCGAGTGGGACGAGATCGTCAAGGGCTACGAGGTCGAGCCTGGCCGGGTCGTTACCGTCGACACCGATGAGCTCGAGTCGGTGGCCCCGGAGAGAAGCCGCGTCCTGGAAGTTGAACAGTTCGTCGACCTCGAGAGCATCGACCCGATCTTCTTCGAGAAGTCCTATTACCTAGTCCCGAGGCATGGCGCCGCTACCGAGAGGCCTTATTGGTTGCTTTACCGCGCCATGGAGGGCACGGGCAAAGTCGCAATCGGACGCTTCGTGATGCGTACGAAGGAGTATCTCGTGGCGGTGAGAGCCGGCGAGCATGTCCTGGTGCTAAGCACCATGTTCTATGCCGACGAGGTGCGCGATCCAAAGGAGGTCTGGGTTCCCTCGATCGAGGAGCCGTCGGAACGCGAGCTGCAGCTTGCCCGCCAGTTCATCGAGGCACTGGCGGGAGAATGGGAACCGGCCCGTCACCGCGACGCGCATCGCGAGCGGCTACTCGACCTCTTACACAGCAAGGCAGGCGAGGCCGCAGTGATTCCCAAGGTCGAGGAAGAGGCCCCGGTCACGCCGGCGACCGACCTGATGGAGATCCTGCAAGCGAGCGTGGACGCCGCCAGACGAGCACGCGACCAGGAGAGCACGGAAACCGGATAGCTCGCCCCCCGCCTTGCCACCCTCGACCGCGATGAGAACTGGACGCTCCTGATGTTTGAGTTGTTGCCGGGTTAATCGACGGAGCCGGATTGATGACCGGATTGGTAACGTCAGCGCGCTCCGTCCTAACTCTTGGGGTTTCTACGCTCCGGGGGCGCCAAGACGCACCCTCGCGTCATTAACCAACACAAGCCTATGGTTAACCCATCCACACACATGAACGATGGGGAGCTTTCTGTTCCGAGCGAACCCCAGTGTGATGGCGGGGGTCGACTTGGTTGGCTACAGAGAGAGATCGACCGGGACTGCGTGCATTCATTTGTGGCGGTGAGATTCCAGAATCTTCCCACTTTCTTCCTATATTGGGGTCAATCCCCCTTGAACCACGAAACTGGGACTGATTTCATCAGCGCGGGGGGAGGCCACTAGTCTGTCGTCTACGGCCGGATGAATCATGCCTAGAAAACGCATATCGGTTGAGCTTCTGGAAGATCACGATTACCGTCCAGCGGGAGACGGTATCTCGCGGGCCCAGTTCCTAAAGGGAGCGTTGGGAACGGGAATCGTGGCAGGCGGGGTGCTGGTTGCCGGCCTTCCGAAACTCGCATCCTCGGCGCCGTCCCCGTCAATGGACACAGAGATCCTCAACTTCCTGCTCGAGCTCGAGTATTTGCAGCAGGCGTTCTATTCGGAGGCCACCGGAAATGGCGGCCTCGCGGGAGAGCTGAGCGAATTCGCGCAAGCCGTGGGCGTCCACGAAGACGAGCATGTTGCCTACCTCGAGGAGTTGCTTGGGGATGACGCTCGCTCTTCTCCGAATTTTGACTTCGGAGATGCAACAACGACCGAAGAGAAGTTTGCGCAGACTGCTTTCGTTCTCGAGGAAGTCGGAGCGGGAGCATACATTGGACAAGGGCCCAATCTCACTACGGACCGGGTGACGAAGGTGGCAAGTCTCGTCTCCGTCGAGGCGCGCCACGCGGCGTGGATTCGCGCCATCCTTGAGAAGAATCCTGCCCCTCGCGCCGCGGATCCGGCACTGACCGAACAAAAGGTCAGAGCCGAACTCACCAAACTGAACGTCTCATAAACCGAGCAGCCCTCGTGACCGCAAGGAAGACAGGAGACTGAATGTTCGACCTAACCCTTGAGCAAGTTGATCAAGACGGAGCGCTCCTGGACGCTGTCGAAGGTGCATTCGGTCGGTCGCGCGCCGAGTTCTTGAGCAAGGCGCTTGTGACGGGAGGCGTTCTTCTCGGAGTGCTGGCCCTCCCACGACGTGCACGATCCCAAGAGGATGACATTAGCATCCTCAATTTCGATCTCGCGTTCGAGTATTTGCAGGCCACCTTTTACACAGAAGCCGAGCAGCTTGGCACCGTGGATGCCATGACAGCAGATCAGGCACTCTGGGCACGAACCCTCGGGAGCCACGAGCGGGCGCACGTGAAGATCATCAAGTCGGTCCTAGGTAAGGCGGCGGTTAAGAGACCAGCCTTCAACTTCGGAGGCGCTACCGACACACCGGAGTCCTTCACCAAGACTGCAGTTGCGATGGAGGATCTCACCGTGTCTCTGCTCGTTGGACAAGCCGACCGCATCAAGTCCCCCGATCTCGTCGCTGCGCTGTTCACACTCATCACGACGGAGGCTCGCCACGCCACCTGGGCCCGGCGCATCGAGGGCTTCACGCCGATCGGCAAGGCTTTCGACGATCCCATGACGTTTGCGCAGGTCGACAAGGTCGTCGCGTCCACGAACTTCATCGATTCGAAGCTAAAGACCGTTGCCGAGGAGGATCCTAGATTTACCGGTTGAAGGCCCGGAGGGGACGTGTGCGTGGAACCGTGCTGGTGATTGGATTGCTGGCCATAGGTAGTGTTGCCGGGGCAGCGGTTGCATTCGACTTTGACGAGCCACCTGTGCGGCCGGTCTCGTCGCCGGGCGCGTTGCTTCCCGATCCCGTCGAGCCGGCGTTCACACCTGGGCGTCCCCGACCCCTGGCAAACAAAGATCATTTCTTTCACTGGGCTTCTGTACGTCAGAGGGTCTCGGCACGAACGATTCCGGCCGAGGATGCGCCGACCGTTGGGTACCTGGAGACCATGACTCCTGAAGGCACTACGAATGTGGTCTCCGTTCTGAAGCGCGTCACCGCTTCCGACGGAGAACTGTGGGTAAAGGTCCGCTTAGCCACGCTGACGAATGGAACGACCGGGTGGGTTCCGCGCGACGCGCTCGGAGGGTATGGGACTGTTCGCACCCAACTGATCGTCGATCTAGACGGCATGACAGCAAGACTGCTCCGGAACGGGAGAACCATTTTCAAAGCCGACGTGGGTGTGGGCACATCGGCTTACCCCACCCCGACGGGCACGTTCTACATCCGGAACAAGCTCAGGCGGTACAGCAGTCCTTTCTACGGCCCGCTCGCGTTCGGGACGAGCGCCCGATCGGTGGTTCTGACCGATTGGCCCGCGGGGGGGTTCGTTGGAATCCACGGAACAAACGAACCCGAACTGATACCCGGCCACATCTCCCACGGCTGTATTCGTTTGAGCAATGCAGACATCCTCGAACTGGGGCGCCTCATGCAGGTTGGAACCCCCGTCACGATCAAATGAGAGTGGGACTCGTCGGTGTTCTCGTTCGGTTCTGGCTGATAGCTCAGCTTGCAGCGACGATTGCGTTCGTTCTCGCCCCTTCGGCAAGCGCCGGGTCGGATGTGCTCGTGGCTGCGGCGCAGGAACGCAAGGATGACAAGGACGACGAAGTCGACCCCACCAGGCTCTGGGAGCTGTATCCGCTCAATCCGAGCAGGTCCGGTGGGGTGAACGCGAGCCCGTCCCCTCAGCCGTCCACGACCGTCTCGCCGGAGACATCGGGCTCGGAAGGACGAGATTCCGGTTCCGCGGTCCCGCGGGCGCAGGACGACCGGACAGCGGAGCAGACGCGAACGGGTCTGTCGCCGCTCGTTTGGGGCCTGGTTCTTATGGCCCTCCTGGTCCTCTCGATAGTGGGCTCGAAGTTGATCCCGGCGTTTGCATCGTCGGCTCAGCGCCGGCGCTCGGATCCTGCTATCGAGTCGAATGCCGAACCGAGCCCAGGGTCACCCGAGCCACAGGCCCGCGGTCCTGAGCTGGTGCGGGTGGAGTTGGTGGATGGACGAGCGGTTGAGGGGTGGCGGAAAGCAGCTGGCGAGGGCGACGGCTCTGTGTTGGTGCTTGATGTCAGCGCGGCCTTCGACGAAAGCGGGGCAACCAGGGCCTCGTCTGTGACGGATTCATTCATCCCATGGTCAACCGTCCGAGAGGTCCGCCAGCTTGACGACGCACGCCCGGAGCCGACGTGAATGCACGGGGGAATGGACAAGTGAACAAGGTACATGCCGGGGAGGGTAGATCCATGGTGCTGTTACCCGACGAGATCACAAACAGGGACTTCTCCACGGTTTTGGGGCGTGGGTACGATCGAAGAGAAGTTGATGATTTCCTTACGCATGTTGCGACGAGCTACAAAGGCGCCATCGAGAAAATCGCCCTTGTCGCCACGGGGAACCAATCGATTGAGGATTTCAGCGACGAGCTCGAGCTGATCCTCCGGCCCGCCCGCGAATCAGCGGAGGAGATGCTGAGGGAGGCGGCCGACAAGACCGCGGCTATGCACAATGCCGCTGCACAGCAGGCCGCGGAGCTCGAGGCCGAGGCTCTGGAGCGCGCGAAACGCATCGTCGAAGAGGCGCAGGAGACCGCGGATCGGAGGCTCGAAGAAGCGCGGCTCGAAGTCGCCCGTGAGGAACAGGCCATGGACAGAGGCTTGTCTGAGCGGGCCGCGGAGCTCGAGGCCGCAGCACAGCGGATCGCGGAGCTCGAGCCCGAGGCTCTGGAGCGCGCGAAACGCATCGTCGAAGAGGCGCAGGAGACCGCGGATCGGAGGCTCGAAGAAGCGCGGCTCGAAGTCGCCCGTGAGGAACAGGCCATGGACAGAGGCTTGGCTGAGCGGGCCGCGGAGCTCGAGGCCGCAGCACAGCGGATCGCGGAGCTCGAGCCCGAGGCTCTGGAGCGCGCGAAACGCATCGTCGAAGAGGCGCAGGAGACCGCGGATCGGAGGCTCGAAGAAGCGCGGCTCGAAGTCGCCCGTGAGGAACAGGCCATGGACAGAGGCTTGGCTGAGCGGACCGCGGAGCTCGAAGCCGCAGCACAGCGGCCGCGGAGCTCGAGGCCGAGGCTCTGGAGCGCGCGAAACGCATCGTCGAAGAGGCGCAGGAGACCGCGGATCGGAGGCTCGAAGAAGCGCGGCTCGAAGTCGCCCGTGAGGAACAGGCCATGGACAAAGGCTTGGCTGAGCGGACCGCGGAGCTCGAAGCGTCCGGCCCATTCCCGAGAGGGAAGGGAGTCTTGGGGCGTACTGCCTTCCGGGAGGAAGGCCACTATGAAAGACGGCGACAAACACTCACCCTCGTGGGGTTCGGAAAAGGGCTCGTGATCGGCCTTCTGATCGCCGAGATTCTCTACCTATTGATCCCGTTACTTTAGTTAGGCGGCCGAGTAAGGCTCCAGCGACCTCAGTGACGTGGACAGGCCCTTTGCCCTCCTAGCCCGAACCGGGTAAAAACGAGTGGGGCAGCTAGTCGATTCGGAAGCCCGCTCGTGGGATCCCTAGTTCCCGATTGACTGCCCTGGGGGTGAGCGACCGTTTCGCATTGGAGAGGTGCGCTGCCAACTTCAGGCGGCGCACCTCTCTCTCGGTTTTCGCTTCCGCTCGCGGGTACAGAAGCGCAGAACGGTGCGAGGGTAAGTCTGTTTCATACGCCAGCACTAGATGGCTACGAGTAGTTTTCTGCCTGCTCGAATTGTGAATGGGTTTTCGGGTTGCCTCCGGACGGCAAAGTCAGATCCCCTACCCCTTGGATGCACCCCCTTTGGAAAGCAAACACGCAAATTGCCACATTGCCTCGTAGCTCATAAAGGGTGTCTGGTTCAGTCGCAGGGCGGTTCCGATTAACGGAGCCTCACCCCGTCTGTTGTTGAGACCCTCTCGGGAGGGGATTCAGTTCTCGTCGCCCGCCGAGATCAATCTCACCTGGATAGTCAAAGGCTCCCTTAGCGTGGTTGTCACATCCCATCTTGCCGGAGAAGGTCTGGAACAAGCATCGATGCAATAGCCTTCTGGGGCAATCACGTGAACCGACGCGCGATCCGGAAACGCTAAGGGAGCAGGTAGCAGTACAAACGAAAATGGTGAGGAGCTTTGTCCGTCCGGAGGAGGAAGGTCGTAGCTCACGGTGACCTCCTGCAGTGCTCCCGGGCCAATCGTTTGCGGGATGGTGATCAACGGACGACCCTCGACTGACTTCACTCCTCTCGCCGACTCACCTTCGACTACGAGATTGTCAGCCCCTTCCGGCAGCAAAAAGTCGATCGACAACCTGGCGGTCCCGGCGAGGGCACCACTTCCAAGCACCGGCGAAGGTGACGAGTCGGGGGCTTGGTTCTCGATAAAGAGTGTCGCCTCAACAGACGCGGAGCCATCGGGATTTAGTGCGATTCTGGTATCGGACTCCCTTCGGAGAAAGAAGTCCACTTTCGAGTCTTCGTCCCCGTTCTGAGCGATCATCTGAAGTGGGTGGTCAAACGAAGTCGGGTCACCAGACAGCCCGAGGTGATCAATTGCCTCCTCGGAGCTCGACTCGGTGACGTACACCTTCATGTGTTGCTCACGCGTGGCTCTTGCAAGTTGAGTAAGGAGAATCGAGGGATCCCCAACACCCTTTGTTACCGAGAACCAGATTTTTTTCACGACGTCCGCAACGAAGCGATGACGCTCGCCCGTTCTCCCTTCGAAGTACTCGAATACGTCGTGCATGAGCACTCGTGCGACGTTGTCATCGCTGATAGCAAAGTCTAGACCAACGCCCCGCACCGGACCCGTCACTCTGGACATGTATTCGAGTGCTATGGAGTCTGCCGCAATTACGCCATCCGGTCGTTTTCCCGTCTGAGCTTCGTATCGGTTAAGGATCTTGCGGGCAACCGTGGGGAACGTAACCGAGCGATTGACGCTCACCCATGTCCTTCTTGAGCCCGTCGCCGCAAGGCTCGAAATGGGCAAGACCGGTCCGAGTTTTAAACCGCCGTCGGTTGCGGAAAGGATTGCGTGATACTCGATAATCCCTCCGGTCGCTCGGGCTGTGCTGGAATTCTGGATGAGGAGGAGATACTCGCGCCTTGAGTCCTGGCCGAACAGGGAGGGAGAGGCGGCAAGGAGTGTTTGGGAGCGCTGAAGGGTTTCAACCGCATGGGACAGATCACCTCGCACTTCGGTTAAAGCCCTTTCCAGGCTATTCAAGCGTGGTTCGAGATCTTTGCGCACCAGGCTCGCCCCCTCCGTCAGGGATTCGAGCAGCGGAGATACTGAGCGAGACGCCAGGGCCACCTGATCGAGTCGCACCCTACCGTCGTCAAACAAGGCTCCCGGCAACCCCGTGCGAGTCGCACCCAAGCGCTCATACAGATCAATCACATCGAGTCCGGCTGTTGATGCCAGAGCAGCAACCGAAGCGAGCACCGACACCGTTTCGGTGTCGTCGGAGAGCACGGGCAGCGCCCGTAGCGTTCGCCAGCCTGGATGCCGTTCAAACGCGGCAGCGTCTCGTGCGTTGTCGAGTGCGGCTCTGAAGCTCCTATCCGCAGCCTCGTAGTCCGGTTCATTGATCGCCTCGCGACCCTGGCCCAGTGAAGAACTTGCCGAGGACAGCCGGCCGCGAAGGGCTAGCCCGGCGTAAACCAGGTCGGCGAGCAGCGCACCAGCCACGACAAAGGCAACCAGCACAAGCCAACGTGGACGGAATCGATGACGTCGACGCCGCTTGAGTCCCTCATCGAGCGGAGTAACCTCGGAGTCGCTGACACCAGTGAGTCGCCGTGCCGCAAGCTCTGCCCGCCACCGTGCAATTGCAGGATCCTCCACGGGCGAGTCGTCTTTTGCCTGATTGTCGGTGTCCTCGATGGCATCGTTCAGCCAAACAGGACTGACATCAGGCGCGCGCTCAACGCGGAGCCCCTCGGCTGTCTCCTCGTTGGATCCACGTCCTAGTTGATGGTCGTTCAAATGGCGCCCCCCAAGGCCACTCAGGAACTTGGATGCTAGCCCTCGTGTACCCCACTAGGGAGGGGGTTGAGCGACTTTTAACGACGAACCTGAGGAATCGCGCCCAGGGCCTCGTTCTGACGCACGGCATCGGCGCAAGGTGGGGTCCATATGGTCAGTCCCGTAAGCTCGCCTTGCTTGGAAAGTCGTCGTCATCGATTAGGAGATCCGGCCCCCCGAACTAAACACTCTCTTCAGTAATGTGGTTTGCCCTCGGCTGTCGTCTTGATCTTGCGCGAAGAGGTACCCCAATCGCCGCCTGCACCTGCACAGAGCGTTCCCAGAGAATTGGTGACGCGGAGTCGATCAGAGGCACTTTAGGGCCAAAGTCACCCCCAGAGCGGAGGATAGCCTCCAGCAATCCCGGTTGGCTTTAGGACCAACACTCAAGCTCGATGCTCTCGGATCTCACTCGCATTTGACGACGATGTCTTGAGCATCAGCCAGGCAGGTGTCGATGTCGTCACCGCCGTTGACCACATCATTTGCCTCGGTGCCATCAGAGGCCGTAATGGTGTCGTCTCCTTCGTCTCCGAGATAAGTGTCTGCTCCGGTGTCCACCGTGACCACTTCTTCGCATGAAGTGGCATCGCACACAAACAGTTGCCGGCCTAGGCGATCATTACCTCGGCCGCCCAACTGATGATCGTCACCACCTGTGGAGCTGAGGATGTCGTTCCCAACACCACCCCAGATTCGATCATCGCCGGAGTCACTCATTTGGTAACTGTTCTGAGCGCAAGCATTGTCGCAGATGTGGTCATCTCCACCCTTGCCATAGAGGAAGTCACCGGACCCCGAATCCGAATCGAGCAAGCTGTCGCGCCCTCCGTTGACCTCGTCGTTGCCTGGACCACCGCTAATCTTGTCGACCCCAAGCCCTCCGCTGAGTCCTCCCACTCCTCTGGACGGGAGGAACTCGCCATCGTCCCCTTCGCCACCGCAGATCAGATCCGGTCCGTCGCCGCCTAAGATGAAGTCGCTGCCGTCCAGCCCCACGATCACGTCCGGTCCGTCGGTCCCGATAAGAATGTCATCACCAGGAGTGCCCACAAGGGTTGGAGCTTCGCCGAAGCAGTTGAATGAATTAGCGTGCGCGTTAGGGGCTCCCCCAGCGACAACCGCGACGATGGCGAATACCAATGCACTACGTTTCATGATGGTTCCTCCTAAATGTCTCATTCAACTGCCAATTCACACCAAGTGTAAACAGATTTTGGCACAAATCCCCTTGAGAACCCGGCAAAGGCCAGTCATTTCGAGCCACATGAGTTTGGTGCACAACCGAAAGCTCTCTGCACCAGCGATCTTGGACCCTCTTGCTCGAACTTGACATCTCCGCAGAGCTTGCACGCTTGTCGGTCGAATCGACGTGCACGACTAGCTTCGTTTTCATCTTCGGGTTCAGTGATTAAGGCGATGGTTGATGTTGGGCGTCGGTGGTCGAATTCGCCAGCTGACCAGCGATGTTCGTGGTCAATCTTGGTTGCGTTCAGGGGCCGGAGTACCTTCCCATGGCCCCATCACTCCGAAAATCCACGGCAGTGAAGTCCGTTCAAAATCCGTCCACCTGTGTGCCGAAGGGGAATTCAGCTGGCCCACCTACGCTGCGATTTTTAGCCGATCGAGCGTACTCTCCGGAGAGATGTTCTGCTCCTAATGGCAGGACACCTTTAAGGGGCAGACCGGCATGCGGCTACTCCTCGACGAAGCCGCCAGCTCCGAATCGGTAAACGATCGACGTCGGCAACTCGTCTCTGTCCTGCCTCGAGTCAACGAGGGAAGTTCCACGAGTCTTCATCGCGTCACGCACGTGTCGCAGAGCGCCCTTCCCCCTGGTCCACGGGGCACCAACAACAGTGGATGCATCGATTTTCACCAACACCGTGCGCTCTCGTCCGTCGTCGTTCTCCGCCCTGATGCGCCAGGAGACAAATGCCGAATCCGAGGTGTCCCACTGAGTGCTGACCGCCTTCCACATGAGCACAAGCATAGGGACTTCAATGGAAGCCCAGTTATTAGGAGAGAAGTCGTTCTTGTTGGACTCGCATCTCGAAGCTCTCTCTGATGTCATCTTTCGTCGTCTGGTGGCGTAGGAACCATGAGCGCGCGCCTTGTTTCGAAAGCCCGAGGGTCTCCCCGATCTGCTTCCATGTCGCCCCCGCATCGACAGCGGCTTGCATGGCCGCGAACTTTTCGGTCATCAATTCCGCCTCCGCAAGCGCGACCTTCCGCAACCTACTAGTCCCGTTTTCAGGCATTAATTCAATGGGGGCCGGTTCGGGTTCGGATGTCGCCTCTTGAGGCAGTAGCTCAATAGGAGTCGGTTCTGGGTCGGATGTCGCCATTTCGGCATCCTTCGCCTTACGGAGCGCAGCGATATGCCCGACCTCGCCAGAGACGCCGCCCCAAACCCCGCCCTGCGCGTTGTTCTCAACGGCGGCTTCCAAACATTCAATCTGGACCGGACAACACTTACAGATGCGGCGCGCTTGGCGCATCATTTTGCTGGAGGCTTCGGGGTCAAACATTTCGGGGGCGCGTCAACGCAGAGCCCGCGATCAAGCCACTCGGCGAACCGCATACTCACAGTGTCCACCACGGACGAATCCTCGGGACATCGACCGGACGAAATAGGCTGCTCATGCTCTTGCCATCGGCTGGCTCTTTCCCAGGGTTAAGCCGAAGGTGGGCATTTCCCGCCTCGCATCCTCAGCTCCAGCCTGGGAAGAGTTGTGTGTCTGGACCGCTCGCCTGGAACCTGAACCGACGCCCTCTCGTACGTGCCTCTTCGGGCAAACAGAGGAGTGACCTGGCCGACAAGCGACTGATCGGTGGCGGCGAGAAGGGCGTCGGTCGACACTCCATGTCCTCCGATAGGTGGACAAGAGGGACATGAATGGCTCCAACTGACTATGGAGGCGGGGAGCAGGCCCACATAAACTCAGCCGAACGGACGAAATGCTAGGGGATGAAGATGCATACGGCGAACGTATGTCACGCGCGGTTACTTCACGGAGATGGAGGACCTGCGCCTCGGGCTGAGGGAGCACGTCATCAGCCGAGAGGAAAGGGACTGAGGATGACGCGGCGCATCACAACCTGCCTGATCCTGATCGTTCTGCTGTCGACTGCGATCATGGTGAGCATGCCGACTGTTGCCACCGCAGCGACCTATTGGTGCATGGGGAAAAGGGCGACGATCGTAGGTACCAATGGCGCGAACACACTGTCGGGGACGAGGCGCGCCGACGTGATCGTTGGCCGTGGAGGGGACGACACGATCTATGGAAAGGGGCGCGCCGACCGCATCTGCGGAGGCGGTGGCTCCGACTATCTCGACGGTGGTCGCACCTCGGATCGAATCGCTGGGCAGGCCGGCGACGATTCGCTGGTCGGGCGCGGCGGGGGCGACCTGCTCTCGGGTGATGACGGCATCGACGTGCTGCTCGGCATGAACGGCAGCGACCGCTACGTGGGCGGGCGCGACGTCGACGTCGCGGCATTCCTCGTAGCCCAGGAATCCGTCGTCGTCGACCTTTCCGCAGGAGCGGCCGAAGGCGAAGGCGACGACACCCTTCGAGGGATCGAAGCGGTGGCCGGTTCGGCGCACGACGACTGGCTCTTCGGCGACGAGAGACAGAACTTTTTCTGGGGACTCACCGGCGACGACTACCTCTACGGCGCCGGTGGAGCCGACTTCGTCTCGTTCGACTTTTCCGAGCTCGGCGTGTCGGCGAGCCTTGCCGAAGAGAGTGCGACCGGCGAGGGAAGCGACGAGCTCATCTCGATCGAGAACCTCTTCGGAAGCGACCACGACGACGACCTGACCGGGACCACCGGTCCGAACTTCCTCATCGGTGGCGAGGGACAAGACACGATCGACGGTCGTTTGGGGCACGATCTCTGTGACGGCGAGACCCATCTGGATTGCCCGTCGCCTCCGGCCGCCCCCACCGTCGAACCGCCGTCCGGTCCGCCGCCACCCCCGCCGGATGGTCCGCGATCGTCCGCAGTCCCGACTACCCTGAGGCACGCGGAGCGCGACCGAGCATTCGGCAGAATCGGTGAGTCCGGGCTGATGGAGCTCGCCAGGACAGCGGAAGCACTCGCGTCGGCCGCACCGGCTACGGGTTTCCTCGACTGCGTGTACAACGTGGCCCATCCTCCTCTTTGGAGCTTCGCGGGCTGGGTGTCATGGAAGCCTTGGTGGCGGTTTTGGAGTCCCGCCACTGGCTACTATTGGGTTGGGGCGGATTGGCAAACGGATTGGCAATGGACAGGGGCGATGTCGCACCGGCAGGCGCCTGGACAGGGCCTCTATCAGGGTTGGGTCGCGGCGTATTACGAGCTGTACAACCACAGCAACGGCACGAAGGGTGGCTACTGGGTCCAGAGCGGTTTCAAGGACCCGTTTGGGCAAATCTTGTGGCAAAATTCGAACTGGTGCAGCGCGCCGTGAGGTACGCGTGACTGTTAGCTAGCCGCTCGATACTGTCAGTAGATTGCAGGCGGATCGGACGCGTGAGCGGCCCGGTTAGTCGCCCGCTCTGCAGAGGGCACGCAGGGTGGCGCGATCGTCGGTGCCTCCATCTGCGTGAGCGACGATGGGGTCGACGTCGACGGCCGCCCTTCCCACAGAGTCGGCAGTTCGGCTCCTCTCGGAGCACTCGGGCCCTGCGCACTTGCCTACATGAGCCGCCATTTCGGGCATCCCGGGCGCGCGCCGCGGGTATCTCTCGGCGGCGATTGCCCTCTTGGTGGTTCGGGTTTCCGATCCTCTCGGAGAAGGAAAGAAAGCGCAGAACCGTGAGCCAATCTGCCTCCCCCCCGAATTTTTGCTGGACATACGCTCACGCCGCCGAATCGGGGGGGGGTGGCCATTCCTGAAGCGAGGATGGACCCGAAAAGGGGTCCTGACCTGCGCTTTTTTCGAGCGGGCGACCGGATTCGAACTGGCGACCCTCACCTTGGCAAGGTGACGAGGGCTTGTTTTCGTTGGTTCTCAACGCCTGCCGATTCTTGTGGTCTCCCTGCTCATCGGCGGTATTCCTAGGGTCTAGGGTTGGCCGGCGGCTAGAACAGCATCGCGGCTAAAGCGTCTGTCAGATTGGCGCGATTGACGGCTTTAAAGGATTTGAGGGTTTTCTGTCGAAACCTGACGAATGAAGAGGCCTTCGTCGAAGCGAACCGAAGAGGAATGTGCAGCCGAGAGCGACACCACACGTGCCCTGAGAGAGATCCTCGGTATCTCCATGAACGAAGACCTTTTCGAAGCCGGTGAGGCCGTGGGCGTGATTGGCGCTATTGCGGAAAGGGCCCTCTACTGCTTCGAGGAGATTCCATCTGACATCGGGAGCCAGTTCCCCGAAAAGAAGCGGTCCGGTCCAATTCACCGAAGTCACCCGTGGGCGCCCTTTTGACGCGACGACCCGGGGAAACTCATTAGCTCCCCCATAGGAGGCGTGAGCGCGAGAGCCTCCTGCGGGCAAGAACGAGCGCCAGTCGCGTACGTGAGGCACCCAGAGCCCCCAAGGGGGCTCTTTCCTCTTGCCGAGGGGAGTCAACTCTGGCGTCGGCCTAATTAGTCTGAGGGCCCGAGGGTAAGGCATGCTCTAGGTGGTCCCCGATGCTAGCTCGGGGATCGCCCAGGGGCCCACCGTTGAGAACCCAGCGGTGGGCCCCGCCCCGCTTTCAGGCCGGATTTTTTCCTATTATTGTGGAAATCAAACCGAGCCCGAGCCGATGACATTGGCGACGAGACTCAAGTGATCGACGAGATTGGAATTGGTGACCTGGGAGGGGGTACATGGAGCCAACCCACCACGACCCGATGCTCCCGGAAGATCATGATGAGATAAAGCGAGACGAGCTCGAGGCACTGGAGCGGGAGGTAGACGGGCTCAAGACCGCGCTCGGAACCCGCACTCTCATCGGTAAAGCGATGGGCGTCATCATCGAGCGAGAGGGCGTCAATGAAACTGAGGCTTTCGAAATCTTAAAGACCATGTCTCAGCACACCAATGTGAGGCTCCGAGACATAGCTGCAAGGTTGGCGGAGGAGGCGCAGCCCGCGGGCAAACAGGAGCCCGAGGAGGCGGGCGAAGCAGAGCCGTAGGTTGGCTGAGGTCACCTAGCAGAACGAGATCGACGTCGATTTTCGACGACACCCTTCTGCAAACGGGAGCCTGCTACCTGAAACCTAGGTTTGCCGTATGGGATCTGGGGCGGGACCTCGGCCCGCGCTCTTCCCCGCGGCCCGGAGAGAAAAGCCGATCCGCCTTATCGATCGGGAGCTCAGAGCAGAGTGATCGAGAGCGTCAGTCGTTGGGCAGACGGATAGAAAGCTTGCAGGCAAAGAGATCGACGGCCTGGGCGAAAGTGATTCAGTTCCTCTGCGGGGTCACGTTGGCTAGTTTGCCTCACTGAGAAACTCCACGCTGCTATTTAGGCCTCTGGGAGCCACCTACCCGCGCGTAAGCAATTTCAGGACCAGCGATTAACGAATGAGTGAGATCCATTCGAAATGGATAAAGGATTGAGATGACGCGGAAGACCACCGCAAGGACTTCACAATGAAGAGAATCGCTTATCTACTCAGTTTCTCTCTGATCCTGTTGGGGGCGTTCCATGGGGTCGCCGCCGCTCAGCAGCTGGGTGGGCTTACGGGACCGCTTGATGGGATTTCTGATCCCCTCGACAAAGTCAAGGACAAGGTCGAGGAAGAGGTCGACAAGGCCAAGGAAGTGGTAGACGAGGCTTTGCCTGGGGCCGGAGAACTGGTCGATGAGGTTACGAACGAGGTCGAGGATTCGGCCGGCAACCTGGCCGGGGACTCAAGCGAGGGGGCTGAGGATTCGGGCGGCACCCCGGGGTCCGTAGCCGACGAGCCAACCCAAGCGGGGACCAAACCATCCGACATAAGCGCGCCTGGCTCTACCGATTCCAGGACCAAGCTCACCAGGTCGACTAACCAATTTGGCACGGGTTCGAAGGCGTCAGGGGCCGAACCCAGCGACAGCGACAAGGTGGCGGCCGCGGGTAACTCCATGGAGTCGGCTCCCGAGAACGACGAGCAGCTCGTTGCCCCAGAAGCTGATGGCGAGGAGTCCGAGGGATCGGTTCTTTCAAGCACCGGCGCTCAAATCCTGGCCTGGCTCCTTCTGGCTTGCTTGCTGATAGCCATACGGGCTGAACTCGTCAGGCGGAGACGAACTGCATGGTCGCGCGCCTAGGCATCAAACCGGACAACATGCCCACGCCGAGATCAAACAGGCCGGCAGGACGTTTGCTTAAGGTTTCCGCGCCGTGCGGTTTGATTGATGATCGAAGCACTCCCTGCCCTAGGGATAGAGCGCCCGCTTCGGCGAGCGTTTCTCGCGTCCGGGATGCCGAAATAGCGGGGGGCCCTGAGCGGAGGCTAGTTCCTGTCGGTCCCGGATGGTCGCGCGCTTTGGGCTTCCCGAAGCTGTCGACGCATAATGCCGAATACCTCTGATAACGGACAGCCCCCTTTACCTACGCGGCCTTTCTCAGTACAACAGGTGGTCGAAAGCGGGGAGCTCTGCTCGCGGGATCCCTTCGCTTCCTGGCATAGGTGGGATGGAGCCGGACCGTTTCGCGAGGAGAGGTGCGCTGCAAAAGCGGCGCACCTCTCTCTAGTTGCGCTTGCCGCTCGCGGGTGCGGCAACGCAGAACAATGCGAAGCGTAATTGCGCGGTTACCCAGACGCTAGTACTTCAGCAATAAATTCTGGGCCGGTCTCTGGCCTGGTGGTAGACCCGGCACAATGGCACCCGCACTTTTAACTGTCCACCAGCGTCCGTGATTTACCACTCCGCATCTTGCTCCTCGCCTTCCCGCGCTTACCTGAGTCTCACGCCCACCCGATGCGAGTAACCGGCCAGTTGATCCGCGTCCTGTGGCGATCGCGCTTTGAATATGCTGCGCTTCTCTATTCTCCTGGTGAAGTTCGCTACGCAATCGGCGTTCGTCCTCGTCACCTCGCGCTTCTCAAACACCCCATCAATTCGCTTGAACAACACAACCTTATCGGACACGCCTTCGGTGCAACTGAGGACTTCTGCACGAAGTCTAACGACACGTCCGCGTCTGACCACCCTGCGATTGGAGTTCAGCGTCAGGCTCTTTCGAACATCCACCCGGGCGCTGTTTGAAACAACGTCCGCACAGCCAGGCTTACCGCTTAAAACAGCGCGATAGGAACCACTGACATTCGGTGATAGTTCCCGAACAAAGGTGCCGTTCTCGTCGCTAAGCACAGTGCCTACCGTTTCGAAAACACCCGTGTCTCCGACGGCGCGCTGAAGTTTCACCTGTACCTCATCCATGCAGTCCGACACGTCCGACGTGGCGCTCCCGCTCAATGTCAACGGTCTTCCAGCAGTTGTTGGGGACTTTGAAGCAGTCAAGGTTGCCGTTCGGTCGGCGAACCATGTCACCTTTTGAAAAGTGGTGGAGTGGTGAGATCCCTGATCTTCACCTGGGGCCGGCTCCGGATCGTCACACTGAGACCCATCCCGCTTCGGACCCGCGTGAAAACTGCCGTCCTTGTCCTCATCGACCCAGAAGCACACCGTTGCAGTGCCCGCCTCTAGCTCGGTTGGAATGTCGGCCGAGCACTTTCCATTCGCCCCGGTTGTGCAGATACCGTCGTAGTCGGCGATGCCATCGAATGCGTCACTGTCGTCAGGGTCGTTGGCACCGGCGAGGTTCTCCGCATCGATTTCCCACCCCGCGAGCTCGGAGCCAGTGCTGTTATGGAGCGTGCACATCACCGTGTTCATTTGGTCCCGCGGTTGTTTCTCGTGGTCGCGGATACAGCTCAAGTCGGTGTCCAGTGACACGTCGTCGTACCACTTCGTCTTGACCATGTCCGTGCCGTCGGTTTCGGGCATGGTTCCCGGCTCGACTCTCTCATCTGGCCCCTCGCTCATGTCGGCCTCAACTGTTTCGTCGTGGTCGATCCAGCCACGAACCTGGTCGGGCCCCAATACGGGGCTCCGGTAGTAGATCCGACACTCAGTGGCTTCAACCTCGATCGCGCACGTCCGATCCGGGGTCTCGGGAGTGTTTCCGTCCGGCGTGTTTACGGAGCCCTGGATCCCAGACCCCGGTCCACTCGGCCCCGAATCCCCGTCCCCGGTTATCTCGAAATGGATGGTAATGGGACCGGAAGTTGGCTCAGGGGCCACACTGAGTGTGGCGATCACGTTATGCCGATCCCCTACAGGACTGTTATGGCCCTCCGGAGTCAGATCGAGCGTGCGCTCGGCGTGACTCGCGCCTGCCGTCGCGCCCATTGGAAGGTTTATGACAACAAGGGCCAACGCACAAACAAGCATCCGCACACTACTCGTACCGCTTAACTTCATGGTGTCCCCCTAGAGTTCTAGCAACATCCCCATTTCTCGCCGGATGCTATGTCGCAGGGTGGCAAGAAAAAAGGGATAGACAGTAAGTTTCTGGAAATACCTAGCCGATTGCGCCCTAACTTGCGGAAAGCAGGGCAAGCTCCAGCAAGTCAGGCACAGCTTCATCTGAGAGCCGCCCACCCCGGGGCGCAAGCATTCTTCCAGGACCAGCGTTCCTTCGATTGTCCGTCTAAGTCGTTGGTGTGCTACCCGGAGTGGCTTACTGGAAACAAGATTGCTGGCAAATTCTCCCAGGCATTCTCCGCGATGGAGGGTGGGTGAAACTGTCTGCGGCTCCGGTTGGGGAGTCGAAGACCTGGGTAAACTCTTCACATAAGCACGATCAACCGAGCGTTGAAATCGAGTCTGGTCAAACAAGCGCCTCTCTGACCTTCGTTCATCAGGCAAGAGAGGTGTTCCTTTTGAAAAACGGAACCGTTAAGTCTTTTGACCACTCCAAGGGTTACGGCTGGATCGTTCCGCATGACGGCACGAGTGATCTTTTCGTGCACAAGCGCAGCATCAAGGGCGACGACATCAGGACGATTACGATCGGCGCGAGGGTCACATACGAGTCGCGTTTCGTAAGAGACCAGGGACTCGAGGCGTTCAACGTTTCTCCGAGCGAGTAACGACTCTCCACAGCTAGGGGAAGTGAGGGGCCCATCGGGCCCCTCTCTCTTTGTGAGCTAGCGCTTTCCTTCGAGGCCTTCCTGCGCGACTTCTTGACCTTGCTCACGTAGCAATGCTTCCGCCACCCGCTCGATCTCGTCGTCGCGCTCGGTCTCAGGGTCTACGATTTACCAATATCGAAGCCCCAGGAGAGCTGCCCCTCTTTTTCGCTATCCAAAAACGGACGCACAATGTCCTTTGGCTGGCTCAATGGTGCGAACTACAGAGAGCTCTGATGAGGTACCGGGCCATCTATCTTGTCCGAAACGCTGATCCTATGGGTTGAAGAGTTGGCCCCGGATCGCTCCATCCGGGAACTCCAAATTGTGGACGTTGACGTAGTACGCGCGAGGTCTCCTCACGATGTCCGCCACCAATGCCCTGTCAAGCCCTTCGATACAATCGCTCATGCGATGACGCGTATCGGGTAGGGGTTGCGCCTCCTGAAAAAGCGCAACTGCAACAGGACCGGCTACATCGCGCCTCCCAGCGTGAATATGCGCGGCGAAGGGCGAATCGATCTTTCTCCAAGAGACCGTGTAGCAGACCTCTCCCCTGTTTGCATGAAGTCTTATGCGAGCCCTGCCCCTGCCATTGGGATCTCCCGGACCGGGCACCTCCTTGGCGCCGCTGAGATTGGCTTGGCGGCCCACGAAGCGTCCGAGTCGATCATCGGCATCTTGCTGAGCCGCAGCAACCGGAAGAGCCAATGCAAACAGCATGCCAGCAGCAGCCAAGAGCGCGAAGCGGCGAGTACGATTGTCCATGAGACCCCCCTCTACCGAAGCCCACCTCAAGAGCTTGCCAATAATTTGAAGAAGAGAGTAGACACAGGATGTCTGGGAGCAATGGAAGGGGCCGCCAACTCCAAGTCTCCTCCACCCACCCCTCCGGTTTCGCTGGGGGGAGGCGGTCGAGCCAGAGAGAAGCAACTAGGGGAGAACCTCTCCCTGGCCCAAGGGGCCGCCCTCCCCCTCGGTGGACCTATCGGCAATCGCAACTGGGAGTCTTTAGCCCTTAGCGCCCTAAAGAGCAGGTACCTCTGATAACGGACAGCCCCCTTTACGGTCGCGTCCCGGCTCGCTAGAACGGATGTAGCAACTAGTTGAAGCGGAACTCTGCTCGGGGGATCCCCTCCTGCGCCTTGCCTCCCGAGGGATGGAGCGCCCGTTTCGCAAGGAGAGGTGCGCTACCAGGGCTGGCGGCGCACCTCTCTCTCTGTTGCGCCTGCCGCTCGCGGGTGCGACAGCGCAGACAATGCGAAGCGTAGTTGTGCCGTTACCCGAATGCTAGATGCTTTCAGCGCCTTCTCTTTTTCCGCTTTCCTCGTACTTGCTCAGCCTCCGCACCGAACACCAACCCGAAAGAGGCGGAGCCCGTATTCGATGACAACGGGATCCGCCTCGATTCCGCTCCGCTGCAATCCGCTTATCCCCGCAGTCACAGCTAAATCATTTTGATGTCCAATTGCGGGACGTGGATGTCTAATTACTGGACGTACCGCGGGCCGCCGCCCCTCGCACGGCACACACTGTGAATCAGCGCGTGGCTGGAATAAACAGGAGCCGGGGGAGGACACACTCCCCCGGCCCTTCACCGGGCAAGCCGCCGAGTACCAAGATTGGGTGCCGCAGGCGGCTTGCGCCCCCAGATTTCGGCGGGACGTTTATTGCCAAATTCTATGCCTTTTTTGCCAGAATTGCCCAGGCAGGTGGGGCCGGCCGCTAAATGCGATCGCTTCTTACTGGGGTTTCTTAGAGACGAACGGCTGAGCGTCCTTGGCCATCTTCGCCGCAATATCTCGCAGTTTCACGTTGCTGTGCTGCGAAAGCCTCTTGAGGATTTGGAACGCCTCTGGCTCGGTCACGTGCTGGCGCTCGATAATGATCCCGAGCGCAATGCCGATGACCGTGCGTCTGGCAAGAGCAACTTTGAGTCCATCTACTTCTCTTTCAAGGGTGGCAAGCTCTTCGTTCTTGATCTCACACTGACTCGGATTCTCGAGTAGGGAGTCGTCGCCGTGCGTTGGCGCCATCAAGCCGTCCTTCTTGCGGTCAACTGTCATCCATTTGTTAGATGCAATCGAAATGGGGTTACTCATCTGAAGCCGGACCCGAGGACCGGCAAGTGACCCGCCCCTGGAGCACCCAGCAGGGGTTTCGCCTTGCCGGGGTCGGACGCGCCAAGGATGCCTATCGATCGTGCATGCGGTGTTCACCACTGCAAGTCACGCCTCCTTGGAGCACCACAGGTCTCCCCTCCGAGGCCCGTCAGTCCTGCGCGACATATCGTCCGTTTTCGCCGTCTCATGGCTGTACGATGACGACCATAGATGAGACATTAATGTCCTGTCAACTCGTGGAAGCACTGTAAGGTGGCGAGATGAGTACGCCCCAGCCCGCACGGAGGCAAGCGCTCCAACAGCGGGTCGCCGGTGCAATCGTCGAAGCCGCCGCCCGCACCCTTGCCCGTGCCGGCGACAGGACGAACATGCATGACGTCGCTGCAGAAGCGGGGGTGGCAAGGGCCACCTTGTACCGCTACTTTCCCAGCCGCCAAGCACTCGTCGAAGAGGTTGGGCGGTGGGCAGCATCCGATGCCGGCACGCGGCTGTCCTCGGCCCGTCTCGACGAGGTTCCGGTCGAAGAAGGTGTCGCTCGGGCCGTCCGAGCTTTGGTGGAGGTGGGTGACTTCTTCATTGTGCTTGCCCGCGAGCGTGTTCGCCTCGACCCCGATGTTTTCGAAAGTGGCCTCGGCACCCCCCTTCGAGGCCTGATCGAGCGCGGCCAGGAGATGGGAAGTATCCGCGATGACGCACCAAGCTCGTGGCTGACCGAGTCGCTCGTGGGTCTCGTGGTGAGTGTGCTCTCCGCAAGCCCGTCTATGGGGAGGGAGGACACGATCGCTATCACTACGAGCCTGTTCCTCAAGGGGGCCTCATGCTCACGTTCCGACCTGGAATAGCCTTATCGAGCTGGTCCAGTGCTGCGGTCCAAGCGGATCGTTTGCGGCGGCCGGGGGAACGCGATTGGTTTTCAACCGGTGGAGGGAGCGATGGATACGCAGGCAACGACGACCGCGCAATCGTCTGGAACTGGTGACGACGAGATCAACGCCCGACTCCTTAGCGAGCTAGTGAGTTACCTCCGTTCCAACCGGAAGACTCTCACCGAGGAATGGGTAGGTCGCGTAACCAAGGAGCAACTCCTCAGTGTTATGACATCGGAGGAAATCTTCTCGGAGTTGACAGCGGTATACGACAACTACGTCGACGCGCTCGAGACGGGCAGCGTCGAAAGCTTGCAAGCGTATGCGCGCGACCTCTCAGAGAGGATCATTCCACGCGGCGTTGAGACACATGAGGTCGTAGGAATAGTTCTTCTGCTGCGCGATGTCTTGGCTCGCTCATTGTTCGTGAAATACGAACACGAAGGGGAGCTCTTCGATCAAGTCTTGGACGCTTACGAGCCGGCGGCCAACCGCATTGCGGTCACAGTCAGCGTGAGCTTCGTAGAGGAGCGCGAACGCGTCATCCGAGAACAACAGGAGTCCATCCAAGAGCTGTCCACGCCGGTTCTTCAGGTGCGAGAGCGGTTGCTTATCCTGCCGATCATCGGGGTACTCGACTCTCAGCGCGCCCGCCAGCTCACGGAGCAGCTGCTGCATGCTATCCGAACAAACCGAGCCAAGGTCGTAGTCGTTGACATAACTGGTGTAGCGGCCATCGACCTAACAGTTGCCAATCACTTGTTCCATACCATCGAGGCGTCGCGCCTCATGGGAGCCAGCGTGATTGTGACGGGTCTCTCGTCGAAGATTGCTCAGACACTCGTCGATCTCGACGTCGACCTCAGCATGATCAAAACCGTCGGTGACCTACAGGGGGGGCTCGAAGAGGCAGAGCGCTTGATGGGCTACAGGTCCGCAGGAGCCTATTCTGCCGATGGCTGAGTAGGGAAGACCCTTGTCGGCATTGATCTCTCGCCAGGGCGATTACCTAATCGCCTCCGTCGTGTCCGACCTGTCCGATTCTCAGGTCAGTGCCCTTCGAGCTGAGCTCGTGGACCGCGCGGGAGACTTACGCTCGAGGGGGATCATCGTGGACGTTGGTGGCCTGGACGTCATCGACTCGTTCGTGGCCCGGTCACTTCGTTCCATTGCCCTCACAATGAGGCTGCGCGGGGCAGAAACCGTCGTGGTTGGGATACAACCAGAGGTGGCCATCGCAATGGTGCAGTTTGACCTGGACCTGGACCCGATCCACGCGGCTCTCGACATCGATGAGGCATTCGTGCTACTCGAGCATTGGATTGAGGGGAATCCAGAGGATGAGAGATGAGGTCGTCGTCTCCGTCCATTCTGACCAGGACATGGTCGAGGCCCGCGCTAAGTGCAGAAGCCTTGCACACGACCTGGGCTTCTCCCGAACCGACGCAACCTTGATAGCTACGGCCATTTCAGAGATCGCACGCAACATCTTGGTGCATGCCGGGCGCGGCGAGATATCGATGAGACCCTTATGCGATGAGGGGAGAAACGGGATGACCGTCGTCGCGCGCGATTCCGGTCCTGGCATACGCGATGTTTCTCGAGCAGTCGAGTCCGGGTTCGCGTCAAAGGGCGGACTGGGGTTGGGGTTACCCGGCGCCCGACGTTTGATGGACGAGTTCGAGGTCGAATCGGAACCTGGGGAGGGAACGACGGTGACGATGACAAAGTGGAGGGTGGCGGATGATCTGGAGCGTCTGCGCGAGAGAAGGCGACGTCGCGCCCGCCATCCGTCATCGTGAACGCCATCGAGCTCAGGGCGTCATATAGAACTGCCTTCCATAACCATGTTGTTGGCCCAGGGGAGGGAACTCTGCGAGCAGCCTATGAGCTGGGTCGTGAAGCGGTTGGTCGCGGACTTAGTCTGCTGGACCTCGCGGAGGTTCATCACGAAGCACTCTGGTGTGAGATCCGCTTCGAAGGTGCGGACGCGGAAGCCGTTGTTCGGACGGGCGGCGAGTTCTTTCTTGAGAGTCTCTCCGCCTATGAGATGGTGCGGCGAGGGTTCGAGGAAGCAAGTCAAGTCGCGCTCCTCCAGAGGTCGCGCCTGGATATGCTGCGCCGACTGTCTGACTTTCTCGCCGATACGTCACTCGTCTCCGATTCAACTGGGTCGCTCGCAGAGGTCTTGCGACTCATCGCGGAGCAGGCTCGTGAGCTAATCGGAGCCCGACTTTGCGTGGTGAGCCTCACCGGCGACGGCAGGCCGCTCGTGGCTTCGTCCTATTCGGCGGGTGAGACGGACGTAACCAGAGACCCCGAGGCTGAAAGTTTGTCGGCGGTCACGTCGTTACCCCACGCACCAGAGGCGCGGCTTATTGCTGCGTTGAGGTCACTTGACGGAAAGGAGCTCGGGTCCCTGAAGCTCTTCGATAAGGAGGAAGGGGACTTCACGGCGGTGGATAAAGCGACCCTCGTGCATGTTTCGCAGATGGCCTCGGCCGCCGTCGAGAGATTACTTCTCCATCTACCCGGCACGCCGGAGACTGATCGTCGGGAGGGTCTACCAGAATGAGCGGAGCAATCAATTGAGCAGTTATTGGGTAAATAGAATCGGGGTCTACCAGAATGAGCGGAGCAATCAATTGAGCAGTTATTGGGTAAATAGAATCGGTCAGTGCCCTCAAGCAAAGTCAGGCGGATTGTTCACCCGCCCCCCTGCCCCTTTGCTTTTGTGGGGAGCCGGGGGCCCCTATCCGTTCGAATCCATCATGCAACCGATGGCATGACAAAACAGTCCTACGAACAAACGAATCGTGACGGATGACCTCCCCAAACATCGCAGAGACGTCACCAATGCGACGATGAAAAGGGCCGAAAATGATGCCCCGAGAATGGCGCTCTAGGCATGGAGCTCCTTGAGTAGGTCACAGAGTGTGTGTGCCCACTCTGATTCCGACATTTCGATGACCTCCGTGGGGGCCTACTTATCCTAATCTTCAGCCCATTGGGCAGCTCTGGTTAGGACCTTCCCGAGGAAGGTGGCACCAGATCAATATCGATTCCTCCTCCTCGCTCGGTTCTGCGCGGCGGTGTGTTTCTTGTGGCAATCTGCGCAAAGACTCCGGAGGTTGGAGCGTCTTGGTCGAGATGATCGGCGAGCACATCGCCCGATTCCCCTCCCCGAGCGGCCATGTGTTCACCTCCCCCGGCGGCGGTCCGGTCAGGCATCGCAATTTACATGGCCCGCCACTTCGGGGCGGCGGTCGAAGCCTCCGGCTCCCTACCGGGCTCCGCTTCCACGATCTGCGCCATACCGCGCGGCCATCCTCATCGCTCAGGGATGGAACCCCAAGCAGGTACAGGCGCGCCTCGGTCATGCCAGCGTCAAAACTAGTCTCGACTGCTACGGCCATCTGTTCGACGGCCACGACGCAGAGCTACTCGAGGGCCTCGACTCGGTGGTCCGGGCCGCGCGTGTCCAATCCGTGTGCAACGCGTGTCCAAGAGCTTCCTAAGAGAACAGAAGAGGCCCCACAAAGGGCCCCTGACCTGCATGTTTGTTTGAGCGGGCGACCAGATTCGAACTGGCGACCCTCACCTTGGCAAGGTGAACCGACACAATTCCCTGACCTGCGGTTTCTTGTGTTTTCCCTGCTCAGGGCCTCTTTTTGACGTCGCGGTGTAGTGCGGGATTGTGCATGGTATTGCGTTGCTACGGGGACAAAAAAGGGGACAGAGACTCCCCCCCTTCAATCGGCCCTTCTCAGGCCACGTCGCTCGCGCGGTGACGTGGCCCCCCACACGCCACTCTCGCGGGCGTCCGAATCGTTGAGCGCGAACTCGAGGCACTCGGCCCGGACGGGACACCTTCGACAGAGTTCTTTCGCCGCCTTACTGGACTCGCCTCGTCGAGGAAAAAACAACCGGTTGGCTCCTCTGTCGGGAGCTCAGAGCACAGCGAGCGCGACCGCCAGTGGTCCGGCCCCGGCGCGACGAGTTGGATCGCCGAAAGATCCGGCTCGTAAGTCGAGACGACGAGCATGGGCAAGCCGTTGCGGCGGGCGCTCACAGCTTCCAGTTTTGCCCACTGAGGACTAGACCGGCTGTATTTAGGGCCTAACGGAGGACGCCCAGAATCCATCTGGACGGCTTGGCTCTAGCCAAGTGCCGTCGGAGCGGATCTGAAGCTTCCTCAGTGAGACGGTCTGGTCCGATATCAAGACCACAGTTTCTGAATGAGCTCAAATCGAGTGGATAAAGGTTGCCGTAGGCGATCCCCACAGCTGTACTTCGGGGGTCGTCGGAGGGCCCGTCGTTGAGCACCCAGCGGCGGACCCTCCAACTTGTTTCGGCTGAATCTTTACCTGGAACCATTGAGACTAAAACCGGAACATTTCAAGGCTTTGGTCCGCGGCCCGAGCTCCTCATTGAACGCCCGTTCGACTCTCCAGACCATGCTCTAAGGCTTTTGGCCCGAGGATCGAGTCCCACATACTTCCGAATAAAACGCGTCCTCATCTAGGGGTGGTTGCGCGTTGGGAACTAGTTATTCGGGAGAACTCGCACTACGAAAATATCCCCCTGCTATTGGGTGGACGCGATCGGTCAACACGGTCACAGTTGGAAATTGATGGGGGGCGTTGGGCCAGAACCGGAGAGGAGGTCTCCGGGGAGTGCGCAAGAGATCGTTGCCACCGTGATTGTGGCGCTCATGATTTCCGGTATCGGTCGCGCCAGCTCTTGCTTCGCCACATCCACCAGCCGGCAAGCGAGCGTCCGACGGCGTGTAAGAACCCGGAGGTTGCTTGGGCAACCGAAAGCATTCATTGATGACGTTGTCTAATTGGAAAAGGGGAGAGGGATGAACAAGAAAAGATTGACTGGCTTGAGTTTGGTGTTGACAGTCCTGGGCCTGACGGCGGCATCCGTGGTGCCCTCGGGGGCCCAGACCGAACCTCCCCCGATCGCAGTTGAGCTGCTGTCACCGCGCAGCGAATTCACTGACAAGGTCGACCTTGAAATCCGCTACAAGCTCGACGGGACCCGACGCCGCAGAGTCTCCGAGACCAAAAATGCCTCACGCACAGTGGTGGCGCGCATCACCGTCCAGCCGGGAGCGCAGTTCCCCTGGCATTCTCACCCCGGCCCGGTGTTCGTGAACGTCACCGAGGGTGAACTGGTCTACGTGCGGGCCGGCGATTGCGTCGAACGCTCCTATCCGGCGGGGACCGCGTTCGTTGATCCTGGCCGGAGATCGGTGCACACCGCGTTTAATCCCACGAGCGGAGTGACCGTGTTGATGGCGACCTTCTTCAACGTTTCCGAGACCGGTCCATTGACCATTACCGAGGGAATTGAAGCGCCCGACGATTGCCCGATTGAGGTCGGACCGCACTCCTCGCACCCCTAATCGTTTCCCTCTTGACGTGGAAGGCTGCCTACGTAGGCCGTAAGCAGCCTTCCCCGCGAGGTTGGTCAGCCTGCTTGATCGAGAAGCTCGGAGCACGACAGGAACCTTCGAGCGCCAGTCGTCCCGGACGGAGCGAGCAGCGTCTCGGGCGAAAGATTTGACGGCCAACCAGTTGCCTCACTCAGAACAACACGCGGACGAGTCCAATCTAGCGTCGGCCCAATTAGTCTGAGGGCCCGAGGGTAAGGCATGCTCTAGGTGGTCCCCCGATGCTAGCTCGGGGATCGCCCAGGGGCCCACCGTTGAGAACCCAGCGGTGGGCCCCGCCACGCTTTCAGGCCGGATTTTTTCCTATTATTGTGGAAATCAAACCGAGCCCGAGCCGATGACATTGGCGAGAGACTCAAGTGATCGACGAGATTGGAATTGGTGACCTGGGAGGGGGTACATGGAGCCAACCCACCACGACCCGATGCTCCCGGAAGATCATGATGCGATAAAGCGAGACGAGCTCGAGGCACTGGAGCGGGAGGTAGACGGGCTCAAGACCGCGCTCGGAACCCGCACTCTCATCGGTAAAGCGATGGGCGTCATCATCGAGCGAGAGGGCGTCAATGAAACTGAGGCTTTCGAAATCTTAAAGACCATGTCTCAGCACACCAATGTGAGGCTCCGAGACATAGCTGCAAGGTTGGCGGAGGAGGCGCAGCCCGCGGGCAAACAGGAGCCCGAGGAGGCAGGCGAAGCAGAGCCGTAGGTGACTGGTACCCAGGACTCCTGAGAGTGACAGGTCGGCGTAGCGCAGCCAACTAGGCCGTTCTCGAGGCCGTGCTGTTTATTTGGTGCCACTGAGATCGTCCGGGTAGACGGGCAAGACGAGCGGAGCCGGGGGGACAACGCCCCGATTTTGCCCACCCCCGGTTTCACTCGGAAGTCAACTGGGCCGACGACGCGGAGAAACTCATGAGCATTCCATCCGACCCGTATTACTCGATTGATCCGAGCGATCTGGATAGGTACCACGTGTTTGCTGACTGCCCGAATGGAGTGCAAATCCTTCCGCAGCATCGCAGGAACGGAACGAATGACTCGCCTCTTTGTGGAAGTTGCGAAGACATGCAGAGCAAGCCTTCCGGTGCTGAGGACAAATCGGATGTTTTGCCCACAGGTTAGGTACCTCTGATAACGGACAGCCCTCTTTACCTACGCGGCCTTTGTCAGTAAACACAGGTGGTCGAAGCGGAAGCTCTGCTCGCGGGACCCCTTCGCTTCCTGGCCTAGGTTGGATGGAGCCGGACCGTTTCGCGAGGAGAGGTGCGCTGCCAAGCCAGGGGGCGCACCTCTCTCTCTAGTTGCGCTTGCCGCTCGCGGGTGCGGCAGCGCAGAACAAACGAAACGTAATTGCGCGGTTTACCCAGGCGCTAGTACTTCAGCAGTAAATCTTGGGCCAGACTGCCCTGATGGCAGAGCCGGCACACACGGCAAGCATGTCGCCCTTCTTCGCGGTGAGGACCGTGCCGTCGACATCGGCGTGCACGTTCTTGATGCAGCGGTAGCGCTGAGTTAGCGACCGAACGCCATCGGCTGGATGACTGGACATCCTCGAGAGGACCCCCTCGAACAGGTTGGGAAGTTCGTTGCGAGGGGTGCCCTCGGGACGAACTCGGCCTTACCCAAGCGCTTTTACTGCCGGGTGGTCGGCGCCAAGACGAATCGTCGAGTGAGGACCTTCGTGGACGAGCCCGGCGGCTTCACAACAAGTCCCGAGCCCGGTGGTTGAGACTCCTGATTCGCGGACCCGATGAGGGTCCTTAATTTTTACATGGAGCTGCGGGCGACGACAATTCGGGAACAACCTAGTGAGGCGGGACGGGATGCACGCTCGTGTGAGCTTCTACGATGCTTCGGCTGAAGGGGTGGATGCTGGAATCGAACAATTTAGGGGAATTCAAGGAGCATTCAGCAGATGCAGGGCAATCACGGTGCGTCAATCCATCAGGATGGCCCGATCCTAATCCAAGTGCCACAGGAGCGACCCTGAAGCCTCCTGAGTGAGACGGTGCGATTGATCCGGGCCCGCTGGGTACTCGGAAACAGGAGAGACTGGGGGCTCGCGTCGCCCTCCCAGCTGCCCGAAGCCCCCGGTCTTCTTCATTGACCTAGCGGGGGTTCCTGATTCCGCCGGCCCAAGGACTACTAAGTGCCAGCGGAGCCGTTCTAGGCCTCCGAAGGCCGGAGACCAGCTCACCATCGGAGTGGCCGAGAACCGGTCCCCGGGAAGGTCACCTATCCAAGGCAAGCTCCTCGTTCTTCAATTGGGATGCAGACAAACCGGCTACGAATCGAAAGCAATGCCGAGCTCTGAGTGAGTAGAAGTTCAGTGGATAAAGTCTGGCTTAGGCGATCCCCAATGCTGTACGTCGGGGGTCGTCGGAGGGCCCGTCGTTGAGCACCCAGCGGCGGACCCTCCAACTTGTTTCGGCTGAATCTTTACCTCTGATCGTCAGCCTAAAACAAGGCCGCATTCCCTTCGCGGACTCGGTATCCCTAATCGTGCTGCACGTTTGCTGCACGCCGACGAAACCAGGGATCGTCGATCACGCTCGCTTCACATCCGACACAGATTCAGCGCGCCGCGTCCACAATTTTGGGCCAGAACGGCATTGTGCTCGAAGCGAGCCTGGTAGATGATTCCAGGGCTCACCCAGCCATTGGGGGCGGGTGGGGACGAGGGGGAGGTTCCGAATGGCACGTCGCTTAGGGGTGTTCGCCGCTTCTTTGGGGTTGCTCGGGCTCGTGATCGCCATGATCGCACCCGTGAGCGCGGACAACAGGTACGACCGGGTCAGTTTCACGGTGCGGGACAAGGCCGAGGATGATGAGCAGAACAACATTGATGTCGACGTGGGTGAGGAGGGTTTCGGGATCGGCGACTACTTCGTCCTCTCCAAGGACCCGTTCTTCAACCGGTCGCTGACCAAGCAGCGTGGCTACTTCACCGGCGACTGTGTGTTTGTTGCTGTCAACGAGGAGACCTTCGAGGCAACGGTCGAATGTGATGTGACGGCCAACTTCACCAATGGCAGCACCATCACGGTCGAAGGGCCGATAACGTTCAGCGAAGAGGCTGCGACCGAGGCGACCTTGGCGGTGACCGGCGGCACAGGCCGCTATGAGACGGCGCACGGTGAGGTTGACGCGACGTTTGGTGACGAAGGTGCGGAGTTCGACTTCGAGCTGCTCCTGTAGGCAAACAAAGAATAGAAGCAAGAAGGCCCGGCCTGCAGGCCGGGACTTCTTGCTTCTAAGTATGGCCTTACCGAGACCTAAACGAACGAGACAGTCTGACGTAAGAAACCTCGAGTGAGCAAGAGTTTAGGAATATCACCTAAAGGGGCGAGGGTTTGCTTCACCAAACTCGGGACGAGCTAGATCTCATCGGAAGTTCCTTGGCGGCCAGGGAGCGCCGTTCTCTTAGCATCTCTCGCCGATCTCTGCCGACAGGTCCTCCGATGCGGTGCCGAGCTCTGTGAGAGCGTTGCCGACTTCAGTTGCTGCGGCTCCGAGGCCGCCCTCGGACGAGATGCCCTCGAGCGTCGTCTCCAACTCGTCGAACGCCGTCTGCACCTCATCGACGCTGGGTTGCAGATCCGACGCCACGGCCGACGCGGCGGCTTCCAGGTCCGTCTTCACCTCGGCGGTGGCCGACTCCAACGCATCCATCCCGTCATCGACCGGCTCTATCTGCGTCAGGGTAGTGAGTGAATCCTTCAACGCGTTCACTTCTTCGCAGGCGCCCTCGTCACCTTCGCCATTGTCGCTGCAACCCGCAACCGTGACCGCAACGAGGAGGGCGATCGATAGACAACCAAACCTCTTAAAACTGCGCCTAAACATCATTATCCTCTCCTGTCTTGCATCTTGGCCTCATCGTTCGGCCGCCTTGCGGCTAAAGAGGCACCCCTGGGGAGCCATTGGAGTTTTCGTTTTTCTGCTCGTGGGAAGATATTGCCTATCTCTTGTACTGCTTGGCCACGATGGCCGGATTCGCTATTGATCCCGGTACTACCTCCATTCGGCTGAAGCGTTTGTGTCAGGTCAGCGACCTCAGCAAAAGTGACTTCCACCGCTTTAGCCAATGAGATTCGGCGCGGAACCGGAACCATTTTGTTCGAGCCCGACTAAATTGGGGGTCTGCATGGAGAGAGTGAAGCTGTGGCGGGAAGAAAGCCGGGAATTTGTCGGTGTCGGCATCGTGGAGCTCGACGATGAGAATCGCCGCCTGATTTTCCATATCGACGACGAAGATGAGCGGAAGCGCGTCGCGGGGGTTTTCCGAGAGACGGGTGAGGTCTCTTGGGCCTGGACGCGACACGGCGAGGGTGAGTGGCAGGAGCACAGAGCGGATCCGCTTACACGTCAGTGGTTTTGGTTCGTGGTCTTCAACATCCTCTACCCGCTCGGATATCAGCCCGATTTCCAAGCCAGGGAGTAATGCGCGGCTCAGCACATCTCGGAGGTCGCCATTCGTTGGAGATCGGATCCGACGGAATAAGGATCTTCCCTCGCCTCGAAGCGACTGCCACCCTGAACGCGCCAGCAGCTCAGCGTCGGACCTCTATCGGCGTGCCCGAACTCGACGAGCTCATGGGTGGCGGAATGCGGGAGGGGGACACAACTTTGGTGATGGGGCCGTCCGGGGCAGGGAAGACCACGCTTGCCCTGCGATTCATCGCTCAGGGGCTGTCGCAAGAAGAGCGATGTCTGTATGTGTCCTTTCAGGAAAACGAGGATCAGCTCGCACTAAAGGCCGACTCTTTTGGGTGGGAGTTCAACTCTGCACGCAAGGATGGGCGCCTGACATTGTGCCACCTCGCTCCCGTGGAACTAAATCTTGATCGAGTCAGCGAACTCGTGCGTACCGAGCTTGCCAGCGGTTCCACTCGTAGAGTCGTTATTGACAGTCTCGCTGAGCTTGAGTTCGCGGCGAGTCACACGACCCGGCTTCCCGCATACACCTGGAAGCTGGCGAAACTTATTCGTTCTGCAGGAGCGTCTCTCATTATCACCAACGAGGCGGCGTCGCTCGACCTTCCACTAGCGGGATCCGTTAGCGATCATGCATTCCTGTTCCACAACGTACTATTACTCAGATACTTCGAACTCGAGTCGGAGATGCGGCGCGCACTCCACGTCCTCAAGATGCGCGACAGCTCGCATGACAAAGCGGCATTGCAATTCGAGGTGGACGAGGCTGGTTTCCACATTCTGCAAAGACTCAAATCCGTGGGAGGCGTGCTGGGGTAAGAGTCGTGACCGGTGGATAGGCGACGAGTTGGATGACTTCGGGGGTTTACTTGCTCCGTCAGCAACTGGATCGGAAAGTGATGCCTTTTGGGATCCGCTGAGGGATGCGAACACCACCATATTTGTCCAGCCGTCAGGATCCTGTTCCGCCAGGGCATGGAACCCCTGCGCCACATAGATCCAGCCCGGCGTTCTCCCTGACGGCTTCGACGATCCTTTCGCGCGGCTGAAACGCCAGCGCCTGGTCCGCATCGAAGAGTAACGACGGACTGGCTTCGTCCGTGAACGCGAATCGATAGGTGATGCAGCCGCCGGAGAACGTGTAGTAGCGGGGCGAGAGCAGGTCGGGCCGGAGACTGACAGGGCGCTCAAAGCGGAGAGTTCCTGCCTCATCAGTTGTCACCCGAGTGGCGTCCGATGCAGCACACTCGTGGCCCGGTTCGAGGATCACCTCGACCGCCTGGGAGCCGCCCTGGTCTGAGTTCAACCACAGCGTTGAGCGACCGCGTTTCATATGCACGCCACCGAACTGCCAGCCCGCAGGCAGTGACGCGATGCACGGCAGGAGTGTTGCAGAGGGAACCGACTGGGCCATGAGGACCATCGCGTTACCGACGCCGCAGTCCGGAGAACGATCTATCGGGAGGTCATGAGTCGGCAGGAACATCCCGACGATCTGACTGGTGGCAAGGAAGAGAACGATGCACACCGCAAGGGCGAGAGCCACTCGGCGAGGGCTCCATCGCTGCAAGGATATAGGGGGTCGTACGGGAGCGAGTGCTCTGAACTGTGCCAGGAGGTCGCGGCCGTCGCGTTTCATGAAGGCCCGTAGCTGGGTGGGACTAGCGACGCCGCGCGTTGCGGCGATCGCTTCCGCTATGTCATCCGGAGTGAAGTACCGGAGCGCGTGGGCGTAGACGCGAGGGACATCGCTGCGCAGAGCGAGTACGAGGAGCATGTTGCCGAGGTCTACCGCCTGTCGCCACGAGGACGGGCGAACCTGGACGAAAAAAGCGTCGATCAGATACACCTCCCCGTCACGCACAAGGAGATTCGCTGGCTTGATGTCTCGGTGGGCGAGCCCGAAGTCCCACAGCCGACGAATCAATCGTAGGGCCCTGTCGATGATGACGTCATCCACCTCGGCATCGCCGATCTCCTTCGCGCCATCGATGAAGTCCGTCACAAGCATGTACTCCCGCTCGGGCGTGATCTCGACGATTCCTCGGGAAGCAGCCGTAGGGATTCCAGCCTCGGTGAGTAGCCGAAGGGTGTAGTCCTCGGACTCGACGAAACGGCGCACAGTCAGGAAGCGCGCCTCGTCCTCGAGACGTCCATAGAGGATCTCGCGTCCGAGCTTGTACCACCTATCTGCTCTGACGTGATTCATGGCATACAGCTTTGCGAACAGGTACGCATCGGCCTCACCGGCGACCCGCAGTCGCAAAGGGGTCGAGCCACCCGATCCTTCGAGTCCCACGGGTTTGATCTCCTGGACCTCCAACCCCAGTTGCTCGCGCACCGCGTCGCGAATGGCCTCTCCTCGCCGTCCGGTGACATCGAGATGAGCGGTCTTGCCCGTCTTGTACTTCACCGGGACGACATCCTCAGGCGTAAACATGCGAAAGGCAACGAGAGGTACCGTGATTCCCAGAACGAGCCCTACAAGTGTGTCGAACGGATTGTCGACGCCAAGGTAGAAGCGTGAGAACGTAACCAAGGCAAGGATGGCGGCCAGAGCGATCTTGGCGCGCTGACGCTGGCGACCAGAGGGGACCATCGAATAGACGTAGCCAATCAAGACCATCGCGAGGATGGCGACCGGAGGAGATGGCATCGAGAACCCGGCCCAGCGACCGATGATCGTTACCCCGAACGGTCTTGGCCTCGCGAATGCATCGTAAAGGAAGGATCCAAAGAGATACGCGACGGTGATCGCTCCGACAAAGGTGAACAGATGGCGCCAGCGCCTGAACGCCATCTGCAGCATGAGCAAGATCATCGCCAGGATAGTGAGGGCCCATCCCGTCGCTAATCTGTCGATCCCGGACATGACATCGGTGAGCCATGCTGTCCTCAGACCCGCAATCAACAGGAGGATCTCAGTATCGAATCGGTAGGTTTGACGCCTCACCTCGGGAATCAAGACAACGATCAAGATCCACAGCAGGAACACCACGAGCGCAGAAACCCACCACTTTCCGGTGGTGCCGATCCGCTTGGGAAGTGGCGGCGGCGCTCCGGTAGGACGGCGCCTCCGGCGACTTGATGTCGCCTTCAACGGCTTCATCACGTCAGGCGCGCTGCCCACCTCATCAAGCTCAACGGGTCGACCGCGCTCTTCCTTCATGGACTGAGGTTAGCGATCCACTCTCGAGCGATGACGCCGGTGTGAGTCAACGTCGGACTCGGCTGGGGCCCAAGCTGCGCACCGGCTAAGCTATCGGATCGGTGAATCCCTGTAGCGGGCCCCGACCCAGATCCACTCTCCTCCATGCCCTCGCCTTTCGTCCGGCGAACGCCACTCCAATGTCAGTCCATCATTCCCTCGGTCGGCTGACAATGCTGTCGATCGATCTGATCGACGGATCGAGGATCAAACGGCAACCTCCTGCCATAGTCTCGGTGGGGCGAACGTAGCGGACCCACCCCCTCGTTGACGGGTCACCGCCAATTGGAACGATCGATCCGACTAGGAAGACTCTGTGGGCGAGAAGGATCGCCATCGAGCGTGTGAGCGGCTTCGTGGTTTCGCGGCGAACCGATCAAGGCGGACCATGAGCTTGGGCTCGGGGCCTCGAATCTGAACTCTCTCATTTGTGAGCTTCGTCCCAGCACGCCACCGCTGCCTTTGGTTTCACTGAGGTGTTTCTCGGCGTCCTCTCGCTCAGCCTGGGCGTGGGCGTGCCAATCTGGGCGCGACGTAGCTCGTCGTCAAGATTCCGGGGCTGAAAGATGCCACTCACTACGACGCGAGGTGGGCGTGGTTTCTGCTCCGGGCAGTAACCAGCCTGGGAGCCACAGCCCGATCGCAGCCGTGGTGTGCGCACGGAAGTCCTCCGAACATCATCGTCGTTGTGTTGGTCTTCTCCGAAGCCCTCTCCGCTTTCAGGTGGGTTCGCCTAGTGGCGTAGGAACAGTGAGCGCGGAACGTTGCGATAGTGCAAATGAGGGCGGCCGGAAGGCCGCCCTCATTTGATGCGTTGCTTTCTTGGTTATTGAACTGCTCTTGGCCCCTGGAAGGTCATGGTGCGAGCAGCTTTGCGACCGAGTGCCGTAGCTCCTGCCTCGTCGTCCCCGAGGCCACGGGTGCTGCGGCCGTACTTCACGATCACCTTCGCCATGGCGTCAGAGAACTGGTTGAGCGCTGTGTCGCTGACGTTGAAATAGGTGTCGCAGGGCTGGTGGTAGCAGGGGTCGTAAGCAAGTCCTGCGACGCCACCGTAGATCTCCTCTTGCTCCTCGGTCTTGCGTACCTCTGCACCGGAGAAGAGACCGCCGGCTGGGATGTCTGCGCCGATAAAGGCGAAGTAATCGGAACGACCGTCGAATGCGGTTTCCTCGGACTCCAGTCCTCTCCCCGCAAAGGCATCGGTGAAGGACTCCTCGATATCGTCAGAGCCTGGGGGTCCCTCGATACCGAATGCCGAGCCATCCCCGTCGTACACGAAACGCACGAAGTTCTCCGAGCCGATCATGTCGAAGTTGAGATATAGGGCGATGTCTTCGTACTCCTCATCGGTGAGGTCTGCGACGTAGAAGTTTGACCCCCTGAGGCCCGCCTCCTCACCGCCCCAGAAGGCGAAGCGGATCTTGTTCTTTGGCTTGATGTTGAGCCTGTCCATCTGCTGCGCGATCTCGAGCAGCGCCATCGTTCCAGACCCGTTGTCGTTGATCCCCGGGCCCTCGGGAACGCTGTCGAGGTGGCCACCGGCTATCACCACGTTGTCGGGATCTCCGCGCCGGGTTTCCGCCAGGAGGTTCTCTGTGGTGGTCGGGGTGATGATGGTGTCGGTAAACATGCGCATCCTGAGCCCCGGGGTTGCGGCCAGTTGGTTGCCCAGTTCGAAGGAGATACCCATCGTCGGGATCCCAGGCCGGAAGTCGCCGAGGGTTCCGGAAAGCGTCTCTATCCGGTCGGGAAAGCCCGGCGTGCCCTCGTTGAAGATGATTGCGCCCACGGCGCCGGCGTTAGCCGCGTTCACTGCTTTGAGCCCGAAGTCACAGGTGCCTCGCTGCATCAGGGCTATGTTGCCAGCAGGAAATCCCGCGAAGTCCGAGGTCTCGCAACCGCTGGTCGAGGTGCTCGGCTCGGCACCCGGCGGGAGCACGAGATCGACGTTGGTGACGTTGGCGATGGGCTCACCACTGCCGGAGTACTCCATGGTGAAGAAGTGGGTGCCCTCCTCGTAGACGGTCGGGTTAGGCGCGACCTGCTCGAGTTCCGCGGGGGCGTTCTCCTCGAAGGCATCGAAATCGAATTCCTGGCGGGTAGTTTTGTAACCCGAGTCATCGAGCACGTCTTCGACATAGTCGAGGGATTCGTCGTAGCCCGATTGCCCCGACGCCCTGTTTCCCTCGTTAGCAATGGCGATCTTCTGCAGGACCTTGAGATGCTCTTTGATGCCATCTGCATCTACAGCGCGACGCAAGCGAACGGCGTCGGGTTTCCTGTTCGACTTCTTGGCCTCACTGCTCGGTGCGAATACAAGCGCGAGCATTGCGCAAGCCAACACGGCCGCCATCACTTTGAACAAGCGCGGCGAGATACGACTAGAACTCAAATTGCCCCCCTCAACTCGGTCCCTCTTCGGTGAGGGACATCTTTCATTGCCCGCGGAGTCTAATCTCCTTATGGAGGAGGTCATGATGCACGCGGCGCAGGAGAACTACGCCGGGCCAGCTGTGGCGTCATGCTGTCCCAATAATGGCTTGCTCTCCTTGGCAGCGCCCACTCTCGCCCGAAGGGGACGCGATTACCACTTTGCCTTGTTGAGTGTCATTCGAGGCGAGTTGCACGCGCTAGTCTCCTTCGCCTAATAAGTTGAGCCTCGATTTACATCAGGTCTGGTTCTTGGGATCCAAGGATTCCAAGACGCCCGGCAGTCAGCCCTCAATGGTCCGAATCATCTGGCTGCTCGGTTAAACGGAGGCCATCTTCTTCCCTGAGGGTGGTCTCCGTTGTTTTCTTGGCCCCTGCCAAACCACGATGCTGTCTCAACTCGACGCTGTCACATGCAGTCAGCGGGATGGGGTAGGAGCCTGCAAATCAAGGATGCAAGCGTGACTTGATCGCGATTCACCACCTTGTAGCTGGCTCCATCCGATCCCCAAAGTCATCGCAGCAGTCGGTCTCGTCATCGGCGCGCGGGCTGGCGACAGATACACGAAGCCTGGCGCGTTCCCAGAATGAGTCCAGTTTGTTGTTTGACCCGGGGGAGTTTCGCGGAGGGGGACTTGCAGGCCCGTAGATGGCGCGACCGTACACGTGTTATTCCGAAAGAGTGAGAGGGGCCCTTTCGATCAGTGCGTGCACGATCACGAGGAGGTCATCTGGGTCGAACGGCTTGCTCAGAAAAGCATCTGCGCCCGGGTCTCGTCTTATCGTTACCGAGTGTTCAGGAAGGGTGCTCATCGCCAGGATCGGAATTCGGGCGGTCTCCGGATTGGCGCGCAGGCGCTCGATCAGCTCCCAGCTCGCCGTCCCACCGAACATCATGTCGGTAACGACGAGATCTGGAGCCGCGGCCTTGACCCGATCGTGTGTCACTGCGACGCGAACCCTCCACAAGCTCGGCGAGACGAGCTCGTTGGGCTCCACGACGATATGGCCTTGTTGCTCGAAGAGGACCCGCAGCAGAAGGCGGATTCCCGAGTCACATTCCACAACGAGGATCGTGGCCAAGCCTTATCCCCTCAGCCTATCGGCTAGCGCAATCCGTTTCCCGAAAGAGGGGGGGCCGCCCCATTGCTGGCCCCCCCAGATTCCGGGCCGCTTCGCTCATGACCGTTTATCCACACTCATGGAAGCCAATCATTTCCTACTGAAGCCCCCGCGGGGCGCGGGTGATTTGGACAAAGCCCCGCGCCCACTGGCGTCTTCCCGGTAACGGCGCGGTGAGACGGATTCATGGTTTGTTCCGTCGCTCGCGCTTTCGAGCCTCGGCCCCCTGCTGGCTCGATCGCTTCTTGTGGTGCGGGTAGCACATACCCGCGAAGATTCGAGCGGTCGTAGGGGTCGCCGCCATTTCCGAGGCTCACGATGTGGTCGACGGACGTCGAGCGCTCGGTGCATCCCTCCACGGCGCAGGTCGGCTCTTCTCGGAGCACCCTTTTTCGGAGCTCGACCCACTGCTGGGATTTGTAGACGCTCGAGTAGGGGTGTTTGGAGCGGCCCCAGTTGCTATTCGTGTGAGCTCTACAGCGGGAGGTACCGGGGACGGCCACGCCTCCGTCGCTGCACTTGGGGCCGTAGCGAATGCACGCGCGTTTGAGCTTAGCCATCTAGGTGTCCTTCCGTACTCGGCTACGCTCCCGGGCACGTCGTTTGGCTTCACGTGTGCCGTGGAAATACCTGTCCCGCTCGTACAGATTCCGCTCGCTCCGCTCCCGATATTGGCGCTCGACCTCGGCCCGCTCCTGCTCGTGAAAGTAGCGGCGGCGGCATTCCCTCGAGCAGAAGATCCTCGGCCGGCCAGGGCCCGACGGCTGAGGCGGGATCGTGGCTTCGCAGCCCTTGCAGGGCCTTTCCTCGGCCTTTAGGGCGACTTTTGGCATCTATGGGCCTCCTAAGGTTTCTTTCCGTTCGATTTCTTCGCGTAGTCAACTGGCTGGCAGTCTCGGGAGGCGTTTTGGGAAAAAACGACCCTCCCCCCTCTGAGTTCAGGCATATTCAGTCGACCTCGACGATCCGAAGTCGCTCGGCCTCGAGCCAAGCGCTAGAGCCACAGTCATGCCAGCGTCCTCTCGATCTCGGCCGGTGCCAGCTTCGCTCGATCGCCAGACGCGACCCCCGTGTCAATGGCGCACCCTGGAGGTAGTCTCCGGAAACTCGGGATTACCTGGAGCACGAGACACATGGCAGGTAGTCAGGGGGCGAGGTACTCCTCCCCTATAAGGGAGGAGTACCTCACACCCCCTTCGGGGCATACCTGCCGAGGTAGTCCCGGAGTACCTCAGGATTACCTCGGGAGTACCTCAACACCTAGCGTCCCTTCTGTTGTCGCGGGCCGCCAAACCTTGGCTCGCTGACGACCCGTGGCGGTTTCGATTACTTCCCACTCAACCCGAACGCGCGCGTCCTTCTCGAGCTTGAGCAACTCCATCGCGGCGTTCTGGATCTCCTTGCCGGCGGACGAGCGCACCGCCTCGCGCAGCGCGTTAGTGGTGAGGAGTCCCGCCACGCTGATCGCTGCCACCATCTCGTCCGCAACCTCAGCCGCCTTAAGGTCCGCGGTTGCTCCCACCTCCACGACGTCGAGCTCGTCGTCTTCGGTGTCGACCACTCGCAGCATGATCTCGGGCGGTTTTCGCGCTCCTCGCAGCTTGCCGACCGACAAAGCGAACTGAGACTCACCCTTGGCGGCGAAGTTGAGCACGACGTCGGCCTTCTGACCCTTGGCCGAAGCACCACGTCCCGCGCTCACACCGCCGCGCTTCACAAACGCCTGGGGGTGCCCGGTGTGGTCGAGCACCAGCACGGTCGCGCCGGTGCGCTTCACGAGGGGATGGAGCACCTCTCGATCCAGTTTGCCAATAGCGGCGTTGTCATTCTCGTCTCCCGACCAGCACGCCGAGATTGTGTCGAGCACCATGAGGGCGCAGTCGTCGGCTACCTCGACCAGGGCCTCGAAGTGTTCAGGGATCGCAAGGTCGAGGCCGCTACCCGAGATGAATCGCATATAGCTCGGGTCGGGCCGGAGTCGTCGAAGTCTCCGAACGTCCTCGTCGAGCGGGTTCTCCTCGCTCACGTAGCAGATTTTCATTCCCGCGCACGTCGCTCGGCTCGAAACATGCGCGGCCCATATCGACTTACCGGACTCGGCCGCGCCGAACGCCAACACGCGCCTGCCCTCGGGCAGGTAGGGCTCGTGGATGAACTCGGGCGGCTCCGGGTCGGCCGCCATAAGCGCCGCGAGGTTGAGCGGTTGCAGCCGGAAGCGCTTTGACGCCTCGTCAAGCTGGGCTTCGTTCTTTGGACCGTTACCAATTGGTAGCGGCCTCGGCTCCTCGCGATCATCGTGCGCCGACGCAGTGTCGACGCGCTCCGTCCGAATGGCCACCTGGACGCCAGAACCCTTGCTATGACTGGGTTCTTGGGCAG
>CAVUZZ010000004.1:0-350366 GCA_963746135.1 uncultured Actinomycetes bacterium
TTACGGTATTAAGTCGCATCTGCCTAGTGCCGAAAATGACTCAACGGGTCATCCGGTTGTGGGCACACCCGGATGTGGACCAAACGACACAGGCCCACAGGGCCTAGGATTCAACCGCATATTCACAATCGAGCCGAGGCATCCACTACAGCATCTAGGGAGCTCGAAGAGGACTAGAGGGTGCGCCGGGCGGACGGCGCGGCCTGCATGACCGCGCCGTCCGTCCCGGAGAGGTTGTCGCTAGCGGCTCGCCGCTCGCTTGTACTGCCGTGTCGATAGCGGCACGAAGATCGCCAGGATGATAACGATCCAGATGACCGAGTACACGACCGGGTTCTGCAACGACCAGACATCGGGGACCGGAATGTTCCCCGTGTTCCCGAATGCCTCTCGCACCGCTTGAGCCACGGCCGAGATTGGGTTCCACTCTGCGAACGTCTGGAGTACGGGTGGCAAGGTGTTGATGTCTACGAACGTGTTGGCGATGAACGTCAGCGGAAAGATGAACATGAACGAGGCGTTGTTGATGACCTCAACGCTCGACACCTTCAGTCCGAAGTAGGCCATGATCCACGAGAACGCGTAGGCAAAGACCAACAGGAGCACGAAGCCGCCGATGGCGTCGAGCGCGTCCGTCCGGATCCGCCAGCCCACGACCAAGCCGGTCAAGGACATAACGAAAATCGATGCGGAGTTGTAGGCGATATCGCTTCCCGTACGACCCGCGAGGACGGCGGTGCGTGACATTGGCAACGACCTGAAGCGATCGATGATGCCCTTGGTCATGTCCTCGGCGAGCCCGGCTCCCGTGTAGGTCGAGCCGAAGATCACCGTCTGGACGAAGACTCCCGCAATCAGATACTCACGATAGGACGTCCCGCCGATTGCGATCGAGCCGCCGAACACGTAGCCGAAGAGCAAGACGAACATGATCGGGGACATGAGAGTCCAGATCAGGAGCTCGGGGATCCGCTTGATCTTGATCAGGTTGCGCTTCGCAACCACTCCGCTGTCGGCGAAGGCGAGTGCGATTTGGTTCATCGAACGGCCTCCTTCTCTCTCGTCTCTTTGCGGTCGGCCCGCGATCCTTCGCTTCGCCGTTCTCTGCGACCTCCTCGGCCACGTGTCCGGTAAGCGACAGGAACACGTCGTCGAGCGTGGGGCGTCGTAGTCCAATGTCGGCGACCGCGATATTCGCGTCGGCCAGCCTCTGCAGGATCTGCCTGAGAACGTCCACGCCGCCGGTGACCGCCACCGTCAGCTTGCGGGTCTGCTCGTCGACCTGAATCTCGTCGCCTGCGCAGAAGTTGGCGAGAATCGTGTGCGCAGGTGCCATGTCGTCGGAGCTCGCGAGCACGGTCTCGACCCGCTCTCCGCCCATCTGGGCCTTCAACTCGTCGGCGGTTCCGTGAGCGATCTTGTGACCTCGGTCAATGACGACGATGTCATCGGCCAGCCGCTCGGCCTCCTCCATGTACTGGGTCGTGAGCAGAACCGTCGATCCACCTCGCACGAGCTCCTGGATCGTCCCCCACATCTGAACGCGACTACGAGGGTCGAGTCCGGTCGTCGGCTCGTCGAGGAAGATGACCTCGGGCTTTGCGACGAGGGCTGCGGCGAGGTCGAGGCGACGCCGCATGCCTCCGGAGTAGGTCTTCGCGGGGCGATCGGCAGCGTCCTCCAGATCGAATCGATCCAGCAACGCCCGCGCCCGCTCCCGGGATGGTTTCTTTCCGAGATGGTAGAGACGTCCAACCATGTCGAGGTTCTCGAAACCGGTCAGGTGCTCGTCGACCGCCGCGTTTTGCCCACTGAGCCCGATACGTTTACGAACCCCATCCGGCTGGGCGAGAACATCGAGTCCTGCGACCTCGACCTCGCCCTCATCCGGAATCAGCAGCGTGGTGAGGATCCTGACAGCAGTCGTCTTTCCGGCGCCGTTAGGGCCCAGCAGTCCCAGAACCGTTCCCTTCGGAACGTTCAGATCGAGACCGTCGAGGGCGATGACGTCGCCGTACTTCTTAACCAGACCCTTGGTACGAATCATGTCGGTCAATGGCCTTCCCTTTCTCTTAGCGTGATCTTCTGTAAAGACTGCCGAGCCAAACAAAACTCATCGGCCCCCAGAGATTTCCTTGCTCCGCTCCCCAGAAAAATGTGAGGCCCCTAATCCCAACGAAGCGGAGGGAGCCGTATTTCACGAACGAGGATATTAGGTGAGAAATGCGCGGGGCAGAGCCAGCCATCGCATATCCCCTCCCCACGGAGCGTACATGCCGCACCGGGGGACTGATGAGGACTCATCCGTCGAAGCCCCGAGTCGAGGTTGTCGTTACCTACAACGGTGACGAAAACGCCGTCAGACTCGGTCCACCTCGGACAGATGGTCGGTGCGAGACACGACCCGGTCGTAATTGAGTCGCAGCAGGGCGATGACGTCTAGGACGTCGTCCGCACTCTCGATCCCGCGCGCCGCTGGACCCGGCTTCCCGGGGAACACTGGGTGATCGACGACCCGGCCCTGCTCCCTCAACGACAGTCCCACCTCCTTCGGGAAGAAGAAGTGGGCTACGAAATCGCCGTGGAGGTGGCCGATCTCTCGGCGGCCGACTTTGAAGGCGAACTCGCCGCGGCTACCGGGGCCCGCCTCGACGCCCGGCCATGACGTGACCTCCGCAGTAATCCGCTCGCTTGCCGTCTGTGGTTCGGTCATCGGAATCTCCTTTTGACTGTGGGTGGAGCGAATCTCGAGCCTATAAGTTAAAGTGAACTTGAAGTCAAGCCCATGACGTGTTTCGCTTCTCCGGTGCCGTTCTTGATGACCATCGGAGAGGTTTCACGCCGCAGCGGGGTCGCCTCCTCTGCCCTGCGCTACTACGAGGAGCGCGGTCTGATCGCATCCGAGCGGGCGGGCTCGGGTCACCGTCGCTTTCCCCGATCCGTCCTTCGGCGGATCGCCTTCATCGTGTTCGCCCAACGCATCGGGCTGACGCTCGAAGAGATCGGGACGGAGCTCACCAAGCTCCCTCCAGGTCGAGTCCCGAGTCGGGGCGACTGGGCGCGTCTGTCGAGCAACTGGACTGCGCGGGTGGACGAACGGATCGCAGAGCTCGAGCGCCTCCGCGCCGGCCTGACGGAGTGCATCGGCTGCGGCTGCCTCTCTCTCGACCGCTGCCGGCTCTCGAACCCCAACGACCGAGCGGCCGGGCTGGGTCCCGGCCCTCGCTACTGGATCGGCGACCGTCCTCCGGCCTGACCAGGTGCGCGGGAGCAATGATCACCCTGACGAGTCGGACCTCCGCATGTACCACTCGGTGAACTCCGAGCAGCGGCCATCGTCGTCGAATCGCAGGATGAAGCAGTTGTCGTAGATCCTGGCCCCATCCCCGTCCTTGATAGGTGCTGGTGCCGGTTGCGATTGCCAGGTCGCCGGAAACCACGAGAGGCTCGTAAACGCCTTCGTAGGTGCCCTCAGCGTCCCGGTCTTCGAGCCAGGACGCGACGACCGCCTCACGCCCTCGTATCGGCTCGTCATAGGGGTGATACCGGTAGGAAACCTCCTCACTGAAGAGGTCACCGATGGTCGCGGGATCGTAGCTTTGCCACGCCTTTTGATAGGCGACGAGCCACTCCGATACCCGTCTTTCCTCCAACTCGACCTCCCTAGCGATCCGTCGCAGTGCGGTGACCGCATTCGACTCTGAGTAATGGTCAAAATCTACTTGACTCCTTACCACATCCCGACTACTGTAAGGAGCAACAGCATCTTAGACCCTTACAGAGACAGAGGAGGCGAAAAACGTGGAATTTCTCGTAATCGCAGCGGCCTTCGGGTTGCTCGACTCCCTGGCCGCAGGTCTGGGAACTGACAGTCGTGACGGCGACGACTGGATCCAACACCGAAGGGTTTGACAATGACGGTTCCGCGAGGACCGGCCGGTTATCTGACTCGGCCGGTCCTCGACTCGTTCGATTCCTTGCGAATTCCCAGACGCCGCGTCTCCTGGGCCATGCAGCGGTCCTCGATGAACTCGATGCCCGCCTCCTCAGCGATCCTGCGAGCCTCGTCCGATGTGATCCCAAGTTGAAGCCACAGGACCTTGGCCCCCACCTCGACGGCTTGACGGGCGATCTCCGGAGCTTCTTGCGCGGGTCGGAAAACCTGCACGATGTCGACCGGCTCGTCGACGTCGAGAAGGTTTGCGAAGGATTTTTCTCCGAGGATCTCCACCGTGTTGGGGTTAACGGGAATGACGCGGAACCCGATCGCTTTCAGGCGCTGGGGTACACCCCCGGCGGGTTTGTCGAGGTCCGTGGATGCACCAACGGTGGCCACGGCATCAAAGCGTTCCAGTATCTCTCGAACGTCGGCGATGGGACTCACTCCATTTCGGGAACGTCTCTCGATCGAACGAGACGAGGATTGAGGGTTTCTTTCTTCAACCCGGTGAGCCAACCACTATTTCGACGAGCAATTCATGGGACCGCCTCCTCGACGGGCGCCTCGTCGAACTGCGTGCGGTAGAGCTCCTCGTAGCGACCCCCGGCCCCCAGCAGCTCGAGATGGGTTCCGCGCTCCACGATCTGGCCCTCCTCGACAACCAAGATGAGGTCGGCAGCCCGAATGGTGGAGAGCCGGTGTGCGATGACCACCGCTGTTCTTCCTGCGAGTGCTTCTCCCAGGGCAGCTTGAACCGCAGCCTCCGACGTCGAGTCGAGGTGCGCGGTGGCCTCGTCGAGGATCACCACGCGTGGTCGAGCGAGCAACAGACGCGCGATGGTCAAGCGTTGACGCTCACCGCCCGAAAGCCGGTATCCGCGCTCTCCAACTATCGTGTCCAAGCCATCCGGCAGTGTGCGAACGACTGACTCGAGGCGCGCGCGTCTTACGGCATCCCATAGTTCGTCCTCCGTCGCCTCGGGACACGCTAGCAACAGGTTGGCGCGCACCGAATCGTGGAACAGGTGACCATCCTGGGTGACCATTCCGAGCGTCTCGCGCAGCGATTCGCTGGTGAGGTCGCGGACATCGACGCCGGATAACCTCACGGCCCCACCTTCGACGTCGTAGAGCCGCGGCACCAACTGCGCAATCGTCGACTTCCCCGCTCCCGAGGAGCCGACCAAAGCCACAATCTGATCGGGTTCCACGCTAAATGAGATGTCATGAAGCACCTCGACTCCTCCGCGCTTGTCCAGAAGCGCAACCTCCTCGAGTGAGGCAAGCGAGACTTTGTCGGCAGACGGGTATCCGAATCGAACGTTCTCGAAGCGCACGGAAACCGGACCATCGGGCACCCTTACTGCGTCCGGCTTTTCAACGATGAGTGGCTTGAGATCCAGCACTTCGAACACTCGCTCGAAGCTCACCAACGCGCTCATCACCTCGACGCGGGCGCTCGCAAGTGCGGTCAGCGGAGCGTAGAGGCGAGTCAACAGCAGGGCCAGCGAGACCACCGCGCCCGGTTCCAGATCCCCCCGCAGCGCATAGAAACCACCGAGCCCGTAGACAAGAGCGAGGGCCAGAGCAGAGACCAAGGTGAGCGCCGTGACGAAAATCCATTGCACCATCGCCGTACTCACTCCGATATTCCGGACCCGTCCGGCACGTTCGGCGAACTCGGCCGACTCGACTGCGGGACGGCCAAAGAGCTTGACTAACGTCGCGCCCGGAGCAGAGAAACGCTCGGTAGCCTGAGTACTCATCACGGCATTGTGGTTGGCGGCCTCTCGCTCGAGTCGAGCCAGGCGGGAGCCCATGCGCCTGGCAGGGAGCACGAACACGGGCAACAACAGGAGAGCGAGCAGCGTGACCTGCCACGAGATTCCGACCATCACTATGAGGGTGAGCACGAGCATCACCACGTTCCCTACAACTCCCGAGAGAGTGTCGCTGAACGCTCGTTGCGCGCCGATGACGTCGTTGTTCAGGCGGCTGACCAGCGCTCCAGTTCGCGTGCGTGTGAAGAAGGCGATTGGCATCCGCTGTACGTGATCGAACACCGCCGTGCGCAGATCGAGGATCAATCCCTCGCCAATGGTCGCTGAAAGCCACCGAGCGAGCAGCCCAATCCCGGCTTCGGCAACTGCGATGACGGCGATCAGTATGGCAAGACGAATTACGACATTCTGCTCGGCTCCCTCAACGATCGCGTTCACAACTTGGCCCGCGAGGACTGGAGTTGCTACAGCAAGAAACGCCGTGACAACGCTAAGAAGGAGGAACGCGACCAGCTTCCGGCGATGTGGGCGCGCAAAGGCGGCGATGCGTCGCAGTGTTGCCTTCGAGAAGGGCCTTCGATCTTGCTGCGCGTTCATAGCGTGGTACATCGACATCCACGCGGTGACTTCCATGTCCATCGAATTTCCTCCTGGCTTCCATTCGATCGAAGGGCCGTTCGCCCATTAACTCACAAGAGGTCCGGTTCCTCCACGTGTAGAGAATCAACGATTCCGCGGGCCGGGGTGGCCGGCGATTCATCGGTGTTGTCAGTCGTGTACCAGAAACCCTGAGATCGCTGCACCTACGCAAGCACCCAGGATAAGGAGTGCTCGATTGCCTAGAGGCGGCCTAGAGGAGTCGCTTCGAAACCGTCCATCAGTTCGCCGAGCGATTCAAAGACCGCCACAGCGCCCGCGTCCCGCAGCTCGGCTTCGGAGAACCCGCCGGTCAGGACGCCAATCGTCGGGACGCCCGCACGCTCCGCAGCCTCGCAGTCGAACGTCGAGTCGCCCACCATGACGGCAATTTCTGCCTCGACTTTCTTCATAGCGGCCACGACGAGATCGGGGGCCGGCTTCGTCGATTCGACGTCGGCGGAGCTCGTCCATGCGTCCGACAGGCCGCGTGCCTCGAGCATGTCGAGATAGTGGTCCAACTCCTCCTGCTTGGCAGAGCTGGCGAGGACGACCTTGTGATCCCGTTCCTTTAGGAACTCGATCAGTTCTCGAGCGCCATCCATTAGCTCTACCTCGTCGATGAGCTCCGCGTAGAGCGTCTTCTCGGCCGCTCGAATGTCGTCACCGAGCTGGTCCTCGACCTCGTCTCCGGCGACTGCTCGCACGAGCTGGTCTCCACCCATGCCGAGGTGGCGATGGATGCGCCATACCGGGCGAATCACGGCATGGATCCGCAGAGCCCGGCACCACGCGATAACGTGCTGGTAGTTGGTATCGACCAAGGTGCCGTCGACATCCAGAACGGCTGCTGGAGGCATGGCCATTGTCCTTCCTTCGAGTAGACAACGGTTTCCCACTGGAGTCTCGCCTAATCCATAATCCGAGCAAGGCCGTTTTCGATTCATCTGGACAAAGCTGGGAAGAGCGAAAACAAGGATGAAATGCGGCGGATGAGGACGGAAATCCAAGCCTGAAGGAGGCGTCGAACCTCATGCACTTGACTCGTGAGGACATTCGAGCGTTGCTCTCCGAGGATCACGACACGGTCGTCTCCATCTACATCTCAACCGAGCCCAAGGCGTATCGCTCGGAACAAAACTCGCTCCGCTTTCGCTCCGCCCTCAATGAGACAACGAGGAAACTGGAGAAGCGTGGTCTTCGTCGCATGGACGTTCACGCATTGATCTCACCTCTGCGTGACCTGCTCGATGACGAGCAGTTCTGGCTTCATCAGGAGAAGGGACTTGGACTCTTTCGATCGGACTCCCGCTTGGAGACTGTCAGGCTCCACTTCGAGCCGACCGAAAGCGTCCGGGTTGCCAACGCACCCTATGTCGTTCCGCTTCTCGAAGGACTCGAAACCGAAGAACGGCACGCTCTTCTCGCGGTCAGCAGGAACTCGATCCGGTTATTCCTGTGCACCAATCAAGCCATCGAAGAAATCGACATCAGCGATCTGAGGATGCCGCGGAGTCTGGCCGAGTCCATGCGCTACGACGACCTGCAGAAACCTGAAACGTTGAACCATCCCATCACCGGTCCGGGGCGAGCAGTCCCGCGCACGCCTTCCGCAGGCCGAGGGGACCGCAGGCACGGGTTCCACGGCCATGGTGAGAGCGACGTCAGGGAGAAGACCTACGTTGCGGCATTTCTGCACCAGGTCGATGCTGCCCTGCACAGACGCCTCCACGATCTCGGGTCTCCGCCGCTGATCCTTGCCGCCGTTGACTACGTCTCGGCCATCTATCGAGGCGTTAGCAAGTACGACCGACTGACAAGCGCATCGATCGAGGGAAACCCCGACGAGCTACGAGCCGAGGATCTTCACCAGCAAGCAAAACCGATCTTCGAAGCTCGGAGGAAAGCCAAGGTTGACGATGCGCGCTCCCGATTCCACGAGCTTGCCGCCCGCGGCCTTGCGACCGCGCGCCTCCCGGAGGTCGTCGATGCAGCCGATGTCGGTCGCGTCGACACCTTGTTGGTGAAGCGAGGCGCGTCGGCTTGGGGACGGCTGGACCCTGCATCCCGCGAAGTGACGATCGCCGAGATCACTCAGGAGGAACCGAACTTGGACGATCTGTTGGACCTTGCCTCGCGCCGGACTTTGACAAGTCACGGGACGGTCATCGTGCTCGACCCCGACATCATGATCGGCGACCATGCGTCCGCGGCAGCCACCCTCCGCTACTAGGAGCCGAGGCCTGTTGGAGACCTAAGTCCAGGAAATGGCCGGGCCCGTTAGGACCTGTAGAGATCCCGTACTGCCGGAACGAAAAGCAGGATCGAAACGCCGACACTCACGATCGTTCCAATCGTGAGATACCAAATAGATCCGATCGCGAACACCAACATTGGTAGCCAGCTCCACGACTGCTCTAGAGCAAAAGCCACAGTGAACGCACTCCAAATCAGGCCATAAATGACGAAGAAGGCTTTCATCGGCGAGGAACGTGGAGCAATACCAAACGATTCAACGACCCTGGCCCAAGGGCCGAGTTCACCAGCATGCTCTCCAGAACTGGGCGTGAAGTAATCACCTGACGTCAGGGCGCGGATTCCATCAGCAGTCATGTAGCCGGCATCCATCAGTGCCAGTGCGACGACGACCCACTTGAGCCAGACCACGCCGAAAGTATCCCGGGACTTGCCGTTGCTGTGAAGGTGGACCGGCCGCCGAGCCACGGTCCCTCGCAGGAACCGGACCCACGATGGATCCCCCTTAACAGGGGTTTGCCGAAATGGAGGCTCGGGCGCAGACTGGGGGCACGTAGCCGCCGCGGAGGTAGGAGTGACCGAGCTCTCCCGATCGCGTTTCTTTGGTGTGCTGGGGCTGGACCTGCTCTTCATCTGGGTGATCGCAGAAGTTGGCGGGTGGGCGGGGTTCGCCCTGATGTTCGTGGGGGTGCTCATTCTCGGAGCTTGCGCTTTCAAATGGGGCGCGGATTCGCGCGATGGCCGCAACTGGACCAACGGACGGGGCATAACCGCAGGCACGAAAGAGGCGATCGACCACGATTTCGTGAACGATCAGATCTCGCGACTCGAACGTCAGTTCCGAGCGGAAAGCTGAGCTGCTTCATCCAGAGCCGATGTCACCTCGCCGTAGAGAGTGGCGGCTTCCTCGGGAGAGTTCGAGATGCAAACTGCACCGAGCTTCCCGAAGGCTTGCAATGCCCCCAGAAGATGCAGCGTCGCTCCCGTACCTCTGGCACGGTTAAAAGCGATGCCCTTTCGCTCGAGTGCATCGATCGCTAGCCTTGGAGTGAGGCACCGGTAGTTCTCGGACTTGAGATTGTCCGACGCCAGATAACTTTTCGGTTGTCCGCTTGCAACCAGCTCGCCGGTGTTCTCATCAAGCCGGCCGCCCGTGACCATGCGCGCCATCAGAAAAGGATGGGTTGTCCCTCCCATCCTCAGATTGATCTCACCAAGATTCAGAACGTGCCCACCGGCACCCGGCAAGCCGACGAAGTCGATTCCAAAGGATCCGATCACGCCGACAGAGGCCAATACCTTGGCCACAGCCAGCCCGTGCTTCATGATCACCTTGCGATACTCGGGCTGCGCTGGGAAGCGGCATCCCATATAGACCTGATCGTCCGGTCCCCCCAGAATCTGATCGTGAGTGGAAACGATCTCCACACCCCCTCCAGGAACCACCCGAAGTTGCACGCTAGGTGAGATGAGCTTGCGATGCCGAACGAGCTGTTCGACAACTGCCCCCTCGGAGGCGACCTTGCTCGAGTAGGTGGACCAGGTTTCATCCGCAGCACAGAACACTGTGGGCGTCGCAGGCAATGACGAATGGAGGTCGGCCAACTCGATCACGGCGTTCCCCTGCCCTGAGAATCCATTGTTCAGCTTGAGTACGACGGTTTCGAGCTCAGGCAAGGCGCTGCGGAGGTCATGGATCGCCTCTTCGAGCTCGGCCACAGAGAAAAGATCCTCGTGGCCCGGAAGTACTGGAACGTTCGCTTCACGGGCGATGTGTCTCGATCCGCTCTTCGATCCCAGGGCAGCCGCTTCGGGAGATGGACCGTAGAGCGGAGCTTGTATTCGCTCCGATATCGCGCGCTCCCACGGGCTGACGTTGAACGTCAGGATGTAGGCATCCTCGCGGCTCTTGATAGCCCCTTTGAGCTCCTCCAGGAGAGTGTCGTCCTCCAACAGCTTGGCCGACAGAGCGCGTGGTCTCGGATCGCCCAGGTGAAGCAGTTGCAATCGTTCTCGAGCATCCTCGGGTTTATCGAGAAAGGAGAGGTAGTAGTCCACAATTGCTTCGTCAACAGGCTCCGAGGTCACGTAGACGATGCGCAAGTCAGGATTGTGCAGCCAGAGAAGGACGAAGAGCATGCGTTCTTCGTAGTGGTTGATCCCAACGATCTTCCGAAGCTCTGAGTCGTCGAAGCTGATCGATGGGATAACCACGATCGTTCCGCTCTCTAGCGCCTCCAGCCCACGCCCCTGCATGCGCTCCAAGAAAGCACGCTGTCTATGGTCGAACTCGGTGCTCTGCACGGTCAACGGCATCGTCCCATCTTGCCCCCTCTGAGGAGCCACGTCGCCATAAACCACCCGGCTGGGGTAAAGAGAGGTCATGAAAGCTGGCGCATGAGGACCACGGTCGAACTGCCGAAGATCGCTACCTGGATCAGGCAGGCACAGCGTGTAACGGTCCTGACGGGAGCGGGCATCTCAACGGACTCGGGCATTCCCGATTTCCGGGGGCCGAACGGTGTCTGGACCAAGGATCCCGAGGCCGAACGCCTGTCGCACATCCAGCACTACATGGACGATGCAGAAGTGCGTGCGCTCGTGTGGAAGAAACGTCTGGAGCATCCTGCCTGGAAGGCCAAACCGAACTCTGCACATCGAGCCCTCGCCGATCTCGAGCGAAAAGGCCACCTTCACACTCTCGTCACACAGAACATCGACGGACTGCACCAGCTCGCAGGTACCTCTGAGGACATCCTCATCGAGATACACGGAACCATCAGGGAAGTCATGTGCATGCAGTGCGACGACCGAGCTCCAATGCAGCTGGCACTCGACCGTGTGCGCGCCGGAGAAGCCGATCCGCCGTGCCGTGCCTGTGGCGGAATCCTCAAGTCCGCGACCATCTCTTTCGGCCAAAGTCTCGATCCGGAAGATCTCGAACGTGCGTCCGAAGAGGCCGGGAGAAGTGACCTCTTCCTGGCGCTCGGCACTTCGCTCGGGGTCTATCCCGTTGCATACCTCCCGGCTCGGACCCTGGAGAACGGGGGCCGGGTGGTGATCGTCAACGCTGAGCCCACACCCTTCGACCGGCATGCAGCCGTCGTCAACGCGCCCCTAGCCGAGGTCCTGCCGCAGCTCGTGCGACAGGTCTAGGCTTCGGCACCCCGTTCTAGGGGCGGGCAAGTCTCTAGATCTCGAGTCGGGATTCCTCCAGGTCGAGATCGCGTTCCACCCGTCGCATGACCTCGCTGCTGATCACGCCCTCATTGCGCAGCCGGACGAGGGCCTCACGCTGAGCCGCTAGCAGCTCGTGCGTCAGTCGTTGGTACGCCTGTGTTCGGTCCTCGTATCCATCGTCCTCGACCATGCCACCCTGAGCGGCAAACCTCTTAGCCCTGTACTCGTATAAGCCTCGCATTCGCTCGATCGTGTCCGACCTGGTCCAGTCTTCTTCCGCGAGTTCATCGAGTCTTGCCAGTGCCGCTTTTGCTGCCCCGACGCGCGCTTGCAGTTCTTCTCGTGAATCCTCATCGTCTTGGTCGCTCTTCACGAACCGGCGGATCACGAGAGGAAGCGAGAGTCCTTGAACGACGAGAGTGACGAGGATCACGATGAAAGCGAGAAAGATGATCAGGTCCCGGTCGGGAAAACCTTCTTCACCGGCGCCTTCGATCGGTAACGCCAGGGCCGCGGCCAGCGACACGGCCCCGCGCATTCCGCTCCAGCCGACAACGAATCGCTCGCCGGGGCCGACCCTGCGAGCGACCTGACTGGTTCGACGATCCAGCACTCTGATCAGGTAAGGGACCGTAAACATCCACACGATTCGAACCGCGATCACGGCGCCGGTTACGAGAGCCGCGAGTCCGATCAGCGTGCCAACCCCATAGTCGTCGGTCACCGCGCCGAGGATGGGTGGAAGCTGCAAACCAATCAGTATGAAGAGAGCGGCGTTGAGAAGATAGACGAACACCTCCCAGAACGAGAACCCAAGCAATCGTGTCTCCGCGGATGCAACCGCGGGTGCGTGCCAGCCCACATAGAGTCCGGCGGTCACCGCGGCAAGCACTCCGGAGACGCCGAGTTGCTCGGCAGGCAAGTAGGCGACATAGCCGGTGACGAGAGTGACCACGATCTCAACGGGTGGATCGTCCAGCTGTTTGCGGATCCACGTAATCGCCCAGCCCACGACGAGTCCCACAACAACGCCACCGCCCACGCTGGCCACAAAACGCAGTCCGGCCTGCCAGTAGACGAACGTCCCACCGGCAACGACGCTCAATGCGATTCGGTAGGCGACGAGCGCGGTCGCATCGTTTACGAGACTCTCACCCTCGAGCACGGTGACCAGGCGACGCGGCAGTCCGGTTCGCCTTGCGATTGTCGTTGCGGCCAAAGGATCGGTGGGTGAGACGATCGCGCCGAGTACAAAGGCCGCCGCCCAGGTAAGTCCCCCGGCAACATGCCCGATCGTGGCGACGACGACCAACGTTGCCAGAACAAGCCCGACGGCGAGCATGGAAATCGCACGAGCATTTGCCCTGAGGTCGCGGTGAGAAGAAAAGAAGGCTGCGTGATACAGGAGAGGCGGCAGGAAAAGAACGAGAACGATCTCGGGCGGTAACTCGATATCGGGAAGACCGGGAACGAACCCCAGCGCCAGTCCGCCGATCACGAGCAGGATTGGATACGGCACGCCGATGGCCCCCGCTAGGACGCTGAGCGCGGCGGTCGCCACCATCAACACCAGGAACAACAACTCGGATCCGTGCATCAAGAACCTCTATCGCGTTCGGGGAGCGAGCATCCCACAAGTGTTCACCGACCCAGCAGCTACAAAGACCCCGGCGCCGGGGTCTTGTTGTGGTGGCGGGAGGAGGATTCGAACCTCCGTAGGCTGAGCCGACGACTTTACAGGCCGCTCCCTTTGGCCGCTCGGGCATCCCGCCGATGAATTCGCGCAGCCATTCAGACGCTGCGCCCAGTGAGAATAACGGGTCGACCGGTCGGTACGGTTCCCTAGTTGCTCGCCCTCGCGTCCCTAGAGGCACCGGCTTCTTCGAGGATGGCATCGAGCTGGTTGCTTGCATCAGATGGGTCATCGAACTCCTCGTCGGTCGTACCGAGGTCCGCCGCGTAGGGGTCGAACCCTCCCGCATAGAGGTTGTTCGATAGAGCCGCCATCAGCGCACTCTGCGCCACACCGAACGCGCCCGTCGAAGGCGAGCCGGTTGATCCAAGGAGGGCCCCCGAGCCGTCCTCGAGGGTGGAAAGGTCGGGCATGAAGCTGTCGCCGAAGCGCCGGGCGAGCGTCAGACTCTCGATCTCTCTTACGCGCTGGTCCTGCGCCTTTGTGACGGAGCTTCCCGCTCGTCGCTCGGCCTGGTTGAGCCACTTGATAAGAGTTGAATGCGGGTTACGGGCGTTGCCCGAACTGTCGTAGAAACCGAAATGCACATGGCTGGGTGTGCTAACGGCGTTTCCCGTGTTGCCGCAATATCCGATGATGTCGCCGGCCTCCACCGTGCTGCCAGATGGGAACTCCTCATTGTTGAAATCACTCAGGTGGGCGAAGTACCAGTAGCTGCCGTCCGAGCGGAAGAGCCGGGCGACCATTCCGCCGAGCCCTCCATCGCCGTAGTTGACGGTACCGGTCTCGGTTGCGAGCACGGGGTCGCCGTAACTGCAAAAGACGTCCTGGCCCTCGTGCGTGCGAACGATAGGGCCTGGTCCGTAGCGCGGCGCGCCCCAAGTGTCGGTCCACGCGGCCTTGCCTCCGATGATGAAAGGAGCGTAGACCTCATGCACGATTCTCTCGAGGGGCACACCGAGAGCTCGAAGCTCATTTGCAACCGCCACGAGGTTGTCGGTCGTGTAGGACCCGCCGGCCGGGACGTAAGTGCCCTTGGTGGGTGGCGGGATGGGAACAGTGGTGTGGCCGCCTCCGGCCCCGTTACCTGCACCAGGTCTGTTGGGGCTGGTGCCGCCAGGTTTGGCTCCTCCGCCCGCGCCTCCGCCGCCGCCGGAATCGGTGCCACCGCCTCCTCCGCCACCGCCACCGGTGCCACCGCCTCCTCCGCCACCGCCACCCGGATCGGGAAGCGGGTCGGGATCGGGCTCTGGCTCGGGGTCGGGCTTCGGCAGAATCGGCGGAAGCGAGATCGAGGGGGTCGGAATCGGGAGATCGATCTGCGCAAGGGCCGCCTGGGCGTCCGGCGCGACCACCCTCGAGGCGGGGCGCGGCAGAAGTATCGAGCCGAACATGACGAGAACGAGCCCGATGACGATACGTGCGCTTGTTTTCACTGCCCTATTAACCCCACTTGCCGCGGTTGTCGCTGCCTAAACACAAGAAACGCCCGATGCCGGGCGGAGCCCCCCAACAACCCTATGGCGCATCCTTTCCCAAGTTTCGCCCTCCAATACCAAAACCCCTCCCCCGTGCGCTCGCCAGGTGCAGCGGGCGTACCCCGTAGGCGGCTCCTCGGTCGAAGGCGGCGTTTGTGGGGAGTGCCGGAGGCTCGGCGACGGGATGCGCTAGCGTCGGGTCGTGTCCGCGACGGGGATTCTGCTTGCCGCCGGTCTCGGCGAAAGACTGCGCCCGCTTACCGATTCGATACCCAAGCCAGCTCTCCCCCTGCTCGACCTTCCCCTGGGGGCCTGGGGCCTGTGCAACCTTCTCGAGGCCACAAGCGACGTGGTCGTCAACGCCAGCTACTCGAGCGAGGTGGTGTTCGGCGCATTGGCCCCCTACGGCGAGTTCGAGACTCTCGAGGAGGGAGACGAGCCCTGGGGGACGGGCGGCACGCTTGCAGCCCTCCGAGAACGCATCCCGAACACCGCGCTGGTCTGCAACGGCGATGCCTTGACCGATATCTCCTCGGCGCGCCTTCTAGCCCAACACCGTCGAGCGGGCGCGTTGGCGACCATCGCGGTCCATGGCGTCGACATCGGGGCCGACCTCCTCGTCGATGATGGCAGAGCGACCGGATTCATCGACCGGCGATCCGATCCCAACGCGGCGGGGGCAAGATACCTGGGGATTGCTGCCTTCGAAGGCCAGACTCTCGCAATGCTGCCCGACACGCGCCCAGCAGGTTTCGCGGAATCGCTACTTCGCCCGCTTGTTGAAAGCGGAGAAGTCCACGTCCATGAGTCAAGCGGATACGCGCGCGATGTCGGAACGGTCGCGCGCTACCTCGAGGCATCACTCGACCTCCTCGAGGGTCGCGGTCCCGTCACGCCGCGTCCGCCTCCGGGAGACCTCGTCGAGGTCGAGGGCGGCCGCGCCTATCTCGGGCCCGACGTCGCCGCCGACGAAGAATCGATCGGCCCGGGGGCGATCCTTCTCGCCGGGGCCGCGCTGCACGAGGGCTCGTATGTATCGAACGCAATCGTGTGGCCGGACGAGGAGGTGCCGGGAGGCAAACGCGTGACGAACGGGGTGTGGGCGCGCGGCGAGCTTGTCGCAGCGTCCCGTTAGAAGATCGAGCTGTCGGCCAGGTCGGTCAGCAACGGCCGGATAGATGAGCAGGCCAACGAGCACCGCAGCCGCCAGCCCCATGGCCGCCGTCATGAGGTACGGAACCTCCACGGGCTCGTCGATCTCCGGAGACTCGAAGAACATCTTCTTGATGACCGCCAGGTAGTACCACGCTGCGATCACGGTGTTGACGCCCATGACGATCGCGAGCCAGTAGACCTCGGCCTCGATAGTCGCGGCGAAAACGAACAGCTTGGCAATGAGGCCCGCCATCGGTGGCACCCCGGCGAGCGAGATAAGGAAGCTACCGAAGAGCAGCGCCAGTACGGGGCTACGTTGCCACAGACCCGGAGTAGTCGGAGATGAAATACGTGCCGCCCCGCCGGGCGAACGCGACGGCCGCGGCGAAAGCGCCGAGGTCCATGAGCCCGTAGATGGCCAGGTAGATGACGGCTGCAGCGAAAGCCTGCTCGTTCGCCGCCTGGTCACTGGGGTTGGGACTGATCAGCGCCAGGCATACGAGGATGTACCCCGACTGCGCGATCCCCGAGTAGGCGAGCAGCCGAATGATGTGCTGCTGTCTCAGTGCGATGAGGTTCCCGACGGTCATCGTCAGGGCGGCGAGAACCCCGAACACAGGCGCCCACGTGTCGGCGACGGTGGGGAAGGCCTTGAACATGAGGACCAACAGCCCGACGAAGCCCCCGATCTTGGACGCCGTCGACAGAAAGGCGGCAACCGGTGAGGGTGCGCCCTCGTACGTGTCGGGAGCCCAGAAGTGGAACGGGACCGCCGAGATCTTGAAGGCGAAGCCAACCACGACGAAGAACACGCTGAGAACGATGATGGGTTGGTCGGCCGATCCGATCGACGAACTGATCTCGGTCAGAAGCGTCGAGCCGGTCACTCCGTAGACGAGCGACATGCCGTAGAGCATTATCGCCGAGGACAACACGCTGAAGAGGAAGAACTTCAGGGCCCCCTCGTTGGATCTGACGTCACCCTTCCTGAGTGCAACCATCACGATGCCGGGGATGCTGATCAGCTCGAGCGCGATGAACAACGAGATCAAATCGCGCGCACTCGCAATGACGAGGCCGCCGAAGAGCGAGCACAACAGCAGGAAGTAGTACTCGCCCTGGTAATACGACCCCGCGTGGAAGTAGTGGAAGCTGATCGCCAGGATGATGAGGCCGAGAACACAGAACAGGGCCTTGAACAGCAGCGAGAACGTGTCGACCTCGAAGGTTCCCGCGAGAGTCGTCGTTTCCGTGCCGATCAACGACACCACGGCGGCCAGCGTGCCGAGGATCCCTGCGGCCGACAGCGGCATTGCAATCCATCGCGAGTTCCGCGGAAGGAACAGGTCGGCGACCAGCACGATGCAGGCAGCGCTCGCCATCACGAGCTCTGGAGAGAGCGCGTGCCAATCCACGCCCGGCTGAGTCACGGTTTGGGCGAGGAGGGGGTTCACCTACGCTCCGAAGATCCCGGCCAGAGAACCAACGGCATCAGCGGTCACATTCGTGAGCAGGGCCGGGTAGAAACCGGCCACGATAATGAGAAGGAGAAGAGGCGCCCATGCGTACCACTCGAGACGCTGGACGTCGAAGATCCCCTTGCCTGCAGCGAACTTGTCGGGCACCGTGCCGAGGTTGACCCTCTGGACCGTCCACAGGAGGTATCCCGCGGTGAGCACGGTTCCGATTCCGGCGATAACCATGAGGACCCGGAACAGTTCGACGTTGAGTCCCGGAGCCGGTTGGTAGGCACCAAGAAGGGCGAGCATCTCGCCCCAGAACCCGGCAAGCCCCGGCAGACCAAGTGATGCGATCGCCGCGTACGGAGAAAACCGTGCCGAAGCGCGGGATCTGCTTGAGCACTCCTCCCAGCTCGGCGATCTCACGTGTGTGGTAGCGCTCGTGTATCGAACCGGCGAGGAAGAAGAGCATCCCCGTGATGAGCCCGTGAGCCACCATCCCGAAGACGGCTCCGTTGATTCCCGTATCCGTAAGGGTCGCGATGCCGAGCATCACAAAGCCCATGTGACCCACCGAGGAGAAGGCGATGAGACGCTTGAGGTCGGTCTGCGCGAAGCAGCACAGCGAACCCCAGATGATGCCGATCACGGCAAGGATGCCAATGATCGGTGCGAACGTCACCGCCGCATCGGGAAGGATCGGCAACGCGATCCTAATGAAGCCGTAGGTTCCCATCTTCAGGAGCACGGCGGCCAGCAGCACCGAGCCCACGGTGGGGGCCTCTGTATGCGCGTCGGGCAACCACGTGTGGAACGGCCACATGGGTACTTTGATCGCGAAGCCCAGGAACAAGCCGAGAAACACCAGGTTCTGGAACAACTCACTCGCGCCGCTCGTGCTCTCTTGCAAGGCGATCATGTCAAACGTCTCGGTCCCCGAGTTGATCCACAGTGCGAGGAAGCCCAGCAGCATGAAGATCGACCCGAACAACGTGTAGAGGAAGAACTTGACGCTCGCGTAGTCCCGGTTGGGGCCGCCCCAGATTCCGATCATGAAGTACATCGGCACAAGCACGAGCTCGAAGAAGATGAAGAACAGAATCAGGTCGAGGGCGACGAAGGTTCCGTTCATTCCGGTCTCGAGCAGGAGCACGAGCGCGAAAAGCGCCTTCGGTTTACCCGGCTCGGGTATGTGCCACCACATGTAGATCATGCAAAGGAAGCACACCAAGAGGCTCAATAGGAGCAGTGGCAGAGACATGCCGTCTACTCCCACGTGGTAGCGAGCACCTATGGACTCGATCCATGTCGAGTTGACTTCTAGCTGTATCTGGTCGCTCGCGCCGTAGTCGAATCGCACCGCACAGATGACGCCCGCGATCAGTGCAAGGGCGGCAAAGGCGGTGCCCGTGACCTTCACGAGGAACTCCCGGTTGGGAAGGAACATCAAGACCAGCACACCCAGCGCGGGCAGGAACGTCGCGAGGCTCAACCCCCAGTCGTCAACCCATGACATTGCCTCGAACCCCTTTCTAGACCAACGCGAAGACAGCTACGAAGATCGCTACGCCGGCGAACAGGACCGCCGCGTAGCGCTGGACGTTTCCCGACTGGATGTAGCGGAGCAGCCCGCCCGAGAAGTTCGTTAGACCTGCCGCACTGTTGACACCGAAATCGACGACGTTCTGGTCGCCCATGTACGTCACAGTGGCAGCGCCGAGCGTGCCGCGAGCCGTGCCGTCGACGATTCCGTCGATGATGTGCTGGTTAGCCCAGTACACCGCAGCGGCGAGTGGATACTGAATCGGCCTCACGATCCCACCCAGGTAGAGATCGTCGAGGTAATAGTTCCGCTCGGCGAAACCGTAGAGCCATCCAAACGAGCTCTTCCGGAAGTCGAACCTCCACTCGTTGCGGTAGAACCACTTGTACGAGAGTAAGAAAGCGACCAGCGCTCCTCCCACCGTGATGACCGGAAGCACGATGTTGTAGAGCGGCTCGAAGCCATGCGCGACCTCGCCTTCGGCGAAGATCCAGTTCTTGAACGGTCCGATGACCGGGAAACCAAGGAACCCAGCGATCAACGTGAGACCCGCCAGCGTCCAGAGAGGACTGGTCATCGAGTTAGGGCTCTCGTGGGGTTCGCCGTGTCCTCTGTACTCACCCCAGAAGGTCTTGAAACACATGCGGGCCGTATAGAGCGCGGTGATAAACGCAGTAAGGATGGCCGAGCCGAAAACCAGCCAGGCCGTGGTTCGAGTTCCATCGATGCCCGCTCGCAACGCTCCACCGATGATCTCGTCCTTCGAGAAGAACCCGGCGAGGGGAAAGATGCCGGCAAGTGCAAGGGAGCCGATTATGTATGTCTTGAACGTCGCGGGCATGTACTTCCGAAGGCCACCCATATCGCTCATGTTGTTTGAGTGAACCGCGTGGATGACCGATCCCGCTCCCAGGAAGAGCAACGCCTTGAAGAATGCGTGCGTGAAAAGATGGAAGATGCCGGCGGTGAACATTCCGACCGACAGGCCCGCGAACATGTACGCGAGCTGACTGATGGTCGAGTAGGCGAGCACCCTCTTGATGTCGTCCTGGATGAGCGCGAGGAAGGCCGCGATGAGCATGGTTATCGCCGCGATCACTCCAACGACTTCCAGCGGCACCCCTCCGTTTGCGAACTCGAACACCGGATACATCCGAGCCACCAGGTAGATGCCGGCCACGACCATGGTGGCCGCGTGAATCAGTGCGCTGACCGGGGTGGGACCGGCCATCGCGTCCGGCAGCCAGACGTGGAGCGGGAACTGCGCCGACTTTCCGATCGCCCCGCAGAACAGCAGCAGCGCTGCAATCGTCAGGCTGGTTCCCGCGATCTCGCCCTCCTCGGCGAGGTGGTTGATCTCGGTGATGTTGAAGGTACCGGCGATGATGAACAGGGCGAAGATGCCGAACAGGAAACCGACGTCTCCTATGCGCGTCGTGATGAAAGCCTTGATCGCTGCCGACGAGTTCGGCTTCTCCTCCCAGTAGTGGCCGATCAGGAAGTAGGAGCAGACTCCCACGCCCTCCCACCCGACAAGCATCATCATGAGGTTGTCGGCGATGACGAGAAGCAGCATCGAGGCTGTGAACAACGACAGAGCTGCGTAGAACCAGGTGTAACGCTCGTCGTCGTGCATGTAGCCGGTCGAGTAGATCTGCACTAGCAGCGAGATGAACGTTACGACGACGAACATCAATCCCGTGAGGAAGTCGTAATTCATCCCGAAGGTCAGCTCGAGAGTGTCGAGCTCGAACCAGACCCAGTGCTTCTCGACAATCCCGGCCCCCGTGACGAGGTCGATGAAGCCTGCGAGCGAGAGCAGGAAGGCCACCGTGATCGCTACGAGGCCGACTGTGTGCCCCTTACCCGGAAGTCTCTTGCCGAAGAAGAGGATGACAAGGAAGGACACCGCCGGTAGAAGCGGTACGAGCCACATGAGGTCGGGGAACAGACCCGAGCGGGTCACCTCGACTCCCTCGATCGTCTCGGCCGCTAGGAACAGCGCGTTCACGCCCTCACCACTTCATCAAGGACATCTCTTCGACATCCACGCTTTGACGATTTCGATAGATCAGAATCACAATCGCAAGCCCGACTCCGACCTCCGCTGCGGCCACGGCGATTACGAACAAGGCGAACACCTGGCCCGGAAGCCCTGCCTCACCGAGCATTGCGGAGAAAGCGACCAGGTTGATATTCACCGCGTTGAGCATCAGCTCGACGCTCAGAAGGACGAGAACCGCATGCTGGCGTGCAAGCACCCCGTAGACGCCGATGCTAAAGAGAAAAGCCGACAGCACGAGAAAGTACGCGACCGGCATCAGCCCTCCACCTCCCCTTCGTCTCTGCGGGAGATCACGACCGCGCCCACAAGCGCGGCGAGGAGCAGCAACGAAACGATCTCGAACGGCAACACGTAGATCGAGAAGATGGCTTCACCAAGATTCTCGACCTTCGTGCCGGCGGTGCCCGTGAAGTCGATCTCCTGGCCTTCGAACGCCTCCACCATGATGAAGCTCGTCACGGCGAATAGCAGCCCTGCGCAGATCGCTGCTATCAAACGCTGGTTGTTGTCGAAGTTGGCACTGCCGATAGGTGCTTTCGTAAGCATGAGCCCGAAGAGCATGAGAACGACAACCGCGCCCACGTAGACGAGAACCTGCACCCATGCGACGAATTCGGCGTAGAGCAGAACGTAGATGGACGCTGCGCCGAGCAGGGTTGCGACCAGATAAAGAGCGGCGTGCACGACGTTGCGGGTGGTGACAACCCGGATTCCTGCGATCCCCATCATTACGAAGAGCGCCCAAAAGATGATCTGTAGATAGGTGTCGGCCATCAGTCGTTCGGGCCCTTCGTTCCTTTTCTTGCTCTCATGCGGGCAGCCTTGGCGCGCGCAGTTGCCACTGCGTCGCTCGATCCCTTGGCGCGCTCCTCTTCGAGCACTCGCTCGAAGACCGCCTCGGGATCCTCGCCGTCGGAGGCCTCGGCCTGAGGACTGGGTGCCTCCGACTTCTCCTCTTCGGCCGGCGCCTCCGACTTCTTCTCTTCGTCCGACTTCTCCTCTTCGGTCGGCGCGACGGGGCCCTGCTCGGGCTGTGGCTCGGCTGCCTCGGGGGCTCCCGAGGGCTCGGGCGTCGGGGCTGCGTCCTGGGGGACGGCGGCCCTGGCTTGGGCCAGCGCGCGCTCTGCTTTGACCCTGGCGACCTTGGCCCGCGCCTCGGCGACCTGCGGCGACGAGCCCGCCTTGGTCTGTTCGTCGAGCACTCGTCCGTAAGCGTCCTCGGGAACTTCGAGATCCTCGAGCTTCGGGGCCGGACGGGCGGGAGCAGGGGCGGGTTGCCGGCGCCGAAGGCGTCTGGGTGACGGCTGTCGACTCGGGTTCGCTCGGAGTCTCGGTCTCGGCCTTAGCCTCGACCTCGGCCTGAGCCCCCTCCTGCTCGACGTTCCCCTCGGAATCCCGCTTCACCTCGGGCTCGGTGGTGGGCTCGGCCGCCGAGTCCATCTGCTGCTCCTTGACCTCCTCTGCGAGCCCGGGAGATTCCTTAGCGGTCTCGGGTGCAGGGCCCGTTGGGGCGTCGGGTGCGCTCTCCGCCGGCCGGGCAGCCGTCGTCGCAGCCGATCCCTCCTTTGGGGCGGGCTGGGCCTGCTCGGGCCGAGCCTCGGCGGCGGAAGACGTGACGTTCGCCGGACTCGCAGCCGTTGCAGCCGCGGTGGGAGCCGCGCTTGCCGCTGGGCGAGCGTTGCTGGGCTGACCCGGGATGTCGGCTCCATCCTCGAGCTCGATCGGAGGAAGGACCGTGGACATCCAATCCGACAGCTTCTCCTTTTCGTGCGTCAGCTGACGAATGTCGTACTCGGCGTACTCGAACTCGCGGCTCCAGAAAAGAGCGTCGTACGGACAGACCTCGACGCAGATCCCGCAGTACATGCAGAGCGCGTAGTCGATCGCAAAGCGATCCAGCACGTTGCGCTTGCGCGGACGACCGCCTTCGCGTTTGGGAGGCAGAGTCTCTTTGTGCGAGTCGATGTAGATGCACCAGTCCGGGCACTCGCGCGCGCACAGCATGCAGACTGTGCAGTTTTCTTCCTTGAGCGCGATCACCCCACGCGTGCGCGGAGAGAGATCCTGCTTGACCTCCGGGTACTGGATGACATCATTACGCTTGACGAGGTGCTTGAGCAGCACCGCCATTCCTTTGAGCAACCCGATTCCGAAACCGGGTCGGCGAGCTTGCTCGAGTCTCTGATCGACGGTCTAGAGCCATTCGAGTACTCACTCGTCATCGGCCGTAGAGAATCCAGGCGCCGGTCACCAGGATCAGCACGAGGGATAGGGGGATAAGGAACTTCCACGCAAACTTCTGCAGCTGGTCCTCGCGCAGGCGTGGGAACGAGAACCGAACCCACAACAGCAGAAAGACCATGAACGAGGTCTTGACGAAGAACCACAGCATCCCTGGGATGACGTCGAGTGGCCCCCAGGGAACGATCGGCTTGTACCCACCGAGGAACAGCGTCGTGCCGATCGCGGCGAACGCAATCATGTGGGCCGTTTCCGGCGAAGAAGAAGCCAAAGATGAAGCGCATTCCCGTGTACTCGGTAAAAGGGCCGGTGATCAGCTCGGACTCGGCCACGGGCATGTCGAACGGAGGAAGCGACATCTCCGCCATGGCCCCGACAAGGAACAGGAGGAACAGTGCAAAGCCCGAGACCCGGGGGCCACAGGATGAAGGGCCAGTCCTGGGCCTCGACGATGCCGACCAGCGAAAGCGTTCCCGCCAGCATGGCGATCGCCGCTGCGCTGAGCACGATCGGAAGCTCGTAGGCGATGAGCTGGCCTGCCGAGCGAAGCGCACCGATCAACGCGTACTTGTTTGCGCTCGACCAACCCGCCATGAGCACGCCGATAGAGCCCACCGAGCCGATCGCAAGCAGGAAGAACAGACCGACGTCGAGATCCTCGACGATGAGGCTCCGGTCGATCGGGATCACCAGATAGAGGAGCAGGACGGGGACGAAGATGACCGCAGGGGCCAGGGAGAACACACGCTTGTCCGCAGCGGCAGGAATGATGTCTTCCTTGTAGGCGAACTTGATTCCGTCGGCCAGCGTCTGGGCCCAGCCGTGCCACCCCCCTGCATACATCGGGCCGAGCCGGTGCTGCATGTGGGCCATCTCTTTGTGCAAGACGTATCCACCGACAAGGGCCCCGACAGGCACGACGGTCAGGATGATCAAGAGCTTGACCACAAGGATCTGCCAGTCCGTCAGGTTGATGTCGATCAGCGGTCGACGTCCCCCAGAACGAAGAAGAAGGAGCCCAAGGATCGCGATCATGTCCGCGACGAGCGTGTTCTCGAGGGCATGAGGCAGCGCCGATACGTTCGAGAACGACGGTGTTCGAATCTTGATCCGGTACGGCCTTCGGCCACCGTCGGAGACGAGGTAGAAGCCGAGCTCACCCAGTGGGTTCTCGGTACGAACGTAGACCTCTCCCTTGGGTGCCTCGACGACACGGGGAACCTTGCCCATGATCGGACCGGGAGGGAGCCCGGCGAGAGCCTGCTCGACGATCTTGGCCGACTCGATGACCTCGTGCAGCAACACCCAGAAGCGGTCGAAGCAGTCGCCGTGACGTCCGCTGCATACCTCGAAGTCGAATTGGTCGTAGACGAGATATGGCTCGTCCCGCCGCACGTCCATGTCGACCGACGATCCGCGTCCGATAGGTCCCGAGACTCCATAGGAGAACGCGACCTCTTCGTCCAGCACACCGATGTTGATGGTTCGCTGCTTGAAGATCTCGTTCCCGGTAAGCAGATCCTCGTAGTCGGGCAGGCGCCCGATGACCTTGCGCACGGCGGCGAGGGCCATGTCGATGAAGCCCTTGGGTACGTCCTCCTTCAATCCGCCGGGCCGGAAGAAGCCGAAGTGCATGCGTCCACCGGTAACTGTCTCCATGGCGTATTGGATGTCCTCGCGCTCGCGAAACGCGTAGAAGGTCGGCGTGATGGCTCCGAGCTCCGCAGAGAACGACTGGAAGAACATCAAGTGGTTGAGGATGCGGTTCATCTCCGCCAGCGCGACCCGCAGGTACTGCGCGCGCTCGGGAACCTCGATCTCCATGAGCTCCTCGAGCGCCAGGGCAAGGGGAAGCTCGTTGTTGATCCCCGACAGCCAGTCCATGCGACTGATGAGGTTTGTGATCTGTCGGTAGTCACGTTGCTCGACGAGCTTCTCGTAGCCACGGTGCATGTAGCCGACTACGGGCTCGGCGCGCACGATGCGCTCTCCATCAATGGTCGCCAGCAAACGAAAAACGCCATGCGTTGCAGGGTGTTGAGGTCCGACGTTGAGCAGCATCTGCTCGGTGACAAGACGACCTTCCGACACCTCGTTGGCGAACGCGCTCGAGTCCTGCAGATTCTGGAGTTCCGGCTCCAGTACCTCGTGTGTGTCCGCCACTACCGGCCCCCCGCCGCTGCGGCTTCGTCCGGATCCTTTGCACCCGGCCAGGCCTTGACGTAGCTGCGCGCCGGGAGCTTGAAGGACTTGAGCATCGGGTGGCCCTCGAAGTCCTCCGAGAGATAGAGCGTTGTGAGATTCGGGTGACCGGTGAAGTGGATTCCAAACATCTCGGCCGTCTCGCGCTCGTGCCACTCGGCGCCCTTGAAAACGCCCGTGATCGAGGGGCAGACGGGCGTCTCGAAGTCGAGTGGCACGTGGAGGTTCACGTGCCAGATCTTTTCGGGGCTGTAGAGGTGGACGAGCACTTCAAGGCCGCCCTTTTCTTCTGAATCGTCGAACTTGAATGTCGAGCGATCGATCGCCGAGAGAAACGTGAAGAATCGGCAGCTCAAGCGCGATGTCATCGCGCAGAATCCTCACGACCTCCACGAGCTTGGCCGGTTCGACGGTCAGATCCACCTGTCCGAAGTTCAGGTGGACGTCCGCCACGCGCTCCGCCCAACGCCCCCTTGACGCGGTCGAGCGCGTCGGCTGGCTCGAGTCTCATTAGATACCTCCGGCCAGGCCCGGCTCTGGAATGTGCGGAATCACTGTGTCGTGCCCCGCCCACCGAGTGCTGACGTCCTCCGTCGCGATCTTCTGCTGGAGCCTGATGATGCCCTGCAGCAGAGCTTCGGGGCGGGGTGGGCAACCAGGAATGTAGACGTCGACGGGGACGATCTGGTCGACACCCTTGGTGACCGAGTAGCTGTCCCAGTAGGGCCCACCGCAGTTCGCGCACGCTCCCATCGAGATCACGTACTTCGGCTCGGGCATCTGATCGTAGACACGGCGGATGGGCGCAGCCATCTTGTCGGTAACCGTGCCTGCGACGACCATCAGGTCCGCCTGCCGGGGCGAGGCGGGGAAGGGGATGACGCCGAAGCGGATGAGGTCGAACTTCGTCGCGATCGCCGCGCCCATCTCGATGGCACAGCAGGCCAGCCCGAACTGCAGCATCCAGAGCGAATACTGGCGGCTCCAGTTGAGGGCCCATGAAACCGGCTTCGGAAGCTTGACCTTCTCGATCAGAGCCATTCGAGCACCTTCTTCTTGACCGCATACAGGAGAGCCAGGGCCAGGATTCCGATGAAGATCACCATCTCGATGAAGGCCTGGGTCCCGAGGTCCTCGAAGACCGTCGCCCAGGGAAAGAGGAAGACGGCCTCGACATCGAAGATCACGAACAGAAGGGCGAACACGTAATAACGGACGTTTGCCTGCGCCCACCCGGTGCCGATCGGGTCGATTCCTGATTCGTAGGTCAGGGTCTTCGCCCTGGTCGGAACGTTGGGCCTCAGCAGACGCGTGAGGGCCAGGGTGCCGAACACGAGGACGAGTCCGACTATGGCGAATATTCCGATGGTCACGTAGCTCCCGAAGTAACCCTCAGGCACTTGCTCGTCTCGCTCCCGTCCGCGTCGATACCGTCAGCCCGGTGCGCGTTGGCCGTAGGTCTCGACCGTGCGGCACTGAGTTTGGGGAATCCAGTGGCCTTCCCCGGCTATCGCAATGGGTTCTCGCAGCCCGCAAATACGCAGGAAAGCCCCTGTTCACCTGCCGAAAACTATCACGCACGAGGCCCCCGCTAGGCGGATGGTTCGTTCGTTCGTGAACCGGATCAGGGCTCATGCCTGACACCGACCTCCACGCTCTCGCGGCGTCTGGTAGTTGTGGGTTTCTCGTCGTTTGTGTGCGCATTCTGTCGGGCGGCGGGGTTCCTAATTGGGTCCCCTCCCCTCCCCCGTAGGATCGGCCCATGGAGCACCCACATGCGAGCGCCATCCGGTTGCGTCCCGCGAGTCTCATGGGCACAGGACTCAAGGACCTCTTCAGGCCGCCGCTGGCGGTTCTGCTGCTCTTAGACATGTTGATCTTCGGGGTGCTTTCGAGCATGCCCGACGAGGTGGATGACGCGTCGTTGTTTGGAGTCCTCGTGCTCACGGTCGTATCCGCCTTCGTGCAGATCGCGCTCACCCTGGCAGCTTCGAGCCAGGAGCAACGAACGGCCGACGAGTGGGTCAAGCTGGCCTTCAGGCGGGGCGTGTTCTGGCGCTTGATCCTCACGTCGCTCGTCACGTTCGTCGCGATCCTTCTCGGTCTGCTCGCGCTCATAGTCGGTGGACTCGTCCTTGGAGGGATGCTGGGACTGGCTCAAACTGCAGCGATCCAGGAGCGAGCATGGCCAGGTCCGGCTCTTAGAAGCAGCGTTGCCCTGAGCCGCGGACATCGAATGACAATCGGCGCCATCTTCGCGCTCACCTTCATCGTGCCGAGCGCTCTCGTTCAGACGGGGACAGAACTGCAGTGGGATCGAGAACTCGGCCTCGGTTGGGAGGCCCTGGGCGCGGTGGGAACCGTCGTGACCCTCGTCGGCGTCGTGGCGCTGGCGCGTGCCTACGTGTCACTTGGCGGGAAGCCGACGGAAACGGTCCCAGCGACCAGATCCCTGGGTTGATTCGCCCTATCCGGCGGAGAAGAAGAAGGTCGCTCGTTCCGCGAAGTCGATGAGTGGGCTCCAGTAGAGCCCGAGGGCGACGGTTGACGACCGCTGCCAGCGCGATCACCCCGGTGGCCAGGCCACCGGACTCTGACGGCTCTCGCTCTCGTCTGTCGTTCCTGCATGTACATGACGACGAGAACCCTCAGATAGAAAAATGCGGCAACCGCGCTCGACACCACGCCGACGACGACGAGCCAGGAGTAGCCTGCCTCGACCGCAGCTCCGAAGACGACGAGCTTCCCTACGAAGCCCACAGTCGCGGGCACTCCCGCCAGAGACAACAGGAACAGTGTCAGAGCGCCTGCAAGCAGAGGGCTGTCGTAGAAGAGGCCGCGGAAGTCGTCGACCTTCGTGACGTCGCTCGTCGCGGCCCCCGAGAAGGGCGATGACGGCAAACGCTCCCAGGACGGTGATGCCATAGGTGGCGAGATAGAACAGCGAGCCCGACACTCCCCTGTCGTTGGTGGCGACGATGCCTGTCAGGACGAACCCCGCATGGGCGATTGAGGAGTACGCAAGCAGACGTTTGAGGTCCTCCTGCACGATCGCAAGAACCGAGCCGACGACCATGGTGAGAACTGCAATCCCGAGCACCAGTGGACGCCAGTCTGCGCGCAGAGGAAAGAGTATGGCGTCCAGCAAACGGATGAGGGCTGCGAACCCCGCCAGTTTCGTGGCCGCGGCCATGAATCCGGTAACCGGGGCCGGAGCCCCCTGATACGCGTCGGGCGTCCACATATGGAAGGGAACCGCAGCGACCTTGAAGCCAAGGCCGACGATCAGGAAACCAGTGGCGATGACCAGCAACGTGAAGTCACCCGCAGGAAGACTGACGAGAGTCGTAGCGATGCCTTGGGCGCTCGCCCCCTCGGCCGAGCTCCCATACATCTGCGTCGAGCCGATCGCCCCGTACACGAAGGCGATCCCGAGCAAGAGGAACGCCGACGAAAAGGCTCCGAGCAAGAAATACTTCATCGCCGATTCCTGCCCGGTGAGCGATGTGCGGCGGAATCCCACCAATACGTACAGAGCAAGAGAGAAGGTCTCGAGCGCCAAGAAGACCATTATCAAGTCGGCGGCGGACGCCATCAGCATCATGCCTGCCACCGAGAACAGGAGGAGCGCGTAAAACTCGGACTCCTCGATGCCGTCGCGGTGGAGATATCCACGTGACAGCCAGACGGTCAGGAGAGCGAAGACGGCCAGGGTGATCTTGACGAAAGTGGCAAAGCCGTCGACTGCGATCATGTCCCCCAGGTGCAGCTCGGTGGTGCCCCACGCCTGCGCAGCAAAGAAAATCGAGAGCCCAAGGGTGATCGTCGACAGCATCCAGAGATGCCATTTGTTCCTGCCGTCTCCGATGACCGCGTCGACGATCAAGATCACAAGCGCGCCGATCACAAGCGCTATCTCCGGCGCGATTCCGAGGAGCTCGATGTCAGGGGTGTTAAGGCCCAACTGCTTCCTCCACCTGTCCGGGAATCATGGATGAGTCTCGTAGCTGCGTCACAACTTTTTCCGCGGCCGGCTCGATTCGCTCGAGGAACGGCTTGGGGAAGACGCCGATGAGAACGATCAGCGCCATCACGGGGGCCAGCATCAGCCACTCGCGGCACGTTCATGTCGGGCAGGGATGCGTTGGCTTCGTTCGTCACCGGTCCATGAAAGACGCGGCGGTAGGCCCACAGTAGATAGATCGCGGCGAGCACGACGCCGAAGGTCGCCGGCACGACCCACCAGCGATAACCGAAGAACGTGCCGAGCAGAATCAAGAACTCGCCGATGAACCCGTTGAGGCCGGGCAGCCCGATGGAAGACATCGTCACGAACAGAAAGACACCTGCAAGCACCGGCACCGACTTCGCCAGGCCTCCGTAATCCGCGATCAGGCGAGTGTGACGCCGGTCGTAAAGCGCGCCTACGAGCATGAAAAGCGCCCCCGTCGAAAGGCCGTGGTTGACCATCTGGAGGATTCCGCCGCTCATTCCCTGGATCGTGCCAACGAACATTCCGAGCACGACAAATCCAAGATGGGCAATCGACGAGTAGGCGACCAGCCGTTTCAGGTCCTTCTGCATGATCGCAACCAGCGCACCGTAGACGATCCCGATGATCGCAAGCGTCATGACTAAGGGAACCAGTTCCCGCGCTGCATCGGGAAAAAGCGGAATCGCAAATCTAAGGAGTCCGTAGGTGCCCATCTTCAGCAGCACGGCGGCAAGAAGGATAGAGCCGGCGGTGGGGGCCTCCGTATGCGCGTCCGGAAGCCAAGTATGCAGAGGGACCAGTGGGACCTTTACAGCGAATGACGCAAAGAATCCGAGGAACAACAAGCGTTGAACATCGAGTGCAAGAGGCGTGCCGAGCAGGTCCTGGTAGCTGAACGTAGGCTCTCCGCCCACGGCGAAGTACATGTAAAGAATCGCAACGAGCATCAGCAGGGACCCCGCCAGCGTAAACAGGAAGAACTTCATCGCGGCGTAGATGCGGTTGCCGTACCCCCACATTCCGATGAGGAGATACATCGGGACGAGGGTGACCTCCCAGAACACATAGAACAGGAACATGTCGAGCGACGAGAACACACCCAACATCCCCGTCTCGAGAGCAAGCAGAAAAATAAAGAACGGCTTTACCCGCTCGGTTACCGACCACGAGGCCAGAACTGCGAGCGGCGTCAGGAAGGTCGTCAGCAGCACCAGCCAAACACTGATGCCATCGACGCCCGTGATGTAGCCGATGCCCCATTCGGGAATCCATTGAGCGCTGCTACCCAACTGAAAGCCCGAGTCTCCAGCGTCGAAGTTCGCAAGAATCCCCAACGACGCTACGAACGTAACGACTGTGCCGGCCAGAGCGGCATAGCGAAGCACTGCCACGTTTCCCTTGGGCAGGAACCCGATCAAGATCGCAGAGGCAAGGGGCAGAAAGATGACGACGTCGAGGAACGGGAAGTCAGACATCACATAGCCACCCTGACGAACATGAACGACACAACGACTACGACTCCGAGCAGAAGAGCGACCGCGTAGTTGCGCACGTAACCCGTCTGCACGTGACGACCATTGCGTGATGAGCTGCCGACCACCCATGCGACTCCGTTAACGAACCCGTCGATGACCCGAGTGTCGAAGGTAGCGGCGCAGAAGCTGGCTAAGGCCTTGCCGGGAGCCACGATTACCCGGTCGTAGATCCGGTCTACATAGAACTTGTCACGCGCCGCGTTGACGAACCATGGTGCGAGAGCCGCCAGACGATCGCGACGCGCGGCCCCATCCGATCTCAGGTAAAGGGCTCTGGCAACGAGGATGCCTGCGAGCGCAACTGCCAAAGCCTCCAACGCCAGCACCCAGGCCATTAGGCCATGAGGGACCTCAGGCTCTCCGAGAACCGGTTCGAGGAAATGCTCCAAGGTAAGCACGCCTGGAAGGTTGATGAACCCTCCGACGACCGACAGCAGTCCGAGGGGAACGAGCGCAGCTGCCATCGTCCGAGGCGCGTCGTGCACGTGAACCCCAGTGGGCACCTTGAGGTCACCCTCGAAAACGCGGAAGTACATGCGCGACATGTAGAACGCGGTCAGGGCGGCCGTCAGAAGTCCAAGCGCCCACAGCGCGTACTCACCGTGCTCCCACGCGACCGCCAGGATGGCGTCCTTGGACCAGAAGCCGGCGAACGGGAAGATTCCCGAGATCGCGAGCCAGCCGGCGGCAAACGTCAAGCCCACAACGGGCATCGCCTTTCTGAGACCGCCCATCTTTCGCATATCCGTTTCGCCTGCGAGAGCGTGCATCACCGCCCCAGCCCCCAGGAACATCAGCGCCTTGAAGAATGCGTGAGTCACGAGGTGGAAGATTCCGATCGAATACCCCGCGACCCCGCTCGCGATGAACATGTAGCCGAGCTGACTGATGGTCGAGTACGCGAGGACGCGTTTGATGTCGTACTCAAACGCGGCCATGAGAGCCGCCCAGAGCGCGGTCAGCGCGCCGATCCACGCCACCACGGTCAGCGCCGTAGCTCCCCCGGCCTCGAAGAGAGGGCTGAAACGAACAACCACGTACACACCCGCCGTCACCATCGTCGCTGCGTGAATCAGAGCGGAGACTGGAGTTGGACCCTCCATGGCATCGGGTAGCCACACGTAGAGGGGAATCTGAGCGCTCTTTCCCGTTGCGCCTCCGAACAACAGCAGAGCACCAAGAGTCGCGAGCGTCGCTCCCATCGTCGCTGCGCCTGCGTTGATCTCGCTGACACTGAGGCTCCCGACCTCGTCGGCGATCAAGAAGATGCCGAGCAGGAATGAAAAGTCACCGATCCGGTTGACGATGAACGCCTTCATCGCCGCTGCCGCGGCGGCCTCTCGTTCGAACCAGAATCCGATCAACAGATAGGAGCAGAGCCCCACGCCCTCCCAGCCAACGAACAACAGGACGAGGTTGTCGGCCAAAACGAGAATGAGCATCGCGGCGCAGAACAGATTCAGGTATGCAAAGAAACGCGAGTATCGATCGTCTCCGTCCATGTAGCCGATGGAGTAGACGTGGATGAGCGCCCCCACCCCCGACACGACGAGCACCATCACGATGCTCAGAGGATCGAGGAGAAGCTCAGCGTTCGCTTGGAAGTCGCCGACGGTTATCCAGTCGAACAACTTGATGACGAACGAGCGCTCCTCGCCCTCTTCGCCGAGCATTCGGAAGAACAGGATCAACCCGCTCAGGAAGGAAAACCCAATAGCTGCCGAAGCGACGTAAGCAGATATCCTGCCCAGTCTCTTGCCGAAGAGCAGGAGGAGGACCGCACTCGCAAGAGGGACGCCAATGACGGCAGCGGCCAGGAACGAGAACCCGGATGGTGCGTTCACCGGATTACCATTTCAAGAGCCTGACGTTGTCGACGTCGAGGGATGCCCTTCGCCGAGCGATGAGCAGGATCAGAGCAAGTCCGACGACCACCTCGGCCGCGGCGACAACCAGCACGAAGAACACAAGCACCTGGCCTTCTAGATTTCCTTGCATGCGAGCGAAGGTGACGAACAACAAGTTCACCGCGTTGAGCATCAGCTCGATGAACATGAAGATGACGATCGCGTTGCGACGAACCAGCACCCCCACGACTCCGATCGTGAACAGAAGTCCGGCCAGCGCGAGGAAGTAGCCCGGCGGCACCTCCGTCATACGGCCACCTCCTCCGTCTCCGGTTGCTGCAGTGCCTCAGCCTCCTGCTTCGGAGACACCGAAGAGATCTGCCTGGCGAGCACCATCACGCCGACGACAGCCACGATCAGGAGCACCGATGTGACCTCGAACGGCAGGACGTATCGACCAAAGAGCACCCGTGCGATTCCAAGGACATTGCCGGCGTCGGAGTTGACCTCCTGGATCGCCGCCTCCCCGCCGTTCACGAACGCAAGATCCACCCCTTGCCACGCAACGTAGAGGACCTGTGCGGCCAAGAGCACGCCCAGAGCCAGAGCCAGCGGTCGCTGGGCCTTCAGGGGCTCGTCGAGTGATTCCCGGCGATCAACACCCAGCAGCATGATGACGAAAAGAAAGAGGACCATGATTGCGCCGGCATAGATGATGATCTGAACCGCCGCAACGAAGAAGGCGCCCTGGAGCAGGAACGCGACCGCGAGGCCGACCTGGCTGAGGACCAGGAACAACGCGACGTGCACCGCATTGCGAGCGAACAGCATCGCAATTCCAGCGCCCAGCGTCATGACGAACATAGCCCCAAAGACGACGATATCGAGGCTCACGAGGATGCTCCATCTCGTTCGACTTTCTGCTTGGTGCTGCGGTCCGGGCTGTACTCGACCTTTGTCTCCCAATGCCGCTTGATCGGCGTATCGATGATCAGTTGGTCTTTGGTGTAGACGAGGTCATCGCGCGACGTACCCGAGATCTCGTATTCGGTCGTCATCAGCAACGCTTCGGTCGGGCAGGCCTCGACGCACAGGCCGCAGAAGATGCAGCGAAGGTAGTTGATCTGGTAGATCTGCGCGTATCTCTCCCCAGGCGAGAAGCGCGCCCCAGGTTTGTTCTCGGCCCCCACTACGTAGATGGCGTCGGCGGGACAGGCTCCCGCGCACAGCTCGCAGCCGATGCACTTCTCGAGTCCATCAGGATGCCTGTCCAGGATGTGCCGTCCTTTGAACCGAGGCCATGGTTGCCGCCGTACTTCGGGGTAGGACAACGTCTCCTTACCTTTGAAGACATTGCGGATGACGACCTTCATGCCGGTCAAGATCTCAGGCAGAGCCACTCTTCACCCTCCGCTTCGGGTTCCGGCGCGAGCGTGGGCGCTCCGGCGTAACGATCTCTTTCAGCCTCGGATCACCCTTTGCAACGATGAACAGAACCAGCAGGAACAGAGCCCCGAACACGCCCAGTCGTATGTTCCGCAGTAGTTGCTCGTCGGCGCCTTCGGGATTGACGTTCACGACAGCGGTGACCATGATCCACAGAAGCCCGGCGGGAATCAGTCGCTTCCAGCCAAGCCACATCAATCGGTCGTACCTCAGGCGCGGAAGAGTCGCACGAAGCCAAATGAAGAGGTAGACGAAGGCGATCGTCTTAACGAGGAACCAGCCAACGGGCCAGAGCCAAGGCAGGAACCCGTCGATGATCGGCCCGTTCCAGCCGCCGAAGAACAGCGTTACGGCCATGGCGGAAATGACGACGACATGGATGTACTCGCCGAGGAAGAACAGCGCGAACCGAATCCCCGAGTATTCGGTGTGAAATCCCGCGATGAGCTCCGTCTCGGCCTCCGGGAGGTCGAACGGCGCCCGGTTGGTCTCGGCGATCCCGGCGATCATGAACAAGAGGAACGCCGGCCATTGCGACCAGATGTACCAGTTGGGGATGACCTCGAAGAACTCGGACGGTCGCTGCAGGAACGTACCGTCGAAGAGGCTGACCTCGCCCACCGAGCCGGCCTGGGCCGCGACGATTTCTACAGTCGAGAGGCTGTTCGTGACCAAGACGATGGGCACCAGCGCAAGTCCGAGCGCGATCTCGTAAGAGATGAGCTGTGCGGTCGAGCGAATACCACCCAGCAGTGGGTACTTCGAGCCCGACGCCCAACCCGCTAGCACCACTCCGTAGACACCGATCGAACCGGCTGCGAGGAAAAAGAGCAAACCGATGTTGAGGTCGCTGACTATGAAGTCGACCTGCTCACCGGCGACGGTGACGTGATCGCCGAAGGGAATTACGGCAAAGGCCAGGAACGAGGGAACCGCGGCCATCACCGGAGCGAGCCCGTAGGTCCACCGGTCCGCGTAGCGAGGTCGTACCTGCTCCTTGAAGAACAGCTTCATCCCGTCCGCCAGCGCTTGGAGGAGCCCGAAGGGCCCCCAACGGTTCGGCCCGATGCGCGCCTGCATGTCCGCGATGACCTTGCGCTCGAACCACACGGTCATCAGGGTCGCAAGGAGCAGAGCCACGAACGCAACGACGACCTTGACGATCGCAATGACTACCTGGGGACCTCCGATGAAGTCTGCGACCGCGCCCATCAACCCTCGCCTCTCGACACGGTCACGCGTGGAGCTTGAGTCAAGGTGTTCGCCCGGAAATCACGCTGGTCGTACGGAACGAAAACCGCTCCCCGGGCTATGTCGGCGATACGTACCTCGAGGCGCGCCGCCGTCCCGTTCGCTCGAACGACCGCCTCATCGCCTTCGGCCAGTCCGAGATCCTTTGCGTCCTCCTCGTTCAACTCGACGAATGGGCGAGAAGCGATGTGTCTGAGCGCCGTGGACTTGCTGACCATGGTCCCCTCGTCGTAGATCAGGCGACCGGTGTAAAGCACGAATCCATCGGCGCTCGCCTCGTCCGGCGTCGGAGCTGCGTGTGGGAGCTGCGCATCGTCGAGCGCCGGTCGGGCCCCATTAGGCGCGCTCGCCAAGATTCCCGGACGCTGCCGTGCCTCGAACCCGCGCAGCTCCCACGACAGCGGCCAGTTCTGTCCTGTCTGGAACGGCGTCCCCGACCGGTATCCCTTCGGGTATTGGGCGCCGGGTCCCGCCACGACGCCTGCGGAATGAGTCGGATCGATCTCGTACCCGCTCTCGTAGTACGGGGCGGGTGTCGGTCCACGGGCCGCGAGCGCGTCCGTATCGATGTGCTCGTGAGTGTGCACGTTGCTCTTGATGTCATTCCAGACATCGTCGAACGTGTGCCAGCCCCAGTCCGAACCGAGCAGGCGCGCGAGGCTTGCGCAGATTCGCCAAGGCTCGCGCGTGGCTCCGGGAGGGACCAGCAACGGCTCCAACTTCTGGATTCGGCGTTCGAGATTCGTGAAGGTTCCCTCGCGCTCCGCATACGCGGCGCTTGGCAGCAGGACGTCCGAACGAGTTGCCGTTGCCGTAGGAAAGAGCTCGACGGTTACGACGTGAGCCCCACCCTGGAGAGCTCGATCGGCAAGATCTGCGTCGGGGAAGTCGGCGATCACGTCGGCGCCGAACAGCAGCAGAGCGTCGAGTTCGCCGTCCGCGGCCGCTTGCAGGATCGCGCGCGTGTCCCTTCCCGGCTCCGCTGCCGTCTCGTGCCCCGCGTCGAGCTCAGGATGAACTCCCATGTCCAACAGGCCTTGAGAACCTGCATGGGGCGGGCACATCAATAGCCTTGCCTCGCGCGCGACTCCGAGTCTGGCCAATGCTGCGACCGTGGCGCGGTCGTCCCTGCCCGGCGACGACGGCCCCCAACAGATCACCAGGGGCTCGCCCATGTCGTTACCGGCCGGGAATGACATGAGCCCGTTCACCGCATGGGCCTCATCACCGGCCTCGCTCCTGACGACGTGGGTGGCGAAAGTGTCGAGCGACAGACGGCGGGGGGAAACGACTATCAGCTTGGCATTGTGATCGAGCACAGCTGCGCGCAGTTTCAGGTAGAGGACCGGCAACGTCTCCTTGGGGTCCGGGCCCACCCAGATGATGGTCCGCGCTGTCGCGAGGTCGTTGATGGTGGCACTCGACCCCGCCGCCGGCGACAGTCCGCTGCCCATGACGTCCGCGTAGGGTGCTCCGGCGTCGGTGACGCGCGAGTCCACATCGCGTGTCCCGATGGCGTCCTTCGCCAGCTTCGCGATCGCCCACGCGTCCTCAGTGGTGAGATGCCCGCCCGCGATGACTCCCACTCGGGCACTGTCCTTCAGTTTCTCCGCCACCTTCGCCAGAGCATGCTCCCAGGTCACGTCGTGGAACTGATCGTCCGGACCGCGCTCGAGTGGAGTCTTCAGGCGGTCCTCGGAGTCCACGTAGTGATAGCCGAAGCGGCCCTTGTCGCAGATCCAGAAATCATTGACGTTCTCGTTGGGAAGCGCTTGGCAACGAACAAGCTTCTCGTACCTTGATTCGTTGGTGATGGGGCAACCGACCGAGCAGTAGGAGCACACGCTGGGGGCGCTCTTGAGATCCCAGGGCCGCGACACGAAGCGATAGGGCTTGCTCGTGAGCGCTCCAACAGGGCAGATCTGAATCGTGTTGCCCGAGAAATAGCTATCGAACGGCTCGTCGTTGAAGGTGAGGATCTGGGTGCCCGGCCCCCGGTCGACGAGTTGGATGAACGCGTCGCCGGCGATCTCGTCACTGAATCGGACGCAACGCCAGCACAGCACGCAGCGCTCGCGATCGAGCACAACGAGATCCGAGATCTCCAGCGCCTTCTCGTACGTCCGCTTGGGCTCTGTGTAGCGCGAGGACCCCGGACCGTGCTTGTAGGTCTGATCCTGGAGGGGGCACTCCCCACCGCGGTCACAAATGGGGCAGTCGAGGGGATGGTTGATGAGCAGGAACTCGAGCATTCCCTCCTGCGCGTCGACCGCGCTGGCCTCTTGAGTGTTCACCACCATGCCGTCTGCGACCGGCGTCGAGCAGGCCGGCTGAAGCTTGCGCTGTCCCTCGACCTGCACGAGACACATCCGGCACACCGCCACCGACTTCATCCCCGGGTGGTAGCAGAAGCGCGGAACGAACACTCCGAGCTCTTCCGCAACGTCGATCAAGATACGGCCCGGCTCAGCCGAGACCTCCTGGCCGTTGATGGTCAACGTGATTATTTTGTCATCGCTCAAGATTGCGTCTCCGAATCGGAGCCGATGCCCTCAGAGGGTTGCGGCGTGACGCCGGCCTCTCCCAAACCGACGTCACCGCTGCGCGCTCCGACGAGCGTGTGGTCCGTCTCGTAGGTGCAGCGACCCTCGTCGATGTGCGCCTGGAAGTCCTCGCGGAACAGCTGGAGGTTGCTGCGGACGGCCCACGCCGCAGTGTCCCCGAGTGGGCAGAAGCATCGCCCGTCCATCCGATCGCACATGTCGAGGAGAAGGTCGAGGTCCTCTTTGCGGCCTTCACCGTGCTCGATGCGCTCGAGCACCTTCACCTGCCACCAGGTGCCCTCGCGGCATGGAGTGCACTTCCCGCACGACTCGTGCTCGTAGAACTCCGCTGCGATGAGAGCGTTCTTTACCATGCAAGTCGTGTGATCCATGAAAACAATCGCTCCCGAGCCGAGCATGGTGCCTTCGGCCTGGAGTGTTTCGAAATCCATCGCGATGTCGGTGGTCGTCAGTAGCGGCGCGCTGATTCCGCCGGGGATGACCGCCTTGAAATCGTTGCCATCCAACATCCCGCCGGCCAGTTCCAACACGTCGCTGAGTTTCGTCCCGAGTGGAACCTCGTAGTTTCCAGGCTTGTTGACGTGCCCGGAAACGGAGAAGATCTTCACGCCCGGTGACTTCTCCGTGCCCCACTGCCGAAACCATTCGACGCCGTGGTTGAAGATATGTGGAAGTGTCGACAGGGTCTCCGTGTTGTTCACCACCGTGGGTTGTCCGTAGAGGCCCTTCACCGCAGGAAACGGCGGCTTGAGGCGGGGTTGCCCTCGGTGTCCCTCGAGCGAGTCGAGGAGCGCCGATTCCTCTCCACAGATGTACGCGCCGGCGCCCCGGTGAAGAACGACATCGAAGTCGAACGAGGATCCGAAGATGCCCGTCCCCAGGTAGCCCTGGTCGTAGGCGGAGCGGATCGCCTGGTCCATGCGCCGGGAACCGAGAGCGAACTCGCCGCGGCAGTAGATGAAGGCCTTCGACGCACCTACGGCAAAAGCGGCGATGATCATGCCCTCGAGCACCTGGTGCGGATCCAGTTCGAAAATCTCGCGGTCCTTGAACGTGCCGGGTTCACCCTCGTCGTGGTTGATCACGAGATACTTCGGAACGATGTCCTTCGGGACGAACGACCATTTCATGCCGGTTGGGAACCCAGCGCCACCTCGTCCGCGCAAACCGGAGGCCTTGACCAGTTCCAGCGCATCCTCGGGATCTGTCGTGCTCACCACCTCGCGAGCGGCCTGGTATCCCCCAGAGTTCTCGTAGGCGTCGAGCTTCCAGGGTTCGGCGACCTCGACGAGCCGCTTGCGCACGACGAGCGCCTGGTTAGCCGCCATGGGTTCCCTCGTCGTCTCGAAGCTTGGGGCGGTCGCCTACCTTCATGTCCTCGCGCGGTGACTCGCCGCCGACGGTTCGCGCTTCGTGATCGCCCGCAGTGCCCGGCAACCGTGCGCCGGCGAGAGCTGTTTCGTAGCTCACCTCGCGCTGGGTCATCACGGCCTCACCGCGCGCGCTCGTCACCGTTTCGCCTCGCTGGAGGCGATCGACAAGCTCGATCGCGCGCTCCGGTGTGACGTCGTAGAAGTCCTCGTAGTTGATCTGCATGGTCGGAGCACCGTCGCAGGTCGCGAGACACTCGGCCATCTCGAACTCGAACCTTCCGTCGTCGGTTACAGCGCCCGGCTCGATTGCGAGATGCTCCTTAAGCGCGTTGATGACTCTGATAGCTCCACGATGAGCGCACGAGACGTTCCGGCAAACCGAGATCAGATACTCCCCCGTTGGTTTCTTCTTGAGCATCGTGTAGAAGCTGCCGGAGGCGAGGACCTCGGCGGGCGTCAGACCTAGCAGTTCGGCAACGTCCCGCATTCCCTGATCGGTGACATGGCCCTCGATCCCCTGAACCAGAAAGAGCAGCGGCAGAACTGCAGAGCGAGAGTTCGGGTACTTCGACACAATCGACGTGGCCGCCAGATAGTGCTGGTCTACGAGAACCTTCATGTTCTTCGAGGAGACCTCGGCCATCAGCGGTCGACTCCTCCCATGATCGGATCGAGCGATGCAATGCATGCGATGAGATCGGCTACCAGGCCTCCCTTGGCCATTACCGGCAGCGACTGAAGGTTGTAGAAGCTCGGGTCCCGGACATGGCAGCGGTAGGGCGAGGTTCCTCCATCCGAAACCACGAAAACCCCGAGCTCACCGCGCGGCGACTCGACAGGGAAGTATGCCTCTCCCTCGGGAACCACGTATCCCTGTGTAACCAGTTTGAAATGGTGAATGACCGCCTCCATCGAGCGGTTCAATTCACTGCGAGGAGGCGGGGTCAGCTTCGGGTCCATGTTCTTGTAGTCGCCTTCGGGCATTTTCTCGACGATCTGCTCGAGTAGTGCCACCGACTGCACCATCTCGGCCATCCGCACCTGGTAGCGCGCGTAGACGTCACCCTGCTCCTGAGTCGGAACCTCAAAGCTGAGGTCGTCGTAGGCCTCGTAGGGCATGTCCCGCCGCAGGTCCCAGTCGATTCCCGAAGCACGTGCGATGGGACCCGTCACACCAAAGGTGTCGCACTCCTCGGCTGTGATGGTTCCGACCCCGCGCGTACGCTCGATGAAGATGGGGTTCTCGCCCAGCAAGTCCTGGTACTCGTTGAGCCGGTTGGGCATGACCTCGAGAATGTTGTCCATCTGTTCCTGCCAGCCATCGGGCAGGTCCTCCCAGACACCACCGGGAATGATGTATCCGTGGTTCATTCGGAGGCCGGTGACCATCTCGAAGAAGTCGGTGATCATCTCGCGCTCGCGGAATCCGTAGAACATCGCCGACATGGCTCCCATGTCGAGTCCCTGGGTTCCGAACTGAACGAGATGAGAGGTCAGCCTGTTGAGCTCTGACATGAGCATCCGGATGTACATCCCTCGCGGCGGCACCTCGATGTCGAGGAGCTTCTCGATCGCGCGCGAGTACGCATGTTCGTTGAAGAACGGGGACAGATAGTCCATCCTCGTCACGATGGTCACCGCACCGCGCCAGTTCTGGTCCTCGCACTCCTTCTCCATGCCGGTATGGAGATAACCGATGATGGGCTTGCAATGGGTCACGGTTTCACCGTCAAGTTCCAGCAACAACCGCAGCACACCATGCGTCGCCGGATGCACCGGGCCCATGTTGATCGTCATAACCTCGTCGTCGGGATCGTAGGACTCTACGAACGCGCCCTGACCCTCGTCCTCGATGCGCTGGACGATCTCGTCGACCCGCGGATCGGTCTTACTCATCGTCATCGTCTCGCTTCATCTGTCCCAGAGCGTCGGTCTCGACCTCGGACTCACCGAAGCTCGGCGCTTGGCCGGGCGTTTCGATCTGAAGGAACGGTTGGGGCTTGAAGTCGATGACGATCTTGCCGACGTCATAGTCCTTGCGAAGGGGGTGGCCCTCCCACTCGTCGGGCATGAGGATGCGCGTAAGGTCATCGTGACCCTCGAACGTGATCCCGTACATGTCATAGGTCTCTCGCTCGGCGAAGCCCGCCGTCCCCCACACGTGAGTGACGCTCGCAACGGTTGGCGGATCTCCCTCTGCTCCCACATGAACGACCATGCGGCTCGCGTCCTCTCGCTTCAGGAGGTGGCACACGATCTCGAACCGGAGTCGCTCGTCCTCGTCGCCGGTAAGCCCGAGACGATCCACGCCGTGGAGGTCGAGCAGTAACCAGCCCTCGTCGCGCAGAATGGGAGCGCGCTCCGCCCACTCCGCAGCGGACAACAACTCGTGGATCGCAGTCGTCACGAGACGGCAGCCCTGGTACTGGTGTAGTCACCCTTGCTGATGCGATCGTGCAGCAACATGATCCCGTCGATCAGCATCTCGGGTCGCGGGGGACATCCAGGAACGTAGACATCAACGGGCACGATCTGATCGACACCCTGCACGAGTCCGTAGTTGTTGAAGACACCGCCAGTCGATGCACAAGCGCCCATCGAGATGACCCACTTCGGTTCCGACATCTGGTCGTAGACCTGTCGCAGAACGGGGGCCATCTTCTGCGACACTCGCCCGGCAACGATCATCAGGTCGGCCTGGCGCGGAGAGGCGCTGAAACGCTCCATCCCGAAACGCGCGAGGTCATGGCGCGGCATCGTCGTCGCCATCATCTCGATCGCGCAGCAAGCCAGCCCAAACGTCGCCGGCCACAACGACGACTTGCGAGCCCAGTTGACGAGCTTGTCCAAGTTGGTTGTGACGAAGTTTGCTCCGTAGTAGTCGCTCATTCCGCCCATTCGAGACCGCCTCGCTTCCACACGTACACGTAGACAGCGACAAGGAGACCGACGAAGACAGCCATCTCGACCAGTCCGAAGAGAGCGAGCTCCTCGTACGCGACCGCCCACGGATAGAGAAAGACCGTCTCGATGTCAAAGATGATGAACAGCATCGCGACGAGGTAGAACTTGACCGGGAATCGTCCGGTCTCCGTGAAACCCTCCTCGGTCACAATGCCGCTCTCGTAGGGCTCGAGCTTGGCCGCCGTCCACTTCCTGGGGCCGAGCTTGGAGCTCACCCAAATCGAAACGACGGCGAAGCCCGTCGACAGGACGAGAAGAAACAGAATGGGAAGGTAAGCGGGCAAACTCACTTGCTCCCCCTCTCCGGCTTCAGCTCCGCGAGCAGTTTGAGGGCCTTCAGACCCCTCTGTTCGTACGTCATTGCCTTCGAATCTTCGAGGTTTGCGAGCATGGTGAATGCGAAACTCATGACGGTTTTGCTGTTCATCCCAATGGATACCAGCTTCTCCATGAGCCACGGATACCCGATGAGCTTCACGAAACGCCGGCCTAGCCGATAGTACGGGCCGTAGACCGCCTTCAGCTCATCGGTGTATCCATCCAAGCTCGGTGAGTTTCCGTTCCTCAGCGCATCGTCGATGTGGCGTGCGGCGATCCGGCCGGTTTCGTACGCGTATGCGATGCCCTCTCCGTTGCAGGGGTTGATGAAGCCGGCCGCATCCCCCGTCAGCAGGAACCCCGGTCCGTGAGGAGGCCGAACGCTTCCGCCCATGAACAGTCGTCCCGCACGCGGCTTGCTGCATACGGTGCGGGCGTTGATGTCCCACTCCGCAGGCAACTGCGCCACGAAGTCCCTTTGTAGGTCGTTGAGATTGACCGACTTCCACTTGCCGTAGGTGGACAGCAGTCCGACGCCCGCATTGACGGTGCCGTCACCTACAGGAAAGACCCAGCCGTAGGCGGGAAGGGAATCCTTGCTGACACGAACATCGAGGTAGGCCTCGAACCAGCCCGAGCTCTGCATCGGAGAGACGAAGTACTGACGGATCGCGAGACCCATTGGATAGCTCGGATCGCGGTCGCGCGCGAGCGTGCGGCTGAACTTGGTCGCGGAGCCCTCGGCCGAGATTACGAAATGCGCCCGCACCTCCTCGGTCTCGCCGTCTCGCTTCGCCTTGAAGCCGCTGATGACGCCCTTCTCGAACACCGGGTCGGTAACCTGCGTTCCGAACAGAACCTTCGTCCCTTGAGCCTCAGCATGGCCGAGGACGATTCCGTCGAGATCCTTGCGCGGCTTCACCAAGCCGTAGTTTCCCCAGTCATCCAGCAAGGGGAACGGGAGCTCCATGGTCTTTCCTGCCGCGTGAGCTCGCAGGCCGCGGACGCGCTCCCACGTGTCCAGCTCTTTTTGGAGACCCATGTCCTGCAGAACCTTGACGGCGCGCGGCGTCAGGCCGTCGCCACAGGTCTTCTCGCGGGAAATGTCTTCTTCTCGCACACGAGTACGGAGTGACCGCGTGAAGACAGATAGTGCGCGGCCGCCGCTCCCGACGGTCCCCCTCCGACGATGGCGACGTCGACCTCGGTAGGCAACGGAGGCTACCTCTCCTCTTTCTGCGCTCGGACGCTGGACGTTGTAGAGCTTGTGAAAACTTTCACGAGCCTGTAATCCTAGTACGTCGGGCGGCCTCCCGAACCGTGGATTCGAGGCCCGCCGGTGTCCAAGGGATGGATGCTAGCCGTCGCCGCCACCACCCGAGCCACCTCCACCCCCGGATCCTCCGCCTCCGCCTTCCTCCAGGCTCAGCGTGCCGGTCATTGTGCTCGGGTGGTAGTCACAGACGAAGGGGTAATCTCCCGGCTCTTCGGGAGCCGTGAACTCGAAGTCCACGCTCTCTCCCCCGGCGGTGTCATCGCTCGTGTAAAGGGCCGACGCGGGATCGGACGTGTCGTCCTCGGTCTCGTAGAAGGCGATGTTGTGGACGACCGAGTCCTGGTTCTCGAGAGTTCCGCTGACGGTCCCCCCCGCCTCTGCGGTGATCTCCTCGGTTTCGAACGACGTGTTGACCGCGACTATGACATTGCCTCCCTCTCCACCTTCCGGAGCCTCTCCCTCTGCTGGCGCGACTCCACCCTCCCCGGAAGACGACGGCTCGGTGTCGTCTTCGTTGAGCGCGAGGAAGCCGATGACGAGCAGGGGAATCAACAGGTAGAGAACGGCCAGTGCACCCGAGCTCGAGCTATCACGCTGTGAAGCGGCTGCAGCCGGCACGCCGGTCTTGACCACCTCATCGATCAGACGGCGGCGCTCGTACATGGCCTGTTGTCCGTCCAGCTGCGCCGGACTTGCCACTCCATCCTCGGGCCGCATCCTGTTGCCGGTGGCGGTCCCGTGGCTGACGCCGGTGGTGGGAACGGTTTGCGTTGCAGTCGCTGCCGCTGCGGGCGCTGCCGCCGTGGACGCTGCAGCTGCCGCTGCCGGTTGCTCGGCCGGCGCCTGTTCGGCAGGTGCGGCCGCTGCCGGTTGCTCGGCGGGAGCCTCGGGCTCAGCCTCAGCTGCGGGGGCCGCTTCAGCTGCGGGTGCTTCGGCGGTCTCTTCTTCGGCGGCCGGCTCCTCCGCGGCTGGCTCCTCCGCAACAGTCTCTTCCGCTTCCTCGCCGCCTCCGGCGTCACCACCCTCGTACTGTGGCTGCGATCCGGGCCACCACTTCGGCTCCTTGGGATGTGGTGAACCATGTTCGGCCCGAGAGCGTGCGGCCTTGGCGCGCCCTTCAGCAACCGGGGCGGCGCTGCCCTTCTTCTGCTCTTCGGCCAGCACTTCCTGATAAATCTGTTCTGGATCCACGGGTTGCTGGTTCTCCTAGGCGGTCGTGGCGTATTTATCCGGGCACAAATCTACATGGTCGAGGTCTACGCGACCCCCGGTTGGGGTGCTCGAGCCACTAGGCAAGTCTGTTGACCGCGAGATCGGCAAGCGCCAGCAGCGCCGAGGCCGCCTCGGCGGGGATGGGAGCCGCCCTCACAATGGCGCGCGCCTCATCGGCGAGCTCGTAAGCCAATCGCTCAACCGAAGCGCGCGCGCCGGAGTCTTCAACGAGCGAGCGGAGCCGTTGGACCTCAGCGGCCGTGAGGTTTGCCCCACCACCCCAGCGTTCGACGAAAAACTCCCTGTCGGCCCCCGACAGAGCCGACGCCGCGCGGGCGAACAACAAGTTCCGTTTGCCCTCGCGAATGTCCGAGTCGACGGGCTTTCCCATCGATCTCTGCTCGCCAAAAGTGCCGAGCAGGTCATCCCGAAACTGGAAGGCCTCTCCGAGGGGTTCACCAGCGGCCGAGAGACTATCGATTACCTCGTTGGGCGCGCCTGCAAGAGACGCTCCGATGATCAGCGGTTTCTCTATCGAGTAGCGCCCGCTCTTCAGCACCGCTATGCGACGAGCCTCGGCGTCGGTGATCGTCACATTCGATCCGGCGACCACGTCCAGGTACTGCCCGGCGATTACCTCCTGACGCATCATCTGATAGGCGTCCATCGCCCGGCCCATAGGCTCGGTCGAGAATCCGGATTCGATCAAACGGGAATCGGCGAGCACCAGTGCAAGGTCCCCGGCCAATACCGCAACCGGCACTCCATGAAGTGCGTGTACCGTCCCAGTGCCTCGTCGTTCGTTTGATGCGTCCATGATGTCGTCGTGAACGAGCGCAAAGGTGTGGAGTAGCTCGAGGCTCGCCGCAACACGCACGATGCGATCGTCGTGAACGCCGCCTCCGGCCCGATACCCCCAGTAGCAGAAGGCGGGTCGAAGCCGCTTGCCGCCGGCGGAAATCATGCGCCACAGTTCTTCGATCAGTTTCGTGTTCTCGGGCAACTCGCGAGCGCGCCGGAATAGAAAGGATTCGAGATCCTCATCGACCGCGCGCCGGAGTTCCTCGAGAGAGGGAGAGTAGGAGTGCGAAGTTGTTGGCATTGCGCCGCTACCCTAGACGGATGAAACTCAGACTCGTTCTCGGCGCGCTGGTCGCGCTCTTGATCCTCGGTGCCTGCGGCGATGACCCGGCCGAGGATGCCGGACCGGCACCCGAAGAGATCACGGGCCCAGTGACCAAGGTCGACTCCGAGTCGCTCGGCGAGGTCACGAGCTTCGAAGTCACGCAAGAAGGCGAGGTCTACGTCGTGTTGATCGATCCCGAGATCAACTATGGATTCGCCCTGAGTCACATCAACGAGCACCTCGCATCGGGAGACCCGGTAAGGGTGGGGATTGACGAGCGAGACGGCCAGCTGTACGCCACGGAGATAGCCGACGCCTAACCTGCTCTGGTCGAGATAACCAAAGCAAAGGCAAAAACAAGACCGGCATCGAGGGGCGGAACCGGGGGGTGATCGGCTCTCTTTCTCGCCGCTTCGAATACCTTTGCTGTGTGGCAACCGCCAGGCGGGACTGAGACAGCAAAGGTGGCGCGAAGCCCTTGAGCGGCCTCGAAAAGCCGGGCACGCAACCCAATTCCCCTCGTCGATGCCGGTTTTCGAACTAGACCAGTTCGCTCAGGGCCTCGCGAAGCTCGTCGGCGCTCAGTACTCCCTCGTACTTCGCTGCAAGCTTGCCCTCGGCGTCGACAACGAACACCCAAGGTTCGCTCGGGAGACCCCATTCCCTGACCGCCCTGATCGGCTTGAGGTTGTCGGGGTCGTCGAGATTGCTGTACGGCTCGACGTGCAAGTAGTTCACCTGCGGGTAGTCGGCCGATGCATCTTTAACGATGTCGAGCGTCGGCCCGCACGTCGCGCTGGTACAGAACTTGGGAGTGGCGAAGGCCACTACGAACGGCGCCCCCTCCTTCAGCGCCTCGTCAATGGACAGCTCGTAGAACTTGGGATCGGGGCTGCCATCGGTCGAGATCTCCGACAGGTTCTTTGCATCGTCCGCCGTGAGCGTGTCCGAGGGGGGCACGGCCTCTCCGATCGACGGTGTCGAGGAGTCCTGGCGAACCTCGAAGCTGGCGAGCAGGCTCTCGTCCACCCCACCTCCGGAGAGGTCGACTTCCGCCCCCCACTTGCCTTGCGTCGAGAACTCGACAGTGCCGACGTAAACGCCTCGCTTGCCGGGAACCGACTCCACGAATTCGAAATCCGCGCTGGTGGCCGGCTCAGATTCGGACTCGGCAAGGTCGAAGAAATCTACGCTCACCTCGATGTCGGGGTTGTTCACCGGGGCGTCGTTGGAGTCGAGCAGTCCGATGATGAAGCGGTTGCTCCCCACCGTCAGCTCGGAGCTCACAAAGACGGGATAGACTTCGGCGTCGCCGAAAGACTGGTCGAAGTCCCTGTTTTCCGACCCTGAGGGCTGGCCGCCCGGATCGTCCGTATCTCCTCCGCACGCGCTTAGGAGCAGGGCCCCGAGAGCAACAACTAAGACAAGCCTGTGAGTTCTCATGCGCGGCCAGACTAGCCCGCGTTCTCTCCTATGAAAGCGGCTAACATTGCGGTCGCATGACTGGGTTCAGACGACTTTCGATAATTTCGCTGTTCGCAACCCTCATCCTCGTAGCAATCGGCGGTTTGGTGCGCGCAACACAATCCGGGCTCGGGTGTGGAGACGACTGGCCGCACTGCAACGGCCGGCTCGCTCCCGCTCTTGAGACGCGCGCCGAGATCATCGAGTTCTCGCACCGATTTGCGGCCATGATCGTCGGCTTCATGGTGCTTGGACTAGCGATCCTTGCGTGGCGGCACTACCGGACCAACCCTCGGATTCTCCGCCCGACGCTGGGGGCACTTGCTCTCGTCATCTTTCAGGCACTTCTCGGCGCGTTGGTGGTGATACAGGAGCTGAAGGCGGAGACCGTCGTCGTCCACTTGGTTGGGTCGATGAGCGTGCTCGCTCTGCTCATTTACATCATTGGCACCGTGAGTGCCGACCAGGGCAGGCTGCGAGTCGAGGGGGACGCCACAATGAGCCGCCAAGCGGTGGTGGTTGCGCTCAGCGTCCTTGCCCTTCTCATGGTTGGGTCATACGTGAGCTCTTGGCCCGATCGACCTCCCGCCTGGCCACTCATTGACGGGCAGCTGATTCCCGATCTGTCCAACACCGTTTTCCTCGCTCATTTCGTTCACCGGTTACTCGCGCTTGTGGTCGCGGTGCTTCTGTTCGTTTTCTGCCGCCGCGTGATCAAACAAAGGGAGAGCCATCCCCTGGCCTCCAAGTTCGCCCAGGCGGCGCTCGGCCTTTTCGCCATCGAGATCCTCGTCGGAGCGGCGAACGTTTGGACCGACCTGAACTCGATCGTCGTGACCGCGCACCTGCTTCTGGGGGGCCTGATCTGGTCGAGCTTGATCGCGCTGGCCGTGGTCACCAGACCGGCGTTGGAGAAGGTCACCGAACGAAGAGCGGTACGAACGAGCCCCGTCCTGGAGAGTCACTGATGCCGGGCCAGCACATGTTTGTCGCGAGTTTTAAGCGGGGCAGCAGATGAGCCGGACTGAGCCCCTTCCCGTGGACGTCGGTCTGCGCCGCCCGACTCCCGAGCCTCCGGGCCCGCTCGCTTCCAGCGCGAAGGACATAGTCAGAGCGTACGTTGCACTCACCAAGCCGCGCATCATCGAGCTGTTACTGGTCACGACCGTGCCGGCTATGGTGCTGGCCGCGGACGGCTGGCCTTCCACTCTGTTGGTGTTTTACACGCTGATCGGTGGAACGCTTGCAGCGGGCGGAGCCAACGCCATCAACTGTTACGTCGACCGCGACATCGACCAGGTCATGGGGCGGACTCGAAAGAGACCTCTGCCTATGCACAAGGTCCCGGCGAACAACGCGCTCCTGTTCGGCATCCTTCTGGGGGTCGCCGCGTTCAGCTTTCTCGCGGTGGCCGTCAACATCCTCTCGGCCGTTCTCGCTACCTGTGCGCTGTTGTTCTACGTTTTCGTCTACACGCTTGGGATGAAACGCTCGACGCCGCAGAACATCGTCATCGGAGGAGCAGCGGGTGCCGTGCCGGTTCTGGTCGGATGGTCTGCAGTGACGGGAACGCTCGACCTCGCGGCCCTGGCCATGTTCGGCATCGTCTTCTATTGGACTCCGCCGCACTTTTGGGCGCTCGCCTTGAAGTACTCGGACGACTATGCCGCGGCGAAGGTTCCGATGATGCCGGTAGTTTACGGAGCCAAGGAGACGACCCGTCACATCCTGCTCTACAGCTTCCTGCTGTTCGCAATGTGTCTGGCGCTCTTCTCGGTGGCACGTCTTGGCTTCATCTACCTCGGCAGCGCGGTCGTTCTCAACGGTGCCTTTATCGCGATGGGGTTCAACCTCTACCGCGACCCGAATACGAAGAGAGCGTGGAGCCTGTTCCGCTTCTCGATCCTCTATCTCGCGCTGCTTTTCGCCGCGATCGCTATCGACGTACTCGTAGGCTAGATAGCGGCTTCGTCCAGCCGTCTATCGAGGTGCCGCGTCGCGCGCTGTTCGTGCCGCATCCAGGCCAGCACCGCCAAGACCAGCGCGGCGATGAAGAGGAAGTCGCCCGCAACCCACATGATGGTTCCCGCCAGTTGTTGATCGCCAAGCGGCGTCGGTCCCCACGTTCGTGCGAGCGTGGCGTAGTGCTCGTAGAGCGGCTCCTTCGCTTGGTGAATCGCGACGCCGAGAAACGACTGCTGCGGCATCGCGAGAACCAGATAGCCGATCCGGCCCGGCCATCCCAGCCGGCTTGCTCCTGGGTCCAGGCCGATGACCGGCCACCAGAAAAGGCAGGCCGCCGTGAGGTAGAGAACATGCTCGGCCACGTGCACCGCCTCGTTCTCGAGCGCGAGGTCGTAAAACGCAGTGAAATGCGTGAGCCATATCACCAACGCGAACGTGCACCAGGTGACAACCGGATGAGTCAGGAACCGCACGGGCCCGGAGTGCAGCACGCGCAGCAGAGCCCGGCGACCCTGCGGCGAGGCCGCTCTAAGTGCGATTGTCACGGGAGCGCCCAGCATCAGCAGTGGCGCGGCGACCATCGTCAGCAGCAGATGCTGCACCATGTGGACCCAGAACAGCGAGCCCTCGTATACCGCCACCGGACTGGCGAGCGCAACGCCAGCGAACGCAAGCCCCAGAAGCCAATGAAGCCGGCGGACGCTGGGGTAGGCGGGCACACGTGCGTACGCTCGTAGGTACAACCAAGCGGCGAGTCCCAGGCCCAGCCACACCAAGGGTTCGACGGGCCACGCGCCAAGCACCGACACAGCGCTCGGTTCGGGTGCGACGTTGCCGTGAGCGAGGAGCATTACCTCCTCAGCATGCCAGTCTTCCGGGGAGGCAGCAGCGAGTTGAGCTACCCGCCGCCCTCGTCACCACCACCCGCACCGCCACCGCCGCCCTCTTCAACGACGAGCGTTCCAGTCATGGTGCTCGGGTGGAAGTCACAGAGATAGGGATAGTCGCCGGGCTCGTCGGGGGCCGTCGAGCTCGAACTCCACGCTTTCGCCTCCGGCGGCTGTATCGCTCGTGAAGAACGCCGCCGAAGGATCGGAGGTGTCCTCCTCGCTCTCGTAGAAGGCGATGTTGTGATCGACGGAGTCCGCGTTTTCGAGCGTGCCTGAGTACGTCTCGCCCGCTCCCACGGTGATCTCCTCGACATCGAAGGCCGTGTTCTGGGCCACCACAGTCGTACCGGCGGGGGCAGGAGCGTCGGTGCCGCCTCCTCCTTCCGAGGCCTCTTCTGCGCTCAGGAATCCCGTTTGCGCGACCGCGATGCCGATCAGCAAGGGGTAGAGAACCACTGCAGCGAGTTCGGGCCAGCGCCTGCGCGCGGTATCCGGCCTAAGCGCGTAGAAAGCGCAGGCACCGAGCACGTTGGCAGCCATAACGAGCGCGAGCGTCGTCGCGGCTGCCGGCTCGAGCGACAGAAGGATGAGGGCAAAGCCGACCGCAAGCAGGCCGATTACTAGTAAAGCCACCAATGGCAGGACGACGGCGAGAGGGACCTTGAACCGGACCTCTCCCGACATCCCCGTTTGCGGTGGTGTCTCCTGGGCCATTCTCGCTTCTACCTCTTTGTCTCGTTCATCGAAGACGACCGACTACTTCCTCATATCCCACGCTTCAAGCTCGCGCTCGAAGTCGTCCCAGCTGACCGACTCGGTTTCCTCTCGCTCTTCGTGCGCGTTCCAGCGAAAGAAGATCACGGCGATGACGGTCCACAGTAGCAGGCCACCCCCAATTTTCATGATGAGCCCAGCGATCATTTGGTCGGTCGCAGGGCTCAATCCCCAGAGACGCGGTACCTCTTCGTAGTGCTGGTAGAGCACACCATCGGCGAACGTCAAGAAGGACGCGGGAACCGTCGGAATGATCGACGTGAGAAAGAGATAGAACATCTTGGCGATCTCGCTGAGTTGCCCTAACTCGGGCATCGGCGCCACGACGGGCCACCATCCGATGATCGAAGCGACCAGGATGAGCCCGTGAACCGCGCCGTGGCCAGCGTTTGAAGAAGTCTGAAGTTCCACAATCGCCGGCCAATGAATGAAGCCGATCATTAGATTGAAGATGAGAAGAGCGAAAACCGGTTTGGTGACGACGCGCATGACCTTGAATCGAAGCCCGGTTCCGATAAGAGTGCGCAGCAACCACTTGGGGGTTCCCAGTAGCAGCAAGGGTGGAACCACCAACATGAACGCAAGGTGCTGGATCATGTGGAAGCTGAAGAGGTAACGCTCGGCGATGTCGTGGATGGGCCAGTCCGACGCAAACCACATGAGGATGATGCCCGAGTAGAAGGCGAAGACCTGCCCTGGTGTCGCCGGTTTCTCCTTGGGTCCACCTGGTCGTTCCTGCTCGGCCAGCTTCCGGGGGCCGAGCACGTTGACCGCCCAGGCGTACCCGCCGGCCAGAAGAATGAGCGCGAGCCAGATCTCAGGATGTGGATTCCAGGCCCACGGGTTCACCGCTGCCTCTGTGGTTGCCTGCGCCAGCGACGTCACGCTAGCCGGGTCCGCCGGGAGACGGACCACCCTCCGCGCTAAAGAAGATGACGAGCACGATCGTGAACACCGCGAGGGCGAACCCAATACCCGTCACGAACAGGTACCGGAACAGCTTGCTGTCGAACTTCAGGTGCATGAAATAGCCGACGACCATCACGAACTTGGTTATCGCAAGCGCTCCCAGCAACGGGATCAGGACGTCCGAGAGAGCGTCGATGTAGGAGATCCCGACCTCGATCGCCGTGAGGACCGCGAGGATGACGGCGATTTTGACGTACTGGCCCGGACCCGGATGGTGCTCGAGCTCCAGTTCTTCTTGGGCTTCTGCATACTGACTCACTTGTTCACCTAACTCGGGATCAGGTAGACGACGGTGAAGATGATGATCCAGATGATGTCGACGAAGTGCCAGTACAGACCGATCAACTCAACCTTGCGCGAATCATCCGGACCCAACCGGTTGAACATCGACATCCCCACCAGCAGTAACAACATCAGGATGCCGACCGTGACGTGAGCGCCGTGAAAACCCGTGAGAACGAAGAAGCTCGAGCCAAAGGGGCTGACGGAGAGAGCGAGACCCTCGTGGGCGAACTCGGTGAACTCGTAGATCTGACCCCCTATGAACACCATCCCAAGCAACGCGGTTGCGAGTAGCCACGCGCGCATTCCGCGATGGTCTTTGCGGTGGCATGCGGCCAGAGCGAGAACCATGGTCAGCGATGACATCAGGAGGACGAAGGAGCTCACCGACGTGTAAGGAATGTCGTAGAGCTCTGCCGAGTTAGGGCCGTCTGCCGTCTGATTGCGATAGAGCAGGTAGGTCGAGATAAACGACCCGAAGAAGAGACACTCGGACCCGAGGAAGGCCCACATGGCCATCTTGGTGTTGTCGAGTCCAGTCGACGTGTGGTGCTCGTGGACCGCTGGGGACAGCTCTCCTGTCGCCACTAGTGCTCGACCTCCGACGGCTCAAGGACCCATCCGAACAGCGCAACTAACAGGAGGAGTCCACCCACCACGATCAGCGGCCAGCTATAGATGACGCCGTAAGCCATTATCGGCAAACCCGGAGCGGCCAGGACGGGGAGGAACGACGGGGCGGGAAGGTGAATGTCGTGCCCGGGATCGTGCTCGTCCTCGTGTGCGGCGATGGCTCCGCCGGCCACCACAGGGGTCACTTGTTCGTCGGGCTTCACGACATATTTGCGATGCCAGAAGTCATCGCGCGCCTTAACGATCGGAACCTCGGCGAAGTTGTACTCGGGTGCGGGAGAGGGAATCGACCACTCGAGAGTCCGCCCATCCCACGGGTCGGCACCTGCCTCGCGCCCTTTGCGCTTGGTGCGGACCGCATTGGCCAGGAAGATCGCGATCGATAGAGCGATCGTGAAAGCGCCAACAGTGGAGACGAGGTTCCAGAGATTCCAGCCCATTCCGTCAGGATAGGTGTAGGTGCGGCGCGGCATGCCTTCGAGCCCGAGAATGTGCATCGGCCCGAACGCGAGGTTGAATCCTATGAACATGAGCCAGAAGTGGAGCTTGCCGAGCCCCTCGCTCAGCAACTTCCCGAATACTTTGGGCCACCAGTAGTAGATGCCGGCGAAGAGTCCGAAGATGGCCCCCCCGAACAGGACATAGTGGAAGTGGGCCACGATGTAATAGGTATCGGTCTGTTGAGCATCGCTGGGGACGATGGCGTGAGTTACGCCCGACAGCCCACCGATGATGAACATCGACACGAAGCCGATAGCGAACAACATCGGAGTGTCGAAGTGAAGGTCGCCCTTCCACATCGTGCCTAGCCAGTTGAAGATCTTCACCCCCGTGGGCACCGCAATGAACATGGTCGAGAGAGCGAACGCTGAGTTGGCAACCGGTCCGAGACCAACCGCAAACATGTGGTGAGCCCAAACTCCCCAACCCATGAATCCGATGGCGATGCCAGCGAACACGATGGCTGCGTATCCGAAGATTGGTTTGCGCGAGAACGTGGGCAGTACGTCAGAAATGATGCCCATCGCGGGCAAGATCATGATGTAAACCTCGGGGTGACCGAAGAGCCAGAAAAGGTGCTGCCACAGAACTGGGTCACCTCCGGCCGCGGGATTGAAGAAGTTCGCGTTGTAGACTCTGTCGAACATCAACTCGAACAGCGCGACCGCGATGACCGGCATGGCGAATAGAAGCAAGAAGGCCGTGACAAGCGTCATCCAGATGAACACCGGCATGCGCATGAGCGTCATTCCGGGAGCCCTCATGTTGAGGATCGTCACGATGAAGTTGACCGCTCCGAGAAGAGACGCCACGCCGAGGATCTGAAGACCGAGTGCGTAGAAGGTCATGCCGTTTCCGGGGAGCTCGGTGCTCAAGGGCGCGTAGCCGAACCATCCCCCGTCGGGCGCTCCCCCGAGGAAGAAGCTCGAGTACAAGAACAGCCCGCCCAATAGGAAGACCCAGTAGCTGAACGCGTTGATGCGAGGAAATGCGACGTCGCGCGCGCCGATCATCAGTGGCGCCATGTAGTTCATGATGCCGACACCGAGCGGCATCACGACAAGGAAGATCATCGTCAGCCCGTGCATCGTGAAGAACTGGTTATACGTCTCGGCCGTCAGTGTCGTTCCGTTGGGAACGGCTAGCTGAGTTCGGATGGCAAGCGCCTCGATGCCGCCGATCACGAAGAACGCAAGCGCGGTTGCGCAATAGAGGATTCCGATCTTCTTGTGATCGACCGTCGTGACCCAGCTCCACCATCCGGTGGTAGCGGTGGGCCTGCGGAACAGGCTCCCCTGAGCCGCTGCAGTTGCCATTAACTCACTCCTCCGCGGATTTCACTCAGCACGTCTACTCGAGACTCTGTAGGTAGGCGACCAGGTCATTGATTTCATCCTCGCTGAGGTCGAGGGCCGGCATCTTCGAGCCTGCCCTTACTGCGTGCGGATCCCGTAACCACGCCGCGATATTTTCCGCGTTGTTCTCGAAGGTCCCACCCGCGAAGGTGCTGCGGCTCGCGAAGTGTGTCAGGTTCGGTCCGATCCTGGGCTGAGCTTCGAGCCCCGGTTGGATTGCATGACACGACGCACATGCGTAGGCGTCGGCTCCTTCCTCGACCACGGTGCTCCTCACGTCGAAGTTCTCGGTGAAGATCTCTTGTCCGGCGCTCGCGTCGCCGCCTGCATTCTCGGCGGCGGGAGCGTTCTGCTCCTCGACCCACGCGTCGAAGTCCTCCTGCGTGTGCGAGTAGGCAACGATCCTCATGTTGGCGTGGCTCAACCCGCAGAACTCCTTGCATTGACCCTGGAAGCGACCCGGTTCGTCGGCGGAGATTCTGAGAAAGTTGGTGTGACCCGGAATCATGTCCTGGGCTCCGCCGAGGCGGGGGAGCCAGAAGCTGTGGATGACCTCTGCATTGCCGTCGACGGCATCGGTCGCCCCGCCCTGAAGCTCGAGGACCACCTCCTGGTCCACGGGGATGTGCAACTCGTTGGCGGTGGTGACTCCCTCGTCCGGATAGTTGAACTCCCACCAGAACTGGTGAGCAATGACCTCGACTCGCATGACGTCCCCGGATGGGTCGCTCTGAAGGTCGAAGATCGTCCCGACGGTGGGAATCGCCAGGCCGGCAAGAATCAAGGCGGGGACGACAGTGAGAGCGACCTCGACCTTCGTGTTGCCGTGGAACTGCGCTGCCTTGCGGCCCTCTTTGTGGCGGAAGCGAATCAGCGCGAAGACGAGGACGCCCTGAACGAGGACGAAGACAACGGCCGCGATTGCGAGCGTGACATTCCAGAGGACGTCGGGGGATCGTGCGAACTCGCCGGCCGGCTCCAGGGAGGACTGTGGGACATCCTCCGAGCGCGCACACGCCGTCGCGCTCAGAAGCAATAACAAAACGAGCGCGCCGCGAACGGCTCGCTTTGTGAAGGTCCTGGAATACGCCGATTTCGTCTTGGCCACTGCAGGCGCAATATATCCGACGCGAGGCCCGGTAGCCTGATGCTCATGGGGTCCGAAAGCACGACAGAAACGGAGTCTCAGAATTCACTTTGGCGCAAGCGCACGGTCATTGGTATCGGACTCGTACTGGTGCTGGGCGTAGTGGTGTTCCTGCTGCTGAAACCGGCTCCGGAGCCGCCCACGAACGAGGCAACGGGCCGCGCGTTCGCTCCTCAGTTTTCTCTTCCGCTGCTCGTGGGTGATGGCGAGCTCGACAGCTCCGATCTGGAAGGCAAACCTGTGGTGATCAATTTCTGGGGATCCTGGTGCGAGCCATGCAAGGAGGAACTGCCGGCCTTCCAGCGCATCTACGGTGACTACCAAGACGAGGTCGAGTTCGTGGGGATCAACATGAAAGACAACCTTGACGACGCCCAGGCCATGGCCGAGGACTTTGGGCTCACCTACCCTCTCGTTGTCGGAGAGACGGAGCTGGAAAAGGAATTCGAGCTGATCGGCTATCCGACGACAGTGTTCATCACGTCCGACTACGAGCTGATGGATAGCGACGTCGAGCCGGACGACGGTCCAACATTGCTCGGCGGCAAGCAGGGCAGCACCTCCGGGCTGGGGGCCATCTCCGAAGAGGAGCTGCGCACGGAGGTCGAGAAACTGATCGCGGCCGGCGAGCGCGAGTGATGGCGGGAATCGGCACCGTCGCAGCACCGGCCGTACGCCGGACACCTGGCTCGTTGCTCGGCATGGTCATCTTCATCACGTCGGAGCTGATGTTCTTCGGCGCACTCTTCGGGGCCTATTTCACGATCCGAGCCCAGGCCGGCGAATGGCCTCCTGAGGGAACCCCCCACATAGATGCGCTTCGCACGGCGATCTTCACGATCTTCCTCGTGGCGTCGTCATTCACTCAGCACCTCAGCGTCGGGGCGATCCGGAAGGGTGAGAAAGATGGATGCGTGCTGTGGACGGCCGTCACCATAGCGCTCGGTCTCGTATTTCTTGGAGGGCAGGCTCTCGAGTACTCGGAGTTGTTCGACGAGGGGTTCACCATTGGGACGAACGTCTTCGGGACCTTGTTCTTCACGATGACGGGCTTCCATGGTCTCCACGTCGCCGGGGGCCTGCTGATGCTTGCGATAGTGGGGGCCAAGGCCCAAATGGGCCACTTCACCGCCGAGCGCCATGGCCCGGCCGAGGCCGTCGGCTACTACTGGCACTTCGTAGACGTCGTTTGGCTGTTCCTATTCCTGGTTCTATACCTCCTGGCCTAACCCACAAAGTGTCCTCAGGCGACTCGAAATTGCCATGCGATGGCCTGGGGGCCGAAAGTGGTCGGTTCCTCTATTCTGGCCCCCTATGGAGCAGCGAACTCTCCCCGCGCCCGATAAGCGAAGGGTCAAGTTCCTTGTCGGCGGGGGCGTCGTGGCACTCGCCCTCATCGGGCTGATCGTTTTCGCCATGACCAGGCCGAACGCGACCTCCTTTTACATGACGACCACCGAGATCCAGGCGGCCGGAGCCCTGCAGTCAACGGGGGACGTGCGGGTCAACGGTGATCTGGTGCAAAACTCGGTCGTCGAGGACGGGATCAACACCACCTTCGACATCACGGACGGTAGCTCGCGACTCACCGTCATGACCGACTCGACCCTGCCTGACGCCTTCTACAGCGATTCCGACGTGATCGAGATCATCGCCCAGGGCAATTACGACGGCGACACCTTCACCGCAACCCAGGTATTCGCGAAGTGCCCTTCCAAGTTCAAAGCCCAGACATAGCCATGCAGTCGCCTCGACGATCGAGGGATGACAGGTGGCGACCACGATGAGTCCCATTCGCTCGCTCGCAGGTCTGGGACGCCCGTCATTGATGGTCGCTCTCCTGTTCTCGCTGCTCGCCATCGCCGCGTTCATCGCTGCGAGTCGCACGGGAAGGCGCGACCTGAGCGAGGCAGGCAAGCGAGCGCTCTTCGCCACCTTCGGATTCACAGCACTCGCTACGATCTCGTTGATCACAGCCCTGCTGGCCCACGACTTCAGCCTCAGTTACGTGGCCAGCTACACATCCCGGTCGCTCAGCGTCCCGTACACAATCAGTTCGCTGTGGGGAGGCATGGAAGGCTCGCTGCTGTTCTGGACCACTCTGCTCACCGCCTTCTCGGCCCTGGCGATAGCCAAGGCCCCCGCGCGCAACTCCAGGTTGGTCGGAGCGGCCGGAGCAGTTCTGATGGGAATAGCTGCGTTCTTCCTGTTCATGGTCGCGTTCCCCGGCAACCCGTTCGCGCAGGTCACCGGAGACATCCCGGTGGACGGCAACGGTCTCAATCCGCTCCTTCAGTCCCCGGGAATGGTCATTCACCCACCCCTGCTGTACACCGGTTTCGTCGGGTTCTCGATCCCGTTCGCGTTCGCGATCGGCGCGCTCTTCACCAAACGGCTGGATGACTCCTGGTTCACGGCGACGCGGCAGTGGACCCTCTTTGCCTGGACCGCACTGAGCATCGGCATTGTTCTCGGTGGCGCCTGGGCTTACACCGAACTCGGGTGGGGCGGCTACTGGGCCTGGGACCCGGTCGAGAACGCGTCCTTCATGCCCTGGCTGACCGCGACCGCGTTCCTCCACTCGGTGGTGATCCAGGAGAAGCGTCGCATGCTCAAGGTCTGGAACGTCACTCTGATCGTCCTCACGTACGCCCTTGCGGTTTTCGGGACGTTCCTCACTCGTTCGGGACTGCTCAGCTCGATCCACACGTTCTCGGAGGGCCCGATCGGCAAGTTCTTCCTGCCCTTCCTCGGGCTACTGCTGGTCGGAGGGCTCGGGATGATCGCTTATCGGCTCGACGCGCTGAGGAGCGAGAACCGGCTGGACTCTCTCGTCTCGCGCGAGTCCGCCTTCATAGCCAACAACGTCTTATTCGTTGCGGCCGCGTTCACCGTTCTGTGGGGCACGATCTATCCGATCGTCGCCGAGGTGTCCTCCGGGATCCGGCTGTCGGTTGGCCCTCCCTTCTTCAACACGATCTTCACGCCGATTGGCCTCGCCATCATCGGACTCACGGGGATCGGACCGCTCATCTCGTGGCGGCGGATGAGCAAAGGGGCTTTCTGGCGCATGGTCAGAGTTCCACTTATTGCCGGTGGCGTAACCGTCGTCGCTCTCGCACTGGGAGGGCTGTCGAGCCCGGGTGCGCTCCTCTCTTTTGCGCTGTGCGCCTTCACCGCAACAGCGATCATCGGGGAGTTCGTCCGTGGCGGTCGCGTCTATCGGCGCCGTGACAACGTCGGGCCGCTGACTGCACTCAACCGAACGATTACGCGCAACCGGCGACGCTACGGCGGTTACATCGTCCATCTCGGAGTGCTTCTGATAGTGATCGGTTTCGCCGGCAACGCGTTCAAGGTCGAGCGGCGCGCCGGACATGGCCCCCGGGGACACCCTCGACGTCGCCTCCTACAGGCTCACATACGAAGGTGTTCGCACTGCGAGCACCTCAGAGAAGGACATCTTCGAAGCGACCCTCACGGTGAGCCGCGGGGACGACGACCTCGGGACGATGCGCCCGCAGCGGAACCTGCATCTCGCTCAAGGTCAATGGCAGAGCGAAGTGGCAATCCGCACGAACCCCATCGAGGACCTCTACGTCGTCGTGACCGGGTTCGACACCGATCAATCCGCTGTGATTCGAACATTCGTGAATCCCCTGACATGGTGGATCTGGGCTGGCGCCGCGGTGATGCTCGCCGGGATGCTCGTGATCATGTCGGGCAGGGCCCCCGTTCCCGTGACCGCGGCGAAGCGCGTTCCTGCGAAGCGAGAGCCGGCGGTGGCCCGATGAAGCGCCTTGCCTTGATGACGTTCATCGTTCTCGCTATGGCGAGTCCGGTGTCGGCGCAATCGCCAGAGGACCTGGCCAACGACATCTCCCAAAAGGTCATGTCGCCCTTCTGTCCCGGCGTGACGCTGCACGATTGCCCCTCCCAAAGCGCTCTCGACATGCGCGACCGCATCGAGGGCTACGCGCGCTCGGGAATGAGCGAGGCTGCCATCATGGATCGCCTGGAGGATGAGTACGGGCCCGCGATCCGGGCGGAGCCCTCGTCGGAGGGGACCGGGCTAGTCGCCTGGATCCTGCCGGCCATAGCGGCCCTTGCGGGCGGAGCGCTTGCCATCATGGTTGTTCGCCGCTGGACGGACGTCGGCTCACGGCACCTCGCCCACGACATGGACGAGCCCAGGCCGGATGAGTCCTCCACCTCCGAAAGACAGCGCCTCGATGCCGAGCTCGGGCAGCTCAGGGGGGAATCGTGATCCCCATTCTGCTGATTGCCGCGCTGGGCATCGCCGTCCTTGCCTGGGTTGCACTCCCGTTGCGGCGAGGTCCCGTGGTCGACGAACCACTCCCCTCGCAACAACTCGAGGAGGCGAACGCAAAGAAAAGGGCTGCCCTGCTGGCGATCGTGGACATCGAAAACGAGCGAGCCACGGGAAAGCTCTCCCAGACGGACTTCGTGGCGCTCCGCTCGGAGTACGAGGCAAAGGCACTGCTCGCGCTTCGTGAAGCCGACGCTCTGCGAGACTCAACGTTCGATGATGACGAGCTCGAGAACGAAATCGCCGCTATCAGGGAGCGGCTGAGATGCCCCAATTGCGGAGCAGCGCGCCGGCCGGGCGAACCATGCAAACGGTGCGGCTCCTAGCCGCGGCCGTCCTTGTCCTTGTTCTCTTAGCTCCCACCCGGGTCGCCGCACAGACCGGGGGCGGGACAATCTCGGGCGTGGTTACGAACGGGACAACCAACGAACCGCAGCCGGACGTCGAGATAAGACTGCTCGGCGGGCTCCGGGACGAAGAGGGAACCTTCAGCCAGAGGATCTCGGAGACCGCGGTGAGCGACCGGCGCGGGCGGTTTGAGTTCACCGACCTGCCCTCCGGCGACGACCGCGCTTACGCGCTCGACGCGATGTTCGATGGAGGATCGTTTCCTGGCGGTGTGGTCACGATCCCGTCCGACGGCGACGTGATCGAGATTGAGCAAAGGGTCTGGGAGACGACCACCGACCCGCGCGCCATCGTGATTCAACGGAACAACATGTTCGTGCTGCGAGGAGAAGACCGAGCGAATGTCATCGACTCGTACACGATCGTCAATGTGAGCGAGGAGGCCTACATCGGCCGCGGAGCAGCGACGCGCGAAAGCTCCAAAGGCGAACCCGTGCCGACGCTATCGTTCTCGTTCCCTGACGGTTCCGAGGGCATCCAGATCGCCGATTCCGATCTCGACATCCCCGAGTTGTTGAACACCGAGACAGGAGTGGGCATAACGAGCGCGGTTCCACCCAACGAAACCCGCATCACGTTCGCGTACGGATTGACCGTAAACACGGGCCAGGTGGACCTGACTCGCCGCGCTCTCTATCCGATCCTCAATCTGGGGGTTTTCGCCGAGCCTCCGTTCACGATCGATTCAACAAGGCTCATCGAGGACGGCGAGGTCACGATCGAGGGCGAGACTTACACGCGCTATCGCAGCCAGGAAAGCGTGACCGAAGGCAATTCGATTCCAATCATCGCGACGGCAGAGGGCACCAATGACGCCGCTCTCATCGCAGGAGCTGTGGCGGCCGGTGTGCTGGCCCTTGTCATCGCGATGCTGGTCCTCGTACGACGACGCTCCAGGCGGTCACCTGCAAAACCCGCGCCTGCGACACCCGCCCAGGAGACACGCGACGATCTGCTTGTCGCTATCGCTCGGCTCGACCTCGAACATCGCAACGGGGAGCTCGACCACGACAAGTGGAGCGCGCACCGAGCGGAGCTCAAGGCTCGGCTCGCCGAGCACAAGTCACCGGAGCCAGCAGTTGAGTAAGGCTCCCTGGCATTCCGAACAAAGTTGCATCGAGCTCCGAGGTCTTACCGTGTCCTATGGTTCGACGATCGCGCTGAAGAGAGTCGACTTGACCCTCTACGACGGAGTCACAGGACTGTTCGGGCCAAACGGGGCAGGGAAATCGACGCTGCTGCGCGTCCTGTCTGGACTGCTTCGGCCGAGCGGCGGATCTGCCCTGCTTTTCGGAGAAGAGATCCGTTCATCCCGCGAGTCGATTCGCCGGAGGATCGGTTACGTCGGTCACGAGTCGGGTTTGTACGCGCGCCTCTCCGTCATCGAGAACCTGAGCCTCTTTGCGAATCTCTACGGAGTCACATCGAATCGCGTGGACGAAGTTCTGGACCAGCTGGATATGCGTGAGTGGCAGGGCACGCAGGTGGGGGCGCTGTCCGCCGGTCTCAAACGAAGAGCCGCGGTTGCTCGAGCCGTGTTGCACGAACCAGACGTCCTATTGCTCGACGAGCCGTACGCCAACCTCGACGACGACGCCAGCGAGCGCGTATCCGCCGCGATACTTGCGTGGCGCGCGCCGGAACGCGTCGCGGTAGTTGCCACACACGGAGCGAAGAGGGTCAAGGCATTTGCCGACGCGGGCATCATCATTCAGCGCGGCAATGTCATCAGTTACCGCCGTCGCACGCCTACAGGCTACGAGGTCGCCACCTGATGGCCGAGCGCGGATTCGTCTCGAAGACGACCCTCTTGATCCGCAAGGACCTGCTCGTCGAGATCCGGGCGCGGGACACCCTTCCACCCATGCTTGCGTTTTGCTTGACGGTTGCTCTCCTGCTCGCCTTCTCCCTTCCGGGCAACGCAGTCATGAGCGATGTGGTTGACCTGCCGGTGGGAGTTATTGCGCTCGCCGATGTCATCGCGGGTTTTCTGTGGATCACGATTCTGTTCGCGGGTTTGATCGGCTTCGCGCGAACGTTCGAGGTCGAACGCACGGAAGGAGCGCTCGACGCGCTGCTACTCGTCCCGCTCGATCGGTCGGGGTTGTTCGCCGCGAAGGCCTTTAGCAATCTTGCCTACTTAGTAGCCGTCCAGTGCGTCCTGGTTCCGGTGTTCGCTCTGTTCTTCTCGTTGTCACTGGGCGCGGACTGGTTGGTGCTTCTAGGAATCATCGTGCTGGTCGATATCGGGTTCGTTGCCATCGGCACATTGTTTGCGTCGCTTGCCGCTCAGACCCGGAGCAGAGAGCTGATCCTCCCCGTCCTCGCGCTCCCGGCTCTCGTGCCGATCTTCATCGCTGCGGTCGAGCTCACCTCCGATTTGTTCATGGGTGGAGGACTCGAAGCCGTCGCGGCCAGGGGGTGGTTTGGCGTCTTACTCGGATTTGATCTGGTTTTCGCTACGGTAGGGGCCCTGGCGTTCGAATTTGCAATCGACTGACGATCGATTCAGGCGGTTCATGAGAAAGCTCCTGGTCATCCTCATTCTTCTTCTGCTCGTTCCGGTTGCGTGCGGGGACGATGGTCCCGACGCGCCCACGTCCGACGAGCTCCTGTCGGAGGCCTCTTCAGAGGGTGGGGTCTCTCTTCCAGACCCGATCGACACCACCCCCGCGTATCTCATCTCGACAGACGAACCCGTCGCCGAGGACGTCATCGAGCGCCTCGAGAAAGTCGACGGCGTGGACATCGTCGTCGCGGCGTCCATCAGGAAGATGGAGATCTCCGGGCCCGAGGGAAACGACATCCTGAGGGTCGCTTTCGTGGATCCACTGGAATACAGGTCGATTGCCCCGGTCGCCACCAACGAGGCGGAATTCGTTTGGACCTCGCTGCTGAGCGGAGAGGCGGTGCTCACTTTCGAAGCGGCCGAAGACCTCGGCATCGAGGGAGGGGGCACCATCGAGCTCGATGGGAGCGGAGAGATGGAGGTGGGTGCGTTCGCCGACAACCAGACGCCGAACATCGCAGACGTGATGGTCGATGCGAACCTCGGACAGGCCGTGGACGGCAGCGACCAGGTCCTTACTGTCGGAGTGCAGCCCGGGACCTCTCTCGATGCACTGGGAACCACACTTACGGAGGAGCTGCCCGATTCCAGGCTGGTCCCTCTCATTCCGCCGGATCTCATGTCGAACCCCGACCCGCTCACCGGCGCGATCGAGGATGGGAGCTCCGGCGGCGGGATCATCGGGACGATGAACTACAGGATCATGGACAACGGCTTCATCAAGCCTCAACAGACATGGGTCGACAGCAACATCTCGACGGCCACTGTGTCGATCATCGGCGAAGTGACCTGCCACCGTTTGATGCTCCCGCAGTTGCAGGCCGCACTGAGCGAGATCGAGTCCGCCGGGCTCGGGGGTGAGTTGCGAGCAGGTGACTACGGGGGCTGCTACGTGCCCCGCTTCATCGACCGGAATCCTTCGCTGCCTCTTTCCATGCATGCCTTTGGACTCGCAGTCGACCTCAACGTCTCGACCAACCAACTGGGAACCGAGGGAGACATGAACCCTCGGGTCGTGGAGATTTTCGAGCGCTGGGGCTTCGTGTGGGGTGGAGACTGGTCGAGGCCCGACCCCATGCACTTCGAGCTGAGCAGGCTGGTCGAGACTTAGAGAGCCAAGCAAGTCAAAGTCAAAACCGGCGCCAAAGGGCGAACAAGGTCTTGGCCAAGCATCCGAGCGGCCGTCCGGTGGCCTTTTCTATCTGGCAACCGCTCAGCGGGACTGAGACAGCAAAGGTGCGCCACGGGCCACTCTCAGGAAATTTAGCCCCGCTCACCGAAGGTTTTCCTCCAAAGTCCAACGAGAGCGGGCGATCCAAGCCGAGTCAACGTCTGGTCACCCCCCTCGCTGCCGGTCTTCCCGACCACCGACCAAATAGGGCGGGCGGTCCAAGCCGGGTCATCACCAGATCGCCCCGGTTTTAGGCCAGACACGGACCCGGTACTACACGGCGGTGGGTAGGCTGGCGCCGTGAACTCTGGCACTCCTTCGGGACCCGGTCCGGTGGCTGGGACCGACGACGATCCGAAGCTCAAGATCCTCGGACTAACGGCGTGGGCCTCGATTGCCGTGGCGCTCGGGATGATGTTCTTCGTCGCCCGGGTCGACGATTTCAACGGGCCCGTGCAGAAGATCTTCTACGTCCACGTGCCCTCCGCTTGGCTCGCCTACCTGTCGTTCGCGATCGTGTTCGTGTGCTCGATCGCGTACCTGAGGACCGAGAATCGGCGTTGGGACCTGCTCGCCCACTCGGCCGCTGAGGTCGGAGTGGTCTTCACCAGCCTGGTTCTGATCACAGGGCCGATCTGGGCACGGCCCATCTGGGGCACCTGGTGGCAGTGGGACGCTCGACTGACCTCGACTCTCGTGTTGTGGCTCGTCTACGTCGGGTACCTGCTGCTGCGCGGCCTGTCGACCGACCCCTCACGCACAGGGCGCCTTGCCGCCGTCGTCGGGATCATCGGATTCATCAACGTGCCGATCGTTCACTACTCGGTCAACTGGTGGAGGACGCTCCACCCGGTCGGGCCCACGGTGGCAGATCCCGTCAACAACTCCGGCTTCGAGGCCCCCGAGCTGGCAACCTTCTTTGTGGCGCTCGCGGCGTTCACGCTGCTGTTCGCCTGGCTCCTGGCGATCAGGGTCCGGCTCGGCCGGCTGGCGGATGAGGTCGACGCGGGCTCTTGCAGTGGAGGGCACTGGATCCAGGACCCGCTCCCCGTCACTCGCCCAGTCCTGCGGGGAGCGAGACATGAGTACGACCGCCTGGATGGTCGTCGCGTTTCTGGCGGTGGGCGTGGGAATCGGCGGTTACCTGTGGTCGATTGTGAGCGCGCCGGAGGATGCTGAATCGGCGATTGGAGGAGCTCGAAGGTCGTTCCCCACACTCCTGACCAGCGTCACCTCGCGAGTCAACGCGAACTCCCTGGTCAAAAGCACAATTGCACAACATAAAGCGCGCGTTTGGTTGCTAATATGACGCTCGCATGGCAATCACGGAACGCATCTACAAGCGTACGGACCAACCGATGAGTTGGACCAAAGCCATCATCATGGGCTCAATTGTCTGGATTCTCGCGATCCTGCTGTTGGGCCAGCTGCCGTCGCTGATCATCTATTACGCCGACCAGTACATGGCCGAGATTATCGAATTCACCACCAAGATTCCGGGAGTCAGCGACGAGGGTCTCAATACCAAGCAGATCGCCATCCTGCGAGACGTCGTTGCGAACGCGGTTCAGATGGGGATCCTGACGGTCGCCCTGATCGCCGCTTACATCTGGCAGGAGAAAAAGCGGAAGCGTCTCGGAACCAAGGGACACACGGATACCGTCAAGGGCTACATGTCGGGAAAGTAGGCAACAGCCTAATGGATCGAAACCAAAGCAAGGGGGTGTGAGCGATGGCAGAACCAGAACCAAAGTCGATGGAGATCATTGAAAAGCCGATCTTTCGCACCGACTACGACATGCAGCTGGTTGATTCCGAGTGGCTGAGGGACGCGGTCAAGCCCAAACGATTCATCGACTTCATCCCCGAGCAATGCATCCTGTGCGAAGGCTGCGTGGACATCTGCCCGTGGTACTGCATCTTCATGGTCGACCCCGAGGCGGTGGAAGACTCGGGCAACATGGAGTTGTCCAAGCAGATGTCGGGAACCGACATCCTGTTTCTGATCGATGACAACGCGTGTACTCGTTGCAACCTGTGTGTCGAGCGGTGCCCAACCGGAGCCCTCGTCCAGTCAGAGGTCACCGGTGGAAGGAAGAAGCGAGGTGCCCGGGCCATGGGCGCCGTGGACAAAAGTCAAAAGGCTTCCTAGAAAGGTCTCTTAGTGGCGAAGGCTTCGGGCCAGAGCACTCGACAGAAGATGGCCGAGAAGGTCGACCAGCTGCATAACGGACAGCTCTGGCGTTCGATCTTTCGGCCGGGCTCGATGTTCAGACGCGGCTACGCGGACTCGCCACGCAACCGGGCCTACGTTGTCATGAACTCCCTGCTGTACCACCTGCACCCCGTGAAGGTGAAGCGGCACGGAATCAAGCTCAGCTACACGCTGTGTCTCGGGGGCCTCTCGTTCTTCCTCTTCATCCTCCTAACGATCACCGGCATCTACTTGATGTTCTTCTACCGGCCATCGGTCGGCGAGGTCTATACCGACATGCAAAACCTCCACACCACCGTCAGCTTCGGGCTGCTCATGCGTAACCTGCATCGGTGGGGCGCCCACCTGATGGTCATCAGCGTGTTTCTCCACATGGCGCGCGTCTTCTACACGGGCGCCTACAAACCCCCTCGGGAGTTCAACTGGATCGTCGGAGTCGTCCTGTTGCTGCTGACCCTGCTTCTGGCCTTCACCGGCTACCTCCTGCCCTGGGACCAGCTCGCGGTCTGGGCCGTCACGGTCGGTACCGAGATGATGAAAAACTCGCCGGTGGTCGGAGATCAGGTGCAGTTCGCCCTTCTTGGCGGACCGGTTATCGGGCCGGAAACTTTGCTGCGGTGGTACACACTCCACGTGCTGTTCCTTCCTTTCATCATCGTGATCTTCATCTCGATTCACTTCTGGCGAGTTAGAAAGGACGGAGGAATCTCGGGCCCGCTCTAGGGGCAACTGCGAGATAGGACAGAGCTATGGCGACGCCGGACGAGGTATTCGAACAGGTACTGGCCGAGGAGACTGCAAAGGGTTCCTCTCCCGCAGTCGCTCAGGCGCAGCGCTAAGGCCGCACGGGTGAGAGCTCAGCGCGGCTCCAAGAATCCCAGCGTGCCCGACAAGTCGACAGCGCCTGCTCCTGCAGGCAATCCGGACGCGGGCGGCTCAGCAGCGGCTCCCGCGGCCGGGGCCGAGGCCAAACCCGACGCAGCCGAGTCCCAGCCTGCGGCGGCAGCTACCCAGGCCAAGCCGGCGGCAGCGGCCAAGCCTGCTTCGAAACCCGCTTCGGGTGCTCCGGCAAAGAGAGCTGTGGGCAACGGCAGTGCGGCCGTACCCGAGAGGGTTCAACGGCTTCTCGCCGTGGTGAAGCCGGAGGCGATCCAAAAAGTCGAACGTCAGCCGATGGACCGCGTCAACGTCTGGCCCCACCTGATGGCCGCCGAAATGGTGTCGTTGCTCGTCGTGCTCGCCGCCGTCACGATCTTTTCGATAGCGGTAGATGCGCCGCTGCGCGAGCTCAGCAACTTCAACCAGACACCGAACCCGTCGAAGGCGCCTTGGTACTTCCTCGGTCTGCAGGAGCTGCTGCGTTACTTCCACCCGCAGGTCGCCGGCGTCACCATCCCCACTGTGATCATCATCGCCTTGTTTGCTGCGCCGTACATCGACCGCAACCCATCAACCAGTCCCGATAACCGCAAGCTGGCCATCGTGCTGTTCTCCTTCTTCATGTTGACGTTCGCAGTCTTGACCATCATCGGAATGTTCTTTCGGGGGCCGGGCTTCAACTTCGTCTTCCCGTGGGAGGGCGGCATCTTCTTCGAGTTGTAGCAAGTTGAGCGTTAGTTAGATGAGAAACAACCTGTGGTTGAACAACAAGGGAGTAAGTGGGAACAAGTGAGCCCAGGAACGATCGCACTCATTGTCGTGGCGTTGAGCGTCGCCGCGTGGGGCCTTTTCATGGCCAACATCGCGATCCGTCGCGAGCGCAAGACGGCCCTCGCAACGTCCGGATCGGGCAGCGGAACCGCCACCGTCGACACTCCCAAGGAGTCCCAAGCGGAGAAGAAGCCAGACGTCACGGTGCAGAAGGTGCCCGAGAAGAAAAAGAAGCCACTCACGAACGAACAGCTCGCGGTCTCCCGGCGCCAGTTCCTGAACCGAGCGTGGACCGGCAGCTTCCTGACCTTCCTCGGGTTCTTCGGTATGGCATCGTTGAGCTTTCTCTGGCCCAAGGTTCTCGGCGGCTTCGGCACCGAGATCAACGCCGGAAACTACGACGACATCCTCGAGCAGGTCGGGCCCGCGGGAGGCTTCGCTCCCCTGTTCATTCCCGAAGGTCGTTTCTGGCTGACCTTCTACGAAGGCACGGGAGAAGCCGTTGCCTACGAGACCACAGGGGCCGTCGAGGCCAAGCTCGTGGCGTTGTACCGCAAGTGCGTACACCTCGGCTGTTCCGTCCCGCACTGCCCGACATCCTCTTTGTTCGAGTGTCCCTGTCACGGCTCGAAGTACCGCCTCAACGGCGAGTACTACGGCGGGCCCGCGCCCCGTGGCCTCGACCGTTTCCCTGTCGTAGTGAGCGGCGACGCCGTGATGGTGGACACAGGAACCGTCGTCGTCGGCCCACCGCGCGGCACCAACACGTGGGATCAGTTCGCCGAGCCTCAGGGCGCGTTTTGCGTGCCGGTCTGATGCACACCAGCGGACAAAGGGAGAGCCCTCTAACCAGATGGACACCAACGTCGCGACCGTCGCGGTGCTGCTCCTCGTCGGGGCTGTGGCTCTCTGGGCCCTGTTCCTCATGCGCAACCGCATGGAGCAGAAGCCGGGCGCATTGCTCGGCATCCCTCATGCGATGCGGCCCGGCGCGCCGGACTCAACGCTCGAGGGCCCCCGGCTCGAGAGAATCCAGATCGCCGGCGTGTTGTTCACCCTCGTTCTTGCTGTCTTCATTCCGGTCTACTGGTTACCCGAGGCGAACCGCCAGGCTGCCTTTCAGGAGCGTTTCGACGAGGAGTCGCTGCACCGAGGCGAGCTCATCTTTTCGGTTCCACCCCCCCTCGAGGAGGATCCCGATCCGCTCAAGTACAAGGAAGAGGAGCGGGCGATCTCGCTCGGAATGGGGTGCGCCAACTGCCACGGTGGTGTGGACCTACAGGAACCTGAGAACTCCGCCGGTGGCGGGCTTGCGAGCCCGGCGTACATCGACCCGGTCACGGGGGCCGAGATCGCGTACCAGGCCCCTCCACTCCAGACGGTGTTCCAGCGCTGGGACGAGGAGGTCGTCCAGTTCACCATCGAGCGAGGGCGACCTGGTACGCCGATGGCCGCGTGGGGGGTCGAGTACGGCGGCCCGATGACCGCTCAGATGGTCGGCGACGTAATCGCGTGGCTCAAGTCGCTTCCGGGCAACCAGGAGAACCCCAACGATGCCATCTCCGAGTCCTGCCAGGACCCCGGCTCGAGCGATTTGGAGAGCTGCGGCGAGGAGATCTTCCTGGCACGCTGCGCGGTGTGTCACGGGGAAGAGGGCCAGGGCAAAGAGGCTCTCGGCACGACCGATGACCCCTGGATGCAGGGCAAAGCACTGTGGAAGGGCGACGTCCGTGGAATGGACGAGCGGCAGCACTTCCTGACGATCGTCAACGGCCGGCGTTTCGCCTTCATGCCTCAGTTCGGCGAGGCACCCGCCCAGGGCACCCCGGTTCCGACCTACCCCCTCACCGACACGCAGATCCAGGCAGTGATGGAATACGAGCGGGGCCTGTAGATGGACACGATCCTCATCGAGGGCGTCGCCGCGGTGGTCTCAGGGGTCATCGTCTTTTGTGGGAGCGTCTGGCTCATATTGACGATGGTGCTCGGCGCCCGCCTCGCCTACTTCGTTACGGCATCCGTGACTCTGGCCTTCGTGGTGATGATGGGCGTGGTGTGGTCCCTCAACCCGCTTGGTCCCGTGGGTGCCCTGCCGGGATGGGAGGAAACAGGAGTAAGCGAGGACGTGGCCGAGTTGGAGGGCCCGAGCGCGAGCAGCTATCCGGATGCACCCTGGGAGGAGTTCGCCGAGGACGACGAGGCCGAGCAGGCGCTCGCCTCGGAGCTCGAGAGCGCGGCCGATGATGCGCTTGCGGCGGCCATCGAGAGCGGCGACGTCGAGGCCTTCGAGGAGTCGACCCAAGCCGTGGTCAGCGAGGGAAGCGCCCGCGTGCTCGAGGTCGATGGTGTGCGCTACGGAGCCGTCACGCTGGAGCCCGCACCGGAGGCGGAGCCCGCCGAGGAGGAAGCTCAGGAAGACTCTCCGATTCAGGAACTCGACGTCCCTCCGGTCCCTTCCCCCGAGCCCACTCCCGCGAGTGCCTTACCTGACGAAGATGCCCGTGTGTACGCGCTGTTCGAGCTCGACCCCGGCAATCCCCTCGGCAAAGCGAGGTCGATCACGCTCGGAGGCCTCGTCCTCCTCGTGCTGCACCTGTTCGGACTCAGCCTGTCCGAGAGGCGCAGCAAGGCTCTGTCCGACGAAGTCAACGGCCGTTCGACGGCATGAGGAGAGGCAAAGTGGCCAACATTCGTAAGCTGAGACTTGCACTCGCGATGTTGCTGCTCTTCGGCGCGACGGCCTGCTCTGGGACCGGGATCAATGCGGGTGAGCAGGGGGGCCGTGCCTTCATCGTCTTCACCGCCATGCTGGTCCTGACGGTTGTCATCCTGGCGATCTTCCTGGGCAAGGAAGACTAGCCGCTCCCTCACTGCACCTCAGAACTCGGTTCGGTATCTTGGGGTCATGGCTCGGGGGGATCTTCAGTCGTATTTGGACTACGTGCGGCCTCACTACGAGTCCAAGGATGTCGCTCATGACTTCGCCCACATCATGCGGATCTGCCTGCGCCTCAATGACCTTGCGGCGGGACTAACCATCAACGATCCGCCACTGCTCCACTTCCTTGCCTGCTGGCACGGTCTCGCGGCGCAGATCGTTGGAGGTTCCTGGTTTGCCGATGCCACGCGAGCCTTTCTATCCAAGGACGACTGGGTGGACGACGACGTCGACACGGCCTTCGTTGCACTCGTGCGGCACTCGACCTCCCCGGTCACCGTCGAGGAGCGCATCGTTCACGACGCAGCAGCGTTGGAGATGCTCGGAGCGTTCGGGATTGCGGCCGCGTTCACTCAGGGTGGCGTCGAGGGACGGACTTACGACGAGACCATGGTTGCGCACGAACGATTTCTGGAGAGAACGGACTTCAAGACTCCGCGCGGGCAGGAGTTATCCGTCGAAGGTCGGGAGTACGCGCAGCGGTTCATGGCCCGCCTGCGCACCGAGCTCTAGCGATCTGCGTTTAGGCCCTATCCCTTGCGGCGGTCGTCGGAAGAACTGCGCGAAGCCGAGTGCAAGCAAGAGATAACCCCCGGAGTACGCCACCAACGAAGCCAATTCTGGCAGCGACTCCTCCATGACCACCCCGAGTACCGATATAACCAGGAGAATAATTCCTCCACCGAGCATCAGCCGGCGCCAGGGTTCTACCCTGCTCCACCAGCGTTTGAGGAACGAAGGCTCATCGGTGGGCGCGCCGGTGTCTCCCGGAGAGCCCCCGCGCTCCGGCTCACCTTCGGAGGACTTATCGAAGCGAGGCGAAGACATCAGCCGCCGCGTGGACGATGTGGTCTATGTGTTCTTCGGTGTGCGCATCGCCGATGAACAGCGCCTCGAAGCGAGAGGGGGGCAGGTAGACGCCGCGCTCGAGCATTCCCCTGAAGAACGTCGCATAGGTTTCCTCTGAGGTTGCGGCGGCCTGGCTGTAGTTGATGATCTCCTCATCGGAGAAGAAGAAGCCGGCGAGGCCCCCGATAGCCGCTGCATAGAGCGGCACGGCGGCAGCGTGGTCTGCCGCGTCGATGAGACCTCGAACGAGTGACCGAGCCCGTTCCTGAATACGGTCGTAGATTCCTGGGTCCGCTTGGATCATCTGCAGGTTCGTCAATCCCGCCGCCATTGCGACCGGGTTGCCCGACAGCGTCCCTGCCTGGTAGATGGGCCCGGTGGGAGCGAACTGGTCGAGAAGTTCGGCGGGCCCGGCGATCGCACCCACGGGGAGTCCCCCGCCGATGATCTTTCCCAACAACACGATGTCTGCGCGAACGTCGAACCTTTCCTGTGCGCCTCCGGGGCCGAGCCGAAAACCGGTGATGACCTCGTCGAAGACCAGCAGGGCTCCGATTTCGTCGGCGATGGTGCGCAGGCCTTCGAGGTAGCCGTCGTTCGGCACGACCAGTCCCATGTTGGCGGCCACCGGTTCGACAAGGATCGCGGCAACCTGATCCGAGAAGGGGTCGACCGCGCTGCGTACGGCATCGAGGTCGTTGTATTCGCACGTGATGGTGTCGGCGACGGCGCCGTCGGTGATTCCGGGAGTGCCCGGGATGCCCAACGTGGCCACACCGGAACCGGCTTGGACGAGCAAGGCGTCGGCATGACCGTGGTAGCAACCCGTGAACTTGAGCACTTTGTCGCGTCCTGTTGCACCTCGTGCCAGACGCACCGCGCTCATCCCGGCTTCCGTTCCCGACGACACGAAGCGAACTCTCTCGACGTTGGGGATCATCCCCACGACCGTGCGGGCCATCTCGACTTCCAGCTCACTCGGCGTTCCGAAAGAGGTTCCGCGCGCAGCTGCTTCGGACACCGCGCGCACGATGTCGGGGTGAGCGTGCCCAAACAGCAGCGCGCCCCAGCTCTGTACCAGGTCGATGTAGTCGTTGCCATCGACGTCGGTGATGATCGCGCCAGATGCGCGCTCGACGAAGAACGGATCCGATCCGACCGCATTGAAGGCGCGCACTGGTGAGGAAACTCCTCCCGGCATCAGGTTGCGTGCTTCGGCAAGGAGTTTGTCGGAGCGGGTGTGGTCGCGTTCGCTCACGAGACGATCGACGCACACTCGCGCGGGTTACCTACCCAAGCCATTCCGCGGCTTTCTTGGCGTGGTACGTGATTATCAGATCCGCTCCGGCTCGGCGGATCGAGGTGAGAACCTCAAGCGTGGCCTGCCGTTCGTCGAGCCACCCACGCTCGGCCCCCGCCATCAGCATCGAGTACTCGCCCGAGACGTTGTAGGCGGCGGTCGGATAGCCGAAGCGCTCCTTTGCCGCGCGCAGAACATCGAGATAACTGAGGGCGGGTTTGATCATGACCGCATCGGCACCCTCGCCGATATCGAGTTCGACCTCGCGCAGTGCCTCATCGACATTCGTCGGGGCTTGCTGGTAGCCCCTTCGATCACCGAATTGCGGCGCGCCTTCGGCCGCCTGACGAAACGGTCCATAGAAGCCCGAGGCATACTTCGCCGAATAGGCGAGAATCGGCATCGACTCATGGCCCGCCTGGTCGAGCGCCCGGCGAATCGATGCCACCTGACCATCCATCATCCCGCTTGGTGCAACAATGTCGGCTCCGGCAGCGGCCTGGCTTACCGCGATGCGCCCATAGACCTCGAGCGTGGAGTCGTTGTCAACTTGTTCGCCGTCCAGGAGTCCACAGTGCCCGTGATCGGTGTACTCGCACAGACACAGATCGGCAACCACGACGAAGTCATCACCGAGCTCCTCCTTCAGCGCACTAAGCCCGTGTTGAAGGATGCCATCGGGATCGTGCGATTGGCTGCCAGCAGCATCCTTGTGAGAGGGCACACCGAACAGAAGAACGCCGGAGACTCCCCTCTCGGCGAGCTCGCGGCTCTCCTTGACCAGGCTCTCCAGCGTGTGCTGGCTGTGGCCCGGCATGGACGGGATCGGTTCGGGTTCCGAGAGCGCTTCTTTCAAGAAGAGCGGTGCGATCAGGTCCGATGGGGTCAAAGTCGTCTCAGCAAATGCCCTACGCAGGCCGGGCGTTCTCCGGAGCCTGCGGGGTCTGTAAGACGGGAAAGAGCTCATCGGGCCATTGTCCCACTATCGTCTTGCACGGCCTCTGCCTCGGACTCGTCGCCCCGATCGGTCTCGTCCCGGGAGGCGGACCCTCCAGAGAAATGAGTGATCAAAGCATCACGGAGACCGCCTCCGGTGTGCTCAGAAGCAACGACGTCCACGCGGAAACCAGCGCCGGTGGCCGTTGCTGCCGTCTGTGGACCGATGCACGCCACGTTGAGAAGGCCGCTCTCGGTGTCACCACCGAGTCCCAGATCCTCGGGGTCTCCCACCAAGTCTACAAAGGCACGAACCGCCGACGCGCTCGCGAAGGTCACGACGTCGAAGCTTCCCGCGCGTACACGATCGACTCCTGGATGTGAAGGAGAACCCAGGACGTTCCTGTAAGTCACACATTCCTCTGGAGTCCACCCGGCGCTCTTCAACAAATCCACGATGTCGCTCGGGCCCTGCTCAACGCGGGGCAACAGAACACGACCCACCCCTCGGTCCATGCCCACCGCGAGTGACTCGGCGGTGAAGGATTCGGGGACGAAATCGGCTTTGATTCCTCGTTCCTCCAAGAGGCCGGCCGTCACGCGCCCTACGGCGGCAACCTTGGTCCGAGCGAAAGCGCGCGCATCGTAGCCGGAGGCACTAAGGCGCTCGAAGAGCTTCTCCAGGCCGTTCGCCGACGTGAACACGACCCAGGCATACAGACCCTCGGCCAACTTCTTCAAGGCGAGGTCGACGTCGGCGAAGCTCTCCGGATCCGTGATCTCGATTGTCGGCAGATAGATCACCTCGGCGCCCGCCTCGGCGAGGATGTCGCCGAAAGCTGCGGACTGATGACGGGCGCGGGTGACAACTACGCGTAGCCCGTGCAGCGGGCGGGACTCGAACCAGGCAATCGAGTCCCTCAGCGTGACGACGTTGCCAACGTAGGTCGTCGCCGGCGACTTGATGTCCGCCTCGGCCGCCAGAGCCGCGATCTTATCGAGAGTCCCCGTGATCACTCGCTGGCGCGGAAGCGTTCCCCATTCGACAACCGCCGCGGGCGTTTGAGGATCCCGTCCTCTCTCGATGAGCCGCGACGCCACGCGCCGCAGCGAGCGAACGCCCATCATGAGCACGAGCGTGTCGGGGCCAGTTGCCATGGCGTCCCAAGCGATTGACCCCTGTGCTTCCTCATTCGCCGTCAGAACCGCGAAACTCTGCGCAACGCCTCGGTGAGTCACTGGAATCCCGGCATAGGAGGCGGCGGCGATGGCCGAGGTGACCCCGGGCACGACCTCGAAAGGGACTCCCGCTTCGGCAAGCAGCTCGAGTTCTTCTCCCCCGCGCCCAAAGACGAAGGGATCCCCGCCTTTCAACCGAACGACCATCGCCCCGGACTTGGCACGGTCGATCATCAATGCGTCGGCGACCAATTGCCGCGAGTGCTCCTCGCCCGGTTTCTTGCCTACGAAGATTTGCTCGGCCTGCGGCGCTTCGTCGAGTAGCTCCCGCGCAACAAGACGGTCGAACAAGAGAACGTCACAAGCCCGAAGCAGCTCGAGACCCCGCGCGGTGACCAACCCTGGGTCACCGGGCCCTGCTCCCACGAGATAGACGCATCCGGATCGGTGCAATAGATCAGCTCCGTTGCAGTTGTTCTGCTTTGATGTCTTCGAGGACCTCGCTGCCTCCCGCTGCGAGGATCGCCTCGGCGAGCTCGACCCCCAGCGCCTCCGCCTCTGCCAGAGATCCCGATATCCGGTCTCGCAGAACCTGATCCGTAAGAGGTGAGCCCAACATGCCGGTAACGAGCAAGCCTCGCTCACCTGCCACAGCGTGGCAACCGAGTGGAACCGAGCAACCACCCTCGAGTCGGGCCGAAAACGCTCGCTCGCACGCGACCTCGCCCGTGGCAGCCGCGCTGGTGATGCGCCCGAACAGCTCCACCAGCTCGGTTCGCTCGGCGAGCGCTTCCACAGCCAGGGCGCCCTGGGCGGGTGAGGGGACCCAACGCGTGGGTTCGAGCGGACCGTAGAGGTTTTCGGCGACACCGCCGAGGCGGTGGATTCCGGCAGCCGCGAGGACGGCTGCGTCGACCTCACTCTCTGTGACCTTTCGCAGCCTAGTGTCGAGATTCCCTCGAAACTCGACGACCTCGAGATCGGGCCGGACCTCGGTCAGGAGCACCCTCCGGCGCATGCTTGACGTGCCCACCCTCGATCCCGACGGAAGCGATCCCAGGCGCTCTTCTCCACTGCCACCCTGGCCCCCGACAACGACATCGCGTGCGTCGGCCCGCCGTGGAATACAGATGAGAGCCGTGTTCGGATCCACCTCGGCAGTGAGATCTTTGGCGGAGTGAAGCGCCACGTCCGCGTTGCCGGCGAGAACCTCGGCGGACACCTCGGTGGTGAAGATTCCTTTGGCCCCCATGGCGCTGAAGGATGTCTTCTTGTCCTTGTCACCTTTGGTGCTGACGGTCAGAACCTCTATCTGAAGGTCGGGTTCGATCTCGCGCAGCAGGCTTCGGAGGATCTCGGTCTGGCGCAGTGCGAGCTGCGAGCCCCTGCTCGCGACGACGATGCGATCAGGAATTGTTGTCATCATCGAGCTCGAAGAGCTCGTACAGCGCCTCGAGGTAGACATGACCCTGCGTAGAGCTCGCGATCTCCTTGGATTTGCTGATCGGCGAGTGCAGGATCTTGTTGACGATGCGGCGCGTCACCTGGTCGATTGCTTCGCTCTGCTCCAGGGTTAAATCACCCAACTGTGCCTTGAAGCGTTCGAGCTCGGAGCTCCGGATCGCTTCCGATCGATCCACCAATCGCGCGATCGCGGGAGCGATCTCGAGCGCCCGTTCCCAGCGGGTGAAACGTTCGAGCTCCGTGCCGATGATGTCTTCGACCTTCGAGATCTCGCCGATCCTTCCACCCATGTTGTTGTCGACGAGCGCACGGAGGTCTTCGATATCGCGCAATACGACATTGTCGATCTCCGCTACGGACGAATCGACATCGCGCGGGACTGCGATGTCGACGATGAAGAGGGCGTCCGATCGGTTGCGCCGTTCCATCGCAGCCCGGGCCGTGGTGTAATCCAGCACTTTCCCGGGGGCGGTCGTCGAGCAAATAACGATGTCGGCGTCGGCGAGAACGTCTAACAGATCGCCAAAGGTACGCGTCTGGATGCCATACACATCGGCGAGGCTCTGGGCCCGGTCCTCATTGCGATTGACGATTGTGGTCTGCTTCGCCCCCGCCGCGTGCAGTGATTGGACTGCGAGCCGGCCCATCTTGCCCGCGCCGACGATCACGACCTTCTTGTCCTCGAGCGTTTGTTCAGGGAATGTACGCCGTGCCAGCTCGACGGCGGCCGAGGAAACCGATACGGGATTGCGTGCGATATCAGTCTCGGCCCGCGCCCTCTTGCCCACTGTGAGCGCCTGACTGAACGCTCGGCGAAGGTTCCGACCGACGCTTCCCTCTTCTTCGGCGAACGCGATGGACTTGCGCACCTGACCGAGAATCTCGGACTCACCGACGATCAGCGAGTCGACGCTCGCAGCGACCCTGAACAGGTGGGCAACCGCCCCCTCATCGAAGTACGTGTAGAGATGATCGCTGAAATCCTCAGGCGCGACGTGACAGAACTCGCTCAAGAAGTTCCGCAGAGCCTGCGCGCCCGGATGAAACTTGGTAACGCTGGCATAAACCTCGACGCGGTTGCAGGTCGAAAGGATCGCGCCCTCGGTTACGTGCTCGTGATGCATTAACTCGGCGAGTGCCTTCGCGTGCTGTTCGTCGGAAATCGCGAGCCGCTCCAGAAGGCTGATCGGAGACGTTTTGTGGTTGAGCCCCACGACCACTATGGACATGGGTTGAACCTACCTCCGGTCGGTCTGCTGGTTCTCGAGACGGCGGTTGGCCTCTCGCGCGGTTTCGATGGCCTTCGTACGCTGCTGATAGAAGCTGAGGATCTGGAGTTCGACAGACAGGTCGACCTTGCGAACGTTGACGTCAGGCGGAACGTTCACGTGACTTGGAGCGAAGTTAAGGATCGACTTGATGCCGGCGTCGACCAGTTTCTCGGCAACCTCCTGGGCCCCCGAAGGCGGCGTCGAGATGATGCCGATGCACAGACCCTCTTCCGCCACCGCCTCCTTCAGTTCGTCGACGTGACGAACGATGACACCGCCGACTTCCTCGCCGATCACATTGTCGTCGGTGTCGAACAGAGCGGTGATGCGAAAGCCGCGCTCAGAGAAACCCTTGTACGAGGCCAACGCACGACCTAGGTTCCCGATGCCGATCATCGCGGTGGGCCAATCCTGAGTGAGTCCCAACTCACGCGTGATCTGGTACAGGAGATACTCGACGTCGTACCCGACTCCGCGCGTCCCGTAGCTTCCGAGATAGCTCAAATCCTTTCGCACCTTGGCTGCATTCACGCCGGCCAGTCGAGCGAGTTCCTCGGAGCTCACGGTCATTACCCCACGGCTCTCTGCCAGATCGAGAAGCGATCGCAGGTACATCGGCAGACGGGCGACGGTGGCTTCGGGAATCGGTCGGTTGCGCATACGAAGGGCATCTTACGGGCTTGTGAGTTTAATCACAAACCCGTAAACCCGTTCTGACCTGCGCTTTTGTCGGATGCGCCCAGGTCCACAACGATTTACCTGTGCCATTGTGCGCCGGATACTGCCGGGCGAGCCAAGGGCTCAAGGGAATGTCACGGGACCATGCGGACGACCTCAGAGGCTGAAGGGGACCTCGGGAAACGTCCTCTGGAACCAGATCGAGAGCTGGAAGAACTGGCCCGAGACGAACAGAAGCCCGACGAAGATCAACAGCGCCCCACTGACGAGATTTATGACCCGCGTGTGCTGACGCAGCCAGGCAACGGCACCCGTGAGACGGCTGACACCCAGGCCCGCGAGCAGAAACGGAAGGCCGAGCCCGAGCGAATAGACCAACAAGAGGAGGGCCCCCTCGGCGACACCTCCAGACGCGGCCCCGCTGCCCGCGGCCATGGTGAGCACGGCGCCGAGCGTCGCTCCGATGCACGGACTCCATCCGAATGCAAACGTCGCACCGAGAAGGGCACTCCCCGCAACTCCTGCGCCGGGTCGCGGATGAAACCGCATCTCTCTGTAGAGCCAGGGCGCCTTGACGACCCCCAAGAACACCAGTCCGAGCAAGATGATGACAACGCCGCCGAGGCGTGAGAGAAGTTCTTGGTTCTGATTTAGGTAGTGTCCGAGAAGGGTCGCGGTCAGTCCGAGCGCCATGAACACAACCGTGAATCCTCCGACGAATGCCAGGGCAACGGTTCCGGCCCTCAATCCCGCACGCGTGTCCTGCTCGGCCGCGGACACCCCGGACATGTAAGAGATGTAGCCGGGAACCAGTGGCAGAACGCAGGGCGAGAGAAACGACGCCAGCCCGGCAGCAAAGGCGACCGGGATGCCGACCTCGTTCATCAGATGCTCACCCGCTGGTGGCCACGAGTTTGTCCAGGAGATCCTGAAGATAGGCAGCGTCGGTCACGGCACCGGGAATGTGCTCATGGATGGTGCCGTCCGCGGTGATCAGGAAGGTCTCCGGCTGGCCCGTCAATCCGTAGGAATCCTCGATCGTCCGGCCCTCGTCCCTGACGCTCGGATAGGCAACATCGAAGCGCTTCTCGAATTCCTCTGCGTCACTCCTTGCATCCTTGATGTTGACGCCAAGGAACGACATTTGACCTTCGTAGTCCTGGGCCATGCGGGAGAACAACGGGGCCTCCTCCTCGCAAGGGAGGCACCACGACGCCCAGAAGTTGATCACTAGCGGCTTCCCCTCGAAGTCCTCGAGTGACAGGGAACCCGCGCCGTCGAGCCGTTCGGCGGCGAAAGCCGGGGCGGCATCACCCGGCTGTGGAGCGTTCCCGCGAACGAAGGTCGCCCACACGAGCAATGCAATCACGGCGACCGCCGGGCCCACGATGAGCCCAACCTTCAACCAGTTTCTTGGGATGCGCGACGGCACCGCCCGGGCAGGGCTGTCCATGGATCAATCTTCGCGTGGCTTCAGCCCAACCTGCGCTTAGAGGAGCGGAGTCAACCGCCGTTGCGGGCGAGCGTGCTCAACGCCTCTCTCGTCGAAGCGCTCCAATGGCGATCGAGCGCGGCGCAGGCCGCATCCGTGTCGCCGGCGTCGACCGCCTCCATGACTGCCGCATGCTGGAATACCCACGAGGGCTGAGGCCACCGGCCGGCAATTCCCGCGGTGGCCAGCCAGTAGCGACGCTCGATCGCCCGCTGCCGTTCGAGCTGGATCATCAGTGCCTCGTTGGAACAACCTGACGTGAGCACGCGGTGCCACCGCTCATCGATCACCCGAGCAGTCTCGAGCGTCGGGGCTGACTTGTACTCCTCATGGAGGCTTCGTAGTTGATCGAGCCGGTGCAGGGCGACGCCCTTGGAGCTGCGGAGCGCGAGCGTCTCGAGCGCGGCCAGTATCGGGAGGGCATCGCGCGCTTGGTCGACGGTCAGAGGTGCCGCCAGGAAACCCCTGGCGGGCTCGCATATGACGAGCCCCTCAGCCGTCAGCAGCAACAGGGCTTCGCGCAGGGGCGTCCGGCTGACTCCGAGCTCGCGCGCGAGGATCGACTCGTTGATCCGGGCTCCCGATGACAGATCGCCCTCGATCACGAGCGAGCGAAGCCGGTCGAGGATCTCGTTCCTGAGTGATCCTCGGGTTATGAGCTTGGTGGCCACACTGTCCTTTCCGCACTCTTGCCTTCTCAAGACTGTATGCAGCGAGCAGGTCACGCCCCCGGATTTGGCTGGGGCAGGGGATCGAGGGCCGGGCTTGTTTTTCCCGGCCCCGTTTTGGGTCTGGACAATTGATCTCAGACCCACCTACTCTTGGTCCCGAGGAGGGGCGAGCATCTGCCCGCCCCTTTTCCGCGCCTCGACATGCCGGATGAGCCGGGCCCCGCCCGCCGACAGTGTGGAGGTACTCGATGATGCATCTGCCCCGATCTGCAGTGATCGACTCGTTGTGTCCCGCGATCGATCCCACCTGATCGACAGAGCCGTTCCGCGCTCCTTGGTTGCCGGTGAACGGCTCTATCTGGCCGGCCAACGAGTGGACCGGGTCCACCTCGTGTGCTCCGGCGTCATCAAGATGACGGCGCGCGACCCGGAGGGGCGCGAAACCATCCTGTGTCTCGGTCTCCCGGGTGACGTGATCGGCGACATCGCCGCACTCAGCGGACAGGCCCAGCCTCTCGACGCTGTAGCTGTCATGCGAACATCCGTCCTGGGATGCGACGCGACCCTCTTCGCTCAACTGCTAGACAGCAACCCCGCCGCGGGCGTCGAGTTCAGCGCGGGCCCTCGCTCAACGAACTCGATGGATCATCGACATCGCGCTCGAGCGGACGGTCAGCGAGCGCGCTGCCCGCTTGGCGGGACGACTGTTGGATCTCGCCGATCTCGTGGGCCGCGTTCGCAACGGAGCGGTCGAGCTCGAGGTTCCTCTTCCTCAAGCCGATCTGGGTGGACTCGCCGGCATGTGCCGCGAAAGCGCGAACCGAACTCTGAAAGCGTTCAAGAAAGAGGGTGTTGTTGACTACCGAGGTCGCAAACTGAGGATTCTTCGCCCCGATGTCCTCGAACGAATTCGCTGCGACGGACGCGGGTCTAAGGGACAGGGCTGATTCTGGGAATTTCGCCCAGTTTCCTCAAGGAGCCCATATTTCGCACCGACATTTAGAGGAGAGTCCGGACGAGGTCTCGGGGATTCAGGCGGCACCCGGTTAGGGCGTCGCTCTGTAATTGAGCCTCCCAGCCCGCCCCAAGCCGGTCCACCTCCCAAGGACTCAGCAAGGCGGCCAGGCGCCTCTGAACTTCGGTTCGGAGGCGCTTGCCGCGTTTGGGGTAGCCACGCGGACCTGCGAACATCACCCTCATGGCCCCATACAAGCCACCAACTGTGCAGTGCTCGACCGGACCCTTCTGGGCCTTCGACCTCGAGCGCGCCATGGACGCCCTTGCAGAGGCAGGGTTCACCGAGATCGAGCTAATGGTTACACGCGACACCAGAACTCACGAGCCCGACATTCCATTGAAACTCGCGGAGGAGCGAGGCCTCCGAATCGCGTCTGTGCATGGCCCCTTCTTGGTAATCACCAAGAGCGTCTGGGGCCTTGACCCGATCGGCAAGATCCAACGAGGCATCGAGATGTGCCAAGCGCTCAATGCCGGCACGCTCGTAGTTCACCCCCCTTTCCTCTGGGAGCGTGCCTACGCCGACCTGGATCACAGAGAGCGCGAAAGAGTCGTACGCAGCCACCGGAGTGATGGTCGCGGTCGAGACCATGTATCCGAAGTGGGTTGCCGGCCGCAAGCTCCGCGGTTACCGGTGGCTTGATCCTGCGGAGCTTGCGTCCGCGGCATCACAGATTGTTCTCGATACGAGCCACCTGTCCGTTGCGCGGCAGGACCTCTTGGACACGTACGAGATCCTGGCCCCGCGACTTACGCACATCCATCTGAGCGACAATGCAGGAGACGGCAAGGACGGGCATCTGGAGCTTGGTCGAGGAAGCCTTCCTCTCGAGAGGTTCCTTAGCGAGTTGCGTCGAACGAAGTACGCCGGGTCCATCTCGCTCGAACTGTCCGTCAGTCGCTACCTCCAGCGGCAACAGGACCTCGTGGACATGCTGACCCGCAACCGCCTGTTCGTGGAAGATCGTCTGAGGGGCCGGAGCCGCATTTCCAAGGGCCTGCCTCGCGGCTGAGCCCCAAGCCGCCAGCCCCTGTTTGACTTCACACTGTTTGCACAGTAGAAAACTTGTCGAGGGGCAGAGTGGCCCCTGCCAGCCATTCGCCGAGCGACAAGGACTAGTGCGGTGTGCCACGACCCCCCTCTGAGGCGATTCCGATGAGCAGCCGGCCGAACACCTCGACCGCCAGCGGGCCCCGTCGCTCAGAGGGCCAGTGGGCCTTGGGCTACCGGGAGCCGCTCAACGCCGCCGAGCAGGCAAAGCGTGAGGACGACGGGCTCAACGTTCGCCCCCGGATCGAACGCCTCTACGCCAAGGACGGCTTCTCATCGATCTGGCCGACCGATCTGCGCAACCGCTTCCGCTGGCACGGTCTCTACACTCAGCGACCGGAGTCAGACGGCTATTTCATGCTCCGCATCCGCATCCCAGGCGGTCAGCTGACGGCCGAGCAGACTGCCGTCATCGGGACCCTGTCGGAGCGATTCGGCCGCGATATTGCCGACGTCACCGACCGACAGAACATCCAGCTTCACTGGATTCGGATCGAGCAGGTCCCCGAGATTTGGGCGGAGCTAGAGCGCGTCGGGCTCTCAACGACCGAGGCGTGCGGAGATACACCCCGAAATATCCTCGGATGTCCCCTTGCCGGGGTGGATGCTTCTGAGGTGATCGATGCATCCGAAGTTCTCCTGGAAGTGAACGCGAAGCTCGCAGGCAATCCAGAGTTCTCGAATCTGCCTCGGAAGTTCAAGATCTCGATCTCGGGCTGCGCCCACCAGTGCTGCCAGCACGAGGTGAACGACCTCGCCCTCGTTGGTGCGATGCACCCGGACGGTCGTCGCGGCTTCGACCTGTGGGTCGGAGGCGGCCTGTCGACCAATCCCATGTTCGCCCAGCGTCTGGGCGTCTTCGTGGCGCCCGAACAGGTCGTTCCGGTGGTCCTGGGAATTACATCCATCTTCCGCGATCACGGCTACCGGAGAGCCCGGAATCGAGCGCGGCTCAAGTTTCTGGTCAAGGACTGGGGGGCCGAGCGCTTCCGAGCGGTGCTCGAAGATGAGCTCGGTTTCGCCCTCGACGACCTCGACGAGCCGCCGCCCTCCGCGACCGCCCACAGGGAGCACGCAGGAGTGTGGCCCCAGCGCGGTGGTTCGTACTACGTCGGCTTTGCGCCCAAAGCCGGCCGAATCGCCGGTCATCAGCTTTGTGCTGTTGCCAGGCTCGCCGCCAAGTACGGTAATGGCCGCATGCGAACCACTACCCAACAGAAGATGGTCATTCTCGACGTGCCCGAGGAGGGCGTTGCCGGTCTCATCGACGAGCTCGCTGCGCTGAACCTGCCGGTCGATGCGAGTGCGTGGCGTCGCGGCACGATGGCCTGCACAGGAATCGAGTTCTGCAAGCTCGCTATAGTCGAGACAAAGGGACGCGCTGCTGAGCTCTATCGCTACCTCGAAGAGCGCGTACCTGATTTCAACGAAGACATTCGCATCAACGTAAACGGCTGCCCGAACTCATGTGCCCGGTATCAAACGGCCGACATCGGACTAATGGGTTGCCAGGTTAGCGAGCGCTCGCACGCCACAGATGGTGCGGGGCGCCCGATCGTAGTCAAGCGGAAGGTTGAGGCTTTTCTCGTGCATCTTGGTGGGCATCTGGGGTCGGAACGCTCTTTCGGTAGAAAGGTAAAAGGAGTGAGGGTGCTCGGCAACGAGCTAGGCCCGTACGTCGAAGCGATCGTTCGTCGTTACGCCAACTCCCGACGCAGTGACGACACTTTTGCTTCCTTCGTCAATCGGCTTTCCGATGCCGAGCTCAGCGAGTTCGGCAACAAGCCCGACTTCGTTGGTCTTCCACCCGCACCGGGGATCATCGCCGAGGCGCGCGCATCGTGAATATTGCCCAACTGAACCACGGCGTCGACTTGGAAGCTCTAGATAACGCGCACCCGCATCACATCCTGAGCTGGGCGGCGAAGTCCGTAGATCGACTTGCCATCGCCAGCTCGTTTCAATCGTCGGGTCTGGTAATGCTGCACATGTTGCAGAGCATCCGAACCGACTTGCCCGTGTTGTTCCTCGACACCGGCTTCCATTTCGACGAGACGATCGCGTTCAAGGACCGAATCGTAGACATGTGGGATCTGAACGTCGTCGACCTACGCGGCAAACATGGGAGCGTGCGCGCCCAGAACCTCAAGTACGGCTTCGAGCTCTACCGAAGCAATCCCGACCAATGTTGCTTCATCAACAAGGTCGAACCTCTGCAGCGCGGCTTTGGAGGAGTTCGACGGCTGGATCTCGGGACTCCGTCGCGATCAATCCAAGATTCGCTCAAAGACACCTGTGGTTGAAGACCAGGAGTTGATGTCGGGCCGTGAGGTCATAAAGATTCATCCTCTGGCCAGCTGGACGAAGACCGATGTCAATCGCTACCTCGCCGAGCACGACATACCTACGCACCCGCTGCTCGAACTCGGCTTCGCCTCGATCGGATGTGCCCCGTGCACCAGTGCGGTGGGGGCCAGTGGATCCGACGAGCGGGCTGGTCGCTGGCAGGGTTTCGACAAGACCGAGTGCGGCATACACAGCATCGGGACGTCGGGAGGATCGCGCCAGAACAAGGCCGCGCAATAGTGCGGGCGGTGCCCTTCTACTGCCCCTACTGCGCCGAGCAATCGATCGAGCCAACCAGCGAGGGGTCCGAGTATTACTGCGAGTCGTGCGATCGGCGCTTCGTGGTGACGTTCAAAGGACTCGGTGAAACAGCATCCACGAGAGCCGTATCCTCGGGACCATGAGACGGAACACCCTGTACGCCATTGTCCTCCTGCTCGCGGCGATCGCGCTCGCCGGCACGCTCAGCGTCATGCGCCTGTGGAGCCTGACCGGAGGCTGATCAGCACTGGGATGGCTTCGATGTGACTCACCGCGGTTCCGGAAGGGTTCGGGGTTCCGTCTGCGGTCACAAGCGACGTGTCGGTCTGCTTACAACACCAAGAATGCGTGCGTTAGAGGAACGTCCCACCTCTGTACTTCAGACCCTTGTAGACCATCTGCTGAATTCGGTCCCTGATCGAGTCTGTTAAGTCGAACACGAACATCTTGTCGTCCGCCGCGTCCTCGGGGTACTGCCCCATCGCAATTGGCTCTCCGAACTCGATGACCCATCTGCTTGGGAGTGGCAGGAGCCCCAGCGGTCCGAGCAGGGGAAATGTCGGGGTGATAGGGAAGTACGGAACGCGTAGCAAGGACGCTAAGGTCTTGGAATTTCCCACCATGGGAAAGGCTTCCTCGGCCCCCACGATCGCAACGGGCACGATCGGCACCCGTGCGCGCAGAGCCACCTCGATGAAACCTCCGCGGCCGAAACGTTGGAGCCGATAGCGTTCGTTCCACCCCTTGCCTACGCCCTTGTAGCCCTCGGGGAAGACAGCGACCAATTGGTCCCTCTCGAGAAGCGCGTATGCATCCTCATCGCAGGCAACCGCATTGCCGGTTTTGCGAGCAAGGTGACTTACGAAGGGAGAAGTCCACACGAGATCGGCTCCGACGCTCCGAACGACCCGTTCTGCCGGGTGCTCCGTTGCGACTGCGTACTGCATCATGACTGCGTCGATCGGAATGGTGCCCGAGTGGTTCGACACGAGCAGAGCGGGGCCATCGTTCGGAATTCGGTTAATGCCGAGAGTCCGAACCCTGAAGTAACGCTCGTAGAGCGGGCGGAGCAAAGGCAGCAGGATCTCTCGTGTCAACTCTTCGTCGTAACCGAACTCGTCGATCGGGTAGTCGCCTTTGAGCCGGCGGCTCATGAACGCTTGCAGTTTGTCGATGGCGGAGGTACCGGAATCGTGGGCGAGTTCTCGTATCAGCTCCTCTTCGGTGATCGGCGGAGCCGGTGGCGACATGGCTGAAGACTCAGCATGTGTCCGCTGGTGAATGCGGCAATACTCTCCCCCATCGACTGCGTTGTTTCGACAGGGCCTACCCGTGGTCGTTGTCGCTACGCATCTCCCGGGCTCCCGCCGGGCATCGAGTCGTATGACGTTGTCGTTCGACCGCGCTCTGCACTAGACGTACTCCTTGGCTGCCGGTCGGCGGAGACCGATCAGTCCGCGGGCCCATAAGGGCCGCGTCGAAGACTCGAGATTGCCGTGGCGGTTGTCCCGGAAATCGGCAATGGCCTCTTCCGTCGTGTAACGCGCTACGAAACCAAACTCCTCGCGGGCCCGCTTGCCGTCGACCACCCGTCCGTAGATGAGGAACTTCAGCTGGTCGGGTGGAAAATCGACGGTTCCCGCTCGGCGGAGGACAGAGCCTGCTGCCCTCGCCGCCGGATAGAGCATCGGGAATCCGGCCTTGCCGAGCATGCGTATCGCTTTGGAGAGAAAGACAACTCCTCCGCCGGTGATGTTGTAGATCCCCTTTGGGGCGTCGTGAGTGGCTTTGGCAAAGGCCTCGACTGCATCCTCCTCGTGCACGAGCTGCAGCCGGGGATCGTAACCAAGCGCTGTCGGAATGAGGGGGAGTGACAGGTAGTCGGTCATGTTCGTGCGAACGGTTGGACCAATGAGGCTCTGCGTTCGCAGAATGACGACCTCGACATCTTTGCGACGACGCGCGAAATCGCGCACGTAAGTCTCTGCCTCGGCGCAGTCTTTGCCGTATCCGTAAAGGTGGACGTGACGATTGTCATGGTCTTCGCCCACTATCGAGGGCTCTTTTGGACCCATCCCGTAGACCGCAGTTGATGACTTCATGATTACCCGCTCCACCTTCTTTGCTCGCTGAGCAGCTGCAAGGAGTTGAAGCGTCCCGATGACATTGTTCTCTTTCATCTGGGCACGACCCCCGAAACGGCTTGGATGTGAGGTGATGTTGGTGTGGATGAGCGTGTCGATCTCGTTCGAATCGATAATGTTCGCGATCAATGGATTGCGAATGTCCGCTCGCACGAACTCGAGTTTGTCGATCGGAACCGATGGCTCTTGCAGATCGACGCCGACCACCGCTTCTACGCCATCGTCGTCCTCGAAACGCTTGGCGATTCTCAGTCCCAGGTAGTTCGAAACCCCTGTGATGAGGATGCGCTTGCCTCGGTCCATCGTCCTCGTCTTTCCTAAGCCCGCTGGGTACTCGGGTCTCTACCCAATCGACGGTCCCACGATGATCGTAGACCCGGCAGCCGCCTGCAGTCTGGCGGCGGCATCCCCTTTGTTCACTGCAAGTGACAGCTTCTCGTAGGAGTCCTCGACGAGGACGAACTCACCAACTTCGACATCGGCAAAGCTCTTCCCGTAGGACACCTGCAGACGATGCCCCTCCATGCGTATCTCAACTCGTTTGCCCGCAGCCATCCCAACTTCCTCGAGAACCTGTTGGTTGAAGTTGAGCTGCAGGTTCCCGAAGCGATCGAGTTGAAGCACCTCGGCATGGAGGTGGTCGTCGTGCGTCCACGCGACCGGGACCTCGAGTCCCGTGAGCTCGTCGACGGGAATCTCGGGCCCGAACTCCTTAACCTCGACGCCGTTCGCGATATGCGCTGCGGCGGGTGCGAAAACGTCGCGTCCGTGAAATGTGGCTGACATGGGACTCAGCATGAGACTGCGGTTCGCGAGCAAGTATGCCGACTTCACTCCGCCGCACTCATTGACGGCCGGAATAACGAGCCCGTTGTCCGGCGCAACGAAAATCTGCCCGTGGCGTGACTCGATTGCAACCGCGCGTCGCTCAGTTCCCACGGCGGGGTCGACTACGGCCAGGTGAACCGCCTCCGGCATGAACTTGATGGACTGTTGCAGCACGATGGCCCCGTGGCGAACGTCCTGGCGCAGGATGTTGTGATGAATATCGATGATGTTTAAGTCGGGCTTGATCCCGAGCATGACGCCTCGGCAAACACCCACGAATTCATCCTGCAATCCGTAGTCGGACAAGAACGTGACGATAGAGCGCTTGGCCATTGAGCGATGTTACCCGTCGCCTCACAGGAATCGCTCCTATGCTCCTCGGCGTCCATCGTCCTTCAAGGCGATCTTCTTGCACTAGCTCTGAGGTCGGTTCAGCGCAACGCCTCAACCTGATGGTCGCACACACGCTGGATGAGCCGGAGTCTGGGTGATGACACGTTCTCCCTCACCTTCAGCTGCACTCCGGCACCGGTGAGATGCTCGAACCTCTCGCCGCCGACCTCGTAGACGATGCGCAGCCCGTCGATCCTTGCCTTGCCGGGCGCCAACGCTCGCATTCTGACCGCTAGTCCGGCGGGCTGGCTGTCCTGCGTGAACGTGAATTCAAAGAAAGGCTTGACGGATTGAACGAGACACCTGTTTCCGAAACGCACCTCTGCGGGTGGATACACCTCGAAGCCACCCAGGGGCACGATGGGACCGCTTTCGGGAAGTGGGGCGAGCTCGATTGAAACAACCTCAGCCACTTGACCGATGTTCTTCGCCCCGAAGGGCTCGATCGACACAATGGTGAGCGTTTCATCCGAGTGATTCTCGAGCCTGCCGATCATCGAGACAACTTCATCGCCCGGCGCGAGCGCTCCGGGGCCGTGGATCAGCCCGCCTCTCGGACCGAAATGATCAGCCTCAGGGACGCCCGGTTCGAAGCACGCGCCGAGTAGACCAAACAACGCGACCAGCAAAAATACCCCAGCGCCGCACAGCGGCCCCTTCCTCGTCCTTGCCGCGAATGATACTCGTGGGCGGAAGTTGAAAACAGGGGTTCGGTGTAGTCCTCGCCCGCAGAGGTCAGGGTGCAGGACCTGGAGGTGATCTCGGTGCTGTCTCTGCGCGTGGTTCGCCTGTCGCTTCTTGTCGGCTGAGGCGTAGCTGAACCAAATGGACTGCCGTGGCCAGAGCGAACATCCCGAGCGCTATCCAGAAACCGTAGAGGAGCGTCACCGCGTTGAGACCCAGCGCCCTAAGCGTCGGACTCAGACCCAGCAACAGGAGCGATGCTGCACCCGCGGTTCCGGCGATGCTTGCGCCCAGTAGACGTGTCCTGGTTACGCGGATGAAAACGAGAGATAGACCCACAAGGGCAGCGACGAGAGCGATAGCGGCAAATGGCTCGGCGGGAATCGTGAACTCCGGCTCGGCCTCCGGGTCGGGGCGGTCTATTGCGCTCTCAGGGACGAAACCCTCGCGCTCCGAGCCGCCAATTACTAGCTGCACGCCAGTAAGGGTTTGGTCCACCTGCTCCATCTGCATTCCCTCGGCAGCTTCCTCGGAGGCACAGGAGAGCGACACGAAGGGAAGTAAGAAGCACAGGCCGGCGAGCGCGAACAGAGCGCCTTGTGCTCTCTTAGATGCCACCTCGGACGTTGGCATTCGCTACTCCTCGAAACCACCTCGGCGAGTGGCTCGGCTACCCCGAGTTGGGGCGGGAAACTACTTGCCCTGTTGGCGTCGCTGCCAGCGAGTCTTTTTGAGCATCTTGCGGTGCTTCTTCTTACGCATCTTCTTTCGGCGTTTTTTTACAAGTGATCCCATGCCTGCGGTTCCTTTCTGACCCTCTTGAATGCGCTACTCGGATTGGAAAAGCTGTTTTAGATCTACCGGACCACGCGATCGACCTGAAGTGTCGATCCGGATCGAGCCAAGGCGTAAGCCTCGAACCCCCGCCGTGACGGGAGAGACCATGCGGAGGATGTCCTCCCTCGCATCGTATTCGAGCACACCGATCCCCACACACGTCCCCTTGCCGTCCTCCATGCCGACCACCAGAGCATCGAGCAGCGCAAGGTCGAAGTCAGGCGGCAGGGTTGGCATAAAGACCGTCGGTTTGACCCTCCAGCGAGACGCGCCTTCGGCGAAGTAGGTCGCAAATTGCTCCTCGCGAAAGGTGATGCGCTCCTCCACCGAGCGCACGACTACCTCGGGACCAATCTCGATCTCGAAGACCTCGGCGGGCGTGAATCTCTGCGCCACTCCCAGGATCGGCTCGAGCTCGCCACCTCTCTCGAAACCCACGACGAAATCTGGCGCCAGCACGTCCATCTTGTAGTACTTGAGTCCTTGAGCGGACAGACCGGAAACGAACCCCGTGGTATCCACGATGATCATGCGCGCGCCAGAGTCCTTGGCCCGCCGGGTGAGCTTCGCCGTGCCCGTGACGAGAGGAAGCATGTGGCCGCGCGGTGCAATCGATCCAACGAAGCTCAGCGAATCAGACTGACGCAAAGCGGCAGTTGAGAAATCGCCGAACGGACTGTACTTGAGGCCTACCGTGGTTGGAGGGCCAACCACCGATTGCCCGATGTCGGCGTCGACGAAGGCCGTCTCTATGTTTGCAGCCGTTGCACGCCTTGCGAGCTCGATTCCGAAGGTTGTCTTGCCCGCGTCGATTCCTCCGAGGAGGAGAACCACGCCCGGGTTTGCGAGCAAGCGTTCATAGACTTCATCCAGAGCGACGTGTGTACCCATGCGTCATCAACCCTTCAGTCTGCGATGCGTACTCAAAGCCGACGTAGGGCCGGAGGAGAGAGTGAGCTAGAGAGGTGACGGCCCGCCTCAGCCGGCATCCATGTAGCGCTGCTGTAGGTAACTGCGAACGTCGTCCTCTTTGAGCCTGTATCCCCGGCCGATCCGAACGGCGCGCATTTCGCCGGCTTTGATCAGGCGATACACCGTCATGTTCGAAACCCGGAGTTGTTTCGCCACCTCGGCCACGGTGAGGAACTCACCCATAGGTGCGGTCGAGGTCGGTTCGGCAGGGCTCTCTGAGGTCTCGTTCATGACGGCCCCACTATAGCAACAGGGTTGGTTTGCCCTGCTCAGAGGGGGTTCAGGACCTGGGACTCGATATCGTCCCTGCCCTGATCGTCCCTGCCCTGAACGATCGAGGCAAAGGCCTCGACCACATTTGGGTCGAACTGGGTGCCGGCGCATCGCCTCAACTCGGCGATCGCTTCCTCGACGCTCATCGTTTCTCTGTAGGGGCGATCCGACACCATCGCATCAAAAGCATCACAGACCGCAACCACACGTGCGCCGAGCGGGATTTGATCGCCGCGCAAGCCGTCCGGGTAGCCGCTGCCGTCGATGGCCTCGTGACTAGAACGAACGAGCTGTGCAACATAGTTGAGTGCAGGCGAGACGCCGAGGATTCGCTGACCGATGATCGTGTGTTGACGGATGAACGCCCTCTCGTCCTCGTCAAGGGGCCCGGGCTTGCTCAGGACTTCGGCGGGGACGGCTTCCTTGCCGACATCGTGCAGTTCGGCAGCGAGTCCAACCAGTTGCGCTTCGATCGGGGGAACCTCGAGCCGGTTGCACAGTTTCTCGGCAAGGGAGGCAACGCCTGTTTGATGAAGCTGCAGGTTTGCGCTGTTCCCCAAAGCCTTGATGAGGACGGTGTCGGCGAGTCGACCGCTCCCAGGGACCCTTCCTAGGTTCTTGTTCTCGTACATCCGGACGTCGGCGCGGCGGAGGGCTGCGGAGGGGGTCGTTTCCTCGGCGGGAACGACGCTCCAACCTGCGGCGGTGCCGATCGTGAAGCCCTCACCTTGGTCGGTCAGAGCTGGAATGAGGCGATTCGTGATCGCTTCAGCCGAGTCGTTGCGGCAGCTGACGAGAACGCAAAATTCGTCGCCACCGAGTCGGTAAGCGCAGCCACCCACGATCGCCGTCTCAAGCGACCGACCTAGCCGTGCAAGCAAGGCGTCGCCTGCGGGGTGCCCGAAAGTGTCGTTGTAGTGCTTGAAACCGTTCAAGTCGAAGATGATCACAGCGAGTGGCTCGTCGAGCGTGGCTTTCCCACAAGCCTCGTCGAGCTCGTGCATCAGGCGCCTGCGGTTCCCAAGACCCGTCAACGAATCGGTCATCGCCTCATGATGAGTCGAGCCGATCATGCCTATGTTCTGCCTGAACACGATCGTCATCCTCGTAATGGCAACTGCCAAGGCGGCGGCCGCTGCGGAGAGCGCCACAATGTTCACGTGATGAAAGTGATCGAAGATCACAACTCCGAGCGCAATGGAAGCAAAGAAGAGCGGCATGGTCGCGATGCGCGCTTTGAATGGATCGGAAGGCGCCAGCTCGCGCAGTGGCTGCCACGCGGCGAACCCAATACAGAGCATCGCTGCCGGCCATCCCGCCTCGAGCACATTGCCGGGCACCCAGGTCTCATTGACGACCTTGACCAAATAGATGCTGTCAACCACAGCAAACAGCACGAGCCCTCCGCCGAGCCACGCCCAAAGGCCATCGATGCGCCACCCGCTCACACCGATTGCACCCACGATCATCGAGATCAAGAGCAGGTCGCCGATCGGGTAGGCGGCATTCGTAGCAAGAGCGAGAGCGTTTCCCGACCCCGCCTCGAAGAGGGGATCGAAGCCGATGGCGGCGACGACCGCGCCCACCGCCAACGCACCCATCGCGCCATCCATCCACAGGTGGAATCCCGAGGTCTGCACCCGCCCGCGGACAAGTGCAGCCACGGAAATCAAAGAGAGGGGATAGAGGATGATCCAGAAACCGTCGCTTGGCGACGGCACCGGGATGACACTCAGGTCCCACAGAACCACCGAGTAGTAGATGTTCCCCATAGTCCACAGGACCAGGCCCAGGCCGAGCAGCAGCCAGGCTCTTCGCGCCTCCGAGATCAGGAGGCCGCGCGCCAGGCAAGCCAGCGAGCCACCCAGCAAGACCACGTTGTAGGACCACTTCGAGATGAAGCCGTCGAGGGGGCCGAAGGATTGATCGGTCAGAGCCCCGATTACCGCCACGGCAAGTAGACCTGCCAATGCCGACAGCCAGACGCGTACAGCACGTCTCATACCGGAAGTGCCCACAGGTGTACTCATGTGTACTTTTTCGACACTTACTACTCAGTAGTTAACCGAGAAATCCCAGTGATTTCGCGCTGTCAAATGTCCCTGTCAACGTAAGCATCAGGTTCCGTGCCCCCAAGGACGTCTTCGAACAGGCGCCAGGAGGGCTCGTAGAGGCGTGGGACCCGGTTGTCATCCATCGGGAGGATGCTCACATCTTTGCCCTCGGCCCACGCCACGGCCAGTGCGGGGTCGTTGATGTCCATAACAGCGAGTGTGGGAATGCCTCGTTCGATGGCTGCTCCGGCGAATCCATGGTCGCCGATAACGAAGTCGGGGTGGGGCTCGGCCTCGAGTAGGGCCTCCATCGGCTCGCTCGAGTGGGTGTGCATCAACTGGCCCCAGTCCGCCAACATGCCCACACCTCCGACATAGCGGATCTCCGCGTGCCTCCGGCGGATCCCGAGGTCAGCGTCCTCGTGAAGGAGCACGACCTTTCCCCCTGCGGATCGGTAGGCGTCGAGGACCCTGACGTGGTGCTCGAGCATGCCCGTCGGGTGCCCCGTGCAGCACAGAAGAGTCGAGCCCTTCTCGGCTTCTGCTTTCAGGCGCTGTGCGCCCCCAACGATCGCATCCACGGTTTTCGCGGGATCCATTACGTCGTAGCCCGAGAAATCGTCCATGTCGTCGCTGCAGCCGGTGAGCTCGGCCATGAATCCGAGCACCTCCTGCGGCTCGTAGGTCGTAAGCCCGGAGAGCCCGAAGCGAGATTCCTCGTCCTCACCGGAAACCATGGCCCTGATCTTCATGAGAGCGTTGCGGCGCGTGTGCGACTGATGGGGTCCAGTGATGCCAGCGGCAACAAGAGCCTCGCGCGCGTCGGACAGACTAATGGGGGGCATAGGAGAATCGTAGCGACTGTCTGAGAGGTCGTTTACAGGCGACCACTTGGGCACAGAGGCACCAATAAGGGAGATCGAAAACATGGAGTTGTTCTCACTCGACGGCAAGGTGGCGGTGGTCACGGGTGCATCACGGGGGATTGGGCGTGCGATCGCGCTCGGACTGGCCGATGCGGGCGCCGACGTGGCGGTCGCGGCGCGGACCCAGAGCGACCTCGAGAGGCTCGTGGAGGAAATTAGGGGCCGAGGTCGCAAGGCCCTTGCGGTGCCGACTGACGTGCTCGACCGCTCGGCTATCCAGAGTCTGTTCGACAAAACGATCGACGAGCTCGGGGGTTTCGACATCCTCGTCAACAACGCAGGTGGGACGCGGTTCGTCGCGCCGATCACCACACTGCGGCCCGAGGGATGGACCAAGGTGATCGACCTCAACCTCAACGCGGTCTTTCACGCGACCCAGCTCGCGGCCCAGCGAATGGTCGACCGAGGGGGGGGCTCGATCATCCAGATCTCCTCGGTTGCCGGCGTGCAGGGGGCCGAGGGACTGTCCTTCTATTCCGCTGCAAAGGCAGGGGTGAGGCTTATGACTCAGGCCGTCGCCCGCGAACTCGCATCCTCGGGCGTCCGTCTCAATTCGATCGCTCCGGGATGGATTGCAACCGATCTCAACGCCAACTTGTGGAGTGACGAGGGCACCCGGCAATCAATGGAGGACATGATCCCTATGGGCAGGCTCGGACAGGCAGAGGAGATCGTGGGTCCCGCGGTGTTCCTGGCGAGTGACGCGTCGAGCTTCGTGACGGGCGCGACGTTGTTGGTGGACGGTGGCCAACTGGCCTGAGTGTTGCACCCGCGGCCCGCTCGCTCTCGAGCTAGCGCGTGCAGCGACCCGATGAAACCGGGCTCGTGGCCGCGATTCCCTCGTCGATCTCGCCGGCGACCTCGGCCCCCGTAAGCGCGAAGCCTCGGCCCGCATCCGTCGTCGAGGCTGCGAACACGACGCCTGCCACACTCCCGTTGGGAAGCACGAAAGGACCTCCCGATTCCCCCTGTGTGACATCGGCGCGGAGCTCATAGACCTCACGGGATACATCGTCCTGGCCGTAGATGTCTTTTCCCACGGCCACGTAGCGATCCTGCACTGCGGCCCCATCGGCATCGAGTCGACCGTTTGCATCACCAGGATATCCGAGGGTGGCGCCCGGTTGTCCGCGCTCCTTGTCTTCGGTCTCCAGTCGAAGGGGCGGAGCTGACACGCTGTCCGATAGACGCAGGATTGCGACGTCCATGCGTGGATTAAAGCGGACGACTTGAGCCGAAACGGTTTCCTCCTGTTGCGTTTGAACTGTGGCGCCTTCTCCGCCGGCGACGACGTGGGCGTTCGTCACAACCACACCGTCCGATACCACCCATCCACTTCCGAGCTGTGTGCCGCCACAAGCGGGGACTGAGATCCGCACGGTCGAGGGTGCTGCGGCATCAATGGCTCGACGCGCCGTTCGGCTGCTCGGCAAGTCAACCGGCGGGCCGACTTGACGCGGAAGGCCCGCAAAGACTTGCGGGAAGCCCGACGTGTTGAGGTACTGGCTGAAGTACGAGAGCAGGTTGGGAGGGGGAGGCAGCGAATCGTCGAGCGTTTGCAGAATTACCGAGCGGGCCAGAGCACGGTTCACAGGCCGAAGCGTCGACGCCGCAACAAGCGAGCTGATCAACCAGAAGGTCAGGGCAGCGAGCACTACTCCGCCCAAAGCGCCGAGCGCCTGGTTGAGCTTCCCCAGCTTGGCCTTGTGGGCGAGACTCGCGAATCGCTGGCCGACGACATAGCCGATGGTCTGGCCGAGGGTGAGGAGCACAAAAACGGTGACCAACGAGATCATCACACCCGTGAGGCCAGCTCTGTCAGTTACCACGTCGGCGATACGAGGTCCAAGTGCAACCCCCGCAAGAAGTCCGACGAAGCCACCTCCAAGCTCGAACACCAGTCCGAGGAGCCCTCTTCGGTACCCACGATAGGAAGTCAGAGCCGCCACGAAGATAAAGAGCAGATCGACTATGTTCACGAACGCGGGGTGGGCTCGGCCAGACCGCAGACTGACAGGAATCCGGTCACATGCCCAGCCCCGTCATTAGGGCACGCACTGTGAGGCCACAGCAGAGAAGCGCTGCGATCCCGAAGGGAACGAAAGGCACCTCCGAGAAGCGACCCTGCGCGGCTCGATGCGCGAAGAGCAGGAGGGCGGCGGGGAAGAACGCACCGTAAACGTAGTGAAGCCAAGTGGCGCCTTCGAATACTGGACGACGCCCGGATAGGAAAAGGATCGCCCCGACCATGAACTGAATCCCGACGACGACCTGAAGAATCGCGAGCAGGCTCCAGTACCAATCGTGCGGAACCCGGTTTCGGAGGAGGACCCAAAGAGACCACAGCGTGAGGATTCCGAATCCGATGGGGATAGACCAGCCGACGTAGAGATGAATTTCGGTAATTGCGTCCACGGCGAGAGGGTAAACGCGGCCGCAGCTAAGTGGACGCCAACTTCTCGAGGTGCGGCACGCACGCGCCTAGAACCTCGTCTACTGACTCGCGGACCGAGTCGCGAAAGGGGCGAGACACCTCATCAGGAGCACGATCGATCAGCCACTCTGACGGGATTGCCTCGGGTATTCCGCTCATCTCCGCGAAGTGCATGGTCCAGACCTTGGGGACTACCGTCTCCGCCTGATATCCGCCGCCCCCCGTTGCGACCCAGCGACCCGACCCGTGAGCGTGAATCGCGCCATGAAGGATCCGGCCCATGGTGGGATACGCCTCCATTGTCAGGCCCAGGTTTGCAAGCGGATCATCGTGATGAGTATCCGCCCCAAGTTGGGTCAACACCAGGTCAGGCCGGTAGGACTCCGCAAGCCCGTTGACGAGCGCGTCGAGCGCCCACAGATAATCGTCATTCCCAGTCAACGGCATGAGGGGGAGGTTCGCGGACGTTCCGACAGCGTCGCCTCGGCCCAGTTCATCGGTGAAGCCGGTGCCCGGATAGAGGTACCTGCCGCTCTGGTGAAGGGACAGTGTCAAAACACGTGGTTCGTCGTAGAAGATCCACTGCACTCCATCCCCGTGGTGAACGTCGACGTCGATGTACATGACTCGCCACCCCGGTCGCATTGCGAGGACGCGCGCTATTGCCACCGCCGGGTCGTTGTAGATGCAGAATCCCGAGGCTTCACTTCGACGAGCGTGGTGAAGTCCACCCGCGGGATTGAAAGAATGCTGCGCGTCACCTCTCACCACGAGCTCGGCCGCTGTCACCGTCGCCCCACAAACCGCGGCCGAAGCAGAGTGCATATCGGGAAAGATTGGGTTGTCAGGCGTCCCGACTCCGTACTGCAATCCAAACTGCGATGTCACTACCCCGGCATCGACATCGCGCACCGCATTTACGAACTCAGCCGAGTGGACTGCAAGGATCTCATCATCGTTTGCGTGCCGAGCATCCATTTCCTTGACCCCGGCTTTCTCGACTATCCCGAGTCGCGCTATGTGATCGAGAGTTCCCAGCACTCGTTCGGGACGGAGCGGGTGGGTCGGGCCGAAGTCATAAAGGCGTGCGAGGTCAGGCACGCGGATCAAGGTCGTGGAGTCGCTCATCCCGTCACGGTACCCGCCGGATCGAATTTGCCTCATCCGCCGCGTCGAGCTGCGGTAGCTAGGGCGTTTCGGACAACTGGAGCCCCATGATCACCGAGTCCCAGATCTCGCCGTTGCGCCGTTTCCACTGGTGTTTCAGGTAGCCCTCTTCGACGAATCCGAACCGTGCATAGAGCCTGCGCGCAGCAACGTTGTCGGGCCACACCTGGAGAGTCATCTTGTGAGCGTGGCGCTCTCGAGCCCAGTCCAGCCCTGCGGTCAACAGCGCCGACCCGATGCCTTGACCTCGCATGCTTGGGGCAACGAGCATGCCGATCTCGATAAGACCTCGCTTGTCCTTGAGGCCGATCTGCCCAACGATGTCGCCGCCGGGTTCGACGGCCACGATCGACGCCCAATCGTCCGACTCGAGGCGTTCCAAATACTGCTCGCGTTTTCTTGCGCGATCAATGGGAGCCTCGGGCCCTATGTAACGCTTCTCTGCCGCGACGATCTGGAAAAGATCGAGAAACTCATCCAGGTCGCCGGAATTCATGGGACGCACGTCGACGGTTGTTCCCGGCAAGGACCCCGTCTTCTCGATCACTATTCAGGCTCCCCTTGGGCAAGTTCTTGGGATCGCTCCATTGCAGCCTGGATCGCATTGAGGAACGCGGCGCGGACGCCTGACTGCTCCAGGACGCGAATCGCCCGGATGGTGGTGCCCCCTGGAGATGTGACCATCTCGCGCAACTCGACGGGATGCATGTGCTCGTCGCGCAGGAGCTTGGCCGATCCGAGCATGGTCTGAACGACGAGGTCTGTCGAGATCTCGCGCGACAGCCCGAGAAGGATTCCCGCCTCGATCATCGCCTCCGCCAACAACGCAAAGTACGCAGGACCCGAACCCGAGATGGCCGTGACCGCATCGAGGTGTTTCTCGGGCACGGTAACGACCCGCCCAACATGCTCGAGGACCTCACGCGCGAGCTTCAGGTGACTCTCGTCGGCATGGCTACCCGGAGCAACACCCGCCATGCCCTCGTGCACTCTGGAAGGCGTGTTTGGCATGGCGCGTACCACCGGAACCGCCGTCTCGAGATGCGCTTCTATGAAGGAAGTGGGAATAGCCGCGATGAGACTGAGAACCGTCTGGTCGCTCGTCACCGATGACGAGATCTCCGCAAGCAGTGCCTCGGTGTCCTGAGGCTTGACCGCCATGACGATGACCTCGGCTCCCGAGATCGCCACCGAATTGTCCAGCGACCCCTCGACTCCGTGGAGCTTGATCAGTTCCTCGAGGCGTTCCGGGCGACGGACGGTCACGCATATGTTCTCCGGCGCGCGCCACCCCGTGGTGAGCACTCCGGCAACGAGCGCCTCACCCATTTGGCCGCATCCTAGGACAGCAAGCTTCGTCATTGAGGCTCATATGATGGCATGACCCGAATCCGGGTACGAAGCGCTGAGAATCGCCCCGCCACGGGCGGTTTCGATCCAGCTGGAGGGAACTAGAGGTTGCTCGGACATCTGTGGTTGTGGGTTGCTGAGAAGCCGCGTGTGGAACGGCTTGTGACCAAGAGCAAGCTCACCAAGGGCATCGTCAACCGCTTCATCGCCGGAGACGATCTCGAGGACGCAATCGATGTCATTCGGGCGCTCAACGCCAAGGGCATCGGCGGGATTCTGGACCTGCTCGGTGAGGGCGTGAACGACCCGGAGGGAGCCCAGTCGGCGACCGAGGACTACCTCCGGGCGATAAAGCGTGTTGAGGAGACCGGCGTGGACACCACGATCTCGGTCAAGCCGACACAGCTGGGCCTCTCTTTCGACAAAGGCCAGTGCATCGATCACTTTCGCCGAATCGCGGCCGAGGCCACCGCCATCAGCATGCGGGTGGAAATCGACATCGAGCAATCTGAATTCGTCCTCGACACCCTGGACGTCTTCAGAATCCTGCAGACCGACTACCCCGACATTCGCCTGGCCATCCAGGCCTATCTGCGCCGCACTCCGGTGGATCTGGAGACCTTTGCGGCGGTTAAGCCGTACATCCGTCTCGTCAAGGGGGCATATGCCGAGCCTGAGGAGCTCGCTTTCCAAAAAAGCTCCGAGATCGACAGTCAGTTCAAGTTTCTGATCGACTGGCTGTTCGAAAAGGGCACCGATCCGGGAATCGCGACGCACGATTCGAAGCTCATCGACTACGCGCGCTTCGTGGCGGTGAGCAGGGGGGCCGAGAAAACAGATTTCGAGATCCAGATGCTTTATGGCGTGCGGACGAAACTGCAGGAACAGCTCGTCGATCAGGGTTACCGTGTTCGAACCTATGTGCCCTACGGCTCCGCCTGGTACCCGTATCTCATGAGGCGCATAGCCGAACGACCGGCGAACCTTCTCTTCTTCATCCGCACCCTGGTCCGCGGATAGACACTCAACGAACACAAAGAGGCCCCAGAAACCTCGGTCGAGTCTGCCTCGTGTACTTCCCCACACACGAGACCGACACGTCCTCAGCTTCTGGGACCCTGTTGTCTATCGAGACGTTCCGAAGACCGCTTCGCCAGACGTCGGAGACCATATGCGAGCGGCATCGATTCCATCAACCGCGCGTCGCAGCAGGTAGAACCGTATACATGCAGGTCACAGGCGCGCCTTATTTATTCGCGCTCCGCGTGCTTGCGGGCACAGCCGAGCAGAGTTAGCAGGTACAGGCTTCGGGCGCCAGATCGCGGGCAAGGCATTCGTACAACTCAGCCAAGGTCCCGGCCGTTGTGTCCCACGAAAATGAACTCGCCGCGCCTCTCGCCGAAAGCGAGAACTCGCGCCACAAGTCTGGATCGCTCAACAAAGTCTTCAACCTGCTTGCAAAAGCCACCGGGTCACGTTCACCCAAGAGGAAACCCGATCTGCCCTCCTGCACGACGTACGAGAGACCTCCAACCGCGGTTGCGATTACGGGAGTTCCACATGCGGATGCCTCGAGGGCGGCGAGACCAAACGACTCCGAGTGCGAGGTAACGGTAAGTACGTCGGCGGCTCGATAGTAGGTCGGAAGGCTTCTGTGCGGGACCGATCCCACGAAGCGTACGTGGTCCCCCAGATCCAAGGACTCGATCAGCTTCACACTTCGTTCGAGCTCGCGCTCTCCACTCTCGCCGCTAGCCCCCCCCACGATCAGGAAGGTTAGATCTCGATCGAGCGCCGGAACGTACCTCATTCGCAGCACGAACTGCGAGTTCCAGCCCCTTGAGAGGCTGAATTCGCCCCACATAGAGCATCACCGCTTCATCGGGAGAGATTCCCAGCTCGGACCTGTGCCTGCAGGCGATCTCCGGGATTGAAGAGTTGGTGGTCAACGCCGGGATGGATCGTCTTGATGCGATCGTGCGGAGCTTCGTAGAGACAGGACAGCTGCTGCCATTCCTCGTCGGTCGAAGCAATCAAGACGCCGGCACTCGTCGATCAGCCTGTGCTCCCCGTCGAGCCGAGTCTTGATTCTCAGGAGCGTCCCCGGGCGCAAGGAAGTTGTTCTTGACCAACCCAAGCGTGTGCTGGGAGTGCACCAGCGGGACATTGAGGGCGCGCGCGAACGGATAAGCAGCGATACCCGACTGCCAGTAGTGGGAGTGGACCACGTCGTAGGTGACTCGCTGCATCGTCGAGAAAGCTCGTACGCCCAACACAAAGTCGTCCAGATAGTCAGGCAGCTGCTCCTTGGGAAGTTCCTTTTCCGGGCCCGCCTGAATCGAGATCACTCGCACCTTGTCGGACAGAGACACGATCGGGCGCCCCGTCCCTGTCGCCCACGTGAAGATATCGGTGTAGATCCCCATGCGCTCGATGGGCCGCCGCAAGCTCGCGGACATAGACCGTCATGCCACCGGCATCACCCGATCCCGGCTCCGCCAGCGGTGACGAGTGATAGACGATCACAGCGACCCGCGTCACCATGAGGGCATCATCGTAGGTTCGCACGAGGTTTACTTACTCCGCCTTGTATAGTCTTACGTTGTTGAGCGGAACGGCCTGTGCTCCGAGCTGATACTTGTATCGCTCTGGCCCCCGCATGAAGTCGAAGATCTTCAACCCCACTTCGATCGACATCCTCACGAGCTCGGTTACGTGCACGAATCCAGGGGAAAGCCGGGCCATTTCGGGCTCGTAGGCAGAGTTGTAGAGGTAGAGATTGTTGTTGTACGCGAACGAGAAGGTCGAGGCCAGAGTTCGCTCACCGATCTCGAAGAGGTCGAGCTTCAGCCACCCGAGGGGCATGAACGGAGTCGCGCGATCCTCTCGAAGAACGTGGCGATCTCCGGTCGCATGAAGTGTCCCTTCAACCCCTCTGTTCCACGATGCATCTCGATGAAGCTCCTTAAGATCTCGCTCGAGGATTCCTCGGTCGCCGTGCGTACTCGGGCGTCGGGAAAATTCGTCGCCAGGCGCTTCCGCTTGCGTTTCAGCTCGTGCCGCTCCTTTGAGTCGAGACCGGCAAGGTACTCGTCCCAACTCGGGGGAAGTGGGAGCAGCGCAGCCGTCTCCTCCTGCTCGAGCTTGAAATCCAGGCCGAGGCGATCTGCCCGGTCTACGAGGAGGTCGGCGAATCCAAACGGCACTGGCATGTTGTGGGCGTCAAAGACATCCCACTCGACATCGGTTTCGATGAGCCAGGTCGAAAGCGTGTCCGCAACGTCCTCACGGTCGTCAAGCGAGCAAATCGGGCCCAGATAATCGGATAGGTCGAGGCCGCCGACGAAGCGAAAAACCTTCTCGGCCATCCTCGACCTTTCGGTAGAGGGGCACTATCGCGACGATCCGGCCCTCCCTTTTCATCGTCAAGAAAAAGAGATCCTTGCTCTCCCTTGAACTCCTCCCACCACACCCGATTCCATTCGGGCGTAGCGAAGATTTGGCGATCGGGGTCTCCATCGAGGAGATCCCGCCATTCGGGCAGGTCAAAGCACCGCTCGGTGCAGTCCAGCCCAACCTCGAGTTTCATCGTGGCAGCCACCGTTGTCCCTGGTCGTGGATAGCTAGGTAGGAGTTCCCCCTGCCGGCAAAAGCGAAACGGGGGCCAAAAACCGACCCCCGCCTCTGTTCAACGCTATGGCAGCGCCGCTATTTCTTCCTGAACTCAGTTCCTGACGATCTTGAAGGTCCGCTTCGCAGGCGTCGGGTCCGTATTGTTCGCTTGGTCCGTCGCGCGGACCCGGAAGGTGTGCTTGCCGAGGGAGAGGTTGTTGTAGACCTTGGGCGAGCTGCACGAGACCCACGAGCCGCTGTCCCTCTTGCATTTGAAGGTCGATCCCGCTTCGGTCGAGCGGAACTTGAATTTGAGCGTCGCTGCGTTCCTCTTCTTAATGCGTCCTGTCGGACCCTGGGTGATGGTCGTGTTCGGAGAGTCGACATCCCCCGTCACGACCGCCTGGAGTGCCTTGTTGAGGTTCAGGCGACCGCCGGTGACCACCTTTCCGGAGAGACCACCCTTCTTGTCGACGTTGTTAAGCAGAGCATTCCGCAGCTGGGCAACGGTCAACGAGGGATCGGCTGCCAGCAGCAGTGCCGCTGCCCCGGCCACGTGCGGCGAAGCCATCGACGTTCCATCCAAGAACCCGTACTCATCACCGTCATACCCAGGCTGGATGCAAACGAGGTGGATGTTGTCGAGGATCGCACCTGCGAATCTAAATCTGGCATCGGACTGAAGCCGGAAACCGATATGAGCCTGTGCCCGATTGTCCAGGTTTCCCAGGAGCGAGGAGACATCAAAGGTCTGACCTCCGGTGGATCCCGACAAACTATCCACTGCGGTGAACGTCGTTCCGTTGGTTGACGAGTCGACCCGTAGAAAGTCGAAGTTGGACTCAGTCTCGAGGTTGAGCGAGTAGTCGACTTTGCAGCCCCTCATTCCGGTCAGGTTCTCTCCTGTTGTCATCCGCACGAACGAGTTTGTGTTGTTCTGATAGTTGACGTTCGGACTGTCGGCCAGTGCGGACCCTTGCAGGCCCCAGGTGTTGGGGTTGCCGCCGGTAGTCCAGCGCCCGGTCCACCCGGCGCCGTCCGAAAACGTCTCGCTGAACTGGGACTCGAAGTTAGGCATCGTGCTGAAGATGCTTCTGCCTGGTGCCGCGAGATCAACTGAGGTGGCACCTCTGTTCGAGAATCCCGCGAGTGCGTCATTGGAGTTCGTCGCCGCGACGCAGATGTTGTTGGCCGTCGAGTAGTTGCACGGGAAGTTCGGAGTAAAGCCGGAATCGTTGTTGTTGCCTTCGTTCCCTGCGGCCACAACGAAAAGCGTGTTGGGGGCGCCAGCGATAGCATCGCGCATCGTCTGGGAGAAACCAGGACCGCCGAGGCTTGCGTTCACAATGTCCGCCCCGTTGTCACCGGCATAGTTGAAAGCGGCCGCGATAGCGGCATTGGTACCAGACCCCGCGTTGTCCAGCACGCGCAGTGCCATGAGCGAGACGTCCCAGTTGACTCCCGCCACGCCGATGGTGTTGTTACCTTGCGCGCCGATGGTGCCGGCCACGTGCGTACCGTGGAGGTTCAAATCGAAGGGGTCGTTGTCGTTTGCAACGAAATCCCAACCCCTGATGTCGTCGATGCGGCCGTTACCGTCATCGTCGATGCCGTTGCTCGGGGTCTCGCCGGGATTGACCCAAATATTAGGAGCGAGATCCGGATGGTCGTGAGCTATGCCCGTATCAACCACGGCAACGACCACGTTCGAGCTGCCCGTCTCGGTGTCCCATGCCTCGGGCGCGTCGATATCCGCGTCGGCAGTTCCAGCGACGCCATTGACCGTTTGACCGGTGTTGTTCATCCCCCACAACTCATCGAAGTCTGTTTCGTTTGGAGGAGCGGACATCTCGTAGAGATAGTTGGGCTCCGCGTAGAGCACGTCTGGTTGCTGCTCCAGAGCAGCGATTGCCGACTCGACGTCACCACTGTTCAGCTTCAACAGCTGAAGACCGGGCAGACCCAGGTTCCGACTCTGTGTGACGTCCAGTGAGGCTCGCACGTCCTGTCTCTGCGCGACTGAGGAACTCGACGCGAAACGGACCAGGACCTCGCCCTCAACTGCGGGGTGATCCTCAGTCAAGGCTCGCCCAACCTGTCCAACCCCTGATGAAAGCTGCCCTGAGATCTCGAAAGCCTGCACCGGTAGACCCAAGGCAACGAGAAGCAGACCAACAAACGCAGCAGAAATAACTCGACTAAGACTCATTCTCGACCTCCCGTTGGCGGCCGATCGTCGCCCGCCCAGCCATCGCACAATTGTGAGCAGTTCAGTCGTCGCCTGTGAATGGTCCACAGGGACCATCTCTCGACTAAGCGGAAGCGGCCAAACCCCCCAATAAGATGCGAAACAAGCCCGCCGTCAAACGGCGGGCTTGTAGTCATTTGATAGTTCTAGCTGGCTTTCGCAGTCTTCGTCGCCGCCGATCTAGCGGCTTTCGCATTCGCTCGGACGGCCTTGGTCGCGCTCGTCGCTGCGGCCTTCGCATGGCTCCGCGCGGTGCGTGTCTGCGCGATCGCCTGCTTGGTTGGCGCGGAGCCCTTGATCTTCGTGGACAAGGTGCGTCCACGCTGTACGAGACCCTCGTAGGCCTTCGTGGTGTTCTTGCGCTCGGTCAAACCCCTTGCCTTCTCAACGGCGAAGTCGCCGGCGCCGACCACCGCGTACAAGATCTCCTGTGTCTTTGCCATGTGCATTGTCACCTCCTCGGTTGTGCTGCCACGCGATCTTCGGTACGACCGCGAGACGATCTCAAGGGACCTCTGCACTGGTCCCTTTGAAAGGTGACGGGATCCGGAGCTCGTCGGGTGACGTCGACCCGCAGGTCGCCGAAACCCAACGCGGGTGGGGGGTGAAGAGGGTCGCTCCGCAATCCCGTCAGGTCAATTCGCTTGTCACGTCCTGGACCGACGCTGCCCGCTCGTGCGGCTCGGCGCCGAACTGATTCAGCTCGACGTAGTTCCGGTACGTCTCGATCAGGTTTTGCTTCTGTCTCTCCGAGAGCTTGGTGTCCTTGAGGATCTCGGCCACCAGATCGTGATCCCTGTTCTCCTCGAGGATTCCCGCTCTCACGTACAGCGTCTCGGAGGAGATGCTCAGGGCCCTCGCGATCGCTTGAAGGATCTCGGCCGATGGCTTTCTTAGACCCCTCTCGATCTGCGAGAGATAGGGGTTCGAGATTCCGGCGAGATCGGACAGTTTGCGCAACGACAGCCGGGCCCCTCGACGCTGTTCACGGATGAAGGACCCGAGCTCGCCGAGCTTCAAGCGCCCCGCGGCAAGGTCGATCATCTCCTTGGGGTCTGTGTTCTTGGGCGAATCGCCCTCCATCCCGCACCTTTCCTTTGTCTCCTTCTGCTAACAGGTATAGCAGTACTGCATAACAGTTGCAAGCACTCGTAGGCGGCGGGCAGGGACTGAGGATGCGGTTTCTACGTATTTGTCCAGGGACCTATTGCCAATAGCCTGGAAATCGGCGAAAAAGGGACCTCAAGCGATTCCGCCAACACGCCGAAGATTCGTTTAGTGGCGATTAATCCGGCTACGCTTAGTAATGAATTGGCTACTCTAAGCACCCAAAGTATGAAAGAATGATGGGAGTTCTTGCCGATTCGCTCGGGCGAGCGCGTACCGGAAGAGCAGGAAAAAGGGTTGGGAATGAAGCCGAAGACAGATATGACGCCTGGAGTAGTTGGCACAGCGCTGGCGGCGGTTGCCGCTGGCTCATTAGTGCTGTTCTCCCTCGTACTGCAGCAATCCGCCTTCGACCCGGGCTCCACGGACGGCCTCAAAGTACTGTCGCCGACCGACGCCGGTCAGAAGATCATCGTGCAGGCTGCCCCGGAGGAGAACGATTCGGCAGGCGAGACGACCGGGGAAACGACAGTGGCGGAGACATTCGATTCCGACGATGCCTCGGCGCCCGGAACCGAGTCATTCAGTCCGATCCCCGATGACGACGGCCTCGTTGCCGGCACGGATTTCTCTTCTGAGGGTGAATTTCCGAACGCAAGTGGCGGCACCGGGAACACCGTGGCCGGCGGCGGCATCGGCGCGACCGCAACCGCCAGAGGACCACAGGCCACCATCAGCAAGGACCCCAACGGTCGACCCGACGATGTCACGCTTCCCGACAGAAACGGTCCTAAGAACACTGCACCTCCTCATGGCCCGAACCCGGACAGGCGAAACGACGACTCGGACGGCCGCGCCGACCGTGACGAGCCCCAAAACGACGGGCAAAGGTCCTGGTCCAAGGACAGACCGAAGAACGACCGTCAGAAGTCTTGGGCCAAGGGTCACGCGAAGCGGAACGACCGCCAGAAGTCGTGGGCGAAGACCAAGCAGACTAAGAACGACAAGTCAAACCGGGACAAGAACAAGCCACGCCAGGACAAACCCAGGAACACCGGAAAGAGCAACAACAATGACGACGGCGACCGAGACCGCCACTCGAACAATGGCCGTGACCGTGAGAACCGCGCCGAGGACCGCAACGACAGGCACGACTCGCGCAAGGACTCGGACGAGGACGACGACAGAGACGACGACAGGAACGACGACGACGACGATCGCCACGATGACTCTCATCACAGCAACGATGACTCGCGTGGCCACAGCGGGTCGCGCGGTCCCAAGAAGTAGGAATTGATTCTTTAGATCGATCGCTCTGGCTAGCCGAGAGCCGCCGTGGGGTCTGCCTCTCCTGAGGTGTACCGCCGCACAATCTCAGCTTGAATGATGTCCATCACCTCATGGAGCTTGCGCCTACGTGACGACAGATTGCGCTCGTGCTCGGCGAGGTTCGCCATGATCTCTTTGATCTCGTCGTCTTGTAGTTGATTGAGCCGGGTCATGGTTTGCTCGCCGGCGATCTCCTCGACACGACGTCTTGGGATGTCGGCGTTACGCGGTATCGAGAGGTTGGGGGCGCGCGAGGGAAGCGCCGAATCTCCACTTCGCAACTCGGCCGAGCCCAGAATCTCGGGGAGGCGGGAGAGTAGATCCTGGTCCTGATTACCCGAACGACGCTCCATCTCCGCTCTCAGAATGTCGATTCGCGCGTGGCAGAGTCTCCGCTCGAAAGATGTCTCGTTCTCGACGTCCCGGCATTCATCGCGCAGGGCCCTGAGATCCTCGAGGCTTCGAGCGCTGAGGTCTTTCACGTAGCTTGGCTCGGCGATCGCCTCGTAGCGCCTACGTCCTTGAGAGTCCATAAACTGGAGGCTATACGAAACGGCGTCAGAGACCTAGAAGGTTCCTGGTCATATCTGGCGTGGCGATCTCACGTCCCGCATCGCGTCCCATTCTGGCCACTCGCCCGACCAAGTGCGCGTTGCTGTCCGCCAGGCGGCCACGCTCGAAGTAAACGACGTCCTCGAATCCGGTCCTCACATGGCCTCCGAGCTCGATCGCGGCCTTTGTGACCGTCAGGTGCCAGCGTCCAATGCCCGTTGCGCTCCACGTCGCCCCGACGGGAGTGTGTTGCGCCAAGTAGCCAACCGAGTCGTCCCACGCCGGCATGGCGCCGGGAACCCCCAGAACGAAGTCGAAGTGCCTGTGGTGACTTTCGGCTCGCTCTTCATAGATCAGTTGAGCATTGGCGATCATTCCAGGCTCGAAGATCTCGAACTCGGGGAGGATCCCAAGCTCCCTCATTCGCTGGTAGAAGCGCTCGATCAGAGCGGGGGGATTCCAGAAGACCTCCGAACCGAAGTTGACAGTCCCGGTCGTGAGCGAAGCCATCTCAGGCTGCAGATCCAACGGAGCGATGCGAACATCTTCCGTGTCGGTGACCGCTCCCCCGGAGCTGAACTGAACGATCACATCGGTTGCGTCTCGAATCGCAGTCAGCGCGGCGTTGTAAACGTCCACGTCCATCGTCGGGTGGCCCTCGCCATCCCGCACATGCAGGTGATAGATGGACGCGCCGGCCGCGCGACACTGAGCGGCGTCCTTCGCGATCTCGCTCGCCGTCAGAGGAAGAGCCGGTTGCCGCGCACGAGTTACTTCGGCTCCCACTCCGGCACAGGTGATTATGAGCGGCTGCATTGAGCGGACCACACTAGTGGTTCGCTAACAGAGCGAAGCGACGAGCGGGTAGGGATTCACTGGCCCCCCGCCGCCAGGGTGGAACTCGAAGTGAAGGTGAGGGGTGCCCACCGCGTTGCCGGTGTCGCCCACCGTGGCGATCTGCTGGCCCGCCTGGACTGCTCCACCGTTGACGAGGTTCTCCTGATTGTGCATGTACCAGTAGGTGTTGCCGTCGCTACCGCTGAGGATCATCCAGTTGCCCGCGCTAGAGCCGTAACCCGCGTAGGTGATGCTTCCCGAGGTGATAGCGACCACGGGTGTTCCGTAATTGGCCATCATGTCGACACCCTCGTGTGAGCGACCACCGGAACGCGGGTAGCCCCACGAATCGATGAACGAGACGGGGCCGGCTACAGGACATGTCTTGCCGTTGGTCGATACAGTCGGCACGGTTGCGGTCGGAGATCCATTGGAGGTGGGCTGTGCGGCGGCAGCGGCAGCGGCCGCGGCCTCCGCGGCCCGCTCGCGGGCGATCTGAGCCTTGAGGTCCTTGTACTCGTCGGTCACCGAGGCGAGTTTGCTCTGCAACTGGGCGTTCTCGTCCTCCAGGGCCTCGAGTGTGCTGGCAAGCGCCTTCGAATCGGCATCAAGCTGCTCCTCGAGTTGCTCTAGCTCTGAGTTGTTGCGCTCGAGCGCAACGAAAACATCACCCTCTTCTTCTGCAACCCTCGAGAGCATCTCGGCTCGATCGGCAAAGTCACCGAAATCGTCTGAAGCAAGCAATGCCTGGACCGCCCCCGCGCCGCCCGCCATGTAAAGCTCCTGGGCCCGCTCGACTACGTCCTTCGTAAGCTGGTAGTTCTCTTCGCTCAGCTCGTCGCGGCGCTTGTCGACATCGTGGATTCGAGTGCGAAGCCTGAACTCCTCTGACCGTAGCTGCTCGACGCGCCGGGAAGAGGCGTCGAGATCGGCCTGGAGGTCCTGCATTTGAGTCTCGAACTCGGAGAGGGATTCCTGGCTCGAGGCTCGCTCAGCCAGGCTCGGCAAGAGTGACAACGCCACTAGGGCGCCGGCGACCGCGATGCGGGTCGCGCGCGTTGGTACTGCAAACCTCACGTACAAGACCTCCAGCGGGCGGTGCTCCCGCGATAACTATTTCCGACCGCCATTCCCTAATGCGACCATCGTACGTTTGGGCCTAGAACTTAAGGTGTATTCGCCGACGATCAACTCGCTAAGCTAGCATGCCCCGCTTGAGCGCTCCACAACCCAAAGCCCCTGCTCAGGGCTACTACACTTGTCGTCCCAACGGGTGTCGGAGATCGGTCGAGAAGCGGACTTTCCGGACATCAGCCAGTCCGAGGACCGCACAGAAAGGGGCCCTTCATGAGGGGCGTCGAGGACTACCTCGAGGAGATCAAACGGCTCGAAGAGGATGGCGAGCGCATCACCGCCACTGTGCTTGCCGGCATTCTCGAGGTTTCGCTTCCCTCCGCATCCGAGATGCTCAAGCGCCTGGCCTCCGAGGGTTACCTGACGAGGGAAAAGGGTGGAACCATCCTCCTCACCCCAGAGGGGCGAAGGCTCGCTCACACCATGCTTCGGCGTCATCGTCTCATCGAGTGCCTCCTGGTCGATGACCTTGGGATGTCCTGGTTCGAGGTGCACGGCGAGGCTCACAAGATCGAACACGCGATCTCCGCTCGGGTCGAAGAGGCTCTTGCCAAAGCCCTCGATTACCCCGACTACTGCCCCCATGGTCACCCCATCTGCCCGGTGGACCTGAGGCCGCTCCGCAAGCTCAACGAGCTCGAACCAGGTGAAGGCGGTGTCATCGCGCAGGTCTCCGAGCTGAAGGAAGTAGTGCTCCCCTATCTTGACCAGATCGGCCTGCGTCCAGGAGTCCTGCTGACGGTCAAGGAACTCGCTCCAATGGAGGGACCCATGACTGTCGAGACGCCCGACGGGCCCGCATCTCTTGGGCGCGAGCTCGCGGCGCTCATCCGGGTCGTGCCCGCCGAGGAGTAGCCCGCCCAGGGAACGTCCATTAGTCGCCCCGATCGGCGAGCATGGATCGATGCAAAGAGCAGCCGCCTTGATCTTGGTCGCAGTGACGATTGCCGTGGGCGCGTGCACCGGCGAGACCCCCGGCAACACCTCCACCGGCACTGAAACCAGACCAGGTGGAGGAACTGATGAGGGCGCTGATCGAGAGGCGCCGGATTTCTCGTTCGAGACGTTCGAAGGCGAGAACTTCAGTCTCGCTGAGCAGCGCGGTACACCCGTCGTGCTCAATTTCTGGGAGTCGTGGTGACCGGTCTGCAGGGGCGAACAGCCCGACCTCAACCAGTTGGCAGAGGAGTTCGAGAATCAAGTGGTCTTTGCCGGAGTCTCTAACAACGACACGATCGGGGACGGCATGGGCTATGTCGAGGAGTTCGGAGTCACCTACGCCATGGGCAATGCACCCGAGGTGTGGGCAGCATTCGATGACCCGCCCAGGCCCAGCACAATCGTGATCGACGCTGACGGCAACATCGCGACGATAGTGACGGGTCCGATCAGTCACGAAGGGATGAGGAAAATTCTGAAGCAGGTCACGTAGCGATCGGCGCTGCTATCTCCCCCTCTTCCACCTGTTGAAGTCGTCAACCAATTGAGATCCACCACGCGGTGGATCTTTACTGTCGAGCCACGAGTGTTGCTTCTTGTCGTTCTCCAGCAAGACCCATTCGTACCCATAACTGCGGGGGCCTGCCCAGAACGGCTCGATCCAGGCCTCGTGCTTTAGCTCGGCAACCGCCGCATACCCAAAGCGCGGTCGCTTCTTCCAGAAGTCCAGTACCTCGTGGATCGGGGCGTCCCGGACTCTCATCCGGATCTCCTTCGGAGACGAGAACTCACCTCTCCAGCAGATCTCGACCCGGGCTTTTGCGACGAACAAACCTCCGTGCAATTGAACCCACACGACGTCATTCTCAAAAGCGCCCATCTTGTGCGCGGGACCCGGTCTGTCACGCATCTCGATCGCATAACCGAGCTCCGGACGGCGTTGGTTGCCGGTCAGATGCTCGAGCTTCCGAATCAGTACGTGATCCATGGTCCTTCCCTGTGCGCGCGGCCCGGCATCCATCGAGGCTCCTGGCTACTCCTCCAGCAGTCCTCTTGCGATGATCATTCTCTGAATCTCGGATGTGCCTCCACCGATCGAGATCAGCTTTGCGTCCCGCATCGAACGCTCGATCGGATACTCCTTGATGTAGCCATAGCCACCGAATATCTGCGTTCCCTCGATGGCGTTGCGCATCGCGGCTTCCGCTACGAAGAGCTTGGCGACGCTCGCCTCGGTTTGATGCGGCAAGCCCTCCTGCTTGAGCCAGGCAGCTCGGTAGAGGAGGAGACGCGCGGCGTCGAGTTGCGCCTTCATGTCGGCCAGCTTGTGCTGGATCGCCTGTTGATGCGCGATTGGTTTTCCAAACGCGACCCGTTCCTTCGCGTAGTCAACCGCCGCGTCCAATGACGCCTTCATACCGCCGATCGACGAGGCGATCATGACGGTGCGCTCCCAATCGAAGCACTCGAAGGCAACGGCCCACAACGCAGAGCCTTCCGGTCCCAGCAAGCTCTCGTGCGGGACCCGACAGTCGTCGAAATGAAGTAGTGATAGCGGAGACGATCGTGTGCCCATCTTGTCGAGATCTCGACCCACAGAGAAGCCTGGTGTGTCTCGCTCGACGATGAATGCGCTGACTCCGTGGCCCGAACCGGCCTCGGGATCGGTCACTGCAAGGACGATAACCGTGTCGGCGATCGAACCATTAGTAATGAAGATCTTCGAACCGTTAAGAATCCAATCGTCTCCGTCGCGTCGCGTGCGGCACTCGATCGAGGCCGCGTCGGAGCCTGCCCCCGGCTCGGTGATCGCCATCGCTCCGATGTACTCACCTGTAGTCAGTCTCGGCAGGTACTTTCGCTTCTGCTCATTCGTCCCGTGAAGCCAGATGGGGACAGTACCGATCGTCACATGCGCTCCCACACTCAGGCCAAGACCTGCGTCACGTCCGCCTTCGGCGAGCGCCTCGAGCGCGAGGCAGGTCGTGATGATGTCGGCGCCGGAACCCCCGTACTCCTCGGGGATCGGAAGTCCTAGGAGGCCGAACTCACCCAACTTGGTCCACAGACCGTGGTCGAACCTGCCTTCGACATCGCGCCCGTGAGCACCTGGCTCAACATTCTCGGCAGCGAAATCATGCACCGACTTATAGAACGCGAGCTGCTCTTCGCTGTGCCGAAAATTCATGCTCGAAGACTAGCGTTGTGACGAACGCGCGACCGGTTCTGTCTCGCCCGGACCCAGGACAGGCCCGAAGCGGTGTCCGATCATTCGTCGAACGATTGGGCCAGGTTCAGGCCAATCATCACCGCGCTCACCGACGACGCGAGACCAACAAGTCGCCGCATGAACGGAAGGTCGCCCCAGTTGGAGATGGTGCTTACTGCATCCGAGGCATCGGCGAGGGCGCCCGCCTCGAGCCATCCGCGCACGTTGCCATCGTTCTCGAGCGCGACCAAGGTCCCCACAGCCAGCGCCACATCCCGGCCCCCGAGACTACGAAGCGCCATCCTGGAGGTCGTCGAGATGTCCTCCTCGCCGGTCCACAACCGTCCCAAACTTCGTGGCATGACGAAGAACCCAACCCCGATTACTAGTCGTACGAAGGAGAGCATCTGGACAAGCTCCCGCTCGTCGAGGTCGAGGTCGCCGACGACAGAAACGGTCTCCTTGCTACTGCCACCAAAGAACAGCGCCATGGTCTACTCACCCTTTCCTGTTGTCAGTTGGTTCCTCGGTCGGTCGCTGCGCGTTTCAGGGCGATCCTGGCAAGGTCTCGATCGTGTGGCCATCCCCAGTCCACGTCGTCCAGCTCACTCGAAGTAACCCAGAGCGCATCCGCCACATCGTCGGCGGGGTTGAGCTCGAGTGAGAGTGGCCGCGCGGTGAAACCGAGTGTCAGAACCCATTCCTCCTCATCGCCATAGGTATGCGGTACCCCCTGGACGAAGTCCTCGAACGAGACATCGACCTCGATTCCGAGCTCCTCACGGATTTCTCGTCTGAGCCCATCGAGTGGATGCTCACCTGGCATCAGGAATCCGCCGGGGGTGTCGGCCTTGCCCTTCTTGGGTTCGAAGGCCCGGATCGCGACCAGCACTCTGTCGCCGTCGACGATGGCCGCTGTCACCGTAGGGGCCGAGTTCCGATACCACGAGCGCCCGCATGCGGGACATCGGGAGCCACCTTCCGAGCTCGGTTCCTCGAGCTTGGATGCGCACGCGGGGCAATAGACGAACGGCTTCACTTCCGCTCCCGCGAGGGCTCCGCCCTCACTCCGCTCGCCGCCTCCTGATAACGGGCCAGCACGAACAGTAGGTCGGACACGCGGTTCAGCCAGCGAAGAATCTCCGGATCGTGGATGAGACCCTGCGATTCCATGGTGACCGCCCGCCGCTCGGCGCGTCGGATCGTCGACCGAGCGAGATCCAGGCCGGCCGAGCCAGGCGTCCCACCTGGAAGGATGAACTCTTGGGGCAGCGGGTGCTCGGTCGTAAGCTCGTCCATCTCACGCTCGGCTTGTGCGGTCATTTCGGGCGTAACGCGCGAAACCCCAGGCTGAAGTTTGTGGTGATTCGCCTCGGCGGTCGCCAGATGGGCGCCGCAGACGAACATCTCACGCTGCAGACGGACCACGATGTCCTCGACGCGCTCGACCAGGCCCCCCGCTCGAGCAATTCCCAGGGCGGAAACGGTCTCGTCAATCGTCCCGTAGGCGTCGGTACGGATATCGTCCTTGGGCACCCGGCCCCCGTAAAGCAGTCCGGTTGAGCCGTCATCGCCCTTCTTTGTGTAAATCTTCACGATTCGTTTCCTCCTCGGAGCCAAACCCGAGTTGAAAACTACTTCCTTAGTACCAACGCCCTTTTCGCCGCAGCAAGCCGCTTATATGCTCAACCGCGTTAACGACTTCCCTACCCGAGCCGGGAATGCCGGGGGACGGCATCAGATCATTAAGGAGGAGTACTTGCGAACGCGTATGAAATGGTTCGCCGCACTATTCGTGGTGCTGGCATTGTTCGTCGCAGCTTGTGCGGACGAGGAAGAACCCACAGGTGGCGGCGACAATGGTGCCGAGGAAGACAATTCTGACTTCCTTGCGTGCCAGGTAACCGACACCGGTGGTGTCGACGACAAGTCATTCAACCAGACGGCCTTCAAGGGTCTCGAGGATGCCGAAGCGGAGTTCGGGATCGAAACGCAGGTACTCGAGTCTCAGACTCCCAACGACTTCGAGCCGAACATCCTGTCGCTGGTCGAGCAGGAGTGCGACATCATCGTTACCGTCGGATTCCTCCTGGGTGACGCCACGGCTGCCGCCGCTGAGGCCAACCCGGATCAGCAGTTCGCAATCGTGGACGTCGACTTCTTCGACCCCGACAAAGGCGAGGACATCACGTTCGAAAACGTCAAGGAACTGACCTTCGCCACGGACGAGGCCGCATTCCTCGCCGGTTACTTGGCCGCAGGAACGAGCGAGAGCGGCAAGCTAGGAACCTTCGGCGGGATCAACATCCCGACGGTGACCATCTTCATGGAGGGCTTTCAGGCCGGGATGGAGCACTACAACTCGGAGAAGGGCGCCAACGTCGAGCTCGAGGGTTGGGATTCCGCCAACCCCGACGGTGGGCTCTTTACAGGTGACTTCGAGAACCAAGACAACGGTCGTCAGGTCGCGCAGGACCTCCTCGGCGAAGGTGCCGACATCATCATGCCGGTTGCAGGCCCCGTCGGCCTTGGCTCCGCGGCCGCGATCGAGGACGCCGGTGAAGGCTCGATGATCTGGGTCGACACCGACGGTTGCGTCAGCGTCGAGGATTTCTGTGACCTCTTCCTGACGTCCGTTGTGAAGAACATGGACGTCGCGGTCTTCACGGCAATCGAGGAGGCGCTCAACGACGAATTCGAGGGCGGCCTCTACGTCGGCACCCTCGAGAACGATGGCGTCGGTATCGCCCCGTTGCACGAGTTCGAGGACACCGTTGACGACGAGCTCAAGACAGAGGTCGAGGACCTCCAGCAGCAGATCATCGACGGTGAGGTGACAGTCGGCGAGGGTTAAGGCTCTCGGGAAACCGAAGCGGTAGCCTCTGTCGATGAAGATCGAGCTGAGGGGAATCACGAAGCGGTTCCCCGGCGTCATAGCAAACAAAGATGTGGACCTCACCGTAAACAGCGGTGAGGTCCACGCCTTGCTCGGCGAGAACGGAGCCGGCAAGTCGACCCTCATGAACGTCCTTTACGGCCTCTACGAGCCGACTGAGGGCGAGATTCTCGTGGACGACAAGCCCGTCACGTTCAAGAGTCCCGGCGACGCGATCGCATCAGCGATCGGGATGGTTCATCAGCACTTCATGCTGGTGCCCGTATTCACGGTCACCGAGAACGTGATGCTCGGTGTCGAGCCTACGCAGAATCTCGGTCTTCTCGACACCAACAAAGCACGCGCCCGTCTGGTGGAGTTGTCCGAGAAGTTCGGTCTGAACGTAGATCCCGACGCGACCATCGAGGACCTGCCCGTTGGTGTCCAGCAGCGAGTCGAAATCCTGAAGGCGCTCTACCGGAGGGCCGACTGCCTGATTCTCGACGAGCCGACTGCGGTCCTCACTCCAGACGAGATCGACGATCTCATCGAGGTCGTCGAGACGCTCAAGTCGACTGGTGTGTCGATCATCTTCATCTCGCACAAACTCAAAGAGGTCATGGCGATCGCGGATCGCATTACGGTCCTGCGTCGCGGAGAGGTGGTCGGCTCAACCACCCCAGAGGAGACCAACGAGCAGCAGCTTGCCGAGATGATGGTCGGTCGTTCCGTCCAGTTGACCGTCGACAAGGAGCTCGCGCACCCTGGGGACCTTGTTCTCGAGGTGAGCGGCCTCGAGGTTCTCGACGACCGCATGCACCGCGCGGTGCGGAGCGTCGGCTTCGAGGTCCGCAGTGGAGAGATCCTCGCGATAGCCGGAGTTCAAGGGAACGGGCAGACAGAGTTAATCGAGGGCATCACCGGAATGCGCGCCGTGGAAGGCGGCACGGTTCGGTTGAACGGAAAGGACGTCACCGGAAGATCGCCAAAGCACATGTTCGCGTCGGGGATGGCGCACGTTCCAGAGGATCGTCAGGAGGACGGGTTGGTCTCTTCCTTTCCCATAAAGGACAACCTGATCCTGAACACGTATCAGAACTCGCCCTACTCGAAGGGTCTCGTGATGAACCGCGCGGCGATCGACTCGAGCGCGGAAAAGCTTGTGGAACAGTACGACGTTCGGACGCCGTCGATCGAGGTGAACGCGTCTGCGCTCTCCGGTGGAAACCAACAGAAGGTCATCGTGGCGCGCGAGTTCTCTCACTCGAACAATTTGCTGATCGCGTCGCAACCGACGCGCGGGCTCGACGTCGGGTCCATCCAGTACATCCACGGCCAGATCGTCGCGAAAAGAGACGAAGGGGCAGCGGTCATCATCGTCTCCTCAGAGCTTGATGAGATCCTCGCTCTCGGTGATCGGGTAGCGGTCATGTACGACGGCGGCATCATCGACATCCTCGAACGAAGCGAGGCAACGCGTGAACGATGCGGGATGTTGATGGCCGGCTTGAGCGGCGAGCAGGGTGTACCCACACAGCTCGCAGCTAAGCCACCCGCAGAGACCGACGAGGGATCACCATCCTCCGCCCGCCACGGACTCTGACAAGGAGACGAGGTCATGAAGACCGAAGCTCCTCCCGCCGAGCCTCAGAGGATCGAGCCACCTCGGTCAAGATCGCGGGCCTTCGCGATCGACGCTGTGCTAATCCCGCTCCTTGCTCTATTTAGCGCACTCGTCCTCGGAGGGATAGTGATGATCTTCACCAATCCCGAGGTCGCACGGGCGTGGGCATCGTTCGCACAAAACCCGGGCAACGCGCTCAGCATGTCCTGGGATCTCGTCAGCACCGCCTACGGAGCTTTATTCGAAGGCGCCTTCGGGAGCCCCATTGCGATCAGCGAAACGCTTCTTGCTTCAACTCCTTTGATCCTCGCCGGCCTGTCGGTTGCGCTCGCATTCCGGGCGGGATTGTTCAATATCGGTGCCGAGGGTCAGATGATCGCTGGGGATGCTCACATCGTCGTGGGTCGGCTTCACACTCGATCTTCCACTTGCGATCCATCTTCCACTCGCCGTTGTCGCCGGCTTTGTGGGAGGCGGCCTCTGGGGAGGGATAGCCGGTTTCCTCAAGGCAAGAACAGGGGCTCACGAAGTGATCACGACGATCATGCTGAACTTCATCGCGCTGCACCTCCTGACCTTCTTTCTGAAGACCCCGATCTACCAGCGGCCAGGTCGAAGCGATCCCCTCTCCAAGGAAGTCGTTGAGTCCGCTCGCCTTCCGAGCTTCGGTGACTACCGGGTCAACTGGGGCATCGTTCTAGCTCTGGTCATGGCATTCGCCGTCTGGTACCTGATCTTCCGCACCACCATCGGATTTCGCTTCAGGGCCGTCGGTGCCAATCCCAAGGCCGCGGCGTACGCGGGCATGAGCGTGGCCGGGACGTACGTCTTGGCCATGGTTCTCGCAGGCGGACTTTCTGGGCTTGCAGGAACCGCCAACCTTCTCGGAGTCGCTTACAGCATGTCGCCAGGGTTCCTGGGATACGGCTTCGACGCGATCGCGCTGGCCCTGCTGGGACGAACCCATCCACTCGGAGTGGTTCTGGCTGCGCTGCTGTTCGGAGCTCTTAGGGCAGGCGCCCTTCAGATGCAGGGAACCGCCGACGTGGGCACGGACATAATCGTGGTGATCCAAGGTTTGATCATCATGTTCGTGGCTGCGCCGGCATTGGTTCGGGAGATCTACAGAATCCGTGCCCGTAGCACGATTGAGACGGATGCGTTCACGAAAAGCTGGGCGTCTTGAGCACCATTGCGGCCGCCCCTGCTACTAGCAAAGTCTCGATTCGCAGAGCGCGCTCGGTCCTGGGCATCGTGTTCGTGGCAATGGGATTCGCCGCCGCCTGGTGGTTTGGCTTGGGCAGCGAGCCCGGCTCCGAGTCGACCCTTGGTCTGAACGGTCGTAGCGCGGAAATCGAGCTTCCTCCACTTGTCCTCCCCTCGCGCGAAACTGCTCTGCTCTTAGCCGCCATCTGCGTGTTCCTCGGAGCGATCCAGCTAACGCGCGGGTTTGGCAAGCGTGCCAACCTGATCCTTGGGGTCGTGGTTGGCTGCTTCATCCTCGCCTTCCTCATCTGGGCGGCGCGTGACGACTCTCTCAACATGCTCGGAATGCTGCAGTCGACTTTGCTTCGCTCGGTGCCTATCACTCTCGGAGCACTTGCCGGCCTGTTGTGCGAACGCTCAGGGGTCATCAACATTGCCATCGAGGGAATGATGCTGACGGCGGCATTCACGGGAGCCATTGTCGGTAGCGCCGCGGGAAGCACGACCGCCGGGTTCATCCTGGCCGTTGTGTTGGGCGGTCTCCTCGGCGCCATGCTGGGGGTCCTGTCGATTCGCTACCGGGTCGATCAGATCGTCGGCGGCACCGTCATCAACATCCTGGCATTGGGAATGACGAGCTACCTGTCCGCGCAGATTCTGTCGCGCTATCAGAACCTGAACAACCCTGGACGGTTCCCGGTCATCGAGATTCCTCTGTTGAGCGACATCCCGATAATCGGTCCCCTGCTATTCGCTAACAACATATTCATCTACATGATGTTCATCCTCGTGTTCGGGATTAACATCGCCCTCTTCCGTTCGCGCTGGGGCCTGCGGGTCAGAGCCGTCGGCGAGCATCCCAAGGCAGCCGACACGGTCGGAATCAAGGTGCTCCGGGTTCGCTACCGCAACGTGATCCTGGGTGGAATGGTCGCGGGAATCGCCGGTGCCTACTTCACACTCGGGTCGGTCGGTCGCTTCGACGAAAACATGACCGGCGGTCGTGGGTTCATCGCGCTCGCGGCGATGATCTTCGGACGATGGAATCCCATCGGCGCGTTCGGTGCTGCCCTCGTGTTCGGGTTCGCCGACTCTTTGCAGAACAAGCTCGCCATTCTTCAGGTGCCAATCGCTTCCGAGTTCCTTTTGATGGCTCCTTACATCGCGACCATTCTGGTGGTTGCCGGTGTCGTGGGGCGGGCTCGGCCCCCGGCGGCCGACGGCCAGCTCTACATCAAGGAGTAGCGCTTGACCGACATCGATTGGGAGAGCCTTCGCAACGCCGCTCGCCGAGTCGCGTCCAGTGCTTACGCCCCATACTCGAAGTTGTCCGTTGGAGCCGCAGCGCTCGTCGATGACGGACGGATCGTGGTGGGGTGCAACGTCGAGAACGCGTCGTACGGGCTCACCCTGTGTGCGGAGTGCGGACTGGTGTCTAACCTGCACTCCACGGGAGGCGGGCAACTCGTTGCCGTCACAGTGGTGGCAGGGGACGGCGAACAACTCACTCCGTGTGGTCGCTGCCGTCAGCTCCTGCTCGAACACGGTGGCCCAGACTGCGCAATCGACGCTCCCGGCGGCATCACCACGATAGGAGCGATTCTGCCAGGAGCGTTTGACACCGAAGAGCTCGAAGGGCGAAGGCGGCCCACGTAGTGGACGTTGTGGACGTGATTCGTACCAAACGGGACGGCCGGCGGCTGTCCGACGAACAGATCGAGTACTTCATCCGGTCGTACACGGACGGATCGGTAGCCGACTATCAAGCAGCGCCGCTCTTGATGGCGATCGTGTGGCGCGGCATGGACCCAGACGAATTGGCCAAGTGGACGGCCGAGATGCTTGCGTCGGGTGATCGCATGGATCTGTCATCTCTGTCGAAGCCGACCGTCGACAAACACTCGACCGGCGGTGTGGGAGACAAGGTCAGCCTGCCACTCGCCCCGATCGTCGCCGCTTGTGGGGCCGCGGATCCGATGCTGTCGGGCAGGGGACTCGGACACACTGGAGGAACTCTCGACAAGCTCGAAGCGATACCAGGCCTTCGTGTCGACCTGTCCCCCGACGAGATGCTTCGGATCCTGCATGACGTCGGCGCAGTCATCTGTTCTGCGGGTCTGGGACTGGTGCCAGCCGACAGGAAGCTCTATGCACTGCGCGATGTCACCGGCACCGTCGAGTCGATTCCTTTGATCGCATCCTCAATCATGTCAAAGAAGATCGCCGAGGGCACCGAGCGCCCTCGTTCTCGACGTAAAGGTGGGCTCGGGTGCTTTTCTCCCCGACGTAGCCAGCGCGCGCGAACTTGCAGAGACAATGGTGAAACTGGGTGAAGCTCACGGGGTCCGCACTTCGGCGCTCCTCACCAATATGGAGACACCACTCGGCCGCACTGCGGGGAATGGTCTCGAAGTTACGGAGTCGGTCCAGTTTCTCGAAGGTCAGGGACCGGAGGACCTCATGGAGGTGACTTTCGCATTGGCGAGCGAGATGCTCGAGCTTGCCGGCATCGACGCCGATCCACGCTCAACCATTGCCGATGGCTCGGCGTTCGCAAAGTGGAACGAGATGATTCGAGCGCAAGGTGGTGATCCAGATGCGCGCCTCCCCGAAGCCTCCGAAAGGAAGCAGGTAGTTGCCGACACTTCAGGCGTGTTGACAAAACTGGACGCGCGCGCAGTCGGGATTGCCGCATGGAGATTGGGCGCCGGTCGCGCACGCAAGGAGGACCCGGTCAGTCCGAGCGCAGGGGTTGTGTGCCTCAAGAAGCCTGGCGACGAGGTGGAGGAGGGCGAACCCATACTGGAGCTCCATGCCGACGAGCCCGGTCGCTTCGGATCGGCGGTCGCAGCGCTCGAGGCTGCCGTTGAGATCGGCCGTGAGGCCGCAGAGCAACAGCCGATGATTCTCGAGAAGATCCGCTCATGACAGGACCAATCAGTCGAGCCGCCGGTTTCACACCGAGCATCGCGATCGTGCTCGGCTCAGGCCTCAGCTCGCTTGCCAGGTCACTGGTCGGGGGCGACCCGATCCCCTATCGGGAAATCGAGGGGATGCCGCTGTCGGCAATTGAGGGGCACGAGGGCGCGCTCTATGCAGCCGAGGTGTCTGGCGTGCCTGTTGCTGCCTTCGCCGGCAGAGTCCATATGTACGAAGGCCACAGCCCACAGATCGCAACGCATGCGATCCAACAGGTCGTCGAGGAGGGTTGCAGAACCGTAATACTCACCAATGCCGCCGGCGGAATCGATAAGGACCTCGAGGTGGGAGCACCGTGCCTCATCAGCGACCATCTCAATCTCACCGGCACCAACCCTTTGATCGGTCCTCACGACAGCCGTGGCCCCCGATTCCTTGACCTTTCCGAGGTCTACGACAAAAAACTGCCGCGCGCTGGCACACTCTGTCGACGGCGACTTGAAGGAGGGTGTGTATGCAGGGCTCATCGGCCCTACATACGAGACGCCCGCGGAGGTCAGGATGCTCCGCACGCTGGGCGCATCCCTGGTGGGCATGTCCACCGTGCTCGAAGCGATTGCCGCCCACTATCTTGGGCACGCGTCCTCGGAATCTCGGTCGTTACCAATTTGGCGGCAGGAGTCTCGCCCCAACCTCTCAGCCACGACGAGGTCGCAGAGGTCGGGCGGAGTGCCGCCCCTCGACTCGAGCGCCTGCTCCGCGGCGTGATCGCAGGCCTATAGCTCTGGGCGGATAATCTCGCCGCAGCCCCAAAGCCAATAAGGAAAGGCCCCGGTTCGGGGGGCCTTTCTGATCTCGTCCGTTCGTGAGGAGGCTACTGAGGGACGACGTTAGACGCCTGCTTGCCCTTGGGGCCCTGCGTCACCTCGAACGACACGGCCTGGCCTTCTTGCAGCGACTTGTAGCCATCACCCTGGATGGCGGAGAAGTGCACGAATACATCCTCACCGTCAGACTGTGAGATGAATCCGTAACCCTTGTCATTGTTGAACCACTTCACGGTGCCTTCTGCCACCAAGCATCCTTTCTCTTGCCAAAACGGTCGCCGAGGCGATCGTCTTCTCGACGAAGGCGGACAAGTTCATGCCTTGCCCTCCACGACCCCCGTCTCGATGCGGAGCAAACCGTAGCACCAGCAGACACGGCCTGCCACCCCGATTGATGAGATGTCTCTCACGAGTGGCTCATGAGCCTCTTACGCGCAATTCCTAGGTTGATGGCACAGAGGCAGTCCGATTAGCCAAGGAGGAAGAGATGAGCTTGGGAACCGCAGCAGTTGCAGGACTCGCCATGATTCTCGGCTTCGGTGGAGTCTCGACGTTCATGTTGAACGACGATCCGTCCGTCGAAACCAGGGCGATCCAGATGGACGACGAAGGCATCAAGCGTCAGGACGAAGAGGGCAACGACGTCCTCGTCAAGGATGACGATGATGACGACGGCGACGACACCAAGGGCAACGACGGCACCTCGGGAGGCAACAACACAGGAGACGGAGACAAGAGCTAGGGGTAACGACGGAACCTCCGGTGGCAACAACACAGGAGACGGAGACAAGAGCTGGGGTAACGACGGGACCTCCGGTGGCAACAACACAGGTGACGGAGACAAGAGCTGGGGTAACGACGGAACCTCGGGAGGCAACAACACAGGTGACGGTGACGGCACGTTGGGCAACGACGGGTCGGCTGGCGGGGACAACACCTTCGTAGGCGGCGGTGGCGGTGGCGGCGGCTACAGCGGAGGCGGTGGTGGTGGCGGTACTAGCTACAGCAGGGGCGGCGATACCTAGGCCATCCGGACCATTCTTAGAGGCGCCCTTCCGGGGGCGCCTCTCTCTTTTCTAGCGAGTTCGATATGTCTGACTCGACGGGAGCATTCGAGAAGCGGGTCCCTATCGTCAGTAGCAGGTGAACTACTCCGAGCCCTATGAAAAAAACGGTGGGAGCCGTCTCGCCCCCGAAGTCGAACAGGAACGGACTTGCGATCAGAAACAGTGCGAGCACGTAGTCGAGCACGACATGGACCGAAAGGGAGAGAGCGTTGACGAGACTGGTCGGGCCCTCCGTGGTGGCCGCAATGAGCAGGATGACGATGCCCACCACGATCGAGATCGCGACTGCTGCTCCTGCTTCGTAGTCAAGCAACAATGGTGCGGCGATGAACGCAATCCCGGCCACGTACTCGAGCGCGCCGTGCACGGGGAAGGGCACCGGTCCCTCGTAGATGAGTGGGTTCGCCATGCCGCCAGTCTATGGGGCGGAACCCGAGATCAAGCTCCTTTGGGGTGCCAGACGGTCTTCATCTCCATGAACGCGGATGCCTGGTACGGGCTCCTCGCTCCGTTTCCCTTGATGATCCGTTTCACGTTGTCGGCACCCGCCCGCTCGGCATCAGCGAGCTCGTCACTCGCCAAACCTGAAACGTCAAGCGCGTCTACATCCCCGTGACTGGCCAACCAGGGTGTCAACTCGGCCTTGCGGCCGGTCAAAATGTTTGCCACGCCCTTGGGCAGGTCTGAGGTCGCGAGGCACTCCGCCAAGGCGATTGCCGGTAGCGGATGAGCTTCGCTCGCGAGAGCAATCACAACGTTGCCTCCGCAAAGCGCCGGGGCAATCCGACCGACCAGGCCACTCAGAGATGGCGCCTCGGGAGCGACGATGCCACAGACCCCCGTAGGCTCGGGAGCCGTCAGGTTGAAGTAAGGACCGGCAACCGGGTTGAGGCCACCCATGATCTGCGTCAGCTTGTCGGCGAGCCCCGCGTACCAGACCCACGTGTCGACGGCTTCATCGACCTGCTTGGCTGCACCTCGCTTGCCCTCGGCCGTTGCAACCTCTGAGATCAGCTCGGCCCTGCGCGTCTCCATCATCTCGGCGATGCGGTAGAGCACCTGGCCCCGGTTGTACGCCGTCGCAGAGGCCCACTTGCCCCAGGCCCCCCGAGCGGCCTTGACCGCATCCCGCAGGTCCTTGCGCGACCCACGCGCCGCGTTGGCTAGAAAGTCTCCCTTTGAGTCCGTCACCTCGAACGACCGGCCGGACTCCGAGCGGGGAAACTCCCCGCCGAGGATAGAGCTTGTAGGTCTTTCGCACGTCGATCCTCTCCGGCATCTAACCCACCTCCTCGAGGCGAACGTAAGCCTCGAGCCCGTGGCGGCCACCCTCGCGACCGAAGCCGGACTCCTTGTAGCCGCCGAAGGGGCTTGTCGGATCGAAGCGGTTGAAGGTGTTGGCCCAGACCACTCCCGCTTGGAGGCGGTCCGCCATCCACAGGATGCGGCTTCCCTTCTCGGTCCACACGCCCGCGCTCAAGCCGAATGGCGTGTTGTTGGCCTTAGTCACGGCCTCGGCCGGAGTACGGAAGGTCATCACGGATAGCACAGGCCCGAAGATCTCTTCCTGGGCGATTCGGTGGCTCTGGCTGACGCCGGTGAAAACCGTCGGAGGGAAGAAGAATCCTCGGTCGGGAATCTCGCAAGCGGGCTGGTAGAGCTCGGCTCCCTCCTCGACGCCGATGCCTACGAGCCTGCGAATCTTCTCGAGCTGGTCGCGCGAGTTGATGGCTCCAATGTCAGTGTTCTTGTCGAGCGGGTCACCCAGCCTCAGGGTTCCGAGACGTCGTTTGAGCTTTTCGATGACCCGGTCGGCAATCGTTTCCTGCACGAGGAGTCTCGATCCCGCGCAACACACGTGTCCCTGGTTGAAGAAGATGCCGTTGACTATTCCCTCGACCGCCTGATCCAGAGGGGCGTCATCGAAGATGATGTTGGCTGCCTTGCCTCCGAGCTCCAGTGTCAGCTTCTTGTTCGTTCCGGCAACCGCTCGTTGAATCTCTTTGCCCACCTCGGTCGACCCGGTGAACGCGACCTTGTCGACGTCATCGTGCCGAACGAGTGCCTGACCGGTCGGGCCAGCCCCGGTAATGATGTTCACGACGCCATCAGGAAGGCCCGCCTGCTCACAGATCTCAGCGAAAAGCAGCGCCGTCAGCGGAGTCGTCTCGGCCGGCTTCAGTACGACGGTGTTTCCTGCGGCGAGGGCGGGAGCGATCTTCCACGAAAGCATGAGCAGCGGAAAGTTCCACGGAATGATCTGCCGCGCACACTCCAAGTGGTTTCGCGCGACGGCCAGGAAACGCGTACGAAAGTTTGTCGGCCCAGCCCGCGTAGTAGAAGAAATGGGCGGCAACGAGTGGGACGTCGACATCGCGGCTTTCCTTGATGGGTTTTCCGCCATTCATCGACTCGAGCACGGCCAGTTCGCGTGCCCGCTCCTGCACTATCCGGGCGATTCGAAAGATGTACTTGGCGCGCTGACTTCCGGGCAACGACGACCACTTCTTGAACGCTCCCCGCGCAGCCCCCACTGCACGATCGATGTCCTGCTCATCTGCAATCGGAATGGCAGCCAGCACTTCCTCGGTGGCGGGGTTGATTGTCTTGAAATATTCGCCGGATGCAGGCTCGTCGAACTGTCCCCCGATGTAGAGCCCGTAGGTGTCCTTGATGTCGACGATTTCGGTCGACTCGGGTGCCGGTGCGTATTCCCACTTAGCCATCGTTTGTTTCCTCAGTCACACGATCGTCGTAACGGTCGCTAGTCCAGTGTGTAACGGTCGGGATCCGAGTACCTTCCCGTTCGCAGGTAGTCGATCTGCATCAGCAAGTCGTTCACAACGGATGATGCTCCGATGCGGAAACGATCCGGATCAAGCCAATCGTCGCCGAGCGTCTCGTGAATGATGACTAGATAGCGAATCGTGTCCTTGGATGCGCGAATACCACCAGCCACCTTGAGACCGACAGCTCGTCCCGTGAACTCAGCGAAGTCCCTGATCGCTTCAGCCATTACGAGTGCGTTCGGTAATGTTGCGCTCTCACCGATCTTTCCGGTTGAGGTCTTGATGAAGTGAGATCCGGCGGCCATCGCGATCAGAGATGCTCGACGCACACGATCGTAGGTTCCGAGCTCACCCGTCTCGAGGATCGTCTTGACGTGCGCATCGCCGGCGGCCTCAATCGACTCGGCCACCTCCTCGTAGATCGTGGCCTCGTCGCCTGCGAGAAATGCCCCTCTGCTGATAACGATGTCGATCTCGTCGGCGCCGTCGGCGACCGCTCTGCGAATCTCATCTAACCGCATATCGAGTGGCGCCTGGCCCGACGGAAACGACGTGGCGACCGAAGCGAGGTGCACTCCCGAGCCCCGCAGCGCTTCTGCCGCAACGGAAACCAGGCGCGGGTAGATGCACAGCGCGGCAACGGATGGAATCGACGAATCGCCGGGGGCCGGATGGATAGCCTTCGAGGCCAGCTGCCGGATCTTCCCCGGCGTATCGGAACCCTCGAGAGTCGTGAGGTCGCAACACCTCAACGCGAGGTCGAGCGCCCACATCTTCGAGTCCTTTTTGATCGACCTCTTGGCAAGCGAGGACGCGCGCTCTATGGCGCCAACCGCATCGACAGAACCGCCGATGCGGTCGACGAGCTCTAGTGGGTGTTGCGCGACCGTCGCCACTAACGGACCCCTCCCATGCTGTTGGTCACGAACCACCGAGTGGAAGCGAAATGCGCTTCCTCGACTTTGGTTTCGGCTTGACCAGGTTGACAAGCTCCTTGGCACACCGATCGTACGCCTGGGCAACGGCCGAGTCAGGAGCCTGCAGCACGATTGGTGCACCCTTGTCGGCGAACTCCATTAGCGTCGGATCGAGAGGGATTTGCCCCAGAAGCGGCACACGGAGACGCTGGGCCAGCATCTCGCCTCCACCACTCCCGAACAGCTCGTAGCGCGTCCCGTGATCGCAGATGAAGTAACTCATGTTCTCGATGACCCCGGTCGGCTTGAGTCCGGTCTTCTCGGCCATGAAGGCGGAGCGCTGGGCCACCTTCTCTGCTACCGCCTGGGGAGTTGTGACCGTGATCATGGCGGCACCCGGGACGAACTGGGCTATCGACATGGCAACGTCACCGGTACCCGGCGGTAGGTCCAACAAAAGGTAGTCGGGGTCACCCCAAGCCACATCCTCGAGAAACTGTTGGAGCGCCTTGTGGAGCATCGGCCCCCGCCACATCACGGGATTGTCTTCGCTTGTGAAGAGCCCGATCGACACGACCTTGATGCCGAACATCTCGGGCGGAACGATGAGGTCCCCGAGCACCGAAGGCTTTTCGTAGATGCCCAGCATGCGCGGGACCGAGAAGCCCCAGACATCGGCGTCCAGGAGACCGACGCTGTACCCGTCCTTGGCCAGGGAGGCGGCCAGATTCACAGCGGTCGTCGACTTGCCGACTCCTCCCTTGCCAGACCCGATGGCGATTACCTGAGTCTTGGAGTCCGAACCCACCATGGGAGAGGGCGTGTCCTTGCGTATCGACTCACTTAGGGCGAGGCGATCATCTTCCGACATGACAACGAAGTCGACAGCGACTCTGGCATTGGGGAAGGCGTTGCGAATCTTGGCGGGAACGACCTCGAGGTAATAAGGCCTCGATGCCGAGTTCGGGACCGTCAGGGCGAGCGTGACTGAGACGTCGCCCCCCTCGACTGAGAGGTTCCTGACCATGTGGAGCTCATTCAGGCCGCGGTGAAGCTCGGGATCCTGGATCTCGCCGAGAAGAGCGGCAATCTGGTCGCGGCTGAGGCGTAGTCATGCTGAAAACGTCACTCCTGAAGGCTCGGATGGCTACTGAATCCAGCCTACGCGATGCCACGGCGCTCACTTAACGGTGAAGAGCTCAGATCAGCAGGCTGAGTCCCCCCCGTACGAGGCTCAATTCGGCCCGTCCAGATCCCCGATGTAATCACCGTCGAGTTGAACCGGCATCGGAGCTTTCGCCTCGAGCGTCACCGACTCGATGTCGTGGTGATAGGAGCCCGTCCTCCAGCGGATGTGGGATCGGCTCACGAACAATGCGTACACCAGACGAGGAATCATCCTCGTTCGTAGACGGGTGATTCCGAAGACATCGAGTCCTTTGTCGAGACGGGCGCCAGGACAAACATCGACCGGCCAGCCCTTGTAGTAGGTGAACGGAGCCCCGTTGCAGGCTGATTGCAGTCACGACCGCTACCGGCTCGGCCCCCTCGACCGACATCGAGATCATTGGGTCCACCCCCCGGTACTGGGTCAATCCAGCCTTGAGCGCATTGCGAACGAAGAGCTTTTCGTGATTCCGGCGCTTGCCCTCTGGGTTGCTTTCGACCCGGCGAACGGTTTCAGCATCAAGACCCATTCCGGCGTTGAACAGAAAGTAGCGGTCATTCAGCTTCGCCACGTTGATCCGAGTGCTTGTGGACGATCTCAGGTGCGACGCGACGAACGCAGTCGCCTCGACCGGATCGCGCGGAATGCCCAATGCCCGCGCTGATGACATTCGTCGACCCGCCGGGGAGTATTGCCAGCCCAACTTCCGTGCCGACTAACCCCTGGGACGCTTCGTTGATGGTGCCGTCCCCGCCGAACGCGATCACTGCGTCGAAGTCCCGGTCCACAGCGTCCCTCGCAAGATCGCCGGCGTGATTGCGTGCGGCGGTCTCCGCGACCTCGAGTTTGAAGTCGGCCTCCAGCGCTTTCACGATCACTTGCTTGACGCGGGCTGAAACCGAACCCACATGTGGGTTTGAAACGAACAGCACCCTCTTCATGACCGGCATGCTATCGGGGGTCCCTGCCTGGACTCGTATCCTGTATTTATGCCTCCCAAGTCCGCGGACGAGCAGTGGAGATAGCCCTCGTAGTGGCGATCATGGCCGTCATCGTGGCTCTCTTGCAGGGTGGGTCGCTCGAAAACCTCGCGGACACCAAGTTCCGGGCCGTTCCGCTTCTGCTATCCGGGTTGGCTCTTCAGATCGTCTTCGGCTTCTGGTCACCATCATGGATGACCGACGGACTGAGTCTTGCTGTACTCATCGCGTCAAACGCTCTGGTGCTTTCCTGGTTGGTCGTTAACCGTTCACTGCCGGGTTTACTGATTGCCGCTGTGGGACTCTTGATGAACCTCGCCGTGATCAGCGCGAACGGTGCGATGCCCGTGTCCGGCGAAGCGGTCCGAATTGCGGGGGGCGACGAGCTCGAGATTTCGGATGAGGGGCTGAAACACGAGGCTCTCGACGACGACACCCGCCTGGGCTTCCTCGGGGATGTCATCCCAATCCCAAAAGTGGGTATCTGGTCGGCCGGCGACTTGGTGCTTGCCGCCGGGCTGGCGATGTTGGCCTACCGGCAGACTAGATGGGGACAGGGGGACGCAACTTCCGGTTGATCGCATGGAGGAGAGCCTTGACTCCTGCAAGAGCGACCTCGTCCTCCACGAGCACGGCCCCCGTAACGGCAGTCATCTCGTCACCCTCGTAGACCGTGGCTCTAACAACCACTGCTTCATCGCGACCCATGGCCTGAAGAAAGGCATGCTCGACTTCGACACGCATTGCTCTGGCTGCAAAGGTGGGAGTAAGCGCCTCGATGGTCGCCTCCATTGCGGCTCGAGCCTGCAGCTCACGCGACGTTCCTGACTTGGCCTGGCCCTCTGTTCGAACGTCCCCGGGCCAGCCGAGCACCACGTGAATCGATCTCTTGTCACCCGCGACGTTGGAACGCACCGATTCCACCAAGGGCCGTCCCGGTGCCGGCGACCTTGCATCATCCGTGGACTGAGGCGACGGGAGAGTTTCGTCTTGGATCTGCACAACGGACACAATTCGGTGGTCGATGCTCACCCCAAAACCGGCGACGGCCAAGGACTGCACATCGCGTACTATCTGCTTGGGTGAGCGCGTGTTACCCGCGATCACGTGGATTTCCGACGGACGGTCCCCGCCCACCACCTTCACGTTCCGAACTCCGGTGATCTTGGTCAGCTCTTGCTCGAACCCCGCGAGGGCCGCAGTGTCATCCACCCCAAGATCTTTCACCTGATTTTCACTCTGTTCGCGCCCTCAACCAACTGTTAGAAAAACAGACCGAGAAAGACATCGACGATGTCCGGATCAAAAGAACTCTCGCGCTCATCCAGAATGATACGGATCGCCTCGTCATCCGTCATGGCCGCGCGGTACGGGCGCTCCGATGTCATCGCATCGTAGGCATCCGCTACCGCGAAGGTACGCGCAGGAAGCGGAATCTCGGTCCCTTTCAGCCTATTCGGATATCCCGTGCCATCCCACTTCTCGTGATGGTGAAGGATGACGCCCATCGTGGCACTTGAGAACCCGATCGGCTCGACGATCTTCGCCCCCAGCTCGGGGTGAGTCCGCATGATGCTCCACTCGGAGGCGGAAAGTGGACCGGGCTTGTTCAGGATCTCGTCAGGCACACCAATCTTTCCGACGTCGTGCAACGTGAATCCGTACTGGACCTCTTCATTCCGGGCCAGGTTCTCGTCCATCTCCGTCATGCAGCTAAGGGCGAGGTTGGTGACCCTGTAAAGGTGTTGTCCGGTGCCTGAGTCGCGTGCCTCAACGGCGGCGGCAAGAGCATGGATGACTGAGTGGTCACGCTGGCGCTTCTCGGATAGGGCATCGACATAGGAATTCAAGAGGACGCCGGCCGCCTCGTCGGCGACCACGGGCCTCTTTCTCGAGGATGAGTGGACGGCTCGAACCAAATCACCAATTGACATTTCGTCCCTATAAATGGCTCCAACTGCGCCCGAGGCCAAAGCATTCACCAACCCTAGTGGCGTGCCCCGGTCCCGGTCCCCCAGGATCACGATGCGGGTATCGGGTGACCTCTCGGTCAACAGAGAAATGAGCGAGCAGCTGGGGGAGAGCTCGAGGTCGATGATCGCTACGTCGGGGGCCAGGGTCTGGCCGATCTCCAGAGCCTCCGCGGCGGTGCCGACCTCGGCCACAACCTCGGCGTTCCCAAGCTCGCCGACGAGAGACGAGAGCGACTGAGCAATGGTGCGATGCCGCTCCGCAATCATCACCCTAAGTGGTTGTTCAATGTCAATACGCAATATAAGTCCGCGACCGATAGGCCAATTGGCTTGCTTAAGCACTGTGCGCCAACTAGTCTTTGGCTAGAAATCCCCCGTTCGGGTCGATTTGTTCACTCGATCGGGTAGCGAAGTTGCACCGGGTGGGTAGGGCAGTTCGCGCGAGACGCGCGCCCCTTTCTTAGTACAAACTCTTTCCAGCGAAGCGTGACGCATTCATCCGCGCCTTCATCTCTGTATTCATTGTCGCTCCCTGAAAAGAAAGGAGGACGCCTCCATGAAGACTCGTCTCGTTGCTTTCGCCAGCACCATCGTCGCCGTGTTCTACGCCGCAGGCGCTGCCTGGAAGCTGTAGGACCAACCACCTTCTCGGCACCGCTTTCCACTTCGACTACCCAAGGAGTCACTCGAATGAAGATCCGTCTCGTTGCCTTCGCCAGCACCATCGTCGCCGTGTTCTACGCCGCAGGCGCTGCCTGGAAGCTCTAGGACTTCGCAAGCACCGCTTTTCCACTTCGACTACCCAAGGAGTCACTCGAATGAAGATCCGTCTCGTTGCTTTCGCCAGCACCATCGTCGCCGTGTTCTACGCCGCAGGCGCTGCCTGGAAGCTCTAGGACTTCGCAAGCACCGCTTTTCCACTTCGACTACCCAAGGAGTCACTCGAATGAAGATCCGTCTCGTTGCTTTCGCCAGCACCATCGTCGCCGTGTTCTACGCCGCAGGCGCTGCCTGGAAGCTGTAGTCGCTGCCGCCCGACCCGAACTTGTCATCTCGACTACCCAAGGAGTCACTCGAATGAAGATCCGTCTCGTTGCTTTCGCCAGCACCATCGTCGCCGTGTTCTACGCCGCAGGCGCTGCCTGGAAGCTGTAGTCCCAGGTTTTGATTTGCGGCCAAGGGGAGGGGACCTGACCTCTCTTTTTGCCGCGTAGGAGCTCGGAAACTACATACCATCAAGCATGTGAAGCGGGCCCAGGGTTTTGCATGGAGTGTCGTTGCTCTGAGTGGTGGCTTGATGTTCGTGGGCCTTCAGACCCTCGACGAGCCCTTCCCGGATATCTCGACGGTAATTTTCTGGATCGCCCTCTTGTTGGGAGCCGAGTTGCTCCCCGTGTCACTTGGCTATCAATCGCAGGTGACGATGGCTTTCCCCCTTGCCCTGGCGATTGCCATTCTCTTCGAGCCAGGAGTCGCAATGGCAATTGCGGGATTGGGTGCCTTCGACGTCCGTGAATTCCGTCGCGAGATCCCGATCTGGCATGCGCTCTTCAATAGAGGACAGCTTGCCCTCGCAACGGGAATCGCCTCGTGGGTAGTGATCGATCACGGAGAGGAAGCCTTCTCATTCCCCGCCGGGCCATTTCTGATAATCCTCGCGGCCACTGTCTTCGTCCTCGTCAACCTGGGACTCGTTGGCCTTGGCCTTCATTTCTTAAGGGATGTGCCTCTCAAAACGGCCTTTGGGAATCTCGTCCCATCGCCGGCAGCTGGCTTCTGGTTCTCCCAGGCGTTGCTGGCAGCACTGGGCGCGGCCACGGCCGCGGCCTACGAAGAGGTAGGGGCGTTTGTAGCGGCCTTCCTGATACCCCTGCTGTTTGCTCGGCTCGGCCTTCTTGGAGCTCGAGACAAACAAGAGTTGTCCGAGCGTTTGCGCCAGCAACAGGGATCACTATTGAAGGCCACGGAGCAGGTGTTCAAGGAACGAGAGGACGAGCGGAAGCGAATCGCCGGCGAGATCCATGACGGAAGCCTCCAGATGCTGGCCGCGGCCTCATACAATGTAGGCAACGCAGCAGCCTTCCTCGAGGCGGGGAAAACGGAAGAAGCTACTCAACTCCTCGACAGTTCTCGCAAGGCGATCGAACAGGCCATGGCCACGCTGAGAGATTCCCTGGTCGACCTAAGGAGGTCATCGGTGGAAGAGGGCGGTCTGCTGGAGACCATCCGAGTATTCGTCGGCCAGGTATCGATGCTGTGGGGCACCGAGGTCGAGTTCGAAGGAGAGATCAAGCACGAACCGCCGGTTCCCATCGCCCTGGCTGGCTTCCAAATCCTTCAGGAGGGCCTCACCAACGCCTTGAAGCATGCCAATAGCAGTGCAATCTCTGTGCGAGTAGCCGATATTGACAATATGGTTCACATCATCGTCCAAGACAAAGGGTCCGGTTTCGATCCTGATGCCGAGACTGCCTCCGGACATGTCGGGATGAAACTCATGCAAGAGCGAGTAGACCTCGTTGGAGGGAGTATCGAGTTCCACTCGGTCCCCGGCGGCGGCACTCGTCTCGAGGCCAGGCTTCCAGGCGGGATGCCGGAGTGAGCCTGCGCGTGCTTATCGCCGAGGATCACACCCTTGTATCCGAGGGTTTCGAGGTGATGCTTTCGATCACCGAGGACGTGGAGCTTGCCGGCGCTGTCTCTTCTGGCGATGCTGCCATTGATGCGGCAAGACAGGGTGACGTGGACGTCATTTTGATGGACATCAACGTGAGCCAGCCGATGAGTGGCATCGAGGCGACAAGGCAAATAAAGGAGATTGCCCCCTCGACGCGGGTTTTGATCCTGTCGATGTTCACCGATCCACAGACGGTTTCCGAAAGCATCAAAGCCGGAGCCGATGGCTACATCTCTAAGAGCGCATCGCGCGAATCCGTCATTCAGGCGATTCATGATGTCGCCGAGGGCCGTTCGGTTCTCGACCCCAGCGTCACCGAGGGCATCTTTGGACGAATCGGCGGCAAGGACGCGGATGCACTCACCGACCGAGAACTGAACTGTCTTCAGTACCTTGCAGACGGTCTCTCGACGAAGGAGATCGCGACCGAGATGCGGTTGTCGGAGGAGGCTGTCAAAGCCACTCTGAAGTCGGTCTATAGGAAGCTCAGAGTAGGACATAGTGGACTCTTCTCTTCGCTCATGGACGGAGGCACCCGGCCAAAGCAGGCTCCGGCTGAACTGACAGATCGTGAGGAGAAGGTCCAAGAGGGCCTGGCGGACGGCCTGTCAACTCAGGAAATCGCGGCCAGATTGAACCTGCCGGAGGAGACTGTCAGGACCAATATGAAGTCACTCCGCCAGAAACTCGGCATTCGGTACTGGACCGAGGTCAATCCGAAGTCCATCCTTAAGGAGTTCTGGCACGCAATTCGGAAGGGCAAATGAGCTTGCGCGTTTTGATCGCCGACGATCACACCCTTGTATCCGAGGGTCTCGAGGTGATGCTGTCGATGGCTGATGACGTGGAGCTGGCAGGCACCGTTTCCAACGGCCAGGCTGCCATCGACGCGGCTCGAGAGGGTGGCGTGGACGTCATCTTGATGGACGTCAACCTGAGCCAGTCGATGAGCGGCATCGAAGCCACGAGGCAGGTCAAAGAGATCGCCCCGTCGACGCGGGTATTGATCCTGTCGATGTTCACCGATCCTGGGACCGTTTCCGAGGGCATCAAAGCGGGAGCCGACGGCTACCTCTCTAAGAGCGCGACTCGCGAGTCGGTCATTCAAGCGATTCGTGATGTCGCCGAGGGGCGCTCGGTGCTCGACCCCAACGTCACCGAGGGCATCTTTGGACGGATCGGTGGCAAGGACACGGATGCCCTGACCGACCGAGAACTGCACTGTCTTCAGTACCTCGCAGACGGGCTCTCGACGAAAGAGATCGCGGCAGCGATGCACCTCGCGGAGGAAACCGTCAAGACCTACCTGAAGTCGATCTACAAGAAACTCGCGGTCCGGGACCGAACCGAGGCGGTCGCCGAGGCTTTCAGGCGCGGCCTCGTTCGGTAGCCCTCCTCGACGTGAATTTCCAGATTCCCCACTCGTTCGATGTCCCACCGAACGGGGTCGCCCAGGTGATGCTCGACGAGAACTACCAGAAGTCGTTGAGGAAACTGGGCCATTTGCAGCGCGAACTCCTGAGTCAAGAGACCCTGGCCGACGGCCGGGTGTTCAGGCGAACCAGGTGTGTTTTGGACATCGAAATCTCGGGCGCGGCGAAGCGGCTCATCGGGGACGAAGATCCGGCCTGGGTCGAGAGCGCCATCTGGGACGAGAAGGCCATGCTCTGGAGTTTCACGATCGACCCCGAGATCGCCAAGGAGTTGCTCGAGGCTAAGGGCACCATCGAGATCTCGGGGCACGAGGACGGGACCCGGCGCACGATCGAGGGACGGGTCAAGGTGAAGGTTCCCTTCTACGGGGGCAGAGTCGAGCGCTGGATCGTCGAGGGTTTGACCGAGGCCTACGAACAAGAGGCGGGCTGCTTGAGAGATTGGATTGAGAAGCACGGCACCTCTTAACCCTCCCGTAACACCGCTGAAACTCCCGAGAAACCGCCCCTTGCCAGGGTGGGTGTGACTACATACGAGACGGCCCTGATTCAAAACGAGGTCGCCAGAAGGAGGGGAGATTTATGCCACGTCCTGCGGACACGCTGAAACTCGGAGAGCAACACGACGCCAAATTCTTCGACATCCGGTTCTGTGACCTTCCCGGTCTCATGCAGCACTTCACGGTTCCTTTCGAGGAGTTGAGCGAGGAGGTCTTCGAGGAGGGTCTCGGCTTCGATGGCTCCTCTATCCGAGGCTTCCAGGAGATTCAGGAATCCGACATGATCCTGGTCCCCGATCCCGACACAGCCGTTATGGATCCGTTCGCGAAGTACTCGACACTGGTGATGAACGCTTACGTAAAGGACCCCATAACAGGCGAGCCATACTCGCGCGACCCCCGCAACATCGCCAAGAAGGCCGAGGACTATCTGGCGGGCACGGGCATCGCCGACACCGCTTATTTCGGGCCAGAGGCGGAGTTCTACATATTCGACTCGATTCGCTTCGATCAGAACCAACACTCCAGCTACCACTACATCGATGCAGTCGAGGGTGTCTGGAACTCAGGCAAGGAGGAGGAGGGAGGCAACCTCGGCTACAAGCCTCGCTACAAAGAGGGCTATTTCCCCCTGCCGCCCATGGACCACTACCAGGACCTTCGCAGCGAGATGGTGCTGACCCTTCGCGAGTTGGGAATTCCGGTGGAAGTCCACCACCACGAGGTCGGAACCGCCGGTCAGGGTGAGATCGACATGGGGTTCGCACCGTTGCTCCAGATCGCCGACCGATTGATGCTTTACAAGTATGTCGTCAAGCAGGTCGGCCGCCGCAACGGCAAGACCGTCACCTTCATGCCGAAGCCGATCTTCCAGGACAACGGTTCCGGGATGCACGTGCACCAGAGCCTGTGGCGGGACGGCGAGTCGTTGATGTGGGATGAGCTGGGTTACGCGCAGCTTTCAGACACAGCTCGCCACTACATCGGGGGCCTGCTGACCCATGCGTCGTCGTTGCTCGCACTATGCGCGCCCACGACCAACAGCTACAAGCGTCTGGTGCCCGGTTACGAGGCGCCTGTCAACCTCGTCTACAGCCAGCGAAACCGCTCGGCTGCAGTTCGGATCCCCCTCTATTCGAGGTCGCCCAAGTCGAAGCGCATCGAGTTCCGTTGCCCAGACCCGAGCTGCAACCCGTACCTCGCATTCCCAGCTCTTCTGATGGCGGGCCTCGATGGGATTCGCAACAAGATCGAGCCTCCTGATCCAGTCGACAAGGATCTCTACGAGTTGCCGCCTGAGGAGCTCGCCGAGGTGCCCCAGGTTCCGGGTTCGCTGGAGGGCGCGCTTGACGCTTTAGAGGCCGATCACGACTACCTGCTCGAGGGTGGAGTTTTCACCCCTGACGTGATCGAACACTGGATCGACTACAAGCGAGTGCGAGAGGTGGATGAACTGCGACTCCGTCCGCATCCTTACGAGTTCTACCTCTACTACGACATCTAAGGGCCAACTCAAGAGCGCCCGCCACAGGGACGACGAAGGTAGCTCCGCGGTGGACTTGAAGGATGCCGCATTCGTGAACAGAGGAACCGAACGAATCCCCGGATAGTCGAACAGCACCCTAGCTTCCAGAATATTCCGACTCCGGATCATCTCTTCGGGACTTATCGCTGATGAGTCCGAGGAGTAAGGTGAAGGGCAAGGCGGGCTGGAAGGCAAGACCAATGTCGAGGACCTTTGCGAAGTGCTTACGAACACTTCGAGAGTGTCCACGCGACAGAGGAGAACTTGTCTGCGGGGACTCAGAGCAGTCTAGCGATGATGCGCGCGACTGCCTTGTGAATATGCAAGTAGGAATCCCCTTTTAGGAGTTGCTCGTGCGTATAACTGACCGCGCGATCGAGGTCCTCACCGAGCTTCCGACCTTCCGCCTCCGGACCGCGTCGACGATGGCGCGCTGGTGGGAGGGTAACAAGGTCACACATCCGGTCGGCAGATGAAGAGCTTCGTTTCGCGCAACGCTTGGCTTCTCTACCTCGGGCTCGGGGGCCTGGCGCTGCTGGCCTACTATGTGGTCCCCGCGGTGCGGGGAAACGGGGTGTTGTTCAACCTCATCGGATTGTCCTCGTCGGTTGCGATCCTAATCGGCGTCCGCAAGAACAAGCCGGCGAGCAGGATCGCCTGGCAGCTGTTCGCCCTGGGTCAGCTTCTGTTCGTTACGGGCGACGCCTTCTACTACGGCTACAACGCCCTCTTTGGGGCGGACGTGCCGTTTCCCTCGCTGGGAGATCTCTTTTACCTGTCGGTTTATCCCACGCTGATCGCGGGACTCCTTATCATCATCCGGCGCCGAAGCCCGGAGGGGAACCGAGCGAGTCTCATCGACGCGCTCATCCTTACGCTCGGGCTCGCGGTCGTCGCATGGACCTTCCTGATGGCCCCTTATGCGCACGATGCGACGTTGACTCTGCCCGAGAAGCTGGTGTCGATCGCTTATCCATTGATGGACGTTTGCCTCCTCGCGGTGGCGATTCGCTTGGCGGTCGATGGCGGACTCAGGCGCCCTGCATTGCGCATGATGGTCCTGAGCGTCCTGGCACTGTTCACGACGGATGCGATTCTCGGAGTGTTGACGCTGCAAGGCGGATACAACGAGGGTGGGTTCCTCGATGCAGGATGGGCCGCCTTCTACTTGCTCTGGGGCGCCGCTGCGCTTCACGCATCCATGAGGGAACTGGACGCTCCGGTATTGCAACAGGGCTCGAGGCTCACGTGGGGCCGTCTTGGCTTGCTGACCGTGGCTTCACTTACGGTCCCGGGAGTGCGCCTCGTGCAGTTCTTGCGTGGTGAAGGCGTCGACGAGCTGGTGCTCATAGGTGCCTCGGTGGCGCTTTCTTCCCTCGTGATCGCTCGGATGTCGGTGCTGCTGAATCATAGTGAGCGGGCCGCCCGCCGCGAGCGTTCCCTGCGTGAGGCAACACGCAATCTTGTGAGCGCGAACCGTCGCGACGAGGTGGTCGAGGCAACGATCGACTCCTTGCACTCACTGGTAGTCGACGCAGACATACGCGTGGCAACGCTCACCAACAACGGTGAGCTGCAGGTGTGCGCCCACGTTGGTGACGAGGTCCAGCGCTGGCCCCTTCGGGCAACAGAGCTCACCTCGCTGGACGCCGACGCCCTTCGTTCCCGGGGATTGATCGAGGTCGAACTCGAGGAGGTGGACCTGCGCGACGGACTCCGCCTCGGCCTCGAACACAAGCTCGTTATCTTTCCGCTGTTCGTCCGCCAGCAACTGCGGGGTCTCGTGTTCGTCGCGTCACAGACGCGCCTCGCGCCGGAGATTCAGTCGGCGCTGCAGACGTTCTCGGTGCAGGCGGCACTTGCCCTCGAGAGTGCGATCCTCTCCGAGGAGATGCACCAGCGCGAGAGCGAACAACGCCTCAGTTCCCTGGTACAGCACTCGAGCGACCTCATCGTTGTGATCGATCAAGACACCACCGTGAAGTACGTCAGCCCCTCGGTGAAACGCATCCTTGGCTACGAGGTCGAAGAGATAAGCGGCGCCCGATTCGCCGATTACGTGCATTTGCAGGACGTCGATGCGCTCAGCGCCATCATCGAGCGACCCGAAGTTATGCAACCCACCTCCGATGCGTTTGAGTGCCGGTTCCATCACGCCAACGGCAGCAAGCTCCACTTCGAGATCCTGCTCACCAATCTCATGGGCATCAAGAATGTCAACGGCATCGTGCTAAACGCTCGCGACGTTTCAGAGCATAAGACTTTCGAGTCGCAGCTGCGTCATCAAGCGTTCCATGATCCCATCACCACGCTCGCCAATCGGGCACTGTTCACCAATCGCGTCGAGCACGCTATTGCGCGCATGACACGAGACACTGGCGGAATTACGGTGCTATTCATCGATCTCGACGAATTCAAAGTCATCAACGACAGCCTGGGACATGCGGCCGGAGATGACGTTCTGTTTGATGTCGGCAAACGGCTGCTGCGGTGCGTGCGGACCATGGACACCGTGGCGCGCTTCGGTGGCGACGAATTCGCAGTGCTGCTGGAGGATTCCTACAAGGAGCGGGAGCTCGCGGAGGTTGCCGAGCGCATCCTAGAATCACTTCGCGGCGCGATTGTCATCGACAACAGTGAAGTCTTCATCCGCGCCAGTATGGGCATAGCTGTGCTTGAGGCTGAGGACGCGATGACCTCGACGGCCGACGAGCTGCTCCGCGACGCGGACGTAGCAATGTACGTGGCGAAGCGGGAAGGCGAAGGTGGCTATTGCGTGTTCGAGCCCGAGATGCACGCTAAGGTCGTTTCTCGCCTGGAGCTCAAGGGCGCGCTGCAGAGGGCAATCGAGCGGGACGAGCTCGAACTCTACTATCAGCCAATCATGAGCCTCAGCCCCATCCGGGTTGCTGGTTTCGAGGCTTTGGTGCGGTGGCACCATCCCGAGCGCGGTCTAATTCTCCCCGGAGCCTTCATTCCCGTTGCCGAGGAGACCGAGCTCATCAACCAGCTCGGCGGATGGGTGCTAAACGACGCCTGTCATCACGCGCGCTCCCTGCAAGACCTGTTCCCATCGAATCCACCGCTGATGATGAACGTCAATCTCTCCGTCAAGCAGCTGCAGAGCCAATCGCTGATCGAGGATGTGCGTGTGGCCCTCGAAGAGTCTGGATTCGAGCCGTCGCGTCTCACGCTCGAGATCACCGAGAACGTGCTCGTGACCAACACCGACGCCACCATCCTGAAGCTGCACGCGCTCAAGGAACTCGGAATCAAGCTCGCGGTCGACGACTTCGGCACAGGCTACTCATCACTTAGTTATCTCAGCCGGTTCCCTGTCGACGCACTGAAGATCGACCGCTCGTTCGTGACCGACATAAGCGACGATGTCGAGAGCTCCGCGCTCGCGGCTGTGATCGTCAAGATCGGCGAAACACTAAAGCTGGACACGATTGCCGAGGGGATCGAAACAAACGACCAACTCGACCATCTGGAAAGTCTCGGATGCGAACTTGGGCAAGGCTATTTGTTCGCTCGTCCCATGGCCCTCGACAAGGCTGTGGAGTACATGTCGCCGTTGTTTGCAGCGTCCGACGCCGCTGCCGAGTAGCTTTCTGTGTAATCATTTTGGTTGGGCACTCAGCGTTCACGCCAAGGATCGGGTGACCCGTTTCGTCCAACCAGGTTCAGCTACGCTCTTTGGGCAAGGCGCACGCAAAATGCAGGCGCGTGTGGACCTCCGCGATGTGACTGGGACTACATCAGCGATACGTTGATCGCCTCAAGACCCTTGGAGTTGACACGCGACTGGTATGTGACCATCGCGTTGATCGGTAGCGTCCTGATGTCGTCGCCCACGATGCTGCGATGGTGCACGAAAAGATCATCTGTGCCGTCATTCGGGACGATCCAGCCGTACCCCTTTGACTGGTCAAAGGACTTAACGGTTCCGGCTTTCAAATGAAAAACACCTCCCTAACCTGATGAACGAAGGTCAGAGAGGCGCTTGTATTACCCAGACTCGATTTCAACGCTCGGGTTGATCGTGCTTCTGTGAACAGTCTATCACCGAGGGCAAGAGCGACTCTTGGTACCGCTCAAAACCTCGGACACACCCCGAACACAATCTTCCATGGGCGCCTGCCAGGTTTGGTCTGACAATCATTGGTAAGAGGTTCAGCGAGAGGTATCTGATCAAACCTTATCCACCGCATCTGTGCCTCATTTACGACCCTTCTTGTACCCTAATTCTCCTGGCTGAGAGCCTTAGATTGGGTATCACACGCTCATGTGGAAAGCGGTCAGCTCTTACAGAGAGTCGTCTGATCCGGCGTTCATCGTCTGGCGAATCGAGGCGAAAAACGTCGATGGTCGGAAGCAGACCGTCTACGTGAGAATCGATACATCTGTTGTAGCCAACGAACCATGGACGACTGGCAAGGGTCGCCTTCGCGATGTGCGTGACGCAATGGAAACCCAGGGGACGTCCGTCATCGAGGCGATGAGAAAGAGAGACCAGTTGCCAAGGTCGATCGTTTATCGATCAGCATCTGAGGGTTTCGTCGAGGAGCAGCTGATTCAGCCCTACGGAAACCACAAGAAATCGGCAGACGTTGAGAGATGATGGGGAGAGTCCCGACATGTTCTACGACATCTAGATCCCCCGAGTACCACCAAGAAGGGTCAGGCAACCCCTCCGCCTGGCCCTTCTTACATATGGGGCGCTATTCGTAGATGTAGCGCTCGGCTACTTTGCGCGCTCTTCGAGTGACGCGCAGATATTCCTCTTCTAGCTCTTGTCGAGGTTGGTAGTGATAGCCCATCGCAATTGCCAGAGCTTCGAGATCCTCGGGTTTCACCGGGAGTACGTCGCCAGGGCGTCCCGTGAGCCAGAAGAGCCTGTTCCTCAGAGACGACAAGAATGTGTAGGCCGACCTCAGTTGGTGGACGTCAGACGGTGGCATGAGACCGAGCTCCCCAGCAGCATCGAGCGCCTCGAGGGTTGATGGTGTTTGCAGAGTTGGAGCGCGGTGTCCATGCCTGAGCTGAAGGATCTGCACAGCAAACTCGACGTCGGCCGTGCCTCCCGGTCCCATCTTGAAGTTCCTTCGCGGCTCGGTGCCTCTTGGAATACGCTCTCGCTCCATGCGCGCCTTCAAGTGTCTGATCTCAACGAGAGAGTCCGGCGACAACCGTTCGGGGTAAGCGATATGCCTCGTTCGATCGATGAGCTCGTTGCCGATGTCGGCGTTACCCACGACAACGCGTGCGCGTAACAGGGCTTGATGCTCCCAAGGGCGAGACCAGCGTTCGTAGTACTCGAGAAATGATTCCAGCGAACACGCCAGAGGTCCCGATTTTCCCTCCGGTCGTAACGCGGCATCGATACGAAACGCCTGCCCTTCGGGCGTGACTTCACCAATGGTTTTGAACAGGTCCTCAGCAACCCGCTCGGCGGTGGCGGGATCTCCGCCGTGAACAAACATCACGTCGATGTCGGACGAATAGCTGAGCTCACGTCCCCCGAGCTTTCCCATCCCTATGACGGCGAACGGAATGTCGCAATCGACGAGCGCGGTTTCCAGACATGCGTCCGCGAGATCCGACAGGCCTCTGCCGACGGCAACGAGATCCGCCTCTCCCGCCAGATCTGAGAGCGCCACTCTCAGCATCTCGCGTCGCTTGAAGCGCCTCAGTCCGTCGAGCCTTCGCTCCGGCTCGCGCCACTCGAGTGAAGCTGCTGCCTCGCGCACCAAACGGTCCCGGTCTTTGGGCTTGCCTGGCCCCCGCGGGTCGGCGATCGAGCTGAGTTCCTCTGGAACATGACTAAGAACCTCACTCAGCAGCCGGCCACTGCCGAGCACCTTGGCTAGAAACTCCAGCCCCGGAGGGTTGTCCCGCAAACTGCCGAGAGCATCAAGTCGGCTTCCCAGTGACTCACTCACCCGAAGAAATCCGAATAGGCCTTCGTCGGGTAGTGGTGTCGAGGCAAGCCAACGAAGCTGAGCGGGGGTCAAGAGGCGGAGCAATTTCGCCCTGCGCGAGGTTCCCGCCACCAGGCCAGACAATGTCCGCGCTGCTCGCTTTACGTCTCGGTAGCCCAACACTCGGAGACGCTGCTCGAGAGCCTCCTCGCTGAGCCGGGTGCCGCCTCCCTCTGAAAGAGTCTCGATCATGGGCCGATAGAAGAGCTTCTCGAAACGTCCACGCACGTCGGCAAGAACCGAGTTGTGCACGCTGTCGAAACGAGCGAGTGCGCTTTCGAAGCCGGCGTCTCCGAATCCCATCGCACGAGCTATCTCCGCGCGGGATTCATCGTCCACTGGAAGCATCCGTACCCGGCGCTCTTGGCGTAGCTGCAATCGATGCTCCACATTTCGAAGCCACCGATACGCGACCGAGAGCCCCGCGGCATCTTCTTCGGCGATGTACCCACCCGACACGAGTTGGAGCAGTGCATCGATGGTGGCCGGTGCCCGAACTGAGTGATCGGCACTTCCATGGACGAGCTGCAGAAGCTGGACGGAGAACTCAATGTCCCTGATCCCGCCTGGACCAAGCTTGACGTCATTCGCTTCATGGCTCTTCGAGCGACGGGCGATACGCAGGACATGCTTCTCGACGCGCTCCTTCATGGCGCGAATGCTGGCAATGTGTTCGGAAGTCACCTCGTCCGGGAAAACAAAGTTGCGAGTCTGCTCAACCAACTCCTGTCCGAGCTCCAATTGACCGGCACTGGCTCGTGCCTTCAGCAAGGCTTGAAACTCCCACGGCTCGGCCCATCGCCGGTAGTACTCGAGGAACGCATCTAGCGATCGTACGAGTGCGCCGGTACGACCTTCTGGACGGAGGTTGGCATCAATGGAATACGCCTGGCCCTCCGGGGAGTTGCCTCCAAGTTCGCCGAGGAGCGACTCGACCGCTTTGGTTGCTCGTTCAATGTCACCCGACGCTACAAACATCACATCGATGTCAGAGAAGTAGTTGAGCTCGCGCGCGCCCAGCTTTCCCATCGAGACAATCGAGAGAACGTCGGGAGCTCCGACGTAAACAAGGGTCGCCTGAAGGCTTGCATCTGCAAGATCTGAAAGTGCGTGCCCGATCTCTTCGAGTGACAGCCGACCACTTGCATCGAGAGCAGCGATCTGAAGCAACCTTCTGCGCTTCTCGAGACGAAGCTCCGACAAGCCACCGGACGTAACAGCGCGAGTCATCTCACTTACGAAGGCGGACCCATCAGGCACGGTAGGCTCCGCGAGCAACTGCGCTGCGCGTTCATCCGAATGTAAAAAGTCACTCAACGTGCGACTTACACGTTCTATTGCAGTAGTACTTGCCTTACGCACAACCGATTCCGACATACGCGCACCTTAAACGCGGCCTCACAAAGACGCTCTACCTGCACCTTTGCAAACTTAAGTTCAATTCCTTCTTACTCGGGTACAGAACTGAAGTTTCCTTTTGTTGAGGGAGGTGGGTTTACCTTGAAGCACTGATCAACTAGCTTGCAGCAACTGTGCCGCTGCTTTGACGGTATGCCAGTGATCAAAGCCAGCGGTCCTAGTAATGGGGGAACTAGACCGGACATAAAGGGCCTCGCCCGGACATCGCGGGAACATAGTCCGGGTCTTCGCGGGACACCGCTCACTGCACCTCCCTGACTAAGTGAGCGCGTGTTGTGGGCTCCTTGAAAAACAGGGAGGTGAGAATGAAAGGTAGCAATGCCACTCATTCAATCCTGAAGTTACTGGTGACAATCATTGTCGCCGCGCTTGCATCAAGCACTCTCATAGCCCCAGCAGAAGCACACGAACGCAGCAACGCCTTTGCTCAAAGAAAGCACATCAAGAAGCGAGGCAAGAGCGCTGTAGGAAGTCCTTACAGCTACGGCGGCAGCTCTCGCGGAGGATTCGATTGCTCAGGCTTTACGAGATGGACGTTCGACGGACACGGGCAGAACCTTCCTCGGACCTCTGCTGACCAATTCAGTCTGGCTAGGAAGGCTGGCTACAAGAGGATCTGGAAGCGCAAGAGCCTCAAGCGGGGAGATCTCGTTTTCCACAAGACGACGAGCGCTCGCGTCGGCCATGCCGGCATCTACGTGGGGAAGGGCAAGTTCGTCTCGGCCACGTCCTCCGAAGGTGTGCAGGTGAGGTCTCTCTACGACCCCTACTACTGGGGCAGTCGCTGGGTCGGCGCCGTCCGGACGCCATCGACCATTAACAAATGATGCTCCGTAAAGCGCTCGTCGCGCTGACCGTCGCTTGTGTCGCGTCGTTCGTCGTGCCAGCCACCACGGCGCACGCTGGAGTAAAAGCCAGGAAGAATCATCTGGTGGCGAGAGCAAAGAGCCAGCGTGGGACGGACTATCGCTACGGAGGCGAGACGCCTCGCCGTGGCTTCGACTGCTCAGGATTTACGCTATGGACCTTCGAGAAGGTGACCCAACTCCCCCGTTCCTCGATTCAGCAGTACAAGCTGGGCAGAAGAACGGGTTACAAACGGATAGATAAGAAGGCCCGTTTGCACAGGGGTGACCTTGTCTTCTTCAAGACGACAAGTGCCAGGATCGGCCACGCCGGCATGTACATCGGCCGAGGGAAGTTCATCCACTCGTCCTCAGGTGCCGGCAAGGTGACAATCTCATCGGTACGCGACAAGTACTACTACGGACCTCGATTCCGTGGCGGGGTGCGGATTCCCCAACTCAGGCGCTAGCGCTTACAGGATCGGAAGGTAGCGGTTCACCTCATAGGGACTCACATAGCTCTTGTACTGGTCCCACTCGGCGCGCTTGTTGCGTAGGAGGTACTCGAAGGTTTGCTCGCCGAGTGCTTCAGCCACGATCTCCGACTGCTCCATCTCCCGTAGTGCCTCGTAAAGATCGTCAGGCAACTGTGTGATGCCGCGGGCCCGCCGTTCCGATTCGTGCATCTCATAGATGTTGTCGGTGGCTTCGGGCGGAAGTTCGTATCCCTCGTCGATGCCTTTGAGTCCGGCGGCAAGAATCACCGAGAAAGCAAGATACGGATTGCAGGCAGGGTCCGGCGAGCGGATCTCGAGTCGGGTCGACTGTTCCTTGCGCGGCTTGTACATCGGGACGCGTATCAAGAGCCGAGCGATTATGCCTGCCCCAGCAGACATATGTCGGTGCCTCGGGGACGGGATAGCCCTTGCCTGTAACAAGCCGCTTGTATGAGTTAACCCACTGGTTCGTTATCAACGTGATCTCGCGCGCATGATGAAGAACACCGGCTATGAACGCCTTGCCGACCTTACTGAGGTGGTACTCGTCGGTGGAGTCGTGGAAGGCGTTCTGATCACCCTCGAACAGCGACAGGTGTGTATGCATCCCCGATCCCGGAAGGTCAGTAGAAGGCTTAGGCATGAAAGTCGCATACATGTCTCTCTTGGCCGCCAATTGCTTGACGATAAGGCGATAGGTCATGACGGAGTCCGCCATCGTCAACGCATCGGCATGGCGCAGATCGATCTCGTGCTGACCGGGCGCAACCTCGTGGTGCGAGAACTCGACGGGAATGCCCATCTGTTCGAGAACACTGATCGTGTCGCGTCGAAGGTCCTGTGCAACGTCGAGTGGAGTGAGATCGAAGTAACCGCCGGCATCGACAGGCGACGGATCGTCGATGCTCTTGAAGAGGAAGAACTCCATCTCTGGATGAACGTAGAAGGTGAAACCGCGCTCTGCCGCCTTGTCCAAATTGCGCCTGAGGACGAAACGAGGGTCGCCCCAAAACGGCCTGCCATCGGGAGAATGGACATCACAGAACATGCGGGCCACGCCCCCGTCGGCCCGCTCGTCATGCGAGGGCATGATCTGAAAAGTTCCCGCATCGGGTCGAGCCAGCATGTCTGACTCCTGCACGCGCGCGAACCCCTCGATGGCCGAACCATCAAAACCGATCCCCTCATCGAACGCCTGCTCCAGCTCCTCCGAGGTCACGGCGAACGACTTCAGAAATCCGAGGACGTCCGTGAACCAGAGCCAAACGAGCCTGATACGCCGCTCCTCGACAGTGCGCAGAACGTAATCCTGTTGTCTTTCCATGGCGGAAAGACTACGTCGGGCTGATTTCAGGAGCGTTAACTCCGGCTAGCACTGGTTTCCGGGGGAAGGTGTGCCGCCACTAATGCCGTCGGCCAAGCGAACCTGCGCCAGACCGCTCCTCTCGTTATTTAGGATGGATTCGTGATGCGCATAGCTTTGGGCCAGCTGAATTTCACCGTCGGGGACATCGAGGGAAACGCTGCGCGCGCCATCGACGCGATTCGAGAAAGTAGGGAGCTGGGAGCTCAGGCGCTCGTCCTTCCCGAACTCGCCCTTACCGGCTATCCGCCGGAGGACCTGGTACTGAAGTCGGGGTTCGTTCCTGCGAACCGCCGGGCTCTCGAAAACGTCGCCACGCACACCGGTGACTTGCTCACGGTCCTGGGGTTCGTGGATACCGATGACGAGCACCTTTACAACGCAGCCGCGATCTGTCACGAGGGAGAAATCAAGGCCGTCTACCGCAAGCAACTCCTCCCGAACTACGGCGTATTCGACGAACGTCGTTACTTCGAGCCTGGAGACAGACACACCCTGATCGACACCGCCCACGGCGTCATCGGGGTGTGCGTATGCGAGGACATCTGGTCACCGACCGGTCCAGCCATTGCCCAAGGCGACGCTGGGGCCCAGGTTGTCCTCAATATCAACGCGTCGCCCTTTCACAAGGGAAAGCTGAACGAGAGAGCGAAAATGCTCGGCCAACGCGCAAAGAGGTCGGGCTCGTCGATCGTCTACGTGAACCTGGTCGGGGGCCAGGACGAGCTCGTGTTCGACGGCGGTTCGCTCGTTATTGACTCCACTGGTCGGCTCACAGTCCGCCTTCCTCAATTCGACGAGCGACTCGAGGTCGTCGACGTTCCTCTCGGCGAGGCCCGTTCAACTCACGCGGGAAATGTCGATCGCTTGTCTCTTTCGCTCAGGGAGGCGGGCGATAGCCCCAAGACGAACCTCGTGGCTCCGCCGTTGGATGAATCCGAAGAGATCTACCGAGCCCTCGAGTTGGCGCTGCGGGATTACGTCACGAAGAACGGTTTCAGCAAGGTCGCCCTCGGTCTTTCGGGAGGGATCGATTCCACTCTCGTGGCAACAATATGCTCGGACGCTCTCGGTCCGGAGAACGTCCTCGGAGTGGCGATGCCAAGCGAGTTCTCGACATCCCACTCACTGGACGACGCGCAGCAGCTCGCCGACAACCTCGGTATCAAACTGCACACGATCCCGATCAAGGCCGTCTATCACGCGTTCCTAGATGCGCTGCGCGATCCATTTGGCGACGAGGAGCCGGGGTTGGCCGAAGAGAACCTGCAGGCGCGCATCAGGGGCACGCTACTGATGACTGTCTCGAATCGCTACGGCAACCTTGTCATTGCGACCGGGAACAAGTCGGAAAGCGCGGTTGGCTACGCGACGCTGTATGGCGACATGGCCGGGGGATTCGCACTCATTCGGGACCTTTTCAAACACGAGGTCTATGCGCTGTGCCGGTGGCGAAACACGGTGGCACCGGTGATTCCTGAGAACGTCCTGACGAAGGCCCCCTCAGCGGAGTTGCGACCCGATCAGAAAGACGAGGACTCGCTTCCTCCTTACGAGGTGCTCGACCCCATCCTCGAGGCCTACATCGAACGCGACGAGGGCTTCGACGACATCGTCGCTCTAGGCTTCGACAAACAGGTGGTGATGGACGTCCTCGCCCTCGTGGATAGGGCGGAGTACAAGCGCCGCCAGGCTCCGCCGGGTCCGAAGGTAACGGTCAAATCGTTCGGACGTGACCGGCGCCTTCCCATCACGAATCGCTGGCGCTCGAAGACCTCCTGAGGATCGATGGCGCTCGCCCACTTCGTGGGCGAACATAGGCACATGGCACCCACTCTTCTGTTTCTGTCGGACCAGGACGAGGACCTGCATGACTTGGTGCCCGAGTTCCCTCTGACGGGGCACAAGGTGATCCGGCTGCCGCTGAAAACGACAGAGCCCGAGGATCTCATTCCGATCCATCCAGATCTGGTCGTCATCGACGGGCTCGCCGACATCCAGTCGGGTGAGCAAGCCGTCAGCCGTCTGGCGCTTGCTTGGGAGGCCGGCCTGCCACCAATGCTGGTGGTGGTGGACAAAGCGGGGATGGGTCTGTTCCGCTTCGAACTCGGCGCCGACGATTTCATCATCGATTCCGCCTCAATGGAGGAGATCGAAGCACGCATGACGATGATCGACCGTCGCACCGGACGAGCGGACGACGCGACAGTTCTCAAGGTGGGAGATCTGACGGTCAACCCTGAGAACTACCAGGTATACGTGCACGGACGTCCGCTCGACCTCACCTACAAGGAGTTCGAGCTGTTGAAATTCCTCGCCCAGCGACCCGGGCGCGTGTGCGACCGCGACATGCTTCTTCGGGAAGTATGGGGCTACGACTACTACGGAGGAACACGAACGGTTGACGTTCACATAAGACGGCTGCGGGCCAAACTCGGCCCCGAACACGAGGCCCTGATCGAGACGATTCGCAACGTTGGCTATCGCCTGGTCCCCAGACCGAGCGACCGCGGACGCTGAGCGGTCCCCTAATGACCACGATCGGCATCATTCTCGCAGTCATCTTCTTGGATGACTGGTTGCGAATAGTCGTCATCGGAGGGCTGCTGGTCTTCGAAGTCATCGAGATCTCGATCTGGTTGCGATGGAGGAAGCGGCGATCGATCACAGGATCCGGCACCATGGTCGGCGAGAAAGGTCTCGCCGTAACCGACTGTCGTCCGAGCGGTCAGGTAAAGCTAAGAGGGCAACACTGGAGCGCAACTTGCCCTCAGGGGGTGAGTGCTGGTGAAAGAGTCGTGGTGACTGCGATCCGGGGGCTAAAACTAGAAGTGACTCCGGATGTCGGTGCCCAACTCCCAAATGCCGAGCGACCGCATCAGCCCTGAAGGTGCGCGTGGGCCCGAGCGCACGCGACGCGACGGTAACCTTTGCGCGAGGGCCCCTAGCTCATCAGGTAGAGCACCGGACTTTTAATCCGGCGGGCAGGGTTCGAGTCCCTGGGGGCCCACTCCGACCGAACCTAACACTGCGCGAACCAGCGGCCGGAATCCGGTACGTCGGCGCGATCTCGTCCCGGCTCATCACCCGGATCTCCTTGATGAGTTTGCGCATCAGAGTCTTTCTCTGCTGCGCAGCGCCTGCGGTCAATAGGTCCGGCAGGCACTCGGCCCACTGAGCGAGCCCGTCGCGCGTGATCCAGGCCGGCTCCGCGACGGTCGTCTCGGGGTTTCGCGCCGCGCTGCACGCTCCGATGAAGCAACCCCAGGCGGGTGCAGCGAGTCGTAACGGTTAGTGGCGCTCCTCCCAGCGCACTCTGCAAGCTCGTGGATGTCCTACCTTTATCTATGTAGATTTTCGTCAGTCGATCGGAGGCTCATGGTTCAGGCGCCCGTGAAACCCAACTCCTCGAGACCCGGCCGCGTCGTCGCCGTCGTCCTCGGGATCGTCCTCGTTGTGGTCGCCGTCCTGGGCTTCCTCGTCTGGCGGGCGATCCGCGGCGACCTGCCGTCGGAGGCCGAGAAGGCCGAGCAGATCGCGCGCCTCGAGGCCACGGTCCTGCCCGTCGTCGAGGACCTGCAGGTCGAGTACTTCATGGACGAGCCCGGCTGCGCCAACCTCACCTACCCGCGCGGCGACTTCATCGATGGGGATCCGGAGGACTGCGGTGGCTCCACCGACAGCCCGGCCCAGTTCGACGACGTTCGCGCGCGCCGACCACGAGCGGATCAAGGCCGCGCTGGAGGCGTCCGGGACTCCCATCGAGCGAGTAGGTGGAACGTTCTTCAGTGATGGCCGCGCCATGGACGCCTGGTTCATGTCCACCCACGGCGCGCCCTTCGCGACGTCGTGGTCGCTGGAGTACGACCCCGAGGGCACGCGCTCGGCGGGGCACACGGGAATCGTCACGCTCACGCCCATCGAGGGAGAGGACGACTGGTGGTTCGCCTGCTGCGCGGACTGACGATGGGAGCCGTCGTGCAGGAGTGCTCGGCCGACCTGCAGACCGACGCCGAGAAGGCCGACCAGATCGCGGAGATCGAGACCACGTTGCTGCCCGTCGTCTAGGAGCTCACCCCGCGCGAGGGGCGCGACTGGCGATGGTGGCGTGATCGACCTCGTACTCGGCGGCGCCCCGCTGAGCACAGGTCCTCAAGCACAGGGCAGGTTCTCCACCCTCGCCGCAAAACCGCACTCTGGACCGAGCTCTGCGAGGAGCTCGACACTTACCAGTCGCAGGTGTCGGGGCACATTGCGGTGCTGCGGCAGGCGAGGCTCGTCGAGACCTCTCGGGCCGGGGGGCCTACTGGAGCAGTAGCAAGACCTCACAGAAACAGCGCTTCATGAACCAGCTCGCCGAAGCAGCGGTTCGCGCAGTGTTCTCTTAGGACCGCCAACAGGTTGTCGTGCTCCGGGCGATACTTGACCATCGATCGTCGGCTCCTCTGCTTGCGATCCAGTAGTCGACCCATCGCTCGCGGGGGTCGCCCCGATCCGCTCATTCACAGCAAGTGCGTTCGTGGCGTGGCGACTGTTGCCGACCCAGTCGGCCTCGTGTTCCGGACCGCGCGAGCCCGGTCAGGAGCTCCGGGGGTTGCCTGAGCACTTCGTCCGCGGTCCGCACGATCGCGGACGCCGTCACCTTCGCGTCTCACCGGGGACCGACCCCGCCCCGTGTGACCCGAAAGAGGGCGATGGGGCCCGGAAGGCCCTTCAGGTCTGCATCCTCGATCCGTTCGAACCCAAATGGCGCGTCGCCGGCTGCCTCAGCGACGAAATCGCTCGCGAGGACCTCCCCGGGGGCAGCCGCATTCGCGATCCGCGAGGCCAGATTGACGGTCTGCCCGAAGACATCGAGGTCCCGCTCGATCACGGTTCCGGCGTGGACGCCGGCATGCGATGAGAGCGCCCCTTCGCTGTTCATCGTCTCCACCAGATCCAGCGCTGCTTCCACGCCAACGGTCGGATGGGGCAACTGCAGCATCGCTCCGTCACCGAGGAGCTTCACGAGTCGCCCGCCGTGACGCGTGGCCGTGGCGTCGGCTAGCCGCTGAAGGGACGTCGCCGCGACTACTGCGGACTCGTCGCCACGCTCGCGCGTGAGGCGGGTGAAGCTCGAGAGGTCCACGAAGACGATCGCCGGCGGGCTCGGCGGCGCCGGTATCGGCGCCATCCCCTTGGTGGCGAGGAACCGCTCGAACCCCTCGACGATCCCGTTCACGCTCCGGTGCTCAAGGTACCGAGCGCTCAGCCACGTGAACATCTCAGGCGCGAGGTGTGTCACCTTCGTGAATGCGACCTGGATGTCGTCGGGAAACGCCTCCAGCTCACCGCGAAGCAACCGTTCGCGCGCCGGCTCCGCGAGCTGCTCGGCCTGGAGGTCCACCCAGCCGAGCATCGCGGCACGGGTTCCGTGTGCCATCAGCCTGGCCGCCCGGAGCAACGCGTCCTCGTCCGGCGTCATCGACCATGCATCGAGGAAGCGTTCGAACAGCTCCTCCTCGTCTCCGTGGATTGGCACGCCGGGATCGGGCTTGGGAAGGCCGAGTACCTCGTAGATCGCGGGAAGCAATTCGGCCCTAGGACCTGCGCTCGCCTGGAACTCCACGAACGTTCGCCGGGATCGTGGCCCAGGCTCGTATGGGAGGTACTCGCCCGTGCGCTGGAATCGGAGAAAGCCTTCCGTCGCAGCGCGCTCGATCAACTCGGCCGATACGCCGGACTCGATGAGGGCCGAGGCCATCTTGGCCACGAGCACCGCGCCGAACGTGAACCGGCCGTCCTCCTGTGGTGTGATCAGCCGAAGCCCGGTCAACCAATGGACGCGTTCGTCCTGGCACGCCGCCTCGTCGGCGACTTCGGCGGGGGAGTAGGTCCTTGGCACGAGCGGCATCGTAAAGGCAAACTCGCTGGAGTAGGAACCCACGGCTGAGCCTGTCGTCTTGGCCCACCACGAGCCGGAAGACGTGCATCCTCCTACACATAGAGGCCAGAAAACGGCCCAATCGGTCACCCCGAAAAAGTGGCGAAGATCATCTCCGAGTTCGCGAGCAGCCCCGCGCAAGGCCGAGGGGACTTATTCGCATTCGTCAGAGGCCGATGTTGTGTTGAATGCCGACCAATACTGGGAGGAACCCAGCGCTGCTGCCCGTTCTGTGAGAATTAGGGCAACGGAAATCGGAGAGGAGCTTATGAGGACCTTGCGAGACGAGGCTCGTCTAGAGAACGCAAGTGAGTTCTCACGGCACCAGTGTGTCGACACCTGGTGATCTTGCGAGTTATGCACAAAATGAGCATCAATCACCTAGCGGAGAACCACTCGAGTGAGGCCTCAAACTGAGCTCAGAACTTTGCGGTTCTCGCTCACGCCCGACCTGCGAATACGCCACTTAGCACAGCGCACAGCGCCTGAGTCCTTTCAATCCGGCGGGCAGGGTTCGAGTCCCTGGGGGCCCACCCTTTTGGTTTCGTGCTCCGGGTGATGCTTGACACTCCGGGCGTCACCTGATCGTTTACACGGTCCCGCCGATGGCGGGAAAGGTGTCTGATCTGCGGCGACGTTGGTCAGCTCTGATTAGGAACAGTTGGTGAAAGTCAATCTTCCGGGGCCAGGGGCGCTGAGCTGGTGTACAAGCTTGTCAGCTGCTCATCACTGACAAGCAGAACCCTAAGGCGGTCGCTGCGCCAGCGAGCGACCCCCCACGCTCGAACGAGAAGGGGATCAGGGAGTTCGTGAGCATCGCGAGCAGGCCCCCCGCCGCCAAGGCGGCCGCGCGGTCGCCCTGCACGGCCCCCCATAGGTCGGTCCCCAGGAACCCGAGGGCTGCCGCAACCCCGCAGGCGAGGACGACGAACAGCCACAGTCGGCCGAGCCGTCGCGGGCCCCATCCGCTTGCAGCGAGGTCAGCCGAGGGCGCGATCGCTTGCGGGATGTTCGAGATGAAAACCGCGGCGACGAAGCCGAGACTGATCGTCATACCGATTCCGACCTGGATGCCGAGGATCATGGATTCAGGGACTCCATCGACGACGGAACCCACGACGATCCCCATGGCGCCGCCCGCTCCTCGGAGCCGAAGCGCCTCTCGACGAACTGGTCGGCAAGCAGAAACACCGCGACGCCAACCATCATCCACAGCCCGGTCTGCCACGGCCCGATATCTGCCTGGGCCTCGGGAAGTAGGTCAAAGGAAACCGCCGCGATCATCGCTCCAGCGCCGAACCCGCCAAGGATCCCGATCACTTTGGTGGGCACCTTTACCCAGCAGACCAGCAGACCGGCCACGAGCAGCGACGACTGTGCGAGCAGTCCCCACCCGAACGCTTCTAGCATGCGCGGATGCTACGACTCGACTATGCACAAATCCACCTGAACTGCCGGGACGTCGGTGCATTGGCGAGCTTCCGGATCATTGCGAATGCGACTAGACCCCAGGGCGCCGGTTCGGCGGCCACGCCTTGTACGTGAAAAACCGCAGGCTGAAGTACGTCTACAACTTTGTGGGCAGCAAGGAGCAGCTGGTTGAGTCCGCGAAGGAGACCCGCTCGGGGAAGGTGATCCTCGGCGCATCGTTCGTCCGTGAGGGTGAATCGATGCCGGCCACGGGAACCCTGTCGATCTTCATCGACGACGAGAAGGTGGGCGAGGGTCAGATCATCACCCAGCCCGGCAACTTCTCGCTCGTGCGCGAAGGGCTGAACGTGGGCAGGGACCCGGCTGAGCCGGTGAACGACGACTATCCGGGGACCAGCCCGTACCCATTCACCGGCGGAACTATCAAGGAGGCGATCGTGGACGTCTCCGGCGATCACTACGTCGATATCGAACTCGAAGCGCTGACGATGATGAAGCGCGAGCTGAGGCGCGCCGACGTTCCGTGGCGCGACAGGCGAGCGTCTTTAACGGCGCCCGACGGGAGGACCCAAGGAGCCCAAAGCGCCGTGTGTTGGGTGTGATGACAGCCGAGGCCACTAAACGAGTGCCGGGAGTCCATGCTGCGGCACGATCTCGCTAATAGAGGTGCACAAAGTTGTCCAAAGCAACGACGCCTACAGAGTGTCGCTCAGCCTCACCCGGAGCGGAGGCTCATTCTCTGTCGATGTTGGCCCCACCGGAATCAGTCACATCTCTCGGTCCACGTCGGGCGGGGTGGTCAGACGGAGGAGATTCTTCCTGCGGAAGCGTTAACCAGACGCAGCAACCCTGAACGGCCAACCCGAGCGGTGGGAACCATCGGCGACGGGCCTCTGGGGCCCACGAGCAAGCCCGTGGCCCCCGCACAGACGAGTTGACGTCAACTCGGATCTTGTACCTCGGCCAGGAATGCTTAGCAGAGCGCTAACAGAGCCTCCCGATACACCCGGCAGCGAATCGACAACCGCGGGATAGGACACGAGGCGAGGGTGGCTGGTGTGGTGGCGGTCGGAAACGCGGCGCGGCGCCGAGGAGGAAGGGTGCCATCAGGTCGCCGGGATCGGTCGCGGCCGCACCTCGGGCCGCGCCTCCGGATGCTTCCACATCTCGTATGACAGCGGCCACAATGCCACGATGCCGGCCGCGCCCTGCAGGTAGGACTGAACCGCGCCGAGGGGACGAAGCGAGAGGCAGCCATCACGGTGAGCGCTATCACGGTGAGCCGGGTCAACCGCGGGCTCAGAACGTGGCTGTCGGCTATCCCCCTGGCGAAGCCGAGAACCCCGAGCACGAAGCTGACCCCGCTTGTCAAAAGGATGGGGACGAACCATGGGAACAGCGCGGTCTGGACCGCCTTAGCGTCGGCACCCGTCTCGGCAGCCGCCAGCGCCGCGAATTCCATGCCCGGCAGTACGGCGAACAGCGTGATGCTCATGACGATGAACGGGAGCGCGAGGACGCTCCAGCGTTGCTCGCCCGCCTCACTCAGGTGGCTCCGAATGGCAAGGAAGGCGAGCGCTGTGAACCCAGATCCCACGGCGATCGTGAGGTGCGAGAAGCCCCCAGCGCGTCGTGTCCGCGGCGACTGCTGCAGCGATCGTTATCTCATCGGGAACCGCGGTATACGGGTGCCAGACGAACCCGGCCAACAGCACCGCGGGAGCGATAGCAACGATGGCCGCTTTGAGTCGGGCTCTTGTCGCCTCGGTTTGTGTCATGGTTTCCCTGCCTTTCTCCTGAGTGACGCCTTGCTCCGAACCCCGATGTTGGCATGCCGCGAACCTCGAGTCACGAGTCATTGTTCGCCCGGGGTTGTGAACCCGCTCGTCGATTTCTCCGGTCGGTGAGGACGCTACGACCGACGGGCGGGGCGGGAAATTGGGAGTTCTCCCCATGCCGCGAGCCCGTGCTCGCATCGCGAACAGGGTGGCCGCGGCGCGGGTTGACACGCCGATCTTCCTGTAAGCGTTCTGGATGTGGCGGTCGGCGGTCTTGACCGAGATTCCGAGCGCGCTTGCCACCTGCTTGGTCTGCAGACCGCGGGCCAGCAGGCCGACGACTTCGGCCTCGCGGTCGGTCAGCCCCGCCGGCCGCTCGATCTCGCGGGACCGGCTGCCCGGCCCCCTCGAGCACTGCGGCGACGGCGTCCGCGTCCAGGCGTCCGGCGCGGGCTTCCTCGGCTGAGGATCTCGGCCGCCTGCCCTGGCGAGAGCGCCTCCGGTGGGGCCGCGGCTCGGTCATCGCGTGATAGGCGTCGGCGGCGGCGAGCAGGCGAGCGGCCGGCGTGAGCGCCGCGGCGGCCAATCCTCGGTGATAGCCCGAGCCATCGAGTCGCTCATGGTGGGTGGTAGCGACTGGCGCCAGCGCGGCAAGAAACGGTGAGCGGACGAGGGTGCGCTCGGAGTGATACGCATGCAACCTGACCCGCTCCCAGTCGTCTGACGTCAGCGGCGCGGCTTTCTGCCAGATCCGGACCGGGACCGCGACCCGCCCCAGGTCGTGCACGAGCGCTGCTCGCCGAATCCCTACGCGGTCGGCCGTCTCGAAACCGCACCGCTGCGCCGCCGCTGCCGCCAGCTCCGCCACTCCGGCCGTGTGCCCGACGAGGTAGGGGGAGACCAGATCGGCGAAGTCGCCCATCGCCGCGAGCGCGCTGATCGATCGCTTCGCCCTCGAGGGTCAACCGCGGCATCGGCTCGCAGGCGAGCGTTTCCTCCCACGCCGATTTCTCGGCATCGAGCGCGAGGATCTCCGCGGCCTCGTCCGCGAGCCGTTCGGCTATGGCGGGATCGAACGCGCCGCCCGCCCGCTCGCGGACTACGCGTGCGGCGAACTCCTCGCCGCCCAGCATGCGCTGGAAGGCCGCGTCTCGAGCCACGTGAACGATCCGTACGGGCAGCGGGATCTCCTCGCCCCTAGCAAGACCGGGCTCGCCCTTGCCGTCCCAGCGCTCGGCGAGGTGGGCGAACAGCGTCTGCACGGACGCGGGGAGACCAAGCCGGTCGGTAAGCATCTGCCCTACCTCGCATTGAGCGACAGCATGGCTCTTGAGCTCCCTGGCGGCCCGTGGAAAGCCACGCGCGAGCTGAAGGGCGCGCACGGTCGGCGGATTGCCCGGAGGGGCCACCGCGCGCATGAACCCCGCCATCATCTCTGGCCGCGACCCGAACCTAACCGGCGTGGCGTGCATCGTCAGCGCATCGTCAGCGCCGAAGATATCGGCGGCGACCTCCGCGCCGGCGGTGCAGCCGATGTAGAACAACAGGCAGGCGTAGTACGTCTGCGACGCCGTCTCCGAGTCGATATCCAGACGCTCGCTTAGTCGCATCGCGAACAGCGTGCTGTGCAAGCCGTGCTCCAGCGGCACCCCGATGCCGAGGTCCGTCGCCAGAGAGAGCGCCGCGATCACCTCCGCGGCACGGACCCGATCCCCGCCCGGCCCTGCTTCCTCTGTCACGCTGCAACAGTACCTACGCTGCGGTCCGCTTGCGCCATGACGCTCCGTTACGGTTTAGCGCGTGAGCGACAAGACGACGGATGATGAGCACGAGCAAATGCAGCGATTCAAGAAGCATTCGCCACAGTGACCAGGACGTCCACCTTCCGACGACTTTGGCAGCCCCCGGCGCGCTGACGAGGACCGGCCGAGCGATCGGCGTGTGACCTCTTTAGAGCTGTTCTTCGACCTCGTCTTCGTCGTCGTCATCTCGCAACTCGCCCATCGCCTCGCCGAGCACCCATCGTGGCCCGGGGTTGGTTGGTTCGTCCTCCTCTTCTACGCGGTCTGGTCCTCGTGGATCAACGGCACCCTCTACCACGATCTCCACGCCACCAACGACGTCAGTGTCCGGGTCTTCACGTTCGCTCAAATGCTCGCCGTTGCGGTCATGGCGGCATTCATAGGAGACGTCCCGGGCGGTGGTTCTGAGGGGTTCGCCCTCGCCTACGCAGCGAACAGCCTTCTCCTCGTGATCCTGTGGTTCCGTACCGGACTGCACGACTCATCGCACCGGCCGGCGTCGGTCCCCTACTCCACCGCCTACTTCCTCTCCGCCGCCCTGTTCGTGGTTAGTGCCACCGTCCACGAGCCCGGACGGTACTGGCTTTGGGCGGGCGGGCTCGTCATCGAAGTAGCCGGGCTCGTTACCGCCTACCACCGCTGGACACCACCCTCCAGCCAGGGTGGGGATGCGGTGATTGCGACCACTCCCTCACTGATCGAGCGGCTGGGTCTCTTCGTCATCATCGTCCTAGGGGAGGTCATCGTCGGCGCGGTCAACGGCATGGCGGACATCACACCGCTCGACCTGGACGGAGTCGTCATCGGCCTATTGGGGATGCTGGTCGCCATCGGTCTGTGGTGGATCTACTTCGATCTCGTCTCGCATCGCGCGCCGATGTCACGTAGGACGCAGCTCTGGCTCTATCTTCACCTTCCACTTGTGATTGCCATTGCCGCCGGAGGAGCAGGTGTCCTCAACACCGTTGAGCATGCAACCGAGCCACTGCCGGATGCTGTTCGCTGGCTGTTGGTAAGCTCTCTGGCGGCCGCGCTGCTCTCGGTAGCGCTCATCACTCAGACGCTCGAGGTGCGTCGCGCCCAGCCGGAGCTCTATCGCACTGCCCAGGCGGCCATGCTTGTCAGCCTCCTAACCGGCCTATGTATCGGCCTGACTGACCTTGGAGCCAAGGCCAGCCTCACGTCTATGGTGATATTGCTCCTGGCGCCGGTGGCAGCGGGCTTGGTCGTGTGGCTGCGACATACCGACCCGAATACTGTCGGTTTCAGTTGAGCCCTTGGCCGCCTCACCGCTGGAATCTGATGTGCGCGTCAGGTGGGCCGTTTTGTATCGGGTGAATTTCGGGTAGATCGCACGCCGCAGATTCTGGGGGAAGCATCCTCGGTCGCTCGAAGAACTCACCTTGCTCATCGGCTCGAACCGCGCAGTGACGAACTGCGTCAGATCCCGAGCAGTTCGTCCAGACGTCGGGTGATCGGCCACGCGCCGGTCGAGGTGTTCGACAGCACGGTGTGAGTGAGCCGACCGATGGGATCGTGGATCGTTCGGAAGGAGACGCCGGCGTCGGAGCCCTCCAAGCTCACCACCTGCCGCGATTCGTGTAGCCAGAACCCCAGGCCATAGCGCATGGATTCGGAGGGCACGTCGCTGCGAGGTCTGACCATCTCCTCAACCCAGTTCATCGGCACGATCCTTCCAGCGAACAAGGCGGTCCACAGGGCGTGAATGTCTGCCGCGGTGGTGTAGATGCCGCCGTCTCCGCTTCCCCGAACTGGGAGGTGAAAGGTGTTCGCCCTCCATCCTTCGGTGGCGAGGTAGCCGACCGCAGCGCGACCGGGGAGCTCGTCGGACCTCAGGAACGCGGTGTCCCCCATGCCCGCTGGTGCGCACACCCGTTGCCCCACCAATTCCTCAAATGAAAGGCCCGTCACACGCTCGGCAATCAACGCGAGGACTACATAGCCGCTGTTGCAATAGGAAAACCGATCGTTCGGCGCGAACTTGGTGGCGTACCCATCGAGCACCCGGACGTACTGCTCGGTGGTCGCGAGCTCATGGACCGGGACGGGCAGGATGTAGTCGTTGATCTCGAGTCCAGCTTCTTCATCGACATAGTCGCCGATGCCCGATCGATGGGCGAGCAATTGCTCGACCGTGACGTCGTCTTCGATCAACGGGAGGTCTGATCCCAGCAGCGATCGCGCCGCCGTGGTGAGCTGCAGCCGGCCTTCCTCGATGAGGCTCACAACTGTGAGCGCGGTCAAACCCTTGGTGCCGCTGGCGATCCCGAACTGGCTGTCGACGGTATTGACGGAACCACAGCCGCGGTGCGCCAGCCCGTAAGCCTTGGCAAAGACAACCGTGTCACCGCGGTCGACCCGCACCACTCCGGAGAACCCTGTCTTGGTCGCCATCCGATCAACCGAATTCCACGAGCCGTCCACCGGTTGAAGATATCGCCCACCCCGCACCGCGTTACTGCCCTCCGGATTTCAACTGCGCCCTTGACAGCAAACTCCGGGCGTTCCTAGGCTCAGCCTCGGACACTCGTCCATAATGACAAGTCCAAGTGTGATTTGTCCGCACTACGTTCGGGGGGGCGGTGCAAAAGACGACACAGGAATACCAGGCGATGATCGCCGATCTCGTCGAAACCCTGATCGCGTTCGCCAAACGACACGACGTTTCGACGGATGAGTACCTTCAGGCCCTCGCCTTCCTCACCGAGGTAGGACAAAGCGACGAAATGATCCTCCTCGGCGATGTCATGCACCTCTCCATCGCGATCGACGACATGACGCACCGGGATGCGACCGGCGGGACCGCCACTAATGTCGAGGGTCCGTTCTACATACCGGATAGTCCGGTTCTGGGGCCGCCTTACCGGCTGTGCTCCTTCGACGAACCGGGCCATCCCCTGATCGTCACCGGCCGGGTCACCGACTCGTCCACCGGCGAGCCGGTTCCCAGCGCTGTGCTCGACCTCTGGCAGGCGAGCGCCGACGGCTTCTACGAGATGCAGAAGCCCGAGAGGGGTCCTGACTACCTCAGGGCCAAGGTGCCGGTCGATTCGGACGGGCGCTTCGAGTTCCGCACCATCGTCCCGGCCTCGTACGAGATTCCCAAAGAAGGGCCCGTCGGCCGGCTTCTGACGTTTCTCGACCGCCATGCCTTTCGCGCCAACCACATCCATTTCAAGATGGACACCGAAGGCTACAAGCCGCTCACAACGCAGATCTTCTTCTCGGACAACGAGTGGCTCAGGGGCGACGTCATGGGCGCGGTCAAGGACGACCTGATAGTGGATCTAGCCGAGGAAGCAGACGAGGTCCGGGCCAAGGAACTCGAAGTGCGCTCGCCATTCTTCACGACCTCGTTCGACATCAGTTTGCAAAGGCAAGTATTGGATTCACGCGTCAACAAGCGATGGGGGGGAACATGCCGGACCGCCTGCTACTTCACGGGGGTTACGTCGTCAGTGTTGATCCCGAGATCGGCGATATCAACGGGGGCGACGTCCTTATTGAGGGCGACACCATCGCCGCGGTTGCACCGAAGATCGAGGCGACGGATGCGGAGGTAATCGATGTCACCGGCGATGTCGTGATCCCCGGCTTCATCGACTCGCACCGCCACACCTGGGAGACATCGATCCGGGGAACCGCACCCAACGCTACTCTCGACGACTATTTCGGAATCGTGCTCGACGGCTTCGCGCGCGTCTATCGACCAGAGGACGTATACGTCGCCAACTACATGGGCGCGCTCGAATGTATCAACGCCGGTGTGACGACACTGCTCGACTGGTCGCACATCCAGAACACGCCCGATCACTCCGACCAAGCGATCCGCGGGCTCCAGGAGACTGGGATCCGTTCGGTCTTCGCCTACGGTTTCCCCAACACCTCGCTCGCCGACTGGTGGTACGACAGCTCGCTCAAGACGCCTGACGACGTCCGACACGTACGCGGGACCTACTTCTCCTCAGACGACGGCCTCATCACCATGGCGCTGGCAACCCGGGGGCCCGGGTTCACGCAGGCGGACGTCGTGAAGTACGAATGGGCGACTGGCACGCGAACTCGATCTTCCGATCACCGTACACGTCGGCATGGGTCGCGTCGCCGGCAGGTTCAGCATGGTGAGCCAGCTCAACGAGCTTGGCCTGCTGGGCCCGGATACGACCTACGTCCATTCCTGCTATTTGAGCGAAGAGGAGTGGAAGCTCGTTGCCGATACGGGAGGCAAGGTCTCGATCGCGGCCCAGGTCGAACTACAGATGGGGCACGGATCCCCACCGACCCTCAGGGCGCGTGAGCTCGGCCTTCGTCCGAGCCTGAGCGTCGATGTGGTTACGACGGTTCCCGGAGACATGTTCACCGAGATGCGAGCCATGTTCGGATCGGAGCGCGTCGGAGTCAACGCGGAGTGTTGGACGGCCGACGTCGACGTGCCTGACACGATGCTCACGGCCCGCGACGTACTGAAAGCCGCAACCATCGACGGTGCTTATGTTTGCGGGCTCGAGGACCGAACCGGCTCCCTTACTCCGGGCAAAAAGGCCGACGTTGTGGTCATCGACGGCAAGAGTCCCAACGTTCTACCGATCGTCGATCCGGTTGCGACCGTAGTCCTGTGCGCCGACGTGTCGAACGTGGACACAGTCATCATCGACGGCAAGATCCACAAGCAGAACGGCCGTTTGGTCGCGGACTTCGATCGTCAGCGCGTGCTACTCGATGAATCGCGTGACTTCCTGATCGGCAATGTCGAGCGCGACCCCAACTGGATGGTCCCTCCGGCCGTGTGAGAGGGCCCGAATGCGCGCAGGACTGCTTAGAGGCTTCGGGATTCTGCCCGAAGCTTCGGATGTAACACCGCCCGAGGGCGGGAACGGTCGCGCCCTCGTGCGAGTCACCGCGGCACCCATCAACTTGCTGGACTTGTTCATAGGCTCGGGCCACTTCTATGGTGCCGCGCCCGAGCCACCTTACGTTCCAGGGGTCGAAGGCGTCGGCACGGTAGAGAAGGCGGATGGGCTGGAACCGGGCACGCGTGTCTGGTTCTCTTTCGAGCGCTTCGACGGCGCGCGCGGATCGATGGCCGAGCTGTGCGCCGTCGACGAGCAGCGGACCGTCGTGCTCGAACACACCCTTGACGACGCGGTCGCCGCCGCGCTCGGGCTTACCGGCGTGGCCGCCTGGATGTCACTTTCGTGGCGGGGCAAGCTCGAGCCCGGCGAGCAAGTCCTGGTCTTGGGCGCCGCCGGAGCGGTAGGGCAGGTCGCGTTGCAGGCAGCGCGCATCCTCGGGGCGGGGCGGGTGATCGGCGCCAGCCGTTCCGAGGAAGGCCGAGCGATCGCCAGAAAGTTGGGGGCCGACGCGGTCGTGGACAGCAGCGGTGGTGATGTCGACGCGATCGCGGAGCGGATGGAGCGTGCCTGTGAAGGGCCGCTATCTCTAGTCATCGACCCGGTGTGGGGAGATTTGGCGACCGCGGCCCTACGCGCCCTCGCCCCGGGGGGGCGCCTTGTCAACTTCGGTAGCTCCGCCGGCATCGTCGCCCCGCTTGACTCGGCCGTCATCCGGTCCAAGTCTCTCTCCGTTCTCGGGTACACGAACGTCTCGCTGCCCTTCGAGGACGTCCGGGCTGCGGTAAGTGCCCTTCACGAGCATGCCGCCGCCGGCCGAATCAATCCGATCCTCGACCGAGTCGATCTCGACGAACTCGGATCCGCATGGTCACGTGCTGGCGAATCGCCACATCAAAAGCTGGTCGTCATTCCGTAAGGCTCTAGGCGCCAAGACGCGACTACCTGCAGCGATCGTCGACGTCCTGTTCGACAGATACCTAACGCGCTCGAGAAGTCGATTCGATGGGTGGACCTGGTTCTGCCTCTCAGCTGTGCCGTAGTGTTAACGGCGGCGGGCGCGAGCGTGCCGTTTGCCCTCGTGCATCGCCCGAACCCGACCGATCGGGATTGCGCGGCCCTCCTCGATAAGGTCGGTGCCTAACTGCTGCGGCTGGGGCATCCGCTCGGCCCACGGATCACCCTCGCCGACCAATCGCGCCGCCGTGTGCACAGTGAACTCCTCCGGTGCAACGCGATCCAGCTCGTCCCAAGCCACCGGAAACGACACTGGGACGCCCGGCCGAGTGCGCGCGCTGTACGCCGACACGACCGTCGCCCCGCCGGCTCGGGTCGAATCGAGAAACACCTTGTCTCCACGTTCGCTCCGGACGTACTCAGTGGTCGCAAGGGCGGGGTCAAGGCGCTCAGCACGAGCTGCGATCGCACGGGTAGCCGCAGCCACATCATCGATGGTCGCCTGTGTCCCGATCGGTACGAAGACGTGCAAACCCTTCGCACCGCTGGTCTTTACCGTACCAACCAACCCTGCATCGGCTAGCGCCTGTTGCACAAGCTGGGCGGCACGGACGGCCATCGGGAACGCGTCCGCGTCCGGCGGGTCGAGATCGAGCACAAGGTGGGTGGAGCGGTCCCAGCGGTCGGCGCGAATCAGGGTCGGGTGATACTCAACCGCGCGTTGGTTGGCGAACCACATCAGCGTTCGACGATCGTTGCACAACGCGTATGACACGTCACGCTTTGAGGTCTCTGCCCAAAACGAAACCGTCTGCACCCATGGCGGTGTGTACTTCGGAACATTCTTCTGCATGAACGGCGCCTGGCCACGAACAGCTCGGACAACCGACAGGGGGCGATCGGTCAGCTCGGGGATAATGCGATCGGCAATAGCGTCCAGATAGTCGACCAGGTCCCGCTTGGTCGCGTCCGCCCCCTCGAACAGCGGTTGGTCGAGGTTGGTCAGCGTCACTCCGTCCCGCATTTCGTTGCCGCTCATCAGAGAATCTGCCTGCCGGCACAGTATTCCCCTGACGAGCGCCGCGAGATCGGACCGCCCCCGGCGTCAGGAGCGCGCCCTGAGCAGGCCGCGTAGGTCGTCGATCGTGTCTGCTTCGTCGGCCCTCTTGTCCGGCCTGTAGCGCTTTACGCGCGCGAACCGCAGCGCGACGCCGCCCGGATAACGCGTCGAGGACTGAACCCCATCCAGCGCGATCTCGACGACCAGCTCGGGGCGCACGAACACCGCGATCCCCAGCCGCTCGGTCGCGCGCTCGAGCAGAGCCTCGTCTGCCATCGGAGGAGGTCATCGGTTAGCCCTTTGAAGCACTTGCCGACCATCACGAACTCGTCCGTGCCGGGCACTCGCGCGCCGAGGTGCAGGTTCGAGAGCCAGCCTTGCCGGCGCCCGTGGCCCCACTCCGCGCCGAGCACCACAAGGTCGTAGGTCCGCACCGGCTTCACCTTGCGCCACGCCTTGCCGCGGCGGCCCGCCCTGTAGTGCGAGGCCGCGTCCTTCACCACCACGCCCTCGTGTCCCGCGCTCAGCGCCTCGTCCAAGACGCGCTGTGCCTCGTCCGCGTCCGAGGTGAGCACGGCTGGGATCTTGAGATGTGGCGCGGTCGCCTCCAGCCTGGTCGCGCGCTCCTCGAGTGGCGAGTCGAGCAAGTCGTCTCCGTCGAGGTGCAACAGATCGAACAGGAACGTCACGATTCCCTCCGGTGGCGCCTCGCGATCGATGCGCGACACCGTCTCCTGGAACGCTCCCGGACCGTTCTCCCTCATCCACAGCGCCTCTCCATCGAGGACCGCTTGGCGTACCGGAAGACGGCGCACCGCGTCGGCGATCCCTCCGAGCGCGTCCGTGATGTCGTTGAGGTTGCGCGTGAAGATGCGCACCTCGTCGTCGCGACGGTGGATCTGGATGCGGATCCCATCGAGCTTCCACTCGATCGAGGCGCGGCCGAAACCCGCTACCGCCTCCGCCACGCTCTCGGCGCTAGAGGCCAGCATCGGCAGAATCGGCCGGAAGATCTCGAACCCGATGTCCCGCAGGCCCTTCTCTCCCGACGTCATCGCGATCGAAGCTGTGCGAGGGAGGTCGCCCGAGAGCATCGCCCCGCGCCGGACGACCTCGCCGGGAACCCCTGTCGCCCTCGAGATCGCGTCGAGCATCAGTCCGGACAGCGCGCCCTGCCTCAGTTCGCCGGTGAAGAGTCGCCTGACGAAGTCGGATTCTCGCTCGGTCGCGCGGCCGAAGAGGTCACCGAGGATCTGCCGGCGTCGCATGGATGAGCCGCTTCCGATGGCTAGTTGGATGGCGGTGATCGCGCGATCCACATCGTCAACGGTGAGAGACGCTCCTCCGCCGCCGCCGCGCTCTCGACGCCGTAGGCGATCGTGTAGCCGACTCCAACTCGACCCTGGTGTGGCACGCCGGAGAGAAAACCGACCGCGATCGGTATCTCGTCCGTATCTAGCCTCCGCAGGAGCTCCGCGAGGATTGCGATCTTGCGGGATCGAGAGTTCGTCTCAGCGATCTCACTGGAAGCAGCGACGACATCTGCGAACAGCGTCATGGCTCAAGGGCTATCACACACTCGATGTCCTGTCGGCCCCCAACGATCGCTAGAAATATTGTAGGACATGCGCTAGTGAGCAATTCAGCTTAGCCTTCACTAACAAAGCCGTCGCCAACACCCCGGGTGGGGACCCGCGCGGATCGAACACCAGCTCTCAAGGGAGAGGCGCGACACTAGCCGGGCCAAAGGAGAGGTACCACCACACATGAGAAAGCCCAACCCTGAGCAAGCCTCCCGCGCCGGAGAACACTTCGTCGTCGTTACCGAACTTCACCGCCGCTGCGGGTTGGGCGTGTTCTTCGCCGGGAACGTGCCCGAGATAAGGGGTGCTCGGAACTTGGGTCTCACATGACCGAGCCAGTGAGTACCGGAGTTCCCAAAGAGGAAACGGCCAGTCCACGCCTCGCCCTCCTGCTGGCGATGGCGATGTTCGTGCTCGTCGTCGATACATCGCTGATGAACGTTTCGATCGCTTCTGTGGTTGAGGATATCGGCACAACCGTCAGCGGTGTCCAAGCCGCGATCGCGCTCGAGGCGCTTGTGTCCGCCGCGTTCATCCTGATAGGCAGCAAGATCGGCGATCTCTTCGGCCGCAAGCGCGCCTACATTTTGGGTCTGCTCGGCTACGCCGTCGGGGCCCTTGCGATGACGTTCGCCCAGGGACTGACCGTGATCATCATCTTTTGGGCAGTGGTTGGCGGTTTGGGCGCTTCGCTTCTGCTGCCAGCAATGCAGTCGCTCATACACGGCAACTTCAAAGGAGCGGCTCAGATGAGGGTCTACGCGATGGTCGGGGCGAGTGCAGCGATCGCGGCTGCAGTCGGACCCCTGATCGGAGGTTTCATCACTACCTATCTGTCCTGGCGCGTCGCGTTTCTGCTCGAGGCTGTGATCATCGGAATCGTGCTGTCCGGCATCAAACTCGTCATGGACGTGCAATACACAGGACCTCGGGGCTTTGACGGAGTTGGTGCGGTCCTTTCCGTGCTCGGCATGGGCGGACTCGTGCTGGGCATCCTGGTGTGGCAGGAAGGTGGCGAGTCCGTTGGGGCGCTACTGGCGATCGGCGTGATTGCGATGGCGGGATTCGTCTACTGGCTCGCGCGTCGAAAGGGTCAAGGAAAGCTGACTCTGATAAACCCAGATCTGTTCTCATCCAAGCTCTTCAGGCTTGGGATTTCCGGGCAGATGCTCCAACAGATTTCCCTGGGCGGCATGATGATTGCGCTGCCCATCTACCTTCAGATGGTGCTCGAGTACAACGCGATGGAGGCGGGCTTGTCCCTCGCCCCGCTTTCGCTCAGCATGTTCGGTGTGGCACTCCTGGCGGGGAGGAAGGCGGGGGGACGACGCCCGAGCAGCATCATCCGGCTTGGATTCGTGCTCCTGACGGTAGGAGTGGTGTTCCTGATCCCGCTTGTGCCTCGGGCAGACTCCGGCTGGTACCTGGTGGCCCCCTTAATAATTGCGGGATCGGGCCTTGGTTTGTTGGTGTCGCAGCTGAATAACTACACTCTGTCTCCGATCTCGGAGGAGCAGGTGAGCGAGGCTGCAGGCGTGAACTCTGCCGGGGGGTCGTTCGGGTTGTCGTTCGGGTTGGCGTTCGCCGGCGCCATCATGCTGGCAACACTCTCGATCACCTTCACCAATATGGCAGAAACGAGCACGGTACTTCCCCCGGCCGATCAGCAGCGGGTCGCAGACGCGCTCGAGGAAGACGCGCAAGTGATGACCAATACCCAGCTAGAAGAGCTGATTGCCGGAGAACCCGAGGACGCTCAGGACGAGATCATCCGCATCAACACCGATGCAAGACCTCTTGCTCTTCAAGTGGCATTGGTCGTTCCGCTCCTCGCCGGTCTCGTCGGGTTGTTCAATTCTTTCCGCATGATGCGCGTGCCAGACCCCACCCCGTCGGGCTCCACCGAGGGAATGGTCTTGGGTTGATTTCGCATCTACCGACTAAGACCCAGCGATAACGCTAGACGAGTACGTCGGGCTTTTTTCACCGATCTCCATACTGGTCACGAGCGAAGGACTGGAGCCCCGCGTCCTTGAGTCGATCCAGCGGAGCTCGGAAGGTGACCTGCACGACCCCAGGATGCCGGCCGATCTCGATGGCTCCTGTGATGGTGGCCCGGTTACGAACCTCGGGCACCGTCATGTCAAGGACGTCGGCCGCCCGTTGCAGTCCATTGTCCGTTGCGCTGTTGAGATCGGGACCGCTGCCCACGAACGAAATCGGCGCGGTCTCCTCAATCTCCTCCAACGCCCCAGCGAGCTGCGACTTCGAGCGCACGCTCTCTCTCCTCAGACGACAACGGCCGAGCGAGGAAGGGCAGATCCTCTTCCACGGGGAAGATGATCGGGCCGTCGATCCCGAGATTCTTGAGAAGGTGAACCTGAAGGGTCACCGTTCCCGACACGTCGCACGTATGTCCGGCGATCTCACCGTCTCCCTGTAGCGCGTGCATGTCGCCGAGGTAGACACCTCCGCCAAGAGTTTTGACCGGGCAGACGAGGATCGCTCCCGCCCTGACCGCATCGATATCCATATGCCCATCGGTCTTATGTTGCTGCACCTCTTCCGCGCTGAGCGCATACTCGTGCGGCGCCCCCACGAGGAACGAACCGAAGTCCCCCGCGTTGTGGGAATCGGGCATGGCAATCGACGGCGTGGTCCCGATTTGTCCCATGAACGGCCGCAGACGTGTCACCAGACCGACGAGATCGTGCGGTGCGAATGTCAGTATCGAGTTCTGAGCCGAGTTCTCAGGCAGCGCCGCGTAGCGGGGCGCGTTACGAGCGATCTTCTCGGCCGCGTCCTGGTCCAGCGTCACGCCGACGCTGCGATTGTCATCGAAGCCGACGGTGTAGGCGTTGACGAACGTGAACGGAGTCGCATCAGCTCCACATTTCACGCACCGGACGGCGTCCTGACCGATCCCCTTGACCTCCGTCTCCGGGTAGAGGGTTCCACATTCGGAACACTGCCCCGCGATGTAGGGGTCACCGAGAAATCGTCCGTCCATCCATTGATCTACGCCGGAGGCAGTCGCCACCGACGTGACTGAGATGTCCTTGATGCGGATCGCTATGGCGTCGCCCACATCCGCATCGGCGACCGCCACGGGCTGCGTCACCTCGTGGCCGCCGCGGATCGCTGGCGTGATCATCGGTCCCCAGCAGCCCGGAGTGGTGTTGACGAGAATGTGCCCCCCATCACGCACCGGTCCGAGCATCGGGCGATCCGGGCTCAGCGTTCCGTTCGTGTAGGTGTTCACGAAGACCGTCTCGTGACCTTCGGTGACCATCCCTTTGTCTTCCTGCACGACCATGTGACCTCCCCTCGCCGGTTCGGGCTTCGGTCTTCGAGGACCCGGCGACCCCCACGAAGCCGATCAGTTCGTAGGCTCGTCAGCCTCCGGCGGCGGGAAGGAGTAGCGACACTTGCTCCCCCTCGGCCAACCGTCTTCTTGGCCCCACTTGACTGCCGCCGACGACGGTGAGAGCCCGTTCAGTACGAGAAGCCAGGGAGGGATAGGAATCTTCCATGAGCTTTAGGAGATCCCCGACGGTGGCGTTAGCGGGTAGGTCGAGCACGAATTGCGACCTCCCGATCAAGCGGGACAATCCCGACCCAAGTCGCACCTGTACGTCCATCGGCTCCTTCCGGGGACCGCGGTTCCGAGCTCCCCATGCGCCTCGGTCCTTCTTACTCCATGGCGGGCGCCGGCGCCACAGCGAGGGCGCACCGAGACGAGAAGCTAGAGCTCCCTTGCGCATCAAGGCGATCTGCCTCCCGAACACTCCGAGAACGGGCGATCATCGTGGCGCTGGTGGTGGCGCGAGCATCAACGCGACCCTCTCCACCGAGTATCAGCTTGCGCGGACGAGAGGATGTTCTGGGATCAGAGCCCCTGCTTTCGACATCACATTGCCGGCGAGTAGGAAAAGAAGCCACCCGAAGACAACCATGCGATACCGAAATTCTTCGCTCGCCAGCAGTCGGCTGCCACTGCGGCTTTCCGATTGACAAACTGGCCTGACCACCTTACAAGTAACCCGTGCTCCGGACCTTGCAACCCCAAAGGCCGTCCGACGGCGTCGTCTCCGAACTCGCCACCGCGATAAGGGCCGGACGCTTGCGACAGGGGGAAAGCTCTCCTCGGAGCGCCAGCTTTCCGAACAGCTCGGAATCTCGCGCGTGTCGGTGCGCGAGGGTCTCCGGACGCTCGAGCTTCTTGAGATGATTGAGGTAAGGCAGGGTCGCGGCGCCTTCGTCGTCTCGAGCGACGTCAGACCAACTGGGCGGCTTCTTCGTCACTGGCTGAGCGCGCACCGAGGCGAGGTGCTGGAGCTCCCGGAGCGGTCCCATGCCGACCACATCGAGATCGCAAGAACGATCAGAGCGGGCGACACCTCAGCGGCCCGCGCCGCGATGCAGGCGCACATCGCCGAGACACGCGCAGACATCGGCTCGATGCCCGACCAAGGAGCCACCTGATGCCGGTCGTGACCGTGCAGCTCTACGAAGGGCGTTCGCACGAGCAGAAGAGGGCCCTCGTCGCTGCGATCACTCGAGCCATGGTCGACTTCGTGGACGCGGATCCGAGCGGTCTGCACGTCATCCTTGACGAAGTCTCTCCTGCGAACTGGGGTCGCGGCGGTCTCATGGGGACAGACCGGCGGCCGGCCGTTTCCGGCGCACCCCAGAGCAAAGTAATTGGGTTATCTCACCTATTACTGCAGGTGAAGGACCTCTCGGCCTCGGAGCACTTCTATGTTGAGGGATTGGGCTTCGCCGTGCGAGGTCGCGACAGCCTCCCGGACGGCCGCGACCTGATTGTCCTCGAGCAAGGAATCGGCCTCGCTGAGGGAGGACCCGAACCACCCGGACCGGTCGAGCACATCGCCTTCCAGACGCGCAATGTCGCGTCCTACGAAAAGCGCGTGACGGCCGCAGGGGGCACCGTGGTCGATGGGCCGCGGCCTGGCGTCTACGGGATATCGCTGTACTTCCTCGACCCGGACGGCAACAAGATCGAGCTACACGGCGACTGAAAGGAAACGAGTGTCGATCCTCGAGAAGACGCGCAAGCTAATGGCCGAGCGCGGTTACGAAGCACTGTTGATCAGCTCGCCCGAGAACGTCGCCTACGCAGGTGGCGTGTCGCCACCCTCTCAACGCATCGTACGTTCGCGGCACGCCTTCGTCGTCGTGCCCGTCGCCGGTCCCACGCACTACGTCACGATTCAGCTCGAGGCGGGCCTCGTGAGGAGACGAGCGACGACCGACGAGATCCACGTCTACCAGGAGTTCATCGAGCATCCGGTCGACGTGGCGGCGAACCTGCTCGAGGACATCGGCGCGGGAGCGCGCGCATCGGCATCGAGGCGAGCCACCTGCCGGCCGCCGACGTTGACCACCTCCGTTCGTACCTGCCCGACGCAGGCTTCAGCGCTGCCGATGAAGACCTCGAGAACCTGCGCCTGGTGAAGACGGCGGAGGAGATCAACACGATCCGCAAGATCGGGGCAGTCGCCGAGACGACGGCCGCGACTGCGGTGGCGGAGTCGTCGGTCGGTGATTCGGAGAGAGACTTGGGCAACCGAATTGCCGAGTTGTACGCGGCAGGTGGGGGCGACCAGCTCACGATGCTCGTCGTGGGAACCGGCGAGCGATCGGCGGAACCAAACGCGCCACCCACAGACAAAAAGATCGCTGAGGGCGACCTGATTCGCATCGATGTCATCGGAACGATGAACAACTACTACTCCGACGTTGCGCGCACGGCAATTGCCGGTGAGCCAGACACGGAACAGCGAAGGATCTGGATGTTGCTTGGCGATATCCGTAATCGCGCGATCGACGCGATGCGGCCGGGCATTCTGACCTCCGACCTCTACCGCATCTACTCGGAGGCGATGGACGACGCGGGGCTGCCGAAGTATCACTTCCTCGGCCATGGCCTTGGAGTGACGTTGCACGAGGAGCCGTTCATCGACGCGATCCACGACGTCCGGCTCGAGCCTGGGATGGTGATGTGTATCGAGCCATTGTGCCTTTTCGAAGGCCGTTACGGCCTCCAGATCGAGGACGAGGTGCTAGTGACCGAGGACGGTTGCGAGCCGATCACAAGCGGCGGTCCTCTGTTGAAGGTGGGAGGTTGAAGTGGGCCTGAGCAAAATCGAGACGTTCGTCGTCGACCTCCCGAAGCGGCGTCCGCACAACTGGGCGAGCAAGATGACGACGCCGATCGGCAGTCACCTGATCGTGAAGGTCGTCGATGACGACGGCATCGTCGGCTGGGGAGAGACACCTGCGATCGCGACGTGGGGCGGCACGAACATGCGCTACTACGGCGAGACGCCAGAGACGGCGGCTCATCTGATCCACGACTACCTGTGGCCGGCGATCGAAAGGGCGAATCCGACCGATATCGAGGCCATCCACGCGTCGATGGACATGTCGGTCAAAGGCAATCCCTACGCCAAAGCCGCGCTCGACATCGCGGTCTACGACCTCGCCGGGCACATGCTCGGCGTTCCGGCGGCCGCACTGCTCGGCGGTCGCTTCCGCGACCGCATCCCGGTCTGCCACTCGCTGGGGATCATGGAGGACGATCCGGCTCTGGAGGAGGCCGAGAAGGTGGTCTCGGAAGGTATCCGCACGATCAAGGTGAAGACAGGTGTCGACGCCGAACGCGACGTCAGGGTCGTGCGTAAGTTACGCGAACGGCTCGGTGACGGCATCGCGCTGCCGCGTGGATGCGAACGAGGGCTACCGGCTCGTGTCGGAAGCGGTCACCATCACGCAGCGCATGGTCGACGAAGCCGGGATCTTCCTGTGCGAACAACCCCTCGCCGGAGCGCGGGCATGTGCCGAAGTGGCGCGGCGACTGCCTATACCCGTCATGGTCGACGAATCGGCATGGACGACCGCCGATATCGTCGAGATCGCGGAACTCGGAGCGATCGAGGCCTTCTCGCTTTACGTGACGAAGCCGGGAGGTCTGTGGCGCGCGCGACAGCAGTCGATCGTCGCCGAAAGCTTCGGGTTGATCAGCGACATCGGCGGGTCGATCGAAATGGGAATAGGCAACGCCGCCAACCTGCAGTTGGGGGCAGCCACCCCGATCGCGCAGCTGCCGAGCGTGTTCCCCGTTTCGGCGCCGGCCGGGTCGCGCGACGGGATCGCCGGTGCTTATTACACAGACGACCTGGTTGCCGAAGCGTTCACCCTCGAAGACGGCTCGCTGCTGGTACCGGACGGCCCCGGCCTCGGCATCGAGGTTGACGAGGAGAAGATTCAGGCTTACCGCGATGACGGAGGTAGCAATCCTCGGGGCCGGCAGCGGCGGCCTCGCCGCGGCCGCTGATCTCGTGAGCCGCGGCCACACCATCCGCCTCTACAACCGCAGCGAAGCCCCGCTCGAGACGATCCGCGTTCAGGGTGGGATACAGGCTTCGGGGGCGGTCGGCGGTGGTCTGGCGGTGGTCCACACGGTCACGACCTCCCTCGAGGAGGCAGTCGGCGGAGCGGAAGCAATCCTTGTCGTACTTCCGGCCACGGCGCACGGAGACATCGCGCGCGCCCTCGCAGACCAAGGCGCGGCGTCGCCGATCATCCTGAACCCGGGTCACATGTGCGGTTCGCTGCACGTGCGTCGCGTGTTCGAAGCCGCCGGGCGAAAGCAAACGGTCGCGGAGCTCGGCACGTTGACGTACGTATCGCGCTCTTTGACACCCGGAATGGTAGACGTGTATCTGCGCGCCGCCGGCGTTCCGTTCTCCACCGTGCCGGACAACAATGAGGTAGCGCACCTGGTCGAGGACCTGCTCCCGGGTCAGAGTCGTGCCACCCACCCGATGGAGGTGTGGTTCTGGGACGTCAATATGGTGCTGCACCCACCCGGGATGATCCTGGGGGCCGCTCGGATCGAGTCAAGTGGGGGTGAGTTCCTCTTCTACAGCGAGGGCATCACTAATTCCGTGGAAGCGGTGATGGCCAGGCTCGACGAAGAGAGGGTGGAGGTGGCACGCGCCTTCGGCGCCGGCGTGCCGCGGCTAGCCGAGGCTATGGCTACGATCGGTACGGCCGACGCGGAAGCTGCTCGAGCAGGCAAGCTGGGCGACGCGATCCGCGGCGGGGCCGCCAACGCCACGATCAAGGCCCCGCCGCGGCTCGACCATCGCTACTTGCACGAGGACATCCCGTTCGGGCTCGTCCCGCTCACAGCTCTCGGTCGCATCGCTGATGTGCCGACCCCGGTCGCGAGCGGGTTGATCGAACTCGCTGAGGTGATAAACGGACGGTCGTATATGACCGAGGGCCTTAACGAGGACGCGCTGGGGATACGAGGTGCAAGCATCGACGAAGTGGCGGCGATTGCGGGGGGCAAGGCATGACGCTCTGGCAGAAGTTGACCATCGCGATCCTCGGGGGAGACGGTCGCGAAACCGAGATGGCGTCGCTTGCCGCCGACGCGGGGGCCTCCGTGCGCTTGTTCGGGGCGCCACCGTCGGACCGGCGCGACGTGACGAGGGTCGCGTCGCTCGCGGAGGCGCTCGACGGGGCTAGGATCGCAATCCTCCCGGTCCCCTATCCCGGGGCAGACGGGGCTCTCTACGCGCCCTTCGCCGAAGCGCCGATCCACATCACGGCCGAAGATCTCTCCGCGATGGCTGCGAAGGCGCACGTGATCACCGGCAAGTCTGACGCCTTTCTCGACGCCGCTGCGGAGAAAGCCCGTGTGATGGTGCACGAGTACGAGGACGACACCGATCTCATGCTTCTGCGTGCGCCGGCAATCGCCGAAGGTGCGATCCGCGTCGCCATCGAGCACAGCCCTGTCACCGTGCACGGCGCGCAGATCGGGTTGGTCGGTTTCGGTCGGATCGGATCGGCCCTCACTCGCTCACTAATCGCTTTGAACGCGAACGTGCACGTTTTCGCGCGCCGCGACGAGGCACGCGCCGCCGCCTACACGTTGGGCGCGGAACCGCACCTTTTCGACGCGGTCCCCCAGATCTTCCCGCAGCTCGAGATTCTCTACAACACGGCCCCGGCTGCGGTGGTGGATGCCGCTGCGCTCGAACATCTTCAGAGCGGAAGCCTCGTCGTCGACCTCGCTGCTCCTCCGGGGGGCATCGATCTGGCGGCCGCACGGGAGCGCGGCTTAAGCACGATCTGGGCACGTGGGCTTGGCACGTCGGCGCCGCGCACGGTGGCACGCTCGCAGTGGATCGGTGTGGAACGAATCGCGCGATCGGTTCTCAGCGGTCAATCTATGAACCAGGCGACGTGATCCACCAGTTCGCTCTCGAGCGGCAGCGTGACATCCTTCGCATCGCTCAGCCGTTCTGGGAGCAAGCTGCAGGCACCGTTAGGGTCTCGGACTAGGAGGAGTTGGATGAACGACGTAGGCCTGAGCCTTCCGAACCGCGGGGTGCTGTTCGGAGCGACAACGATGGACGAGCTATACGCGCTTGCCGAGCGCGCCGAATCAAGCGGGCTGTTCCACTCGCTGTGGGTCGGTGATGGCCTCATCGCTAAGCCTCGGTTGGAGGCGATCACCACACTCTCCGCCCTCGCCGGACGGACTCAACGGCTGGTGCTCGGTGTCTGCTGCATGGCGACGTTCCCCCTGCGCAACCCCGTCCTATTCGCTTGTCAATGGGCCAGCTTGGACATGATCTCGAACGGCCGCTCGCTCCTCGCAGTATGCCTCGGAGCCCCCACGGGACGCGGCGGGAGCAACTTTGCCGCCGAGCTCAGTGCGATGAACGCGCAAGGGCGCTCCCGCGTGCGCCTCATGGAAGAAGCGATCGACGTCGTGCGCAAGGTGTGGTCGGGGCCGGCCGAGCACGCGGGCGAGTTCTGGAACTTCCCCGAGATCGACCTCGAACCGAAGCCCGTACAGGAGCCGTGCCCGCTGTGGATCGCGAGCAATCCGGATCCCGAGAAGCTGTCGCCCGAGCGCTATCGGATCGCCCTCGATCGTGTCGCGCGGATGGCGGACGGGTGGCTCAGCACCGTTGTCTCTCCCGAAGATTTCGGTCGCCGCCTTGGTGAGATCCGAGCGTCAATGGAATCGTTCGGTCGAACGCCGGCGATGCCGTCCGCTGTGCACTTGATGGTGAACCTGCAGAATGACGCCGATACGGCTCGAAGCGAGGCGAAGCGGTTCCTCGACGAGTACTACATGACCGATACCAAGCAGGAGACGATGGACGTCTGGGGAGCCTACGGTACGGCAGACGATGTGCTGGAGCGGGTAGATGAGTATCGGCGGTATGGCTGCGAGCTCCCGATCATCCGCTTCGCTTCGTTCGACCAGAAGGGACAGCTGGAGCGCGGCCTCGAGGAACTCATCCCGCGCTTGGTTCAGTCATGAGCTGGTTGCGCTCTGTTCTCATCGAGCTGCTTCGCGCGGACACGCAGGTTCCGCTCGGTGAAACAGAGATCGCGCCGGGCGATCCCAACATCATCGCCGTCGTTAACGACATCGTCATGCCTCATCTCGAAGCGATGCAACCCAACGAGATTCGTCGGCACGACCTCGGCGACGTGGCGGTCCGTTTTGGCCCTGAAGGTGACGACGGGCTCCTGATCCAGACCTACATAGTGTCGCAGCACGCAAACCTGATGGAGGGGGAGGACGGGAGCATCGTCGACGGCAATGCCTTCGGACTGGACGGAGAGGCTGTATTGGGCCGAGGCGCGACGCAGAACAAGGGTCCGATGGCGGCAGCGCTCGCCGCGCTGCGCGCTCGTCCCGACACGCTCAAGAAGCCGGTCTGGTTCACTGTCAACATGGAGGGCCGCAGCTCACATGGCGGCTCGACGCGGATACTCGACGACCTCGGTATCACAGCCGAGCACGGCATCGTTGCATTCGGCACGGACCTGCGGGTGTCTCTGGGGAATCGGGGCCGGGTGGACATCGAGGTGCGCGTGAAGGGCACCTCGTCACACTCGAGCCAGCCATGGCTCGGCAAGAACCCCATCGAGACGGCCGCCGACGTTATCGTGGCGCTACGCAAGGCTCCCCTGCCGGATGACAACGCGCAGCTCGGCCCTGCTACTGCGACGCCGTACCTGTTCGCGTGCTATCCAGTCGCTCCACACACGATCCCCGAGGAAGTTCGGATCGTTGTAGACCGGCGTCTCCTGCCGGAAGAGACTCCGGAGACCGCAGTGAACGGCGTACGCTCACACCTCTCTGCCATCGACGGCGTCGAGGTCGACCAGGGCGTCGCGATGTTGCCGGCCGCCGTCGCGGAGGACACGCTCATCGTCGCGGCACTCCTGGAGGGGACGGAACGCGCCGGGCGGCGGCCTGCGGAGACGTTCTGGTCAATGAACGCTTTCGACGCGGGTTACGCATGCTCAAAGGGAATTCCGACGCCGATGTACGGGCCGGGCAAAAGGGGATTCGCCGGGGCAAGCCTTGTCGGAAGCGATGCCGTGGCACTCGGCGACTGCGAAGCCGCGGCTGTCGCGTACGGCCATGCGATCGAGCGCCTCTGCGCTAGCTGAGCACATCTCCGACAACGATGTCGACCAACACGCCGACGTCCTCCTGCTCGGCGCGCTCCCACACGTACCGCGCGCACGTTACGTCCTGCAGCGCAACGCCGGATGAGTCGAACATGGTCGGCTTTCCCACGGTCGCGGGGCGCCCGCTGTCCAGAACGGCGCCGAGCTCCGGGCCGAGATGGTCCGCGGTGACAACGCCGGCCGCAATCGCGACCGAGAACTTCCCGTCGCCGATCGACTCCTCGCGGCCGTCCCCTATGACGACGCATGCCGCCGTAGTCTCCGGATCGATTTCCGTGCGTATCCCCATCGCGTTCAGGTGCACGCCGGGCGATAGGTGATGTGGGAAGAGCACGGGCTCGGGAGAGTTCGTGGCCGTAACGATTATTTCGACGTCCGCGACCGCCTCGTCAACCGTCGGCACGGGACTAGCTTGCAGGCCGAGCTCGCCCGCACAGCGAGCCGCCAACTCCGTTCGGCGCTGCTCCGAGCGCGAGAAAACCTTCAGGCTCTCGATGCGAGGGCAGGCGCGCGTCATCGCGAGCAACGAGTACCACGCCACCACGCCGGTTCCGACGAGCCCCACACTCGTGGCATTCGGCGCGAACGCCTCGGTTGCGAGCGCGGCCCCTGCACCGGTCCGCGCTGCGGTGATGTAAACCCCGTCCATGACGGCGAGCGGGAACCCGTTCGCATCGTCGAATAGGAGAAGCAGCGACCCGAGGTTCGCGCCCGGCGGGTTCTCGGGGAACCGCGCGAGCACCTTTACCCCGAGGCCGTGTCCGGTCGCGTCGTAGCCGGCAAGGAGCTTCAGCCAGCCGCGCCGCTCCCCCGGGAGTCGAAGCCACGAGTTCGGTGCGGCGGCTGTCTCTCCGCGCGCGATGCCGAGAAAGGCACGGCGCTGCACCTCGGTCGCCTCATCGATGCTCAGCAGCGATCGGACGTCCTCTTGGCTCAAAACGCGGGTGAGCCGCCCTGCGAAGGGGTGCTCGCTCATTGGCCGAGGACGAACAACCCTGTGTCACGCATCGAAAGGACTTCGCAACCAGTGTCGGTGATCAGCACGTCCTCCTCGGAGCCGTACGTCATCCCCTCGTCACGCAGGTACGCCTCGCACGACAGCACCATGCCCGGCTCAAGCACGTCGTCGCTGTCCCAGCGGACGAACGGTGGCTCGCTCGACGCCAGGCCAATCCCGTGGCATAGGTGCATGAACGGAGGGCCGAGATAGTTGGCGAACTGCTCTTCCGGATAGCCGAGGTCCCGGTAGTAGCTCGCCATGTCGTCGATTACCCGCCGGAACGTCCGGCCCGGCCGCAGGGCCTCGTCGACCGAGCGTGTGACGATCGTGCGGATGGCGAAGTGGTGCTTCGTCTGCCTCTCGGTCGGATCCCCAACCACCCCCATACGGTTGAACTCTCCCCAATACCCGGACACGACCGCGCCCGAGTCGATGAAGAGGAGATCCCCCGGCGCGAGCTTGTGTTCCGCAGATGGGCCGAGCATGCGGGCCCGGTGACCCAGCTCCCTCGACTTCGCCTGCGACATGATCAGAACCTGGCCGTAGGGCGGACGCACCGCGCCGGCCTCGACCAGCGCAGAGCCGAATACGCGTGCCACGTCCGCTTCACTGTCGCCGCCACGGACGGTCTCGAACGTGCGGCGAAGGGCAACATCGTTGATGCGGTCGGCCACGCGGATCAGTTCGACCTCCTCGGCTCCCTTGATCATGCGAAGGTCCCACAGGACGTCGGCGCCGTCCACGAAACGAGCATCGGGGAGAGCAGTACGCAGCGCGTCGAACTCGGCGACCGGCATCAAGATTCGCTGGTCGACGCCGAGTTCGGCTCCTATCCGCGCGCTCCCGAGTCCGCGCTCCCGGATCGCCTCGGCAAGGGCCCGGCCGGTGAACGGTGGTGAGTAGGCGCTCACGTCCTCGACCCACGACATCTCGCGGGCGTTCTCCTCGTTTACCCCGTATACCAGCAGGAAGGCGTCCCCATCGCGCGGTAAAACCATGGCGTGCGGGCGGGAGAAGTTCAGTTGGTAGTCGCGCGGGAGGTGGCCGCTCAAGTAGTAGTAGTTCATCCCTGCGCTGAAGTCCCCCGTCACGAGCAAGGCGTCCAGGTTTGCCTTGTCCATCAAGGTTCGAGCGCGGTCAGAACGCGCCACGAGCTCGGCGTTGCTAAATCTGAACGTCACGGCATGGCCTCCATGGCTCTGACGAAGCGATCCTTGATCAATACCGGGTCGTCTAAAAGCAGCGCCACCTCGGGTTCATTGCCGGGCTCTATCTCCACCACAAGCGCCACAGGTTCATATCCGCTTGCGCGGCGCGCCTCGCGCAGCCGATCGGCAAGGTCGTCGCCGGAGGCACACTCCACGGTCTGGAGGCCCGCGCCGCGGCACAGCGCCGCAAGAGAAACACGTTCGCTCTGTGTTGGAAACGAGTCGGCGGATGCGTGTACGTGGTTGTCGAGGACGATCAACACGAAGCCTTTCGGTCGCAGGTATGCAATCGACGGCAGCACCGAACAGCCCATGAGGAGCGAGCCGTCACCCTCGATTGCGGCCAGGGGGCCGCGATCCGCTAAGGCAAGCCCCAGACCGACCGGTCCGGCCGCCCCCATCGAGTCCAATAGGTACAGATGGTTGTCGCGCTTCCCGACGCTCGCTAACTCCCGTGCGGTCGCACCGCACGTGACGACGAGCGGCCGGTCCGCGTATGCAATGTCGATCGCGCGGAGAGCCTGGATCCGCTTCATAACGACATCGCCTCGCCGGCCGGGTGCATCACGTCAGCGAGAACGACGACCGGGCGATGTGTGTCGCTCGCGAGCTTGACGGCAGCACAGCTCGTCGCACGCCATACAGGTGGTGGATCAGAGGGTTGCAACGAGTCCACACGAATACCGGCTGCGCTTAGCAGTTCCGGGACTGCCTCGGAGAAGGTGTGGATCATCGCGTTGTATTCGCCGAGGCCGCCACGCGTGTTCGCCACGATCGGAAGGCCCACGTGGTACGCCTTGGCGAAGGTGGTGAGAACAGTCAGCGCGTTGCCGAACCCGTTGTCCTGTACCAAGAGGGCGGTTCGGACCCCACCGAGGATCATCCCGCCGGTGATGGCAACGGCTTCGTCCTCCCGGTTCGCGAGGTGGCCGGAAATGCCGCGCTCGAGTAGGCCGCGGATCATTGGCGCCACGTGTGACGACGGCACGTAAACGAAGCTCTCGATCCCGCCTTCTAGGAGGCCCCCGACAATCGCGTCGGTAAAGGCGTTTCGCTCCGCCATCATCGTTCTCCAGCAAGCTCGAGGACGTCGCCGAGCACAGCCGCCGCCGCGCCTTTCGCGTGGGACCTCCCGCCGGCCACCATCACATGTCCGATCGCAGGGCCGAAGAACACGACCCCCTTATCGCGTCCCTTGAGGGCCGCAAGCGGGTGATCCGCGGCCAGTGGCACCGGCTCGACAACCTGGCCCCCCTCGCGTCGCGCGCGACCGAGTACCCTCGTCGGTCGTCCCTCACGCACCGGCAGGACGTCCTCGCTTAGCCCAGTCACTTCCACATCGCTGATCGAGCGGTGCGTGTTCCACAAGGTATTTGCCAGGATTACTACCTTCGCGGCCGTGTCCCAACCACCCACGTCGACCGTCGGGTCAGGCTCGGCAATGCCCTCCTCCTGGGCGCTACGAACCGCATCGTCGAACGACACCCCCTTGGCCATCTCATCGAGAACGAAGGTCGTCGTTCCCGTAAGTACGCCCTCGAACGCCGTGACCTCGTCCACGCGCGCCAACGAGCGTGCTACAGCGACCGCCGGAAGGGCGGCCCCCGCGGCGGACGAGTAGCCGAGCCGCTTGCCGGCGCGTTCCGCCGCGCCTCGGATGTCCGACCAGAAGCGAGCCAGGGGCGTCTTGTTGGCGGTCACTACGTGCGCCCCGTGCTCGAACGCCTCGAGGATCACCGATAGCGCCGGCTCGGCAGTGTGCGGGTCACACGACATCACGTCCACCACTACGTCCGGGTCTGCCATCTTCAGTAGGTCGGAGCGAGGCACTTCAGTAGGCAACGATCCAGCACGCTTGACCGCGAGCACGTCGCGCGGATTGAGGTCGCCCGCGAGTACCCCCCGCGAGTCGGCGATCCCCGTCAATCGCAGTGCCGGGCGGCGCTCCGCTAGTAGCTCCAACAAGGCGGTACCGACCCCGCCGAGACCGAAGATTGCGAGACGCTTTTCATTTCGCTTCGACACTGCAGTCCTTCACGGATCCGTCGCTCCGCCAGATCGCTCTCGCCTTGGCAGATCACCCAGACGCATTTGCGGCGGTGCCACGTACGCCCGCCAATCTAGGCCGCCGTCCACGGCAAGCGGGTGGATGGTTGCGGCCATCCCCCGCGAGCCGCGGCGTACGTTGGCGTTAGCTTCGATCAACCGCCCGATGCCTGCTCAATGATCTCGTAATCGACGATCTCGTCGCTCGCTGGATCCTCGTACTCACCGATCTGAATGAAGAACTCGTCCATCTCCTTCCAGAGCTCGGGCGTGAGCGCCGGCTCACCCGAAACCGGGTACATCTCTGAGTCGAGGTAGAAATCGTACGACTGGTTCAGACGGTTCTCGTCGACGTCCACGGTCTCCGAAGCTAGTTGAATCCACGCGTCCTTGTCCTCGTAGAACGTGTCGTAACCATCCTGCAGATGAGTCGCGAACTCAGCGAGCGTCTCCTGGTTATCGACGTAGTACTCCTCGCTTGCGACCCAGACCGTCGAGATTGCATCAGCGCTTGGCCCTTCGATGTCACTCCAGTAGCCGAGTATGTTGAAGTTGCCCTCCTCTTGCAGCGTGAGCACGTCTGCGAACTCAAGCGACGTCGCATCGATCTCGCCCGCGATCATGGCCGAGGCTCGGTTCGGTGATTCCGGCAGGACGACCCATTCGATCTCGTCTTCGAGGGCCGGGTCATGTTGACGGACGAGCACACGCTGGAGTATCTCGGTGCCTGAGCCCGGCGCATGGTACGCGACCTTCTTGCCTGCGAGATCATCAAAGGTCTTGATTTCCTCCTGGGAGACCATCACGAACTCGAAACGCTTCTGTGAGACATAGAACAACTTGATTGGAACGCCGGTCTGTGCGGCCTTGATTGCCTCGGTCAGACCGATGTTGCCAACGTCCACGTCGCCACGGATGAGCCCGGCGATGACCGCACTGTCCTCGTTCAGTTCGACTACCTCTGCTCCTGCGGCTTGGATCCCAAACTGATCGGAGATGTCGTTCGGATCGAGATCAGAAGCGTACGCGACCCGAAGGCCCTCGGTGCCGCCGCCATTGCCTTCCCCGGCCCCACCCTCGGCGCCATCGTCACCTCCACATGCTGCAGCAATCAGCATTAGCCCGAGTAGCAACGCCGCCTTTCGGTAACGTCTCATCTCCCTCTCCTCTCTATGTCCCGACGTTGCGTCAAACAGACCGTTCCTGCCTCCAAGGTGTAACCAAACGTTCGATGAACTGGATAAGTCCCGCCATCAAGACACCTAGCAGGGCGATGACGAGCACGTACACGAAGACGATGTCGGTGCGGTAGTAGTTCGCTGCCGTTTGGATCTCGCCACCAAGTCCCGTCACTGCGAAGAGCAACTCGGCAACCACCATCCCTTTGATTGCACGTGAAACACCCATGCGTAGACCGGCGAAGATGTACGGAAGCGACGCGAAGAACACAACCTTGCGGAAGAGATCGAACCGCCCTGCGCCGAACGAACGACCAACGTCGATCAGCATCGGGTCGACGTTCTTCACGCCCGTGTATGTGCTCACGAGGATCTCGAAAACGCAGAACATGATCACGACGATGATTCGCGAGGTGTCGGCGAGGCCGAACCATATGATGATGACCGGAACCAGGGCTGCGACGGGAATAACGTAGAATGCGTTCACGAATGGGTCCATCACCTTTGCCACCGGCTTGTACCAACCCATTAGGTAGCCGAGGCCGATGCCGACCACGGCTGAAATACCGAAGCCGACCGACAATGAGTAGAGGCTGTCGAGGGTCGCGCGCCTGAGGTCGCCTGACTCCACGATCTCGGCGGTCGCGCTCCACAGCGAGCTGGGCGGCGCCAGGAAGAAGTCGCCGAGTCGGCGGCCCATGATCTCCCAGGCGACGAGGATCGCGACGATGAACCCGAACTGCGCAAGTCGCTCATAGCTGATGAATTCCTTGCGAATGCCAACCCAAAGTGGGATCTGTTCCCTCTCAACGATTGCTGCCAAGAGCTTCCCTCCTTCCTGCCTACAGCAACTCGATTAGCTTGTGTCTCAGGTCGATTGCCTTTCTATCCTCGAGCAGGTCCTCCCTTGAACGCGGGCGATCGATATCGACGTTGACTTCCTCGCGGATCGAGCCGTCGGACATCACCATGATCCGATCCGACAGGAGGATCGCCTCATCGATCGAGTGTGTGACGAAAAGCACCGTGCGTCGCTCGTGCTCCCAGATGCGAACAAGTTCAGTCTGCATCTGGCCGCGGGTCATCGCGTCGAGTGCTCCGAACGGCTCGTCCATCAGTAGCACCTGCGGCTCGATCGCGAGGGCACGTGCAATCCCAACACGCTGCTGCATGCCTCCCGAGAGTTCGGCCGGATAGTGGTCGTGGAACTCTCTCAGACCGACCGAGTCGACATAATCGATCGCTCGTTGTCGTCTTTTCGCCTTGGGGACCTCGGCGAACTCCAGCGCCAGTATCACGTTCTCCACGACACTCTTCCAAGGCATTAGGCCTGGGGACTGGAAGACCGTCGCGCGATCGGTGCCGGGCCCCGTAACGCGACGGCCTTCGATCAGAACCTCGCCCTTCGTAGGCGACAGCAAGCCTGCGATGATCTTGAGCACGGTCGTCTTGCCGCAGCCCGACGGACCAATCAGGGAGACGAACTCTTTGGAGCGGACGTGAAGATCGACGCCGTTAAGGGCGTGAGTGCGCACGATCTCCTTGCGTGTCACGCGTTCGTAGGTCTTAGTCAGTCCGCTGATCTGGATACCGGCACCGGTCGACTGACGCGGAGTTGTGTCGGCGGGCGTCACGGAGTTCGCGTCGGGCCCCCGATCAGGATCGCCGAGCGCATCGAGCTCTTCCTTCCACACCTCACCAGCCCTTTTGGTCATCCTCCCTCTCAACGGCGCGGCGGGTCGACCACCACAGAGCTCGGCCCAGGGATTCAGGACTGTATACAACACGAAATGCAACGTCGTCCAGGAATCAGGTCGAGCCCACACACTGAGTCATGGATAGACAACGCCCCACCTTTTTGGATGCTGGGAAGCGTTTTGTGTGGGTTGCCGGTTCCGAGAGCTTGGTCGGGAGTGTGTTCCGCTTTCCTCCAGCCAAGTGCATTGACGCCGCTGAAGAGCTGGGCTTGGATGGTCAATGTCTCCGGTGGATGGCCGTGGCGGCGGCAGAGGGGGAGGTACAGACCTTGGTAAAGCATCTGCGTCGCGTCGCCGCGTTGCTCGCAGTGATAATGGCAAGCGGGCTTCTGGCAGGACCGATGAGTGCTCAAGCACAGTCGGTACTAAGGGTTCAAGTCGGTGGTTTCTTGGGCTCCTCCGGCGCTCCCGCGGATGGAATGCGTTTCTATGGAGGGAACCTCAGGGTGCATGACGGGACCACCGTCAGGTTCACTTTAGCCGGCTTCCACACCGCCACTCTGATGCCCGCGAACGTCGACGGGGATCAGTGGGCATCCCAGAACGCCGGGGGGATCGACAAGCCCTTCTCTCTGGCAAGCTCCGATCCCGACGACTCGGCCTACAAGTTCAATAATCAGACGATATTCCCGAGCGATCCCACCTGCGGAACTGCTGCCAACCCCTGTGACTACGACGGCTCCACGGTCGTCAACTCGGGGGCATTCGTGGACAGTCCCCGGTTCTCGGCGACGATCGATGGGTCCCCTGGGGATGTCACTCAAGTCATTTGTCTGATCCACCCGGAGATGCGTATGCGGATAGAGGTGGTTCCCGGTGGCGATCCTGAAACGACTCAAGAACAGATCGACGCGCGCAAAATGCGAGCGCGAGCCCGGGACGCGGAGTCGGCCGCGGCCCTGCACAACAAGCTCTCGAAGCGCCAGTCCAAGCACGTCACCAGGGATGGCGGAGTGGTGTGGGACGCCTTCGCCGGATACGACGCAGACGGCTTTGCGCTGCTCGCCAACTACCCCCAAAAGCTGGTGATCCGCAAGGGTCAGCGGGTTCGTTGGCACTCGAGCGGGTTGATGTACGAGGATCACTCCGTGACCTTCCCCTTCGACAAGGGGCGCATGATCTCAAGTAATGAGGGGGGACAACCGGTTTGTGATCCCGACGGAGACGCGGGACCGGGACCGGACAACCCGCCAGAACTGCAAGGTCCGCCCTTCTGCAATAACCCCAGCCAGTTCGAGTTCGACATCAGCGCTCGTTTCGCAGAGATGCGAGGCGACAGTCGACATCGTCGAAAGGACTTCGACAGCTCGGGGTTATTCGGCAACATCGACGTCGGCGAGTCCCCCTACACGCTCCGTTTCACCCGACCGACATCGAACAAAGGCCTGCGTTACCTCTGCGTGGTCCATGGCGGGTTCATGGATGGCCGCGTGGTGGTCAGATCGCGTCGCTGACATTGTCGGATGGTGACGGGAGGCTGGTGGCAATCGACTCCCGTCACCATCCACCCTTTCCTATACGAAGCCTCGACGGCCTTGGGTGATTGACCCTAAGGTTGAGTCCACCCATGAAGAGGTCGGGGCGCATGCCGTGACCAATCAAAACCAGGTTGCTCTTTCGCCCGAGTAATGCGACGTTGTCTTCGGCGAGGAAGGGAGTTCGAAAATGACCAAGTCAACTACCGATGATCTCCGCGAGCTTGTCCGGGGCGAGGTCATCACGTCTGCAGATCCGACCTACGACGAGGCGCGCCGCGTCTACAACGCGATGATCGATAAGCGCCCTCTCTGCGTGGTGCGCGCCTCGGGTGTCGCCGACGTAATCGCTGCCGTCAATTTCGCTCGCGAGGCTGAGCTCGATTTGTCCGTGAGGGGCGGGAGTCACAGCGTGCCAGGATTTGGCACGAACGACGGTGGTTGCGTCATCGATCTATCACTCATGAAGAGTGTGCGTGTGGACCAGAAGAACAGGACGGCCCGCGCCGAGGGTGGAGCGACCTGGGGTGACTTCAACCACGCGACGCATGCCTTCGGGCTGGCCACCACCGGCGGGATCATCTCCACGACGGGAATCGGAGGTCTCACTCTGGGTGGCGGCATCGGCTATCTCGCACGTGGCTACGGTCTCTCCTGCGACAACCTGATCTCGGCCGACGTCGTTACGGCGGACGGCAGGGTACTGACTGCCAGCGCAGATGAAAACGCCGATCTATTCTGGGCGCTCCGTGGCGGAGGCGGCAACTTCGGTGTCGTGACCTCGTTCGAGTACGAGTTGCATCCCGTCAAGGACATCTATGGCGGTCCCATGTTCTTCGAGCTCGAGCACGCGGGGGAACTTCTACGCTTTTACCGGGAATTCATCGCGGACGCGCCCGAGGAATTTGGCGGTTTCCCTGCCTACCAGATAGCCCCTCCGCTGCCGTTCATCCCGGAGGACCGACACGGCGACACGTTCATAGCATTCGTTGCCTGCTGGGCAGGGCCCCTCGAGAGTGGCGAGAACGCGCTCAAGCCACTCCACGATGTCGCTCCGATCGTCGCCGAGCACGTCGGTCCAATGCCGTACCCGATGCTTAACGCGGCATTCGACGGCTTGGTGCCCCCGGGATTGCAGCACTATTGGAAGGCGAACTTCGTGACCGAGCTGACCGACGCGGCAATCGAAGCGCATCTTGAACACGGAGCCAAGGTCCCGGCCGTCAACTCGACCATGCACATCTACCCCATCAACGGTGCGTGCCACAAGGTCGGTGCCGACGAAACCGCGTTCGGGCACCGGGATGCGAACTTCGCAACAGTAATCGCAGGGATGTGGCCGGATCCGGCCGACAACGACGCGAACATCGAGTGGGTCCGCTCCTATTCCGCCGCCACCGCTCCTCACTCAGAGGAGGGGGGGTACACCAACTTCATGTCTGCGGACGATGAGGACCGTGTTCCCGCCAACTACGGCGCGACTTACGACCGACTCATCGAGGTCAAACGGAACTACGACCCGGACAACCTGTTCCACATGAACCAGAACATCGAGCCGTAAGCGGGGAAGCTATTCGGGTGAGGGTGGTCGGCTACCGGCCATCGTGATCGGGTTCGAAGGGACGACCACATGGAGATCGCACCCGGTGTTCACAGCATGGGGCAACAAAAAGGGGGCCGCGTACACGCGTTCCTCATTGACACCGGCACCGAGTTGACGCTCATCGACACCTTGTTTGATACCGATGGCCATCGCGTCCTGGAAGAGATAAAAGGGCTGGGCCGTTCTGCGTCGGACCTGAAACACATCGTGTTGACTCACGGACACCGCTCGCACCTCGGCGGAGCTGCAGCGCTCAAGCGTCAGAGCGGCGCTACCGTCTACAGTCACGAATGGGAGGCTGACATCATCGGGGGGCAGCGCAAGGCTCAGGCGGTGTCGCTCAAACCTGCGCATCCGTTGCGCGTCTATCACTTGCAGTTCGGACTGGCGATGGGGATCGGCAAACACCCGCCATGTCCGGTCGACAAGGTGGTCGGCAATGGTGACCACGTCGGGCCGCTCCAGGTATTGCATGCCCCTGGGCACTCACCCGGTCACCTCGCGTTCCACTGGCCGGAGCGACGGCTGCTGATCGCGGGGGACGCAATAGCGACCTGGCCTGATTTCAGCGCCGGCTGGAAAGCGTTCAATCTGAACCGGACGCAGCACGCCGACTCACTTAGTCTCATGGCCAAGCTCGACCCGAACGTCGTCGGCGTTGGACATGGCGAGCCGATCACGGACGGGGGAGGCGATCGCATCCACGAACTGGTGGAACGAGGCAGCGTAGCGAGAAGGAGTCCAGAGATGGCAGGTTTCTTTGCTCGGATGTGGACCAAGTCCGCCAATGCGCTCGACAACCGATTCCATTGGGATCGCATGTGGCGGCCGTTGGGGATCTTTACCCTTGCCGGATTACGCAATCTCTATCGTGAGAAAAACCTCTACGACACGGATACGACCTCACCCACCGAAAAAGTGGTGAGGGAAAAGGAACGGCCCGAAAACACGGGAACGCGTACCATCGACGGCAGCTACAACGATCTTGGTGACCCGGCGATGGGGAGCATCGGCAGCCGATTCGGGCGCAACGTTCCGATTGGAGCCACGCACCCGGAGAAAGAGCCCGACATCCTGGAGCCAAATCCTCGTCTGATCAGCCGGCGGCTGTTGACTCGAAACGAGTTCATACCCGCCACGACACTGAATGTTCTCGCAGGTGCATGGCTACAGTTCGAGGTCCACGACTGGTTCAGCCACGGCAAGAACGAGCCGGAAAACCCTTGGAGGATCGAGCTCGACGAAGGCGATGAATGGGCCGAGGATCCCATGGAGATTCAAAGGACACGGCGAGACCCCACCTCGGATCTCGACGACGCAACACCTCCCACATACGTGACCGACGACAGTCACTGGTGGGACGGCTCGCAGATCTACGGGAGTAGGCGCGAGTTCACGGACAAGCTACGCGCGCACGAGGACGGGAAACTGCGGATCGACTCCACTGGCTTGCTTCCCAAGGATCTCGAAGAAGGACTCGACCTCACCGGGGCGCAGGGCAACTTTTGGATCGGCCTTGGCCTGCTTCACACGCTTTTCTCGCTCGAGCACAACGCCATCTGCGAAAGATTACGTAGTGCCTACCCAACCTGGTCGGATCAGAAGCTTTACGACCATGCACGATTGATCAATGCGGCGCTGATGGCCAAGATTCACACGGTCGAGTGGACGCCGGGAATCATTGCCCATCCCACAACTCAGCTGGCAATGAACGCGAATTGGTGGGGGCTGATGGGCGAGCGTTTCAGAAAGCGCTTCGGACGGCTCGGATCGAGTGAGATCCTCAGCGGCATTCCGGGGGCCCCAACGAAACACTTTGGAGTGCCCTACTCGCTCACGGAGGAGTTCGTTGCCGTTTACCGCATGCATCCCCTTCTGCCCGACGATTTCACCTTCCGCTCGGTCGAGGACGACCGCCTGCTGCAGGAGAGAAGCTTCCGTGAGGTCGGAGCACTCGAAACCCGCACCCGCATCGAAGAGATAGGGATGGCGAACGCGTTGTACTCATTTGGGATCGCGCACCCGGGGGCCATCACCCTTCACAACTACCCTCGATTTCTCCAAACCTTTGAGCGACCTGATGGAACCAAGATGGACCTTGCAGCTGTCGACGTCATGCGTACGCGCGAGCGTGGTGTTCCCCGCTACAACGACTTCCGTAGGCTGTGGCACCTCAAACCCGCGGACTCCTTCCAGGACCTGACCAAGGATGAAGCAAGAGCGGAGGAGTTGAGCAGCATCTACGGTGGAGACATCGAAAGACTCGATCTAATGATCGGTCTCTACGCGGAGCCTCTTCCGAAGGGATTTGGGTTCAGCGACACGGCTTTCCGAGTGTTCATCCTTATGGCGTCGCGACGACTTAACAGCGACCGCTTCTTCACGATCGACTACAAGCCGGAGGTTTATACACAAGAGGGCATCGACTGGGTCGGCAACTCCACCATGGTCGACGTGTTGCTGAGACATTATCCGCAGTTAGCCCCGGCTCTCAGCGGGGTCCAGAACGGGTTCGGGCCTTGGAAACGCGTCGAATCTCGAGCGATGTCCTGACCGGATAAAGATCCTGCTAGTTGCGGAGTGTCCCAACCAAACTGAGTGGGGCACGACTTTAAGGCTGGAGACTCCGCCTTCGCAGAGCCCCCAGGCGCCTACTTCCTCAGATCGAACTGGACTCCGACATCCGCAATTAGCGGATGCTTGACGGTCAACTCATAACGTCCTTGTGTGAGGTCCTGTCCGGCGTTGAACTGGCTTCGCTTGGTGGAAAGGTTGAACATGTACGAGTCGCCGGTATGCCGCATCGTATTGCCACTGTCGGCGGCGCTCGAGGAAATTACTTCGTTTACGGTGCCCGCCGCGGCGCCTGTTTTCTTGAGGTGAACCGTTGGGCTGAGAGTCGTCACCTGGTTTCCCAAGCAATCGAAGATCTTGAGCTTCACGGGGACCGTGCTTCCGATCTTGAAGTTGCTCGAACCGTCCATGTTGATTGGCTGCATGAAACCGCTCGTCGTGTAGAGCAGCGAGACGTTGCCCATACCACCGACCGAGTCACTGCCGCCGTCGCCATCATTGACCGTTGCGGTCAGTGCATAAGTGCCGGCGCTGTAGGTGTGGGTCTTGGTCACGGTGCGACCGGAGATCGGCGTCGAGGTCCCGTCGCCCCAATTGATAGTGCCGGTGATCGCGTCATGTGACTCATCTGCTGGATCGGAAACCGTAAAGGTAACGGCAACGACATTGCTCACACACGCCACTCCGCCCGAACCACTAATCAGGAAGTTCCCGATCGCCGGCTTGAGGTTGGCGATGCTCACCGAGATCGAGTCGCTGCCTGTGTCGCTGCCGTCGAAGGCGCTGGCCGAGACCGTGGAGCTCTCGGGGCCGTCGGGGAAGCTGCAGTCGAAGCTGGTGGCGGTGGTGTTTGACCTGGTCCCTTCGGTGCCGCAGTCAAGCGTCCAGACAAGCGGGGAGTCGTCGCCCGGGTCGGTCGCCGAGTAGTTGTAGGTCTGGGTGGTGCCCTCGTTGGCGCTGTCTGCGCCGCTGAGGGTGACCGTGGGGGCGACGTTTGCGACCGTCACCGTCGACGTTCTGGTTGTCGGTGTCTGTGGCGCCGTCGGAGTCGGTCGCGCTGAAGCTCACGGTCGAGCTCGCGGGACCGTCGGGGAAGCTGCACTGGAAGCTCGAGCCGTCATCGGAGCCGGCCACGAAGTCGCCCTCGGCGCCGCAGCTGATGGACTTGGTGTAGGTGTCGGTGCCGGGATCTGTGACCGTGTAGTCGTAGGTCTTGGTGTCGCCCTCGTCGGCCGTCGCGGGACCGCTGAGGGTCACGCTCGGCTTGAGGTTGGCGATGCTCACCGAGATCGAGTCGCTGCCGCTGTCGCTGCCGTCGAAGGCGCTGGCCGAGACCGTGGAGCTCTCGGGGCCGTCGGGGAAGCTGCAGTCGAAGCTGGTGGCGGTGGTGTTTGACCTGGTCCCTTCGGTGCCGCAGTCAAGCGTCCAGACAAGCGGGGAGTCGTCGCCCGGGTCGGTCGCCGAGTAGTTGTAGGTCTGGGTGGTGCCCTCGTTCGGCGCTGTCTGCGCCGCTGAGGGTGACCGTGGGGGCGACGTTTGCGACCGTCACCGTGACGTTCTGGTTGTCGGTGTCTGTGGCGCCGTCGGAGTCGGTCGCGCTGAAGCTCACGGTCGAGCTCGCGGGACCGTCGGGGAAGCTGCACTGGAAGCTCGAGCCGTCATCGGAGCCGGCCACGAAGTCGCCCTCGGCGCCGCAGCTGATGGACTTGGTGTAGGTGTCGGTGCCGGGATCTGTGACCGTGTAGTCGTAGGTCTTGGTGTCGCCCTCGTCGGCCGTCGCGGGACCGCTGAGGGTCACGCTCGGCTTGAGGTTGGCGATGCTCACCGAGATCGAGTCGCTGCCGCTGTCGCTGCCGTCGAAGGCGCTGGCCGAGACCGTGGAGCTCTCGGGGCCGTCGGGGAAGCTGCAGTCGAAGCTGGTGGCGGTGGTGTTTGACCTGGTCCCTTCGGCGCCGCAGTCAAGCGTCCAGACCAGCGGGGAGTCGTCGCCCGGGTCGGTCGCCGAGTAGTTGTAGGTCTGGGTGGTGCCCTCGTTCGGCGCTGTCTGCGCCGCTGAGGGTGACCGTGGGGGCGACGTTTGCGACCGTCACCGTGACGTTCTGGTTGTCGGTGTCTGTGGCGCCGTCGGAGTCGGTCGCGCTCGAAGCTCACGGTCGAGCTCGCGGGACCGTCGGGGAAGCTGCACTGGAAGCTCGAGCCGTCATCGGAGCCGGCCACGAAGTCGCCCTCGGCGCCGCAGCTGATGGACTTGGTGTAGGTGTCGGAGCCGGGATCCGTGACCGTGTAGTCGTAGGTCTTGGTGTCGCCCTCGTCGGCCGTCGCGGGACCGCTGAGGGTCACGCTCGGCTTGAGGTTGGCGATGCTCACCGAGATCGAGTCGCTGCCTGTGTCGCTGCCGTCGAAGGCGCTGGCCGAGACCGTGGAGCTCTCGGGGCCGTCGGGGAAGCTGCAGTCGAAGCTGGTGGCGGTGGTGTTTGACCTGGTCCCTTCGGTGCCGCAGTCAAGCGTCCAGACCAGCGGGGAGTCGTCGCCCGGGTCGGTCGCCGAGTAGTTGTAGGTCTGGGTGGTGCCCTCGTTCGCGCTGTCTGCGCCGCTGAGGGTGACCGTGGGGGCGACGTTTGCGACCGTCACCGTCGACGTTCTGGTTGTCGGTGTCTGTGGCGCCGTCGGAGTCGGTCGCGCTGAAGCTCACGGTCGAGCTCGCGGGACCGTCGGGGAAGCTGCACTGGAAGCTCGAGCCGTCATCGGAGCCGGCCACGAAGTCGCCCTCGGTGCCGCAGCTGATGGACTTGGTGTAGGTGTCGGTGCCGGGATCTGTGACCGTGTAGTCGTAGGTCTTGGTGTCGCCCTCGTCGGCCGTCGCGGGACCGCTGAGGGTCACGCTCGGCTTGAGGTTGGCGATGCTCACCGAGATCGAGTCGCTGCCTGTGTCGCTGCCGTCGAAGGCGCTGGCCGAGACCGTGGAGCTCTCGGGGCCGTCGGGGAAGCTGCAGTCGAAGCTGGTGGCGGTGGTGTTTGACCTGGTCCCTTCGGTGCCGCAGTCAAGCGTCCAGACCAGCGGGGAGTCGTCGCCCGGGTCGGTCGCCGAGTAGTTGTAGGTCTGGGTGGTGCCCTCGTTCGCGCTCGTCTGCGCCGCTGAGGGTGACCGTGGGGGCGACGTTTGCGACCGTCACCGTCGACGTTCTGGTTGTCGGTGTCTGTGGCGCCGTCGGAGTCGGTCGCGCTCGAAGCTCACGGTCGAGCTCGCGGGACCGTCGGGGAAGCTGCACTGGAAGCTCGAGCCGTCATCGGAGCCGGCCACGAAGTCGCCCTCGGTGCCGCAGCTGATGGACTTGGTGTAGGTGTCGGTGCCGGGATCTGTGACCGTGTAGTCGTAGGTCTTGGTGTCGCCCTCGTCGGCCGTCGCGGGACCGCTGAGGGTCACGCTCGGCTTGAGGTTGGCGACGCTCAGAGCGAAGGTCGTTGTGGTCGTCGCAGTGCCATCGGATGCGGTGATCGTCACAGTCTGGGATTGATCGGGACCGTCGCTCGTGGGAAACGACCACGTCCAGGTCCCCGAGGCGTTGGTGCCGGACTTCACGATTGTCCCAACTGAGGCACCCAGGGTCACCGTGTCACCGGGGTTTGAATCGGACCACGTACCGCTGTTGGTTGCAGTCTGGCCCTCGCCGACTGTCATAGATGCATTGTTCTTCGCAACAACCGGGGCTGAGTTGGCGGGTGCAGTCAAATAGTTGGCGACGAAGTCCCTGCTGCCACTTTGAAATCCCTGTACACAGATGACACCTGGCGAGAGCACTATGAAGCTTCCGGCAGGACCGGTCCAGTTGGAGAAGGAGCCCCCACTCGACGAAGTCGCCGAGGCTGAGAGCTTCAGCGACTCGCTGCTGCCTACACCCGCGGTGTCTTGCTGAGTTCCACTGAGGGTGACCGCTGTAGGGCCACTCTTGATAGTCCCCGTACAGTTTGACCCCGATTGGTAAAGGGTCTCAGTTAGCGTCCATGTTGTCCCCGGGGCGAGGTTCGCCCCGACCTTGGCATTCCCATCGGTAAACGTGGTCGTCGCCGTTCCCGAATTAGGTCCTGTGGCGGTGACCGCATAGACCGCGACAAAATTGTCCGGCAGGTTGAACTCGTCGGTGATGTTCCCTACATCGTCGGCCGCTACGACGGAGTCTCGGGTCCACGTTCTGCCCTGGTCGTCGTTAACGGTGATGTGCACCACTTCACCCGGTTGCCAGTTGGAACCGTTGAGTGTGACGGTTTCACCCGGGGCGTAGTCATCCTTGTCGCTCGAGATTGTGGGGGCGGGAGCCTCGGGATTCGCCATTGCGCTCGAAGCCGAAGCCACCAGGAAGACCATGGAAACCGCAAGGACGAGTGCCAGCAGCCGACCGCACTGCCCAGTAAAGCGTTCCATCTCGAGTCCAAACCGACGCATTCAAGTACCTCCACAATTTGCGGACTTTCGCCCTGCTGTGTGTAGCGCCGGTTCGCCGCCCGCTTTCGCAGGCGCATGGTTCGTCCCGTGAGCTCTTCCCGACCTAGCCACCATCCTAGAAACTGGAAAATTGATGCGAAATACGCTTTACCGGCAATTAGCAGAAGGGGAGACCGAGCGAGCCCTTCCGGTCAAGACCGGTGTTGTCATATGAAGGAAGACGCAGCTCTGGGGACCTCCATACAAAAGAGGGGCGGCCGATGGTGGGCCGCCCCTCTCTCTCAAAGTGTCGACAGTGAAGTCTTAGGACCCTTCGTCGTCATGGTGCGGAGCGCTTCCGCCTCCGCTACCGACAGTCCCCTCTGGGCCCGCCGGAGCGGGAATGGTGAACTTGCCGGGAACTTTCTCTCCCACCACGCCGTTCACCGTCTCGGTCGAGTACGCGTAGGTGAGCACCGCAAAGGCGATCGCGTCACTGTTCACGTCGAGCGCGTGGAGGTTGTTGTTAGCGAACGTGTCACAGGCAAGGTGGTAGCACGGGTCGTATTGCGCCCCCGCAGTGCCGCCCCAGATGGCTGCCTGTTCGACGGTTTTGGGCACCTCAGCGCCCGTGAATAGACCACCCGCCGGAATCCCGTTGTTGATGAACGCCTGGTAGTCGCTACGGCCGCTGAACTCGGCGTCGTCGTAAGGTTCATCCGACAGCGTGAAGAACGACTCGAACAGGTCCTCGATGGCGATTGAGCCCTCGGGGACGGGCACTGGAGCCGGGAAGCCGGACTCGTCACCGTCGTAAATCATGAAGATGTAGTTGGGCGAGCCGATCATGTCGAAATTCAAGTTCAGGGCGATTCGATCGCGCTCTGCCTGGCTGAGGCCATTGACGTACGCAGTGGATCCGATCAATCCTGACTCCTCGGCACCCCACCACGCGAAGCGCAGCGTGTTCTCTGGCTTCAGCTTGCTGAGTTGCTGGGCGAGCTCGAGGAGCGCCGCCGACCCACTACCGTTGTCGTTGATGCCAGGCCCTCGCAATACCGAATCGAGGTGGGCGCCGGCCATTACGACGTTGTCGTCATTCTTTCCGGGAAGCTCGGCGATCACGTTAACCTGCGGCCGGCTCTCCGGTGCGTCGACGTTGACGAACGCGGTCGAGCCCGGCTGTGAGAGGGCGACACCGTTGTCGAACGAGGCACCGACTACGGGGATGTCCACTACGTTGAGACCACCGAGGGTGCCGGTGATGAGGTCCGTCCGGAGCGGGGTGTCGCCCTGGTTGAAGATGATCACTGCCTCGGCGCCCGCGGCCTCGGCGTTGATCGCCTTGACCGAGAAGTTGCAAGTGCCGCGCTGAATCAGCGCGATATCGGCCGGTCCGCTGAAGTCAAGCCCCGTGAAGTCCGAGGCCTCACAACCGCTGGTGGTGGCGCGTGGGGGCACCAAGTTGATGTCAACGGGAATGACATTCCCCGTGACCTCTCCGAAGCCGGTACCGGTGAAGATCCCGGTCTCGTAAGTGGCCGCCACGGGTGTCAGCTGCCTAAGGACCGGCGGTGGGAAGAACGTGAAGTCGAACTCGTCGAGCTCCACGTTCCAGCCGGCAGCCTCTAGGGTCTCCACGACATAGTCGACGCTCCCGTCGTAACCGGAGGTCCCCGCCGCGCGCGTGCCGCCGTTCTCATCGGCAATGGCCTGGAACGCGGCTTGGTGCTGACGTACTTGGCCGACTCGGACACACTCGAGCAACTTCGCATAGGTATTGTTTGTCCTTCCGTCGCAATCGGCCTGGGTTGGCGCCGCCGCCGCCGGAGCCGCCGGCAACAAGCCCACCAATAAGACGGCCGCGACCGCAAGCACACCGGTGCGTCCGCGCCATTTACCCCGCGTGGATATCGACATAAGCCCACCCCTCACTAAAACTGGGCCGGCAGCGTCGCCGACCTCTGGCGGCGAGAGTCTACGTCACGCCGAAGGCCGTCGGGTCAGCTGACACCGTCTGCCACAAATCAATGTGGCAACCTGATGAGCGGAGTGTCACTCCAAACTGGAGATCGCGATTGCCACCCCGAAGCCCAACACGGTGAAGAGGCCAACTGCCTTCCCTGAGAACTCGAACGCTTCCGGCATCATCGTGTCGGCAAGCATCGTTAGAAGCGCACCCGCTGCGAAGGCCTGGACCAGAGCCGCTTCAAGTGTAGGCATAGCAGAGAAAACCGCGAACCCAAGGGCAGCAGAAACGGTCGACAAGGCCACAAGGGCTGTCCACATCCATATTGCGTTCGATCTCTTCCAGCCGGCCTTGTCGAGTCCATAGCTCGCAGCCATTGACTCCGGAAGGTTGGAGAGGAATACCGCGGCAAGGAACGCAACGCTCACCCCGCCGCCGGTTGCGACAGTGAGCCCGAGGATGAACGACTCGGGAACACCGTCGAGCAGCGTCCCAAGAACGATTGCCAGGGAAGAGCCGCTCGCCTGTTCACCCGTCGACCGCTTTCGATCGGCACCGCCGCGAGAATCGATCCATGAATCGCCCGCGAAGAACGCGAGGGCACCGAGTGAGAGGCCGACAGCGAGTTGCACCGGCCGGCCCATCTCGAGGGTATCCAGGACAAGTTCGAAGGCGATTGCGCTGATGAGAGTCCCGGCTCCGAACGCCATCACACATCCAATTACGACACGCGACGGTCGCAGCCAGTAGGTGAGCCCTGCCCCCACGAGAAGAGCCGACGCGCCGAGTGCTCCGAATGCTCCAGCCTCTAGCATCCTTTCACCCTCCTGGATTGATCAACACCTCATCCGGCAATTCGCAACATTCGTCATCGGAATGAAGATGATCGGTGATGGCCTCTCGGTGTTGACGAGCTAGAGACAAAACGTTCGGACTGATGCGGCCTCACGGACCTTCGTCAATGGGAATCAATGGTTTCGTGGGTAGGCCGCCCGTCGCGAACAAGGTCAGGACCACAGCGAGGCTGAGCAGGGCCATCCCGAGGCTAGGGCCTCGAGCTGGGCGCCCTCGTACTCGTCGAGAATCGCATCCCGCCCGCTATCGGACAGGTCGGTTGCCGCAAGCGCGTCCTCTGCTTGCACCACCGAGACAAACTCGACTCCGAAATCGCATCCGCTCGCTATCGGAGGGGTCGGTTGCAGCAAGCGCGTCCTCTGCTTGCGCCACCGAGACAAACTCGACTCCGGAGCTGATCTCGATCGCCGTCCGCTCCTTCAATGCCGGTCCGATCGCCTCAGCCTGGTCGATGCCCTGGAGGAACAGAGTGTGAGGACCATCCCTCCCGCACGCGGGATGACTTTCGTGATGAACTCATGACCCCCTAACACGTGCCGAAGAGACGAAACCCAGCGTTGCCCGCCTGAGACCGACATCGCTCCTTGAAACTCCCGTGGTCTGTCAGATCACAGTCACCTTCGTCTTGAACACACCCGTCCACTCGTAGCCGTTCGGGTTCCAGAAGACGGCGCCATCGAGTGGCTGGGTGCGGCCGAGAGCATCGATGGCGCGCGACCAGATCTCATGCACGCCAGGCTCGAGCTCTGCCTGCGTCGTCCACTGGTACCAGGCATACGGGCTCTCGGGTGCTTCGAATTCCGCGGGTTGCCAGCTGCTGCCGCGGTCGAACGACACCATCACCGACTCCATGCGCGCCGAGCCATCGTTGTACGCGACGCCACTGACGGAGACCGGGCCTGCCTTCAGTTTCGCCCCGTCCAGCGGATCGAGGATGTAACTCATCAGGCGAATGAACCAAGTCGGTCTGCTGTTCTCCAGCGTGAATCTGAATCTCTCCCCCGGCTTGACCGGTGACAGCGGGACGCGATATTCGTCAGCATGGTAGAAGCACGTGGACTCGGCAATCTCGAATCGCAAGCGCATGAGCCACTTAATCTGCATGGTGCCGAAGAAGCCCGGCGTCACCAGGCGAACGGGCCCACCGTGAATTCCGGGCAGGTCCTCCCCGTTGAGCCTCAGAGCAAGAATGCTCTTTTCGAGGACGTCTGCCACCGGCAAGCTGTGCTCCAAGTCCGGCAGCTCCCGCCCCATGGGCAGGTCCTCGCCCTCGGCAGTGACGTATTTCACCTGGGGATCGACTTTGACGTTGTGCTTTTCGAGCACCGCCGAGAGCGGGACGCCCATGAAGCGGACGTTCCCCACGCCACCCTGAGTCCAGGGCGTCCCCGGAATGTCGGCGTATTGTGACCGGCCGTTGCCCGAGCACTGGAGCACCATCTCGTACTCGACCTGATCCATCTCGAGCAGCTCTTCCGCATTAATGACGACTCGCGACGGATCGATCAACCCAACTAGCTCGATCTCCCAACCCTCGATTGACCGGGGTTCGAGGGTATGGCCTTCGGCCAAGTCCTGGATGTTGCGGACGAACAAGGTGTGCTTGTCCGTGATTCGCTGTCCGGCAAGCAAGCTCGTCGGTGTTCCCAGCACTAGAGGTGCTTCGGAAAGAAGCTCGAGTTGTCGGTCCTTCCCCTCGATCCACCCTTTACCGTCGCCTTGGGTGCTCGCTTCACTCATTCCATTCTCTCCTCAGTAGCTCGAGGTCGGGTGTTGCTCGCAAAGACCACGGCGTCGCGCACTCGTCGTCAACGTTCGGCTTGTCTCTTCGTCACGCGCGACATGGTCATCCCTTCCCTACAAGAGCCGACTCCGTTGGCACATGGGCGCTCGCCAGCGGCACTTTACTCATCGTGGAGGCGTTTCACGGCCCGCGGGCGCGCGACTCATTCCTTGAGTCCCAGAGGCCGCCGGTTCCCACCCACGAATCGGCAGCAGTCAATAGATACGCACCGGCAGTAATATCCGATTGGCGCCTCGAAGGGGGCTCGGTCCGAGCCTCACCCAGGTGATCCCCTTGAATGGGGGATGCGCGTTCCCCGCTCGACTGAGAGCGTGTTCAGAATCGCCGGACCGACTCAAGGAGCGCAAGTATGGTGGAGACACGCCAAGACAACCCTCGCCTTTCCGGCGACGAGCTGCGGGATCTCCTTGGACTCATCGAGGGCGCAGACACGGTCGAGCTGAAACTCACCGTACCGGAGAGTGACCGCCACTCGGCGCTGACCGCCCTCGACGTCGATCCGCTCGAAGCCCGCGTTCGCCAGGTGTTCTTTTTCGACACTCCGGACCTGAAACTCTACGAGCATGGCGTTGTTGCCCGCGCCCGGCGGACACAGGCCAAACCCGATGACTCGGTGATCAAGATCAGACCCGTCATTCCCAATGAGCTTTCTAAAGAGCTGCGTGCGGCCGAAGACTTCGGTGTCGAGGTGGACGCGATGCCAGGAGGCTTTGTCTGCTCGGCTTCCTACAAGAGAGAGCTTACGGCCGGCAAGGTTAAGGAGTCAGTCAGAGGCCGACGCCCCCTCAGTAAGCTCTTCTCGAAACAACAGAGGGCATTCTTTGGATCGCACGCGCCCGACGGCATTGAGCTGGACGACCTCTCGATACTTGGCCCAATTAATGTGATGAAGCTCAAGTTCGCTCCTGAGGGTTTCGCGAGAAAGCTCGCGGTAGAGCTTTGGAGCTATCCCAGCGGGGCCCGCATTCTCGAGCTGTCCACCAAGTGCCAACCGGGCGAAGCGTTCCATGTTGCTGCGGAAACACGGGCGTTCCTGAGCGAACGCAGCGTGGATCTCGACGGCAAGCAAGAGACCAAAACGCGAAGCGCGCTTGCCTACTTCTCAAAGGCCTTGCAGGACTCAACCGGCTAGCATCACGTGAACGTCGCTCAGTACCGGTCAATCGTCTTCGCCGACCCGAAACGCGTCGCGGAAGCTCAAGATCGCGCGCCGGCGGCGGGAGCTCGGGTGGGGCGCCGGCGTTCAGGGTCCGATCCTCGCCCCCGCGGATGAACTTGCCGAGGCGACCGGTGTCCTCTGCGAAGACGGGGCCGGCGCAGGCACCGACCAGGATACAGATCGCCGCGCCTGAGAACCACGTCACCAGCGCCAGGGCGACACCGAAGAAGCCGAACTGTGCTTCGTTCCTCGCCACAACTTCGGGCATCCAGACCGAGGCGGACAGCGCGTATCCTGCCATCGCGATACCAGTGATCACGCCGGTCGGCACCAACACTCGAACACGGACGTTGCCGAGCAGGAGCAACCACGCAGTGAACCACCAGAGCCCGGCGTTGACCGCCAGGGCCACTATCGCCCACACAATGATGCCAGCCCCTTCTCCGGCAGCATCGCGCAAGGCGCCGAGCAGCGCCGAGGACGCCAGCACCACCACCAGCCAGGTCGCTCCCCGCCAGTAGTTGTCGGCCCCTGAGTGCGTCGGTCGTCGCCACGCGCGGAGGTAGACACGCTGTAGTGCCGTCGTGAACGAGGTCGCGAAGAAAATCGTGAGCACGAGGCCGAACAGTCCGGTGGCCCTACGGATGTCGTCCGATGAGGCGAAGGACGCTTGAACGAGCGAGAAGGAGTCTCCCCGCAGACCGAGTCGTGTGGCGACTGTGGAGATGATGGATGCCCGTGCGCGCTCGGGAGCGAAGGCAGCCACCACGATCACGAGCGGGAAGAACGACACGAACGCCTTCCCGGCAAGGGCGACGCTACGGTCGACGAACTCGATCTCGAGCATGCGTTCCCACACGCGCCAGATGAGAAGTCGTTCCAACCAGGTCCGGAGTCGAGCGATGCGTTCGCGAATCATGCTGATGCCTGAGGTGCCCTTCATCTCGTCCCTCGTTCATGCAAGATCTCCGCCGTCAGGTCAATCAAGCATGCCTTTCACGGTCGGCTTCGCTGGTCGGGCCACCACCCTCGAGTAGCCTCTCGATCGATGGCGGCCCAGGGATGAGCGGTTGTCTAGCATCTCTCACCGATCTCTGCCGAGAGGTCCTCCAGTGCTGTGCCGATCTGTGTGAGAGCGTTGCCGACTTCAGTTGCTGCGGCTCCGAGGCCACTCTCGGACGAGATGCCCTCGAGCGTCGTTTCCAACTCGTCGAACGACGACTGCACCTCATCGACGCTGGGTTGCAGATCTGACGACACCGCCGACGCGGCGGCTTCCAAGTCCGTGCTCACCTCGGCGGCGGCCGATTCCAACGCATCCATCCCGTCGTCGACCGGCTCTAGCTGCGTAAGGGATGTGAGCGAATCCTCCAACGCGTCCACCTCATCGCACCCCGATGCCGCGGCGTCATTGCCCTCGTCACCTTCGCCGTTGTCGCTGCAACCAGCAACCGCGATCACAACGAGGAGCGCGATTGATAGAAGACCGAATCTCCGAAAGCTGCGCATACACTGCATAATTCCCCTCCTGTCATATTTCCTGACCGCATCGTTCCGACTTGCGGCAATGATGCCAGCGGCGTCATCGCCTGTCTTCACCCAGAAGATTCCTAGAGTCGCTTCACTGGAGCATGCTCTTCACGGTCGGCTCAGCTCGTTCTGCAGCAATTCTCAAGATGCTCTCGATCGAAGACGGCCGATGGTGTGACCGCGATCACTGTGAATGGGACAGCTAGGATCAGGCCGACGATCCCGACGCTCGACCTCGTGGCTCACAGTGTATGGACGCAACTCTCGCAATGCTCGGCCCCGAAACGGTGATCGAGCAAGGGTGCACGCGCGGCTCAGCAGTTTGGATTCTGTTGGACGCTCAGACGCGTCGCTGCTGAAGCTCGTAGGACGATCCCGGCTTCGGTGGGAGCACAGCTCCGATCAGCCAAAGGAATGGGAGAACGATTCCAAAGATCCCGAGGGCGACGTGGCCCTTTCTAAACGTCAGCGCGCAAACAGTGAAGAGACAAACGAGGTAGATGACACCCAAGCTGCTCATCAGCATCCATTCCAAGCCGGTCATGATTCGACTCCTATCTCTCTTGCGGTTGGTTGTTCCTTACGATGCAGCGAAAACCGATGTGGCCGGTCGATGTGTCGACCGTTTCGCTCTGGCGCGCGGCCGGACGGTAGCGAAGGCAGTAGCTGGGAGCGCAGAGATGGGAGCCGCCTTTGATCACTTTTCGTGGGATGTGGGCACCAGGCTGTCCTACCCCGAAGCTCTCGTCCGGAGTTGCGACACGCGGATTGCGCGGGACACAACACGGTTTGTCGACCTCGTCGGGATGCCCTGGCGTGAAGTAGTCGCTCGTCCATTCCCACACGTTGCCGGTCATGTCGAACAGGCCGTAGCCGTTCGCTGGAAAGGATCCGACCGGTGATGTGCCCTCGTAGCCGTCCGTCTTCAGGTTTTCCCACGGGAAGTGGCCCTGCCAAGTGTTCGCCATCGACTGCGCTCCCGGAGAAAACTCATCGCCCCAGGCGTACACCGCGCCCTCTATTCCGCCGCGCGCGGCGAACTCCCATTCGGCTTCGGTCGGCAGATCCTTGCCCACCCAGGTTGCGTATGCGGCGGCGTCTTCATAAGCAACGTGAACGACCGGGTGGTGATCGCGTCCGTTGATCGTGCTCCCCCGCCCCGCGGGTCGCCTCCAGGACGCGTCGGGAACGTAGTCCCACCAGTTGCGCACGTCTCGAGTGTCCACGGGGCCTGGTGTCTTGCGGAAGACGAGTGAGCCCGGCACAAGAATGTCCGGCTCCGCGTCGGGGAAATCGGCTGGGTCGGGCGGTCGTTCGGCAACAGTGACATAGTCGGTGGCGCGCACGAAGCGCCGGAACTCCCATGCGGTCACCGGGTGCTCGTCCATCCAGAAGCCGTCCACCGCAACTGTGTGGATGGGCCGCTCCTCCGGGTAGAAGTCGTTCGATCCCATAAGGAACGTGCCCCCCGGCACCCAAGCCATGTCATCGGGGGGCGACGGACCAGGTGGTGTCTGAGCCCTCTGGTCCTCTTGGTGTTTCAACTGGTCAATCTCAGCCATGAGCTATGAGGCTACTGTCTCGCCATTGCGATCCGGTAGCGTTCGTCGGCCGAAATCAAGTGATCGGCGTCTTCGGCGTCCTTACCAAGGTCGATCTGTACCCAATGCACGCGGCCGGTGAACTCCGTGTCCTTGGGTCCGAGATCGTCGGTCACCGGCGTCCCGCTGTCGGAGCCGACATCCGTTGTCTCGTCCGCCGAGAAGACCATCGGCACGGTGGCGTCGACGCGCCCCTCGCCAACCTTGTCCCCGTCGACGTAGAGCTTCGCGTTACCGCCCTTGCCCAGTCCGCCGCCGTCGTAGTCGAACTCCATACGGACCTGGTGCTCGCCGGGCGAGATTGCTTCCTCGCCGTAGACCTTGAAAAGTTGTAGGCCGAACAGGTTGTAGCAATAGGCCGGTTTGCCGTCCTTCAAATACAGGGACCATCCGCCGAAGGCGCCTCCCTGGGCGACGATCACGCCTGCAGCACCGGTGTCCGGCACCGCCACCTCGGCAGTGACCGCGTGCGACTTGTTCTTTAGCACGACTATCGAGTTCTCGGAAAGTCGTCCCATGCCGCCGAACAACATTTGCGAGTTTCCTTTTATCAGTTGCGGGCGTCCGGCAAGGTCGGCGTTGAATCGCTCCCCGCGGCGGTCGTCAAGTGGCAGGACGTTGTACTTCGCCGCCTCGATCAGGAAAAGTCGTTGCAGCTCTGCAAGCTTATTGGGCTGCTCCTTGGACAGATCGTGGGCCTGCGTCCAATCGTCGGGGCCGTAGAGCTCCCAGACGTCGTCGTCGATGGGCGGGTTCTCGACCATGACCCAGGGAATGCTGTGGCGAGTGACTGCGGTCCAGCCCTTGTGGTAGATGCCTCGGTTCACGAACATCTCGAAGTACTGTGTCTCGCGGCGCTCGGCCGCCTTACCGTCATCAAACGAGTACGCCATCGATACGCCGTGCAGCGGCATCTGCTGGACGCCGTGGACGCTGAGGGGTTCGGGCAATCCCGCAGCCTCGAGAACAGTTGCCGCGACGTCGATCACATGATGGAACTGCGAGCGGACCTCCCCCTTTGCCTTGATTCCGTTTGGCCAGTGCACGATCGTCCCGTTACGCGTCCCGCCCCAGTGCGACGCGATCTGCTTCGTCCACTGATATGGGGTGTCCATCGCGTGTGCCCAGCCGACCGCGTAATGGTTGTAGGCCGTTGGCGAGCCGAACTCGTCGATCCGCGAGGACATGAACTCGACAGTCTCGAGCCCGAACGCCCCGTTGAGGACGACGAGCTCGTTGAAACATCCGTTGGGCGTGCCCTCACCCGAGGCGCCGTTGTCGCCAATGATGACGTAGACGAGTGTGTCGTCGAGGATCTCGAGATCCGAGAGGGCCTCGATCAGTCGTCCCACATGGTGGTCGGTGTGCTCCAAGAAACCCGCGTAGACCTCCATCTGGCGGGCAAGCACGGGTTTCAGATCGTCCGGCATGTCGTCCCAAGCGGGGATCTCGGTGGGACGTGCCGTGAGCTCCGCATCGGCCGGGATCACGCCTAGTTCCTTCTGCCGTGCGAAGGTCTCCTCGCGGAGGCGGTCCCACCCCTGGTCGAACTTGCCCTTGTACTTGTCGGCCCACTCCTTCGGCACGTGGTGGGGCGCGTGGGTTGCGCCCGGTGCGAAGTAGCTGAAGAACGGCTTGTCGGGCATCAGCGCCTTCTGCTGACGAATCCATTCGATCGCCCGATCCGTCATGTCCTCGGTGAAGTGGTAGCCCTCTTCGGGTGTCCTGTCGGGCTCAACGGGAACAGTGTCCCTGTAGATCGCCGGCGCCCACTGGTTGGTCTCGCCCCCGATGAAGCCGTAGAAGTGCTCGAAGCCTCCGCCACCCGACGGCCATGCGTCAAAGGGTCCCATCGGACTGGTCTCCCAGACCGGTACCTCGTGACACTTGCCGAACTGCGCGGTCGAGTAGCCGTTCAGCTTCAGCGTCTCGGCAAGCGGCGCGGCCGTGTTCGGCCTGACCGAGTTGTAGCCGGGCGCAGAGGTGGCGATCTCGGTGATCCCTCCCATTCCGACCGCGTGATGGTTACGGCCGGTCAACATTGCCTGGCGGGTGGGTGAGCACAGCGCCGTTGTGTGGAAGCGGTTGTACTTCAGACCTTTCTCCGCCAGACGTTCGAAGGCTGGCGTGGCGATCGGTCCCCCGAATGCACTTGACGCACCGAACCCACAGTCGTCGATTAGCACGACGAGGACGTTCGGAGCCCCGGAGGGAGGACGTAGGGGTTCGATCGGCGGGAACGACGTGTCGGGATCTTTCGCGTCGTATGTGATCAGGCCCTGGTATGCCCGATCGGGTATCGGTAGCACCTCACGTTGACCGCGATCAGACATTCACTCTCTCCTCTACGTTTGGTTCGCTTTGGGGCTCAGGCGTGCAGGATTTGCCCGCCTACGTATCGTTGACAGCGCATGAATAGACCTACGTGGGCCAGCGCCTAGCTGACATCGCCCATTGGGTGATCTCACCTGGGTGAGACACTCAGGTGGGTGAAGATGATGGGCAATTAGGCGAAGAACATTGGAAGCGCGACGCGAGAAGGGCTATCGAGCGACGCTTAGAGCGGGTGCAGAACGCGGACCGAGCCAGTCCGGTTTGTCCCTAGGAGGTTGCGAATGATCATCCTGTCCGTGTTAATGGCCGCTTTCTTCCCACGGTTCGCGTTGCTCATGCTCTGGATACTTCGACCCGCCCGCGTCGATGCTGCCTTTGACACGTTCATTCTCCCCCTTATTGGCATCGTGTTCGTGCCATTCGCGACCTTGATGTACGTGCTGCTCTACACGCCCGGTGTCGGACTGAGCGGGTGGGAATGGTTCTGGGTTGTCGTGTGCGGACTCTTTGACCTGGCCCACGCGAGCGTCGGCTACGTGAGCCAATCAGGACGCGGGCGACCAGCCCCCACCGCGCCTTCAAGCAGGATCTAACCTCTAGCGACGCGTCGAGCTTGAGGGGGTGTCCCTGGTCGGGGCACCCCCTCTTATGTTTCGGCATCACATGGGAAGGGCGCGGATAATCTGCCACATCCATGCAAACAGCGATCGACGTGACCATCCAAGTCTTCGTAATCTCCACCATGTTGGCCCTAGGTTTGCAGGTTCCACCCCAACGAATCGTGCAGGGAGTGCGCGACTGGAGGAGTCTTACGAGTGGTTCGCTCCTGAACCTGGTGGTCATTCCAGCGCTGGGGCTATCGGCAGCATCCATCCTCGATCTCAGCGGAGAGATCAGAGCCGGTTACCTTCTGATCGCATTCTCACCAGCGGCGCCCTACGCAGTGAAGTTGATTGCGATTGCTCGGGGCGAGGTCGCGTCGTCGGTCGCGCTGGTAATCACGCTTCAGCTCGCAGGAGTGGTCTGGGTTCCAGTACTAGCCCACCTGTTTCTCGATCCTGCGACCGGTCTGGAATATCCGCAACTGCTTGCGGCGATAGTCGTACTTCAGCTGGTTCCGCTGATCATCGGGCTGATCGGGCAAGGTACGAAGTGGATGGGCTCACCCGTGACGGCTCGAGCGGTCGGAGCGATCTCCAATGCTTCGTTCGCCGCGCTTGTAGCCCTCATACTCATCCACGATCTTCCCCGGGTTGTTCAGATCCTCGATATCCGGGTTCTCAGTGCCGTGGTGGGATTGATCGTGACATCGCTCACGGCCGGCGTGTTTCTTGCCGGCCGTGAGCCATCCGCGCAGCGATCACTCGGCCTGGTCTCCGCCGCACGTAAAGGCGGCCTTGCGTTAGTGATCGCCACGAACGCACTCGGTGGCGACGCCGACGCAGTCATCATGATCGTCGCCTACGCGCTGATCGAGCTGGTCCTACTAACCACGGTTGCTATCTGGTGGAGAGCTTCTGATTCTCGTGTTACGCCAAGGCCTCAGTTTTCAGGCGGTTGAATTCCTCATCAGTGAGCTTCCCCTTGTCATGCAACTCCGCCAGCTTCGAGATCTCGTCGGCCCGGGAGTGTCCGTAACCCCCGTAACCCATATTGCGTTGGGACGCGAGTTCCTCTTCCGTCGGCGCCGGGCGGGCGATCATGTAGATCAAGACTCCCAGCAATGGAAGGATACAAATCATCGCGATCCAACCGCCCTTGGCCCATCCCGAGAGGTCACGCCGGCGAAAAACATCCGTGAAGACTCCGATGAACATCCAGATAAACGTGAACCAAAAGAAGAACGCGATCATCGTCAGGATGATGTCGCCGAAATCCCAATCCATCTCTGCCTCCTCGTTAACCAAGGGCACGGCCCTTGGACTGATGTTCCTGCCACCATGAATCGCACCGCTCGTGTAACAGGTCGTCACCTGAGTGCTTGTCTCACCCGGGTGAGATACGTCTCGGGCGATGCTGTCACGCGCTCGCGCCCGATTACCTGACCTAGGTAACGACCCGAACAAATTCCTGTGCAGATTCTACGGCTATGAATTCAAAGATCTCTGGGTTTTCGCGACTCCTGCCTGGTCCCCGCTCGGGTCCGCTATCAGCGTCACCCTGGTGAGCACCCCTAAGGGGTGAGGCGCGCGTAGGTAAGGAGGTGCACTCTGGGAAATGACCGAAACTTAGGTCGTGGGAGGACCAACTGCGGATGACCGAGCAAAAGAGCGTCAGTCGAAGGAGGAAGTACCGGATCGTGGTGAGAGGTGAGTTCGGGGAACTCCTGTCGAGCGCCTTCGGCGAGATGACTGCGCTGCCAAAGGATGGCACGACCATCCTGATGGCGGATGTGGCCGACTTGTCAGAATTCTACGGCGTCCTCGACAGGCTCCGAGATTTTGCCATTGAGCTCGTAAGCGTGAACGAGCTCCAGTCGGAGACCTAGAAGGCCGCGCCGATACGAAACCGATTCCTTCCTACAGGAGACTAAGTCCGCGCGCCCGCTCGACTGCCCCCGCTCGCGACTCGACCCCTAGCTTTCCGAAGATCGATTTCACGTGAGTCTTGACGGTGTTGATTGACAAGAACAGCTCATCGCCGATCTCACGCTGAGTTAATGAGGTAGGAAGCAGCCGCAGTATCGAAAGCTCGCGATCGGTAAGTGATTTTCCAGTTGGTTCGGGCCTCGGCTTGGCTACGGTGGTGGAACGCTCGAGCTCGTCAAGCTCGGTGCCCAAGACGCCAGCGTCGGGATACGCATCCACGATCGCGCGCGCTTCCTGCAGCAAGAGGGCGGTCCCCTCGCGATCGCCGAGGATCGCTCGGACCGGCGCGAGGGCCAACAGCAGCTGAAGCGTCGGCCACGGAGCGACGAGGTCACTCCTGCGACGCAGTGCAAGGGCTCTCTCCAGCTCCCGGCTTCCCCCCCTCAGGTCGTCGGCCGCGACGAGTGCTCGACCCAGCCCGGCATACGCGACCGAGGCTTGCGGAGCATCCGAGAGGCGATATTCCTCCCCGATCTCAACGGCTCTGCGAGCCAGCCTCTCTGCCTCGATCAAACGGCCTTCTTCCGAGGCGATGATCGACAGCTGCGAAAGAGCAAAAATGATCTCGAAGACGCCGCCTCTCGTCTTCCGCTCCGCTACTTCCTCAAATTGAGCGGTCGCCAGCTCACGATCGCCCGACAGGAAAAGATAGAAACCAAGCGCGGTCTGGGCGGCGGGTTGCCACCTCGCGTCCAGCCGCGACTCGGACTTGAGGGCGACGCGAGCGGCCGCGAGGGCCTTGCCGACGCCCCGGTGCCCGAACGACGCGCGGACTAGGGCGATGCCCGATTCCAGCGAGCCGGTTCCATCTGGAAGCGGTCCAGCAAAGGAGCCCTGGCCCGCGAGCTCCAACCATTTCTCGATTTCGTGTGGGTGCCCCGACAACCCAGCGATCCAAGCGGCCGTCAACGAAAGGACCGGATCGGATGCCACCCGTTCCTCTCCCAAGGATTCGATCCACGATCGCACGATAGGCAAACGGCCAGCGTTGCAATAAGCGAACCAGTTTCCGGAAATCAAATCCCGACAAGTCTCGAGATCGTTGGCCGCATTTGCGTGCTTGATTGCGTCGTCCAGGAATCCCCAACTGCGGTGCCATTGGGAGGCTCGACGGTGCAGTTCGGGAACGAGCAGGCGGTCTGATGCGCTGAGGTCGCTCTGTAAGAGTTCTTGAAAGAGGCGGTGGTAGCGGAACCAATCTCTCTGATCATCGAGCGGGACCAGGAAGAGATTCTTGCGCTCGAGCTCCTCGAGAAGGGCAGCCGAACCTTCATCGCCCACCACTGCATCGCTTAACGAGGAATTGAACCTTTCGAGGATGGAGGTTCTCACGAGAAAGCGCCGCACTCGCTCCGGCAACCGGGTCAGAATCTCGGTTGTCAGGTAGTCAGCGACGTGCCGGCTGTCGCCCGCGAAGTCACGGATGAACGCCTCGGGATCGTCGCGATCCTGAAGAGTAAGAGCGGCCAGATAAAGCCCTGCAGGCCATCCCTCGGTTCGGTCGACAATACGCTGGACGTCTCGTAATGCCAGTTCGATATCCGCTGTTTGCTTGAAGAGGGACCCGGCCTCCTCGATCGTGAAGCGCAAGTCACGGACACGAATCTCGAGCATCTCGCTCCTCAGGCCAGTTCGTTGCAACGACGGCAAGACTGGATCCGAACGGGTGGCAATGACGAGTTGGGTGGTTGAGGGAAGGCTATCGACGAGCTCATCGATGGACTCGAGGCACGCGGGGTTGGTGAGCTGTGAGAAATCATCCAGGACGATGACGATTCGCCTCGGGAGAAGGGCCAACTCATCGATGAGTTGCGGTACGACCGCCCCCCGCAGAGATTCGCTTCCGCGTTCTAGCAGGTCGCTGAGATTGTCTCCGAAGGCTGGTTGCACCTGACGGATCGCTTCAATCAGATAATTCCAGAACCGCGAAGGCTCATTGTCAGAGGCATCCAGGGTTACCCACGCAAACGGCCGCGCCTCTCGAGGATCACTTCGCCACTGGTCGAGAAGGTTTGTCTTCCCGTATCCGATGGGAGCGCTAACCAAGACGACCTTCCGGTCGGCTGCGTCCACCAGCCGATGGTGTAGAGCCCGTCTCTCGACCGAGTCGCGACGAATCGGTGCCGGCCGAAACTTCGACTCGAGAACGACCATCCCGAGAGATGGACTGCTGGGACTTCCGTCTCCCGCACCCACTCCTCGAGGGTGCATGGGCATCGACCCCATCGTTCTCCCTAAAGCGTTGATGATCTCCATCGGGAGCGGTCTGCAGAAACGTCTTCCTTGGGAGCGGTCTGCAGAAACGTCTCCGTCGGGGAGCGGTCTTGACAAACGATGGCGCCGGACATGCTGATGGTCGTCACCCGATCATCCGACTCACCCGGGTGATAGATGGCTATGGGTGATGGTTCTCGCGTGCCGGCTCGCTACAACCTGTACAGGTTCCTATTAGGGAAGGGGAGACTTCATGTCACAGGATTCGAGGAGTGGTGCGGCCGTTGGCTTCACGTACTTTGCCGCCATCGTGATGTTCATGGTTGGAACGTTCCACGCCATCGCTGGTTTCGCGGGAATCCTCGAGAACGAGTTCTATGTTTCCACGCCAAACTACGTTTTCGAGTTCGACGCGAGCGCTTGGGGTTGGATCCACCTGATCGCAGGGCTAGTCGTTATCTTCGCCGCAGTGGGGTTGTTCACCGGGGCCGTTTGGGCAAGAACGGTGGGTGTCACAATGGCCGTCATCAGCGCGATCGCCAATTTCGGATTCATCCCGTACTACCCGGTATGGTCGATAGTCATCATCGCCCTGGACATCACTGTTATCTGGGCCCTGACCGCGCATGGTCGCGACATCACCGTTGCTCCGAGGTAGGCGGTAGTTCCAACTTTGCAGCGGGAGTTTCGCCTCACCCGGGTTGAGATCAAATCCGGGTGAGGCGGCAGCTTCTCGAACGAGCAACATCGAGCTCCCCAATCTCAACCGACCAGCGGGCGGAACAATTGCCCTGCTTTGTCGCGTTCGCGACAGTTATCCTCCAACAATTGGCTCGCGATTACGTGGTCAGTGAAAATTCACTGGATGCTGTCGGGCATACATCGGAGAGGTTACTTGTTAGGGCCTGGGAACAATGTTTGATTTATCCGCAGCGTTGCGGCTGAAAACCAACCGACCCTGATGCGCGGGGGATAGCAGCGGGTGGGCTGGAGATTGTCCCTTGGGGGGAAACGAGCGCACTTGAACCAGACTATTCCGCAGGTCGATCGCCATGTGAGACAAGCGTCTGAGTCTCAAGGTGTGGTGTTTCTCGAAAGTAAGCTTCACGCACCTCCGGAGCGGCGCGAGTGGGTTGCCCGTAGGGATCTAGTTGACGACCTCGTGGCTTCGGCGGACAAGTCGATCGTTCTGATCGATGCCCCCGTTGGGTACGGAAAGACGACGCTGGTGACCCAATGGGAAGCGGCGGATCCACGACCCTTTGCTTGGGTGACCCTTGATCGATTGGATAACGACCCAAACCACTTCTGGAGTTACGTCATCGAGGCACTCCGCCGAATCGAACCAGCCATTGGCGACTGGAGTGATGCCGTTCCCGCGTCGAAGGAGACTCTGCAAAACATCTTTCTTCCGCGTCTGCTTAGCGAACTGAGCAGTTCGTCCAACCCCATCGTCCTCGTCCTTGACGACTACCATCACATCAAGAACGCTCACTGCCACGAACTTACGATCCTTCTGCTGGACAACCTTCCGTCTACAACGCAAGTCGTCATTTCCAGTAGGGCAGATCCACCACTCCTCGTGGGCCGTCGACGCGTCGGAGGAAGCTTGCATGAAGTACGCGCCGCAGATCTTCGGTTCTTATACAGCGAAGCGGACGCACTGCTGTCCCAGGTACTTGGCCGTAAGTTGACTGGCGTCCAGATTCGCAAGCTAGTCGATAAGACCGAGGGCTGGCCAGCAGGTTTGTATTTGGCTGCGGTGTCGCTTCGTGGTCACACCGACCCCAACCACTTGATAGACGATTTCACCGGCAGCGCTCGTCATGTCGCGGACTACTTATCAATTGAGATCCTGAGCCGTTTGCCCGACAACGTGCGCCGATTTTTGCTTAGAACCTCAATCCTGAATCGCTTCAGCGCACCGTTATGTGATGAAGTCCTTGGGTCTAACGATTCCGCGGCCATAATCGATGATCTCGAACGTTCGAATCTTCTGATCGTCCCACTCGACCAGCATCGCGAATGGTATCGATACCATCAACTCTTTGGCGATCTGCTCAGAAGCGAGCTGAACCGCACGCACCGGACCACGGTTCCGGAACTTCACCGGCGGGCAAGTAACTGGTTTAAACAGACGAAACTGGTTTCCCAGGCCGTGCACCACGCAATCGAAGCAGGAGATCGGCGCGCCACTAGAGAGTTGATCTCCGCCAATTGGTACTCATACTTGAATGCGGGTCGGCTCGAGACCGTTCGCTCGTGGCTTTCGGCCGTTGGAGAAGAGGACATTGCCACCGATCCGGTTCTTTCATTGACGGCCGCCTGGTGCTCTGCCCTCGTGGGTGACATTGATCAGGCCGAAAGATGGGTGGCCTCCGTCAAACCGGGTTCGGTGGACGGACCCTTGCCGGACGGCGCGCAGTCACTCGATTCGGGCATTGTCCTCGTTACGTCGTTGTTCGGTCTGGGGGGCATCTCCGTAGCGCTCGATGACGCGCGGCGTGCGTTGGAACTCGAAGCGGAACCAGGACATTGGCGCTCGATTGCCTTGACCGCATTTGGATATCTCTCGTACCTGACCGGAGACATCGAGTCCGCAAAGGCAGCCCTCACCCAAGCGATTGCACCCAATCACTTGAAGCAGCCGGTGCTCGGGGTAGTTGCGCGCTGCGAGCTGGCGCTGGTGAATGCCGACCATGGAGACAAGAAACGTGCAATTGAGTTGACTCAAGAAGCCCGTCAAATGATGGAGCAACATGGTCTCTGGGGGCTCCCGCAGTCGTCACTGGTCTACCTTGCTCTCGGCCGCCTCGCGGCGGATGACGGGGACCTTAATGAAGCGAGAGAAATGTTGGAGTTGGCTCTCAAGACTCGGGGCCAGCTCCCTCGAATGAATCCTTGGGTAACCCTTCAGGTGATGCTGGAGCTGGCTCCGGTGCGTTTCTCACACGGGGACCAAGACGGAGCGCGTGAACTGTTGCGACAAGCGCAAACAATACTTACAGCCAATCCGGATGCCGGGACGCTGCCTGACCGACTTCACAGACTGGAGCGGAGCCTGGGGCGCTCGTCGCAGCGGCCTGCCATCTTTGGAGATTCTTTGACCGACCGCGAGCTCGCCGTGCTTCGTCTTCTACCGAGCGAACTTACCCACCGAGCGATTGCAGGTGAGCTTTTCGTATCTCTGAACACAGTCAAGAGTCATGTTCGCGCGATCTATCGCAAGATGAACGTCACGTCGCGTGTCGGGGCAGTCGAAAAGGCGCGCGAGTTAGAACTGATCTGAGCGACACTCGGGCTTTCTTAGCCGACTCATGATCGGCCGCTGAGGGGTCGCATGGCTCTCGTGGTAGGAGTAGGCGTAACCATGACGCAGGCGGACGATCTCTCCCGCTGTCCGCGGGACGAACCATGACGGGACTAACGATCGTAGCGGTTGCCTTCGCCCTGTATTCGCTCGTGGCGTCCCGACTGGACCGGGTGTCCATCTCGGCCCCGCTCGTCTTCGTCGCGGTCGGAGTCCTCGTCGGACCGGCAGTCTCGGACGCTATTCCCAACGAACTAGGCGGCGAATCGGGAAAGCTCCTTGCAGAGCTGACCCTTGCAATGCTGCTGTTTGCCGACGCGTCGACGGTTCGACTGAATGACGTGCGCAGCGATGCTCTCCTCCCGACTCGCCTACTCCTGATCGGCTTGCCCTTGACGCTGGTTCTCGGAACACTCGCGGCCAAGCTGCTGTTTCCCTCGGAGAGCTGGGCAATGGCGGCGCTGATCGCCTCGATCCTTGCGCCAACGGACGCGGCCCTGGGGTTGGCGGTCGTGACCAATCGGGCAGTTCCGGTGCGTATTCGTCGCGCGCTGAACGTAGAAAGCGGCCTCAACGATGGTATCGCCACGCCTTTTGTCACACTGTTCCTCTTGGTGGTGGCGGCCGAAGATGCTGTCGGCACCGGCGACTGGGCGTCCGAGGCCCTGAAGGAGCTGGGGCTCGCCCTAGTGGTTGCAATCGTCGTTGGCATCGTCGGCGGACGCGCAGTTAGGGCCGCCCGCAAGCGTTCATGGACGTCGCCTCTGTCCGAGCAGCTTGCGGTCCTTTCGCTGGCGCTCCTAGCCTACGCCGCGGCGGTAACGATCGGTGGAAACGGCTTCGTTGCAGCGTTCGTCGGCGGCATTCTCTTCGGCGCAGCCACCGCCGGTCGTCTTGCCGAGCAGACGGAGTTCACCGAGAACCTGGCCCTCTTCGCATCCTTCCTGGTATGGATCCTCTTCGGAGGTTTTCTCGTCGGGCCTCTGATTCGCGATGGGATCGATGCCAAGCGCGATCGTGTATGCGCTTATTAGCTTGACGATTGTGCGGATGGTCCCCGTCGCCGCGGCGCTATGGGGAACGCGGCTGCGCTTCGACACGCTGGCTTTTGCGGGCTGGTTCGGTCCCCGGGGCTTGGCCTCGGTAGTCTTTCTGCTTATTGCGGCCGAGGACCTTCATGGGCAGCCGTCGACCGCGACGCTCACGGCCGCGGTGACCTTCACGATCCTGTTCTCGGTCGTTCTCCACGGACTGACTGCGGGTCCACTTGCGGCGAGATATGGTCGCCGGATCGAGGCGGCCGGGGAAGGCATCCCTGAACTAGCAGGCCGCCCCGGAGCCCAAGGTGAGGCGCCGCAACCTTTCGCATCGCTAGGGCACCAGATTGATCGGGCCTTACGCCTGGGTGTGAGCATCTCCCGACGTTGGTAAGTCTCCGGGCTGGCCCAGAGTCTCAGCCCCGTCGTCCCCTGTATCTCCCGCTCCGAGACGCAAAAGCCAGAGCTCGTAAAGGGCGATCAGGCCGCCGAGCAACAGGAAACCGAGCAGGGAGAGATCGAGGATCAAGAGCAGAAGGACGAACACGATCGCTCCGGCTAACTGCAAGGCTTCTCTGTGCGCCCGGATCCAGATCACTGTCGACTCTTGCCTGGCCGAGTCGCTCGCGGTGTTGACGACACCGCTAGCCAGGGCACTCGTCTTGGCACGGGTGGTGACGGCCCAGCCGTAAGGCCCCGTGATCAGCGCGATCGCAACGATAGCCAAACCCACGAAGATGACAATCTGCGTAACCGAAAAGAGTGAGCCGAATACTTGGTCGGTGATTGCTACCAGGGCCCTCTCTCCATCGGGTCTTTGCGCCAGCGCGACTACCTCATCCTCGGCCCACATCGCCAGGCGTCTGACCACGACGATTCCTACCATTGATCCCACGACGATCTGGAGTAGCGTTCTGCGTCGCCGTTGCGACACCCAGAGCGCGAGGGCGATGAGGACCAGGGTGAGAATCGCGAGGAACACAATCGCCCGATCGAAGAACGAGACCGCATCCTGGGCCGCCTCCAGCCGGTCAGACTCGAATACGACGATCTCACCAAAATCCTCCGGCACCTCGACACCGAGGGCCAACGAGATCCTGTCGCGCACCTCGTCGGGAACCTCTCCCTCAGTAACCTCTGGAAGATCCACGTCCTTCTGGAAGAGCCCCGCTGCCCGCGCTTCGATGTTCTGTAGAGCCTCGTTCACGATCGGGAGAAGGTTGAGAACGACTCGACCACCCGCGGTATCCACGATCTCGCTCTCGTTTCGAAGAACAGCGACGATTTGCGTGTGCGCGAATCGATTTGCCCGGATCCACCGGTCTCGGAACCTGTCGCTAGAGAGAACCTCATTCACCTTTTCGCGAACGAAGTCCTCGATCCCACCGGTCAGGGGCCCTGCAAGAATCTGCCCTTGAGGTGGGAGAGCGTCCGCCACTATTGCTTCCACATCTATCAGGGAGAAGATCTGGGTAGTGAGGCGATCGCTCAGAACGGGGGTCACGGCAGGGTCGAACCCGATCGGAGTGACCCGATCGACGAACGCGTCGGTGTTGAAGATCGTTCGATAGGTCCAGACGGCCGGGACGGTCACGATGATCGCAAGGCACGCCAGGAGGGTGAGCACAGCCGTAGCCACTGAGCGCGTTCTTCGCGCGTTTGCCCTTCCGATCCTCAACTCGCTTCAGGCGCGCGTCCAGTTCGTCACGCTCCGCGCGCAAGCGTTCCATCTCAGCCGTCAAGTCCTCATTGGGTGCATCGGGATGCTGGGAATCTGTGGGTTCGTCCATGACGATCCTCTCTCTATTCGTCCCAGTCATGGTCGGACGTAAGCTTGAAAGAGGCGTCGCCCACCTCAACCAATCACCCGGGTGAGAAACCGGTGCCGACCGCCCGACGTCTCGCCCGACGCGATGAAGATTGCGTTGGTGATGAGGGCCGAAGCACTTGTGATGACCCGAGCCCGATGCCATCCTCTGCAAGAACGTTCACGAACCAACGTGGTGGTTTGAAAGAAAGGTACCGGGATGGCCGAGGTGGGGGCCGTGGCAAAGTTGAACGTACGTCAGGCTGCTTTCATCGGCGTTGGCGCCATGGTCGGCGCCGGCATCTTCTCCTTGCTCGGAGCGGCCGGTGAGGTTGCCGGAGCGGCCGTGTGGGTCTCATTTGCGATCGCGGGAGCGATCGCCCTTCTGCAGGGGTACTCCTTCGCCAAGTTCGGCGCACGATATCCGTCGGCAGGCGGTTTGCTGGAGTATGTCGTCCAAGGCCTGGGGAACGGGCACGCCACCGGCATCGTCGCGTGGCTGATCCTGGCCGCAAACGCCATCGTCACTAGCATGGTTGCCGTCTCCTTCGGAAGCTACGCCAGCGCAGCTCTGACCGACGGCGACACGGCATGGATCAAAGTCTTCGCGGTATTGCTCGTACTGGTCATGACCGTTCTGAACATCGTCGGATCCCAAGCGGTGGCCAAGATCCAGACCATCATCGTCTTCGTGGTGCTGGCCAGCCTGTCATTGTTCGCCGTCACCACGCTCGCGAACCTCGACACCCAACTCTTGTCTTTCTCCGGCTACCCACCCTTCAGAGACATCGTTTCGAGCGTAGCACTCACGTTCTTCGCGTTCCTCGGGTTCGGCGTGGTCACGTTCACGGCGAAGGACCTCGCGAACCCTGCTCGCGAGCTCCCGCGCGCCATCTATCTCGCGCTTGGGATCGCGACCACCGTCTACATCGCCGTAGCACTGGGCGTCTTCGGCACCCTCATGGTGGACGAGGTGATCGAGTCGGGAGGGACCGCCTTGGCAGTCGCCGCGGAACCGGTCCTAGGACGGGCAGGCTATTGGCTCATGAGCGTGACTGCCCTCTTCTCCACTGCCGGTGCGACTAACGCGGGCCTGTACCCGGCGGCCGGACTTTGCGAGCAGATGACGTCGCTCGGGCAGTTCCCTCCGATGCTCGGTCGCAGGTTCGGCGGGCGCGCACCCGCAGGTCTTATGCTCACAGCCGCGGTATCCATCGTCCTCGCCGTCGGGTTCGACCTCAGCTCCATCGCCTCGATCGGAAGCGCAATAGCACTGCTCGTGTTCACTCTGATCACGGCAGCCCATTTCCGCGTGCGCAGCGAGACGGGAGCAAACGCGGCGGTGTTGGGCCTTGGGGTCACAAGCACAGCCATCGTCCTGGTGACGTTCGCCTTCACAACGCTGGTGGACGAGCCCGCTACGTCGGCAGCGCTCTGCGTGATCCTGCTGCTCAGCGTCGGCGCCGACCTCGGATGGAAACGCTTCCGAGGTCGCAATGAAGGACAGTCGTGAGTGGAAAACCCCGATATCGGAGAGCCGCTCGATCTGCAAGCCTTTGTAGCCGAGTTGGGGGCTGCGCTGAACGCGGTAGGAGAACCCGTCTACACGGTTCAGGAACGCCTCAGTCGTGTCGCCATCGCATATGGAACCCAGTCCGCACGGATAACGGCGTTCCCGACGTTCATCATGGTGAGCATGGGTCTCGGCGAGCCGGCCACCGTGGAGTTAACGACTGCGTTTTCCCCGACTCCACGACTCGATCAGATAGCGGCCCTCGATAACCTCGTGGAGCAAGCGGAGCGAGGTGACGTCCCGCCGTCTGATGGACTCCAGATGCTCGATGAGATCAGGGAGATGCGCCCTCGCTTCGGCAGGGTGAAAAGCATCGTTGGCTATTCGGTCTTCTCGTTGGGTCTCTGCCTGATCCTTCATCCCGCACCCAGAGATATCGTGGCGGCGGCCGTCCTCGGCGCGCTCGTCGGTTGGTTGCGCTCGATCGCGTGGCGACAGTCGCCGATCCAGGTCCTGATGCCCGTGATCGCGGCGTTCGCCGTGTCCGCCCTCAGCGCACTCGCCGTGAGGGAGGGGCTCACCGGGACCGGTTTGCGAGCGATGGTCGCGTCGCTCGTTGTCTTCCTTCCCGGAGCTGCGCTGACGACCGCCGTACTCGAACTAGCGGAGGGCCAGATGATCTCGGGGGCAAGCCGCCTCGTATCCGGGGTGATGCAACTGACCCTCCTCGCGTTCGGGATCGTCGCCGGGATCGGAGCGGTTGGCGTTCCGACGAAGGAGGTTTTCTCGAGTTCGAGGAACCTGCTCGGCGACTGGGCCCCCTGGCTCGGAGTTCTCGTTTTCGCCGTTGGCGTCATGGTTGCGAATTCCGCGCCCTGCGCGATCGTTCCTCGGACTGCTGATCGTGCTTTACGTCGCGTGGACGGGACAGGTCGTGGGTAATGCGATCTTCGGGGGATACGTCAGCGCGCTTGTCGGTGCCATGGTGATGACGCCTACCGCTGTCTGGGTATCCAGGCTTCCTTCGGCGATGCCGCCGATCGCGTCGTTCCTGCCTGGATTCTGGCTGCTGGTGCCCGGTGCGATCGGATTGATCGGCTTAGCAAAACTTGCCGGTAACGGCGCCGGCACGCAGGATCTGATCGCCACTGCAGTCTCGATCTTCGCAGTGGCCGTTGGCGTGCTATGCGGCACGATGGTCCTGGAGGCCGTCTCCGCCACTCGCAAGGTGGCGGGACCGTTCGCTGACCGACGGTTTCGGTGGAGGCGTTAACGGAAGGAGCGGTCATACGGAACGGTGAGGGATTCGGCAAGGAGGCGATTGTCACCGGCGATCCGTCCACGAAGGCCTGGACTCCGCCCGATCCCTGAAAGACAGGGCAGCAAGGTACAGGCCCGCAGGCCACCCCGAACTTGCTCCTCCCAAGTGAATCCAGCGCGCCCGACCCGTCAGCTGACCTTCACCTGGGTGAATCACCCTAGGGGGTGACGACGCAAAGAGGCTGCCCGGAAAGCATCGGAGTCATGAGGTACAAACCCTCATCGGTGAGTGATGGGAGGAGCGGATGAGTAGCACCCAACGACAGGACGAGGTCGCCGACACGATCTCAAGCGCCAACGCAGCCTCGGGGACGCGCCTCCCGAAGGCGGGCGGATGGCATGCGGTCGATGCGGACACAACAGCGAAAGAGTTCGGCGTGTCGACAGAGACGGGACTCACCGCCGCGGAGGCCGAAGCTCGGCTCCGCTCGGGAGGCCCCAACAGGCTTACCGCCCAGAAGAAGGAGTCTGCGATCCAGGCATTCCTTCGCCAGTACCGCGACTTCATGCAGATCATCTTGCTGGCCGCAGCACTGATCAACCTCATTGTGACCGGGGACGTCGCGACCTCCGTCGTCCTCGCCGGCCTGACCTTGTTCAACGCGGTCATCGGTCTACGGCAGGAGGCCAAAGCAGAGGAAAGCGTCAAGGCACTCGCTCAGATGATGAAGACCATCGCGCGCGTTCGCCGAGACGGCCAAGCGATCGAGATCGAGGCCGAGGGTCTCGTCCCCGGAGACGTGGTCCTCGTAGAGGCGGGCAATCGCGTGCCGGCCGATGGGCGCATCTACGTGGCGGCGACGCTCGAGATCGAAGAAGCTGCACTCACCGGGGAGAGTTTGCCTGTCGCCAAATCGGCGGACCCGGTGCCCGGAGAAGACGTGGCTCTCGGCGACCGTACCTGTGTGGCCTACATGAATACGTCGGTGACCCGCGGGCGGGGGGAGTTCATCGTCACGGCTACGGGGATGGATACCGAGATCGGGCACATCGCAGGACTGCTGGCCGGCACCGAAGCGGAGAAGACCCCGCTGCAGCGACAGCTCGACGGACTTTCGAAGGTGATCGCGATGATCGCCGGGGTCGCGCTGATCCTCGTGATGCTGCTCGGGCTGGCCCGCGACCAGTCCTTCGACGAGCTCTTCATCACAGGGGTTGCGTTGGCGGTGGCCGCGATCCCAACGGGGCTCCCTGCCGTCGTCACGGCTTTGCTCTCGATAGGCACCCGCGAGATCGCTCGTCGCAATGCGATCGTCAAACGTCTGCCGGCCGTGGAGACACTGGGGTCCACATCGGCGATCTGCTCGGACAAGACCGGGACGCTGACCCTCAACAAGATGACCGCCAGAGAGCTCGTTATCCCCGGCCAGAATCGCTTCAACATCACGGGAGAGGGCTACTCGACATCGGGTGAGATCAAGCACGTCGGTGGCTCTCGCTTCGATCTCGACCCCTACCTGCTGCCGACGGTCCTGTGCGCGGACGCGGTGCTCGACGGAGAGGACCTGATCGGCGATCCCACCGAGGGGGCACTGATCGTCCTCGGGGCCAAGGGCGGGCTCGATATCGACGAGACGAGGAAGACGCATCCTCGCATCGCCGAGGTTCCCTTCGACTCGGACTACAAGTTCATGGCGACGTTCCACGAGATGACGGGATCCGACGGACGTCCCGTCGTTCGGTGTTATGTCAAAGGCGCTCCGGACGTGCTGATCGCCAAGGGCACCACGTACCGCACGCCCGAGGGCGAACTCCTCCAAGTCACCGATGAGAACCGGCATCTCGCCACGGAAGGCAACGCTCGTCTTGCCGAGGGCGGCCAGCGTGTGATGGTCGTTGCCCAGCGTGACCTGGACCCGGGATCGTTCGATCCCGCCGGCGACCTAATCGGCCTCGTGGAACAGCTCACCTTGCTGGCGATGGTGGGGATCGTCGACCCGCCGAGGTCCGAGGCGAAGGCGGCGATCGCGGAGTGCAGGAGCGCGGGCATCCGCGTGCGCATGATCACCGGAGATCATGCAACGACTGCGGCGGCGATCGCCGCCGAGCTCGGGATCGAGGGCCGTGCGCTGAGCGGCGCAGAGTTCTCCGCGATGACGGACGAGGAGTTGCTGAAGCAGCTCCCCGAAATAGGGGTCATCGCTCGAGTGGCGCCGGAGGACAAGATCCGGCTGGTCCGGCTGCTACAACGACAGAGCAACATCGTGGCGATGACCGGCGACGGCGTGAACGATGCGCCGGCGCTGAAGGCTGCAAACATCGGCGTGGCGATGGGCATCACCGGTACGGAGGTCTCCAAGGAGGCCGCCGTGATGATCCTGACGGACGACAATTTCGCCACGATCGTCAGCGCCGTGGAATACGGGCGAGCCCTCTACGACAACCTGCTGAAGTACCTCCGTTTCCAGATGTCCACCCTCGTGGCGTACATCGCAACGTTCCTCGGAGCCGGCATCTTCGCCATCGCAGATGGAGTGCCGCTCAACCCCATGCAGATCCTGTGGTTGAACATGGTGATCGATATCCCGATCGCAGTCGCCTTGGGATTCGATGAGCCGACGCCGGGACTCATGGACCGGAAACCCCGGCCATTGAGCGAGCCCGTGCTCTCCCGCAACAATTGGATACGTCTGACGGCCCAGGGGCTGTTGATGTCGGTCGGCGCGTTGATCGCCTACCAGATCGGCGAGGACGAGGGGGCCGTGGTGGCTTCGACAATGCTGCTGACCACCCTCTCTCTGTTCCACATAGTTGCGGGATTCATGGCGCGCGATCAGCGCAACACGATCTTCGATCGCGCCGCCATCCCCGGTTCCACACAGCTGCGCCGTTACGGCCTCGCACTCGTGCTCACTATTGCGATTACAGGCATCGACTTCCTCCAGCGGCTGTTCGGCACGACCTCGCTGGACTTCGCCCAGTGGTGCATCTGTATAGGTCTCGCCTCGAGCCTCCTGGTCCTGGAGGAGCTCGTGAAGTTCGTGATCCGACGACGACAAGAGACTCACGTCGAAACAGCAGTCAATGTCGAGCCGGTCGCACCCAAGCCGGTCACCACTTAGAAGGGGAGATGAGTCATGGCTTTCAACCTCAGGAACCGTAGTTTCCTCAAGGAACTCGACTTCACGCCGGAGGAACTGCGCTTCCTACTGAAGCTCTCCGCCGAGCTGAAAGCTTCCAAGTACGGCGGCTTACGAAAAGCCGCGGCTGGTCGGGAAGAACATCGCGCTCATCTTCGAGAAGACGTCGACGCGGACCCGTACCTCCTTCGAGGTCGCCGCCCATGATCAAGGCGCGCACGTCACCTACCTCGACCCTTCGGGCTCTCAGATCGGACACAAGGAGACGATGAAGGACACCGCTCGCGTCTTGGGGCGGACCTTCGACGGGATCGAGTACCGGGGATCCGGGCAAGAGAACGTCGAGGTCCTCGCCGAGTACTCGGGCGTTCCCGTTTGGAACGGCCTGACCAACGAATGGCACCCAACGCAGATACTCGCCGACATCCTCACAATGACTGAGCACAGCGACAAGCATCTCAACGACATCGCGTACTGCTACCTGGGCGATGCCCGTTTCAACATGGGGAACTCTCTCATGGTCGCCGGCTGCAAACTGGGGATGGATGTGCGGCTGTGCGCGCCCGAGTCTCTGTGGCCGGAGGACGAGCTCGTCAAGACGTGCCGCGGCATCGCCGAGGAGACCGGCGCCCGTCTCACGCTTACCAGCGACGTCGACGAGGGCGTGAAGGGCGCCGACTTCCTCTACACCGATGTGTGGGTCTCCATGGGCGAGGACGCGAGCGTGTGGGAGGAGCGGATCAAACTCCTGAAGCCCTACCAGGTGAATCGGGAACTGATCCGACGCACCGGCAACCCCAAGGTCGGGTTCCTCCACTGTCTCCCGGCCTTCCACAACCGCGAGACCAAAGTCGGTCAGGAGATCTACGAGAAGTACGGCCTCGAGAGCATGGAAGTGACCGAGGACGTCTTCGAATCCGAGAACTCCCTCGTCTTCGACGAAGCCGAGAACCGGATGCACACGATCAAGGCAGTGATGGTCGCCACGCTGGGCGAGTGATCGGAGACTGAGATGAGAGTGGTGATCGCGTTGGGGGGCAACGCTCTGCTGAAGAGGGGCGAGCCGATGACCGCCGACGTGCAACGGAACAACGTGAGGGTCGCCGCCCCCGCGCTGGCGTCGGTGGCCGAGAAACACCAACTCGTGCTCTCGCATGGGAACGGCCCACAGGTGGGTCTGCTGGCCTTGCAGGGAGCGGCCTACAAGGAGGTGGAGGCGTACCCACTCGACGTCCTGGGAGCGCAGACCGAGGGGATGATCGGCTACGTCCTCGAACAGGAGCTCGGTAACCTCCTGCCGATCGAGGTGCCCTTCGCCACCATCCTCACGATGATCGAGGTCGATCCTGCGGACCCCGCCTTCAAAGACCCGACGAAGTTCGTCGGCCCCGTGTACGACAAGACGCAGGCCGACGACCTCGCCGCTGAGAAGGGGTGGGTGTTCAAACAGGACGGGGACAGCTGGCGCCGCGTCGTGCCCTCCCCCGAGCCCAAACGCATCTTCGAGATCCGCCCGATCCAATGGCTCATCGAGAAGGACGTCGTGGTGATCTGTGGCGGAGGTGGAGGGGTCCCAACAATGTACGAGGCAAACGGCGATCGGAAACTCGTCGGAGTCGAGGCCGTCATCGACAAGGACCTCGCAAGCGAGTTGCTGGCCCGTGAGATCGACGCCGACCTCTACATCATGGCCACCGACGTCGACGGCGTCTACACCGACTGGGGCACGCCCGATCAGCGCCGGCTCGACCGGGTGACACCGGAAGAGCTGAAAGAGCTTCAGCTGGCCGCCGGGTCCATGGGGCCGAAAGCCATGGCGGCGGTGCGATTCGTCGAGCGAACCGGGATGCGCGCTGCCATCGGAGCTCTCGATGAGATCGAAGGGATCGTGGACGGAACGGCAGGAACCCAGGTGGTGCCCTCGGGCTGACCACCTCCAACCGAGGAGGGTAGTGATGGAGAAGTTCGGCGTCCACTCGGAAGTCGGCAAGCTGCGCAAGGTGATGGTTCACAGACCGGAGCTGAGTCTCCAACGACTCACTCCGACCAGCCACGACGAGCTTCTCTTCGACGACGTCCTGTGGGTCGAGCGCGCGCAGTACGAGCACGACCAGTTCGTCGCACGGATGCGCGAGCGGGGTGTTGAGGTGTACCTCCTCCGCGATCTGCTCGCCGAAACGCTGGTCGCCAGCGAGCCGGCACGCAAGCGGTTGGTGGAACTCGTGGCGTCCGAGTACACCGTCGGGCTCTCTCTGGTCGACGAGGTTCGTAACGCTCTCTTGAACATGAAGGGGGACGAACTCGCGAAACACGTCATCGGGGGTCTCACGATCGAAGAATCTGGGATCGATCTCGCCAAATTCCGGGAGTTCTCACTTGGTGCCGCCGCGGCCGACGACCCCAACTACTTCATCCTGCCGCCGTTGCCGAACACGCTTTTCACGCGCGATTCCTCATGCTGGATGTACGGCGGAGTGTCCATCAACCCGATGTACTGGCCGGCGCGCCGGCTGGAGGCGTACAACGTCGCCGCTATCTACCGGTACCACCCGATGTTCGAGGGCGCCGATTTCGAGTACTGGTACCCGCACCTGGGCGACGACGGGCGCTTCAACGTGGAGGACTTCGGTCGCTCCTCACTCGAGGGAGGAGACGTACAACCCATCGGCAACGGAACGGTCCTCATCGGGATGAGCGAGCGGACGCAAGCGCGGATGATCGAACAGATCGCCAGCGCTCTGTTCGCGAAAGGCGCTGCGGAGCGCGTGATCGCGGCCGTAATGACGAAGGACCGCGCCCACATGCACCTGGACACGGTGTTCACCCTGCTCGACAGGGACAAGGCAACGGCCTATCCGAAGGTCGTCAACAACATCCGAGCCATCAGCCTCCGTCCCGGGGATGCCTCGGGACGATTCCACGTAACCGAGGAGCCGGACTTCCTCGGCGCAGTCGCCGATGCGCTGGGCGTCCCCAAATTGCACGTCGTCGAGACCGGTGGCGACATTTATCAGCAGGAGCGAGAGCAGTGGGACGACGGTAACAACGTCGTAGCGCTGGAGCCCGGAGTGATTGTGGCCTACGAGCGCAACACCTACACGATCTCGAAGATGCGAGAGGCCGGTGTCGAGGTGGTCACGATCGAAGGCTTCGAGCTCGGTAAGGGCAGAGGCGGCGGACACTGCATGACCTGTCCCTTCCAACGGGATCCACTCTAGGGGGCCACGATGAACAACACCCGTTCATGGATCATCGGGATCGTCGTAGCGCTTCTGATCATCGTGTTGGTGGGCTTTGCCCGGGGTCCCGACCATCGCCGCGGCGATGAGATCGGAGCGTTGCGTAGCTTCGTTTTGACGACGGCGAACTGATGTCGCAAGAGCCGAGGCCGCAGGAGCCAAGGCCGCCCAGCCTCCTCGACGCGCTGCTGCCGGTCTTCGTCCTGATCGCGTTGCTCGCGCTCACGATCGTTCTCTTCGGCGTGGACGCGGCGAACGGTCCGCTCCAGGTTGCGCTGCTCCTGGCCGCTGCGTTCGCCAGCTTGATCGCCCTGAAGAACGGGCACACGATCGTTCAGATCCGGGAGGCGGCCGTCAGCGGCGTTTCGTCTGCTATGGGTGCGATCTTCATCCTTCTTGCGGTCGGCGCGTTGATCGGCACCTGGAACATGGCGGGAACGATCCCTACGGTCGTTCACCTTGGCATCGGCATCCTGAGCGCGAACTGGTTCTTCGTCGCGGCGGCTCTGGTGTGCGCGGTGGTGGGGATGATCACCGGCAGCTCGTGGACGACGGCCGGGACCCTCGGAGTCGCCTTCGTCGGCATGGCAAAGGTCATCGGTGTCTCCCCCGAAATAGCTGCCGGAGCGGTTATCTCGGGCGCCTACTTCGGCGACAAGATGACGCCTCTGTCCGAGACCACGATCCTGGTCCCCCAGCTGGTCGGCGGTCTCACCGTGATGGAGCACGTGAAGCACATGCTGTGGACCGCACTGCCCGCTCTTGGGGTGAGCCTCATCATCTTCGCCGTCCTGGGTCTCACCGGTGACGTGTCCGGGGCCGTCGACAAGAAGACCGCCCAGGACGCGATCGAGTCGGTCTTCAACATCTCGTTCTGGAACCTGTTGCCGCTCTTCCTCATGGTCTTCCTTACCTTCAAACAAGTGCCGCCGTTCCTCGCGCTCATGGGTTGTGCCCTCCTCGCCGGACTGATGGCGCCGATCACGCAATGGAACGCGGTGGAGGCCTTCGCCGGCGAGTCCGGCCAATCCGTGGTCGCCACCTCGGCGAAAGCGATCTACGGAGCCATGGCCAACGGATTCGTATCGGATTCGGGGATCGGCCCGATTGATTCCCTGTTCTCGCGGGGGGATGGCAAGCATGCTGACAACCGTCTGGCTCATACTCGGGGCGCTCTCGTTCGCTGCGATAGTCGAGCATGCTGGCTTCCTCGACCGCTTATTGCAGCCGATCGTGTCGTGGGCGCGTTCGACGGGCACGCTGATCAGCTCCGTCGTGGGGGCCGGGATCGGCTTGAACGTGATAGCGGGCGATCAGTACGTGGCCGACGTGCTGCCGGCTCGCATGTTCCGGAAGGAGTTCCAGCGGAGGGGGCTGGCTCCTCAGAACCTCTCCGCCGCGGTCGAGAACGCCGGAACGGTCACGTCCGTCCTCATCCCATGGAACAGTTGCGGGGCCTACATCGCGGGCGTACTGGGGGTCTCGACCATCTCGTATCTGCCCTACTGCTTCTTCAACATCCTGAGCCCCATCCTCGCCGTCGTCTTCGGGTTCCTCGGTTTCAAGGTGGTACGTCTCCCGGGCGACCCGGCGGCGCCGGAGACCCCACCTTCAACTCGAGGCGCCGTACTGCCCGAGCCGCAACCAGAACCGAAGGAGGCTTGAGGTGGCCGCCCAGACGGAAGCGCCACAGGGCGCAGGGAAGAAGCGATTCTCCCTGCCTTCCGCGTACACCATCCTGTTCATCCTTATCGTCCTTGCCGCACTGGCGACCTGGTTCGTGCCGGCCGGCACCTACGACCTCGATAAGGAGGGGTCGCCGATCCCGGGAACCTATCAAGAGATCGACTCCAACCCCCAACGGATCGTCGAGGACTCCCTCAAGGCCCCGATCAACGGCCTTTACGGTGTCGAGAACAAGAAGGGGAACATCGACTTCTACAACACGGGGACCCTGTTCGGCGCGATCGACGTCGCGCTGTTCATCATCGTGATCGGGGGCTTCCTCGGAATAACGATGAAGACGGGTGCGATCCAAGCCGGGATAACGAGACTCGTCCTCAAGCTAAAGGGCCGCGAGAGGTGGATGATCCCCCTCCTCATGGGGGTCTTCGCGGCCGGCGGGACGAGCTATGGGATGGCCGAGGAGAGCCTGGCCTTCTATGCCCTGATCATCACCGTCATGATCGCCGCCGGCTACGATGCCCTCACGGGAGCTTCGGTGGTCCTCCTGGGTTGCGGGATCGGGACGCTCGGATCGACCATCAATCCCTTCGCAACCGGCATCGCGTCCGGCTTCGCCGACACTTCCATCAGCGAAGGCTTGGTCTCCCGATTGATCATCCTGATAGTCGGGCTTGCGCTCGGCATCTTCTTCGTACTTCGATACGCGGATCGCGTGAAGAAGGACCCTTCGAAGTCGCTCGTCGCCGACATGAAGGCAGAGAACGAGGCCCATTTCGGCAGCGGCGGCGGCAACGAGGGGGATGACAGCAGTCACGCTCACAGCGCGTCACAAGTTGATCCTCATTCTCTTCGGACTTGCCTTCTTCGTGATGATGTACGGAGTGATCCCCTGGGAGGATCTCGGGGTCGGGCTGCCCACTCTGTGGTGGTGGTTCCCCGAGATGACCGCCTCGTTCATCCTGTTCTCGATCCTGATCGGTTTGATCGCAAGGATGCCTGAGGGAGAGTTGACCGAGACGTTCGTCGAAGGAGCGCGAGACCTGTTGGGGGTCGCGTTGATCATCGGGATCGCCCGCGGGATCACCGTGATCATGAACAACGGCGAGATCACCGACACCGTTCTGAACTGGGCCGAGATCGCGTTGGGTGATGTAGGGAAGGCCGGGTTCTCGATCGTGATGTACGGCTTATTCCTGCCCCTGTCGTTCTTGATCCCATCCTCGTCGGGGCTCGCCACGGTGGCGATGCCGATCATGGCGCCCTTGGCGAGTTTCTCAGAGGTGCCCGCGCACCTAGTCGTGACCGCCTACCAAAGCGCCTCTGGACTCATGAACCTGTTCATCCCCACATCGGCGGTCGTGATGGGGGGCCTCGCGATCGCAAGGGTTCCGTATGGAAGCTACCTGAGGTTCGTGTGGCCGCTGCTCGTCATGCTCGCTGCTCTTACGGTCGTGGTTCTGGGAGCGGGGGCGCTTCTCGCATGACCCGACCGGGCTTCGAGGACCTATCCACCAGGGAGCTGGATGCGGCCGTGAAAGGGATCCGCTCCGAAGGAGTCTCGAGCTCGCCGATCCAACCGTTGCCCGAATCGCGGGCCGGCTAACGCCGGAGGGCGGGTCCGACTCCTCGGTCCCGCTCCTACCTACCCTGCCGAGCACCGCTCCTACTTGGAGTTCGCCTTCTTAATCGAGATCCACATCCGTTTTAGCAGGGGTTCTCGCATTTCTTCTTTTCGATTACCTGCGATCGAGTCTGGTTGGTCCTGGGTCAGTGTGCTGCTCACGACCTCGTAGCGCGTTAGGAGCGTCGATCCGAATGCTTGAAAGATGGCAGCAACCGGCAACGCAAGGAAGGCAGCCGACGCTCCGCCGAGCGCCCCTCCTATCATCGCCGCGACAAACGCAACGGCAGGGTGCAGCTGCATAGTGCGTGCTGACAGCTTCGGGCTGATGAAAAGGTTTTCGAGCTGCTGATAAACGGTCGCGAACGCCACAAGTATCAGTGCCGGGGTCAACCCCTTCGTGCCGAGCGCAACCAGCACGGGCAGAGCGTACGCAATGTAGGTGCCGACAACCGGAACGAACTGCGAGACGAAACCGACGAAGATCGCGAGCGGGGCGGCGAACGGCACTCCCAGAAGTCGCAACATCGCGTAACTGGCGAGACCGGAGATAGCCCCCATAAGCGCGCGGCTGTAAAGGTAGCCGCCGATCTTCTCAGTGGAGATCTCCCAGAGACGAAGCATTTCCAACTGCTGCTTGCGGGGAAGAAGCGCTAGCCAGGGTTCGTCTCAACTTGGGCGCCTCAGCCGTCAGATAGAACGAGAGCAGCGCTATCACGCTGATGTTCCCCAGTGTCCCGAGTAGCGAGGCGGTCAGCTCGAGCGCGTTGCCTGCGAGGTCTGCCGCCAGCGCCGCCAGATCCGCTCGTTGCTCCTGAAGCACCTCCTCGACCTTGCTCGGAGAGACTTCGAATCCGAGCCGCTCCCCGAGATCAGCGAGCGCGTTCGGAAGCTCGGCGAACAGGCCGGCAATCTCAGAGATCAGACTGGGGAGGATCGAGAGCAAGACGGCGATGCCCACGATCGCAATACCACCCATCAGCGCTCCGGTGGCAACGCCTCGACGCCAACCCCGGCCGGCGAGCCAGTTCACGCCCGGTTCAAGCGCGAGGGCAATGAACTCCGAGATGAGAAGGATTCGCAGGATGCCCGTGATCGCCGACAAGAAATAGAGAGTCGCCACGATCGCGACCGCGGCCACAGGCGCGATCACGATCAGCCACAGCATCCACCTGTGGTCGGTCGACCGAGCCGGCGGGTTGGGCGCGCCGGCAGTCGTGCCGGCAATGGATGCGTCAGTTTGGACGGGTTTCGAGCTTTCGTCCCCGACGTTCAATAGCCCTCCTAGTGTGCGTCACAGTCACCCAAGCTTTGAGGGGTCTGGCAAGCATGAAGCATGAAGGGTCCGACGGGGGCCATTTCCCCCACTTTTTCGACCCAGGCAGAAACAGGATGGGAGACAAGCCCAGACTCTTATCAGATGATGAGCTCACGATGGGAGCCATGCCACCCGACAAGACCGGCTCGACTGATGATGCCCGCCTCACCGCGGCTGCCCCATCGCCCCCGGAACCTGAGAAGAAGGGGAGAAAAAGGCTAGGCAACCGCGTAAGGGACGCTCGAGCAACGATCGATGTGACAAAGAGAACATTGCGTGGAGAGGGCGGACAGGGAGCGCGACAAACACGAATCCGTTCGGACGCTCTTCAATCTCTACGATGAAGACAAGGGTCGCGGTGGGCAGCTTCTTGCGGGGGGCCTTGCCTACCGATTGTTCATTTGGTTGCTACCAGCGGCTCTGGTGGCCTCCTCTCTTTTTCGCCTGATCGCCGATATATGGGGCACGTCTCCCTCAACGACGGCGAAGAACATCGGCATGGGCGGCGCGGTGGCGGCGAGCGTGAATAGTGCGGCAGCTCAGGCAGGCCGTGCTGCGCCGATTCTCCTGGTGATAGGACTCGCGATCATGCTGTGGGCTTCCCGAGGTGTGCTCAAAGCGCTGCGACTCGTTTCCGCGCTCGCGTGGCACTTAAGTCCAGCCCCGCTTCCGTCACAGGTTCGTTCAACTCTGGCGACAGCTGGCACCCTTAGCGTGTATTCCGTCTACAGCGTCGTCGTCGCTCCGCTTTATGGGGGATCCCTTGGTAGTGATGTCATAGCAACAATGGTCGCAATCGCGGGGTTGGGCGCGATCACGACATGGGCGGCCAGCACTCTGCCCCGCCCGGACGACGTCGGGTGGTTTTACCTAATCCCTGGAGCAATCCTGTTTTCGGTTGGCGTGGAAGCCTTGAGATTGGCGGTGTCGCTCTACTTCGGACCCAAGTTGGAGCGTGTTGACGACCTCTACGGGACACTCGGTTTCGCAGCCGTCTTCATGGCATACCTCTACCTTGTGGCACGGCTGGCGGTGCTGGGCCTCATGGCAAACGCCGCGGTAAAGCGCTCCGGGCTCTCCTATGAGAGCATCACCAAGTCATGAACAACCTCGCCCTGGCAGGATGTCCCGCCATTAGCCAAAGGCAGCCGCGCCAATGAAGCGGAGAGAAACAACAAGAAGAGAGCGCGGCGCGATCGGTCGGATCGCCGGTCGATCTGCGCAGGTGGGGATGTTCGTGGCCGCGGCTTCAGTACCACGGTCATTGCAGCGGACGTTGATGAAGCGTAGTACGTCCGATCAAGCCGTCATCACCGGTGCGGCGATGGCTATCAACTACGGACTGGCAATCCTTATCCACGACTTCATCGAAGGGTTCACCCAGTGGCGCGCCGGAGACGAATTGGAGGATCGCGGGTGGCGAGGCAGAACTGCGGCCGCAGACGCGGCCGCGATGGTCACAGGCTTTGCTCTGCAGACCGCTTTCCGGCAGCAGCCGGGAGAGCAACTCTCACGAGGTGCGGTGCGCACAACAGGCTACCTCCTCTCCGTTGTCGGGTTTGCGGGAACCGCCACGGCCGCCGTTCAGGAGGGAATGCAAATCCTCGACGAACGAACCGATGATCGCTGGAAGTTCCGTTCGCTTCCCCTAACTATCCTGACCGGCGCGGGATTCTCGCTGGTCCAGCAACGAGGCCTTTTGCGACGTTACGGAAAAGATGACCAAGCGCTGTTCGAGGAGCAGGGCAAGGTATCTTCCGCGCAGGCAATCGTGACGGGTGCAATGGTTAGCGCCGGACTTGCACTGATATCTGCAGCCGAGCGAAAGGTTGCGACAACTACCTCGGAGGGACTCGCTCGCCTCTTTCCCGGAAAGGAACGGGGATGGAGGACGCCAGGACACCTGCTCTCGCTCGGCCTAATGGGAGCCGGCCTTTCGGCGGGCCTGCACCATGTCTACCGGCGCGTCGAATCGGTTGCGAGCAAGGCGGAACCGGGGCTCGAAAAACAGCCGACAAGCGAGTACGTCAGCGGAGGCATTGGCAGCCACGTACCTTACGACGCGCTTAGCCGGCAGGGGCAGAGGCACGTGAACACTTTTATCCGCCCCGAGTGGATCGAAGAGACCATGGGCGAGCCCGCTAAAGCGCACCCGATAAGGATCTTCGTCGGTCTCGACAGTGCGCCTTCGGAGGAAGACCGCGTTGCACTCGCGCTCAAGGAACTGGACAGGACCAATGCCTTTGACAGGGAAGTGCTACTGGTCGTTTCTCCCACAGGTACCGGCTATGTCAACTACCAGGCCGTCGAATCGCTCGAGTACCTGACGCGAGGCGATTGCGCAACCGTCACCCTGCAGTACTCGAAACGACCTTCTCCCCTTTCTCTCGAGCGCGTCGAAGTCGGACGCAAACAGAACGAGATGCTCTTTCAGTCGCTGTGGGAACGTTTCGAAAAGATGGAGCCATCGGAAAGGCCGCGACTGGTCGTCTTCGGGGAAAGCCTGGGAGCACACACGAGTCAGGACGCCTTCGTACACCGAGGCACACGTGGCTTGCAGGATCGGGGCATCGATTCGGCTCTGTGGATCGGGACTCCATTTGCCAGCGAGTGGAAGAGTGAGGTTCTCGGACGCCCACGACACGACACCGACACCGACCTCATAGGGCAGTTCAACGCAATCTCGGACATCGAGCAACTCGAGGACGAACGAGCCGGCCGACTTCGGTACGTCATGCTCACTCACAACAACGACGCCGTCGCATACTTTGGCCCGGACTTGTTTCTCGCATGTCCTCCCTGGTTGGGCTCCCCCGAAACGAGACCTGAGGGCGTACCCAAGTCGGCTCGATACGGTCCAGTCATCACTTTCCTACAGACGCTCGTGGACATGAAGAACTCGATGTCCGTGGTGCCCGGCGTCTTCGAAGCCAAAGGTCACGATTACAGAGCTGATCTAGCGCGTTTCGTTCGAGCGGTCTACCGGCTTGATGCAACCGAGGAGCAGATGGAGAGAATCGATGAAGCTCTAAGGAACTTCGAGACCCGCCGCGCAGAGTGGATAGAGAAGCACAAGAAGGCAGCGCAAAAGCCGGCGTGACCCTTGGCCGGCGTGAGCACGCCCCACCTCCTGCACGGATACCTCCTGAGATCATCGGCGCGTCGGTCCTCGTCGCCCACAACCTCCTCGTGCATCGAGCACTTCGACCGCCGGCGGACGCCGCTCTCAATCTCGCTTCCGCAATTGGTCTGACGGCTTTCGCTATACGAACTGGATCCGCGCCCGCAGACCTTGGCTTGGACAGGGTCGATCTGAAAAGTGGCCTCAAGTCTGGATCGACTGCAGCTGCGTATTGCTCCGCGGTCATCGGCATCGCCGCTGCTCTCCCGTCAACACGAAAATTCTTCCTCGACGCGCGACTTATAGGCATGTCTCGCAGAGAAACTCTCTACCACGCGAGTCTGCGAATACCCGTGGCCACTGCGCTGTCCGAAGAGATCATGTTCCGCTCGGCCCTACACGCGCTCTTCGCGTGGGAGCATTCCCTTAGAGCGACACTGACATGGACCTCTCTTCTGTTTGGCTTGTGGCACATCCTTCCGACCCTCGACACGTTCGAAGGAAATCCCGCCTCCACCATCGTCCAGAATCCTGGCCGCGCCCGTCTGCTGGCAGCCCTCGGCATCACTGGGGCTACGGCTGGGGTTGGGCTCTTTTTCTCAAACCTGAGATTGCGTTCGAGGAGTGTGGCCGCCGCCGTCCTCCCGCACGCCGCGATCAACATTGTGGCATTGGTGATTGGCAAGGCCCTAGTCGACCGACCACGTGTCGACCATAGGATTTGAGGCAATGTTGAATCAGCCAGATAAGGAGAGATCGCGTCGGAGCCGGGACCGGACTGGTGCCTATGGCCTCGTCCTCTTGTCGATCGTTCTGACGATCATCGCAGCAGCAGCCGTTGGACGATCTCAGTGGGGCCGCTGGTTTGTGAGCGTGCTTCAGGGAGCGACACTCTTACTCACTCTGAGAATTTCAGGAGCGAAACCACGAGGACGGCTTGTAGCCTCCGTTTTGATTTTCCTCGGTGTCGTCGTGGCCGCAATAACAGTGGTGCTTGGCAACACTAAGACCAGTTACGCCATTGCCGCTGTGATTAGTGGACTGCTGGTGATAGGAGCGCCCGTGGCGATCGTGCGCGGCGTGCGCGGTGAACTCGAAGTAACCGTCCGGACAATCTTGGCAGCGTTGAGCGTCTACTTGCTCTTGGGCCTTTTCTTTGCTTTTGCATTCAGCTTGATGGCTGCGATCGATCCCGGACCGTTTTTCGCTTCGGGCATCGATGGTGTGCTGCCGGATCACCTCTATTTCAGCTACTCGACTCTCGCATCGGTCGGTTTTGGAGATCTGACCGCAAGTGGAGACCTCGGGCGAATGACGTCGGCACTCGAGGGGCTCATTGGCCAGCTCTATCTCGTCACAGTGGTCGCGCTATTGGTTGGAAACCTCAGAGGAAGACGAGAGAAATGACAGCAGAAGACTGCCGAGGGTAGCTCGGTTCGCGAACGCAAGCTCCTACTTAGCAAATCATGCGGGGGCGGCTTGGACGGGTCCCGCCGTCAACTCCTCGAACTTTCGCAGTCGCAGCGCTAGAACAATCAGCATGATCCCGTACACACCCAACCAGATCCCCAGAATGATCGCGAGCGTACGAATCGAAGTAATCGGATATGAAAGCACGACGATCCCCGCGATTGCACCGATCACCCCAGCGGTGATTTGAAGGCCGCGGTGCGGCATGTTCCGATCTGCAATCGCGACGACTGCTTCGATGATGCCGTGCACGACCCAATATGCGCCCAGAATCAAAACCAGGACGGCAACGGTTTGTACGATGTTCTGAAGGGCCAGCACACCAACGATGATCGAGAAGATCCCAAGGATCATCAGTAAAACCCTGAAGCCGCCGCTCTCGCCACTGCCCCCGATCGCCCGCACCAAGTTGAAGACACCGTCCACCAGGATCTGCACGGCAAAAAGAACGGCAACCACCAAAATGGTCTGATCGGGCCACGCCACCGAAACAATGCCGGCAAGCAAGGTGACGATGCCAAAGCCGAGAACCCAGCCCCAGGCCCCCCCAACGCGACCGGCGACGTCTTGCGGATCCATCCGGTTCACCTGCATCTTCTCTCCTCCCTTAGGTGCGGCCTCCCACATCGTTAGCCAACGCCCCGAGCAATGCAACCATTTGGGACTCTGCTCGTGCGGCTCACACCTGGTGCGCCGGGCCCGATGAGATGACTCCGATCTGGGTAGGTGGTCGGCATCTCGACAAGCGGAGGCTGGACAGATGCGATGGAAAAGATCTCGTAGGAGTGGCGACATCATCGACCGGCGCGGTCGCGGTTCCGGGGGTTCGCCGGGCAAGTCTCTGGGACTCGGTGGCGGTGGGCTGGGACTCATAGCGATCGTCGTGTTGGTGCTGCTCAACAGTGGGGTGTTTGGCGGTGACTTCGACGTCCGCAACGTTCCCAATCTGGGCGGTGGCGCGCCTGGGTCCGGCGACCCTGAGGCAGACGGAAAGCTCGTGGACTTCATGTCGTTCGTCCTCGACGACGCGCAAGGGTTCTGGAGCGATACCTTCCAGGAGGCGGGCCATACATACGAGACGGCCGAACTGGTCATCTTCACGGGGGCAACGAACTCCGGCTGCGGTGGTGCGACGTCAGACATCGGCCCGCACTACTGCCCGGCCGACCAACGCATCTATCTCGATCTCGACTTCTTCAAAGAGCTGCGGAACCGTTTTGGCGCCCCTGGAGACTTTGCACAAGCGTATGTGCTGGCACACGAAATAGCTCATCACGTCCAGAACGGGCTTGGCATCAGCGACGACGTGCACCGGTCGCAGCAAGAGGATCCGGAGCAAGCCAACGAGCTGTCGGTAAGACTCGAGTTGCAGGCGGATTGCTTTGCCGGCGTATGGGCCTTCACAACCTACGAACGCAACCTCTTGGAGTCTGGTGATCTCGAGGAGGGACTGGCCGCCGCGGCAGCGATCGGCGACGATCGCATCCAGCGCGAGACGACGGGGCGCATCGACCGAGAGAGTTGGACGCACGGGTCGTCGGAGCAACGGGTGCGTTGGTTCAAGCGCGGCTATGAAGACGGCGACCCCAACGTCTGCGACACATTCTCCGCGGAGTCCCTCTGACCGCAAAGAGCGGTCAGCCTCCACTCAGCCGCCGAAGTCCCACGGCATGTGCCCCGCCAAGTTCCCAAGTTGCAGAATCAGATATGCGACGGCCAGCACGAAGCACGTCCATCCGAATACGCGGCCTGCCATCGAGGAAGGAATCGGCCTGAGAAAGGTCCTGGTCTTGTGCGCGCCGTAGCCGCGAATGTCCAGAGCCATTGCCTGCGTCTGACCGCGACGCAAACCCATCAGAAGCATGGAGAACGCAAGATGCTTCAACGATGCCCACTTGCGAGCGATGGGGTGTAGGTCGGCTCCAAGATCCCGAATCCTCTGAGTCGTCGAAATGTCCCGGCCCAGCTGAAGGAACGAGGGGAAGAGAACGAGTCCGAGCACCGGCGCGTGGACAAACCGGTAGTCCAGCCCTCGACGGGAGAACGCCTGAACCAAATCCGATGGATGGGTCGTAAATGCATAGGTAAGCCCGGAGAGTCCGATCGCTAGAAACCTCAGACCCAGCAACGCTCCGAATCCGAGAGCAGCCCAGGTCAGGTCCTTTATCGGCGTCCTGATCGCGATGTCCTCGGAGCCGATTGAGACTTGGTTTGCAAAAAAGAACGGAAACACGAAGGTGAGGATGAGGATGAAAGGAAGGATCACCTTGCCGAGCTTCCAATAGGCGCGCAAGGAAACTCCCGAGAAGAAGGCGGCGCAACTGAAGGTCAGCACGAACAGGCCTATTCCGACGTAGAGGCTGGAGTTGAAAATCGCGGTAGTCGACACGGCGAGTACGTACAGAGTCTTCGAGAAGGGATCCATACGGTGGAACGGGGAATTAGCTTCCTTGTATGACAGCTCCAGGTCGTCCAAAGCGCGCCTCCAGTTGATCGATTAACTCTGCCGTCGCCAAGGTGGGCTCTCCGAGAAGTTCTCTGGAGAAGTCGAAGACCGGTGGCGCCTTCAACCTTGCCGCGGCCAGGACATCAGGCGATGAGAACAACTCGAGCGGCCCCCCTTCGAAGATGATCCTTCCGTCCGACATCGCCACGCAGCGATCCGCGTACTCCGCAACCAACCGCATGTCGTGGGTGATGAACGTCACCGCGGCACCGGCGTCGGCCAGCCTGCGCATGTAATCCATGAGCCGTCCCGCCTGGCGCCAGTCCTGTCCAAAGGTTGGCTCGTCCAGGATGACGACCTCGGGCTCGGAGATCACCATGCAGGCCACGGACAGCCGTCTTTTCTGACCGTGGCTCAGGAGGAAGGGGCTCGAGTCCTTGCGCTCGTCCAATCGGACGGTCTTTAGCACCGTCTCGACCCGGCGTTCCACCTCGTCCGCCGGAACCTTCAGTGCCTTCAGCCCGTGCGCCATTTCCTCGTACACCGACTTGCGGATGAACTGCTTCTCTGGCACCTGGAAGATGTACGCCACCCTTCGAGCAAGGTCGGCGAACTTGTAATCGACGGTGCTTTTCCCATCGACGGTGACGGAACCGGATGTTGGATCAAAGAGGCCGGTGAGGCAGGACGCGAGGGTCGACTTACCCGAGCCGTTCTGTCCCACGATCGCGAGCAACTCGCCCTTGTGGATGTCGAGATCCACGTCGCTCAGGACGTCGCTTTTGGTCGGGTACGAGAATCCCACTCCGCGCACCCTGATGACGGGTTCGGCCGCCTCAGTCAAGCTCCGGGCCGCGACCGCATCTCTCTCGGGTGACGGGACCGCGGGCCCCCGAGCGCCCACGGTTCCTAAGTCTTCGACGAGTTCCTCGCCGGTGAGATGAGTTCGAGTAAGGCTCACGCCGCGACTCGCGAGCTCGAGGCTCACCTCTGAGGCCTGGGGGATCCACAGACCCATGTCGTCGCGGACCTGCATGCCCCTCTTCGTCAAGAACTCCCTTGGCGACTCGGGACCATGCACAGCCTGCCCGTCAACGAGAAGGACCTCGTCGACCTGGTGAAAGACCCTGTCGACTTCGTGCTCCACGATCACGAGAGTGATGTCGGCTCGCTCGCGAACGAGACGAACCGCATCGAGCACCTCTTCCGTCCCCGCGGGATCGAGATTGGACGTGGGCTCGTCGAGGATGAGCACGCTCGGCTCCATTGCCAGCATCGCCGCGAGCGCGACGCGCTGCTTCTCACCGCCCGAGAGCTTGAGGGTCGAACGCTCCTTGAATCCCTGTAGACCGACCTGGTCCAGGGCCCGCGCCACGCGCGGATGTATCTCGCTGGGTGGCACCAGATAGTTCTCGAGAGCGAACGCGACCTCTTCCTCCACGGTCAGGGTGACGATCTGGTCCTCGGGATTCTGAAACAGCATGTTGACGGTCTGGAAGCGCTCTCCCCTGTCGAGCTCGCGGCGATTTACGAGTCCCTTGGTGCGATGGTTGATGAGGACGCGACCCTCGTTAAAGCCACCGAAGTATTCCGGGTAGATGCCCACCAGATTCAAAGCGAGGGTGGATTTACCTGAGCCGCTCTCACCGAGGACTAAAACAAACGAGCCCTTCTCAACTGAGAAGGAAACGTTGTCGAGGGCGAGGCGGCGCTCCCCGCTGGGGAGCTTGAACCAAAAGCTGTAGTCCTCCATCACGAAAGCTGGTTCAGGCATTCGCAACTCCCGAAAACGACGCCTTGCTCCTCCGGTCCGCCCGAGGTCGCCCCGTTTTGCTCCTGCGGTCCGCCCGAGGTCGCCCCGCGCCTCTTACGAGTGGAGCTCCACCCGGCCCCGCGACCGGGTGGGAAGCTCCAAAGACATGTATCAGGCGTAGCTCCTGGCGGCACCGCCCGTGAGTGCCGGAGGCTCCTCCACAACGGGAACACCAGCCCTTTCGAGGCCGATCCCCAGAGCTCGTCCGACCGGGCCCCATACAAGGCCACCCGCGAAGCCGATGGCGATCGACACGATCCCCCAGAAGGCGCCGCCGGCAAGGTCGAAACCGCGCTGGCCAATGAACGAAGCGATCTGATTGGTGCCGGTGGCTACCGCGCACGTGATCGCGAACAGTGACCATTCGCCCCTCCAGCGCATGGCTATGAACGCAAGGACCATCCAGAACGCGGGGAACAACGCGTAGAACATCAGCACCGGACCGTCGGGGTCACCGAAGAACCAGCGCACCAGATGCGTGATCGCGATTGCGAGCACGATGACGCCGGCTCGCTTCCGCAGGTAGGCACCCGCGAAGAAGAGGATCCATGTGGTGCCGTTGTAGAGGGCGTAGAAGGCGAACCCCGCGGGACCTCCGAGCCAGACAGTCCGCTCGAGGAACCCGAGCGCCCCGGCGATTTCGATCACCGCCTCGATGAGACCAAGGATCGTCGCCACGACGATATCCATAGTGTCGAGGCGAAATTCCTCTCTCCAGTCATAGCGACGAGCAGGAATCGCTCCCCGCGACTCGCAGCAGTTGCCACGGCCAACCCCCTTGATTCGCTGTGGGCCGGGTCGGCCCACATGAGCCAGTTCTTCCCCCGGAGGAGCGCCCCACTCCTCCCGTATGCACTATATATACTACGTAATAAGTGTCAAACCCGGGGGGTCCAGATGGCGCAGAAGACGACCGACGAGCGTGGCACCTTCCACACGAATGACTTCGCGGAGGAGCTAGCCGGCGCTCCCTCGAACCACGACATTGGAACCGAACTGTGGTTCGAGGACGAAAGGATCCGCGTCTTTGAATCCAGGTTGGAGCCCGGTCAACGAACACCGTTCCACATTCACGACAAAACCTATTTCTGGACGGTAATAGACGCAGGGCGCGGTCTCCAGCGGTTCGCAGACGGCAACTACATCGCGCATGACTATGTTCTCGGCGAGACCAAACGTCTCGAGCACACGACGACCGACACACTCATCCATGATCTCGAGAACGTGGGCGACACGACGCTACGTTTCGTCACCGTCGAATTCAAAGACTGAGGACGTCGGCGCGATGGGGGACGTCGCTCCTCGCGTATTGATTGCGGGAGGATCGCTGGGAGGGTTGACAGCCGCCCTTACCCTCCGCGAGGCGGGATGCGACGTCGAAGTCTTCGAGCGTTCCCAGGCCCCCTTAGAGGGCCGCGGCGCCGGCATCGTTCTGCACCCGGCGAGCATCCGTTATTTCATCGAGAGCGGCGCTATGGATGTCGGACGAGTCAGCTCTAGAGCCGACTCGTTGAGGTACCTCGATCGGGGGGGCAACACGATTCATGAGGCTCCATGCAGATACTGGTTCACCTCCTACTACACGTTGCACAAAGGACTGCTCGACTGTTTCGATGAATCTCGCTACCACCTCGCCGCGGGCATGATCGGTCTTCACCAGGAAGACGGCTCGATCTCGCTAGAGCTGAGCGACGGCGGCGAAGTGAAGGGTGATCTGCTCGTGTGCGCGGATGGGATCCATTCGACGGCCCGGAGACTCCTTCTTCCCGATGTGCCGCCCGACTACGCCGGGTACGTGGGATGGCGAGGGACGGTGAGAGAGGACGAACTGACTGCCGGGACACTTGGCCTTCTCCGCGACTCCTGCACCTACTTCGTCGGCGACAGAACACACATCCTCACCTACCCGATCCCCGACTTCGACGGGTCTGTCGAGCCCGGCAATCGCCGCATCAACTTCGTCTGGTACCGCAACGTCACCGAGGGACCGGCGCTGGCTGATCTGATGACCGACGTCCACGGCGTGCGTCAAGAAATCTCGCTTGCTCCAGGTGCAGTCCGGCAAGAGCACATCGACGTTCTCTTAGAAGCCGCGGCGGAACAACTCCCCGAGTCGATCGCCGAGGTCGTTACAAAGTCCAGAGAGCCGTTCGTGCAAGCGGTCTTCGACATTGCGGTGCCGCGTATGGCCTTCGGACACGCGTGCCTGATAGGCGACGCGGCCTTTTCCATCAGGCCGCACGCAGCCGCCGGCACGGCCAAAGCAGCCGAGGATGGATGGCGGCTGGCAGTTGCAATGCGCGCGGAGCACGGAGACGTGCTCGCAGCCCTTCGGCGATGGGAGCCCGACCAGCTCGCCCTAGGTCACAACGTCATGGATCGATCGCGAGATCGGCCGGTGCGCCCAAGTCTCGGGAACCTACGAACCGGGCGACCCGAACGTGGCCTTCGGTCTATACGAGCCGGAGGACAGTTGGATCACGGACGAGGGAAAACCTCATCGACTCGCCTCTTCAGCCGAGTGACCGAAGATGTGAACGAACGTCGGGAGGGTTCCACCACGGCTCGATGCCGAGGTCCCTTGCGACGACGCCAGCCGCGTTGTAGCCGGGGATGCCGTTGACGCTTCCCCCAGGATGGTTGCTCGAACCACATAGGTACAGACCGTCGATCGGGGTGCGGTAGTCGGCAAGCCCGGGAGCAGGGCGGAACTCGTAGGAGTTTTCCGGATGGTAGCTGCCGTGGTGCCGGTCTCCGAGAAACATGGACGGTACGGCGAGTTGAGTATCGAGCGACCCGCCGAGAAGTGTGGCAAAGCTCTCCGCATCCTCGGTGGCGAACTTGGCGATCGACTGCTTCGTCCGCTCGGGATCGTTGTAGGCGATGAGCACACGACCCTCACTCGTGGGCAGCGCGTTTTGCCTTTCCGGGAGGATCATCCTCACACCGGTTGAACCAAGGTCCAGATCCGTCCACAGTCTGTAGTTAGGCGTCCAGCGCATGAAGAACGCATGCAGATTGTGCTTGAACAGCGGCAGCGTGATCTCTTGGGTGCTAAGCCCGCCGCCGATGGTCCGCGCACACTCGACGACCGCGACCTCGAGACCGGCCCGCGCCAGGTAGTTCGCAAGAACCAGTCCGTTGGGCCCACTGCCGACGACGACGATGTCGGCCTCTTGGAGTGCAGGCGACGCCCTCAACTGATCCTCCTTTCCTAAGCCCACAAGTCGATAGGTGAGGGGAATCACCGAGAGTCCCAGACCAATGCACCTCGTCCCTCGAGCCGGCCGGCGCGCAGTAGCTCGTGAATCGATTCGACCTCTCGGGGGCCATTGATCACGCCCACCACGGGACGCACCTCTCCCCGCTCGACCATCGCCGCCGCGTCGAGGAGCTCGGAGCGCGATGCATAGCGGCTGCCAAGGATGGATGCCTCACGAAAGACAAGCTCACGTGACTCCACGGGAACCTCCACTCCGCGGAATGTCGTCAGTAGGCAGACCCGTCCTCCGATCGCCAACCGGGAGGTGCTCCAGGAGAGGCTCTCGCGTTCCGACTAGATCGATGATCGCGTCCGCGCGTCCGTCAAAGTCAGAGAGAGCGACTGCTTCGAAGTCACCCGAATCCTCCGCCGTAGCGCCCAAGCTCTCTACCAGCGCAAGTTTTTCGTCGCCACGCTCGAGTCCGATCACGCTCGCACCGCAGGCGGCAGCCACCTGCACCATGTGAATTCCGACTCCGCCGCCCGCTCCGACCACAGCGACTCTGTCGCCGGGCCCTAGCCCTAGACGAGTTCTACAGACGTGCACCGGCGTGGCCACCGCGTCGGGAATCACCGTCGCCTGGGCTGCGGGAATGCCTTCCGAAAGAGCGACCGTGTTGCCCTCGGGAAGAACGGAGAAAGGCGCATACCCTCCCCCGCGGTGGACTCCGTACCAACCACGCAGGTTCTCGCAGCGGGACTCGCGACCTCGGAGACACCACCGGCACTGGAAACACGACAGGTAGAAATAGGCGATGACGCGATCTCCAATAGCTCTTGAGTCGACTCCCTCACCCACCGCAGCGACGCGACCAACCACTTCGTGGCCGGGTGTTACCGGAAGCAGGTCCGGAGAATCACTCAGCGCGCCGCTCATGCAGTTCATGACCGTTAGTCCGACACCGCAGGCTTCAACTTCGATCAGGACCTCGCCTCGCCCGGGGTCGGGCAGCGAGAAAGCTTCCCAACGAGGGGTGTCGCCCCAGCGATGGAGCCTGTAGCCCTCGATATCCATTTCGCCTCCTCCCAACGCTTGGTCGCGTAGATATGAATAGTGCCGGAAGTCTTTGTCGGTGCGATCCGGGGCGAGCAAGGTAGCAGCCGTTGCTCACAACCGTCACGACCCGACTGCGGCTAGGTGAACTTGGCACCGGCTCCCCTCGTTTCGGTTGTCGGCTTCGAATCGCGAGGCGCCATCCGGCTGGAGAGCCACAACCAGAGCGCGGCGACGCAACATCCGGTGACTGAACCGGCAAAACTCGAAAAACCATGAAGACCGAGCGCCACCCCTGCACCCGCTGACCAGGCCAGCAAAGGATGAGGCGAACGAGGCACGCGGCTGAGTTGGGGAGTTAGCAGCATGACCACTAACGCAGGTGGAATCACCGCTCCAAGGACCTCGAGAAACCCGAGCAGGCTCTGATCGAAGCGCGTGACGCCGAGGACCGTGGCGCAAACCGCGATCGCAGCCATGGCCACACGGTGTGGCACCTGCACCAGACTTTCGATTAGATCACGCCGGAGTAAACGGCGGTGACACTTGGGGCAATCGTCGACAGCGTCAAGAACAGCTGTCCAGCTTGAGGACGTTCAGTGCCCGCCAGAAGATCGGCAAGATTGAAAAGACCGGTGCGTGCGCAAAGGGAGACACCCAAGAGCGCGAGTGCAACCAGCGGTACGAGCATGGCCAACCCAACGATCCAAACGCCGCTCTCCTTGTTGATATCAACCGTAAAGTCGGGAACGCGCATCGCGAAGGCGACAGCGTAGGAAATCATTCCTCCAAAGGCGGTCATGAAGCCCACGATTGGATTCATTCGATGGCGCCCGGAGGGTCATTCGGAACTGCAACCACCGTGATGATCGTGAGGGCAATCGCGCACCCAGCCGTGAGATAGGTCAGTGGATTCCATCGTTCTTGCCCGAGCAGACTCAGCCCCATGACGACCAGTCCAAGCACGCGGCCCGGCGACTTGGGGAATGTCGACGAGATCACTAGCGCGGCACCGCCGACCCCCATGTAGAAGCCGCACCACCCGATCATGGCGAGCACCATTGTGGTCGTGAGGGCCACTCCACTTCGGCCCCCGAACACCATGCGGACGCTCACGCCCATAGGGGAACGAGACCGAAACGCCTGGAGCCCGTGGGCGACACACACGAAGTAGAGGACGAGGCAACCGGTGATGACGGCCGGAATCGCGATAGCGGACCCCACCTGCCCGGTGACCGCCGCCCCCGTCATGAGGGCTCCGGGGCCGGTTCCCATCCCGATCCAGGCCCCCGTTCGCCGGTACCAAGGGACGCCTGCCGCTGCGTCTTCCTCCGAATCAGTCGGAGCCTGACCAATTGTCCGCAATTTGTCGGTATCGGGCAAGGAAATATACTATCCACAATGTTTGATGCAGAGCCGGGTACGGCACCCCCTTGGGGGGCAGGGGTGTGTCGACGGGGCTCCTCGCCTTCGAAAGGGGGAGTCTCTACTCGGAGAGAGAATGCAGGACTTGAAGCACTCTTCGCTCTTGATGTTCTTAGTCGAGCAGAACTACTCGCTGGCCTCAAACTCGCGGACATGCTCTACGTGATGGAGAACGGCCGGGTAGTCTTCGCCGGCAGCCAGGAGGAATTGGACTCCAGCGAAGACGTCAAGCAGCGCAACTTGGGAGTTGGAGTGGATCGACGCGTTTCGCGGAGGTAGACCGACGTGAAATGGGGAATCATCGGAACGCGGGGTTACGCTGCAAGGTCCGCGACTCCCGGAGTCCAGGCTTCCAAGAAAGGTGAGCTCGTCGCCGTACTGGGGCGAGACCCGGACCGAACGACGGAGTTCGCTCGCGAACACGACGTCGAGGTAGCCGCCACCGAGTTGGATGAGTTCTTGGCCACCCCCGGGCTTGAGTCAATTTGGATCGTCTCTCCCACCTTCCTGCACCACCCGCAGGGCATGGCGGCACTCAAGGCCGGCAAGCACGTGCTGCTGGAGAAGCCACTTGCCCCCACCGCCGCAGAGGCGTGGGAGCTGGTCGAAACAGCCAAGGAAACTGGCGTCGTACTCGCCACCGGCTACCAGGGACGCTACATACCGGGCCACCAGTCAATGAAGAAGCTCATCGCCGAAGGAGCCATCGGCGATGTGACCGTGGTCGTACTTACTACGGGGTTCATCGAGACGGCCCTCCGCCGGAGTGGCGCCAGCATCGCGAAGAGGCCCGTTGGGGTGCGCTGGCCGACATCGGAACCCACCATCTCGATCTGCTGCGCATGCTCCTCGGGGAAGTAGCGGACGCTCATGGCCTGACCGGCCACCAACTCGGTTTCGAGACCGAAGACGTTGGAGCGGCAACCCTTCGATTCGAATCTGGGGTTCTGGCGACGCTAACCGCGACGGTCAACGTCTGGAAGATGGCGACGCGGGTCGAGGTGCACGGCACCAAGGGCGCGCTCATCGCATTGGATACGAACCCGGCGGGGGCCGGTACAGTCACGCTCATGACAGAGGACGGGGAGCGGGATGTCACCGGCGAGCGACCCGCCTCGCTGTGGGCCGCGCAGGTGGACGCTATCGAAGCGGCGGCCGCGGGCGACGACATCAGCTATGCAACTGGTGAGGACGGAGCGCGCAACATCGAGATCCTGGAGCGCATCGGCTGATCAGACCGCTGCGCTTGCCTCGATCTCGATGAGGAACTCCTCGGAAGCCAGTTGATCAACAACGAGGAGGGTGGAAGCCGGATAGCGGCCATCTGGGTAGATCTGGGGCCACAGTTCCGCGCGCACCTCTCGGAACCGGGCCGCGTGCTGGCGGCCGACGAGGTAGATCGTGTACTTCACGACATCCGCGAACGTGGCGCCTGTTGAGCGTAGAACCCCTTCGATGTTCTGCAGTACCTGGCGGGTTTGCGCCTCGATGTCTCCGATGCCAACGGTCTTTCCTTGCTCATCGATCGGGACCTGGCCCGACAAGACAACGTGAGTGCCAGATAGGATCCGAACTGCATGCGAGTAGGTTGACCGCGGCGCGGGAACCTCTTTCGGGACGAGGAACTCGAGCTCAGCCATTCGCTCCCTCCGATGTCGTGTACTTCGAGCTGTACTAGTCGAGCAGAAGTCGCTCGTCGAACTTGGTGCGAGTCAACGGAATTCCGCCGTCGGCACCCACTGCGACGGTGTCCTCGAGCCGGACGCCGCCCCCACGGTCACACCCGGCACCCAGATCAGAGGCTCGAGCGCCATGGTCATGTTGAGCTGGAGCTCAACGGTGTCTGCACCCGGTAGCGACTCACCTACGTACGGCGGCTCGTTGGATCCCATTCCTACTCCGTGTCCGATGAAAAGAGAGAGGAAGTTCTCCTTAAAGCCGCGCCGCCCGCCCTCCTCGATCACCGCGCCGGCGACGTCATCGTTCGAGTTCCCGGCTTTCATCGCCTTGGTTCCTGCAGTGAGCGCGTAGTACACGGCCGTGTAGATCTCTTGCTGACGTTGGCTTGGTTGGCCGCAGATGACGTGGCCCCAGGTCTGCAAAGTGACCATTGAAAGCCGCGCCGATGTCGATAAAGACGAGATCACCGTTGCGAATGATCTTGTCAGTTGCAAAGCGATTGGGAGGGCTCATGTGCTCTCCAGATGCGACAAAGGGCGCCGCGACGTGCGGCACCTCTCCACCAAGCCGATATAGGGCGTGCATCGCGTCCGCGACCACGTCGACCTCTCGCACACCGGACGAACTGCATCGATCGCCGCCTCGGTGACCGCCTCCGCGATCGCACCCGCCTCCTGCATCATTGCGATGTCCGCGTCGCTCTTAACCAAACGCACCGACTGCATGACCGCGTCACCGTCGTTCAAATCGACCGAGGGAAGCGCTTGCTCGAATGCCTCGATCTGGGCGAAGGCGGCTCGTCCACACCAATGCGCGCGTTCGACAGACCGTGTGCTTCGAACGCGGGTGCGATGGTGTGCTGAAACGTTCCGAAGATCAGACCTCGCGCTTCCATGATCGGGATGGCGTGAATCTCATCGATCCAGGTCATGATCCGGCGGGCTCTGTCGACCTCGCCACCAGATAGAAACAACACGATTTCGCCAGCGGCGGTAAGCAGGCAGCCGTTGAGGAGCGCGCTCTTGTCCGAGATGATCTGCGCACGCAGCCCGGAGAGAAACCTGACGTTCTCGTACTTCCAGACCAGCAGGGCGTCAAGGCCTGCGTCGGAAATCGCCTCGCAGGTACGCTCAATCCGGCGGGAGCGCACTGCACCGTGATCGACCGGGCCTCGTAGTCGACGGAGAACTGACCGTGCCCGAACGACCCCAGATCCTTGGGAGGCGGCACGCTCATCTCCGCTCCCCCTCGTTGCGACCGGCGCGCGTCCGACTCGTGTGGTGCGCGGGCGCCCACTCAACCCCGCCGACGCTATTTAGCATATGATGCATAGTATCTATGACTCTGCCGGCTGTCCACAGATGCCCGAGCCGCCCCCGCTCGACTTTCACAAGGGTTGGGTAGCAAGAAGAGGGCACCATCGAACTCACGACGCGCACATCGATGGCCGGAAACGCGCACGACATCCAGCAAGAAGTCCAAAGCGAAGTCCGAGGTTCTGAGCGTGACGGCTACGAGGAGGAGGAAGCTGTATGGAGCATGAGTTTCTGGAGACTCGCCACGAGTACTCTCCGCGACGGGTTTTTTCGACCACGAGCACCGACTGGCAGGCACGGGTCGACTTCGACCGGCTGCGCAAGGATCGGGTGGCTCGGGCGCGCGAGCAGATGGCGATTCACGATATCGACGCACTGATCCTCTTCGTCGGCGAGAACGTCCGCTACGTCACCAGCGTGTTCCAGGGCAACTGGAAGAACAACATCTTCATCCGCTATGCGGTGCTTCCGCGCGAAGGCGACCCGATCCTGTTCGAGACGGTCGGGAGCGACAAGGTTTGCGCGGAGATCGACGCCCCTTGGCTCAAAGAGGTGCGTCCTGCCATCACTTGGAAGTGGGGGAGGGAGCCGAGGAGATCATGGCCGAGAAGATGGCCGACTCGATAGTCGACGCTCTCAAGGAGAACGGGGTCGCCGACGGACGTGTCGGCATCGACATCATGGATTTCCGCGCTTACGAGTCCCTCAAGGCCAAGGGCGTCAAGTTGGTAAATGCGTGGCCTGCGATGTCCGGGGCTCGCACCATCAAGACACCGGACGAGATCGAGTGTCTCAAGATCGCTGCGGCTCATGGGGATGCCGCCATGTGGCGAGCAATGAAGGAATGGTCGAAGCCTGGGGTCAGGGAGGCCGAGATCACCGCCAAGGTCAACGAGTACCTCTACTCGTCTGGCTTCGACGTCGTCTACGAGATCATCTGCGCGTCGGTGGAACACGACTCCCTACCGCCGCTGGCACACCGACAAGATCTTCCGCCAGGGCGATCACGTCATCGTCGACATCAACGCCGTCGGGCCGGGAGGCTACTTCATCGACTTCGTGCGAACGTGGAAGGTCGATGCCAAGCCTACGCAGAAGGAAAAGGATCTCTACAAGGAATGCTACGACTCCATGTACGCGGCGATTGGTGAGATGAAGCCCGGAAACACCACTGCCGACGTCGCCGCCAAGTTTCCCGTCTACGACGATGACAAGTACGGCAGCGTTTCCCTGCAGCAATTCGCCCACTCGATCGGTCTCAGCCTCTACGAGGGTATGTGGGTGTCGCGCGCGTACTCGCTCGACTATCCCGCCGAGATCAAGCCCAACATGTACTTCGCCATCGAGACCTTCGCGGGACATCCCAAGCTGGAACAGACCGTGCGTTTGGAGGAGAACATCGTCATTACCGAGGACGGCAACGCCATAACCACACTGGTGGAGCACCCCGATTACTGGTGGGAGTAGGGCAATAAGCCCGTCGAAGCCCGGCGATCGTCTCGACGATCGCGTGAGAGAAGGAGAACTAGCATGGCAAACGAGACCCCGTGGGAAGTAGAGGGGCGATGGTTCACAAGCCCTTGGAACTTCCTTAAAGAGTCGCGTGAGGGATTCGCGTTTCCCGACAAGGTCATCTTTCACGACATCACGCTGAGAGATGGCGAGCAGCAGGCGGGAGTTGCGCTAACGCGCGATGACAAGGTCGCAATCGCTCGTCGGCTCGCCGCCGCCGGTGTCGACCGCATCGAAGCTGGAATGCCGATTGTTTCAGCGCAAGACGAGGCGGCGATAAAGGACATCGTTCAGGCCGATCTCGGGCCCCAGATCTACGCTTTCCGCGCTGCATGGTCGACGACATTCGTAAAGCCAAGGACTGCGGGGTAACCGGCGTCGTTGTGGAGATTCCCTCCTCGGGCCACATCCTTGAACGCGCTTACGGCTGGGAGATTGACCCGCGAAGAAGCTGTCTATCGAAGCAACTCTTGCCGCCAAGGAAGAGGGACTCGATACGGTCTTCTTCACGATCGACTCCTCCCGCGCCGAGTTCGACTGGTATTTGGATCTCGTCGAGCAGGTTGCGTCGGAAGGTCACATGGATGCTCTTTCGCTGGTCGACACTTTCGGTGGCGTCACGCCTCAGGCGATTCCTGTGTGGATCGAGAAAGTGCGCGAACGTCTGCCGAACGTTCGGCTCGAGGCCCACTTCCATGACGACTTCGGACTCGCCGTCGCCAACTCTCTCGCGGCCCTCGCGGTCGGCGTCGAGGTCGTGCACACAACTGTCAGCGGCATCGGTGAACGTGCCGGCAACACGCCGATGGAGGAGCTCGCGCTCGCGCTGCGGATGATGTACGACGCGGACCACAACCTCGTAACCGAGGAGTTCTACGGTCTGTCGCGTCTTGTCCGCGAGCGGACCGGCCACACGATTCCGAGCAACCGAGCGGTCGTTGGCGAGCGCCTCTTCGAGGTCGAGTCAGGGATCATCGCCGGCTGGTTCGAGCACTGCATCGACAGCAAGCCCGAGGAGCTATTCCCCTATCACTGGGATGTCGTCGGGCAGCCTCCCGCGCGGATCGTGTACGGGAAGGGCAGCGGACTCCCATCGATGACGCTTGCGATGAAGGCACTGGGACTCTCTGCGGATGACGAGCAATTGCGCGCATTGCTGATGGCCGTCAAGGAGCGCGCTCTGTCGACAAAGGCACTGTTGCCCTTCGAGGAGGTCGCCGCGATGGCCAGCGAGCATCTCAAGGAGAGTGGTTGACAGCCTCATGATGTCGGTCGTGCTGGATGCGCCCAACGAGCTGCGACTCGAGCAGCGTGCCGAGCCACGACCCGGTCCAGGCGAGGCGCTCGTTGCCATCCAGTCAACCGGTATCTGCGGAACTGACTTGAGCATTCTTGCAGGCAAGATTCCCGTTGCCCATCCGCGGGTGCTTGGGCACGAGATGGTGGGCACCATCCAGGATGTGAACGGGGGGTTTCCGTCAGGACGACGACTGGAGCAAGGCGATCGAGTGCTTGTCGATCCTGTCGTGTTTTGCGGAACCTGCTACCAGTGCTCGAAGGGACAGGTCAACCTTTGCCCCAATGGGGCATTGATGGGCAGGGATCGTGACGGTGGTTTTAGCAACACTGTCGCGGTCCCTGCTGCAAATCTGTATCCACTTCCCCAGGAGATCTCCGATACAACGGGGCCGCTACTGCAGGTCCTGACCACTTGCATTCACGCGCACCGACAGACCGCCCTGTTCCCCGGCGAGTCAGCGCTCGTCATGGGGCTGGGAGTGACGGGCCTCCTGCACCTGCAACTCGCCAAGACGCGTGGCGCATCACCTCTGATTGGAGTCACGAGGACGGCGTCGAAGAGGGCACTTGCCGAGCGGCTCGGCGCAGACATCACGCTGGATCCCTCGGACCCGAAGGCCCTGGAGACCGTCATGGAACACACCTCGGGACGCGGCGTGGACGTCGCGATCGAGGCGGTCGGTCGGGGGTCGACGCTGGCCCAATCCATCGAGTTCACGAGAATCGGAGGGCGACTGACGCTGTTCGGCACCATCACGGAGCCCGCACCGAGGCTCCCCTACTACCAGCTCTATTACAAGGAGTTGTTGATCTCGAATCCCAGAGCCGCAAAGCCCGAGGACTTTCCCGCGGCGATAGACAGCGTCTCGAGCGGGAGGGTGGAACTCGAGCCGCTCGTATCCGAGGTCTTCCCCCTGAGCAGAGCAAAAGAGGCGGTGGCTGCAACCGGCTCGAGAGACTCTCTAAAGGTCGTTCTCGATCACCGGGAGGAAGCCTAGGCGGGCCCCTGAAGCATTGCGGGCCATAAGCTCGTGGGTATACTATGCACAATATGAAGATCGGATCGGCCTCTCCCGGGCGCGGTCCGTGGCTCCTTCGCCGGAGCGCTGTGGGAGGCGGACGGATCCTGGGGCAAACGGGGTGGGGGCAGCCGAGAGACGAGGAGAAGGATTGGACACGGGGATGATCATCGACGTCCACACCCACTTCATCCCACCCGAGTTTTTGGACGCGGCGGATCACCCTGCCTGGGGAGCCGCGGTCGAAAGGCGCGACGATGGGCAGCGGTGGGTCGTCCACGACGAGGGCTTCGCCTATCCCCTCGACGAGGGGTTCCTGGGCGGTCAGGTCAAGCTCGACGATATGAACGCAAGGGGAATCGACTTCTCGGTCATGTCGCTGGCCCCCACGCTCTTCTACTACTGGATCGACACCGCGGAAGCAGTCTCCTTCGCTCGTATGGCTAACGACTCCTTGGCGGAGACTGTGGCCGCGTCGAACGGCCGACTTCGCGGGGACTGCGTCGCTTCCCATGCAAGACCCAGATGCGGCAGCAGAGGAGTACCGGCGCTGCGTTCAAGAGCTCGGTTTCGTCGGAGCTCATGTCGGCACCACGATCGAGGGAGAGTACGTAGATCGCGACACCTACCTGCCACTCTGGGAGGCGGTCGACGAACTCGGGGCCCCGGTGATCCTTCACCCCTACTACATAGGGCCGAAGGTGGGATACGAGGACTACTACCTGACCAACATCTTCGTGAATCCCCTCGACACTGCACTGGCCGCGGGACGACTGATCTTCTCCGGCCTGTTCGATCGCTTCGAGAACTTGAAGTTCGTACTGGTGCACACGGGGGGCTTCCTCCCCTACCAGATTGGCCGCTTCGATCACGGATGGAAGGTGCGTCAGGAATCCAGGATCAGCCTCGACCGGCCTCCAAGCGAGTATCTCGACCGCTTCTACTTTGACACCATCACGCACCACGACCGCGCGCTGAAGTGGCTGATCGACCTCGTGGGCAGCGAGCGAGTCGTGTTAGGTACCGACCTGCCGTTCGACATGGCCGACGAGGATCCCGTAGGTCGCCTCGACCGAGTTGCAGATTCGAGCGAGACTCGCCGGCTCGTTGGTGGCTCCACAGCCTCGCAACTGTTCAACTTGAAAACCACGGCCTCACCGAGCGGGCGAGATGGACTGGGCTCGATCCGCTAAATCAGAGGAGGGCGGGGGCCGGAAGGATAGAATGCATTGTGCTTGGGAGCCGGGACGGATTTCAGACGGACCGAGCACCTATCAGGCCGAACAAGCTAGTGCTTCATGGGATGGAAAAGGTGATCTATGGCGAGTCAACCTGACGTGCTAAGGCGAAAGACGACAGCTGAAACCGTCTCCGAGTTGATCCGATCGGAGATTCAGCGAGGGGTGCTTGAACCAGGTACCCGCCTTCGTCAGAACGATGTTGCGGCTCGCTTCGGCGTGAGCACGACCCCCGTGCGGGAGGCCTTTGCACTCTTGCAGGCCGACGGGCTCGTGCGAATCGACCCTCACCGTGGCGCAATCGTGTTTCACCCGACGGCGGAGGATCTCACCGAGTCCTACGAGATCCGTGGCGCCCTCGAGGTGCTCGCAATCACCAAGGCAATGCCGAATCTGACTCCAGAGTTGCTCACGGACATGCAGTCCGTCATCGATGAGATGCGCCACACCGAGGGTGAGGACAAGTGGGTAGAACTCAATGACCGCTTTCACTTGGCCCTCTACACGGCCTCGGAAATGCCCCGGCTCTGCAACATGATCGCCAGCTTGAGGGACTCATCGAGCACCTACATCCACATGTTCGTGTCGCATCAGCCTATGGACAGCGCGCGGACGATCAGCACCAGGAGATCCTCGATGCGTGCAAGGAAGCGGACGTCCGCCGCGCTCAGCGCGCCGTTCGTGCCCACATCAATCACACGGTGAAGGAACTGCGCAAGTTCCTCAAGGAGCAGGAGACGAAGGCCTAAGCCCGCACCCTAGTAGCCGGCGAGACCCTCTCGGCCAGTGTGGTCCTTGCGGCGATCAATAGGCAGACGATCCCCCCTGCAAGAAATGCTGCCCACGTGTAACCCGTGCCCACAGCGGCGGCACCGACTAGGCCCCCGATCGCAAAGAAGGACAGGCGGAGGACGTTGTACATCGCGATGCCCACACCTTCTCCGCCAGCAATTGTGCCGGTGAACGTATTGAACGAGGGGGTGAGCAATGATCCTGCTCCAAGCCCGGTGACAAGAAGCAGCGGGAACGCGATCCACCAGGGCCCCGGCCCAGAGGCCCACGCCAGCCCGAACAGGCCTGCAGCACAGAGGATCAGCCCGTAGTGAAACCAGCGGGAGTATGGAATGTAGGAACGAGACCCCGTGAAGGGCCCCATCACCGTCATGGTGATGGTCATTGCGAGCAGCACAACTCCGGCGACTCCCGCCGACGTCGTTGACGTGCTGATCAACCAGGCTGGCACGGTTACCTGGACGAGACCGTTGGCAAACATCTGCATCGACGCGCCCGTGCTGGATCTCCTGACCAAGACATCCTGGAGCCAGTGCATGGGGAAGGTGCCGTACTTGCGATTCCGCCAGCCCGCCGTGACGGCGAGCGCGACCAGGGCGCACGCGGTCGCGCTGGCGACAACCCACGCCGAATTGGACAGTGCGGAGAGAGTGGCAACTGTCGTACCCGCCATCAATGACAGCAGCACGACGCCCTGGAGCGGGAAGGAGCTGGACTGCTTGACTCGTGTGGGGACGCCCAACAACGCTGTGATCACGATGGACCCGGCGATGAACACCGTCGGTAAGGGGACCAATTGCCACCCCCCGAGGTCCAAAAGGGTTCCGCCAGCGACCGGTCCAAGGGCAAGTCCCGCACCGTTTGCGGCCGACCACCACCCGAGTGCTCGCGATCGCCGTTCCTTGTCCAGTAGCCGCCCGGCCGCCTGAACGGCTGTGGGAGTCGTCCCTGCCATTCCTGCACCTTGGCCGAGCCGACCGATGGTTAGCCACAGGAGGTTGTCCGCGAGCATCAAGACGACGGTGGAAATGATCAGCACCGCTCCCGACGCGACCAACGTCTCTCGCAATCCAATCCGTCCGGCGATCATCCCGGCTAAAGACATGACGAAAGCCATCGAGATGTTCATCGCAAGCACGGCCACCGCCACGCTCTGCAACGAAACTCCGAACTCGTCGGCGATGCCCGAGGTCGCCACCGTCACCGATACGTTTGCAATAGTGCCGACCAGGGCGGTCGCGACGAGCACCGAAACCAGTAGCGGATACGAGACTTCTGACGTACCCGAGATTGGTTCGCTCACTGCGAACTCCTAGCCGAGGGCAGCACCCCGACCGCCATCCAACAAGCGCATCGCGTTCTCACCCCAGACCTGCCGCGCTTCCTCACCTTCGAGTGAATCGATGGCGGAAGCCTGCGCCGGATCCGTCATGTCGAAGGGAAGATCGGTGCCGAACAGCACATGATCCGACCCAACCAGATCGACGAGAAACTCTAGGGCAGCAGGACTGTGGGTCAGGGTGTCGTAGTAAAGGTTGCCGATCGATGCACTCGGTTTGTGGTCCGCAAATGCCGAGCTCTCCTCTCGGACCTTGAATCCGCGATCGAGCCGACCCAGCTGGTAAGGCATGAAGCCACCACCGTGGACCAACAGAAAGCGAACGTCGTGTCGCGAGAAGAATCCGGAGAAGAGCAGTCTGGTAGCCGCCAGGGCGGTGAGGAATGGCAACCCAACCAGGTTCGTCATGTAGAAGTCCTCGAGACCTGGACGCGGGCCAACGAAATAGGGGTGGAGAAGTACGAGCACATCGAGCTCGTCCGCTATCTCGAAGAAGCTCCGATAGCGCGGGTCATCAAGTGGCGCACCTTCGATGTCGGTACCGAGCTCGACGCTTCGCATACCGAGATCCTCTACACAGCGTCGAAGTTCTCTGGCGGCCGCATCGGGGTTCTGCATCGGCACGGTTGCCATACCGCTCACCCTGCCCCCACTCTCCGCCGACTGTTTGCTTATCCAGTCATTCGAGCGCGCACAGAATTCCGCGCCAGTTTCCGAATCGACATCATAAAAGAAGAGTGTCGGGGTGGGTCCGAGCACGGCGTGATCTACGTTCGTCTCGTCGAGGTTCGCGATCATCCGGTCCAGAAGGTAGAAATCGGGGTCGAGAGGATAGTGGTACCCCTGTTGGTGCATCACCACGTTGCCTTCGACCTTTAGGTTGTCTATGGCGCGCCCGGCACGCGCCTCCTCAATCAGAAACTGAGGAATGTAATGGCGGTGAATATCAACACGCCGGATGTCCTCGTCTATGGCTAGGCCTTTCCGAGTTCCTGGAGTCGGTCAGTTTCGCCTGGGTTGATCTTGTGCCCAACCCCATCGATGGTGTTCTTGACGCTCAGCACGGTGGTGTCCTCGAGTGCGGTAACTCGGTGCTTCATCATGGACGGGGCATGAAAGCAGAGCCAGGGCCGATCTCGCCGGTCTCATCGGGAAACTCGACCTTCAGCCTTCCCGAGATGACGTACATGATCTGCTCGTGTGGATGAGCATGCTCAACCGCACCCTCACCTTTGTCAAATGTGAATCGTCCCACTTCCAGCTTTTCACCGGTCACCATTTCTCCGAACGCCGTCGAGTACTTCGGCGTCGCGTATTCCTTTTCGAGCTGTTCAAAGTGATGGAACGGCACGGCTTGCCTCCTTAGTTTGACTTGCTACTTCAATGCTCCGGTTGGCTCGTAGCCGCTCGGGTCCACGATGTTCTTGAAGCTGACCGCGTAGGTACTCTTGAGTGCTTCAACCTTGTGGGGCATGTCCGAGGGGTGGAAGCTACCCTCGTCCGGTCCGACCTCATAGGGTTCGTCGTCACCGAGGGTCACACGGAGCCGGCCGCTCAGTACGTAGAAGGTCTGCTCCTCGGGATGATGGTGCTGGTGCGCCCCCTCTCCCTTCTTGAAGAAGACCTTGGTCACCTCCTGCTTCTCACTCCTCAGCACCGGTCCTCGAGCTGTGGAGTAGCCTCCCGACACCACGTTCTCGGAATCTTTGTCCCACGTAACCTTGCCCATTGCTGGGTCACCTCCCTTACTAGTCCTGCCTACCGCAGGACGCATCAGCTGGCCACGAGGTCGAGTTCCTCGAATTTGCGGAGCACGTTGGCCTTGCTCAGTGCCACTGCATCGTGGGCAGGATCGCGCGGGAACGGCAGGTCGATTGCCATGTCCTCTCTCAGCTTTCCGCCCTTGCCGAAGATGACGATGCAGTTCGAAGAAACTCGGACCGCCTCCCCCACATCATGAGTGACAAACAGCACGGTCTTCTTGGTCTCGACCCAGATGTTGTGGAGTTCCTTTCGCAGCGAGCGACCGGTGATCGCGTCGAGGTGGCTGAAAGGCTCGTCCATCAAGAGCACGTCGGGCTCGATCGAAAATGCTCTGGCGATGCCCACCCGTTGCTGCATGCCACCAGAAAGCTGGCCCGGATACTTGTTAGCCGTGTGACCAAGGTCGACCATCTCGAAATACTTCTGACATCGAGCACGCGTCTCTTCGTTCCTGTTCCTCTGGACGAACAGAAGGTTGTCCATGACCGTGCGCCAGGGAAGGAGCCGCGCGGCCTGAAAAACGTATCCGTTGCGCGCCTTCCGACCGTTTTCAGTGATCTCGGCTATCCCCGACGTCGGGGTATCGATACCGGACAGAATGTTCAACAACGTCGACTTACCGCATCCGGATGGGCCAACGACGCTGACGAAGACATGACCGGATGCCTCGAAGGAGGCGTTCTCGAGGGCCACGACCTGTTGAGTCCGAGGTGATGAATTCCTTGCGAAGGTTCTGAACCCTAATGGTGGCCACTGTTCTCCTTATTCAGGTCAGTCTCTGGCCGACCTCCATCTCAAGCAAGTCCTCTTTCACGGTTCCGTCTGGTCTCCTGGCAAGCTGCACGTGAGCGGATGGCTTCCACCCGGAATACCCACCTCGAGAGCCTGCCGAAGACGAGCCGCTCGACGAGGAGGGCGAAGATCATGAAGAACAACGCGTAGCCGATCACTCCTTGGCCGCGGTGGGCGTCGTACCAGTAGCGAATGGTCCACCCGGCGCCGCTGGTCGACGTGTAGACCTCTGCAAGCACCAGGCCCTTCCACCCGTTGGCCAGCCCGTATCGCAGCGAGGCAAAGAAGAACGGCATGAGCGAGGGAAACACGATGTGTCTTACCCGATGGAGATCCGAGGCTCCGTAGGCTTTGCCCATGTCTACGAGGTCCTTGGGCACCGCACGAACCCCTTCGGCCACGTTGATAATCACGAACGTGACCGACGCAAGCACCACCGTGATGATCGCGGACTGTTCGACGAATCCGAACCACATTGCGGCTAAAAGCGCCCACACGAGCGAGGGCATCGCCAGGCCCACGACGACAAAGTCGTGAAGGAAGTAATCGACTCGCTTGAAGAGCCCCATCAAGAGCCCAATCGGTGTGCCGATCAGCAGGGCGATGCCGAAGCCGGTCACGAGCCTGCGAAGGCTCGACGCGAAGGCCTGATAAACGGTTTGAGGGGCGAGGGTGTCGGCCCGGAGCTCGGCCCACATGAATTCCCCGACTTCGACGGGGGTCGGGATCAACTCGGTCGGGAGAAACGGGATGATGAGTTGCCAGCCCCGACGAATGCCACGAGCGAGAGGGGCGCGCGGTTCGAGGGTTCAGCCAGAACCTCCTGAGCCCCGCAGACAGGCCGAGCGGTCGTCGGGCAACGGCCGCGTCGCTACTCACGATGATCACTCTTCCTGCCAACCTTCCGAGTCATCAAGCTGTCACCTCGGGCCGCCACCTGAAGAATCGGTCGATCTGACGCTGGAGCACGACGCGTTCCAGGAAAAGTGCAAAGGCGAAGAAGAGCAGTACCCATGACAGCATGCCCGCCATCGAGAAGGTCTGGAACTCGGTGCGCATCATGAAACCGATCCCCTCGTTCCCAGCGATGACCTCGGTAAGCGTTGCCACCTTCCACGCAACCGAGAACCCGTAGCGAACAGCCGTGAAGATAAAGGGGGCCAGAAACGGAATGAGGACGTGACGAAGGTGATCGAAGCGCGACACCTCGTAGGCACGACCCATGTCGGTGAGATCTTGCGGGGCGGCCTTGACTCCCTCTACCAGGTTGACGGCTATGTAGGGAAAACCGGTGACCGCGACTGCAACGACCGGACCGATGTAGGCAAGCCCGAAGATCATGACGGCTACAAGCACGAAGATCAGGCCCGGCGTGGTCATCATCAACAGAACCCAGTCCGAGAAAAACGCCTCCCACCATCGGTTCGTGCCCATCAGCAATCCCACGGCGGAACCGACTACGAATGCGATGGCGAACCCGATCGCGATCTTCTCGAGCGTCGCGCCGAAGTGCTCGACGAGAAGTCCGGTCGTCACGATCTCCCGCATCTCCTCGAGGATCGTGAGCGGGGCGGGGAGAATGAAGTCCTCTACGAGGTACGTCGAGGAGAACTGCCAAAGGCCGATAAAGAACGCGTAGCCAGCTAGACGCCAGATCCATTTACTTCGCCGCTCGGCACGCTTCTTGGCCTTTGCCTGCTGGTCGAGCTGCGAGCCTTTTTGCAATTCGGAAGTCAGTCCACCCGTTGTGGATGTAGTGGCCATAGGTTCCTAGCTATCGCTCGGCGGAGCGATGGCCTCGAAGCGAGGAACCACCGCGTCCTCTTCCATGAAGCCGGTTTCCTTCATGAGGTCGTAGATCGCCTTCTCCCCCTCGATCCACTGCTCATCGAGGTACACGGTGTCGACGAACCAGTCCTTCTCCTCCAGGTAGTCCTGGAAGAACTGGATGTCGGCCTCCTCCTCGACGGCGAAATGCTGCGGGTAGGTCGCGACGATCTCAGCCTGGTGCTCGTCCCATTCCGCAATCCCCCGTTCCCACAGTTCGAGGAAGCCTGCTGCCAGGTCCTCGTTGTCCTCGTACCACTCCTCTGTCGACGTGAACATGTTGCCCATCACGCCCTTGTGCTCGGGATCGGGGCCGATCTCCGTGAAGATCTCGTAGGGCGTCTCACCGTCGTACATGACCTCCATCTCGCCCTTGCGCATGTACGGGGCGGCGGCCTCCGGGATGCAGAGACAGGCCTCGATCTCTCCTCGCGCCAAGAGCTCGGGCATGACGAAGTGGTCCTCGACCACGAGCTCGAAGTCTCCCTCACCGACGCGGAAGTTCAAGCCGTGGAGCTTGTCGGCGAACATGCCCCAGACCAGTGTCGATGAGACCGCGCTCGGCACACCGATCTTGGACCCCTCGGGAATGTCTTCGAGCGTCTCGTAGTCGTCCTCGGCACGCTTGATGGGCGTGATGCGAAGGTGGTTGTACTGGCCAAAGGTGACTGTCTTGATACCCGTCTCACTCTCGAGCAGTGGGAGCTCGTAGGTCGCCGTGGAGACGATGTCACCGTGACCGCCGGCGAAATACGCGTAACTCATCCCAGGTCGATGAGGGGACGATGCGGGCGTTGTACTCCTCTTCCCACTCGACGATCATCCCGTTGTCGTTCATGTAGTCCCAGACAGGATCGGGCGAGAAAGCGAACCGGATGATGCGGCGCTCGCCTTCGCCGGACGCAGCGTCGTCGCCCCCGCCACAGGCTGCGGCCACCAGCCCGAGGACCGCCAGCAGAGCCAGCCACCTCCACTTGCTCCTGCTCACCCCGCGGATTTCCGGTCGATGGGTTGGTTGCGACATGGGTTCCCCCCGAGTTTGGTCTTGTCCCCCGACAGGACTTCCCTTTGCAGCGTGACGGACAATATCATGCATAATATATAGTCGCAAATACTTAGTGGTGCGCCGAGTTCTCGGAGGGGCCCAATGAGCGGGAAGGCGAGTGACAAAACGTACGCACCCACCGAGGTGCTGGAGGTCTTCGGCAAGAAGCTGCGAGTGCTCGACTTGGGTCATGAGCTATCGGACGACATTCCGGTCTACCCCGGCCACATGAAGGTGGCGACCTGGTGGCATCTCACCCACGACGAGTCCCGGATGAGGATGGGCGACACCGACTTCTGGGGTTACGGCGTCCGCGGCATGTCGCTGTGCGAGCACGTCTCCACACATGTCGACGCGATCTTCCACTTCAACCCCACCCGGCCCGACCTCACCGTCGACACCATTCCACTTTCGACGATGATCACGCCGGCGGCGTGGGTCGACCTCTCGACCGTCGAATCCCGCACCGATATCTCTCTGGATCAGCTTCGTCGCGCTCGACGAGGCCGGGATCGTCGTCGAGCCCGGGTCAACACTCCTCTACTACACGGGGGCGGAATCGTATTGGGACAACGAGCCGAAGACATTCCTCACCGACTACCCAGGGATGGGCGAAGAGGCATCCCATTGGTTACTAGACCAGGGAATCGTGAACCTGTGCACCGACGCTATTCTCGACGGACAACCCCACGAACATGGACTATCCCAATCACAGGGCCCACGGGGAACGACTCGTGGTTCACACGGAGAACGTGGCGAACATGACGCAGATCCCCGTGCATCACGGCTTCTGGTTCATGATGCTGCCGCTTCGCTTCGTGGGCATGACCGGCAGCCCCATTCGCCCTCTCGCACTATGGGACGAGACCACCGACAGCGCATAACCCGGCAGGACCTCAGAGAATCGTGTAGCCACCGTCGACGAAGATGGTCGTGCCGGTCGTGAACGAAGCCTCCTCCGAAGCCAGGTAGACGACGGCACCGACCATCTCTTGAGGATCCGCCACCCGGCCCAGCGGGATCGTGCGCCGGTTTGCCTCGGCGACATCGGGGCGTTCGAACATCGCGGGTTACCCGGCGTGAGTGTCGGGCCGGGAGCAATCGCATTCACGCGGATCCCATGTGGCGCAAGATCAACAGCCATTGCCTTGACCAGTTGGCGCACTCCGCCCTTGGCGGTGGCGTAGTGGCCCATGCCGGGTCTGGCGACCTCGCTGAGTTGCGATGACGTTACGACTATCGCCCCGCCACCATTGCTGGCCATCTGTCGTGCGCACACCAGGCTGCAGTAGTAAACGCTGGTGAGATTGCGGTCGATCATGCGCTGCCACACATGAGGTTCGAGCTCGAGGAAGGGAATCATCTCTCCTTGCGATCCTCCAGCGTTTGCGACCAGGAGATCAACGCCTCCGAATGCATCGAAGACCGTCGCATGCATCCGCTCGACCTGTTCGAGATTGGTCACATCGGCCACACACGAGATCGCCCGGCCCCCGGCCTCACCGATGGACGCCGCAACCTCACTCGCGCCGATCTCGTTCATGTCGACGCAAGCCACCCTTGCTCCCTCGCGCGCGATGCCCTGGGCCAGCGCAGCTCCGATTCCGCCGGCAGCTCCTGTCACGATGGCGCGGCGGCCGGCTAGACGGCCCCCGGTTCCATCAGGTGCGTTCACCAATAGCCAGACAACTACATATCGTCCGCGACAGATCCCGGATAACGATGCTGGGACGACGGCCCACGAAAGCTCGCAAAAACAGTGCAACTACCGAGCGTCAGGATGTCGACGTCGTCCTGCCATTCGAGGTCCCAACGGTGCGCGGTGTGCCAATGCTTGCCCATCGGCTCTCCCTCCGTGAGGGACCGCCTATTTGGACGGTCCTCCGGTTCGACATATGATGCATAGTATTTGATAGAAGCCCGTGAGCGCGACGAACGCATTGGGGGACGGAGCGATGCAACGACCGAGGCCGACTGTCGCACGAGGCGTGCGCACGTGAGGGCCATGGCCGTCACCGCGTACGGTCAACCGCTCGAGGTCATCGATGCCGAAGAGCCCCGTCTTCGACCTGGTTTCGCACTCCTCGAGGTCCTTACCTGCGGTGTCTGCTACAGCGACGTCAAGACCTCGCGAGGGCAGATGCCCTACAGTGACTCGCTTCAGTTGCCACACATACCCGGTCATGAGATCTGCGGCAGAGTCATCGAATCCGACCCGGTGGGTGCTCTTCCGACTGGGACCACCGTTGTCGCCTATCACATCTGGCCGTGCCGCCGCTGTGGACTCTGTCGCGCGGGATACGACAACCTTTGCACCAACCCAGTGTCGTGGACGGGCTTCACTCATCCCGGAGGGTTCCGTGACCGGATTGTCGTTCCGCTCGACCGGCTCACAGTCGTCCCCGACAACATCGACCCCATCCGAGCTGCGCCTCTCACCTGTGCGCTGGGAACCGCGTATCGGGCGGTCATCACACGCGGCGAAATAGCGGCCGGTACGAGAGCGGTGATCATCGGACTCGGTGGAGTCGGGATTCATGCTCTGCAGATCGCTCGGGCCACCGGCGCGGGTGTGGTCGGTCTCGATGTGTCCCAACCATCGATCGACGCCGCCCTCGATCTTGATCTGGACGCGCGCGAGCGGCGACGACTCTCTGGGCGCAATCGTTTCGGACAGAAACCGCGACGGAGTCGATGTCGTCATCGATTGTGTCGGTCGCGAAGAGACTCTTGTACAAGCGGACCGCCTCGTCCGGCCCGGCGGAAGGGTCGTCGCGGTCGGCTACTCGATTACATCGAGTTTCTCGCTGCCGACTCCTCGCTTCGTGCTCGAGGAAATCGAGCTCATTGGGTCGCGCTACGTGTTGATGGACGAGCTCGAGCCGCGATTCGGCTGGTGGCCGACGGACACGTGCAGATGGTCGTCGATAAGGGCCGACCGCTCGAGCGCGTGAACGACGCAATCGCCGACCTCGAGGCCGGAAACGTTATCGGTCGAACCGTGATCGACGTGGCTGGCGTGGCATGACCGCCGATCTCGTCGTTCGCGGGGGCACTGTGGTCTCTTCCTCGGGGCGAGAGTCATGCGATCTGCTGATCACCGGAGGGCGAATCACGGGGCGCTCGGCCCCCGGGACGGGACAAGGTGACGAGATCGTGAAAGCGGACGGTCTCGTTGTGCTCCCCGGAGGCGTCGATCCTCACGTGCACATGATGGACCCAGGACTCACCGAGCGCGAGGACTTCCCGACTGGTACCGCGGCGGCGGCCGTTGGCGGAGTGACCTCTATCGTCGAGCATCACCGCAGCATTCCCTTCGTTCTCGACGCGCAGACTCTCAGGGAGAAAACCGCCTACTTATCAGAGCGGTCGCTGATCGACTTCGCGCTGTTCGGTGGTGGCCATCCAGACAACATCGACGAACTCCAACCCATGTGGCATGCGGGGGCTGCTTGCTTCAAGGCATTCACCTGCAACCTTCACGGCGTCCCGGCTGTGCTTCCGGGCAAAATGCTCAAACTATTTCGCACCGTTGCATCATTCGATGGGCTTGTTCTCGTGCACGCCGAGGACGAGTTCATTGCAGCGGAGAACGAGGAGGATCTGCGGCTCGCAGGAAGAAAGGATCCCCGGGTCGTTCCCGAGTGGCGCTCCAAGGAGGCCGAGCAGGTTGCCGTCAACACGGTTGCCTTGATCGCTCGGATCACGGGATGTCGGACGATCATCGCGCACGCGAGTCATCCCGAGATCTGTGCGCTGGCCGCGCGCGAGCGCGCACTCGGAGCAAAGCTGCAGGTCGAGAGCTGTCCCCACTATTTCCATCTCACCGAAGACGAGATCGATACCTGGGGCCCGTACCACAAGTTCACCCCGCCGGCCCGAACTGCCATCGACCGCGACCAGATGTGGGCAGAACTAGAAGGAGGCCGCGTAGACATGATCTGTGCCGACCACGCTCCAGCCACGCGCGCGCAGAAAGACGCCGGCAAGGACGATATTTGGGAAGCTCCCTTTGGGGTTCCGGGCGTCGAGACCAGCCTCGAGATGATGCTCACCGGCGTGGCCGAGGGGAAGCTCTCCCTAGAACGGCTGGTCTCTGCCCGATCCGAGTCCCCTGCGCGCGCTTACGGTTTGTGGCCCGCCAAGGGCAACCTCGATACCGGGGCCGACGCGGACTTCGTCCTCGTCGATCTATCGGCGGAGCGAGTCATTGCCGACGCCGACGTAGTCGCCAAGGTCGGTTGGACGCCGTTTGCGGGTCGCCGTGTTACAGGCCGGCCCGTTCGCACATACGTGCGCGGCAAGCTCGTCGCGGAACAAGGAAAGCCGATGATCGACGCCGGTTGGGGTCAGTTCCTTCCCGGTCCGGGTTACGGAGAGGACTCCACTAAAAAGGAGAGTGATAAGTGAAGGTCGTATTGACCGATCAGGTCTTTCCCACCGTCGACGTGGAGCGCGAGATCTTCGGTCGGGCCGGAGGGGAGTTGGAGATCCTTCCCGACTCCTCGCCCGAAACCATCAGGGCAGAGGCCGCCGACGCCGATGCGATCCTGACGACGTATGCGGCAATCGACTCCGATACGGTCGCTGCCCTCAAGAGCTGCAAGGTGATTGCCCGCTACGGCATCGGTGTCGACAATATCGACCTCGAGGCTGCGCGCGCCGCCGGGATCACCATCACCAACGTGCCCGACTACTGCGTCGAGGAAGTTGCCGACCACACCATTGCCCTCCTACTCGCGGTGTGGCGAAAGATCGTGACCGGCAATCAGGTCGTTCGGAAGGACGGGTGGGGTATCGCGCACCTCCGCCCGGTTCGCAGGTTGCGCGGAAGGCAACTCGGGATGATCGGATTCGGCCATATCGGTCGAGCCGTTGCCGCCCGCGCCTCGACCTTCGGACTCGAGCTTTGGGTGTTCGACCCATTCATCGACGAGTCCGCTCTGACCGGTACGGGCGTAACGCGTATCGAGAAACTGGAGGAATTGCTGGCGAGCTCCGACATCATCACGATTCACGCGCCCCTTACCTCCGGCACAAAAGGTCTAATTGACGCCGAGGCCATCGACAAGATGAAGGACGGAGCGGTTCTTATCAACACCTCCCGCGGGCCCATCGTCGACACAAAATCGGTGGCCGTAGCCCTGGAGACGGGCAAGCTGTCGGGGGCCGGACTAGACGTCTTCGACGAGGAGCCACCAGACGCCGCCTTGCTATCGTCTCTCGAAACCCTGGTCGCCACGCCACATGCCGCCTTCTACTCAGACGAAGCGATCACTGAGTCGCAAACGAAGGCAGCGACCTCGATCGTCACCGTGCTGGGGGGAGGCGAACCCGACTACCGCGTGGTGTGACGACAACAGGTCCGATTCACGGGTCTTGGCGATGGGTAAGGCGTACCGAATGACAGACTCGAACCCAGACCCACGGTCCTCGGCCGATCTATCTCAGGCTCTCGAGATCGACCATGCTCTCACCGAGATGGAGCGGGAGATAGAACTTCTGCTAAACCTCACCCCTCTTAACGCCGAAGAGGCGTGGGCCGACTTCGAACGAGGTGGATTCGCTAACCCTCCTGCAATGCAATCGAGACCACTGAGATTCGAGCCCGATCTCGTCAAGCGCCGGCTCTACGATCTCGAGATCGAACGAGTCGATGATCCGGCCCTCAAGAATCTCTTCCAGGCGAAGAGGGACGAGATCATGCGGCAGATGACGCTGCTGGAAGACCGCGACACTTCCAGGTTCATGTACGAGTCACTGCAGCTCTTCGGCGATGTGGGAGAAACGCTTGTCGCCGACGCCGTCGAGATCCTAGACACGATTTCTGCGACGACACCTAGGGACACTTACGTTACGGCCGCTGCCTTTGCAGAAGCGGCGCAACGGGAACTCGACTCCTACCGCGAGCACTATCCAGGCTTTGCGGCTGAATTGGAGGTCCGTTCGGACGTGTCCGATCTGATGGTTTCGCACGGACGCTTCTTGGTTCCTGAATCCGCTGTCTTCCGGAGTAAGCGTGTCGATGCACTCATCCAGCACGAGGTGGGAACGCACGTCGTCACCTACGAGAACGGTCGAGCCCAGCCCTTCAAGCTCTTGACGGTCGGGCTTCCTGGATACGACGAGACTCAGGAGGGCCTGGCCTTGCTGGCCGAATTCGCTTGCGGGGGTCTGGATCCACTGAGACTTCGGTTGATCGCGGCTCGAGTTGTAGCGGTAGACAGACTGATCCACGGGGCAGACTTCCTGGAGATCTTCAGGGAACTCCGCGAGGGCCATGACATGGCACCCAAGACCGCATGGGGCGTGTCCATACGTGTCGCTCGCAACGGAGGACTAACGAAGGACGTCATCTACCTTCGAGGAATCTCACGGGTTCTTGAGTTCGCCTCAGAGCGCAAGACGATCGAGCCCCTCTTGGTAGGCAAGCTCTCGCTCGAAAACGTTCCATTGGTCGAAGAGCTCATCGAGCGAGACATTCTGCAGCCAGCTCAAATCCGTCCTCATTGGACCGAGGGCGACGCAGCCAAGAAACGCCTCGCACGCGTGTACGACGGAATGAGCGTGCGTGATCTCATCAAGGATTCGGTTGCCGCATGAAGATTGCGTTCTTTGTAAACGAGGTTGCCACAGAAGATAGCGAATTCACCACGACGCGCTTGGCAATTGCTGCTGCGAAACGTGAACACGAAATCTGGTACGTGGGAGTGGGCGACGTTGACTACGACTCCAACGAAAAATTGCGAGCCCACGGGCACCGAGGTGATTACAAGGAGGGGGACGACCTCAAGTCCTACATGGACCGGGTCCAGGATGACGAGCAACAAGGTTCGGTTATCCTCGACGACTTCGACGCGGTGTGGCTAAGAAACGATTCCATCCAGGATCTTCAAAAGCGGCCATGGGCCACAAGCATGGGGGTCGTCTTCGGACAGATGCTGGTGGACAGAGGTGTAACTGTCGTGAACGATCCTGTGGGTTTGTCCCGCGCGGGAAGCAAACTCTACCTACAAGAGTTCCCACCCGACATCAGACCTCGCTGCATCGTGACTCGCCACCTCGAGGAAATCCAGGAGTTCGTCGCACGCGTGGGCAGAACCATCGTGAAACCGCTCTATGGAGCTCAGGGCCGCAACGTGTTCGTGATCGAGGGCGTGGATGACCCCAACCTCAAGCAGATTGTCGGCGCAATCAAGGAGGACGGGTACATCACGGCGCAGGAGTTCGTCGCGGGGGCCGAAGAAGGCGACCTCAGGCTGTTTCTGCTGGAGGGGGAACTAATGAAGGTGGATAAGACCTATGCCGCCTTCAAGCGCGTGCCGCGAGGCACAGACGTGCGTGCCAACATCAGCACCGGGGGCAAGCCAGAGGACGCCGAGATCTCGGACAAGGAACTCAGGATCGTCGAAATGATGCGTGACAGGTTGGTGAGAGACGGGATGTTCTTCGTCGGAATCGATCTCATCGGGGACAAGGTCGTGGAGATCAACGCCGAGAGCCCGGGAGGCATGCAGAGTGTCGAGTACTTCTCGGGCATTGACTTCGGCCTAACCATTTGCGATGCACTAGAAAAGCGCGTCGCAAGGTAACCCCTCGGCTCTTCATCGATAGTTTGTAGCCACATTTCCCCGATTTCCATACTTTCCTCTCCTAGTTTGCATGCGATGAGACACGGTTCACCCCAAACCTCATTGAATCAAGGAGGCTCGCGCGGTTATCTGTTACGTCAGTGACTTCAGATGCCGCGGCCTCTGAAGGTCGCGAGGGGCCCGCCGTTAAGAAATCCAGCGGCGGGCCTCGCCCTGCCCGCACAACTTGCGGGCTACTCCGTGCTGGAAGCCCTTGGTACATTTGATCGCGCGATGAAGCATGGCCCGGAGAGGAGGCAGCGATGCAGGGTGGTCCGGACCACGGGGATTCACTCGTGCCCGAAGATCATGAGGAGATCAAGCGAGAGGAGCTCGCTGCTCTAGAACAGGAGATCGACGGGCTGAAGGCCGCGCTTGGGACCCGGTCTGTCATCGGCAAGGCATTGGGAATCATCATCGAGCGCGAAGGCGTCAACGAGACGGAGGCCTTCGAGATTCTCAAAGGCATGTCCCAGCACAGCAACGTGAAGCTACGCGATGTCGCGGCAAGGCTGACGGAGAGAGCTCAACCGACGCGTATCGAAAAGCCGTAGGGCAACTTCTGTGGAGGTCCGTCCTATTGGCCGACGGTTCGCTTCCCGGCCTGACGCTCGAGCTCGGAGTTGAGCTCGCCTCCAATCAAGACCGATAGTGAGCTGAGATAGAGCCACAAGATCAGGACGATCACACCCGCAAGTGATCCATACGTTTTGGAGTAGTTGCTGTAGCTATTCACGTAGAAGCCGAAGATGAGCGATACAGCAATCCACAACGCTGCCCCAGCGATCCCTCCAACACTGACCCATTGCCATCTCGGAGAATCGCGGTTGGGTCCCACGTAATAGAAAATGGAGAACAACAAGATCACTGCTATGACCGTCAAGGTCCAACCGAGAACTACAAAGAGGGGCGAATCGCCGAAGGTGAAGAACGGCGATGGAACGCCACCGAGTAGCGCGGTGGTCAGAATCAATCCCAGCGCAGTGGCACGCTTGCCGACAAACTTTCGATCCTGGGGAACGTCGTAAGCGATGTTTAATCCAGATTGCAAAGCGACCATGCCCGACGAGGCGCTCCATAGAGCGATGACGATTCCAAGAATCGCCGCCGTCCGGGACGTCGCCTGGGAAGGCTGATCTGCTTCTCTAAAGGCCTCGGTGATGGCTTCCCCAGACTCACCCGGCAAGCGTCGTCTCAATCGAACGCGTCAGACCGTCCGTGTCCGCATCCACAAGTCCCATGATCCCGACCACCGCGATCAGAGCGGGGAAGATCGCCAGGAAGAAGTAGTACGCCATTCCGGCTGCTGCAAGAGCCGCTCGATCGGCCTTTATCTCCTTGGCCGTGCGCTTGAGGGTTATCTTCCAGTCAGGTGCTTCGAGATCAAGTGGCGTGTCGGGTCCTGGTTCGATCTTGTTCTGTTTGACAGATCGAGATTGAATTGCGGAGCGCCTCGCGTCGCCGACCGCCACCTCTCCGCCTCTTTTGTGCACTCGCCCTCGCGTGCCTGACTTCCTCCTCGCCAAGGCGGCCTTGACCACCAACGCCACTGTGGCCAACCGGCTAAGAAATTTCACCGCCCCCAGTTACCCCTTGGGCCTGCGGCCGAAACCGCTTACGCTGGATGCGACTTTTGCCTTTGCCCGTTCACGTGCGGCGTCGTATCAATCTCTCTTCAGCTAGGCATCGTCGCTTTCTCCGGCTTCAACGCGGTCCTTCGACTCGCTCGAAAGAAGCCTGTAGCTCGAGAGCACAGCCTCGGCTATCTCGACGATCTTTAGTTGAGAGCGACGTGCGTGGTCGCGCAGTAGTTTGAAGGCTGTTTCTTCGTCGATCGAATGGCGCTCCATCAAGATGCCCTTGGCGCGTTCCGTAATTGCCCTGCGACCGAAGGCGCCTTCGAGATCGTGGTACTCCGCGAAGCGGCTAAGTGCAATGTCAATCTCGCTTTGCAGCTCTTGCGGATCGCCGTTGGTGATGTAAGCAAAGATTCCCTGTTTGGCGGCCTTCTTGATGAATTCAGGATCCTGGGCTTCAAGAATGGCAATGACTGGGCACGCGGCCTCTCTCACGATCCCGGCGATTGCTTCAAGGGCCTTCTTGGATTCCCCGACGATGACGATTGCGACGTCAGGATGCTCGGCCGCAGTCAGAGACGGGACATTGGCGAGATCATGCTCCTCGGCGATGACAGCATGCCCAAGCGCCCTCACCGTGGCGGCGACTTCGGCGAGTCGGGCTTCAGGACCATCTGCGATCAGGACACGTAGTTCTTGTGTGCGATTGCTCATCAAGTACCTAGGGCCTCGAGTGGCATTTTTTCCGTGCTCATAGTAATGCAAAGTTCACGACGGGATTGACCGATATCACCTGACTAGCCTAGAATCAAGTGCCTGTCCCCAACGGCTCGGCAGGCGCTTCAAGACGGCCCCATTCCTCGGTCGTCGCAGGCAAGCGGCCCCAGCCTCCACGGTCGACGTCCTCAAAACGGAGAATCGTGATGGTGCCGCGCTCATCGCCCGACCACCCAGCCACCCGTTCGGGTAACTCCTTTCTTCTCGTGCGATGCCGCAGGGGGGAGCGCCTGCCCGTTGCCTTCGCACTGAGGAGCCTCATCCAACCCGACCGGCTCGAGCTCGTCGGCGGTCCTTTTGACATCGTTGCGAGATTGTCGAACAACAAGCTCAGCAATCTGGATTGGCTGAATGACCTTCCAGGGATTGAGAGCTACGTCCAACTGGAGACGACTTCATGACCATGAGAACTGGCGAACGGACGAGACGCAGAACGAAATACGGCGCCGGACACGCAACGAGTGGATCGAGCAGACCTCCGACAACTTTGGCGCCCATCACATAGAAGAGGCCTATATCTGCGAGTGCGGCGACCCCGATTGCTCGGACAACATCACCATGACCCGCGTCGAGTATGAAGCGGTGCGCACCGACGGAAGCCTTTTCGTGGTCGCCATCGACCACGAAGATCCCGAGATCGAACGTGTCCTATTGAAAACGGGCGCTTCGCGGTCGTTAAAAAGATGATGGCTGCAGGCCGGATGTCTCAGAAGGCGAACCCTCGCCGATGAGCCGGAGCCAAAAGAGCATGCCGACAGTCCGCGAGAGAGGATCCCCCCCAGAGAGCCTCTTCAGCGTGGACGGCGGATTGAGGCCGGAGGCGCTTGGACTGAAGAGCACCCGCGAGCTCTTCTACCTGCTTCCGGCCTCCTGCCCGCCTCCCTGACTTCAACAGGGCGCGCTGGATTCCACTTGTAGCCAACGACTCCTTGCAGACATGAGTGATGCCTACCGGCAACCCGTCGATCAAGACTTGCCCTGGTTCCGTTCGTACGTCGCCGGCGGCGTACCCACCACATCTGCAAACACGCGGTTAGATGGGCCTGGTCGCTGAAGCCGAGCTCTTGAGCCAAGTCGGACCAGTTCGCCGGCCGGCCCGAGTGAGCAGCCGCGGCGGCGTCGAGAATTCGGAACCTTTGGATCACCCACTTCGGACCGATCCCGATGTACTCGGTGAATAACCTCTGCAGGTTTCGCAAGCTCATCCCGGCATGGTCCGCCAATTGCTCGGCACGGACGATGTCGATATTCCTCTCAGCCTCTGCCACCAGGTCTGTGACCTCGCGGCTTACTGGATCCGGGGCAGGATCGGTTTGGAGCATGTACGCCTCGAAGGCTTCCATCATCGCCCGACGGTCTGTGGACGAGAGGATCCGCTCGGCAACCGGGCGGTCGTCGTGGCCAAGTACAACCTGAGCCGTTCGTACGGCCCCCGAGATCGTTGCGACACTTCGCTTGAGCAAGGGGCGGAACCCACCCGCATGGAAGGCAGCGCCGAGAGCATGGCCGGTGCCGGTCAGTGTTCGAAAGAACTTCTCGCGGGTGACCCCGTGGACCAGGAGCCTGTCCTGCTCCGCAACGACATGAACTCGTGGCTGCGGAACGACCTGCTGCCGGTAGGGCTCGTGTACTTCCCAGGTAACCAGCCAGTAGTAGTCGACGAACTCGTTCAAGGGGGCCGTAGGCGCCATTCGCTCTACCTCAAACACCTGCTCGCCTTCCTTCGGGCGCACGATCGCCTCGGGGCGTCCTCGCGGATTCGTCATGCACCTCAGCTTAAGTCGTCGCCTTTCTTCAAGACCCGGGCGGCGTCGCGTTTTAGCGTGGGGTCATGACCTACTCCCATGAAGCAACCTGCAGATTCAACGTCGTTTCCTGGACCGAGAACCTCGTCACCGACATCGACGGCGAAGGTACGAAGGCCGGCGATGCCTACTATCCGAACCGAGGTGTAACCCAGACCGAGGTGAGCTTTGCCTACAAAGGCGACATCGAGGGCACCAGCAAATCTGTCGGACTCATCGCCTACAAACAAGACGCCGCGCCGGTGCTCAGCTTGGAGCGCTTCGAGGGCTCGATCGGGGGCCACGAGGGGAGCTGCGTGTTTCAGCACATCGGTAATCAGGACAAGGGCTCGGTGTCATCGCATGTCGAGGTAGTACCCGGCATGGGCACAGGAGGCTTGGAGAACCTGCGCGGTGAAGCGAACCTGACCCTCGCCGGCCCCAGCGAGGACGGCTATGAGTTCGTGCTGTCATACGACATCGGGTAAATCCGAACAGTTGACGGCAGGCCCTCGCAGCCGAGCATCGCAGCAGGACGAACGGCATGCGATTATCTGTCCATGCCGGATCCCGCTTCGCTCGGAGTCTTCTCGCTGGCCTCGCTGGCTATGCTCGTCGTGCCCGGTCCCAGCGTGCTCTACATCGTGACGCGTAGCATCAGTCAGGGACGCATGGCGGGGTTGGCCTCGGTGCTCGGAGTGCACGTGGGCACGACCTTCCACATAGCCGCGGCCGCGCTGGGCCTCTCCGCGCTACTCATGCGTTCAATCGTCGCCTTTAACGTCGTCAAGTACGCGGGCGCGGCATATCTCATCTATTTGGGAATTCGCAGACTTCTCGATGATGAGAGTCCGATCAAACACGGCCCGGTCAAAGAGCGACCCTTATCTCGGAGCTTCCGCCAGGGGATCGTCGTCAACCTACTGAACCCCAAGACGGCGTTGTTCTTCCTTGCTTTTCTGCCCCAATTCGTCGATGTCCAGAGAGGCTCGGTTGCCCTACAGATGCTCGTGCTGGGATCGCTATTTATCGTTCTCGGGCTCATCAGCGACGGCACTTACGCTCTGCTCTCATCGTTCCTTGGCGATCGTCATGCGGACGAACAAGACTTTCGTCCGACGGGAGCGACTCTTTTCTGGAGGCGTCTACCTGGGGCTCGGCTTGACGGCAGCCCTCTCGGCGAATCGCTCCAACGCGACCTAGCTCGTGGAAGCGAGGACCGGCCTGAGGGTTCCGGCAGCCTGAGTCATCCCTTGTATGCCTTCTCCAGCTCCTCGATGTCGATCTTGGTCATCTGCAGCATCGCCTTCATGACGCGATTCGCTTTGTCCGCATCTTCGTCCTGGAGCATCTCGTCCAGAACGGTGGGAACGATCTGCCAAGACAGGCCGAACTTGTCCTTCAACCAGCCACACGGGCCCTTCTCTCCGCCTGCGGAGAGCTTCTCCCAAAGTTCGTCGACCTCTTCCTGCGACTCGCAGTTCACCAACAACGAGACGGCCTCAGTGAATTTGAACTCTGGACCGCCGTTCAGCCCTACAAGGTCCTGACCCTCCAGCTGGAACGACACGGTCATCACCATTCCCGCTGGTCGTGGGCCTGCCTCTCCGTAACGCATGACATTTGTGACTCGCGAGTTCTTGAAGATGGAGGTGTAGAAGCTCGCGGCCTCCTCGGCCTCCGTGTCGAACCAGAGGCTCGGAACGATCTTCTGCATCTTGGCCATAGCAAGCTCTCCTTTGCGATGGTGTTGCTGACGAGGGTTAGACCGCCCCGTGGCGGAAAACTCATCGGTGTTGGACTCCCCCTAGGTCAGGGGTTTGGGATATTGCATACTTTGTCTTATGGGTGCACGACCTGATGGAGCCATCCTGGAGGCGTTGCAGCAAAAGGTCGACCGGGGACTTCCAGGGGCTTTCGTATTCATCGAGGAGGCCGATGGGACCACCGACTTCATCACGGCAGGAGTCGCCGACATAGCGTCCGGACGATTTATGTCTCCTGAGGATCACTATCGGGTGGGTAGCACCACCAAGACGTTCGTCGCAGTGGTGGTGCTACAGCTGGTGGCCGAGGACCTTCTGGGTTTGTCCGACCTGGTAGCGAAAAGGCTTCCCGACTACTCGGTTCCGAACGGCGACACCCTGACAGTCGAGCACTTGTTGCGGATGAGAAGCGGTTTGTTCGATTTCGTCGACGCCCCCGCTCTCCATGGCCTCGAGGTCAACTTGAAGGCTCATACGCTGGAGGAGTCAATAGCGCTCGGTCTCGGCGGAGAACCGATCTACCGACCCGGCCAACGATCAACGTACTGCAACACGAACTTCCTCTTGCTCGAAAGAATCGTCGAGTTAGTCACCGGTTCGACCCTTGGAGAGGAGATGCAGAAACGCATCATCGAGCCGGTAGGGCTTCCCGACACGACCTATCCGTCCGAAGATGACCTCTCACTCCCCGAGCCGTACCTCCGAGGCTATGACTTCACCGGTGAACAGTGGCTAGAGTGCAGCGAAGTGTACTTCGGCCGAGGAGACGGAGCCGTCATCTCCACAGCGGTCGACATCGCGAAGTTCTTCCGCTCCCTGTTCAGGGGCGATCTCTTACCCGACGATCTTCTCCGGCGCATGCAGACGATCGTCCACGATGACCCTCCTCCCCAATACGCTTACGCGATGGGTCTGATAGCAGATCCGCTTCCGACTGGAACCGTCTGGGGTCACTCCGGAAGAGGCTTCGGTTACGGCCATCATCCGTTCATGGACCTGGGGTCGGGACGTTTCGTCATCTGGATGCTGAACGGAACGCGTGGATACAGGACCCATCGCCCGCAGGACGAGACCCTCGTGCGTTTCTCGCCCGAGGCACGAGCACTTGCCTACAAGTAGAGGGCGCCGGAGAGGGAGTTGTATTAAGTTGACCCGGCGGCTTTCAGTTCCGCCGTTCGGTCCGTTGATCGAGTCACGCGGGGTGTTGTGGATATGGATGAAAATGTCCGAGATCCGGATAGCGGGAAACGACGTTCGGGGTTCGTGCCGGACGTCCTGGACTCGAGCGTCATCGCGTTTCCCCTCATGGAACGACTGAAGAACGAGCCCAACCGACTTCACCACGTCGTGATAGATCTCAACCTCAACCATCCAGGGGGACGCGAAGAGGCGAGCACGCAGGTCAAGAAGTTTTTCGACCAAGCGCAAAAAGAACCGAATTCGGTCGCGAATGCGAGCCCGGACGGGAAGCTGAGCAGCGATCCCGGCTCCCAATATGTCTACGCCGAACTCGATGCCGCAACCATCAAGGCCCTCGTCCGCCTCGACCGAGAGGCAGCGGGCGATTCGCCGGAACAGCGCGCCATCTTCCACGTCTGGCCGGACTTCGAGATCAAGGCTCTCTCATGAACCGCTCGGTTAGCACTGTCAAAGCCGATGCCGCCCACCTCTCCTTCTCGGCGCTGGGCGAAGGCATCGTGTGGGCGGTCATGGACTCGGGCATCGACAAGAACCACCCGCATTTCGCTCAGCACAAGAACCTCGACGCCGGGCCGGGCCTCGACCACATGGACTTCACCGACTCGGGAGCGAATCCGCTCGAGGATCCCCTTGGTCACGGCACGCACGTGGCGGGAATCATCGCCGGTGAGTTCACCTCGACAAAAGCAAAGAAGATCAGCGGCGTTCGAAAGTACAGAGACGAAGACGACAACGTGCAAACGCAAGAACAGGAGATCGCGCGCATCACCGGCATGGCACCACAAAGCAAGCTGCTGAGTCTCAAGGTTCTCGACGACACAGGGGTCGGAATGACCAAGAACCTGATGAGAGCGATCGACCATGTGCAGCAGGTCAACGGCTACGGCAGGCGGCTGAAGATCCATGGAGTCAACATGAGCGTCGGTTACGAGTTCGAGCCGGAGTGGTTCGCATGCGGCCAGAGCCCGCTCTGCGTAGAGGTCGACCATCTCGTTCGGTCAGGCGTAGTAGTCGTTGTCGCCGCCGGCAACACCGGTTATGGCTGGCAGAACGTCGCCGGACGCACCGTATCGGCAGGCCTCGATCTCACGATCAACGATCCCGGTAATGCCGAGCGCGCGATCACGGTGGGTGCAACGCATCGAGACTCCCCTCATGTCTACGGCGTCTCCTACTTCTCCTCGAAGGGCCCCACGGGCGACGGACGGCCCAAGCCGGACCTGCTCGCTCCGGGAGAGAAAATTCTCTCGTGCGCCGCGGGCAAGAAGCTTGACACCGTCGGAGGCAAACAGAAAGAGCCCGTCTACGCTGAAGACAGTGGAACGAGCATGGCCGCTCCCCATGTATCGGGGGTGGTCGCGGCCTTTCTATCGGTGCGCAGGGAGTTCATCGGCCGGTCCGATGACGTCAAAGGGATCTTCACCTCTACTGCAACGGACCTCAAACGAGACAAAACGTTTCAGGGTCACGGACTCGTTGATCTGATGCGCGCGATTCAATCTGTGTAGCCACTCTGTGGAAGGACTTGTTGACCAAAGGAGAGGACGATCATGACGACGGTCGCAGGCTTCGACTACTTCGAGGTCGAGTTCACCAAGGACGGGAGCATCGACGATCGCAACCAGGTCAAGGAGCTCACGGACTCTCTTTCGAGCGATGGAGTAACCGACCTCATCGTTTTGGCCCACGGGTGGAATAACGACATGGACGAGGCGCGGCGGCTCTACGAGCGTCTGCTCGGCTCGGTGAAGACCCGGTCGAGCGGAGCCGAGCTCGGGGATAGGAGTCTCGCAGTCCTCGCCGTCCTGTGGCCGTCGAAGAGATTCGCGGAGGAGGAACTGATCGCCGGAGGCGGTGCTTCCCTATCCGGCGCACCGGATGAGACCGAACTCGTCGAGCGGCTGGAGGGGCTCAAGGGCACCTTCGACGACGACCATGCCGACGAGAACCTGGAGAAGGCAAAAAGTCTGATACCGAAATTGGGTGAAGACAAGGAGGCGCAGAAGGAGTTCGTCGATCTCGTCAGAGCATCGCTTCGGGAGGATGATGCGGACGACGAGGACGCGTCGGACGAGTTCTTCGCCCTTCCCGGTGACGAGGTCATGGCTCGACTTGCGATCCCGGACATAGAAACGGGGGCAGCAGGCCCCGTAGCCGGCACGGGCGGAGTCGCCTCGATGACGGATGCAGGCGGTGCTCCCGCTCCACAGGGGGGTGCGGCCGGTATCGGGGACTGGATCGAGAACGCACGCAACGCAGCGCGCAACCTGCTCAACTTCGCGACCTACTATCAGATGAAGTCGCGCGGCAGGGACAGTGGGGAACCACGGTGTGTACGAGGTGCTCCGCGAGGTACGGACGGCTCGTCCCGACCTGAAGCTCCACCTAGTCGGCCACAGCTTTGGGGGTCGGCTGGTCGCAGCCGCGGCCACAGGTCCGAGCGGCAAACCTCCGGTCGTCGTGGATTCGCTCATGCTGCTTCAGGCCGCCTTCTCTCACCTCGGCTTCGCTCAGGACTACGAGGGCAGCAAGGACGGGTTGTTCAGGTCCATGATCACCGGCAAAGCGGTGAAGGGACCGGCACTGATTACCCACACCGACAACGACAGGGCCGTAGGGCTCGCCTACCCACTGGCCTCGCGCATATCCCGAAGTGTGGCCTCGGGACTCGGAGACAAGAACGACAAGTACGGCGGCATCGGCCGCAACGGTGCCCAGAAAACGCCTGAGGCCACCAACGCGGTCCTATTGAAGTCGGGCGGCACGTACGAGCTCGAGCCAGGTGGCATGTACAACCTCAGAAGCGACGATTTCATCAGCAACCACAGTGACGTCACCGGGCCAGAGGTAGCTCAGGCGCTTCTCGCCGCCATCGCCGTGACGTAATAAGAAGTACGTACCCCATTGATTCTGTCCACGAAGAAACCCATCGTGGAAGGCGTGACTGCATCGAAGGACCTGAAGGCGGAGCGCGAGTCTGAACCCCGTGAACACCGTGCCACCGGTGCGTCGCTGATTGCGATCATCCTGGCGTTGGTTTGCTTCGGTGCGGTGATGCTGCTCCACACGCTACGCGGGGACATCAATCCGTTACGTCAGGTCATGAGCGAGTACGCCAATGGGTCCAACGGGCCGATCATGACGGTTGTGTTCTATGCCTTCGGGCTCTCGTCAGTTGCACTGGCATTTCGGCTGCGGCGGGGAATTCCCCGGCGGGGAATGGCAAGGCTCATCCCCTGGCTTCTCGCCCTCGCGGGCATTGGGCTCATCGCGGCGGGCGTGTTCGAGGTCGAACGGCCCTTGGTACCCGACACGTTGGAGGAGTTGATCCATAGCAATGCTTCGGTCGTGGCTTTTGTCTTGCTGATCACAGCGATGTTCATGGTCTCGCTCATGTGTTGGAACGATCCACGTTGGTGGACGTTCCGCTGGATATCACTTGGACTCGCCGTGGGCGCCGCCGCGGCTGCTATGGCAACTCCCTTCACACAACAAACGGGGTGGTCGGGTGCGGTCCAGCGATTGCTGAGCCTCACTGTTCTCGCGTGGTTCCTCGGCACGGCGTTGCATGTCAGGAGAAAAGCCTTCAGCACTGCGCAATGAGCCATCGCACGCGAATCGTCACGATCTCGGGAGTGCTGTGCAGCATCATCTGCGTCGCGATCCTTCACGGCGTGCGGACCGACCTGGCGTTCTTGTCCGATCGCCTCAGCGAGTATGCCAACGGGCCTTTCGGCTGGCTGATGGCAACCGCCTTCGCCACCCTCGCGTGCGGAATCGCGGCACTTGGAATCGGTCTCTGGGCAGGGAGCGACCGCGACAGGACTGCCTGGATCATCTTTTCGGCCGCGTTGCTGGCCTCGGCCGGCACGATGCTCTCGGGTGTGTTCAGGACCGGCGCCTCGGACATCAGCGAAACGATTCACAGCCGGGCTTCAGCCGTGGCTGTGGTTTCCATCGTTGTACTGGCGCTCGTCCATTCGGCCCCCTTCGCCGCGACAAGTCCGGCGATACCTTGGATCCCGTTGGAGCGAGCATCGCTTTGACGGCTGCGGCCCTCGTCGCCATCAGTCCCGTGTTGCACCACACGCCTTGGACGGGTCTCAGTCAGCGGTTGCTATGGATCACGATGACCATTTGGCTGCTGCGGACTGCCTGGCTAGATCGTCCCATCCCGAGCTACACCGGCAACCACGCGCAGCAAAAGCACATTGCCTACGAACAGGCCTCCATAACCGAGGACATCGAACAGGCCGGTTCCGGCCGAGACTGATGGCCCACTGTCTGCCGCCACAAGTAGGACGGCGGCGACGAGAAGAAACGTGGCGCCGACAAATGCAAGCAGGCCGCGGTTGACGAACGTTCGGACGATCCGGTTTTCGTCTTCGGCGGCAACATGATGAGTCCGCAGGTCACCCCGCGCTGCAAGAGTCATTATTCGGTCGACTCGGTCGGGTAAACGCCGCAGCCTTGGAAGCGCTGCCATCAGTTCGTCGCGAACCATGGACTCCCAATCCAAGATTGGTTCGTCGGAAGTCGGTGATGCGAGCTCGGTGGCCGCCGAACCGACCGACATCCCCGGCGAGATCACCCCGAGAGTGCCATCGAGAGTCACAAGGGTGCACGAAAGCAGGACAAGGTCGCCCGGAAGCCGGATCCCGAACTCAGAAAGCACCGGCACCAGGTTCTCGAGAGCCCTCGGCTCGACGGCGCCCGTGGGTCGCACGTTCTCGGTCATCACGCGGGCAATCGCTCGTTCGAGCCGTTCCGCAGATACCGCCCCGCTCATTTCGGCAACTCGTTCGATTCCATCGCGAAGCGAGCCGACGTCGCGCCTCATTAGAGCGGCCAGCATGTCGATTACAGCTTCTCTCTGAATCGGGTCGAGGCTTCCAACGGCGCCAAAATCGATCAGACCGAGAGTTCCCTCCTCCAGAATGAACACGTTTCCGGGATGAGGGTCGGCATGAAAGAATCCCACCCGCAAGACTTGCTCCAGAGTGGAACGAAGCAAGGCCTCTGCAAGTCCTTTGCGATCGAAGCCGGACGCCTCTCAGCGCGTCCGCGTCCGAGGCAGTAAAGCCCTCGAACCGCTCTTGCACGAGAACCCTCGAGGTACAGAGCTTCCTGTAGACCATGGGGATTCTGACTCCCGAACTGGGATCGAGAACTGCTGCCATGTCGGCCATGGCCTCGACCTCACGCAGGAAGTCGAGCTCGGATCGAAGACTCCGTGCAAAATGGGCGAGTATCTCGCCGGATCCGATGCCGCGCCCGAGGGGTGTGCGACGTTCGGCCAAGTTAGCCAACCGCGCCAGAGCGGCGAGGTCACGCTCCATGATCAGCGCGATACCTGGTCGCTGGACTTTTACGACGACAGGCTCACCGGTATGGAGCCGCGCCCGATAAGTCTCCGCGATCGACGCCGCCGCCAGCGGATCCCAATCGAATTCAGCGAAGACTTGCGATGCGGGACTGCCGAGCTCCGCCTCTAGCAAGGCTTGGATACCTTCGCGTGGCTCCGGTCGAGTGCGATTCTGTAGGGCGGAGAGCTCGGCGCAGACCTCGGGAGGCAGGAGGTCGACTCTGGTGGCAGCGATCTGACCGATCTTGACGTAGACACCGCCGGCTTCCTCGAGCACCCGGCGGAGTCGGACACCCACCGGTTCAGCAGCACGCTCAGCCTTGCCTCCGGCGCCCAAAAACGGACCGAAGCCCTGACCTCTGATCAGTCCAAGAAGCTCTCGGTAACGGCGCAGCACTTCGATACGAAGTCGAAGAGCTTGAAGGGGCCTGGGCGCAACGATGAGGCCTGCCTGCTCTCCGGAGGCAAGCGAGCCCGGTCGAGCAAGCAAATCGAGCCCGACCGCAACACCCATGGTGATCGGCACCGCGATCGCAACAATTTGTGTGAGGAGACCATCGTCGCCCCAGTCCCATCCCGAAAGTCCGAGTGCGAAAAGCGCGGCGAGACCCCAGCCTGTTACGCCCGATACAAGGGCTGTTCCCCGCCCGCGCCGAGTTCCGAGCAGCCGAAGCGAGATCGCAGTGGTCACGACCGCCAGCACTACGGCAAGAGGGAGCCGGAGCGCGGCCTCACCGAAACTTGCAGCGAGCACCATAGGAGCACGATTATCCGACGCGGCGAGCCGGCACGATAGGGGTTCGGCGATTTGGAATGCCGACCTTCGCTCCGGTACTGGACCTTTACGAGGGCTGGCGGCTAGCTCATGCTATGAGCGACGAGATCCGAACAAGGAGCACCGATGAGTCCTCCGATGCCTCAAAGTCAGACAGCCCCAACGCCACTGGTGAGAGCAGGGTCGCAAAGCTCTTCGGGCTCACCGGAGAGAATTGGATGCGTCACTCGAACCCACTCAGCGTTTGGACCCGGTTCACTGTCTTGTCCCTAATTGCGCTGTCGATCTGGAGCCGGGATTGGATCGGATGGTATTGCCTGATCCCCCTTGCTCTCTCGCTGTTGTGGATGATGCTCAACCCTTTGCTCTTTCCGAAGCCACGATCGACCAAGAACTGGGCATCGAAAGGAGTATTCGGCGAGCGGATCTACGCCGACCGCAAGGCCGTCGAGATCCCAGACCAGTTCAAGTCGCCGGTTCCGAACATTGCGAACGCCTACGCCACGATTGGCATCATTCTGTTGGCGTACGGACTGGTTGTCCTGGAGCTGTTGCCGGTCCTTGCTGGACTCGTGATCGCTCACGGGGGCAAGATCTGGTACATCGACCGAATGGTCCTCCTCTTCGAGGACATGAAGAAGCGGAAGATCGAATACGCGGAGTGGGAATACTGACGCACTCTCAGGATTCATTTGCGAGTGCCGAACGATCCGCTCTGAGAGGTGCGAACACCAAAAGACTCACTCGCCCGAGGGAGGAACCACACTCATATGAGTGATTGGTAACTTGGCAGATAGTGGGTTCTAATAGGGCGATCTTTGGCCCCCCTTCTTTGGCCAACCCAAACGACATGTCAGAGTCCAGCCCCTTCCATCCGCAAGTTGACGCCCAGCAGCGCATTGAATACGCCGGGGCCTATTGCCGCGCGCTTTCACCATGAACGGTCGCGGCGAAAGCAGCGACCCGGCGGTCCGGATTCCAGAAACGGAACTGATCTCCTCGGACCTTCCCTCTGCAACGGAGATAACTGCGGAGAGACAGGGCAGCGAACAGACCTTGACTATCGCGATGCGGTCATGGCGACTCACGATGGAATCCTGGTGGTCGACCACCAGGGCACTATCCGATTCGCCAACCCCGCGGCCGAAGCCCTTCTGGGTCAAGGTCACGAGCTGCAAGATTATCCCTTCGGACTTCCCCTCGCCGGTGACGACTTTGCAGAGCTCGATCGACTTGCCGCGGATGGTTCGCACCTTGTAATTGAGATGCACGTCGGACCAATCTCGTGGAATCGGCTCGATGCCTACGTAGTGACGGTACGCGATATCACCGATCGAAAAGCTGTGGAACGCCAGCTCAAGGAAAGTGAGGAGCGTTACGCACTTGCGGCCAGAGGCGCGAACGACGGTTTGTGGGATTGGGACCTGATCGCTGATCGCCTGTACACATCTCCTCGCTGGAAAGAGATTGTTGGCCGCGGCCACACTGCAATTGGCGATAGTCCAAACGAGTGGTTTAAGCGAGTTCATCCCGACGACAAGGCCGCCTTGCAGGAAGCGATCGATCAGCACATGAGCCAGAAGTCCAACCAGTTCGTGCACGAGCACCGGTTGCAACACCAGGATGGCCACTACGTCCCGGTCCTCAGCAGAGGGGCCGCTGTTGACGGCGACGGCAGGCCGGTGCGCTTCGCCGGCTCACTCACCGACCTGACGACCCAAAAACAGCTCAGCTACGAGGTTCTACACGATGGGTTGACCAGCCTCGGCAACCGAACTCTGTTCATCAATCACCTCGAGAAGGCGATCGCCCGCGAACGGCGACTCGAAGGTGGATGGCGGTTCGCGGTGCTGTTCCTGGACCTGGATAACTTCAAGCTCGTAAACGACAGCCTCGGCCACATAGTCGGCGACGAGTTGCTCGTAACGATCGCCGGCCGCATCAAGAGCTGTCTTCGATCCGCCGATATCGGTTCAAGACTGGGTGGCGATGAGTTTGCGATTCTCCTCGATGACGCGGGTGACATCAGCTCCGTGCTTGCGGCCACAAGACGAATCCAGGACGAGATCGCTCGTCCCATCGCGCTCGCCGGTGAATCTGTTTATACGTCGGCAAGCATCGGCATTGCCTTCGGGGGTGACGACCACGCGACGGCCGAGGATGTGGTCCGGAACGCCGACATGTCAATGTATCGGGCTAAGCGCCGCGGTCACGGGAACCTGGAGATCTTCGACCGTGGGATGCATGCGGAGGCTCTCGAAAAACTGCGGCTTCAAACCGATCTTCAGCGTGGCATCGAGCGCGGCGAGTTCCATGTTTGGTATCAGCCGATGGTGAACATGGCCGATTGGAGGATCACCGGGTTCGAAGCCTTGCTTCGATGGCGTCATTCGGGTGGCGATGTAGTCGCCGCCAATCGTTTTGTGGATACCGCCGAAGATACCGGCATGATTGTCCCGATGGGCTGGCAAGCGTTGGGAGAGGCCTGCCGGCAGACCCAGGCATGGCTCGATCTAGACTCCACCCTCAAGATGAGTGTCAATGTGTCCAACCGGCAATTCGCTCAGCCTGACTTCGCCGATCGAATAGAGCAAGTTCTTGAGGAGGTCGGCATCGAAGGATCTTCAATTCAACTCGAGATCACCGAGCGTGTGGTCGTCCAAGATCACGAGGCGGCTTCCTTCCAGGTAAAACGTTGTCACTCGCTCGGGATCGAAGTGCTGGTGGACGACTTTGGAACGGGTCAGTCTTCGCTCACCGCATTGCATCGACTTCCGATCGACGCTGTAAAGATCGACCGGTCATTCGTGAGCCGGCTCGAAGCCGAAGAGGGCGGGGAGATCGTCGAAACCATCCTGGCTCTTGCTAGGAGTCTGGGTCTTCGAGTTGTCGCTGAGGGAATCGAGACTCTGGGCCAGCGCCAACGGCTGCTCCAGCTGGGGTGCAACATCGGACAGGGCTACCTCTTCGCACATGCGCTGGAAGGAACCGAGGCGACTCGCCTGCTTCGCAGTGGTAAAGCGGGGCCGGCAATACAACCGGCCTGATCACCTCACGCGAAGTTCCGGGGAGCCAGCCTTACCATTGGGCGCTCTTACAAACTCGATGAGTCGGAATCAAATTCAAGTTCAGAGGTGAGGGATCGAGTGAGTCCCAATATGCCCGAAAGGCCACGGAAGGGTTCCCCAATGTGCAGACCCTGGTCGTCGATGGTGAACTCGAGGATCTGCTTCTCATGCGCCGCGCCCCGCATCTTGAGCACGACAACGCCTCTGCGTACCTCGGATCTGTGCTCCACGTACCGGAGCAAGATAATCCCGTCGGCAAGAGTCGAGATGTGACTCTCGGTTACCGAAGGCCCCCCAAGCAAGGTCGTCGTCGTTGAGGTAATGAGGCTCGTGACTTCCCCTTGTTTGAGAAAAGACGCCAGTCCGATGATGAAATCCCGGATTCCTCGTCCAGTCGAGATCCGCTCGAGAGCCGACAGGTTATCGATCGCCACTCGCTGTGGGGCAAACTCTTCGATTATTTCTTTCATCGCAACGAAGTGATCTTCGAGGGATGCAACCTCTGGGTACTCGCAAATTATTTTGAGCTTTCCCGCGCGCTCGAGCGCTCCGAGATCGATGCCCCAGCTGCTCGCGTTTCTCAGCAACTGCTCCAGACTCTCCTCGAAGGAGAGCAGCACGCAGCGTTCTCCCATGGCCGCTCCGCCCTGTACGAACTCAGATGTCATGAGGGTCTTGCCGGAACCCGTGGGTCCCGAAACGACGACCACCGAATCACGGTAGAAACCGCCCGAGCACATGCGGTCGAGAACGGCGTTGCCGGTTGTGACGCGTTCGCTGGAGGCATGAGGCCTAAGGGCCATCAAGGAGATGGGGATCACCACGATCCCCTCCTCGTCCACAATCGTGAAGAGCCACTCCCCCGAGCGATGGGGCTGACCCCTGAACTTTAGGACCTCTATGGTGCGTCGTCGCTTCTCGCGTTCGAGGACGTTTCGCAAGACGAGCACGTTGTCGGCTACGAACTCCTCGACGCCAAGCCGGGATACTGGACCGAACTCGTCCAAACGCTCCACAGTGAGGAGAGAGGTGACACCCATCGCCTTGAGTGCCGAGGCCACTCGGAAAAGCTCGACACGCACGGTCGATGGATCTCGGAAGCGGTCATAAACCGCGCCCAATGAGTCGAGACAGACGCGCTTTGCACCGATCCTCTTCACCGCGTGCCCGATGCGCGCCACAAGGGCTCCGAAATCGTAGCTTCCCACGACCATGTCGTCCTCAGTTGGTAAGGGCGCGGCGTCGACGAATACCCACTTCCCCTCGTTCTCCCACCCCTTAACGTCGAACGCTAGAGAAGCACCGCTTCGCCGAAGATCCACAGTCGATTCCTCGAACGTAACGAATACGCCTGCCTCGTTGAACTGGCGAATACCCTCCGCCAGGAACTGCAGCGCGAACACTGTCTTCCCGCTACCGGCGGTGCCAGACAGCAAAGTCGGTCGTTCAGCCGGCAGGCCCCCGAGCATGATCTGATCCAAACCCGCGATCCCGGTAGGGAGCCTCGGTGGCGTGATGCTTCCTGTGCTCATGACCCGTCCTCTTCAGCTTTGGGCGATGCTCGACTACCTGGGAGGTCGAGGGCGGTGGCTGCCAGCCCGAGGTCGGACAGATCACCAATTACCCGTCTCGCGGGGAGGGGTAAGACTCTGATAGCGGTAGGAGTGGCGATGATCCTGTCCTCCTCGGCAAGTTCGGGGTGGTGAAGCACGTCGATGACCTCGAGCTCGTAGAGGTCTGCGACGCGCGCTTCACACAGTTCACGTAAGTTCTCGGCAGCTTGCCGAGATCGGCCCGTCTCCCCCGTAACGAAGAGCCTGAACCTATAGGTATTCATCCCCACCTCTGCGCGATCTCCTTTGCAACCGTTGCCGGTCGTCCGACCATGACGTTAGACAGCGTACCAACGAGCGGCTGAATGGTTGCGGGTAATACTGGAAATGATCCGGTCTTGTCGGTGAGGCGCGCACTCAGCTGGGTAAGGAGCAGTAGATGCCGAACGATGAGAATGACGAAAGCGATGAGAATCCGAAAGAGTCTAAGAAGGAACGGATCGATAGAGAGCTCCTCGAGCTCCTGCAAGAGCTGCGTGTCGCGATTCCTGGCGTGCAGGTTCTATTCGCTTTCCTTCTGACGATCCCCTTCAGTCAGGGATTCTCCAAGCTGGACGCCACGGAGCGTGGCTTCTACGGTTTGTGTCTCTTCTTGGCGGCCCTAGCCACGGGGTTGCTGATCGCCCCCTCGGCGAGTCATCGTCTCAACTTCCGAGAGGGCAACAAGGAATGGTTGTTAGCGTACTCGAATCGCCTCGCGATAGCAGGTCTCCTGTTGCTGGCTATGGCGATCTGCGTGTCGATATTCGTAGCGCTTGCGGTGGTCTTTGACGCCCCCTGGGGGCTGGGTATCTCCGTGCTGACGGGCGCATGGTTTGGATGGTTCTGGTACGTGCGGCCGCTGATGGGTCGTCGCTGATTCCGATCCAAGGGACCGTTCGGTGGACCAAGCGGGGTCGATGAGAACGGAACCTAGAAACCCAGTCGGGCAGGCGCATCGGCACGCTCGAAAGCCTGCATCACTTTGCCGGAGATTTCGCCGGACTCAGAGATCGTGATCACGACAGCGTGAAACAGGCTGCCTCGGTCCTCTGGGCCTCCCTCCCCCTGAGTACATATGCCCCTGAAATGAGAACAGAGCCCGGTCCCTCCGCCCCCGGACATTACGAAGCGAACCCCCGCCTGCACGTGCGTATCGAAGGCCAGTCCGTGCGCGCAACATACGAGCTTCACGCGATGAGCGCGCAGGAGATCGATGAACTGTTGTTCTCGGCGTTGGAAACCCCAATCCGCATGCGGTGCCAGGTGGCCATTTGCGTAAGGCGGCATGTGCATGAGGACAATACGGTTGGGTTCCTTCGCGGATCCGAGGGCATTGTCGATGAACTCCAAGTCCTCTTCGTGAGGACCCTCGATTCCCTCGTCAGTCCCGGCTGTGGGATCTTCGATCAATCCGGGTACGCCCGGCGCTGCGTTGATCGCCAGGAAACGAGTATGCCCGTACGCAAAGTCAAAGTTCGTCGGCCCGTGCACCTGAGCAAACGCGTCCGGTCCGCTCTCGTCATCAAGATCGTGATTGCCGACTACGCACACGTTGGGGATCGGAAGCGGCTCGACGAGCTCGAGGTAGTGCATGTGTCGATCAACGGTCCCGGGGCCCGCGAAATCACCAAGATTCGCAAAGAACGCTGCCGGGGGATCGAGCTCCGCAACCTGGCGTACCAGCTGGGAAAAGATCCCATCAGCGGTCGGGTCGGGCCAGGCTCCCGAGTCGCCCGCAACGACGAACCGCAACGGATAGGTGACCGCGGAGGCTTCGATTCGCCTAGCCATCTCAACGTTTCGACCCTGGCCCTTCACAGCCACCGGTTCTGCTCGGATCAGCCGATCGGTACGACCCGTGGTAGATCCTCGGAAGAATTCAGCCTGATTACGATCGCTGCACGTTTGCGGAAGCCGGGAACGCCCCGGAAGCTTTCATGTCGCTTCATCTCGTTGCCAAGGCACGACGGACACAGCTCCAACCTGTACCGGACCTTGTCGACCTGGTAGAGAACCTCCTTAGCCGCTTGATCCGGAACGGGGCGAGTACAAGCGTCGCAGAGGATAAGAGTGCCGTGTCCCTGCATATCATTGCCTCCCATTGTGGGCCGATCCACGAAATGCTACTCCCCTTCCTTACTCTGGGAGATGCGCTCAAGCGATTTGTTCACGCAACCCACACGATGTCTGAGCGAAAAGGCTTCTCCTTGGGGCCCATCAATGCTGAGATTGTCGTATGGATCAAAGAAAAACTCTGGCCGGGGCGATTCAGGCGTCCGGAGCCAGTCGCGCGCGCGTGAGACGCCGGGTTGCCGATCTCGCCGGTCTCCTCATCTCGAGTTTGGTTTTCCTTCTGTCGTCCTTTCTCATAGACGAGAGTCGTGTGAACGAGGCAGAAGTGACGGTGTTCCGCTGGTTCAACGATCTCCCGGATTTCTTGTTCGAGGTCCTTTGGATCTTCATGCAGCTCGGCAACCTGGTAGTAGTGCCGGTTGTGGTTATCGTCGCAATCCTCTTGCGACGCTTTAGGCTGGCGGCAGCCCTAGGCCTCGCCGGTTCACTTGTGTGGCTTCTTGCCAAGGTCGTAAAGCAGATGGTCGAACGAGGGAGGCCGGCAGAACTATTGAATGAAGTCGTCCTGCGCAATGCACCGGCCGCGGGCAACGGCTACGTCTCCGGACACGCGGCCGTTGCGTTCGCTCTCGCAGCGGTTGCCGCGCCGTACCTCGGTCGTCGTGGTCGAATCATCGTCTGGCTCCTGGCTACCCTTGTCTGCGTCGGCCGTGTGTATGTAGGCGCACATCTGCCCCTCGATGTTGTTGGCGGGGCTGCCTTCGGGTTTGCGATCGGATCGTTGGTGAATCTGTTGTTGGGAGTGCCCGGCGAACACCCCAAAGTCCATCCAAGGACATTGTCATCAGCACCCTATGAGTAAAGACTTACAGCAACAGCCGCACGATCAACCACGAGAGCTGGGATAGTGACCGAGAATGTGAGAGAGCCTGCGAAGGCAGGGCCGTCCGCAAAGGAGTCCACCGAGGAAACCGCGAGGACGAAGTCCGGTTCGTGGTTCAGTCCCCGCGTCAAGAAGCTCCTTCGGATCCTCGTGTCCCTCGTATTCCTCGTCGCAATCTTCTGGTTCGTGTTGAAGCAGTTCGCGGACCTTTCCGAAGTGTGGGCCGCAATTCAAACTCTCACCATCCTGGAGATGGCAGCACTCGTGGCGGCGACCCTTTGGAACCTCGTGACCTATTGGTTCGTCGTCGTAATCGCGACTCCTGGCCTAACGCTGATGCAAGCCGGCGTCTTGACCCAGTCGACCACCGCCGTCGCGAACGCGGTACCAGCGGGCGGGGCTGTTGCCGTCGGATTGACCTACTCGATCATGTCATCGTGGGGCTTTTCCAAAGGGCGGACCACACTGTCCATCATCGTCACGGGAATCTGGAACAACTTCGTCAAGTTGGGCACGCCCATCCTTGCCCTTGCCCTCCTTGCTCTGCAGGGAGATCGAGGTGGAGGGAGGCTTGTTGCAGCAACGATCGGGCTCGGCGGGCTACTCGGTGCGATTCTGTTGTTTGCTCTCATCCTCAGGAGTGAGGATTTCGCGCGCCGTGTGGCGAACCGAACCGAGCGATGGGCCTCATCATTGCTCAAGCTGATGAAACGTGAGCCTGCCCACGGCTGGGACATCGCGCTCACTAAATGGCGCTCCCGTGTTATCGAGCTGATCCAAGACCGCTGGCTCATACTCACCGTTGCGACCATCGTCAGCCACGTCTCTCTCTATGGAGTCCTACTGCTATCCCTGAGAGTTCTCGGAGTGTCCGAGGCCGATGTCGGCTGGGCCCAGGTGCTTGCGGTCTTCGCTTTTGCCCGCCTGCTTACAGCTATTCCGCTGACACCAGGAGGCGTCGGCGTAGTTGAGTTGGCGCTCATCGCCGGTCTCTCATCGGGAACCGATGAAGATGCTCAGGTCGTCGCAGCAGTGTTGATGTTCCGGTTGCTCACATACGTGCTTCCGATCCTTGTGGGTGGATGCACCTACATCGTCTGGCAACGCAAGCGCTCGTGGCGCGACTCCGCGCCTCCTCTGGAGGAAGCGAAAGTGGTGGCGGGACGCGAGACCTGATGGTCGACGTCTAGACAATCAGCCCTAACAGCGTTGGCAGGTTCACTTCAGAGAAGGAGCGCGCGGTGTAAATGGTTGAAGGTCGTCCGCGCCCGGGCGGACGACTCCCCAGCTTGACTCCGGGACCTCGTTCCATGCTCCTTCAACATCTCCGAGCGGCTCAGATACGACCAACCTGCTCTCTTCTCCAAACTGCTGCAGAAATGCATTGTCTGGATGCAGGGCGCGAAGGGCGAGCACATCGGTGCTGAAGAAGAGTGAGCGCGAATGCCCCACACTCGAGTATCTGAACGCCCAGATGCTCTCGCCGTCCGTTGTTGCCACGGTCATCTGAATGGGATGCTCGACGCCGAGTCGCCTCCCCGTTGCTTCGACGAATCCGACTGCACGCTCCACTGCGCCGGGTGGGTCGGTTTGTAGACCAAACGTGAGCGCCAGGAAGAACAACATCTCGGAATCGGTCGACCCCTCGATGAACGGATAGAAAGCAGGGTCCACGGCGAATGCAAACTCCCGTTTCATCTTCTCGAACTCGCTGATCGAGCCGTTGTGCATCCACAGCCAATTGTCGAAGCGGAACGGATGGCAGTTGGTCTGCTGGACGGGTGTCCCCGTTGAGGCCCTAATGTGGGCGAAGACCAGGTGGGAACTTACATGGTTGGCGAGCTCGCGTAGATTTCGCTCATTCCACGCGGGCTCGATACTGCGATAGACAGCCGGATTCTCCTCTGCCCCGAACCAGCCAACGCCGAATCCGTCACCGTTCGTCGTCTCGACTCCCAGGCGAGAATGCAAACTTTGTACGATCAACGAATACTTTGGTTTGTACAACAGCTCGTCCAGGCGCACGGGCGAGCCGGAATATGCAAGCCAACGGCACATGTCCTTCTCCTCTCCAACCATCTCGGGTTGACCGGTCGTCACAACTGTTTGTCTGTCGCGTACGTCCAGTGAACATGCCTATCCCGGCTTGGTCCAGAGGTTGCCCCTTTGGTCCGAAAGATTCCGTAACGGTCTGACTTTCCGGGGGTCAATTACCTAAAGGGAGGGCTACGAGGCCGTCTGGACGATGTACGGGCGCTCAAAGGTTTCTGTGATGTCCCCGAGTGGACGAGGAGGAGCGAACAAGTAGCCTTGTCCCAGCTCACAACCCATGTTCACGAGGATCTCGCTCTGGACCGACGTCTCGATGCCCTCGGCGATGATCGCCATGCTCATGCTGACGCCCAGGTTGAGGATCGCTCGCGTTAGCGTCGGATCGCCGTTCTCCCCCAGATTGCAGATGAATGTGCGATCGATCTTCAAAATGTCGATGGGAAAGCGATCCAGATAGCTCAGTGAGGAGAACCCGGTCCCGAAATCGTCGACCGCGAGCCTCACTCCGAGGGCCGAGATGGCTCGCAGAACGTCTGCAGCGGTGTCGTCCATCAAGGCGCTCTCGGTTATCTCAAGAATGAGTTGCCGTGGCTCGATGCCCGTCTGAGCGATCGTGTCTCGTACGATCGCAACCAGTTTTGGATCCTCGACCTGCCTGGGCGAGAGGTTCACTGCAAGACTGAGATCTGGGTTCTTGTAGGCCGTGGCCAAAGACGGTAGTTGAGCGCATGCCTGTTCGAGGACCCACTTCCCGATCGAAAGGATCATGCCGCTTTCCTCTGACAAAGAGATGAATTCCCCAGGGGTCAGCAGCCCTCGCTCGGGGTGCCGCCATCTGACGAGAGCCTCGACTCCGATAACGCGCTCGTCTTCGAGCCGGATCATCGGTTGGTAATAGACCTCGAACTCGTCGCGCTCGAGTGCCTGGGCGAGGCTGCGTTTCATCTCCAGGCGTTTGGACGCCGTGTGCTCCATCTCTGGTTCGAAAACGGCATAGTCGTCCTTGCCGTTCCGCTTGGCCGCATACATCGCTGCATCCGCGTTGTGCATCAAGGTCTCAACCGTGTCGCCCGGCTGCCCCACGGCAAAGCCAACGCTTCCGTGGAGGCTTACAGACTGTCCTTGAATCCTAATCGGCTTGCGAAGCATCGAAAGGATTCTTTGAGCAACGATGTGCACATCGTCATGACTGTCAAGATCCTCGAGAAGAATCGCAAACTCGTCCCCTCCGAGTCGAGCGGCAGTGTCAGCGGGACGCAGGCATGTCTTGAGTGCATCTGCAACGGCGACAAGCGCCGCGTCGCCGGCAGCGTGGCCGAGAGTGTCATTCAAGGCTTTGAAGTCGTCGATGTCGACGAATGCAACCGCTAGATTCTTGGCCCCTTCCCGACGCTCGAGCGCGTGTTCCACGCGCTCCATAAAGAGCATGCGGTTGGCAAGACCTGTGAGATCGTCATGAAAGGCTTGGTGGCGCAGTTGCTCTTTTAGCTCGGTGACATCAAAAAGCGAGTCCTCGAGCCGGCAGTTGTTGAGTGACACACTGATGTGCTCCGTCAACGTCTCGAGTGTCTTGAGATCGAGGTTCGTGAATGTGGATGCATCACCGAGACGGTTGGCGACGATAACCGCGCCGGCAAGTCGGCCGTCTATACGAAGGGGCGCAATGACGCCGTTACGGACGTGATGATCGGGCACTAGCGAAACCAACAGATCGGCCCGTTTCCAGGCACTGATGGAGATGGGCTCACCAAGAGAATCGAGTTCGGCCAAAGTGCCGGAGGGCCATGGCTTGCCCAGCACATCTTGGTGGTTGGACGATCCGTCGTGATGGTTGAGAGAGGAAACGATCACCTCGGGTGTCTGCAAAGCAACCACCTGGGAGAACTCCGCCTCTAGCATCTCGCGTGCGCAGCGAGCGGCGGTCTTCAAGGTGGCCTCGAAACCGGGCGAGGCATGGAGCTTACGGGTCGCCTCGTAGAGCCCCACCATCCGCATGCGCTCTACCCGTTGGCCGGAGTAAGCGCGGAAGGCCAAGAAAAGCGTCAGGGTCGGTACGGCCGCCATCCAACCGGCGTTCGGTGATATCCACAGGATCACTGCCGCGATGAGAGCCAGACAGGTTCCCATGAACGTCGCTATGGCCCCGACGCCAAGAGTCGTGAGCATGTCGCGTAAACCGAGGCGCGCTCCCGAAAGGCGAATTGCGAGGTTGATCAGAATGTCGGCCACCACCAGAACGGAGAGCGTCGCTGCGATTGCGGCGATCCAGGAGATGGGCTGCAGCGGATCCTGAGCTCCGTGGATCAGATAGAAGACAGTCGTCGCGAGGCTGGCCTGTAGGGCACAGCTCGCAACGTTGAACGTCGCCTTGACCAGACGCTGACGACGGAGGATGACAAGGGCGAGTGTCGCGCCAGCAACATAAGCGGCAACGACAGTGATGGGATCGGCGAAGAACAACCCGACCACGAGCGGTACCTCGCTAAGGGAGAAAGAGTGCGCCTCGCCGCCGAAGAAGAAGTGCACGACTGCCGCCTCCGATACGGCGAACAGAGCAAGCAATGCCCACCACGGGATGCGGATGGCGGATGACGTCGGATCCAGGAGTGCAACCTGCCACACGAAGAGAGATGTCGCGAGCGCCGCCAGCGCCGCGATGAGCAGCCATAAGCGCACCATCGTCGTTCTCCTATGTGCCACTCAGGTTCATCCTTTCACTCTCGTTGGTGCACTTACGAACGCTTGCAAAACCAGATGCGTCAATCGCCCCATTCTTCGGATGACCATGACTTGCCGGACCATGACTTGCCGGACCATGACTTGCCGGACCATGAACCGTCTGACCAGCTCTTGCCGCTCCACGACTTGCCGGACCAGGAAGCGTCCGACCAGCTCTTGCCGCTCCACGAATCCTGCAGCCATTCGGTGGCGGACCAGGAGCTGCCGCTCCACGACTTGCTCGACCAAGAGCTGCCGCTCCACGACTTTCCATTCCACATGCCGCCCATCCACGAAGTTCCGCTCCAGGACTCCGCCGACCACGACTTGGCATCCCAGGGGTTGCCGAAGATGTCGATTTCGCCCTCCAGGACAACGCCGTCATCCGAGAGGTGCGCCGAGCCGCGCGCCGCGTTGAGCGAACCCAACCCAGTTGACGTGGCGTGATTCTGAACGGTTTGCGGAGTAAGAGCGGTACGCACTCTCCCTAGATCGATCATTCCTGCTCCCTGGCAGGCTGACGAAGCATCGGGGAGCTTGTTGGCCGTCGAGGCCAGCAGAGCCTTAACCTGGTCGGGTGTCAGGTCGGGTCGCTGCTCGATCAGAAGTGCGGCAGCACCAGATACCACTGCGGCTGCTTGGGAGGTTCCGCTTCCTCGGAAGAAGCGAGTTCCGACGCGGCCGGCCGGGTTCAAGAGATCGACAGAGGAGAAAAAGCTGCGCAGGCTGACGACGGACTTGCCTGGGGCAACAAGATCCGGATGACGAATGGTATCCCCGCAGCTCGAGAAGGACGGGATGGTGTCATCTTCGAATGCGTAGGTGCCGTTGCCGTCTGCCGCGCCGACTGCAAGAACGTAGGGATCGTAGGCGGGGTTGTTCAACTTGGCAGAGCCGTAACCGCCGTTGCCGGCCGCCGTCACTACAACGATGCCTTTTCGCCATGCGACCTCGGCCGCATACGAAAGAGGGTCTAAGCGGTAGTCCTGGACCCCGTCGGTACCAAAACTCAAGTTGAGCACCCTGATGTTCATTCCGCGGTCGTTGCGATGCTGAACGACCCAGTCGATTGCGGCGATGACCTGACTCACATCGGTTGCCCCGTTGGCATCCGCGACCTTCACGTTGATGATGTGCGCGCCGGGAGCCATTCCCAGGAAGGGAGTTGAGCCGCGACTCCGGTTCCAGGACGGCATCTGGGGGTCTTGACCGGCAATGATGCCGGCCATGTGAGTGCCGTGACCAAACGTGTCGAGATGACGAAGGTAGGGCGACTGGGACTCGAACGAAAGGTCCGCTCCGTTGACTACCTTGCCTCGAGTCAGCAAGCCGGGGACCGGTGCAACCCCGGAGTCGATTAGCGCAACTCCTACGCCGTCACCAGTGAAACCGTCCTTCCAGAAATCGGAGGCACCGGTGATCTCCTGCGAGATTGAGTACATCGAGGAGATGTCAGTCGTGGGATCGTAGTTGTCGTAGCGGTCATGGTCATACCGGTCGTCTTCGTTGCGGTCGTGGTCACGGTCGTAGCGGTCGTCGTAGCGATCGTTGTCGTAGCGGTCCTCATCTTCTCTGTAATCCAGCAACCGGACAGCCGTGTTGGGAGTGACGGACGCTACGGAAGGCTCGTGATCCAGAAGTGAAACCTTGTTGGCGGGAAGCTTCGCCTCGACGGACGAAATGATCCCGAGGCCGCGGACGATGACTCCACCCAGATCCCGGATCGTCTCTCGAGCTTCATGTCCTGCACCTTCGGCATGTCGCACGATCACAGAGACGGCCGGCGAGTCCTTGGCCTGGCTCTGAACGGCAGGAAGAGTGAGGAACGCCAACGAAACGAGAGCGAGCATCACCGTCAGAAGCTTTTTGGGCCCCGAATCTCCCCAGCTGATAGCGAGCGCGAGCCCGCTGCTGGTCTCTATTCCTGGGCGATGACACACCAGGCGAGTGAAAAGATCTATGCGCATGGGTTTCTATCGAAACTCGATCGAGTGAGCTGGATAGGTAGTAGGTACCATTTTCTTCCATGCATATAACTAGTCCAGGGCGACAAGACGGATATAAAGGAGACGAACCGGGCTAAGTACCTCCGGCAAGGATCGATCACGATTTCTCAGTCCGACGGGAGAACGCAAATTGAATGCCCAGGAGATGGTCCGATCCAGGGAACGGTTCCTACCTCGATACGAGCCCACACCATCTACTCACTCCACGAGTCGAGCCAAGCCGATACGAGACATTCATCGCAACAGAAATCGGATTCCTCGATTGCCCTTGACTACATAAGGGCAACCCGGGTTACTTTTTCACTATTGCTGGCACTGGGGGGGTGTGTCGCCGCGTTCTGCGTGGCGAAGTGAAGCACCTCTCGCCGCGTCGGCCCGAGCGGCCGAGGCGGACGAATCAGGGGGTGTTATGAGAAAAGGGAACTCCTTGTGGGTTCGACGCGTGGTCGCGATCTGGGTGGTCGCGGCTCTTGCATTACCGGCAGCCATTGGCTCCGCTTCGGGTGACTCCTTCGACAAACCCTCGGACAGAGGGCTCGAGGAGACGGTCGTAGTGGTTGTCGATCTGGCCAACCGGTCGGAAGTAGACAGGCTTGTTGAAACTGGATCAGACCTTACTCACGAGGTCTATTTCCACGGCGACCACATCGACGCCCAGGTCGTCGCAACGGGAAGCGAATTGGAAGCCCTGGCTGACGAGGGCTTCGAGCTCGGCGACATCGTCTGGACCGAATCCGACTCGCGGGCCGTGTTGGCGGAACGGGCCGAGACGATCCGAGCGAAGAGGCAGGCCGCGCGCAACTTCGGAGTCGACGTATCCGAGCCGGCCGAGCCGGTAACCAGGCCGGCGAGAATGTCGGCACAAAGCGAGTCATTCGAAACGGCGGCAGTCGACAACGTTCTCATCGCGCGCGCCGACTACTTCCAGTCGAGTCAGGGCCAGTTCATCTCGGTCGAGGCTAAGACCGATCTTGCCCAAACGGCGACCCTGACGCTCTCGTGGGATGAGGGACCCGGAACTCCAATCGGATCCGGTGGAAGCATCGCGATGCAGCCATTCGTGGACGCCGCTACATACATGTACCACCGTCGTCAGATCGCGGTGGATGAACGCCCCGAGTTCATCCGTGTGACCAGCTCAGGGGGTGGATCTGACGAGAGCACCCTCGAAGAGTGGCTTCCGGACCCCGACGAGCCCGGAGACCCATACATGAAGGGCTTCGTCGACCAGTACATGGATGCAACCGAGTTGACGGACAGGTTCGAGCAACTTGCCGCGGAATTCCCGAACATCGCCGAGATCGTCAACCTGCCGAACAAGTCCAACGGCTACCGGCGCAAGTCAGCAGCCATAATGGGCACGACTTCCGGAGGAACCACCGGGCAAGCCGGCACGGTCGTCGTGGAATCCCTCGAGTGGGGCCACGAGGGCGGCGACGACATCTGGGTGGAGTTCATCAATCCGGGTGCCCCGAGCCAGTCTCTGTCGGTCGACGTCGAGGGTGACACCGTCACTGTCGATCTGGCCACCGACGCGACCGGTGTTCTGTCCAGCACCGCAGCTCAGGTCGTTGCGGCGATAAATGCCGACGGCGAGGCCAACGACATCGTTCGTTCCTTCACATACCGCGGGAACGTCGGCGCAGGAATCACGCAGGCGCGTGCCGCGACTCAGTTGTCTGACTTCTTGGACGCGCCAGACTACGTCTCGCACGAGCCATTCCAGATGAAGATGCTGCGAATCGGCAAGTACCGCAATGGAAGCCGCCCCGGTGTTCTCGCCTACTCGCAAGAGCATGCCCGTGAGTGGCAGACCCCGCTCGTAACCACCGAGTTCGCCGAGCGTCTCCTGCGCAACTACGGGGTCAACGAGGAAATCACGCAGCTGGTCAACCAGCTCGAGATCTTCGTCATGCCGACTACCAACCCGGATGGTTCCCACTACAGCTTCCATGACTTCAGCAGTCAGCGAAGGAACATGGTCCGCTACTGTGCAGACAACCTCAGCGACCCGAACGCTCGTGACGCATGGGGCGTGGACATCAATCGCAATTACACGGTCGGGTCACTTTTCGATGGTTACTCGGGAGCGTCGTCGAGCTGCACCAACGACGTGTTCTCGGGACCTGCAGAACTATCCGAGGCCGAGAGCAGCAACCTCGCATGGATTCCGGCGACCTTCGACAACATCAAGTTCTCGATGAACATCCACTCATCGGGCAACTACTTCATGTGGTCGCCTGGGGCGTACAAGCTTCCCAGCAGGGAAACCCTGCCCCGACCGTCTCTCGGTGAAGAGAACTACTTCTGGGAGGCCTCCAAGAGGATCCTCACGGAGATCAAGCAGGAGCGAGGAACGGTCGTGACGCCGGCCCGTACGGGCCCGATCGCGGACGTCCTCTACTCCGCTGCAGGTAACTCCGGAGACCACCTCTGGTACTCGGAAGACATCTACGCGTGGAACTTCGAGGTCGGTACGAGCTTCCAGCCACTGTGGCCAGAGGCCTACAACCAGGCCCAGGAGTTCGCGAATGGACTGGTCGAGCTCCTCGCGGTCGCCCGCGATTACAGTAAGGACAGAAAGGATCCGACGTCGGAGGTCTCGCCAAAGGGTGGGAACTACGACGGCCCCGTTGAGGTTTCCTTCTCCTGGGACGAGCCGGTCACGATCCACTACACGCTCGATGGAAGCCGGCCGACCTTTGATTCTCCAAAGCTTCAGTCCGCGGGTATTCGCGAGGGAGCGGAGACGTTGACTATTGGTTCCACCACGACGTTGAAGTGGTTCTCGGTAGATGAGAAGGGGAACATCGAGAACAACTACGACCCGAACAGGCAATTCCACGACAAGTTCAACAGGGAGACCTACAGGATTACCGGCAGCTAGCTCTCCTACTGGGTAACCGAAATGGGGGTGCCTTCGGGCACCCCCATTTTCATTGCCCATCTGTTTCGGTCGATCTACGGACCGCGGACTACACTCGACCCTCGTGGACGAAGGCGCAAACCCCATCCCGGACCGAGAGCGCCTGCTCCGGGTCAACGCTGCCGGCTACGCGCGTGTAGCCCTTGCAAACATCGATAGAGAGTTCCCGTCCGATGTCCGGCACCTCATGAAAGAGCCAGGAGACTTTCCGCACCGGCCACGAGCGATCACGCCCGTCTTTTTCGGAAGCTTCGACTGGCACTCGTGCGTGGAGATGCACTGGGTCCTGGTTCGGCTACTTCGAACCTGTAGCGACGTCATCCCATCCGTCGAGGTAACAGAGGTACTCGCCCGGCAGTTCAGCGCTAAGGGGCTCGAGGCAGAAGCCCGTTTTGCGGACGAAAATCGAAACCGGCAACGGCCTTATGGCTGGGGGTGGGCATTGATGTTGCACCACGAGGTGTCGAGACTCGACACCCGTGACTCAGAGGGGTGGGCTGAGAACTTCCAACCGCTCGCGGAGGTGATTACTGAGTGCTTCTTGGAGTGGCTGCCGAAGGCGACCTATCCCCAGCGCTACGGCATGCACAACAACAGTGCTTTTGGCTTGGCGCGCGCCCTGCCTCATGCCCAAGAGCGAGTCGGCGCGGGTGATTCCGCACTGCTGAACGTCATCCGCGAGGCCGCAGAGCGTTGGTACCGGGACGACTCGCGTTACCCAGCCGAGTGGGAACCATCGGGATCGGACTTCCTGTCCCCCGCGCTCGTTGAGGCCGAGCTAATGGCGCAGCTCCTGACCCCCGCCGACTTCTCCGAATGGCTGGGGTCGTTCCTACCCGGCCTCGCGCAGGGACGACCAGCTTCAATCTTCACACCTGCGATCGTGTCTGACTCGACCGACGGACAGATTGCGCACCTCCACGGACTCAACGCGAGCCGCGCCTGGTGCTGGCGACGGCTCGCCGAGTCACTTCCAAGCGACGATGAACGAGTTGCTCCTGCTCTCGCCGCCGCACAAAGACATGCGGAGGCTGCCCTACCGCATGTCAGCGGAGACGACTACATGGTCGAGCACTGGCTCGCTTGTTATGCGGTCCTTCTGTTGAGCTGAGTGAACCAGAGCCCCTAACGCCGCCCGCTGCCCGGAACCTTCACCTCGACCCAGACCAAACGGTGATCCGAGCTTGGGAACGGAAACACTCCGACGAGGGTGAATCGAGGGTCGCTTTGCAGCGGCCAGAAGACTGCTGCATCGACGAGTTTGAGCGGCCGGCTGGGCAGAACGTAGTCGGCTCTCAAGTTTCCTGGTGCGGTGTCCGTGAAGTCTGCGGTGTCGAAAGCCGGGTCAGAGATATGAGTGTCGTTGATCCCGCCCTGCAACTCTGCCTGCTCGGGACCACCCAGACTCGACGGGGTGATGTTAGTGCGCAATCCAGGAAGATCCAGAATCTGCTGGATGGCACCCGGCACGCTGTCTCCGTCAAAGGGGTCCGAGTTGTAGTCGCCCATGATGACAAAAGGCTTGCCTGGCTCGAGACCTCCCGTCTGCCCCTTATCGTCGTAGATGTACCGGCCGCTGCGCGGCGAAACGTAGTCGGCCCAAAACCCGATCTCGTCGAAGTTGCGGAGTCCGTTCCTGTCCTCCGGACCATCGAAAACAGGAGGAGTGGGGTGAGCTGCGAGAACATGCACCGTTCGGCGACCGATCTCGATAGGAACATCCCAGTGACTCTTGGAGGAGAGCCTCACGACTTCTAGCTCGGCCGGTGAGAACCAGTCGTTCGGTGCAGGAGTGTTGGGGTCGTCCGGTAGACGAGCTCCCGGCATGTCGGCCCAGAGAAAGTTCTGGAAAGTTCGAATGGCATCGACATCGATCGGATAGCGAGAGTAGAGGGCCATTCCGAACTGTCCGGGGAAGAACCCGAAACCGAACGCGTCGTCTGGGCCACCAATGGTTCTGTCGTTGTTGAGATCGAAGCCCGAGGGGATCCCGGTGTTCGATGGCGCCGTGTACGCATACTTGTAGTTGATGGCCCGGGCTCCGTTTTGCTCCACCGAAAGATAGTTTTCCTGAAACAAGCGCAGAGCCTCATGTCCTGGATCGAAATCAAACTCGTTGATCAGAAGCACGTCCGGCCTGTTTCTCTGAATGATCTCCGCGACTGTCTTCGCCTGTGCGTTGTTCGGAGTGCTCAAATCCTGAATCAGCTGCCCGGCAGAAGTTCGATTGAGCGAAGCGTTGAAGGTAGCGAACCGAGCCACCTTGTTGTTGCCTCGCGCGCCTTCGGATCCAGCAACTGCTCCTGATGGGACGCTCGACATAGCGAGCGCCGTTACAGCAATACCTACGATCGTTCTACGAATGGACAGCATTTCCCCTCCCTGCTCACCGCCGGTCCGATGAGGCCGACCCCAGATCCCTCACACAATATCCATGCCGGCGTCCGGTCGCGATGGAACATCGAGCGAGAGAGACATGAAATCCGACATAGTTCGACATCATCGACCATTTACCGGAAGTTGGCTGTCACAGCTCCCTCCTAGTCGGTCAGACGTCATGGATCATCCAGACATTTGGTTCCACATACGTTCCCTTGTCCGATTCGAGATCGACTTGGAAGGGGTTCATCATTCCGGGTACGAGATAGTCGCCTGTCTCAATGAACTCCAGATCAGTCCAATCAGTCCATTGGGCGATCGTGCCGATGTACTTGTTCGAATTGGGACATATCCCGGCGCTTCTCGCCCCGAGCCGCTCGTGGGTTCGAAGCCACGTATCGAACAAGAAGCCGTCAGAGCGTCGCCAGCTCGCATAGCGCTCCATCGCAATCAGGGGATAGCGCGACTTGTTCGTCGGACGGACCGGCGCGACAAGCGCACTCAACCCGTGTTTGCGCGCAGTATTGACCATGCTCTTAAGAATCTCGGCGCTCACCCCCTTCGCGCGAGCGCCGGGGGCCACCACCGCCAAGACGGCGCAGAGAGTATTGGGCTCTCCGCCCCCATCGCAGGCGATAGGCAGCACCTCGTCGATGCCGTCCGGAAGTTCCATCTCATGCCCCGACCAGGGGAAGGGCACGGTGCGCCCTTCGCCGATCACCTCATCTGCTCCGTCGTCATACACGAGGAACTGAAAGTCGCCAAAGTCCGTCTCGAGTCGCGACCAGTAGGCTTCGCAAATCGGATCGTGGTACATCCACTCCATCCCGGCCCATGGATCGCGTTGCTCGTCCCAACGATCGAGGAGTGCCGGCCGCTCCCTAAAGGTCGGGAACTCGAGCATTTCCCTTCACCTTCCGCGTGGTTGCCGTCTACGGGACACAAGGGATCAAAACATAGGTCGACGCGGTCGCTATATCAGCCGCTTCCCGGCATACAGGACGCGGTCGAACGGAGGTTGCTCGGCGCCCTCATTGACCCTTAATCGGAGACTAATCTCGCCCGAGGCCTCGTCCGGATCATGGGCGCATGCCAACGGACACGATTGCCCCGTCACAAGTCGCCAATCCGCGGATGGGCTTGGAACTGGATCTGGTTGATCGACCAACTCCGTTTCTGATGATCGATCTCGAGACGGTAAGCGCCGCGTACAACTCGCTACAGGCAGCAATGCCCGGTTTCAAGATCCTCTACGCGATGAAAGCCAACCCGCAGCCGGAGATCATCGACGCTCTCGCGGATTGCGGGTCGGGCTTCGAGGTCGCTTCGGAAGCCGAGTTGGAGACGCTGCTCCACTCCGACATCGAAACCAATGACGTCATGTTCAGCAATCCCGTCAAATCACCGCTTGACATCAGAGGGGCCTACGACTCTGGCGTTCGTTGCTACTCGTTCGATTCGGATTCCGAGATCGTCAAGCTCGCGTTGGAAGCCCCGGGTTCGGCGGTTTACATCCGGCTGGCGACGACAGGTTCCGGGAGCCGTTTCCCGCTGTCGAAGAGATTCGGCGTCGGGCCTCATGAGGCAGTCGAACTACTGAAGCTTGCTCGCAACTTTGGTCTGGTGCCATATGGCTGCACGTTTCACGTCGGGTCTCAAAACACCGACCCCCGCAGTTGGGACAAGCCGATCGAGGACTGCGCGTTCGTCATGCGCGAGTTCGAGCGACTCCATGGTTCCCGGTTGCAGATGCTGAACATCGGAGGCGGTTTCCCCGCTCAGTACGCAGAGAGGCGTGTTCCCCCCCTTGCGGACTTTGGTTCGTCTATATCGGCCTCCCTTACGAAACTCCCGTATCCGGTCGAGCTCGTGACGGAGCCCGGTCGCGCTCTCGTGGCCAACGCCGGTGTGGTGGCGAGCACCGTCATTGGACGGCGCAGACGAGGTACCACGACGTGGGTCCACCTAGATGTCGGTCCTTACAACGGATTGATGGAAACGAACTCCTTTCTCGGCGGAGAGAGAAATCCCATCTCGTGGAGCGGAGCGCAAACGGGGGGCCGGACCGCGTGCACGCTTACGGGTCCCACGTGCGACGACGGCGACATTCTCCAAGATGAAGTTGAGCTGCCTAGCGATCTGGGTCTGGGTGACCGGGTTTACATCGAATCAGCTGGTGCCTACTCCTCGAGTCTCGCTGTCAACTTCAACGGCTTCGCGCCCCCAACAAGCGTCGTGAGGAACGCGCCCGAGCCATCTCTCTTTGCACGGCCAACGACCACTCCTCCGGTCCAAGGGAAACGCCAGCTAGGTCTTTCTCGATTGAGCCGGGAATCTCTCGGGCTCGCGGCCGTGCTCCTGTCCGCTCTCTTGTGGGCTGCCTCGGCAAACGTTGCCGAGAGCCTCTACGCGGCGGGGGTCGGTTCCCTGCAAATCGCGGGGGCAGAGTCACTCATCGCAGCGGTCTGTCTGCTCGCATGGAGGCTCGGGCGCGGAGCGGGTCGAGCGCGATCGGTGCTTTCCATTCGGCAAAGGCTCCTGCTCGGTACCTCGTTGACCTTGATGGTGTCTACCTACTACGGAGCGATCGAGCTTCTGGAAGTCGGCTCAGCCGTCGTGCTTCATTACTCGGCCCCCGTTCTCGTAGTCTTGTGGACGCTTCTTCGCACGAGGCAAGCACCGAAGTTCAAAGTCGGCATGTCCCTGACCTTGGCGACGATAGGCATCCTTCTGGTGACACAGCTCATGGTCAACGGGTTTGGGACTTTGAACCCAGCCGGGATCGTGACTGCTTTGGCCAGCGCTGTCTTCCTCGCGGCATACACACTCCTCAGTGACGCCGCGATGCGCACTGCGACACCGATCGAGGTAATCACTGAGACGTTCCTGTGGGCGATGCCCTTGTCCCTCGTCGTGTTTCTGGCGGGGGGCTCACCCGCTGCATTTCTCTCGGCGAACAACATCGGTCCGGTCCTTTTCATCGGTGTCTTCGGAGCGCTTCTTGGAACGGGCCTTTTCGTTTGGGGCATAGGCAGAGTGCACTCCGTCAAGGCAGCCATCGCGGCGAATCTCGAACCGGTTGCCGCTTCGGGCCTCGCGTGGCTCTGGTTCGGTCAGGTCCTGTCGCCGCTCCAGGGTGCCGGCGCACTGCTGATTCTCGTCGCGGTCGCTCTGCTGCACGACTCCACGTCGGGCGAAGTCGCCCCTGCGAAGATCCAGACGATCCGCCAGATCAAGGGATGGAATCGACAAGCACTCGGCGGACGTTCAGCCTGAACTCTCAAACGGAGCTCATTGTGACAAGAGCCAGCAGTCTGAGCGGATCCTAGCGACTCGGGCCTCCGGCGAGTCTCCGCTCTGGGCTGCCCCGCTGGATTGAGACTGTACGGTTGGCCGCTGTGAGACAACCGGACGACGACGCCATCCGTTCCGAGGTAACCGAGGTTCTTCGTGCCCTCATTCGGATCGATACTTCAAACCCACCCGGAAATGAGACTCCCGCCGCAACGTTCCTCAAAAGCTATTTGGAGGGTTCAGGAGTCGAGTGCGAGCTCGTCGCCCGTGACCCCAAGCGCGCCAACCTCGTGGCGCGAATCAAGGGAACGGGCGGGGGGCCTACGCTCGCGCTGATGGGCCACACCGACGTCGTTCCTGCAGATCCCCCGGCTTGGACTCACCCTCCCTTCGACGCCCACCTCGACAACGACGGGTTCATCTGGGGGCGCGGCACCGTCGACATGAAAAACGAGACGGCGACACGTGCGGTAACCATGGCACTGCTCGGGCGATCTCAATGGCGCCCCGCCGGCGATCTCGTCTTCGTCGCTCAAGCGGACGAGGAGAATGGCGAGCACGAAGTCGGACTTAAATGGCTGAGGCACGAGCGCCCGGACATCAACTGCGACTTCGCAATCGACGAGGGTGGAGGGTTGCATCTCGAGTTGAGTGACGGCCGCATCGTCATCCCCATCAATGTGGGCGAGAAGGCAACGCTGCCCGTCAGGATCACTGCTATCGGGGAGGCCGGGCATGCCTCAACTCCAACCGCGGGCAACAACGCCGTGCCTCTGCTGGCTCAGCTCGTACAGCGCCTGGCTCGTCATCAAGTTGCCCCCTCATTCCTTTCGGAGACTCGCCGGACCCTCGAGATACTTGTCGGTGACATCGGAGACGACCTCGAGGGCGCGATTCGAAGAGCCATGCCCCTTCACCCGTCGTTCCCGAACGATCTGCCCCCTCTCTTCGGAACCACCATCGCTCCCACGATCCTGGAGGGCTCTAAGGCTCGAAACGTGATGCCTGGCAGGGCCAGCGTGACGTGCGACTGCCGCGTGCTTCCCGGAACAGGGCCGGCCGAACTCGAAAAGGAACTAAGTGCAGCGCTAGGCTCGGACATCCCCCACGAGCTCGAGTTCCTGGAACCTCCGACCGGAGGGACGGTGGCCCCCATAAATACTCCGCTCTACAAGATCTGCGAGCAGTTCCTTGCCGAGCACGAGCCCCGGGCGACATTGTTGCCCACGATCTCACCCGGGTTCACGGACTCCCATTACATGCGGGAGATGTTCGGAACGGTCGCCTACGGATTCTGGCCCTGCAAGAGCACGCCGAGCGACATTTATCTGGCCGGGATCCACAACAAGGATGAGCGGGTACACGTTGACGATCTGGTCTACGCCACGCGCTTCCATCTGTTCGCCACGGAACGCATGGGCTCCATAAGAACGTAGTATCCGGCCGCTTGACTTCTCTGTCAGCGAGGGACAATCTGGCAGATCCTAGGGGTGGAGGAGAGATGGTCGATAGCGCCAAAGAGGTCAAAGAATTCGTGTGGAGGGGTCGAACGGGACCCTTCACCCTCCAACTGAGCCCCGACGTCTTCGCTCCAAGCAGCACCAGCACGATCGTGGCCGAGGCTCTCGAGATAAATGAGGGAGACGTGGTGATCGACGCAGGATGCGGCAGCGGGGTCCTGGCCTTCGTCGCCGCCCGGTTGGGAGCCGAGCGCGCGATCGGGTGCGACATCTCGGAGGGGTCCGTCCGGATTGCAGAGGAAAACGCGCGCCAATTGGGACTCGATGACATCACCGAGTTCCGAACGGGAAGCCTCTTCGAACCAGTTCGAGACGTGAGGGCCGACGTCATCATCGGCGACATCTCGGGTATCCCTGACTCCATCGCAGAGCTGACCGGATGGTTCCCTGAGGGACGCGGTGGCGGGCCTACGGGTGCTGAGCTCCCCGTTGCAATGATCGACGAGATCGGCGACATTCTCAGGACCGGCGGCCGAATGTACCTTCCCACCGGGACTATCCAGGCCGAGAGCAAGGTGCTCGGCGCGGCCCGGCGCGTATTCGGCGACAACATCGAACAGCTCGTGTCGCGCGAGTTCCCCATCCCCAATCTGGTGGCACGCTCGAAAGATGTCGCGCGACTGGTGTCAGAGGGACTGATCAGCTTTCGACAGCGCGGGAGCCGGCTGCTGTGGCGCCTGACCATCTGGCGCTGCACCAAGCAATAGAAAAGCAGCTCGGCTTATGTAGTGGGTGACGGGTCGTCGCTTTCGCTTCGATTGGCAAGTAGATCGTGCAGCGGCTGAGACAGTCGCCCGAAGAGCTCGTCCCATGTATGTCCCATGGCTTCCGCAAGCTCCTCTTCGAGCATGCTGAAGTGATCGTGCAGGACCGTGGTGAGGGTCACCGCATCGCCGGCTTTCATCGCGTCAAACTGCCTGGAGTGAATGTCGAGAGTCTGGCGATCGCTGTCGAGCCCGCCTCTGTAGGAATCGCGAACGGGAGCCATTCTTCGGCTCAGCCCCCTCATCGATTCGCTCAAGAGTTGATTGCGGCAGGCCCCGAGAACCGCCCGGTGAAACATCGCGTCGGTCTTCATTACCGAATATCGATCGCCGAGATGCTGTCGCGTCAAAGAGATGGTGTGTTCGATCTCGTCGTAATCCTCCTCTGACGCGAACTGCATCGCGGCGAAGGTGGTAGCGCCTTCCAGAACCCGGCGCGCATGGAGGACCTCGACGATTGCCTCTTCCTCGAGAGCGATGCTGCGGGAGATCTCGGCCGTGGGAACGAGGTCGGACACGATCGAGATTCCGCCGCCCTTGCCCGGTTTGACCTGGAGGTAGCCGACATCCTGCAACACACGCAAGCCCTGGCGAAGCGTCGGGCGTGAGATGCCCAACTGCTCGGCCAACTCGGACTCTTTGGGAAGGGACGAACCGGCCCGCATCCGCCCGCGTTCGATACCCTCGATGATGTGTTCGATCGCGGCCTCGAATGTCCGCGTTGTGTGAATCGGGCGGGCAAAAGTCTGATCTGGCATCGACATGGCCTCACGATGGGGGGATGCGGTTACCGCGTCAAGCACACTTGCGAGACCTATCCCAAATATTGGGGTCGACGGTGTCTATATCGATTCGACCGGTGACTCTCCGTTACGAGATTCGGTTTCCGGCCAGAGCCCGTTCAACGTTCGAACGTGCACTGCTCAGTTCCTAGGTTCTTCGACGCGTTCTCGAAACGCACTACGGAACGCTGGAGCTTCCGATCCGCCTCTTGAGCCCTTCTATTGTTGTTTGCTCTCTGCGAGACGTCGAGATCCTCGAGACCCGTTCCCACTCCTTCTAACGCGGACATGAATCTGCTGATCTCCCTGATGCTCGCCTCAGGTTGCTCGAGGTCTTCGATCTGGACCGTCATGTCCGAGATCACGGAGGCTGCTTGACGAGTGTTTCGCTCGCGCGCGCCATTCAGGCCGCTGATTCTCGGCATGCGTCCGCGGCAAACATCGTTGACCGAGGCCACGTAGTCGGTTCTGCTCGGATCTCCGTCGGCAACGACCATGTAGATCGAATAGGCAACCAACCCAAAGAGAACCACCCCTGCGACAACGAACAGCAGGCGCTTGGTTGATCCTGGTCGTTGGACTTCTCCCCCGCCCACCCTCGTTCGGGCCGGAAGCTCGGATGTCTCTTGGCGCGTCGCCGGATCCGGTGAAGCCTCTGGTTCCTCGCCTATTCGTCCCGAGGTCGGCAGCGGCAGCTCATCGACTTGTGACTCGGCAGGGGTCCCCGGCGCGTCCGGGTTCGCGAAGGCGTGATCCGACTTGTCCTCGGTCCCGTTCAGCGGGGGGCTCGGGGGAGGTACTTGAGGGAGAGGGGGTGAGTGTTCCTGGGTGGGTGGAGCAACGAGGCCGGAAACAACAGTCTTGTTCGGGTCCTCTTTGACCTCCACATCGAAGCGGGTTTGCCCCACACGCACGATGTCCCCGCTGCTCAGCCTGGTTGGCTCCGAGATCCTCCGCTCGTTGACGAAGGTGCCGTTAGTCGAGCCGAGATCCTCGACCTCGAAACCTTCGCTCGACTGCCGCACGACCGCATGGTTTCGCGAGACCTCACTGTCGTCATCTACAACGACGTCGGTGCGCTCACGTCCGATGGTCATCTCGCCGGACTCCACCTCGAAGCGCTGCCCCCGAAGCGAGCCGTCTCTTACGATCAGGTGGGCCACCCAGTTGTCCTTTGCGGGTTCGAAGATTCCAAGCGGGTAAATCTTGCAGTACCGAATCCTCGAGAAGCAAGGACAGTAGGTCTAAATCGCCGCCCCGAGGAGGGGAAAATGAGAATACTGATCAGCGGAGCCAGCGGATTCATCGGGTCTGCGCTGTCAAAAAAACTGGTTTCATCCGGACACCGCGTGATTTCCCTTACTAGGCAACCGGTGAGCGCCGGGCAGGACGCCGTGAACTGGGACCCCGCCGAGGGCAGGCTGGAAAAGCGCGATCTGGTGGGAATCAACGCGGTCGTGCATCTCGCCGGCGAGAGCATCGGAGACCACCGCTGGACCGAGACTCGCAAGGCCCGGGTGCTTGACAGCAGGGTGCGCGGAACCAATCTTCTGGCGGAGACCATCGCGGGACTGGATGCTCCGCCGGAGGTCATGGTGAGCCAATCCGGAACCCATTATTACGGCTTCGAGGGCGGTGACGAGGAGCTCACCGAGGAGAGCCCGCCCGGCAACGGATTCCTCGCCACTGTGATTGACCAGTCGGAAACGGCGACCGAACCTGCAGTGAAGGCAGGCATCCGCGTGGTGCGAACGAGAAGCGGGGCCGTGCTCCATCCCTCGGGGCTCGCTCTTCAGCGATCGATCCCGTTCTTCAAGCTCGGCCTTGGCGGAAAGGTTGGGTCGGGCAGTCAATACCTCAGTTGGATCTCGCTTCGGGACTGGACTGCCGCTACCGAGTTCCTCTTAGAGCGAAAAGAGATTGCGGGTCCCGTAAACGTGACCTCGCCGAACCCTGTGACCAACGCCGAGTTCACGCACGCTCTCGGCTCGGCGCTCGGGCGACCAACCTTCATGCCGGTCCCTTCGCTTGCGATCAAGCTTCTGTTCGGTGCCGAACTGGCTGAGGAGATGATCTTCGGCAGCCAGAGAGTGATACCCAAACGACTCCAGGAAGCGGGCTTTGAGTTCAGCGATCCGGAATTGGGGGTCGCCCTGCAGGCGATGCTTGGCTAGAGGACCACTCGCTCTTCCAGCCGCCCACGCTCGTCGTGCGGCGCAAAGGCCGCCCCGCGGCTCGGTGCTGCAACTCGAGCAGGTCGTCTCTAGTCAACCCTGCAAGGCGGAACTCTCCCTCGGGAACCGATCTCTCGATACCCGACAGGCCCAGCCCAACTATCGGTGCGTCCGCCGCCTCGACCATCTCGACGGTTCGGTGCGCCCCGGCAACACCGTTGTGCGCGGCGTGTCGACGATGAGACCGACATTTCCCCCACCCGCCTCGAACCCCTCGCGAAGTGCATCCCACATCTCGCTGGGATTCATGCCGTTACGAACGTGTGTTATCGCGGTGAATGTCGTTTCTGTGCAGATGATGCTCCGCTTTGCCTGTGCCAGCGCGAATGCCTCGGCTATGGCCTGAAGGTCCACTGGATCGCGAATCTGGGGCTGACCGCCAGATCGATCGTGATGAACTCCTGAATGTCCGTGATGCGCTTCGGGTACTGGCCATCCACCAGAGGAAGAACCTCGTAAGGGTCGAAAACCGTGCCTACGGGCAAGCTCGGTAGCCTTATGGCAGCGACGCTGCCCTCGAGATGAACCTGCAGCTCGATTTTCGGTGAGGTTCGAAGTTGAACGGAACGGTCACCACTTTTCCCTGGTAGTCAAGTTTTCGACACCATAAAGGCCGTAACGAAATCCAGACCACGGCGTTTAAGTAGATACGAGCCTCTGCGAGACTCTGAACGACATGAATTCACAAACGGAGCTGCCTGACAGATGACAATTGACGCAGGTCAAAGGGTCTTCGGGGGGCGCTACGAGTCGAGGCGTCGTGTGGGTAGCGGGGGCATGGCCGAGGTCTACCTGGCCTACGACCAGTTGCTCGACCGTGAAGTGGCCGTCAAGGCACTCAACGACGAGCTCGCCAGCGATCCACAGTTCGTCGAGCGTTTTCGGCGCGAGGCACGAGCGGCGGCTCGGTTGAGTCACCCCAACATCGTTGCGCTTCACGACTACGGGGCCACCGACGACGCCTACTTCATCGTCATGGAGTTCATCGACGGACAAACGGTCGGCGACCTCGTCGAAGCCAAGGGCGCGATGGACCCGGTGCGCGTGGCCGAGATCGCCTCCGATGTGGCGAGCGCGCTCGAGCGTGCTCATCACTCGGGACTCGTGCATAGAGACATCAGCGCGGGAAACGTGATGATCAGCTCGAGCGGCGAGACAAAGGTCACGGACTTCGGCATCGCACGCGTCATGGACGAACACGATCAGCAAACAACAGTGGGGGCCAAGACAGTTTTCGGAACCGCTGCCTACATTTCACCCGAACAGGCGCAGGGTCAAAGTGTCGACGAACGAACGGACCTCTATTCGCTAGGTGTCGTCATGTTCGAGATGCTCACGGGCCGACCCCCGTTCATGGCGGAGAATTCGCTGGCGTTGGCATCTCAACACGTTCTCAACGATCCACCGCGTCCCTCGATATTGAACGATGCGATTCCGCCTCCGTTGGATGCCGTTGTGTTGCGCGCTCTCGCCAAGAGGCCAGAGGAGCGTTTTGAATCTGCCGCCGAAATGCGTGAGGAGCTTGGTCGTTTCGTTGCCGGCAAGAAGGTGCGATCGACTCTCGTGCTCGACGAACCTGTTCCTTCGTTGGAGCTACCGCGGGAGCGAGTTGCAAACGCACGCCGGAGCTTCAATCCCATGCCACTTGCAGTGGCTCTGTTGATGGGCTTGCTCGCACTCGCCGGTGTCTGGCTCGTCGCCGACAGAATTACGGCGGACGATGTTCCAGCGACACCCACGTTCGAGGGCCGCTTTCTCAGAGACGTTCGCCGACAGAGTCGGGACTTGAACGTTGACCTAGCCGTGCAGCGGAGTTTCAGTGACGAACCCGTCGGGATGGTTCTGTCTCAGCGTCCCGAGCCCGGCACCGAGATTCGACCAGGAGACACGGTGTTCATAGAGGTGTCGAAGGGGCCGGAGCCGTCACTCGCCGAGCAGATCAACGACGGCATCAACGATGCCGTGCAGGGCGCAAGGGATCGAATTGGAGACGCAGTCGATGGAGCACGGGACGGCCTCAATCAGACCTGGGATGACCTCACGAGCATCTGGCCGTGAAACGCTGGCTTGTACGTCTTGTTCTCATCGGCGCGATCGTTTTCGTAGCGATTCAGTTCGTCCCCTACGGCCGTGCACACGACAACCCGCCGGTCACCCAAGCAGTCGAGTGGGATGACGCTCGCACCGAACAACTCTTTGAAGGCGCTTGCACCGACTGTCACAGCAATGAGACCGAGTGGCCGTGGTACTCGAACGTCGCTCCCCAGTCGTGGTTGGTTCAGCGCGACGTCGATGCAGGACGTGACGAGCTGAACCTGTCCGAGCTGGATCGGGAGCAGGACGAGATCAAGGACCTCATCGAGGTGATAGCGGACGACGAGATGCCGCCGCAGCGCTACACCCTTCTCCACCCTGATGCGAGACTCAGTGAATCGGAGAAGCAAAGGCTGATAGACGGCATCGCTCGAACCTTCGGCGATGAGGTAGATCAGGACTGAGTTGGGTCGGGGGCCGGTTGGGTCGGGGGCCGGTTTATGCCCCGTGTACGCTGGCCTGGCGAATCTCGCGAGGGCCCCATCGTCTAGCCTGGTCAGGACGCCGCCCTTTCAAGGCGGTAGCACGGGTTCAAATCCCGTTGGGGCCACCACTAAAAGAGCAGGTCAGAGGCCATGCTTCCTCTTGCAAGAAGACTTGTCAGCCGAATTTGGCGCGCGTGTGGCGCGCGGGGCGAGAAGCAAGCAGGGCCGCAAGCCGGTCGGGGACCTCGAATTCGGCGTCCTGATAGAGGTGGCCATAGCGGTCCAGCGTGAACGCCACCGACGAGTGCCCTGCACGTACCGAGATCTCTTTGGGGTTGGCTCCCGCTGCCACCCAAAGGGCGACGAAGGTATGCCGCAGCTCGTGAAACTTCAAGGTCCCCAGGCCTGCTCGTTCGAGGGCTGGCCGCCACCAGGATCGGCTGAAGCCAGTACGCCGGAGGCAGCCGCCCTTGGGTCCGGTGAACACGAGAGCATCCGGAGTGGGGGCAACGTACTCGGCAAGGTGATGCTCGAGCTCCGTGACAATCGGTCGGGGAAGTGGAACCCCGCGCCGGGATTGCTTCGTTTTGGGTGCTCCGAACGTAAGCGCACCATCCACCTCTACTAACGTTTCGGCAACGATGACTCGCCCCCTGAGCAGATCGACGCCGCGATCGACGCAACCCTCCGAGCTCGCCGAATCGGAGTCCGCCGTACGCTGCCAGCAGGACGAGAGTACGAAATCGGTGATCGATGGATGCGGCCAGATGCTCGACTTCTTCTGTGCTCAAGAACCGTTGTTCTTCTTGCCGCTCCGCCGGCAGAGGAACGTCTAGGCAGGGATTGAAGATGATACGCCTGTCAGATACAGCGGCGCGCATCATCTGGGATAGTGCATGGAACGATTTGCGAACCGTTGCGGGGCTGTAACCCGAAGCGATCATGCTGGCAACCCATGCGCGAACATTCGAGTTCCCCACACAATTGAGCGCGTAGTCTCCAAACTCTGGAAGCACGTGGGTTCGGACAATGCTGTCGAGGCGTGTTCGACTGGATGCTCGAAGGTCCACCTTGCCTTTGAGCCAGATTCGTGCCCAATCTGCGACCTTGATCTTTCCCCGATCCGGATCGGTCCAGCTTCCATGGGCAATCTCAGTTTCAACAGAGTTTGCAAATCGTTCCGCATCAACTCGCCTCCGAAACGAACTGTTCCTCACACGCCCGGATGGATCTCGATATCGCACCAACCAAGCCGACCTGCGTGAGCGTTTGGTGATGCTCGCCATCAGCCGGCCCGCCTCTCAAGCCATGCACACACAGATGCAAGATCAAAGCGGAGCAGTCGACCGGCTCGCAGAGCTGGGGGACCCTTACCGACGTGACGCCAGTAATAGATTGTCGAGAGTGGAACGCTCAGGAACTCCGCCAGCTCGACCGCTGATAACAACTGCGTTTCCCCTTCCGGGGCGATGATTGTCGGCTTCATCGGTCCTTATTCACCCGTTGTGGCGCCCACGAATATGGCACGGATCTCTCGTCGCGCTTCGGGCCATCCTTGACCCCCTTAGCAACCGTTTCACCTCTTGACGCTCATTGATCCATCATTCAGGTTCATCAGAACTCCATCCACCAGCCGCACATAACACATAGGGCGTAGGCGCGGTAAGCAACATCGCCTCGTTCGAAGCCTCGAAACTCCATGTCTTCCTCGCAGCGAGTGCACTTTCTAGAGAACACGACTCCCCAATCAATGTCGTCGGCGCATCGCCATATGAAGCCCCGCGCAGAGAGATCGTCAAACTCTTCCATCCAGGTGCGGTCCGCAACGCGCGGTCGGTCAAGCCTCACAATCATGTCCGACCTCGGAATGGGCCGGCCGAGTCACCCAAGAATCGGCGAAGAGAAGGAAACAGCTCGATCGCTCGCCGACGGTCGTTCGTGCAGCTGGGACAAGCCTCGACGTCGAGGGCCCCATGTCGGCAGGCGTTCTCGATCCACACACGATCTGGTCGTTGCGCTCGCCCATCGCGCCGACAGGCCTCATCCTGGAATCGTCGCCCCACGGCGAGGCAATATCCCAATGGATTCTCAATCGACCTGGTCGTGGCAGCGAAGAGACATTCAAGGACCGCCCGATCGAGATGACAGTTGTCGATGCCGACCCGTGCGAACCTGTCCTTAACCTGAGTGTGCAGGGCCCGAACGTCTAACGGAATCTCCAAGACCAATTGGTCGATTCAGATCGGGCCCAAGGTTTCGCTTCCTTCAAAGGCTTGCCGCCTTCGAACTTTGCATGCGAAGCCTGTATTGCCGGGTCGAAATCCGACAGCCTGCTTGGATTGTTCAGGAAGTTCGGCTCTGAACCCACCCCGTAAGAATCTGCCCTCAGAACGGCCGATTGAAGGCCTTAGCAAGGACATTTTTAGGACTTTTCGAGCCAAATGGCCGGTAATCTTCGAAATCCGGCCTCAATACGCCCTCGCTTGCCGGTAAAATTGAATAAATACGCACCCGCTGGCTCCCCGGGAGGTCAGTCCCTGTCACGTCCGGCCGGAAACACCAATCTCAAGGCTGCGCGCCTACATGCTGGGCATGCATCTCAGCAAACGTTCGCCGACGCGCTCACTCGGGCGGCCCCCCAGCTTGGACTAGGCAACATAGAGGTCAGCGTCCGGCAGGTGCGTCGCTGGGAATCTGCTACCCCGCCCTGGCCTCATCCGGACCATCAGCGCCTGTTGGTCCACGTCTTGAACTCGCCGATCGAGGAACTGGGATTCGTCCCACCTTGGAAGGCCTCGGGTACCGATTCGCTACCCGCAATGTCGACGGCTGTTCAGCATTCACGCGTCGCGCGCACCGCTCTGCCGATCCCAAGGGCGGCTGGAGTTCAGGGCTCCACGATCAGCTCAGATTATGCGGCTATAACAGCAGCCCACAGACGCCTGTACTTCGCAGTTCAGCCCTCTGAGTTGTATCGCGCAGTAGCGGAGCACACCGGTCTGGGCACTCACCTCGTTTCCGCGACAACCGGTACGACACGACGAATCCTTGCCGCGGGTCTGGCTGAGTCTCTTCTTCTCGCCGGCCGCATCGAGTTCTTCGACCTTCGGCGAACCGACGACGCTGACACTACTTTGCTGCATGCTTTGCAGGCTGCGGGAGCGGCCGAAGATCCGCTGCTGGGTGCCGCGATCCTGGCACACGCCGCGTTCGTTCCAGGCTGGAGCGGACGACGAGATGACGCAGCCGAGCGCGTGAGGGCGGCGCGCGTGTACGCCCGCCGCGGAGCCGCTTCTGCCGAGTTCAATGCCTGGCTGGATGCGGTTGAGGCCGAATGTGAAACCCGCTGCGGTCACACCCGAGAGGCGCTCGAATTGATCGGGCAGGCGGAGGATGCTCTTGCCGCGGGTGGTGAGCACTCCTCTCCGGATTGGTTCGACTGGTTCTCACCGGTCCGGCTCGCGGCCTTCAAAGGAAACACCGAACTTGAGGCCGGGTACGTCAAGCAAGCGCGCGCCACCCTCACGACCGTGCTTGAGCAGCTGTCGGAGGAAGGCGGCAAGCAGCGAGCAGTCATTCTTAGTGATCTGGCTGCCGTGGAGGCTGCTGGAGGTAATCCCGAAGCGGCGTGCATTCACGCAGAGCAAGCTCTCGACTTGCTTGCCATCGCCTGGTACGCAACCGCCATGGATCGAATTCGCAATGTACGCCGCGCTTTGCAGGCGTGGGCAGATCATGAATGCGTAAAACGACTGGACGATCGGCTATACGACTGGGAGACGACACTCAGCGCCCTGCAGCGTTGAACTCAGCGATTAGAGCAGGCAAGCTGGTGAGAGAGTCGATCTGCATCGTGGGGGCCCTCTCAGCATCTGTCTGTTGGATAAATGCCCATGGGCCCCGCCTGATAAGCGCGGTCTGCAGACCCATCGAGGCGGCCGGGTCAATGTCGTTGTCGAGTCGGTCTCCTACGTAAAGGATCTCGTTCACGTCGTGAGGAATTGATTCCACAAGGCGGCGAAAGAACTCTGGATCGGGCTTGGATACGCCCCAATCGTCTGAAGTCGCGATCATGTCCGAGGGCAAGTCAAGGGACCGGAGGAGATCACCGGCACGCTTCGTTTGATTGCCGGCGATACCCACCCACAGACCATCATCACGCAGCGTCGCAAGTGTCGAGCGAGCGTCGGGGTAAAGGTCAGCTTCGTCGAACGTCTCGGCTTGCCCCGCGTCCGCCCGTTTGTTGCGTTCCTTAGTCAGATCGAATCCGGGTCGGAAGACCTGAAACGTTTGTCGGTAATCAAGTCCCTTAGCAATTACGGCGCCGAATACGGCGGAGAAAGTATGCCGGGGAACACCCAGCCAGTCAGCCCAGGTCCCATACTCTCGTGTCTCATCTACTAGGCATTCCCCAACGTCGAACACCACCGCTTTGATCATTCGAGAAGACTAGTTGAAACGCCTAGGGACGCTCCCAAGGATCCTTAGAGTTAGGAATCCGGGCAGTTCCCCATTTTGGGGACTGGATCGTCGCCTCTAGCAGAACCGTCTACGGCAATCACGAGCGACAACGATGAGCGATTAAGCCATAGTTATCTGCTGAGCATCGGATGCCCAGCATCAAGTGAGCGCGCTATGCATGCGCACTCCTGTCGCCGCCACACGGGCCCGCTGCTAGGCCAACTCGTAGCTCGTCGTAACCTCGATTGCCCCCTGCAGCGAGCGGGCCACTGGGCAGCGGCTTGCGTGGAAGCCGTGAACCCGCTCGACCACCGCAGGGTCCACGGCGTCTTCTGCACGCAACGTGTAGCGCGCGTGGATCCGCTTGATCACCAGGACCTTGTCCTCTAGCTCGATCTCGCCCCTGACCTCGGTGGTCAGCTTGCCACCGGATGCATCTATCTTGCGCGCCTCCAGCGCGCTCCCGAAGGTTCCGGTCAGTCAACCGCCGGCCGCCGCAACGATGTAGTCGAGCGTCGTCGCGTCCGGCGGGAAGTCCTCAGGGTCGACGCCGTAGTGGTCGGCGACCGCCGAATGCACCCCGAAGGTGACTGTTCGTTGCGTTCCAGGAAGCTTCGCCTCGCGTAGCGGACCGCGCTTGCGTGTGATCGCCACCTGTGAGACATAGACGACCTCTCCCATGGAATCACTCCCCTGCGGTAAACGTCTTGTGGCCGCCTCAGCCACCCGCGCATGGTAGCGGCCCGGGCTCATCTCGAGCGTCGCCAAGTTCCCAGGAGCGCGCCTGCGGCGACAAGCCACACGACCGCCACCACGATCGACAGTCCAAGAGCGTAGTTGTTGGGCAGCGCCGAGGCGTTGTCTGAACGGAGTCCGTAGCCGCGCAGGAACGGCCACGTCGTCAAGGTGATGATTCCGGTTGAGATCAGGGCTCCCTGTACCGCAGCACGGTACGGTGCGCGGACGCGACTGACGAGCAGGCTCCCCACCGCGATCACCAGAGGCGCAACCAGGAAGTCGTGCGCGATCAGCGAACCGGCGAACCACCTGATCCATTGTTCGGGGTGTGTTCGCTCGCCTTCGAAGAACAAACCGCCGACTCCGTAGGCGAACACGGCCAGGCCGATTGCGGCGGAGCTCCAGAAGAGTCGCGGACTAGGGAGGGTATCGTCGTTGTCGTTCACAAGACGATCAACTCTCCGACCCACTTGGTCTGCATCACACCGGGCCGGTTGGGCCCGATCAGTCGCAGAGGGAAGCCGTGGTCGATGTGAAGCTCATGGCCGTTGCATTCGAGCGCAAGAAGGGTGTCTGGGTCTCGGGCGTGTGACGGGTTCAGCTCGGACGCGCGATAGAGGCCATCGGTTTGCAGCGACTCGACGCTCACCGTCGCTTCTTCGGCGGCTCCCGACATGTGCAGCAGGTCACGGACGCGCACGCCGCGCCAGGCGACGTTAGCGCTCCATCCTTCCACGCACGAGATCGGAAGCATGGCCTCGACCTGAGGCAACGAACGCAGCTCTTCGAGCGAAAGGCTTAGCTTGCGTTCGACCCTGCCTGTAACACTCAACTTGAAAGAGGGGGCAATCGCGCTGGATGTGACTCCAGCGCTCACCGCGCTTTTGTTGACCGGGAAACCCTGAGGGCCGACGTTCGGCCGTCGAGGTGCGAGCAGCGCAAGCCGGTTGAGTGGCGAGAAGGTTTGACCTACCGTCGTAACCGTGAGCGCGCCGCCGGTCGCTGCGATCACCCAGAGGAAGCTGCGGCGGCTGAGGCCCACTCCTTTGGCCTCCTCCAACTTTGCGGGGTCCAGGGTGAACGCTTCGCGCCTCACGATGCCGGCCTTGGCACCGATGTGCATGATCAGGGCACCCATGGTGATCCACGACGCCCAGTAGTGACCCGCGGGGAAGAAGAAGCGCCATGGATACCAGAGACCGATGTTGGCGATGCCGGTAAAAGCCAAAAAGAGGCTTCCCGCGACTAGCGGCAAGAGCGAGATGCGCTCCACCAGGTGCATCCCATCCCTGACCGGCGGCCACACCCAGAGAGCGCGGGTAGACGGTCCACATCTTGGCGAGCAGGAGCGGGATGGATGCGATACCGGTGGCGACGTGGAGGCCCTGCGTCAAGCGGTAAAGGCCGGCGGGCCGGGGCGGCCACGTGAACCAAGCAGGAGGCTGCTGAATGAGGTGGCTGAGGAGCCCCGTCGCGAAACAGATCGTGAAGGTCACTCCCAGCGCCAGACCCAAAAGCGCCGCGATGCGCGGGGAGTGAAGGCGGCTGGTAAAGGCGTCCTCCTTGAAGGGCCCGACGCGCAGGCGATCCGGCGGGGCGATCAGAGGAGCTCTAGATCTGCGAACCATCGCCCCTCCGCGCTCCACAATTCGTCCAGGCGGTACCCGGCTCGCACCGCAAGGGCGCGCACGCCGTCCACGCCCACCTGTGCCCAAGGGAACTCGCCGCTGACGCCCTGGTCGGTCTCGAGCCGAGCCGCCAAGGCGCGCCACCTGATACCTGGGGGCTCGACCTCTGCGAGCACCCGGCCGCGGGGTCGCAACAACCCCGCGACTCGCCACAGCAGCGCCGCCGGGTTGCCTCCGATACCGATGTTTCCGTCCAGTAGCAGCGCGGAGCCCCATCGGCCCGCCCCAGGCATTCGCTCGAAGATTGACCTGAGCAGGACTGGGGCCCCCTTGCGACGAGCGATGTCGATCGCAGACTGGGAGGCGTCCACTCCAAGCACAAGCCGCCCAGAGCGCGCCAAAGCCAGTGCATGCCTCCCGGGGCCGCATCCCACATCGAGGACCGGACCGGGCGCGCGACCGAGCACGTGGCGCTCCGCGGCCGACGGCTCGGACATCCAGCGCGTCATCTCGAGGCGCACGATGGTCCCGTCCGAGGCCACGAGGCGTGCCATTACGCGCTCCTCTCCTTGATACCGGGCCTCATCTTCGCGAAGCATCGAGAGAATCGCGATTCGGGCGCTTGCGCGGCGACTGCGACCGCGTCGCCGTAGCAATCGACGTCCCGAAGGACCGGAAGACTCGCGCAAGATAGGCCCAGCTGTGCGAGGCGTTGCCTTTGGACGCACGCGGTGAACCGGGTGCTCATGGGTACGCCCTTGAACGCCGGCGTCGACGGCCGTCCGAGGCCGATCGCCCAATAGCCGCCGTCAAAGGTGTCTCCGAGCACGGCGTCCGACTCAGAGAGAAGCGCGAGTGCGCGGTCCAGAAGCGACGGGCTCATCTGGGGTGTGTCCATGCCGACGAGCAGCGCGGGCTCTCCGGTGTCCTCGAACGCGGCGGCTAGCCGTTCGTCCAAACCGGCCCCACGCTGTTGAATCACCTCGAAGCCTTTGAGGTGCTCGAGCAAGCCTCCGACCTTGCCTTCTAGAGCCAGCACGCGTCGACGGGCAGAAGTCCGCTGCACGTTCACCAGCGTGTCGATGAGCGCAGCCTCTGCCAGCGCGGCTGCCTGCAAAGATGTGCACGGCGGAGTCAAGCGCGTCTTAGAGAGCCCCGGCCGGGGCGCCTTGGCGATGACGACGATCGTGGCAGTCACGCTCGCAGCACTTTCATCATGTCGCTGGCGGTTCGCAACGTGCCCCTTGCGGTGCCGGTGACCTTGGACCTGCCCGTGCGACCAACGTAGGGAACCGGCGTGGTGGCGATGCGCCAACCGGCGAGGTCCGCGGCCATCACCATCTCGAGGGGCCAACCGAAGCGTCTGTCGACCAGCCCCAGGCCCAGAAGAGCTGAGCGGCGAGCTGCCCGCATAGGGCCGATGTCCGGGATCTCGAGGCCGGTACGACGCCGTACGATCCGCGCGAGGGCCAGGTTCGCGAGCCTTGCGTGAAGCGGCCACGCGCCGTCTCGGGGCGACGCGCGTACCGACGGCGAGGTCGGCGGCCCCGCCTACGATCAGGTCGGTAACCTTGGGCAGATCGCGCGGGTCGAGCGATCCGTCGCAGTCCATGAAGGCAACGATGTCCGCGTTCGCCGCACGCAACCCGGCCCAGCATGCAGCCCCGAAGCCCCGCTGGGGCTCGTGAACGACGATCGCGCCTAGCTTCGCAGCGAACGTCCCGGATCCGTCCGTGGACCCGTTGTCGACGACGATGGCACTAAACCCGCCGGGCAGGCGCGCGCCAGCACGCTCGGTATCGCCGCTACCTCGTTGAGCACGGGCAGGATCACTTCGTGCATGCACGCGAACCTACCGGCCAACGCGGGTTTTCAACCCGGAAAGAGATTACGAAGCGCTGAACATTGCGGCTCAAGGGCATCTCTGCGTCTGTCGCCGCGTAGTGTCGAGTGAATGGCGATCGACGTGCAGCACGCGCGCGGGACGAGGCCGCGGCCAACCCTTCTCCCCCGGGCGCCGCATGGCCCGGACACGCATGGCTTGCAATTGCGGGATGGGGAGCGCTGGTGGTGGGGGTTCACCTCTGGGGTCGGGTCGTCAACCAGAGCAATGCCACCAAGGTCCTTGCTCCACCGATGTTCGGTCGCTTCGAACTCCGCCTGAGCTGGGCCGTCGTCGTGCCGGTTGTGCTCGCGGTTGTGGTGTTGTGGCGCGCACCTCGATTGGTCGAGAGGCTCGAATGGAGAAGGCTCGTGATCGGGACCGTTGTCGTCGCGTCCGCATGGGCGCTGTCCCTGGCCGCAGTAGACGGTCTCGACGCGCTCGAGCGCGCCGCTCGAGAATCGCCACGATTATCTATCCAACGTTGAGCGAGTTCGGTCCCCAGGCACCTTGGTCGACCGGTACACAGACGATCTCTCGACCTACTCGGTGCATGCACAAGGTCACCCACCGGGCATGGTCCTCGTTCTGTGGGCGATGCAGCAAGCAGGACTCGGGGGCGCCGTGCCAGCGAGCGCTCTCATCATCGCAGCGGGAGCGTCTGCTGCGGCGGCGGCGCTAATCACCCTGCCGCGCTCTGGCGGGAGAGCAGCGAGCACGTCGCGCCGCCGCGTTCCTTGCGCTCGCCCCTGCGGCCGTATGGATCGCAACCTCCGCCGACGCCCTCTTCATGGGTGTCGGTGCGTGGGCAATCGCGTTGCTTGCGGTTGGTGCGAGGCGCGGCTCCGACCGACTCTCCTTTATCGGTGGCCTGGCGCTCGGTGTGGGGTTGATGCTCTCCTACGGCGTCGCCTCGCTTGCTGTCGTGGCCGTGGCCGTCGTGATAGTTCAGCGTCGAATCCGGCCACTGGTCGTGGCTGGCGTCGGAGTGCTCGCGGTTCTCGGGGCCTTCGCCGCGACCGGCTTCTGGTGGTTCGATGGGCTTGCGGCCACCCTCGAACGATATGAGCTGGGGGTTGCGGGGCAACGGCCGTATGCATTCTTTGTATCGCGAACCTCGCCGCCTTCTCCCTGGCCGTGGGCCCGCCGACTGCGGTGTCCTTCGGGAGCCTTAGGGGCCGTGCATGGGCCATCGTCGGCAGCCGCGCTGGTCGCGGTTGCCGCGGCCGACCTGTCCGGATTCTCGAAGGGTGAAGTGGAGCGCATCTGGCTCATGTTCGTGCCCTGGGTCGTCATCGCCTGCTCTGCCTTCGACTTTCGTCGGGCCCGTGGAATGCTGGGCCTCCAGGCCGCCGTGGCCTTAGCCATCCAGACGGGAGTGAGGACGCCGTGGTAGAGCCATCGCCTCGATCTGACGAGGCCACGGCGCGCTCGGGCGAGGTCGACGATCAGCGCAGGCCGCTGGTGTTGGTCGTAGAGGACGACGACACCGTGTCCGAGGTGGTCGAGCGCTATCTCGAGCGAGAGGGTTTCAGCGTCGAGGTGGCGCCCGACGGCCTCGCGGCGGTTGAACGCTTCGGTCACGACGTGGATCTCGTGGTGCTGGACATCATGCTTCCAGGCCTCGACGGGCTCGAGGTCTGCCGGCGGCTTCGAGCCCATAGCCCGGTTCCCATCATCATGCTCACCGCGCTAGGGACGAGAACGATCGAGTCCTGGGACTCGAGCTCGGCGCCGACGACTACCTTGCAAAACCCTTTTCGCCGCGTGAGCTGACGGCGCGCGTCAAGTCGGTGTTGCGCCGGGCCAACGGACTCCTGGCTCCGCAAACCGCTCAGGGTGAGCTGGTTGCGGGTGACATCTCGGTCGTAGTGGCGGCGCGTGAAGTGTGGGTGGGTGGCGAGCTCGTGTCGTTGACATCGCGTGAGTTCGAGCTGCTGGTCTACCTAATGACCCATCCACGTCGCGTCTTCACTCGCGAGCAGCTCCTCGAAACGGTGTGGGGCTACACCTACGGGGACAAGTCGACCGTGACGGTCCACGTGCGTCGGCTCCGCGAGAAGGTCGAGTCGAATCCGGCCGAACCCCGTCACGTGGTCACGGTGTGGGGCGTCGGTTACAGGTTCGACCAGTGAGGGACACGAAGCGGGCCCTCGCATTTGTCTTCGCCGGAGGGGCGGTCGCAGTGGCTCTGGCCGCGGTTGCCCTGAAACTTCCGGCAAGAGACCGCGCTTCTACTCGCGGGTTACGCAGGTTTGGGCGCGCTGATAGCGGGCCTGGCGGGAGCGCTGTTGATGAACTCCCTTCGCACCCGGTCCATCGCACAGCTGGCCTCGGTGGCCGCGATCACGACCGTGGGGACCGTCGCGCTGGGGGCGGTGGTGGCCTCGCAGGCGATGTTCATCTCCAGCCACGACCTGAGCGCGCTCGCCATCGTGCTGATTGCGGGCGGAACGATCGGGGTCGCGTTCGCCGTAATCCTGGGTGAAAGAGTCTCCTCGGCGCGCCCTGCTCGCTGGCGGAGACGACCCGGCGTATCGGAGCTGGCGACTTCTCGCCCGCCGGCAAACTCCCGGCCCCGGCCGAATTCACCGCGCTCGCACGGGAGCTGGAGGGAATGTCGGAGCGACTGCAGGAAGCCCAGGAGCGCGACGCGGTCGCTGGAAGCCTCGCGCCGTGAGCTCGTTGCATGGGTGAGCCATGACCTCAGGACTCCACTGGCCGGCATCAGGGCCATGGCCGAGGCCCTCGAAGACGGCGTGGTAAACGACGCGGCAACAGTGAAGCGCTATCACGTTTCCATCCGAAACGAGGTCGACCGCCTTTCGGGGTTGGTGGACGATCTCTTCGAGCTGAGTCGGATCAACGCGGGATCAATGCACCTTCAGTTGGAGCGGGTGTCGCTTGGAGATCTCGTGTCCGACGCGCTCTCGTCGGCGTCGGGCATCGCGTCGGCGAAGGGAGTGCGGCTAAACGGAGTGCTCGATGAACGCTCGCCGGAGCTCGAGCTGTCGGCGGCCGAGATGGGGCGCGTGCTGCGGAATGTTCTCGAGAACGCCATCCGCCACACCCCCAGTGACGGCGTGGTTCACGTCGAGACGGGCGTCGAGCTCGCTCAAGCCTACGTCCGCGTCGCCGACGAGTGCGGCGGAATTCCCGAGGACGACATAGATCGTGTGTTCGAGGCAGCGTTCAGGGGCGCAGCGGCGCGCACCCCCGGTGACGGGAGCGGCGGCCTCGGCCTCGCCATCGCACGGGGGATCGTTGAGGCGCACACGGGTGAGATTAGCGTCCGCAACCAAAACCGCGGCTGCTCCTTCACGATCCGCCTGCCCATGCCTTCCAAAGTCGACCACGAGGGCCACGCTTGAGGATCCTGGTCACAGGCGCCGCCGGTTTCATCGGTTCGCACGTGGTCGATGAGTTGGTGACGGGTGGACACGAGGTCGTGGGACTCGACTCGCTTGGTACGCACCCGCGTCGGGAACGGCCCAATTATTTCAATCACGGCGCCGCCTTCGTTGAGGTGGATCTCGCGACAGCGGATTCGCTGCCAGACATCGTGCGCGGCGTCGACGGAGTTTCACACCAGGCGGCGAAGATCGGCCTCGGTGAGTCCTTCTTGGACGTGACCGACTACGTCGGACACAACGATCTCGGGACCGCCGCGTTGCTCCACGCCCTGTTCGAAACTCGCTTCCGTGGCCGCCTGGTGCTCGCGAGCAGCATGGTGGTTTACGGCGAGGGGAGCTACCTATGCGAAAGTCACGGCCACGTGCGCCCCGGTCCACGAGCCGCGCCGACCTCCAGGCAGGGCGCTTCGACCCCACCTGTCCCGGGTGCGGGAGCGAGCTGGCCCCCGAGGCGGTCACCGAACCGCTGTCGCTCGATCCTCGCAACGTCTACGCGGCCACCAAGCTTCATCAGGAGCAGCTCTGCACTCTTTTCGGAAGGGAGACCGGGGCATCGGTCGCCTTGCTCCGCTATCACAACGTCTACGGCCCACGCATGCCCCGCGACACAACTTATTCGGGCGTCCCAAGCATCTTTCTGTCGGCGCTCGAACGGGGTGAGTCGCCGGAGGTCTTCGAAGACGGTCGCCAACTGCGTGATTTCATCCATGTCCTGGACGTGGCACGCGCCAACGCCCTCGCGCTGAGCAACCCGGGCATCGATGGCCCCTTCAACGTATCGACGGGCGCCCCTCGCACGGTTTACGAGATGGCCACGGCGTTGGGTCGTGGCTTCGAGACCGTCGCGCCGGCGCGAGTCACCGGTCGCTTCCGGCCCGGAGACGTTCGCCACGTCTTCGCCTCTCCGAGACGAGTGGAAGTTGCGCTCGGCTGGCGGGCCGAGATCGACTTCGCCGCGGGGATGCGGGCCCTTGCCGTGGAGCGCGCAGGATCGCATGAACTTTCGGTTCCCGCGTGCACAAAGCGGAACTGTGGACGAGGTCACCCAACTGGGCGATGCCGTTGCCTCACCTAGCTCAGTGTGCTGGTTCTATGCGAAACGCGCCCTGCCGAGCTTCCTCAGGAGGCGGGTATCGGCTTATGGGCTGTGAATGTGGAGTCCCCAGGAGGTGTCGTAGCCCTTTAGCTGCTCGTCATCATTGAGCGAGAAGGCGTCAATGAAACCGAGGCTTTCAAGATCTTAAAGACCATGTCTCAGCACACCCTGTGAGGCTCCGAGACGTGGCTGCAAGGTTGGCGGAGGAGGCGCTCCTGGCAGCGTCTCGGGCGTCAGGTCAGAAAGGGCGAGCGCGGGATCCAGATCCTCGCTCCCTGTCGCAGGGTCAAGCCGATCGAGAGCGAGGAGTAAGACTCCTGTCTCGATTCGATCAGATGACTTCCTCGGGCCTCCCCTCTGGGCTGACGTCCTCTCCCGTTGCTGGCGGCGTCAGTCTTCCGTCTTGCTGTTGAGAACTCGAGCGATAATCTTGCGAGCCGGCTCCGGTACGTCCACTACTTCGACCTCAAGGTCCGCTGCTTGAGCATCTCGAAGCAGGCCTCTCAGCACCGACCGCGCCGGTGAGGTCGACGCGTCCTAATCCGCCAAGATGCACAACAAGCCGACTCGCTTGTCGGCTCTCGAGCAAGAGGCTCGAGAACGCATTCTCCAACCCTGGCGCAGACGCAAAGTAGAGCACCCCCTCGGGGGCGAGATGAAGCGTTCCGTCGGATATCCAGGCCGGAATCGACAGCCTTAGCTCTCTCCACAGGTGGGCTCCGATGGCGAGGGCAATGGCAACGACGACGGCACGTTCGACGTTGGGAGCAAAAGTGATGGTTAGAAGAAAGGTCACCACCGCGATTGCGAACTGGAGGCGTGAGTAACGCCGGTATTCAACGAATGGCCGGATCGTGATGAATTCTCTTACGCCAACGATGATAGTCGCGCCCAAGACCGCGTATGGAAGAGCCGACAACAGGAACATCAGCGGAAGGAATGCAAGCACAACGAGTCCGGTGATGCCCCCAGCAAGGCGCGTGCGGGCGCCGGCGTCCCGAACGAGAGCGCTTCGGGAAAAGGACCCGCCAGCCGGAAAGCCGCCCCCGATGCCGACTGCGAGATTCGCCACGCCCTGGCTGATCAGCTCACGGTTCGGGTTCCACTTCCTACGCTCGAGCGTTGCGTAGTGACGTGCAATCGCAGCCGGTTCGGAGAAGCCCACAACTGCGATAACCAGCGCAGGGATGATTAGGTGGCCGAGAGACGACCACGGGAGATTCAGCGAGATAGGCGGCAGACGACCCTGTAGATCGCCTACGACCGCGCCGTCGTAGGACGTCAGTTGGCTATATGCGATCGCCAGGAAAACGGACACGAGCCGCTCGGGAAGCGGTGGTGCACTTTTCTGCCGTTGGTGATCAAGGCGGCCACGACGACGGCGATGGCGATCGACTCGAGCCTCCAATCCCCAGGACTGCTGAGCGCTTCGAAGGCAGCGGCGAATGGGTTGGCGTGCTCGCCGGGAACGTCGAGCACCGTCGGGACCTGCGACGCGATGATGACAACGGCCGCTCCGCTCGTGAAACCTGTGATGAGGGGCTGGGACATGAGATACACGCGATGAAGCCCACACGTAGAAGACCAAGAGCTACGCGAACGGCGCCGACCAGAAGCGCGAGCAGCGCCGCGAGAGCGACATATTCGGAGCTCGCAGACACCGCTAGCACGCCCAGCGCGCCGAATGTGAGGAGTGACGTGATCGCTGTCGGACCGGTGCCCAGGTAGGGAGAGGAGGCGAAGAATGCCGCTGCGATGGGGGCGAGGGCCGCAACGAACAATCCTCGTTCCACGGGCATGCCGGCCGGGGTCGCGTACGCCAGCGACTGAGGGATAAGAACGAATGCGGCGCTGAACCCACCGATCAAGTCTCCGGGATCGATTCGAAGTGGCCACGGGCTAACGCGCCGGCTCCCTTTTCCGTCCCTGTCCATGCTTTAGCTTCGTCCGGTCCCTAGTACCCCCCACCAAGGAGCGGGCTCGGGCGCGCGGACCGCCACATTTCCTTTTTTCCCCCAGGCTCTGCCGGCCACTAGCGGCATCGCTAGTGTGCCAAATTGCGGAAAATGGTGAGGTCGTTTGCACGCAGCCCTTGATGGATCGTTTCGGCACAATTCGATTCTATCTCGGTGGATGAGGGGCAGAGTGTTGCCGTGCACCAGCCATCGCGTCGTCTCGGGTGTTCTCTCTGTGTATCTCCTCCATGGGTGCCTCAACAGTGCCTCCGCTGAGGGGTCACCGCCCGAGGCCGAGTTCAGTCGAGCCGGTCTGTTAATCAGCCGAATTAGTCCTTGCATTGGGCAGCGGTAAACCGCTCCCCAGAGGTAGCGCAATAGCCGTGGGCCTGTCGACTCAATCCGGGCGACGGGTTCATCGAAGCACGTGCAAAGCTGAGGGATGGCGGACCCATCGGATAGGTGGAGGACACGATAGCCCGCATAGTGATTTCGCCAGCGCTCAAGGGCGGCGACTGCGTGAACCTCGCTCACAGAATCGAGTTCTATACCGAGGTACAGAGCACGAGGCCCGTCATCACCGATCGGCCGCCGCTTTAGTCTCCATGCCAAGCGCAAGGAGCGCAAATGACAAGAGGTATCACGAGGACCAGTCAACACCATCTTCACGATCGGGCACGGAGCCCGCTCCATCCCAGATCTATTTTCTTGCGTCAAGTGTCGATTTGGGCCCCGGCCATTCGTAGCATGAACGAACGGCAGGATCCGCCTGCCCAGCCACGGAGGAATCACCATGGCCCAGTACTTGCTATCCATGCACAGCGTTCAGGGCGAGGCCCAAGAAGCAATGACCGACGAACAGATGCAGCAGTTCATGACAAAGGTCAATGCTCTCGAAGAAGAGATGAGGTCTGCCGGCTCTTACATGTTCGGCGGTGCCTTGCACGGTCCCGACACCGCCACCGTCGTGCGCGTCACCGGCGAGGATTTCCTGACCACAGACGGACCGTTTGCCGAATCGAAGGAGCATCTCGGCGGCTTCTACATCATCGAGGCCGAAGACCTCGACGCTGCGCTCGTTTGGGCTAAGAAGACCACCGTGGCCGTTAATCACCCGATCGAGGTCCGTCCATTCCGACACGCATCCCAGGCCTGATCTCGTGTCCGACCTCGAGGCAATTCCCAAACTCGAGGTGGCCGAGGTCGGACGAGTCTTTCGAGAGGAGTACGGGCGATGCGTGGCCGGTCTGATCCGCAACTTTGGTGACATCGACGTCGCCGAAGACGCAGCACAGGATGCGTTTGCCGTCGCGCTGCGCGAGTGGACGAGCGCTGGCTTGCCGCCCAATCCGGGTGGCTGGATCACGACGACCGCCCGCAACCTGGCGATCGATCGACTGCGCCGCGAGTCGCGGGGCCGGGAACTGCTCAGCGAGGTGGCCACGATCTCGACCCGTGACGATCGTCCCGCCATTGGCGAGGAGGTAGGACCAGTGGAGGACGACCGGCTGCGCCTCATCTTCACCTGCTGCAACCCAGCGCTATCCACGGAAGCGCAGGTGGCGCTAACTCTGCGCCTGCTCGGCGGTCTGGCGACAGAAGAAGTGGGGCGCGCCTTTCTCGTTACCGAGACGACGATGGCCCAACGACTCGCCCGCGCCAAGCGCAAGATCAAGGCAGCGCGCATCCCGTACCGCGTTCCCGAGGATCACGAGCTGCCCGACCGGCTTCGCCCCGTGTTGGCCACCGTCTACCTCATCTACAACGCCGGTCTTACGAGTTCGGTCGAACCGAGTCTTTGCTTTGAGGCGATCCGACTGGCGCGGATTTTGGTGACGCTGATGCCGGACGAACCCGAGGTAGATGGCTTGTTGGCATTGATGCTGCTCACCGAATCGCGGCGCGTGTCCCGCATTCGGCCCGACGGCTCCCTCGTTCTACTTGGCGACCAAGACCGCACTCAGTGGGACAGAACCTTGATCGAAGAGGGCCAAGCGATCGTCCGCCGATGCCTACGGCGTAATCAACCGGGCGTGTATCAACTCCAGGCTGCGATCAATGCCGTTCACGCTGACGCCCTCACTTTCGATGAAACAGATTGGGCGCAGATCCTCGCGTTGTACGACCAATTGCTTACGTTCGCGCCCACGGATGTCGTTGCTCTCAACCGCGCGATCGCCGTTGGCGAAGTTGAGGGTCCTGAAGCAGCGCTGGCCTTGGTTGATGAGCTGGACCTAGACGCCTACTACGCGTTCCACGCTACGCGAGCCGACTTGCTTCGGCGTTTGGGGAGACGCACGGAGGCCGCGGTCGCTTACGAGACCGCAGCCTCGCTGGCTCCAGGCGATGCCGAGCGGGAGTTCCTCAAGCTGGGAGGCCGCTCGACGCTTTGACCGACCCGATCGACGCTGAAATCAGAAATTAAAGAACGGATTGCTTCGGCCCGACTCGGCCAGCTCCTTGAGTCGAGGAAGTATCTGCGCCCACGAATAAGCGATGAAGGGAAAGGACTCCTCTGTCGTCGCCCAACCGTCGTGACTGAATAGGACACTCGTGTTGTCCTCAGCGTCGGTCTGAACATCGAACGAAATCGTTGTGCCGGTCCACTCCGGGGGTCCCGATAGACAACGCCACGCGACCCGCTCGCCTGATGTTTCCTCGGTAACTTCGAAATCGAATGTACATCGGCGCCGTCGGGGAAGGCCACCTTCATCGTCGACCCGACCCCGGCTGGACCCTCGGTGTGATTGCTCCACCATCCGTTAACGCCTTCCGACGACGCCAGAGCGTCGTAGACCACCTTCGGCTCAGCCTTCAACCGGCACGCAGCAGGATCGTTGCCATCGCTCATCCCCTCCGTTTAGAATGATTAAGGCTAGACTTAAATATTATTGCTCGAGATGTCAATCGGGGGCTCGGTGGACGGGTCTACAGGTGGTGGCGGAGCCACGGCGGCGCGCCATCCTCCAGCTCGTTTGGAGCAGAGAGCTTTCGGCCGGCGATATCGCAGGACACTTCGACGTGAGCTTTCCCGCCGTATCCCAGCACCTCGGCGTCCTGCGCGACGCCGGCTTCGTGGCCGTGCGACGCGACGGGAGAACGCGCCTGTATAGCGCCGACCTCAAAGCGCTTGGACCACTTCGCCCGATGCTCGAGAAGATGTGGAACGAGAAGCTCGATCGTCTCGTGACCTTGATCGAGAAGGAGGCCAGGTGAGCGACGAACTCGTGTTGGAGCGCCGGGTATCAGCGCCTCCCGACAAGGTCTTCACCTATTTCACTGAACCGGACAAGTGGCTGGCATGGCAGGGGACCGAGGCCGAGATAGAGCTCGTTGCTGGTGGTCTCTGGAGGGTAAACGTAACGGGGGAGGGTTTCGCGTCGGGTCGAGTGGTCGAGGTCGTCGAGAACGTGCGAGTCGTATTCACCTGGGGATGGGAGCAAGGGCCTCCCGTCCCGCCTGGTTCAACCACGGTGGCGATCGAGCTCGTCCCGGATGGTGACGGGACATTGATACGTCTGACTCACTCGGACCTGCCGCCGGATCAGATCGAGGTCCATCGCTACGGATGGGATCACTACATAAACCGTCTCGCGAATGTGAGCGTCGGGCGAGACCCAGGACCGAATGTACCGGGAGGGCCCGATGGAAGTTGACGTCATGACGGAGATCGAAATCGCAAGGCCCCGTGCGGAGGTGGCAGCATACGCGATGGATCCCGACAACGCGACGAAGTGGTACCGGAACATCAAGCAGGTTAAGTGGGAGACACCCAAGCCGTTGCAGATCGGGTCCCGACTAGCATTCATCGCGGAGTTTCTGGGTCGCACCATCGCTTACACATACGAGGTCATCGAGATTGCACCCGGCGACGCGATTCGTGATGGCAACTTCCGAGGGCCCATTCGCGATGGAAACCACATACACCTGGACTGACACCGTCGGCGAAGGCACGAAGATGACGTTGCGGAACCGCGGGCGCCCTTCGGGCTTTGGGAAAGTGGCAGCGCCGGTGATGACAAGCGCGATGCGCCGGGCGAACGCTAAGGATCTGGCCCGTCTGAAGGAGATCCTTGAATTCTGAGTTGGCTATCCGTGAGGACCGCCTGAGGCCTGGGCGAAAATCGTGCTCACCCTACGCCGTGCTGAATATCCCGATCGAGTTCCCGCCCAATGTTTTCGGCCCCCAGATAGCCAACCTTGCGGCCTCCCAACGTGAGTCCTGCAGCTTCGTCGGTTGAATCCGGTAGCCGCAACTGACCTGCGCACACGCTTTGTGGGCCCAGATGGTCTGAACCATCGACCGCACACTTCTCAGATGTGCCGCACCATCCGGACGGTGAGGGTCATGAATGACCAAACAGTGTTGGCGCAGGTCAGGACGTGACTATGAGGGGTCAGTGTGGGCCGATGAGGCCGTGCTTGAACAGAGGTTTGGGGGGAGTTCGTTTTGAGTTTTCTTTGAGTCACCCTGCACGATCTAAGGGAGCCGTTGTTCACAACGGGGACGACCACGTCGTTCCGTAACTGCCAATCAGCCGAATCGCATGCAATTCCGATGGCTGCTCAACGACGACCAGATCCGGGATCCTCGGAGCTGGAAGCAGGGGAAGGCTGGTGTCGATTCGTTTAGTCGATCCCTTCGTCTATTCTTAGATTAGGTGTGCCGGGAAGCCTGGTCGGCGCTGTATCGGCGTGGACCAAGGAGATTGTGATGTCGGCCCCAAAGCCTCCCTTTCGGAATTCGTGGCTGTCGAGTGACAGCGTCGTGCCTCGCCTAATAGCGCGACCGCTGCGAACCTTCCTCCACACTGAAAGCGCCGGCGGGATCGTCCTTCTTGTGGCTACGGTTGTAGCGTTGGCATGGGCGAACTCACCGTTGGCTGATTCCTACGAATCGCTGTGGCGAACCGAGCTTCGTATTTCCATCGGACGTATGGACTTGGGCGAGGACGCCCGGCATTGGATAAACGACGGCTTGATGGCGCTCTTCTTTTTCGTCGTCGCTCTCGAGATCAAACGGGAGCTTGTGACGGGAGAACTGAACAACGCGCGTAAAGCGATGCTTCCGGTAGTAGCCGCGGCCGGAGGGATGGTCGTTCCCGCGCTTGTGTACATGGTGTTCAACGCCGGAGCAGCCGGAGCTACCGGGTGGGGCATTCCGATGGCGACCGACATCGCTTTCGCGATCGGCGTATTGGCTCTGTTGAGTAATCGGGTCCCCTCAAGCCTGAAGATCTTTCTGCTTAGTCTGGCGATCGTCGATGATGTCGGGGCAATTCTCGTCATCGCGTTGTTCTACTCGGGCGGCATCGACCTCGGCTGGCTGCTAGCTGCAACCGGCCTTCTTGCCGTGATCGTGGCGCTCCGGACCCTGAAGGTCTACTGGACCCCTGTCTACGTGCTAATCGGGAGCGCGGTTTGGCTGGCCACATTCCAGTCGGGCGTCCACGCCACCATCGCGGGAGCTGCTCTTGGGCTGCTCACTCCGGCTCGCCCAACCTATCGTCAAGGTTTCGCAGATGTGTTCGAGGAGGCGAGTGCGCTCTCGACAGAACCGAACGCAGAGTCACTCCGGGCGGTGCAGCTTCAGTCGAACGAGGTGGTGTCAGTTGCCGAGCGCCTGGAACATCTCCTTCATCCGTGGACGAGCTTCGTGGTGATCCCGCTATTCGCGCTCGCTAACGCCGGCGTTGCTTTGAGCCTCGACAGAATCGGCGACGCGCTGAGCTCGAACATTGCGGTAGGCATCGTGGCGGGTCTCGTTTTCGGCAAGGTCATCGGTATCTCGGGTGCCACGTGGCTGGCTGTGAGATTCCAACTGGGACAGCTACCGGATGAAGTGGAATGGCGACACGTGATGGGAGCTTCCGCTGTGGCAGGAATCGGATTCACCGTTTCTCTCTTCATCACTGCACTTGCGTTCGACGACGCCCAACTCGTCGCTGAGGCGAAGATCGGGGTGATACTCGCGTCTCTGATCGGAGGTATGGCGGGAGCCGCGATATTGATTATCGGCCACCGCAAACGGGGGAATCGGGAGACGGACCGACCTCTGAGCCCTTCTCATCTCGGCAACCGCCGCCGTGCTAGCCGGCATCAACGCGGAGAGCGCAGGTGACTTGACGGCGAACTTTGTCGCGCCTAGAGGCGACTCCTGTTGAGATGTCGATTGCCACCGTCAGCGGCGAGGACGGTCGCAGGCCGCCCGCAAGGTGACGCTTCCGCCGCAGGCGGCGGGATTAGCTTTGTAAAGAAAAAGTCCCACAGCAGACACCCGATGAAATTTCCGACTCCGCTTGATGCTTTGCACTGTGACCTCACTTGATGCTGTGCACTTCGGGCCGCGAATGCCGAAGTGACGAGCTTCAACTCGGGTTCGATTCCCACGGCGGTCGTTCCGCGGAGCGGCCGCGCAATGGAGAGTCCTGCACTCAGTGCTGAGCGAGAACGCCATAGTTATCCGCTGAGCTATGGAGTGGCTCCTGCAGGCGGTGTCGGCCATGAAATTGATGCTTTACGGCAATGGCATCGAGTTGGCGGTGACGAACCTGGCGCGGACCCCGCGGAAGACATCGGCGATGATCACGGTTCAGGCGAGCGACGGCGATACGGTGACGTTCAAGGCAAGGCGCGCCCAGGGGCGATGTTTTCGAGAGGGCAACAGTTTACTGGGGTCCCTCCGAGAAGGGCTTCGCTGCTGCCGCCCTGGGCGATCGCCCCTTCACCCACAAGGTAGAGCTCAGACTCGATGGGGTGCGCTACGTTGCCAGCGCCATCTGGCCCGACGACGAGATTTGCAGAAACGAAACCCTCAGTCTCGCTCAACTTCGCCCAAAGGCTTCGCTCTTTCGTAGGAATCCACGCGCTCGTAGGGATCGTCTCTCCGACTGCGATCGCTCACCTCTCAGTGCCGCGAAGGCATTAAGGATGCCCCTGCGCGGTGAATCGAGGACAATCGAGGGGATGGGAACGAAGCAATTCACGAGATCGCCGAGCACCTATGCGCCTTGAAGGTTGGCGGCTGCGCGGAGCCGTAGCCACGCTTTCAGTCGCGATGGCAGTCCTCGCTTTCGCGGTGGTCTCCCGCGCCGATGACGAGAAACGAGGAGCACGTAATTCGGGCCCCACGTCAACTGGCCCGCTGCCAAGTGGCGAGACTGCGGACACCCATCTCTCCATTCAAGGTGTTGACACCCGGATTCGGTGGCGACGCTCGAAGGCCATGGGTGAGCCTTGGTCGGGGCGGCTTGTCAGGGGGGTGAAGCTTCCCCCGGAGGGCCGGCTGTTCTTCACCTGGGACCCGGTCAGGAACGCGTCACCCAACCGCGCTTACCGGCGCTTCGCAACGAGTGGTCTGCTCCGAACGACTCTCGGAGTCCTCAGATCTCACGCGGCGGAACATCCGGACGCGCCGCGGGTGGGCATCGGGGATCTCAGCCGACGCAACGGTGGAAGTTTCGGCAAACGCTTTGGCGGTCTCGGTCACTCTTCCCATCAGAACGGCTTGGACGTCGACGTCTACTACCCTCGCCGAGATGGGCGCGAACGCGAACCGAGGAAGCCGGCCCAGATAGACCGCGGTCTTGCTCAGGATCTAGTCGACCACTTCGTTGCCGCAGGAGCGCAGTTCGTCTTCGTCGGCCCCAACACCAGACTCACTGGGCCCCCGCGGATCGTGCAGTCGCTTGCGCATCATGACAATCACATGCACGTCCGGATCCCCGTGCACAAGTAGGTCGAGACGACCCTCCCGGGCCGCAATAGATCACGGCCGTGATTGGGCACGTACTTGTTGACGCCTGGCGCACGTCTCAGGGCACGGGCAACACGCTCGATAACCGCGTGGATGAGCATCCTCTTCTCGTCGCGATCGGCTAGATCCCACTGACACTGGGCAATGAACGATGCTCCTTGACCTTTCAAGAGGTAGAAGCGGGCTCGCTCGAAGAACGTTGCAAGGGTTACGGAGATGTCGTCATACCCGCGCCCGCAGCCGTTGGTCGCATCCTTCGCTGCGGAGATGATCTGAAGAGTTAGCTGCGCCCGCGCAGAGCAGCGAGGCTCGCGGCGCCAATTCCGGCGAATGCCAGGCCCTCGGCGATCCACCACGCGCCTGCGTGGTGACCCGTGACGGCGCACGCACCCGCGATGGCTATTCCGAGGCCTCCCGCAAGCGCGGAGGTGGCAAGCCCCCACGGGCGGCGGACGGTCAGTCCAGCCATTGCGGCGAACAGCGTGTACGTGAAAGCGAGTAACAGGATCGTCCCCCACAGCGGGGTGGCCGCTGGATCCGTGGGCCTCGGCTCGAAGAGGTAGAGGACGGCCATGATCCCAGCCCACCCGACGAGGAGGGGCCGCGACAAGTCTCGGGACGTCCGGGAAGCCTCTTCGGCGGGTGGGGAAAGATCGGTTTGGGTGCGGTCGGGCTCGGCGTAGGGCTGCTTCAACAGCTCCTCTAGCTGCTCGGTCTGCCGCAGGCGGTCTTTGGTGGTGGCCATCCCCACTCCCAAGCTCGAGCTTCGTTCCAAACTGAGCCTACTCCGAGCGAGCGGCCCACTTTGAGAAGTGCTGGATGGACCTCCATAAACGGCCCAATTGGCGCGTATCGAATGGCGGTGCTAGCTTTGCTGATCGTCTGGGGCTTTTTTCAAGATCTGGACGGTGTCTAACTCCCACACCGGGGGGTGTGTGGTGGAGTGACCCGGAAGAGCAATCAAGGTGCCATGCTTTCTCGTTCGGTTCGCAGACGCGAGCCGGTTCCTCCGATCCTCAAGGTTCAGGGCCGCGACCCCCCTCCTGCATGCTCACTCTGCATGATCAATCGACCGTCGATCACTACATGCAAGGAGGGACAATGAGGTCAAGGCTTCGATGGTTAATTGTGTTAGCAAGCGTTCTCGCCCTGACTGTCGCCGGCCTTCCGGCACAAGCGGATCACGCAACACGCCCGCACACGCGCAACCTTCAGGCTATGGGGCACAGCCCGGCCCCGGCCACTTTCCCCGAGCCCATCAACTCCGATATCGCGTTCTGGGGGAAAACGGCCTTCAACGGCAACTACGACGGCTTCCGCGTCGTCGACATCTCGGCACCCGGGAACCCAAGGGAGATCTCTCACCCGAGCTGCCAGGGCGATCAGGGCGACATCGTCGTCTGGGACGACATCCTGGTTCGTTCGTGGAACTCAGCCGCCCCGGCGGGCAGGTTCTGCGACGGAGAGCCGGTGCCGGTGGGCTTCGAGGGGCTTCACATCTTCGACATCAGCGATCTGTCTGACCCCGAGTTGGTCGGCGAGGTGGAGCTCAGCTCCAGGCCGGAGGCAGACGCCGCTGGCTGTGGCTCGCACACGGCCACGGCTGTGCCGGACCTCGAGAACAACCGCCTGCTCATCTACAACGCGACCTCCGGCGGACCCTGCCCCTTCGTATCGATCATCGAGGTTCCACTCGACGATCCGGGGAGCGCATCGTTCGTGCGGAACGAGCCACTGATCGAAGCGGACGCCGCTCACGACAATGGGGTGATCCTGGGCGACGAGAACCTGCTGGTGTCGGCCTCCCACAGCCACGCCGAACGTCTTCGACATCGGGGCGAATCAGCACCCAGGCGGAAGCCTCGAGAACCCGGAGTTCCTGTTCCACATCACCGAGCCCGGAGTCGGGGTCGGAGGCAACTGGCACTCTGCCGCGCTCACATGGGACGGCGAGGTAATAGTCATGGGTTGGGAGCCGGGTGGCGGCACCCAGGCCGAGTGCGAGGCCACCGATCCCGATGTGAAGAAGAGTGCCTTCTTCTACGACGCGGACACCGGAGCCAAGCTCGGACAGTGGACGCTTCCGCGGCCACAGGGTGCAGACGAGAACTGCACCATCCACAACTACAACGTGGTGCCGACCCGCTCGGGTCGCTACGTCCTAGTGAGTGGGAACTACCAGGCTGGCACGTGGGTGACTGATTTCACCGATCCGGCCAACCCGGTCACGGTGGCATGGTCGGACCCGGCGTCTCTCGGTCCTGGTCCGTTCTGCACCCAGACGAGCCCGCCAGGCTGCCAGCTCGGCGGAGCATGGTCCTCGTACTGGTACAACAACTTCATCTACGAATCGGATATCACCAAGGGGCTGAACGTCTTTAGGCTCAGCGACAGAGTCACGGGTGGAGCCATGAAGCTTCCGCACCTGAACCCACAAACACAGGAGTTCTCTCAGTAGGAGGAAGCGGATAGAAGTGGAGACGAGGGCACCACAAGGATGAGCTCTCGTCTCCACTTCCGTTTATTTCAACCGTCTCCTCGAATGGGGCTCTCCATTCGACAAAGGGGCTGGACTTGAAGAAACGAACACACGTCAGATATGGAGTGACAATCTCATTGGTAGCGACGTTCCTGCTCGCGGGAGTCGGTGTCGCGAGGGCGGATCACACACACGTGCTGATCCTGCCAAATGGGAAGTGCGCGATCCTTGCTGCCTCCGGCAATGAGAAGTACCAGATCCTGCCGGACGTTCTCTTTAGCAACAACCCCAATGTGGATGCCGACGACGCGGTTGGTGGACTGGACAACCTGCCACTTAACCGGAGACATCCGCTTCACGTACTGGTTCACCTGGGCGTTCCAGGCGCGGACGGGGACATCGCAGTGATGGGCTCGGCGGCCGATCCGTGCGCCGCGACGGGCGAGTACGTTAACGGTTAGCCGTCCCCGTGATAAGGCCGAGCCAGTTGAAGCGGGTCTGGCTCTCGAAGTCGTTGGGGGCACAACGCGACCCTTGGGAGGTGGTTGCCGAGGCCTGTTCAACGATGTAGTTCGCGCGTCGAGCATCTCTACCTATTCCTTACGCCTTGGAGGTATTCATCGATGAAACGATGGCGTTTCTTATTCCCCGTTATAGCGGCCCTCGCGCTTGTGGGCTCAACGCTGCCCGCGGGAGCTACGCATGTCCCGGACCAGAGTTCCAAGATGAGCAAACTATTCACATCGCCGAACGGCCGGACGAACTCCGACCTGGCGTTCTGGGGGAACCACGCATTCGTCGGCTACTACAGTGGCTCGGACGCCACGCCGAGCGCCGGCGTCCGGATCTTCGACATCTCGAATCCGGCAGCGCCGCGGTTGGTCAAGGACATCCAGTGCGACGGTCTCCAGGCCGACCCGATCGTCTGGGACCGCAACGGTAATGGCGTCGCCGACCTGCTGATGCTGGCGGTCGACCGCACGATGGCGAATCCGGAGTGCGGTGCCCCGCGAACCGCCCACAATGATCCGCAGGGCTGGGAAGGGGTGCGAGTCTTCGAATTGAGCGACGACCCGGCGAACCCGTTCGCCACCGTGGAGCAGGTTGCGGCCGTCTACACCGACTGCGGCGCGCACACCATCACGCTGTGGCCCGGCGACACGGACGAGGGCAGGCTGCTCGCCTACGTGTCGTCCTATCCGCTGCGGCCGGGGCCGACGTGCGGCACCATCCCGTTCACCACCGGAGGCCCCCCGCCGTACCAGAACACCGCGAACCCGTACGACGAGGATCCCGGACAGCCGAACAACCCGCTGCACGGCGTGATCCAGGTCGTCGAGGTGCCGCTCGACGATCCCTCAGCGTCGCACGAGCTCGGCGTCCAGCCGAGGATCAGCTATCCCGGTGACCCCGACGGCAGGAGCGACTGGTGCGAGCGTGGGCTGTGTGCTCCGGGCGTTCTGGAGCCGGCCGCCGTAGCGTGTCACGACATCGCCGTGCACATGGAGCACAACATGGCCGGCGCGGCATGTGCCGAGCAGGGTCAGGTGTGGGAGATCGGCGAGGACGGCATCCCCGATACGCAGAACCCGATCCTAGTCGGCGACGACGAGGTCAGCTCGGGGGGCACGGGTGACATCCCCGGCGCAGTCGACTTCTTCCACTCGGTAATGTTCAACAACGACGGAACGGTCGTGAACTGGGTAGACGAGTCCTTCGGGTCGGGGTGCCCGCCGCGGACGACCTGGCAGCCGCGGCCGTGGAACCCGTCAGGCGGGACGCACCAGACCGGTTACATGTACTTCTCCGATCTGGAGTCCGGCAACTACCTGAGCCGCTTCCACGTCGGAGACGTGCGACCTGACCCCGGGCCGGGCGAGTACTGCTCGGCGCACATGGGTATGGCCGTCATGGGCATCAAACGGGACCTCCTGGTCAACGCCTGGTACACGGGCGGGGTCGACGTGATCGACTTCACCAAGCCCACCCGCTTGAAGGAGATCGCGTACTATGACCGGCAGCAGAACTCGGGGACCTGGTCGGCGTACCCGTACACGGGGCCGCAATTCAAGACCGGGCCCGGGATTCCCGTCTACGCGTCGGACGGCGTCACCAACAACGCGCTTGCTGAGGGGATGGTCGTGTACCGCACGATCCTCGAGAAGCCCGGCAGCCACACGGTGGACCACTTGAACCCGCAGACGATGGAATAGCGACGCCTCAGCGTTCCGCACAGGGCCTCCTCCCGGGGAGGCCCTGTGCGCCGCGGCGGAACCAGACGGCACGTGGCGTCCACGGACATGTGGAAGAGTAATGGGTACGTGAGGAGGGTGGCTGGTGCATGTCAGCTGTTTCAGGAAAGCACCACGAACAACCCAAGATCAGCATCGAGTTCGGCGCTGTAAGGCGAGCAGGCAATTCGGGTAATTGGTGATGGATTCCCCCGGCTTCGCCGCCGAGAACGACGGCGACTGTTGATGCACCTTTACGGACTTACGCGCAAAGGTTTGTTTATCCTCGTCTTCCTCGCTCTCAGCCTGGCGGCGCTCCCGACGGAAGCCCACGGGTTGCTCGAGGATGCGAATCCCGAGCCGGATGTGAATCTGGTCCGCGTTCCTCGTGCTGTATCGGTCACGTTGACTCAACCGCCCATGCCGAACGGCAAGCTCACAGTGCGTGATGGTTGCGGACGTGTTGTGAGCGGAGGATCAGACGTCGCTGATGATGTCATCAGCACCGACATAGCCGCCGCCCAACCGGGGAGATGGCGCGTTCAGTTCGATTTCGTGTCGGCGACCGATGGGCACCGCTACGGGGATTCGTATTCCTTCACTGTCAAAGGAGAGCGCGACTGCCGCGAAGAAGAGCGGGCAATTGGTCAAGAGGGCCAAGAGGGAGAAGCGAAAGAGGGAGAAGAAGAACAGGAAATGGGCTCGGACGACCACACGCGTGATGACATGGCCTCGGACAGCGAGAATGATGACCACTCAGGTGGGCAGAGCGTCCCAGTCGGCGGGCTAGTTGCCGCCTCAGTGATCGCGTTCTCTACTGGTCTCATCGCGCGCCTCCGTCCTCGGACGCGTTGATTTGCACGTAGACCCTCTGCCCACCGTGATGATGGTGGGGATTCGCTTTGCCGTGTTCGCTTCGCAGGCATTACTCTTCGGCCTTGCTCTCATCGTCCCTTTCGTGGCCCGCCCCGCCTTCGCTTCCAGCGGGGAGATAGGTTCAGACGGGCGCAGCCGAGTCTCTCGTCGCCTCGCAAGGATCCTGTTCACTGCCCTGGTCGTAACGCTCATCGGATCCGGCATCGTTTACTACAATCAAATCCTCATCGCCGTCCAGGTCGGGGGCGTCGACGGTTTCTTCGACGCGGCAAATAGTGTCCTGACCTCGAGTTTCGGGCAATGGTATGCGTTGCGCGTGGCGCTGTGCGGAGCGCTGGCGTTGGCCCTTTGGGGTCGTGTTCGCAGCTGGGTGTTGGCCGGTGCCGGTGGTCCCGAGGCTCGGCCACCGATCCGCTGGTGGACCGGATGGTCCGTGCTGGCCTTAGCCCTCCTCGCGACAATCTCGCTGTCCGGGCATGCAGCAGGCGCCGACCGACCGGCTCTCGCGGTGACGAGCGATGTCGTCCATCTGGGGGCCGGAGCGATCTGGATCTCCGGGATCACGTTCCTGCTGTTCGTACTGCCCGCTGTCACGACAACCCCTGAGCCCGGTGAACAGCTCTCAGTTCTGGCGCCCGCGGTTGATCGATTCGCGCCCATAGCGTTCGGCTCCATCGCGGTTGTCGCCGCAACCGGCGTACTCAACACGATCCTGCACGTCGCTGCCTTCGGGGACCTCATCGAATCAGGATACGGCCGGGCGCTAACTGTGAAGTTGTGCAGCTTCGTGTGCATCCTTTCGCTCGGGGCAGTCAACCACTTCGTCTTCCGCAAGCGCCTGGTACGGGCGCGTGCTCGAAATGAGCCGACGTCTGCATCACGCGCACTACGACGGTCGGTTGCTCTTGAGGTGGCAATAGCGGTGGTTATCCTCGGCGCCACCAGCACACTCGTAGGTCTGCCTCCTACGAAGCCCTGAACGGGAACGCCTACCTATCCATCCTGCACCATTCCAAGGGCCGCCCTGTGCAGGAACGGAAGCCAGTAAACAGGGGACGCCTTCGTTCCTCGTCGTTCGAAGAATCCGACGCACGCCGGGCTCACTGTACGCAAGGCCATCCGGCAAGGCTCCCGAAGTTGTGAGAATTTCCTTTACATAGTCAATCCCGCCGCCTGCGGCGGCGGGGGCGTCACCTGCGGGCCTCTTCCAGCCGTCCTCGGCGCCGCAGGTGGCTGGTGATGAAAGCGAAGCTTCTTCCACGGAAGAACTCGCGGGATCGTCGCCACTGGAAACTGGAGATCCAGGGTCGCCCCTAGACTCTTTGGATGGAGCTCGCTCCGCCAACACGGCTGTTCGCGCTGATCGACGCCGAACATGCTTCCGTGTCGAGGGAGGAGGCAAACCTCGTCATCAGCCTCGTCAAGGTGCACCTGTCTGGGCACTTCCTCCCACCGTGGCAGGTGGATGGACTAGCGGTGAGTGGAGGAATCGCGCCGATCGAGCGATTCGAAACTCTGGCAGAAGCAAAGACGTTCGCGGAAGAGCGCTTTCCCGCAAGAGGTCCGTGGCAGCCGGAACCCGCCCAACCTCGGTCCGGAGGCTATCTGAGGAACTTACTTCCGGAACACACCGACTGGCGCATTACGAACCTAGGTGAAGTCTTTCAGGGAGCGGTTCTGACATGGACGCGATTCAGGAGTGAGACCCACGGAGACCACGAACATTGCCGGGGTTGTTGGGCAAAATTCATGGATGTGAACAATGATCCAAACCTCCTTTCGTCGGGCTTCGTTAAAGGCCAGGACGATTGGCTGTGTGAAGGCTGCTACCACGATCTCAAGGAGCATCTACGATTCCGAACGTTGCTCCCGTAAACGTTTGTCGTTGTTTGGAATTGGTTGACTGCGAGGTCACAGATGAGATCCATAAACACGATGCGTACGACCTCGACGGCTCACGGAAACGCTAGAGCGTCGGACGGCTACTCAGTGCGGGTCGTCACCTGCGAGGCGGCGGTCCTCGGCAGGGCGGCCATTGCCCACGGCGACGCGGACTTGGGTGCGCTCCGAGTCTGAGAATGATCCCTCCCGCGCCATCCTCCACTCAGGCTCATCTCCACTTGCGACTCTTGGATCAGACACATTTGCACTCTTCCCCATATTCGCTTACCGACTCCTCAGGGCTCGCTATAAAGACTGCTGCGCTCTGCTCCGCATCTGCCTTGCAGACTTCGGTCTTGACAGCGACACGGGGCCGGCCGGTTGGCAGTTACGGAACGACGTGGTCGTTCCCGTTGTTGCACAACGGCTACCTCAGATCGTGCAGGGTGGGTCAAAGAAAAGTCAAAAAAACTCCCTGCAACTCTCTGTTCAAGCACGACCTCATCCGGCCCACACTGGCCCCTCGTAAACACGTCCTGACCTGCGCCAACCGTACTGATTTGGTCATTCATGATCCTCACCGTCCGGATGGTCCGCACATCTGATAAGGGTGAGGTCGATGGTTCAAATCCATCTGGGCCCACTGAATATTCCCCCTGGTCAGAGCCGGTGTGGACTCTCAAGATGCCTCTCGCCCAGTGCTTCGTCTTTCGAAATCCGAACGAAATCCGAACTCGTCACGCCGGAATTCCGCCGTTGATGGGCTGGCACCCCTCGCCCTTCGGTCAAACCGAGCATTCAACCAGGAGACCAGTTCATCTTCCATTCGGGGAATTTGTGGCCATACAGGTTGTAGGTGGTTCGGATATCCGAGTGCCCCATGGCGGCGCCTCAGCCGGGAGTTCGTCTGTATCCAACCGCGATCAAGTGGTCGATCGTCGTCTCAGGAATACGAATGAGTCGACCAATCTTGACGATGTCGATTCTCTCCTCCGCGATCAAGTGACGTATATGTAGAAATCGACTTCTACCGAGGCGGTCTTGGGTCGGACCGAGCTCCATGTCTTGGAGGCCACATCCCACTGCGAAAGCAGACCCTTCTCGTCAGCAAACCGCTTTAGATAGAAGGCCGAGAGTGTGTGGTGATTCCGGGCGGTTGGCATCGTCTAATGCAAGGACGAGGGCCGATAATCACGGCTCCAGCTCGTCGACTGTTCTCCCTCATCCGTCCGAAGCTGAGTTAGGCAAGCTGCTCCCCCCGATGAACTGACAGACATTTCGGCACTATCCGATGGAACACCGAGAAAGGTCGAGAACGGCATCAGCCGAGGCGCGGGCTCTGATTGTGAGACTTTTCTTTACATAGTCAAGCCCGCCGCCTTCGGCGGCGAGTCGCACCTGCGGGGCGGCCTGCGGCCGTCCTCGGCGCCTTGGCGGCGTGGTGAGAACGCCCGGGTCTCGCACGTAGGTCCGCGACCCGCTGGTCTCGGACATTCAGACCTGACTACGGCGCCGTGGACCTCGTTGCAGTTGTTCCGTGGCTGACTCTCGATGCGAGCTGCGGTCGCCAAGCGGGCGCCGGCTAAAGACGCTCGCCTGTCCGCGCCGCGGACGATAGTGAGCCTCACTCGCGCTTCATCATCGCCAGGGCTTCGAGTTCGATATCGACGTAGTGATCGCCGGAGACGTCGACGATCACCTCCTTGATGGTTCCGCCAGTGAACGGGTAGGGGCTCATTCCGGGGTAGTCGTCGGTCACCGGCTCGGCCGGGTCCCTGCCAACGTTCAGCCCTTCACCCACGAGCGAGAAGTTGCCGGGCTGGGTGATGACCTGACCCTCACCGACCTTCTCGTCGTCAATGAAGAGCGAGAGGGTTCCTGTGGTCGGCATAGATTCACCCTCACGGACGAACGATGCGCCCAGCATCACCTTGCCCGTCGGGATCTCCTTCGCGGACTCGACCACCTGCTCCTTGCTTCCCACGAAGTTATAGACGTACTTGAGCCGGCGGTTCTTCACGTACAAGGAGTGGCCGCCGAACCGGGCGCCATGGGAGAAGAGCACGCCTGAAGCGTCCTCCGCCTCGATGGCTACTTCGACCGCGATGCTGTAGCTGCGGTTGCGGACATTGACAGCTGCCGTCTCCGGCACCTCAGCTGTGCCCGGGTAGTAAACGTATCGGTCGCGGGGTGGCGCCACCTGTGGCCGGGTCGAGTCGGCAAGGACCTCGACCGCGGTCTTGTCCAAGATGGGGAGCCCGTTGTACAACCCCGCCAGGTGGAACCATTGATTGATCATCTCCTGGAGCTTCACGGGGTTCTCATCCGCGAGATCGTGGCTCTCGGTGGGATCGGCCTCCGTGTCGTAGAGCTCCCAGCGATCCTGGTCGAAGTGGCCCCAGCCGGCAATCGTCGGGTGGACGCTGACCGCCTTCCAGCCCTTGTGCCATACCGCCCGCGAGCCGAGCATCGAGAAAAAGCCACTCTCCTTCGGAGTCGGCACGTCGTCGCTCTCGAAGGTCGACTGGAAGCTCACGCCCTCGAGTGGGATCTGGGGGTATCCCTTCACCACCTCGGGCAGCTCAATATCGAGCAGCTCGTACATCGTCGGCACGATGTCGGTCGCGTGCAGAAACTGATGCCGGAGCTCGCCTTTGGCCTCGATGCCTTTCGGCCACGAGACGATCATTGGATCGGCCACGCCGCCCTCGAAGTTGTAGCGCTTCCACATCTTGAACGGAGTGTTGAATGCCCACGCCCAGCCCACCGGGTAGTGGTTGTAGGTCGATGTCGAGCCGAGCTCGTCGAGCTGTTTCAGGTTCTCCTCGATCGAGTCGGGGATCCCGTTGAAGAACTTGTTCTCGTTGACCGAGCCGTTGGGCCCGCCTTCGCCACTGGCCCCATTGTCGGATACGAACACGACGATCGTGTTCTCGCGCACGCCTGACTCCTCGAGGAAGTCGAGCAGCCGTCCGATCTCGTGGTCGGTGTGGCTCAAGAACCCGGCGTAAACCTCTGCCATGCGGCAGAAGAGCCGCTTCTCGTCGTCGGAGAGCGACTCCCAGGGGCGCACGACATCGACCGGGTTCCAGGGCTTGCCCTCGACGCTCTTCTCCTCCGAGTACGGGTTCAGAGGGGTCAGCTCGGCATGCTCAGGGAAGATCCCCAGCTTCTTCTGCCGCTCGAACACGAGCTCGCGGTAAGCCTCGTAGCCCATATCGAACCTGCCCTTGTACTTCTCGATCCACTCCTTCGGGGCGTGGTGGGGCGCGTGCGTCGCTCCTGGGCAGAAGTACATGAAGAACGGCTTGTCGGGCACGATCATCTTCGCGTCCTTGATGAACTCAATCGCCTTGTCCGTGAGATCGGTCGTCAGGTGATAGCCCTCCTCGGGCATCGCGGGCTGATCGACGGGGTGGTTGTCGTAGATCAGGTCCGGGTACCACTGGTTCGTCTCGCCGCCGAGGAACCCGTAGTAGCGCTCAAAGCCGCGACCCACCGGCCAATTGCGTTTCGTCGAGGCCATGTTCATCTCGTCGGCTGCGACGAGGTGCCACTTGCCGAGCATGTACGTGTTCCAGCCGCGCTCGCCGAGCACTTCGGCGATCGTCGCGCACTCGAACGGAATGTGACCGTTCGCATTAGGAAAGCCGCTGGTTGCTTCTGCGATGCACGCCATGCCGTTGGTCGTGTGGTTCCGTCCCGTGAGCAGTGACGAGCGTGTCGGCGAACAGAGAGCCGTCGTGTGCCAGTTCGTGTACGTGAGTCCCGTCGCGGCCAGCTTGTCGATGTTCGGCGTCTCGATCAGCCCGCCCCACGGCTCCATCGCCGAAAACCCGACGTCGTCCAGGACAATGTACAGGACGTTCGGTGATCCAGCGGGAGCGACCGGCTGCAGGTACGGCTCCCAATCAGGGATCGAATCGCGCTCGTCGAGGTTGATCGTGCCCTTAAACGTTTTGCTCATGGCAATCTCCCTTCCGTCACATAGCTGCGACGGCATGCTGGCGAGGCCAATTCCACAACCAGGCCCGAGGTCATACTTTCATGCTCGATTACTAGAGAGATAGTCCCTGGAGGTGCACTCCGTGTAGATGAGATGGGTGGCCACTTCCTTGGAGGCCGCGTCAACCCTCCTCCGCCACGCTCTGGATCTTGCTTCACAAGACTCCGGGGTTGACCCGGGCACGGAGCCCTCTCTTTGGCAGTTACGGAACGACGAGGTCGTTCCGGTTGTCACAACGGCTCCCTCAGATCGTGCAGGATGGGTCAAAGAAAATTCAAAAAAACTCCCTGCAACTCTCTGTACAGGCACTACGGCCGCAGTGCTCCGTGCTGGTTGTTTGGTGTGGGAAAGGGTGAGAAGGACTCGGCCCCTGCGGCGTCAAGCTCCGACACGGAGGTGCTATTGACGAACGGACCGATCAGCTCAGCTCGATGCGCCGCCGAGGCAGCTACTTCAATCGTCCCGCCTTCATAAGCAAAAACGGCCACAGTTGGGTTCTCTCCGAGACGTCGGAGCTTCTCGGCCTCATCTGCTGTCACCCTCCGAATAGTTACGCCCTTGACCCATACGAGCTTCTCGCTCCAAGCAGCGGGACTTCCTCGAAACGCCCACACATCGTGAACCCAGAGACCATGCCCCCGCTTCCAGCGTTTGTCGGGGGCGACGCGCAGCCGGGCGGGGACGTTACCCGCTCGTTTTCGCAACGATCGGTTACGCAGAATGAGCACCCCGATCGCTGCCGCACAGAGCCATAGCGGGACACCAAGAAGCAAAAGAATCGCCCAGATCATCTCCAGAGTCCTTCCCACCACGCGTGAGTGCACGAATAAGATCGATGCGACCACACATCGCAGTCCTACTTCCTCACCCTTGGCCTTTCCTCACCCGGATGAGAGAAAAGAAATCCTCTCCGGCGATCTTGCCACGAGCTCGTCTCCGTAAAATGGAAATAAGGCATTCCGTGTGAGCGGGTTATTGGCAGTTCATCGGCGCTCGCT